>NZ_CP177112.1:0-2462455 GCF_046717505.1 Corynebacterium sp. LaCa78
GTGACTGAACCACAAGCGAACCTAGAAGCTGTCTGGCGCGCGATCGTCGATGATCTGCTCGCGCAATCCGAGCAACCCAACTCTGAGGTCCCGAGCTTTTCGCATACACAACGCCTTTACCTGCAGTTGGTTCGCCCGATCATGATGGTGGAAGGCTACACGCTTGTCGCAGCGGAAAATGTCAACGCCAAAGAAGTTGTAGAAAATGAGCTCGGCGGATACATCTCCAAGGCCCTTACCCGCCACCTCGGCCGCCCGTGTTCCTTCGCCGTTACCTTAGCTACCCCGCAGGAGCCACAACCACCTGCCAACCCGTCGAATTCGGGGCCGGCACCAGGAGGGGCATCGGCAAGCACGCAGGCTCCTTCCTCCCAGCCCAACCCGCAGGCACAATACATGCCGCCGGCGCAGAATGATTCTTCTTCCGCGCAAAATTACGTCTCTCGCCCCCAGCAAACGGATGCGTCGGCAGCCCGCGGAAACCACAACCCCACCGCAGGTCAGACCCCGCCTAATTGGCGGTCCAGCCATGCCCCGGCAAGCCTGGATGAATTGGCGGAGCACTACACCAGCCAGCAGGACTATAACCGCCAGCAACCAGAGTTCGGCGGATCTGCGAATGCCGCGCGCATTCCGCGGGAGGCCCCGGCGCACGATCCCAATCGGGAGACCTCGCTGAACCCGAAGCACACTTTTGAAAGCTTCGTCATCGGTTCATCGAATCGTTTTGCCAATGGCGCGGCGGTGGCGGTGGCGGAAAATCCCGCCCGCGCCTATAACCCGTTATTTATATGGGGTGGTTCTGGTCTGGGTAAAACGCACCTTTTGCATGCCGCCGGTAACTACGCACAGGTGCTGCACCCGGGGCTACGCGTGAAATACGTGTCCTCGGAAGAATTTACGAATGATTATATTAATTCCTTGCGCGATGACCGCCAGGAATCCTTCAAGCGGCGCTACCGCAACCTCGATATTTTGATGGTGGATGACATCCAGTTCTTAGAGGGCAAGGAATCCACGCAGGAGGAGTTCTTCCACACCTTCAATGCGCTGCACCAGGCCAATAAACAGATCATTTTGTCCTCGGACCGCCCACCAAAACAGCTCACCACGCTGGAGGATCGCCTGCGCACCCGCTTTGAGGGTGGGTTGATTACGGATATTCAACCGCCCGATCTGGAAACCCGCATTGCCATTTTGATGAAGAAGGCCGCCGCCGATGGCACTGAAGTGGATCGTTCCGTCCTGGAACTCATTGCCTCGCGCTTCGAATCCTCCATCCGCGAGCTTGAGGGCGCGCTCATTCGCGTATCCGCCTACTCGTCCTTAGTCAATGAGCCGATCAACGTGGAAATGGCAGAAATTGCGTTGCGCGATCTTGCGCCGGATTCTGCTGATCGGCAAATTACCGCAGCCTCCATCATGGAAGTCACCGCGGAATACTTCGATATTGATGTTGAAACCCTGCGCGGTGCCGGCAAGAAGCGCGCGGTGGCCCACGCCCGCCAGCTGGCCATGTACCTCTGCCGCGAATTGACCGAGCTTTCGCTGCCCAAGATTGGCGAGCAATTCGGCGGCAAGGACCACACCACGGTGATCTATGCCGATCGCAAGATCCGCAAAGAGATGACGGAAAAGCGCAATACCTACGACGAGATTCAGTCCCTGACCCAGCGCATCAAGAATCGCGGTCGCGGCTAGAGAAAAACACAACCACCCGGTGGCGTCTTCCTTGAATAACAGGAAGGCGCCATTTTTGTAAGCAGGCGGTGCGCTTGCCGATGCCCCCACCTTCCACCACCGCCTACCGGCGCCTACCAGGGGCTATGTGCCGGTAAGAGTCGTATAAACAGCTATCCACAGAGTTATCCACACCTGTGTAATTTCATGGATGTAATTTGTAGATTTTGCTCACAGTTTTAAATTCCACAGGCCCTATCCAGCACAGACGCCCCTGTGATCAGCACTGTGTGCAGATCCGTGGATAACTACTAAAGACTGTGGATAAAACGATGACCCGCATATTTATCCACACTCCGGGCCAGTTGATCACAGCAAGATCACAAGAATTGGCACACCCCGGATCGCCGCGCTGAACTTGTCATTTACCCCGTTGATCACAGATCCCACAGCGCTTATTACTACTACTAAATTATTTCTCTGATCTTGTAAGTAGAAAGGGGATGTGTGAAATTGTGCCCGGTCCCGAGCACGCGGCGCTGGCTCGGACGGGCGGAGGGAAAATTACAAGGTTCACCGGATGCGGTAAGTTGGAAGCCAGCTTTTGAAAGTTACACATTCCTACCCCGCCTAAGAGGAGCTCTTCGCACCATGGATGAAGCCGTGTCATTTCGCGTTGCCAAAGATGACCTTGCCAACGCCGTAGCGTGGGTTGCCCGCAGCCTGCCTTCCAAGGTCACCCAGCCCGTGCTGCGCGCGATGCTCATCACCGCTGATGACAACGGCTTAGAGTTCACCGGCTTTGATTACGAGGTTTCTACCCGGGTGCGCATCGCGGGCATGGTGGATGAGCCCGGCCAAATCGCCGTCGCCGGTAAATTGCTCTCAGATATCGTGGCTACCTTGCCCAATAAGGAAGTGGAGATCTCCCAGGTAGATTCCAAGGCTTTGGTTGCTTGTGGTTCTTCCCGCTTTGAGCTACCTCTCATCCCGCTCGATGATTACCCGCAATTGCCGGTCCTGCCTGAGGTCACCGGAACGATCCAACCGCAGCTATTCGCAGAGGCGATCCAGCAGGTTGCGGCCGCGGCCGGCAAGGATGACACCCTGCCCATGCTTACTGGCGTGCACATGGATATCCACGGCAAGGATATTGAGATGACGGCTACGGACCGTTTCCGTTTGGCCATGCGCACCCTGGAGTGGGAGCCGGCGGCTGAGGACGTTGAGGCTAAGCTTCTGGTCCCGGCAAAGACCCTGCAAGATACCGGGCGCAGCCTGGATCCACATTTGAATATTCCCATTGAGATTGCGGTGGGCTCCGGCGATAATATCGGCGCCGATGGCCTATTTGGCCTGCATGCGGATAACCGCGAAACCACCACGCGCATGCTGGATGCGGATTTCCCAAACGTCCAGCCCTTGCTTCCCAAGTCCCACACGAATATTGCCTCGGTTGAGGTGGCGCCGCTGCAAGAAGCCATTCGCCGCGTTTCCTTGTTGACGGACCGCAATGCGCAGATCCGCATGGAATTTGCCGATGGCCAGGTCACCCTGTCCGCCGGCGCCGATGCCGGTAATGCCACCGAGACGCTGCCGTGCGCATTCCACGGCCGCGATGAATTCTTGATCGCCTTCAACCCGGGCTATTTGAAGGATGGCCTTGCTGTCATCAACACCGATCGCGTGGTCTTCGGGTTCACGGAGCCTTCCCGCCCCGCCATCATGATCCCGGAGCCAGAAGAGCTGCCGGAAGCAGATGAGGATGGCAATTTCCCCACGCCGCAGACCAACTTCACTTACCTCTTAATGCCGGTTCGCCTGCCAGGTTAATGTTTATAAGGGATCTCGATGTTCGGGATTTTCGCTCATGGCCCGAACTAAAACTTGAGCTGGGCCCGGGGATCACTCTGTTTGTGGGCCGCAATGGCTTTGGCAAGACCAATATCGTGGAAGCCGTGGGCTATACCGCTCACCTGTCTTCCCACCGCGTCTCCCATGATTCGCCGCTGGTGCGCCAGGGTGCGCAGAGTGCCCGGGTGTCCCTTACTGCCGTCAACCAGGGGCGTGAATTAACCACCCACTTGCTGGTCAAACCACATGCCGCCAATCAGGCGCAGATTAACCGCACTAGGCTGCGCAGCCCGCGCGAGTTACTCGGCGTGGTGAAAACGGTGCTGTTTTCCCCTGAGGATTTAGTCTTGGTGCGCGGTGAGCCCGCGGGGCGCCGCGCGTATCTCGATAGCATCATCGCCTCGCGGACCCCGCGCCTAGCTGGGGTTAAGGCGGATTATGACAAGGTATTAAAGCAGCGCAATGCGTTGTTGAAGTCGGCATCGGCAAGCTTGCGGCGCGGCTACGGCGATAGCGACGGCGCCTCGGCGCTATCGACGCTGGATACGTGGGATGCCCAGCTCGCGCGCTTAGGTGCACAGGTCATTGTGGCGCGCCTTGCGCTTGTCGATGCCCTCTTGGACCACATTCCCGCCGCCTATGCCGGCCTCGCGCCGGAGTCGCGGCCTGCGCACGTGGAGTATAAATCCACCATTGATACCTCTGACCGCGAGGTGCTGGAGGCCGTCATGCTGACCGAGCTGGCCTCTGCCCGGCAGCGCGAGATCGAGCGCGGCATCTCACTGGTGGGCCCGCACCGTGATGATCTCGTGCTCCACCTGGGGGATCAGCCGGCCAAGGGTTTTGCTAGCCACGGCGAAACCTGGTCCTATGCCATCGCCCTGCGCCTGGCGGAGTTTGAGCTCCTGCGCCAAGAAGGGGGATCAGATCCGGTCCTCATCTTGGATGATGTCTTTGCCGAGCTCGATGCCAAGCGCCGCACCCAGCTGGTTCACCTGGCCGCCACGGCAGAACAGGTGCTTATCACCGCCGCGGTGGATGAGGATTTACCGGATAACCTGGAGCCCATCGTGCGTTACCGGGTAGGAGTGGAAGATACGGACCAGGGGCGCATTTCCACCCTGCACACGGAAGCAACCGCAGGAGAGGATAGCGAGGAAGAAGCATGAGTGAGGAAGAAGGGGAAACCGGCAGGCAACGCACGGATCCCGTCACCCAATACTTCCGGTTGGTGCGCTCTACCTCGAAGAATCCGCCAAAGCTTACGCGCCCAGTGCCGAAGATGCCGGTGCCATCCTTGGCGGATGCCCAGCCGCAGAACTATCGCGGCTACCAGGTGGGCAGGCCTACCGGCGCCGATGGCAGGAGGCCGCGGCGAAAGATTGATGTGCCGAGCCTGGGTGCACAGATTAAAAAGGAGATTTCCCACCGCGGCTGGAAGCATGAATTAGCGCACGGCTGGGTCATGGGAAATTGGGAAAACCTGGTGGGCGAGCGCATCGCTGCCCATACGCAGCCGCAGAAAATCAAGGACAAGATCGTCTACATTTCCTGCGATAACTCCACCTGGGCCACAGAACTGCGCTACCTGCAGCGGGAAATCCTGCGCAAAATTGCGGACCGGCTCGGCCCCGATGTCATTGCTGAGCTGCGCATCCACGGCCCGCGGCAGCAGCGCAATTACGAGGGTCGGCAGTGGGTAAAACCGCAAGGTTCGCAAGATACCTACGGCTGATAAGTGGCTAATAGGAGCAGGTTAGCTCTGCCCTTTAAAAGATAAATAACTACAGAGCGCGCCACATAGCTACCTCTGGCCGGTGTGGGGTGTCATTCAGTAGGGGGTATGCGTGTAGAATAGTGAAAGTCTTAGAATTAGCTATAGCCAAAAGGAGAGCACGAATCCGTGGCTGAAGAACACGCATATGATGCTGGATCAATTACGATCCTGGAAGGTCTAGAGGCCGTCCGCAAGCGCCCCGGTATGTACATCGGTTCCACCGGATCGCGCGGTTTGCACCACCTTATCTGGGAGATTGTTGATAACTCCGTTGATGAGGCCATGGCAGGCTTCGCGGATAAGGTCACCGTCAAGCTTTTGGAAGACGGCGGCGTCGAGGTCATCGATAATGGCCGCGGCATCCCTGTGGAGATGCACGCCTCTGGTGCGCCGACCGTCCAGGTGGTCATGACGCAGCTGCACGCCGGCGGTAAATTCGACTCCGATTCCTATGCCGTTTCCGGCGGCTTGCACGGCGTCGGTATTTCCGTGGTCAACGCCCTGTCTACCCGCGTGGAGGCGGAGATCAAGCGTGAGGGCAAGCACTGGTACCAAAACTTCCAGAACGCCATCCCGGATGACCTTGTGGAAGGCGGCAACGCCCGCGGCACTGGTACCAAGATTCGTTTCTGGGCGGATCCGGAGATCTTTGAAACCACCGAGTTCGACTACGACACCATTGCGCGCCGCCTGCAGGAGATGGCCTTCCTGAACAAGGGCCTGACCATCGAGCTTATTGATGAGCGCGTGACCCAAGAGCAGATCGAGCTCGAGGAAATCGCGGATGCGGAATCCGGTGAGGCGAGTGCGGATGAGACGTCGTTTGATGATGTTCCTGATGCCGGCGATACCTTTAACGAGGAAGACGATTCCAAGAACGTCACCAAGGCCGATAAGAAGCGCCGCAAGAAGATCACCTTCCACTACCCGGAGGGCCTGACGGACTACGTAAAATTCCTCAATAAGTCCAAGAACGCTATTCACCCCACCATCGTGTCCTTCGAGTCAAAAGGCGAGGACCACGAGGTCGAGGTGGCCTTGCAGTGGAACCAGGGCTACAAGCAGTCCGTGCACACCTTTGCCAATACCATCAATACTCACGAGGGCGGCACGCACGAAGAGGGCTTCCGCGCAGCCCTGACCTCCTTGATGAACCGCTATGCCAAGGAGCACAAGCTCATCAAGGACAAGGACGGCAACCTTTCCGGTGATGACTGTCGCGAAGGTTTGGCCGCCGTCATTTCGGTCAAGGTGGGTGATCCGCAGTTCGAGGGCCAGACCAAGACCAAGCTGGGCAACTCCGAGATCAAGGGCTTTGTGCAGCGCTCGGTCAACGAGTACGTCAATGACTGGTTTGATGCCAACCCGGCAGAGGCAAAGGCCATCATCAATAAGGCCGTCTCCTCGGCGCATGCCCGCATGGCAGCGCGTAAGGCGCGCGAGATGGTGCGCCGCAAGTCCGCCACCGATCTGGGCGGACTGCCCGGCAAGCTTGCGGATTGCCGTTCTAAGGATCCGCGGAGTTCGGAGCTTTATATCGTGGAGGGTGACTCCGCGGGCGGTTCCGCGAAGGCCGGCCGTGACTCTATGTTCCAGGCCATCTTGCCCTTGCGCGGCAAGATCCTGAACGTGGAAAAGGCCCGCATGGATAAGGTCTTAAAAAATGCCGAGGTCCAAGCCATCATCACCGCGTTGGGTACCGGCATCCACGAGGAATTCGATATCAAGAAGCTGCGGTACGACAAGATCGTGCTGATGGCCGATGCCGACGTGGACGGCCAGCACATCGCCACGCTGCTGTTGACCCTGCTCTTCCGCTTTATGCCGCAGTTGGTTGAGGATGGCCACGTGTACCTGGCTAACCCGCCGCTCTACAAGCTGAAGTGGTCTAAGGGCACTCCGGGCTACGCCTTCTCTGATGATGAGCGCGATAAGCTGTTGGCAGAAGGCCTGGAGCACAACCGTAAGATCAACAAGGATGACGGCATCCAGCGCTACAAGGGCTTGGGCGAGATGAACGCCTCCGAGCTCTGGGAGACCACCCTGGATCCCTCCACGCGCCTGTTGCGCCGCGTGGACCTGGAAGACGCACAGCGCGCCGATGAGCTGTTTTCCATCCTCATGGGTGATGACGTGGCCGCCCGCCGCTCCTTTATTACCCGCCGCGCGAAGGATGTCCGCTTCCTGGATATCTAAACCGTTGGCTTAGCCCTTCTGCGTGCAGGGGCTAGGCAAAAAGCTAGAGCCCACCGTGGATAATTCCACGGTGGGCTTTAACTATGGGGCGAGGTATTAGCTGCGGGAAGCGCGCTGATCCGCAAAACCAAAGCTCAAGGACACTAGGCAGACGGCGATGATGACGCCAAAGCCGGTCATGATGGATACGGGCCAATCTCCGGAGGTGCTTTGGAGCATGGCAAAGACGATGGCGGTAATGACGGCCAAGCCAATGGCGGTGCCGATGCGCTGGCCGGTTTGTAGGACCGCGCCGGAGGAACCGGCGTAGTTATCTGGGACCTGCGCCAAGGTCAGGGTTTGGTTAGGTGAGACCACGGCACCCTGGCCAAGCCCGATAAATGCCAAGGAGAGGATGAGCCACCATTCGTTCATTCCCCAATGCGTGGTGCCCCAAATAAAGACCACCGTGGCGATGAGACCGAAGATGGTGGTTAGCATGCCGATGATGACCACCATGCGCCCATACCGCGAGATCTTGCGGCCAGCGATGGTGGCGGTAATGGAGTTGAGGAGTGCGGAAGGAATGCCCACCGAGCCGGCCGCTAGGGCGGAGTAGCCCAGGCCATTTTGGAAATACAACGCAACGAGCACCCAGATGCTGGTAATACCCATAAACCACAACGTGGCGATGATGGTGCCGTTGCGGAAGCTCGAGGTGGCAAAGATATTGAGATCCACCATCGGCGGGTGGCCGGTGGCCTTGTGGTGGCGCTCCCACAGCACCCACACGCCAATGAGGACGGCACCCGCCAGAAGCAGCCACCACACGGCCGGGGAGCCGGTTGAGTCCATGAAGGGGAAGAGGATGCACCATACCGCGGCGCCGAGGATGAGCGCGCCGATGGGATCCAGGGTGGCCAGTGCCTTGAAGATGCCCAGCTTATTGCCCGCGGCATCGCGGACGCGGGAAAACAGCGGGCGTGGGAACCACATGAGGCCCAAGATGATGGCTAGCAGGCCGATAGGCGCGTTGACCAGCATGGTCAGCCGCCACCCGTGGTCAGGACCACCGAGCTTAATGAGGAAGCCGCCCAATACCGGGCCGATGGCCACGGCGATTCCCACGGTGGCGCCAAAGTATCCGAAGGCGCGGCCGCGTTCTTCCCCGCGGAAGTATTGCTGAATCATTCCCACGCCTTGGGGGTTCAGTAATCCGGCACCAACACCCTGGACAAAGCGCGCGATGTTCAGAGAATGCGCATTCGGCGCGAAACCCGCCACGGCGGCGCTGATGGTGTAGACGGCGATGCCGAGCAGGAAGATGCCCCCGCGCCCCACGAGATCGCCGGCGCGCCCAGCGGCGACGAGGACCACGCCGAAGGTAAGCGCATAACCAGACAGCACCCATTGCACATCCGAATCCGTGGCACCAAGCCCAGACTGGATCGACGGCAGTGCCACGTTCACGATGGACACACTAATCAGTGACATGAACACCGTGACCAGCACAATAATAAGAACCCGCCAGCGGGCGGGGTCTTGGCCGGCGGGGTAATCGGTACGGTTTGCTTCTGATGTCGACGATTTATGATGTGGGGAAAAAGTCACTTCCACACTTATACTCCGCAGTCCAGATAACCTTCAACCGCAGGAAAACCGGTGGAAATTAATTATTTACATGTGCTTTTGCACGACGCGGCCGAATGCAGGAACTTCCGGGCTTAAGATCTTGGTGGCCTTGCCGCGCAGGGAATTATAGGGTTTGCGCAGTGCGGCGGAGTTTACCTTTTCCACGTGCTTATCTGCGATGTTCATAATCTCATCGCTGACCTCTTCCTGGTGCGGTTCAAGGAAGGCGCCGAAATCATCCTTCCCGCTTTCCGCAAAGTCTTGCCACCGTGGATCCAGGGCATCGAGGACATCCGGCAGGATCCGTTCCAGCGCCTTGGGGACGACATTGGCATCGGCTTTTTTGGCGGCCGCCAATCCGCCTTTAATGGCTATGCCGGAAATGCCGGATTTGGCGGAGGCGACTTTTTCAACGAGATCCCCGCATTCGGCGATGAACTCGGTGCGGGTGGATCCGTGCATCAAGGTAGAAAGGTGAGACATGGTGCCATACTTTACGCGAATTTAGTGGCCATATAGACGCGGGCACAGTACTGCGCGAAGGTCTGATTTCCAGCGTTTAACGCTGGCACCTTTTCCAAAACCTCCGCCATAGCTCGAGCGGCCTGCCGCTCATCGCCGTGGATGGCGATGCCCTCTAGGCGCGCGGTGCTGGCAGCGGCGGCAGACACTAAGGCGGAATAGTTGATGATGCGGAGATTAAAGCGGGCGCAAAATTCTTGGGCCAATAGGTACAGCTGTTCGGGGCTCATGCGTGTGTCTTTCGCGCCCTGCGAATTTCGGCCTCTAGATCCGCGCGGCCGGGGAGGAGCTCGCGGGCGGTGGCTTGCACGTGGGCATCGGCAAGCGTGCGCGAGGCCGCCGCCACGATGGCACGCACCACCGCCTCGTGCTTGGAGGTTCCCTGCGCGGAGGCCAAGAGGGTAAGGGCGTGATCTTGTTCTGCGGTAAGCCGCAATGTCATTGCCATGCCCCAGTGATACCACAGTGATACCACCGGTGCGGCAAATAAGGCCGATAAAGCCCGGAGAAGGTAGAATTTGGCCTTATGAGTGACAGTAACGACGATCTTTTTGATCGGATTTTTCCCATTGACATTAATGAGGAGATGGAGTCGAGCTATATCGACTACGCCATGTCCGTCATTGTGGGCCGCGCGCTGCCTGAGGTGCGCGATGGCCTAAAACCAGTGCACCGCCGCATTCTCTACGCCATGTTCGATTCGGGTTACCGCCCCGAGCGCGGATATGTGAAGTCCGCGCGCCCGGTCTCTGACACCATGGGTCAATTCCACCCGCACGGTGACTCGGCCATCTATGACACCTTGGTGCGCTTGGCGCAGTCTTGGAATATGCGCTACCCGCTTGTCGATGGCCAGGGTAACTTCGGTTCCCGCGGTAACGACGGCCCCGCCGCAATGCGTTATACCGAGTGCAAGCTCACCCCGTTGGCCATGGAAATGGTCCGCGATATCCGCGAAAATACCGTGGATTTCTCGCCCAACTATGATGGCAAGACCAGCGAGCCGGACGTCCTGCCGTCCCGCGTGCCTAACCTTTTGATGAATGGTTCCGGCGGCATTGCCGTGGGCATGGCCACCAATATCCCGCCGCATAACCTCAATGAGTTGGCCTCGGCCATTTACTGGCTGCTGGAGAACCCGGACGCAGACGAGGATGCCGCGCTCGCGGCCTGCATGGAACGCGTGAAGGGCCCGGATTTTCCCACCGCCGGCCTCATCGTGGGCGATCAGGGCATCAAGGATGCATATACCACCGGCCGCGGCTCCATCCGCATGCGCGGTGTGACCTCCATCGAGGAATCCGGTTCCCGGCAGACCATCGTGATTACGGAGCTGCCGTTCCAGGTCAACCCCGATAACCTCATCTCCAATATCGCGGAGTCCGTAGCCAACGGCAAGATCGCCGGTATTTCCAAGATCGAAGATGAGTCCTCTGACCGCGTGGGCATGCGCATTGTTGTGACCCTGAAGCGCGACGCCGTCGCCCGCGTGGTGCTCAATAACCTGTACAAGCACTCCCAGCTGCAGACCTCCTTCGGTGCGAATATGCTCTCCATCGTCGATGGCGTGCCGCGCACCCTGCGCCTGGATCAGATGCTGAGCAATTATGTTGCGCACCAGATCGAGGTCATCGTTCGCCGTACCCAGTACCGCCTGGATGAGGCGGAAAAGCGCGCGCACATCTTGCGTGGCTTGGTCAAGGCGCTGGATATGTTGGATGAGGTCATCGCCCTGATCCGTCGTTCGCCCACCGTTGATGAGGCGCGCGAGGGATTGAAGGAACTTCTCGATGTCGACGATATCCAGGCCGATGCCATCCTGGCGATGCAGCTGCGCCGCCTGGCTGCCCTGGAGCGCCAAAAGATCGTCGATGAATTGGCAGAAATCGAAGAGGAGATCGCCGACCTCAAGCACATCCTCGCCCACGAGGAACGCCAGCGCCAGATCGTCCACGATGAGCTGGAGGCGATCGTCGAAAAGTACGGCGATGAGCGCCGCACCGAGATCCTGCCTGCCTCCGGCGAGGTCACCGATGAAGACCTCATTGCCCGCGAAAACGTCGTGGTCACCATTACCGCCACGGGTTATGCCAAGCGCACCAAGGTCGATACCTATAAGTCACAAAAGCGCGGCGGCAAGGGCGTGCGCGGTGCGGAGCTCAAGCAAGATGACATTGTGAAGAACTTCTTCGTCTGCTCCACGCACGACTGGATCCTGTTCTTTACCAACTTTGGCCGCGTCTACCGCCTGAAGGCCTACGAGCTGCCAGAGAGCGGCCGCGCCGCCCGCGGCCAGCACGTGGCCAACCTGCTGGAATTCCAGCCGGAGGAAAAGATTGCCCAGGTCATTCAGATCCAGTCCTACGAGGATGCGCCATACCTGGTCCTGGCCACCCAGCAGGGCCGCGTGAAGAAATCGCGCCTGACCGATTACGAGTCCGCTCGTTCCGCAGGCCTTATCGCCATCAATCTGAACGAGGGCGATGCGCTCATTGGCGCCCAGCTCGTTTCTGAGGGCGATGACATCCTGCTGACCTCTGAGCAGGGCCAAGCCATTCGCTTTACTGCCGATGACGACCAGCTGCGCCCCATGGGCCGCGCTACCGCCGGCGTGAAGGGCATGCGCTTCCGCGGCGATGACCAGCTGCTGGCGATGTCCGTCGTCCACGACGGCGAGTTCCTACTCGTTGCTACCTCGGGTGGTTACGGCAAGCGCACCGCCATTGAGGAATACACCCCGCAGGGCCGCGGTGGCTTGGGTGTCATGACCTTCAAGTACACTCCGAAGCGCGGCAAGCTCATTGGTGCCATTTCCATTGACAAGGACGATGAAATCTTCGCCATTACCTCCGCCGGTGGGGTTATTCGCACCGAAGTAAACCAGATTCGTCCGTCCTCGCGCGCCACGATGGGCGTGCGCCTGGTTGACCTTGCCGATGACGTCGAATTGCTTGCCATCGACCGCAATGTTGAAGAAGATGGTGAGGAAGACGCGCAGGCTGTGGCCAAGGGCGAAAAGACCGTCGATGAGGTCCAGCAAGAGCACCACAAGGTAAGCGATGCCTCCAAGGACGAGGAGTAGGACATGGAACGACGAGACGTAACCATCCACCACATCTCGCCCACCTCGGCGTTTCGCGTTGGTCTGGCCCTGTCACTCGTCGGACTCATCGCGTGGTTGCTGGCCGTGTGCCTGTTGTACATCGGTTTGCACCAGGTGGGCATATGGGAGTCAGTCAATAGCCTCGTTGGTGGCGTCGGCGGCGGCTTTGAGGTCACCTTTGGAGTGGTGATCGCAGCCAGCGCGCTGATTGGCGTTATTTTCGCCGTCCTGTTCACCTTGCTCGCACCGCTGATGGCCGTAATCTATAACGCCATCGTGGATGTCTTCGGTGGGCTAAAGGTCAGCTTGGATGACATCTAGACCACTGTGAGTGGGAGACTATGCCGGCAGCTACGGTTGCCGGCATTTTTCTAGTTTTAAGCGCGAAGTAGCGTCCTCATTAGACCCACGAAGTGCGCCTCTGAAAACCTCTTTGAGCTGCCGATTTGTGTTCTTTCCGGGGTAGTATGTAAAGTTACATCTCGTTCCGCTAAAGGGCCTATAGCTCAGTCGGTTAGAGCGCATCGCTGATAACGATGAGGTCGCTGGTTCGATTCCAGCTAGGCCCACCACGGAACAATGGGGCATTAGCTCAATTGGTAGAGCATCTGCTTTGCAAGCAGAAGGTCAGGAGTTCGATTCTCCTATGCTCCACAGCATCAGTCCGGCTTCCTTAAGGGAGTCGGACTTTTTGCTTTTTGTACCCTCTCGAAGCTCCCCACACCTATCAAACTGGTTTTGGGGGTGTTTGTCCGATAGCAGGCATCAACGCGCTTGATATTGTTAAAACAGCAAAGGCATTCGCGGGTTAAGGGACAAAATGAGTGTCTAGGCCGGCGTGTCGCGGGGTGGGACATTTTGTGTGTCTGCCGCCCCGCGGTTTAGGGGTTTGGGCTGGGGGTTTAGGGGTTAGCGCATGGAGCCTTTGCGGATACCGATATCGTTGGTGTGCGTGCTTTCGATTCCGGTGTCGTACCGTGCTGGTGCGCCGTCGAGGTCGTTAGCCGTGTTGTTGGTGGACGCAGCTTGTACTTTGGCGAGTGCGCTGCGTCCCCATTTTTGACTTCGGGCAATCTCAATAGGGTCACCGGGATATTGCGTGTGCAGATGCAGCCACCAGTCCACGGCAGTGCGCTGGTGCTCCTCTGGCATTCCTCGGTGGTACCTGGCAAGGGCTTTTACTCCGGCGTTTATGCCGCCTTCCAGGCTGTTGGTATCGCGAGCGAGTTGTCCTTCGACTGCGTCTTCCTGACTGGTCAGGAACGTAAATAGGTGCTTGTTCCGTTCCAGTTTGGCGAGCAGTTCGTAGGCACTGCGGTGTCGGGAATGCATGTAAAAGAACTTCTTGTTTCGACGGAATTTCTTTGGAATCTCTTCCGGTTTGAGGTCTTTGATGTAGGTCTTCTCACTGAGCCACTTGCCGTACACGTCGTGGAATTGCTGCAGCTTCGCGGTCCATTCCGCGGCCTCATCCAGGTTGCTTACCCGCAGCAGTGACAACGATAGGCCGCGCAGTGCTTTGCCAGATGGCAGCACGGGGTACAAGCCGACGTAGCGTTGAATGTTGCGTTTGACGTGGACGAGGCAGCGTTGGATGTGTGCTTGTGACCAGGTTGTTTTGATGGCTTCTAGCGAGCCTTGGTGTCCATCGGTGGTGACCACCAGTGGGGCATGCCCGACCTTGTCGAAGAGACGGTTGTAGTTGAACGTGTCTTCTTGGCGGCACCAATGCCAGGCCACGACGTGGGCTTTCGTTGATGCCACCAGTAGGCAGTTCTGGTGGCCGAAGTAGGTTCCGTCGACAAATAGCTGGTCATAGATGCGATTGGAGTCGGTGTTGTCGGGAACGTGGACGAGCCAGAAGTTTTCGAACCACCGGGTGAGTTGCCGACGGCTATAGCCGTGCTCTGCGGCGATTGACGACAGGGTTGATGAAGACAAGAACCACTCGTAGAACATCCGGAACCTGGCAGTCTGGATGGGGTCATCGTTGGTATTGGTGAAGCTGTGGCCGCATGAACGGTCTTTGCAGCGCCAACGAGTCTTGCCTGCGGACGTTGTGCCATTTTTCTTTACTGGCCCCAGGCACACGGGGCACGTGATGTGTTGATTAACCACGCGGGTTAGTTTGCTGCCTACCCCGTCGGGTACCACATTCTCAGCCAGATACGTGGATTTCGCGCCCAGACCCCGCGCTGCGCCTCACCGCCTAGAGCGGAATCCTCGTTGCGACTGGTCAACCTAGCTACCGACGCACATCCGGACACACATTCTGTCCCTTAACCCGCATTCGCTGAATACGACCACAACACCTGCTATCAGCTTAAGATTGCACCATACATGGGAGATCGTCCGCATCCAGTTGGAGGGCATGAATGCAGAAGCTAAAATCCAAAAAATATAATTCACGAGTATCGTGGGCTGTATTTTTTGCTTCATTGGTCCTTCTGGGACTATTTCTCGGAATCGTTTTTGACTTAGATGTCGTCCCTAGAACGGTGATCGGTCTCATCTTGTTCTGCATTTGGTTCTGGATAGATTGGACAATGAGAAAGAAGTTTTCGGGTGATGAGGACTAAAGTTCCTCTTTAAAGCCAACATGGGGCACTCCAACTAAAATGGAGTGCCCCATATGTCGTTTCTTTGCCTCTTTCTTCCACTTTGAGTAGGCGAAAACGGTAGGTGAAACCTGAAGTGTCCCACTTGTGGAAGATCGCATCTTGCTGGAAGAGCATGTTAGGCAGTAAGCCCCGAAGCTCGGCGTTTCATGGCACACAGCCTGGCAATGGGCGCAGGAGGCCCATCGTGCAGGAAACTTCCCAGAACTGGGCCCAAAGCCTCCGTTATGATCCGGTTCATCGCTAAATGCCGGGACCGTTTCTCTGTCGAGTTCATCTGCAATGACGTTGAAGAATAACCGAGCTGATGGGGTCGGGCTGACCGCGCCGTGTCCACTTTCCGGGGGCTAGGCCCGTTTAAGCTGGGTGGCCATCTCGGCAGCTCCACTTCGCCTCTTATACGAGAATGGCTCCTTCCGTTCTGTAAATATACCTCCCCGGGGTATATGGTGGGGAGAGTAACCATCACTGTGTTCCACCGACGCTAGAACTCCTCTTGGTGCAGGGAGGAGAAGAAAGGAACTTCATGAGTACTTCCCACCAACACAGTGAGCATTCCGGTGCTCACCAGGCCGCGGGAGCGGATCATACGCAACACACAGATCATGGCGGCCACGAAGGGCACTCTCACGGTGACCATCAAGGTCATGGCCACGAGCACGGGCATGGCCACGGCCATGGGCACGGACACGGCGATCACGCGGCGATGTTCCGCAGCCGCTTCTGGTGGTCGCTGCTGCTATCGGTACCGGTCGTCATCTTCAGCCCTATGGTCGCAGAATTGCTCGGCTACGGCGTACCCGAATTCAATGGTTCATCCTGGATTCCCCCGGTGCTTGGCACCATCATCTTCATTTATGGCGGCACGCCGTTCCTGCAAGGCGGCTGGTCGGAACTGAAATCCCGCCAGCCCGGGATGATGCTGCTTATCGCCATGGCTATTACCGTGGCGTTCGTCGCCTCATGGGTCACCACCTTGGGGATTGGAGGATTCGACCTAGATTTCTGGTGGGAGCTGGCCCTCCTGGTCGTCATTATGCTGCTGGGCCACTGGTTGGAGATGCGTGCACTCGGCGCGGCCTCCTCCGCTTTGGACGCCTTAGCAGAACTTTTGCCTGACGAAGCCGAGAAGATCATCGATGGGCAGGCCCACACCGTGCCAGTCTCTGAGCTGGCGGTGGATGACATAGTACTGGTCCGCGCTGGAGCGCGGGCGCCTGCCGATGGCACCATTGTTAAAGGCTCAGCCGAATTCGATGAATCCATGATCACCGGTGAATCCCGCCCAGTCTTCCGCGATAAAGGTGAGCGCGTGGTCGCCGGTACGGTGGCCACCGACAACACCGTCCGCGTCCAGGTAGAAGCCATCGGAGGAGATACGGCCCTGGGCGGTATCCAAAGCATGGTCGCCGAGGCGCAGGAATCCTCCTCCCGCGCCCAAGCCCTTGCCGATCGCGCCGCAGCGTTGCTCTTCTGGTTTGCGCTAATCGCAGCCCTCATTACTGCGGTGGTCTGGGCCATTATCGGGAGCCCAAGCGACGCCGTGGTGCGCACCGTTACCGTGCTCGTCATCGCTTGCCCCCACGCCCTCGGTTTGGCTATCCCACTGGTCATTGCGATCTCTACCGAGCAGGCCGCACAGTCTGGGGTACTCATCAAGGAACGTTTGGCGTTGGAGCGCATGCGCACCATCGACGCCGTCCTCTTCGATAAGACCGGTACCCTGACCGAAGGCGCTCATGCCGTTACCGGTGTTGCAACCGTTGAGGACATCAGCGAGGGGCAGCTGCTAGCAGTGGCCGCCGCGGCCGAGGCCGATAGTGAACACCCATTGGCCCGCGCCATCGTCAAGGCAGCCGAAGACCACGCGGAAGCATCTCAGGAGCAGCTGCACAGCACCGATTTCAGTGCGGCCGCCGGCCGGGGAATCAAGGCCACCGTCGATGGGGCAGAGGTCCTCGTCGGTGGACCGAATATGCTGCGCGAGCTAGAGCTTGCCACCCCTGGGGTGTTTGATGCGCAGGTTGAAGAGTGGTCCCAACGCGGCGCGGGTGTCCTGCACGTCGTGCGCGATGGTCAGATAATCGGCGCTCTCGCGGTTGAAGACAAGGTTCGTCCCGAATCCCGCGCGGCCGTACAGGCCCTCCAAGAGCAGGGCGTCAAGGTTGCGATGATCACTGGCGATGCCACGCAGGTCGCCGAGGCCGTTGGCGAAGAATTGGGTATTGACGAGGTCTTTGCCGAAGTCCTGCCGCAGGACAAGGACTCCAAGGTCACCGAATTACAGGAGCGCGGTCTAGCCGTGGCCATGGTTGGCGATGGCGTCAACGACGCCCCAGCCTTGGCCCGCGCGGAAGTCGGCATCGCCATTGGCGCCGGCACCGATGTCGCCATGGAATCCGCCGAGGTGGTGCTCGCCAGCGACGACCCGCGGTCGGTGCTTTCGATGATCACCTTGTCGCGCGCTAGCTACCGCAAGATGATCCAGAACCTTATTTGGGCATCTGGCTACAACATCATTGCCGTGCCCTTGGCGGCAGGCGTACTCGCACCCATCGGTGTCGTGCTCTCCCCGGCGGCCGGCGCGGTATTGATGTCGCTATCGACCATCGTGGTGGCATTCAACGCGCAGTTGCTGCGCCGGATTGAATTGGACCCAGCTCGCTTGGCACCCACCAGCCACTAGGTGGAGGAGACCAAGTTCGAATAAGTGGGACGGGCTCCGGCTACTTGGGATTATTTTAGAATTGAAGTCCAGTTGCTAAAATAATCCTCATGACCGAGCGGGACGACTTTTGGCTGGAAGAGGATGAACTAGCAGCATTCATGTCCCTGATGAGCGTGAATGTCCGGCTCACCAATATTCTAGACGCGCAGCTGCGCGATGATGCCAAGCTAAGCTTCTTTGAATATACGGTGCTCTCACGGCTATCAGAGGCCGAGAACCATGAGATGCGCATGCGAGACCTCGCCATCACCGCAAACGGCTCCTTGTCCCGTCTGAGCCAGGTTGTTACCCGTTTGGAGCGCCAGGGCTGGGTCGTGCGGCGTCCTTGTCCCAATGATGGGCGGACGACGATGGCGCACCTTACCGATAGCGGCTGGGACAAGGTAGTAGAAACCGCCCCGGGCCACGCTAAGCAGGCCCGCCGATCCGTTATCGATAACCTGACCCGCGCGCAGATCCATCAAATGACCCAAATTAATGAGCGCATCATCAAAGCCATCGAAGCCGATGAGCGCTACGGCGGGCGCTATTAATTATTTTTGGGATAGCCGCGGCGGCCGGAGACGGTCTTATCAAAGGGAATCCAAAACCGCAGGGCCGCTTCCTGGTTTTTGGAAATACCAATGCGCGGGCCGCGCACCCATTCCGGTGCAGACTCGCGCTCAGAAAGCTGCACTGGTAGGTGGTTATCCTCCAGCGTTGCTCCAAGAGCTTTACCGAGGTTCCCAGGGCCGCGGGCTAGATTATGAAAATCGCTGGTGCCGCGGCGTGCAAAGGCGGTATCGATCCCGGATAGCACCTCACCGCCGCGCAGTAGGCACCCTTGGCCCACGCCTTCGGGCGCGCACACGATATTGACATTGCGGTGGATGCCGTAAGAGGCATACACGTACAGTCGGCCCGGTGGGCCGAACATGGCGGCATTGCGCGGGGTTTTCCCACGAAAGGTATGGGCGGCGGCATCGTCCGTGCCCAAATAGGCCTCGACTTCCGTAAGGCGAATGCTCACCCCGGCGTGCGTAATGACGCAGCCAAGGAGCTGCGGGGCTACGACATCAGCAGTGTGGGAGAAATCAATCATTAACGGGAGTAGTAGCGCTTTCCGTCTACCGGGGTGCGCAGCAACTCATCGAGGCTGACCGGCTCCAAGCCCTTGGCGCGCAGGCCATCGATAATGCACTCGGCCGCATTGACGGTGGTCGGGTGAATATCGTGCATCAAGACGATGGAGCCTGGGTTAGCATCCTGGACGGCGGCATTGCAGACGTGCTGCGAGTCGCGGATCTTCCAGTCCAAGGTATCCACGTTCCATAGGGCCTGCGACAAGCCCTTATCCCTGGCTACCTGGTCAACCGTTTCATTGGTGGCACCGTAGGGCGGGCGCAGCCACTTTGGATTCTGCCCGGTGGCATTGCGGATCGCCGCATTGCCGGCGTCGATTTCTTGGGCAATATCGCCGTAAGCTAACTGGTTGAGCTGGCGATGGGTCTTGGTGTGATTGCCAATGGTATGACCTTCTGCCTGCATGCGCTGGAGCGCTTGGGGGTACTGGTAGGCGTGATCCGCTAGCACCATGAAGCTGGCGTGGGCGTTTTTCGCCTTAAAGGTATCCAAGAGCTGGTTGGTATAAGGGCTTGGGCCATCGTCAAAGGTCAGGGCCACGCAATTCGGGCAATCGACGCCGTTAGCCTGTGGCTGCGGGGCTGGTTGCGGTGCGGCCCCAGCCTGGGGATCCGGTGCGGGTGCAGCCTCATTCTGCGGCTCGTCTTGTGGTGCTACCGAGGAAACAAGATCTTGTGCCTGCGCGCGGGTGCTGTCGATGCGGCTTTGAATATCGGTCTGAATCTCAGAAACCGCGGACTGGATATTTGGTTCTGAGGACCCGGCTACTTTTGGGGTGCCTTCGAGGAATTGCGCATTGGCGCAGGCGGGAAGGGCGGCGGTGGCAAGCACGGTGAGCGCGGAGGTAAGAAGACGACGCATACTTTTCCTAGGAACGAGGACAGATGGGCACGATTAGCCAGCCTACTCCACTGCGAAGGGAATTATGGATTAAACGCGTGTGATAAATGTGATAGAAGTACATCACTGTGCCGCGGTGTCTTCGGCATTTTTGGAATGAGCGGCTGCAGTAGTAGAGTACAAGCCACTGGGGCATTAGCTCAATTGGTAGAGCATCTGCTTTGCAAGCAGAAGGTCAGGAGTTCGATTCTCCTATGCTCCACAGGAAAAGTCCGGATTCTGGTTAAAGAATCCGGACTTTAGTCATGCATAGGGCTATAAAAAGCGCTTGACCATGATGTAATGCTCGGCGTACACACCTACATGCTCGAATCCCAAGCGTTCATAAAGTCCCTGCGCACGCGGATTATCGGGGTGGACGGCTAAGGAAATGCCGGGCGCTTTGAGGGTCTGGGCGAGGGAAATGGCGGCATCGATAAGCGCGGTGGCAATGCCCTGGCCCGCAAAGCGGCTTTCTACCGCGATGGCAAATTCTGGGATGGCCGGTTCCACGAACCCGTAACCGTGATTGTCCTCGGTGCCCCAATTGAGCCACACACCGCCGGCGGGCACGAGGTCCTCCCAAGCGATGAAACCTCCCTGGTTGGGCTCCCAATTTTCCACGTAGAAGGAAAAATCGTCGGCAAAACCGGAAGAAAGCTCGCCTCGTTCATCGCCGAAGGTATCGGTCAGGAAGTTGAGGCGAGCTATATAAGTGCGATCAGATTCTTGTGTCGCGCGAATTTCCATAATCCCCAGGATATATGAAGAATCCGCCGGGCTAGTTAAGCCAAGTGGTAGTTATGCACGTCCGCGCCGTTGAATTCGCGCATTTCACCGGATTCGTCAACGGAGCGGAAGGTAGCGCCGTTATCGATGGCAAAGCGGAGGTTATCCACGCGCGGGGAGGGATCATCGGTTACTGGGCCTGCGGGGAAATAGTACGTTGAACCGTCTTTGAGCTTGACGGTGAGAGACTCAAAGCTCATTGTTTATCTCCTTGTAGAAAGCCTTAATGGGTGAATTCAAGCAGGAGATTTTTGATTAGGCAAAGCAATGAGATCTAGGCAACGCCTACTGCACCCCCACCGCGGGGGTGCGAAAGGAACTACTGCTCGTCAGATTGCAGGCGGTGCTTGCCCTCACTCTGGTGATCATCGGTGATGCGGGTGGTATCCGCTTCCTCCGCGGCGGCCTCTTCTTCCTCGCGGTGCTTGGCCAGCTGCTCATCGATGGAACCCAAGAGTTCCTCATCGCGCACAGCGCCCTCTTCGGCGAGGTCCGAATCGGCTTCGTGCTTAGCTTCGCTGGTGGAGGTGTAGACCAAGGTGGATTCTGGGGCGGTGTTTTGGGTGCCACCGCGGTAGTCATCCACGCGCGGTGGGGTCTGGGAAGGCTTGTCATTGGAGCGCAGCCAGTAGTAAATCGCACCGGTTGCCGCGGCGAGCAGGGCAACGATTCCGGCAACGGTCCAGAACCTGGAAGACTTCTTGTCCTTCTTGGTGGCTTCCTTCTTGGCCTCATCGAAACGCTCGACGGCATCCTCGCGGTAGTTATTGAATTCCTCTAGGGCGCGCTCGAGGCGGGAATGCGCGGCCTGGGTAACTGCGCCTGCCTGCTTGCGGGCCTCATCGAAGGCGCTATTGTCTTCCTTTTGCATCTGCTGGGCAGCCTCTTCGAGCGCGGTATACGTTTCGCGGGACTTTTCTTGCCGGTAATCGCGTAATTGCTTCCACAGATTGGAACCGGTCTTCAACGCCATATTCACTGCGGTGGGGTTCATGAGTGCAGGTGCTCCTTAGATGAGATTTATCTGTCCTTTCCCATCCAGCATAGTGGCCAGCTTGACACCCCACCACTGTTTTGGCGGGTGATTCAGGGAGTGGAATCACCCATAAAATAGACCGCTTGGTTCAGATTGGTGGATTAATATTCACGCCGATTTTGGCTAACCGCGCTGTTTATGGGCCTGCAAAGGTAATACCATTAGCGGCGCGCTACCCCGCAAACTGAACAGCTTGGTACGTTTTCCTCCAGACAGCAATTGAGATCGGGAAAAGGAGGTGACTATGAGCCCGCGATTTTCGGCGTCAGCACCATTGGATTCCATGAGTGAAGAAGAGCTAATGGTACCGGAGCGTTTGGCGCTATCTTTCGAGGTAATTCCGCCGCGCCATGACGCCGATGAAGCCAAAATCGACCGTTTGCTGGAAACCTTGGAAAGCTACCACCCGGATTATATTGCGGTGACAAGTTCCAAACGGTCCGGTTGGCTCGAAGGGACGACGGCCTTTATCGAGCGGATTTCGCGCACCACCTCGATGCGTCCGCTTGCGCACCTGGCCTGCACGGCTGGTTCGCGCACGGAACTTATCGGCTGGATTAACCGCTTGGTCGATGCCGGTGTCCGCGGCCTGCTGGCCCTGCGCGGGGACCTGCCAGAGGAAGGCTTGCCGGAGCACTATCCGCAGCATGCCGATGAATTGATAAGCCTCATCCGGCAACTAGAAAGGCAGCAAGCCGCGCGATTCGCCGCTGGCCGCCTGGCCGTCGGAGTCGCGTGCTATCCCAGCGGGCACGTTGAATCTAAAAACGAAGATGAAGATTTTGACGTCTTGCTCAAAAAGCAGCGCCTCGGCGCGGACTTCGCCATTACCCAGCTATTCTTCGACTCCCAGGATTACCTGCGCTTTACCAAAAAGGCCCAACTGGCCGGGGTGCATATTCCCCTTATTCCGGGAATCATGCCCATGACCAGCCTGCGCCGGGTGGAGCGAATGGGAGAGCTGTCCGGGCTCGCCGTGCCCGAAAGGGTGCGGTCGGCGCTCGCGGCAGCGACAACCCCAGAAGAAGAATACGAAACCGGCATGGAACTGACCGCCGAACTAGCCCGCGACATCGTGGCTGGCGGGGCGAGCGGGCTCCATATATATACCCACAACAACCCCGACAATACTCACGACCTACTAACCCGAATCGGAGTAGACAATGACCAACGCTAATTTCCCCAAGGCGACAATTGAGGGCTATCCCCGCATTGGCGCCAACCGCGAGTTGAAGCGCGCGCTCGAGTCCTACTGGGCCGGCCGCATCGATGCGGAGACCTTCGAGTCCGCCGCACACTCGCTGCGCCTCGATACCTACAACCGCCTGCGCGACCTCGGCCTGACCGAGGATTACGCCATCCCGGCGGACGTCGCTTACTACGACCAGGTGCTCGAAACCGCACTGACCGTCGGTGCCGTTGCCGGTGAAACCCTAGATGATGAGTTCACCCTGGCCCGCGGTAATAAGGACACCGCGCCGCTGGAGATGACCAAGTGGTTCGACACCAACTACCACTACATCGTTCCGGAAATTGCCGATGACCACGCCTTTAAGGCGCACCCACAGCGCATTATCAAGCTGGTAGAAGAAGCCCGCGAAGCAGGCCACACCGTGCGCCCGTACCTCGTTGGCCCGGTTACCCTGTTGGCCCTGTCCAAGCAGGCCGAGGGTGCAGCCAAGGCCCCGCTCGAGCGCCTAGATGATGCCGTTGCCGCCTACCAGGAGGTCCTGGCGGAGCTGCACAAGGCTGGCGTGGAGTGGATCCAGTTGGCAGAGCCTGCCCTCGTGGCGGATCTGACCAACGCCAGCGATGAGGACTTGGCTGCATATACCAAGCAGGCATACTCCGCCATCCTGGGTGCAGAAGAGCGCCCAAAGGTCTACCTGACCACTCCGTACGGCTCTGCACGCAAGGGCCTCGATGTCATCGCAGAGCTCAAGCCAGAGGCCGTCCAGGTTGACCTTTCTGTTGGCACCCTGGCCCTGGATGAGGGCTACCTCGAGCGCGTGAAGAACCTGAACACCCACGTTGTTGCCGGCCTTGTCGATGGCCGCAATGTCTGGGCCGCCAACCTGCGCGACCTGCGCTCCAAGTACGAGGACCTGGCCGGCAGCATCGATGAGCTGTCCGTATCCACCTCCGTGTCCTTGCAGCACGTGCCGCACTCCGTCGAGGCAGAATCCAAGCTGCCTGCCGATGTCGCCCCATGGTTCTCCTTCGCCAATGAAAAGGTCAAGGAAGTCGTCGCCCTGGTACAAGGCCCAGAGGCAGCCGAAGAGGCTTACAGCGTCAGCGACCGCGCTGTTCGTACCCGCGCCGAGTCCGAGCGCATCAACAACGCCGCCGTGCAAGAGCGCATCTCCCAGCTGCCGGAAGGCGAGGTCAAGCGCGAGCCGGCCTTCGATGAGCGCAAGGAAGCACAGAAGGAGCTCGGCCTGTCTGAGCTGCCGACTACCACCATCGGTTCCTTCCCGCAGACCAAGGAAATCCGCCAGGCGCGTGCGGCGCACCGCAAGGGCGAGCTTTCTGATGCCGACTACAACTCCGCCCTCAAGGACGAGGTTAAGTCCGTCATCGAGCTGCAGGAGCGCCTCGGCCTGGACGTCTTGGTCCACGGCGAGCCAGAGCGCAATGACATGGTGCAGTACTTCGCGGAGCTGCTCGATGGCTTCGTCACCACCGAAAACGGCTGGGTACAGTCCTACGGTTCCCGCTGTACCCGTCCGCCGATCGTTGTGGGTGACATCTCCCGCCCGGCTGCTATGACCACCGAGTGGTCGAAGTTTGCACAGTCGCTTTCGGAAAAGCACGTCAAGGGCATGCTGACCGGCCCGGTCACCATCCTGGCGTGGTCCTTCGTCCGCGATGACGTGCACCAGTCCGTATCCGCGGACCAGCTGGGCGTGGCCTTGGCAGATGAGGTTCGCGACCTGGAGGAAGCCGGCATCGACATCATCCAGATCGATGAGCCAGCCCTGCGCGAGCTGCTGCCGCTGCGCGAGCAGGACCGCAAGGCCTACCTGGACTGGGCAGTGCGCTCCTTCCGCCTGGTAGCCCTCGAGGCCAAGCCCACCACCCAGATCCACACCCACCTGTGCTACTCGGAGTTCGGCCAGATCATCGACGCCGTCGCCGGCCTGGACGCAGACGTCACCTCCATTGAGGCTGCACGTTCCCGCATGGAGCTGCTGGAGGATATCGATGAGACCTTCCACTCTGAGATTGGACCTGGCATCTACGATATCCACTCCCCGCGCGTGCCTTCCGTGGAGGAAATGGCAGAGCTTATCCGCGCCGCACTCAAGAACGTGCCGCTGGACCGCCTGTGGGTTAACCCGGACTGCGGCCTGAAGACCCGCGGTTACGAGGAGACCGAAACCTCCCTGCGCAACATGGTGGAAGCCCGCGATGTGGTGCGCAACGCCCTCTAAATAGAATCTGCGAAATTCTAGGTTCTTAAAGGAAACGCTATGCAGCCGGTCTGCATAGCGTTTTCGTGATCTTGTACCCACCCGCGACGCTATGGCCGGATCCGGATTACCGTGGGCGCTATGAAGCACTCAGCATTTCGCAATAGCCAAGAATCCTTCCTGTCTGATTCCCTGGCCGGGTTCATCGCCCAGCATCCCGATGCCACCTGGCACGATGCGGGCTTCATCGGGCGCAGCACCCCGCTGCGTACGGCAGATGATAAACCGGCGGTCGCGGTCATCTCCGGTGGCGGATCCGGCCACGAGCCCATGCACGCCGGCTTCATTGGGCAAGGCATGCTCGCCGCAGCCTGCCCGGGCCTGCTTTTTACCTCCCCGAATGCGGTCCAGGTCAGCGAAGCCACGCAGTGGGCCGACCAGGGCAGGGGAGTGCTGCACATTGTGAAGAACTACACCGGCGATGTCATGAACTTCACCGTGGCGCGCAACGCAGCAGAGGCCGTGGATACGCGTTCCGTCTTGGTTGCCGATGATATTGCTACCGAAGGCACCGGCGAGGGCCCCGGCCGGCGCGGTACCGGTGCCACGATCCTGGTGGAAAAGGTGGCCGGTGCCGCGGCGTATCGCGGCGATGACCTGGATAAGGTCACCGAGCTTGCGGAACGTACCTCCGATCAATCCCGCAGCATGTCCGTGGCACTGGGATCCGGCTTTTTGCCCACCACGGGGCGCGAGACCTTTGATTTGGACGACGGGCACATGGAAGTCGGCGTGGGCATCCACGGCGAGCCCGGCACGCACACGGAAAAGGTCGATAATGCCCATGCCATCGTCGCCACCGTGCTGGAAAAGCTGAGTGCTGCCCTCGACATCAGCAGCGGCGACGAGGTGGTGTGCCTGGTCAACGGTTTGGGCGGCACCACGCCTTTGGAACTGAGCCTGGTATTCGGCGAGGCGTCTGCACAGCTGGCGGAGAAAGGAATTACGGTAGTGCGCTCCATGGTGGGCAACTTCGTTACCGCGGTCAATATGCACGGCGTATCCATCACGTTGCTCAAGGCCGACGATGAGCTGCTTGAGCTTATCGATGCCCCAACCCAAGCCCCCGCCTGGCCCCATACCTTGGGCGGTGCCAAGCAGGTGGAATCGGCGCGGATTACCTTCGAGGATGAACTGCCTACCGAGGGCGAAGAGAACCAGTGGTTGAGTGACTTCGTTGACCGCGTGCAATCTTCTATCGAGGAGCTGACCGAGCTTGACCGCAAGGCCGGCGATGGGGACTTCGGTACCAATATGGAGGCGGCGCTTGAAAGCATTAAACTGCCGCTGCGCGGCGCGGATGATGAGATTTTCACCGGCCTGGCCAAGCGCTTCCTCGTCCTGGCGGGCGGAACCTCGGGCGCGGTCTTCGGCAGCTTCTTCAACGACATGGCCCGCGCGGAGACTTTAGCAGAAGGTTTGAGCAGCGCGGCGGAGTTTATTCAAGAACTGGGCGGCGCGCAGCGCGGTGATTGCACCATGCTCGATGCGCTCATTCCGGCCGCGGAGAAGGCGCAAGAAATCGGCGCAGAACGCCCAGACGAGCAAACGCTCCAGGCCCTGTACGAGGCCGCGCGCGAGGGCGTGGAAGAAACCGGAAAGATTGCCGCCAAGAAGGGGCGCGCGTCCTATCTGGGCGATCGCAGCAAGGGAGTCATCGATCCCGGTGCCCTCGTGGTTAGCTGGCTATTTGGGGGACAAGCCCTGTCGGCCGACTAGGGGAAAACGGTGGCGCGATCGCTGAGAGCGTTATGTCTTGCACAGCGGAGAGGAAGTAAATTCTTTACAATGGCTGGCATGACTCAGAAGACCGCAACTGCAACGATGCATACCAACTACGGCGATATTGTTATCGATCTCTTCGGTAACCACGCACCGGTAACCGTTGAAAACTTCATCGGTTTGGCCAAGGGCGAAAAGGACTACTCCACCCAGAACGCAAAGGGCGAGCAGTCCGGCCCGTTCTACGATGGCGCCATCTTCCACCGCATCATCGATAACTTCATGATTCAGGGCGGCGACCCCACCGGCACCGGCCGCGGTGGCCCGGGCTACCAGTTCCAGGACGAGTTCCACCCAGAGCTGCAGTTCGACCGCCCATTCCTGCTGGCCATGGCGAATGCCGGCCCAGGCACCAACGGCTCCCAGTTCTTCATCACCGTGGCGCCGACCCCGCACCTGAACAACCACCACACCATCTTCGGTGAGGTTACGGACCCGGCTTCGCAGGAAGTCGTTTCCAAGATTGGCAAGGTCGACACCGACCGCATGGACCGTCCGCACGAGGACGTTGTCATCGAGTCCATCGATATCGCCTAAGCGTTTTCCTCGCTCCGC
Organism: Corynebacterium sp. LaCa78; assembly: GCF_046717505.1. Taxonomy (NCBI): domain Bacteria; kingdom Bacillati; phylum Actinomycetota; class Actinomycetes; order Mycobacteriales; family Corynebacteriaceae; genus Corynebacterium; species Corynebacterium sp. LaCa78. The sequence continues at coordinate 27,726 of NZ_CP177112.1, forward strand.
GCCCGGCACCACACACCTTGCTGTGGTGCCGGGTTCGTTTAGTTTTATCCGAATGCCAACAAAGGGTCAGCTTCTACGCCATGGTGAAAAATTATTTGCGAACCGCCCCCGTTACCTCGGCCATCGCCGCGATCTGCATCATCGCGTGGTCAATTACCGCGGTACAAGCTCGAACTTTGGGCGAGACCTTCTTTCTCTCCACGCTGAGCCAAGACTGGGCCCTGTGGGGACCGCAGTACGCCGATGCGCCACTTACGGTGCTGTCTTCGGAATTCATGCACTTGGACGGCGGGCACCTCGCGGTCAATATGGTGATGCTCCTGCTCATTGGTAGGGAAGTAGAGCGCGCCCTCGATACCGGGTTATACATTGCCGCGTATCTGGTTTCTTGTCTGGGCGCTTCCGCCATGGTGCTGTGGTTCGATTTTGGCACGCCCACGGTAGGTGCCTCCGGGGCGATCTTTGCGCTGATGGGCATGCTGGTGGGCGTCTTCCGGCAACGCGGGATGGATCTGCGCGCGCCCATCGTCCTCGTATTGGTCAATGTGGGCTATACCTTCGTCGCAGAGGGGGTCTCCCTGTGGGGGCATCTTGGTGGCTTGTGCACCGGCATCATCTTGAGCTTGTTCCTCTTCCATCGAAACAATTCTGTGCGCTGGGCGGGTGTCGCTCTCACCGCTGCGGTCATCATTGTGTTATTAGCCCTGCGAGCTGGGGTTTGGGGATAACTGTGGAATTTGATCACCGGAATGGGTGTGCGAAAGAAATCCACAATAGTTATCCACATTGTGGATAACCACATTCTTGTAATTTACCGAACGCTTTTCCGGAGTTTTCCCTGATCACACAGGTTATAGCGGTATCGACGGCCGCAAAATCACCTGTGGAAGCCCGTGAAAACACTTATCCACAGGGTGGGGATAAGTCTGTGAAATTAATATTCCACAGGTTTCTTCCACAGCCTGTGGATAACTTTGTACCCATCGTGTGGGCGAATAGGTAGATTGGGGTCACTGACCTGCACAAGGAGGATTGTGGATAAACAACCGCACGCTGTGATCGTCGGCGCAGGGCCCAATGGGCTTACCGCTGCGGCCCGCCTCGCCACGGCCGGCTGGCGTGTGGATGTGTATGAGCGCGCCAGCAAGCCCGGTGGGGCGGCGGCATCGTCGACGGAGATCTTCCCGGGCACCATCGTCGATCTCGGCGCGGCCGGCCACCCCTTCGGCATCGCGAGCCCGGCCTTCCGCGCGCTGGATCTGGAATCGCACGGCCTGCGCTGGCGCCATGCGCGCTATCCCATGGCCCATCCACTAGAGGGCGCGCCGGCGGGCATTCTTCACACCTCCCTCGAGGAGACCGCCGCGGGGCTCGGCACCGATGCCCGGGCGTGGACCCGCCTGCACGGCCACGTGGTGCGCAATATCGACGCACACGTGAACAACGCGCTCACCCCGCTGGTGCGCTGGCCCGAGCACGCGGTCCGCTTGGTGCAATTTGGCGCGCCGGGCGTGCTCCCGGCGAGCGCGCTCGCGCGGGCGGCATTTACTTCCCCGCAGGCGCGTGCCTTATTCGCCGGTAGCGCGGTGCACGCCATTACCTCGCCTACCAGGGCTTTTACCTCCGCATTCGGCCTGCTCTTTGGCGCGCTCGGCATGACCCGCGGCTGGCCAGTGGTGGAAGGTGGTACGCAGGCGCTTGCCGATGCCCTCGTCTCCCTCCTCCGCTCTCACAAAGCCCGCATCCACACCGGCGCCGACATCACCGATGTGCGTAGCCTGCCCCGCGCCGATGCCCTGATCCTCAACCTCACCCCGCGCCAGATCCTTAGGCTGGGCGGGCTCGATCTTCCTGCCCGGACCCAGCGATCCCTGCGGCGGTGGCGCTATGGCAGCGCGGTGTACAAGGTCGACTTTCACTTAAGCGAACCCGTGCCGTGGGCCGATCCCCGCGTGGGCCAAGCGGGCACCGTCCACGTGGGCGGCAGCGTGGAGGAGATTGGTGGGGCAGAAAGGGATATCGGCAAGCGCCGCATGCCCGAAAATCCCCTGGTCATGGTGTGCCAACAGTACGTGGCCGACCCCTCGCGCGGGCTGGTGCTGTGGACCTATGCGCACGTGCCGCATGGCTATGAGGAGCGTTATCCGGGGGAGGTGACCGGCCTCATTGCGCGGCAGATCGAGCGTTTCGCACCCGGTTTTCGCGATACCATCCTGGCCACCCGCGCGACGAGCCCAGCTGACCTGGAGCGCTGGAATCCCAACCTGTTGGGTGGCGATATTGCCGGTGGCGCCATGACCGGGCTGCAGACCGTGCTGCGCCCGCGCCTCTCCGCGCACCCGCACCGGCTCGCGCCGGGAATATTCATGGCATCGAGTTCCACTGCGCCCGGGGCCGGGGTCCATGGCATGCCCGGATGGTGGGCCGCTGGGGATGTGGCTACCCCTTAATAGGAGCCCGGCGTTCGCAGTAGAGGAAAACCGCACCGATCATCCACAGCGTTACCGCGGCAAGATATCCGGGGGTGGTCGTGGTCTGCGGTTCGATACTATTGCCTGGGATAAGCCCAGTAATCAGTGGCTCCAGCACGAAGCCGAGCACGGCAACGTAATCTAGCCAGCCGAACCTGTGGGACAAAGCCCCCGCCACGCCGAAAAGTGGCCCGGCGATAAGGGCGAAGAGGAACCACGTGGCATTAGAGGAAAAAGCCGTCTGCCAGTCGTAGATACCAAAGGTGAAAAGCAGCGCGTAGTGCACTGCCAACATGAACAAGAGTATGCCGGCTCCTGCGAAAAAGGCCGATCTCCACCGGTGGGCGCACGCCTTGCCCATGAGGTAGGCAAATAATGCCCACACCATGCCAGAGCCCAGCACTGGGCCAAGGTAATTGCGTAAGGAAAGGCGCGCGGGTGCGGTGCCTTCGATCAGGGCCGGATCAGAAAACGCGATATGGACGACGGCATAGGCCACCGAGACGGCTAAGCCGGCCAAGAGAACGTACTGGGACCGGTGCCGCGGCGGTGCGGGTGAACGACTGGTCATGGTGTGCTCCTTGAGATGAGGATCCCGCCATGTCCGAGGCGAGTACTTGTGAAGGACATGAAACGGTTATAATTTCAATAATAATAATTGCATGCGCGATATCGCGGAAGAGCACTCTTAGTGGTCATTTAGACAGTAGATCGCACCCAATTTATCCCTGCGCTTTTGCAGGGTAGCTGCTTGATGACAAGACCGGAGGGCCCAGTTGAGCAGACTGATTATCAAGGCAATGAGCATGGATATGTCTCAAAATGCACATATAGGGCTAGTCATGAAGCAACAACCACAGTGCTAAGGGCTACGTAACTTAAAGGAGATACGTGGTCAGTTTTCATCTCTATTCTTCCGTAGGTCATTCATTGGTCGGGCGCATAAAGATATCCATCATCGAGAGGGTGGGATCTGACGAGGCAAAGATCCGGTCTGTTATATCACGCGGCGACCAGCTATCAGGGAAATCCTTGAACTCATTTGTGACAGTTCCGAGGGCCAAATCGGGACTATTTTTAACAGCAGTGAGGATGGTGAAAACCTCGTCAGGGGTGGCGTGGGAAGAGTTTATGTCATTAGCGCCGGTGGCATCAGCAATGCTGGCCCAATCATTTACTTCCGCAATATCGCTTAAAATATTAGAAACAATAGTTTCTGGTTTTAAATCCATATTTACGTTCTCCTGACGTGACGCGGTGGTTGGCGTAGGTAGCGCGCTTGCTAGAGAGAAGCCGAGGGTAGAGGTGGCATCGGCAAGCGATACTTCCTAAAGATCAATGTAGTCCAGTGGCTGGTGCGGGTCTATGCCTAAACGAAGTTGAGCATCACAGTCGATAGTCCTCGAAAATCTCACATAAAAAAGTGAAAGTGACATCATTGACACTGGGGTATGGTACCAATAGGTTATAACATAGTGCTGCGCTGGGATATCGGCGCGTTTATGGGATGGTGCCTGCCCACACAACAGAAAAGTGAACGAAATATGCAGACACAGACGAAGGGCCGCGTAGAAGGCCTGTACATCGACGAGAACGTCGAGCTGCGCGCTGGTGCGCTGAACTTTGGCGGGCGCATTGAAGACATCTCGCTTGGCGATGTCCCCGCAGCGCACGCGGACTGGCAAGCCGGTGACCCAAACGTTTTGCTGTGGGTTCCAGGTTTTGTGGACCTGCACAATCACGGCGGCAATGGTGGAAGCTTTCCCAATGGTGATTATGACCAGTGCCGCGCCGCCGCGCGCTTTCATCGCGCCCACGGCACCACCACGCTGATAGCCAGCATGGTTTCTGGGACGCAAGCGGAGCTGTGCGCGCGGGCGGAGTTGCTTGCCACGCTGGCAGATGAGGGGGATATCGCCGGCATCCATATGGAAGGCCCGTTTATCGCCGCGGCCAAATGTGGCGCGCAGGATCCATCGCGCATCGTGCCGGGAGACCCAGACTTTTTCCGCGCGGTGATCGACGCCGCCCGCGGCCACCTGCGGTCCATTACTTTCGCCCCAGAAACCCAGGCCGCTGCAGAGATCCTTGAGGTTTGTGCAGAACACGATATTATCGCCAGCTTGGGCCATACCGAAGCCGATTATGAGACCACGCTGCGGATCATGGAGCAGGCGAAAGACTTGGGCGTCACCGTGACCGGCACCCACCTTTTTAACGCCATGCCGCCCATCCACCACCGTGCACCCGGCACGGTGGCCGCGCTACTCACCGGCTCGAAAGCGGGCGATGCGGGGGTAGAGCTTATTGCCGATGGCGTGCATCTTGCCGATGGCACCGTGGATATGGCCTATAACCGCCGCTCCTTTGCGGTCACCGATGCGATGGCCGCTGCCGGCATGGCCGATGGCTCCTATGAGCTGGGCTCCCTGCCCGTTACCGTGACCGATGGCGTGGCGCGGGTGGACAGCGGCGCCATCGCCGGTGGAACCTCCACCTTGGCGCAGCAATTTGCGCGTTTTGCCGCGCGCCACGGCGCAGAGGAAGCGGTTCGGTTTACTTCCACCACGGCTGCGGACGTGTTGGGGGATAAGGACGTGGGCCGTTTGGCTCCCGGTAAGCGCGCCAACCTCGTGGGCCTGAATGCTCGATTCGAACCTGTGCGAGTCATCGCTGATGGTATCGACATCGCCGCCGCGACAGATACTGATTTACGTTAGGAAAGCACTGCATGGATATCCTCATTCGTTCCACACCAGCAGAGGTGGCTATTGCCGCCGCCGATATCTTCGTCCGCTATGCCAACGCCGGGGCCACCTTGGGGCTGGCCACGGGTTCTACTCCGGTAGCGATGTATCAAGAACTCACCGCCCGCTACGAGCGCCAGGAGGTGAGTTTCGCTCGCAGCCGCGCCTTCCTCCTCGATGAATACGTGGGGCTGGCTCGCTCCCATGAGCAGTCGTATTACTCCACCATCCGCCGCGTATTTACCAGCCACGTCGACTTCATCGATGAGTTAGTGCAGAGCCCCGAGGGCGATGCCGCGGACTCGGACCGCGCCGCAGCCGCCTATGACCAGGCCATTCGCCATGCTGGCGGCATCGATATCCAGCTGCTTGGCATCGGTGGCAATGGGCACATCGGCTTTAATGAGCCCTCCAGCTCCTTGCAATCGCGCACGCGCCTGGAAACGCTGCACCCGCGGACGGTGCAGGATAATGCCCGCTTCTTCGAGAACACGGACAGTGTTCCTCGCTATGCGCTAACCCAGGGGCTCGGCACCATCAGCGAAGCCCGCCACCTATTGCTGCTGGCCACTGGGACTGAAAAATCCAGCGCGGTCCGCGACATGGTGGAGGGCCCGCTGTCCGCGCACTGCCCGGCCTCGGTCCTCCAGCTACACCAGCGGGCCACGGTGATTCTCGATGAAGACGCGGCTTCCCAGCTGGAAGATCACGAGTACTACCGCTTTGTGGATGAGCACCGCCCGCACTAAAGCCCTCTTTTACCTCTTTACACCTTTGAAAGGACTCCTCCCGTGAAACTCAATATTATGGGGCCGCTGCAGCGGCTCGGAAAGGCGCTGATGGGCGCCGTGGCAGTACTGCCTGTCGCGGCGATCCTCGGCGGCGTTGGCTACTGGATAGCCAGCGTTGCCGGCCAGGATAACGTGGTCGCGCAGCTGCTCGTCAGCTCCGGTGGTGCCGTGCTGGATAACCTGGGCTGGATCTTCGCCGTAGCCATCGCCTTTGGCCTGGCCAAAGACTCCAATGGTGCCTCCGCACTGTCCGGTTTCCTGGCGTATGCCACCTTCATGAAGCTCTTGGGCCCCGACGCGGTGGCCGGCTATCGCGGCATCGAAGATCCCGAGGCTCTTACGGGCGACGAAGCCATCGAATGGGCGGCTGAAGGTTGGAATGCAGTCGGTGACGGCAACGTTCTTTTCGGCATCCTTGCAGGCATCATGGCGGCGATGATCTATAACCGCTTCCATGGCACTAAGCTGCCGGACTTCCTGGCCTTCTTCTCTGGCCGCCGCCTCGTCCCCATCCTCACTGCGCTTTTCGCCATCGTGGTTTCCGCCATCCTCTACTTCGTATGGCCCTTCATTTACCACGCGCTCTTCAACTTCGGTACCTCCATCCAGGGCCTCGGTGCTGCGGGTGCGGGCATCTACGGCGTGGCCAACCGCCTGCTCATTCCGACGGGTCTGCACCACGCACTGAACTCCGTGTTCTGGTTCGACGTTATTGGTATTAACGACATCGGTAACTTCCAATCCGGCCAATCCACTATCGACGCGGCCGCCGCGGCTACCTCCGCCGCAGAGTGCCCTGGTATTTGGGAAAACGGACAATGCACCGTGGACGGAGTTGTTGGGCGCTACCAGGCCGGATTCTTCCCAATCATGATGTTCGGCCTGCCAGGTGCCGCCCTGGCCATGTACCTGCGCGCGGACAAGGGCCGCCGCAAGGTCATCGGCTCCCTCATGGCCGCAGGCGCCCTAGCTTCCTTCTTCACCGGCGTGACTGAGCCACTGGAGTTCTCCTTTATGTTCGTCGCCCCGCTGCTTTATGTGGTGCACGCGCTGCTGACCGGCCTCTCCGTCTTTATCGCCGCCACGATGGAATGGACCGCGGGCTTCGGCTTCTCCGCAGGTTTCGTGGACATGCTGTTGTCCTCGCAAAACCCGCTAGCGAATAAGTGGTACATGCTCCTAATTATGGGCGTTATTTTCTTCGCCCTGTATTTCGTTATATTCTACTACCTCATCGGCTGGTTTAACCTGAAGACCCCGGGCCGCGGCGATGACGAGGACGCCCCTGAAGACGACGATGCCGCCGCAGGCGATGATAAGACCGCCGCTTCCGCCTCCCGCATCATCGAGGGTCTCGGCGGCAAGGACAATATCGATTCCTTGGACTACTGCACCACCCGCCTGCGCGTGGGTGTGAAGGATCGCGCGCTTGTCGATGACCCCACTATCAAGCGCGCCGGGATTTCCGGCGTCATCCACCCCTCCGAAAAGAACGTGCAGGTCATCGTGGGCCCCTCCGTGCAGTTCATGTTTGACGAGGTCAACCAACAGCTGCGCACCGGCTCTGCAGCGGTAGCTACGGCGCCGGCGAAGCCTAGCGAAGATTCTCTCCCCGCAGAGAAAATCGGGACCGATGTGGAGCTCCGCGCCCCGTTCGAGGGAACCGTCGTGCCTCTCTCCGAGGTCCCCGATGAGTCCTTTGCTCAGGGCATGGTGGGCGAAGGCTTCGCCGTCATTCCTACCGAGATCGATGCCTTCGATGTCTGTGCCCCAGTAGATGGCACCATCACGATGGTCTTCAAGACCGGCCATGCCTTTGGCATGCGGACTGAAGAAGGTCTTGACCTGCTCATTCACATCGGCATCGATACCGTGGAATTGAAGGGCGAGGGCTTTACTAAGCTCGTGGACAAGGGCGATGTCGTCCGCGCCGGCACCCCCATCATCGCGGTGGAGTCTGAGAAGCTGCGCGAACGCGGCATCAACCTCATTACCCCGGTGGTCTGCCCCACGGCAAAGCAAATCGCTGGAGTAGATATCGAACACGAGGGCCGCGCTGACCAGAGCGTCTCCGTTGCCCGTGTGCGCCCGGCTGGCCACTAGAATTTGCCCTTCCAGCTTTTCTTTGAGACTGGTGGCCAGGTCTAGAAGTTCGTCCGGGTTATCTGCGGGGCGCTGTTGAGATAGATTTCGCTGCGCCTTGCGCACGAACTTTGAGAGTGTGCCGGCGCCGCGCGCTAGTGGGGAAGCGGCAGGAAGTTCCGCCAGTAGTGCCGTAAGTGTTTGGCGGCACTACTGGCGGCGTCTAACGTGTACTTGTAGTCTCCAGTGTCCCCGTGGGCTCCGATGAACAAAGCTCACTGAAATGTCCTAGGAACAAAACCCGGGGCACTTCAAATTTCTGTCGCGCTAACGTGGTCGAGTCCCTGCGGCAGCGGCTTTTCACAACTTCATGGGCGGTTCAGTTGATGCCGGTAAGGAAACCTGAGAGTGTCTAATGGTTTGTGTGTGGGAACCTAACCCGCATAAGGAGATGAACCAGAATGACTACTATGGCGAGACGAGATCCGGCTGATAAGGCCAAGATTGATGCGATTGAAAAGAAGCTGCTTGCTAACCCAGAAATCGCGAAACTGATTGATGAGCTAGGCACGTCGACAACGGATGCCAATGACCTAGTTCGGGGCATGTTGCAAGCCTCAATTACCCGGGGTTTGAATGCTGAAATGGATGCCCACCTAGGCTATGAGCCCGGCGATAGAGCAGCTAAAGCTACTGCTGGAACAGACAATCACCGCAACGGCACCTACCCGAAAACCGTGGATTCTAACTACGGGCCAGTAAACATTGATGTTCCACGAGACAGAAACGGCACGTTTGTTCCTACTATGATGCCCAAAGGCTCCAGGCGGCTGACAGATGTTGACGATATGATTGTCAGCTTATATGCCGGCGGAATGACCATTCGGGATATCCAGCACCATATGGCAACTGCGATGCGGGTTGATATCTCCCATGAGACGATCTCCGCAGTCACCGACGCCGTCCTCGACGAGGTCATGATCTGGCAAAACCGCCAGTTAGACGAGTTCTACCCCGTGATATTCCTGGATGCGTTGCGCATTAAAGTCCGCGACGGCGGCCGGGTAGTTAACAAGTCTGCGTACATGGCAATCGGGGTGGACCTCGACGGGATCAAGCATATTTTGGGATTGTGGATTGCCAAAGAAGAAGGTGCTTCCTTCTGGGCGCAGGTATGCGCCAACCTGGCCAATCGTGGGGTCAAAGACGTCTTTATCGTCTGCTGTGACGGGCTGAAAGGCCTACCAGAGGCAGTGGAGGCAACTTGGCCGAACTCTATGGTGCAAACCTGTATCGTGCACTTAATTCGTGCTGCGAATCGATGGGTGGCCTATGGGGATCGCCGCGCTGTATCAGCCGCGTTGAAAAAGGTCTACACCGCCGCAGACGAGCCCACAGCTAAGGCGGCCTTAGACGAATTCGAGGCCTCCGAGCTGGGTGTGAAGTATCCTCAGTCGGTCAAGGTCTGGCAGGACGCATGGGATAGATTCGTGCCATTTTTGCAGTTCCCACCAGCAGCCAGGAAGGTCATCTATACGACGAACTCCATTGAGTCGTTTAACAACCAGCTGCGTAAAGCCACCCGCAACAGGGTGCAGTTCACCAACGATGAATCCGCGCTGAAAACGCTGTGGCTGATGATCTGCAATATTGAAGACAAACGAGCCGCAAAGAGAGCCAAGCAAGGCAAACGAGTCTTAGCGACAGCCGGCAGACTCATGGAAGGAGCCCGAGTTTCCGGCTGGAAACAAGCCATTAACCAAATGGCCGTGGCCTTTCCCGACCGCTTCGACAAATACCTATAAACCTAGGACCTGACCCCCAGATGGTGGACACCTTGAAACCAGCATCTCGCTGGGGAAGTGAGGTACCTTTCCACCATGCCACGCAAGACCTACACCGAGCAGTTCAAGCGCGACGCAGTCTCGTTGTACGAGTCGACCCCCGGAGCAACGCTCAACGCGATCGCCTCCGATCTCGGGGTCAACCGCAACTCCCTGCGCACCTGGCTCGACGCCTTCGGCACCGGCACCAAAACCAACGCCAACGGTGAAAAAGTCGCCAGCCCCATTGCCGCAGCCAACAGCGCACGCACGCCTGCTGAAGGACTCTCCGACGCCGAACGCATCCGCGTGCTGGAACGCGAAAACGCCAAGCTCCGGGAGGAACGAGAGATTCTCCGCAAGGCGGCCAAATATTTCGCGGAAGAGACGAACTGGTGAACCGCTTCCGGTTCGTTGATGACAACCGAGGCCTCTACGAGGTCAAGCGGTTATGTGAGGTTTTGAAGATCAACCGGTCCTCGTATTACAAATGGAAATCAGCTGCTCCTGCCCGCCGGCGACGCGTCCTTGACGACGCGGTGCTGGGAGCGAGGATCAAGGCCGTGTTCACGGCCGAGAACGGTTGTTACGGGGCGAAACGCGTGACGGCGGCCATCAATTCCGATCCAGCCAACGACGACCTTTTCAATCACAAGCGCACCGCCAGGTTGATGCGCCAGATGGGCCTGTTCGGCTACACCAAAAAACGCCGGGTGAAGACCACCGTGTCTGCGAAACGGGCTCCGAAGTTGCCCGACCTGCTGAAACGCCGGTTCACCGCGGAGAAACCGAACACCATCTACGTCGGCGATATCACGTACCTGCCGATCGCGGACGGGTCGAATATGTACCTGGCCACCGTCATCGACTGCTATTCGCGGCAGTTGACCGGTTTCGCGATCGCCGACCACATGCGCACGGAGTTGGTCGAAGAAGCTCTCACGATGGCCCACGGGGTCCGAGGCAACCTTGACGGGGCGATTTTTCACTCCGATCATGGCAGCGTCTATACCTCTGGGCAATACCGGAAGCTGTGTGAACGATTCGGTGTCACCCAGTCGATGGGAGCAATCGGGACGAGCGCGGACAACTCGTTGGCGGAGTCGTTCAACGCCACGCTGAAACGGGAAGTCCTCCAGGACGAGTCCGTTTTCCCAAGTCAGATCGTATGTCGTCGGGACGTGTTCCGGTGGTGCACGCACTACAACACCAAGCGCTTGCACTCGTGGTGCGGCTATCGCTCGCCGAACGCCTTCGAAGCCGCCGGATCAGCTACACTTACTATCGCATCTTGATTAAATCCCCGTGTCCACTTTCCGGGGTTCGGGCCCCTAGCCCCACACACAAACAACTTGACACCCTCCGAACAAGCAAGCATTGATAGATGCAGGTCTGCACTACATTTTGTCGGTGAAACCCCACCGTGCCTGAGGTGATTGAAACCTGGCGGCGGGAAATCCCTGGTGAAGCCTACGCCCACGGCCAGATCTGGACACAAGCCTCGGCAAGCGATGCGCGCAAACACACAACCCCGAATACGGTGACCCACTTCCAGTACTCCTATGATCGGGCCAGACGCGGCCTGCGCGGAATCAAAGAGCAAGTCGCAAAAGCCAAACGCGCTGTTGACGGCGCAATCGCCATTAAGCGCAACCGCTATTTCGATCTTTCCACCCCGAACAAGAAGGTCAACTACGCTCTCGCTGCCAAACACCGAGCCCTAGCCGGAATTAAAGGCTATGAAACCGACCTGACCGCTCTTCCCGCCCAGGAGGTTATCGGGCATTACCGCAGGCTATTCCACATTGAAAATGTCGTATCGGATGTCGAAATCAGACCTGAAAGCACGCCCAATCTATGCGAGGAAACAAAACTCGATCACAGCACATCTCAATATTGTGATGGCAGCACTAGCCGTGACCCACCTGATGGAGACCCGCAGTGGTCACTTCATCAAACGCCTCGTGAGAACACTCAAGAAATACCGCAGCTTTCAACTCGTCGTTGGCGGCGAAACCATTCACGCCGCCGTACCATTCCCGCCCGACCTCACTGCCACCATCCAAGTAATCACCGGCCGCGAACTTCCGCACAAAATTGGCCTAAGTCAGGTTAGAAGGGAATCAGCACACCGTCTCGTGGGATTCGTGCTCTGGGTGCTCAATCTGGATGGTGGAGTGCTCGATACCGTGTTCGCGCAGGGCCTGCTGGGCGGCATCCAACAGCGGGCCGGTGCCGACGGTGCCGTCGCGCACGATATGCACGGTCGTGAGCACGTTCACGCCGTCCAGGCTCCACAGGTGCAGGTCGTGGATGTCAGCAACGCCCTCGACCTGCCGCAGCGCGGGCTCGATCGCACTGGCGTCGAAGTCCGCCGGGACTTGCTCGAGCAGCACGCTCGTCGAAAGCCGCATGAGCTGCCAGGCGCGCGGCAGCACCATCGCCGCGATCGCTAGGGAGGCGATCACGTCCGCCGCCACAAACCCCGTGGTCAGTACCACGATGCCGGCCACGATTACTGCGACAGAGCCGAGCATATCCACTAACACGTGCAAGAACGCGCCCTCCACGTTGATCGAGGATTTGCGGTGCCGGTGCAGAACCCACGCCGATAGCGCATTCGCCACCAGGCCGATCACCGCGATGATCAGCATCGTTTTTCCCTGCACTTCGGCCGGGCTCTGCAGGCGGCGCACCGCCTCGACGACAATCCACACCGAGATCGCCAGCACCATCACTGCGTTCGCCAGTGCAGCAAGCACCTCCACTCGTCGGTAGCCGTACGTGGCCTGAGCCGATGCTTGTCGGCGCCCAACCAACACCGCTAACACCGCGATGATCAACCCCGCAGCGTCGGAAAGCATGTGCATCGCATCCGCCATCAGCGCCATCGAACCCGCCAACCAGCCGCCGATCAGCTCCGCGAAGAAGACGGTGCCGGTAATGCCTAGCGCAATCAAGAGTGCGCGCAGCGGCGTGCTGGAGTGATCGTGGTCGTGGTGCTCGTGTGCCATGCACTCAGCCTATCCCCGTCGACGCTTATTGACAATTAAATGCAAATGGATGGCGGTAAGCGCAGCCACTGAGGCCAAGTCGGCCTGCTTTAGGTCATTGTGCAGTTGTCCTTTGAATGTGTAGAGAAGCTGAAACATGAACAACCAAAAAGGTGAGGTTACCCTCGTTTAGTGGACACCCGATTAGTGCGGATTTTGTGTCCGTAGGAGAGGATGTTCATTGTGAGTCAACAACGCCAGAAATACACACCTGAGTATCGACGCGAAGCCGCGAACCTGGTAATCGAATCGCAGCGCCCAATTGCTCATGTAGCGAAAGAAATTGGTGTCGCACCTGGTCTTTTAGGCCGATGGGTAAAAAATGAGCGTCAACGCCTAAGGATCTTCCGATGGATTAAGCGAGGCTGATCTTCGTGCGGAGAATGCTCGTCTGCGTCGTGAGCTGGCAGAAGCCAAGATGGATAATGAGTTTTTGTCAAAAGCGACAGCCTTCTTCGCTTTAAGGCAACGCGAAGAGAAAAGTTCGAATTAATGCAGCAGGAGAAGGCGAATTTCAGTATCAAGCGCATGGCGCGCTTGTTGAAGGTATCTCGGTCTGGATACTACAAATGGACCCATATACAGCAGCAACGCTTAACCGGTAAGGATGATCGTGCATCATTTTACGATGATGTTGATCGCAAGATTCATCAGATTTGGAAAGACTCCGATGAGGTCTATGGTGCTCCGCGGATCACCGCAGAGCTAGGTGAGCGCTACCAGATCAGTGTGAATCGCAAGACTGTGGCCAAGCGGATGCGTCTGATGGGCATTGAAGGGATTTCACCGCGTGCTTTTGTGCCGGTGACAACGATTCAATCTAAGCGTAAATCTGCTCTTCCTGACCTGGTAAAGCGCATGTTTGATGCCGGCGAGCTCAATCGAGTATGGATGTCGGACATTACCTACCTGCGCACCGGCGAGGGCTGGTTGTACTTATGCGCAGTTCGCGACGGTCATTCCCGCAGGGTACTGGGCTGGGCTATGGATAGCGTGCAAGATACATTCCTGGTCGAACGAGCGCTGCGGATGGCACATACACTGCGTGGTGACGTTCCTGAGGGGCTGGTGTTTCACGCTGACCGGGGAACACAATTTACCAGCGAGCAGCTCTGGGACGTGTGCCGCAACCTAGGGGTTGCTCAGTCTGTGGGGCGTACTGGGGTGTGTTTCGATAACGCGATGGCCGAGTCGTTCTGGTCGACGCTTAAGACCGAGTTCTACGACCGGAAACGCTGGGCAACCCGCGATACTGCGCGTCAGGCTGTGGCTTACTGGATTGAAGTAGTCTACAACCGTCGGCGCCGGCACTCCGCCCTTGGGATGGTCAGCCCCGTCGATTTCGAAAACCACACCAGCCTAACCACCAGCAGAAAAGAAATCGCTGCCTAACCACTAGGTAGCTCCACTACGTGTCCACGATTTGCGGGCAACCCCAACTGGTTATTGAGTGTTCGGCGTTCCTTTGGCACGGGTGTTTTCTCGTTGAGGAATGTTTTGAATACCTGACCGAAGTCGTGCAGACGTAGCGTCCACTCCCGTGCCTGTTCGAGTGTGGTGACACGGGTTAGTTTCAGCGCCAGTGCGTAGATGGTTTTGCCGGCGTCGGTGCGCGGCCGTGAGGTGGTGTAGCGGCGGATGACGCGTTGCGCATGGACGAGACAACGCTGAATCATCGCGTTTGGCCAGCAGGCTTTAATCGCGGTGAGTGCGCCTTGTCCGACGTCGATGACGACGCAGAGCGGCTCGGCGATTTTGCGAAGAAGCTGCGTGTATGCGTGGACAGTTTCGTGTTTGGTCCAGTGCCAAGCAATGACGTGGTGGCGTCGATGAAGATCTGCTCGTAGACGCGCTGCGGGGCACCGTCGTTGGGGACGTCGATGAGCCAAAACGGTTCAATCGGCGATCAAGTGTCCAACGACTCACCCTTTGTGGCCCGGCGAGTTCAGACAACGTCACTGTGGAGGTGACATAGGAGATGAAGGCTTTAAAGTCGCAGGCCTGAGTGAGATCGGTGCGGGTTCGTGTCGTGGAGCTGCCGCAGTTCGGGTCTTTGCACCGCCACCTGGTTGTGCCTTTGGATGTGGTTCCGTTTTTCTTCATTTGCCCAGCACATACCGGGCATCGTGGTCTGTTTTTACTCACCCGGAAAGCACACCAGAGAGTGTCTGATGGTTTGTGTGTGGGTACCTAACCTGCATGAGGAGATGGACCAGAATGACTACTGTGGCGAGACGAGATCCGGCTGATAAGGCCAAGATTGATGCGATTGAAAAGAAGCTGCTTGCTAATCCTGACATCGCGAAACTGATTGATGACCTAGGCACGTCCACAACGGATGCCAACGACCTAGTTCGCGGCATGTTACAAGCCTCGATTACCAGGGGACTCAACGCTGAAATGGATGCCCACCTGGGCTACGAGTCTGGCGACAGGAGCGCTAAAGCTGCAGCTAGAACAGACAATTACCGCAACGGGTCGTATCCAAAGACCGTGGATTCTAACTGCGGGCCAGTCACCGTTGATGTCCCTCGGGATCGGGCTGGAACATTCTTTCCGACTATGGTCCCTAAAGGTTCTAGGCGCTTGACTGATCTTGATGACATGATCGTCAGCTTGTATGCCGGTGGGATGACAATTAGGGATATCCAGCATCATATGGCAACGGCGATGCGTGTCGATATTTTCCATGAGACGATTTCTGCGGTTACTGACGCCGTGCTCGATGAGGTTATGGTCTGGCAAAACCGCCAGCTAGACGAGTTCTACCCCGTGGTTTTCCTGGACGCGTTGCGCATTAAAGTCCGCGACGACGGCCGAGTAGTCAACAAATCTGCGTACATGGCAATCGGCGTGGATCTCGACGGTATTAAGCACATTTTAGGATTGTGGATTGCCAAGGAAGAAGGCGCTTCATTCTGGGCGCAGGTATGCGCCAACTTTTCTAACCGTGGGGTCAAGGACGTCTTTATCGTCTGCTGTGACGGGCTGAAAGGCCTGCCAGAGGCAGTTGAGGCAACCTGGCCGAACTCTATGGTGCAAACCTGTATCGTGCACCTGATTCGCGCCGCTAACCGGTGGGTAGCCTACGGGGATCGCCGGGGCGTATCAGCCGCGTTGAAAAAGATTTACACTGCCACGGACGAGCCCACAGCACAGGTTGCTTTAGACGAATTTGAAGCCTCCGAGCTGGGTGAGAAATATCCCCGCTCAGTCAAGGTCTGGCGTGATGCGTGGGCGCGTTTCGTACCGTTTCTGCAGTTCCCACCAGCAGCCAGGAAGGTCATCTATACGACGAATTCCATTGAGTCGTTTAACAACCAATTGCGTAAAGCTACTCGCAACAGGGTGCAGTTCACCAACGATGAATCCGCGCTCAAGACGCTGTGGTTGATGATCTGCAATATTGAAGACAAACGAGCTGTAAAGAGAGCCAAGCAGGGCAAACGAGTCTCAAGAACAGCCGGCAGACTCATGGAAGGAGCCCGAGTTTCTGGCTGGAAACAAGCCATCAACCAGATGGCCGTGGCTTTTCCCGACCGCTTCGACAAATACCTATAAACCTAGCCCCACACACAAACAACTTGACACGCTCGGAAACCTAGAGAGGCCCTAGCAGCACGGGGGATGAGTTTATTAAAGGCCGAAGGCGCCGCCGCTGACGAGGATGAAGGTACCCAGGCCGATCAAGACGATAGGGAACAGCACATGCTCCCAGCGTTCGAGAATCTCCGCGATGGGCGGACGGGTGGCCACGAACTTCGCCAACAGGACCAGGCCCGCCACCAGAATCAGAAAGACAACGCAGTAGATGATAACGGTGGCGGTATCCACGTTGAGAAAAACCGGGACATAGACGCCGATATTGTCGCCACCGTTGGCAAAGGTCACCCCGGCGACGGTCAAGACGCTTACGTTCTTTCCGCTGACTTTCGCGTCATCGTCGTCATCGTCTCCCCGCCAGGCTTGCCAGGCCGCCCACAGCCCCAGGGCCAGGGGGATTAGCCCGAAGTAGGGGATCGCCTCGGTGGGCAGGAAGGCATCCGCCCCTAGGGTGACCAGAATCGTGGCTGCGAGGATGCCCGCGAAACCAAGATACTGCCCGGCCAGGATCCGAAGTGTGGTCCCTGCTTGGCCGGCCCCACGGGCGAAGAACAGCGAGAGCACGATGATGTCGTCGATATTGGTGGCGATAAACAGACCAACCGCCCCCAGGAGACCAGTTACCACTTACCTGTTCCCCTCTCCGGTGGCACACCCGGGCACGTCACATGCCGAGTCAATACACGGGGCATTTTCGTCGGCAGCCAGAGTGGTATCTAGCAGTGAGTTCAACGCTTGGACAAGATGGGCGTCGACGATCTCGTAGCGGGTCTTCCTCCCCTGCGGTTCTGCGACCACAATTCCGCAGTCCCGTAGGCAAGTGAGGTGGTTCGACACATTTGACCGCGTCAGTTCCAGTTCCCGGGCGAGAGCGGCCGGGTAGGCCGGGCCGCCCAGCAGGGTCAGGAGAATACGGGATCGGGTGGGATCGGCCATCGCCCGACCCAATCGGTTCATCACGTCCAAGCGCGAAGCAATAGTCAGCATGTACTGGACTATACAGCGTCTGCTGAACTGTTGCAACGAGGGGCGAACGTCGGCCCGACGGTGATGTGTGGGACACCAGCATCCTTCGGTACTGTCTGTGTCGAATTCGTTCGTCTATGAACAGCAGGCTGCCGCAAGGGTCACTCAGGCGGCCGAGGCCTCTGTTCCGGACAAGGACAAGGAGCAATCCGCGGGGCTGCCCCCACGAGCGTCAAGAAGAAAGCGTAACTGGCCGGCTGTCAGGGACGCCACCGCCTCCCACCCCTGACATATTGCCTTAGGGGTGGCGGTAATTCGACCATCCGCAGCTTAGGCTTGGCCCTTCAGCCAACTCCTGTCGATGACCCGGTGTGCATAGGAGATCATCGCCATGGCGTCGAGAAAATCTTGTCCCTTTTCTTCCGATCCCAGACGTGCGCGATGGGCGCGATCGTTACGAAGGTGTCCGTAGATTCCGTTGAGTAGATGGATGAATCCGAAATGCTCGGCCTCATCTGCTGGGCTGGAGAAATCGTTTATGAATCGTGGCCCAGGGTTATTGCGTGTACCGAACACGTACTGAGTGAGCTTCTCTCCGTCAAGCGCGCAGTCTGCGGGCCGGATACGTTCCATCAGTGACTTTGTCGCTTCGGTTACAGCATGGAACATCGACTGATTAATCAGTTCTTCTTCACAAAATCTCAGCGCCTCGGGATGAGTGCCGCGCAAGACAAGCTTCTCTTTTATCCGCCTGGTCAGGGCGTCGGCGCCGATGACGCCTTCACCTGTAGGGACGATGTGCCCCTCCGCGGTGACGCTGAACCGATAGGTGCGAAGGATTGTGTCGACGTCGGAGATGATCCGTTGACGCTTCTGTGGCCCCTTCAAGAACCGGGCTGGAGCTAGAGCCTCTGAAACAAAACGTGCCAGTGGCCCGCTCGACTCAGCGGATTGTTGCTCGTTCATCAAGGCGTGGTAGGCGATATCAGTCTTGGAGGAAAAACCCTCGAGCACCGTGATACCGGCCGCGGCGAAGACATTATGCATCTCCGTAGCTGAGATTCCCTCCCCTCCTGCCACGAGTGCCTTGCAGAGTGCGCGTGTCAGAGCGGGGTTAGCAACTGGAAGGTTATTTTTAGAAAGCATGCTATGAATTTAGCGAGTGCGTCCCAGCATGTGTCACCGGATAGGGAAGAGTGCGCAGTTTCTGGCACGCTGTTTGAAGTGTCCCAGGTTTTGTTCCGTTTGAGTAGATGGGAAAATCTGGAACATGCCGAGAAAATTTGACCAGGATGCAAAGGACCGAGTGGTCCGTCTTGTAGAGGACCGCATCGTGGCGGAAAATATGTCGATGCACCCCGCGTGCCAGGCAGTAGCCCCAAAGCTGGGGGTTTCATGGCACACGGCTCGTCAATGGACTTAAGCCTGCCCGCCGTGCGGGAAACATCCCAGAACCTGTGCCTGAAAATGTGGCCGCCGAAAACGCGAGGCTGCGCCGTGAAAATCACCAGCTACGCGACACTAATGAGCTGCTGAAGGCCGCGTCAGCTTTTTCGCCTCATGACTCGACCCGAAACGTTAAGAAATGATCCGGTTCATCGATGACTACCGGAGCAGTTTCTCTGTCGAGTTCATTTGTAAGACGTTGAAGAATAACCGGGCTGGTGGGTTTATCACCTCGCGTGGTTATCGCCAGTTCAAGGCCCGTGGATTAAGCGCTCGTCGCCTTCGCGATACTATGTTGGTTGAACGCATTAGTGCTGTTCATAGAGATAATTACGGTGTCTACGGCGTGCGGAAAATGTGGCATGCTCTCCGCCGTGACGGAATCGATATCGGCCGTGAACACGCTACCCGACTGATGCGCCTGGCTGGCGTTTCTGGCAAAGGCAAAGGCGGATCACCAATCACAATCCGAAAAGCTAACGTGCCTGATTTGCGCCCAGATTTGGTCGAGCGTGAATTTAAAGCTCAAGGACCGAATAAGCTGTGGGTGGCCGACATTACCTACGTGCGCACGAAGAAAGGCTTTGTGTAGAACGTGAGCTGCTGTGCGTGGCAGGCCTCGGGTGTTACGTATGGATAACGGCCCGGAGTTCATCAGCCGTGAGCTGGCTAGTTGGGCTGCTAAGCAAGACACTGTCGAGGCGTTCATCCCACTGGGGATGCCATGGCATAACGGGTTTGTGGAGTCCTTCCACAACCGGCTACGCGACGAGCTGTGAGAGGACGAGATGTTCGACGACCCCGCCCATGCGTCGCGTTGCCTGCGACTGTGGTCGAAGCGCTATAATACCTATTATCCTCATTCGAGCCTAGGGTTTATCCCGCCGACTGAGTACGCCAACCAATGGCACCAAACCCAGGAAGGCACTCAAACCGCCCGGTCTTAAAAACCAGCCTGGCCCACCCGCGGACTTGATGATGTCTACCTCACTACCAGTGATGCCCATTTAGGTATCCAGCACGCGATTAGTGACGTGTTACTGAATGCGTCCTGGCAACGATGTCGAACCCATTTCGCCAAAAACCTATCGTCGATGGTGCCCAAGACGCAGTGGCCAACCCTATCGGCGATGTTTCATACGGTACTCCAGCAGCAAGATTCGGAATCGGTGTGGTCCCAAGCCACAGAGGTCGTGGCGTTTTGCCAGCAGAAGTTCCACACGTTGCTAACTACCTGGAAGAAGCCCTCGACGAACTATTGGCGTTTACAAACGCGCTGGCATCAGTGTGGAAGAAAGACTGGCCGAATAATCCCGCTGAACGGCTCAATCGTGAAATCTGGTGACGTACAGATGTCGTCGGCATCTTCCCCAATCTTGACGGGGGCCCGAACCCCGGAAAGTGGACACGGGGATTTAATCAAGATGCGATAGTAAGTGTAGCTGATCCGGCGGCTTCGAAGGCGTTCGGCGAGCGATAGCCGCACCACGAGTGCAAGCGCTTGGTGTTGTAGTGCGTGCACCACCGGAACACGTCCCGACGACATACGAGCTGACTTGGGAAAACGGACTCGTCCTGGAGGACTTCCCGTTTCAGCGTGGCGTTGAACGACTCCGCCAACGAGTTGTCCGCGCTCGTCCCGATTGCTCCCATCGACTGGGTGACACCGAATCGTTCACACAGCTTCCGGTATTGCCCAGAGGTATAGACGCTGCCATGATCGGAGTGAAAAATCGCCCCGTCAAGGTTGCCTCGGACCCCGTGGGCCATCGTGAGAGCTTCTTCGACCAACTCCGTGCGCATGTGGTCGGCGATCGCGAAACCGGTCAACTGCCGCGAATAGCAGTCGATGACGGTGGCCAGGTACATATTCGACCCGTCCGCGATCGGCAGGTACGTGATATCGCCGACGTAGATGGTGTTCGGTTTCTCCGCGGTGAACCGGCGTTTCAGCAGGTCGGGCAACTTCGGAGCCCGTTTCGCAGACACGGTGGTCTTCACCCGGCGTTTTTTGGTGTAGCCGAACAGGCCCATCTGGCGCATCAACCTGGCGGTGCGCTTGTGATTGAAAAGGTCGTCGTTGGCTGGATCGGAATTGATGGCCGCCGTCACGCGTTTCGCCCCGTAACAACCGTTCTCGGCCGTGAACACGGCCTTGATCCTCGCTCCCAGCACCGCGTCGTCAAGGACGCGTCGCCGGCGGGCAGGAGCAGCTGATTTCCATTTGTAATACGAGGACCGGTTGATCTTCAAAACCTCACATAACCGCTTGACCTCGTAGAGGCCTCGGTTGTCATCAACGAACCGGAAGCGGTTCACCAGTTCGTCTCTTCCGCGAAATATTTGGCCGCCTTGCGGAGAATCTCTCGTTCCTCCCGGAGCTTGGCGTTTTCGCGTTCCAGCACGCGGATGCGTTCGGCGTCGGAGAGTCCTTCAGCAGGCGTGCGTGCGCTGTTGGCTGCGGCAATGGGGCTGGCGACTTTTTCACCGTTGGCGTTGGTTTTGGTGCCGGTGCCGAAGGCGTCGAGCCAGGTGCGCAGGGAGTTGCGGTTGACCCCGAGATCGGAGGCGATCGCGTTGAGCGTTGCTCCGGGGGTCGACTCGTACAACGAGACTGCGTCGCGCTTGAACTGCTCGGTGTAGGTCTTGCGTGGCATGGTGGAAAGGTACCTCACTTCCCCAGCGAGATGCTGGTTTCAAGGTGTCCACCATCTGGGGGTCAGGTCCACGCTGTGGTGCGCCTTGTCTGTGCGGTCTTGGCTGAACAACATGATGACTGGATTCAGCAAAACCGCTACATGTCGCTAACGAGCCTGGAACAGACCAAAGCGTTGATCACCGTCAACGTCATTGACGCTGACACCTCCAAGGAAGTCGCGTGAACCAGTTAGAGCACCGGGTACGTGCTGACCCCCTGAGCCCATAACACTGCTTGTTTCAACGAAAGGCAGAAACACCACTCAAACAGACTTGACCAGCGGCCTAGCGCCAGCCCATGGTCATGAGCAGGCCAATGAGGGCGAGGCCGAAGCCAATCCCGTAGTTCCAACCGCTGAGCTCCGCCATGAAGGGGATGGATTCACCGGCGAGGTAATTGACCACGAGCCACAGCAGGCCAATGACCATCAGGCCAAGCATGATGGCCACGTACCATTTCGGGGTGCCTTCAGAGTTGATTTTGACCGGGGTGCGGTTTGCCCCAGAAGAGCTCGATACCTGGGTGGCAGAGCTCTGGGTGATCTTTGACTTTGGCATAAGAGACCTTCTCTAGATTTCAGTTCTTATCTCAGTGCTTACTGATGAATTACGATACCAGCAGCTATGGCTGCGGCAGGAGCGCCGAGGCTTCGAATTTCCAGATGCGAACCTCCACGTCCTGATCCTTGCGGATGGTATCGCCGGGATTAGTGGACGCCCAACCGATCTTATTGCTATCGACCAACGCGCCGGTGGGAATTGGCTCGCCCACGCGCAGCTCGCCATCCCAGCCCGCCTGACGCAGGGCATTCTCGGCTTGTCCTTGGTTCTTGTGCATGATCTCTGGTGCCTTCATGAGCATCCCATTGGATACCTCAATGGTGACAGTCTGGCCCTTTTCCAGCTGAGCGCCCTGGTTGGAGACGTTAAGCACGGTGCCTTCCGGCTCTAAGGAATCGACTTCCCGGACATTGACGTCGAAGTCATTGGCTTCGAGGCGGCTGCGCGCATCCTCCTCGTTCAAGCCAGCGACATCAGGAACGCGCTTCTTTTCGATGCCCTTAGACACCGTCACCCGGACCTTTGATCCCTTGGACAATTGGGTACCACCCGCGGGGTTCTGCTGAATTACCTCGCCGGCGGGGGCCTCATCATTGCGCTCAGAAATATCCGAGTTCAGCTCCAAGCCTGCCTCTCCCAAAACCTGCGCGGCCTGATCCAAGTTCATGCCGGTGATATCTGGGACATCGATGATTTCCTTGCCGGAAGAAACGGTCAAGGTCACCGAGGCATTCTTCTGCAATTCCGAACCAGGGGCCGGATTAATGCGAATCGCATTATTGCGATCGATATCGGGGTTAGCTTCCTCGTTCACGGTGACGAGAAGTCCCAAGTCCTCGAGCTCCTTGACCACTTCATTGCGCGGGCGGTTTTCTACCTCCGGCACGATGACGCTATTGTGCTCCGCCACCTCGGTTTGGTTTCGACCGTTCCGGTTATCGTCATCGTCGCTACTCCAGAAATCCCAGGCAAAATAGCCCAAGATGGCGATCAACAGCGCGACGAGAAGCAGCGCGAGCCACTTCATCCAGCCGCCGCTTTCGTCCTCTTCGGTAGGACGCGTCGATTCGATCGGTGCCCGGTGGGACGCAGCCGCAGGGGCAGTAGAAGTGGCCGGTGCGGGCATCGCCGTCGTGGCATCATCTTCGTTTACGTGCATGCGAGCAGCATTGGTGACCTGGCCACCCCGCAGGCGGTCCAAATCGCCGGCCATCTCCCAGGCGGACTGGTAGCGGTCCGCGGGGTGCTTGGCCATCGCGGTCAGTACCACCGCATCGATATTGACCCGCTGGGTGGGGGTCAACGAGGGATCATCGATAAGCTCCGAAGGCGGGGTCGGTTCCTCCTGCACGTGCTGGTAGGCCACGGCAAAGGGGGTTTCGCCTTCGAATGGGGTGCGGCCGGTGAGCACCTCGTACATGACGCAGCCCAGCGCATAGACATCGGAACGCGCATCGGCGTGTTTGCCGCGCGCCTGCTCCGGGGAGAGGTACTGAGCGGTACCGATAACGGCAGAAGTCTGGGTCATCGCTGAAGTTGAATCGTCCAATGCACGAGCGATGCCAAAGTCCATCACCTTCACCTGGCCGGTGTTGGTGAGCATGATATTCGCCGGTTTGATATCGCGGTGAATGATTCCCGCCTCATGGGATGCCTGCAGAGCCTCAGCAACCGGCTTGAGGATTTCCGCCGCCTCTTGGGCGGGCAGCGGGCCATCTTCGCGAATAATATCGCGCAGCGTGGCCCCGTTGACCCTTTCCATGACGATATATGGGATGGTCATGCCATCCATCTCGGTCTCACCGGTGTCATACACCGCCACGATATTGGGATGGTTTAATTTGCCTGAGTTCTGTGCCTCGCGGTAGAAGCGCTCGCGGAAGTTGATATCGCGAGCCATCTCCGTGCGCAGCATTTTTACCGCTACTTGCCGGCCTAAAGTGGTGTCTTCTGCGGCAAATACCTCGGACATGCCGCCGGAGCCGATGATCTCACCGAGCCGGTACCGGTCATTGACCATGGCTTAGTCACCATCCTGTCTTAATAAATCAGATAAATCCCCAGGAAGTTCATCGGGCTGTGAGTTTACTGTGTTTTTCTGCTCAGGTGTATTTTCGACGTGCGTCTCCTGCGGCTGGCGCTGCTGGGGCTGACGCTGCTGCGTCGGAGCATTCGGACGCTGCTGGTTTCGCGTCGGAGCCTGCTGGTTCGGGGTCTGCTGCTGCCGGCGATTATCACGCGGCGCCTGATTGCCTTCCTGATCCGTGGGTTCTGTCTCCGTTACCGTCACTTCTTGCGGCGTCTCGTTCGTACCTTCGTCCTCTTCCAGGGTTTCTACCTGCGTGGTTGTGGGATCCCGGTATTCGGTGACCACGGAAGTTTCCTGGGTAGACGAAGGCTCGCTGTCGCCACCCTCGCTACTCATGAGGTTCATGATGGCGTAGCCGGCCGCGGCAAGCAGGGCGATGGCCGCGACGATACCCAGACCCTTGAGGAAAGACTTCCCGCCCTTCGAATCATTGACCGGAGCTGGTGCTGCCTTGCGTTGCGGCGCGGAAGCACTCGCCGCCGTCCCCGCCGCCGGATGAATGGTGGTGGGCTGGGCGACATCGGCAAGCATCTCGGTCGACGCCGAAGGCGAAGGCTCTGGGGCCTGCTGGTGGGGCGGAATGGACTTGGGCTGCGGCGGGCGCTTGCCCAGGCGCACATCGGATACCGCGACCGTGAACTCATTGCCATCGGCATAGCGGGTATTGGGATCCTTGCGCAGAGCGATGCGGATGAGCTCGCGCGCCGGGGCACTGATCGTGGTCGACAGCGGTTCAGGCTCTTGGTTGATGTGGGCAAGAGCAATGGACACGGAGGAATCGCCCGAAAAGGGGCGCTTGCCGCCGAGCATCTCGTAGCCTACGACGCCGAGCGAATAGATATCCGAGGCAGGGGTGACCTCCTTGCCCTGCGCTTGCTCAGGCGAAACGTACTGGGCGGTACCTACCACCATGCCGGTGCGCGTGAGCGGTACCGAGGCAGCCGCCTTGGCGATGCCAAAGTCCGTGATCTTTACCTGCCCATTCTGGGTAATCATCAGGTTGCCGGGCTTAATATCGCGGTGCACCAAGCCCATCCGGTGGATAATGGATAGGCCATGGCCCGCCTGCTCAAGCACGTCCAGCGCGAGTTCTTCTTGCAAGGTGTTCTCGCGCGCGAGCAGATCCGCGAGGGATTCGCCCCGCACGTATTCCAAGGCCATGAAGCAGAACTTGCGGCCATTATCTTCCAGCTCGCGGTAGTCATACGTGGCCACCACGTTATCGGACTGGATAGATTCAGCGGATTCCGCTTCATTGCGGAAGCGGGAGAGGAATTCCTGGTTATCAGAAAACTCCGGCCGCAAAACCTTGATGGCTACTTCGCGGTCATTACGAGTGTCATCGGCAAGCCACACCGTGGACATGCCACCGTGGCCAATGATCCACTGCAGTTCGTAGTCGCTGCCGATGAGTTCCTGGAGATGGTCTTTGTTCTCGGTATTCTTCATTACTGTTCCCCCTGGTATGCGCTCAGGATGGCACGACCAATTGGGCCAGAGACTCTGCCGCCCGTTGCGGATTCGCCCAAGTTACCGCCGTTCTTGACGACGACCCCGACGGCAATATCGCGGTCCGGATCAAAGGCCACGTACCACACGTGCGGAGCCAAGCCTTCGCCGTGCTCGGCGGTACCGGTCTTGGATGCGAAGCCATTGCCGTCGTAGCCCCACGAAGAACGCTCGGAGGCAAACATCAAGTCCTTAATGGTCGATGCAGTCTCTTCCGTGACGGCCTCGTCGGCCTTCTTGGGCTTCGTAGTGCGGATTTCCTTCATCTGGGCATCGGTAATGCGATTGACTAGGTAAGGCTCCATGCGCGTGCCCTTATTGGCCACGGTGCCGGCCATGACTGCCGCCTGCAACGCGCTCATGGTGACATCGCGCTGGCCGATGGCCGATTGCGCCGTCGCCGCACCATCCGGAAGGTCACCCAAGGTACCCGCGGAAGAAGAGACACCCAAGTCGTACTTCTTGCCGATGCCGAAAGCCTCCGCGTACTTGCGCAGCTCATCCGCGCCGATCTGCTCAGACATCTGCACAAATGCGGTATTACACGAGAGTGCGAAGGCGGTCTGCAGAGTCACGGAATCCTGACCGTTGCACTTTTCATTGCCGTAGTTCGTCAGCTCCGTGACGGTATCCGGCAAGGTAATCACGTTGGAACCGGTGAGGCTCGACGAAGGGTTGTATCCATTATTCAATCCGGCTGCAGTCGTAATGATCTTGAAAATAGATCCCGGTGGCAAGGTATCCGCCGCTGCGTGATTGACCAGTGGCTGACCGGCCTGTTCCTGCAAACCTGTCCAGGCCTCATCAGCGGACTCGCCCACCAGTGAATTAGGGTTAAAGCCTGGGTTGGAGGCCATGGCCAAGATCTTGCCCGTCGACGGCTGGATGGCCACAGCCGAACCTTCGTATCCGGGACCCGCCAACTGGTCATACGCGGCCTGCTGCAATGCCGGATCGATGGTGACTTCTACATTGGCTCCCTTGGTGGGCTTATTCGCGATGGTATCGAGCCAATGCTGCTTGAACAGGGAATCATCCGTGCCATTGAGAATTTCATTTTGCGAAGATTCCAATTCCGAAGCACCAAATTGGCTGGACAAGTAGCCAGTGATATTGCCAAAAGCGGGCGAATCGATGGGATAAGACCGGGAGTAGGTCTCATCAGGATTTTCCGTGGATTGCGCCAGCACCGTATTCCCGGAATAGATCTGGCCGCGCGGGGTGTTCTGCAGCTCAATAAACCCGCGCGAGTTCTTAGCATTATGCGCGTATTTATCGTCCGAAAATGCCTGAATGACCGTCAGGTTCACCAACAGAACCGCGGTCAAGATGATGGCAAATAGGGATACTAGGCGGATGGATTTGTTCATCGGTAAGCCTCCTGAACCGACGGGAACATGGAGGTGTCACTCGGAGCATTGCTCGAGTTCTCCTGCATGGGTCGGCGAGCTGCGTTAGAGATCCGCAGCAAAATCGCCAACAGTACATAATTAGCCATGAGAGAGGAACCACCGGCGGACATGAAAGGAGTGGTCAAGCCGGTCATCGGCAGCAGGGCGGAAATGCCACCGGTGACGACGAAGACCTGTACCGCCAAAGTAAGAGAAAGGCCTGAAGCGACCAGTTTGCCGTACGTATCGCGGGTACGCAACGCGGTATTGAATCCGCGGGTCACCAACATGCCAAAGAGGATCAAAACGGCAGCTAGACCAATCAACCCCAATTCCTCACCGATGGCGGCGAGGATGAAATCTGAGTGTGCCACCGGCACCAATTCGGGGTGTCCTTGGCCCAAGCCGCTGCCGGAAATGCCGCCGGATGATAAGCCAAAGAGGGACTGGGACAGTTGGAAGCCAGTGACATCATAATTTGCTAGCGGATCCAAGAAGTTGGAGAAACGCTGCTGGATCTTTTCAGAAACTTGGTAAATGTCAAAGCCGCCGATACCGACGAGGATGAGGCCGATAAATAGCCAACTGACCCGGCCGGTAGCCATAAATAGCATGCCCAGCACCGTGCTGAAGAGCAGCAGCGCCGGACCAAAGTCATTGGAAATTCCCATGATGATGATGGCGATGGCCCACACGATGAGAATGGGGGCGAGGTCGCGCAAGCGGGGCAGGGAAATCCCTAGGAAGCGATACCCAGCCACAGTAAAGAGGGACCGCTTCTGCGTCAGCAGCATGGCAAAGAATAAGATCAGCATGATCTTGGAGAACTCACCCGGCTGGATGGAAAAGGGCCCGAAATTCAGCCAAATGCGAGCTTCAACGTCATCAGGTTGTGGCCACACCAACGGCAGCGCCAACAGTACGAGGCCAGCCGCGCCCAAGATATAGGAATAGCGGGTGAGTGACCGATGGTCCTTGACAACCGCCAGGACCAGCACAAAGAGCACGAGGCCAACGACGGTCCACATGACCTGGCGGACCGCGAGACCCCGATCATTGACCAAATCCAGGCGGGCCAAAACGATAAGCCCAATGCCATTAAGGATGGCAACGATAGGCAACATGATCTGGTCCGCGTAGGGCGCCAAGAAGCACATTGCCAAGTGGGCAATGGTAAAGACACCAATGAATCCACCGATGAGGTAGATCAGGTCCGTCGTGAGCGCATTATCTTGCGACAGCTCCAAACTGACCAAGGTAATGGCAAAGACAGCCGCGGCGAGAATAAGGAGGCCGAGTTCGATTCTTCGGCTAAAAAACTTCTGCATCAGCTACACCTCCCTACAAGTGACCCCAGGTTTGTTTTCCTTGGTGTCTTTATTATCTTTTTGGCTCGGCGCAGTGATACATGGCTTGAGTGCCTTTTCACCCAGGTCATTAATCTGATCCTGAACCTCGCTCAGATCACCGGCGGAAATGTGGTTGACCGCGCCGCGCTCAGACTCGGGCAGGTCAGAGACCTTCAGCGGGGTGAAGTCTCCCTTGCACTTCTGTGCAGAAAACAGCAAGGAGTTCTTGTCATTAATGCACACGTATTGGTGCGTGGAGCTTAAATCCTTGCCAAATACGGAATAATCCGCGCCCTTCAGGATGGTGATTTCCTGGGCATCGTTGGTCTCGGCGTAGTAATTATTGGACAAGAAGTTCTTGACCCACAGCCCCGCGCCGATAACGAGCGCCAAGATGATGATGAGCGCGATGAGGACCTTCCACCCGACTTTTCGTCGAGAAGGCTCGTCCTCTGCCTCTTCTTCATCGGAGTCCTTAGCCGCATTGTCTTCATCGGCCATGACGGCCGGCGGAATCACCTGGGGTTTACGGGTGAGTTTGGCGGCGCGTGATGCAGAAGAATCCGGGTGCGTGGGTTCTTCTACCGAACCTGCCAACGCACCGACGCGGAATGGTTCGTGGGTGGCGGGTTTTTCTTCCGTAACCTCACCGATGACGACCGTGACATTGTCCGGTCCGCCCGAACGTATGGCGAGATCCACGAGGGTGGAGCCCGCTTGTTCGATGCTTCCCTGGCCAAGGGCAGTCTCAATCGTGGAAGCCGTAACCGGGTCCGAAAGCCCATCCGAGCACAGCAGGATGCGGTCTCCCGCCTTGGCTTCGAACGTGAAGAGCGTCGGCTCCACCGCACGGCCGGTATAGGCCTTCAAGATGAGG
Source organism: Corynebacterium sp. LaCa78 (assembly GCF_046717505.1). Classification (NCBI taxonomy): domain Bacteria; kingdom Bacillati; phylum Actinomycetota; class Actinomycetes; order Mycobacteriales; family Corynebacteriaceae; genus Corynebacterium; species Corynebacterium sp. LaCa78. The sequence continues at coordinate 57,181 of NZ_CP177112.1, forward strand.
GACTTTTGTGGGTGGGAAGAAACATCTTCTGCAGCCAGCTCGCCCTTATCCACCAAGGACTGCACATAGGTATCGTCCTTGGTGATTTGCTCGAGCTTGCCATCGCGCAGCAAATAAGCGCGCGAATCGCCCACATGGCAAACACCAAAGGTGGTGCCATTGAACAGCATCGTGGACAGCGTCGTGCCCATGCCTTCGGTCTCAGGGTGGGCGGTGACGTGCTCGCTGATGGCCTCATTGGCGTCATCGGCAGCAGCCGCAAGGAGCGCCTCCGTGTCCTCCTTACCCGGATCCTGATCCAAGATTTCGAGGTGGTTGACCATGAGTTGGGAGGCGACCTCACCCGCGGCATGCCCGCCCATGCCATCGGCCAAAATCAGCAGGTGGGATCCGGCGTATCCGGAGTCCTCATTATTTCCGCGGATAAGCCCGCGGTCCGACTTGGCAAAAAAGTTTAGCTTCAGTGTCATGCGTTCAACCTCACGGTAGTGCGGCCTAGCTTAATTTCGGAGTTCGCGCCGACTACCTCAGGTTGGTCGATGCGCACACCATTGACGAGGGTTCCGTTGCGCGATTCCAAATCCTCCACTACCCACTCGCTGCCGCGGCGAAATAGGCGTGCATGATGGCCGGAGGAGTAATCATCCCCAGTGACAAAATCACAGTCGGCGGCACGTCCCAAGGTACATTCCTCGAGCGTGCCCAAATCCATGTGGGATCCCTGCAAGGGGCCCTCCACAATAGAAAGCTGCTTTACCGCAGCGTGACTGCGCGGGGACGCACCCATTTTTGACGACTGTGGCATAGCACCTGCGGATTTATTGGTATCCCGCCGCATGGCATTCAAGGCCACCAGGACAAATACCCACAAAAGAGCCAATAAGCCGATGCGAAGCGCCAGCATGATGACTGCATCCATGGCGGCCTCCCTTCCTCAGTGTGAATTAGTAACTATGCGAATCAAGGCCCGTAATGCGGACCTCGACGTGGGAATGGCCCATGGTGATCACATCGCCATCGGCAAGCAGCCAGTTATCAATAGGAGTGTCATTGACCGTGGTGCCATTGGTGGACTGCAAATCCACCAATACGGCATCTTCACCGTTCCACGTGATTTCCGCATGCTGGCGGGACACGCCCGTATCCGGCAGGCGCAAATCCGCATCATTGCTGCGGCCAATAATATTTGACCCTTCCTGCACGTGGTAGACGCGGGAAGAGCCATCCTGCAACATCAAATTGACAGCGGGGCCCTGCGTTTGCGGCGCGGGTTGGTCATCTTGCGCAATGAAAGCGGTAGTAGCTGCGTCATCCGCATTATTTTCGTGCGGGTTGGTCATCTGGTCCTCCTGACCATCAAAGTCGTGGAAAATCGCCTCGAAACCGGTCTCTTCTGTGGGCTCGTGATCTATAAACGAGGACACACGAAGCTGGCCCGTGCGCAGGCCCGATTCCTCCGCTATCCGCACAATGACGGGACCAGCGAGGGACCATCCGTTATTGCGGATAAAGCGAGATAATTGGTCTGCGCAATCGGCAGGCAAATCGGGGTCTTGCGACAAGTTCTCCAAATCCTTGGAGGAGACACCTACAGTCATGACATTGGGACTATAGAGTTTGTCATCGTCCCCGTGGCCGAGATTGTCCTGGGCTTCTTGCTTCAAAAGCTCATCAATCTCTGCAGGAACGACCTTGCCGCCGAAGACAAAAGCCATGCCGTTATCAAGGCCGCGTTGCATAGCGGAATCGAGCTTCGCCAGCCTTTCTAAAAACGCCACGAATTTTGCTCCTTTCCGCTATACAGCGATCAGTAGTGATCAGTAGTAGCCATTATAGTTTGTATACCCCTTTCAAACGTAGACGGCGGCGCGAAAGTTCCTAGTTTTTCGCCATTAAATGCGCAAAATAATCCGCTTTTCCTGCTGATTTGTAATTGTATGCACTCCCTGTGCTATCTTTATCTAGTCGCACTGACAACCACACCCTGCCCGGGTGGCGGAATTGGCAGACGCGCTGGCTTCAGGTGCCAGTGTTCGATAAGGACGTGCGGGTTCAAGTCCCGCCCCGGGCACAAAGAGCAGTTGAACAAACTGCGACACCGGAGGTAACAAACTCGAAAGGGTTCGTGACCTTCGGTTTCTTTGTTTTTCTGAACTTTGGCGGTTGAGGATTGCAAGTGTGGGAATTTACATCCTAACTCCCGCTCTCTTCTGTCGAACTCTTGTTTTCGATGGTGTCAACAAGTCATTTTGCTTGTTATTTTGATCTGACGTTCTGGCTTTAGCTCCCGCTTCGGGGCAATTGGAATCCTCCAACTGAGATGTTTTCCTTGGGCTGTTGGAGGATTTCCTAGTTGTTGAATCCCAATTTAAGAATTAAACGACTGGGCTGACGCGGAACAGGTTTCCATCAGGGTCGGCAACTACGAAGGTGCGGCCGAAGACGTCATCGTCGGGTGGCTGCACAATTTGGACTCCTTTTGATTGGTGCTGTTGCAAAGTTGGGCGGAGAGTAGCGAAGACTCAGTTTCTCATTCCCTGATGGCCGCTGCGTGTGGGCGTTGTTAGGCCGTCTCGAAGACCCTGTTGACGATCACCGCGTCCGGGTTCGGTTGCCCGTGAGGTCAAACACAGTGCCTTGCCCTTTCCGCAATGAGTGCATCGCCTCCATCCCTTTCAACGTCCGATATGCAGATGTCCGGTTCTTAAACGTACCTTTCGGCCCGAGGATCCGCTTCAGTCGACCATGGTCGCCTTCTAGGATGTTGTTGAGGTATTTCACCTGTCGGTGTTCCACTGTTGGCGGGCAGGTTCCCCCTGACTTCAACTCGGCGATTGCCCTGGCTAGGGAGGATGCTTTATCGGTGTTGATCACTCTGGGATACCCGGCTGACGCATTGTATCTGAGAGCCTTGGCCAGAAAACGTTTCGCTGCGGCCACGTTCTGCTTCGGAGAGAGGTAAAAGTCCAGGGTCTGGCCACCGGCGGGGATCGCCCGATAGAGGTAGCACCACCTGCCGCCGATCCGGATATAGGTCTCACCACCCGCCAGGAACTGGCCTGCCAGTCAGGTACCTGCCGGTACCACCGTGTTTGCTTGTCCAGCTCAGGGGCGTATTTCTGGACCCAGCGGTAGATCGTGGTTGATCAACCGGCACACCCCGCTGAAGTCATCATTTCCTCCAAGTCTCGGTAGCTCACCCCTAGCGGCAGTACCACCGCACTGCCCACAGAATGACGTCACGGGGGAAATGACGACCGGAGAAGATACCCATGGCTGTGATTATTTCACGTCGCTCTTCCTACTGCCCCAACTTTGCAACAGCACCCAAAGCCCTGGAATGAACTCCTGTCACCAGGGTCATTCCAGGGCATATTTCCCTGACTAAGAGAAGCAGTGACACAGAAGGTCTACCTCAGCGTGGGCCCTGTGGGCGTGCAGGTTCCGTGTGTGGCTGGTGTGCTGCGGCATGGTCGGCAGCGATTGATGACCGACTCTGGAGCGGGTGCCTTGTCTGGTCTCGCGGTTCAGGGTGGGTGGACTATTCGGCGGGTTGGATCTCGCTCTCGGTGACCCACTTGTGGTTGGTCATCGTCATCCCGTCGACGGTGAGATCAACCATGTAGACCGTCTCCTCGGTGGAGTAATCGATGGTGGCCTCAGCACCCTTCATGCCGGACATGTGCTCGGCATCCAGGACAACGCTCGCCCCGTCGGGCAGGGGGGCCTGACCCGGATCGACGAGCTCCTCATGGACGACCCAGCGGTGGTCGGTAACCGGGGCCCCACCCTCGGCGGGGGTGTAGCTGACCGAATAGGTCGTGGTGTCAAACGCCCCGGAAATGGTGGCGGTGGCCCCGTCCATGCCGGGCGTGTGGTCAGCGGTGAGGATGACCTCGGTGCCCACCGGGTACGTGGGATCCTCGGCCTCTTCAATGCCTGCCGGCGGTGCCCCGCCGTCGGCAGGGTGGTCGTGCCCGCCGTGCTCTTCGTCGGCAGTGGTGGTGTCTTCCTGGTGGGTCTCGTTGGTCTCTGCGGTTGCCGTCGTGGTGCTGGTGGTGTCGGCATCGTCGGAGTTGTCGGTGGCGTCGCTGCAGGCGGTCAGCGCCAGGGTGGAGGTCAGTACCAAGGCGGCGAGGGTAATGCTGCGTTTCATGAGCGTTCCTTTCAAAGGTGGTGTGAGTTAGGGGTCGAGAGACAAGGTCAGTCAGTAACGGTTACGGGGGATATCGACCTACTGTGTTCCTCCTTCCCGTCGGTCGGAGCCAGGTGAGCCGGCTCCAGATCAATGCGGCGCAACAGCTGGGCGTTCAGGGCCACCACGATGGTCGAGGCAGACATCAAGATCGCGCCCACGGCCGGGGACAGCACGAACCCGATCGAGGCGAGCACTCCGGCAGCCAGCGGCACGGCGAGGATGTTGTAGCCAGAGGCCCAGATCAGGTTCTGGATCATCTTGCGGTAGCTGGTCTGGGACAGCTCAATCATCGACAGCACTGCCCGCGGGTCATCACTGGCTAGGACCACCCCGGCAGATTCCATGGCCACATCCGTGCCGGCACCAATGGCGATACCGACGTCCGCGCGGGTCAGAGCGGGGGCGTCATTGACACCGTCACCGACCATGGCCACGCTCAAACCCCGGTCCTGCAGCTGCGTGACCTTGGTGTCTTTGTCCTGGGGCAGGACCTCGGCGAAGACCTCATCAATGCCTAGGTCCTGACCAACCGCCTGGGCCACCTGTTGCGCGTCGCCGGTGATCATCGCGACCTTCACCCCGCGTTCCTGCAGGGCTTTCACAGCGGCGCGGGATTCGGGGCGGATCTTGTCCTCGACGGCCACCGCACCGATGATCTGACCGTCGCGGACAATATGGAGCACACCGGCCCCACGCCCGGTCCAGGCACTGGTGGTGTCGGTGAGCTCGGCCGGGGTGGTGAGGTTGAACTCGCGCAGCATGTTCGGCCCGCCCACGAGGATCTCAGCGCCATCGACAGTGGCCCGGACTCCCCGGCCGGAGGCGGCGTTGAAACCAGTTGCACGGATTTGCCGACGGGAGGCCTCGGGATGGGCGGCCGCGGCCGCCACGATGGCGCGGGCCACGGGGTGCTCGCTGTCGGCCTCCGCAGCGGCGGCCAGGGCCAGTAGCTCGTCCTCGGTGACGCCGACAGCTGCCGCGACACCGGTGACCGCGTGCGCACCCTCGGTCAGGGTGCCGGTTTTGTCGAAGAGCACCACGTCGATGGTGCGCATCCGCTCGAGCGCCATCCGGTCCTTGATGAGCACCCCGGATTTCGCGGCCCGCTCGCTGGAGATCGCAATGACCAGCGGAATCGCCAGGCCCAGGGCGTGCGGACAGGCGATGACCAGCACCGTAACCGTGCGCACCACGGCATCGTCCGGGCTGCCGATGATGGTCCACACCACCGCGGTGATCAGAGCGGAGATCAGCGCGAACCAGAACAACAACGCCGCCGCCCGATCCGCCAGGGCCTGGGCCCGGGAGGAGGACTCCTGGGCGTCGGCAACCATGCGTTGGATCCCAGCCAGGGCGGTGTCCCCGCCGGTAGCCTCCACCCGGATGCGGACGGTGTTGTCGGTGGCCACAGTACCGGCGACCACCTTGTCACCGGTGTCGCGGAAGACGGGACGGGATTCGCCGGTGATCATCGCCTCATCGAATTCGGCGGCTCCGTCGAGGATGGTTCCGTCGGCCGGCACCCGGGCACCGGCCCTCACCAGAACGACGTCGTCGACGACCAGCTCGGAGATGGCCACGGTGCGGGTGGTCCCGTCGATGACTTTCTCGGCCTCATCCGGCAGCAGGGCAGCCAGCGCGTCAAGCGCGGAGGACGCGGCCCCGAGAGCGCGCATCTCCAGCCAGTGGCCCAGCAGCATGATGGTCACCAGCAGGGCCAGCTCCCACCAGAAGTCCAGGTCAAAACCACCCAGCCCCAGAGTGGTGACCCAGGAGGCGACAAACGCCACGGTGATGGCCATGGCGATCAGGAGCATCATCCCGGGTTGGCGGGATTTCAGTTCTTTCCATGCGCCCTTGAGGAAAGGCGTTCCGCCGTAGACGAAGATGATCGTGCCCAGCACCGGGGGGATCCAGGTGGATCCGGGGAATGCCGGGAGGTGGTAGCCAAGCAGGTGGGCGACCATGGGGCTGAAAATAACGACGGGAATGGACAAAATCAGCGACCACCAGAAGCGGTCCCGAAACATTGCGGTGCTGTGTCCGGCGTGTTCGCCGTGACCATGAACGTGGTGGTCTTCGTCCGGGGCGGAATGCGGGTGATCGTGGGGCATTGCCTGGCCGTGGGGGTCGGCATCTGCGTGGTGTTCGTGGCTGGCATGATCCGGGTGGTGGGTGTGGTCTGTTTCCGGAGCGGGGTGATCACCATGGTGATCACCCGAATGGTGGGGAGTGCTCATGACGTTCCTTTCGCTCAACCCGGTCGGGGTCGAGATGATGGGTAAAACTGATCAGGATAAGACGGTGTAGCCGACCTCCTCGATGGCCCGGCGAACCATCTCCGGAGGTACGGCACCGGTGACCGTGATGGTGGAAACTCCACCAGCAGCGAGATCAATCTGGACGTCGTCGACCTGGGGGAGGGCCTGAAGGGCCTGGGTCACGCTTTTCGCGCAGTGCCCGCAGGTCAGGCCGGTGACCTGGTAGCTAGGGGAGGACCCTCCTGCTGACGAGTCGCTGGTGGCAGGGGTGGAGGCGGTGTCGGCACGTGAGGCAGGTCCGCAACAGCTGCAGCCGTGGGAGGCCATCGGCAAGAGGCGGGGCGGGGAGGTGATCATGGGAAAGCTCCTACGAGTCGGTGGGATGCGGCGATGCCACTCTCTAGCATATACCCCCCAGGGGTATATTTTCAATGGGTGGAGGGCGCGGCTCTCATGCGGGGCAGGGTGTGGTCACCGAGCAGCCTCCTCACTGTCGGGAGGGGACAGCGGGAGGCGGAGGGCAAACACCGCTCCGCGACCGGGTCCGGGGGAGGTGGCGGTGAGAGTGCCGCCGTGGGCCTCGATCAATGCCTTGGAGATGGTCAGACCGATACCGGCCCCGCCGTCGTCCCGGCTGCGGGCGGCATCCCCCCGGTAGAAGCGTTCGAAGATGTATCTGAGCTGGTCAGGCGGGATGCCCTCGCCGTCATCGGCGACGTGGATGAGTGCGGTGGACGCCCCCTGTCGGTGGACGCTGATCCGGACCTGCCCGCCGGCCGGGGTGTGTCGTAGCGCGTTCGACAGGAGATTGCTCATCACCTGGCCGAAGCGTTGCCGGTCCACGAGCGCCCGGGCGGTGTGTGTAATGGTCTCGATCTGTAAATCGACGCCTTTGTCAGCATAAGCTTCCCCCGCGGCAGCAGCGGCGGTATGGAGCAGATCCCCGAGCCCTTCCTCCGCCAGGTCCAAATCGATCCGGTGTTCCTGGGCCCGGGAGACATCGTCGATGTCTTCCATCAACCGGGTCAGGCGGGTGAGTTGGTCAGCCATGATCGTGTGGGTGGCATTATTCCAGTCCACGACCCCGTCCTGGAGACCATCGAGGTAGACCGTGAGCACCGATAAGGGGGTGCCCATTTCGTGGGCCAGATCAGAGAGCATCTGGCGGCGGACCTGTTCGGTGTGTTCCAGCCGATCGGCCATGGTGTTGAAGGCATGCGCCAGGGTGGTGACCTCGGGGCCTGCTTTTCCGGCGGGCACGCGGATACGGGAGTTGCCGGCCGTCAGGCTGGTAGCGGCGCGGGTGAGATCCTGCAGGGGGGTGCGCAGACGACGCGATAACCACAGGCTGGCCAGCAGGGCGCTGATCAAGGCGGTGGGCAGGGCGACGGCCAGGGTGATCAGGTTGGCGCCCCGGTAGGCCTGCTCGGCATGGAACAGCTCCAGCGAGGGGTCCTCCTGGCCGGTCATCAACATATGATCATGGAACAGGGTCGGACCCACCGTCGTGGCCACGGCCGCGGCCACCAGCAGGCTAATCACCACGACCAACACCTGGGCGGCCAGGAAGCGGAAGGTCAGGCCGGGTCCGTGATTCATGGTTGCCCCACCCGGTAGCCCACGCCACGCACGGTGTCGATAAACCCCCGGCCCCGGGTGTCGGTGCCGAGCTTGCGACGCAAGTTGCCGATGTGGACATCGACGATGCGTTCATCACCGACCCAGGTGGTGTCCCAGACCTCGGTGACCAGGTCGTGGCGGGTCAGCACCTGGCTGGGGCGCAGGGCCAGGGCAACCAGCAGCTCGAACTCCGTGCGGGTGAGCTCCACGGTCGTCTCCCCCACCCGCACCTGATGGGCGACGGGGTCAAGGATGAGGTCACCAACGATCAAGGGGGTGGTCACCTGCGGTGGGGTGGTGCTGGTGCGCGGGCGGCGCAGCACCGCATGCACCCGGGTCACCAGTTCCCGGATGCTAAAAGGTTTGGTGATGTAGTCATCCGCCCCCAAGGTCAAACCGCTGATCTTGTCGTCCTCGCTGCCACGCGCGGTGAGCATGAGGATGTAGCAGTCCGAGAAGGTGCGGATCCGTCGGCACACCTCCAGGCCGTCGAGTTCGGGCAGCCCCAGATCCAGCACCACAACATCAGGGGAAAAGCGACGAGCCTCGTCCACGGCCTGGGTGCCGGTGTGAGCCTGGCGGGTATCGAAGCCGGCCCTGATGAGGTAGGAGGCCACCATCTGAGCCAGGGGTTGTTCATCATCGACGACCAGCACCCGCCCCGGGGGCGTGGCGGTGGTCGGTGTGCGGTCAGCCATAGGCCCCAGTATTGCTCCGGTCAGGGGGGAATACCACCCTCGCTCAGTGCCCGGCGGGGCAATCTTCATCAAATCTTCAAACATCACCCTTCGACTGCCGTCACCCTTGTGCCCCACCCCGGGCCGGCGGCATCGCCTCCCCTGGTCGGTTCAGCAGGCGCCACCAGGGATTTCACTGCCTGCACCGCATACCCGGGGCGGGTAGAAGGACATCGCCCACGGCTGTGGGGTGGTGTCCCGGTGGTGACCCAGCCCACCGAATCCACCCCCTTTTCGCCCTGTTATAAGGCTGTGAGCAGGGCTTTTGATTTCTAGTCCGTCAGGCACCCGTGCTAGATAAAGGTATGACATCGACCTTGAGGCGGTGTCTTCTCACGGTCTTACCACGATCCAAGGAGATTGACGTGAAACGAGCAGCGATCGCAGCCGCCGCCCTTGCCCTCGCCCTCACGGGGTGTTCGGCCGCCGACCCGGAACCCACCGCCGACGGGACGGTGTCCCGGGATACATTCCTGACTACCCATGGCCTGGCCGCCATGGACGCGGTGGAGATCATTGATCACCTCGACCGGCAGAAGGTCACTGAGCGTCCCACGGATCTGATCGCTTCAGTGCGTGCCGATGAACTGCTGCTCTCGAGCGATGACCAGGAAGTCGTGGTCGATCTTCCCGACAATCAGACGTATGTCTCGATCGCGCCCTATCTCACCTCCACCCACGACTGCTTCTACCACAGCCTCACGACCTGCCTGGGGGAACTCGACAATGAGGATATCCAGATCACGATCACCGATGAGGCGACCGGTGAGGTGCTGGTGGACGAGGCGACAACCACCTTCGACAACGGGTTTATTGGCTTCTGGCTTCCCGATGATGCCACCGGCCTGATTGAGGTCAGCTACCAGGGGCGTACCGGCACCGCGGAGTTTTCCACCGCCGACGATGGTGCCACCTGTGTCACAGACCTGCACCTGACGTGATGGCTCAGCAGGGTCCTCACCTGCGCCTGTCTCCCGTGTCACTGAAATCTAACACCAAGGAAGGTTAAATCATGATGAACGGATTTTCCCGACGACAGTTTCTGCTCGGCGGGCTCGTCCTCGCCGGCACCGGGGCCGTGGCCGCCTGCACCAGCGACCCTGGACCCGCTGCCTCGGCACCAGGTTCCTCTCTTCGCCCCACTCCCACCCCCACTGCGCGAGGTGAGCCGACGGTGCGCCGGACACTGACCGCCCGGCCCCTCTCTCTGGATATCGGCGGCATCGAAGCCAAGACGTGGGGGTACGTCTCTGACACCGGGGATGCGGCCATTGAGGCCACCGCCGGCGACGTCCTCCAGGTCGATATCACCAATGAACTTCCTGAGAGCACCTCCATCCACTGGCATGGTATCGCACTCCACAACGCAGCCGACGGTGTGCCCGGCATGACCCAGGACCCCATTGAACCTGGCGAGTCTTTCTCCTATGTTTTTGAAGTCCCCCACAGTGGCACCTACTTCTACCATTCCCACTCCGGCCTGCAGCTTGATCGCGGCCTCCACGCCCCACTGATCGTCCGTGACCCGCAAGACGCTGAGGACCAGGACGTCGAGTGGACCATCGTGCTCGACGACTGGGTCGATGGCATTCAGGGCACTCCCGACGATGAGCTCGACAAGCTCACCGGAATGGGTTCAGGCGACCATAACGGGAAGAAGGGAATGGGAGGTCACGGCCAGATGATGCACGGCACCCCGGACCGGGTACTGGGCGGGGATGCTGGCGATGTGATGTATCCGCACTACCTCATCAACGGACGTATCCCCCGTGCTCACCGGACCTTCGAGGCTCGCCCGGGCGACAAGGCCCGCCTGCGGTTTATCAACTCCGGCGGTGACACCATCTTCAAGGTGGCCCTCGGTGGTCACCGCATGACCGTCACCCACACCGACGGCTTCCCCGTCCAGCCTCGGGAGACCGAATCGATCTACCTGTCGATGGGCGAGCGTGTCGACGTCGAGGTCATCCTCGGCGACGGCATCTTCCCGCTCACGGCTTTGGCGGTGGGTAAGGACGACCGCGCCTTCGCCGTCATCCGCACCGCCGGCGGCCAGGCCCCCCACCCCGATGTCGACTTCCCCGAGTTGTCGTCCACCGGACTGCTTCTGTCCTCCCTGAAGCCAGCAGACCGTGCACTCCTGCCCGAGGACACACCAGACCGAGAAGTCAGTATCGACCTGGGCGGGCAGATGATGCCGTATGAATGGAGCATTCTCACCGACGGCCAATCCTCCTCCGCGACCGTGCAGGAGGGCCAGCGCCTGCGGATGGTCATGCGCAACAGAACCATGATGCCCCATCCCATGCACATCCACGGCCACACGTGGGCGCTGCCCGGCAGCGGCGGGCTACGCAAGGACACCGTCCTTCTCCGCCACGGTGAAACCATGATCGCCGACCTGATCGCTGACAACCCCGGTGAGTGGGCATTTCACTGCCATAACGCCTATCACCTGGAAACCGGGATGTTCAGCTCGCTTCGCTACGAGTAACCCCCACAGCAGGGTTGAGTGCCGAGGTGGGCGGGGGTGTCCCCCGAGTAGTGGACACGGCGTTGGTGTGAAGTGTCCCAGGTTTTGTTCCGTTTGAGTAGATGGGAAAATCTGGAACGTGCCGAGAAAATTTGACCAGGATGCAAAGGATCGTGTGGTCCGTCTCGTGGAAGATCGCATCGTGGCGGAAAATATGTCGATGCACCCCGCGTGCCAGGCAGTAGCTCCAAAGTTGGGGGTTTCATGGCACACGGCTCGTCAATGGACCCAGCAGGCCCGCCGTTCGGGAAACATCCCAGAACCTGTGTGTGAAGATTTGGCCGCCGAAAACGCGAGGCTGCGCCGTGAAAATCACCAGCTACGCGACACTAATGAGCTGCTGAAGGCTGCCTCAGCTTTTTCGCCTCATGACCAGGCCCCAAGCCTCGGTTATGATCCGGTTCATCGATGAATACCGGAATTATTTCTCTGTCGAGTTCATTTGTAAGACGTTGAAAAATAACCGGGCTGGTGGGTTTATCACCTCGCGTGGGTATCGCCAGTCCAAGGCCCGTGGGTTAAGTGCTCGTCGACTTCGCGATGCTGCGTTGGTTGAACGCATTAGTGCTGTTCATCGGGATAATGACGGTGTTTACGGCGTGCGGAAAATGTGGCATGCGCTTCACCGTGACGGAATCGATATCGGTCGTGAACAAACCGCTCGGCTGATGCGCCTGGCTGGTGTTTCTGGCACAGGCACAGGCGGATCACCAATCACAACGCGTACACCTCAACGTGCCGGATCTGCGCCCGGATTTGGTCGAGCGTGAATTTAAAGCCCGGGGCCCGAATAAGCTGTGGGTGGCCGACATTACCTACGTGCGCACGAAGAAAGGCTTTGTGTATGCCGCGTTTGTCACCGACGTTTACTCCCGACGGATCGTTGGGTGGGCGTTATCAGACTCGATGCGCACCGAAGCACTGCCGCTGCAAGCTCTCAACCAGGCAATCGTGTGTGCTGAGGAAACAACAGGTCTCATTCACCATTCGGATCACGGATCGCAGTATGTCAGCGTGGTCTACAACCAGCGACTTGCCCAACACGGGATCACTGCTTCCACCGGAAGTGTGGTGACTTATATGACAATGCACTGGCTGAAAACGTTAACGGCCCCTCATAAGAACGAACTCATCCATACTCGCAGGTGGAATGATGTTATCGAGGTAGAAATTGCGACGTTCGAGTGGGTGTCATGGTGGAACGAGGTAAGGCTCCACCAAAGCTTGGGATACCGAACCCCAGCCGAGGTGGAAACCGAGTTTTGGAAGCAGAACCCGCCACAGGCAATAATAGAAATCAAGGCAAATGCCTAGGAACAAAACTCGGGGCACTTCATTCCTTGGCGGAGTATGCAATGCCATTCAGGTGGCCGCACTGCGAATCATCGTGGTGGGAACCGTACCTGATGGGGTGAAGCCCAAAGCCCTTTCTACGATGGGATCGATAAATAGCTCTGCGATGCTTATCGGATACATTATCGGGGCGCCTATCGTAAGTGCCATCGGCCCGGCAGCGGCACTTGCCGTATCCGGAATTGGAACCTCGGTGCTTACAGTAGGGCCAGTCCTGAAACACCGTTTGCAATGATTTCCATGCGCGCACCTAGTTGCTGTTTTTCTTTTTCTTCGTGCGCAGCATGTCCATGCTCATTACGGCGCCGATGATGGCGGCGTGCTGTTGCTCGTTGAGGCCTGGCGCGATCCGCAGGAGATACGTGTTTTTACCCATGAAGTAGTTGCCCATGCCGGTCCATTTATTGGAGACATCGGCAAGCTGGCGATCCTGGGAGGTGATGGTGAGGTTCCAATCCCAGAAATCGCCGTGCACTTCGACGTCGGCAAAGCCCCCCATTGTTAATTCCATCTTGGTTTTGAACATGGAGAAGCGCTTGGTGATAACGGCCATGGGCTGTTCAATTCCCGGTAGGTGTACCTCGTAGGTATCCCGCAAAAAATTCGGCGGATCCGAGATCGTCATGACTGTTTGTTGGGGGTTGCCTTCGGCATCCGTGAGTGCGACCTCCAAGCTACGGGAGGGTTTAAACACCATCTCCTTAAGGCTGGTGGATTGCACGATGGTGCCCACTGGGGTCCCGTTGACATCAGAAATCATGAATCGATCCTTGAGGAGGGACTTGGTCTGGGAAATGATCAGCTCGTCGAGCGTGAATAATTTTTGCATCATGCCAACCAATGTATGGCAGTGGGCGTTTTTAATCCTCCTTCCTTGGGATGGTTTTTTCTTTTTCCTGTGCTTCGTGGGCCTCTTCGTAGGCCCGTGCGCGGTGGGCGGTCATGGTTTGTGCAAAAGTCTGCACCCAATTCTTATTCTTTTCCGCCAGCGGGCCGGAGGGCTCGGTGACGGTCCAGGTGCCGTCCTCGAAGAACCAAATAATGTCCCGGGTGTGCGGATCCATGACGTAAAAGGCCCGGCCATCGGTCTTTATGTTGTGGTGGTGTTGGCACAGGCACGCAAGGTTTGCGGGAGTCGTCGGCCCGCCATCCGCGTGGTTGATGCGGTGATCCTTCTGGCACACCGTGGCAGGGCGGTTGCAGCCAGGGTAGCGGCAGGTGCCGTCGAATCCTTCGAGGTAGGCTGCCATATCCGGCGGGGTGACATATCCCTTTACCTCTTTATCCGGGTTCAGTTCCCGGATCTTGGAGTAGGGCAGGGCGTTGGAGCGCGCCGGGTCGAGCCACCCAACGGATTCAATGAATGCGGGGGAGTTGGGGACATCGGTTGCCTTGTAGGCATTCAGGATGACCTGGGGTGCTTCGGTATTGCCGGTGAGGAGGGAAATGGCGGCATCGGCAAGCGAGCAATCCAGCTTGAGCGCAGTCTCCTTGATGCACTTATCTACGCACGCCATCACCGAGGGATCCGCGCTCAGCGTCATTGCTGCGGTATTGTTTCCCCAATTCTCCATGGTGTAGCGCGGCTGGGTCGGCCCCTTCTTGACCGCAAGGGTGTCATCTTCGAGGTTGATGAGCTCGTTGATCTTCCTTTTAATCTGCGCTTGCGTCCGCATGGCCTGGTTGGCGCGGGTGGGGGTGAGGTAGGCGGTGAGCTGCTCATCGATGCGCGCGACTACCTCCGGGGCCGGGTTGCCCAGGCGGTTAAGGGATTTATTGATGGCAATGAGGCGGTCTAAATCTAAGTGGTAAAGCTGGTGCTGCAGCTCTTTCAGCTGCGGGAGCTCTTCTAGGCGATACAGGGCCATCAGAATATGGCCGATTCGCCCCTGATTAACTCCGGTGGTGCGGTAAAGGGATTGGGTGACTAATTCGAAATCAGAATCGAGATCGGGGATCTGTTCAGTCCAGAACTCGTATTCAGATTTTCGCATCTCAAAAGCTAAGCGTGTAGTGGGGTCTTTGGTGTTGGTCGTGGAAAAGTATGGATCTTCCATGGCGCTTAAAACCTAAATTTGTGTTGTGAACGTGTGTACGAAAAACACTATAGAACACCCGCCGGACATTCGCCTGTTTTAACGCGTTTTCGCAGGTAGGAATGCATATTCTTCCGTCAGGATAACCGGCTCAAAAAACAAAATTATGTGCTAGCTTGAGGAGGGTATGAGCCAGGAGCAGGAAACGCAGGAAGAACCCGGCCGCGCGTGGTGGCAGTGGTGGGCGCCTTTGGCGATGATCGCTAACTTCCTGGTGCTCCCGCCGGCGATTTACCAGGCGGTTTCCGGAACGACGCTGCTCGGCATCATGGGTGGGCTTACCGTGCTTATTGCTCTTATCGATGCCGCCACATTCCGCTACTCATGGACCATCTTCTGGGTTGCGGGCATCGCCTATTTCGCGGCCATGGAGATGTACTTCAACGAGGGGACATGGATTTACCTGCCGGTAGTGGTCCTTTTGGCGTTGGGTGCTAGCAAATTGGGCGCCAAGTTGAGGAAGCGCTGATGGAAATCTGGCGGTTGGACCACCCTGAGGCTGGCCTGCTCGAGGTTGAGCGCGGCTACGATGCCGAGTTCGCTGAGCAGGGCGAATGGCCCAAGGAGCCGAAGGAATTTACGCCGGTGCTTGGCGATGCCCCCTTTATCCACCGCATCCAGCTCTGGCGCAAGAATCCTGCACCCCGCATGCAGATCGTGGTCAATGGCGAGGTTCGCAGCCGGCACGACAAGCCGCGTGGCGGCCGTTATTCATTGCAGAAGAATCTGGAAAACGATCTCTCATTCAGTGAGAATAGTGCGCCGCTGACTAAGCCTTATGTAGATATCCAAGCCACGCCCTTCGGGGAGATACAGGATGTCTACTACCGCGATGGGGAGGAGGCCGTGGCCTTTGATCCGCCGCCGGGCTCCTTGGGTGAAAAGCGGCGCCGGGCAATGGAAGAAAGCCCCTTCAAGCGCGTGCTGTATCCACTGCTCGGTGGGCTGGGGAAGTCCGGGTGGGCCATCGCGATGATTGTTTTGGCTCCTATTATTAGCCGCATCCTCTCGCGCTTGCTGCCGGATTGGGAGCTGCCAGATGTAGATTTCCCAGAGATTTACCTTCCGCTGCCAAATTTGCCGAACCTGCCGGAGCCACCGCAGATTACCTTGCCCGCGCCGCAGTTTGCGGTGCACTTTGTACCTCCGGAATGGGTGGTTTTCCTTATGGATTACAGCAGGGTGTGGATGCCTATAGTTATTGCCATTGCCTTTGGGGTGATGGCGGTGCGCAATGCAAAGAAGTCGGAGGCGAAGAAGAAGGAGTGGCAGAACCATGAAGATTCGCGGCGCGATTGATGCGGAGGGCCGGTGCAAGCATTGGCATTCCCCGCTCGACGTGGTGGCCAATAAGTGCGCGACCTGCGGCGAGTACTTCGCGTGCGCGCTGTGCCATGCGGAGCTGACGGATCATGAGTTTGGGCCCATGCTTGTCGATGCCCCCGCTGCCCTCTGCGGTTCCTGTGGCCTCGAGATGGATTACCGGCTGTATTCCTCTGTCGAGGCATGCCCGAAGTGTGGGCATATGTTTAATCCCGGCTGCAGTGCGCATGCCGGGATCTATTTTCAGGTCACCGCGTAAAAGCGAGGGGAGAGTGCTACTGGTTCAGACCCAAAAAGCGGTTGACCAAGCTGTGGTAGGCGCGCACGGTGAGATCTAGGTCCTCGAGGTAGAGGTGCTCATCGTGGCTGTGTAATTGCGAGTTGGCGCTGGCCATATCGCGGCCCTCGGCGTGCATCGCAAAGCCATAGGCATTGCCGCCCTTGCGGCGGGCGAAGCGGAGGTCGGAACCACCGGTGGCGTGGACGGGGACGACGTCTTTATTGGGGAAGAACTCTTTGGCGGTGGCCTCAATGGTGCGCCAGAGCTCGGTATCGGTGGAGGACTGGGTGGCGTTTTCGGTAATGAGGTGTTCGATTTCTACCTCATCGGCAAGATCGCCCAGTGCGCTGCGGAGGAAATCGTCCAAGTCTTCCTGGGTTTGCCCAGGGAAGGGGCGGATATCCATCTCAAGGTAGGCGTGGGAAGGCAGCACATTGATGGCCCCGCCGGCACGCAGGACGGTCTCGGCGATGGTGGTGTGGCTAAAGGCGTGGGCGTAGGCATCGAGGTTGCCGAACTTGGTGTAGTCACCGGTGCCATCGATAAGCTCTTTTTCGGTCTCAGGATCGAACTTGAAGGTGCGGACGAAGCCCTCCCAGATCTCGTTGGAGGCTGTGGGTGGCTCGGCCTCGGCGATGCGGCGGGCGACCTCGCCAATCTTTACGATGGCAAAGTCCTTGCCGTAGGGCGTCGAGCCGTGTCCGGCATCGCCAGTGACGTGGAGGCGGCGCTGGCCAGCGCCCTTTTCTCCCACGTTGAAGCCCACCGCGCCGGGCAGGTGGCTACCGCCGGTCTCGGAGAGGCAGTTCTTCCAGGAGAAGGCATCGGGGTGGTTTTCTGCCATCCACCGCACGCCCAGGCCACCGCGGGCCTCTTCATCGGCCATGCCCACGAAGGCAAGCGTTCCGCCGGGGTTGCCGGCGCGCGCTACCTCGCGGGTGACGGCGGCCATGGTGGCGGTAATAAAGAGCATATCTACGGAACCGCGGCCGTATAGCTTGCCGTCTTCAATGAGTGCCTCGAAGGGCGGCTTGGTCCACTTGGGTTCGTCGACGGGCACGACATCGGTATGCCCCATAAGAGTGAGTGGTTCCTTGGCGGGATCGCCGGGGACGGTCACCACGATGGAGACGCGGCCCGGGTGGGATTCAAAGCGCTCGATGGAGACGTCTTCGCCGGCAAAAAAGTTCTCTAGCGTATCGGCATTGCGCACCTCAAAGCCGGAATCCGGGGTGAGGTCGTTCACGCAAGCATTGCGGATGAGTTCTTGGAGGAGTTCGAGGGTGTCATTGTAAAGCGTCATGCCCCTTAGGGTAATCCCGCGAAAAAAATTTTGTGATTTTGGCCAAAGTTGAACGGCGTTCAAGTATGGTTCACTGCATGAGCATCATCGACATCGCCCGTGAGAAAGCTCTGGAGCAAGGCAAAGGCCTTAACCAGGAAGAACTACTACAAGTACTGCAGGTTCCAGATTCCCAGCTGGAAGAAATTGCTGATATCGCCCACCAGACCCGCCTGAAGTGGTGCGGCCCGGACGTATCGGTGGAAGGCATTATCTCCATCAAGACTGGTGGTTGCCCAGAAGATTGCCACTTCTGCTCCCAGTCCGGCCTCTTCGAGTCCCCAGTGCGCGCAGTGCGCCTGAACATCCCTGAGCTGGTGGAGGCGGCGCAGAAGACCGCCAAGACCGGCGCTACCGAGTTCTGCATCGTCGCTGCGGTGAAGTCCCCGGATGACCGCCTGCTGGACCAGGTGGGCGAGGCCATCGCCGCCATTAATGATGCCGTTGACATCGAGATTTCCTGCTCCCTGGGCACCCTGACCCGCGAGCAGGCACAGCGCCTGAAGGACATGGGCGCACAGCGCTACAACCACAACCTGGAGACCTCCCGCTCCTACTTCCCCAACGTGGTCACCACCCACACCTGGGAAGAGCGCAAGAAGACCCTGGACTACGTGCGCGAGGTAGGCATGGAAGTCTGCTGTGGCGGCATCATCGGCATGGGCGAGTCCCTGGAGCAGCGCGCCGAGTTCGCAGCCCAGCTGGCAGAGATCGATCCGTGCGAGGTTCCGATGAACTTCCTCGACCCTCGCCCGGGCACCCCATTCGCTGATCGCCCGCTGGTTCCGCTGGGTGAGGGCCTGCGCGCCGTTGCTGCATTCCGCTTGGCGATGCCCTCCACCACCCTCCGCTTCGCTGGCGGCCGCGAGCTTTCGCTTGGCGATGACGGCACCGAGCGCGGTCTGCTCGGCGGCATCAACGCCATCATTGCCGGCAATTACTTGACCACCCTGGGTCAGGAAATCGAAAAGGATGTGGACATGCTGGGCCGCATCGATCTCCCGATCAAGGCTCTGTAGTGTCCGAGCCGAACTCTGAGTTGGCAACCGCCGTCCTGGCCGGGGACGAGCCAATTTTCCACCCCAATACCGGCAAGCCGATCGAAGAGGTCTTCACGCTGCACCCTGCTGCAGCTGCCGGCCTCGACGTGCCGCGCTACTGCCAGATCTGCGGCCGCCGCATGGTGGCCCAGGTGCGCCCCGATGGCTGGCATACCAAGTGCTCGCGCCACGGGGAGCTAGATTCTGAGTGGTTATACGTAGAGCAGCTACCAGAGAGCTAGCACTACCAAGATAAGGAGCCGCTGCCGCAAGGCAGGCGGCTCCTTTTCCTATTAAAAAATACCCGTGAGCTGGGGATAGGTAAATCTACTTGCGAAATTTTGTGCGCTCTACTTTAGAGATTTGGTACGTCCTACTTGCGAAATTTGGTAAAAACTCGCAATCGCTTGATTAGATTGGTGGGTATGGATCCCGCCGTAGCCCACGCACATCAGTCTGCGCTGCGATCGATTGCGCGCGTCGTGGAGGAGACAGCTCCGCATACGGAGGCGGGGCAGGCTTTGGGGGACATCGCCAAGCAGCTGCGAGAAGGGCCGGTGATGGTACTGACCGGGGCGGGGGTATCGACGGAATCGGGGGTGCCGGATTATCGCGGACCGCGGGGCTCGCTGAGCAGGCACCGGCCGATGACGTATCAGGAATTTCGCCACGACCCGGCCGCTAGCCATAGGTATTGGGCGCGCAGTTTCGTGGGCTGGCGCGTGATGGATTCCGCGGCACCCAATCGCACGCATTATGCGCTCGTGGAGTTGGAGCGCGCCGGGCTGGTCAATGGTGTGGTGACCCAGAACGTGGATGGTCTGCATAAACGGGCGGGTACGGACAGGCTGGTCACGCTGCACGGCGATATGGAAACCGTGGTCTGCCTGTTGTGTGGTCACTATGAGGATCGCGGGCACTTCGATGCGCGATTGGCTGCCGCGAACCCGGGCTACCTGGAGCGCCTAGTGGTGGAAAGGGACCAAGTTAACCCGGATGGTGACGTGACGCTGGATGAGAAAGACGTCGCGGCGTTTCGAATGGCTGGCTGCGAGCGTTGCGGATCGGAGTTGCTCAAGCCTGACGTGGTGTATTTTGGCGAGCCCGTGCCAGCCACGCGGCGGGATGCGGCCTTTGCGCTCTTGAACGAGGCTAATTCGCTGCTGGTGGCCGGTTCTTCGCTGGCGGTGATGAGTGGATATCGCTTTGTGCTTGAGGCAAAGAAGCAGGGCAAGCGCGTGGCCGTTATTAACGGTGGGCCTGGCCGCGGGGACAAGAAGGTGGATACGCTGTGGCGCACGCAGGTGGGCCCGGCCTTTGATGCCCTGCTCGATGAGCTGGAGATTTAATTATCGCGGCGTGTGCTCGACCATCCTGAGCAGCGTGCGCACGATGGCGTGCACGCGCTTATCCATGGGCATATCTTCGTGCATGACCACGGCGTGGCGGTCAAAATCTTGGATATAGATATTGCGCACCGCACCTTCGGGCGCGCCCTCGGGGTCGAGGAAGCAGGTCTCGGGCGGGACGACGACGGCATCGGAACGCGTGGCGATGCAGGTGTAGCTCACGCCGGATTCGAGGTCGCCGTCGCGGTTGACATCGCGAAGCACCTCGCTGCCTACCACCTGGTCCATGCCGGCGGGGCCAAACCAGCCATCGATAATGGAGCGGATCACCGCCTCTTGGCGTTGGGTGCGAATGAGGCGACTGGCGATGCCCCCGTGGGTCGTCCCATGATTAGGCGCGCTGATGCTCATGAGGTGGATGACCTTTTCGGCGCCGCCGTCCATGCGCATCCAGTACCGCGCGAGCAGTCCGCCCTGGGAGTGGCCTACTAAGATGACCTTTTCTGCCCCGGTGACGGCGAGCACGGTATCGATATACGCGCCAAGCTGCTGGGATGATTCCGGGATGGTCTGCGTGGCGCGGTGACCGTAGTCAGGGGCAAAGACCGCCCAACCGTCTTGGCGCAAGATATTGCCCATAATCTGCCAGACGCCCTTGGTATCGCAGGTGCCGTGGACCAGGATGACCGGCCAGGGGCGCTCGTCGCTCGGGCGGGCGCCCCAATCGTCTTCGAAAACGCCGCGCGGCTTCGTGCGTGCGCCGAGAGGGAGCGTCCTAGCGGCATCGGCGTCGAGGGCGGAATCGCCGGGACTGGACTTATCCTTTTCGGCCTTGAGGCGGTCAACGATCTCATCGGCAACGTCATCCTGCAAAGCACTGGCCGCGGCCGGGGAGGCGATGCCAAGGCGAGGCGAATCTTTTTCTTCGGGTGTATCTTCCTCGTTCACGCGCCCGAACTTGAGGAGTTGTTCAGAAATAATGCTTTTCAACTCTGCAAGAGATTCGACAGCCATGCCTTCCAATCATACGCGTTAATGCAGGTAAATGGCCTCTTTGGAAAAGTTGAAGAAATTTATGGGCAAGCCCTTGACCTCACGCCACAATCTTTGTAAACTTAGGCTTGCCTAATCACGGGCGGTGCTTACGGCGTAGGGCGCTCCACTCCTTGCCGCTAAGTGCCAGAGATTAGTCATGGGGAGAGGGCCCGCCGATGCGCAGTCGGCGGGCCTTCGTTTATGCCTCGGGAGGGTTAGTCGTCGAAGCAGGCGGCGGGTGCTTCATCCTCATGCGGGGGAATGGGAAGATCAACGGGAAATTCACGGGTGGCGGCAAAAAGCTCCACCCCAATATTAGTGGCAGGCATAGAGCTAACGATACCAAGTGGGCGTTTAGGATTCAGGGTAGAAAAGACTCCGCTGCCGTGCTGCTCGGTCCCCGCTAAACTCGCCGGTATGACCGATCTGCAGCATGTCCACTCCGTAGATGAAGCGGTGACTCGCTTAATTGAACATTATGAAACCTCGTGTGTGTTGGGGCGCGAGGCCCTTGCCTCCGGCACCCTCGATGATTATCGCCACGTGGTCTATCCCAAGGTGACAGTGGAGATTCGTAAATGGCAGCCGATTGACCGCTCCGAGCCCTTTGGCTATGTGGACGAGGCTGGCAAGTATTCTGCGGTCGTCTCCAAGCCGCACATCATCCGGGAGTACTTGCACGAGCAGCTGACGCGGCTGACTAATAACTATCCGTGCGATATCTTCGTCGGCCAATCGGATGAGCGCATCCCGCCGGAATACATCAAGGATGCCCCGGCGGCGCCGCAGGAGCGCGGTCCCATCCCGCGCCCGACCTTGGATGAGGTCAACGATGCGATTATTGATGGCGAGTGGGACGCCTTTCACGGCGGGGAAAAGCCGCTCTTTCACTTCGGGGCGCAGCGTTTCGATATTGCCTGTGCGCGCATTGAGCACTACACCGGCATCGAGGTCGATACGGTGCAGAAATACATCCTGTTTACCAATTACGCGATGCACACCACGGAATTCGTGAAATTTGGCCTGCGCGAGCTGACCAAGGAAGATTCGCGATATACGGCGCTCGTATTGCCCAATGGGGAGACCATTCACCCCAATGATGCGGTGGACCTCGACCTGGATGGGCTGACGCTGACCTCGCGCTTTCAGATGCCCCGGTTCGATCTCATTACCGCAGGTGGCGATGGAATCACGATGATCAATATCGGGGTGGGGCCTTCGAATGCGAAGACCATTACAGACTGCTTGGCCGTGCTGCGGCCGGAGGCCTGGATCATGATTGGTCACTGCGCCGGCATGGATGGGCGCATGCGCATCGGTGACCTGATCTTGGGCAATGCCTACGAGCGCCACGACCACATTTTGGACCGGCAGGTGGTTTCTTCCACGCCAATTCCGGCTATTCCAGAGGTTCAGCGCATGCTGGAGGCGGCCGTGGATGAGGTCTACGGCAGCGATAATTCGCTCATGCGCACCGGCACGGTGCTATCGACCGATGACCGCGATTGGGAGTGGCGCACCAGCCGGGATCTGTGGGAGTGGTTGCGCACTTCTACCGCGGTGGCGGTGGACATGGAATCGTGCGCCTTGGCGGCAAATGGGTACCGCTACCGCGTGCCCTATGGCACGCTGCTATCCGTATCGGATCTGCCACTGCACGCCGTGCCGAAGCTGCCGGCGCAGGCCCAGGCGTTTTATTCCAACTCCAAGGAAGCCCACGTCATGTGCGCGGTGCGCGCGGTGGAACAGTTGGCAGAAAACCCGGAGCGCCTGCGCACGCGCAAGCTGCGGCGCACGTTGGGAGAGGTTCCTTTCCGGTAGCTGCTTTCCCTTGGTAGGTATCGCTAGTTAAACTACAAAGAAAGCCCATGACGCAAAAGGAGCCGCGCAATCGTGACTGAGAATTGGATCCACCCGGACCGGGAGAACCTCACCTGGGAAGTCTTCGGCGAAGCGAGCCGGAATCTTTCGGAGCAAATCGTGGAATCCGGTTGGTTTCCTGACTTGATCGTGGGTGTTGCCCGCGGCGGACTGATCCCAGCCGGTGCCATTGGTTATGCCATCGGGGTCAAGGCCATGGGCGCTATCAACGTGGAGTTCTACACCGATATTGGCCAGACCTTGGATGAGCCGATCATCTTGTCCCCGCAGTTGGATACGGATTCCCTTAAGGGTAAGAAGGTGCTCGTCGTTGATGACGTGGCCGATTCCGGCAAGACCCTGGATCTAGTGGTGAACTTTTTGGAAGAAACCGCCGATGAGGTGCGTTCCGCTGTGGTCTATACCAAGCCGAAGACCATCTTTGAGCCGGATTATTCGTGGAAGAAGACGGATAAGTGGATCAACTTTGCCTGGTCGGTGCTGCCGGTGATCACGGCGGATGGCTCCTTTCAGGAAGGCTCGTAGTAGCTACTAATATGTGCAGGCGTGATTAACGAGCAGCCTGCACCCACCGGCGTCATCGCCAGTTTCCGCTTTGCATTTTCCTCACCTGCGCGTTTGCGCAAGGAGGTCCTTGGCGGACTGGCGGTGGCGCTTGCTTTGATCCCGGAAGTTTTAAGCTTTTCCATTCTCGCCGGCCTCGACCCGCGGGTGGGGCTGTATTCTTCGGTGATTATGGCGATGGCCATCGCCTTTACCGGCGGGCGGCCCGCCATGATTTCCGCGGCGGCGGGCGCGGTAGCCCTGGTGGTGGCCCCGCTCGCGCACGAATATGGGCATGATTACGTGGTGGCGGCGGTGCTTGCGGCCGGTATCATCCAGGTGCTGTTGGCGTGGGTGGGCATCGCCAAGCTCATGCGCTTTATCCCGCGTTCGGTGATGACCGGATTCGTCAATGCGCTGGGAATTATGATGTTTACCGCGCAGCTGCCGCACCTTATCGATGTCCCCTGGATGGTCTACGTGCTGGTGGCTATAGGCCTAGCCATCATGATCGTTTTGCCGCGGTTTACCCAGGTAATTCCGGCGCCGCTAGTGACCATCGTGGTGGTAAGCCTCATCGCCGTCGCGGCGGGGTGGAAGGTGCCGGATGTGGCGGACCAGGGCGAGCTGCCCACGACGCTGCCGGGCCTTTTCATTCCGGATATTCCGTGGAACCTGGAGACCCTGCAGGTAATTGCGCCCTACGCCTTTGGGATGGCGCTGGTGGGCCTGATGGAATCGCTGCTAACGGCAAAGCTTGTCGATGACATCACGGATACCCATTCCGATAAGACCCGCGAGTCCTTTGGCCAGGGCATTGGCAATATATTGGCCGCAGCCATTGGCGGTATGGGCGTGTGCGCGATGATTGGCCAGACGATGATCGGCGTCAAGGTATCCCAGGCGCGCACGCGCTTGTCGACGTTCCTCGCCGGCGCCTTCCTCCTCGTGCTGTGCCTGCTTTTTGGCGAGGCCGTAGGCCGCATTCCGATGGCCGCGCTGGTCGCGGTGATGATCCTCGTGGCGGCGACGACGGTGAATTGGCATTCCATCCGCCCGCGCACGCTGAAGTTGATGCCGCTTTCTGAAATCCTCGTCATGCTGCTGACGGTCGCGGGCACGCTGGCTACGCATAACCTCGCGGTGGGTGTGGTATTAGGCGTGGTGGCGGCATCGGTTGGCTTTGCCCGCCGGGTGGCACACCTCGTGGAGGTTGAGTTGGTAGATGGATATACCTACGTGGTGCATGGCCAGCTCTTCTTCGCCTCCTCGAATGATTTGGTCTACGCCTTCGATTACACGCTCGATACGGACTTCGTGGTGGTGGACCTTTCCGATGCCGAGGTCTGGGATGCCTCGACGGTGGCGACGCTGGATGCGGTGCAGAAAAAGTACGCGGATCGCGGCATTGAGGTGGAGTTTCGGGGCCTCGATGGGGCGAGCGCGCAGCGCCTAGAACGCCTGAGTGGGCAACTGGGTGATTAATATCACATTGCAAATCTGATATGCGGGGGCGTACTGGCTGTAGGGGGTCGGATGGAGTGGGCTAGCGCGGCGAGGTTGGCCGTTTAGGGCGATGACCTCGAACTATTAGGCGATATTAACTTCGGGCCGTGGAGCAGCTTTGTCTTAACTAACTTAGGTGATCCAATCTGAAAAATGCCCCTGAGGTGCGGGTTTGATTAAGCATGCCTTGCTAGACGGGAGATTTTATTTGGGTATTGTAGTGCCTACAACCAATTAATTGATTCCTACAGAAAGGATTTAGCAATGGATGAGAAGCTGCAAACCCTGCTAAACAATCAGGTCATTAACGAGCACGGCGCCGCTATGGTCTACACCCAGCTGGCCTACGAGATGGACAACCTGTCCTTCCCGGGCATGCGCGATTGGTTCATGGCTCAGGCTGGCGAAGAGCGCGTTCACGCACAGAAGCTTGCGGATCACCTCTTGGCACGCGGCTACCGCGTAGAGCTCAACGATATCCCGGTTGGCTCCATCAAGGCTGCCACCCCGCTGGATGCGTTCGAGGCTTCCTTGGCACACGAGCAGAAGGTCTCCGAGCAGATCCGCGAGATCGCCCGCGTTGCCCTTGACATCCAGGACCTGGACTCCCGTCAGCTCATTGACTGGTTCTTGGCTGAGCAGATCGAGGAAGAGGACACCGTTTCTGAGATCATCGACCAGATCAAGCTGGTGGGCAACGATGGCGCTGGCCTGCTGCGCATCGATTCCCGTTTGGCTAACCGCAACTCCTAAGTTGTGAATAACAAACACATCAAGATTTAAATCAATCCTCCCATGGCACTGCGCTGCTGTGGGAGGATTGACGTATGTCTGGACACCTCAAAACAACCCTCTCCGCCACCCTGGCGGTATTGGCATTAAGCCTCATCATTGGGGCTGCGGTCATCTCAAGCCACGTCACCCTCGGCATCTTTTTGACCACCGCAGCGCTTATGCTGAGCCCGTTTGCGGGGGTGGTGATGCTGGCGTGTGGGGTCATCGGTAAGCGCGGGCTGGTCAACCGCTCCCTATATTCCCTGAGTGGAATGCTGATTTTGGCTTCGCTGGCCGTGCTCATCGTTTTGCCGATGGCGCAGGCGACGCTGGCGCTGGTGATTTTTATCGCCGGCACCGCGGTAGGGATTGTGGCCGTGCAGACCCAAGCTACTAGGCGCGCATAAACTGGACGCATTATGCCGAAGTTGCTGTTTGATCTATACGGCGTGCTGCTGCGCCCCGCCACGCCGGAAGCGCACGCTGAACTAGAGCGCTTCCTCGAGCCTGCGAACCCGGAGGCCTTCTGGGAGGCCTATAACTATTTCCGGCCGGATTACGATGCCGGAATTTTTAGTGATAGTCACTACTGGAATGAGATAGCCGCCCGCGCGGGAATGGGGCCCATTGACTGCGCTGGGGCCGTGGCCTGCGAGAACCAGTACCTGCTTGAGGCGGACCCAGAGGTGGTAGCGCTGGTCAGAGGGCTCATCGGGGAGGGCTTTAGCGTGGGGATTTTATCCAATATCCCCACGACCTTGGCGAAACAGGTGCGCGCGCAGCACCCGTGGTTGGCAGAGTGCGCGGCGGTAACGTTGAGCTGCGATATCGGGGTGGCCAAGCCGCACCCAGAGGCCTACCGAGTGGCGGTAGACGCGCTAGCGGCGCAGCCCAAGGACACGCATTTTTTCGATGACCGCATCGACTACATCGAGGGCGCCACTTATTGCGGGTTGCAAGCCCACCTGTTTACCGGGATCGACTCCGCGCGCGAGGTTTTACGCGGTCTGGAGTGAGCGGCCCAGCTCCAATGGTTCGCGCAATAGCTGATCGGTAGCCACGGTACGGGCGACGGCGCGCACGATTTCTTTGTGGCTTGGGATCATGCGCAGTTCCAGTTCATCCGAGGTGGAATCGCGGACGGTGGAGGCAAAAAGCTGGGGCGCGCGGGAATCGCCGGTAAAGGCCCCGCCGGCAATGACCACGGTTTTCGGCGAGTATTCGCGGACCATCTCCGCCGTAATCTGGCCCAGCTGGCGGGCGCGCTCATCCAAAATGGCGCGCACGGCTGAATTGGATTCGGCGATGGTCGCGACCTCGGGCAGGGTGTTGACCTCGATGCCGTGCCGGCGCACGGCCTCCAGGATGGACTGGGTGGCCAAGAGGTGTTCGGAAGCGCCGTGCCCCAGTAGGTCAGAGCGGGTTTGTGGCAGTGGGATGATGGAATTTACCTCGTCATCGGCGGATAGCGCCGATCCTAAAGAATCATCCGCGAAGAGCAGGAGCACGCGCTCGTTCGTACCAATCTCGGCGGCCTGCGTCTCCGAGCCCAAAATGGCGGAAATGGCGGAGGTAACCACCACGGGAACGCTAAATTGGAAGCGCAAGCGCTCCGCGATATCCACGCCGTGCCATCCCAGATTATCCGCCGTGACCAGGCCCTCTTCGTCCACAGTGCCCGAGGTGGTAATCCCCAAGGCCACGAGGCGGCGATCCAGGCCCGTCATCATGCGGTTGATGCCGGCCATGATGTGTTCAAGAAAGTCTTCCTCCGTCAGGCGGGCGACAGGAGTGGCAATCTCTTCCTCCGAAATGGTGCGGCCCTTGATGTCATAGAGGCCGATATAGGTCTCGGAGGTGCCGACGGCGATGCCGCCGAGCACCCAGTTATTATCCGCGGCCTCGAGGGGGACCGTAGGGCGGCCTCGGCCCTGGGATTGGGTGAGGTCGGTGCGCTCTTGGATGAGTCCTGCGTTGAGGAGCGCGGTGGTAGCGCGGGTAATGGTGGGCTGGGAGAGTCCGGTGGCTTCTACCAGCTCACTACGGGTAATGATCGGGTTCAGGCGCACCAGGTGAAGGCACTTAGCAGCCGGTGTACGGGGGCGGGTGAACACGGGGCCAGGTTTGATCATGAAAGAAAGTATATGTGTCACAGACTGCTTTGTCTAATCTATTCATAGGTGTATGTACCGAATGGTCTAAAGGTGGAGGTAGGCCAAAAATTCCCTATGCTGGGGCGCATGAGATCAGTAGCGGTTTATTGCGGCTCTGCCGTGGGCAATTCGCCCGCCTATAGCGCAGCGGCACAACACTTGGGCGGCGAGCTTGCCCGTCGCGGGCTGAACTTGGTCTATGGCGGCGGAAATATCGGCCTCATGCGCGAGGTGGCCAATTCCTGCCTGCAGGCTGGCGGCACCGTCACTGGCGTCATGCCGCAATCCTTGGTGGATTTAGAGATTTCCCATCCAGGTTTGACCCGCCTCGAGGTAGTGGATTCTATGGCCGAGCGGAAAACCCGGATGGAGCAGCTGGCGGACGCCTTTATCTGTTTGCCCGGCGGCGTGGGCACGTTGGAGGAAGTAACAGAGGTACTGACCCAACAACAGCTGGGCAGCATTCGCGGGCCCGTTGGCTTGGTTGACGTGGAGGGCTTTTGGCAGCCCTTTTATGACATGTATGCCGCCATGGCCGAGGCGGGCTTCATCCTGCCCCGCTTTGTAAAAGCGCTGTTCATAGAGGAAAATCCCGCGGCCGTGCTGGATGGTTTTGCCCAGTGGCACTACCCAGGCACGAAGTGGAACAACGATTAGCTAACAAGTTTGCAACATTTGGGTGGGGCTGGGTGGCCTATCAACAAGATAAAGGGTTAGACTTCCCTCTTATGAGTTCTGAGCAGACCGCTAAGCGCCAGCCCTCTCTACTGGACGCTTCGTGCGATAACTTCGTTCACGACCTAGCCGAACTATCCCCAACAGATGCAACCGCGTGGGGCATTGACGGTTTTGAAGGCGAATTGCAGGATTTTTCCCCCGATTATTTTGAGGCTGTCGCTGATCGCACCCGCGATATGGTTGCGGATCTGGATGCCTTGGATGACACCACCGATGAATCCGATGATGAGGATGACTTTGATGACGTGGATTATGTCACCGCCGCCGTCTTGCGGGATCGTCTCTGCTTAGATCTGGATTTGCACCACCACGGCGAGGATATTCGCAGCCTTAATAATATTGCCTCGCCCGTGCAGACCATCCGGGATTCCCTGCTGCTTATGCCGCAGGAGACCCAGGAGGACCGCGAGGCCATTCGCTCCCGTCTGTCCAAGGTCAAGGGCTCCCTCGATGGCTACCGCGAGTCCCTGAAGGAAGCGGCCTCCCACGGCATGGTGGCACCGCACCGCCAGATCTCTGAGGTCATTGTGCAGTGCGAGCGGCTTGCCGATGCCGATTCCATGCTCGAGGGCCTCGGCCTCGCCCCCGACTCCGCCGAGGTGAAGAATGCCAAGGAGGCCTTTGGCGAGTTCTCGGATTGGCTGTCTAATGATCTGCAGCCGCAGTCCTCTAAT
Source organism: Corynebacterium sp. LaCa78 (assembly GCF_046717505.1). Taxonomy (NCBI): domain Bacteria; kingdom Bacillati; phylum Actinomycetota; class Actinomycetes; order Mycobacteriales; family Corynebacteriaceae; genus Corynebacterium; species Corynebacterium sp. LaCa78. The sequence continues at coordinate 86,617 of NZ_CP177112.1, forward strand.
AAGGACGCGGTGGGCCGCGAGCGCTACGAGCGCTTTTCCAAGCTTTTCGTTGGCGATTCCGTGGACTTGGACGAGGCCTATGAATGGGGCCTTGACCAGGTGCGCTACCTGCGCGGGGAACAGGAAAAGATCGCGCACGAGCTTTATGGCCCGGAGTGCTCGGTGCGCTCTGCCATGCGCAAGCTGAACCACGAGGAGCGCTATACCCTGCGCGGTACTGATGCCTTGGTGGAGTGGATACAGAGCAAGGCCGATGCGGTCATCGCCGAGCTCAACGGCAAGGAATTCGACATTCCGGAAGAAGTCGAAGAGATCGAGTGCCGCATCGACCCAGCGGGTACCGGTGGCATCTTCTACACCCCGCCGAGCGATGACTTCTCGCGCCCGGGCCGCATGTGGTGGTCCGTGCCGGAGGGCCAAGACACCTTCCACACCTGGCAGGAGCTGACCACCGTGCACCATGAGGGCGTACCGGGCCACCACCTGCAGCTGGGTTCTGCCCTGGTACAAGAGGATCTGAACCTGTGGCGCCGCGCGGTGACCTGGAACTCCGGCCACGGCGAGGGCTGGGCCCTATACGCCGAGCAGCTCATGGCCGAGCTGGGTTACATGGACGATCCTGGCGTGCGGATGGGGCTGCTCGATGCCCAGCGCCTGCGCGCGGCCCGCGTCGTGGTGGACATCGGATTGCACCTGGGCAAGAAGCTACCGGACTGCACCGTATCCGGCGCGTGGGATAAGGCCCACGTGAAGACCTACATGCGCGAAAACACCGCCATGGATGATGCGAACCTCAACTTTGAGGTCAACCGCTACCTGGGTTGGCCGGGCCAGGCCCCGTCCTATGCCTTGGGCCAGCGCCTGTGGCAAGAAACCCGCGCCGCCGCCGAGGAGCAGGACATGAGCGCCCGCGAATTCCACTCCGAGGCCTTGGCTCTTGGCTCGGTGCCCATGTCGGTGCTGCGCGAGGCCGTGCTAAATAACTAAACGCGCCGGCTAGCGCCTTTTAGCAAACTTGCCGACGGCCCTAATGAGCTGCGGCAGGTACCCCGCAATGACCAGCACCGCGATGAGGCGGGTAAGCTGCACCGCGATAACCACGGGGCCAGCCCCGCCTTCCGCGGAGAGCGCGAGCACGGTCTCTAGCGCGCCGGGGCTAGTAGCTAGGTAGGCCTCGAAGTAGCTGATATTGAGCCAGTGCATCAGCGGCCACGCCGTGGCCGCACACAGGCCGAGGACCGCGGCGATAAAAAGAATCGTCGCGGGAAGCTGCTTAGCAAAGGCCTTGAGCGATGGGAGAGACAGCCCGCCGCCGCAGACCCAACCGATGGATAAAAAGGCGATGACCTTAAAGGCATAGATCGGCTCTAACGTATGGCCCTCCGGCAGGAAGAACGAGGCCAGCACCGTCAAGATCAGCGGGCCGAGGACCGCAGCGGCGGGCAGGTGCAGGAATTTGCCAAGGCTTTCGCCGACCAGCGCGATAACGAGCACTAGTGCGATGATCCACCAGGTGGTTTCCGCCTCCAGCCTTAAGTCACCGCCCCTTCCTGCAGGCGTATCGAGGAAGGTCACGACGGCGGGAAGGGATACGGAAACGATCAATAACCGCAGGTATTGGGTGAGCGCGACGTAGCGGTAGTCGGCACCGAGTTCATCGGCAAGCGCGGGCATGAGCGAGGCACCCCCGGGGAGCATGGACAGGATGCCGGTTTCGGAGGAGACGTCCCGTGGCTGCTGGCGGTGCAGCATGACGCCGCAGAAGATGCCCAGCGCGATGGTGACAAAGGACATGGTTATGGCCGCCGGCAGGTATCCCACCAATTGGCCAAAGGAGACCACCGTTAGCGGCAGCGCGGCCATGATGCCGATGAATCCGCGCGATAGACCATAAAATTTGCGGTTGACCTTGAGGTCTTCGCCGGTGATAAGGGCCATGGCTCCAGAGGCGATGATCGCGGCCAAAATCCACGCGGCCGGCACGTGCCACATGCTAAAAAGCCAGCCCAAGAGGATGGAGACGGGGACGACGATGCCCCACCGCAGGATGGTGTGGGTGTCTACGCTTATTCCCCAGTGCCGTTTAGCCACGTATTCTCCCATCTTCTGCTCGTCCTCGATCGAGTCTAGACCTCCCCGCCGCGGGGTTTATGATCTCCTCATGGATATCGACGTGGCGCAGTGGGCGGTGCTCCTTATGGGAGCGGCGGGGGCAGGCTGGATCGACGCGGTCATTGGCGGGGGAGGCCTCGTGCTTATTCCGCTATTGCTTGCCGTCGTGCCGGGGCTGGCACCGGCAACGGCGCTGGCCACCAACAAGCTCGCGGCGGTATCGGGCACGGCATCGGCGGCCGTGACCTTGGCGCGCAGGGTGGGCCCGCCGGCAGGAGAGCTCGTTCGCTACGCCCTCATCGCCCTCGTGTGCGCCGGGCTGGGCGCGAGTGTGGCGGCGAATCTAAATAGCGACATCATGCGCCCGCTCATTATCGTGCTGTTAGTGGTGGTGGGCGTCTTCGTGACCTTTAAGCCGAGCTTCGGCACCACCGAGTCACCCGGCATCCGCGGCGGATGGCGCACCTGGGCGGGGCTTGTGGCGGTCGCGGCCATCTCCTTTTATGACGGCATCTTTGGCCCGGGAACCGGCATGTTCCTGATCATGGCCTTTACCTTTATCTTCTCCCAGAACTTCTTAAAATCCGCGGCGATGGCCAAGGTGGTCAATACCGCCACGAACCTTGGCGCGCTGGTGACCTTTATCCTTGGCGGCCACGTGTGGTGGACCCTTGGTATCGCGTTGGCCGCCGCCAATATCCTCGGCGCCCAGGTGGGCGCGCGGACGGTGCTCAGCGGCGGGACGAAGTTTATCCGCTATGCCCTGCTTACCTTGGTAGTGGTCATGAGCTGCTATTTATCCTGGCAGCAGTGGGGTTAGGCTACATCCGGTTCTTGGTCCGCGCGGTGGCGATGGCATTCCACGGATCCTCGGGCCACGGGTGCTTGGGGTAGCGTCCGCGCATATCGGCGCGCACCCCGGCGTAGGGGCCGGACCAGAAGCTAGCAAGATCATCGGTGACCGCCAGCGGGCGGCCGGCGGGGGAGAGCAAGTGAAATTGCACGCGGTTGCCGCAGTACTCCGGAGATTCGGCCAGGCCGAAGCACTCCTGCAACTTGATGTGGACCACGGGGCGCTCGCCCGACCAGTCGATTTTGGCATCGCGGCCGGAGGGCACTGGGAGGCGCTGAGGTGCGAGCTCGTCTAAGCGGGTGGCTTCGGGCCAGGGGAGCAGGCGCTGCAGGGCGGGGTACATGTCTATCTTGGCGGTGGGGGTTCCCGCGGCAATCTGGTGCAGCTCGGGCCCGAGCCACTCGGCGGGATCGGCGGTATCGACATCCGGCCACGGATCGCCGTAGTGCGCGTGCAGGTGGCGGAGCCTATCTTTTAAGCTCTGGGCCTTCTCGCTGAAGGTAAATAAGCCCAGGCCCTCTTCGCGGATGCCGGCGGCTAGGGCTTGCGCAGCGGCATCGCCAGTGACCTTGACCGGGGTTTCGGACAACACAATCGCCCCGGCCGCCCGGACCTTGACCCCGCGCACGCGGCCCCCACGCAGGAAGGCGCGAGTTTCTTCGGTCACGCCGATGGCATCCAGCGCGGCGGATTCTGCGATGCGCGCGGCGGTGCGGATGATGGGGTTTCCGGCATTGGAGAGGGTGACCTCCGCGATGGCGAGCCACGGCGAGCCTGCCAGCCCGGAGTTATCCAGCAGCCGGGCGCGAGTGCCGCTGGCCAGCAGATAGTCTTCACCCACGCGCTTGGCCACCTGCTCGGGATAGGCGGTGGCGACGACCTCGCCGGGGTCTGCGGGGCCGAGATCCTCCACCAGGCGGGACAGGCGCTTGACTTCCTTCTGCGGTGCGGGGCGGCGGGTGAGATCGGTGGTATTGGTGGGGGCATCGGCAAGCGCGGCGATGGTGGGCGCCGCCTGGCTGCCGTGCCGGATAAGGGCCGCGCCGAGGCGGGGATCGGTGGGCAGGAGGGCGAGCTTCTGCGTCGCGCCAATGCGCTCGAGGGTGGCGCGCGCGGCCGCAAGGGCCTGGGCGGGCGGCGGATCGAGCAGCGGGAAATCCGGGCCCGCGCCCCAACAATCCAAAAACAGCGCAGCCTGCGTGAGATCCGCGGACAGGATCTCCGGAGTGGTGTGCGGGGAAAAGTGTTGGTAATCGTCCTGGGAATAGCAACGAATGACCGTACCTGGCGCCTCACGCCCGGCACGGCCCGCGCGCTGGTCCGCGCTCGACTTCGACGTGGAGACCGTTACCAAACCGGACATACCGCGCTGCGCATCGCGCCGGGGAACGCGGGCCAGCCCCGCATCTACCACCACGCGCACGCCAGGCACCGTCAGCGAAGACTCTGCGATGGATGTCGCCACCACAATGCGCTGCTCATCGGTATAAAGCGCGGCATCCTGCTCCGCGGTGGTCTGCTTGCCGTGCAGCGGGAAAACATTATGGCCCTGCAGCTCCTCGCACACCAGGTTGACCTCGCGCACGCCGGGCACGAAGACCAGCGTGGATTCGTGTTGGCGGGCCGCTTGCTTGGCGATGCCCCCGTAAAACTCCCGCGATCCCGCCGCGCGCCCCGGCTGCGGCGCGTACTGGATATCCAGGGGATAGGTCACCGCCTCGGTGGTGTGGACGGGCGCGCCCATGAGCTGGGAAAAGCGCTGTGCGTCTACCGTGGCGGACATGGCGATGACGCGGAAGTCCTCGCGCAGCTCGGCCAGTTCTAGGCACATGCCGAGCACCAGATCCGTATCCAGCTGGCGCTCGTGGACCTCATCGATGGCTACGGCGGCCACGCCCTCGAGCTCCGGATCCTTTAGCAGGCGGCGCAGCAGCACGCCCGGGGTGACGAATTCGACCTCGCTTCCCGTGCGGGATTCGCCGCGGATGGCGAAACCGACCTTCTCCGGGGTGCCGCTGAGGGTGCTCAAGCGCTGGGCGGCCGCGCGCACGGCCACGCGGCGCGGGGCGGTGACGATGACCTTGCCGCGCCCTGCGGAATGATTGGCTAGTGCTGGTGGCACGAGCGTGGTTTTACCCGTGCCGGGCGGTGCCTGAATGACGACGTTTCCGGTGCGAGGCAGCGAATCGATGGTCTCGGCTACGGGCAGCCCCGCGCCGATGCTGGCGAGATCGAACATTTAGTTGGCGGCCCCAAAACCTTCCACGGGGCCGTCCAAATCCTTGCGCTCCCACGAATCCTCATCGCCGTCCAGCGTGCGCACCACGCGGCCGGGCGTGCCCAGGACCAGCGAATTATCCGGGATATCCTTGGTCACCAGCGTGCCGGCACCAATAACGCAGTTTTCACCAATGGTAACCCCCGGCATGACGGTGGCATTGGCCCCAAACCACGTATTGCGCCCCACGGTGATGGGGTGGGCGATTTCCCACCCGCCCTCGCGCATCGCGTGATCGTTAACGGGGTGGCCCACCGTAATAAACGAGCAATTGTGCCCAATCAGCACGCGGTCCCCGAATGTGACCTTGGCCTGGGCCAATATGCTGCTGCCAAAGTTGATGAAGACGCCTTCCCCACAGACGATATTGCAACCGTATTCCATATTCAGCGGCGCGTGCGCCCCCGGCACGTGTGATTCCTCCGGCAAGATCTCCCGCAAGATTGCCTGCGCCTGCTCCTTATCGGTGTTGTGCAGATCGTTGAACTGCCCAATCAACCCAAAGGTGCGCTGGTGCTCCTTATCGATGTCCCCCATGCCCGGCAGATGCCACTGCCCACCGGTCATTCGCTCCCAAGTGCCGTAGCGTTGCAGGTCGTGCAGCTTCTGTTCATCCATGGTGGCCATTGTAGAGGGCGCGTGGCCTAACCGATTAGCGGTTAGGGTGGAGGCATGCTTTTTGATTCGCTGCCGCGGCCGAATGCGTACGTCGCGCCGGGCGTGGGGCACGTGCCGGGATGGGTGGGCATCGGCAAGCAAAAGGCCCTGGTAGAAGAGACACGGGAGATCGCTCGCGCGTATGCGCATACGCCGATGGCGATGGTGCAGCCGCGGCTGAAATCGGGTGGGCAGATGAGCGTATTTCAGCTGCATCTTGGCCGGTATTGGCATTATCCCAGCTACCGGTACGTGGACAATATGGAAGGCACGCGGGTGCCGCCGGTACCGGATAGCCTGCGGGAATTGGCCCCGGCGGCGCTGCGACAGGCGGCCCAGATTGCCCCGGAGCTGGAACCATGGGTGGATAACTTCGTGCCGGAGATGGCGCTGGTGAATTATTATCCGCCCGGCTCGGCGATGGGCATGCACGTAGATGACTCTGAGGAATCGCCCGCGCCCGTGATTTCGCTTTCGATTGGGGATGAGGCCCTCTTCCGCATAGGCCATACCGAAAATCGCACCAAGCCCTGGGACGATGTGACCCTGTGCTCGGGTGATTTGGTGGTCTTTGGCGGGCCGAAGCGCTTTGCCTACCACGGGGTGGTGCGGGTAAATGATGGCACGCTGCCGGAGGGATGCGGGCTGCAAGAAGGCAGAATCAATATCACCATCAGACAAGTTTCGGCGAGCGCGGTAGGCTAGGGCGGGTTACATAAAGGTTGAAGAAAAGAGGTTTTTCTTATGTCCCGAATTGGCATCATCATCGGTTCCACCCGCGATAAGGCGGCAGGCCAGGCAGTAGGCGAGTGGGTCAACGACCTCGCCCAAGGCCGTGAGAATGGCGTGGAGTACCAGCTGTTGGAGCTCAAGAAGTTCAATATCCCCATCCTCACCAGCGAGGTTGTTCCGGGTGCGGCGAATAAGCAGTACGATGACGCCAACGTGCAGGAATGGTCCAAGGCCGTCGATGCCTGCGATGGCTTCGTCTTCGTGACCCCGGAGTACAACCACTCCGTGCCCGGTGCGTTCAAGAATGCTTACGACTCGCTCGGCGCGGAATGGGCGGGCAAGCCGGTGGCCTTCGTGGGCTATGGTTCCGTCGGCGGCGTGCGCGCGGTCGAGGCATGGCGCAATGTCGTGGCTAACTTCTCCATGCCACAGCTGCGCAACCAGCTGGACTTTAATATCTTTACCGATTGGAACGACGGCGAATTCCGCCCCAGCGATGACTCCTACGAGCGCGCAAATTCCCTGCTTTCTGAGCTCGAGGACGCACTCCAGTAGAAAAAGCCCTGCACCGTGCTGCGCGCTGCGTAGCATGGGGTGCATGACTGAAAAGAAAGTAGCAGTAGTAACCGGTGCCTCCTCTGGTATTGGGGAGGCCACCGCGCGCTCTTTGGCCAAGGACGGTTGGCACGTCGTGGTGGGAGCTCGCCGCACAGACCGCCTGCAGCAGCTTGCCAATGAAATCGGTGGCGAGGCCTATGAGCTGGACGTTACCTCCGATGTTTCTGTTTCCAAGTTCGTCTCCCACCTCGACCGCGTAGATCTTTTGGTCAATAACGCCGGCGGTGCCAAGGGCTTGGAGCCGCTTGTCGATACCTCCATTGAGGACTGGCAGTGGATGTACGAGACCAACGTGCTCGGCACCGTGCGCATGATTCAGGCGCTCATGCCCAAGTTAGAGCGGGTGCCGGATCTTTCCGGGCTGATTATTAATGTCGGTTCCATTGCCGGCTGGACGGTGTACGAAGGCGGTTCAGGCTATAACACCGCGAAGCACGGCGTGCGCGTGATTTCTCGCGCGCTGCGCCTAGAAAACCACGATGTGCGCGTTACCGAGATCGATCCTGGCCGCGTGGCCACGGACTTTTCCTTGGTGCGCTTCAAGGGCGATGAGAAACGCGCGGCCAAGGTGTATGACGGCCAGCTCAACCTCGTGGCAGAGGATATTGCCGAGGCCATCCGCTGGGTTGCTGCCCAACCGGCCCACGTCAACGTGGATACGATGACCATCAAGCCGCGCACGCAAAGCTAGGCTGCCTTGCTTTCGAGCATCGAACCTTTGATACTCCGGAGTGTAAATGACGATCCCTTTGTAACGACAAGTAAGTTAGAAGAAGAGAGAAAAGGAACCTGAGTTCTCGATATTGTGCGACAAATATTTATAGAGTTTTGAAAATTTTCTTGAAAGTTCACCAAAGGTTTGGAGCGTTTAAGTAGCAGTGCAAACTTGCACGAGAAGCAGTCAAATAGGATTTGAACAACGAAAATTACTTAGCTGATGTGTTCCGTCGACTTGGAGTGACATGCGAGGATGAACATCGCGAAAACGGATTAAGCGCTCGCGATTTTCAAATAAATTACGAAGCCTCAAATTTTACTTAGTACATGGAACCAAGCTTGGATGATTAAGCTTGTGAAGTTTTCTGAGTTTAGATGAGTTTCACTTCAAAACTACTCTGCCTGTTATGCTCGGTCACTAGTGACTCAAATCCTTGAGGGCTTTTGACAGATCTAAGTACAAGTAGTCATCATTTGAATCTTCTGAGCCACGTTCGCTAAGCCAGTTGACAATTGACTTCCAATTATCCAGTGACGCATCTATATTTTCTTGTTGTTTAATGATGCTGATAAGAATTGTTTCGGTTCTCGCCGCTAGACGAACCTGATCGTATTTATTGTTCTTTATTGCCTGAAATAGTGTCTCTATATGATCCTTTTTTAAATCTTTAGCAAAAAGTTCCAAAGCGCGAAGATTCGCCTCGGCATCACGAAAACTGCAAGATTCCCTGACCAGCACTAAAGCCCGTTGAATTAAAGATTCACGATCGGAAGTTAAATTATGTAATGTAGCTAGTTGCTTTGCTTCCAGATTGTCGATTAGTTGAGATCTGCGGTCCCTAAATTTCTGTTTGAGCGGAGGGTCGCCAGCTAAGTAACCTTTTGAAAAGAGATCGGAGTCTTTAGCTGCGGAGATTACCGTTGATAGACGTTTTTCGGCGGTTCCCGGGATAGTATCCCAAAAAGTCTGCTGTGAGCCGTATGCCCCGACAGCACGAATAAGAGTGGCGTCATCTAGCTTTCCGCTTTTCTCCCAGTTAGCAAGAACGCTGTTAAGAGCTCTTTCGAAATCACCGGGTGCTGCAGTGCTCAGGCTACAAGCTGATGACCGTGCCCGTGAACCTACCCTCGGATCTTTCTCTGGTAGCTCCGCAGTGGATTTTAAGCTCCACTTGATCAAGAGCTTGCAAAGATTCAGTTGTGTCGATTTTGTGGAATGCCGGTAGAAACGGTCAACAAAGTAGTCTTCATCGTCGGGCCAACCGTCGCTTAAGATTTCTTTTTTGAATAGTTCGAGTTGAGCCTTACCCGCTATCGGTGGATGAGAGAATGTTGCACGATGTGCGGCGATAATATGAGAGCGTACTAGTTCTCCGTCGGGTTCAAACAGTTTATCATTCTCGATGAAGCCAGGATGAGCGCACAAATCTCGATCTGTCTTAAGCCTTTGGAGTTCCTCTCTTTCCCGGTGGGTTAGAAGATTAAATTCTTCTTCGCACTTCTTGAGGAGTGTCCTTTCGAACTCTTGAGCTCGGGTGACGTTTTTATCTGCTAATAGCAGTGTCATAGCCTTCCAAGTGCTTGCGCACTTCATTATCGCCAGTATCTGCCAGATATCGAAGTTTATGGATAAGGTCTACGGCAACTGTGATCCACAGCGAAACTAGTGAGGCACGGTGGGCGCCTGCATGATAGCAATTAATAACTTCGGAGAGGAGTGCTCGTGTTTTGGGGTTCTCTATTTCTAATTCGAGGGTGCTGAGATCTTTCATTAGAGATCCTAAAAAATAGATTTGGCCAAGTACAGGCCATGATTATAGTTGCCAACGCGGTGATCGAGATGAATTACACAGCAGCAAAATGGGTTAATGAATAGTTTTTAAGGCCCCGCAGGCTCATCAATGAGCGAGGGGCCTTAGGCTTTATAATTTTTTGCGCCTTATTGCAGACCGAACTGATCCCATGCGGCAGGGGCCAGGTTCTGGTACACGTGCTTGTGCTCTTGGTATTCGGCAAGGCCGGTGGGGCCCAGCTCGCGGCCATTACCGGACTGCTTGTAGCCGCCCCATTCCGCCTGCGGCAGGTACGGGTGGAAATCATTGATCCAAATGGTGCCGTGGCGCAGGGCGCGGGCAACGCGCTCGGCGCGGCCGGCATCGGAGGTGTACACCGCGCCGGCCAGGCCATACTCGGTATCGTTTGCGATCTCGATGGCCTCCTCCTCAGTGGTGAAGGTCTCGATGGTCACGGTCGGACCGAAGGCCTCGTCGTGGACGCAGTCCATCTCGCGGGTAGCGCCATCGATAATCGTGGGCAGGTAGTACACGCCCTGGCCCAGATCCGTGGTGCCGGTGCCGTGCTGGCCGTTGGTGTCCTCGCTGGTGGCGGCGCGGCCGCCGGTGAGGATCTTGGCGCCTTGTTCGCGGGCCTTGTCCACGTAGGCTGCTACCTTCTCGCGGTGATCGGCCGAAATGAGCGGGCCGGTCTCGGCCTTCTCATCGGTGGGGCCACCGATCTTGATCTTCTCGGCGCGCTCGACCAGTGCGGCAACGAATTTATCGTGCAGGGACTCTTCCACTACGATGCGCGAGCCAGCGGAGCAGACCTGGCCGGAGTGGAAGAAGGCGCCGTTGAGCGCGTTATCCACGGCGACGTCGAAGTTGGCATCGGCGAAGATGACGTTCGGGTTCTTGCCGCCGAGCTCCAGCGCGGTGCGCTTGACGGTCTCTGCCGCGTTCTTTGCAATCAGCTTGCCGGTGATAAGGCCGCCGGTGAAGGAGACCATGTCCACGTCGGGGTGCTGGGAGAGCGGATTGCCGCAGTTGGCGCCGGCGCCGGTGATGAGGTTGCCCACGCCATCCGGCAGGCCGCATTCCTTCAGCGCCGCCATGAGCAGCATGGCGGTGTGCGGAGTCAGCTCCGCCTGCTTGAGCACGAAGGTATTGCCGGCAGCAAGGGCTGGGCCCACCTTCCAGGACACCTGCAGCAGCGGGTAGTTCCACGGGGTAATCAGGCCGCAGACGCCCACCGGCTCGGCGTCGATGCGCGAGCGCAGGTTGGGATCTTGCGGGTCGACCACGCGGCCGGCTTGGTGCTGGGCCAAGGTGCCGAAGTACTCGAAAGCATTGGCAATATCGTCCATATCGCCCAGGGATTCCTCGTAGCGCTTGCCGGTATCCGCGGATTCGGCTTGGGCAAAAAGTTCCTTGTGTTCCCGGATGAAATCCGCCAGGCGGATGACAATCTTGCCGCGCTCGGCGGACGGCGTTGCGGCCCACTCGCCCTTATCGAATGTTTCACGTGCAACCTGGATGGCACGCAGGGTATCTGCCTCGGATGCCTCGGAGACGACGCCGACGGTAGAGCCATCGGCAGGGCAGACAATGGTGCGGGTCTCGCCATCCTGGGCGGCCTCCCACTGGCCGTTGATGAAGAGCGACTTCGGGGCATCACCGGAGTGCACGCCCTGGAGCAATTCGGTGGTCGTGGGATCGAACAAGGTGTTCTGGGTGCTCAAAGTGCAAGCAACCTTTCTCTAATTGCGGCGGTATCGCCCGCCAGTTTAACTATCTTCGCGCCAGGTGCGTTCCGGCTCGGCGCCATCGGAGACATCGGAATCGCCCGGCTGGCTTTGCTGCATGTAGAGGAATGCCAGGTGGCGCTCGTACAGGTCCAGCACGTTATTGATGATCTGGTTTTCGGAGTAGCCGTAGACGTCATAGCCCAGCGAACCGGTCATGTCGTAGACCTCAAGGCGGTAGTACTCGCCGTCGCCCTCGCAGAAGTCCGGGCGCTCCGCGGAAACAGGGAAGAGCTGGTAGCGGAATTGGCGCTCGTTGTGCAGCCGGACTTCGAGATCGAGCTGGGGCAATTCGGCATCGGGAAGCTCACTGGTGAGCAAGATGGCGTCATAGCCGCGGGTGCGCATTTGCGTGGCCACCTGCTCGAGGGCGTAGGTGGCGGTTCCCCGCAGGTAGTCATCCATGTCCTGTTTGGTGGGGAAGGAATTGGCGCGGTCCAGGCGGTTCTTCCACAGGTTGGAATCGCTCGGCTCGCGCTCGGTGCGGCTGCTGATGGCGCCGTGCAACGCGGTTTTCCGGGCCTCACGCTGGAGGATTTCCAGGCGCAGCGACTTCCAGAGCGAGAACATGATGAGGTAGACCACGAACGCGAAGGGTAGGCCCATGACCACGGTTGCAGACTGCACGGTGGCAATGCCATCGAGCTGTAGCAACGCCAAGGTGAGCGCGCCGACGGTGATGGACCAGAAAATGCGCAGCCACCGGGCGCCATCTTGCCGGTTATCCGTGATGCGGGAAGTGAAGTTCGACATGACCAGCGCACCGGAGTCGGCCGAGGTGATATACAGCAGCAGGCCGATGAAGGTGGTCAGGAAGATGACGATGGCGGAGCCAGGGAATTCCTGGAGCATGTCGTAGAAACCCTGCTCCGGAACGTTGATGGCGTTTTCTGCAAATTCCGGATAGTCACCGGAGCGCACCATGTCCAGGGCGGTATTGCCAAAGAAGGACATCCACATCAAGATGAACAGGAAGGGGAAGGTCAGCGTGCCCAGGATGAACTGGCGCAGCGTGCGGCCGCGGGAAATGCGGGCCAGGAATAGGCCGACGAAGGTTGCCCAGGCAATCCACCAGGCCCAGAAGAAGAGGGTCCAGGACTGCATCCAGGTATCCACGCTGGCTTGGTCCTCAGCAAAGGCGAAGGTCTCCAGCGTCCAGGAGGGGAACTTGGAGACGTAGTCACCGATATTGGTGACGATGGCGTCGAAAAGGTAGGCGGTCTTGCCAAAGACCACGACGTAGATCATCAGCGCGATGGCCAGGTAGACATTGAGCTCGGAGAGGAAGCGAATGCCTTTATCCACACCGGATACGGCAGACAACGTCGCAATGGCGACCGCGATAATGATGAGCCCTGATTGCAGCCCCAGTCCTTGCTCGATGCCGAAGATGAGGTGGAACCCGTAGGACAGCTGCACCACGCCGATGCCCAGGGATGCGGTAACGCCAAAGACGGTGCCCAGCATGGCGGCAATGTCCACCGCCGAACCAATGGGCCCATGCACGCGCTTGCCGATGAGCGGGTACAGCGCCGAGCGGATAGCCAACGGCATATTCAGGCGGTAGGCGAAGTAACCAAAGGCCATGCCCATTAGCGCATAGAGCGCCCAGCCGGTAAGGCCGTAGTGGAACATGGCATAGACCACGGCTTCTTTTGCGGCCTCCATGGTTTCGCCATCGCCCACCGGCGGGTCCATGTACATCGTGACCGGCTCGGCCACGGCGAAGAACATGAGGTCCACGCCGATGCCGGCGGCAAAGAGCATGGATACCCACGAGAAGGTATTGAATTTGGGCCGGGAGTGGTCCGGGCCCATGCGGATGCTGCCGGTATTGGAAAAGGCGATGTAGAGGACGAAGACCACGGCGATGGTGGCGGTCAGGACGTAGAACCATCCCAGGTTCGTGCCGATCCATCCGGTGACGCTGGCGAGGGTATTCGCCGCGGATTCTTTGCCAAAGCCCGCATACAGGGCCATGGCGATAATCAGGACACCGGAAATGATAAAGACCGGCCAATTGGGCTTGGGCGCGGCCACCTCGTCTGCGCCGACATCGTCGCCGGTTTCGGCCTTGTAGCTGCCGACGATGGCGCGGACTTGGTTGCGCGGTTTATGGCCCTTGTCCCCAGTTGGGTGAGTTTCCCCAGTGGAGTGAGCGAGAGAGGTGTCGGAATCCCCTGTGTGGGACTCTTCATGGTCGTGCGGACCACGGTTTGCCATCTACTTCTCCTAGTCTTGATCGATTAAGTGTCGAATCTTTCGCAAGACTGCCCCGCAATTCCCCGAAAAGAGGGGTAAGAGATAGGTTGGTGGCATAAATCATATGCGAGCAATCTATGCGTAAAGACCCCGGATTTCATCTACTCAGATGCATACCCGAACACCGTAAATATACATTAATCTGGGAAAACGTCCACCAGATGTGTATTCTGGGGGCGCTATTGCGCATAAATGAAAGCGGAAAAGTATAGATTTTTTGCGCAGGATACAATGGATCCGCCCGAAATACGGCGAGAACTACGCGTGAGATGGCTCACAGAAGGAAGGGGATTTATGGGTATTGTGGACAAGTTGACTAAGAAGCGCTCGACAAAGAGGGCGACGGATGAGGTCAGCGATGTGGTCGTCGTCGGCGGTGGCTCTGCCGGCTCCGTCATCGCCGCTCGCCTGACCGAGGATAAAGACACCCGCGTGCTCGTTCTTGAGGCCGGCCGCCCGGATTCCCTGTGGGACCTATTCATCCACATGCCTTCCGGTTTCTCTTTCCCCATCGGGGCAAAGAACTATGACTGGATGTATGAATCCGATCCGGAACCGGAGATGAATGGTCGCCGCATCTACCATGCGCGCGGCAAGGTGCTTGGCGGTTCCTCTTCCATCAACGGCATGATCTACCAGCGCGGCAACCCCATGGACTACGAAAAGTGGGGCCAGAACCCGGGCATGGATAACTGGGATTTTGCCCACTGCTTGCCGTATTTCAACCGCATGGAAACCACCGCTGCCGCAGAAGACGATGATCCGCGCCGCGGCCACGATGGCCCGCTCTACCTGTCCCGCGGTCCTGCTACCTCGCCGCTGTTCCAGGCGCTATTTAAGTCGGTACAAGAGGCTGGCTATAACCTGACCAATGACGTCAACGGTTACCGCCAAGAAGGTTTTGCCCCCTTCGATCGCAATATCAAGCACGGCAAGCGCTGGTCCGCTGCCCGCGCCTACCTGTACCCTAACCAGGACCGCGACAACCTCGAGGTGCGGACCCGCGCATTTACCACCAAGATCCTCTTTGAAGGCACCAAGGCAGTGGGCGTGGAATACGAGTGGCAGGGTGGCACCCACCGCGTCTTCGCAGAAAAGATCGTCTTGTCTGCCGGTGCCATCAATACCCCGCAGCTGCTTGAGGTCTCTGGCGTGGGTGACCGCGAGATCTTGGAAAAGCACGGCATCGACGTCGTCAAGCACCTGCCCGGCGTGGGTGAGAACCTGCAGGATCACCTCGAGGTCTACATCCAGTACGAGACCACCAAGTCCACCGCTTCCTCCCAGCCCTACCTGGATAAGTGGCGCTGGCCGTTCATGGGCCTGCAGTGGCTGCTGACGAAGAAGGGTCCAGTGGCCACCTCGCACTTTGAGGGCGGCGGTTTCGTGCGCTCCAACGAGGATGAGGCCTACCCGAACTTGATGTTCCACTTCCTGCCCATGGCGGTGCGCTATGACGGCCAAAAGGCCGACGTTAAGCACGGCTTCCAGTGGCACGTCGGCCCGATGTTCTCCGATACCAAGGGCCACGTGCACATCAAGAGCTCCGATATCCGGCAAAAGCCCTCCATCCTCTTTAACTACCTGCGCACTGAGCAGGACCGCCGCGAATGGGTAGAAGCCGTCCGCGTCGCCCGCTCCTTGCTGGATACCAAGGCAATGGAGGAAGTTGGCGCCCGCGAGTTCAGCCCGGGCCCAGAGGTCCAGAGCGATGAGGAAATCTTGGAGTGGGTCCGCAATGACGGCGAAACCGCACTGCACCCATCCTGCACCGCCAAGATGGGCGATGAGTCCGATCCCATGGCCGTGGTGAACCCAGAAACCATGGGAGTATGGGGCATCGATGGCCTGTATATTGCCGATGCTTCCGTATTCCCCTCGGTTCCCAACGGCAATATCTACTCCCCGACTATGATGGTGGGCGAGAAGGCTGCTGACCTCATTGCCGGCCGCACGCCGCTCGAGCCCAACTACACTCCGTGGTACAAGGCACACGAGGATATGCCGCTCTACGCCGAAGGCGAGGCAATCCGTGACCACAAAGAGGCACCGAAGGGTGCTTACTAACGCCCGCTTACATTAAGGAGACAAAGCCGTGACCATTTCCTCTCTTCTTACCTTGATGGGAATTTGGCTCGCGGCTTTGGTGTCTCCGGGCCCGGATATCGTGCAGGTCATTCGCGTGGCCCCACGATCCACATGCGCCGGGCTATTGTGCGCGGTGGGGGTATTTAGCGGGACGGTCTTTTGGATTGTCGCCTCCCTGGCCGGTTTATCGGCGCTAATTACGGCGCGGCCGGGCGTGCTGAGCATCTTGCAATTGCTCGGTGGGCTTTTCTTGCTGTACATGGGTGTATCGTCCCTGCGCAGCGGGTTAGCCGCGCGGCGCGCGCCCGCTCACGAGGTGGACACGGAAGACTATGCGGACCAGGCACGGGCGGCTGGCGATGCCGACGTCGAAGACATGACCAACTGGCGGGCCTTCAAGCTGGGGCTGGTGACTAACCTGTCGAACCCCAAGGCATTGGTGTTTTTCGGTGCGGTATTCGCCCAATTCATCCGCCCGGATATGTCCGTGGGGTGGACTATCGCGGTGGCGTTAATCCTCGCGGCCATGTCCTTTGTGTGGTTTTCCGCCTTTGCGCTGCTCGTGCGCGCGGCCGCGCGGTGGACGGCGCGGTATTCCGCCGGCATCGATATGGTCTCAGGCCTCGTCTTTGGCCTGCTCGGTGTGGTGATGGCCGGGGAGGGTGCCACCGCGCTGCTGAAATCACAGTAGTTACCTGTTTCGCTGCAGGTGAGACACTTCCTACAGTTGAATGCGTTAGTAAAAATGCATACGAATGTGGAGGTGTTAGGTGGCTATAGGTGCCCTTGTGACCCTGATGGGCGTATGGTTCGCGGCCATGGCTTCGCCGGGGCCGGATGTGGTGCAGATTATCCGCCTGGGTGCGCGGTCCACCCGCGCGGCGGTGTGGGTGGCCATTGGCAGCACGACGGGCCTTGCCCTGTGGACCATCGCTTCGCTCGCCGGGCTTTCGGCATTGATCTCTACGCATGAGGGCATCCTGGTGCTCCTGCAGGTCCTCGGCGGCAGCTATCTGCTGTGGATGGCCTATAGCGCGATTTCCTCCGGCCTGCGGGAACGGCGCGCACCCGCCACCGTCGTGGGCACGGAAAAGCAGGCACCCCAACCGCGAGGGTTTACCCCGGACGGAATTATTAAGGCAAAGACGGCCTACCGCATGGGGTTGGTCTGCGATCTTTCCAACCCCAAGGTGGTCATCTTTTTTGGCGCCATCTTTGCCAATTTCATCGACCCAGGAATGGGCGTGGGCGGAAACGTCGTCGTCGCCGCGGTACTGGTGCTGGAAAGCTTGGTGCTCTTCGTCGGCGTCGGCTTGAGCACGCGCGCGGTATCGAAGTGGATGGCCAAGAACTCGGCGTGGGTGGACATCGTCAGTGGCATCGTCTTCCTGCTCCTCGGCGTGGTTATCCTCTTTGAAGGCATCCGTGGGCTTATTGCGATGTAGGCTGAACTTATGATTTTTACTACCACAAATACCGTCGACGGTTATGAAATCACCAAATACCTGCGCATCATCGCTGGTGAGACCGTTACCGGCATCAATATGCTCAAAGACTTTGGGGCATCGATACGCAATATTACCGGTGGACGCGCCTCAGGCTATGAAAGCGAAGCCATCAAGGCCCGCGAGGCGGCGCTGGATGAATTGTGGCGCCGCGGCCAGGAATTGGGTGCTGATGGCGTGGTGGGCATCGCCTTCGACTATTCCCCAATGGGCACCAATAATGACATGCTGTTGGTCACCGCCACGGGCACGGCGGTCTCCCTGCGCGCGCGTGACTAAGCCTGTCCACCCCCACCCATAGCCGCGCGGCAACGGGCTCTGGGTAAGCTGGGCGGCATGCTTGAGGTTGCAATTTCTGGCGAGTCCATCAAATTGGGCCAGTTTATTAAACTGGCCAGCTTGGTCGGAACCGGTGGTGAAGCCAAGGAACTTATCGCAGAAGGCGCGGTCACGGTCAACGGTGACACCGAGACCCGCCGCGGCGCTACGCTGCAGATTGGCGATGAGGTGTGCATCGAAGGCACCTGCGCGCGCGTGGGCGAGCCCGACGATGATGATGACTATTTTGATGAAGCCACCGCAGACGATGACTTTGATCCGGAAAAGTGGAGGAATCTATAAATGCCCGCATTTGAAGCCGAAGTAGGCATGCCCTACTGGATCGATCTGACCACCTCGGATCCGCGCAAGTCCGCCCACTTTTATGAGCAGGTCTTGGGCTGGGAAATTTCGGCCGAGACCCAGGAGGACAACCCCTATCAGATGGCGCGCCTGCAGGGCCTGCCCATCGCCGGCCTCATCCCGCAGCCGGAGGAAGCCCCCACGCCGGATACCTGGGTGACCTACTTCCTCTCCAAAGACATCGACGGCGATTGCCAGCGCACGGAGAACCTCGGCGGGAGGATCCTCGCCGCGCCCCAGCCCGTGCAGCTGGGCCACATGGCCCTGCTTGCCGATGCCGCCGGTGGCATGTTCGGCCTCATCCAGCCCTCTGGCCCAGAGCACTTCGTCGCCGGTGGCGAACCCGGCACCCCGGTATGGCACGAGCTGACCGCCACGACGCGATTCCAGCAGGCCATGGACTTTTATGGCGAGCTATTCAACTGGGAGATTCGCGCCATGGAGTCTGAGGACGAGAATTTCATTTACGCCACCGTGGAAGAAGACGGCGCCCCGTTCGCGGGCCTGTGGAATGCTGAAGGCCAGTTCCCACCCCAGGTGCCGAGCTTCTGGCAGACCTACCTAGGGGTGCGCGATATCGATGAAGCCGCCAAGAAAGCGGTAGAGCTCGGCGGTGAAATCATCCGCGAGCCGTGGGATTCCCCCTTCGGGCGCATGTGCCTGCTCGCGGATTCCACCGGCGCGACCGTCACCCTGACTGAGGTCGAAGACGCCCCCGAGGATGAGCCCACCGAATCCGACGACGTGCTCAACCCCACCAGGGACTAAGCGCGGGGAGAGAGGCGTTGATGACAGGCTCCTCTGATTTGGCACAGCGCGTGCTAGCCATCGTGGCCGTTATCCCGCCCGGCAATGTGTCCTCCTACGGGGAGGTGGCAAAACTCGCCGGGTGCGGGGCCCGCAATGTCGGCACCGTGATGAATAGGCACGGCGGTAACGCCGCCTGGTGGCGCGTGGTCCGCGCCAATGGTGCCTCCCACGATCCCGTTCGCGCGGAAGAATACTGGAACCGCGAGGGCATCGAGCACTCCCACGGGCGCGTCGCCATGCATAAGCACGGCATGGATGCGCGGGACCTAGAAGTATTGCTGCGATAGATAGTACAATAGGGAAACTTTTTGCATTTATAGCCTGCGGCGATGTACATCCACGGCTACGCTATATGCGTTATGAAAAAATTAGCTATTGGTTCTCTCGTTACCGCACTTTCCTTCGTGACCATTCCCGCTGCCCAAGCGGTCAGCCTCGATCCCCAATCAGTGCCTGATCGTACGCAGATCACCGTTAGGCACGATTCCGGCGCCACCGTCTCGACTGCCAATAGTCACGAGTCCCGCCCGGCGCTATCCTTGAGCAAGCTCTACCTGGGATATTGGGTGCTCAAGTATGGTTCTGCCGCCGATAAGGCCCAAGTGGAAAATATGATTCGCTATAGCGACGATAATGTGGCCAGCGACCTGGACCGCCGCTACCCGCAGGCCATTCCCAGCATCATCCAAGAATTCGGGCTGAGTGAAACTCACTACACCGGCTACTGGGGAACCACGCAGACCTCGACCGAAGATATCGCGCGGTTTACCGCGGAGATCCAGCACGACCCCATCGCAGCACCCATTTTTGCGGGAATGGCCACTGCTGCTCCCGTGGCTGCGGATGGGTACCGCCAGGATTTCGGCACCGACCACATTCCCGGAGTATGGGGCACCAAATTCGGTTGGTCCGATGACCGCACCATCCACGCCTCCGTATCTACCGGGCATGGGTTTACCGTAGCCGCCAATACGTATGGCGATGCGCAGACCCATACCGCGGATGTCATGCGCGGCATCGACAATGCGCCGGTCGGCGGGTCCAGTGAGGCCATCGGCGCGCGCATCGAAAACGACCTCAACCTGCCAGAACCTGCGCAGCAGGCGCTTCGCGATGCCACCCGCACCGCGGCCGATCTTGAGCGCCAAGCGTGCGCGAACGCTAATCAAGCCCTGGCGCAGGTAAGCCAAGTGCGGGTGTGCCAATAAGCGCCGAGGGACTGGCCGTTAGATCAGGTTCCAGACGGTCACGGCCATGATGACAAGTCCCATGCAAAAGACGAAGTAATTCCAGATGTCGTTTTTGAACTGGGAATAGTCATCGACCTTTTTAAACATGTAGACCGGCACCAGATAGACCAAGAATGCCACGAAGATGCCGCCAACCACTGAAATCATGTCCATGATGGAGGGGTTGAAGACGGCCACGAGGGCCGTTGCCACGAATACGATGACATAAATGATGTTGAGCAGCGCGCGGCGCGAAAGCTTATTGGCCATGCGGGGAACGGCAATGCGCAGGAGGTACTCGGTGCCTTCCTCGGAACCAAGCATGTGCCCGAAGTAGGAAGAGATGATCGCGCACATGGTAATTAGCGGTGCCATATAACCAATGAACGGCGTGCCCGTGACGTTGGCGAAATAAGACAGCACCGGGATGTTTTGATCGGCTGCCTCCTTCAATCCGTCCGCTCCGAGCGCGAGGACGCAGGACCAGACGAAGAACATGGTAAATACCACGAGCATTGCGGCGGTATAGAGCTCCACGCGGGAGACGAACTTCTCCGTCTTTTTGCCGTAGGCCGGCTGCACGTCTACGGAGAATTGCGATAGCGCGGCCATGTGGGAAAAGGAAAAGACCAGCACCGGAAGAATAAGCAGGATGCCCTTAAGGATTCCCCAGATACCGCCTTCGTATTCAACGTTGAGGAAGCTTTCGAAATCCCACTTGGGGATCAAATAAATGGAGGTTGCCGCCAAGGCGACGATGAGCGGGTAGACCAGCATCTGGGCCAGCCACAGCATGGGGCGGCGGCCGATGGCAAAAAGGCCCGTCATGACGCCTACGCAGGCAATGGATAGTATCCACCTGTTGATGCTCGGCCCGCCGAGCTGGTTGACGATGAAGCTATCGACCACATTGGTAATGCTGATGCCATAAATGAGCACTGTTGGCACGATGGCCAGCCAATACAAGACGGCGATGAAAAGGCCGCTATTGCGGCCAAGGTAGTAGCGCACCAGCTCTAGGACGTCTTTCCCGTGTTGTTCTTGTGGTGCGCCGCTGACTATGCGGGCGTAGGTCCGGTGGGAAAAATACACCAGCGGGAAGATGAACACGGTGGCGAAGACGAGCGGCCAAAATCCGAAGGCGCCGGCGTTGAGCGGCAAGAAGAGGATGCCGGCACCAACACCGGTGCCAAAAAGCGCGATGACCCAAGACAGGGCGGAGCCCACCGCCTTCTGCCGGTTGGCTTCCTCTGCGGAATTTGTCGGAGCTGCCCCCTCGGTACTTTCCGTGCTGTCATCCGTGCGGGACTCGTGGGTTGGGGCATTCATGAAGGTCCTCAGTCCTTAAAGTGGAGGATAGGTGGCAAAAGCGCCTTGTAGAGAGTGTAGCGAAAGTCACTACCCGCATGTGCCTTAAACCACAGATTTTTGCGGCCGGGGGGGATCTACGGAAGGCTCGAGCGTCTAAAGCAACCGCGTTTCTCTGAAAGCTGGAGAAGTTTTGGCGGAATGCGGTTGGTTTGGACATTTTGGGAGAAACAAGCACGGCTTGGGGTTAGCGGGTGAAGGATAGCGCCTCCTCTGCGGTGCTGTGGCTGTAGCTGTCATCGTCGTGTGCGTATTTATTGCCGCGCAGGATGAGCCAGACGCTCAGCGGGTACAAGATAATAGCTACGGCAAGGGCCTGGATAACGGCCGCGATATCGGAATCGTGCAGGTAATTCCAACCAAAGTGGAGGAGGAAGGATACCGCGAGGCAGCCGAGTGCCACGCTGATGCGCCACCAGAGCGGCTTGGCGGCAGCGTAGAGGGCCCAGCCGATGCCCCAACCGGCCAGCGCCGTGAGCAAAACGTGCAGGCCAGGGCCGGCGATAAGGCGCAGGCCCCACATCTGTATGAGCCCGGTGAAATCGCTATCCGGGTGGGTGGTAGCGCTCATGGAGCCGTAAAGGATGTTTTCGTTGGCTTCAAATCCAAGGCCGATGACGGCGCCGACCATCCACCCGTGCCAGGGGCGGTTGAGTTGGCGGAAGGACATCAGGACGAATAAAACGCCCGTGGCCTTGGAAATCTCTTCGGGATAGGCGCCGCTCCAGGACATGAAGGAATCGATCCAGCCTGAATTGATGGCGAGCTGCATGACCGCCGGGGAGCTCATAGATGCCAAGCTAATGGCCATGCCGGAGCCCCATAAAAAGGCAAGCGGTGCCCATACGCGCGCCGGGCGCGCCCACATAGGGCTCAGGCGCAATAGCGCGATGACTACCGCGACGAGGATCGCCGCGATGAGGATGCTGATAATGCCCATCAGCGGTGAGATCAATAGGGTGATGACCGTCTGGGAGATAAAACCGATAAGGCCCAGACCGGAGAAAATCCACAGCGCGGTGCGAAAGAGCTTAGACATTTAAACCAAGGCCTTTCCAGAAAACTCCTCGATATCAGCGGTGACTTCTTCTGGTAGTTCGTCTTGCCCGAAGGCCTTCCAGAGGCGTTGAGTGGTCGTGCGCGTTGCGGCGGATTCCCCGGTGACGGTGACCACCCAGTCCTTATTTTCGTCCGCACCGGTGCCGTTGATGGAGATGGCGGCGGTGGAGGAGGGGGCATCGGCAAGCGCGAGGGCGCCATTTTTACCTTCGTAGACCTCGCCCTCGGGAAGACCTGGGGCCATGCCATAGGCCCGGACCATGCGGCGCAGGGTGTGTTCATCGTCGTCGGTATCTTCCACGATGACCGCCTGCACGGAGGTGTCACCGCAGGTCCAGCCAACGCTAGCCAGCGAAGTATAGTCGCGCTCGCAGTACAGATCAGGCACGGTAATATCCCAGTCCTGGCTGGGATCAGACAGGGTTACTTGCTCCACATCGGCGGGGTGCGGCGGTAGCACCGCGTGGACGATGGCGGGCAAGGCGAGGACCACCGTCACGAAGGCAAGGACGGCGATAAAGAGGACGCGCGGCCGGGCTGGTGGAAAGCGGAATTTTTCCATAGTCCATACCTTAACTGGAAGGTTTGGCCTACAGTGGCAACCATGAAAGATCTTTATCAATTAGTCAACGGACCTTGGGTAGAAAATCACGTTGTCCCAGATGATCGCGGTGTGGATGGCACCTTCCACGCGCTGCGCGATGAAGCAGAAGAACTGGTTCATGACATCGTCAAAGACAACGATGCTCGCCCCGGCAAGCTGTATGCATCCTTCATGGATACCGCGGGCGTCAACAATGCCGGCATGGCTCCATTGGATGCGGACCTTGACCGCTTGAGCGCCGCCGATCCCACGGAATTGGCGCACCGCTTGGGCGAGCTCGAGCGCGAGGGCGTGGGGGCGCCGGCGACGTTCTGGGTGGAAAAGGACTCCGGCTCGGAAGAGGCCGTTGCCTATATCGTGCAATCCGGGCTAGGCCTGCCGGATGAGGCCTACTACCGCGAGGAAGCGCACGCGGAAACGCTGACCGCCTACGAGAAGCACGTGGCGGAGATGCTGGGCTTTATCGAGCCCACCCGCCTATTTGGCCTCGGCACCGAAGTTGCCGCCGAGCGCATCGTCGGTTTGGAAAAAGAACTGGCGGCGGGCCACTGGGACGTGGTTTCTACCCGCGATGCGGTAAAGACCAATAACCCGTGCGAGTTTTCTGAGCTGCCCTCCATCACCCAAGCCTTGCTCGCCGGCGGAAAGCTGCCGGAGCACCGCGTGGTCAATATGATGCCGTCCTACCTGGAGCACCTGGAAAAGCTCTTTACCGCTGACCGCATGGCTGATTGGCAGCTGTGGGCCACCTGGCACATCCTGCGCTCCCGCGCGGCCCTCTTGCCGGAAGAAGTAGGCGCAAAGAACTTCGAGTTCTACGGCACCCGGCTCTCTGGTGCGACCCAGCAGCGCGACCGCTGGAAGCGCGCGGTGGGCCTGGCAGAAAGCCTGGTAGGAGAGGAAATTGGCAAGGAGTTCGTGGACGCGCACTTCCCAGAATCCTCCAAGCGCGAGATGGATGAGCTGGTGGATTATCTCATCGCTGCCTACCGCGAGCGCATTTCCCAGCTGGAGTGGATGACCCCGCAGACCCGCGAGCGCGCCCTAGAAAAGCTTTCCCAGTTCAAGGCCAAGATTGGTTTCCCCGATACCTGGCGCGACTACTCCGGGCTGGAGATTTCTGACCAGGGCGCGGAACTGATTGCCAATGCCCGCGCCGGGTCCGCCTTTTCCCACGACTATGAACTGACAAAGATTGGCAAGCCCGCCAACCGCGACGAGTGGGTCACCACCCCGCAGACCGTCAACGCCTTCTATAACCCGGTGGTCAATGACATCACCTTCCCGGCCGCCATCCTGCGCCCGCCGTTCTATAACCCGGATGCGGATGCCGCTGAGAACTTCGGCGCCATTGGTTCTGTCATCGGGCACGAAATCGGCCATGGCTTTGATGACCAGGGCTCGCAATTCGATGGCCAGGGCAACCTGAACTCCTGGTGGTCCGATGAAGACCGCGCGGACTTTGAGGCGCTCACGGCAAAGCTGGTGGAGCAATTCGATGGCCAGGTGCCTACGGTGCTAAAGGATGCTGGCACCGAATCTTCCGGCGTCAACGGCAAATTCACCTTGGGTGAAAACATTGGTGACCTAGGCGGACTGGGCATTTCCGTGGTGGCCTACAAGAATTACTGCGCCGATAAGGGCATTGACCTGCTGGGCCAAGAAGAAGAATTTGTGGTCGACGGCGCCGAGCCGGAATTGGCCGAGCACACCTACAACGGTCTGCAGCGCTTCTTCTTGTCCTGGGCCCGCGTCTGGCGCACGGCCATCCGCCCGGAGATGGCGACCCAGTACCTGGCCATTGATCCGCACTCGCCCGCGGAGTTCCGCTGCAACCTCATCGCCGCGAATATCGCCGAATTCTACGAGGCCTTCGACGTAGACAAAGACTCCCCGATGTACCTGGCCCCGGCGGACCGCGTCACCATCTGGTAAATTAGTTCTTCCCCGAGCCTGCCTTGTGCGCATCATGTGCACGCGTAGGCTCGGAAATATGACTGATGCACACGATAAAGATCCGCACCGGCCGCTAGAGCCCGGCCAACAATGGCGCATCGGCGGGCAAGACCGCCAGATGAGCGAGGAAGAACAGCTAGAGCAGCTGGTTTCTTATATCGACGCCCATTATGAGGCGCCGGATTTCCGCCCGCCTTGGGTCGGCGGTGGCTCGCCGGAGGCGGACCAGTATTGCGCCCTACTGCCAGACCGCATCACCCACGCCGCCATGATGGTGTTGGGCACCGGCGTTAATCATGCGCTTCCGGGTACGGCGTTTACGGACGGCATTACCGTAGACTCCGCCGAGGTCGGCGCCATTTTTCGCCCCTCTGAGCCCACTGGCCGGTGGGCGGTATCGTTGCACTCCGGCGGCTGGTGGCGCGGCGATGGGAAGGCGCTGGAAATGCAGTGGCGCCCCGAGGTTGCCGCCGCCGCGCAGCTTTCCGGCACCACGATCATTGACGTGGATTATCCGCTCGCGCCGGAGCATACGGTCAAAGACATGGTCGCGGCGGTCAACCGCGCCATTGATTATGCCCGCGAGCAGGGCGCCTCCCACGTCACCACGTGGGGATATTCTTCCGGCGGTGCATTGGCAGCGCTCGCGCCTGCCGATGCCCTCTTGCTCACCTTCCCCGACTTCGGCGCCCTAGCCAACCTGCCGGAGGACTACCGCGTGGGCTATGAGCTGCCTAAACAATTCCCTGAGACCTTCGTGCAGACCGCGACCGAGGATGAGATAGCCGATCGTGTCCACATTCCCCAAGCTAAAGAGCGCGATTATGTCTCGACCCACCGCGTGTCCACCCCGGCCGTGGCGCGCCAGCGGGTGCAGGATGCAGCCGAATTTTTGCGCGGTGAGCTGACGCAATAAAACCGGCTGCGGCTGGCTGCACAGCTAGGGGCGGTCGCTATTGCTCGCCCTCTGGCCGGATCTTCATCTCGGACTCTTTCCACAGTCCAGAACGAGTAACGTCCTCATAATCGATCTCTGCCTTGGCCGGGGTATTGCCCTGTGAATCGGTACGCAATTCGTACTTTTCAATGGCGCCCCAGTCGCGCGCCCAATCGTTATTGAGGTAGCTCGGGATTTCGTAGGAGTAGTTCACCGCTTCCGCAGTGGACATGGCACCGCCGCCGGAGAAGGATTGGAAATCCGTCAGGGAGGTTTGCGCCGCCGCATCTGGGAGGATGCGATACTCCGGAATCTCGGTTACGCCGGCGTAGTGGTCAAAGGTGCGCTGGCAGGGGAACTGCAGAGCCACCGCCCAGTCCAAGAGCGCGGGCTTTTCCGCAGGGAACTGGTTATTGATGCTGTCTAGTTCCGGCACGCGCGGCGGGGTGAAGGCTAGCCAGTCATCTTCATCGGTGGAATCGTCCTCGGCCACTAGGCGCACGACATTGGCTTCTTCCGGCAATTCATCCATGGGCAGGCGCAGGTTGCGCCACTTGGGGGTGGCGCCGACATCGGAAAGCTCTTTTTCTCCCTTATCGGTGACCTTGCCATCCTCATCAATGGTGCCGTATTCCAAGGTGAGCTCCATGCCCTCTTGTTCCACATCATTGACATCGTGGTGATAAATCTTGCCCGCGGCGCTGACAGCCAGAACCGGGGTATTTTCCGTAGTCTCCGGCAGGTGATACCACTTCGTGGTTACCTGGGACAGCGACTCTTGGCTTTCGGTGTAGGAGCCCAAGACTGGCACGCTGGTGTAGTCCAAGTTGAAGGGCAGGTGCATGGTCGAGCCATTGACGCCCTTCGTGCCGCGGACACCGCCTTCAGACGTATCGGTGCTTTCTGAAGCCTTCTTCCCAGCGCGGCGGGTCTCCTGCGAATCATCAGAAGAATCCCCGCCCGATTCCTTATCCGTCCCAGCGGTGGCATCGTCTTGGCTGGTGGAGTCGGAATCTTGGGAGCTATCTCCAATGGCACCCACAGAAGCAGAATCCTGATCCTCAGGCTCGATGGATTCGGGGATATTATTCGGCCCGAATCCGTTGCTGGTTTCATCCTTGTCTACCAAGGAATCGCCCAAGTCCCCATCCACCGGGGTGAGGAAGGAGTCATTGGTATTGGTTTCTACCAAGGTTTCATTGGCTAGCGAGCAGGTATCACCGCGCAAGGATGCTAGGTTGCCCTTGCCCACTGAGTAGGAATCCGCCTGGGCGACGGTGGCCTTGGCAAAAGAAGCCATCGAAAAAGCCACCACAATGGCGCAGGCTACCGCGATGGGCGCGGACATGATGCCGGCCGAGCGCGATACCTTCGCGGCGGCTTCTTGCTTGAATTCTTTTTCCGTGCCTTCCTCTTGGGCCTGCAATTTGTGATGGCTGTGGCGCAAGGATTGCACCACGCCGACCGCGAGGACGACCAAGGAGATGGCGAGCAGGATCGAGTTGGCCTCAATACCCTTGAACTGCACCGTGCGGTCCCACCATGGGATGCCGAAGGAGGATACGTACCACCAAGCATTCCAACCCGCGAAGGAGATGGAGAGCAAGAAGAGCACCGCGGCGATGCTAAAGGTGCGGGCGCGCGGGGAGCGCAACGCAAACCTGGATAGCACTACGGCAGCCAGCGCAGCGATCACCCCGGCGACACCGGCATAGATACCAAAGTGGTGCGTCCACTTGGTCGGGGTGAACATGAGGAAGAACATCGACAGCGCCACGATGATGAGCAGACGCTGGGTGGGGCCGACTGCGGCACCAATAACGCGGCGGTCCTTGATAAACGCAGCCAGGATGAGCACCAAGCAAAACAGCATGGTGAGTACGGCGAAGCGGCGGGTCAGCGAACCATCCACGGATTCTTGGAAGAGCGTGGAATAACGGGCGTATTCGGCATACCACGGCAGCGACGGGCCGACCTCCGAGCGCACCCGGGTGGATTCAGCGACGCTGGCCAAGGTCTGATCTCCAAAGGCAGCGACGATGATGGCAGTGCCGGAAGCCAAAAATGGGGCAACCAAGCTAAGCCAACCGGTAGCGCCACCGCCCATGGCGGGCACGCGCGCGGCCATCGCACGGAAAAGGTGCGGCAGGCTCACGAGGAATACACCAACCGCAAAAAGGCCAGTGGGGCCGGCGGCGAGCGTAATCGTGGCAGCGATGGTGCCTACGGCTGCCGGCAGCAACCGGTGGGTGGCAATGGCGCGCTCAAAGGATGCCCACGTCACCATCACGCCTAGGGCCACGATCGGTTCTGGGCGGGTGCCGTTGTTATACGGCAGCCAGAAGGCTAGGAACATTAGTGCGGCGGTCCAGTGGCTGACGCGGCGGGCATCGACGATGTCCCCAAAGCGCGGCAGCATTTCCCGCGAAAGAATGAACCAGATAATGAGCCCCGAAATTAGTCCGGGCAGGCGGACGAAGACCGACGCCGTGGAAATCTGCGATAGTAGCGCGACGAGGTCATAGTACGGTGAGCCGAATGGTGCCTCGGGCACGCCGTACCACCGGTAGTAGTTGGCCATGTACGTGGCGTTATCGAAGACGCGGCTCATAGAGAAGATGAAGCCATCGTCAGAGGTATTGGCACCGAAGATGTACCAGAGGCCCAAGACGGCGGCGACGACGCCATCGAGGGGGCGAATCTTCTTCCACGTTTCTGGCATGAAGCGCAACTTTTGCCCATCAAGGCGGTCAATGCGCCACAGGCAGAACAGCGAGACAATCACCATAGCGACGCCGAGCCACATCGCGATGGACTTAATCAGCGAGGGAGAAGAAGTAAACCGCGAGTTGATATCGACGTGGATATTCAGCCCGTCATCGACCAAGTTCTGCACATTGGCATCATCTTTAAGCTCGGTATACACACCGGTGACCTGCGGGCGCAGGTCATCTTCGGTGGTCTTTTTGTGTTTGCCG
Source organism: Corynebacterium sp. LaCa78 (assembly GCF_046717505.1). Classification (NCBI taxonomy): domain Bacteria; kingdom Bacillati; phylum Actinomycetota; class Actinomycetes; order Mycobacteriales; family Corynebacteriaceae; genus Corynebacterium; species Corynebacterium sp. LaCa78. The sequence continues at coordinate 115,641 of NZ_CP177112.1, forward strand.
ACGCTGACGGTGGTGCCGTCACCGGTGGCGGAGATGTGCAGCTGGGCGTCATCGGAAAGCTGCGCTACTTCTTTAGCGCTTAAGGTCAGTAGGACCTCATCGAGCGAGACCACAGACAAGCCGTCATCGCCGGAACGGACAAATAGGCCGCGGTTCGATGCCTTCTTGGACTCGGGTGGGACGGTGCTGTAGACCATGTTTTGGCCATCGCGGAGCTCATCCACCGCGGACATGGGGATGGTGGCCTCCAAGTTTTCCGGCGCCACGGAGATAAGTGGTGCATTGATAGATTGCAGCGAATCATTCTGCGGCCAATCAAAGGAAGACTGGGTTTGGTTCACTGGCAATAGCGGGGTGGCTATAAAACACAGGAAACCAATTAACCCGGCGATGATCGCGGTCCAGCGCAACCCGGCAGGGGCTGTGGCGATACTTAGCCCGGAGGGGCGTGCTTCTTTCGATTTCGTTTTAAGGCTATCTGACACGGCGATTAGTGTACGTCAGTCTGGCCCAAGTTCCCGTGTGCACGCCCCGATAACCCCGGGGAAGTGTGGGTGAACTTACTTGGTTCGCACCGCCGTTACGAATGGACCCGTTTGCTCCAGCTCCCAGCCTTCCGCAAAGACCTCGGGGTTGAAGAAGACTGCGCGGTAGCGAATATTTGGCTGGTTAGGATAGATATCCTCAGCCAAGTGCACCTTGAACCCATCATCTTTATTGTCGAGGTCGCCGCGGAAGATGATGGCATCCGGCCCGCGCCACGGTGCGGAATCGAGGGATTTTTGGAACTCTGCAGGAGTAGAGTCCCATGACTCATCCGCCCAGGCTTCAATCTGGTCATTGCGGTGTTTGAATTCCCCGAGGGGATTTGCATAGTGGCTGGTAAAGGCGTTAAATCCCCAGTATGGGTAGTAAGCCATGAAGGTTTTTTCATCCGTGAGGACTACCGTTTCGTTGGCCGTATAGCCCTGATCCTGGATGAAGTTGTGGATATCCAGATAATAATGAGCGGAATCGCTGGTAAAGCGATCCGCGCGCTCGCCGTAACCATCGGTATCACTGTAGGCGTGGTCGATGGCATCTTCGTTTGCCTCGGGAATCTGCTGGGCATAATGGACTCCAGCCAAGGCGAGGAAAATGCCAAAAACCGCCGTAATCCGCTTATTGGCCGTGTGGGAGAAACTAGCGGGGTACAGGCGGTGAATACCGGCTGTGCGGACTTCCGCAAGGGCAAGGATACCCGCCGTCGCGAACAACAGCACCACGATGACCTCAAGGCGGAAGCTCAGTAGGGTGGTGCCGACCAAGGTCATCACCATGGACAGCACCGTCCATACATAAATGCCTATGATGGACAACCCCAGCGCGCGGACTTCCGCATCTCGCAACCGGATGATAATAAAGATTAGACCGGCAAGACAGAGGAATCCCACGATGCTCAAGGAAAGGAACGGCACCGGAATTTGCGTGCCTTCTTCCGGCAAGTAGTGCTGCGCGGTGGCTTGCAGGGGTGCGGTCGAATGCAGAACCTGCCAGAGGTATGGGGCCCAAGCGATGGCTGCGATGGCCAGCGATCCCACCGCGATGATGACTAGGCGCACGATGGGTCGCCACGCCCGGTCGTACAGCGCGGTGAAAACGGCGATCAGACTGACCACGGTCAGCGCTGCCGCGCCGGTGAACAAGGTATAGAAGGTAGCGGAGATTCCGAGGTAGATAGCGACCGCGGCGGTAGACAACGACGATCCTTTGAATGCGCGCGCGCTTAACACCGCGATGGCGGGCATGCCCATGGCGATGACCGCGGAATAAGGCTCTTCCGCCGCGATGGTCAAGGTAATGGCGGTGGTGGTAAGCGCAATAGCTGTTCCCACCGGCAGGGATTTAGTGAGGTGTTGCCAAATGGGAACGAGGATACAGCCTGCAACCGCGATGGAAATCAGGCCCCACGGCTGATAAACCTCCCAGCCGGGAATACCCAATATGGAGCCGAGCCGTCCGCCTAGCCAGAACCAGCCCAGCGGGTAAAACGTGGGCATGTCTAGGTAGTTCATGTCCGCATAGCCCATTTGATCTACTGACCGGGTAAGGAACTGGGTGCGGAATGCCTGGTCCACCTGCACGCCATCGAGCCATAAGCGCGAGGCAGACAGCGGCAGGCCCACGGTGGCAAGGGTCAATAAGGCGGGGGAGAGATACGTGATGGCGTAGGTCACCCACGTGCGCCAGCGCGGGCGAGAGAAATTCTCCTTGTAGTGGTCATAGAGCCACCACGCGCTAAAGCCACCTGCCAAGGCCAACGTCAAGATCACGCCGACCGTACACAGCGCGCGGGTGACCATGGAGGTATTAAAGGAGGGCAGGGAGACGGTTTTGAAGGCATACCAGCCGAAAAGCGTAATTGCCCCGCCGCCCAGCGCTGCGAAAATAATGCCCAGCAGGGTGCTGCGGTGCGACATGGCATCGGCGTGGTAGGCGGTGGTGCGTTTCTCCTCGCTCACGGGAACTGCTTGGGAAGGCGTAGCTGGGCTTGTCATGCCCTTTAGTTTCGCATACCTTAATCACTCTTCTGGGATTAGGCGCGGTGTGAGCTGGCTTATTAACTAGCAAAGCGCGCAGGGCCGCGGGCCTTGAGGAGCCCGGCATACCCTGCGCGCAGGAACTGGTTAGAACGGCAGCTTGCGGAAGATGGGCTGCGGGATGAACTTGAATGCCAGCGATACGTACTTGAACAGCGGGTGGACGTAGATGGACTGCTTGCCATCCAGTACCGCCTGCACGGTGGCCTTGGCCACGTCAGAGACATTGACGGTCAGCGGGGCATCGCCGGCCTCAGCGGACATCTTGGTGCGAACCTGGCCCGGGCGGACGACGAGCACGTTGGCGCCAGAGCCGCGCAGTGCTTCATCCAAGTTGATGTAGAAGCCATCCACGCCGGCCTTGGAAGCACCGTAGACAAAGTTGGAGCGGCGCACGCGCATGCCGGCCACCGAGGACATCGCCACGATGGTGCCGTGGCCCTGGTGCCTGAACTTTTCACCCAACAGCACGCCGACGGAGACGGGCGCGGTGTAGTTGGTCTGGGCAGAAGCCACGGCCTTGTCGTGGTTTTGCCACAGCTCTTCCTGGTCACCTAGGGTGCCAAAGGCCACGATGGCGATATCGACATCGCCGCGCTCCCAAGTCTTATCGATGACCGCCGGGTGCGAGTCAAAGTCGGTGGCATCAAAGTCCACGACCTCGACTTCCGCGCCGCGGGCCTCCAGGTCAGCCTGTGCCTTCTCGATGCGCGGGGACTGGGCGCGGGCGGCCAGGGTGACCTTGGCGGGTCCGCGCTCGAGGAATTCGGCGACGACGCCGAGGCCGATTTCAGAGGTACCGCCCAAAAGCAGGATGTGCTGGGCTTGGCCTACTGCATTAAGCATGGTTTAAAAAATCTCCTTCATGAGGGGTGGTGATGAGTCCAGTGATTAGTGCAGCTCGAGGCGGCGGGACATATCGGAGGCAAAGACCCCGGTGGGGTCGATGTCATTGCGGGTCTTGAGCCAGCCTTCTAGGCCCGGGTACATCTGGTGGAAGTTCTCGGCAGAGGTGCGCGATTCCTTTGCCAAGTACAGGCGGCCGCCAAACTCCATGACGCGGCGATCCAGGTCATCGAGAAGCTCGCCCAAGCCCGGGCGGATGGGGAAGTCCACGCAGACGTTCCAGCCAGGCATCGGGTACGACAGCGGCGCGCGGTTTCCTTCGCCGAAGAGCTTGAATACGTTCAGCGCGGAGTAGTGGCCGGAGCGCTGGATATCGCGGATGATCTCCTTGAATGGCTCCACGGCCTCCGTGGGAACGACGAACTGGTACTGCAAAAAGCCCTTGGAACCGTAGCCGCGGTTCCACTCGCCAATGAGATCGAGCGGCTGGTAGAACTGCGTCAAGTTCTTTACCTGGTTCTTCGCCGGCGCGCCCATGGTGTAGTAGGCCAAGCCCACAGCGGACAGGCTGAGCTTATTCAGCGTCCAAGACGGGAAGATATCCGGCACGGTCATCAGCTGCGGAGCGTTGAACTTGAGCGGATCCTTCGCCAGCTTGGGGGCCAATTCCTCGAGCTGCGCCAAGGTGGCCAGGGAGCCGCGGGAAATGGTGGAGCGGCCCAGCTTCGGCTCTGGGGAGATGACATCGAACCAGGCGGAGGAATACGTGTAGTTGTGCTCCGAACCATCCGAGTGGAAGGCAATGGTTTCTTCCAGGTTATCGGTGCGATCCGTATCCGCGATGAAGTAGGCGGTCTCCGTCTTGGTCATGCGGATGGTAGCGCGCAGGATGATGCCGGTAAGGCCCATGCCGCCGATGGTGGCCCAGAAGAGGTCACCGCTCGGGTCATCCTCGCTGCCCTCTGGGGTGAGGTGGAGAACGCGGCCATCAGCAACCAGCAGCTCGATGGAGACCACGTGGTTGCCAAAGGAACCGGCGGAGTGGTGGTTCTTGCCGTGGATATCGGGGCCGATGGCGCCGCCGATGGTGACCTGGCGGGTGCCCGGCAGGACCGGAACCCACAGGCCATAGGGCAGCGCGGCCTTCATGAGCTGGTCAAGGGTGACGCCACCATCGACATCAACAAGCGCGGACTCCGGGTCAATGGAGTGGATCTTGTTCAGCTTTTGCATGTCGATGACCAGGCCGCCGCCATTTTGGGCGGGGTCACCATAGGAGCGTCCCATGCCGCGCGCGATGACGCCGCGGCGCAGGTGGGCGGGCTTGTCCGAGTTATCGTCCGCGACCTGTGCCACTGCATTCTTGATGACGTCCACGTCTTCCGTGGACAGCACATGGGCGGTCGTGGGGGCGGTGCGGCCCCAGCCGTGCAGGGACTTTTCGGTGGTATGTAGTTCCATCTCTTACTCTTTGCTCGACGGATTGTATCGATGTACCAGCCTACCTAGCTCATAGTGCGGTGGCTGGAGTGACGTTCGTGATATTTAAAACAGCTTGGGGCACACAGACTGCCCCGAATGCGGCGCTTTAGAGATCCATGATCTCGCGGATTTCTTCCGGCAGGTCCGCTTGGGACTCAATGGTGGGCCCTTCATAGCTGTCCAAAATCTCGTACACGCGGCGGCGCGAAGTAGAATCCAAAATCGGCATTTCCTCTGCCATCAGGCGCGTCATAAAGGGGCTAAGCGGCAGATTGGTGTGCTCTGTTGCCTCAAAATGCCCGTTGCGCTTATCGTCCTCGGCCCGCTCATCCTGAGCGGCTTGCTGGGCGGGTGTCATATGCTCTGTCTTTTCCGAGTACATGCGCAATAGCTTACCGCCGCTTAGAGTGGTCGCTATGACAAACAACCGCGAAGCAGCAGAAGAATCCCGCGATAATTACGCCCTCGATGACACCTTGGCCGGTCGCATCACCCAAGCGGCCGCACAGGGCATCGTCACCTCTTACCCGGACTGGATTAAATCCACAAAGGGCCTTATTACCGCCTACGTTTTGTCCACGATTGGTTTTGGCGCATTGGTGGCCTATACCAACGCCCAGGCCGAAGAGGACGGCGATGAACCGCGCTCACCGCAGGAATTTGCGGATAAGGGCCTGAAACTTTGGGCTATTTTGGCGGCGGTGCTCATCTTGGTGGGCCTTGCTTTGTGGGCCGATGTAGCCGTATCCCGCAAGGTGGTGTCTTTCCTGCGCAAGCGCGGCGTTAAGCGCCCGTGGACGCTGTTGGGAGCAATTGGCGCGGCGGCGACGTTTATCATCAGCGAGCTCGAAGCGCGCGATATAGAAAAACTGGCTTCTTAAAATTTGCGTATGGTGGGGCCCATGAATGCAGGGGTCACCGATATTGCACAGGCGCGGGCTCGCCGTGCCGACCCGCTGCTGTCGCTAAAGCGGGAACCGCTCACCGTCATCTGCCAAGCCTCCAATATCCGTGCGGATGGGGAAGTCCACCGTCAAATCGGCTTTAGCGATGCGCTTACCTTACATGAGCTGCAGAAAGTACTACACATCTGCTTTGGTCTGCCGGATGAAAACTCCCCGTGGCACTTTTACGAGCACAGTGATGCCCGCGGCCCGCGCCTTGACCCAGAGCGTCAAGCCTCCGAATTCCTTTGGCGCGAGGGCGACCAGATCGATTTTGTGTGGGGCCTCTGGGACTTTGAGCTGGTGGTCGCAGAAATCTATCCCCGCGATAATGGCACCCCCAGCGCGCTGTGCGTGGGCGGCTCGGGCAACCTCTTCGCGCCCTTTGAACTTACTGCGGTGAACCGGGAATTGACCGGTGAAAAAATCACCGATGAAGTTCTGGCACAGGTTAAACCCCAGGTAAGGGCGCTCATCGAGCGCACCAAGCTCTATGACTTTGTTCCGCTCTTACAGGCCATGGACTTAAACCGCGGAAGTGATCTGCCGGCGGCCACGGCTGAGGCGCTGGCTAGCCTGCCGCGTGAAGTCACCAATGAGGGAAAAGATGCCTTTTGGTCCATGGCCTTGGCGCTATCCTGCATGGGCGGTGACGAGCTGACCGATTCCGTGGTGGAAACCACCATGGATGCCTTGGGCTGGGTCAACGATGATGGCAACACCTTGAAAGGTGCGGAGATTCGCGCGCTGTGCGATGCCTCCTTGCACCAGCTATCCCAGATTGGTGCCTACGGCAAGGACGCCGCCGCGCCGGTGTACCGCCTAGACATGTACCGAGCGCTGCTGCGCGGGTAAGCTAACTGCCTGTGACTAATCCACTTGAAGATGCTGCAGAAGTAAAGCGCCCCTCCAGCTCTTTGAAGCAGCAGCTGGTGCGATTTATTGCGGTGGGTGTTTTTGCCGCCGTCATTGACTATGGGTTGACGCTGCTATTGACCCACTTAGGTCTGCACCGCTCTGGGGCGAAGGCGATTGGTTGGGTCTTTGGCACCATCGCTGCCTATCTGGCCAATGCGCGCTGGACCTTTGGCACAAAGGTGTCCGGACGCACGGCCGCAACGGTGGGCGTGTTATACGTATCCACCTTTGCCGTGCAGAATTTCTTGTACTGGGTACTCAATGAGCCGCTGATTTCCCTAGGCTTTGAGGGCGCGGTGAAAGACACCATCGCCTTCGTCATTGCCCAAGGCGTGGCGACGGTGACCAACTTTGCCATCCAGCGGGTCTTTATCTTTAAGGAAAAATAGGCCAGCGGCACGCCTTAGGAGCGATTACCGGGGGCGGCGGAAATCCTCGCGGCGCCCGCGGTTGTGCAGCCTGAGCCACTCCAGGAAGCCGGCCGGATCGTGGCGTTGGACCAAGAAGAACCAGCCAAAGCGAGCAAATTCCTGGGGCAAAAGCTTGCGCATGCCGCGCTGCCACAGCAGGTAGCCGCGGTTGCGGTAGGTAAAAAAGCGCTTGAACTCGCCTTCCGGGTACTGGGTATGCATCTTGCCGCCCAGGATGGGCTTGAACTCATCCGAACCGTCCGGGTGCAGGTAGCTGGTGGTCAAGGCGGTGCCGAAAGACAGCCCGGAATTGACCAGGCGGCGGTGGTATTCCACCTCATCGCCGCGGATGAAGAGGCGATAATCCGGAACGCCAATGGTCTGCATCGCCGCGGCGGAAATCAGAGCGCCATTAAACAAAGAAGCGATGCCGGGCAGGAAGTCTCCCTCGAGTTCCTCCATGCGGCGGCGCCACACCAGCCCTTGGCGCAGCGGGAAGGCCAAGCTGCCGGGATCGTCGATATTGCACACGGCAGGTGAGACCTCGTGCAGGTTATTATTCCCTGCCACGCGGTAGAGCTCTTCTAATACGCCGTAATCGGCGGGGCGGCCATCATCATCGGCGCACCACACGGCGTCGGCGCCGAGTGATAGCGCGGTAAGGAAACCGAGGGCGAATCCGCCCGCACCACCTAGGTTGGTCTTGGACGGCACGTAGACCGCGCGATCGCCTGCCAGGGATTCCACCGCGTCACGGACCGCATCCTCGGCGCCATTATCCACTACGATGACCCACTGCACGGGGTGGGTTTGGTTGACTACCTTTTCGAGCGAGGCACGCAGCAAGTCCGCGCGCTGGTGGGTGACAATGACGGCAGCGGTGGTACCGGTGGAATCAAGGGTGGCAGTCATGCGTTCCATCTTGCCACCGGGGAATGGATCTGCCGCGGATAAACACTCCGCGTGGGCTAAGCTGACTGCCTATGGAAAGCATGTGGCCACCGTTCGGGCTGACGATACGCGCGGGCAATACAACCCACCCTGGCGTGGAGTTGCGCGTAATGCGCGATGAGGATATTGCGGCAATCGCCGGTGTGGCGGCAGAGGATATCTACGGCGCAGACATTCCGGATTACGCCTTTCCGTGGCTCTTTAATCCCAGGATGAATACTCCGTCAGCGGCGGCCCAGTTCCGGTGGAGCAACCGGGCGCAGCTGCGCCCAGAGAAATGGTCCTTGGATTTCATCGTGCGCGACGCAGATTCGGGAGAAATCCTGGGCACCATCGATGCGCGGGCGGAGGACTTTGCTGCAACGCGAGAAATTGCGACGGGCTCCTGGGTCTTTCACCGGTTCCAAGGCCAGGGTGTGGGCACGCTCATCCGGCACGCGGTAGTGGCCTTTGGGCTGGATTACCTAGGCGCGCAGGCGATGACCACGAGCTGGGTGGCACAGAATGAGGCCTCGGCGCGGGTGAGCCAGAAGCTGGGCTACCAGGTGGTTTCTGAAGGAGAAGAAAAGGCGGGGCCGGAGAATAGTCCGCAGCGGCACGTGACTGCGCGCGTGGAGGCCCCCAATTACAAGCGCCCGGATGACCTGCACGTGGAGGTTTCCGGGCTGAGCCAGCAGCTGCTGGGGATGCTGCGCTAGCTTCTACCCAGCCGCCTCTTCGCCCTCAAAGCGCTGGCGCAGATCGCGGACGTATTCGCCTACTTCTGGGCCCTCGTACTGGCCCACGACTTCAGATACCTCGCCCACGGAGCGGATTTCGCCGTGGTCGATCCACAGCGCGGTATTGCACAGCTGCGCCAAAAAGTCATTGGAGTGGGAGGCAAAGACCAAGATGCCGGAGCGCTTGACCAGCTCTTGCAGGCGCACGCGGGCCTTGGCCATAAAGGCTGCGTCGACGGCGCCGATGCCCTCATCCAGCAGCAGGATTTCCGGCTCAATGGAGGTCACCACGCCAAGTGCTAGGCGCACGCGCATACCGGTGGAGTAGGTGCGCAGGGGCATGGACAAGTAATCGCCCAGCTCGGAGAACTCCGCGATTTCATCCATCTTTTTCTTCATCTGCTTGATGGATTGGCCCAAAAAAAGCCCGCGGATGATGATGTTGTCGTAGCCGGATACCTCCGGGTCCATGCCCACGCCCAAGTCAAAGACGGGGGCGACGCGCCCGCGGACATCGGCGGTACCGCGCGTGGGCTCGTAGATACCGGAGAGCAGGCGCAACAGCGTGGACTTGCCGGCGCCATTGTGGCCAACGAGCCCGACGCGATCGCCTTCCCGCAGGTGCAGGTTAATATCTCGCAGCGCCTCAACCACCACGGTGTTGTGGTCATTTTTCCCAATGGCACCACCCGCGGTAGAAAGCATGGCCTTTTTTAGGGAGCGGGATTTGGCATCAAAGATGGGAAAGTCCACGCACGCGTTATACGTATCAATTGAGACCATCAGTTTTTATCCTTTCAACGAGCCTCATGGTGGGGTGGGAGTAAAGGAAGGGAAGCTATACCCAGTAGCTCACGCGGAAGCGCCACTTGCGCATGACTAGCCCAGCGATGAACAAGCCGATTGCGGTGCAGCCGATGACGATCCACCAGTGGTAGGCGGCAACGGGCTCACCAATCATTGGGGCGCGCACGATTTCCAAGTAGTGATACAGCGGGTTGATTTCCGCGATGCGGGCGCGGTCCGCCACCGCACCGCCTTGGTCCTTGAGCGTATTGGTCATCCAGACGATTGGGGTGACGTAGAACAGTAGCTGCGTCAGGGCATCAAGCAGCGGGGCGACATCGCGGAAGCGCGTGGCGATGATGCCAAAGAACATGGTGACCCACACGCCGTTAATGAGCAGGAGCAGTAGCCCGGGGATAAAGAGGAAGAATTCCCAGCCCAAGTTGCGCGGGAAGATCATGATTAGCAAGAGCCAGATGATGAGGTTATGGCCCAAAAACAGGGTTTGGCGCCACACCAGCCGGTACACGTGCACCGAAAGCGGGGCGGGAAGCTGCTTAATCAGTCCCTCATTATCAATAAAGACCGTGGACCCTTCCTTAATGCAGCCCGAAATAAAGGTCCACATAATAAGGCCCACGGTGACGTGGGGAAGGAATTCCGCGACGGGAATCTGAAAAAGCATGGAATACAAGAGGCCCAAGGCAAGCGCCATCACACCGGTGGCGATGGTGATCCAGAATGGGCCGAGGACGGAGCGGCGGTAGCGCTGCTTGATATCTTGCAGGCCCAGCTTGAACCACAGCTCACGCTGCTGTGCACCCCGCATAAGGTCTGCGAAAGCAGCTTTGAGGGTCATGGACTGGGACGCTGGGATAGCCTCGCCTTCTGGCTGGGAGGTCATGCGGGCGATATCAGCGCGCAGTTGATTGTTATCTTGCACGCCCAACACCCTAGCGCGCGTGCTGGGCAAACGGGAACTACACGCCGCTAGCCTGGGAAAACAGTGATGCCCAGGGAAAATTCAGATTTGGGAAACTGAGAGCAAACGCGTATACAGTAGGGAATCGACCGCCACGTGGTGGCAGTTGTTCAGTGCGATGAAGAAGGGGACCTAATGCCAGCAGCTTCGGCACACTATGACGTCTTTAGTGCGCGAGGTTTGTACACCGGACTATCTGATGGCTGGACATACCTCAATGCGCACGCGGTGCCCCAAATTTCGGAGCGCGTGACCTCCGGCGTTGCCCGGTCTTTCCGGATGGCGACGGCGGTAGCGACGCAAGAGGGACCAGGCGGCGCCCACTCGGCCGCGCCCGAGCCGGGCCGGTTGGCAGGCGATGGCAACTATGCAGCAGCGCGCATGGCCATTGCGGATCTCACCGCTTCCAAGGCAGACCGTGTGGTCCTTGGCCCATCCCTGCCCGTGCTGTACCAATCCCTGTCGCGTGCGGCACGCCCACTATTGGGCAGCAATTCCTCGGTGGTGCTGTCCAAGCTGGATCCTCCCACGCTGTATTCCGCTTTTTCTGACGTGCGCGCCGATATCCGCTGGGCGCAGCCGGACCTTGGCACCGGCGAATTGCCGGGATTCCAGTTCGCAGAGCTTGTCGATGGCTCTACAAGGCTCGTTTCCTTTTCCGCCGCGCATGAGCTTTTGGGCACGGTATCCCCAGCTGAGGAGATCATTGACACGGTGCGGGGGCGTTCGCGTGCCTGGACGCTTCTCGATGTCTCCGCAATCGCGCCCTACCGCCCCATCCGCTTCGATGAGCTGGGCGCGGATATCGTGGGCATCGACATCGGGCTGCTGGGCGGGCCGCAAATGGCTGCCTTGGTCTTCCGCGATACGCGCATGCTCCGCCGCCTGGATGCCCTAAATCCCATCTATTCCAAGGAAGACGGCCGCAAGCTAGAAACCCCCGTCTCCTCCGGCTTAGCCGGCGGAGTGGGCCCACTGGTAGATCACCTCGCGGCCCTGGCCGGTGGGGATAAGGGATCGCGCCGGGTGCGGCTTAATAAGTCCATGACCGCCTTGAGCGCCTACCTCGAGGACTTGCGCGCGGATCTGTACTCATTTTTGAGCACGCTTCCCGCCGTACACATCCTGGGTGTTACCGGCGAGGCGGCAGCGGGCGCATCCGATAATCGCTTGCCGCGCCTTACCTTTGCGGTCCAGGGCGTGCCCGCGGAGACGGTGTACAAGCGCCTCTTTGATAATGGGCTCGTCACCACGCTGGCCCCACAAACGCCGCTGCTCACGGAAATGGGCGTGGAAGAAATCGGCGGTGCCGTCACCGTAGCATTGGGCCCGTTTAATACCCACCACGATATCGAGCACCTCGTGCGCGTCGTTGCCTCGCTCGCCTAAGGAAGGCGCGCTGGGAAACTACACCGTAAGCACCAGCGTGCCGGTGACCTCGCCGCTGTCGAGGGCGGCGTGGGCTTTGGCGGCATCGGCAAGCGGGTACGTGCCGTGCAGCGCGTGCTTCACGCGGCCATCTTCCAGCATGGGCCACACATTCTTGATGGTGCCGGCGACGATCTCCGCCTTATCGTCCAAATCACGCGCGCGCAGCGTCGTGCCCTGAATGGTCAGGCGCTTCGGCAGCATGGGGGCCAGGTTGATATCCGCCTTGGTGCCGCCCTGCATGCCAATGATGATGAGCTTGCCGTCCTTGGCCAGGCACTTCATGTTCTTTTCCAGGTACTTCGCGCCGATGATATCCAGGATGACATCGCAGCTGCCCTTGAGCTTATCGACGAAATCCTGCTCCTTGTAGTTGATGAGAATATCCGCGCCGAGCTCGCGGCAACGGTCTAGCTTTTCCTGTGATCCGGCGGTGACAGCTACCTCGGCGCCCAACGCCTTGGCTACCTGGATGGCAAAGGTGCCGATGCCGCCGCCACCGCCGTGGATGAGCACGCGCTGGCCCTCGTGCAGGCCCGCTTCGATGCCCAGGTTGGACCACACGGTGCAGCCGACCTCAACCACGGCCGCGGTTTCTTCCAGGCTAAATCCCTTGGGCAGCGGAAGCAGCTGGCCCTGCGGGACGGCGACGTATTCCGCATAGCCGCCGCCTGCGAGTAGGCATCCGACCTCGGTGTCGGCTTCCCAGTCCGTATCGCCGGCATCCTCAATCACGCCGGCGGCCTCCAGCCCAATGATGTCCGATGCCCCTGGCGGCGGCGGGTACGCGCCCATCGTCTGCAGAATATCGCCGCGGTTGACACCCGCGGCCTTCACCTTCACCAGTACCTCGCCGGAACGCAGCTCAGGAACGTCTACGTCCTGTAGCTCTAGCGACCGTGGGGTATCAGGATCGGTTTGGACGATTGCCTTCATCTGTGTAGCACTCATACGGCCAATGTAATGGAGGGGGTGTGGTGTGCGCCACGTCCATTTCCTTGTGGGGCAATGTGATTCGCGCGGGACCGTTTAGTAAGCTAACCGAGTTGCCTCTTCGGCACGATGGAGACGTGGCAGAGCGGCCGAATGCACCGGTCTTGAAAACCGGCGAGGTTTATTCCTCCGCGGGTTCAAATCCCGCCGTCTCCGCAGAGAGCATTTCCCCTAGTCCCAGCTGACTAGGGGTTTTGTCTTGTCTGTACGGCTCATCCTTTCCTCGGACGGGAAAACGTGGAACCTTTCCCTACTTCCCTTGATCATCTTTGAAACTAAAATTTATTGCGCGAAAGTTTTAGATAGAAAGAAAATGTAATGCAGATCGTTTAAACCCCAGGACGATTGTTTTCTAACAAATCTATAAACTGCCTACTCGAAAGTTGCACATCACCGCACCTAACCACATACAATGATCAGTGCGCGCGGAAACGCGTATAAGAATTTTCCAACCTCGAAAGGAATTCTGAAATGATTCTTGATCTTGTATCCAACGTACAGGAAGCAGCACACTCCGCAGTCTCCACCGGCTGGGACGCTCTTGAGCAGGCAAGCCTGTTCTTCCGTCAGGTGCCTTACCTGGTTCCGGACGCTGTTAACGAGTTTAACCGCTCCATCCTCGGCTTCTAAGATTTAAGAAGCGAGAAAATAAATCCCCGAGGCCATTTGGTCTCGGGGTTTATTCATGCGCTGACCCATCCTGATTTCTAGCGATGATGGTAAACCTGATATGCATTAGAAATTTGTCTGGAATCAGAACGGAGCCCCCTACTTCCTTTCCAAAAGTGACCCACAACAAGATGATAGTTGACTAGCTTCTGGTTCCCGCCAGGTTGCCGAATTCTCATTTTTACCTCCATTGGCGCGAATCCAGCCGCCCTAGCACTGTATGCTGCGCTTATGCCTAATTCTCTCACCTCTCCTTGCGCGATCCTGGCCGTGACCGCTGTCGCTTTTGTTTCCGGTTGCTCTAATTCCGATGAACCTAATAAGGCCGATAGCGAGCCGAATTTCACCGGATCTAGCGCGACCTCCGAGGTCAGCGAAGAATCCTCCAGTTCAAACACGGATGATGAAGGTGCTGGAGCCTCAGATTCCGCGACGGAGCCGAGCACTGCGACAGTGACGGAAAAGGCCCAGAAATCTGCGACTTCAGGGGAAAATAAGATCATCCCGGTGGAAGACTTGTACTCCTTGTGGGTACCAGCGTTGTGTGAGCATGACGCCGGCACGTTGGTGGATGGGACTTTGCCCGAGCACTTAAAGACTGGATATCCCAATGCTGCCGCCGGGCTAAAGCTCAACAAGGATGGAACCCCTAAGGGTGCTTACGCCGATATCAACGGTGATGGCAAAGATGAAGCCGTTATTACCTATGTCTGCGATCAAGGCGGCGTGGCCTGGCCGGATAACTTGCTCATTTATGACAATGACCTGAATTACATTACCCAGGTAGAAGACTGGACCCGTAATGGCATGGAGCCAGCACGCAGGCATATTAATCAGCTGGAGTGGACCGACGATACCGTGACAGTAACGTGGCGTGCCTATGGGGAAGGCGAATCGGGTGCTGTGGCCACGCAGGAACTGACGGGAAACCTCACCTTAGATGGCGACAAAGCGAACCTAGAGATGACAGGGCACCGGAAGACCTCTTAGATCAGTGGGATTCTGCTGTGGCATTTCATACCGGGGGATGACGCGCCTAGTGCGGCGCAGACTTAATCTTGGAAATGTACAGGGCAAGTCAGGTATCGATGCGGTGCTGGCTTTGTCCCAGAGATAAAAATGCTCGACGAAAGGACGTCATGAATACCTCGGAACTTTATGTAGCAGCAGCGGAATCTACTAACTCTAATGACACGTGGTGGTTCCTTGGGTTCCTTCCCATTATTTTGCTCGTCGCGTTCTGGATTGCGGCGGTTATTTCTATTATCGCTTCTGGGTACACGATTGCGGCCAAGATACTCTTTATCGCCGCTACCTTCGCCCTTCCTTTCTTGGGGCCGCTGATCTGGTTCGTCTTTGTTCGCGGCAAGGAAGACAAATACGGAAGGCCATAGGCACCCCACACTGTTTGGCGAGGCTAGGACAAATCGTGCTGTTCCAACCACGCGTTAATGCCGCCGCGCAGTGAAACAACGTGCTCGTAGCCGCGGCCGCGCAATGCGTGGACGGCTTGCGCGGAGCGGATGCCGCTAGCGCAGTAGATAACAGCGGCATCGCCCTGGCCGATGTCCGGGTTTTCGCCGGCGAGGATGCGGTCGAGGGGCAGATGCGTTGAATGAGGAATGGCAGAGCGGGCGCGCTCGGCGTCGGTGCGGACATCGATAAGCGGGGCGTGCGCGGGGATCTCGCGAACCTCGGGGGCATCGGCTGGCTGGGTAGGCTGCGCGCCGGTGGGGCGGATGGGGATATACTCCCAGGTCCCAGATAGCGCCTCAAAGTAACCGAGCGTGCCAATAAGTGGGGCACCGACGCCGGTAATGATCTTCAAAGCCTCCAAGGCCATCGCAGAACCCACCGTGCCAACGATGGGGCCCAGGACGCCGGCTTGGGAACACGACGGAACCTCGCCCGGGGCAGGAGCGGTGGGGAAAACATCCTCGTACACAGGGCCCTTGCCGGACCAAAAGACGCTCATCTGCGCATCAAAGCCCAGGATAGAAGCCCAAATGTGGGGAATGCCCAGGCTGTGGGCGGCCCATGAGCACAGGTAGCGGGCGTCGAAATTATCCGTCCCATCGAGGATCACGTCGCAGCCGCGCAGCTGCTCGAGGGCGGTGGCGGATTCTAGGCGGCCGTGGCAGATGAGCTCCACCTCAGGGTTGAGGGCCCGCACCGCCGTTGCGGCCGATTCGGTCTTTACGGTGCCAATGGAGGCGGTGGTGTGAATGACCTGCCGGTGGAGGTTGGAGGGGGAGACGAGGTCGTCATCGAAAAGCGAGATGCGGCCCACCCCGGCTCCTGCCAGGTAGAGCAGCGCCGGTGAGCCAAGCCCGCCCGCGCCGATGACCGCGACGTGGGAGTCAGCCAATTTCTGCTGGCCCTTATCACCCCACAGGGCCTCCTGGCGGGCATAGCGTGTGCTCATTCGAGGCCCACCCAGTTGATGGAGCCATCGCCGTGGCTTTGTTCCTTCCAAATGGGCACCTCGGCCTTGACTCGATCGGCACAGGACTCCGCGGCGCGGAAGGCATCGCCGCGGTGGGCAGAGGCGGCGACGACGGTAAAGGCCAAATCGCCCACCTGTAGATCGCCGGTGCGGTGGGCCGACCACAAGCGCACGGGGTGCTGGCCTGCTACTTCATCGACAATCTCGCGCAGCTTTTCTGGGGCGCTAGGGTGTGCGGAGTAAGACAGCTGAGTGACATCGGGCCGGCCGCCATCGTGATCGCGCACGATGCCCTCGAACGTGACCACCGCGCCCATGGCTGAGGTGGTGACCTCTGCTTTGGCGGCGGCAAGGAGGGGCTCGAGGGGCTGCTCGGTCAGTATGGCGCCGACAGTGAGCCCAGTCTGCGCGGCGACATAAGAAGGATCAGTGCTCATGTTTTCCTTCTAACATATCGACGATGTGGACGATTAAATCCTCTAGCACGGCGCAACTATCTTTGACTCCGCCGGTAGAACCGGGCAGGGTCATGGCAAAGGTGGTGTCATTGACGCCTGCGACCGCGCGCGAGGCCACTGCGGTGGGGATAGTCTCCAAGCCTTTATTCCAAAAGGCCATGGCGATGCCGGGAAGCTCCCGCGTGAGATGGGGCTGTACGGCATCGACGGTGAGATCGTCCGGGGTCAGGCCCGTTCCGCCGGAGGTAAGGATAACCGCGGGCTTTTCGGCGAAGGCCTGGTCCACCGCTGCGGCGATATCGGCATCGGGCACCACGCGGGCATCAGGGCAGTCGAAACCCTTGCGGCGCAGGAAATCTACTGCGATGGGGCCCGAGCGATCCTCGTAGACCCCGGCGGCGGCGCGGGTGGAGGCGACCAAAACAATGGCGGTGCGAGCAGAACTCATAGGGGATAGACCTTTACTTTTTCTCCTGCGCTGAGGCTCTTACCGGCAGGAATGCGGATGAGGTGGGTGGCATTGGCGGCTTGGGCCAGCAGGTGAGAGCTAGCACCGCCAGTAACGTGGGCTTGCGCATCGGCGTACCCGCGGCGGAATTGATCCTTGTGGGGCAGCCCCTCGATGGCGTGCGCGATTGGTACGCGATATGCCGCGGGTGCCCAGCCCAGGGTGGGGGCGACAAAGAGGCGGAAGCTCACCATGGTGGAAATCGGATTGCCGGGCAAGCAGATGACCGGGGTGCCATGGAAACTGGCGATGCCCTGCGGCCCGCCGGGCTGCTGATCCACGTGGCCAAACCAGCCGGTGAGCACCTGCCGGATGACCTCGTATTTGCCCGCAGAAATACCGCCGGAGGTGACGATGGCATCGGGGCGGTGGAGCTTAGTGGCCTCCTCCAGCGCGCGGGTGAGCACCTCCGGATCATCATCGGTGGTGACATAACCGGCGACCTCAATGCCGGCGCGGTGGGCCATAGCAGAGATGAGCGGTGCATTGGCATCGGGAATAGCAGCTATACCCGTACCAATTTCCGCGCCGCCGGTGCACACGAGGATGCGGGCGGGGCGGTAAACGGTGACCTCCTCGATGCCCTGGGAGGCCAGCGCGGCCAAGCGCACCGGGGTGAGCTTATCGCCCTTGGCGGCCAGGAGAGCGCCCTGCTCGAGGTCCGTGCCCGTCCCGCGGATGAATTGGCCCTTTTCAGTGGCCGGAACTGTAATGGTCTCGCCCGGCTGGAGGAACTCCTGCGGCTGGCACTTTTCAATCGGCACGATGGCTGCCGTGCCCTCCGGAACCTTGGCTCCGGTCATGATGGGGCTGGCGGCGCGCAAAGGGCCATCCAGCAGCTCGGCGGGATCCGCGCCTGCGGCGATGGTGGGGCCCACCTCATACGCACCGGCTTCGGTAGCAGGCAGCGCGTAGCCATCCATTTGGGAATTGCTAAAGCGCGGCGAGGGGAAGGTGGTATAGACATCGGAGGCAAGGACCATCTCCTGTGCCTGGCCCAAGGACCGGGATATGACTTCGCGCGGGCCGAGGGCAGCCGCGACCTCGTGCGCGTGGGTTTCGGGAGTGCGCATGGCGTCAAGTTTACCCGCGAGTTCGACACGTTCGAAGCCTGCGGGCATAGTAGGAAGCATGTTGACCGTTCACTATTTCGCCGCCGCTCGTGCCGCGGCTGGCGTAGCTTCGGAGCAGGTAAAAGCGCCCACCACCTTAGGCCAGCTCATAGAGCAGCTGGGCAAGGACCACACCGGCACTACGGAGGCCGGTATGAGCATGAAAGAGGTGCTGGGGCGCTGCAACTTTCTTATCGATGGCGCCGGCAACACTCAGGCGGACTCGCCGCTCATGGGCGTGACCCGCGTTGACGTGCTGCCGCCCTTCGCCGGGGGATAACCCGTTCCTTTAGACCGGCTCGCGCAGCGGGCTGGTAAAGAAATTGACCAAGCTGCTGACTAAGGACAAGACGATGGCGCCGAAGATTGCAGAGCCCCAGGAATTGACCACAAGGTGGCCAATTCCTAAGTCAAAGGTATTGAGCGTCCACTCCACGATCAGCAGGGCGGCGCCGTTGATGACGAGCGCGAATAGCCCTAGGGTAAGGCAGGTCAGCGGGGCGCCGATAAAACGCAGCACGGGCATGACCACCGCATTAATGATGATGAAAACAATGGCCACAGCAATGAAATTGCCCAGCTTATCCGGGGTGATATAAATCCCGGGGATAATGCCCACTACGACCCAGAGCGCAATCGCGATGGCGACTACATTGAGGGCAAAATTGGTCAACGAACGCATTTAGCCTCCTACGGTATCGTTCCACGCCTGCAGCAGGGCGTTAGTTTCTTCCTCGGTTGTAATAGTAATGCGTATGCCTTCGCTAAAGGCGCGAACGAGCACGCCGCGTGTGGCTAGGCGTGCGGCTAATTCCTGCGGCGTTCCTAGCCTTTCAATATTCGCCGCCGGCAGCCATACGTGGTTGGCTTCCGAGTGGGGAACGCCCCATTCTGCCAGTTCCTTTTCCACCCGTTGGCGCTGGTCACAGGTCTCTTCGGTGCGCTCGCGCAGCGAATCCTGCGCTGCTAGCGCGGCGCGGGCACCGGCCTGGGCCACGGCGTTGATGGAAAACGGAATCGCTACTTTATTCAGCGCCGCGATGACATCTTCTGGGCCATAGGCATAGCCCACGCGCACGCCGGCCAAACCATAGGCCTTGGAGAAGGTCCGCAGGAAAACCACGTTGGGATAAGTGCCAAAAAGCTCGGTGCCCAGCGGGGTATCGGAATTCCGGTTGTATTCGATATAGGCCTCATCGAGGGCAACGAGGACATCGCTTGGCACCGCGTCCATAAATTCGGCGAACTCCGCCTTAGTCACGGTGGTGCCGGAAGGATTATTCGGATTGCAGACGAAAATTAGGCGCGTATCCGCGGTAATCTTCTCCGCCATCGCGGCCAAATCCACGCGCTGGTCCGCATCGAGTGGAACTGGAATGGGGCGTGCGCCCACAACCTGGGCAAAGATGGGATAAGCCTCGAAGGAACGCCACGGAAAAATCACTTCCTCACCGGGCGTGGTGGTGATCTGTACCAATTGCTGGCACAGCGCGGAAGAACCCGTGCCTACCGCAACCTGGTCGAAGCTCACGCCTAAGTGCTCGGCCAGATCCTCACGCAACTCGGTGGCCGCGATATCCGGATAGCGATTGGCCTCGGCGGTGGCGCGGGCCATAGCCTCTGCGGCCTCAGGCAGCGGTGGCTGCGTGGCCTCATTAGAAGAGAGCTTGAGGGCATCATCGTGGCGCGCGCCGGGCACATAGCCCGGAATGGCGCGTAAGTCGGAGCGAATCATGGCTACCACTCTAGGTCGTCTCTCCTGCGCGCGTGGAAGAAAACCGGGGACAAAACCAGGGGGTTAGTTTGGCCGTGGCGCATGCGGCAGGTATTGTCTTTTACGGTTCTTTCTGAACTTGGAGATGTGCCAGAGCGGCCGAATGGGGCTCCCTGCTAAGGAGTTGACCCTTCTGGGGTCCGGAGGTTCGAATCCTCTCATCTCCGCCACACAAATCCCGGGCGAATGCGCTTGGGATTTTGTTGTTTTGCCAGCTTAAACGACAGGCCTAAACGGGGTTAAATGACAAAATGCGGTGGCCACCAATCAGGAGCCAGGCCCCCTATTCTGCAAGCGTAATACGAGTATTCCCCCGCTACGGGCATGAAATGGAAATGTAGTTCTCCGAGGGCGCTTTTGGTGCTCAAGGAGATTTTTCAGAAGGATGAACTCGTCGCGTGGTGAGTTTTTATCGTGAATAATGGAGACATGGATAAAGCGCAGAAGACAAAAACGGAGTTTTGCTCGCTTTAGCAGTCGCCTCTTTGGTGATATTTGTTTTGTGGCTGACCGATGTAATAGGCATCGGCTTAGTGACCATCTTCATTGTTGTTCTGACTGCTGCTTCTGTCGGAGTGCGCGTGTGGGCGGAGAATGCAGGGCGTCAGTCTAAATAAGTAGTAAACCACACCTTGTTGACCCCAGAGCGGCTGTTACGTCATCGCTGGTCCACGATTCTTCCCGCCGCAGGTGACGGGGTGTAGGCGTGGCTCTCTGTTGATACGCGAGCTTGACCACTTTACAGCGCCGGAAAAACCTTGCTACGCAGGAGATCGGCAAGCTCGCACTGCGGGTCGGCGGGATCGATCCAGGCGGTTTCGGCGATTTCGGCCGCGGCGTGGGCGATGACGGGGCGCGGGTAGGTAAAGATATGCCCGCGGACGGTCTGGCCCGGTTCATTGGCGGCCGGGGCAGTGAAGGTGCCGAGCTCAGTGAGTTCAGGTAGGCGTACCTGCACGCCGATTTCTTCTTCCGCCTCGCGCGCAGCGGCCTGGACAGGGCTTTCGCCTTCTTCTAGCTTGCCGCCCGGCAGCTGAAACTTTGTGGATGAGGCCTTGCGTACGCCAAGCACGTGGCCAAAGGAATTGCGGAAAACGATGGCTGCGACTTCAATCATGGCCCCGATCATAACGAGGTGACCGGCGAACAGGCTCGCGGCCTTATCGCGCTAAGGACGTGCATTGAATATAAGGTAGGAAGGCATGAGCGATTCGAGGTTTCCCCGCTCGGTATTTGGGGTAGGAAGTGACCCTGATCCGCGTTTTACGCTGGCGAATGAGCGCACCTTCCTCGCATGGATTCGCACCTCGCTCGCGCTGATTGCCGGGGGAGTGGCCTTGGAGGCTTTCGATGTGCCGCTACCGGCGACCCTGCGCGCGGTGGTTTCCGCATTCATGCTGGTGGTGGCGATTGTGCTGCCGATAGTCGCGTGGGTGCAATGGAAGCGGGCTGAGCGTGCCTTGCGGCAACAGCGCCCGCTGCCCTTTAGCATCGCCATCCCGGTGCTGGTGGGCACCATCGTCGTTATCGCGGCCGTGCTGCTGGTAGGAGAGTTACTTGCCTAGCCCGCAGCCGCATGGGGAGCTCTTTGACCCCGGCTTGCAGCCCGAGCGCACCCGCCTATCGTGGCAGCGCACCATCCTCGCGCTGGCGGTGATACTCCTAGGGGTCATGCGGGTGGTCAGCGTTAGTGTGTTTCTCCCGTTGCTGGCGCTCGCGGCGGGCGTGCTGGTGCTGATCTTGGCGGTGAGGAAGCGGGCATCGCTTGTCGATGCCTCCCTGCGCACCCACCGCCACCTCCCCAGCGCCGCCGTCTTGGCCAGTAGCGCGGGGCTGGTCTCCCTGCTTGCGGCCTTTGCCTTGTGGGGTGTTTTTGCCTAAAGGCAGATTTTTCCCCGCAGCGCTGTGTGCTGATGGGAGATACGCGTAATCTATGTGGGGCTATATCAATTACGGCGGCCACCGGTGCCGCGGTATGAGGGGCGAGAAGGGCAAGGTGACGGCGATGGCGGATACTACTGAGCAGGCCAGCGATACGGTCGAGGCATGGTTGAAGCAGGATTCTGCCATTGACCCGCAAAAAGCGCCCCGCTTGCAGGCGTTGCTTGATGAGGTGCCACTGCAAGAGCTCATCGCCATCGTCGAGCGGCAAAATGCCATCCGCGCCGCGCTGGCCCTGCGCTTGTTGCCGCGGCGTAAATCCATCGTGGTATTTGATGCCCTGGATGCCAAGCACCAGGCAGATATCATCGATGAGCTGGGAAATGCTGATGTTTATGAGTTCTTCGATGAACTCGAGCCAGAAGACCGCGTGGCCCTTTTGGATGAGCTGCCGGCGGAAATCGCGGATCGGCTGCTGCGCTCGCTTACCAAATCAAAGCGGGATGTCACCGGGGTTGTCCTGGGCTATACCAAGGGCTCGGTGGGCCGCCGCATGTCGCCCGAGGTCCCCGGCATCCATCCCGAAATGAGCGTGGAGGAAGCGCTGCGGACCCTGCGTGCGAAGGCCGATGAGCTGGAAACCATCTATGCGGTGCCCATCACCCGCGCGGACCGCCGCCTAGTGGGCGTGGTGACGCTGCGGGAGATTTTTACCGCGGAGGAGGGCACCACGATTGGGGAGATCATGCAAAGCCCCATCTATGCCAACGCCAATGATGATGCGGAAGCCACAGCTAGGTGGTTCCTGCCGCTCGATATTTTGGCATTGCCCATCGTGGATGATTCGGACCGCCTGGTAGGCCTTTTGACCTGGGATGATGCCATTGACATCGTCGAAGCAGAAGATAGCGAGGACTCAGCGCGCGCCGGCGGTACCGAGGCCCTGCAGCAGCCGTACCTGTCCACGCCGCTATTAAAATTGGTGAAGTCCCGCATCGTGTGGCTGCTGGTTCTGGCGGTGTCCGCGCTGTTGACCGTGCGGGTCCTGGACGCCTTCGAGGACACCTTGGCGCAGGCCGTGGTGCTTTCCCTGTTTATCCCGCTGCTGACCGGTACCGGCGGCAATACGGGAAACCAGGCAGCAACGACGGTCACCCGTGCGCTGGCGCTTGGCGATGTCCGCGGGCGCGACCTCCTTGCCGTTCTCTGGCGCGAGCTCCGGGTAGGCATGCTGCTTGGTGCAGTATTGGGCTTGGCAGGGTTCGGCCTGGCAACGGTGGTCTATGGCGTAGATATTGGCCTAGTCATTGGCTCGACGCTGTTTTTAATCTGCTCCATATCCGCCACGGTGGGCGGGCTGATGCCCATCGTTGCAAAGACCATTGGCGCGGACCCTGCCGTATTTTCCAATCCGTTTATCTCCACGTTCTGCGATGCCACGGGTCTGATTATTTATTTCCTCATCGCCAAGTCCGTGCTCGGGCTATAAAGGCCCCCTGGCACACGGGGCCTGGCGCGCCGGGCGGGGGTAGCGAACCGGTGGGGAAAATTTCACATTGTGAGTAGCTGCGGTGTGTGAATTTTAAATGCGGTGGGGGTGAATTCAGTAAAGTTTGTGGTTTCTGGTGCAAATGTTTTGTAGGGTCTTAGTATGCTCTGCACGGACTGAATGATGTTCGGGATGCACCAAGGATCCGGCTCGATTGCTGGTAATTGACAGAGCTATCACACCCCCGCCCTGCTAAAAGTCTCTCTAGCAAAGGAGTTCGCGGCATGACCACCCCGCATACTCACGAATCTACCGCCCAATCAGAGGGCGCTGAGGATCCGGGTGCCCCACGCAATGAATGGCGCCGCCAGTTCATTGGCCTTTTCATCGGCCTCGCCCTGGCCATCCTCGTATTTTTCATCTTCCCTTCAAATGCCATCGATACGGTCCAGCAGTCCACCGGCGTGGACGAGGAAGCCGATTACACGCTAAGCGCCATCCGCACCGTTGCGGCGGTCACCATCCTCATGGGTGTGTGGTGGATGACTGAGGCCATCCCGCTGGCTGCCACCGCGCTGATTCCGCTGGTCATCTTCCCGCTCGCAAGCGTGGGCACCATTAAGGAAGTCGGCGCGCCGTATGCCTCTGCCACCATTTTCTTGTTCATGGGTGGCTTCCTTATCGCGCTTTCGCTGCAGCGCTGGAACCTGCATCGCCGCCTTGCGCTTTATGTGGTAAAGCTCATCGGCACCTCGCCGCGCCGCCTCATTTTGGGCTTCATGCTGGCCACCGGCTTTTTGTCCATGTGGGTATCGAATACCGCAACGGCCGTCGTCATGCTGCCGATTGGTACGTCCGTGCTGGCGCTTACCGCAGAGACCGTTGGCGGTTGGGATAAGCAGAAGAAATTCGCCACCGCCCTCATGCTGGGCATCGCGTACTCCGCCTCCATCGGCTCGCTGGGTACCCTGATTGGTACACCGCCGAATGCCTTCTTGAATGCGTACATGGCCGATACCTGGGACGTCACCCTCGGCTTTGGTCGTTGGATGGCCGTCGGCGTGCCGCTGGCGCTTGTCTTCCTACTCATCGCATGGGCGCTGTTGATTACCATCTTCAAGCCGGAAATGACCGAAATCCCCGGCGGCCGCGAGCTCATCAACGAGGAAATCAAGGCGCTGGGCTCATGGACCCGCCCGCAGATCATGACCGGCATCATCTTCGTCCTAGCCGCCCTGGCCTGGGTAACCCTGCCCATCGTCCTTGGCGATTTTGATAATTATGACGATGCCATCGTCGGCATCGCCGCAGGTATCCTCCTGTTCATCCTGCCGGCCGATTCGGAGCGCCGCATCCGCCTGCTGGATTGGAAGACGGCCAATGAAATGCCATGGGACGTCCTCCTCCTCTTCGGCGGTGGCCTCTCCTTGTCCTCGGCCTTCAACTCCTCCGGTTTGTCCCTGTGGATCGGTGAGATGGCCAAGGGGCTCAGCTCCCTGCCCATCGTGCTCATCGTCGCAGCCGTGGCCGCCCTGGTCCTCTTCCTGACGGAGATCACCTCCAATACCGCCACCGCGGCCACCTTCATTCCCATCATGGGCGGCGTCGCCGTGGGCGTGGGCCTGACCACCGAAGGCGATATCAACGTCCTGCTGCTCACCATCCCGGTCGCCTTGGCCGCAACCTGTGCCTTCATGCTGCCGGTGGCAACCCCGCCGAACGCCATTGCTTATGGTTCCGGCTACGTCAAGATTGGCGAGATGATCAAGGGCGGCGTTGGACTCAACGTCATCGGTATCTTCCTCATCACCCTTACCGTCTTCCTGCTGGCGGTACCGATCTTCGGGCTGACGGTCTAGACATTAAGCACCTCAGTAGCCATCCTTTAATGAAAAACGTTACCATTAAAGGATGGCTACACCTGTTACCGTGCTGTCCGGATTTTTAGGCAGCGGAAAGACCACGCTACTTAACCACCTGCTCGCGAACCGGGAGGGGCGCAAGCTGGCGGTCATCGTCAACGATTTTTCTGAGGTCAATATCGATGCCGCCCTCGTCGCCGGCGAAGGCCACCTCGAACGCGGCGAGGATCGCTTCGTGGAGCTGTCGAATGGCTGCATCTGCTGCACCCTGCGTGAAGACCTCATCGAGTCCGTGGGCAAGCTGGCGCGCTCCGGCCGCTTTGATCAGATCGTCATCGAATCCACCGGCATTTCTGAGCCCATGCCCGTGGCTGCCACCTTTGAGTGGGAATTTGCCGATGGCACCACGCTTGCCGATGCCGCCCCCATCGACACCATGGTCTCCCTCGTCGATGCCTCCACCTTCTTAAACCAATTGCGCCGCGGCCGCAGCCTCGTCTCCGAAAGCATCGAGGCTACGCCCCAAGATGACCGCACCATTTCTGATCTCTTAGTGGACCAAGTCGAATTCGCCGACCTTATCCTCATTACCAAGACCGATCTTGTCGATGCCGCCGAAACCGAGCGCGTCATCGCCGCAGTCCGCGCCATGAATCCACGGGCTCGCGTGGTGCCGGTGACCCACGGGGTCATCGAACCGGGGCTAGTTCTCGATGCGCATTTGTTCAATACCGCCACCGCTGCCGCCTATCACGGCTATGCCGAAGAGCTTGCGAACCCACACACTCCAGAAACCGAGGAATACGGCATCTCCTCAGTCGTCTTTCGCGCCGACCGCCCCTTTAACCGCGAGCGCCTCATCGCCGCCCTCCGGGCAAGCACGGGCCTCGTGCGGTCCAAGGGGTATTGCTGGATCGATACCGATCTGCGCGTGGCCCACGCGTGGCAGCAGGCCGGGCCAAACCTGCAGATTATGCCCGCTTCTTTATGGGCCGCCAATGGTGTAACCCCCGGCACGGAGCTCGTGCTCATCGGCGTCGACTTCGATCATGAATCCACCCTGCAGGCCTTTCAAGACGCCCTGCTTTCCGATGCCGAAGCCTCCGCCCTTGTATAGCCTCCCCTCGCCCTCCACACCGAGCTCAAGCGTGAACGGCGGGTGAACAATACACCGCTGGCTATCCCGCCGAACACGGCTCTGTACAGGCGATTTGTTAGTTTTCAGGTCCGTGGGTATAGTAAATTCTCGTTGCACAGCAGAGCATACGCGCTGCTTCACAACGGACTGCGCCCGTAGCTCAACGGATAGAGCATCTGACTACGGATCAGAAGGTTGGGGGTTCGAATCCCTCCGGGCGCACAAAATTTCGAATCTCGAGACATCATCTCCAAGACGGTGTCTCGAGATTTTTTATTTCCGGGCTTATTCTCGGAGTGGGCGAGGAGTGTCGGAGGCTTGGATTCTAGGGGTCGTTGCAACGATGATGGTTACTTTGGTGTGATACTACCGGTTTGTGTCAGGGCGTTGGTCATGACTTCGGCTGGGGTGCGCCAGTTGAGCGCTTTGCGTGGTTTGTGGTTGTGTATGTTGGCGATCATCTCCAGGTCCTCGGCGCTGTAGATGGACAGGTCGCTGTTTTTGGGAAGGTTTCTCCTGAGCCTGCCGTTGGTGTTTTCGTTGCTGCCGCGTTCCCACGGTGATCCTGGATGGCAGAAGTAGATGGGAATGTCAGTGGCCATGGTAAAGGCTTTATGGCCTGCCATTTCGCTTCCTTGGTCCCAGGTAATTGATGACCAGAGTGCTTTATCGATTCCAGCGACAGCCTTGTGCAGGGCTGTGAATACTTCTTTGCTGGTGTGCCTGCCTGGCAGGTGGCCAAGGACAACAAATCGGCTGACGCGTTCGAGTAGCAGCCCGATTGAAGCAATGCATAAATTAATTTATGCATTCACAAAAAGGTCTTGCGGGAAACGGAGAGTTAGACCATCATAATTAATGAGACAGGGTTTCCTTTTTGGTTCATGCCTCACTTGACACCAACATCAGCACCAAAGGTTTCATTCTCTCCCGTCGCAAATCTTCCAAACACATTTGAATGGCGTTGCCGTGAAAGTAAAGAAATTTTTATCCGCCACTTTGGCGGCATTTATCGGATTACTTGTTTCCCCCACTGCAGTGGCCGCTCAGCCAATTGACTGGACCATCAGCCAAACAATCATTGGCCCGAAAGGCGAGATCTTCCACTCCGCGTAGGACAAGGAGATGAACCCGGCAGTGTTGGTTTTGGGCTTTCTCACATCAAAGACAGTCACGACGGTTTCGTTCCAGCCACTACAGAGATTGACACAGTTTTACATAACGCCCCCGACTGCAAAGGCGGCTTAAATGCAGGAAATGGCAAGAAAAAATGCTCTTACCCAATCAATGGAAGAGTTATGACGGTTGTTGCCACAGAACGAGTAGATCCCGCAAGCGGAGACGGCCGACCTGTCGGAATAATCACTGCTTTCTACCGCTAGGAGAATAGTCATCAATCAATTTGTTTCTATCACGACTGATGAAATCAAGTTTTTGAAAAATATATCCACCCAAATGTTTCAAGACACCATACTTCCAGAGGAAACAATTTTAGCCGGAGTCGGCATCCAAGCGGGAAGAAACAGCGGCTCCCCCGAAAATCAGCTCTGGTACCACTTCGACCTCTTTAACCCTAGACTTCACGAAGGAAAAGTCGTTCGCCTTTGGGGAAGATTCCCTGATTTAAGTAGAAATGAAGAATCTATCGAGTGGGATGAAATACTTCAGGGCTCTGGTTTCGTAGAGATGTTCCTTACCTCAACTCCCGAAAAGGATAAATTCAATTCTATGGAATATATCCAGAAAGGATGATTGTCAATGACATGGAAAAGGGTCTCATTTTAATGGGCTGCACTTTACTAACTGCAGTGTTCCCTGTCACCGCCCACGCATCTGAAAATAATCAGTATCAACCTGGGGACACCGTGCCACTCTCTGTCGACCCAGACGGTTTTCTCCCCGACGCAACTAAGGGCGGAATTAGTTTCTTTTCCGCTTCGTCCCCGGTTGCTACCTGCGTTAACGTCCAGCCAAGTGCTGACAACGTAAAAGTAACAAATAACTGCCCAGGGAAACAGGGAATCAAAGTGGGGTTGCCCGCAAATCGTGGACACGTAGTAGAGCTACCTAGCGGTTAGGCAGCGATTTTTTCTTCGTTTCTGGTTTGGGTGATGTGATTTTCGAAATCGACAGGGCTGACCATCCCAAGGGCGGAGTGCCGGCGCCGACGGTTGTAGACTACTTCAATCCAGTAAGCCACAGCCTGACGCGCAGTATCGCGGGTTGCCCAGCGTTTCCGGTCGTAGAACTCGGTCTTAAGCGTCGACCAGAACGACTCGGCCATCGCGTTATCGAAACACACCCCAGTGCGCCCTACCGACTGAGCAACCCCTAGGTTGCGGCACACGTCCCAGAGCTGCTCGCTGGTAAATTGTGTTCCCCGGTCAGCGTGAAACACCAGCCCCTCAGGAACATCACTACGCAGTGTATGTGCCATCCGCAGCGCTCGTTCGACCAGGTATGTATCTTGCACGCTATCCATAGCCCAGCCCAGTACCCTGCGGGAATGACCGTCGCGAACTGCGCATAAGTACAACCAGCCCTCGCCGGTGCGCAGGTAGGTAATGTCCGACATCCATACTCGATTGAGCTCGCCGGTATCAAACATGCGCTTTACCAGGTCAGGAAGAGCAGATTTACGCTTAGATTGAATCGTTGTCACCGGCACAAAAGCACGCGGTGAAATCCCTTCAATGCCCATCAGACGCATCCGCTTGGCCACAGTCTTGCGATTCACACTGATCTGGTAGCGCTCACCTAGCTCTGCGGTGATCCGCGGAGCACCATAGACCTCATCGGAGTCTTTCCAAATCTGATGAATCTTGCGATCAACATCATCGTAAAATGATGCACGATCATCCTTACCGGTTAAGCGTTGCTGCTGTATATGGGTCCATTTGTAGTATCCAGACCGAGATACCTTCAACAAGCGTGCCATGCGCTTGATGCTGTAGTTAGCCTTCTCCTGCTGCATTAATTCGAACTTTTCTCTTCGCGTTGCCTTAAAGCGAAGAAGGCTGTCGCTTTTGACAAAAACTCATTATCCATCTTGGCTTCTGCCAGCTCACGACGCAGACGAGCATTCTCCGCACGAAGATCAGCCTCGCTTAATCCATCGGAAGATCCTTAGGCGTTGACGCTCATTTTTTACCCATCGGCCTAAAAGACCAGGTGCGACACCAATTTCTTTCGCTACATGAGCAATTGGGCGCTGCGATTCGATTACCAGGTTCGCGGCTTCGCGTCGATACTCAGGTGTGTATTTCTGGCGTTGTTGACTCACAATGAACATCCTCTCTTACGGACACAAGATCCGCACTAATCGGGTGTCCACTAAACGAGGGTAACCTCAAAAGTCTTAATCGCTTTCGGCAAAGATTCTGAATGCGTATATCTCGAACCTCACGCAACGCACGATCATCACTTCGGCAGCTGGTTGAACCACAGAGCAAGGTTTGATGGAGTTGTTTCCTGCTAATGCTCAAGAATATCTAGGATAGGTATAGTCAGCCTGATTGTCGCGTACACGGTCGGTCTGGGACAATAAAATAACCCCAACCAAGGTCCAAGTTGGTTGAGGTTATCGGACCTAAAGACCCAAGTGAAGCAAGGCGTTAACTAGCTTCACCGTTACGGTCACAAGTGCTATGACCTTGATTGCCACATCGAGCCGCTTAAGCTTCGTGACGTCAAGGTCTTTTCTTTTGCGACCGGACGTATCCAATGAGTGTCTACCCATCGGTCACCTCCCTGACGTCGTAGGCCGTTCCCTACAAATAGCAACCGGCATAGCAATACCTATAGCAACCGGTATTGCGGGGTGCGTCAGGCCTTACTGGTTGAGGTACTTATACAGTGTGGTGCGCCCAATGTCGAGGCGGCGGGCAACCTCTGCTTTCGGAATCCCCTCCCTCACCCACGTGCGCGCCAGCGCTACTTGTTCCTCGTCGAGGACTTTCGCACACCCC
This sequence comes from Corynebacterium sp. LaCa78, assembly GCF_046717505.1. NCBI lineage: Bacteria > Bacillati > Actinomycetota > Actinomycetes > Mycobacteriales > Corynebacteriaceae > Corynebacterium > Corynebacterium sp. LaCa78. The sequence continues at coordinate 145,984 of NZ_CP177112.1, forward strand.
TTATAGACACCGCGGGCTTTCGCCTTGGCAATACCTTCGGCCTGACGCTCACGAATAATCGAACGCTCAAACTCCGCCACACTGCCGGATATGCACCCGGCTTCTATAGCAACAGCATACGCAGCGGTGGGATGCATTCCACACGTTTTGGCGGCTTGGTGTACCGAAAGTCCGCCTTGAACTAGTTCTACAAGCTGTAAAGCCTGGCTACCGCGGCGATCAACTCGTTTGGCTTTATATATGACTGGCACTCCGTGAGCATGGCAAAAATTCAAAGCATGCACGTAATGACAGCCAAGTGTTGGCGGACATGAAAAGTTGACCAGTGGCGGACACGGGATTTAGGGGTTTGGGGAGTTTTTATCCGGGGGTAGAAAACAAAGGGGGTCTTCATCCAGTGTTCGATAGAAGTGTCTAGCCGGACATATCTATCGAAAGGATGAAGACCCTTTATGCAGTCTTCCAGAAGAAGCCAGAAAATTCTGGCTCGCTACGCCATTTTAAAAAATGCGCGTGCTGTCGCCGACGAGCTCAACGTCTCGCACAACACGGTTCTACGCGTGGTGCGCGCTCACGCTGACGCACCGCCAGCGCGTGGGCCACGTCCGTCGATTACGGATGCGCACCGTGGATTCATCAAGGAACTGATCACCAACTCGGGCGGAAAGATCCGCGCCGACGTGGTCCACGAGGCTTTGCTGGACCGTGGTTTTGAAGGAAGCCAGCGCACCACGCGTCGCATCGTCGCGACACTCAAACAGGAATACCGCCTCTCGTCATCGCGGCGCGCACACCAGCCTTGGGTAACCGCACCAGGCAAATGGCTCCAGTACGACTTCGGCGACGGCCCAGTAGTCGATGGCAAGAAGACCGTGCTGTTTGTTGCCTGGGTTGCCTACTCGCGATTCCGCGTCGTCTTTGCCCTGCGTAACCGAAAGATGACTACCGTACTCGCTGCCTTAGACCGGTGCTTTCGGGCTATCGGCGGAGTACCCGACTTTGTGCTCACGGATAATGAGAAAACCGTAGTTGTAGGCCGTCACGCAAGCCTGCCGGAGTTCAATCCGACAATGGAATCGTTCATGTCGCACTACCGCGTTAGTATCCAATTCTGTGCACCGGCAGACCCTGCCACGAAAGGCGGAGTCGAATACGCCGTACGCCTAGCCAAAGACGACATCCTTCCCCGCGATACGAATCTCGTGGACGCCTACGAGACCTTCGGCCAGCTCGAAGCAGCATGCCAGGCATTTATGGACAAGATCAACGCCCGACCACACCGTACAACCGGGCTTGTTCCTGCAGAAGTACTGCGTGAAGTCGAAGCTAAACACCTCGGCCCACTGCCTGTGGACACGCATCCTAGTGTCTTCGGTGAACTGCGGAAAGTGCCGGCGAATACGCCCATGATCACCTACCAGCACGCGGTGTACTCAGTGCCTGAAGAACTCATGGGCCGGCAAGTCTACATCACAGAACAATCCAGCCCAGACGTCAATGAGGTCGTAATCTACTTCCACGACATCGACGGGGTGGAAGAAGTCGCACGCCATGTCAAAGGAGTCCGCGGCGACAGCCGGATTGACCCGAACCATTTCTCCTTCCAGCGGCCTGAGCCTGGCCACTACAAGGTCAATCCTCGCTCGAAACTAGAAAAAGACTTCCTTGCCATCGGACCCGGTGCCGAAGCGTGGCTGCGCTTCGGGGTTGCCCACCACGCACCGCAAATCAAACACACCATGAGTTTGTTCGTCACGCTGGCCGCTACGCGCGGGAAGTGGTTCGCTGATGACATCGCTCGCGCCGCGATCGACGCGGGCCTTATCACCAGCACCGATATCGAAGCCATGGCAGATAACTACCCAGTCAACGCCCTAGCTGCCAAAATCGGCACGGCCTTTAATATCGAGGGCCCAGAACCTGAAACCATCGAACATGCCTCGAACTCCTGGGACGGGTTCTACACACCCACACCACCTGAGACCTCACACCACGAGGCCGACGAGCACGAGGAGGCATGGTTCTAAATGAGCGCACCCAACTACCAGCTTCCCGCAGGGCTTGCCGCACAACTAACCAGGCTTCGAGTACCCGGGCTTAAAAGTGCCGCCATTGACTACCTTCAATCATGTGACAATGACGCTCACCGCCGGCGCCTGGAAGAATTTCTAGGCACCATTGTCGAAGCAGAAGCACTCAGCAGGGCCAAGTCAGCGCTAGTCACCAGGCGTAAAAATGCTGGACTTCCTACCGGGGTAAGTTTCGCCGCGTGGGACCCAGCCAGGTCTACCATCCCAGTAGAACGCCAAGAACACCTCAAAGCCCTAGACTGGGTGGACCGCCACGACAACCTCGTTTTGTGCGGGCCACAAGGCACTGGCAAATCCATGCTCACCGAAGCACTTGCAGTCGAGCTGATTAAACGCGGCAAGAAGGTCAAGTGGCTCACAATGAAGAACCTCGGCCAGCTCATTAACCGGCACGCTGCGGACTTGGACCCGCATAAAGGCTTTTCGAAACTCGCCAAACTGGACTTAGTCATCCTTGACGACGTGGGATACTTCGACGTTACCGTCGCTGAAGCCAACGGATTCCTCGCGCTTATTGAAGCGACCTACCAGCACACCTCGCTGGCGATTACCTCGAACTCGCATCCGTCACGGTTCGCCGACCTCATGCCGCAGGTACGCCCCACACAGATCAACGCCGCCATCGACCGGCTAATGCACCACGCCATCGTCATCCAAACCGAAGGAGAATCCCAGCGCTACATCGACGCCACAACAAAGCGCTAACCCATAGGGCATAGTTCGCATACACACCCCGTCCGGCTAAGACAACCCTTCGAACACGCCCCACCCCCGTCGTGTCCGCCACTGGTCAGTTTCTCATGGCCATAGGCGGACTTTTTCATGTCCGCCTCCGGTCAGTTTTTCATGTCCGCTAACACCAAGCTCACCAGCAGCCGAGCGAACGCTACGTCCACTGCCAACCATGGCCACCAAGCTACGACGATCCGACTCAGACAACGAATGAAACGGGCCAACAACTCCAGGCACAACAACACCCTCCTAAGGGAAAGTGTTGCAACGACCCTCTGAACTCAAGAGGCGGGTTAAACGGCAAAAGGCCCGAGTCTCGCAGTGTCCATCATCTGGGGTCGGGCCCGAACTGCTAACACCAGTAATGGGTGCCAGGATCGGGATGATGACAATCGTTACCAAGAGTGTCAATTTATGTTACTTTAAGTAAGTCGTCGCGTACGGAAAGGAAAGTTATAAACAAAACATTAAAAACTGCCGCTTCTCTTTTGTCTTCTCGGCTGCTACTTCCTGCCTCGTCCGGAATGGCTCAAGCGGAAACAGTATAGGGGGACAAGAAGGGCTCAAAACCGTCTTTGGTGGAAACTGCCAAAACAGGGACGAAAACGGGATCCATGTGACGCGCAAAGGTAAAACTCACAACGATTGCTCCTTCGGTCATGCGCACGATGGAGGATTTCAAATTTTGAAGTTAAGGGCAATGCCGAATGTGCACGTCTATTTGTAATGGGAGAATATAAAGGAGAACAGTGTCACGCAATTCATCCTTAGGGGTTCTGTTAAAGATTGCGATTTGTGTATCACTGTTGCTCTGTCTCGGTTATGTTATCGGCGGGTTGAATGCGATATATGTTGCTAAGACCTTGGCCGAGACGGATTCTACCTCATCGTCAGACATCTTCCGCAGGCTAGAAAACGGCTTATTTTATTTTAAGGTTGCCGGAGTTTTTGCGGTTATTTTTCTTGCGGGAACTTACGCAGTCTGGCGCAGGGCCCATAACTTCCGTAAGCGAGAGTAATCCGGTTAGTTGTTTTTGGCTCGGTTGTTTATTGGGGGCCTGATTTTTGAGGTCTTAATTTTCCAAACCTCAAGCTCCTCTCCCTGTAGGTTGCGTCCGAAAGCGTGGTGTCTCCACTTTCTGGGGTCAGGCCCTACCACGGGTTACAGATACACCACACTAGTGGACGCAACCTCGGCTGATTTAGGGAGGAGAAACGAAGAGTGACCCAACTTCGTGACCATTTGCCAGGCAGTTTGAGCGCTTTTCATAGGTGCCAGGAAGCGTTCTGGCAGGAAAGAAATTATCAGGGTTTAGGTATGGAGAGGGCAATAGGCTATCTATAGCAAAATGGCAGGTAGGTGCGGGTTTCTGGGGTGAATTAAATGCGCGCAGTTGGCAATGATGCGCGCTGCGGTGGGCTCTCCGGAGTGTGTTGCCGCCGCGAAATTGGGTGCGATCGTGTGCGGTTGCGGGAAAGTGGGATTGCAGGATTGACCAGGCCAATAACGGCATTTATAAGGTACAGGGCATGTAAAGTGTTGATACAGCAACCTACCAGACTCGCGTTGTAGAAAAAGAGAGTCGTTAAAAACATGGGCCGTAGTGAAGACCGCTGCGTCCCATCACATCGTGAAGGAGAGTGCTAGGTGAGTACATCATCGCGCATCGTTGGGCTGGATTTGGCTCGTTCACTTGCCATTATTGGCATGATTATTTTGCACATGGCCTCGTTGGTATGGAGCACCAAGGTCATATTGTCGGGCCTTCCGGCCGCCCTATTTGCCATTGTCGCCGGCGTGACGATGATGCTCATCGGCAAGAACTATTCCGTACAGACGCTGCTGCGCCTGATTGCCCGTGGCGCCATCATTAAGCTTATCGGACTGGCGCTGCTGCCGGTTGGCGGGCAGATTCAGGTCGTGCTCGTTGCCATGGGTATCACCATGATGGTGGTCTCCTGGGTGCCACCGCTGAACGTGTGGTGGAAGCTGGCCCTCTTCTTCGTCGCCGCCATCGCCTCAACCGTGCACTACGCGCCGTTTACCCTGCCGCAGGTCTATCCGCTGCTGGCATGGATCGCGTATTTCATCGCCGGCATGCTGCTCTTTGAGGTCTACATCCGCCCAGGTAGCTTCCGGACGGTGCTGCAGTGGATTGTTACCGCGGTCAGCGCGGTGATTGCCGCGGTTGGCACCTACTTCCGCTTCGAGCCGGATATTCCCAGCTGGCTGCGCTTTACCGGCCACACCGGTGTCGCGGGCGAAATCCTGCTCTCCGTTGCAGTGGCAGCCGTGGTGCTGCACCTGTGTCTGCTCATCGGCAGCGCAGTACCCAAGCTCGTCTACCCCTTGGCCGCAATGGGCACGATGTCCCTGACCGTCTATGTCTTGCACGTGCTTTCCGCTTATTACTGGCAAAGCCACATCTCACTGCACAACACCGCGTGGGCGTGGGCATTTATTGGCCTATTCCTCGTGCTTGCCACCATCTGGCGGAAATTCCTGGGCCAAGGCCCGCTTGAAAAGGCCGTCTCCATCGCCGTTAAACTCGCCGTTCCTGCTGGAAAGAAGGACTAACATGTCGCGTAAATTTGCTACCGCCTTGACCACCGCTGGCATCATCGGGATGCTGGCGGCCCCCGCCAGCGCCCTTGAGCACGGCGAACCCGCCCCCGATAACGCCGAGTCCCAGACCGTCGCTGCGCTCAAGATGGGCCGCATAGGCAACTTCGGCGACTGCACCGGCACGCTGGTGGATAAGCAGTGGGTGCTTACCGCCCGCCACTGCCTGCAGTCTGTCAATAACGAAGGCACCCAGGCCCGCCTGGGAGGCAAGGTCTATGACGCGGATTCGTGGGCGCTATCCCCGCTTTCCGATGCCGGACTCCTCCACCTCACCGAGCCCGTCACCGATATCAAACCAGCCAAGATCTCCACCGATATTCCAGAGACCGGCGACCTTGGCACCCTGTATGGCTGGAGCAGCAGCTCCTCCATGGCGCGCAAGGGCCAGCTGCCGATGGCAGAGATGAAGGTCTCCGAAATCCTGGGCGGCGGGCCAAGCGATGACTCCGCACAGAAGCCAGGCGCCGACAAGGAAGCCCCAGAAGGCTACGAGTCCGTGCCCGCTGAGGAAGCCATGCCGGGCGTCAAGATGCCAGGATCTGGTTCGGGATCGGATAAGCCCAAGGTGGTCTCGCCAGGTGCCACCAAGCCGGGCGCCGAGCAGCCGCAGATTGTCAAGCCTGACGGCAACGGTGGGGAAGTAATGCAGCCTAGCCAAGGCGGCATGGCCCCGATGATCAGCAGCCCAATCCTCGATGTCCACTCCACCGGTAATGCCGGCATGCAGGGTGGCGATTCTGGCGGACCGTTCTTCGTGGGCGGAAAGCTTGCGGGCCTTGCTACCGCGGGTACCTCCAATGCGGACCCGGATCTGCCCTCCCCAAGCGCGGCAATCACCACGCTCGCAGGCGCCAAGGACTGGGTAGACGGCGTAATCAGCGGCAAGGATAAGGACGCCATCTTGACCGCGGAGACCACGCCTACTCCGCAGGCAACGCCACAGACCAGCGGCGACCGCCCGTGGATCTACTTCACGGTAGCGGCCATTGGCCTTATCGGTGCCGCGGCGGCCGCGCGCACCTTCGCTAGCGGTGCTGGCAACGGTGTCGCCCGCACGTCGCGCCGCTAAAAAATCTCGATGCGCCCGCCCAAGGATTCGGTCTGGCGCAGCTGCGCCACCCACTTCGGGCCGCCGGGGTGCAGGCGCAGCACCGGGCGGGAGGAAATCTTGACCGGGGAGACCGATTCCTTGCGCGCGCCCGACCTAGCTTCGATGCGGGTGCGGGCGCGGTAGCCGGCATCGGCAAGCTCAGCGATGGAAGGCTTGGGGGCGGCGAGCTTCTCCCGGGCATCGTGAAGCAGCTCCAGCGCCTCATCCAAGGCCTCCACCAAGGCCGGGGCATTGGTCTCGCACATCTGCCGCACGAGATCCGGGCGGGTGCTTGCCACCCGGGTCGCATCCTTGAAGGAACCGGCGGCCAAGGACTGCGCCAAAATGCCGCCATTATCGCCCACCGTGGCCAGGGTCTCCGCAAAGATATGCGGCAGGTGGGAAATGCGGGCGACCGCCGCATCGTGGTTGGCCACGCGGATGGGCACGGCCTCTGCATGCACCATCTGGGTCATGCGCACGACGTCCGTAAAAGTCTCAATCCATTTCTTAGGAACCTTTTCCCCGCGCGCCTCATACTCGGCGGCGTAATCGTAGGTAATGCCCCACGCGGCGCGGCGGAAAAGCCCCGCCTGGGAGTGATCCCACCCCGATTTCGAGGTACCCGCCATGGGGTGCCCGCCCACGTAGCGATCCTCCATGCCGCGGTCACAGACCTGCTGACGCACGGGGGTCTTCACAGAGACCACGTCCGTAATGCCGCAGCTAGGGGCGTGTTCCTGAATGGCATCCAAGACGCTGCCCACCGCGGTCATGGGAACGGCGATCACAATGAGCGCCTCTTCAACCTCGGCGCGGTTAAGCACCGCCGGCAAATCATCATTGACGTCAAAACCCTGTTTGACTGCGGTGCGGGCGGCGGACGTCGAGTGGTTGTATCCAAATACGTCGTGGTTATAGCCCGCGAGATCGCGTAGCAAGGAACCACCGATGAGGCCGAGGCCGATAATGCAGATGGGGCGTTGAACATCTTGAGAACTCACGGTGACAATTGTGGCACAACACGACTAATCTCACGAGGTATGAGCAACGAAAATTACTCTTTCGCGGTTACCGTCGCCCGCAACGAGGGACAATGGGTCGTGCGCAGCTTCGATGATGACTTTGAGGACCCGCAAACCTCCATCACCGCGGTGCGCGCCCTGCGCGCTGAAGGCGCAGCTTTCGCCCTTCTCTGCGTCGAGGACGCCTACTTCATTGCCGTGCGGCCCGTGCCCGGCGGGGTGAAATTGCTAATTTCGGATGCCACCTACGGCGTTGACGATGACTTTGCCGCGGACTTCATGGAGCTCAATGACTATGAGATTCCAGACGTGGACCCGGAAGAGGCCGAGCCCTACGGCGAGGGCGACTTCGATATCTTCGCTGACCTGGGCCTATCCGAGGATCAGGTGGGCTACATCATCGATGATGAGGACGATTGGCCCTCCGATATGCTCCTGCGCATTGCCGGCGACCTGGGCTTTGGGGATGAGCTAGAAGACGTCATTGATAACGCCTAGGCCCCTGCAGCGCGCGCAGGAACGCATGCAGCGCGCCCTCGCGGTGGCGCGCCAGACCCCCGCCGGCGACGTGCCGGTTGGGGCGGTGCTTTATGATGCCACCGGCCGCGAGCTCGCTACCGGCGTCAACCGTCGCGAGCAATTGCGCGATCCCACCGCCCACGCCGAGGTCGAGGCCATCCGCCAGGCGGTGCGCGTCCACGGCGATGGCTGGCGCCTGACCGGCTGCGAGCTCGTGGTCACCTTGGAGCCCTGCGCCATGTGCGCCGGCGCCCTGCAAGCCGCGCGGATAAGTTCGCTGGTATTTGGCGCGTTTGAGCCAAAGACGGGTGCGTGCGGCTCGCTTATCGATGTCCTGCGTGCCCCCACCGCCCCCTTTACCCCACAGGTCCGCGGCGGCGTGCTTGAAGAGGACTGTGTGGCGTTGCTAGAAAAATTCTTCACCACACTGCGCGAAAAGTGGGTATAGTAGCTGTCACACTGTAAGCGACTCATTTAAGGAGAGAGAAAATGGGCGATTTGGAAAACAAGAAGGACGACCTCGCAGGCAAGGCAAAGGAAGCTGTTGGTGAGGCAACCGGTAACGAAGACGTAGCCAACGAGGGCAAGGCCGACCAGGTCGCTTCCGAGGCTAAGGACAAGCTGTCCGACGCTGCTGACAGCATCAAGGACAAGGCCAACGACATCATCGGTGGCCTGAAGAAGGACTAATTTTAGAGTCCCTTCATAGCGAAATCGCTGCGCTGGCTTAGTGCCGGCGCAGCGATTTTGTTGCATCGGGGGTCCTCCCGTAGTCTGGAAAGCGGTGGCGTGTCCGAGCGGCCGAAGGTGATCGCCTCGAAAGCGATTGTTGGGTAACCCCCAACCGCGGGTTCAAATCCCGCCGCCACCGCGCAAGGCCCCGAACTGTTAATGCAGGTCGGGGCCTATTTTTGTTTTCTCTGGCAAGGAGTGTTGGGGTGACTTAAGCGTCCTGCTTTGTGCGTTCAGCCCGGGCGCGGCGGCGCTGCACGGTGGGGAGGAACCACGTCGCAACGGCGGCGATGACGGCTATGGTGCCCGCGCTCCACGCGAGGTATTTCACGGGGGTGAACCACCACGCCAGGGCCGCGATTACTGCGATGACTGCCCATACTGCGGGGACGAGGAGACTGGGCCGTTCGGCCCACGGTTCCCGGGGGAACCGGCTGCGCGCCTCCGCACGGATGCGGCGCGGGGTCTTTTGAGATAGGGCGAAGGAACAGGCGACCACAAAGGTCAGGCCAATGCCGGCGATGAGCAGGCTGCCGCTTACGCCGCCGAACATGAATACGCCGACGGAAAGCGCTAAGGATAAGCGTTCACCGATCGTGAGTGGGAAGTTCTGTGTGGGATCGACATCTGGATAGATGCTGTTGAAGATGTCTTTGCGGGGATCGTTGTGCATTTTTGTTTCTTATAGGGGGTGGTTTATTGACAATCAAAAGAAGTTAGGTCAGGATACACTTACTTCACTAAGGCAAGCTTAGCCTATATCATTTTTAGGCACGAAAACAAGGTTCTCAATATGATTGGAAAACTGTGGAAGTCGGCGTTCGGCATCATCGTCGCGGCTTTCCTCGTCGCAGCATTCGCCCCACTTTTGTCTTCTGCCCCGGTTGCCCACGCAGATGAATCCTGCACATGGAAATGGGGCATCAAGCAGTCATTCCGCAGCTACGTCAAAGGCAATATCGCCCACGGTGGTTGGGGGGCCAACGGCATTGGCTTCACGGGCGATGAACGGGGCGAAGGCGCGTTTGTCTTTACTGCAGGAAAGCCCGATGCATCCGGTGGAAACATCACGATTCCGTTCAATGGAACGCTGAATTTTACTGGCCACGATGGGATCTTGGATATGACTATGTCTGACTTCAAGGTCAAGGCCTCTGGTAAGCAGGCGCAGATTTCCGTGGACTACGTCTCCTATGAGATGAACCGCCAAGACCTCAGCCGCGGTAAAAAGATCCAAGGCAATGATGAGGTAATCGCCACCATTAATCTGGCCAACCCCGTCAACGATGGTGCCGGGAAGGTTGATTTGTCTGGATCTACCACTCTGACTTCCGGCGGGGCCAAGCTTTTCACCGGCTTCTACCAGCCAGGTGAAGCCTTAGATCCGTCCTCCGGCAGCATTGCTCTCGACGGATCATGCTCTGGATCCGGATCTGGCTCCGGTTCCGGTTCGGGTGAGAAGCGTCCATTGACGTCCATTACAGGTTCCTTCACGGGCTTTAACAAGGAAGCCATGGACATCCTGTCTGAAACCAATGACACGATGAACGGGATTACTACGTTCATGGGCAATACCCAGGCGTTTCTGGATGAGTTGGAGTCTTTCAACAACCGGGGTGGATCAAACTCGAATTCGGATGGTTCTGCTTCGGGTACGTCGAACTCCGCTGGAGGAAACTCGGCTTCTACTAACTCTGCAGCGGGAAATTCATCACCGAGCAACTCTGGTTCGGGCGGAGGCGGCGGCGCCTCAGGAGCTGGCAAAGCAGCGGGAACTGGTCCTGCGCACTCCGAATCTGCGAACTCCGGCGCCCCGGGCTCAGGTAATTCGGGCGCGGGAGCACCTGGCGGGGGCGATGCCGTCTGTGAGGCTACTGGGGTTACGCAAGCCACCGCTCAGTGGGGCTTAAAGAAATCCTTCCAATCCTATATCACCGGATCCATTGCCCAAGGCCGGTGGGATCTCTCTGGTGTTGGCTATGACAATGGCCGTTTCCAATTCACTGGTAACTCTGGTGCCGTAAAAGATGGCGCGGGCTCCGTGCAGTATGGCGGGAGCATGCAGTTCACCGGGCACCACGGCAAGTTGGACCTCAACATCTCCAACCTGGAAATCACCTTCAACGGCAATTCCGGCGAGCTTATCGCTGACGTGCGATCTTCCAATATGGAAGGAAAGAAGAAAGACTTTGGGCACGCTGTTATTGGCACCTTGAGCTTTACTTCTCTCGACGTCGGCACGGACGCCGTGTCCGGTGAAGCTGAGGTATCGCTTTCTGAAACCGGCTCCCAAGCCCTCGCTGAGTTCTATGAACCGGGCACCCAGCTGGATCCATTGAGCTTCCACGCCACCTTGGGCGGAAGCGCTGATTGCGGCGCCGTATCCGGTGGCGGCGGAGCAAGCTCCGGTTCTGGATCTGGTGGCGCCGGCGCGGGCGGAAACGGAAAGGGCGGCTCTGCTTCCAAGGGCGGAGCTCATGCCGCAGCCGGGGACCCAGCGCATGCTGGTGATTCCTCGCAGGGATACGAGGACGGCTCGAACAAGTTCAAGGTCAAGTCCGCGACTTCTCCCAGCGGAAACATGGATAACCCGACTACCTATCTCCTGCTATTCATCGTCGGATTGATCATTGCCGGCGGTTCCACCAGCCGCCTTGTCATGAACAACTCTTAGAAGGATCGCCGTGAAACTCGTTCTTCGTTTCCTCGTACCACTCCTGTGCATCTTCAGCCTTACCGCGTGCGGTGTGCAGGGAAGCTATACCGATCAGCTACCGGATCCTGCAGATGTCTCCGATCCCAGGTCCTTTGAAGGTGTCAGTGACGTCAAAGATTTTGACGATATCGAGCCGGTTACTGAAAAAGCAGAGCCGGCGCTTCCGGTGGAACTTACCGATGCCGATGGTAATGACGTCACCGTCACCGATACTTCCCGCATCCTCGCGTTGGATATCTATGGCACCTATACCAAGACCCTGAGCGGCTTGGGGCTTGCGGATAATATCGTCGGCCGCACGATTTCTTCTACCGAGCCCAACTTGGCGGATCTCCCAGTAGTGACCGAAGGCGGCCACAACATCAACGTGGAGGCGGTGCTGGAGCTCCAGCCGACGCTCGTCATTGTGGATCATTCCATTGGCCCGCGCGATGCCATCGATCAAATCCGCGCGGCGGGCGTCACCACCGTGGTGATGGAACCTGAGCGCACCATTGATTCCGTGGGCGAGGACATCACCGCGCTTGGCGATGCCCTCGGCTTGCCCGACGAAGCACGCGAGCTGGCGGATCGTTCCACCAAAGAAATCGACGAGGCAAAGGAAGCCATCAAGGAACTCGTTCCCGATGATCCGATGCGGATGGCGTTCCTCTATGCGCGCGGAAACGGCGGCGTCTTCTTCATCATGGGTGACGGCACCGGTGCACAAGACCTGATTGAAGGCATCGGCGGCGTGGATCTGGCGGCAGAAAACAACCTTTCTCATGCAGAACCCGCTAACGCGGAGGCATTGGCGCGCATCAACCCGGAGGTGATCATCATGATGACCAATGGCCTGGAATCCACCGGCGGAATTGATGGCTTGCTGGAGAGGCCTGGTGTTGCTCAGACCACCGCCGGCCAGAAGAAGCGCATCGTGACCATTCCGGACGGTCAATCGCTGGCATTCGGTCCCATGACCGGTCAGACGCTGGTGAAGCTAGCAAAGGCTGTGTATGACCCAGACAATGAGTAAGGAGACGGATACCTTCGCGCGCCGCCGCACTCAGCGCGCCTGGGTATTCGTACTGCTGGGGATCCTCACCGTTCTCGCGGCGCTCATTTCCGTCGTGCTGGGGCAATACTACGTACCCCTGTCTGATCTCTTCCCCATTTTGGCAGCCGGGCACGCGCAGGATTCCTTGACCGCAAGCGTGGTGTGGGACATCCGCCTGCCACGCTTGGTCTTAGGGCTCGTGGTGGGCGCGGCCTTGGGGGTGGCCGGCACGCTGATGCAGGCGGTATTTGCCAACCCCCTTGCAGAACCTTCCATCATCGGCGTTACCTCTGGTGCGGGCGTTGGTGCGGCCGTGGTCATTGTCTTCAATATCGAGTTCTTCGGTACCTTTACTGTTCCCGCGGCAGCCTTCCTGACCGCGTTACTGGTTACTTTCATTATTTATCAGCTGGCGCGGTACAACGGGCGCGTGGCCGTAGTGCACCTGATTCTCACCGGCATCGCCATCAATGCGGTATGCAACGCCATCATCTCCTTCATGGTGTACCTGGCGCCGACCGCCAACCGCGAAGCGATCGTCTTCTGGCAGATGGGCTCCCTCAACGGCTCGCAGTGGAAACACGTGTGGGCGGTACTTCCCATCGTGGTGGTAGGCCTCGCAGTGGCCCTGCGCTTAGGCAAGCAGCTAGACGTCCTCGCGCTCGGCGAGCGCGCCGCCGCGCATACCGGCGTGAACGTGCCGCGTCTGCGCATCGTGGCGATCGTGGCATCGGCAGTGCTGACTGCAGCGGCCGTCTCCTTCGCCGGCCTCATTGGCTTTGTGGGGCTCATCGTTCCCCACCTGCTGCGCAGCATCGTCGGGCCAGAAAACCGCATCCTACTGCCCGCCTCCGCCCTGGGCGGCGCTGTGCTTATTGGTTTCGCCGACGTGGCAGCGCGCACGATGATTCCTTTTGCGGATCTTCCCATCGGAATTTTTACCGCTCTGGTGGGCGGTCCAACGTTTTTCATCTTGCTGCGCCGCATGATGCGCAAAGGAGTGCACTGATGATAAACGTCAAAGACTTAACCGTCCGGGTGGGGGAACATACCCTTGTGGATCAAGTGTCCTTTGCTGCCCAAGCGGGCGAAGTTACCGGGCTTATCGGTCCGAACGGTGCCGGTAAATCCACGGTACTTGCCGCCGTGGCCGGAGACATTGATTATTCCGGTGAGATCACCGTGGGTGGGCTTTCGCCCAAGGCACCAGCGCGAGAGCTCGCCCGCACGCGTGCGGTGATGCTCCAGGATGTCTCGGTGTCGTTTGAATTCCTCGTCCGCGATGTCGTTGCGATGGGGCGCCGCCCGTGGGAAGGAACTGCCTATGCAGACCTTGACGATGACTTTATTCACGCCGCCCTCGATGCCGCCGGCGTTGCGCACCTAGCTGGCCGAGACATCAGCACGTTGTCTGGCGGTGAGCGCGCCCGCGCGGCCTTCGCACGCGTGCTTGCCCAAAATACCCCGGTTATCTTGCTCGATGAGCCAACGGCCGCGCTCGATATTCGGCACCAAGAACAACTGCTGGGTTCAGTCAAAGCCCTCGCCCGCGAGGCCGGTGTTGCCGTCCTCGTGGTGCTCCATGACCTCAACGCTGCAGCTGCATATTGCGATCGCGTCGTATGCCTGTCGTGCGGGGGATTAGCAGCCCAAGGGCGCGTAGATGAGGTCTTTACCAGTCCCACATTGTCTCAAGTGTATGGCTGGCCAATATCCGTCGATGGACTGCGGGTACATCCACAGCGTGCCACGCCCACCATCAACCCACTCTTTTCACATAAATTGGAGGATTTCCATGTTTAAAAAAGCACTGGTCACCGCTCTCGCGGCGACCGCCCTTACCGTGCCACACGCTTCTGCGGAAGAAACCTGCACCATCGAATCCGGTTCCTTGAATTGGGGCATTAAGCACTCGTGGCGTTCCTACCTCAAATCCGGTTTCGCTGCTGGTGATTGGTCCACTAGTGGTCCAGTGACGCAAACCGGTGATCCTAAGGGGAAGGATTTCTCTTTCGGCTTCGACGTCGATCCTGCAACCTCTACGGTAACGGTAGATGAGGACGGCAATGTGGTGTCGTCCAACATCGAGAGCAAAGACTCTTCGATCACGTTCACCGGTCACCACGGCGCTCTACATTCCACGGTAGTGGCACCTTTCATCAAGACCTCCGGAAATGAAGCCCAGCTCGGTTCCGGCTACGAGGTCTATCACGTAGAGGGTAAGAATATGTTTCAATACACCGAGGACGACCGCATCGACGCCAATAAGCGCACCGGGGACGGGATCTTTGGCCACGGCACGGCGCAATGGACCAAGGAGGGCGATACACTCACCCTTTCCGCCAGCGATGTGCGGTACAAGGAGCAGCAGGGAACAAAAGATGGAAAAATCGAGGGCGTAGACCAACTTTTCATGGGCATGTATAGCTCAGAGAGCAAGCCTGAGCTTGATGATGCCCACTTAACCCTCAGGGTTTCCCCGGGCTGTGGCCAGAAGAAGGAAGAAACTCCGCAGAACGAACCTGCTCCGCAGCCGCCGGTAGCTGCGCCGGAAAAGGAAGAGAAGCCACAGAGTCAGCCACCGAAGGGCAATCCAGCTCCGCAGTCACCAGCGACCTCGCAGATCCCGGCACCGCCGAAGAAGCCGGAGACCCCAAAGAGCCCCGAGACTTCGGAGTCTAAGAAGCCGGGAACCCAGCAACCAGAGGAGGACGCTCCCTCAGGTTCTAGCTTTGCCAAGGTGTGGAACTACATCTTGGGCGTGGTAACCATTGGCAGCATGTTTGCCATCCTTGGGCAGGCGTTTATAAAGTCGGGCGCCCTTGATAGCGTGCGTGCCCTTCTCCACCGATAAAAGCACCGCTGATCCAGGAATAGGGGGTCAGCTAAGCACGCTGTGCCGGCAGCCATCTCAACGCCGCGCGCAAAACCCTTTTAAGGACGGTGCCGCGCCGTGCGTACCGCAGGCGGTGGGGTAGGGAGTTAGTCCTTTTGGTTGATTTCTCCCCACAAGTCTTGTAAATAAGGGTTGCCTAACCTTAAATTTATATTTAGAAGTTAGGTAAGCGTTACTTTGGAGGAAGTCAGTGACTGTGACACTCAAGAAACCATTATCCGTCGCATTGCGCGAGGAGACCGCTCACGCCCATGAGAACGCGGAGGGCTCGGCGTTTATGCAGCGACTTATGTCAGGTCGGCTGAGCGCTGAGGCCGCTGCCGATCTGAGTGGCCAATTGTGGTTTGTCTATGAGTCTTTGGAGCGCGCCGTCCGCGGCGTGGCGCAAACTTCAATCGCCGGTGCGGTGGCCGATCCACGCTTGGAGCGGCGCTTCGCTCTAGAGGCGGATTTGGCGGCGCTCGTCGGCGGCGACTGGCGCGAAAAGATCCGGATCCTGCCGGCCACAGCATCCTACGTTGCCCGCCTAGAAGAAGTATCCGGCAGTGCGGTAGAAGTGGTGGCCCATCACTATGTCCGGTATCTCGGTGACGTCTCCGGCGGCCAGGTGATTGCCGCGCGCCTCGGCACCCTCTATGACATCGAACCGGATGCGCTGAACTTTTATGACTTCAGCGCCATTGGCAAGATTCCGCCGTACCGCAAGGGCTACCGCGAACGCCTTGACAGCCTCATGCTAACCGAGGAACAGCGCGAGTCTTTGCTCTCGGAGGCGCAGCGCGCATTCGCCTTCAACTCGGGGATATTCGCCGAGCTTGATAAACGCCACTGATTTACTTTTTCCAATTTATTAATTAAGGTAAGGCTCGCCTAATTCACTAAGGCGAAGCTTTACCACTGCTCTCAAGAGGAGAAATTCATGAAAACAACATCCGTCATCGCTATTGGCGCGGTTGCGCTCGGCGCCGTCACCGCCCCAGTAGCCTCTGCCGATGAGGCTCCAGCCACTGTCCCCGCCGTGGAATCCGGCCAATTGAACTGGCCCATCAAGGAATCCTTCATTCACCACGTGGACACCAGCCCTCTCGCCAAAGGCGTAGTCAATACCACCGGAGGTGCGGAGAAGGTAGGAAAGGACTTCACCTTCCCCGTCGATGCGGCCCACACCACGGTGGATGCAGAGGGAAACGGCACTATAGGCACTCAGGGATCCGTGCAGATTCAAGGCTATCCAGGCTTTGGGCCTAATGGTTCCTACGGCGTCGACCTCACGTTCTCAGATATCAAGGTGGAGGTAGAAGGCCACAACGCCACTATCACTGCGGACTATAAGCTTACGGGCGCCTCGGGCCCGCTGAAGAACGAGCCGGTTGAAATGTCCGGTGATGACGCCGCAATCTCTACCTTCACGCTCACTGAGCCCTTGGTACCGGAAACCGGCAAGACTCACGCCACAACTGATGCCCCCACCTCGCTGACCCAGACGGGCTCCGACATCTTTTTGGGCAAGTACCCGGTGGGGCAACCGCTTGACGATGCCAACACGGATCTCACCGTGGCATTCGACGGCGCCTCCGAAAACCCTAAACCATCTGACCAGGTAACCCCAGAAAAGAAGCCTTCGGGCGACGACGCTGCAGACGACGGCTCTTCTTTCCACGGTTCTTCCTCAGGCAACCTAGGCGAGACCATCGCTGCTATTATCGCGCGGGTAAAGAAAATCAGCGCCTTCTTCTCTGACCTCGTTCTTCCCGGCCTGAGCTTGTCGAAGTTCGTTTAAATAGCGCGCGCTCTCTCGCGGCTGCATCGTCTAAGCCGCTCCGCCGTGGCCACCCGATCTAGTCTTTGACTGCATTGGGCGGCCACGGTTCTTTTTGGCCCGCCGCCTTGGCATCGTCTGTGAATAAGGGCCGCACGGTGGCTAAGTAATAGGGAATAAGGGGCACGGCAACTACACTAGGGCGAAGTTAAATCCGTCCGACTACGCGAATGCGAAGGTACATTTCCCGTGGCTAAACTCCTCTACCGGCTCGGACGTTGGTCTTTCCTTAATAAATGGAAAGTCATCGTTACCTGGGTGGTCCTGCTTGCTGCCGCCGGCGGCGCTACCGCCTTGTTGATGAAACCGATGACGAGCGAGTTCGCTATCAAAGGCACCCCATCCATCGATGCCACCTACAAGACGATGGACCTCTTCCCGGAAGGCGGCAATCCCGCCAACTCGCCGTCAGTGAACCTGGTCTTCCAGGCCCCGGAAGGCCAAAAGCTCTCGGATCCCGCCAATGAAAAGGCCATCAACGCGGTCATTTCCCACCTCGAGGACAACCTGGAGATGGGCGATACCATGCGCTTTGGCAATCCGCTTGAGGTCTCGCCGCGGCTACAAGATGAGGTTATCCACCAGTTCACGGAGATGGGGCTGCCGGAATCGTCCGCGCGTGCCGATGCCGATAACCTCGCGATGGTCAATGAGGATGAGACCATTGCCTATACCACCTTCGACTTCGACGCCGAATCGCCCTATAGCGTGGACCAGGACGATAAGGACATCGTGACGGAAGCGATGGACATCGGCAGGCAGCAGGGGCTTACCGTTGAGGCCGGCGGCGCCGGGTTTGGCGATGAGATTCGGGTCAATTCCACCTCCGAGGTTATCGGCCTTGGCGTGGCCTTCCTCGTGCTCATCTTTACCTTCGGCTCCCTGGTCGCTTCTGGAATGCCGCTGATTTCGGCCGTCATCGGGGTTGGCCTGGGCGCTTGCGGCATGCTGATTACCACGCACTGGATAGAGCTCAACAACATGACGCCGGTGCTGGCCATCATGATTGGCCTGGCGGTGGGCATCGACTATGCGCTGTTTATCCTGTCCCGCTACCGAGCCGAGCGCGCCCGCATGTCCGCCCCAGAAGCCGCCGGCATGGCGGCAGGAACGGCGGGCTCGTCCGTGGTCTTTGCCGGCACCACCGTCTTTACCGCGCTGTTTGCCCTGCTCATTGCGCGCATCGAATTCCTCACCGCCATGGGGCTTTCCGCCGCCGCAACCGTGGCCATCGCCGTCCTCGTCTCCCTCACGCTCATCCCCGCGATGCTGGGGCTTCTGGGGGACAAGGCATTTGCCGGCCGCATCCCCGGCGTGGCCGGCAACCCCTCCCGCAAGGGCAAGGTGCGCCGCGGCCCGACCATGGGCAATCGCTGGGTACGGCTGGTACAAAAGGTGCCCGGCTTGGCGATGGCCCTCGTCGTCCTCTCCCTCGGCGCCATGACCGCCCCCGTGCTCCACATGGATTTGGCGCTGCCTGCCGATACCACCTCGAATCCCGATACCACTCAGCGCAAGGCCGCCGACCTGATGGCCGAGGGCTTCGGCCCCGGCGTCAACGGGCCATTCCTCGCGGTTGTCGATGCCCACACCATCAACGCCAATTCCGCCGCTCTCGCCCCATTGGTGGCGGCCCAGGACGGAAACGACGACGCCGAAGAAGGCTCCGGCGAAGCACCCGCCGATTCGCCCGCTGACTCGCCCGGCGACGCAACTGGCCCTGCGCCTGAGCCCGCGCCCAACGAAGCCCCCGACCAGCCAGGTGAGCAGCCAGCGGACCAGCCCGGCGAACAACTGGCAGAACACCCTGCTGACCAGCCCAGCGAGCAACCTGCTGAGCCGGATATCGCCCCCGTCGCAGAGGTCGAGGACAAGGAAGAGGCCGCTGCGCCGACCAGCGCCGAGGACAAGGCGGCACTGGCGTCCTTCCTCTACACCGCGGATCAACTGAAGACGCTTGGCGGAGTAAAGCACGCGCAAATTGTTTCGGTCAGCGAAGACCAGCGCGCGGCACAAATTATGGTGACCCCGGAAACCTCGCCAACGGAAGCCGCAACCATTAATGTCGCGCACGCCCTGCGCTCTGCCACAAAGCAGATCGAAGGCA
Source organism: Corynebacterium sp. LaCa78 (assembly GCF_046717505.1). Taxonomy (NCBI): domain Bacteria; kingdom Bacillati; phylum Actinomycetota; class Actinomycetes; order Mycobacteriales; family Corynebacteriaceae; genus Corynebacterium; species Corynebacterium sp. LaCa78. Next base: position 165,372 of record NZ_CP177112.1, read on the forward strand.
CCACCGGCACCGAGATCGGCCTGACGGGCCTGACCGCCGTGCAGCTGGACATCACCGAGCGCCTCCGCGATGCCATGGCACCGTACCTCAGCATCGTTGTGGGGCTGGCGATCGTGCTACTGCTCGTTGTCTTCCGCTCCCTCCTGGTGCCACTGGTGGCGGGCCTGGGCTTCCTGCTTTCGGTTGGCGGCGCCTTCGGCCTGACGGTGCTGGTATGGCAAGACGGCCTGTGGGGCCTCGTCCCGGGCCCCGGCCCGCTGCTGTCGTTCATGCCGATCTTCCTCATCGGCGTGACTTTCGGCCTGGCCATGGACTACCAGGTCTTCCTGGTCACCCGCATGCGCGAGCACATCGCGCGGCATCCGAAGGGCACGTCGGGGCCCTATAATGCCGTCGACGAGGCCACCATCACTGGCTTTACCCAGGGCGCGCGCGTGGTGACGGCCGCGGCGATCATCATGATTTCGGTCTTCGTGGCCTTTATCAACCAGCCGCTGCCGTTCATCCAGATCTTCGGCTTTGCCTTGGCGGCGGGCGTGCTTTTCGATGCCTTCTTTGTCCGCATGACCCTCGTCCCCGCCTCCATGTTCCTCATGGGCCGCGCTACGTGGTGGATGCCCAAGTGGCTGGATAAGATCCTGCCTACCGTAGACATCGAAGGCACCGCGCTTGAGGAAGAATGGGAAGCACAACACGCGGATGATGGCCAGAAGACCAGGGAAGAGGAAGATAAGGAATGAAGGACTTAAGTTTCGACATCGATAAGCGCCTGCCCGAAGGCCCCGGCAAGCATGGCCGCAGTGGTGTTATCCACACTCCGCACGGCGATATCGCCACGCCGGCGTTTATCCCGGTGGCGACCAAGGCCACGGTAAAGACCCTGACGCCGGAGCAGATTCGCGCGACTGGAACGCAGGCGATTTTGTCCAATGCCTATCACCTCTACCTGCAGCCGGGCCACGACATCGTGGACGAGGCCGGCGGCGTGGCGAAATTTGAGAACTGGCACGGGCCGACCTACACCGATTCCGGCGGATTCCAGGTGATGTCTTTGGGCGTGGGCTTTAAAAAGGTCATCGCCATGGACTTGGCGGATCTCACCGAAAAGGATATTCGCGCCGCGAAAAGGGAGCGCATGGCCAAGGTGGATGAGGAAGGCGTGGACTTCCGCTCGATTATCGATGGCTCCAAGCACCGCTTTACGCCCGAAAAGTCCATGCAGATTCAGCACGGGCTGGGCGCGGATATCATGTTCGCCTTCGACGAGCTGACCACGCTCATTGATTCGCGCACTTACCAGGAAGAATCCGTCGCCCGCACGCACCGGTGGGCGCAGCGCTGCCTGGAAGAACACGACCGGCTTACCCGCGAGCGCTACCACCGCCCGAAGCAATCGCTGTGGGGCGTGGTGCAGGGCGCGCAATACGAGGACTTGCGCCGCCAGGCCACCCGCGGCCTCTTGGACCTGGACCGCGCCGCGCGGGAGAAGGGCCAGCGCGGTTTCGGCGGCTTCGGCATCGGCGGTGCGCTGGAAAAGCAGAACCTCGGCACCATCGTGGGCTGGGTCTGCGATGAACTGCCGGACGATAAACCGCGCCACCTGCTCGGCATCTCCGAGCCAGATGACATCTTTACCGCGGTCGAGGCCGGCGCCGATACCTTCGACTGCGTCGCGCCAACCCGCCTAGCCCGCCGCGGCGGCGTCTACACGCTCGATGGCCGCCTGAACCTCACCAATGCGCGGTTCAAGCGGGACTTTAAGGGTGTAGACGAGGAGTTCGGCGGCTACGTCACGGAGAATTACTCGCGCGCCTACCTGCACCACCTGCTCAAGGCGAAGGAATTTTTGGCCGGCACGCTGTGCACCATCCACAACGTGGAATTCATGGTGCGGTTAGTGGACAATATCCGCGCCGCCATCAATGGCGGCTACTACGAGGACTACCGCGATGAGTTCCTGGGCCGTTACTACGCGGCGTCGAAGGCGCGGTAATCCTCGCGCTTTTTCACCAGCTTGATAACCGCGGAGGTAATGGGCAAGAGGACGACCTCAATCAGTGTCTTCCACACAAAGCCCACCACCACGTAGTTGATGAATCCGCTCGTGGTGTCGATGCCGATGACGGGCGCGGCGATGGCGCAAAACAGCAAGGTATCGCCAAACTCGCCCACCACGGTGGAGGCGATCAGCCGGGAGAAAAGGCCCTTTTCGCCGCTGCGCTTCTTCATCGCAGTCAGCGTCCACGCGTTGAGCAGCTGGCCCACCAAGTAACCGGCCAGGGAAGCCAAAACGATGCGGGGCACCAGGCCCAGCGTGGCGGCGAAGGCCTCTTGGCCCTCATAGAAATCCGCCGCAGGCAGCCAGATGGCGATATAGAAACACACGACGGCGAGCAGGGCCATCGCAAAGCCGATGTAGATGGCGCGCCGGGTGGACTTGAAGCCGTAGCACTCGGATAAAACGTCGCCGACGATATAGGCCAGCGGGAAGAGGAAGAAGGCGCCGTCGGTCACGAGCGGCCCAAGCTGGACGCCCTTGGTGGCGTTGATATTAGAAATCAAAAACGTCACGACGAAGATCGTGACGAGCCAAGGATACAGAGTGGAATGAACGGGGATAAAGCGCACTTGAGAGGAGGGGGATTTTTCCATGCCCACCATTGTGCCAAACCGTATGCTGGGAATATGAATTCCGCGACCACCGGGGCGGGCCGCTACGCCCCGAGCCCTTCCGGCGATCTGCACTTTGGCAACCTCCGCACGGCGCTTCTCGCGTGGCTCTACGCGCGCTCGACGGGGCGCAGGTTTGTGGTGCGGGTGGAGGACATCGATAAGCAGCGCTCCTCCCGCGCGGCGGCCGAGCGACAGCTCGCGGACCTTGCAGCCCTGGGGCTGGAGTGGGACGGCGAGGTCATCTACCAGCAGGATCGCGAGGCCGCCTACGCCGCGGCGCTCGAGAAGCTGCCGGTCTACGAGTGTTACTGCTCGCGCAAGGATATCCGCGAAGCCTCCCGCGCCCCGCACGCCATCCCCGGCCAGTATCCGGGCACCTGCCGTGCGCTATCCGATGCCCAACGTGCCACCAAACGCGCCCAGCTCGCCGCCGATAACCGCCAGCCGGCGCTGCGCCTGCGCGCCGATGTCTCCACCTTCACCATCCACGACGCCCTGCACGGCGACTACACCGGCGACGTCGATGATTTCATCCTCCGCCGCGGCGGGCAGGATGGTGGCTGGGCCTATAACCTGGCGGTGGTTGTGGATGATGCCTACCAGGGCATCGACCAAGTCGTCCGCGGCGACGATCTCTTATCCTCCGCCCCGCGCCAGGCCTACCTGGCTTCCCTTTTGGGGACCACACCGCCGACCTACGTGCACGTGCCGCTGGTCCTGAATTCCGCGGGCAAGCGACTGGCCAAGCGCGATGGCGCGGTGACGATGCGGGATATGGGGGAGCAGAGGGGCATCGTCAAGCAGCTGGCGCAGTCTTTGGGCTATGAGGCGGAAACCGCCGCCGAGCTCTTGGCGCAATTCCGGCCAGAGGAATTGAGCCGCGAGCCGTATATTTGGCGCGCGTAATACTATCGAGCCCATGGAAGTTTTACTGGTTCTCATCGGGCTCATGCTGCTGACCGTCTTCGTCGTTGCGATCGGCGATAGGGTCGGGCTGCCGTGGCCCGCGCTGCTGACGATTATTACCGCCTGCGCCGTTTTCGTGCCGGGGCTGCCGCAATTCGACATCCCCACCGAGCTCATCCTTCCCATCTTCTTGCCGCCGCTGCTGTGGGCGCTGGCGCGGCGCACGTCCTGGGGCGTGATTCGCGGGCAGTGGGTGACCATCCTGAGCCTGTCCGTGCTCCTCGTCGTCGCCACCACCCTCGCCGTGGGCGCGACCGCTTACGCATTCCTGCCGGGAATTAGCATCGCCGCCGCCATCCTCATCGGCGCGGCCATCGCCCCGCCAGACCCCGTGGCCGTGGATGCGGTGGCCGAGCCCGCCGGCATCCCGCGCCGCATCATCACCACCCTGCAAACAGAGGGGCTGTTTAACGATGCCGCCTCCATCGTCGCCTTCCACCTCGCGCTCGCCGCCGTGACCCAGGGCGGCGATATTTCCTTTGGCAGCGGCGTGCTGAGCTTCCTCTATTCTTCCGTCGTCGCGCTTGCCATTGGCTGGCTCATCGGGCGGCTGACAGCGCTGTTTATTACCCACGTCCACGATGTGGTAGCGCGCAACGCCCTGACCTGGGTGGTTCCCTTCGCCACCTTCCTCGTGGCTGAGGAGCTGGAGGCCTCTGGCGTTATCGCCGTGGTCATCGCCGCCGTCGAGCTCAACTCGCGCGCCGATATCCAGGCCGAGGACCGGCTTTCCGGCCAGTCTTTCTGGGAGACCATGGAGCTGCTGTTTACCGGTGTCGCCTTCGGCCTTATCGGGCTGACGGTTAATACCGCCATCGCGGAGGTGGGCTCGGATTTGTGGCACTCCGTTATGGTCGGCGTGATCCTATCGCTCGTGGCCTTCGTGGTGCGTTTTGTGTGGATGTTCTTCTACTACCGCCTCAACGTCTCGCGCGGGCGCCCGCACGTTGCCCCGCTGCGGATGCAGGAGGTGCTGCTGATGACTTGGTCCGGCATGCGCGGCCTGGTGACGCTGGCGCTGGTGCTGTCCATCCCCACCGGCGTCTTCGCCTTCCACCACGAGCTGGCCGTTATCGCCCTGACCGTCTTGCTGGTCACCATGGTGCTGCCCGGCCTGCTGCTGCCGTGGCTGATGAGGCAGCTCGATCTCACGGAGGCTTCGCAGGCCGCCAACGATAAGATGCGAGCCGCGGTGGTTTCGCGGGCGCGCGCCGCCAGCATCGATGCGCTATCGCAATTCCGCCCCGAAGACGATGCCACCGGCGAGGCCGAAACGGTCGATCCGGAAATTTCCGCCAACGTCATCCAGTGGTTCGAGGACCGCCTGGGTGATGGCGAAAACCCCGCCGAGAATAACGACGAGCGCAAGCAGCGCGCCGAGGAGGCCCGCCGCGTCGCGCTGGAGGCCCGGCGCACCGCGCTTAACGCCGCGCAGAGCGAGCTCCTAGTCCTGCGCAAGGATCGGGCCTTCAATCCGGCCATCGTGGATGAGATACTGGAAGAGATCGACCGCATGGTCATCGGCACTAAGCACCGGGAGATTTAGCCCATGGATCCACAACACTATGCCGAGCTCGAGGACGCGATGGACTACCTCTACGATTTCCTCGACGAGGACTTGGCGGACCGCGTGCGCGCCGAGCGCGAGTTCGTTCCGGCGGGCTTAGAAAGCTTGCTTGCCGATGACTCCCTCGACGACTACGCCTGGCTCTGGATCAAGGATCCCGGGCCGAATGGCTTCCGGCAGTACCTGCGCGATGGCGGTTATTCCGAGGCCGAGGTGCGCCAGACCTTCGCGTGGGCGCGCAGCGAGTGGGGCATGAATACCCCACCGCATATCGCGTGGCTTAAAGAGGACGGCTACGAGCCGCCGCGCATCGATTAGGCCAGGCGGTACGGCCCCGCCTTGCGCACCGCCGCATCAATGACCTCCGGATCTACTGTGACGGACTCAGCGTGCTTGATGACGACATCCGCGGTGGCATCCCCGGTCATCTCGAAGGTGGCTTGGCCCATTCCCGTATCAGCAAAGATGCCGTAGAGCTTTTGCAGGCACTTGCGCACGTCATTGTCATTGCGGATGCCATCGATGGCGATGCGGGTTTCGGTGACAGAAGATTTATCAGTCATAGAAACAGATTCTAATCCTTCGGTGCTAGATGCGGCCGTTGAAGGCCTGGAGCGCGGAATCCTCGCGGGTGCCGCCGCCGCCATCGCCGTAGTCGGCGTAATCACCAATCCAGGCAATCCGCGATACCCACTTCACGGCCTTATACCCGTGGTTCGATTCCACGCGGGCGCGCACTGGGGCGCCCAAGTGCAGATCGATGTCCTGGTCATTGCGCGAAATCGCCAAAATGGACTGATTCTCCATGGCGGTCTCGATATCGAAGGCCGCGTAGAAAGGCTCGCGCGGGCGGTTATCGTACATCTTTTGCGCCAAGCCATAAGACTCGATGAGCACGTAATTGGCGCCTTCGGGGCGGGGGCAGAGTAGCTCGAGGACATCGGCAAGCTTGGGCCCTCCCCACTTGGAGGTCGCAGACCACCCCTGCATGCAGGTATGCGTGGCGATGTAGGACGTTTGCGGCAGCTCGCGCAACTGCTCAAGGGTGACGGTCTTTTCGGTGCCGTTGACATCATCGGCCACGGTAATGGCGTAGTTCTCCCAGCCATTGCGCTTGTACTCGGTCCACTCAGGGGATTCCTTCTCCGTCGGCGGCAGGCCGTTGGTCCAGTGGAAGGAGGAAATGGGCATCGGCGAGTCCTTGGTCTCCTTGGGCTTGCGCGGGTGGAAGTGGTTCAGCGAAAGCTTGCGGCCGATTTCGGTGAACGAGACCAAGAAATTATGCGCCCGGGCGCGGTCCGCCAAGGTCCAATAGGACAGGGCAATCCAGAAGATGATGACCGCCACGATGGTGATGACGACGGTGGTAAAGGCCTGCACATAGCGCTCGGTGGAGACGTCACCGAAGACGATGTGGACCATGTTGTACTCGCGGTGCACGAAGAAGACCAGCACCACGTGGACCAGGATGAACGCGGACATCAAGACCATGCCGATAAAGTGCAGCGACCGCGCACCTTGGTGGCCGCCCAGCATCTTTACAAACCACGGGAAGCGCACGCGGATGGCCGGCGACATCCCCAGGCCGGTCACCATCATGAAGGGCGCAACGATGAAGATGACGAAGGCGTAGGCGAGTTGCTGGAGGGCATCGTATGGCGTGAAGTGCTCGATGCCGGGCGCGCTGAGGCTGATATAGACCTTGAAGGTATCCCACGCCTCCGGGATGATGTCCCAGGAGGTGGGGATGAGGCGCTGCCACAGGCCGGTGGCAAAGAGCAGCACGACGTACACCAGGCCATTGAGGACCCACAGCATGACCGAAAGGCCGTGCCAGTGGCGGCCCAGGCCAATGTTTTCGCGGCCCGGCAGCGCCACGACCGGTGACCACGAAAGCTCGTCCATCAAAGAGGTATATACGCCCTCTTCCTTGGGCAGCTTGCGCTTGGTAAAACGCAGCCATTCGGTGCCAGGCGCGCAGTCATTGCGCCACCACAGGCGCGGCATGGAAGAAAGCATTTCCAGCCCGGAGCGCAAGAGCATGCCGATGAGTACAAAGTTGATGAGGTGCGTCGCGCGAAGCCACAAAGGAAAATCGGGGTTTTCGCCGAGAGCCAAGACATAGTCCATGGGGAGCGTCCTAGGGAGATAGTTTATGGGAAAAGGGCTATCTCTATTTTGACGGCTTTTCATGGATTAAACAAGCAGGGCGGATTCTAGGGGTCGTTGCAACGATGATGGTTATTTTGGTGTGATACTACCGGTTTGTGTCAGGGCGTTGCCGAGACAAATTCCTCTGTGCTGCACGCACGAACTTAGCGAGTATGCCGGCATCGCGGGCCAGTGGGGAAGTAGCGGGCAGTTCTGCCAGTATTGCTTGCAGGTGTTTGACTGCGCTGTTGGAGCCGTCTCGCGCGTACTCGTAGTCTCCACCGTGTCCGTGGGCTTTGATGAATAGGGCGCACAGGTGTGCGTCCTGAGCTTCATGAATAATGTCAACCATTCCCCCAGATCTCCTAGTCACCCCTTTTCCAAGTGCTTTTTATTTTTCCCGAAGCCCGCCACGCTATGACCAAGTTAACGACCTGAACGGAGGTTAGCCTCATAATCCAACCGACCCCTTTTTGTTCGGACTCCGCCTGTTTCGTGATGTTTACGTCACTACATTCAGCAGGATCGGGCTTACTACATTCAGCAGGATCGGGCTTCCCAGAGGTGAGAATTGCGATTGTGCATACAAGTCCCATAAAAAGAGGGACAAATATGGGAAACTTTGTTGTACTAGTCACCATAAACAGGCCTATGCCGACTAGCAGTAGGACCACGAAGGGGTCAAGTCCGTTTGAGTGGTGTTTCTACCTTTCGATGGGCCCGAACCCCGGAAAGTGGACACGGGGATTTAATCAAGATGCGATAGTAAGTGTAGCTGATCCGGCGGCTTCGAAGGCGTTCGGCGAGCGATAGCCGCACCACGAGTGCAAGCGCTTGGTGTTGTAGTGCGTGCACCACCGGAACACGTCCCGACGACATACGATCTGACTTGGGAAAACGGACTCGTCCTGGAGGACTTCCCGTTTCAGCGTGGCGTTGAACGACTCCGCCAACGAGTTGTCCGCGCTCGTCCCGATTGCTCCCATCGACTGGGTGACACCGAATCGTTCACACAGCTTCCGGTATTGCCCAGAGGTATAGACGCTGCCATGATCGGAGTGAAAAATCGCCCCGTCAAGGTTGCCTCGGACCCCGTGGGCCATCGTGAGAGCTTCTTCGACCAACTCCGTGCGCATGTGGTCGGCGATCGCGAAACCGGTCAACTGCCGCGAATAGCAGTCGATGACGGTGGCCAGGTACATATTCGACCCGTCCGCGATCGGCAGGTACGTGATATCGCCGACGTAGATGGTGTTCGGTTTCTCCGCGGTGAACCGGCGTTTCAGCAGGTCGGGCAACTTCGGAGCCCGTTTCGCAGACACGGTGGTCTTCACCCGGCGTTTTTTGGTGTAGCCGAACAGGCCCATCTGGCGCATCAACCTGGCGGTGCGCTTGTGATTGAAAAGGTCGTCGTTGGCTGGATCGGAATTGATGGCCGCCGTCACGCGTTTCGCCCCGTAACAACCGTTCTCGGCCGTGAACACGGCCTTGATCCTCGCTCCCAGCACCGCGTCGTCAAGGACGCGTCGCCGGCGGGCAGGAGCAGCTGATTTCCATTTGTAATACGAGGACCGGTTGATCTTCAAAACCTCACATAACCGCTTGACCTCGTAGAGGCCTCGGTTGTCATCAACGAACCGGAAGCGGTTCACCAGTTCGTCTCTTCCGCGAAATATTTGGCCGCCTTGCGGAGAATCTCTCGTTCCTCCCGGAGCTTGGCGTTTTCGCGTTCCAGCACGCGGATGCGTTCGGCGTCGGAGAGTCCTTCAGCAGGCGTGCGTGCGCTGTTGGCTGCGGCAATGGGGCTGGCGACTTTTTCACCGTTGGCGTTGGTTTTGGTGCCGGTGCCGAAGGCGTCGAGCCAGGTGCGCAGGGAGTTGCGGTTGACCCCGAGATCGGAGGCGATCGCGTTGAGCGTTGCTCCGGGGGTCGACTCGTACAACGAGACTGCGTCGCGCTTGAACTGCTCGGTGTAGGTCTTGCGTGGCATGGTGGAAAGGTACCTCACTTCCCCAGCGAGATGCTGGTTTCAAGGTGTCCACCATCTGGGGGTCAGGTCCAGCTGTGGATCGTGGCCATAGGGTCGGCAAGTATCGCGCCCAAGGCAGCGCCTAGTGTGAGCGAGAGCAGCTCAGAAAGTCGCCTAAGACTGGTGTGGGGGCGTGGGGCTCTTTTCATAGATTCCTCCTTGCACGTCCCGTATTTCGGTCGTGCGGAAAAGGAATATCGCAACCGTCGCGTTGTCCAACTCCAGGCGCTCGGTCTGGACTGCAGCCCGAGCTGTCCGGCTCGGCTGCCCCGATTCAGTCCTCGCGTACTCAATCGCGCAGAAGCCCCTAGCCTTCCGTGTGGGTACCGCTGCCGGGCCTTTAACCGCTTAGACGGGTGCACAGCGCGCCGTGTGACGCCGCTGCACCGCCCCGCAGGGCTGACAAGCACGGTCGGGCGGAATGTACCCAAATATGTTGCTGTCCCACCCGCCAGTCCTGGCGGACAAGCCGGGCAGTCTTGCGGCGGTCTGTCGCCTGATTTTCGGGACGGAAGAACCGGCCCGAGACCACGCCGCGAAGCGGCTGGGGAACACGCACTATATGCACTCTTAATGAGAATCGGGATAAGGCGGCTCCGGGGGGCTTCAGCTCGTTGCAAATGTGCCCAATGGCTATCCCAGGCGATGTGCTCTGGGTTCTTAGTCATCAGACCGGAGTAGCCCTTGTCGCCATCGACGGAGCGGCGTAGGACAGCGGCTTGCGTTTGGCGCGTACTCGGTGCGGGGTAATGGCGTTGTCAGCGATTAGACTGCGTGTGCGGGCCCGTTGTGCGGGTTTCCACCACAGCTTAGGAGCTAGTCGCGTCTGTCCCACATCGCGCGCAGAAGCGCGTCAGGGTGGGCAATATCGACCACTAAAAGGTTATTCATCGTGCTTGGGTTGGCTTGGACGTAGCACTGCCAAGTGCCTTCTCGCGTGAGGTGTGATAGATGCCCTCACACAGTTCGTCAAAGCTATTGCTCGTATTTTGGAACGCATGTAACCTCGGGAGGTGAACCACCTCTCCACCTCTCTAGAAATTAGGAACACTATGAGAACTCAGTCAAAAGCACTGACGGCACTAGCTTCCGTAGCTATCCTTTTTGCCGGTCAGGGACTAGCCTCCGCTGCAGAAAAGGACGATCCTACAACCCCTCAAGAGCTCCAAGAACAGACCGCTGCAGAAGGATCAATCACTCCGGAGGTTCTGGATCAAGCTTTTGAGGAACTAATCAACTCGGATGTTCCCCGAACTGTAAATGACGACTCCACCGTAACCTTCGACCTCGAGCACATGGATCTAACGTTAAGGGATCCACATGCCGTCACCCCCTATGTGAGCGGAGGAAAAGAAAACGGGGGATTCTGGGTAGAGTTCACCCCTCTTGAGCAGGACATGATCATCAGCGGATCGGGGCTTGCCCTAGGGACCGCCATCTGCGCCATTCCCGGTGTCGGGTGGGCTGCCTGCACCGTCGTTGAAGCCATCATCACCGGGGCAACAGTAGTCCTCAGCCACAACAAGGGCTGCGATAAACGCATAAAAGTCCATTACACGTGGGCCGGAAACGTCCGTGACAGCGAGTGTGCTTAACAATCAAGTGTGAAGAGAAATAATGAACAGACATAAAATATCTCCCAATGCGATTGTCGTTGCACTATTTGGGCTGGCAATTTCAGGTTATGTCGCCATCGCAAACAAGTCGATCCTCGGATTTTTTGTCCTCATACTGCTCACCATAGTTGCATCAGTACTGGTCAATCGCGTCAAAAACAGTCATCAGGAATAACCAGTGAGTAAATCTGCATAAATGCGTACTTAATTCTTTTATCTACTAAGTACGGATAACTTCCTGTAAATGTCCTCCCCAGTGCTTCTAGTGAAAGGAGATGCTGGGGAGTTCCTTTTATTGTGCGCTTCTTGATTTCTAGTGCTCGTGTAAACAGCAGAACGAAAATCGTCGTGGCAAGCGCTGTCTAGTGAATAGGCAGCGCTCCATTTCGTTTTGGCCCTTATTCTCTGGAATTGTTTGTGCAATATGGTGTGCACACTCTAATGCGACCATTACTACATGGTGAAGATTATTCATGTTTCAGACCGGAGGCGACGACCGTTTCGCACGGCCAAGCAATTTGAATTAACCGATCGAGATCGGCTCCTTTTTGACTGGTTGACCGCGTTTGAAGCTATGACGCGCGACCACGTTGTCAGGCTGTGGGGGATTAACCATTCGGGAGCTTCTAAGCGTCTTCGGGTGCTCCGAGACAAAGGGTTCATAGACGATAAAAGCGTTTTCACGGGCTTTCCCAGCATTCTCACCATCCCAGCAAAGGCTGCAGGCACAGTAAATGGACGCACATTACTGATAAAGGAAATGCTGTCGGAGACTTCAAGCCTCCTCGCTTTAACACAGGTGGAACCCTGGCACACACGCTTTTTGTTATGGATTCAGCTCTATCCTGGTCAATTTATGGGCACACGGTCGTAAGCGAGCGATGAAAGACCAGGACCGTAAGCACCACACTAGCGGACGCAACCTCTATCGAATCTGTTGAGTTCATAGGTGGTGTTGTGGGATCCGTCGGTGTCTACACACATGATGGTGTTCAGACGACGTGCGAGGGCTTGTCTTCGTGATAATGGTTCCCACGTGTAGAAGGTCCAGGGCGCTTCGTTGGATACAAGCACCACTTGGTTAAAGCGAGCTGTTTTGTTGGTGTAGCGAGCTGGAAGCGTCGTTGGCCAGAAATCGAGGATATTAAGGAGCGTACTGAGGCGCATTTCTCCGTCGAACTCGTCTAGAATGAGCGTTTCTTCTCCCATATAGCCATCAAATGGGTTTTTATAATCAGTGACGCGGTAGTAGCTCGTATCGCCCAGTTCGACAGCAAGACTGGTCTTCCCCGTTCCAGGTGGCCCGTAAAGCCAGATGACCTCTAGCTGGCGAGGCTTAGTGTGGCGGGAGCGGTCACGGGCAGAGACGAGTTTTTCGACGAACAACGTCATGCGCGCGGCTTCCGGGACTTGAAGGAAAACCTCGTCAGCAGAAAGCCCTTTCTCAAGGACTGCTTCACGAACTGCCTCGACATCTTTACGTCTTCCTCTTTCGTCACTGTGTCTAATCGTGCCGTGTTCTAGCCTTGGTTCTCCAGTGACACGAGTTGTTTCTTTGGTGACGTACTCGACGGCCTGTTGCATGGGACCACGACGGGGTTCTAGATGAGCGGTTGGGAGTCTTCTTTTGAGCGTGGAAAACCTAATAGGGGATTTTCCACCGTCGATAAGTAGCTGCCAGTGGCGGTATCCATCTGACGCGGGCTTGTTTTAGGGACCGGTAAGGCGGTACCAGGTACCGGGGTGGCGGTAGCCGCCCGGTAGCCGGTTTTACCCCCGCTTATCGTTTGGACCGTTGACGTTGCTTGAGCTGTTTGCTAAGTGTTCCCCTTTCTTCTTGGAAGTCGTCACGGGTGCGCATGTCTTCACCGATGAGGGTGAGTTTGCTGCCGTTGTTTGCAAGTCGGGATAGGACAGCGTCGGCGATCGCGTTTTCACTAAAGACGCTGTACCAGTATTCCGGCTCGTGCTGGCTGACGATGACGGTTGAGGAATGCTCCCGCTTGACCAGGAGGTTGAATACCTGGGCTAAGGCGAAGGCAGATACGTCCGTGGCCAGGAAGTCGTCGATGACCAACACAGCCGGCTTTGTCAGTTCCTCAAGGAGGGCTTTGCGCTCATAGGCAGCGTCGGCTGTGGCGTCGAACTCGTCGGCTAAGTCGGCGAGTCTAAAGTAGCGTGCGGTTAGTTTATGCCGGCACGCAGCCACGGCTAGGCCTTGGGCGAGGAAGCTTTTGCCGGTGCCGGTAGCTCCCACGATGGTTAGATCTCTGCCGTAGGTAATCCAGTCGCAGGTAGCTAACCGCTCAATACGGTCTGGAGTGATCCCTCGGTTGCTGTGTGCTTCAAAGCGTTCCAAAGCCGCAAGCGCGTTGGGTAGCTTGGCGGCTTTGACGAGTTTTTCGATTACTTTCGAATCACGTGCAGCTACCTGAGCATCGAGAGCTTCTTTGATCTTGTCTTCAAAGGAGTCCAAGTCACGACTGGGATCGTTGACGATCTCCTGCAGCGTCGTGGCAAACACACGCATCCCGCGAAGAGAACCGAGCAGTTCGAAGTCTTCATCGGTAAGAGCCATGGCTATACCTTCCATTCTTTATCAGTGAAGGCAAACGCCCCGGCCCCGCGTACATGCGACACAGAGTCCGGCGTGTCCGCCGTGGGCTGTTGGCGGTGCGCACGCGTAGTGTCGATGGCCGTCGACAGTGGTACATCGGTGGGCAAATACGCCTGTGCTGCGGCCTGTTTTAGATCCTTGAGCTCTTGGGCTACTTTGTTGACGCTGGGGACTGCTTTGCGCGATAACAGCTGACCACAGGCTTGTTCGAGTTCGATTCGGGAGTAATCCTTCGATAGGTTCAGTACGCCCAGAACGCTAGAATATGCTTGGGCTTCGACTTTACGAGCGTTAAACATCTGGCCGATGAGCTGTGCTGTCGCGGTCCCAATACTTTTCGCCCAGTCTTCCAAGCGTTGCCGGTTCCACTGGGTGTTTAAGTCCTTATGGTTGTCGGGGACATGCTCATCCAAGGTGGAGTAGCCATAATTAGCAGGGGCAATACGATGTGAAGCAACAATCTCACCGTCGTAGAAGACATCCAGATAGTCATCAAAAAGTTGCACGTCGACGAACTTGCCCGCTAGCTTCCACGGCACTGAATACCAGTGATTGGCGATCCGGATGTGGTAGTTCATTGCGACCTTGGACTTCTTCCACCGCGACCACGACCACCGCCGGTCGGGCAATGGGCGCAGCAGCTGTTGCTCATGGTCTTCAAACAACTGGCGACGAGAGATATCCTGCCCGCGGAAGGGACGGCGATCGTTGATGAAATCGCTTTGGTCCTCGAGGGCCTTATTGAGCATGTCGAAACTGTAGAACTCCTGGTCGTCGAGGTATTCCACGCACCATTGCTGGGCAATATCCACGGCCTTTTCAACATTCGCCTTATACCGCGGCCGGTAGCCTTTCGCCGCAGTAATACCTATCTGATAGAAATCGGCAAATGTAGAATACTCCGCAACCGGGATACGCCCCCGCAGCCCACAGGAAATCTGTTGCGTGGCTGTGAGCGCGTTATCCGGGATCAACCGCAGCGGACAACCACCGAAATACTCCAAAGCCGCACGGTGGGCTAAAAGCCACGACCGCATTTTTTGATCCGGCCACGCCGATACATGCATCATCCCTGAGTGCGGCAATGAAGCTACAAACAAGTGCGCGGTAACCCGCTGGCCTGAGACAGGATCCACAACGACCATTCCATCGCCCGACCAGTCCACCATGAGCTCGTCACCGGGATCGTGATTCAGTGGCGCTGACAGCTGATGAACATCGACATAATGCTCAAACAGCGAACAGTACTGTCGATACGAATAATGACGCTGACCAGTACCAACAGGGAACTCCAGGTACTTGGCGTGCGCGACTTTCAACGTCACGCGCTTGCCAGAGACCATCCGCTCAGCAACCTTTTTGAAATCCGGTGCGAGGAACTCCGCATCGTTGCGACGCCGGTTATCCGGAAATAGCTCCTCTAACTGGGCATTCGACAATCCAGCAATCCCACGAGCATCGAGTCGATGGTCCCTTACAACGCGACTGGCCTTATCAATCGTCGACTTCGAGACCCCTAAATCGGCTCGAATCTGGTTCCAGGAACGATTCCCGGCAACCAAGACAAACATGATGGCACGGTAATCCGTCACCACCATCACTCCTTCCACGTGAACGCGACCCACGCGTACACACTGCGTGGGCCGTCCACTAAAGAGTGCCTAAAAACTACCCCCGGTACCCGATATCCGCACCGGTCGGTACTCGATACCGCCCTACCGGTACTAAATAGCGTCGCGCGTCAATCCATCCTCTTCGCCTTCTTCGAGCTGTCCTAGGTAGTTGTATGAGCTAAGTGCTTCTTCTATCTCCTTTCGGCTCATCTTCTCTGCTGATATTGTGGCCATCCATGACCGGGACTGCATTGTCTTGCTACATTTTTTGCTACGCATTGCTTCACCTGAATACCCCTTCTGAGCTGGGTTGATACATGCTACATAGGTGCCGGTAACACTACACCGGCACCTTTCTGCTGCCGCGGCGGCATTCGCCGCCTTGCCACGAGGCTCTTGTTAATACAAGATGCGTTCGTTCGACTTATCAGCGTGGGTTCTTACCCCTGACGCCCTCGTGCTCCCGGTCGCTTTGCCTTCTGCCTTCGCTGCGCTCATCCTTTGGCGGCTTGGCCTGCGGCCAGCCACGTCGTCCTCGCGCGCTTCGGCATTCGGCTCCGCTCCCCTACGCACTCGGGAGAAAGGAAGCCTTTACTGAGCAAGTTCGAAGACATGCAGTTCTTGCCAGATGCCTTCGCCATCGTCGACGATAAATCGCCGTTTTCCTGCAGAGACCGGTGACGGCTCTCCGGGCTCAGGTAGTCTGCCCAGGACCATCTCCGCGTCTTTAGGCGTAGTCACCTTTCCGCAAATCCGCACGGCAGCTAGGTCGCGAATAGCCGTCGGGATAGTGTCCGCACTCATGCGCTGTGTCGCCAGGATAGTAATGACCCCTGCTGATCTCCCACGTTGGACTAGATCTTTAACCTGGCGAGTTCGGTGTTTAGCCGAGGCCTTATCTTCTTTGGACTCCGAGCCAGGCTCGAAGAGCCTTGCGCATTCGTCCAGGATTAGGACTACGGGTCTTCTCCCCGCGGGACTCTTCCAGAAATCTATTCCAGCATCAAAGCGCTTTTCCATTTCCTCTTGAGCAGAGGTGATTTCCTTCTCAGCCTTATCCAAGTCATTGCTGCTTTTACCGGAAACCACTTTTACCTCTGCATGCGGCTTTAAGGCCTGCTCGATTAGGCTGAGGAGGGCGGTTTTACCAGCTCCTGGGCGGGCCGCAAGAACAACCCCAGAGATCTCCTTTATCGAAAAACCTTCCAGACCACCAGTTGCTGTGTTGATGCCGACAAGGATGTCTCCAGTGCCTGGGTCATAAACTGGTTCCCCTCTCACGGTTTCCCCAATGTGGCATACCTCTTGTATCCACGCGTATCCGTCTTGGACACTTAGTCGTATCGGACTGCCGAGCTCTACTCCGAGTTCCTCAGCGAGCCCCTCTCGCTGCCATTTTCCTGTTTCACCAGGGGAGATGCGGATGCGTCCATCACGACGAACCCGCTTGATAGTGATCCCGAAAAGGTCGCTAAGGCGCTGCTTGCGGCGCTGTATTTTCCCAGCTAAGGGGTTCTTTCTATACCACCACAGAGACCAGGCCCACGGCATTACTACCCACAGGGCCATTGATGCAACGATAATTGCGATAGCCCAGGGGAGCGCACCCATAAATTTTTCTTGGAGGAATTCGACGTTGTCGTTCAGCGGACTGAGGAAGTCTTCACCGCTAGAGTATCGCATCGCTGCCCTCCTCCACGCGCTCTACGCCCGTCGCCTGTAGAAAAAGGGATCCTTCTACCGCGCCGGCCATAAGGCCGGTGATACGAACTTTGTCTCCGACAGAGACACTTGGACGTTCTGGCGCCCACACAGTGATCGACTGTCGGCGAATCTCGCGCTCTAAGGCTCCGCCCGCGCCTTCCTCCTCGCTCATGACGAGCGAAACCTGCATTTTCCAAGCGCTGCATCCTGGGAAATAGGAATTTGTTTTAGGCATGTCGCCCTTAGTCTCGGGCTCCGTTGGTACTGTACGTACGCGCACGCCTTCGAGGGTCTGGTAGACAGGCACCAGATATGATGGGATACTGAGATTGAGCATTATTCGCTCATCTCCTTTCTATATATACAGGGGAATTGAGTCCTCTCGGGTCAGCCGGCAAGCACGCCCGAGGGGACTTTGCGCTGTGCGCACCCTTGAGACTACGCATACTCCGCCCCCACCCGCAAGGGGGTGGGGGTTGACGGGGGTGAAGCACGTGTGTAATTCTGGTGTGTTAACCGTACGTCATGGCGTACGGCGCGGCGTATCATAGTTATTGACGCATGCGGCATTTATGCAGGTGACCCTCGAATATTCCTTTGCAGTTGAAAACTGTTTTCTCTGAAGGAAAAGGGAAAATACACCGCTAAAGATTTTGCTCGCGATAGCGATACCGCCGCGGCACGGGGGGTAATAGATCTACGGAGGAAGCCTCTGCGGTACCTGAAGATGCACACCCCTACGGCCTTGTCTGCGCAATAGATGTCCGATAACGGATACTATGCCCGGCATTTGGACTCTTTAGATTAGAGTTACGGATCCCCGTCCTACTGCAGTGAGCTCATCAGACGGGACTACTTTCAATCGTTTAACCACTGTCTTATGACACGTTTTAAGGGGGGTAGGGATAAAATTTTTATGTTTATCCTCAGCACCTGCGGAACCTTAATGTCCAGCAAGGGTGCCACGTAATCTTCCCCCCGTTAGGTTCTTGGGCTTTCAGCTTTCCCCAGCTAGGTCCAATGATATTAATAATTGGAGTCCAGAAAGCGAGGGCGATGACCCAGTCCTCTAATATTGCCAAGCCTCCCTCATCAGGTGGCGCCTTTGTTATAAGCCTGATGGCCCAGATAATAAGCAAAAGTACCCAAGCGAAGAATGTGGTTCTTTCTAATGAATAGTCGTCTGGATTATCCGTTATTTGATGATTGTTCTCAGATACGGTAGTCATCCAAGTGGCTCGCGATAGAAAAATGAAGCCACCACATAGAGCAAGAATTGCCATCACTATGACACTTGCCAAGTTTCCTTCATTCTTGTGAATCGTAATCCCCTGTAGAATAGAAAAAACAAGAATTAACAGGGCTAATACAGCAAGGGCTTCGTTAATTATAAAATATATTTTGGTATGTGGGTTCATTGGAAAGGTATTACATCTGTCGTTCTGTAAGGCTAGAACCGTGTACCCCTTATCTAAAAGGAATGATTTTGTTGCGCTCCTTGCCTTATCTCTTGCCTCGTAAAGCATAGGAGTGTCGGTACCCTTTTATGATTAGGTAAAACTAATCGGGACCTGACCCCCAGATGGTGGACACCTTGAAACCAGCATCTCGCTGGGGAAGTGAGGTACCTTTCCACCATGCCACGCAAGACCTACACCGAGCAGTTCAAGCGCGACGCAGTCTCGTTGTACGAGTCGACCCCCGGAGCAACGCTCAACGCGATCGCCTCCGATCTCGGGGTCAACCGCAACTCCCTGCGCACCTGGCTCGACGCCTTCGGCACCGGCACCAAAACCAACGCCAACGGTGAAAAAGTCGCCAGCCCCATTGCCGCAGCCAACAGCGCACGCACGCCTGCTGAAGGACTCTCCGACGCCGAACGCATCCGCGTGCTGGAACGCGAAAACGCCAAGCTCCGGGAGGAACGAGAGATTCTCCGCAAGGCGGCCAAATATTTCGCGGAAGAGACGAACTGGTGAACCGCTTCCGGTTCGTTGATGACAACCGAGGCCTCTACGAGGTCAAGCGGTTATGTGAGGTTTTGAAGATCAACCGGTCCTCGTATTACAAATGGAAATCAGCTGCTCCTGCCCGCCGGCGACGCGTCCTTGACGACGCGGTGCTGGGAGCGAGGATCAAGGCCGTGTTCACGGCCGAGAACGGTTGTTACGGGGCGAAACGCGTGACGGCGGCCATCAATTCCGATCCAGCCAACGACGACCTTTTCAATCACAAGCGCACCGCCAGGTTGATGCGCCAGATGGGCCTGTTCGGCTACACCAAAAAACGCCGGGTGAAGACCACCGTGTCTGCGAAACGGGCTCCGAAGTTGCCCGACCTGCTGAAACGCCGGTTCACCGCGGAGAAACCGAACACCATCTACGTCGGCGATATCACGTACCTGCCGATCGCGGACGGGTCGAATATGTACCTGGCCACCGTCATCGACTGCTATTCGCGGCAGTTGACCGGTTTCGCGATCGCCGACCACATGCGCACGGAGTTGGTCGAAGAAGCTCTCACGATGGCCCACGGGGTCCGAGGCAACCTTGACGGGGCGATTTTTCACTCCGATCATGGCAGCGTCTATACCTCTGGGCAATACCGGAAGCTGTGTGAACGATTCGGTGTCACCCAGTCGATGGGAGCAATCGGGACGAGCGCGGACAACTCGTTGGCGGAGTCGTTCAACGCCACGCTGAAACGGGAAGTCCTCCAGGACGAGTCCGTTTTCCCAAGTCAGATCGTATGTCGTCGGGACGTGTTCCGGTGGTGCACGCACTACAACACCAAGCGCTTGCACTCGTGGTGCGGCTATCGCTCGCCGAACGCCTTCGAAGCCGCCGGATCAGCTACACTTACTATCGCATCTTGATTAAATCCCCGTGTCCACTTTCCGGGGTTCGGGCCCCATGTATTTGGCCACAGTCATTGACACGTATTCACGTAAACTTGCAGGTTATGCACTCGCAGACCACATGCGGGTCTCACTGGTCATCGATGCCCTAGCCCACGCACATGGTGTGCGTGGCAGTCTTGACGGGGCTATTTTCCATTCTGATCACGGCAGTGTGTACACCTCACAAACCTTTAGGAACTACTGCTCGTCGTTAGGTGTCCGCCAGTCCATGGGAGCGGTGGGAACTAGTGCCGATAATGCCCTGGCAGAGTCATTTAACGCCACCTTAAAGCGAGAAGTCTTGCGTGATCGGAAAGTCTTTGACAACCCAATTACCTGTCGCCAAGAGGTCTTCCGGTGGTGCATGCGCTATAACACGCGCCGGCGGCACTCCTGGTGCAATCTCGTAGCGCCTGATGTCTTTGAAACCAAGTCTTCGGCTATACTGACCACAGCAGCATAGCTAGCCCCCGATGTGTCCACTTTTCGGGGGTCGGGCCCATCCGCTTCCAGTTTGTCTATGACCACCGAACCGAATACTCGGTTAAGCGGATGTGCCACGTTTTAAAGCTGAATCGTTCCTCGTTTTACAAGTGGGTGAGCACCCGCAAAAAGCGCAGGTTAAAAATATATTCTGACGGTCTTATTGGTGCAAGAATCACAACCATCTTCGATGATGAGCATGGTCTTTATGGGGCTAAACGCATCGCCGCAAGCCTTAAGGAAGACCTGGCGTATACCCCGGTCAATCACAAGAAGGTTGCACGCATCATGAAATCCATGGGACTAAAAGGCTTTAGCAAACGGCGTCGATGCATCACCACCAGGCGCAAGCCTGGTCACCGTGTCATGCCAGATTTACTAGGCCGTACATTCACCGCCAACGAGCCGAACCGTGTGTATGTCGGCGACATTACCTACCTGCCGTGTAAGGGCGGCAAGAACATGTATTTGGCCACAGTCATTGACACGTATTCACGTAAACTTGCAGGTTATGCACTCGCAGACCACATGCGGGTCTCACTGGTCATCGATGCCCTAGCCCACGCACATGGTGTGCGTGGCAGTCTTGACGGGGCTATTTTCCATTCTGATCACGGCAGTGTGTACACCTCACAAACCTTTAGGAACTACTGCTCGTCGTTAGGTGTCCGCCAGTCCATGGGAGCGGTGGGAACTAGTGCCGATAATGCCCTGGCAGAGTCATTTAACGCCACCTTAAAGCGAGAAGTCTTGCGTGATCGGAAAGTCTTTGACAACCCAATTACCTGTCGCCAAGAGGTCTTCCGGTGGTGCATGCGCTATAACACGCGCCGGCGGCACTCCTGGTGCAATCTCGTAGCGCCTGATGTCTTTGAAACCAAGTCTTCGGCTATACTGACCACAGCAGCATAGCTAGCCCCCGATGTGTCCACTTTCCGGGGGTCAGGCCCCCCACCGTCAGTTACAGATACACCACGCTACTGGAC
Organism: Corynebacterium sp. LaCa78; assembly: GCF_046717505.1. Classification (NCBI taxonomy): domain Bacteria; kingdom Bacillati; phylum Actinomycetota; class Actinomycetes; order Mycobacteriales; family Corynebacteriaceae; genus Corynebacterium; species Corynebacterium sp. LaCa78. The sequence continues at coordinate 186,676 of NZ_CP177112.1, forward strand.
GCAACCATTCAAAGGTGAACTGTGCTGTCGTGTTTTAGGCTAATGCGCGCGCGGGGGTTTCGCAATACTCTCACGCTGGGACGCTCGCCATTCCTCCCTTGCTACAGGTAAGAGTTGTGCAGTCGTGTGATGCCGTCTTATATACAGACGTCACCCCCTGCCGTATGGCTAAACTATGGAAAATATATGTTTCCGAGCATGTAGCACTACCTGCAGCTTTTATCTTTTGGTTAAATCGTCACCCCTCCCGATTTCTGGATAAAACAATCGCGACCACGATCAATGCCGCGCCGACCATTAGCTCGTCACTATGCACACTCAGCCATGAGCAGCTGGCGGCAATGGACGCTATTAATGCGATGAATACCAGCCCGGCTTTCGGTAAAGTGAAGCGTCTTAGGCAGAGTTCAACCCTTCCTTAGCTGAGGTATGTTATGTCCATGAGGTTTTTGGACTTGGAGTCCAGCTACTTTGTGGACTCGGAGTCTAGGGACTTTGTGGACGCGGAGTCTCCCCGCTTTTTGGGCGGGGAGTCCACGGAGTTTTTGTACTGGTGCTAGTTTGGCTTCTTCCGGCGGCTTGGCCGTGGCCCAGAGAGGTTGGGTTTTAGCTCTGGGGGTTGTCGGTGCCACATGCCGACAACGTGGTTTATGTTGATTTGACCGCCGGGTGGACGCTGATTCAGTTGGATCGGTAGCGGAAATGAAAACAGTTTCTCACCGTCGTGATCAGTAAAAAATTCCACATAGTCATCGGCTACGCTGCTGTAGATGGCTCGATTCTTGAAGCGCAGCCCGACGTAGAGGCCGTGTCCCATAACGCGTACCACCCCGCTTTTGTTGATCCACAGCTTGTCCGGGATAGGCCAGAGTGCATTTACACCGGTAGGGCTTGGCATTACGGTTGAGGAATCGGCATGGGGTGTATCTTGCTGGATCGCCTGTGTGTCGTTACTTGGTGCCCTGTCTGAAGCTGCAACTTCAGGCAGGGCATTATCTGTCGCGACCACTGTGTCGGCTGCTAAGGCATCTGCCTGGTTGTCGGGGTGAATCCGGTGATATTGTTTCGCGATTTTTGTCCATAAAACATCTGGGTCAATCGGCTGCGTCGGTGGCTGGGCATGCGAGATAATCTCCCAGGCTTGGGCTGGGGTGATGTGCATCTTGCCCCTGAGAAGTCCTTGGTGGCGACGGCGTAGGGTTGCCCGCAAATCGTGGACACGTAGTTAAGCTGCTTAGGGGTTAAGCAGCGGCCTTCTTATTACCATTTTGATCAGCGAGCTGGGCTTCGAAATCGACGGGGCTTACCATCCCGATGGACGAGTGGCGACGGCGCCGGTTGTAGACAATCTCAATCCAGCGAGCCACCGCCTTCCGGGCTTCGTTGCGGGTTCGCCATTCCTTCCGATCGTAAAATTCGGTCTTCAATGTCGACCAGAACGACTCGGCCATCGCATTGTCAAAGCAGACACCAGTACGGCCGACCGATTGTGCAATCCCTAGTTCTTGACAGACCTGCCACAGCTGTTCGCTGGTGAACTGGGTACCACGATCGGCGTGGAAGACCACGCCGTCGGGTACTTCACCACGCAGGGTGTAAGCCATGCGCAGTGCACGTTCAACTAGGTAAGAATCCTGCACACTATCCATGGACCAGCCTAGGACTCGGCGGGAGTGTCCATCGCGGATAACGCATAGGTACAGCCAGCCCTCATTCGTGCGTAGATAGGTAATATCCGACATCCACACTCGATTAAGCTGCCCTTGATCAAATAGGCGTTTCACTAGGTCTGGAAGCGTTGACTTCCGCTTGGATTGAATCGTCGTTACGGGAACAAACGCCCTGGGTGAGATGCCTTCAATACCCATCATCCGCATGCGTTTGGCCACGGTTTTGCGATTCACATAGACCCCACCCTCGGCGAGTTCTGCAGTAATCCGTGGGGCACCGTAGACTTCGTCAGAATCTTCCCAGATGTCATGAATTTTCCTGTCTAACTGGTCGAGGAATCTCTGACGCTGATTTTCACCACGAAGCCGTACTGCTTGAGCCTTTTGCCATTTATAGTAGCCAGAACGAGAAACCTCTAATAACCTGCTCATTCGTTTGATGCTGTAGTTCGCCTTCTCCTGCTGCATTAGCTCAAATTTTTCCGATCGCGTTGCTTCGCAGCGAAGAAGGCGGTGGCTTTTGACAAGAACTCATTATCCATCTTGGCCTCAGCTAACTCACGACGCAGGCGAGCGTTTTCGGCTCGTATATCGGCATCACTGCGGCCATCTACCGAGCCTTGGCGTTCCCGCTCAAGTTTGACCCACCTGCCTAAAATTGTGGCTGATACGCTAATTTCCTTAGCCACATGAGCGATTGGGCGCCCAGACTCAATGACCAGTCTGGCGGCCTCCTGCCGGTACTCCGGGGTGTACTTCTTCCTTGACGAACTCACAATGAACATCCTCTCCTACGGACACAAGATCCGTACTAATAGGGTGTCCACTAAACGAGGGTAACCTCAGGCGTGTGTTGTAGAAGTTGCGGTAGTCGACAATCAGCTGTTGGACCTGCGCCAGCGTCGTCGGGGTACGAGCATCCAAAAACCTGGTCATGGTTTGGTGCGATCGCTCGTCTTTGCCTTGCGTCGTGGGAGCAAAGCCCGCACTTGATTGAACTCCCAGGCTGGCGAGCCAGCGTTCGGTTTGCGACAGCCGGCCGCGATGGTAGGTGGCAAAGGCATCACCGTTGTCAGAGAGGACTTCTTGGAAAAGTCCGTAAGCATCAATGGCTCCACTTAGCGTGATGCGGGCATCGGTGCCGTTTTCTGGAGTTCCAAAAGCTTGGGAGCCGACGTCGAAGCGGCTGGCATCGTCGACGACTTGGTAGATAGTCACTTGCGTGTGAGGCACATCGAAGAGTCTGTAGGCAAACGCATCGATCTGCCACAGTTCATTGACTTCGCCCCTGGCAAAGTGCCTGTAGGACTTACGCGGTCGTTTACGTGCATTGATGTCAGCGACGCCAGCCTCGTGCAACCATTGTGCGATTAAAGCTCGTGACGGTGGTTGGTCGTAGCCGAGTTCGTCGAGGAAGAAGTAGAAGATTGACCATGGGCCGCAGTCTTGGCCGCGGGCTCTTAACGTACCGCGAGCTTGCAGGACCTGTTGTCGAATCTTGTCATCGTAGACCCGTCGCGGGTTCAGTGGTGCCGTGCTGTCGGGCACGATGCCAGCCCGCCCGCGTTCGGCGATACGTGCTTTGATGTTGTAGTACGTCTGCTTCGATACGCCGATGTTCTTGCAGAACTGCTGGACCGTGATGCCCTCACGGATGGGGTCGAAATCCGCTATCTTCTTGCGGAGAGTAATGGGAATTGCCATCCCCACATTGTCAAGAAGCCAGAGTCCAAAAAGTCGTTAGACATCCTGTCCATAAACTTCCTGGACTCCGCGTCAAAAAACTAACTGGACTCCGAGTCCAAAAAGTCAATGGACTCCGAGTCCAAAAAGTCACTAGACATCACATCCTTAGCTGAGGTAGGAACTAAACCCCGGACGCTTCATCCCCCTAGGCGTGTTCCGTTTAGGTTAGGTCGGAAACGAGAAAAGGGCATCAAGGGCGGATTTCAATAACTCCTTGTGGCGGGATTCTGAATCCAAATCTCCCTGACACTCTCAAGGCGTCACAACTCCATAGTTAAGAGCTACTTAACCCTTATGTACCCTTTTTGATAGATGCACCAATTTGGCCACAGTACCCGCATGAGTACTGTGGCCAAGTTTTGGAAGACAGTTTAGCAAGATCCTATCACTTTTTATCAAGTGATTAATAAACTGCTAGCTCCACTTAAAACACCGATCATGCCGCTGCTCGACGAAAGACTATATGGTTATTGGGCCAGAAAAAGTAGCAGATGGCTAGGAACGCCACGACTATTCGCCCAACCAAGCTAGGGAAGAAAGCTGTAATAGCTATCGTTGCAGCAAAGAGGAAAATGGAACGCACACGATGCATCCAAGGAGATACCGCTTTTTCACCCATGATCATGGAAATACCAAAAAGGATTACTCCCAATATTGAATAGAGCCACAAATATCCAGAATTGAAAAAGTGCTCAACTCCATGTTTCTCAATAATATCCGAGGGGAATATAGTGACAAAAGCCCACAGAGATTCTGGAAAGCGAATAAACTTTGGATCTTTATCCGTCCGCATTAGTCATCCTCAATCTCTGCGGTAATTGGCGGAAATCCCCACTTAGAGTACCAGGTAATACCTTTACCCTGCGCGACCGCCCCTGTGATTTTAGTAGCGAGATCGACAAAGTAAGTTGCCCCAAGAAGGCCGGCAGCGTCAGAAATAGCAGCTCCGATCGGCCCGCCTGCTACAGCACCCCAAGCAAAGAATGCCGCCTCAAGAGCAGCTGGCCCTTCCATTGCCGCTGCGGTAAGAGTTGCAGCCGTCCCAACCGTCAAATCGCTATTTGATATGTGGCCGAGCTTGTGATCATATGTAGTGACAATTTTTGGCTCGTTTTCCTTGTGCTGAACAATGCTTTCATCCTCAGCAAGCACTGAGTGGAAAAAACTGACATCTTTGTCTTCGAAACCATAATCACTACGAAGCTGATCATCGTTGAGATCGGACTTGAGGTTACCCTCATCGTCGTAATCAATATGTTCACCGACGTTACTAATTAGCTCAAGCTGCTTCTTCTCTTCAGGAGTGATCTCCTTAAGAGACCTATCAAATTGCTCTTCAGACCAAACAGGAGTTTTCTCTGCTTGTTCAACCGTTTCGGCAGAAGCTGCGGGGGCAATACCTGCAGTGATTAGAGACACAACTGTCAGAAGTGCGACTCGATTCATGATAGAACCTTTCTGTATCGATAGGCGGAACAAATCTAGGATACACGCCATCCTGACATCCCGCTTCTCAGATGAGCCGCATCCTACAGCATGTGGAATACTCTCGCTGGTGGAATGAGAATTGCGGGATTCCCGATGTTTCATAAATGAGAGTTCTCGCCTGTGATAGGTTCAATCAAAATGATATTCGCGAATTGCTCCGAGTAGCCAACACGGCTTTGAGCCATTCAATAAGCCCGAACCCGGTAGCTCCAGGGGCAAGCTCGAAGGTGCTGCGCCGGACGAAGGAGCCATCGGCGGGGACTGCTCGAACAGCCACCAGGTTTTCCCGTCGGTGAGGATTCCGTTGTAGCGGGAACCATCTTGGCTCATGTGGGTAGTGACGTAGCCAGCGAGTTGGTTGATGTAGTCCGCGTCGGCGCTCTCGTTGGTGAGCCGCTTTTTTACTTCGATGACAGTGGCTCCGGTGGCGATGTCGATTCGTCGGTGAGAACCATCACCGATCTGCTCTTCCAACCGTGGGGTATCCAGGTCGAAGTCGGCGGTAGTCAGCAGGGTCTTGATGTCGGACTGAATGTCAGCTTCAGTGCGCTCAGTGGCGTCTGGGGACGCCAGGCGAGTGATCAGGGATTGTGGTGTGGTCATGGCTTTCTAAGGTGGGTAGGTAAGTCTTAGTTGTTGATTCTTTCACAACGCACCCGTAACAAGGGCTGGTTGGTGGCAACCAAATCTTTGATTTGGGCGGCAGCCCAACGAGCCGCAAGGCGAGGCGGGAGTATAAACCATAACCCACAATATGACGGTTCTGTTGGTTGATCGGCTGGGGATATAGATCTACAGGGATATAGTTATAAGCCACCTGGGAAAATAGGTAAACCCCTGTGTATAACTAGCAAGATGATGGCAGATCAGCGCAAAGTGCTTTCAGGTAAAAAGAAAGCGCGCCGGAGGGCGCTAGTCTTCTGTGTTCTGTCTAGTCGAGTTCTGGACGAGACGGCCGCTGTCGGACTGAGGTGACTGTCTTGATCAACGTGACACCGGTCAGTATTGGAGGTAATTCCAGCGTTAGGCCACACACAGAATGTCATGGATGGCCTTCTTGATGTCGTTGCGAAAGTTTCTTCGCTCTACCGCAGTAGTCCATTTTGTCGAAAAGTTCTCGGCGATCATATCCGAGGTGAAGGTGTAGGCTTCCCGATTGTTTTAGCGGTACTGTTGCAAAGTTGGGCGGAGAGCAGCGAAGACTCAGTTTCTCATTCCCTGACGGCCGCTGCGTGTGGGCGTTGTTAGGCCGTCTCGAAGACCTGGTTGACGATCACCGCGTCCGGGTTCGGTTGCCCGTAGGCAAACATCGCGCCTAGCCCTTTCCGCAATGAGTGCATCGCCTCCATCCCTTTCAACGTCCGATATGCAGATATCCGGTTCTTAAACGCGCCTTTTGGCCCGAGGATCCGCTTCAGCCGACCATGGTCGCCTTCCAGGATGTTGTTGAGGTATTTCACCTGCCGGTGTTCCACTGTTGGCGGGCAGATTCCCTCTGACTTCAACTCGGCGATTGCCCTGGCTAGGGAGGGTGCTTTATCGGCGTTGATCACTCTGGGATACCCGGCTGACGCATTGGATCTGACGGCCTTGGCCAGGAAACACTTCGCTGCGGCCACGTTCCGATTCGAAGAGAGGTAAAAGCCCAAGGTCTGGCCACCAGCGGTGATCGCCCGATAGAGGTAGCACCACCTGCCGCCAACCCGAGAGTGTCAGGAAGTTTGTGTGTGAGGCTCTGATCTAGAAGGAGTTTCACCGATAATGACTACGGTGTCACCGAAGAAAAACCATGACCCGGCGAGGGTCAACGAGATCAGTAAGAAGCTGATGGAAAATCCTGAAATCGCCAGCTTGATCAGCGAGCTGTCGACTTCTGCTGATGATGCAAGCGAGCTGGTCAAAGGCCTGCTGCAGGCATCGATCAACGCTGGTCTTAAAGCGGAGATGGATGCGCATTTGGGCTATAGCCATTGCGACCGCAAGACGAAAGCCCAGGTTGGCCCCGCCCAAGGAAGCAATCACCGTAACGGGTCGTACACCAAGACCGTCAATTCTGGCTACGGCGCGGTGGAAGTGACCGTGCCCAGGGATCGTGCCGGCACGTTTACTCCTCGGATGGTGCCCAAGGGTGCACGTCGGCTCACAGAGCTCGACGACATGATTATCTCGCTGTACGCCGGTGGGATGACAGTGCGCGATATTTGCCACCATCTCGCAACCACTCTTGGTGTGGATATGAGCCCGGATACGATCAGCACCATTACCGATGCGGTCTTGGACGAGGTCATGATCTGGCAAAACCGCCAGCTCGACGATTTTTACCCGGTGCTCTTCCTCGACGCGCTACGCGTCAAGATCCGTGACGGCCACCGCGTGGTCAACAAGGCTTGCTACATGGCGGTTGGTGTCGACATGGACGGCATCAAGCACATCCTGGGATTGTGGATCGCGGACAGTGAAGGAGCCGCATTCTGGGCATCGGTGTGTGCGGATCTGGCCAACCGCGGTGTCCAAGACGTGTTCATCGTGTGCTGCGACGGGCTTAAAAGGCCTGCCGGAAGCCGTGGAGGCAACCTGGCCGAATTCCATGGTGCAGACCTGTATTGTGCACCTGATTCGGGCTGCGAACCGGTGGGTGTCCTACCAGGACCGTAAAGCAGTCTCCCGCGTACTGCGTGAGGTCTACACAGCCGCTAACGAGGACACTGCACGTGCCAGCCTGGATGCCTTCGAGGCCAGTGAACTTGGCCGGAAATACCCCTAGTCGGTCAAAGTCTGGCGGGACGCATGGGAGCGGTTCGTGCCGTTTCTGCAGTTCCCGCCAACGGCCAGGCGAGTGCTCTACACCACCAACTCCATCGAATCGCTCAACGCCCAACTGCGTAAAGCTACCCGTAACCGGGGGCAATTCCCAAACGATACTGCCGCACTGAAGACGCTGTGGCTGATGATCTGCGACATCGAAGACAAGCGCGCTGCCCAGCGAGCGAAGAAAACAAAACGCGACGTTGAATGCAACGGCTATATTGAAGGAGCGAAAGCCACCGGGTGGAAACAAGCCATCAACCAACTAGCTGTGGCCTACCCCAACCGATTCGCGGATTACTTGTAAACCAAGCCCCCGCACACAAAGAATCGGACACTCTCCCGTGGGACACAATTTACCAGCGAGCAGCTCTGGGAGGTGTGCCGCAATTTGGGCATTGCTCAATCCGTGGGGCGTACCGGAGTGTGTTTCGATAACGCGATGGCCGAGTCGTTCTGGTCGACGCTTAAGACCGAGTTCTACGACCGGAAACGCTGGGCAACCCGCGATACTGCGCGTCAGGCTGTGGCTTACTGGATTGAAGTAGTCTACAACCGTCGACGTCGGCACTCCGCCCTCGGGATGGTCAGCCCCGTCGATTTCGAGAACCACACCAGCCTAACCACCAGCAGAAAAGAATTAGCTGCCTAACCACTAGGTAGCTCTACTACGTGTCCACGATTTGCGGGCAACCCTAACGCCCACACCGCGCACTAGGACGACATACCCCACACCACAGCTACACCACCGGCACAAAAGCCAGCCCCAACGACAATCCCACACAAGAATGGCGCACCAGAAAAGACATCGTCTGGGACAACGGCAAAGTCACCGTCCGCTACGCCGGCAAACTCTTCCACCTAGGCATCGGGCGCGCATTCAAGAAACAAAAAATCCTCATGGTCATCGCCGACAACCACATCACCACATCACTAGCTGCGACCGGAGAAATCATCACCGAGCACTACATCGACACAGCCCGCGACTACCAAAACCCTACTGGAAAAAGGAGCCCCACCCCTAGACCCAAAACACGAAAAACCGGCACCCCAGAACAAAAACAACTGAGATGCCGGTTCGTCAACGATGTCGCGACTGACCTGTCAAGTATGTCGCGACTCATGACAATGGCGGAGGATGTGGGATTTGAACCCACGAGGGGCGTGAACCCCGCACGCGTTCCAGGCGTGTGACATAGGCCGCTAGTCGAATCCTCCGAGAAGAAACATTAGCAGCCGTAGCAATTAGAATGCCAATCGCCTGGTCAGACGTAATTTCTGGGCAATTATTGGGTTTCGGTGGGGCAGGGGCCGGCGATCGCTGTGCTGCCGCCGCTTGCCGATGCCCCCGTAGCCTTCCGTCTCGCCCCGAGAGACGCGTATTTGGCTAATGCGGGTTGCGGGCGTTAAAGTAAGGGCAGGATTCCGCGTGGCGTCCATCCTCTGAACTCCCCCAGGGCAGGAATGCAGCAAGGGTCAGGAGGCTCTGACGGGTGCGCGGGGTCCCTTTTTTGTGCAGGGTGCGTTAGTATTGGTGGCTAAACGTCGCACCACACTATGGAAGGTAAGACATACTAATGTCGCTTCTCACTCTGGAATCGTCCGCCTTGGCAGAACTTGCCGCGAAAGTCCGCGAAGAATACGCAGACCTGAAAGCAAAGGGCCTCAAGCTGGATTTGACCCGTGGCAAGCCTTCGAAGGCGCAGCTCGATCTCTCCAATGCGCTGTTGTCGCTGCCGGGTGAGGGAAACTACACCGATTCTGAAGGCGCTGACCTGCGCAACTACGGCAACCTGAAGGGCGTCAAGAAGCTGCGCGAGCTGTGGGGCGAGCTTACCAATATTGACCCAGAGCTCTTGCTGGCCGGCGATAGCTCCTCGCTCAACATCATGTTCGACCTCATTTCTTGGGCTTATACCTTTGGCACCAATGATTCGCCGCGCCCGTGGAGCGAGGAAGAAACCGTCAAGTGGATCTGCCCCGTGCCCGGCTATGACCGCCACTTCGCCATCACGGAGCTCTTCGGATTCGAGTTGGTGACGGTGTCGATGGAAGACGACGGCCCGGATGTCGAGGCCATCGCTAAGCTCGCCCAGGACCCACAGGTCAAGGGCATGTGGCTCATTCCCATGTTCTCCAACCCCACCGGCGTACTCATCTCGGAGGAAAAGACCCGCCGCCTGGCGGAAATGGATACCGCGGCGCCCGACTTCCGCATCGTGTGGGATAACGCCTATGCCGTGCACACGCTGACAGACGAATTTCCGGAAGTCTTGCCAGTGCTGGACATCGCCAAGCAGGGCGGGCACCCCAACCGCTTCTGGGCCATGTCCTCGAGCTCCAAGGTCACCTTCGCGGGCTCCGGCGTGAGCTTCTTCGGCTCCTCGGCGGAGAACCTCGATTGGTACCTGGAGCACGCAGGCATCCGCGGCATTGGGCCCAATAAGATCAACCAGTTCGCCCACGCCGAGTTCTTCGGGTCCGCGGACGGCGTGCGTGAGCTGATGCGCCGCCACGCCGAGCTGCTGGCGCCGAAGTTCGCCGCCGCTCGCCGCATCTTGGACGAGCGCCTGGGCGAGTACGGCGTCGCGGAATGGACCGACCCGGAGGGCGGTTACTTCATTTCCATGGACGTCGTGGACGGCACCGCCACCCGCGTGTGGGAGCTGGCCAAGGACGCCGGCATCGTGCTCACCAAGGCGGGCGCGGCCTACCCCCACGGCCGCGATGAGAATGACCGCAATATCCGACTTGCGGTGTCGCTGCCGCCGCAGGAGGAAATCGAGGAAGCCATCGACGGCGTTGCCACCTGCGTGCTCCTGGCGGCCATCGAAAAGGCGGAGGGCTAAAATCAACGCCGCCGAATCCGCCGTGTGGCTCAGCGAGGTCATCCCGGCCCCGCTGGAGTTCCGGTACGTCGACGGGCGCAGGCTGGGTTTAGCCACGCTTGCCGATGCCCAATCCCTCGCCCTCACCACCACCTTCAACGCCGTCGATACCGGCCTGCGCAGCGATGCCGAAGGTCTGGATGTGCGCTGCGAACTGGTGACGGTGGCGCGCGTGGGCCAGCCCGAAGTCGCCGCCGCTGTGGGGGCCGCCGCCGCGAAGCTCGAGAAGGCGGGCGGCCTCTTGCCCGCGCAACCCGGCGTCTTGCTGCCATCGCTTCTTGATCTGCCCGGCGAGCCGACCGTGCACCACGGGCTGCTTATTGCCCCGTACCTCTGGGGCGGGCAGACACCGCAGTACCGCGAGGATGACCGCCTGACGCTCGTGCTGCAGCTGGTCATGCTGACGGATGCGGAATATGCGTTTGGGGTGGAAGAGGGCGTCGGCAAGCTGCAGGAAGCTGTGGCCGAGCAGGGCATTGACCTGCTGGACTGGTCGCGCGAGGGTTAGCCGGTAAACTGGCTAACCGTGGCTTTATACCGGAAATACCGTCCAGCAACGTTTGCCGAGGTCGTGGGGCAAGAGCAGGTCACCACGCCGCTATCTGCCGCCCTCGACGCGGGGCGCATCAACCACGCCTACCTCTTTTCCGGCCCGCGCGGCTGCGGTAAGACGTCTTCGGCGCGGATTATGGCCCGCTCGCTCAACTGCGAGCACGGGCCCACCTCGACGCCGTGCGGCAAGTGCGATTCGTGCGTGTCGCTCGCGCCCGGCGGCCCGGGCAACCTGGACGTGACGGAGCTCGACGCCGCCTCGCACAATGGCGTGGAGGACATGCGCGAGCTGCGCGACCGCGCCTACTATGCGCCGGCGGAATCGCGCTATCGCATCTTCATCATCGATGAGGCGCATATGATTTCCCCGTCCGGTGCCAATGCGTTGCTCAAGGTGGTTGAGGAGCCGCCGGAGCACGTGATTTTCATCTTTGCGACGACGGAGCCGGAAAAGATCATCGGCACCATTCGCTCCCGGACGCACCACTATCCCTTCCGCCTGCTTACCCCGCCCGCGATGAAGGGGCTGCTGCAAAGGACCGTCGCCTCTGAGGGCGTGCAGGTTGAAGACTCCGTCTATCCCATGGTCATCGAGGCCGGCGGCGGTTCCCCGCGCGATACCTTGTCGCTACTGGACCAGCTTTTGGCCGGTGCGGGTCCCGATGGCCTGACCTATAACCTTGCGCGCCCGCTGCTGGGGGTTACGGACGTCACGCTTCTCGATGACACCATCGCCACCCTCGCCGAGAACGACAAGGCCGGCCTCTTCGCGCAGATCGACAACGTCATCGAGGCTGGCCACGACCCGCGCCGCTTTGCCGTGGATCTGCTCGACCGCTTGCGCGACCTGATGATCCTGCAGGCCGTGCCGGGCGCCATCGATGCCGGCTTGGTCTCCGCGCCTACCGACCGCGCCGAGGTGCTCACCGCCCAAGCGCAGCGCTTTTCCGGACCGCAGCTGACCTACCTTGCCTCCACCGTCAATGACCGCATCAGCGATCTGACCGGGGCCACCTCGCCGCGCCTGCTGCTCGAAATCATGTGCGCGCACCTGCTCATCGGTACCTCGGCCGGCGCGGCGCCGGGTGCAGCTGTCGGCGCCGTGAGCCAGCCGGGGCAGTTGCCTCAGGCCACCCAACCCAGCGGCGCACCGCAATCCGCACAGTCTGGCCAGCACAACCAGGCCGGCCAAGGGGCACAACTGGCGCAGGCAGCGCAGGCAGGGCAGCCAGGACAATCGGGGCAGGCGGCACCCTCTGCGGGAAACGGGCCAGCCTTTTCGGGTGCCCAAGACCCGCAGTCGGCAGCGGCCGCCATCATCGCGCGGCGCCGCGCAAAGTCCCAGGCCCAGCAAAACCAGGCCGCCACGGGCCCTACTGCATCAGAGGCGCCTGGACAACAACGGAATCAAGCGGCCGCGGGCACCGAGGCACAGGGGACGCAATCGACATCACCATTGTCTCGGCCTGAGCAACCGGAGACAACTGCGCAGCAATCGCGTGGCGAGCATGAGGGTTCAGCGCAGTCGGCACAGCCGGCACAAACGGGGCCGGCAGCAGCTGAGAATCAGGAGCGATCTGCGTCGCAGCCTGCGCAACCGAGCGCGGAATATGCGCAGTCGGGGCAGCAGCAACAGGCTGGGCAGCCTGAGCAGCAGTCCACGGATTCGCAGTCTAGCGATGTGCCTGAAAAGGATGCTTCGGCTACCGCGGCAGGCGGCGACGTAGAAACTGACGATGGCGCGGATCCATGGGGCCAGGAGCGGCAGATTCCACAGAATGCGCCAGCCCGCGGCAACGGCCAGGCGGAACCGCTGGAGAAGCCGGTGCCGGCGGCGCCTGCGCAGGGGGCATCGGTAAGCGGTGATGACTTCGTGGATGCGGTGAAGAGGAAATGGGTGGAGCTGAGGGGGAGCGTCGGCAAGCGTAATAAGGTCGCCGAAATCATGCTTGCCGAAGCCCGCGTGCTCGGATTCCGCGATAATACGCTGACGCTGGGGCATACCACCGGTGCGCTGGCAGAACGCATCAATGCGCCGGCGAATAATTCCGTCATTGTGGACGTGCTGCGGGAGGAATTCCAGCGCGATATTCAGGTCAACTGCGTGGTGGGCACGGATCCTAAGAGCGCCGGGTTCGATGCGCCGCGGGCTCCGCAGGCCAAACCCGAATGGAACCCCAACGCGCCCGAGCGGGAGCCGAGCGACGACAAGGAGGCGGAGAGTAAGCCCGGGTGGCGCTCGCGCATTGCCAAGGCAAGCGAGGTGGCGAAGCAACGCGATGAAGAATTCGCGCGCACGCCGCAATTTAGCAACGGGGTGCCGCTGCCGCCCGAGCCGGAGGGCCCCGCGGACGAGCCGCCGCCGGAACCGGCCTATACGCGCGATGACGAAGAACGCGACATGGTCGAAGCCGCGCAGTCCGCAGGCGAAATGGACCATCGCAGCGCCACCGAGATTGCGATAGAGCTCGTGGAAAAGGAACTAGGCGCACGCCGTGTATAGGACTGTGGCACGGTAGACTCGGGCGGTAGCAAAGCTATTGAGAAAGGACGAAAGCTATGGCTGAACAAGATTCCACCCCACAACCCAATGACATGAACGACCTCATCGCGCAGGCCGCGCAGGTGCAGGCCGAGCTGCAGAAGGCGCAGGAAGAGATCCTGGCTACCAACGTTGAGGGCAGCGCGGGCAATGGCCTGGTTAAGGTGACCATGACCGGCGGCGCCGAGCTAGTAGACCTGCAGATTGATAAGTCTGTGGTTGATCCTGAGGACATCGACACGCTGCAAGACCTGGTCATGGGCGCGTTTAAGGATGCCCACGCCGCTGCGGGCAAGCTGGCACAGGAAAAGATTGGTCCCCTCTCGCAGGGCATGGGCGGCCAGGGTGGACCGTCGATGGATGACATGTTCGGCGGCAATTTCTAGCTGCGCGATATTCTAAAAAGGCCGTTGTCCCGATAGTGGGGCCGCGGCCTTGACGTAATTTTGGGAGTTGTGGTGTTTGAAGGACCTCTGCAGGACCTCATTGATGAGTTTTCGCGCCTGCCGGGCATCGGCCCGAAGTCGGCGCAGCGTATCGCGTTTCATGTGTTGCACATGGAACCGGAGGATATTGAGCGCCTGCAAAATGCCTTAGGCGGGGTGCGGGACGGCGTTACTTTTTGCCGCATTTGTTGCAATATTTCGCGCGAGGACGTCTGCCGGATTTGCATCAATTCGCAGCGCGACGCCTCCACCATTTGCGTCGTGGAGGAGCCGAAGGACATCCAGGTTATCGAGCGCACGGGTGAGTACGAGGGCCGCTACCACGTGCTCGGCGGTGCGCTGGATCCGCTGGCCAATGTTGGGCCGAAGGATTTGAATATTTCCACGCTCCTCCAGCGCCTCGGCGGGGTGCTACCGGATAGGGAGTTGGCGGATTCCACGCCAGAGGTCCCGCTTTACGACGACACCCCCACCATCCGCGAAGTCATCCTCGCCACCGATCCAAATACGGAGGGCGAGGCCACCGCGGCGTACCTGGTGCGGTTATTGCGGGACTTTCCCGATTTAAAGATCACCAGATTGGCCTCCGGCATGCCGCTCGGAGGCGATTTGGAGTTCGTGGACGAGCTGACCTTGTCCCGTGCGCTTTCGGGGCGCTTGACCATTTAGGCGTTTAGGGCACGTCGGCGGTTGGCCCGCGTGGGGCGCGGCCAGTGAAGACTGGGGGAGGCGAATTCGGCTCCGGCGGCGAGGCAGAGTGCGGCGGTGACGCTGAATTCGGCGGGGCGGCTGGTTGATTCGCGTGGCGAGGATGCGGCGGCAGCCAGGCGATGCGCCCGTTGATGCGCGCCATCCGCCCGCGCCCCGGAAGGCCGTTGATGGAATTGTGGTATGGACACAAGAGGCACATATTCGCCGGATGGGTGTGGCCACCGCGGGCATATTCGAAGATGTGGTGGGCTTGGCATTCGGCGGCGGGACGTCGGCAAGCGGGCCACGCGCAGCGCGCGCCTTCGGCCTCGAGCATGCGGCGCTGCTTGGCGGAGGCGTGGCGGGCGCGGTAGAGATTGACGGGGCCTTCTTCGGGGTGGATGAGGGTGAAAAGGCCGGCGCCGGCGAGCGTGCGGCGGATGAGGTCGGCGCCAGTGATGGTGGCACCGTTAGTCATGGCGAGGCGGACTTCGGAGCCCTCGCCGCGCAGAACTTTCAGGTAATCCGGCAGCTCGATGATGACATTGGTGGTCACGCTGGCCGGCGCGACGGCGCGGGAACCGGTGAGCCAGGCGAGGGGATTATCCTTCGCGGTGGCCCAGATATCGGCCATTTCGGCGGCGGGGCCGGTAAAGCTCAGCGTGGTTTTCTCGCCGTGCAGGATGCGGCGCCCGCCGTCTTCGCGCTCGGGCGGCGGGGCGATTTCGCGCAGCAGGCGGGTGGCGGCCCGGGACACTTCGGCGGTGGTCCCGGCGGTAGCACACAGGGTTTCGCGGAAGCGCCAGCGCTCGGTGGGATTCTTCACCCGCCGGGAGCGGCGCGCGATGAGCGCGAGCGTGGCCAGACTGTGCTGGTTGCGGCGCGCGGCGGCAAGGGCGCGGCGTTGATAGCGCGAGTGGCTTGTGGGCGCGAGGAAAGCCTCGGCGGTGCGGCGCAGCTCGCGCGCTTGGTCCGCAGGCAGGGGCAGGTCAGCGGCGGCGTAGGCCTCTTCGATCAGGTCTACGCCGCGCTTGGCGATGTCCCCCAGCTGCTCCAATAACGTCATGCCCCGCAGCCTAGGGTTGGGGCCGGGGAGCTACAAGGCGACCGCGGCCAGCCTGTGGATAACTTGGCTCAATTCGGCTCTTTTTGGTTGTGAAGGCCGCGAATTGGGGAAGTTATCCACAGATTTAGCGCTGGGAGCGCGGCGGCTCGGCGGCGTTGAAGCGCTCGGTGCGCAGGCGGTCGACCGCGGGAATGTCCAGCGGATCGTGATCCGCGAGCGAGACGCCCATGGCTTGGGCGAGGAGCAGATCCGCGAGCTGCGGGTTGCGGGCAAGCGCCGGGCCGTGCATATAGGTGGCGATGACGCTGCCCTGCACGGCGCCTTCGTAGGTGCGCTGGCTGGAGCCGTCGGCGAGATCCGCGGTGGCGGCTTGGTCGGCGTTGCCGTTTCCGCGGGTGAGGGTTCCCAGCGGTTGGGCGGATGGGCCGAGGATGGTCGCGCCTAAGTGGTTTTCGAAGCCGGTGAGCGGCTCGGTGAGGTCTGCGGTCACGCCGGCGCCGGTAGGGGTGGAGGATACCTCGCCGATGGCGCGGTCTTGCATGCCGGCGGTGGTGGCATCGATAAGCCCGACGCCATCGATAACCCGGCCGGAAGCGCGGAAGGATTCGCCGAGGACCTGCAAGCCGGCGCAAATGGCCAAGATGGGGCGGCCAGCGGTGGCGGCGCGGGTCAGCCCGCCATCGGCAATGAGGTGTTCTGCGGCAAGAATCTGTGCGGTGTCTTCGCCGCCGCCGATAGTATAAATATCCAGCGTTTCGGGCACCGGCTCGCCCAGCCGGATGGGGTGGATCTCGGCGTCGAGGCCGCGCATGCGGGCGCGCTGGCGCAGCACGAGGGCGTTGCCGTCATCGCCGTAGGTGCCGAGGACATCGGGAAGCACTAGGCCGATATTAAGCATTATTAGCCTCCTTGGACAGGGCCTTTTTCAGATCGCGGAAGGCGGTGTAATTGGCAAGGACCTCGATGCGGCCCTCGGGGCAGGCGGCGAGCGCATCCATGGGGTCCGGGATGAGCTCGTGGGTGATATCCGCGTAGACGAGGCGGACGGCAAGGTCGGTGCCGCGCTCGCCGGCGGCCTTGACGCTGAGCCCGTTAAAGCCCTCGAATTTCACGTCCCAGAGCCAGGACATGTCGATGCCATCGGCAACCTGCCCGTTGGTGGCGATGACCAACCCATCGGCGCTGCGGTCCACCATGGACAGGGCCTCTTGCCAGCCGGCGGGGTTCTTGGCCAACAGCAGGCGAATCTCGCGGCCCTTCCAGTGGATGGTGGAATACCGGCCGGCGACGTCATCGATGCTTTCCGCCGCGGCAATAGCGCGGTCCAAGTCCACGCCGAAGCCCTCGACGGCCGCGGCGATGGCCTGTGCCGCGTTACCGCGATTGGCGCGGCCCGGCAGCGCGAGGTTGAGCGGGCGCTTCGCGGTGGGGGTGATAACGCCATGCTTGTCGATGCCCCACGTCGGCTGCGGGCGGCGGAACTCGCGGCCATCGGCAAGCGGCTTGACCGCGTACCAGTCATCCTCGGTGCGCACGACGTGGCCGCCGGTGCGCGGGCAGGTGACGGAATCGCCGAGCCAGCCGGCGCCGGCGGAGACCCAAATGACGTTCTTGGCGTCATAGGCCACCGAGGTCATGAGCACGTCATCGCAATTGGCGATGACCAGCATGTCCGGGTGGGCCTCCACGGCGCCGCGGAGGGCGCGCTCGATCTTGTTGATCTCGCCGACGCGGTCGAGCTGATCGCGGGTGAGGTTGAGCAGGACGAGCGCCTGCGGGTTGAGGTTATCGGCAACGTGCGGCACGTGCAGCTCGTCGACCTCGAGGACCAGGTGCGAGGCGTCCTTGCCCGCCATGAGCGCGGAGATGATGCCGGCGTCCATGTTATCGCCGCCGTCGTTGGTGGCGACGCGGTGCTCGGCGCGGACCGCGGCGGCGAGCATGCGGGTGGTGGTGGACTTGCCGTTGGTGCCGGTGACCAGCACGGCTGGGCGCCCGCCGCCGAGGTTGGTCATGATGGAGGGATCAATGGCATTGGCGATAAGGCCGCCGATCATTCCGCCGGCGCCCCGGCCGGTGGCGCGGGAAGCGGTGGTGGCCAGCTTCGCGGCGGATGTCGCGGCGGTGGTGCGCAACTTCTTAAAGGCACCCGGGACTGAAAAACTCATGCCCTCTAGGGTAGCCGGGGAAGTGGCCTAGGCGTTGTTCTTGGGCGCCGAGCCGCCAGAATTTCGCCGGCCCCGGCCGCGCCCGCCGCGCCTGCGCCGCCGTTTCTGGCTCTTGCTCTGGTTATTTCCGCCGCTCTTTTGCGGGGGCTGGCGCCGCGCCGGCGGCTGGGCGGTAGTGGGGTCTTCGATGCGGGTGAGGGCATCGAGAAACGCGGCATCAGACATCAGCGGGATGCCCTTGCGCTGGGCGTGCATGGCCTTGCCCACGAGATCCGTGGTGACGTTGCACACGACAAGCGATGCCTCGCGGGTGAGCTTTTCCGAATAGTTCAGCTCCTCGCGCATGAGGGCGGAGATGATGGTATCCGGGTCCTCCAGGATTTCGGGGGCCACGACGATTTCCATGCCGCGGCGCAGTTCCTTGCCGGGCTCGTACTTGCCGGGGTTGTGGTGCTGCACGGGAGCTTCGGCGGCATCGACGCGCACGTGCGAGCGCTGTAGGCCAAAGCGGTCGGCGCGGACCTCGTCCGGGGCATAGCTGCGCACCGGGCCGCGCTGCTGGTGCTGGTAGAGCTGGATGAGCAGCTCCGTCTCCTCGCGCGAGGTCTCCTGCTCCGGGCGGCGGGCGCGTTCCACTGTTGCCTTTGGATCGGCATCCAGGCCATTCTGCTTAGCGACGCCCCTCAGCCGCACATCATTCGACCGCACCCCCTGCGCATACGAGGTGGCCAAGGTATCGATGATGCGCACGGGCGCGGGCATGTGGCCCACCTTCTGGCGGCGCCGCTTGCCCTTATTGCGCCCGCGGTTGCGCGCGCGGTTTTGGCGGGCGGCGGTCATCATCGCGCGGCGGGCCTCGGCGACGATAAAGCCCCAGGTATAGGGGATATCGTGGACGACGAGGGTGCGGCCATCGATAAGCTTATCCAGCGACTTGAGGACTCTGCTAAAGGCCGGTGCCTGCTCGATATCCGCGACGGTCAGCCCGTGGAGGTGGTGCGGGCCGGCGTCGATATCCGGCTTGAGCACGGCGTGGAAGCGCTGGCCAATATCGCCGGCATTATCAAAGGCCACCGCATCGATGGTGACGATGCGCCCGGTCGAGGGGTGGATGCCCGTGGTCTGCAGCGTGAGGGCCACGTAGGGGTGCTTGGTGACGGTCTCGGTTTTGTCCGGCTGCTTTTGCGGCGCGCTGTCCGCGCTGGATGCGGAGGCCTCGGATGCTGTGGGGCTTGGAGCGGCCGAAGCAGCTGTATCGGCCGGGGTTTTCGGCTTCGCCGGCCCGCCGGAGGGGCGGACGGCGCGGCGCGGCCGAGACCGGCGCGGGCCCGGCTGCGCGGGGTCGGCGTCAGGATTGGCGGAGTCGGCTGCGGAGTGAGGGGACGCCTGGGCGTGGGTCCTAGCCGCATGCTGGGACGCCATAGTCGCCGGCGAGGGAGCCTGCGGCGACCGTGGGGAGGGGCCAGGTGTGTTATTCATCAACCTTAGTCTAGTATCCCGGAATTCCTGTGGCGGGACAGGGCGCGCCGTGCCTTTTCGGTGCCTAATCCGGTTTAGTGGAAACTAAACCGCGACGATGAGTACGGTCACCAGCGCCACGACGGCGACCACGGCTATGGCCGTGACCCACCACCCAGTGTGGCGCGTGGGTTCCGGGGTAGCCGTTACGGCGCGAAAGCTGCTGGTTTCGAAGGTCTCGGTCGCCGCCTGCGTGGTCGGGGTGGCAACGGCCACGGAATCCTCGTTGGAAGCGGGCCGCGGATCGCCGGCGTAGATACTCAGCACGCGATCGTTGCCGCGCGGGGCATGGTAGGCGTGGGCGAGGATGGGGGCATCGGCAAGCGGGGGCAGCGAGGGGCCCGGGGATAGGGTGGTGAGGAATGTGGGGCCGAAGAAGACATCGACGGCGTCGGTAGAAGGCACCAGGTTGACCAGCACGTGCATCCGGGCTTGGGCAGGGATATCGAGATCCGCGGGGAGATCGGTGATATCGATGGGCGGGGCGTAGCCCAGCATCGTATAGGGCCCGCCGGGCGGATTATTCGCCGGCAGGCAGAGCCCGGGGCGGGGAAGCAGGAGGGTGACGTGGCCATCGGCATGCGGCTGGGCCGTGGCGGCCGGGGTGAGACCGGCGCGGAAAAGCAGGTCGATCTCAGGGTATTCCGCGCGGTCCGCGGCGCTGATGGTGCCGATCTGGCCCTGTGCTTCCACGCTTAAACCGCCCTCCTGGCTGGGAGCCAGGGTGACGGTAAATTCCTCCGTGCCCTTCACCGATGCGCCGTGAATGGGCAAGGTCTGCACCGCGCCGAGGCCGCGGTGGGGGATGAGGTAGGTAGAAGAAGGCATAGTCGATCTTCTACCATGCCCGGCCGCGCCCGCGTTATGCCAACGCGCGGTTTACTGCGGAGGTAATCGCGTTGATGGAGGCGCGGGTCGTGGAAGCGGCGATGCCCGCGCCCCAGACCTTGTTCTGGTTGACGTCGGCGGCAATGTAGCAGGCGGCCTCGGCATCATCGCCGGCCGAGCGCGATTGCTGGGAGTAGTCGATGACATCGAAATCGATGCCCAAGGACTCCAGCGCATTGGCGTAGGCGGCGATGGGACCATTGCCGGTGCCGGTGACCTCGGATTCCTTGCCGTTGTAGGTCACGGTGGCGGTGACGGTGGCATCGGTATCTTCGGCGGAAATATTGTCGATTTCGAACGATTCCAGCTGCAGCGGGGTGGTGCGGTCCAGGAATTCGGTGGCGAAGATGTCCCACATATTCTTGGAATTGACCTCGCCGCCTTCGGTATCGGTGATTTCCTGCACGACGGTGGAGAATTCTGCCTGCATGGCGCGGGGCATATTGATGCCGTGGTCGGTCTTCATGATGTAGGCAACGCCGCCCTTGCCGGACTGGGAATTGACGCGGATAACGGCCTGGTAATCGCGGCCCACGTCCTTCGGGTCGATGGGCAGGTAAGGCACCTCCCAGATGGCATCGCGCAGCTCTTCCCAGCTGACGTCGGTGGAATTGGCCTCTGGGCGCACCGTTGCAGCCAGCGCGTCCAAGCCCTTATTAATCGCGTCCTGGTGCGAGCCGGAGAACGCGGTAAAGACCAGTTCGCCGCCGTAGGGGTGGCGCTCCGGAACGCGCAGCTGGTTGCAGTACTCCACGGTTTCGCGGATCTTGGGCAGATCGGTGAAGTCGATCTGGGGGTCAACGCCCTGGGTGAGCATGTTCAGACCCAAGGTCACTAGGTCCACGTTGCCGGTGCGCTCGCCATTGCCAAACAGGCAGCCCTCGATGCGGTCGGCGCCGGCCATATAGCCCAGCTCGGCTGCGGCAACGCCCTCGCCGCGGTCATTGTGGGGGTGCAGCGAAATCAAGATGGAATCGCGCCGGGCCAGGTTGCGGTCCATCCACTCGATGGAATCGGCGTAGACATTCGGCGAAATCATCTCCACCGTGGACGGCAGGTTGATGATCATCGGGTTCTCGGGGCTGGGATCCATGATGGCGACCACGTCATCGCAGACCTCGCGGGCGAAATCCAGCTCGGTGCCGGTGAAGGACTCGGGGGAGTATTCCCAGCGCCAGTTGGTATCGGGGTAGTCGGCGGCAATGGATTTGATGAGCTCGGCGGCATCGGTAGCCAGCTTCTTGATGGCCGGTTTGTCCTTGCGGAAGACCACGCGGCGCTGCAGCTTCGAGGTGGAGTTATAAAAGTGCACGATGACGTTTTTTGCGCCGGCGCAGGCCTCGAAGGTGCGGCGGATCAGGTGCTCGCGGGCCTGGACGAGGACCTGGATGGTGACGTCTTCTGGAATCTTATCACCCTCGATGATTTCGCGGACGAAGTTGAAGTCCGTCTGGGAGGCGGAAGGGAAGCCCACCTCGATTTCCTTGTAGCCCATCTGCACCAGCAGGTCGAACATGCGGTGCTTGCGCTCGGGGCTCATGGGGTCGATCAGCGCCTGGTTGCCATCGCGCAGGTCTACGGCGCACCACTGCGGGGCGTGGGTGATCTTCTTGCCCGGCCAGGTGCGGTCCGGCAGGTCGATGTCCTCGACCTCTACTGCGAAGGGCTGGTAGCGGTCGAAGGGCATGGAGGAGCCGCGCTGTTTATTCCAAGCGGGCTGTCCCTCGCGGGGAGGGCCTGCAGGGGTGGTGATTTCGCGGGGTGCGCTAATGAAGGAATCGTTGGGAGACATGGGGTGCGGTGTCCTTAATATGTTTGGTGTCGGGAAGTGCGACGGCCAGCTGGGCTAAGGATTGCCAGACTCCGCGACGGGGCGCTGGCCGTAGGTTCAGGCCGAAATCCCGCCGCGGCAGATAAGGAGTAGGTCGTTCCGCAATGTCATACCGGTCACACTACAGAGGATCTCACGGTGTGGCAACATATTTCATTCAGCGGGACACCCGGGCGCGTGGCGTACCATGCTGATGTGCCTACTGTTCCTACCACCCGCCGCCCCGCAGCCGCGCCCGCGCTGCGCTGCTGGTTGTATGCTGCACTGGTGGCGGTTGCGGGAACGGCGATTCGCCTCAGCGTGCTCGCGGCGCTGGCCGCGGCGCAGGGCGATTCCCTCTGGGGGCTGCTGAATAAATGGGACGCCCACTACTATGTCGACATCGCCCGCGCGGGCTATGGCGGGGAAACCGCCCTCGCGTTCTTTCCCGGCTTCCCACTGGCGGTGCGGGCGGTCAGTAACCTGCTGGGCGCGGATATTGCGGGCACGGCAATGGTCCTCAACCTCTTTTTCACCATCGTCTTGGCGGCGGGCGTTATGGCGCTGGCTAGGCAGATGGGGCTGGGCACGCGCGGCCAGGTGCTCGGCGCGACGGTGGTCACCAGCGCGCCTATGAGCATCGTTTTTGTCATGCCCTATACGGAGGCGCTCTTCGGCGCGCTCGCGATCTGGGCCGTGGTGATGTTGCATGATAAGCGCTGGATCGCGGCTGGGGTGCTCATTTTCCTTGCCTCCTTCGTCCGCCTCACCGCGGTGGATCTCATCGTGGTCTTCGCGCTCATGGTGCTCTTCAAGGCGCGGCGCACCTGGTGGGCCTGGCTGAGCGTGGCGGTATCGGCGCTGCCCTTAGCCGGCTATATCTGGTGGGCCAATCGCCATTTATCCGGCGCCGGCGGGTACTTCGGCCTGCAGGAAAAGCACTGGAATTCCGGTTTCGACGGCGGCCGGGCGACGGTGTCCTGGGTGGCGGAGACGCTGTCTAGCGCCACGAATGGTGGGTATCTGCTCAGCGCCGCAGTCATCATCGCCGCCCCCATCTGCCTGCTGCTGGCCTGGGGGCGCCTGCCGCTTCCTGCCTGGCTGTTTGCCGCGGTGCTGATGGCCAATGTGCTGCTTTCCGATGGCATCATGCACTCCCGCCCCCGCCTCTTACTGCCCGCAGCGGTGGTCTTGCTGCCGTGGGTGGGCAAGAAGGGGGCATCGGCAAGCGTGAGTGCCTGGGTGCTCTTCGGGGCCTGGTTTTCGGCCTATATGCTGACCGTATTCGAGTGGGCCATCTAACTGCGCTGGCTGACAGGATTGCGCGACAAAATGATGGTCGCGGCGATCATGACGCCGAGCGCGGCCATCATGACGAGCCAGCCGGCGGTGGAATCGATGAGGAATTTTTCGCCCAAGACCATATAGCCCAAGCCGAAGGCGACGATGGGCTCGAAGATGGTCATGGCCGGCAACGACTGCGCCAGCGGGCCGGCGTTGAAGGAGTACTGCTGCACCACGGTGCCGGTCAGGGCGAGGCCGATGAGGCCGTAGAACTGCCAGCTGCCCACCAGGACGCTCAGGCCCTCGTGGGTGAAGATATCGACCACGGCCTTCGATAGCAGGGCGACGAAGCCATAGATGACGCCGCAGGCGGTGCCCAGGGCGAGCGGGCGCTGCTCGCGGAATTTATGGCCGGCCACGCCCAACGCGACCAGGGTGGCCAGGCCCAATAGTAGCGCGGGCCACCACTGGCTCCATTCGGGCCGGGGATTGCCGGCGACGGGGCGGCCGTAGACCACCATCACGCCGACCGCAATCGTGAGTGCAATGGACCAGAACGTTTCGTGCACGGGCATGGGGCGCTTGGCGTACCAGGCCGAAAGCGGCAGGGTAAACATGAGCGAGAGCACCAAAATGGGCTGGACCACCAGCAAGGTACCAAAGCCCAGGGCGACGACTTGGAGGCCGTAGGCGAGTATGGCCGCGCCGGTGCCGACCCACCACAGTGGGTTGGTCATGGCGGAGCGCATGACTGAATCGTCTGCTTCAAGGGCAATGCGGTGGCGAACCACCGTGCCCCAAGCAACCGTAAGCGCGGAGGCGAGCGCGAAGAATACGGCCAGGAAGTTGCTTAACACCCGCTCAACGCTAGTAAAAAAGTCCCGGAGATGCATTTTGCTTAGCGATGCCGCCCCCGCCCCGCCGCCTCGTGCGCACGGGGGTGGGTGTGAATAAAATAAAAGTATTGTTTCGGAATTATGATGAGGTGTAGCGCCTTGCGGGGTAGCATAGGAATTTGACTAGTGTCCGACAGGTATTTCTGTGGCGTGCCTGCGCTCAGGAGTGCCTTTTAAAACGAAAGGTGGCAACCACACCGTGGCCCTGATCGTTCAAAAATACGGCGGCTCCTCCCTCGAATCCGCAGATCGCATCCGCGCGGTAGCGGAGCGGATTGTGGCCACTAAAAAGCAGGGCAATGATGTCGTCGTGGTGTGCTCCGCAATGGGGGATACCACCGATGAGCTTCTCGACCTTGCAGCGCAAGTCAATCCCGTTCCCCCGCAGCGCGAAATGGATATGCTCCTTACCGCCGGCGAGCGCATCTCCAATGCGCTAGTGGCCATGGCGGTGGAGTCCCTGGGCGCGAAGGCCCAATCCTTTACCGGCTCCCAGGCGGGCGTGCTCACCACCGAGCGCCACGGCAATGCGCGCATCGTTGACGTAACCCCCGGCCGCCTGACCGAGGCCCTAGAGGATGGACAGATCTGCATCGTCGCCGGATTCCAGGGCGTGAATAAGGACTCGCGCGATGTGACCACCCTGGGTCGCGGCGGGTCCGATACCACCGCGGTCGCCCTGGCTGCGGCGCTGAAGGCGGATGTGTGCGAGATTTACTCCGATGTCGATGGCGTCTATACCGCCGATCCGCGCATCGTTCCGGATGCGCAAAAGCTAGAAAAGCTCTCTTTTGAAGAGATGCTGGAAATGGCCGCCGTAGGGTCCAAGATTCTGGTCCTGCGCAGCGTGGAATACGCCCGCGCTTTCAATGTTCCGTTGCGAGTTCGCTCGTCTTATTCAAATGACCCCGGCACGTTGGTGACCGGCTCGATGGAGGATATCCCCGTGGAAGAAGCAGTACTTACTGGTGTAGCAACTGATAAATCCGAGGCGAAGGTAACCGTGCTGGGCATCCCAGATCGCCCGGGCGAGGCCGCGAAGCTATTCCGCGTCATCGCCGATGCGGAGATCAATATTGACATGGTGCTGCAAAACGTCTCCTCCTTGGAGGACGGCACCACCGACATCACCTTCACCTGCCCGCGCGCCGATGGCCCCCGCGCGATGGAGCTATTGAGCAAGCTGCAGTCTGAGGGCGGCTGGTCCAATGTGCTTTACGATGACCAGGTGGGCAAGGTCTCCCTCGTCGGCGCCGGCATGAAGTCCCACCCCGGCGTGACGGCGGACTTTACCGAGGCCCTGCGCGATGTGGGAGTGAACATGGAGCTTATTTCCACCTCCGAAATCCGCATCTCCATGCTGACGCGCGAGGCAGACCTAGAGAAGGCGGCGCGCGCCCTGCACGATAAATTCCAGCTCGGCGGCGAGGAAGAAGCCACCGTCTATGCTGGAACCGGACGCTAAATCAGAGCACTACAGAGCAATAAAAAAGGAAGACAATGACTACCGTTGCAGTCGTCGGCGCTACCGGCCAGGTCGGCCGTGTGATGCGCTCCATTTTGGAAGAACGCAATTTCCCGGCGGATAAGGTGCGCTTTTTCGCCTCCGCCCGCTCCGCCGGAACCGAGCTGGAATTCCGCGGCGAGCAGATCGAAGTAGAGGACTTGGCCGAGGTCACCGAAGAATCCGTGGCCGATGTCGATATCGCGGTATTTTCCGCGGGCGGGTCCACCTCTGAGAAGTGGGCCCCGGTCTTTGCCGCCGCGGGCGCTACCGTGGTGGATAATTCTTCGGCCTACCGCAAGGACCCGGAGGTCCCGCTCGTGGTATCGGAGGTAAACCCCGAGGAGGCGAAGAACCCGCCGAAGGGCATCATCGCCAACCCGAACTGCACTACCATGGCCGCCATGCCGGTGCTCAAGGTCCTGCACGATGCCGCCGGGCTTAACAAGCTGCACGTATCGTCCTACCAGGCGGTATCCGGATCCGGCCTGGCGGGCGTACAGACGCTGGCCGCGCAGGTTTACAGCGTGGGTGATCACAACGTGGATCTGGTCCACGATGGTTCTGCGCTCGATGATGAGGACCTGGGTCCCTTCGTTGCGCCCATCGCCTATAACGCACTGCCCTTTGCCGGCAACCTCGTCGATGATGGCAGCAATGAGACCAACGAAGAGCAGAAGCTGCGCAATGAATCCCGCAAGATTCTCGGCATGTCGGACCTCAAGGTCGCCGGCACCTGCGTGCGCATTCCCGTCTTCACCGGCCACACCCTGACCATCCACGCGGAGTTCGACAAGCCCATCACCCCCGAGCAGGCCACCGAGCTTCTAAGCGATGCCCCAGGCGTGACGCTTGCCGATGTCCCCACCCCCCTCGCCGCCGCCGGCAAGGACGATTCCTTGGTCGGGCGCATCCGCCAGGACCAGACGGTAGATGACAATAAGGGCCTCGTGCTCGTCGTCTCCGGCGATAACCTGCGCAAGGGCGCTGCGCTTAATACCATTCAGATCGCAGAACTGTTGGTATAGCCGCAAAGCTTTGCCCGGCGCATAAAAATTCGGCTCCTCCTTCCTGTAATGGGAAGCGAGGAGCCGAATTGCGTTTAGTGGCGCTTAAACCTTAGTCTTCGTCTTTCTTGCCAAAGTCCAAGTCACTATCAACGGAAGGTACTTCCGGCTTCGTGTGCTGGACGTAGGTGACGGAAGGCGCGGGCTCTGAACGGTCGTAGTCGAGTTCATCGTCCTCTTCGAGCTCCTCGTGGATATCCTCGGCGAGGTGATCGATGAATTCTTGCGTGTGCATATTAGAGGCCGCGGCTAGCATGCGCAGCTCGCGCTCGTTCTTCTTGGTAAAGCGCTCGCGCGGGTCCAGCTTGCGGGCGACGAGATCGTGGGCGCGCATGCGGCGATCGGATTCATCGGCAAGCATGCCGCGGTTTTTAATGCGGTTATAAACCATCACGACAATCATCAGCAGGCCGAGGTAACCCAGGATGGGGTAGACGTTGCTGACCAGGGACTGGAAGCCGATGAAGGACAGGATGAAGCCGATGATGCAGGATGCTGCATAGACGGGGTAGAAGCGCTGTGGATTATTGCGGGTCAGGCGCTTGCCCAGGGCGTAGAACATACCGATGGCCGTGTTAAAGACCATGCCGTAGATGACGAAGGTCATCAAGATGCCGAGAACTGGGTGGATGCCGGTAATCAGCTTCAACACCGGCATGTCCTCGCCGTTGACGTCCTTGGCCTCGAAGAAGAGGGCGAAGACGAGCAGGGCAAGCAAGATGAGGTAAAGGAAACCACCGATGAGGCCGCCGATGCCCACGGCGCGGTTATCCAGGAAGTTACCGCCGATGACGATGGACATGGACACGGCCGTCATGACGTTCAGGCCGGTGTAGTTCAGGGCAGAAAGCCACCAGTTAGGCAGCGAGGTATTGACGTTATCGATGGCCCAGGTATTCAGGGACGCAAAGTCAACATCGGCCGTGAGGATGGTATAGCCGGTGGCCAGCACCACGAAGAAGATGATGAATGGGGTGATGGTACCGATGACGCGGGTAACGCGGTCCACATCCATAAGGCCCACCAGCAGCACGAGGATCAGCATGACGGTGCCGCCGACCCACACGGGGATGCTGGGGAATTGCTGGTTGATATTGGAGCCACCACCGGCGAACATGACGAAACCGATGGAAAACAGCGTAATAAGCGTGGACCAGTCCAAGATCTTGGCGGTGATTGGCGAAGCGATCTTGTTATAAACAGCGGTGTGTTCCACCGCTTGGAAATAGGAGCCCAGCTGCAGGATGGACACGCCGGTGACCATCATGAGGGCGGCGGCGAGGGCGATGCCCCACAGGCCCCATTCACCGAAAGCTACGAAGTACTGCATGGCTTCTTGGCCCGAAGCAAAGCCTGCGCCCACAACGATGCCAATAAACGCCATGGAGATTCCGATTGCGCGTTTAATCATGAGGGGAGAAACTCTCTTACTCACACTCGCCGGGCCCGGCTTTGGGAACGCGCGGGCCCGGATCGACGGTCGATTTATCACGTGTGTGTATCTAATAGAATCACATTTCACCCGTGACTTCACAGCTGAAATCGTGTCACTTTAGTATTTTTCTACCCCGCCCTCAGGCCGCATGCGCCCGCTGCACTGCCCTAAGTACCTGCACTTTGATAAGTATTGCGGCGAAAGTATGTGTCCAAGCGCTCGAACATTCGGGGGTATTAATTTGCGCCCTCGATGAGGTCCTTGCGGGCGCGCGCCACGCGGGAGCGGATGGTGCCAACGCGCACACCGGCGATCTTGGCCGCTTCCTCATAGGTATAGCCCAGTACCTGGGTGAGGATAAGGGCTTCGCGGCGGTCGGCGGGCAGGGCATCGATAAGCGCACGGGCATCGATCCAATCGCTCCAGGAACCGGAGTTTTCCGCGGCGGAGCCCATGGCGTCCTCGTATTGCGTGGCGGATTTGCGGGGTCGGGCCATGTCGTGGCGGATATTATCCACCCAGACGCGCCGGGCCAGCGAGAGCAACCACGTGCGTGCAGAAGAGCGGGCGGCAAAGCGCGGCAAGGCGCCGATGACGCGCAGGTAGGTCTCTTGGGTGAGATCGTCGGCGATTTCGGGGCCGCCCAGGTGGGCGAGCAGGCGCCAGACATCATCCTGGGTGGCCTTGATGAACTCCGTAAGCGCTGCTCGGTCGCCGCGCCCAGCCCGGAGGGCGAGCTCGGTGACGCGGGCGTCGTCTGCTGCGGAGTGGTGTGTCACCTGAATGAATCTACCAGTAGCTCCTGCATTTCTTATCCAAGGTTGCGGTGGCCGGGGCATCGGCAAGCGGCATATGTGCGGAAAAGGTAGCGCAGTGCCGTTATACGTAGTAAGCTATGGGTTGTCCGTGATTGATAATTGACCCCAAATTATCGACTGATTGCCAGGAGGCAAAGACTTACCATGACTGATTCCACCGCTGATGACATCCTGAACAAGGGACAACGTCCCGCAGGTAAGGGCAATACTACCCGCCCGTCCGGCCAGCCCGTGCCTTCCGAGAACACGTCCGTGACCGCCGGTCCCCAGGGTCCGGTCGCGCTCAACGATACTCATCTCATTGAAAAGCTCGCCCACTTCAACCGTGAGCGCGTGCCCGAGCGTACCCCGCACGCCAAGGGTCACGGTGCTTACGGTGAGCTGCACATCACCGAAGACGTGTCCGCCTACACCAAGGCCAAGGTCTTTCAGAAGGGCACCGTCACCCCGATGATGGGCCGCTTTTCCACCGTCGCCGGCGAGCAGGGATCCCCGGATACCTGGCGCGACGTGCACGGCTTTGCCCTGCGCTTCTACACCGAAGACGGCAACTTCGACATCGTGGGCAATAACACCCCGGTATTCTTCCTGCGCGATGGCATGAAGTTTCCAGACTTCATCCACTCCCAAAAGCGCCTGGGCTCCAACGGCCTGCGCGATGCCGATATGCAGTGGGATTTCTGGACCCGCAACCCTGAATCCGCCCACCAGGTGACCTACCTGATGGGTGACCGCGGCACCCCGAAGACCACCCGTCACCAAAACGGCTACGGTTCCCACACCTTCCAGTGGGTCAACGAAGATGGCGAGGCCTTCTGGGTGAAGTACCACTTCATCTCCCGCCAGGGCGTAGAGAACTTCACCGATGAAGAGGCCACCGTGGAAGCCGGTAAGAACCCGGATAGCCACCGCGCGGACCTCTACAATGCCATCGAAGAGGGCAACTACCCCATCTGGGACGTCAAGGTGCAGATCATGCCGCTTGCGGAGGCAGAGGACTACCGCTTCAACCCCTTCGATCTGACCAAGGTCTGGTCCAAGAAGGACTACCCGCTGCACGATGTGGGCTATTTTGAGCTCAACCGCAACCCGCGCAACTTCTTCGCCCAGATCGAGCAGGTTGCGCTGGATCCCTCCAATATTGTGCCGGGCGTTGGCCTGTCCCCGGATAAGATGCTGCAGGCTCGCGTCTTTGCCTATGCTGACCAGCAGCGCTACCGCATCGGGCCGAACTACAAGCAGCTGCCGGTCAACCAGCCGCGCAATGCGGAGAAGGTCAATACCTACGAGCACGAGGGTCCCATGCAGTATTTCTACAATGCTCCAGAGGATCCGGTGTACTCGCCCAACCGCCATGCGAAGGGCGCGGGTGTGCTTGACGATGCCTCCGTCAACAACCGCGAGGACCTCGAGACCACCACCGCGGCGGACCTCTACGTGAACCCAGACCCCCACGGTCAGGACTTGGTCCGCGCGCCATACGTGCGCCACGCGGAAGACGATGACTTCGTCCAAGCACGCGACCTGTACGAAAACGTCTATGACGATGCCGCCAAGGAGCGCTTGGTCACCAATATCACCAACGCGATGGCCGGCGTGTCCGAAGAAACCGAAGAGCGCGTGTACCAGTACTGGACCAACGTCCACCCGGACTTGGGTCAGCGCGTGCGCGAGGTCTTCGCTGAAAAGAAGTAGCCCACTACTGCGGTGTACTGCTTCTTAGAGGCGTAAAGCAAAGCCGCCTTCGACCATCCCTGCGTCCTCACCCCACAGTGAGCTGCTGTGAGTTGGGTGGAGTAATTGGTCGAAGGCGGCTTGTGCGTTAGGCGGGATTAATCGCAGCGGCGCATATTGTCTGCAACAAAGCTCGGCGCGCCCTGATTGATCCATTTGTCTACGTCATAGCACGGTGCGGTCAAACCACTATTTGTTTCACCGATGGGTTCAATAGTTGTCCATGCGCCATCGCTAAAACGTGCCCAAGCGGTCCAATCTGTACTGTCTTTGCCAAAATGAGCCCATTCCCCGTCGCAATCCGACACCACAATTTTGCCCATATCGGGCTCTAGAGACGAGAAGGTACTTGGGGAACAATCACCTTTGGCCTGCGTGGTAGTGGTAGTGACTGTTGTCTCCTGTGGTGCAGGTGGCTGTGCAGTAGTTTCTACCGTTTCTACCGGGGAGGTTGTGGGCGAGTCCGTCGTAGTCGCCGTTTGCTCCGTGGAACTTGTAGTGCTGGAGCTGGAGCTGGATTGCGCCACGGCATCAGAAAACTGGGGCTCACTGGAATCGCCAGAGTTATCGGCATCATCGGTGCAGGAGACCAATGCCATGCACAGCGGAAACGCGGCTACGCACGCCAAGGCGCGGGAGTGAGAGAGTTTTAGAGGATTAGACATGTCTTAATAGTAGATTCTCTTTGTAATGCGTGGGGATCGGCGCGCCTGCAGAAAGGGAATGACCTGCAGCGATAGGTTACTAGCATGACCAAACGCCTTGCCTCGACCGCGCCCACCGCGTCCGCGAGTTCCTCGCGGTGGCGCACACTCTTACTGCTCGTATTGCTCGCCGTACCGCTTATCGTTGGTACCGCAGTGGCGGCCTGGTCGCAGTGGGAACCGGCGCATGCGTGGTCGAGCGCCGCGCAGCCTTATGGCGCGCCGCAGGCGAATTCGACCTCGCCAGAGCTTAAGGAAGCCGCCGAGGCCGCCAGCCACGCCCAAGCGCAGGCTAGCATCCTGAAATCTGGCGCGGATCGGTTAAACAAGGGCACCAGTGAGCTGGATAAGGGTGCTGGGGAATTAGGCGAGGGCGTCGAAAAGCTCGCCGGTGGTTCGCAAGAGCTGGTGTCGGGGCTTAACCAGTTGCAGTCAGGGACCAATACCCTCGGCGGTGGGGCGACGGAACTGGCCAATACCGTCGGAGGGGCCGTTGACCAGGTCGTGGGCCTGGGAGCCGTCCAAGGCCAAATCCTAGAAGCCATCGACGGTACGGTGCGCGACCTGAAAGGAAATGATTCCAAGGAAGCGAAACAAGTTCGTTCCCAGCTGGGGGATTTGCGCAAGCAGGTGGAAAACTTCCGCCTCGATGAATCCCTGACTGGGGAGCTGAAGAAGCTGAAGGATGGCTCGCGCGATCTCTCCAATCAGCTGGCGGTAAGCGGTTATGCCTACCACGATGGCATCAACCAGGCCGTGGCAGGTGCGCAACAGCTCAACCAGTCCATAGCGGAGCTCAATAGCCGTGTGGATGAGGCTCTCGATGGGGTGGGCCAGCTTGACGATGGCGCCGGCAAGCTCACCGGCATGGCGGAACAAAACCAATCGAACCTGGGCGCGGTGCAGCGCGCCCTGCCTCCCGCGCACGTGGCCGCGGAGGAAGATGCGCGCCAGCTGAGCCCGGTCATCGCCATGCTCATTTCCGCGCTCGTCCTGCTGGCTGGATCCGCGGCCGGAGTGGCGTGGAAATTGGGATTCCGCCCGTGGCTGATGGTTCTCGGCGGATCGCTGGCAGCGGTGGCTATCGGGGAGATCCTGCTCTTCGTCTTGTCCATCGGCCTTACCCCCATCGCCGCGGTGGCCGCCGGAGGGGCGCTGTTCTTGGGTGCCCTGTCCTCCGCTCTTATCGTGCGTGGCCTGCTCGAACTGTGTGGCATGACCGTAGGATCCATCCTCGCCGCGATCTTTGGCATTGGGCAGACCGCATTGGTGGGGTGGCTGTGGAAATCCGCGGCCATCGCCGGGGTGGACAAGGTGTGGCAGGTAGTAGCTAACCTTTTGCCGCTCAACTGGACAACGGCGGCTGTCACCGTGGCGGGCAACGATGGTGAGGCAGTGGTGCTGTGGACCGGCCTTGCCGTATTGGGCGCTATCACTCTTGTAGGTCTGAGTGCAGTGAAATGGATCGTGCCTGCCAGGAAGAACCCAAAAACAGGCGCTAAAGTATGAAATTGTGTACTTAAATAGGCAAAAGCTTGTATGAAGCTGGCAATATTTGCCATCGCTATGGTTGGAATGCGAGGAGTGTTATTCTTGCTAGTGCTCACACCGTCTACTTAGGGGGTAGGCGAACGGCTTGCGCCGTTGTGAGTGATAGGGAATAGGGGCGACGCGGTGCTGTAGGGGCGCCGCGTCGTTTCCCGTTTTGCCCAAAGCTATTTATCCAGGTCGGCCCAGGGGGATATGTGCGGCTCACGGCAGGAATGTGCGCTACCACACAGCAGTGTTTAACATTAGCTATACGTCCATTGGCTAATGGCGTGCGCCAGGCGGGCGCCAGTGACTTTTGAAGGAGCGCAATGCAGACCTCCCTGGGGCTGACCCTGATGGGACTGGCCATCATCTTTGTGACGGTGGGCATCCTCATCCGCGGCCGCGTTAATCCCATCATCCCCATGACCCTGGTGCCTGTCATCGGCGCTGTGATAACCGGTTTCGGCGTAGAAGATATCGCGGATTTCTTTGGTGAAGGCTTAAGTTCTGTCATCAACGTCGTGGTGATGTTCATCTTCGCCATCATTTTCTTCGGCATTTTGCAGGATGTGGGGCTTTTTACCCCGGTGATCCGCAGCCTCATCAAGGCGACCCGCGGCAATGTCATGGCCGTGACCATAGGCACGGCCGCCATCGGCATCGTGGCACACCTCGATGGATCGGGTTCCACGACCTTCCTTATTACGATTCCCGCATTGCTGCCGCTGTACCGGGCGCTGCACATGTCGCGCTATGTCCTAATTACCATCGTGGCCCTAGCCGCTTCGGTGATGAATATGGTCCCGTGGGGCGGGCCACTGGGGCGTGCCGGTGCGGTGGTTGAGCAAGACCCGAACGATATTTGGCTGCACTTATTGCCCATTCAGGGTGTGGCAGTGGTCCTCATCTTTGCTACTGCCACCCTGTTGGGCTGGCGCGAAAACCGCCGCTTGGCCAAGCTACAGGAAAGCGGCGAGATTAAGGGCACCATCTCTGTGGACGTGAATTCGTTGGCGGATGATTTTTCCGCCAAGCAGGCCGAGGAACAGCAGAAACTCGGGTTTAGGTACCGGAAATCCCGGTGGGTTACCATCGCGAATATCGTCATCGCTTTGGCTGTGCTCGCCGCCCTGCTTTCGGGCCTGCTGCCGCCGGCGCCCGCGTTCCTCATTGCTACCACCATTGCCTTGGTGGTGAACTTCGACGGCGCGATGGAGCAGGGCGATGCCTTGCGGCGTCACGCCCCCAACGCCTTGTCCATGGCCGGAGTGATCATCGCGGCCGCGATGTTTTTGGGCGTGCTCAATGAGACCAAGATGCTAGAAGAAATCGCGCTGAGCCTGGTGAATGTTCTCCCAGAAGGAGTGGCACCGTATTTGCACCTCATCGTGGGATTCTTTGGGGTTCCGCTAGACCTGTTGACCTCCACGGATGCGTATTACTTCTCGGTACTGCCCATCGTGCAGGGCACGGTGGAGTCCTTCGGCGTCAGCGGGATGGGCGCTGCGAGCGCCCTCATTATTGGCAACGTGGTGGGAACCTTCGTCTCCCCATTTTCGCCGGCGCTGTGGCTGGCGCTGGGACTGGCGGACGGTCAGATGGGCAAGTACTTGAAGATAGCCTTCCCCGTCGCATGGGTATTTTCCATCATCCTCGTCGCCATCGCATTCTTTACCGGAATGCTGGCCTAAGTCGCGGGCCCTGGAATCCAAGGGCCCTGCAGACATGGAAAAAGCCCGCAGTTTCCTGCGGGCTATTGTCGGGATAACAGGATTTGAACCTGCGACCTCTTCGTCCCGAACGAAGCGCGCTACCAACCTGCGCCATATCCCGGTCTACTGCTTAAAAGCAGTACTGAGATACTTTAACGCATGGTGAATGAGATCGACAAAACGGCAGGTCTAGTCCGCCTCAGTGATGCTCAGCAGGGTGGCCGAGGGGCGGCAGAATAAACGCACTGGGGCGAATTTGGACGTGCCCAAGCCATTGGAGACGTGCATCTTCATAGGGCCGAAATCATGCAGGCCCTGTGCGCGCGGGCGATCGATGCCGCAGTTGGTCACGATGGCGCGCGACCCAGGTAGGCAAATTTGCCCACCGTGGGTATGACCGGAAAGGGAAAGCTGGTAGCCATCGGCGGCGAATTTTTCGAGCACTCGCGGCTCGGGGGCGTGGAGCAGGGCGAGCGATAGATCGGCATCCTCGTGGGGCGGGCCGGCGATTTCGGAATAATCATCCAAGTCGTGGTGCGGATCGTCCACACCGGCCACGGCGAGGCGGACATTGCCCACCTTGAACTCGTGGCGGGCTTGGTTGCCGTCGTACCAGCCGTGCTCCACGAAGGCCGCGCGCATGCCGCGCCAAGGCAGGTCAACGTAGGAGGGTTCGCGCTTTTTGCCCAGCAGGTACTTAAAGGGGTTGACCGGGCGCGGCGCCCAATAATCATTGGTGCCAAACACGAACACGCCGGGTCGGGCGAGCAGCGGGCCGAGCGCGCGCAGGGTATCGGGCACGGCCTGCTTATCGGAGAGGTTATCGCCAGTATTGACCACGAGGTCTGGCTCCAGTGCATCGAGGGCGGAGACCCAATCGATCTTGGTCTGTTGCCCCGGGATCATGTGCAGGTCAGAAATGTGCAGCAGGCGGAACTCTTCTTCGCCGCGCAGGGTGCCCTTGGGAAGGAGCGGAAGAGTATATTCCTTGAGCTCGAATTTCGTGAGCTCGCTAAAGCCCCAAGCAGCAACACTTAGGCCTGCGGCGACGCCGCCAAGAATCCGTTGAAGTTTCACAGCTTCTACACTACCTGCCTTAAATGGACGTATATTGAAAGGCATGAGCGAGCTAAAAGATACTATCCGAGCAGATCTGAAAACGTCGATGAAGGCCAAGGAAAAGCAGCGCACCAGCGCCATTCGCGCGCTGCTCGCGGCAATCCAGGCCGAGGAAACCACTGGCTCCCGCCATGAGCTGGAGGATGAAGACATCCTCAAGGTCATCGCGCGCGAGATTAAAAAGCGCCGCGAGTCTGCGGAGGTCTATGAAGAAAATGGCCGCCCGGAATTGGCAGAGGCTGAGCTTGTCGATGTCCCCTTCTTCGAGGCCTACCAGCCGCGCCAGCTCGATGATGCGGAGCTTAAGGCATTGGTAGAAGAAGCAATTGCTGAGGTAGAAAAGGAAAACGGTGAAGCACCCACCATGAAGCAGATGGGTGCGGTCATGAAAGTGGCCAATGCAAAAGCCGCCGGCCAGGCCGACGGCAAGCGCCTTTCCGCAGAGGTAAAAGGCCAGCTTAACTAATCTTTAGCGGCCGAGGAGATTGCGGATATCGTTGCGGAAGTTATCGATATCTTCTTGGCGGATTCCAAAGTCCTCTGGGCTGAGGTTTAATCCGCCGCCGTTATTTCCTCCCCAGTTGCTCACACCGGTAGTGTTCGCGCTGCCGGTGTTATTTTGTGCGCCGGTCGTATTCGCACTGCCCACGCCGCTGGAGGGGGATTGGGTGGCAGAGGTGCCATCGGAAAGCTGCAGGGTAATCTCGGCGCCGTCCTTCTTGCCATCCTTCCCGGTAATCGCGCGGACCACTCGGCCGTAGGGGACATCCCCGCCGACGACGCGGGAGGTTTTTACCACATAGCCCTTGGCTTCAAGGGTGCTGCGGGCCTGTGACTCGTTTTTGCCGCGCAAGCTATCGAGCAACTTATCCCCGGTGGTGCCGTCATCGTATTTCTTATTGTAATTGGGCAGACCGCTCTGAGTAGCCTGCGGTAGCTGCGATGCCATGGTGAAAAATGTCTGCGCGGGCTCTAAGCCACCAAAGAGGTTGCCAGCACCGGTGCACTGGCGCACGGGGGAGGTACACAGAGGCTGGGTATCGGTGCCGTCGTTATAAATATAAGGAGCGGCGGCGAGCCCGTCGTTGAATCCCAAAAATGCCGAGGACTGGTTGGACTCGGTGGTACCGGTCTTGGCGGCGATGGGGGAGCTAAAGCCAGCGGCCTGGGCGGCATCCTTAGCGGTGCCCTGCTTGGCATCTTCAGATAGCGCATTGGCCAGGGCGTGGGCCACATCCTGGTCTACCGCCTGCTCACACGGGGTCTCCTTGAGGTAGACCTCATTGCCGTCCTTATCCAGGACCTTGTCAATGGGGTTGGGCTCGCACCACCGGCCATTGGAGGCAATCGTTGCGCCGACATTGGATAGCTCCAGCGGATTTACCGGGTTGGGGCCCAAGGTAAAGGAACCGGAATTGGCGTCCTTCGTGCGCTGCGCGATGGAGGTGTCCTTATCAAAGGTGCCCTTTTCGTCATAGGAGCGCAGGCCAAGGCGCACCGCCATATCTACGATGGGTGCCACGCCAACCTGCTCGGTGAGCTTGATAAATGGCGTATTGGGCGAGTGGGCCAAGGCCTCTTGCAGCGTCATCGTGGCCTTATAATTGCCCGCGTTTTCCACACAGTAGCGGTTGGCGGGGCAGTTATCGGCGCCGCCGTGGCCAAGGCCTTCGGCCTCGTAGCGGGTGGGCACATCCACCGTATTCTTAATGCCGTAGCCAGATTCGAGGGCGGCCGCGGCGGTAAAGGCCTTAAAAACCGAGCCCGCGCCATTGCCCACCAAGGAGTTGGTCTGCGGCAGCAGGGTTTCATTATTGTCCTGGTCCAGCCCGTACGCACGGGACGAGACCATGGCCAGGACCTTGCGGTCCGACGTGCCCGGTTCGATAACGTCCATCACCTCAGCGACGCCCTGGGCATCCGGGTTGGTACGCGACTGCACCGCAGATAGCGCCGTATCCTGCACCTGCGGGTCCAGCGTGGTCTTTACGGTATATCCACCGTGGGCGAGCTGGTCTTGGTCTATGCCCTTTTCCTCGAGGTACTGCAGCACATAATCGCAGAAAAAACCGCGATCATCTGCGCCGATGCAGCCATTGGCCAGGGTATTGGGCTGCTTGCCGACGCCCAATTCTTCCCCCTTATACTCATCCGCATCCGCCTGCTCCAGATAGCCGTTATCCACCATGGATTGGAGCACGACGTTGCGGCGGTCAAGCACCTCTTCCTCATTGGTATAAGGGTTGAGGCGCTCTGAAGACTGCACCATACCCGCCAGCATCGCCGCCTGCGGCACCGTGAGGTCCGCGGCGTGGCTATCAAAGTAGGTCCGCGCGGCGGCTTCCACACCGTAGGCATGGTTACCAAAGGAGACCAGATTGAGGTAATTGGTGAGGATTTCCTGCTTATCCAACTCCTCATTCATCTGCGTTGCCATGCGCATTTCGCGCAGCTTGCGGGTGGCGGACTGCTCTGTCGCAGCAGCCCGTTCTTCATCGTTTTGTGCGGAGACGAGCAGGAGGTAGTTCTTGACGTATTGCTGGTCAATGGTGGATGCGCCCTGAGATACCCCGCCGGAGGTCAGGTTGGTCCACAGAGCGCGGAAATTGCCTTGGAGATCAACGCCGCCGTGCTCGTAAAAGCGCTCGTCTTCAATGGAGACGATGGCGTTTTTCATCGCATCCGAAATCTCGTCACCATCTACGGGGTGGCGGCGTTGGCTATAGACATAGGCCATATCTTTGCCCGAGGCATCCTGCACCGTGGTAACACCAGGGATATTGCCCGCTGTTAGGTCTTGCAGGTCTGATTGCATGGTCTGGTTGGTGCGGGCGATCGCCACGCCGGAAATGCCCGCAAAGGGGGCGAGCGCGAGCGCGATGAGCGCGGCTACCAAGACCGTGGACAGGGCTATCTTGGACAAAGATTTGAAGACAGTCACGCCCAATACCCTACGTGGTCTGCCTAGCAATGGGGAAGGTGACCTGCACCCCCTAAAGTGTGACCTCGTAGACAATCTCGCGTTCTAGTGAATAGACTCAGGCCTCGGTACATAGTATTCCGTCTGGGAAGGAGAACACTCACCCATGACCGTTCGAGTGAAGACTGCGGGGATGTCCAATACAGCCCGAAATCCCGAGCGTGGTGAGTGGGTCACTCAAGCAAAGTGCCGCAATGAGGACCCAGACGCATTATTCGTGCGCGGCGCTGAACAGCGCAAAGCCGCCGTCATTTGCCGCCACTGCCCCGTATTAACGGAATGCCGTGCAGACGCCCTTGATAACCGCGTGGAATTTGGTGTGTGGGGCGGGTTGACCGAGCGCCAGCGCCGCGCGCTCCTGCGCAAGAACCCCCACATCACGGACTGGGCCAATTACCTGGCTAAGGGTGGCGAACTCGTCGGCATTTAAGGCGGTCAGGGGTGTGACTGTCCTTGCAGCGGCGACAGCGCTGCGAAATAGGGGCGGCATAAGTCGTATTAAATCGCTAGAATGAACCCCATGACTAAATGGGAATACGCAACCGCACCAGTACTGACCCACGCCACCAAGCAGATTCTTGACTCTTGGGGCGAAGACGGATGGGAATTGGTCTCCATCACCCCTGGCCCAAACCCGGAGAACGTGGTGGCCTACTTCAAGCGCGAGGTGGCAGAGTAAATGAGCTTTTCCGCTCGCTTGAAAGAGCTAGGGGTGGAGCTGCCGGGCGTCGCTAAGCCGCT
Source organism: Corynebacterium sp. LaCa78 (assembly GCF_046717505.1). Lineage (NCBI taxonomy): Bacteria > Bacillati > Actinomycetota > Actinomycetes > Mycobacteriales > Corynebacteriaceae > Corynebacterium > Corynebacterium sp. LaCa78. The sequence continues at coordinate 226,480 of NZ_CP177112.1, forward strand.
GGCTTCCTATGTGCCCGCACTGCGCGTGGGCAACCAGGTATGGACCTCTGGCCAGCTTCCCTTAGTGGAAGGCTCCCTGCCGGTGACCGGCAAGGTTGGTGCTGAAGTCACCACGGAGCAGGCCCAGGACCAGGCCCGCACCGCCGTGCTCAACGCCTTGGCGGCCGTTGATGCGGAGATCGGACTGGATAATATCTCCCGCGTGATCAAGATCGTTGGCTTTGTGGCCTCGGACCCTGGCTACGAGGACCAGCCCGCGGTGGTTAACGGGGCATCGGATTTCATCGGGGAGGTATTCGGCGAGGCTGGCACGCACGCGCGTTCTGCAGTCGGCGTAGCTGCCTTGCCAAAGAATGCCCCGGTGGAGATCGAATTGATCGTAGAGATCGCTGAGTGATCGGTTAGGCTGGTAGGCATGGAGCACCCCGCATACAGTCAATTGCGTCCCGTAAGCCAATCCGTTGGCGTAGTTCTTTGTGATAATCCCAGCTATACCGCCCTCGAGGGCACGAATACCTGGATTATCAGTGCCGCTGAAGACTCTCGGTCGATCGTCGTAGACCCGGGGCCGGAAGATGAAGGCCATCTCAACGTTGTGCATCGCCATGCCGGTGAGGTGGCTTTAATTCTGCTTACCCACCGCCACGATGACCACGCTTCGGGCGCGCAACGGCTTCGGCAGATGACCGGCGCGCCCATCCGCGCCTTCGATCCCAGCTATTGCAATGGCGCGGAGGCATTGCAGAATGGTGAAATTCTGACTTTGGAAGGCATCACCCCGCAATTGGAGGTCCTGCACACGCCGGGCCACACCGCGGACTCCACGTCCTTCTTCGTGTGGAGCGGTGAGGTAGAAAATTCCCGGCTAGAAGGCATTATCACCGGCGATACCATCGCGGGGCGCCACACCGTTTTGCTTTCAGAAACGGACGGTGATTTGGCCGATTACCTGCATACCCTGGATGTGCTGGAATCTCGCGGCAAGGATGTTCCGCTCTTCCCAGGCCACGGGCCGGATTTGGAAGATACCTCGCAGGTGGCGCGCAAGTACATTGACCGCCGCCACTACCGCCTAGACCAGATCCGGGAAATTCGCTCCCGGCTGGGCGATGACGTGGATCTGACCACCTTGGTCAATGAAATGTATGACGATGTGGATCCGGTGCTGCGCCATGCCGCAGAGCAGTCCACGCGCACCGCGTTGAAGTACCTCGACGGTACGGATAACTAACGCGCTGCGCGGCAGGCAGCCGGCTTAAAACGTTTATTCCCTCCACCCCTAGTGCTTATGCACGGGGGACGGAGGGAATTGTTTGGCTTTAGCGCGCGCGGCGGGCGAGGTGCTCGGTATCGACGATGAGCACGGACTTGCCCTCGAGGCGAATCCAGCCGCGGTGGGCGAAGGTGGCTAGGGCCTTGTTGACGGTCTCGCGGGAAGCGCCCACCAACTGGGCAATCTCTTCCTGGGTGAGATCGTGGTTGACGCGCAGCGCGCTGCCTTCCTGGACACCGAAGCGGTTAGCCAGCTGCAGCAGGGTCTTGGCAACGCGGCCAGGCACGTCGGTGAAGATGAGGTCCGCCAGGTTGGCGTTGGTGCGGCGCAGGCGGCGGGCCAGCACGCGCAGCAGCTGCTGGGCGATGGCGGGGTGATCGCTGACCCACTTATCCAGCAGCTCGGAGTTCATGGTGGCGGCTTGGACCTCGGTCACGCAGACGGCAGACGAGGTGCGAGGGCCCGGATCGAAGATGGAGAGCTCACCGAACATATCGGAGGGGCCCATCACGGTCAGGAGGTTTTCGCGTCCATCCGGGGCGTGGCGGGCCAGCTTAATCTTGCCGGAGGTGATGATATACAAACGGTCACCGGGCTCGCCTTCATCGAAGATGGTGGTACCGCGCGGGAAGCGCACTGTCTCCATCTGCTCGAGAAGATTCTGCACTGCTACGGGATCAACGCCTTGGAAGATTCCGGCGCGGGAGAGGGTGTCCTGTACGCCTTCCACGTTTTACTCCTTGGATGTCGACTGCGAAAAGTCACTAAAGTGCTTGGGCCACATCCTTTTGCGGGCTCCAGGGAGGCACGCTAATGCGGAACAAGCGGGGTCAATTTTTAGCGTACCCCATTTTACAGTGCAGTTAGTCACTTTTGGGCACTGTCCCCATAATGGTCACACGACAGAAATGGGTTCACTTACGCCCCTAGCGTTACAGCCAGCGGGTTTCCGGCTAATCGGCGAAGACAACTGCTTCCAATTTTTCCATGAGGAGGGCGAAAAGGGCGATGCCAAGCGGTACAAAAATAACAAGTGAAATCATGTATTCCTATCCTACTAAGCTTGGCGGCATGAGTTCATCACTGTCGGCCACCGCGGCCCCGAGTAAGAGAGCGCCCATCATTAACGAGCGATTGGCAAGCGAACACCCCGATGCGCGGTGCGAGCTCGATTTCGATTCTCCCCTCCAGCTTTTGGTGGCCACGGTGCTTTCCGCGCAGTGCACGGATGCGCGCGTGAACTCGGTAACCCCTGAGCTGTTTCGCGCCTATCCCACCGCGGCCGATTTTGCGGCAGCCAGCCGGGAGGATCTGGAGGCGATCCTGCGGCCGCTGGGGTTTCAGCGGGCGAAGGCGGGGCATCTCATGGGTATCGGCGAGCGCCTAGTTTCTGAGTTCGATGGCGAGGTGCCACAGACCGTAAAGGAACTGACCTCCCTGCCTGGGGTGGGCCGCAAGACGGCGCTGGTGGTGCTGGGCGATGCCTTCGGGGTACCGGGCCTTACCGTGGATACACACTTTAGCCGCCTGATGCAGCGCCTGGAGCTGACGGGGGAGAAGACGCCGGTGAAGATAGAAAGGGACATCGCCAAGCTCATTGCAGAGGAACAGTGGACGATGTTTTCCCACCGCGTCATTTTTCACGGCCGGCGGATCTGCCATGCCCGGAACCCGGAGTGTGGGAATTGTGTGGTGCGGGATCTGTGCCCGGCTGCATTAAGCTAGCGGTATGAAAAAATACGTCTTCGGCACCGTCATTGCGGCCATTGTCATCGCAGCCCTCGTGGTGGTGGGGGTCATGCAGCTGCGTGGGGATGACAACAGCACGGGCGATTCGGCGCAGGCCCCTGGCGCGGGATCGGAATCGGGCTCGGCGGGTGACCAGGACGTGGCCGAACGCCCAGATTGCCCCGCAGGGCCCATCGCCGGAGTGGATCTGGAATGCTTGGGCGGCGATGATGCACGCGAAGGGGACAAGGCGGATGAAGGCATTACCATCGCCAATGTGTGGGCGTGGTGGTGCGAGCCGTGCCGCGCGGAATTGCCCCACCTGGACGAGGTGGCAAAGTCCCACCCTGACTGGAAGGTCGTTGGGGTGCACGCGGATAAAAACGCCGCCAACGGGGCCGCGTTCCTCAATGACGTGGGGGTAGACCTGCCGAGCTTCCAGGATCCGGATAATAGCTTCGCGGGCACGCTGGGCCTGCCGGGCGTGGTTCCCGTGACCGTGATTCTCCGCGATGGGGAAGTGGTTAAGCAGGCAGCCCAGCCGTTTACCTCGGCGGCCGAAATCGAAAAAACGGTTGAGGAGGCGCTCGCCGGATGAGTGAATTATGGCCCGAGTACGCACCCGAGTGGATAAAACCCGCGCTGGGCGTCGATCCGAGTCAGGTGCAGGAACTTATTGGGCAGCGGCAAGCATCGCAGCTCAATGGCTCAGAGGAAGAGGTGCCAACCAAGCGGGAAGCCGCGGTGCTGATGCTGCTTAGCGGGAACAGTGTGGAGGATGGCGAAATTTTGCTTACGCACCGCTCGCCGTCCCTGCGCTCGCATTCCGGTCAGATTGCCTTTCCTGGCGGCCGGCGGGATCCGGGCGATACCTCGCTGGTAGATACCGCCCTGCGGGAGGCGTGGGAGGAAACCGATCTGCAGCGCCACACGGTCACGCCCTTAGAGCAGTGGGAACAGCTGCACATTCGCGCCACGGGGAATCCGGTAAGCCCCATCCTGGCCCATTGGAACCAGCCGGGCGAAGTCTATCCCGCTAGCCCGGCGGAGACCGATGATGTGTTCTTCGTCCCGCTCGGGGAGCTCATTGACCCCCGCAACCGCCTGCTGGTGGGATTTAAGCAGTGGCAAGGCCCGGCGTTTTATGCCAATGACTACGTGATTTGGGGCTTTACTGCCGGAGTTCTGTCAGCATTATTGGAGCATTCTGGGTGGAGCGTACCGTGGGATAACAATTCGGTCATAGACCTGCGTGACACCCTCAAAAAGTCCCGCAATAATGAGAAGATGTCCTAATTGCCCGCGCGCTTAAGGTGCCGGAGGACGCACGAGATTTCGATCGAGAAAGAACCAAAGCCATGACTGCTGCGCTCGTTGTTGACGGCCTGATCGTGCTTGCCGTATTAGCAGCATTGCTAAGTGGTTGGCGCAATGGCGCGCTCGCCGCGGTGCTCTCCGCCATTGGCGTGGGCGCGGGCCTCGTGGTGGGCATCGCCGTAGCACCCAGCGTATTGCGCACAGTGGAGGAGCCTTCGCTGCGCCTGCTCCTGCTCGTGGGCATCCTAGTTTTGCTGGTGGGTATTGGGCAGATCATTGGTTCCTCCTTGGGCACCAGCATGCGCGATCGCATGAAGGCGCGCACCACCCAGCGGATAGATTCGCTATTCGGCGCGGTCTTTCAGTCCTTCATCGCGCTCATCGTCATCTGGATGATTTCCATTCCCGTGGCCACCAATTTGGGCGGATCCGCGGGGCAGGGGCTGCGCGATTCCCGCATCCTGAGCAACCTCAACGCGGCCGCCCCGACGCGCCTGGCTTCCCTTCCCAATGGCGTGGCGGCGTTGCTCAATGAATCGGGGCTTCCGCCCTTGGTCTCGCCGTGGGAAAATTCCATCAGCGGCAAGGACGTTGAGGACCCCGCCCCAGACGTGCAGGATCCGGAGCTGGTGCGCAGCATCCGCCCGTCCATCATTCACGTGCTTGGCGATGCCGAAGAGTGCTCCCGCCGCCTCATGGGTTCCGGTTTTGTGGTGGACAATGACTATGTGGTCACCAATGCCCACGTGGTGGCCGGCACCCAAACGGTGAGGTTGGATACGAAGCTGGGGCTGAAAGACGCCACGGTGGTCTACTACAACCCAGAGGTCGACATCGCCGTCTTGCACGCGCCGGATTTGGGCATCCAACCCCTGCCGTGGGCGCAGCAGCCGGCCCAGACCGGCGACGATGCCATGGTCATGGGCTTCCCACACTCCGGCCCCTTTAATGCGGAAATGGCACGCGTGCGCGATCGCATCACCATCGCCGGGCCAGATATCTACTCCCAAGGCAGGGTAGAGCGCGATTCCTATACGGTGCGCGGCAATATCCAACAGGGCAACTCTGGCGGCCCCTTGGTCAATACCGCGGGTGAGGTCTTGGGCGTTATCTTCGGTGCCTCAGTGGATGATTCTGAGACCGGATACGCGTTGACCGCAGACGAGGTCATCGGCCACATTGGGGATGTCACCCAATTGAAGCGCCCGGTAGAAACGGGCGAGTGCGTGGCGCACTAGCTTTCGTACTAGAGATCCGCGTAGGGCAATCCGCCCTACGCGCCCCACACGCCGCCCTACGCGCCCTACGCGTCGAGCCAGCGGCGCAGCTCGTCGACGAACTGTTCAGGGGCCTCGAGGAAGGGCAGGTTCTTGGCCCCTGGAATCGAAGTGGCGCTAAAACCAGCGCGGGCGCGCAGGGAGGCCCGCTGGATGACGGGGTTCCACAAGCGCTGCTGGGCGTGGATGAAAAGGACGGGGCGTTTTACGCTTAATTCGGACCAGTTCAAGGGCACCACGGCGGTGCGCATCCGATGATTCCACAGGATGCCGCGGCGTACCTTGCCAATCTGGGAGGCGCGCAGGCGCAGGGCAAGGATGGACTCTAGGGTGGCATCGGCAAGCGCGGGCCCCGTATCCAGGCTGAGCTCCTTGCGGTAGGCCCGGGGACTGAGCAGCAAGGTATTCGCGCGGGTGACCTTTGGCAGGTGGCAGAGCAGGGAACGCAGGATCATCCACCCAAAATCCCAGGGGCGCGCGGCGATGGCGCGGCGGATATCCACGGGGTGCGCGGCCGAGACCGAGACCAAGCCGCGCACGCGATTGGGGCGCTCGGCGGCCAGGCACCACGCCACCGCGCCACCAGTATCGGCGCCGACGATATAGGCATCATCGTGGCCCAATGCCTGAATGAGGCCATCCAGATCCCCGACCAAGGTGCGGATATCCTGGCCGGGATCGATGGGCGGCTTATCGGACATGCCAAAGCCGCGCATATCCACCGCGGCGACGTGGTACCCGCACTGGGCGAGGGGCCCGATGACCTCCTGAAAATCGAACCAGCCGCCAAAAGCTCCGTGAATAAAAACGACGAGGGGATCGGCGCTATCGCCCGCTATGGCCACGTGCAGGCGGATGCCCCGAGTGTGGACAAACTCGTGCGCAAAGGGTCCTTCCAGCTCAACCGTGGAGGGGGGAAGTGGTGCTAAGGCCATGGAGGGCAAGGCGCCTTTCTATGTGTACAGAAAATCCGCCCCAGGAAAGGCTGAGGCGGATCTAATGGTGCGTGCGGTTTAGGTGTACAGGCCGTGAGTGTCCTTGCGGTCCAGCGACTTCTGCGCCTTGCCCGGAATCAGGTTCTTGAGTTCCTTGGTGGAATCTATGGTCTTTTGCGGTGCCTTGACCTTCTTGACATTCTTGACGCCGAGCAGGGCGAGGGCACCGGCCGCGACGATCATCACGAGGAAGACGATCAGGAAGGCAGCCCAGCGGTCCAGCCAGAGGGCGAGGAGCTCAGCGAGGAAGAAGAAAAAGAAGAAGGAGCTGTACAGCGCGATGGTGCCCGCCGCGCCGAAGAAGCCGGCGCCGATGCCGCCCTTCTTGGCGGACTCCGCCAGCTCCGTCTTGGCCAGCTCTACCTCAGAGCGCACGAGCTGGGACATCTGCTCGGTGGCATTGGAGACCAACTTGCCGATGGAGGTTTCGGAGGACGATGCATCAACATCGCTCAAAGGAATCGAATTAACCTTTGGTGCGAATTGATCGGTGCCGTCAGTAAATAATCCATCGTTGCTCACGATTAATTCTCCTCGTTTTCATCTAAACCTTGTAACGGCCCCAATGATAATAGATACAGCGCGGTTTTATGGTGCCGCGCCAGTCACAGGGGGCGTTCGGGGCTCGGGGCGTCTAGGGCTATCCTAATGTATATGCCAGAAAATGACGCGTTATCCCCGCTATTTCGCCTCCCGGGGGTGAAAGAAGGTGCGGAAAAAGCCGCGGGCTCCATCGCGCGCGCCCACCGCAGGCCGGCTGGGCTGCGCAGGTATGAGGTCATCTCGGCGGAGTCCTTGATGCGGGGCGCGCGCGCCAGCGTGGCCTTGGATGGGCATGCCATCCCCCCGCACCCTGGCCCGGGCGATGTGGAAAGCGGTCCGCTCGCCGGCGCGGTCAGCGCGTATTCCGTGGCGGCACCTGAGGTGGTGGATTCTACCGTCCGCTCCTTTGCCCGCGCGCCGCTGCAGGTGCTCGCACGCATCGACGTCGCCGCTGGTGGAACTGGGATTCCCAGCGGCGATAGTGCGCGCTTGCAGGGCTTGGCGCGCCTGATTGCGCAGGGCAGTGGCCCCGCATTCCGCGATCTCTTACCAAGCGTCGTGCATGCCGAAATCGCGGCAGGCGAATTCTTCGGCCCGCGCAGCGGTGTCGTAGCGCGCGTTGCGGCCCGCCTTGCCGCTATTCATACCGGCTTTGATCCCCGCGGGTTCGCCGTGCCAGAGGTGTATTTCCACCGCCATTCCAAGGACTACCGCGAGTGCCGCGCGAACTACCGCGACAGGCCCGGTGAGGTGGTGCTTTTTCACCTCTCAGCCTGGGCGGCAGGCGGTAAAGAAGCCGATGCCATCGCCCGCGCGGCCTAGCCGTATCCTCGTATTCGGTAGGCGGTGAACATCCATTCGGCGCAGGTCAGCGCCGTGCAGGTAGATTATTTTTCTTAGCTGTTGTGATCGGGTAATGAACGTGTCATAATAATCGGTGCAAGGCCCCGATATACTGTGTGGCCTGCCCCGGCTCGCCCCCCGAGGCCGGGTTACTGACGGCCCGCGCGCACCCCCCGATGCGCGGGCCGTCACCTATATCTACGGTTATCCACAAGGATTTGTTGGAAATTCAACTAACTGAGCGCTAAGTGGTGGCTTTCGCCCGCTTATCCACAGGCGGGAAGTCCCGTCCCTAGTGCAGGTGGCGCGGGTGCTTCAGGCTAGGGAGCATGAACACAGCACACTCTCGCTCCACCATCGTCGTTGCCATAGGTGAGGAAGCCTTGCGCGCTGAGGCGGTTCATGCCGCCGCCGCGACCAGCCACGAGGTCATCACGGCAACCGATCCCCGCGATATCCCGCGCAGCCTCCCCGGAGCCTATACGGTCTTGGTCGACGCGCTCATGGCGCGCGTTATAGCCTCGGCCCAAGCCGCGCAGACCGCTCCCGCTCCGGTGCTTTTCCTCGCCGCGGACCCGGGGCCCATCGATTATGAGGCAGCGCTTGCCTGCCATGCGGACCGCGCCTTTATTATCCCCGCGGAGATTAAAGAGCTGCTGGCGGCTATTGCCCAGGCAGCGCACCCGCCGGAAGATCGCCCCGGTAGCGCTACCATCGCGGTGGTGGGCGCCAGCGGTGGGGTAGGCACCTCCACCTTTGCCGCAGCCCTTTCGCGTTCCCACTGCACGGCGAGTGAGCAGGCGCGGGCGCTGCTTATCGATGCCACCGCGCACTCCGGCGGCCTCGATCTCCTCCTCGGCGTGGAAACCGCGCCAGGTGCCCGCTGGCCGGAGCTCAACATTGGCGATGGCAGCATCGATGCCGCCGACCTTTACCGCGCCTTGCCTTCTACCGCCGATGGCATAGCGGTGCTATCCGCAGCGCGCAGCACGGTGAAAGACACCTTCACACTAGATGCCACGCTTCTGGCGGCGGCGACGTCTGCGGCGCACGCAGGCGAGGGCCTGTGCGTTGTGGATTGCACGGCGGAAAATATCCCGGCTGCCTGCACGCACGTGGTGTTGGTGGTGGCTGCGGAGGTGCGATCGGCAGCGGCGGCCGCACAACTCATCCTGCGCATGGATGAGGCCCGGCGCGACATCGTGGTGGTGCTGCGCCAACGGCAGTGGGCGGCGCTGAGCGCGCCGGAGGTAGAAGACATTATCCACCACCGGGTCAGTGCCCAATTGCCTACCGTGCGCGGGCTAACCCGCAGCATCGAGATCGGCGGACTCCCGGCCCGACTTCCCGCGGCTTTGGCCAAAACCGCCACTGCGGTGCGCGAGGAGGTAGGGGTATGAGCGCAGCGATGGATAGTTCGACCGAAACCATGGAAAAGACCATGGAGAAGATGCAGCGGCTCATTGCTGCCGAACCAGGTCTGGTGCACGACGCCTCTAGCTTGGCCCGGCGGATCCGCGAGGAAGCGGGGGTTATCAGTGACGTTGCCGTAGTGGATCTGCTTCGGCGCCTGCGCCAGGACGCCACCGGCATGGGGCCACTGGATGCCTTATTGGCCCGGCAGGGCGTGACCGATGTCGTGGTCAACGGGCCCGAAGACGTCTTTATGGACCGCGGCGAGGGGCTAGAGCGCAGCGATATCACCTTTCGCAACGATGGGGAGGTGCGCCAGCTCGCTTCCCGGTTGGCGGCGGCCTCGGGCACGCGGCTTGATGATGCCCAGCCTTTTGCCGATGGCCGCGTCACGCGCCCCGATGGCGTCGTGCTCCGCGTGCACGCCCTTTTAAGCCCACCCGCCGTGGGCGGAACGTGCATTAGCCTGCGTGTATTGCGCCAGGCACAGACCACCCTGCCACAGTTGGTGGCCAATGGCACCGTGCCCGAAGACATTCGCCAGCTGCTTGCCGCGATGGTGGACAAGCGGGTGTCCTTCCTCGTCATTGGCGGCACCGGTTCCGGCAAGACGACGCTGCTCTCGGCGCTTTTAGGGACCGTATCTGAGCGCGAGCGCATCGTGGTCATCGAAGATACGGCGGAGCTTTCACCCCACCACCCGCATTGCGTGAGCATCGTCTCGCGTCGGGCAAACGCGGAAGGCAGCGGGGAAATCACCATGGCGCAATTGCTGCGGCAGGCGCTGCGCATGCGCCCGGACCGCATCGTCGTCGGTGAAATTCGCGGCCCAGAGGTAGTCGATCTCCTCGCCGCGCTGAATACGGGACACGATGGTGGCGCGGGCACCTTGCACGCCAATTCCCTCTTTGAGGTACCCGCCCGCATGGAGGCCCTCGGCGCGCTCGGCGGCCTGGACCGCAGCGCCCTGCACTCGCAATTAGCGGCCGCCGTCAACGTGGTGCTGACCATGGAGCGCACGCCACATGGCCGGCGCCTGGCCCATATCGGCGTCTTAGAGGGCAATCCGGTCACCCCGCGCATTGTCTGGAGCGCAACCGAGGGCCCCGCGCCTGGCTTCGCGGAATTCTCGGCTGCGTTGCTGGATGAACCGCACGAAGAAGCAGGGGGTCAGACGGATGCTTAGCTTCTTATTGCTCGCCGCAGCTCTCTTGCTGTCTGCGCCCTCGAGCGCGGCCCGCATTGCTGGCAAGGGCAGCCGGATAAAGGCCAGCTCCTTAGTCATTTTGGGCGCCGTATTCTGTGGCAGCTTGGTCTTCTTCTCGGTCGGGCGGATGAGCATTGCGGTTGCGGCAGCGATCATCGCCTGGTGCGTGTCGTGGTATATCAAGGACATCATGGCCGCCCGCGCGCGCCGGCGCGGCCGCGAAGCCCTAGCCGGATACTTTGGGGTCGTCACCGCTGACCTGCGCGCCGGGGCAACCCTTGCAAGCGCGCTATCGCGCGGGGCGGAGTCCCTTCCCGCGACGACGCCGCGGGATATGATCGCAGCCTTAGAATCCACCGCTACCGCCGCTGCGCGCGGTGCGCCCCCACACGTGGCGCTCTCTGGCGCCCATGCGGATGCAGAACTTACCCGGCTGGGACACCTGCTCGAATTATCGACACAGCACGGCATCGCGGTGGCCAGCCTCTTTGAGCAGGCCCAAAGCCGGATGGATGCGCTGCGCCGCCACCACCAATCCACCGCGGCCGGCCTGCAAGGGCCCCAAGCTACGGCCACGGTCTTGGCCTGCCTGCCCATTGCGGGCATCGCCATGGGTGGGGCGATGGGGGCCAATTCGCTGGGCTTCTTGCTCGGCGGGGGATTAGGCGGAATCCTGCTGGTCATCGGGGTGGGGCTTGCCTGCGGCGGCTTTGCCTGGTCCCGCGTCATTATCAGGAAGGCGGCACCATGATGGCCTTTATCTGCTTAGCGCTGGCTGTGCTCGTCGGGTTGCCGGCCACCAAAGGGCGGCTGGGACCTGCTACGGCACAAAACGCAGCGCAGCACACGGCGAAGACCCCGCGCGCCGGCCCAAGAAAGCGCGATGGCGCAACAGCGCGCGGGGGATTGATGAGCAAACTCCAGCCCTCTACCACCGTGGATCCACTCCTCGTGGCCGGGGATATCGAACTTTTCGCAGCTTGCCTGAGTGCGGGCCTGACGGTGCACGCGGCTGCTACGGCAGTCGCGCGCACGGCAGAGGCCGATTCCCAGCACCTGTGGGAGACGGTATCCGCGCTCCTAGGGGTTGGCGTACCCACGGAATCTGCATGGGACCACATGAAAGGCCATGCGGGACTAGAGGACGTGGCGGGGCTTGTCATCTTATCGGGCCAATCCGGCGCCACCATAGCCGCCGGATGCACGCGAATCTGTACTTCTTTGCGCGCCGAAGCATCTGCTCACGCTACGGCTAAAGCAGAGCGTGCAGGAGTATTCATTGCCCTCCCGCTGGCGGTGTGCTTCCTGCCAGCATTCATCGTTCTAGGCCTCGCGCCCGTAGTGATCAGCTTGGGTGCGCAGCTTTTCTAGATACACCACCTTTCACTTCTACTCAACCACCACACCTTTTAAGAAAGGACTCCTAAAATGTCTGCACTATTTATTAAGTACTCCCAGCTCACCCGCGCCCTCGTCCGCAACGATGAGGGGATGAGCACGATTGAATACGCCATGGGATCGCTCGCGGCCGCAGCGCTTGCCGGCGTGCTGTACATGGTCATCAACGGCGGCGGCGTGGTCGATGCCATCGAGGGAATTATCACCGATGCGCTATCGAATACTCCAAGCTAGCCGGGCGCACTAGAGAAACAGAAAGGAGGAATCATGCGCACAGTAGTCGATGACGATGGTTCCGTGACCATCGAGGCCGCCCTGGCATTAAGCTCCCTCGTCCTCGTGGCGGCGGGCATCATCGGTGCGATCGCGACGATGGCGTCCTATATCGCGGCGGTGGATATGGCGGGCGCGGCGGCTAGGTCGCACGCCATCGGCGTCGAGTACCAACCGGCGCGCGAGGATGCCCGGGTGAACGTGCAGGAAAGTGCGGGGCTTATCAGGGCATCGGTAAGCGTCGATGCTCCCATTGGCACCATGAGCGCGGAAGCGGTCTTTCCCGCCGAGGTGGCCGGCAATGACTAGCAGGCTCCGCGGCGAGGATGGATACGCCACCATCGCAGCCACCGGAATCATCGTCGCCATTGTCAGCTTATTGCTGGTCATCGTGGCGGTGGGATCTCGTGTGACCGCGCGCCATGAAGCGCAAGTGGCCGCGGACCTTGCCGCCGTGGCCGGCGCGTGGGCCTTAGCCACCGGCAAGGATGCATGTGCGGCCGCAGAAAGCACCGCGCGGGATAACGGCGCGAGCCTCGAGGAATGCACAGAAAATGTACCCGATATCATCGCCGTTGCCGCGGTGCGCGGCCAGAGCGCCAAGGCCAAGGCGGGCCCAGTCTAAACCGCGGCATCCTGCGTCATGGTGACGAGCGCGCCGAGCAGCTTGATGGCGCCGTCCTTGCTCAGAGGGTTATTGCCGTTGCCGCACTTGGGCGATTGCACGCACGATGGGCACCCGGCCTCGCACGGGCAGGAGCGCACCGCCTCAAAGGTGGCCGCGATCCACTCGGGGAAGCGGCGGAATCCCTCTTCGGCAAACCCGGCACCACCGGGGTGGCCGTCGTAAACAAAGACGGTGGGAAGCTGTGTATCCGCGTGCAGGGCGGTGGATACGCCGCCGATATCCCAGCGGTCGCAGGTGGCGATAAGCGGCAGCAGGCCAATGGCGGCATGTTCGGCCGCATGCAGGGTGCCGGGGATATCGGCGGCGGTAATGCCCATCGCAGAAAGCGCCAGCGGGTCGATGGTATAGGCCACGGCGCGGGTGGTCAGCCGCTGTTCGGGGAGATCGAGGGGGATATCGTCGCCGATGGTGCCATCGGCAAGCCGCACCTGGTAGCCGGTGACGCGGTCGGTGACCTCGACCTCCACGTCCGCCACCCACAAGCCCGGGGAATAATTGACCAGGTTATCGGCCTCGCGCACGATGCGAATATCCGTCGTGGAGCGCGGGGTAGTCGAATACTCGGGAGTCTCCGGGCGGGCGAGTGCCACATAATCGGCCAGGAGGAGCTCCTCGATGACAAAACTTTCGCCCTGGTGCAGGTAGACCGCGCCGGGGTGGACTTGGCTGGTCGCGCGGGCTGCATCGATGGTTCCCAAGAGCCGTCCATCAGAGGCATCCACGATCATGACCTCCTCGCCCGCCCCGCCGCGCAGCGATACCGCCGAGTGGGCGGTTTCCGGCGAGAGCTCTTCTGCGCTGGAAGCGGGAATCGGCACGGCGAACCACCCGCGCTCGCGGCGGCGCACGAGGCCTTGCTCCGCAAGCTGGTGGATGACATCGCGTGCACCCCACTCAGCAATGGTGGCATCATCCAGCGGTTTTTCCACCGCCGCGCAGTAGAGGTGTCCAAAGAGGATGTAGGGATTCGTGGGGTTAAAGACGCTTGCTTCTACCGGTTTTCCCAGTAGCGCATCGGGGTGGTGCACCAGGTAGGTATCCATGGGTTCATCGCGGGCGACGAGCACTACGAGCGAGCCTTGACCGCGGCGGCCTGCGCGCCCGGCTTGCTGCCAAAAACTGGCCACGGTGCCCGGAAACCCGGCGGTGACCACGGCATCGAGGCCGCCGACGTCGATGCCCAGCTCGAGGGCGGAGGTGGTGGCGACGCCTAATAGGGAGGCATCGTCAAGCGCCTGCTCCAACCGGCGGCGGTCCTCGGCCAAGTAACCGGCGCGGTAGGCGGCGATGCGCTGCGCGAAATCCGGCCGGCCCAAACTGCCGGAGAGAGTCTCGGCGGCTACCATCGCCACGACCTCGGCGGAGCGGCGGGAGCGCACAAAGGTCATGGTCCGGGCGCCTTCCGCGATGAAGGTCGCCATCATCTCGGCGGCCTCAGTCGTGGCCGCGCGCCGGACGGGGGCGCCGTGCTCGCCTTCCGCACCCTCCAGGAATCCAGGCTCCCAGAGCGCGACCGTGCGCGCGCCGGTGGGGGCGGAATCCTCAGTAATCGCATGCGCCGGGCGGCCGGTGAGGCGCTCGGCATGCCGCGCCGGATCATTCATGGTTGCGGAGGCATAAATGATGGTGGGCCGCGATCCATAATGCCGGCACAGACGGAGCAGGCGGCGCACCACCAGGGCCACATTGGCGCCGAATACGCCCCGGTAGGAATGGCATTCATCGATGACAATGAACTCCAGGTGGCGCAGCACCCGCGCCCACCGCGCGTGCGCGGCCAGCATGGACATGTGCACCATATCGGGATTGGAAAACACCAGGCGCGAATGCTCGCGCACGCCCGCCCGCGACTCCTGGGGCGTATCGCCGTCATAGGGCGCGGGCACCACGTTCTTGAGCTCCGGAATCCCGCGGCACAGCTCGAGCGTGGACTGCAGCTGGTCCGATCCGAGGGCCTTGGTGGGGGTGAGGTAGAGCGCGCACGCGGTCTGATCCTCTGCCAGCCGGGTGAGGATGGGCAGCTGATAGCCCAGGGATTTTCCGGACGAGGTACCGGTGGAAATTACCGCGTCGCGGCCCTGCCACGCGCATTCGGCGAGCTCGGCCTGGTGCGCATAGAGCTTGCCGATGCCCCCATCTACCACCTTCTCCTTCAACCCCGGCAGCACCCACTCCGGCCAATCGGCGTAGCGGGCCCGTTGCGCCGGGAGCGTGGTGTGAAACGTCAGGGTGGACTCAGAAAGGCGCCGCTGGATGAGGTCTAGGAGCTCTTCACCAATGGGGTTATCGCCAGCCGGGTGAGACAATTTTTACCCCCTTGTGAGTTAAATCTATCGCTTTGGCGTGGAACGTGTCACACTGTTGACAGGCCAATGTTGTCTTGGTGCGGTTTTATACTTCACGGTACTGCTCGAGGACCCATTTACCGAATAACTACCGGCGCGGTTGTCCGCGCTACCTCTTTAAGAAAAGGAACTCAGTTCACCATGACTCAAGGAACCGTTAAGTGGTTTAACTCCGAAAAGGGATACGGCTTCATCGAGCGCGAGGACGGCGGCGGAGACATCTTCGTGCACTACTCCGAAATTCAGGGCAGCGGCTTCCGCACCTTGGAAGAAAACCAGAAGGTAAGCTTCGAGGTTGGATCCGGCCCGAAGGGCGACCAGGCGCAGGCCGTTTCCATCCTCTAACGCCTTTAGGGTTTTAAGCGCCCTAGGGCGTTTCGGCGTAGCCGCGGCGGGTATCCCACCACTCCATGATGTTGTTTTGGGCCTTTTGCAGTCCCAAGCCGATGAATACGGCGGCGATAATGCTGATAACCATCGCAAACAGTGGGGTATCGGAGAACGCTAAGCCGCCCACATAACCAATGGCCAAGGCCTGGAATGCCCAGAGCATCACGCCAATGGTGTCGAAGAAAAGGAAGACCGGCCAGGGAAAGCGCATTGACCCCAGCAAAATGGTCATAAAGAGCCTGGCTGAGGGGATAAAGCGCGCAATGATAATGGCCGCGCCACCGCCGCGGCGCATATTGCGTTTTACCCAGGTGAGGGCCTCGTAGGCCTTCGTACCTTTTTGAATGCGATTGAGCAGCGGCATGAACCGCGTGCCCAGCAAAAAGCACAGGTTATCGCCCAACATGGCGGCTACGAGCGCCGCAAAGAACATGGTGGGCAGGTGCGGAAATCCCTGCGATCCGGCCCAGGCGCCGGCCATATTCAGCGGGATTTCAGAGGGGAGCACTGGAAAGAAACAGTCCCCGAAAATGAGCAGGCCCACGATCGGATACACCCACTCCGTGCCCATGATGGCTTCAATCCACATCGTTACTGTGTCAACCATCTAATCCTCCACGGGGTGTGTTGTGGGTGTGCTATCGTCCCCAACAATGCTTTCACAGCTGCTGGACTTTCTAAAAAGGTCAGTATAGACCGGTTCGGTGGGGGTGCGAAGTGCCCCCTACAAAGCCTTTTGGTAGTACCAAGTATATGGTGCGAAGAACGGTATAAACCACCTGTGTACGCTAGGGGCGATTGCTGAAAGCGCACAAATTTTAATGTTCGCATCATCGAAAGGGATGAAGTCGAAGTGGCAGAAGCGGCCGAGCCGGGCAAAACTTTAGTGATTGTGGAGTCGGCGACTAAGGCGAAGAAGATCCAGCCGTACCTGGGAGATAACTACATCGTGGAGGCCTCCGTGGGGCATATCCGCGATCTCCCGCGGGGCGCTGCCGACGTGCCGGCGAAGTTCAAGAAAGAATCTTGGGCCCGCTTGGGTGTTAACCCGGAAGATGATTTCGCCCCGCTTTACGTCGTCAGCCCGGATAAAAAGAAAAAGGTCGCTGACCTCAAATCCAAGCTGAAGCAGTGCGATAACCTCTTGCTGGCAACAGACCCGGACCGCGAGGGCGAGGCCATTGCTTGGCACCTATTGGAGGTTTTAAAGCCCAAGGTGCCGGTGCGCCGCATGGTCTTTAATGAGATCACCAAGTCCGCAATTCTGGAGGCGGCGGAAAACACCCGCGACTTGGACTATGACCTTATCGATGCCCAAGAAACCCGTCGCATCCTCGACCGCCTCTACGGCTACGAAGTCTCCCCGGTGTTGTGGAAGAAGGTTATGCCGCGGCTTTCGGCCGGGCGCGTGCAGTCGGTGGCCACGCGGGTCATCGTCGAGCGCGAGCGCGAGCGCATGGCGTTTATCTCCGCCGATTACTGGGATTTGCTCGCCACCTTGGACGCGGGCGCTGGCAGCGGCGAGGGCCCGTCGGCCTTTGACGCGCGCCTGACCGCGGTTAATGGCAAGCGCGTGGCTTTGGGCCGCGATTTCGATGATCGCGGAAATGTGAAAACCAAGGACGTCATCGTCATTACCCAGCCGCAGGCGGAGGCCTTGGAAAAGGCCCTGCAGGGCGCGGGCATGAGTGTAGCCGGGGTAGAGCACAAGCCCTATACCCGCAAGCCTTATGCGCCGTTTATGACCTCGACGCTGCAGCAGGAGGCGGGCCGGCGCCTGCACTTTACCTCGGAGCGCACGATGCGTATTGCGCAGCGCCTCTATGAAAACGGCCACATTACGTATATGCGTACGGACTCCTCTTCGCTGTCCCAGCAGGGCTTGAACGCCGCGCGCAGCTCCGCGACCAGCATTTATGGCGAAGAATACGTCTCGGATTCCCCGCGCGTCTATGACCGCCGCGTGAAGAACTCGCAGGAGGCGCACGAGGCTATCCGCCCCGCCGGTGAGTCCTTTGCCACCCCGGGCCAGCTTTCTAGCCAGCTGGATGCGGAGGAATTTAAGCTCTATGACCTAATTTGGAAGCGAACCGTGGCCTCGCAGATGGCCGATGCCAAGGGCACTTCCATGAAGGTGGCGGTCGCTGGCACCGCGAACACGGATAACGGCACCTATGACGTCGAGTTCTCTGCAACCGGCCGCACCATTACCTTCCCGGGTTTCTTGAAGGCTTACGGCGCCGACGAGGATACGAGCAAGAAGAGTGAAAACCGCCTGCCGCACCTGGAGGAGGGCCGCGATCTTCAGGCCGAAGAGGTTTCGGCAGAAGGTCACTCCACCAACCCGCCGGCGCGCTATACAGAGGCCAGCCTGGTGAAAAAGATGGAAGATTTGGGCATCGGGCGCCCCTCGACGTATGCCTCCATCATCAAGACCATCCAGGACCGCGGCTACGTCGTCTCGCGCGGCAACGCCTTGGTGCCTTCGTGGGTGGCCTTCGCCGTGGTGGGCCTATTGGAAGAGAACTTCACCGAGCTGGTGGATTATGACTTCACCTCGTCCATGGAAGATGAGCTGGACTCGATTGCCACCGGCACGGAGGATGGCACGGACTGGCTCAACGGCTTTTACTTTGGCAACGCTGAGGCCAACGAGCACAAGGCGGCCTCCATCGCGCGGCATGGCGGGCTGAAATCGCTTATCGATGTCAACCTCGAGGCCATCGATGCCCGCAAGGTCAACTCGCTCAAGCTCTATACCGATTCTGAGGGCCGCGAGGTCTTCGTGCGCGTCGGCCGCTACGGGCCCTATATCGAGCGCGCGATCGGCACCAATGAGGACGGCAGCGTGGAATACCAGCGCGCCAACCTCTCAGAAACCGTGACCCCGGATGGGCTGAATGAACAGCTGGCGGAAAAGCTCTTTGCTACCTCGCAGGGCGGGCGTCAGTTGGGCGAGAATCCCGAAAACGGCCGCATGGTGGTGGCGAAGGAAGGCCGCTTTGGCCCCTATGTCACCGAGGTCGTCCGCGATGATGAGCGGGAGAAGGCCGAGGCAGAGGCCTTGGAGATCGTCGCCAAGGAGCGCGCCGAAGAGGATAAGCAGCGCGCCGAGGAAGGCAAGCGCGCCAAGAATTGGGAGACTAAGACGGCCGCGAAGCAGAAGGAAAAGCGCATCAATGACTACATTGATGAGAAGCTGAAGCCTGGCACAGCCTCGCTCTTTAGCTCGATGGAGCCGCTGACCGTCACGCTGGAACAGGCCCTTGAGCTGCTATCCCTGCCGCGCGAGGTGGGCGTGGACGACGGGGAGATGATCACCGCCCAAAACGGCCGTTACGGCCCATACCTGAAGAAGGGCACGGATTCGCGCTCGCTGGCTAAGGAAGAGCAGATCTTTAGCATCACCTTGGATGAGGCCCGCCGCATCTATGCGGAGCCGAAGCGTCGAGGCCGCGCAGCCGCACAGCCGCCGCTGAAGCAGCTCGGCGATAATGACGTTTCGGGCAAGCCTATGACCGTTAAGGATGGCCGCTTCGGCCCGTACGTCACGGACGGCACCACCAATGCGTCCCTGCGCCGCGGCGACGATCCGGAGCAGCTTACCGATGCCCGCGCCAACGAGCTCCTTTCCGAGCGCCGCGCCAAAGAGGCCTCTGGGGAGACGAAGAAGAAGTCCACGAAGAAGTCTTCTAAGAAGAGCACAAAGAAGTCGACGAAGAAATCGACGAAGAAGGCCACTAAGAAGGCCACTAAGAAGGCTTCTAAGAAGGCTTCTAAGAAATCCAGCTCGAAGCCTTCGCCCGGCACGAAGAACGTGGTGAAGGCCGGCTCGCGCAAGAAATAAGTGTAGAAATAAGTAAGGTGGCGGGCATGAATGATTTTCTTGCCCGCACCGAGGAGGGCACCGCGGCCTTGACCCGCGCGGTGTCCGAAACTTTTGCTGATGTCACCGACCCAGCCCGGCGCACGCCGCGGGGCTGGCGGCGTTTTGCGTACCTAACGCTAGGCGAGTCCACGGTGTGGGCCCGCCTCTTTGGCTGGAAGAAGGCCCATGCCGCCACGAGCGCGCCGCTTCTGCCGCTATTGGCAGCGGAGGCGCAGGACCCTACCCTGAGCCCCGCCCTGCTGGCCGGCGCGGTGGGGCAGGCGGAAAAGTCGCGCCGCTTGCACCGCCCCTCCCTCCTCGGGGTAGCTGGCGTTAGCGCTAGCCACGCGGCGTATTCGTGGGTGCTTTATCGGCGCGGCGCGCGCAACGATGCCCGCGGGTGGGGCCTGCGCGCCATCGCTTGGGTAGCGGCGATCGTCGCTGCGCGCAAGCAGCCCACCCGGACCGCGGTAGCGGTCGGCGGCGCGGCGGTGCTCACGACCTCGGCGCTGGCGGGCGATCCGTGCCTGCGCACCGATGCGACGAAGGGCTTGAGCCACGGCGCGAACCTCTTGGTTGCGGCGGAAGGCTTGACGGCGCTGCGGGCGCGGCTGTCTTTTGCTGAGTCTCAGCAGAAGACGCGGATACTGAAGAAAAACAAGAAACATCCCAAGCCCACGAAGGTGGCCCGGGCGGTGGGCGCGGCGGAGGCCGGCGCCTTTGCCCTGGGGCACTTCCTGCTAGTCGATGCCCTGACTAGGTAAGGCCCTGACGAGGTAAGCTCCGCTCCGGCTGCATGCTCGGCCCATAAGATAGCCGGCGGTGCACCACCTCGAGGGGCCCGCGCAGGCCCAGCGCCTCGAGCACGCAGGCACCAATTACGGTCACCAGCCACACGCCGCAGGCGAGGGCGGCTTGGCCGAAGGCGCCTAGCTCGTGGCCGTAGTCCAGCGTGAAGGGGTGCACGATAAGGAAAAACAGTATCGACTGGCCCACATAACCGCTCATGGATCGCTTCCCCAGCGCGACGAAGGGCCACAAGAGCACGGGCACGGAGGCACCGGCCGCTATCCGTTCTTGCACGGGCTGCAGGATAAGCGCGAGCCCGGCAAGGATCCCCGGCCCGGTTAGCACGCCGAGGGTGGAATTGGCGCTACTGGCGGCGTTCGCCCAGCGCTGATCTATGACCCCGAGGGTGCCCAAAGACCACAGCGTGCCAATGACCAGCGTTACGGCTGCGGCGATGGCCACCCAGCGCAGGAGTTGGGGGCGGTGAGAGGGGACATCGGCAAGCACGCCCTCGCGCGCCCACACAAAGCCCACCAGCATGACCGGCAGGTACATCAGCACGATGAGCGGGGCGGAGATGATCTGCGCGCCGAGGGTGAGAAGCTGGCTTAGCAGCAGGTCACCATAGGAATTCACGGTGCCGATGGCATCGACGGGGATATCGAGCCCGCCGTCCACCGCGGAGAAAATTAACGTTGCGATGCCGAGCACCGTCAGCGCCCCAAGCGCGATATAAGAAATCTTGCGCAGCGTAGAATTGTGCAGCGTGAGCAGCAGGGCAATGACTATGCCCGCTATGCCATAGACAAACATGATATCGCCCCAAAACAGCAGCACCATATGCACCGCGCCCAGTAGCGCGAGGAAGCCATAGCGCTTGGCGATGACCCTCCTCGCCTCCCGCAGCGGAAATCCCCGCCGCCACAGGCTCATCGCGATGAGCCCCACGCCGAAGCCCAGCAGGGTAGAAAACATGGGCAGGCCGCGGTTGTGCACGAAGAAAGCGCCGAAGACGACGGCGATTTTATCCAGCACGCTGTCATTGAGGATGCCGCCGAAATACGCGCCCGGCCGGTCTTCTGTGATGATCCACGCGGTGGTCATATTCGCTATCGCGATGCCTAAGAGCGCCATTCCGCGCGCCGCATCGGGCACGATGAGGCGGGTGCTTGCCATTAGATTTCGCACCTTTCTGCCAGGCTGGCGCGAATGGGGCGCGCCAACTGGGTCATGCGGCGGCGCCCGCGCAGCTCGATGGATTTCATGACGGTCCAGCGGGCCTGCTCCGCCTCGTTGGCGGTCTTTAGGGTGGCGGCGTTGGTCAAGACCTGGCCGGGGGTGTCCTTGGCCATTTCGGTTAGGCGGGCGGCCTCATTGACGGCATCGCCGATGACGGTGTACTCGAAGCGATCCGCGCCGCCGATGTGGCCGGCCACCACGTGGCCGGAGGCGACGCCGATGCCGGCCTGCAGCTCGAGCCCGCGCAATTCGCCGCGTAGCTCGCGGGCGGCCTGCAGCGCCATCGAGGTCGAGTCGTACACGTTGAGCGGCGCGCCAAAGACGGCGAGGGCGGCATCGCCCTGGAACTTATTGATGATGCCCTTATTGCGGTGCACTACCGTCACGACGTGTTCGAAGAATTTATTGAGCTCCGTGACCACTTCTTCGGGCGAGTGGTTGACAGCGAAGGTGGTGGAACCGATGACATCGATAAATAGCACCGCGACCTTCCGGTCCTCGCCGCCCAATTCGGGGCGCTCATCAAGGGCGCGCTGGGCCACCTCGGTGCCTACGTAGCGGCCGAAGATATCGCGGACACGCTGGCGCTCGCGCAGCCCGCGCATCATCTCATTGAAACCTGCCTGCAGGACGCCGAGCTCGGATCCATCGTAGATATCGACCTCGGCATCGGCCTCGCCGCGGCGCACGCGGTTAATTGCATCCTGCAATTCTACGATGGGATCGACCACGCTCATGATGGCGAAGCTGGTGCCGATAAACCCGGTGGCCAGCGCGGTGAGCGCGAGCGCCACGATGGCCGGAATAATCTCGCTAGCGTCGCCGGAGAAGAGCCTGGTGTGCTGGCCCAGCAGCACCAACACGATGCCGAGCAGCGGCACCCCGGAGGTCATCAGCCAGGTGGAAAACAGGCGATACTTGATGGGTGGCTCGACGGTGGAATCTTCAAAGCGGCGGGCGACGGCCTGCGCGGCGACGGGCCGCACGAGGCGCTCTGCCTGCAGGTAGGTCAAGATGATGACCACTAGGCCCGCCAGGGTGGTGGAGACACCCACGACGAGCCCGAGCCGCCCGGATTGCCCGCTGGAGATAGCCACCGTCAAGATGATGCCGATGAGCCAGACCGCGGCCGCGACCAGGGATTGGTACACGGGGATGCGCAGCACGAGGGTGCGCACCATATTTGGATCGTGCGCATCGGGATTGCGCTGCCAGTCCAGCACGGGGCGGAAGAGCAGCAGGGTAGCGGCGATGCCGATGATGACGGCAAAGATGAGGTAGACCGCCGCCACTCCCTTCAGGTTGGGTAACTCGGCGGCAAAGTCCTCGATTTCCGGCATGGGCAGGAAATAGAGGATGAAGGTCATGATCGCGATGGCGCCGATGAGATTGGCGCCCAAGACCAAGGCAGCGTATACCGGCCATTGGGTTCCCATAAGCCAACGAGCGCCACGCAATAGTCTGTTCATAACTACTTACTGTAGTAAGACCAGTAGGCTAGAGCGAGTGAATACGGGAAGCGTTGCGCAACGATTGGCAGATACCCCAGGTGTGGCCCGCACTATCTTGGGTGCCGCGCGGGCGGCGCGGGGGATGCCGGGGGCAGATCCGCGGGCGATGAGCCATTCCTGGCTCTTTACTGGACCTCCCGGCTCTGGGCGTTCCTTGGCCGCAATCGATTTCGCGGCCGCGCTCATGTGCACCGATCCAGAGGAACCGGGCTGCGGAAAATGCGAGGCCTGCCGCGCCGTGCTGGAGACTAAGCAGCACACGGATTTGGTCTTGGTGGACCCGCAGGAGGTCATCATCCCGGTGGATACGGTGCGCGAGGTCATTGGGCGCGCCGCGAGCTTGCCCACGGTCGCCCCGTGGCGCGTGGTGATCTTCAATAACGCGGATCGCCTCAACAATAACGGCGCCAACGCGCTGCTCAAGACGGTGGAGGAGCCGCCGGAGCGCACCGTGATCATCATGTGCGCGCCTTCCGATGCCCCCGAGGACTTCTCCCAAACCCTCCGCTCGCGCTGCCGGCACCTGTACATCCCCTCGCCGTCGGTGGACAATATCGTTGCCCAGTTGGTGAGCGAAGGCGCCTCGGATCACGATGCCCGCCTCGCCGCCGTCACTTCCCTGCGCCACGTGGGCAGGGCGCGCCACTTGGTAGCAGATCCGACGGTGCAAAAGCGCCGCGCTGTGGCCATCAACCTGGCCGAGGACATCTTCCACGAATCCCAGGGCTTTCAGGCGGTGACCTCGCTTCTCAAGCTGGTGGATGCGGAGGCGAAGGAATCGCACAAGGAGGAAGAAGAAGCGGAGCTGGCCAAGCTGGAAAATACCTTTGGCGTGGGCGCGAAGGGCAAGGGCGCGGCGAAGGCGCAGCGCGATGCCCGCTCCGCCATCAAAGACTTGCAGGAACAGCACAAGAAGCGGGCGAAGCGGCGGGTCATCGATAACCTCGATTTGGTGCTCGTCGATCTCTCCGGAATCTACCGCGACGCGCTGATGACAAAGGTGGGCACGCAGGTGGAGATGACCCACCCGGATTTCGCGGGGCTATCCGGCGAACTGGCGCAGCGGGTGAGCGAGGAGGGCCTCTTGGAGTGCCAGTCCGCCATTTCTTATTGCCGCGAGCAGCTGACCCAGAACGTGGGCACGCAGATTGCCTTCGACGGCTTGGTGGGCAGGTTGCGGCGGGCCTGCCTCTAAGGCCGGTCTTTAGCGCCGGCCCGCCAAAAACCGACCCTGAGCCCCGATTTCTTTTCCGCGCCACCCCTGCGATAGAATCGCCAGTGCTGCTTAAGCAGCGCGCCGCCTTAGCTCAGTCGGTAGAGCATTTCACTCGTAATGAAAAGGTCGCGAGTTCGATTCTCGCAGGCGGCTCCATTTTTTATATGTGCGGGTTTCTTCCTTAATATAAACTCTCCTTCAATAGACGCAGGCCATATGGCCTCGATGAGAGAAGGAACGAGACACTGCTTATTGCTACCGTCGCAGCAGAAATCCTCTTTTGGGCGTGCCTTATTCTGGGCGGTGTTCTCCGATACATCGTCAAGGCCCCAAGAATTGGACTGGCATTCTTTATCGCTACGCCAATTATTGACATAGTCTTGTTAATTTTCTCATTTTTCACTCTGCATACTGACGGCGAAGCGGGATTCATGCACGGTTTCGCAGCTTTTTATATCGCATTTTCGCTGGTCTTTGGCGGTGACATCATTCGCGCAGTTGATCGGAAACTCAGTGGGAGGTCGAAAACCGAGTCTGGGAATCAGTCCGATAATAATTTAAGAAAATCCGTATATGCCAGTGCGGTGACGGCTGCGATCCTTATAGTTAGCATCGCGGTGGTAGGGCTAAACGGCAGCTTCTGGTTGATTTATTGGCTTATTGCCGTGCTCTTTACCCCACCGATGTGGTGGGGCATTGAAAAATTTAGTCGCCGTGCTTAAGTAGGCGCGGAACCACCTTGCCGGTGGCATTGCGCGGTAGCTTGGATAGGAAGTGTACGTCGCGGGGCACGGAGTGCTCGGCGAGCTTATCGTGCACCCAGGCGCGGATGGCATCGGCAGTCAGATCGCGGCCGGCGGCATCGGCAGTAGGCACCGCCCAGACGGCGATGCGGCTGAAGGTCTCGCTATCCTCCACGCCACCCGCGTGCACCTCATCGATGCCGGGCATGGCCTCGAGCACCTCGGTCACGGACTGGGGGTGGACATTCTCGCCACCCACGATGATCATGTCATCGGCCCGGCCCACGACGTGGAGGAAGCCCTGCTTGTCGATGTACCCCAGATCACCGATCGACAACAATCCATCGACCCGATTGAGCTTGAGCTTGGGGTTGGTATAGCCGGTCATGGCGGTGGAATTGGTGAGGTAGATTTCGCCCACCTCGCCGCGGGGAACGGGGTAGCCCTCCTCATCGAGGATGCGAAGCTTGGTGCCATTGGCTACCTTGCCCACCGCATCAGGGTTTTCTGCGACCTGTTCCATCGTGGCCGTTGAGGCAAGAGCAAGCTCCGTGGAACCATAAACGTTGCACAGGATGGGGCCGAAGCGCGCGTTGGTGTCCTTGACCACCTGCGGGGTAAGGGCATTGCCGGCGGAGGCGATGAAGTTCAGGCTAGAGGTATCGAAAGCGCCCTCGGGATCGTGATCCACCAAGCGCTTGAAAAAGATGGGGGAGGAGAGCATGCCGTCGAGGCGGTAGCGTTGGACATCATCAAGCACCTGCTCCGGTTCAAAAACGCGGCGGGTGACGATGGTATTGCGCAGCCCCAAGGCAATATTGATGCAAGCCCAGCCCCAAGTGTGGAAGATGGATGCCGTCATCTGCACGCGCTGATCGGCGCGCCACGGGATATTGCCCACGATGGAGGCGAGGACAACCGGCAAGGTCGGCTCGGGGCGGACGATGCCCTTGGGGATGCCGGTCGTGCCGGAGGACATCAGCACGATGGGGCCGTGCTTGGGAAAGGCGGGCAGCTCGATATCCAGGGGGTTCTTCACGATCTTATCGAGCGTGGGTAGATCGCTTGCCCCCGTATCGTGGGCGATGATGACCGGGATATCGAGGTTGGGATTGACGCGGTCGATGAATTCATCATCGATGACGAGGACGTTAATGCCATTTTCTTCGATGCAGCCGGCGAGCTGCTCTGGGGAAGAACCGACATTGAGCAGGTAGATCCCGGCACCGGCGTAGCCCTTGGCGCCCAAGGGAATGATGATGCCTCGGCCGTTGCGGGCCATGACGCCGAGCCGGATTTCCGGCAGTTCCAGGGACTCTAGGTAGCGGGCGAAATTCTGCGCGTGGGATCGCAACTGGCGGTAGGTGAGGGTGCCGTCGTCATCGATAAGCGCGAGGCGATCGGGGCAGGTTAAATAGGCCTGCTCGATTTCGCGCGCCGTGGTGAAGCGGTAGCGCGCGAGGTTGGGCAGGAGCTTGATCTGCCCGCTCAGCCCGCCTTGCCGGGTAATCAGCCCCGATTTGAAGAGGGCAGGGAAGAACTGGCTGAGCGCGGACGCGTGGAAGGAAACATCAGACAATTTCATGAAAGAGATAACTCCGAAAAGGCGAAGATAACAAAAATATAACTACGATCGATATCGTTAGAAGGAAAGATGATGTTGCTTCTAACTCGAAAAATGTTACTGGAGTGACTAATCTACACTTAAGTTACAAGGTTTGAAGAAAAGGTCCCTCAATGAAATCCCTAAAACTCAAGGCATTTTCGGTCGTCGCTTCCGCGATCGCGGTGGTGGGCGTGGCGGTAGCGGCGCCGCAGGCTAGCGCGGCGGAGCGCAATCTCGTTTCCTTCGGTGACTCGGTCATGGCGGATCCGAACGGCGGAGAATACTTGAAGGACCGCTTCAATCCAACGCGGGTCATCGGGGAAAACTGCCCCACCTCCTTCAACTATGCGAAGCGGGCTGGCGCCAAGATGGGCCTGCCGGTGCGCGATTTCTCCTGCTCTGGTGCGGTGTCGATGTCCAATGGCCCGCAGATCTGGCAGCAGGTTGATGCCGCCATCGGATCTGGCGCGCTGACCCCAGATACGGCGCGCGTGTTGATTACTACCGGCTTCAACGACACCTATAACCACCGCGATCTGAACATGGATCAGATCCGCCGGGAATTTACGGATCGCACCGCCCCGCAGGTTGAGCGGATTAAGCACGCCGCGCCGAATGCCCGCATCCAGATCGTGGGCTACCCCACCATCGGATCGGGTCCGCACTACTGCCTCGTTCACGTTGGCCCGACGCCGCTGGATTCGACCTTCCTGCCCATGGTTCAAGACTACGAGAATAAGGCGCAGTGGATGCAGGTTGATCTGGCGGCACGCACGGGCGTGCAGTTCCTGGATATGAAGCCATCGACCCGTAATAACGGCATGTGTGCCAATGCGAATGACCGCATGTGGGCAGGTCTGGTGGACTTTACGGCGGGTGCGGGTAACCTGCCCATCCATATGAACCAGCGTGGCCACGAGCATGCGGCCAATGTGATTGCGGCTTCCTAGCAACCATTTTCATTACCGCGGACATATTGAAAATGTAGGTATGGTTGTGGACATGACTGTAAAAGCTGTTATTGCCCGCTCTAAGGGTGCGGAAGTTGAGACCGTAAATATCGTCGTTCCCGATCCCGGCCCCAATGACGTCATCGTGCGGGTGCAGGCTTGCGGTGTATGCCACACCGACTTGGCCTACCGCGATGGTGACATCGAGGATGCCTTCCCCTTCCTGCTGGGCCACGAGGCGGCAGGCGTGGTGGAGACCGTAGGTTCTGCGGTCACCCACGTGGAGGAGGGCGATTTCGTCGTCCTGAACTGGCGCGCGGTGTGCGGCGAGTGCCGCGCTTGCAAGAAGGGTGAGCCCAAGTACTGCTTCAATACCCACAACGCGTCCGCTCGCATGACACTCGCAGACGATGATCCGGACGCCGGCACCGAGCTCACGCCTGCGCTGGGCATCGGTTCCTTCGCGGAGAAGACCCTGGTCCACGAGGGCCAGTGCACCAAGGTTGATGAGATGGATCCTGCCGCTGCTGGCCTGCTGGGCTGCGGCATCATGGCTGGCCTCGGTGCTTCCGTTAATACCGGCGATATCCAGCTGGGCGAGTCCGTGGCCATCTTCGGCTGCGGCGGCGTTGGCGTGGCAGCGATTGCCGGTGCGAAGCTGGCGGGCGCGGCGAAGATCATCGCCGTAGACATCGACGAGTCCAAGCTGGAGACCGCGCGCGAGTTCGGCGCCACCGACACCATTTGCTCGAAGGGCATGTCGGAGCAGGAGGTCATCGATGCGGTGCGCGATCTCACCGGCGGCTTCGGCACGGATGTTTCCATCGACGCGGTGGGCATCCAGCCGACGTGGCGCCAGGCCTTCTACTCCCGCGATCATGCCGGCCGCATGGTGATGGTGGGCGTGCCTAACCTGACCGATCACGTGGACATCCCGGCCATCGATCTCTACGGCCGCGGCGGTTCCATCAAGCCGGCTTGGTACGGCGACTGCTTGCCGGAGCGCGACTTCCCCGCATACGTTGCCCTGCACAAGGCCGGCAACTTCCCGCTGGATAAGTTCGTTTCTGAGCGCATCGCGCTTGACGATGTCGAGTCTTCCTTCCAAACTATGAAGGACGGCAAGGTACTACGTTCGGTGGTGGAATTTTAATGCAGATTGAAAGCACAGTAACTTCTGGCAAGTTCCGCTTGGATGGCGGCGAATGGGACGTGGACAATAACGTCTACGTGCTTGGCGATGCCTCCAGCGTCTACATCGTCGACCCTTCCCACGACCTCGATGCCGTGGCAGAGCTGGTGGGCGATCGCAAGGTTGAGGGCATCATCTTGACCCACGGCCACAACGATCACTGCGAGCTCGCGCCGGAGGCGGCGAAGCGCTTCGACACGGATGTCTACATGCATCCGGACGATGACATGCTCTGGCGAGAGGCGAATGGCGATGCCCACTACATCGACCTAGCCGATAACGGCCAGTTCGGCATCAACGGTGAGAAGATCACTGTCTACCACACACCGGGCCACTCGCCGGGCTGCGTTGTCCTCTACGTCGATGGCACCCTGCTGTCTGGCGATACCCTGTTCAACGGCGGCCCTGGCGCGACGGGGCGCAAGTACTCGGACTTCGATGTCATCATCGAATCCCTGCGCAACGTCGTATTCAACCTGCCGGATGACACGAAGGTCTTGCCGGGACACGGCGATGCCACGACGGTGGGCGCGGAAGCGGCGCGTATCGACGAGTACATCGAGCGCGGCTACTAATAATCGCGCAAGTACTCCCCGTAGCCGGATTTGAGGAGGGGCTGGGCTAGCGCTTCCAGCTCCGCCTGCGAGATGAATCCGGCTTCATAGGCTGCCACTTCGGGGGAACCGATGACGATGCCCGTCCTTTTTTGCATCACCTCTACGTAGGCGGCGGCCTCGCTCATGGAATCGACGGTGCCGGTATCCAACCACACGCTGCCGCGGTGGAGGCGCTGCACGCTCAGCGCGCCGCGGCGCAGGTAGGCCTCGTTAATGGAGGTGATCTCGAGCTCCCCGCGATCGCTAGGCGTGATGGACTTAGCGATATCGATAACCGAATTATCGTAGAAATACAGCCCGACGACGGCGTGATTAGACCGCGGTTCCTCCGGCTTTTCTTCGATGCTCAGTGCTTGACCAGCTCGGTCGAATTCCACGACTCCGTAGCGCTGCGGATCCGATACCTCATAGGCGAAGATGATGCCGCCCTCTGGATTGCGGCACTGGCTTAGCTCCCCGCCGAAGCCGTGGAAGATATTATCGCCGAGGACCAGCGCAACGCCGTCATCACCAATGAAATCCTCCCCAATCAAAAAGGCCTGCGCCAACCCTTCTGGGCGGGGCTGGACGGCGTAATCGATCATCAACCCGAGTTGGGATCCATCCCCGAAGAGCCTCTGAAAGGCCCCAGCGTCCTCTGGGGTGGTGATGATGAGGATCTCCCGAATGCCCGCTTGGATGAGCGTGGTCAACGGGTAGTAGATCATCGGCTTGTCATAAATGGGCATGAGCTGCTTAGAGATGCCCTTAGTGATGGGATAAAGCCGCGTTCCGGATCCACCGGCAAGGATTATTCCTTTCATCGCTACTCCTCGCTGGCCTCTGCGGTCTCAGCGGTTTTGGCGGTTTCTGCGGCGCTGGGCTCGCTGGTATTGCCAGTATCGCTGGGCTCACTAGGGTACAGCGCGAGGTACAAGGCGAGTGCGGCCCGCCAATTCTGCGGGGAAAAGCCCGTGGCCTCGATTTTGTCTAGGGCAAGCGTTGATTCTTTGGGCCGTGGTGCTTCGGGGCCAGCGATTTCCCGATACTGTTCGGTGCTTACCGGCGTGACCTCTGATGGGTCATGGCCCAAGCCGATGAATACGGACATCGCCATTTCATCGCGCCCGACGGTATCGCCAGAATTGGAAATATTATAGATTCCGTACTCGGGCTGGGTGTGCAGGAGATGCGCGATGCCCTTCGCCAGATCCTCGGCAAAGGTGGGTCGCCCGCGCTGGTCATGAATGACCTTCGGCTCTTTATCGGCTTCGGCGAAGCGGCGCATGGTGGCGATGAAGTTTGGGCCATCGCCAAATACCCACGAGGTGCGCACGACATAATGCTGCGGTGCGGTCTGCGCGGCGGTTTCGCCCGCGGCCTTCGACGCCCCGTAGGCGGAAAGGGGCGAGGGAATCTCGTCTTCGGTATGCAGCTCCTTAGAACCATCGAAAATGTAGTCGCTGGATACGTGCACGAAGGTCAGCTGGTTTTCGGCAGCGATGCGGGCGAGCTTGGCCGGCGCGTCGGCGTTCACGGCCCAGGCGGCGGCGCGATCGTCCTCAGCGCCATTGACGTCGTTGTAGGCGGCGCAGTTGATGATGGCCTCGTATTGCTTCCACTGGCGCTGCGGGGGATTGGTGATGTCGAACTCCGCATGGGTGCAGAACTCGGCATTCTTAAGAACCCGCTTCAGCGCCCTACCGAGCTGGCCATTCGCACCGGTAACGAGGATTTTGCGGGGAGGCATGGGGGCTACGTCGGCAAGCGCAGGCAGGTGCTTATCCTTTTCTGATACCTCACGCGGTTCGAGGGGCCACTCCACGGCGCCGAGGTTGATTCCGGTATAGCGCGCCTCGGGGGACCAGTGCTCGTTGACCAGGTAGGAGTAGGAAGTTTCCTCGAGCGCTTGAAAGCCATTGGCAACCCCGCGCGGTACAAATATGGCGGTCTCCGGACCCACTTCATGGGTGACGATTTCCCCAAAGGTTTCCGATCCTTCGCGGAGATCGCACCAGGCGCCAAAGATCTTGCCGTGCGCGACGGAGACGAGCTTGTCCCAGGGCTCGGCGTGCAGCCCGCGCGTGGCACCAGTGCGGTTAAAAGAAATATTGTTTTGCACCGGCTGGAACGAAGCCAACTCTGGCGCGGCCTCGCCAAGCTTTTCGCGCTGCCAGTTTTCCTTGAACCAGCCACGGTTATCCCCGTGCACGTCCAGCTCGATGATGCGTAGGCCTTCAATGGCGGTGTTGTGTACCTGCATAATTACTGTCCTTGCTCTTTATAGCGGGCTTCTACAGAATCCTTTTGGGAGCGCCACCACGTTTCGTTATCGCGATACCAGGCGATGGTATCTTCCAGACCCGCCCGGATATCGGTATAGCGGGGCTGCCACTCTAATTCGCGGCGTAGCTTGGAGGCGTCCATGGCATAGCGCTGGTCGTGGCCGGGCCGGTCCGCCACGTGCTCGTACAGGGCTCGACCTCCCTGGGTATGTCCCATGATTTCGCAGATTATCTCGATGATGCGCTTATTATCGATGTCCGGCTGGTCAGCGCCGATATTATACGTTTCACCGATCCGCCCTTCCTCGATGATTTTTAGCACCGCCGCGTTGTGATCATCGACGTGGATCCAGTCTCGAACCTGCTCGCCCGTGCCGTAGAGCTTGGGGGTATGCCCGGAGAGGATATTGGTGATTTGGCGCGGGATGAACTTTTCGATGTGTTGGTAAGGCCCGTAATTATTTGAGCAATTAGAAAGGGTGGCGCGCAGGCCAAAGGATCGGACCCATGCCCGCACGAGGTGATCGGAGCTCGCCTTGGTGGCCGAATAGGGGCTGGAGGGCGCGTATGCGGTATCTTCCGTGAACTTGGTATCCGCCCCAATTTCTAAGTCCCCGAAGACTTCATCGGTGGAAACGTGGTGAAAGCGGACATCGTATGTCCGGCAGGCCTCTAGAAGGGTATAGGTACCCACCACATTGGTGTGGATAAACGGGGAGGGATCCCGCAGGGAATTATCATTATGGGACTCGGCTGCGAAGTGCACGACGATATCCGCCTTGGCGACGAGCGGATTCACCACCGTAGGATCCGCGATATCGCCCTCCACTAATTCCACATCGAGCCCCGCAAGGTTATCCCGGTTGCCGGCATAGGTCAGCTTATCCAGGACGGTGATGCGGGTATCTGGGCGCACCTTGGTCATGAGGCGCACGAAATTGGCGCCGATGAAGCCGGCGCCGCCAGTAACGAGCATGGTGTGCATGAGTCTCCAGTGTAGGGCAGTCCGTACAAGCGCTGCGCGTGGCCAGCCCCAAAACGCTTGTACACGCACTTCTAGGCCGCACGACATGATCGTACGGCCTGAAGGCACGGTAGCGGGTGGATAGTAGGGCATGCTCACGCTGCGCCGGGAGGTGGTGGACTAGGTGGTGAATCCGTCCCGGAAGTGTGTGGCGAATAGGCCGGGGAACTGGGTGGTGAATCCACCGGTTCATGAGGCTGAGCAGGCGGGTTAGCGAGCTTGCGCGCCGGGGCTTGCTCTGCAGCGGGGGAGTTATTGAGCTCCACCGAAGGAGAAAGCCCTCCGGTATGCGCTGAGCGGTAACCCACCCGGCCCGTTTCTGGGTCTCTTTCCGCATGCCCCATGCCATTGCGGCCATCGCGGTTATCGTTATTGTCCACGTGGTGCCGGCGGCAGAGCAGAGTGAGGTTCTGGAGGTCTGTAGCTCCCCCGTGGGACCACGCCTGCAGGTGGTGGACATCGCAGTCTTGCCACGGCCGGTTGCAGTCTGGGTGGGTGCACACGATTTCACTGGCGGCGAGCGCCAGCTTTTGCCACAGCGACGCGGTGCGCTTGGTGCGGCCGAGCTCGAGCGGGAAGCCTTTGTCATCGACGGCGCAGAAAAAGTCGTTCCGCGCAGCGCCCAAGCGGAGAAGATCGAGCGGGGATAGGTCGATTCCCACGCTCGTGGTGAAGCGAGTATCGCTGTTCATCGCTTGTAGCTCTTCAAGGGTAGTGGCCACGAAGAAGGATCCGAGGCCGTCCGATTTCTTTTGGCCTGCGGATAAGTAGCTGCCTAGTGCCGCGGTCAACTGATCCGCCATGCGCTGGGCATAGGTACGCGTATCGTCTTCGGGGCTCAGGCTCTCGCTGCCCTTATTCTTGGCAGGGGCGAAGGCACTGGCCAGGACCGCGGCGGCAGAGGCATCGAGGTAGCCGGAGATGTGCACGCCACCGTCCGCATCTTGGTGAGAAATGCTGAAGCGGCGCTTGCGGGTGGCCGCGTGCGGATCGCGCTTCCCGGAGGGATCCACGGCATGCTTATTCGCCTTGCGGATGGCCTGACGCAGCCAATCCCGCAGGGATTCATAGGAGCGGCGCTTGGCCTCTTCCAGGGCCTTATTGCGCAGCTCCCATGGCCCAGGAACCGCGAACTTATTGAGGTTGCGCAGTTCCCGTTCGATGAGGTTGAGGACGCGCTCTGGGATAGGGTCTTCCTCGAAGAGCTTCTTGCGGCGCTGTTCTTCCGCGCGGCGCTCACGATCGGCGCGGCGGCGCGCTTCCTCCTCGGCTTTCTTTTGCGCCGCCGCGTCTGCCTCGTCATCCTCTGGCGGGGGAGTAGGTTCAGGATCCTCGATGGGAGCAAAGAGGTTCTTGCCATTGCGCAGGCGGGCGGCGGCCTCAGATTCCGTGAGGCCAAGGCGGGCGACTAAGTAATCCTTGGCCTTAGAGGAGCCGACCCGCCTGCCGGCATCATCGCGCTCTGCAATGAAGGCAAAGGCGGCATCGATGGTGGATTTATTGCCCAACGCCCGCTCTAAATGTTCGAAGTTGGGGTGGAGCAACTCGAAGGAGAGATCGTCCGGATTCTGCATAAGGTTGCGCAGGCGCGTAAGTCCCGCAGCCACATCTGAAATGGCTGTATTGATTTCCGTGTGCTTGGCAGTTTCCATGGTTCCCTCCTTCCTGTTTCGCTTTCATGTTCTATTGTAATCCAATAAAACGCCAGCGCAACAGCAAGAAAGGAATTGGTCAATAGACTGTACATTCCCCACTTAAACGGGCCCAGCCGCAACCAAACGCAAGCAACCCCCCACCAAACAGCGCCCAAAACCACTAATCCGGAAACTTGGGCAACGCTGTTTCATCGAGCCATGCGGCAACGGTGGCATCGAAAAGAGCGGCGTCCGGCGCAGCCTCACGGAAGGCGGAGAGGAGATCGGAGGGCTCGACCACGGAGTGCTGATGCTGGGTGAGGTAAAAG
Organism: Corynebacterium sp. LaCa78; assembly: GCF_046717505.1. Classification (NCBI taxonomy): domain Bacteria; kingdom Bacillati; phylum Actinomycetota; class Actinomycetes; order Mycobacteriales; family Corynebacteriaceae; genus Corynebacterium; species Corynebacterium sp. LaCa78. The sequence continues at coordinate 261,152 of NZ_CP177112.1, forward strand.
GAGAGGGTGGGGAAGAAGGCATCGCCAAGCAGCCGGTGAATGGCGTGTACCGCGAGGGCCCCGCGCTTGTACACGCGATCATCGAACATATCGCGCGCGCCCGGATCAGAAACCTTGATGTCTTGGCGCTTGCGGGACAGGACCTGATAATGCGAGCGCGCCGCCTCGCGCGCGGATGCGCCGCCCTTGTGCTCACCCCACAACCACTCGCTGTAGCAGGCAAAACCCTCATTGAGCCAAATATCCTTCCACTCAGAAAGGCCAACGGAATTGCCAAACCATTGGTGGGACAGCTCGTGTGCGATGAGCCGCTCAAAGGCGTGATCACCCTTCACATGGTTGGAACCAAAGATGGACAGGCCTTGGGCCTCGAGGGGAATCTCCAGCTCATCCTCGGTAATGACGACCTGATAGGTGGGGAAGGGATAAGGCCCGTAAATAGAGGAGAAGAAATCCACCATCTCCTGCTGCTGGGAAAATTCCTCCCGCACGCGCTCGCGCAAGAACGCCGAGGCCCACGCCTGGGTATCAGGCCCCAGCGAATAAGAAGAAAACTCTCCTACCTGCACCGTTGCCAGGTACGTGGCCATGGGGTGGCGAGTGCGGTAGTGCCACCGGGTGGTGGAACCGCCGGCCTTGCGGGAGACCAACTCGCCATTGGAAATGACGGTAAAGGGGCTATCGGCGGTGATGATGATGTCATACGGAGCCTTTTCTGAAGGCGTGTCATCGCACGGGAACCAGCTGGGCGCGCCATTGGGCTGGCTGGCCACCAATGAGCCGGATTCGGTTTCCTCCCACCCAATTTCGCCCCAGGTGGTGCGGATGGGGCGCGGGCTGCCGCCGTAGCGAATGTGCAGCTCAAACTCGGTACCGGCAGAGATCTCGGACGCAAAACGCAGACGCAGCTTCCCGGAAGATTGGCGGAACTTAGCCACCCGCGGGGCATGCTTGGCGGTCACGCGCCGGGCCACCATCGCCCCGCCGAGGTCCAAAGTTAAGGAGGTCAGCTCTTCCACCGCGCGCACGCTTAAAATGGCCTCACCCTGCAGCAGGTTAGGCTCCACGCGGTAGTTCAAGTCCAGCGTGTAGTGGGTGATTTCAAAACCAAGGTTGAAGTCCACGCCGGTATAGGGATCAGTATGCGCACGCGAAAAGGCGGTAGGAAGCAATGTCATAATATTGCGATCCTACCGCCCGTCACGCGCAGCCGAAATTTAGCTATTGAATGCCCGCTCGAATACTGGCCAAGAATCCTTCAGATCCTCTTTCCAGTGCGGCCACGAGTGGGTTCCGGTATTGCGGAAGTTGTAGGTGGCTGGCACTCCGGCCTGGTCAAGCTTGGCCTTGAAGTTGTGGGTGCAGTAGTTCACCCCAGCTTCGATGCCGCCGCCCTCAACCTGCAGGGTAGAAGACCCACGGATGGCATCTTCTTGGTCCAGACCCATAGAGCGCAGGTAGCTATAAGTGTCCTCTTCACTTGCCAGGCCGGAACCGGAAGAAATGTATAGCTCGGTACCGTGCAGCTTATCGGCGTTCATCATGGCGTCGTTGTAACGGTTGGTCTCAGAGCCGTACGGGCCCCACATCTGGTCCACGCTGCCGCCGCCGCGGTTGACGGTCAGCTCTACGGCCTGGCGCTCCAGCGGGTAAGCGGTAGCGGCACAACCGGCGTATGAGCCCACTGCATCGTAGAAGCCCTGGTTGTGCTGAGCTAGCAGCAAGGAAGAGGTGGCGGACATGGACATGCCCGCGATGGCGCGGTGGTTATCGGCATTGATGTGCTTCTCGATGGCCCCCGGCAGCTCCTTGGTCAAGAAGGTCTCCCACTTTTGTGGTCCCTTGAGGAAGCCCGAATTCGGCTCAGAGATCCAGTCGGTGTAGTAGGAGAAAGCGCCGGCCTGCGGGACGACGACGTTGACGTCCTTCGAGTGGTAGAAATCAACGGCATCAGAAAGCTTCAGCCAATCCATGTCTTGTTCTGCCCCGCCTGCGCCATTGAGCAGGTAAATGGTTGGGCGGTTTTCGCTCTTGGCGCGGATGACGGCTAGCGGAATCTTCCGGTCATTCATTGCCGGTGAGGTTGCCTCGAGCTTTTCAACGCGCGCATCGTCCTTGTACTTCTTGTACCAGGACTTACCCTCGATTTCCGGGGTAGGCTCCAGCGGGGAAATCGTGGACTGTGCGGCATCGCCCGCCACCTGCTGCGGGGTCAGCTCGGCCGCGCCTGCCACGGGGGCATAAGCCAAGCCCGTGCAAACCGCAGCTGCCGCGAGGACAGAATTGAGACGCTTCATGGTGCTTCTTTCCTGTAGGGAGTGGACTCGATAACTATACTTCGGCCGCGAAAAATCGGCATGTTGAGGGAAGTATATTTAGTATTCCTACATGTAGACCTAACCATTAATAGTGCCCAATAAACGCCTGGCGGTAAAGACTTTCACTGATGTGGGGGAATAGTGGGGGTAGGCATACCTTCATTGCCTTTTCTGCTATCAATAATAAGTAACGCTGGGACAACTGAGGTTTCTATGTCATAATTTCCCAATGAAGCACGGCGTGACGCGGTTGGCACCTGTAATAACACACCTGTAATAACATCAGTAACGGCTGCGTTAGTGCTTTTAGTGTGAAAAGCTAAGCAGCGAGATTGTCTACTCGCGCCCCATCAAGAGAAAGAACTTCAATGAACCTTTTTGACTCCGCCCTCGTGTCCTTCAATGAATTCATTGGGCCATTCATCCACTCTGCAATGGATGCATATTCCAAGCTGCTAGCATCCTTGGGCGTGATTTAAGTCCAAGATTGCTTAAGGGCCCTGCGGAGGTGTATCTGCTGCTTGCCGATGCCCCCTTGCAGGGCCCTTTCCCTATCCTCACCGCGGCTTGGGGTGGGGTGCCCCCAAGTGTGACCAATTACGCGACATTCAGGACAAAGTTACGTATCCTGTAGGGCGTGACTAACGAACATTATGACGTAGTAGTACTCGGTGCGGGCCCTGGCGGCTACGTTGCCGCCATCCGTGCAGCTCAGCTTGGAAAGAAAGTCGCTGTTATTGAAAAGCAGTACTGGGGCGGAGTCTGCCTCAACGTAGGCTGTATTCCCTCCAAGTCGCTGCTGAAGAATGCAGAGGTTGCCCACACCTTCAACCACGAGGCGAAGGCTTTTGGCATCTCCGGCGATGTTTCCTTTGATTTCGGTGTAGCCCACAAGCGCTCCCGCAAGGTTTCTTCGGGCATCGTCAAGGGCGTTCACTACTTGATGAAGAAGAACAAGATCACCGAGATCAACGGTCTGGGTTCCTTCAAGGACGATAAGACCATTGAGATTACTGAGGGCGATGACGAAGGTAAGACCGTTACCTTTGATGACTGCATCATCGCCACCGGCTCCGTGGTCAAGTCCCTGCCTGGCGTTGAGCTCGGCGGCAATATCGTCTCCTATGAGGAGCAGATCCTGAACGAGGAAGCACCGAAGTCCATGGTCATCGTGGGCGCCGGCGCGATCGGCATGGAGTTTGCTTACGTGCTGGCCAACTACGGTGTGGACGTTACCATCGTGGAGTTTATGGACCGCGTCCTGCCGAACGAGGACAAGGACGTATCCAAGGAGATTGCCAAGCAGTACAAGAAGCTCGGCGTTAAGCTCCTGACCGGTTACAAGACCACCTCTGTAAAGGACAACGGCGACGATGTCACCGTTGAGGTGGAATCCAAGGATGGCTCCAAGCAGGACACCTTGACCGTGGATCGCGCCATGATCTCCATCGGCTTTGCCCCGCGCGTTGAGGGCTTTGGCCTTGAGAACACCGGCGTTGAGCTGACTGAGCGCGGTGCCATCGACATCGATGACCGGATGCGCACCAACGTTGACCACATTTACGCCATCGGTGACGTCACCGCGAAGCTGCAGCTGGCCCACGTGGCAGAGGCGCAGGGCGTTGTAGCGGCAGAAACCATTGCTGATGCAGAAACCCAATTCTTGGGTGACTACAACAACATGCCGCGCGCTACCTTCTGCAACCCGCAGGTTGCATCCTTCGGTTACACCGAAGAGGCAGCCAAGGAGAAGTTCCCGGATAAGGACATCAAGGTTGCTACCTTCCCGTTCTCCGCAAACGGTAAGGCAGCCGGCCTGAATGAGACCGCCGGCTTTGTGAAGCTTATTGCTGACGGCGAGTTCGGCGAGCTCATCGGCGGACACATGGTGGGCTCCAATGTTTCGGAGCTCTTGCCTGAGTTGACCTTGGCGCAGCGTTTCGACCTGACCACTGAGGAAATCGGCCGCAACGTACACACCCACCCGACCTTGTCTGAGGCCATGAAGGAAGCCGCCGAAGGTATCAGCGGCCACATGATCAACCTCTAAACAAGCGTCCCCCTATACCGCATAACGGCACCGCAGCGTTCTCCAGAAAGGAGGACCGCGGTGCCGTTTCGCTGTGTGCGGATAAAGCCCAGCTAGTAAGGCGCGACCGCCGAGCGGTGGATATCGATATTGATTGCCTCGTTGATGGGCGGGAAAGCGCGCTGCGAGCAGTTTTCCCGGGCGCAGGTGCGACACCCTGGCCCGATGGGGGTGGCGGCGTGGAGATTGGTGAGGTCGAGGCCCTCCGCATAGACCGTGCGATCGGCGTGGCGGGCCTCGCAGCCCAAGCCAATGGCGAAGAGCTTATTGGTATCGCCGTAGCGTCCCTGATGGTGCTGCACGGCGCGGGAAATCCACAGGTAGTTGCGGCCATCGGGCATTTGCGCGAGCTGGCGCGAGATGACACCTGGACGGGTGAAGGTCTCGTAGACATTCCAGAGCGGGCAGGTGCCGCCGTTATTGGAAAAATGTACGCCGGTAGCGGATTGCCGCTTGGACATATTGCCGGCGCGATCCACGCGCACGAAGGTAAACGGAATGCCGCGCAGGTTATCGCGCTGCAGGGTGGAAAGCCGGGAGGCGACCGTCTCGTATCCCACGCCGAAGACCTGGCATAGGTATTCCACGTCGTAGCCGGCGCGCTCGGCCTCGCTGTGCATCATGGTATAGGGCATGAGTGTGGCGGCGGCGAAGTAGCTGGCCAGGCCGCGTTTTGCCAAGCTGCGGGAGGAATCAGAGGTAAAGGGCTCATCGGCCACGAGCACGGAGATCTGGTCCTGGGCCTCGAGCAGGCCGAGCTCGGCGGCCATGCGGAAGGCGCGTTGGCCCTCGCTCAGGCGCGAGGCGAGCGTGAACTGCCCGCTCTCGCGGTCAAAGCGGTGCAGAGTGCCATCCATCTGCGCCGTCAGCTCGATATCTACACTGTGTTTCTCGCGCAGCCGGTTTGCCAGCGCTTGCTCGGTATCGCGAATGCCGAACCCGGAAACGCCGAGGTCACCGGCAAGCTCCTCTGCGTGATGGTCCAGCCCGTCCAAGTAATTCTGCCGGGCGTAAAAGAAGTCCCGCACCTCATCGTGCGGCATGGATAGGGCAGCGGCGCTTTCCGATGTCCTCCTCGTATCCGTAGCCAGCGACAGCTTATCGCGTACATTGCGGTAGCGGCGGTGTACATCGACAAGCGTGCGGGCGACCGTGGGGTGGTTATACACCAGTTCCGATAGCTCCTGGAGCTCCACGGGGGAGGGGCAGAGCTCCTTGTCTTGGATGACGTCCTGGATCTCCGCGAGGAGGCGGGAATCATCATCGCGGGAGAAAAACGTGGCGTCGACGCCAAAGACCTCGGTAATGCGCAGCAGCACCGGCACGGTCAGGGGGCGGACGTCGTGTTCAATCTGGTTGACGTAACTGGCGGAAAGGCCGAGGGTGCCAGCTAGGGAGGCTTGGCTGAGATCGCGTTCACGGCGAAGCTGGCGAAGGCGAGAGCCCACATACGTCTTACTCATGCGCCAAAGATTACTAGTAGAAAGCGCGGCTGTGCATCTTTATGGCGAAAATTTTGTGAAGACTCTTCGCTACCTGGACACAGGGTTTGTGGGGTTTCATGCGAAAGTTTGACACATAAAGGGGTGGGTTAATCACTCACGTAACACGGGGTGGTGAAGCTCACAGTTTGGTCCACAAATATGAAACATCTGCATTGCGGAAATGAAGGTGCCCAAGGTAATAGCGTTTTCGCATTCTGCTTCTCAGGATACCCTTACCTAAAAGATCTCACCGCCTCATCGTGCCTGCGAACCGGGAGCAAATAACCGCTCGAAAATAACTAGTAACCAGCGGTTAAGCCCGGTTAAGGTGAGTATGACTATGGAGGTGTCATGACTTTAAAAAATCCGGACCGTGAGGCAATTGCTCACGGACACATCACTAATGAACCAATTCGTCAGAATCCCGGAACGCCATCGTGGGTACTGAAGCTCATCATGGCCGTTACCGGTTTGCTCTTTGCGCTTTTCGTGGTCGGCCACATGGCCGGCAACCTGAAGCTGTACATGCCGGCACACAACGGTGAGCCTGCCCTGGATGAGTACGGCGAGTTCTTGCGCTCTATGGGTGAACCGCTGCTGCCGCACGGCTCTGCCCTGTGGGTCATCCGCATCGTGCTGATCGTGGCAATCCTTGCCCACATCTACGGTGCCTTTACCTTGGCTTCCCGCTCCAAGGCATCCCGCGGCAAGTTCAAGCGCACCAACCTGATGGGTGGCCTGGATTCCTTCGCCACCAAGTCCATGCTGGTAACCGGTGTAGTGCTGCTGCTCTTCATCATCTTCCACTTGCTGGACCTCACCTTGGGCGTACAGCCGGTGGCCCCAGAGGCCTTCGTTGAAGGTTCTGTCAAGGCCAATATGATCGAAACCTTTAGCCGTTGGCCGGTCACTATCTTCTACGTGCTGGCAATGTGCTGCCTCTTCCTGCACCTGACCCACGGCATCCGCCTTGCCGCATCTGACCTGGGTATCACCGGTGCAAAATGGCGTCAGACCTTCTTGGTCTTGGCGTACATCATCCCGGCCGTTGTATGCATCGGCAACATCGTTATGCCTTTGTCCGTTGCCCTGGGCTTGGTCAGCTAAAGGAGATAGGAACCCATGACTACTACTGAACTCAAGCGTGAACACCCCAACTTCTCGCACCCAAAGTCCATCGTTGAGGGCGTCTCCGCTGGTAATATCCTGGAATCCCAGGAACCGCACGGTGTGCCGATGAAGGATATGTGGTCTCACCACGTTGACCACATGAACTTGGTCTCCCCACTGAACCGCCGCAAGTTCGAGGTCCTCGTCGTAGGTACCGGCTTGTCCGCGGGTGCTGCTGCGGCAGCCCTTGGTGAATTGGGCTACGGCGTCAAGGTCTTTACCTACCACGACTCCCCACGCCGCGCGCACTCCATTGCTGCGCAGGGTGGTGTCAACGCCTCCCGCGCCAAGAAGGTGGACAATGACTCCGCTTACCGCCACACCAAGGACACCGTGAAGGGTGGCGACTACCGCTGCCGCGAGTCCGACTGCTGGCGCCTGGCCAACGAGTCCGTTCGTGTTATCGACCACATGAACGCCATCGGCGCCCCGTTCGCCCGTGAGTACGGCGGCACCCTGGCCACCCGTTCCTTCGGTGGTGTGCAGGTCTCCCGTACCTACTACACCCGTGGCCAAACAGGTCAGCAGCTGCAGCTGTCCACGACCTCTGCACTGTACCGTCAGATCGGCCTGGGCAATGTGGAGCTTTTTGCCCACAACGATATGCAGGACATCATCACCTACGATGACAACGGCAAGAAGCGCGCGGGCGGCATTGTCACCCGCAACCTGATTACTGGTGAGCTCAAGGCCTTCACCGGCCACGCCGTCATCCTGGGTACCGGTGGTTACGGCAACGTCTACCACATGTCCACCCTGGCAAAGAACTCCAACGCCAGCGCCATGATGCGCGCTTATGACAAGGGCGCTTACCTGGCTTCCCCGGCGTTCGTGCAGTTCCACCCAACGGGCCTGCCAGTCAACTCCGACTGGCAGTCCAAGACCATTTTGATGTCGGAGTCCCTGCGTAACGATGGCCGCATCTGGTCCCCCAAGAAAGAGGGCGATGACCGCGACCCGAACAGCATTCCGGAGGAAGAGCGCGACTACTTCTTGGAGCGCCGCTACCCGGCCTTCGGTAACTTGGTTCCCCGTGACGTTGCCTCCCGTGCAATTTCCCAGCAGATCAACAAGGGCTTGGGCGTTGGACCGCTGAATAACTCGGTCTACCTTGACTTCCGTGACGCCATCGAGCGCCTGGGCAAGGACAAGATCCGCGAGCGTTACTCCAACCTCATTCAGATGTATGAAGAGGCCATTGGTGAGTCCGCCTACGAGACCCCAATGCGCATCGCTCCTACCTGCCACTTCACCATGGGTGGCCTGTGGACCGACTTCAACGAGATGACCTCTATTGACGGCCTCTTTGCCGCCGGTGAGTGCTCTTGGACCTACCACGGCGCTAACCGCCTGGGCGCGAACTCCCTGCTTTCGGCTTCCGTTGACGGCTGGTTCACCCTGCCGTTTACCATCCCGAACTACCTGGCTGACCACCTCAACGAGGACAAGCTGGCCGAGGATTCCGCTGAGGCACAGGAAGCCGTGCAGAAGTCCCAGGAGCGCATCGATAAGCTGATGCAGGTCCAGGGCGATGACCCGCACGGTCCGTCCCACTACCACCGCCAGCTGGGTGACCTGCTGTACTTCGGCTGCGGTGTGTCCCGTAACGTCGATGACCTGAAGGACACCATCGAGAAGATCCGCGCGCTGCGCGATGACTTCTGGAAGAACGTCCGCATCCCTGGTGAGGCGAATGACATGAACCAAGTCCTGGAATACGGCCTGCGCGTTGCCGATTACCTGGACCTGGGTGAGCTCATGTGCATCGATGCCCTTGACCGCGATGAGTCTTGCGGCGCTCACTTCCGCGAAGATCACCTTTCTGAAGAAGGCGAAGCCGAGCGTGACGATGAGAACTGGTGCTTCGTTTCCGCCTGGGAGCCGGGCGCGAACAAGAACGAGTTCATCCGCCACGCAGAACCCCTGTACTTTGACTCGATCCCGCTGATGACAAGGAACTACAAGTAATGAAATTGACACTTGAGATCTGGCGTCAAGCCGGACCCACCCAGGAAGGTAAATTCGAAACCGTCCAGGTGGATGATGCCTCCGAGCAGATGTCCATTCTGGAGCTATTGGACCACGTCAACGAAGGCTACATTGAGCGCGGCGAAGAGCCGTTCGCTTTCGCCTCTGACTGCCGCGAGGGCATCTGCGGTACCTGTGGTTTGACCGTCAACGGTCGCCCACACGGCCCGGGCCAGAACACCCCTGCCTGCCAGCAGCGCCTGTTCAACTTCAACGATGGCGACACCATTCAGCTGGAGCCCTTCCGCTCCGCTGCGTACCCCGTCATCAAGGACATGGTGGTTGACCGCTCCGCACTGGACCACGTGATGGAGCAGGGCGGCTACGTATCCATGGACGCCGGCACCGCACCGGATGCCGATACCATGCACATCAACCACGAGACCGCCGAGTACTCGCTGGACCACGCAGCATGCATTGGTTGCGGTGCCTGCGTTGCTGCCTGCCCGAACGGTGCGGCACACCTGTTCACCGGTGCCAAGCTGGTGCACCTGTCCATGATGCCGCTGGGTAAGGAAGAGCGCGGTAGCCGTGCCCGCAACATGGTTGCTGATTTGGAATCCAACTTCGGCCACTGCTCCCTCTACGGTGAGTGCGCCGATGTCTGCCCGGCTGGCGTCCCACTGACCGCAGTGTCTGCCGTTACCCGCGAACGTGCACGTGCTGCTTTCCGTGGCAAGGACGACTAAGCTAGAGTTATTCCGTAGGAATACTAGGAACGAGAGAAAGACAGAAAGACTCCGCCATGAGCGATAACACCCACGTAGTTGCTGACTACCAGAGCGAAACGTATCCGGAGTTCTCCGGCAAGATTCAGGACAACTACATCGAAGGCTACGACCCGGTATCCTTCGCAGCTCCTCACTCTTCCCTTCTCCGCACCTCCACGTGGGTCGGCATGGGCTTGATCCTGTCTTGCCTGCCAGCAGCCGGCATCCTCATCTGGGGCCTCGGCGTCTGGGACACCCCGCTGGGTACCGCAGGTGAAGGCAACTACGGTCTGACCATCGCCATCGGCGTCATTTCCCTGGTTGTGGTGGCCATCGCCGCCGCCGGCACCATCCACTATGGACGCCGCTACTACCGCCAGTACCGCAAGGAAACCGGCCGAGTTAACTAGTATTCGCTCTTAAAACACCTCCAGCCCCGCCTCCAATAGCATTGAGAACATGCCAGGAGGCGGGGCTGTTCCTGTTTTGACGGGGAGCTGGCGCTTGGCGATGCCCCCTTAGTACCCCACACCCCGCATCTGCTCGCGTTAGGGGAGGGGCTGCTGCCGGGAACAGCCGGTTCCTTCAGCTAGGACATAAAAGCACACAGGAAGACCTCTTAAGTCCTGAAATCAATCGGCCTTGTCGCATTCACGGCACGCTTATTCGGTGAAACCTTGTTTGACCGCGGCAATCATGTTGAAGTGCCCCGGGTTTTGTTCCTAGGCATGTGCCTTGATTTCTATTATTGCCTGTGGCGGGTTCTGCTTCCAAAACTCGGTTTCGACCTCGACCGGGGTTCGGTATCCCAAGCTTTGGTGGAGCCTTGTCTCGTTCCACCATGACACCCACTCGAACGTCGCGATTTCCACTTCGACAACGTCATCCCACCTGCGAGTATGGATGAGCTCATTCTTGTAGGAGCCGTTAACGTTTTCAGCCAAAGCATTGTCATTTCAGTCACCGACAGTCCCAGTAGAAGCGACAATCCCGTGCTGGGCGAGACGCTCGTTGTAGACAACGCTGACGTACTATAAGCCGTGATCCGAATGGTGAATGAGACCTGTTGTTTCCCTCGCACTCACAATCGCTTGATTGAGTGCTTGCAGCGGCAATGCCTGAAGTGCGCATGGAATCTGATAACGCCCATCCGACGATCCGCCGGGAGTAAACGTCAGTGACAAACGCGGTGTACACAAAGCCTTTCTTCGTGCGCACATAGGTAATGTCGGCCACCCACAGCTTGTTCGGGCCTTGGGCTTTGAACTCACGCCCCACTAAATCCGGGCGCAGATCCGGCACGTTGAGGTGTGCGGGTTGTGATAGGTGATCCGCCTTTGCCTTTGCCAGAAACACCAGCCAGGCGCATCAGCCGGGTAGCGTGCTCACGACCGATGTCGATTCCGTCACGGTGAAGCGCATGCCACATTTTCCGCACGCCGTAGACACCGTAATTATCCCGATGAACAGCACCAATGCGTTCAACTAGAACAGCATCACGAAGGCGACGAGCACTTAGCCCACGGGCTTTGGACTGGCGATAACCACGCGAAGTGATGAACCCACCAGCCCGGCTATTCTTTTAACGCCAGTGCAGATGAACTCGACAGAGAAATGATTGCGGTATTTATCGATGAACCGGATCATAACCGAGGCTTGGGGCCTGGTCGTGAGGCGAAAAAGCTGACGCAGCCTTCAGCAACTCATTGGTATCTCGAAGCTGGTGATTTTCACGGCGTAGCCTCGCGTTTTCGGCAGCCAAATCTTCAGGCACAGGTTCTGGGATGTTTCCCGCACGACGAGCAGACTTAAGTCCATAGACGAGCCGTGTGCCATGAAACCCCAACTTTGCAGCTACTGCCTGGCACGCGGCCTGCATCGACATGTTTTCCGCCACGATGCGGTCTTCCACGAGACGGACCACACGATCCTTCGCATCCTGGTCAAATTTTCTTGGCATATTCCAGATTTTCCCATCTACTCAAACGGAACAAAACCTGGGACACTTCAGTTGCTTTCGCTCCTTCAATATAGCCGTTGCATTCAATATCGCGTTTTGCTTTCCTCGCTCGCTGGGCAGCGCGCTTGTCTTCGATGTTGCAGATCATCAGCCACAGTGTCTTTAGTGCGGCAGTATCGTTTGGGAATTGCCCCCGGTTACGGGTAGCTTTACGCAGTTGGGCGTTGAGCGATTCGATGGAGTTGGTGGTGTAGAGCACTCGCCTGGCCGTTGGCGGGAACTGCAGAAACGGCACGAACCGCTCCCATGCGTCCCGCCAGACTTTGACCGACTGGGGATATTTCCGGCCAAGTTCACTGGCCTCGAAGGCATCCAGGCTGGCACGCGCGGTGTCCTCGTTAGCGGCTGTGTAGACCTCACGCAGTACGCGGGAGACTGCTTTACGGTCCTGGTAGGACACCCACCGGTTCGCAGCCCGAATCAGGTGCACAATACAGGTCTGCACCATGGAATTCGGCCAGGTTGCCTCCACGGCTTCCGGCAGGCCTTTTAAGCCCGTCGCAGCACACGATGAACACGTCTTGGACACCGCGGTTGGCCAGATCCGCACACACCGATGCCCAGAATGCGGCTCCTTCATTGTCCGCGATCCACAATCCCAGGATGTGCTTGATGCCGTCCATGTCGACACCAACCGCCATGTAGCAAGCCTTGTTGACCACGCGGTGGCCGTCACGGATCTTGACGCGTAGCGCGTCGAGGAAGAGCACCGGGTAAAACTCGTCGAGCTGGCGGTTTTGCCAGATCATGACTTCGTCCAAGACCGCATCGGTAATGGTGCTGATCGTATCCGGGCTCATATCCACCCCAAGGGTGGTTGCGAGATGGTGCTGAATATCGCGCACGGTCATCCCACCGGCGTAGAGCGAGATAATCATGTCGTCGAGCTCTGTGAGCCTGCGTGCACCCTTGGGCACCATGCGGGGAGTAAACGTGCCGGCACGATCCCTGGGCACGGTCACTTCCACCGCGCCGTAGCCAGAATTGACGGTCTTGGTGTAGGACCCGTTACGGTGATTGCTGCTCTGTGCGGTATCCACCTGCGCTTTGGCCTTGCGGTCGCAATGGCTATAGCCCAAATGCGCATCCATCTCCGCTTTAAGACCAGCGTTGATCGATGCCTGCAGCAGGCCTTTGACCAGCTCGCTTGCATCATCAGCAGAAGTCGACAGCTCGCTGATCAAGCTGGCGATTTCAGGATTTTCCATCAGCTTCTTACTGATCTCGTTGACCCTCGCCGGGTCATGGTTTTTCTTCGGTGACACCGTAGTCATTATCGGTGAAACTCCTTCTAGATCAGAGCCTCACACACAAACTTCCTGACACCCTCACCCATAGTGTTGGTGAACCACCCAAGATTTCGCGCGCAACAATTTGTTTTCGAAGAATCGATTATTGGTGCTGAGAAAAATATTCGCTCCAGGTAGTTGTTTACGAATTCCACGCAAAGTAATCATGAATTCACAAGTGCCTACATTCACGATCTATTGCACTTTCCCCATAAAGGCATGATGAATTAACTGTTTCCGGAGCTGCACCAGAATCTGCTTGGATCCTTCTACCAAGTGTTGAATTTTATCAAGCTTTTCCAAGGAATTTTCAATGCCCTCTGCAATCACCTTCTGAGAATCTAACGCAGGGATTCTGACGAGGATGTCATATATTTTCTTGCCGGAAATTAGTGGCTGCGCACTGGAACTCGTATTTTTTCGCAGATTGGTGTGTAGCAAAAGAAAGTAGAGAAACTTCTTGTCTATCTCGTTTTCATTGAAGTGCACGACCAGAGCGTTATCAGTTACCCAGCATTCTTCGTTCGTCATGTGGACAGAACCGCAATAAAATCCGACTCTACCGATTGTGATTGTTTCAGCTGGGTAACAGGACTGGTCATGGTATCCGGTAACGCCGTTGCCACCATAAACAGGAACGGTACCACCAGGGGCCATCTCTTTTGCCGTTAAGCCTTTTCCAGATGAGACCCTTATAATCTCGCCCAAGGGCTTAGTCTCCCAAACAGTGTCATGTACATTACCTTCATTTGAAACTCCGTGCCCCGCAAGCAATGTTCGGGCAATGCCAACCTTTCTATCTGAAAGATTGTCTAGAAAACTATCGAGTCGTTGTATGGCGTCGTCGATTTTGGCGTTAGTTTTCTCGATAAAATCAACGATACGTGCTTGCTCACCTAACGGGGGCAGACTAATCGGGAGCTGTAAAAAATCGGTCGCCTTAATCGATGGTGAATTGTCTCCTTTCATCTTTGCCGTCGCCATCGAAATGAACGTTGGGCTACAAAGGAAATGAAAAAGGTAGCGCGAATCAACTACTGGGGCAGGTGTGCAAACATAAAAACCAGTGCTCGCGATTGCTTCTGAGAATTCTGACCCTACACGCGCTATGTTCATGAGGTAGGGACGAACGAGAGAGAATAGGGTATCTCCGTCGTGCACCGCTCGAGATGCCCTGCTTGGCGCTTTGGACGCTGCAACGATTTTTGGGTTTGCTACTTTTTGGCACTTATTATTGACTGCATCGATATCGATGTAAGTAAAGGAGCCTCCCCTAGGTTTGCGTGTCTCCATGGGAAGTAATACCGTACCCAACCGCACCCACCGCCAGTCTCCAGGAACGGCGTATGGTTGTTCGGCCTCTGGAACGATGGCTTCGTTAGTGAGGTTACCCTCGTTTAGTGGACACCCGATTAGTGCGGATTTTGTGTCCGTAGGAGAGGATGTTCATTGTGAGTCAACAACGCCAGAAATACACGCCGGAGTACCGGCGTGAAGCCGCGAACCTAGTAATCGAATCGCAGCGCCCAATTGCTCATGTAGCGAAAGAAATTGGTGTCGCACCTGGCCTTTTAGGTCGGTGGGTAAAAAATGAGCGTCAACGCCGAGGATCCTCTGATGGGCTAAGCGAGGCTGATCTTCGTGCTGAGAACGCTCGTCTGCGTCGTGAGCTGGCAGAAGCCAAGATGGATAACGAGTTTTTGTCAAAAGCGACAGCCTTCTTCGCCGCAAAGCAACGCGATCAGAAAAGTTCGAATTAATGCAGCAGGAGAAGGCGAATTTCAGTATCAAGCGCATGGCGCGCTTGTTGAAGGTATCTCGGTCTGGATACTACAAATGGGCCCATATGCAGCAGCAACGCTTATCCGGTAATGATGATCGGACATCTTTTTACGATGATGTTGATCGCAAGATTCATCAGATCTGGAAAGACTCCGATGAGGTCTATGGTGCTCCGCGGATTACCGCAGAACTCGCCGATCGCTACCAGATCAGTGTGAATCGTAAGACTGTGGCTAAGCGGATGCGCCTGATGGGAATTGAAGGGATTTCACCGCGTGCTTTTGTGCCCGTGACAACGATTCAATCTAAACGTAAGTCGAGTCTTCCTGACCTGGTAAAGCGCATGTTTGATACCGGCGAGCTCAATCGAGTATGGATGTCAGACATTACCTACCTGCGAACCGGCGAGGGTTGGTTGTACTTATGCGCAGTTCGCGATGGTCATTCCCGCAGGGTGCTGGGCTGGGCTATGGATAGCGTGCAAGATACATTCCTGGTCGAACGAGCACTGCGGATGGCACATACACTGCGTGGTGACGTTCCTGACGGGCTGGTGTTTCACGCCGACCGGGGAACACAATTTACCAGCGAGCAGCTCTGGGAGGTGTGCCGCAACCTAGGGGTTGCTCAGTCTGTGGGGCGTACTGGGGTGTGTTTCGATAATGCGATGGCTGAGTCGTTCTGGTCGACGCTTAAGACCGAGTTCTACGACCGGAAGCGCTGGCCAACCCGCGATGCTGCGCGTCAGGCCGTTGCCTACTGGATTGAAGCCGTCTACAACCGTCGGCGCCGGCACTCCGCCCTTGGGATGGTCAGCCCCGTCGATTTCGAAAACCACACCAGCCTAACCACCAGCAGAAAAGAAATCGCTGCCTAACCACTAGGTAGCTCCACTACGTGTCCACGATTTGCGGGCAACCCCATTAGGAATCCCTTTGAAGTCTGTGATGAGCGGGAGTTTCATTGCCACTAATCTTCACCTTCTCCGAGGCTGAGATCGCTTGCTAGAGTGCGCAGGAGGTCAGCTGCTTCGTCAAGAAGGGTTGCGGCTTCGAGCGCGGATGCTGCTGGGGCAAAGTTTTCCGCGTCGAAAGTTTCTACTTCAACACGCATGAGGCCCAGATCTAGAGAGTCCTCTTTAGCGTTAATCTCGCTGCGCTTGAAGTAGGTTAGCCGCTCGTTTGCCAGCTGAGTTCGATCTTCAGCCAAATACGCTTTCTCAAAGTCAGCGAAGTGTTCAACGGTAAGTGGCGTACGCTTGCCGAACGAAGGCATCTGAGAACGAAGGTCGTAGAACCAAACTCCGCTGGTATTTCCTTTGTCGGTGAGTCCACGTTCGAAGAAGAGTACGTTGGTCTTGACGCCTGGGGCGTAAAAGATACCGGTTGGAAGCCTGAGGATAGTGTGTAGGTTGCATTTGTCCATCAGGTCTTCTCGGATGCGGCGGCCATCACCGTCAGCGAAAAGAACATTGTCTGGTAGTACAACCGCAGCGCGTCCACCTGGCTTAAGGCTTCGATAAATATGCTGCAGGAAGTTCAGCTGCTTATTTGATGTCGGGAAGGTTAGATCATCACGAGTTGCACGTTCCCCTCCCTTTTTCGTTCCAAATGGCGGGTTAGTCAGAACAACATCAAACCCAATAAAGCGCTTGCCGTCAGGCGAAAGCGTATCTCCTAAATGGATAGGGGATTCGATGCCATGAAGCATAGCATTCATCAACGCAAGTCGATGAGTGTCATGGACAAGCTCCACACCGGTAAATGCCTTCTTTACTTGGAAGTCGGCTTGATCTTCGTCCAGATCGAACAGGTCGTCTGTGTTGGCGCATACGTGCTCACTCGCAGCAATCATGAAGCCAAAAGTTCCACATGCGGGGTCGTTGCAGAGCTCACCAGGCTGTGGGTCAATAAGCCGCACCATAACGTCAATAAGGACACGCGGGGTGAAGTACTGACCGGCACCAGACTTTTTCTCGTTAGCGTTTTTCTCAAGCAGCCCTTCGTAGAGGTTACCGAGCCCCTCCTCACGAGCGGAATACCAATCCAGAGCATCAATTGACTTGATAATCTTCTCAAGGTTTTTCGGCTCATCAATATTTGTAGATGACGCAGCATAGATTTCATGGACTCGACCAGTTGCTTCTTCGCCGAGGTGTTGGAGCAGGTCACGGTAGAACCGCTTGAGTTCGATGCCGGACTTCGTGCGCAGTTCATTCCATCGGTATTGTTCGGGAATCCCGTCTTCTGCACCGGTTTCCTTGGCCATTTTCAAGAATAGGATGTAAGTCAGCTCGGTGACGTACTGATGGAAGGTGATTCCATCATCGCGTAGGACGTTGGACAGGTTCCAGAGCTTCGCAACGATCTCTTGATTGTTCATGCGGTTAGGTCCTCATACATATAGTCCTTAAGTTCAGAGACTATTTTGGCGAATTCGCCATCAAATGCAGCCTGCACTCGATTCAGTCCTCCCTGTTGTCTAAAGCGAGAGTCTGTATCGAAGGTGTCTGTTGAGATGAGTAACTCGTTTTCGAGGTACGCCTCAACGCGAGATATCCAGCCCTGCTGAACTCTAGTAAAGTCATGTTCTCTTTTCAGTTTGTCGATAGCAAGTTTCACCCGTTCCTTGTGGGTAAGGAGCGGAGATCCGAGTGCAAAACGGCGAATGAGTGAGATGATGTCTGCAGTAATCTCTTTGTTAGACACTTGCGACAAGGCTGAAGAGAGTTTTTGCTCGGTATAGCCTTTGCGGTCGAGCATGAGCCTTAGTGATTTCAGTTCCGCTCGGGTGAGTTCAGAAGGGCGAGTACACACTATTTGTAAGGCTGCAATCTCATCACTGTTTTGCTCCAGGAAGGATTTGAACTCTTCTAGATAGTCCTCAGGCTTTTGGGCGTTTCCAAAGTCCCTGGTGTGTGAGATGAGTTCATCTTCAGCCTCTGAAATCACTAGTTTTCGTGGGTCGCCAAAGGTCGAGTTGTCGAGGAAATCGAAGAACTGCGCGTGTTCTTGAATCCATGCGGCTGCATCTGCTGGTGAGGCTTCACGAAGTTCTTCAATCACTTCGGAGATCGTGTTTCCACCGCCAAGGTCTTTAAGGTGTTCAGCTGTAGTTTCGGCAATCTTGCGTCGTCTACGTTGGAGCTTAGCCACTACCTGTTCGATTGCTCGAGTAAGTTTGTCAGCATTAGTACCGGCGCGATCAATGTCCTCCATGAGATCTTTGAAGCTGGTATTGGGGTTCGCAACCAGTGGTTTCATGGTAGAAACCTTTTCAAGGGCTTCGTACACTCCTACCGGATCGTAGATTTCGAAGCGGTCTTTTGAGATTTCTGGGCATAGTCGCGTGGCTCGACCGAGCATTTGCTCGAAGAGGATACGCGACTTAACTCGCCTCATGAAAACCAATGACGTGATTGCTGGTACGTCAATACCGGTGGTGAGCAGGTCAACGGTGACAACTATTGATGGAAAACGCTCGTTCTTGAAGCGCTTAATTGTTTGCTCGATCTTCTTCTTGTTGCCGCCTGCGACTGAGCCGGTGATCTTCATAATCGCTTTTGGCTCAACCCCCTGGTCGGCATAGATGTCTTTAAGGAGATCGACGATGAGGTCAGCATGAGCGTCATCAACGGCATAAATGAGGGTTTTGCCGAATAATTCAGGCATGCTCGGATCAAGATCCCGAGCGATTTCTTTTAGAACCGTCCGGTTGAAGTTTTCGGTAATTACTGACCGGTTGAAGTCTTCCACTTCAAAAGTAACCTCGTCAGCCAATTCAGCGCTGTTGGCGATTTCTCCAGTAGCAGTGTCGTAGATCGGAAGAGTGTCGCCCTCGGCAAATCGAATACCTTCAGTTGCAAGCTTTGTTGTGAGGCGATGTGGTGCGTCGTGGTCAACGAGATAGCCATCCATGACTGCTTCACGATAGGTGTAGGTGTACACCGGTTGACCGAAAATCTCAGTTGTGTGTAACGCAGGTGTTGCAGTGAGCGCGATTTTCGTTGCATCGAAATAGTCAATTACGGACCGGTAGGCGGATTGGTAGTCAGATTGGTCCCGGTAGAGAGCTTCATGGGGCCCGAACCCCGGAAAGTGGACACGGGGATTTAATCAAGATGCGATAGTAAGTGTAGCTGATCCGGCGGCTTCGAAGGCGTTCGGCGAGCGATAGCCGCACCACGAGTGCAAGCGCTTGGTGTTGTAGTGCGTGCACCACCGGAACACGTCCCGACGACATACGATCTGACTTGGGAAAACGGACTCGTCCTGGAGGACTTCCCGTTTCAGCGTGGCGTTGAACGACTCCGCCAACGAGTTGTCCGCGCTCGTCCCGATTGCTCCCATCGACTGGGTGACACCGAATCGTTCACACAGCTTCCGGTATTGCCCAGAGGTATAGACGCTGCCATGATCGGAGTGAAAAATCGCCCCGTCAAGGTTGCCTCGGACCCCGTGGGCCATCGTGAGAGCTTCTTCGACCAACTCCGTGCGCATGTGGTCGGCGATCGCGAAACCGGTCAACTGCCGCGAATAGCAGTCGATGACGGTGGCCAGGTACATATTCGACCCGTCCGCGATCGGCAGGTACGTGATATCGCCGACGTAGATGGTGTTCGGTTTCTCCGCGGTGAACCGGCGTTTCAGCAGGTCGGGCAACTTCGGAGCCCGTTTCGCAGACACGGTGGTCTTCACCCGGCGTTTTTTGGTGTAGCCGAACAGGCCCATCTGGCGCATCAACCTGGCGGTGCGCTTGTGATTGAAAAGGTCGTCGTTGGCTGGATCGGAATTGATGGCCGCCGTCACGCGTTTCGCCCCGTAACAACCGTTCTCGGCCGTGAACACGGCCTTGATCCTCGCTCCCAGCACCGCGTCGTCAAGGACGCGTCGCCGGCGGGCAGGAGCAGCTGATTTCCATTTGTAATACGAGGACCGGTTGATCTTCAAAACCTCACATAACCGCTTGACCTCGTAGAGGCCTCGGTTGTCATCAACGAACCGGAAGCGGTTCACCAGTTCGTCTCTTCCGCGAAATATTTGGCCGCCTTGCGGAGAATCTCTCGTTCCTCCCGGAGCTTGGCGTTTTCGCGTTCCAGCACGCGGATGCGTTCGGCGTCGGAGAGTCCTTCAGCAGGCGTGCGTGCGCTGTTGGCTGCGGCAATGGGGCTGGCGACTTTTTCACCGTTGGCGTTGGTTTTGGTGCCGGTGCCGAAGGCGTCGAGCCAGGTGCGCAGGGAGTTGCGGTTGACCCCGAGATCGGAGGCGATCGCGTTGAGCGTTGCTCCGGGGGTCGACTCGTACAACGAGACTGCGTCGCGCTTGAACTGCTCAGTGTAGGTCTTGCGTGGCATGGTGGAAAGGTACCTCACTTCCCCAGCGAGATGCTGGTTTCAAGGTGTCCACCATCTGGGGGTCAGGTCCATCTTCGGTCATTTCTTTATCAAGCAAATAACCTCGGTGAGCTTCGTCAACAATGATCAAGTCGTAGTCAGTAACGGATGGTTTGCGTGCCTGAGTATCTTCAGTAGAAGGTTCTGGGTAGAACAGGCGCTTCACCATTCCTTGGACCGTTGAGACATGCACACGTGTCTCAGGGTCAACGTCGGAATCGTCTAAACCATTAATTGAATAGAGTTCATCCAGCGTCAGCAATTCCTCTAATCGGACATCCTTAAAGGTATCCAAAGCCTGAGTGCCTAGTGACGTACGGTCAACCAAGAACAAGATTCTGCGGAACCGATTAGTCTTCAAGAATCGATAGATCATCCCAAGCACTGTTCGGGTTTTGCCAGTGCCGGTGGCCATGGCAAGTAGCGCGTGGTGGTTTCCTTCGCTGATCGCGTTCTCAGCAGCGTGGATTGCATCGACCTGATATTTACGCAGATTTAAGCCAGTACTAGATGTGAGCAGATCATCGTTCAGGTTGTCGAGTGCCTCCTGCGCAGCTTGTTGATCAGCATCAAGCATTTCGAGAAGACCCTGTGGACTTGGCCATCCAACTAATGCGCGTGGAGAATTTAGTGGGTTACGCACATCCTGAAACCAGACGCCAGATTGAGTCTTGTATTGCTCTATATATGGGCGACCATTCGTTGCAAAGAGGAATGGTACCTTGAAGGCACCCCACTGACCCATCGTAAACTCTACGTGCTCATCTTTAATAAGCCGCCCGTAATCGGCAGCCTGAAAATCCAAAACTGATGGGATTGCAGAGTGCTCTGCCTTTGCTTCAATCACACCAACGAAATTCAAACCTACGAACAAGGCATAGTCAGCTCGGCCTTGCCGCCCTACCGTGGAATCAGTAGGCCACTCAGCAATAGCCTGATTTAGTCCCTCAACAGGGCGTGTGCCCTTGCTGTACCTTAGGTTTTCAGTATCAGCATCCCAACCCACTTGACGAAGCTGCTCATCAATGAGGAGCCTCGTTTCAGCTTCTGTTTTTGGACGCTGATTCACCGCAGCAGTAGAACGCTGGGAACGTTTCGCTTTTGACACCGCTGGTGCCTGTTTAGCCTTTGTGCCATCGTCCTTTGCAAGTGCGGCAGTCTCTTGCTCCAGCCAATCGGTAGCCTGATCAGTTAGGGATTTTTCAACTGGGAGTACATATTTTGATGCCTCCACATTTGGGTCACCATATGTAGCTTCAAACCACCAAGCAAGGGAATGAACCATTGGCAAAAAGCGCTTTGCATCTTCTGTTGTTCCCCAGTCCTTATGTGCCGCCTTGTTTCGGGCTTTGCGAACCAGATTCAAAATATCGACAACTTCGCGAGGCAGCAGACCTTCACGAGAGAGCATGTCAATCCGCTTGAAAGCTGTGCTTTTATTTGGAGGAGTCAAACGATCGAACTGGAATATCAGCTCTACAATGCTTTCGCATAGAATGCCGAGCTTCATCACAGAGGTACTCGGGTCGGTATAAAGGTATGATTCAGCTAAAGTTCCCAGGTTTTCCAATGAAGGGAAACTATTTTTTAGAAATTCGAAGTTAGTCACTTCCAACCTCCTGGCTATTTCCGATTGTGCAGATATCTGAAATATCGCATTCGAGTGCTTCGAATATTCTTGCGAGTACTTGTGTTGACACTGTCTCATCCCATCCCATCTTGGTGATAGTGGCGCTTGAGAGGCCGGTTGCTTTACGTAGGTCTTGTTTTGTCATGTCTTTGTCAGTGAGAGTCTTCCAGAGAGGTTTGTAACTGACCACTGGTGTCGTCATTCGAAATCTTCCTCTTCTGCAACGTCTATGACGCCTTTCAGGTAGCCGTAACGGCCGTTTTCGGTGTCTTTGGTAAAATCAATGATATTCCCCATAATGGTGCGGTCAACCCCGGGAACTTCGTCGGTGTTCTCCAGGATGATGATTTGCTGGGTGTATTGCCTCTTGCGTCAGATAGGTGGAGAGTCCCTCACGCATGGATCCTGCTGCTTCTGCACGACCTTGGTCGAAACCTTTAAGTGCAGAGTCGATGACCAGGACTCCTGGGTAGTGCGGTGAGCTCCGTTCCCGAGCGTGTCAAGTTGTTTGTGTGTGGAGCTGGGTTTATAGGTATTTGTCGAAGCGGTCGGGGTAGGCCACGGCCATTTGGTTGATGGCTTGTGTCCACCAAACAGGGGTCAGGCCCTCCATCTTCTTATGCGGGTTAGGTACCTACACACACAAACCATCAGACACTCTCGATTGGCCCATCAACATCCCCTGTTTCAAAGCTCTCACGTACTAAAGGGTCAATCGAAGACCAGCCGCGAAGGCTAAAATATCCCGTTGCAATATCAATTCGGTGATATGACGGAAAACTTTCGAAGACCGAAGCTAAGTTTTGTTTCAGGGGTTTGATTGTCATAGATAGAAGGCGCGGAACCAGTTTACGTATAGGTATCCATGTGCAAAGGCTATTCACCGGAAAGCGCTGGAAATGGAACGTGACCTTCGAATAAAGATCAGGATCCGTAGGGGCATAGGTCTAACCCCTAACTGAATTGGTCGCGTGGTTTAGCGAGTGTTTTAGGACGCACTAGTGTTAGAGAATGAAGCTCGAAAGCACCTTCCCAATCCCAAGGAGACCACATGAACCACCGCGCGGACGAAGGCCTCGAATCGGCAACCGCTTCGGCACCGGAGCCGGAAACTGCAACGGCGCCGTCGGGCGCTGCTCCCGTTCCGCAGGCCGGTAACCAGGAGGCCCGGCGGGCGGACTTGCGGCGGTGGAAGGCGATTGCGCTGTCGTTCCTGATTGGTGCGGCGGTGATCTTTTTGGGGTGTTCGTGGTGGCAGGCGTCGGAAAGCGGGGCTCCAGTGTGGGTGGGCTACGTGCGTGCGGCGGCGGAGGCCGGCATGGTCGGTGGCCTGGCGGACTGGTTTGCGGTGACGGCACTGTTCCGCCGGCCGATGGGCCTGCCCATTCCGCACACGGCGCTGATTCCGAATAATAAGGACCGCGTGGGCGATGCGCTGAAGGACTTTGTGGAGGAGAACTTCCTTACCGCGGATGCGCTGAGTGCCAAGGTGCGGGAGGCGGAGCTGCCGCTGTGGTTGGCGCGCCAGGGGGCAGCACCCGGCAAGGCGGAGGAGGTCTCCGAATGGATTGGCCAGCGCGCCGCCAGCGTGGTGGAGGACCTTGACCCGGCTGAGGCGGAGCAGTTCATCCGCACCCAGGTCATGGACCGCCTGGCGGAGCCGGAGTGGGGGCCGCCATTGGGCCGGTTGCTGGAGGGCTATATCGCGGACGGCAAGGCGCGCCCGCTGGAGGATGACCTCATTGACTGGGCACACAAGAAGATTCTTGGCATGGAATCGACGGTGGTCACGGCCATCGATGAGCGCATGCCCGGGTGGGCGCCGCGCTTTGCCCGCGAGATGGTGGGGGACAAGGTCTATAGCGAGCTCGTTAATTTCGCCGAGGAAGTTCGCCGCGATGGCAACCACGAGGCCCGCCTGGCCATTCGCCGCAACCTATCCAAGCTGGCTGCGGATCTGCAGTGGGATGCGGATATGCGCGAGCGCATTGAGAACATCAAGCAAGAGATGCTTGCCTCTGATCAGGTGCAGCAGGCGCCGGCGGCGATGTGGCGCACGATTTCTACCACGCTGATTGATCAGTTCAATGACCCGGAGTCCTTCCTGCGGCAGAAGATGACGGCCAAGGTGAAGGAACTAGCGCACCGGTTGCTCGAGGATTCCGAGTTCTTGGCCCAGGCCAATGATCTTGTGGACAAGGCCGCGCGCTACGCGGTGGAGAAATTCGCCCCGGAGATCATCGCGATCATCCCGGAGACCATCAAGCGCTGGGATGCGCAGGAGGCCTCGCAAAATATCGAGCTGATGGTGGGCAAGGATCTGCAATTTATTCGCCTTAACGGCACTATCGTCGGCTCCCTGGCAGGCTTGGCCATATATGCTGTTAATCATCTCATTTTCGGCGCCTAATGCGCCGGAATAATTCATCACACGGAGGATTTCATGACTGAGAAGAAGAAGCTTTTTGATTCCCTGAAGGAAGCCGGTGCGTCCGCGCTAAATACCGCCAAGGATTTCGGCGGCCGCCTGCAGGAAGAGCGCGAGAACCAGGGCGCGCAGGGCGCAGGTGCGCAGGGCCCACAGGGCGATAAGGACGGCATGCTGGATAAGGCCACCAACACCGCCAAGCAGTGGGGCGCGTCCATCAAGAAGGCCGCGGAAGAAACCCGCGACTCGGAGGCTTTCTCTGAGGCGAAGGACAAGTTCGCGGATGCGTACCAGGAAACCCGCGAGGGCGTGAAGGACGCGTATGGCTATGCCCAGGAGCGCGTGAACGAGAAGAAGAACGCGCCCAAGAACGGTAATTCCGCTGCGGCGGACAAGGACGATAATATTATCGATGGCGAAGTTATCGATACCGACGAACCCACGAATTAATCTGCATGTACCTCTTACTTGACATTGCCTATAATTTTCCCATCTACTTCTTCCAGGTCCTGACCATTACCGCCATCATCGGGGCCGTGCTCGCGGCATCTACGCGCGAGGACGCGTTTCGGGCCGGCGACCGCAAGGGTAAATGGGTATGGGTAGGCCTACTTGCGGGCTCGGCGGTTGCGATGGCTACCGGCCTCCAAATTTTGGCGTGGATTGGCACGGTCATCACCGGCATCTACTGGTTTGACGTGCGCCCGCAGCTCAAGGCCATCATCAACGGCGACTACAGCTACTAAGCATGAAAAATCTCTTGCACGCTTCCGCCACTGAGGTCAGGGAGCAGGCCGCCGGGCAGCATGTTTTGGTCTCGCCGCATCACGTGACGGTGGCGGCCGCAGCCGATCCAGCGGGCATTACGGCCGTGGCGGGCTATCCCACCGGCCGGCACCACACGCTCATCAAGGCTTCTGAGGCCCGCCTGGCCATCCAGTCCGGCGCGGACGAGGTGTGGGTCAGCGTTGATGCCACGCTTGCCGATGTTACCCCTATCCTCTCCGAGCTCGTCGCCATCCGCGAGGCCTGCCCGGACCCAGCCCGCGTGGGCCTCATCTTGCCGGAGGTGGAGCCGGCGCGGTCCCTCGCGGAAACCGCCGCCGCCCAGGCGGGATTTCACGCACTCGTCATAGAAAAAGGCAGCGAGCTGTCCAGCTCGCTGCCCGTCGTAGAATTTCCCACCGCCTAAGTCTCTCCCTAGGTCGGCCGCTTCTGCGGCCGACGTTGTTAGGCGGCTTTCTTCTGTTCGTCGCTTTCGCCCGAGAAGTGTTCCAAATCATTCAAGGGAACATCGGTGCCCGTAAAGGTGAGCGTGAGCTTGCCATCGCCCACGTCCACGGATTCGACCTGCAAGTCCTTGGCAATGAGCTCATCAGACATGCCTTCCTGCAGTGCCTCGGAAATGGAACTAGTTGCTTGCTCAGGAAGCGACAGGCCAAAGATGGCGGCCTCGGTGGCATTGATCTCTAGCTTGCCGTCGCGGGCGGTGGGCTTGAGCGAAAGGCTGGCCAAGCCGCCGCCGAACTTCACTTCCAGCTCGTCGCTCTGGTCATTCGCGGTGATTTCAGTAACCACCATATTCCCAATGGTGTCGCTGCCGGATTGGTCCGAGATTCCTTTTTGGAAGCTAGCCAGCAGGTAGTCATCCGGAACGGTGGTGGTGGCGCGGAGGGAGCCGGCCACTGGGTTATCCGCATCCGTGGACATATCTTCCACGTGGATTTCGGAGGCGGGTTGCCCCTTGATCTGGGAGCCTTCGATCTGCAGGGTCGACGGCGTGGTCATGTCCATCTGGGAAATCGAGCCGCGCATAAGCCCAAAGAGGAGGGGGCTGCCGCCAAAGCTTACCGAGGGATCTTCCGTTGCCTCGATGCCTTCTTCTTTGGCGCTATTTTTAAACTCCTCGGTCATCTGATTACTAATGAACCAGCGCAGGCCAAATTCGGCGATGAGGATGATAATAAGCAGCGCTACGAGGACGCCTACGACAATTTTCCAAGCGAGCGATCCGCCCGATTTCTTTGCAGCCATGACTACCAGTGTGGCGCATGAGGCGGCCGGTGGCAATGTGTGCTGGATATTAGCGGGGCGCGATGCTCTCCCAGCTCACAGTGAGCGTATTATCGCGCAGCCGGCGGCGGGGAGGATGGAGGTTAAAGGGGGCATCGGCAAACAGGGCTTGTGCCATGCGCCATCGCACCCGCGGGCCGTGCGGGGCCCACCCAGCGGCGCGATCCCAGGCCCTATCGGCGGCCTGCAGGAGCTCGTGGATGGGCTCGCCGGGCACGTTGCGGTGGATGAGCACTTTGGGCAGGCGCTCGGCCACATCGGAGGGGCGGGCCACGTCGAAGGGATCCCACGCGAGCGTCAGCGTCTTCGGGCCATGCTGATCGAGCAGGATCCACGCCGCGCGCCGGCCCAGCTCATCGCAGGTGCCTTCCACGAAGAACCCGCCAGGGGCCAGGCGGGAACACACCGTCTGCCAGGCCTCCGCAACCTGGTCCACGTCGTATTGGCGCAGCACATTAAAGGCACGCACCACCTGCGGACGGTAGCCCGCAAGCTCAAATCCGCCCAGCTCAAAGCGCACGCCATCGCGCGGCGGTAGCACCCGGTCCGGGTGGATTTCCAGCCCGCGCACATCCACGCGGGGATTGATGCGGCGCAGCCACCGCGCCCACTCCACGGTGGTGGTATGGGAGGCACCGTAGCCCACGTCGAGCGCGAGCGGGGTGCGCACGTGGCGCAGCAGCGCCGAAATTTCTGGGTGGGCGACCATCCACCTATCGCAGCGCCGCAGCCGGTTGTAATTGGTGGTGCCGCGGGTAATAACGCCAAAAGGCCGACCCGCTGCTGCGCTGGCGCGCAGGTTATGAGCGTGGTCGGCCATGGGAATCGGTGGATTCTAAGGTTGGGAGTGCCTTAGGAGTTTTCAGAAATCCACTGTTCGGTCAGCTTGCCCTCGTTATCAAAGAGCTCTGCCAGGGATTCGCCCACCTTCGGCTCGATGGCTGCGCCCATCATCGGGATCTTGACGGAGATCTCGTTGGTGTAGGTCAGCTTGGTCATCTCGCCCTCGCCGGCCAGGGAAATATCGCCCTTGAAGTCCACCGGGGTGCCCTTGACGTCAGCGGTGTAGTTGACGTCAGCGGCCTGGCCGTTGAGCTCGCCCACGGTGACCACGCGCTTGACCTTGAGGTCCTGCGAGACCATGGCGCGCACTGCCTCTGGCAAAAGGGTGGTCGGCAGGACCTCGTAGAGCGTGGCTACGTTATCGGAGAAATCGTGAACCTGGCCTGCCTCCGGGGAAAGGTTTGCCACGATGTACTCCCAGTACCCCTGGGTGAGCAGCGCCTTGTGAACCATGTCGATAGGCTGATTGATGGTTACGGTGTTTTCACTACGAGTTGACATGCTTAACAGACTACCTTGGTATACGTGCTTGATAAATTTTTGACGCAACAACTCACAGCAATCGACGGCGTAGACGTGGATCCCACGGCGAGCTTTGCTGATCTCACCACCTTGCGCGTGGGGGGAAAGCCACGGGTCACGTTGCGTTGCTCGCTGCCTGAAGCGGCAGTTGCGGCACTGCGGTACCTCGAGAAAGAAAAAGTTCCCTTCATTGTGGTTGGCGGCGGCTCCAACCTGCTGGTTTCTGATGGTGAGGTAGACGTGGTCGCCGTCGTCCTCGACTTTGCCGCGGTGGACATGGATACCGAAACTGGCCTCGTGCGCGCCCAAGCCGGTGCGGTATGGGACGAGGTCGTGGCGGAATCCGTGACGCAGTCCCTGGGCGGCATCGAGTGCCTGTCCGGCATCCCCGGCACGGTGGGCGCGGTGCCCGTGCAAAACGTGGGTGCCTATGGCGCCGAGATTTCTGAGGTCTTGACCCGTGTGCGCCTGTATAACCTGCGCACCGATGCCGATGAGTGGGTTCCCGTCTCCGATCTCGATCTGGCCTACCGCTATTCCAACCTGAAATTCACCGGCCGCGCGGTGGTGCTCGAGGTCGAATTGCAATTGACCACGGATGGGCTCTCTCGCCCCCTGCGCTTTGGGCAGCTTACCGATGCCCCCGGCGAGCGCCGCCCCGTCGCCCAGGTCCGCGAGGAGGTCCTCGCCCTGCGCCGCGGCAAGGGCATGGTGCTCGATGCCGCCGACCATGACACCTGGTCCGCCGGCTCTTTCTTCACCAACCCCGTGGTCGAATCCAGCGTCGCCGACGCCATCCAAGACAAGGTGCGCGCCACGCTTGGCGATGCCCCCGCCGACCGCATGCCCCGCCACCCCGTCGCCACCGCACAGGGCGAATCGTCCCCGCACGAGAAGCTCTCGGCCGCTTGGCTTATCGATAACGCCGGCTTTACAAAGGGCTACCCCGGATCCGGCCCGGCAACGCTATCCACCAAGCACACCCTGGCGCTGACTAACCGCGGAAACGCGAGCGCCGCCGATATTGTCGCGCTGGCCCGCACTATTCGCGATGGCGTCCGCGAGGCCTTCGGCGTCGAGCTCGTGCCCGAGCCCGTGTGGCTGGGCCTATCCATGGACGAGGACTAGGCCGCGCCTCTCGGCGCGACGGGGCCTTAGCCGCTGGGTTCGCGCCGGGTTTTAGGCCCGCGCGGAGATAAAAACGTCCAAAACAACCGCGTTCTTCTAAAATTCGCCCTCATTTTTGGCGAAACGCGGTTGTTTTGGACGGAAGTGTTGCTTGCGGGCTCCTAGGCAGCCATGACCTCGAGCCACTCCGGCTTGGCGTCTAGGAACTTGCGGGCCGCATCCTGCGCGCCCTTCAAGCTGTGGTGTGCGCCCCAACCGCACTGCTCTTCGTTGGCGGCGGGAACCTCGGTGGCGGTGAGGATATCGTTCAGCGCACCCTCAACGGCGCGCAGCAATTCATCCTGCTCCATGCCGTTGGTAATGGCGTAGAAGCCGGTGCGGCAGCCCATAGGGGCAAAGCCGATGAGCTTATCGGTGTAGTTGCGCATAAAGTTGGCCATCATGTGCTCCACGGAGTGCAGCGCCTCCGTGTCCAGGTGCTCCTTATTGGGCTGGCAGAAGCGCAGGTCGTACTTGATAATCTCGACGCCGCCGCCCAAATCGGTGCGGTCAGCCACCCGGATATAAGGCGCGCTGACGAGGCGGTGGTCGAGCTCGAAGGACTTGACGTTAATCTTTTCTTGGTTCTGTTCAGTCATACTCCCCAGCCTAATCGCTGCGAGTGTCACTTCACAGAATAGATTCTTCAGCCGACTGTGCGCCGCGAGTTAGCGGGAGGACACTTCCGCCACCAAGATTTCCTGTACCTGGCGGCGGCGCAGCTTGCCCAGCTGATCGGTGGGCAATTCTTCTTGCACCACGAAATGCCGCGGGACCTTATAGCGGGCCAGGAGGCCGCGGCAGTGCTCGCGCAGCGCTTCCGCGTCGAAGGTGGCGCCGGGGTGGAGCACAAGGCAGGCGGCGACATCCTCGGAACCATCGGCACGCGGGACGCCGGCCACCGCGGCTTGGCTTATCGCGGGGTGGCTCAACAATGCATGTTCCACCTCGCTGGGAAAGACGTTAAAGCCACCGGTGATGATGACCTCTTTAATCCGGCCCACCAGCCGGAAATGGCCATCGGCCTCGCGCACACCCATATCGCCGGTGCGCAGCCAATCGCCGTGGAATGCCTCCCGCGTGGCGGCGGGATTATCGAGGTAGCCCGAAAAAACCTGGGGCCCGCGGGCAAGGATCTCGCCGGGCGTGCCATCGGGTTGGCTGCGGTCAAGGTCAGCGGGATCCCCGATGCGCAAGTCGGTATCGGCAAGCGGCTTGCCGATGGTCCCCACGCGCCGACCCTCACCAAGCGGGTTGATGGTCAGCACGGGGGAGGCCTCGGTAAGACCGTAGCCCTCGACAAGCATGCCGCCGGTGCGGTCTTGCCAGGGCTCGATGATGCGCGCGGGCAGCGATGCCGCGCCGGAAATGGCGTAGCGCACCCCGCCCAGGTCTGTGGCCTGCTCGGCGGTCGGCTCAGCGGCCGCCTCGGAGGCAGATTCTGCCGCCAGCTCGCCCATGGCGCGCTCATAAATGGTGGGAACGCCCGGCATCCAGGTCGGGCGGCGCTGTGCCAAGGCGCCGACCACGGCTGCGGGGCGTGGGGAGGGCAGCAGGATGATCTCGGCGGCGCAGCGCACCGCGAGCAAGACGCTCATGGTCAATCCATAAGAGTGGAACATCGGCAGCGTGGCGAGGAAACGCTCGTGGCCCGGGCGCAGATCGGCCTGGGCTTCCAATTGGATGCAGTTCGCGGCGAGGTTGCCGTGCGTGAGCACCACGCCCTTGGGCTGGCCGGTGGTGCCGGAGGTGTAGAGGATGAGGGCGGCATCGGCAAGCGCGGCCTGGCGGTGAGGCACTGGGGCGCCGGAGAGGGGAAGGGGCGCCTCCAAGGACACGGGAATCACCGTGCTGGCTAGGCCATCGACCACGGCGGCGACCTGATCCCAGACCAAGGCGATGCGGGCGCCGTGGTGGGCAAAGAGCGGGGCCAACTCGTGGGCGGTGTACTGAGGGTTATGCTCGACCACGACCGCGCCCAGGCGCAGCACCGCGAAAAAGGCAATGAGGTGCTGCGGGGAGTTGGGCAAGACCAGCGCCACCCGGTCGCCGGGGCGGATTCCCATCTCCCGCAGGGCGCCGGCGGCAGCGGCGATACGGGTATCCAACTCCGCGTAGCTCAGGGTCTCGCCCGCGAAAAAGGTGGCGGGACGGTGGGGGAAGTTGGCTACGGCGGTGGCGAGGAAATCCGTCAGCGTGGCGTCGTACTCGAGGTCTGACATGGTGGTTAATACTAAGCCTTCTGTTTGAGGAGATCGAGGAGATCCTGCTGCACCATGCGGCGGCGGACCTTGCCCAGCTGGTCCGAAGCCAGCTCCTCAAAGTGGTAGAAGGTGCGCGGAACCTTGTAGCGGGTCAGGCGCTCGCGGCAGAAGGATTTGAGGCCTTCTGGGTCCAAGACGGCGCCATCGCGCAGGATGAGACAGGCGACGACGTCCTCGGAGCCATCCTTGCGCGGGCGGCCCACCACGGCGACCTCCTTGATGTCTGGGTGCTTGCGCACCACCTCTTCGACTTCGGCCGGGTAGACGTTAAAGCCGCCGGTGATGATGATTTCCTTGATGCGGCTAACCAGCTTGACCCAGCCGTCCTCATCCATGGTGGCCATATCGCCGGTGCGGAACCAGCCGTTGTGGAAGGACTCCTCGGTGGCCTTTTCGTTATTGAAATAGCCCTGGAAGATCTGCGGCCCGCGAGCCAGCATCTCGCCCGGCTCGCCATCTGGCTGGGTTTCATCGAGGTTATCCGGGTTGCCAATGCGCACCTCGGTATCGGGAAAGGGCAGGCCCACATAGCCCGGGCGGCGGTTGCCGTTCATGGGGTTGCCAATGAGCACGGGGGAGGTCTCGGTCATACCAAATCCCTCCACGAGGCGGCCGCCGGTCATGGATTCCCAGCGCTCCATCACGTCAACCGGCAGGGTAGCGGCGCCGGAGAAGGCGTTGCTGATGCCGGCAAGATCCACGCCCTTGTCCTCGGCGGCGTCCATGATCTTCTCGTATAACGTGGGCACGCCCGGTAGCCAGGTGGGGGTGTGCTTCTTAACGATGTCCATGATGAGCGGCATCTGCGGGGATGGAACCAAGATGAGCTCGGCGCCGAAGTAGATGCTGAGCACGCACAGCGTGGTCATGCCGTAGGCGTGGAAGAGCGGCAATGCGGCGAGGAAGCGCTGGTCGGTGGCGTCCATATTCGTCAGCCAGGCTTCGCCCTGCACGCAGTTGGAGATGAGGTTGCCGTGCGAAAGCAGCGCGCCCTTGGGCTTGCCTGTGGTGCCGGAGGTGTAGAGGATAAGCGCGATATCGTCCTGCGTGACCTTGGCAATCTCGAGGTCCTTGCCATCGCCGCCGATGGCAGAACCGATAAGCGTGGACCAGGCCACGGTATTCGGGGCCGTGCCGGTTAGCTGCTCGCGCTTGGCGGCCAGCGGCGGCAGGGGAATCCGGAGTGCGAGGCGCTTGAGCGGTGGCATCGCATCGATCATGTTGACGGACACGATGGTCTCTAGTGGGGTGGTGGCGCGCAGCTTATTCAGCGTCTGCGCCGTCTTATCCCAGGCGATGGCCACACGCGCGCCATGGTCCTGGAAAAGCCCCTCGAGCTCGTGGGCGGTGTAGAGGGGATTGTGTTCCACCGCGGTGGCCCCGAGCAGCTGGATGGCATAAAACGCCACCACGTGTTGGGGGCAGTTAGGCATGACGATGGCGACCCTATCGCCAGGCCGGATGCCAAAGGCCTTAAGTCCCGCAGCGGCGGCGCGCACCTGTGCGTCTAGGTCCGCGTAGCTCTGTGTACTGCCGAAGAAGTAGGTAGCGGACTTATTCGCATTGATGCGGAGGTTATTGACGTAGTAGTCAACGATGGTTTTATCGCCGTAATCAAGCGTGGCGGGGGTCCAGTCGCTGTAGTGCTTAATCCAGGCCCGGGATTCGTATGCGGACACGCGCTGCCCTTTCGTTTGCTAAAGAAAAATATTACAAAGGGCGAGTATACCCAGAACGTGAGGAAATCCTCTAGTTTTCTTCGAGTGTCAGCAAAAAACGCTTGATATCCAGGCCACCGGCATAGCCGCCGAGCGTTCCATCGCTGCGCAGCACGCGGTGGCAGGGCCGAATAATCGGCAGGGGATTGGCGCCGCAGGCGGTGCCGACCGCCCGGGTAGCAGCGGGGCGCCCCACGGCGGCTGCGAGCTCGCCATAGCTTGAGATTTCGCCGTAGCCAATGGTGTCCAACTGCGCGTGAATTTGGGCGCGAAATTCCGTCGTCGGCGCCGGGTTGAGCGGCAGGTCAAACTCGCGGCGGCGCCCAGCGAAATACTCCGCGAGCTGCTCTTGCGCCGCATCTAAGATGTCTGCACCGCGCTTGTCGATGCCCCCATGTACTCCGCCGCTTTCCTCGCCGCGAACCTGATTGGTTTTGCGGTGCCCCTTGCTGTTTTCGTCGCGAACCTCATTGGGTTTGCGGCGACCCTTGCTGGTTCCGTCGCGACCCAACTGGATCGCGACGAAGTCAACGCGGGACAGCCCGTCTGCATCCGCGGTGAGCAGCAGCGGGCCGATGGGGGTATCGATGGTGCGCAGCATGGTGGTGGGAACTCTAGGTGTTTTAGGAGTTCTTCTCCGCTTCGAGGCGGTTGATGAGGTCTTCTTGTACCTCACGGCGGCGGATCTTGCCCATTTGGTCCTTGGCCAGTTCTTCGAAGTGGTAGAAGGTGCGCGGGACCTTGTAGCGGGTCAGGCGCTCGCGGCAGTACTCCTTGAGGCCTTCGGGGTCGAGCGCGGCGCCATCGGCAAGATCGAGGCAGGCAACGACATCTTCGGAGCCATCGTCGCGCGGGCGGCCCACGACAGCGGCGTCGTCGACGCTGGGGTGCTCGCGCAGGATTTCTTCGACCTCGCCCGGGTAGACGTTGAAGCCGCCGGTGATGATGATTTCCTTGATGCGGCTGACTAGGCGGATGAAGCCGTCTTCTTCCATGATGCCCATGTCACCGGTGCGGAACCAGTCATCGTGGAAGGCGGCATCGGTGGCTTCCTGGTTATTAAGATAGCCCTTGAAAATCTGCGGGCCGCGGGCCAGCACCTCGCCCTCAACACCGTCTGGCTGGGTCTCATCCAGGTTATCGGGGTTGGCGATGCGCACCTCGGTATCCGGGAAGGGAATGCCCACGTAGCCGGGGCGGCGGTCGGTGCTCATGGGGTTGCCCACGATAATGGGGGAGCACTCGGTAAGCCCGTAGCCTTCCACGAGTAAGCCGCCGGTGGCGTTTTCCCACTTATTGACGGTCTCAGAAGGCAGGGTGGATGCGCCAGAGAAGGCCGCGCGCACGCCCTTGATGGGTACTTCTTGCTCCTCGGCGGCCTTGACGATGCGCTCGTACAAGGTAGGAACGCCCGGGACCCAGGTCGGGGTGTGCTTCTTCATCAGCTGCATGATGAGCGGGATCTGCGGCACGGGGAGGATGACCAATTCGCCGCCGATAAGCTGTGCCAAGGTGACGTTCATGGTCAGGCCATATGCGTGGAAGAAGGGTAGGGCGGCGAGCATGCGCTCTGGCTTATCGCCCAAGCCTGGAACCCAAGCCTTGCCCTGCAGCAGGTTGGATACGAGGTTGCCGTGCGAGAGCATCGCGCCCTTGGGCGCACCGGTCGTACCGGAGGTGTACATCACCAGCGCGACGGTGTCTTTATCAATGTCCTCTGGCGTCTTAATATCGCTGCCGTTGCCACCGATGGCATCGCCAATCAGCGCCTCCCACGGCACGGTATTTGGTGCCGGGGCAGAAAGCTGCTCGCGCTTGGCCTTGAGCGGGGGAAGCGGCAGGCGCAGCGCGGCGCGCTGCAGGGTGGGCATGGCGTTGATCATGTTGATGGACACGACCGTTTCCAGGTTGGTGGTAGCCCGCAGCTTCTCCAGGGTGGGGGCGGCCTTGTCCCAGGCGATGGCGATGCGCGCGCCGTGATCCTGGAAAAGCCCCTCCAGCTCGTGGGCGGTATAAAGCGGGTTGTGCAGCACAACCTGGGCGCCGAGCTTCAAGATGGCATAAAAGGCCGCGATGTACTGCGGGCTATTGGGGGCAACGATGGCTACGCGGTCACCGGGGCGCACGCCGAAGGCCTTCAAGCCGGCTGCGGCGGCGCGCACTTGGCGGTCCAGCTCGGAATAGTTTTGGCTGCGTCCAAAGAAATACGTGGCTGACTTATCGCCATTGACCTTGAGGTTGTTGTCATACAGGTCTAACAGGGTGGTGTTGCCATAGTCGAGGCTATGCGGCGTCCACTCCGGGTAATACTGGAGCCATGCCTTTGATTCATAAGCGGACAATGCGTGACCTTTCGGTAGCGTAGGTTATTGGCAGGGGCCAGTATAGCGCCGCTAAGATGGGTCACCATGCGCATCGCCATGATTTCTATGCATACCTCCCCCATTGAGCAGCCTGGCTCCGGGGATGCCGGCGGAATGAACGTCTACGTTTTAAATATTGCCTGCCAATTAGCCCAGCTAGGCGTAGAGGTAGATGTCTATACCCGTGCGACCCGCCCCAGCCACAAAGAAATCGTGGACGTGGCCCCCAACCTGCGGGTGATCAACATCGTGGCAGGCCCCTTTGAGGGGCTAGAAAAAGAAGATCTGCCCACCCAACTCGCGGCCTTTTCCGGCGGCGTGGTGCAATTTGCTAAATGGCAGGGCAAAAAATATGACCTCATTCATTCCCACTACTGGCTTTCTGGCCAGGTGGGGTGGCTGCTGCGCGATCTATGGGGCATTCCGCTGGTCCACACCGCCCACACCTTGGCCGCGGTGAAAAACGCCTACCGCACGGCCGAGGACACCGTGGAATCAGAAGCGCGGCGCATCTGCGAGCAACAATTGGTGGATAACGCAGACCTCCTCGTGGTCAATACCGATCAGGAAGCCCGCGACCTAGCCGAGCATTACGATGCTGACCGCGATATCATCCGCGTGGTCTCCCCGGGCGCCGACGTGGGGCTATTTACCCCAGGTACCGACCGCAATACGGAGCGTTCCCGCCGCGAGCTGGGCATCCCGCTGCATACCAAGGTCGTGGCCTTTGTGGGGCGGCTACAGAAATTCAAGGGGCCCGAAGTCCTTATCCGGACCGCCGCCGAACTGTGCCACCGCGAGCCCACCCGCGATTTTCGGGTGCTCATCTGCGGTGGGCCATCCGGGGCCAATGCCTCGCCGGAGGCGTATAGGGAATTGGCGCGGGAGTTGGGCGTGCAAAAGCGCGTGCGCTTTTTAGGGCCCCGCCCGCCCGAGGAGCTGGTGGGTGTGTACCGCGCAGCGGATATTGTGGCGGTACCCAGCTACAACGAGTCCTTTGGTCTAGTGGCGCTCGAGGCCCAGGCTTCTGGCACGCCGGTCGTCGCCGCGGCCGTGGGTGGGCTGTCCATCGCTGTCGTCGATGGTGAGACCGGGCTGCTGGTGCCGTCCCACGATCCGAAGGAGTGGGCGGATTCCTTGACCCAGCTGCTGGACGATGACCCCCGGCGCATCGCCATGGGCGAGGCCGCCGTCGCGCACGCCGTGCGCTTTAGCTGGACCAACACGGCCCGGGAGCTGACGGAGATTTATGCCGAAGCCCAGCAGATTCCCGTGCCTGACTGCCACCAACGCCGCGCGATGGGAGACTAGCCTCACTGACGCGCCGGGCGGTTTCGTGGCATGCTGGAGGCATGACTAACGGAAAACTGATTCTTCTTCGCCACGGCCAATCCACCTGGAATGAATCCAACCAATTTACCGGTTGGGTCGATGTTGATCTGACAGAAAAGGGTGAGGCAGAGGCCAAGCGCGGCGGCGAGCTGCTCGCGCAAGAGGGCATCCTGCCCAACGTGCTGTACACCTCGTTACTGCGCCGCGCAATCCGCACCGCCAATATCGCGCTGGATGCGGCCGACCGCCACTGGATCCCGGTCATCCGCGACTGGCGCCTCAACGAGCGCCACTACGGTGCGCTGCAGGGCCTGAACAAGGCCGAGACCAAGGAAGAGTACGGCGAGGACCAGTTCATGGCATGGCGCCGTTCCTATGACACGCGCCCGCCCGAGCTTGCCGATGACGCCGAGTACTCCCAGGCCAACGACCCCCGCTACGCGGATTTGGACAAGGTCCCACAGACGGAGTGCCTGAAGGACGTTGTCGAGCGCTTCGTGCCCTACTTCGAGGAAGAGATCCTGCCGCGGGCCAAGAAGGGCGAATCCGTCATGATCGCAGCGCACGGCAACTCCCTGCGCGCGTTGGTCAAGCACCTCGATGGCATTTCCGATGATGACATCGCCGGGCTGAATATCCCGACCGGCATTCCGCTGGTGTACGAGATTGCGGAGGATGGCTCCGTGGTCAACGAGGGCGGCACTTACCTGGACCCAGAGGCCGCCGAGGCCGGGGCCGCTGCCGTCGCCGCGCAGGGTGGTGACAAGTAACCCCACTACTGCATATAAGTCCCCGGGGAGGTGCTCCCTGGGGACTTTCTAATGGTTAGGCTTAATGACGTGGAATTAATTTTTGTCTTTCTCGCGGGCGTGGTTGCCTGCGCGGTGGCGCTGCCATTGATTTCCCGGGTGCGCGAGCGCATGGCACGCCGCCAGCGCGCGAGCGATGCCCAGGCAAACCAGGTCACCACCGTGAGCCAAGGCCTCCACCTCGCGGTCCAGGGCTCGCCCACGGCGCTGACGGTGCTCGATAGGAACCAGGAAATCATCCTGTCCAACCCCGCGGCGCACGAGATGTCTGTGGTCCACGATCGCGCCGTCAATCCGGAAATCTGGAAGACCGCGGAGCAGGTCTTCGAGGATAAGGAAACCCGCACCGTGGACTTGGCCATCCCTAAGCGCCGCACCGGGCACCGCGTCACGCAGGTGAGGGCCGTTATCAAGCCGCTGACGCTGAACGATGGCCGCTTCATCATCATCTACGGCACCGATGAGAGCGAAAACGTGCGCATGGAATCCGCGCGCCGTGACTTCGTAGCCAACGTCTCCCACGAGCTGAAAACCCCGGTGGGTGGCATCGCGCTGCTGGCAGAGGCCCTACTGCAAGACCCCGAGGATCCGGAGCACGTGAAGTACTTCGGTACCAAGGTGCAAAAAGAGGCCAACCGCATGGCGGATATGGTCAGCGAGCTGATTTCCCTGTCCAAGCTGCAGGGCGCCGAGGCGCTGCCGGAGATGGAACCGCTCTACGTAGACGATTTGATTGATGAGGCGATTTCGCGCAATCAGCTTGCCGCAGACGCGCGCTCCATCAGGTTGACTCAAGGGCCGTCCGTAGGCGTGCAGGTCATGGGCGACCGGTCCCTCTTGGTAACCGCGCTGTCCAATCTTATTTCCAACGCGATCAATTATTCGCCAGAGGAATTGCCGGTCTCCGTCTCACAGAAGGTAGTGGGGGATGATGTCGTGCTGATCCGGGTGACGGACCGGGGCATCGGCATCCCGCCGGAGCATCAAAAGCGCGTCTTCGAGCGCTTTTTCCGCGTTGACCAAGCCCGGTCGCGGCAGACTGGAGGCACTGGCCTAGGATTAGCAATTGTCAAACACGTGGTGGCCAACCACGGGGGCAATATCAAGCTGTGGTCGCGGCCTGGCACGGGCTCTACTTTTACCATCGAGTTGCCCATATATAAGGAAGAGAAGCCAGCGCACGAGGCTGACTTGCAGGATAATGAAGACAAGGATTCCGTCGATGCGGCGGCTCCTGGGCTCCAGCGTGCGGTAGCACGCGTTGCAGCACGTCGAAAGGATAAAGCACAATGACCACCATTCTCATCGTGGAAGATGAAGAGTCGCTGGCCGATCCGCTGGCATTCTTACTCCGCAAGGAAGGCTTCGAGCCGATTATCGCCCTCGATGGCCCCTCCGCGCTGGAGAAATTCGCCGACAATGACATCGACATCGTGCTACTTGACCTCATGCTGCCCGGTATGTCCGGCACCGACGTGTGCAAGCAGCTACGTGCCACCTCCTCCGTACCGGTCATTATGGTCACCGCGCGCGATGCGGAAATCGATAAGGTCGTGGGCCTAGAGCTGGGCGCGGACGATTACGTCACCAAACCGTATTCCTCCCGCGAGCTCATCGCCCGCATCCGCGCCGTGCTGCGCCGCGGCAACGATCAGTCCTCCCACGCGGACGCCGCGGAGGACGCCGAGGTAGAAGACCAGCAGATCCTATCCGGCGGCCGCGTGAAGATGGATGTGGAGCGCCACATCGTCACCGTGGCGGACGAGCCGGTGGCCATGCCACTCAAGGAGTTTGACCTGCTGGAATACCTCCTGCGCAACGCTGGGCGCGTGCTGACCCGCGGCCAGCTCATTGACCGCATCTGGGGTGCGGATTACGTGGGCGATACCAAAACGCTCGACGTGCACATCAAGCGCCTGCGCACCAAGATTGAGGAGCACCCTTCCCGCCCGAAGCACTTGGTAACGGTGCGCGGACTGGGCTATAAATTCGAACTCTAGCGCCGGCTAGCGCTCTAGTACCAGCCGGCCTTGATGCTGGCCGGGTGCTGGGTAAGCTGCACGCCGTGCTCGGCGGCTTCTGCGCGGGCACGGCATTGTTGGGCCAAAATATCGTAGCTTTCGCGCCCCATGAGCGCGACGAGCTCGTCCTCGTGCGATTGCCACATCGGCAGCGGATTGGCGTGGCAGGCGCCATCGGTAGAGCAGTACCAATCAAAGTCTTCGCCGCCATTGCCCCAGCCGCGGCGGTCATATTCGCCGATGGTGGTGCGCAAAATTTCCTGCCCATCGGGGCGTTCTTCATAATCCTCGTAGCGCCACAGCGGCAGCTGCCAGCACACCTCCGGCTTGACCACGGTCAGCTCCTCGCCGCTATCTACTGCCCATTGGTGCAGAGCGCAGCCCGTGCCCGTTTCCCAGCCGGCGCGGTTGGCAAAGATGCAGGCGCCATCCACGATGGGCGTTTTCAGCGCCGGTTCCGGTTCGCCGTCCTCGCCATCGAGCTCGTCCCATTCCAACCAGGGCTCTAGCTCATCGGTGTTTTCTTGCGCCAGGAACTCATCTACCCCCGCTGGGCGCAGCTGCCAATAGCGCGCGGGCATGCGGGAGACGGCATCGTAAAGCTGGTCGCGGTCTTGTTCATCGGCCATATATGCACCGTGCACGCAGCAGCCCACATCGGGCTGGCTCTTATCGATGCCCCGGCACGCCGACGTGCCAAATTGGCAGCTGTAGTGCGATTCCACCCACGTGAGATCGATGGAAAAGACGTGGTAAGGGTCGTTTGGGTTGGTAAATTCGAACCACTCCCGCGGAAAATCTGGGGCCTCTTCGTGCCCGGCTTTAATCGATGCCGCCGCTGGCGAGCTCGCGGGAAAACCTAGGTAAACGGTGTCAGATTTTGGGCGATTCACACCTAACCACGGTAGACCTACTACGCTATGGGTGTGCGATTAGGTGTATTAGACGTCGGAAGTAATACCGTCCACCTCGTTGCGGTCGATGCCGCAACGGGGGGACGGCCTACTCCGATGAGCGATTGGAAGACCCCACTCCGGCTGGTAGAACAGCTGGATAAGAAGGGAAACATCCACGAAAAGGGCCTGAAAAAGCTCGTTTCCGCCGTGGGTGAGGCAAGTGAGCTGGGTGACAAACTCGGGTGCTCCGAATTCATCGCCTTCGCGACCTCCGCGGTCCGCTCTGCCCCTAACTCTGAAGAGGTACTCGATGAGGTGGAAAAGCAGACCGGCGTGCGCCTGCAGATCCTCTCGGGCGTGGAGGAAGCACAGCTTACTTTCCTCGCTGCCCGCCGCTGGTACGGCTGGTCCGCCGGACGCATCACCAACTTGGACATCGGCGGTGGCTCCCTAGAGCTATCCACCGGTACCGATGAACACCCTGACCTGGCTTTCTCGCTCGATCTGGGCGCAGGCCGGCTGACCCACAACTGGTTCGATACCGATCCGCCGGAGAAAAAGAAGGTCAGTGCGCTGCGCGATTTCATCGATGCGGAGCTTGAAGATGCCGTCACGCAGATGAAGGCAATGGGCCCGGCTGGCCTGGCCGTGGGCACCTCGAAAACCTTCCGCACCCTCTCGCGGCTTACCGGTGCGGCGCCATCGTCTGCGGGGCCATACGTCAAGCGCACCTTGACCGCACCGGGCCTGCGCCAGTTGATTTCATTCATCACGCGCATGACTGCAGCAGACAGAGCGGACCTTGAGGGTGTAAGTTCGAACCGATCGCACCAAATCGTCGCCGGCGCTTTGGTTGCCGAGGCAAGCATGCGAGCTCTTGGAATCGAGAAGTTGGAAATCTGCCCATGGGCGCTGCGCGAAGGTGTTATTTTGCGCCGGACCGACAAGGGATTGGAATAGGAAGAGATCATGGCTGACGAAAAACAGTTGACCGTGGCCGAGCTGCTGGCTCGCAATAAGAAGGACCGCACGGATAAAGACGAGAAGACCTCTCGCCGTCGTCGGCGGAGCCTCGATGAGGGCGGCGTATCCGTTGCCGAGCTCACCGGCAGCCTGAAGAAGGTAAAGTCCACCCCGCCTGAGGCGAAGCACACCAACGTATCCATCGACGATGACGCCCCTGTCATCCGCGCGCCGAAGTCCAAGGACGAACAGTCCGCTGAGAAAAACGCCGCTGAGAAAAAGACCGCGGCGAACAACTCCGCGGCGCAGCCGACTGGCTCCAAGCCAGCTGGGTCCAAGCCTGCCGGTGCTAAGCCTGCTGGCGCCAAGTCCGCTGCAGGCAAGCCGTCCGCGGGGCAGGAGGGCATCGGCAAGCCTGCGCAAAGCAAGCAATCTCAGTCCCAATCCTCCTCTCCTAAGCCGGCTGCCGAGAAGCCTTCCGCTGGTACCCCAACCGCGTCCCCTGCGCCGAAGAAGAACGGGAAGCCGAGTGAGCCGACCG
Organism: Corynebacterium sp. LaCa78; assembly: GCF_046717505.1. NCBI lineage: Bacteria > Bacillati > Actinomycetota > Actinomycetes > Mycobacteriales > Corynebacteriaceae > Corynebacterium > Corynebacterium sp. LaCa78. The sequence goes on from NZ_CP177112.1 coordinate 303,004, forward strand.
CCTCTCCCAAGCCTGCGGCGGGGTCTGGCTCGAAGCCGACGGCCAAGCCTGCCCCAGCGCAGAAGACAAACGCACAGGAGGCAAAGAAGCCTGCGCAGTCGGGTCCGGAGGACAAGGCGGGCGCTAAGGACGCCGACAAGAAGTCCCATCAGCCATCCGCGGATGACACGGCGGTAATGCAGCGCATCGGTAAGTCGCAGTCCTCGCAGGACAAGCGCAAGGACGCCGCTGATGCCGCTGAATCCGGTGCCAAGGAAGCCAAGGAGAAGGCGGGCGCAGCTGGCGCTGCCGGGGCAGGCGCTGCTGCAGCGACCGTAACGGGAGCGAAGGCTGGCGCGAAGACCGCAGCAGACACCAAGGACGCTGGAACCAAGGGCAAGGCTGCCGCGCCTGAGCAGAAGCCTGCGGCGGCTGCGAAGAAGTCTGACGATACCGGCGAGCTGTCTCAGGTGCGGGACGAGGAAGTCACCGAAGAGCACGAGAAGCTCAACCCCATGTCCATCCTCATCATGGTGGTCGTGGGCATCGTCTTGGCCATCGTCATCTTCAAGGGCTTTGAAGTGCTCTGGGATAACTTCCCGCGCGTCGTCGTATCTATCTTGGCACTCGGCGTGACCGCAATTATGGCTGGCGTTACGCATGCGCTGCGCACGGCCCGCGATGGGTTCTCCATGTTCCTTGCAGGCATTACCGGCCTCATATTGACGTTCGGACCACTGCTTTTGGTCATGCTCTAAACCAGCGAATTGCTGAGAACCACCCGGCTGCTTCCTTCGTGGAGGTAGCCGGGTGGCGTTATTTTTGGCATTGTGGAGACTATGACAAAGATTGCAATTTTAGGTGGAGGACAAATCGGTGAGGCTTTGACCTCGGGTCTTGTGGAATCGGGCTTCAATGCTTCCGATATCACGGTGACCAACCGCACGGCCTCTCGCGGTGAAGAGCTCAAGAGCAACTATGGCGTCAACGTCACGACGGATAACGCTGAGGCGGTGGACGGCGCGGATTATATCTTCGCCTCCGTCAAGCCTTATGCCATCCTGGACCTGCTGGGCGAGATTAACCCGGCTAAGGACGCCGTGGTGGTCTCTATGGCCGCAGGGCTGACGCTGGAGGCCCTGCAGGCTGCTGCGGGCGACGGCGTGCCGGTTGTGCGCGTTATGCCCAATACGCCGATGTTGGTGCGCCGCGGCATGTGCACCTGCGCCGCCGGCGAGCACGTCACTGAGGCCCAGATGCAGGGCGTGACGGAGCTGCTCGAGGCCGTGGGTGAGGTCGCGGTCATTCCGGAGAAGAACATCGACGCCGCGACAGCCCTGGCTGGTTCCTCGCCGGCCTACTTCTTCCTTGTGGCAGAGGCGCTTGTCGATGCCGGCGTGCAGCTCGGCCTTCCCCGCGATATCGCCGAAAAGCTCGCCGCCCAAGCAGCTGCCGGCTCCGGCGATATGTTGGCCAACTCCGGCCGCTCGGCAACGCAGCTGCGCGCGGGTGTGACCTCGCCAGGCGGCACCACCGCCGCGGCCGTGCGCGAGCTGGAGGAGTCCGGCCTGCGTGGTGCGTTCTACCGCGCCGCCCAAGCCTGCTCCGATAAGGCCAAGGAGCTGGGCTAGCAGCCCGCCTAATGCGGCCAGTTCCCCGTGGTGGGGGTGTAGGTACCTCTCACCACTCAGGGGCCATACGGGAGCCATGGGGTGGTTGTTACGCAGCGCTTTTGGCGGTGAGCTGAACAACTGCTGTGAAAAAATTTGGCACTTGGGTCGCATTAGTCACATGTTTCACGATAGGCTGGGACAAGCACGTGCGTGAAGTCCTGTGGGAGGGGAAGCCTACAGCGCGTAACGAGCTGAAGGGTTAGATAATTATGGCAAATGAAGAAAAAGGAACCTTTCTGACGATCGCGGAGGTCGCCGAAATCATGCGCGTCTCCAAGATGACTGTCTACCGTTTGGTTCACGCAGGCGAAATGCCGGCCGTGCGCGTCGGACGCTCTTTCCGCGTTCACGAGTCTGCCGTTAACGAGTACCTCGAGGCATCCGTTTACGGAGCGTAGGTGCTCGCGCCTTTAAGGCAGCGCCCACTTCTGTTGGCCAATCTTGGTCAGCGGTGGTGGGCGCTGTCTCGTTTCCCGTGTGTCGTCCGATTACCGCACATCACCCTTGTGCAGCGCGTTTCACCCTTTTGCGGCGCGCAGCGATATGCTGCGCGCCGTTTCCGCGGGTCGCCGCCGGGGCCACTTTTGGAGACGCGCTGGGGACTAGGTAAGATAGATCGCATTCGTGTCGGCACGCCGTGATGGCCCGCATATGTGCGGCCAAGGTGGCAAAGAGTGCACCTTTGCCGTTTCAGGCGCCGGCAGGTTCACAGTACGTACTAAAAGAAAGTGAGGACGCCTGTTATGGGTTCTGTCATCAAGAAGCGCCGCAAGCGCATGTCCAAGAAGAAGCACCGCAAGATGCTGCGCCGCACCCGCGTGCAGCGTCGCAAGTTGGGCAAGTAAACCCAACAGCCCACGAATCCTCCGCACCGTGCCTTAGCGCGGCGGCGGAGGATTTCTGGTTTTAGTGCCGAAGCTGCTTCTACGCTGAGAGTGCTTCGCCGCGTACGCTGCTACTTCCGGAAATAGCGCCAGCCGCCATAGGAAAAGGCCGCAGTGACAAGCGCTGGGAGGCCGTAGGTGCGGATGGCGCGGCGGATGGAGCGATAGTCGCGGACGATCCAGCCGCGCTTCTCTGCAATGTTGCGCAGCTTGCGGTCCGGGTTGATGGCCACGGGGGTGCCCACCATGGTGAGCATGGGCATGTCATTGGCGGAGTCGGAGTAGGCGGTGCACCGGTCCAAATCGAGGCCCTCGATGGTAGCGAGGGCGGCCACGGCGTGCTTCTTACCTGGGCCGTGGAGGATATCGCCAACCAAGCGGCCGGTGAACTTGCCGTCTTCTACCTCCGCGACGGTGCCGAGGGCGCCGGTAAAGCCAAAGCGACGCGCCAAGACCTGGGCGAGCTGGACTGGGGTAGCGGTGACCAGCCACACCTGTTGGCCGGCGGCCAGATGCATCTCAGCGAGCTGCGTGGTGCCGGGGTACGCGCGGCGGGCGAGGGAGGCTTCGACGATTTCCTCGCAGAGATCGATAAGCTCGTCCACGCTGCGGCCTTTGACAAACTCCAATGCCTGCGCGCGGCCGGCGGCGACGTCCTTTGCATTCTCTGCGCCAGAAAGGCGGAATTTAAGCTGCTTCCAGGCAACCGGGAGTATCTCAGAGATGCGGATGTAGCGTCGGCGGGCGAGCCCAAATCCGAATTCCACCAAGGAGGAACCCTGAACGAGGGTATTGTCCACGTCGAAAAAGGCGGCGGCGCCCACGTCGACGGGGACGTCCGGATCCTGGGCCGTGATGCGCTGGGAGCCTGCGGCGTCATAAGAACCGGAGACGGAGGCTATGCCGGAGGCGAAGTCCTCGAGCTCGAGCCCGAATTCCTCTAAGGCGGCGGCAGCGGCCGCCTCACCTGCGGCGCGCTGTTCTTCCTCGCCCAAGGGGGCCAGCGCCTGGTTTTCTAAAAAGTTGCGCAGATTGCCGCGCGAGGCCGTCCAATTGGCCAAAAAGTCGCGGGGAGATTCGGGGAATCCGGGGGGGGGAGGTAAAGCGGACACGAGTGGAATAAACAGCTTTCGCAAACGCGGGGTGGACTAACATGTCCATAGTAAACGTTTCCCCCGTCTGCGTCCTTATGAGGAGAATCCCGCCCCTATGTCCCAGCATCTAGTTGAGCTCATGGTGCGCCCCACCTGCGGTTCCTGTAAACGGGTAAAAGAGCAGATTACCCCCGTTATCCAGGAGGCCGGTGCCCAGCTGGAAGTGCGCAACGTGGAAGATAGCCGCGAGCTCGAGATGGAATTCGGTGACCGCGTTCCCGTTGTAGTGATAGACGGAGAAGAATTCGCCTGCTGGGAAGTCGATAACGAAGAGTTGGCTGCGGAGCTGCGCTGACGATTCGGGTTCCGCGCCCACGCGGGGTAGTCTTTGGAACCATTGCGGTCAATCAAAAGGTTGAGGAGTGTGGAGCATGAGCGTGCTCGTTGTGGGAATGTCCCACCAATCGGCACCCGTGGCGTTGCTGGAAAAATTGAGTATGGACGATGTGGTGCAGCATTCCGCTTGCGGGCGGTTGGTTGACACCGAGTCCCTTACTGAGGCGATGATCATTTCCACGTGTAACCGCCTCGAGGTCTATACGGTGACCAATTCCTTCCACACCGGCGTGCAGGACGTCATCCGGGTGCTGCAGGAAGTCTCCCACGTCGATGAGGAAGAGCTGCGCAATTACCTTTACGTGCGCTATGCCGATGCCGCCGCGGAACACCTCATGTCCGTTACCTCCGGCCTGGATTCGATGGTGGTGGGCGAGCAACAGATCATCGGTCAGGTGCGTTCTGCCTACCAGTCCGCCTCCGAGCAGGGCACGGTTGGCCCGCGCATCCACGCCTTGGCGCAGTCCGTGCTGCGTGCCGGCAAGCGCGTGCACTCGGAGACGGAGATCGATAAGGCCGGCGTCTCAATGGTGACTTTCGCCTTTGACCAGGCGCTGCAGCGCCTGAATGCGGAGGATCTGCAGGGCAAGTCCGCGCTCGTGCTCGGCGCCGGGGCGATGGCCTCGCTTGCGGCCACCCACGCGGGCCGGCTGGGCATCGGCGAGCTGGTGATTGCCAACCGCACCCGCGAGCGCGCCGAGCGCCTCGCCGGCCACGCTGAGGAGGCCGGCGTGCGCACCCGCGTGGTGGACTTTCAGGACCGCGCCACCGCGCTTGCCGATGTCGACCTCGCCATCTCCGCCACCGGCGCCGAGGGCTTTACCATTACCGCGGCCGACATCCCGCCCGCGCACCCGCTGATGTTCATTGACCTCTCCCTCCCACGCGATATCGATGACGCGGCAACGAAAATCGATGACGTGGATTTGGTGAATATCGAGCGCCTGAGCAAGTCCCTGTCTGCGGCCGCCACCGATGTTGCGGCTGGCACGGACCCGCACGAGCAGGCCCGCGCCATCGTGGATGAGGAGCTCGCCGCCTATACCTCCGCCCAGCGCGTGCGCGATGTGGCGCCGGCTGTCAGCGCCCTGCACCGCCGCGCGGCGGACCTCGTGGAGTGCGAGGCGGCTCGCCTGCAGCAAAAGCACCCGGAGCTAGAGGGCAAGCAGCTTGCCGATGTCCAAGGCGCCCTCAAGCGCGTCGCCGACAAGCTGCTGCATGAACCGACGGTGCGGGCGAAGAAGCTGGCGGCATCGGATAGCAGTTTTAGCAGCGAAAATGCCCTGCAGGAACTCTTTGGCCTGCAGCTGGAAGGCTCCGGCGTTGCCGTGGCCGTCAATGAATTGCCCACGCTGAATAAGGAGGCGTAAATGTTCCAGATTGGTACCCGTGGCTCCAAGCTCGCCACCACCCAGGCAGGACACGTCCGCGATTGGCTTATCGATGCCGGATTCGATTCCGAACTCCACATCGTCACCACCGCCGGCGATACCAATATGGCCCCGGTCGAGCGCATCGGCGTGGGCGTATTCACCCAGGCGCTGCGTGAGGCGCTGTACCGCGGCGAATGCGATATCGCCGTGCATTCCTTCAAGGACCTGCCCACGGCCGAGGATGACCGCTTCCGCCTGGTCATCCCGCAGCGCCAGGACAGCCGCGAGGTGCTGGTTGCCCGCGATGGGATGACCTTGATGCAACTGCCAGAGGGCGCGCGGGTAGGAACCTCGGCGCCGCGCCGCATCTCCCAGCTGGCCGCCTTGCGCCCGGACCTGGAGATCCGCCCGCTGCGCGGCAATATCGATACCCGCATGTCCAAGGTGACCGACGGCGAGCTTGATGCCGTGGTGCTGGCCTATGCCGGCCTGCTGCGCGGCGGCTACGAGGATCGGGCGAGCGATATCTTCGATCCAGAATTATTCATGCCTGCCCCAGCCCAGGGTGCACTGGCCATCGAGGCCGCCGTCGGCACCGAGGCGGCCGCGGCATTAGACGCCATTGTTGATTATCAAGCCACCTCCGCCGCCCTTGCCGAGCGCGCCGTTCTCGCCCGCCTCGAGGCGGGCTGTACCGCGCCCGTGGCCGCTACGTCCCGCTGGAACGGCGATCAACTCACGGTGCGCGGCGGCGTCTTTGCGCTGGATGGTTCCCGCCAATTGACCGCCACCGCCTCCGGCGCTGCGATGGACGCAGCGGAAGCGGCGGAGTTGGGCACGCGGGTCTCTGATGAGCTTTTCGCCCAAGGCGCGGCCGACCTGCTAGGTCAGTAATTTCTACTTTAAGCGCTAATAATTTAAGGTGTAGATACCATAGATCATTTTTTGCAATGATACCCGGCCCCCTTTAAGGGCATCCCAGGACGTCGCGCCTGGGATTTTGGCCGTTATGACCTTGATACCCACCGACGGCGCGGGGAGAAACACTGCAGGCGATCATGTCCGTGTGCGGTGCCGCGGGCCCAGATCTAGAAAAGAACTTTATGAGCAATGCTGTGTCAGACACCCAGTTGGGCAAGATCGTCTTCGTGGGCGCTGGTCCGGGAAACCCAGACCTGCTGACCGTCCGCGCCCGCGAAGTTCTGGCCAATAACGCTATCGCCGTGGCCGATCCGCAGGTCATGCAGGGCGTGCGCGATGCCGTCGCCACCGCGCTGCCCGTCCCGCAAGAGCTGCTCGACGCCGCGGAAGAGGAATACGCGCAGATGTGCGCCGATGCCAAGGCCAAGGGCGCGCGCCGCAAGCCGCCCCGCCCGCCGGCGCCGACCGCCGCGGTTATCTATGCACCGGGCGAGGACATCGTGAGCCAGCTGCGCGAGTGCCTTGCCGAGGCCGATGGCGAGGATGTCATCCGCCTCGTGACCGGCAACCCGCTCAACCGCGAATCCATCAAGGCCGAGATCAACGCCGTGGCTTCCGCCGGCCTGGAGTTCCAGGTCGTGCCGGGCATGTCCCTGCCCTCAACCGTGCCGTCTTTTGCCGGGCTAGCCTTGGGCTCGACGTACACAGAGGCCGATGTCACCGATGGCGCCGACTGGGACGCGCTCGCCAATGCCACCCAGCCCATCGTCTTGCAGGCCACCAAGGAAGACTTGGCGGAGATTTCCACCGAGCTGCAGCAGCGCGGCATGCCGGCGGAAACCGAGGCATTTGTGACCGTCCACGGCACCACGCGTCTGCAGCGCACGTACGAGACGACGCTGGGGACCATCCCCAAGCTGGACGCGGACCTGTCCGGCCCGCTGGTGGTGACGCTCGGCCGCAGCATCGATGACCGCACCAAATACTCGTGGTGGGAAAACCGCCCGCTCTACGGTTGGCGCGTGCTAGTTCCGCGCACCAAGGAACAGGCCGGGCCCATGTCCGCGCGCCTGGCCGGCTACGGCGCCATCCCGCAGAACGTGCCGACGATTTCCATCGAGCCGCCGCGCAACCCGGCGCAGATGGACCGCGCCATCAAGGGCATCGTCGAGGGCCGCTACAAGTGGATCGTCTTTACCTCCGTCAACGCCGTGACCGCCGTGTGGGATAAGATTTCCCAGCTCGGCCTGGATGCGCGCGATTTTGCCGGCGTGCATCTTGCCGCCGTGGGCACCAAGACCGCCGATGCCATCCGCGCCAAGGGCATGGTGCCGGAGCTTTTGCCGCACAAGAAGAAGCAAAACGCCGAAGGGCTGCTCGAGGTTTTTCCCAATTACGTCGAGGACATCGACGCCGTCAGCCGCGTTCTCCTGCCGCGCACCGATATCGCCGCCGATACGCTTGTCGATGGCCTCCAAGCCCTCCAGTGGGACGTCGACGACGTCGTGGCCTACCGCACCGTGCGCGCCGCCCCGCCCTCGGCAGAAATCCGCGACATGATCAAGACCGGCGGCTTCGACGCCGTGGCCTTTACCTCCGGTTCCACCGTGCGCAACCTGGTGGGCATCGCCGGCAAGCCGCACCAACGGACGATCATTGCGTGCATCGGGCCATCGGCAAGCGCAGCAGCAGAAGAGCTGGGCCTGCGCGTTGATGTCGTGCCGGATGTTGCGGACGTGCCCGCGCTTGTCGATGCCCTCGCCAGCCACGTCGCCGCCCTCCGCGCCGCCGGTAACCTGCCCGCGCCCCGCAAGAAGCGTCGCGCTCGCAAGAAGACTACTAAGGTCGAGAAGGCGTAAGTTTTTAGTCTCGCTCTAAGGAGTACCCAATGAGCTCATTTCCTGCCCGCCGCCCCCGTCGCCTGCGCTCCACGCCGCAGATGCGCAACCTCGTCGCCGAAACCACGCTGCGTCCATCGGACTTAATTCTGCCGATGTTTATCGCAGACGGCCTCGATGAGCCGAATGAGATTTCTTCCATGCCCGGCGTGTACCAGCACACTTTTGACTCGCTGCGCCGCGCGACCGAGGAGGCCCTCGAGGCCGGGGTTACCTGCGTGGATCTGTTCGGCGTGCCGCTGGACAAGGACAAGGACGCCACCGGCTCCGTGGCCTGGAATCCCGACGGCATTTTGAACCGCGGCATCGCCGCCCTGCGCGAGGAATTTGGCGATGACCTCATCATCATGGCCGATACCTGCCTCGACGAGTTCACCTCGCACGGGCACTGCGGTGTCCTCGATGACCAGGGCCGCGTGCTTAACGATGAATCCGTCCAGCTCTACCAAAAGATGGCCCGCTCCCAGGCCGAAGCCGGCGCTCAGATCATTTCGCCGTCTGGCATGATGGACGGCCAGGTTGCCGCCATCCGCGCCGATCTCGATGAGGCCGGGCGCGACGACGTCTCCATCATGGCCTACTCCGCGAAGTACGCCTCCGCCTTCTTCGGACCGTTCCGCGAGGCCGTCGGTTCCTCCCTTGAGGGAGACCGCCGCACCTACCAGCAAGACCCGCGCAACTTCCGCGAATCCCTGCTGGAGGCCGAGCTCGATATCGAGGAGGGCGCCGACTTCGTCATGGTCAAGCCGGGCTTGCCGTATTTGGATGTCTTGTCCGCAATCGCGGAGACTTCCTCGGTACCCGTCGCCGTGTACCAAGTCTCTGGCGAGTACGCGATGATCAAGGCCGGCGCCGCCAACGGCTGGGTCGATGGCGAGGCCATCATGCTCGAGTCTCTTACCGCCTTCAAGCGTGCCGGTGCCGACCAGATCCTGACGTACTTCGCCACCGAAGCCGCACGCCTGCTCAAGTAAAGGATTTTTGTGACACAGCCTTCTTCTCGTCCGACGCCGCCGCCCGCTTCGCCGCCTTCGCCGCAGCAGCCGGGAGACCTGGGGCCGCAGCAGCCGGGCGACCCGCGCGGCCAGCAGGAGCCGCACCCCGGCACCCCGAGCCCACAACCGGGTGACCCGGGGGCGCAGCCTGGAGATCTGCTAGGCAAGAAGGAGCCACAGCCGGGCAACCCAGGCCCACAGCCAGGCGACCCGCGACCACAGCACGGTCAACAGGAGCCGCAACCGGGCGCTCCAGGGGCACAGCCCGGGGATCCGCGTGGCCAGCAGGGGCAACAACCCGGAACCCCGGGGCCGCAGCGCGATAAGCAGCGTGAGCCTCAACGAGAATCGCGGCCCAAGCCGGAGCCCGGCAAACCGCGCGGCCAGCAGGGGAAGCCGAGTCCGAATCAAACTGGCGGCGGCCGGCAGGGCGGCAAGGACGCGAAGGGCGGTTCCAAGCGCCCCGAGACCGTGGTCTACATGCTGTGGCTATGGCTGGGCGTCGTCGTCGGCGAGACAGTTCACCAGATCCTCAACGTGGTGCTGACCCTGCTCAACCACGATGTGCTCATGGCGCAGGCCAAGCAAATGGTCGAAAGCACCTCGGGTGGCGAAGACGGCGAGGAAGTATCGGATTCCTTTATCGAAATGGCCGCCTATGGATCGGTGGCGCTGTCGGCTGCCATTGCCGTCGGCGTGCTGGTGCTGCTGCTGTTTTTGCTGAAGTCGCTGGCGGGGCCATCAAAACGCGCGGGCACCTCGCGCCGCATCTGGTTCGCCTTTTCCATTTACTTTGGCTTCCGCATCCTGCTGACCTTCATGGTCACGCCCGCGGGTGCCGACGTCCCCGACTGGCTCTTCGCCTCCGACGGCATGGTGCAAATCCTGGTCGGCGTCGCCGCCGTATTAGGTCTTATTTTCTCCATAAAGCCCGAGACCCTCGACTACACCGGCGAGCTGGAGCAAATGCGCGAGCTGGAAAAGGAACTCGAACAGGCGCGCCGGGATAAAGAGCGCGAGAAGCGCGAAAAGCAGGAGGCCAAGGAGAAAGACGCCCAAGAGAAGGACGCCAAGCAAAAGGACCCCAAAGATAAAGTCGGTCGCAATCAGCCTCCGCGGAATTCCGGCTCCCAAAACAGGGGCGATGACCACAAGGCCAACCGATGACCAGCATGTTCCCCGGCCACGGCCGGCGCGATGATGATCGGAACGGCGGTTCTGCGGATAAGAATCATCGCCCGGGGCCCCGTGACTATAACCGCCCTGTGCAGCACACCACCCAGGATCAAGACTTGTCCGTGTGGCCGCGCCCGCTCCAGTGGGCGTATTGGGTTCTCGTTGTTGCAGCCGTCATCATGCTGGTCAGCGGCATGGTCGGCATCTTCGGCGGAGGCGGCGAGCAGATGGAGCCTTCGGATTCGCGCATCGCCGAGTACGTGCGGTCGAACCGCCTATTCGTCTCGGTATTTAATATCATCGGCGCGATCCTTCTGGCGCTCTTTTCCGCGCAACTCGCCAACGGATCGAAGTGGGCGCGCCGTATTATCTCCGTCGTCATTGCGATTGCCCTCTTCTTCAATATCGCGGCCCTAGCGCTTGGCATTGGCGGGCTTGGCCTGCTGATTATCGCCGTGACGCTGCTAATCGCGGTGGTTCTGCTCTTCCGGCCCCAGTCCAACCGGTTTATCGCCCACCGCAGCCTCCACGGGCGCGACTGACGTGCGCGGCAAATTAGCCCCTGCTCCAACTTTTGATTCATAATGAGGGGTATGTCTCGACTTAACCGCGCCCCCATTATCGATGCCGCCCTCGGCCGCACCCCCTCCCGCCCGCCAGTGTGGTTGATGCGTCAAGCTGGTCGCTCCCTGCCGGAGTACCGCGCCGCCCGCGAGGGCATCAGCATGCTGGACTCTTGCTTCATGCCGGAACTCCTCGCAGAAATCACCCTGCAACCGGTGCGCCGCCACGACGTGGACGCGGCCATCCTCTTCTCCGATATCGTCGTCCCGCTCAAGGCCGCCGGCGTCAACGTCGACATCGTGCCCGGCCGCGGGCCGGTGATGGAGAAGGCGGTGAGGGAGAAGGGGGACATCGGCAAGCTGCCTATCCTTGATACCGACGTGCCCGAAGTCGCCCAAGGCATTGCGGGCATCCTCGGCGAGCTTACCGAGACCCAAGCGCTCATCGGGTTCGTCGGCGCGCCATTTACCCTGGCCAGCTACCTCATTGAGGGCGGGCCGTCCAAGAACCACGAGCGCACCAAGGCGCTCATGCACGCCGAGCCCGAGACGTGGCACATGCTCATGCGCCGGCTCGTGCCCACCATCATTAATTTCCTGCGGGTGCAGGTCGATGCCGGCATCGACGCCATGCAGCTTTTCGATTCCTGGGCCGGCTACCTCAACGAGCGTGACTACCGCGAGTTCGTGCTGCCATATTCGCAGGAAATCCTCGCCAGCGTCGATATTCCGCGCATCCACTTCGGCGTGGGCACCGGGGAGCTGCTACAGGCGATGTCCGAAGCCGGCTCCGAGGTCATGGGCGTGGACTACCGCGTGGCCATGGACGCCGCCGCCCAGCGCGTGAACTCGCGCGTGCTGCAGGGCAACCTCGACCCGGCGCTGCTTTTTGCCGGCGACGATGCCGTGCGCCAGGCCGTGCGCACCATCCGCGGCGAGGTGGAGCGCGCCCAGCAGCGCGGCGATATCGACACCCACATCTGGAACCTTGGGCACGGGGTGCTGCCCACCACCGACGCGGAGGCCATCACCCGCGCCGTATCCATCATTCACGAGGAGGGCTAAATGCGTATTGCCATCATCGGTGCCGGCCTCGCCGGCCTTACCGCCGCCTACGAACTGCGTGATCACGACGTCGAGGTTTTCGAGGCCGCCGGGCGCATTGGCGGCAAGCTGTATTCCGTGCCGTTTAATGACGGCCCCACCGACATGGGCGCCGAGGCCTTCCTCGCCCGGCGGCGCGATGCGGTGGAGTTCTTCCACTCCCTCGGCCTTGCCGGCAGTTTAGTTGACCCGTCAGGTTTGCGCTCGCTGGTCTGCAGCGGGGAGCTCAAGGCCCTGCCGCAGGGCGGGGTGATGGGCATTCCGTCGCATTCCGCGCCGGTCGCGCACCTGGTTTCGGAGGAGACGGCGCGGCGCATCGATAACGAGCAGCCCTTCGAGTGGACCGTGGGCGGCGACGTTTCGGTCGGTGAGTTGGTGCGTCAACAATACGGCGGCGACCTGGTGGACCGCGTGGTTTCCGCGCTGCTGGGCGGGGTGTACTCATGCACCGCCGATGACCTGGGCCTGCGCGCCACCATCCCCACGCTTGCCGATGCCCTCGATTCCCTCGCCGCCTCCCACCCCGTCACCCTTTCTGCGGCCGTGCGCTCCCTTGAGGAAGCCCGTGCGGATAACCCCAGCGGTTCCGGGCCCGTTTTCCAGACCTTCCGCGGTGGCTACGCCGAGGTTTACGAGACCCTGGCGGAAAAATCCGACGCGAAGATTTTCGTTGACACGTTCATTTCTGGCATCACGCGCAATGGCGATAAGTTCCACCTGACCGGCGCGCCGGGCGATACCGCGCCCTTCGACCGCGTGCTGGTAGCTACACCAGCACCGACCGCCGCGCGTCTGCTGCCCAAGGTGGCTCCGGATGCGGCGACGCGGTTGAAGGGGGTGAAGCTGGCGGCATCGGCAGTCGTGGGCCTCAAATTCGAATCCGACACCGATCCCTCCGGCACCGCGCTGCCGCAAAACTCCGGCATCCTCGTCGCCACCGACCAAGATGACGTGCATGCAAAGGCGTTTACGTTGTCATCGCGCAAGTGGCCCCACCTGGCAGAGCGCGGCGGAGCGTTGGTGCGCGCCTCGTTCGGCCGGTTCGGCGACGACGCCATCGTCCGCGCCGAGGAAGACGACCTCGTGGACTACGCCCTCGATGACCTGCAGCACCTGACCGGCTTCGACGGCCGCGCGGCTGGCGTTGCCGAAATCTTCACACAGCGCTGGTTCGGCGGCCTGCCCCGCTTTGATTCCACCCACCTCGACACCGTGGCCGCCGTGCGCGATGCCTTATCCCAGTCCCCAGGCGTCGACGTCACGGGTGCCTGGGCCGGCGGCGTGGGCGTGCCTGCGGTCATCGCGGATGCGCGCGCTGCCGCCGCCCGCATCGCTGGCAGCTAGCTCGCGTGGCTGGGCGGCTGGGACCCGCATCGAGCATCAGAAGCTGGCCTCGGCTGCAACTAGCGCCGGCTGCAACTGGTGCCGGTCGCACCTAGCGAAGTTGGTGGCTGGCGCTGCCGGTAGTTAAGAATCGCCGGCGGTCCCGCGCCTGAACCGTGTCGCGGTCCGGAGCTGGAGCGCGACGGTTTTGGGCATGCCTAAACAGGCAGCAGGGTTACTGCTGCCTGAACAGGCGTTTGCGGCCGATTCCGCGCGTGCGGAAACCTGACATGCGCGCAGATAATTGGCATGTGCGAGGACCTGTCCCTCTCCCAAGAATGGCGGCGGGACCTGGGCGCTAGGTGCGAATACTAGGTTCCGGCGCTGGGGCCGGGCACGGCATCGGGCACGGCATCGGCCCAGGGCGGTTGCCACACCACCCGCCCGCGCCTGCGGGTGAGGCGACCGCGGCGAGGTGGGGCATTCGGGTCATCGTCGTTGACGCCGTTGTGGTACGGGCAGCAGGCCGCGAGGTTGGCCATATTGGTATCGCCGCCGTGCTGCCAGGCTTCGAGGTGGTGGATTTGGCACTTATCCGCGGGATAGTTGCACCGCGGCCACGGGCAGACGGGGTTTTCAGCGGCGGCCATGAGCCGCTGCTTCTCGTTGGCCATGCGCTCGGTGCGGTAGAGGTTCACCGCGCCCTCGAAGGGATGCACGAGGGTGATAAGGCCGCGCTCGGAAAGGGTGCGCGCGACCAATTCGGCGCCGGTCAGCCGCGCCCCGTTGGTGAGCTGGATGGTGATTTCTTCGCCGTCACCATCGATGATGCGGTCGAGCTCGTCGAGCGTGATGATCGCATTGGTCGTCACCGTGGGGCGCGGGGCGGCGGAGCCGGAGAAAAGGCCCGCGACGGAGTCTAAGGGCGCATCTTCGTCCAGGTTGGACTCCAAGTCAGCGATGAGGGCGGAGGGCCCAGTAATCGCGAGCGTCCACGGCGCATCCTTGCGGCGGCGAATGCGGACGCCGGGGCGCGGCGGGGTGGGCGGATTAATCTCACGCAGCTTCTTGCGCGCGAGCTTTTCCATCTCATCGGTATCCGCGGCGGTGCGGCAGAGCTCCACCCTCAGCTGCCACGCCTGGCGCTTGGTCTTGGCGCGCGTGGCGTAGCGCTCGATGACCTCGAGCATTGGCAGCGCGTGGGCGCGTTCGCGGGCGGCGGCCACGGCGCGGCGTTGTTGCCGGGAAAAGGAGGTGGGGGAGAAGAAGGCATCGGCAAGCGTGAGCAGCGTGCGCGCCGTCCGATTCGGCGCACCGGCCGCGCGCAGCTCGCGGGCGGACATGCCTGCGCACCCGGCGACGATGTCGATGCCGGGCGCCAGGGCCGCGAGGTATGCCTGAAGTGCTGTCATGCCCCGCAGCTTAAGGTGATAGCGCAACTAAAGCGCGGCGCGCGGGCGCAGCCTGTGGATAATTCGGCCCAAAGGCGCTAAAAAGCCGCGGTTCGTTGACGCGACATGTGAATAACTAGCCCTTATTGCGGAAAACGAAGATGGATGAGAAGTCCTGGTTTCCGTGGCCCATGTCCTGCATCTCGGCGAAGCGCTCGATGGCGGCGGACACGGCGGGCAGGGGCTTATCGGAGGTCTTCTCCATGAGCTTGGCGTCCTTGGCCAGGGCGTCGACGGTGAAATCGCCGGGGTCGGTATTGCGCTCGCCGGTGATGAACGGGCCTTTCATATTGGACATGAACGACAGGCCAGTGATGTCGAGCATCTGCAGGATTACCTCGGAATCGAGACCCTCGGACTCGCCGAGCTGCAGGGCCTCGAGCAGGCCTTCGGCGGTCACGGCTAGGGCAAGGTTGGCCAGCAGCTTGCCGATGGCCGCCGTCGCCGCCGTTTCCACCCCAATCAGCTTCTCTTCGCCGGCCCAGGCCTCGGCAAGGCCGAGGGCGACCTCGCGGCGGTCATCGTCGGGCGTGCCAACATAAACGCCCAGGTTGCCCTCGCGCGCCGGGCCCAGCGAGCCCACGACGGGGGAGTGGACGTAGGAGTCGACGGCGGCGGCGAACTCGCGGGCATCGTCAGGCGAGACCGTCGTAGTGTCGATCCAGGTAATGCCCTCGGGGATAAGCTGCGGCTCGATGATCACCTCGCGGATCTGGTCGGGGCCGAAGAGGGAGGTGATGATGACCTCGGCGCCCTCGATGGCCGCGGCGGGGGTATCGGCGCGCGCCGCGCCCTCGTCCACGAGGGGTTGCGCGCGCTCGGCGGTGCGGTTCCACACCGTCAGCTCGTGCTCAGAGAGTAGGTGGCGGGCAAGCTCGGTGCCCATGCGTCCGGTTCCTAAAAATGCGATCTTCATACCTCCCCAGTGTGCCATCTCAGCGTGAATGCCGTTTTCTATGACGTATCACGGAACCTCAGGGAACGTTGGCGGGTTGCTGTGAATTCCACCGACATGCACAGTCAAACTTTTGTATGGCGCGCGAGTCGCTAGAATGACAGACATGCCTAATACTTCCCAGTCGCAACAGTGGTTCGAGCGTTCCTCCAAAGTCATCCCGGGCGGGGTGAACTCGCCGGTGCGCGCTTTCGGCTCCGTGGGCGGCCAGGCCCGCGTGATTGAGCGGGGCGAGGGATCGCGCCTGTGGGATGTCGACGGCAATGAGTACGTCGACCTCGTGAGCTCCTACGGCCCGATGATCCACGGCAATGCGCACCCGGAAATCGTCGAGGCCGTGCAGCAGGCTGCCACCGGCGGGCTGAGCTTCGGCACGCCGACGGAGGGTGAGGCGCTGCTGGCGGAGGAAATCGTCAAGCGCACTGCGGCCGATAAGGTGCGCATGGTTAACTCCGGCACGGAGGCGACCATGTCGGCGGTGCGTTTGGCCCGCGGTTACACCGGCCGCGCGAAGGTGCTGAAGTTTGAGGGTTGCTACCACGGGCACGTGGATGCGCTGTTGGCATCGGCAGGCTCGGGCGTGGCGACGTTCGGCCTGCCGGATTCGCCGGGCGTGACGGGTGCGACGGCGAAGGACACCATCGTCGTTCCTTATAACGATCTGGATGCGGTGCGCGAGGCCTTCGCGGAGAACGAGGGGCAGATTGCCTGCATCATTGCGGAGGCCTCTGCCGGCAATATGGGCACCGTGGCTCCGAATGAGGGTTTCAACGCGGCGCTGAAGGAAATCGCGCATGCCGATGGCGCCCTGCTCATCCTCGACGAGGTTATGACCGGCTTCCGCACCTCCTATAAGGGCTGGTACGGCGTCGATGGCGTGGCGGCGGACCTGGTGACCTTTGGCAAGGTGGTTTCCGGTGGCCTGCCGGCTGCGGCCTTTGGCGGTCGCGCCGAGGTCATGGACTACCTGGCGCCGGATGGTCCGGTCTACCAGGCGGGCACCTTGTCCGGTAACCCGGTGGCGATGGCCTCGGGCCTGAAGTCGCTGCAGCTTGCCGATGAATCCCTCTACCCCCGCCTGCAAGAAAAGGCCGACCAGCTCGGCGCGATGATTTCTTCCGCGCTGGAGGCCGAGGGCGTGGCGCACCACATTCAGCGCGCGGCATCCATGTTCTCCATTCGCTTCGCAGAGGGCGAGGGCCGCAACTTCGCGGATATGCAGGCCGCGGAGAACTTCCGCTTTGCCCCGTTCTTCCACGCGCTGCTTGAAAACGGCATCTACGTGGCACCGAGCGCGTTCGAGACCTGGTTCGTCTCTGATGCTCTTGGCGATGCCGACTTCGAGCGCATCGATGCCGCCCTCAAGCCTGCCGCGAAGGCCGCGGCCGCAGCGCGTCCCGCACAATAAGGCCTGCGTAACTAGGCCTGCTCAATAAGGAGAGACATGACACGCACCATCGTTCACCTCGTGCGCCATGGCGAGGTACACAACCCGGGCAAGATCCTGTACGGGCGCATCCCGGGCTATCACCTATCCTCGCGCGGGCGTTCCATGGCCGCGCGGACGGCGGAAAGCTTCCGCGATCATGATGTGACCTATTTGGCGGCCTCGCCGCTGCAGCGCGCGCAGGAAACGGCGCGGCCGATTGCGCAGGTGACGGGGCTAAATGTGGACGTCGATAAGACGCTCATCGAGTCCGGTAACCAATTCGAGGGCCTGCGCACCAAGGGTTTGCGCTCGGCGCTGTGGAACCCGCGGCACTGGCCGAAGATGGTCAACCCGCTGGAGCCGTCGTGGGGTGAGGCGTATGAGGGCATCGCCGAGCGCATGCTCGGTGCGGTCGACCGCGCGCATACCGCGGCGGAGGGGCATGAAGCCGTGCTGGTGAGTCACCAGCTGCCCATCGTGATGGTGCAGCGCACGGTGCTGGGCCAGCGCCTGCCGCATGCGCCGTGGAACCGCGAGTGCGCGTTGGCCTCGGTAACCTCGCTGCTTTTTGAGGATAACCAGGTCACCGATATCTTCTACTCCTCGCCGGCGCAGGAGATTTAATGGCACGTACACGCACCCGTGCGGCAACGCGCGTTGTGGCAGCCGCGCTTTCTATAACCGCCCTGACCTTGACCGCCTGCACGCAGGACGCCGAGAACGCGCAGAACGCGGTGGCCACCGGCGGCGAATTCGAATTCATCTCCCCGGGCGGGGAGCGGGAAATCCACTACGAGGAAGCCGATAGGAAACCGCTGCGCAGTTTCAGCGGCGCCGATGTCCGCGATACGAATAAGACCATTTCCTTGGATGACTACGAGGGTGAAGTCGTGGTCTTGAATTCCTGGGGCCAGTGGTGCGCGCCGTGCCGCGCTGAGGCCGATGACCTGCAGGCAGTGCACGCAGAGCTGCAAAAACGCGACCTGGGTACCGTCTTAGGCATCAACGTGCGCGACTATAACCCGCAGGTATCCAATGACTTCTTGGACGATAACGGGCTGGAGTACCCCTCCATCTATGACCCGCCGTTTAAGACGGCCGCGGCGCTCGGCGGCGTGCCTACGTCCGTGGTGCCGACCACGATCGTCTTGGATAAACAACACCGTCCGGCTACCGTTTTCTTGCGGTCCATCACTACCGATGACGTGATGGATGTTGTGGATAAGTTAGAAAAGGAATAAATGGATTACGCAGCAAATATCGGCGGCCAGTTTGCCGAAGCTGCCACCTCCGGCCCGTTGATCCTCGGCATCCTCGCCGCGGCTCTGGCGGGTCTCGTCAGCTTTGCCAGCCCCTGCGTCATCCCGCTGGTGCCCGGCTATATCTCGTACCTCGCCAGCGTGGTTGGCGGTGAGGTGAGCTATGACGAGAAGCTGGGGGTGGGCGTCGGCAAGCGCAGGCAATGGGCCGTCGTGCTGGCGGCAGCGCTGTTCATCTTGGGCTTTACCGTGGTCTTTGTGCTGGCGACGGTCTCGGTCTTTGGCGCGATTTCCGCGCTCACGCTCAACGCCGATACGCTGATGCGCGTGGGCGGCGGCGTCACCATCTTGATGGGCGTGGTTTTCCTGGGCGCGATTCCGGCGCTGCAGAAAGACACGCGCTTGGCGCCAAAGCGCTGGACCACGTGGCTGGGCGCGCCACTTTTGGGCGGCGTGTTCGCGCTGGGCTGGACGCCGTGCCTGGGACCCACGCTGGCGGCGATTGTGTCCATTTCCGCCGGTACCGAA
Source organism: Corynebacterium sp. LaCa78 (assembly GCF_046717505.1). Classification (NCBI taxonomy): domain Bacteria; kingdom Bacillati; phylum Actinomycetota; class Actinomycetes; order Mycobacteriales; family Corynebacteriaceae; genus Corynebacterium; species Corynebacterium sp. LaCa78. The sequence continues at coordinate 322,005 of NZ_CP177112.1, forward strand.
GGCGTGACCGCCGCCCGCGGCGCCCTGCTCATCGTGGGCTATTGCCTGGGCCTTGGCCTGCCGTTCCTGCTGGTGGCGCTGGGATCCGCCCGGGCGATGCGCACCATCTCGTGGGCCCGCAAGCACTCGCGCACCATTCAGATTATTGGCGGCGTGGCGATGATCCTCGTGGGCGTTGCCCTGATTACCGGCCTGTGGGGCGAGTTTATTTCCTATATCCAGAAATGGACCGTGGACTACGGCGCAACCCTCATTTAGGAGAAACGTGAAATATATCCGCAAAGCCTGGCGCTGGCTTACCAGCATGCGCACCGCGCTGGCCCTGCTTTTCCTGCTGGCGCTCGCCGCCATCCCCGGCTCCCTCTTGCCGCAGCGCGATCTGAACGAGCAGAACGTGCAGGAGTTCATCGAATCCAATGGCACCGTGGCGGAAATCTACGATAATCTGCAGCTTTTTGATGTCTTTTCCTCCATCTGGTTCCAAGCCATCTTCCTGCTGTTGGCGGTCTCGCTCATTGGCTGCATCATTCCGCGCTCGATCGATCACTACAAGGCGTGGCGCACACAGCCCACGCGCGCGCCGAAGTACCTGCACCGCCTGCCGCTAAGCGCCGAGGGGCATTCGGATAAGAGCGAGGAAGAACTCAGCGCGGAGATCCACAAGCGCCTGAAAAAGTGGCGCGTGGCAGAATACACCCCGAATGAGGACCGCGCCGGGGTGCACGCCTTTTCCGCTGAGCGCGGCTACGGCCGCGAGCTGGCCAACCTCATTTTCCACGTCGCCCTGGTGGCGATCTTGGTCACCGTGGCCGCCGGCCGCCTGGTCAACTACGAGGGCCAGGTCATCGTGGTTACGGAATCCGGCTCGCAGGGCGGCAATACCTCGCTGGAGCAGTCCACGGAGTTCTGTAATACCTCCACCTCGAACTTTGACTCCTTCCGGGCAGGGCCGCTTTTCGATGGCACCGGGCTCCACCCCTTCTGCATGACCGCGCACGACTTCACCGCGAAGTACCTGCCCAATGGCCAGGCGGAGATGTTTACCTCCAATGTCTCTTATGCGGAAGGCGACGATATTTATAAGGATCCTTCCGAATGGAAGGACTACGAGCTCAAGGTCAACCACCCGCTGCGCCTGGCACAAAACCGCGTCTACCTGCAGGGCCACGGCTATGCGCCGACGGTGACCGTGGAGTGGCCGGATGGTGAAAAGCGCACGCAGACCATTCAATTCCAGCCCACTGACACGACCTTCTTCCTGTCTTCGGGCGTGCTGCGCTTTGACCCGCCGGCGGGCATGTACCCGGATCTTTTCGAGCGCCGCCAAAACCAGCTGGCCATCCAGGGCCTCTTCGCCCCAACGGCCGAGTGGAGCGGTGAGAACGGCAAGCTTTTGCAGTCCTCTCACCCGGGCCTGAATGATCCGGCGCTGGCGGTCGATATTTACCGCGGCGATGCTGGCCTCGATACCGGTACGCCGCAGTCGCTCTTTTCGCTGGATTCAAGCCTCGTACACTCCGGGCAGCTGCAGAAGATCGACCGCGTGAACCTGAGCCAAGGCGATGACGTCACGCTTGACGATGGCACCAAGATCACCTTCAACGGCGCCAACGAGTTTGCCAATTATCAGGTCTCCTATGACCCATTCCAGAAGTGGGTGCTGGCATCCGCGCTAATCATGTTGGTATCCCTGGTGGCCTCGTTGATGATTAAGCGCCGCCGCGTCTATATTCGCCTGCGGCCGGATTCCGCCGGCGGCACCACCATTGAGATGGGTGGTCTCGCCCGCACCGACCGCGCCGGCTGGTCCGAGGAATTCCATGAGCTGCACCGCGCGCTCTTGGAGCTTCCGGATCCAGATGAGGTGGAAGAAGACAAACTCTATACTGATGAGTAATCCAACTATAGTTGGATCCCGCTGTGTGCATGAGTAAGGTAATCAGCATCATCCCGCACGTGTGAAGGCTAGGTGGACTCCCTTGCAGATCGATCAGAATCTGTCGAACTTCTCGGATCTCGCGGTGCAGACCGCATTCGTGGTGTACTGCGTCGCGCTTCTTATGTCGCTGTTGTACTACGGCCGCATACGCAGCCTTATCGAGGCGCACCGCGTCAACCGCTCGGAGGCGTCCAAGGTATTGGTCGGCGCTGGAGCCGAGGCTGGTGCCGCGGCTGCTCCCGCCGCCGGAGCTGGCGGCGGCGATACCGGTGCTGACGCTGCAACCGGCACGGGCGCAACGGATGTCGGCACCGACTACGAGGCTGAGGCGTCGTCTGCGGCTGCAACCTTGAGCGAGGAAGAAGTCGCGGACAAGGAACGCAAGCTGGATAAGCTTGGCGGCATGACCAGCTCGCTGATGTGGGTGGGCATTGCCCTGCACGCCGCGGCTATCGTGCTGCGCGGGCTGGCCACGGGGCGTTTCCCGTTTGGCAACCTTTACGAGTACGTGTTGATGGTGTCCTTCGGCGTGCTCTTGGTGGGCAATATCGCCATGCAGCGCAAGGAATGGCGCACGGTCTGGCCGTGGATCCTTACCCCAGTGCTGGCGCTGATGTTTTACGGGTCTACCAAGCTGTATGCGGAGTCCGCACCTGTGGTGCCGGCCCTGCAATCGCACTGGCTGCCCATTCACGTCACGGTGGTGTCCTTGGGCGCGTCCATCGGCATCATTTCCGGCATCATCTCGCTATTGACCCTGTTGCGCCAGTGGCAGCCAAAGAACGCGGAGCGTGGCATTTTTGGTGCTCTGGCTTATCCGCTGCCATCCGCGGCCAAGATTGACCGCTTGGCGTACCGCTTGGCCGTTATCACCCTGCCCACCCTGGGCCTAGGCATCATCTTGGGTGCCATCTGGGCCGAATCCGCGTGGGGTCGCTTCTGGGGCTGGGATCCGAAGGAAACCATGTCCTTTGCCACCTGGATTCTTTATGCGGCCTACCTGCATGCGCGCGCCACCCCGGCCTTCCGCAAGGCGGCGCCGTGGATCAACGTTTTGGCCATGGCGGCGATGGTATTCAACCTCTTCTTCATCAATATGGTGGTCTCCGGCCTGCACTCCTATGCGGGGCTGAACTAAATGGCCACCAACCATAGCCCGCGCAATAAGCAGGGAAAGCCCGCCGGCGATAACGAGCTCATCCTGGGCTTGGGCGCGCAGATTGCGCAGCGGCGGCGTGAGTTGGGCATCGTCCAGCAGCAGCTTGCCGATGCCGCCCACATCTCCCGCTCCACCCTCCACACCATCGAACACGGTGGGGCAGGCGTGCGGTGGGAAAAGGTTACCGCCGTGGCAGAAGCGCTGGGCTTGGAGATGCGGTTCGTGCCAAAGGATTAATCCTGGTTGTCTTCTTGGCCCTTTGAACCATTGTTGCCGTCGGCGTCGCGAGTGCGGCGCTGGCGGCGTTTTCTTCCTCGACCTCCTGTTTGCGGCGCTGCTTGAAGCGCTCCTTTTCCAGGTTCCACAGGAACTCCTCGTCATCATCGGGGCCCTTGATGGAACGCGGTTGTTCTTCAACCTGGCGGGACTTCCAGGATGATGGCCCAAAGGCCTTCCACACCAGGTAGGCGGCGAGGACAAAAAGCAGTAGGAGGATTAGTCGACCCATGCAGATTATTCTACCTGTACGGCGTACAATCGACCCCCATGACGCACAACCCTGAGCCACCGAAACCGGACCCCGAACTGCGCCGTCGCTCCCGCAAGGCGCTTTGGAAATACGGGCTCGCGCGCGTGGTGCTTTTTATCGCGCTCACCGCGGTCATTGAGCTGCTGGCGGTAGCGATTGGTTTCCCCATCCCCGTCCTCATGGCAGCGCTCCTGGCGCTCTTTGTTGCCCTGCCGCTATCGATGCTGATGTTTAAAAACTGGCGCATCGAGGCCACGCAGACGCTGGCGGAATACTCCGCGCAGCGCAAGGCGCACAAGCGCTGGGTGCAAGCCGAATTGGAAGGCCGCGCGGAGGCCTAGGCGCGCAAGCCTGGCCCTTGACTAGACGAGGGCGACGGCGATGGCCTCGATGACTGCCCAGATGAGCATGGCGCGCCCGGTCAGCCCTAGCACGGGGATGAGCTGGGGTCCGGTGGCGCCGCGGTTGACGGTGCGCACCGCGCGGAGTGCAAACGGGAAGTAGACCAGGCCTGCGAGCGCGAGCCAGCTGCCAAAGGCGACCGCGATGGTGAGTATGAAGGGCAACAGCAGCAGGCCGGTAAAGAGCAGGCGGGCGTTCTTATTGCCCAGCCGCACCGCGAGGGTGATCTTGCCGGCCTCGGCATCGGAGGGAATATCGCGGATATTATTGGCCAGGTTCACCCCGGAGCTCATGGCGCCGATGCCGATGGCGAGGGCCAGGCCCGTCCAAGAAATGCGACCGGCTTGGGTAAATTCGGTGCCGAGCACGGCGACGAGGCCGAAGAATATAAAGACGGCGACCTCGCCCAGGCCGCGGTAGCCGTAGGGGTTCTTGCCGCCGGTATAAAACCACGCGCCGGCGATGCACAGCGCACCGATGAGGATGAGCCACCAGGCACCAGCGGCCAGCGACAGGAAGATTCCGGCCAGACCGGCGACGGCAAAGCAGCCAAAGGCGGCGTATTTCACGTGGCGCGGCTGCGCAAGCCCGCTGCCGGTCAGGCGCTGCGGGCCGGTGCGGTCATCATCGGTACCGCGGATACCATCGGAATGGTCATTGGCAAAGTTCACGCCGATGATAAGCGCCCACGCCACGATGAGCGCGAGCACCGCGCGGCCGATATGCCCGCTATTAATGCCGAAGGCCGCGCCCGTACCGGCGATAACGGGTGCGAAGGCATTAGCCCACGTATGCGGGCGGGCGCCATTGATCCAATCCTGTGCGGTAGCGGAATAATTACCGGCTGATGAAGTCATAGCCACCATTGTGCCACTGGGCTGGCAGCGTTTAGCAATCAGGAAGCCGGGGCCGAGGCCGGAGTCGAGGCCGGGGCCCGCGGTGGAGGTTAGGCGCTAAAGAGGGCGGCAACGGCCTGGCGGTCGATCTTGCCGGGGCCGGTGGTGGGAAAGTCCGCGAGGCGCTTTAAGTCCTTAGGCAGCTGCCAGCGGGGAAGTTCGGCGTCTTCGAGGGCTTCGAAGATATCGCCAAGCTCGGCATTACCGGTATAGGCGGCCACGATGGCCTGGCCCAGCCGCGGGTGCGGGATACCGACGACACACGCCTCCTCAACACCCGGCACGCGGAGGATCTCGCGTTCCAAGACCTCTGGGTGCAGCTTGAGCCCACCGGAGTCGATGACATTATCGAGGCGTCCGGTTACGGTGAGGATGCCATCTTCGATGACGCCGGCATCGGAAGTGGCAAACCACCCGTTTCCGGGAAACGCCTCGTGGCTTGGGGCGTTGCGGTAGCCCTGCGCGATGGTGGGCCCGCCGAGTAGGATGCGGCCGTCTTGGACGCGGGCGGTCGTCCCGGGCAGGGGGCGGCCATCGTAGACGCAGCCGCCGGCGGTTTCGGAGGAACCGTAGGTGGTGGTGATAGTGATGCCCCGCTCCGTGGCCGCGGCGTGCAGGCGCGGGTGGATGGCGGCCCCGCCCACCAAGATGGCATCGAAACTCTGGAGCGCGTCGATACCTTCCGGTGTATCCATGGCCTTGGCCAGTTGCAGCGGGGTCAGCGCGGTGTAGGTGCGATCACCGGTGCGGGAGAGCTCCGCGGCGGCGCGGGCGAAGGCGGAGATATTAAAGCCTGCGCTGAGATCGAGGCAGAGCGGATCCACCCCGGCCACCAGGGAACGGACGAGGACTTGGATGCCGGCGATGTGGTGGGCGGGCATCGCCAAGAGCCATTGCCCAGGGCCACCGAGGACCTGGTGGGTGGCATCGGCGCTGGCGACCAGGTTGGCCGGCGTTAGTTGAGCGCCCTTTGGGGTGCCGGTGGACCCTGAGGTGGAGACCACGAGCGCGATGTCCGCGGCGATGGGCTCGCCGGCGCGTTGGGAATTGCGCAGGAGGGTGGCGCGGGTGGCATCGGCAAGCGGCAGCGGCAAAAAGCAGGACCTACCGGCAATGGCTGATTCGAGGTCCGGCAGGATGGCCGCGGGGTCATGCGGATCAACGGGCAAGGGGGCGAGGATAGTCACGGCAGTAGATCTTAAGGCTACGGCGGGACAAAGCCCGGTTGCGGCCGGGGTGAGTCGATGCGGGAATCAGCGGTACGTGTCCTCTTGATCAAAGGGCCGCTCGTTATTGGCCTCGGCTTCTTTAATGCGGCGCAGCATCCACACGCGCGAGCCGAGAACGCCCCCGACGGCGAGGATCGCAAGCAGGATACAAAATGCGATGAGCACGGTGCGGGGCACTCCTTAGTAGTAATAGGGGAATTCGTCCCAGTTAGGCTCGCGCTTGTCCAGGAAGGACTGCTTGCCCTCGACGGCCTCATCGGTCATATAAGCCAGGCGGGTGGCCTCGCCGGCGAAGACCTGCTGGCCCATCAGGCCATCATCGGTAAGGTTGAATGCGAATTTCAGCATGCGCTGGGCGGTGGGGGATTTCATATTGATTTCCTGGCCCATGCGGATGGCGGTGTCCTCGAGCTCGCCGTGGTCTGCGACCTCATTGACCGCGCCCATCTCATACATGCGCTGGGCATCGTAGGTGCGGCCCAAAAAGAAGATCTCGCGGGCGAATTTCTGGCCCACCATCTTGGCCAGGTAGGCCGAGCCATAGCCCGCATCGAAGGATCCGACGTCCGCATCCGTCTGCTTAAAGCGCGCCTCCTGGCGGGAGGCCACGGTCATATCGCAGACCACGTGCAGCGAGTGCCCGCCGCCGGCGGCCCACCCATTGACCACGGCGATAACCACCTTGGGCATGGTGCGGATAAGCCGTTGGACCTCCAGGATGTGCAGGCGGCCGCCTTCGACCTTGGCGCGGGCCTCGTCGACGCTGGATTCATCCGCCGTCGCATCATCGTGGGCGTGCTCGGTGGCGTAGCGATACCCCGACCGGCCGCGAATGCGCTGGTCACCGCCGGAACAAAACGCCCAGCCGCCATCCTTTTGCGAGGGCCCATTGCCAGTAAGCAAGATCGTGCCCACATCCGGGGTGCGGCGGGCGTGATCCAAGGTGCGATACAGCTCATCTACGGTGTGTGGCCGGAAGGCATTGCGCACCTCGGGCCTGTCGATGGCGATGCGCACGATGCCATTCTTCCGGCCGTCCGCCGCCAGGCGGTGGTAGGTGACGTCCGTGAGATCCCCAAAGCCCTCAACCGGGCGCCACAATTCCTCGCGGAACGGATTTTCGGTGCTGTATTTCTTCTGCTCGCTCATAGCGCCCAGCATAGTGGGCGCGAAAAGTTTAGTCCCCATTCCCAACCCTCACCTCTACGCACTGCCCAGCATGCTGGTAATAATCGATACTCAATAACTGCGAGGGGTTATCCCGCAATGTACCCGTGTACCCTATGCTGGCGCGGTCATCAATACTGTGGGAAGACTCGAACTCCCTCAACCCTTTAACGCCAAAGGGTGCCTACATGTCCTCGAATTTCCCCTCGAAGGCGGGGGCATACTCGCTGCATGTGCGTAAAGGCTACCGCCACGCGCGCGGCGTGGCATGACTAAAGCTTCGCTATGGAGTTATCAGTTCCGTATTCCAGTTCAACTGCTGGATGCGGGTATCAAGCTCCCGGAACTGCTTGGACAGGTCATCGACCCGCTTGCGCAGCTCTGCTACCGGCAGCGTGGCCACAAACTTAATCTCCGCGCGGGAATAGCGGTCCTGCCGCGCGCCCGCGGCTTGGGCGAGGTCGTGGTAGATGCGGCGGGTGCGCACGAGGCCATCGCGAAGCGCAAGGGCCTGCATCAGGTTCTTCTCGCCATCAAAATCCGTGGCCACGTTCGTGGCATTGATGGCCTGCACGAGCTTATCGATGCGCCCGGTAATGCCCTCCAACTCGCGCAAAAGCTCGGCCGGATCCTCGTCCGGGGTATCGCCCTCCTGCACGCGTACGACGGAAAGTAGACGCTCGCGCAGCTCATTGAGCCGGTCCTGCGCCTGGGCGCGCTCTGCTAATGCCTCTGCCAGTAACATGGTTCCTCCTTCAGGGGTAGGTAGGAACCAACGTAGCCGGGGTGGGGGCTGGGGTCAATGGGTTGTGGTCCGCAGCGCGAGCGGCGTGCCAGCTACCATGAGCCTATGAACATCGATGACGTTCTCGACCGCGCCCACGTAGTCTCCCTCCCGCTGGCCGTGAAGTTTCGCGGCATCACCACGCGAGAGGCGTTGCTTATTGATGGGCCAGCCGGTTGGGGTGAATTTGCGCCGTTCCTGGAATACGGGCCCGCGGAATCGGCCGCGTGGCTGCGCGCCGGGTTGGAGGCCGCTTACGAGGGATTTCCGGAGCCAGTCCGAGAGTGGGTAGAGGTCAACGCCACCATTCCCGCCGTTCCCGCCAGCGAGGTACCCGCGATTGTGGATCGCTACCCCGGCTGCCGGACGTTCAAGATCAAGGTGGCGGAGAAAGGCCAGACGCTTGCCGATGACATTGCGCGCGTCCACGCCGTTCGCGAGCACGTCAGCGCCCGGGGGGTTATCCCGGTGCTGCGCGTGGATGCCAATGGCGGCTGGAGTGTGGCCGAAGCGGTAGAGGCCGCCCAGGCACTCATGCCGCTGGACTATATGGAGCAACCCTGCGCGAGCGCGGAAGAACTGGTGGAGGTGCGCAGGCAGCTCATGCGCAACGGGCTTTTTGTGCGCGTGGCCGCGGATGAATCCATTCGCAAGGTTGAGGATCCATACCGCGTGGCGGATCTGCAGGCGGCCGATGTAGCAGTGGTTAAACCTGCACCGCTGGGCGGGGTGCGCCGCGTCCTCGAGGTGGCACAGCACCTGCGCGAACGGCACATGGATATTACAGTGGCCTCGGCGCTGGATACCTCCATCGGCATCAATATGGGCTTGGCGGCGGTGGCGGCGTTGCCGCAAATCTATGATGACGAGGACATCGACGTTACCCCGGCCGCAGCGGGCCTGGCCACGGGCAGCCTTTTTGAGGAAGACGTCACCGCGCCACGCCAGCTACACGACGGGCACCTGCGCGCCGAGATCCTCGCCCCAGAACCGGACCGCCTGTCCGACCTAGCCGCGCCGGCCGACCGCCGCGAGTGGTGGTTCGAGCGCCTCCGGGAATCGTGGCAGCACCTGTAGTTGCGCCTAAAAGCATAAGAAAAAGCGCCTGGCACTTGCCAGGCGCTTTTATCTATCTAAACCTTAGACCAACTCGTGGGTGAGGTTGGCCGGGCGGGTGTAGGTATTAACAACCGGGGACCACTTGATGGCGTCGTCCACGATCTTCTGCAGGGTCTCCTTGTCGGCGTCGCCGTCGATATTGACCTTAACGTTGACGTCGGAAACGCCCGGGCGCTTGTCCTCGCCCAAGTCACCAACGCCCCAGGTTGGGGAGAGGTCGATGTCGCCAACGATGTCGAGCTCCAGCTTGGTCAGGGTAACGCCGCGGTGCTGAGCGATGGCCTGGATGCCAACGTTGATGCAGGCGCCAAGACCGGCCTGAGCGACCTCGGTGGGGTTGGGTGCGGAGTCATCGCCAAGCAGCGGCAAAGGCTCGCCCACCTTGATGGTGTGGTCGCGCACGGTGGTGTTATTGCGGAAGAAACCGTCAGCCTCGGTGTGGGTGCGGACGTGCTTCTTGGCACCCTCAGGGTTGTCGATGTTCTTCTGTGCTAGGTCGTTGAGCTTCTCGCCGTCGATGGGCTCGAGAGCGTCGCCTTCGTTGTGGTTTGGGGTGAGATCAGACATTAAATTGCTCCTTGTATCAGATGTTTATTAACTGATGGCGCCATGGTAACGCGAAGGCAAATATAAATCTAGAACAAGGGGTCTATTTTGTAGAGAATGCCAGGTCTAGAGTGAATATAAATGTGTGCACCGCATTTGCTGACCTGTGAATTTAGAAATTGACACCGTAGTGCGCCCGGCCTAGGTTCGTTCTGAACAAACCACTTGGTCTAGTTAAGAAAGAACGCATGGTTCACAATCGGAAGCTGTCGCGACGGCAGATACTGCGCAGCGCAGTAGCAATGGGCGGGGTAGCAGTGGGCTCGCAGGTCCTCTCTGCGTGTTCCTCGCCGCGGCAGGAGGACAATGCCCAGTCCGGGACATCCGGGCAGGGCGGGGAAACCCTCACCATCGGATTCGTGCCCATCGCGTGCGCGTCCCCGCTGGTCGCCGCCGATGGCCTGGGCGCCTTCGCAAAGCAGGGCCTCAACGTTGAGCTGCGCAAATTCGCGGGGTGGGCAGATCTCTGGACCGCCTATGCCACCGGCGCCTTAGACGTAGCGCACATGCTCTCGCCCATGCCGCTAGCCATTGATGCCGGTGCCACCAACGCCTCCCGGCCCACCGAGTTAGCCTTTACGCAAAACACCAACGGGCAGGCACTGACCTTGTCCACCTCTCACCTGGATACCGTGTCGCGGCCAGCGGACCTGAAGGGCATGGTGCTGGGAATTCCCTTTGAGTACTCCGTGCATGCCCTCTTGCTGCGCGATTATCTCGTGGCCGGCGGGGTCGACCCAGTTTCCGATGTGGAGCTGCGCCTATTGCGCCCGGCCGATATGGTGGCGCAACTTTCGGTCGGCACCATCGACGGCTTCATTGGCCCAGAGCCCTTCAACCAGTGCGCCCTGACTACCGGCTCGGGCCGCGCCTTTGTTCCCACCCGCCAGATGTGGGACAACCACCCGTGCTGCTCGGTTGCCGTGGCGAAGGAAGTGGACCGGGGCGTGCGCGACCGCGTCGTCGCGGCGCTGCAGGAAGGCGCGCAGTACGTCGATAGCCCAGACCACGTCCATGAATCGGCGTCCATGCTGGCTAAGGAGAAGTACCTGAACCAGAAGGAAGAGCTGATTTCGCGGGCGCTCGCCGGAAACTACACCACTTGGGACGGCAAGGACACGGTGGATCCACAGATGATCAAGTTTGGCGGCCGCACCTCCGCCACCGCAATTACGTGGATGGGCACCCAAATGGCCCGCTGGGATCTGGGCGGAAGCGCGATGCGGATGGATGACCAAGCGTTGCTAGATGTCACGAAATCCGTCTTACCGCGCGAAGCCGATCTCACCACGGACCCGGTGAAAATCAACGGCCATAGCTTCGATCCCCTGCACCCCACCGCCGGATACCAGCGTTAAGGACTCTTGCCTTATGACCACAGTAAAAAATGACAGCGCTAGCACCAGTACAGCGCACTCCACTGACACTCACACAGCAGCGCCCCATTCGGGCCGCACCGCCAGCCGGAAGAAGCGGCGGGAGAGCCCGTGGAAGGCAATGGGCCTGGGTATTGCGCTTTTCATTGCCTTCATCGCCCTCTGGCAGGCGGTCGCGGCTGCGGGCTGGCTTTCCGATATCGCCCCCACTCCCGCGCACACCTGGGATAGGGCCGTAGAGATTCTTTCGGATCCCTTCTACCGGGATGGGCCGGCCTCAGTGGGCATTCTTTGGCATATGGTCGCCTCCTTGCGCCGCGTGCTCATTGGCTTTGCCATCGCCATGGTGATAGCCATTCCGCTGGGCTTTTGGCTGGGCTCTTCTGCAACCTTCCGCCGCGCGACGGATCCCTTTGTCCAGATCCTGCGCCCCGTCTCCCCGCTGGCATGGCTGCCACTAGGCCTGGCGCTGCTTCGCGATGCCGAAAATACCGCCGTCTTCGTCATCATCCTCTCCGCCTTGTGGCCGACGCTGCTCAATACCATCGAGGCGGTCCGCGGGATTCACCCCACGTATAAGAACCTAGCGGCCACGCTCGGCACGAACCGGATGCAACAGCTCCTCTACATCGTCGGGCCGGCTGCGCTGCCAGGGATTATCACCGGCATGCGGCAATCGCTATCGACCGCCTGGTTAGTCATCGTGGCTGCGGAAATGCTCGTCGGCGGCCAAGGCGTCGGTTTCTTTGTCTGGAATATGTGGAACCGCCTCGATATTGACGCCATCGTCGTGGTCATCGTGCTTATTGGTGTCATCGGATTGGCCCTGGATTACCTCGTTGCCTCCCTGCAGAAAGTGGTGCGCTATGACTAAAGCCCATATCGAATTTGCTGGTATTACCAAAAGCTACGGCCCAACCAAGATCATTGGGGATACCTCGGTATCCATTGGGGAGGGCGAGTTCGTATCCCTGCTGGGGCCATCGGGCTCCGGCAAATCCACCATGCTGAATATGATCGCGGGCCTCGCATTTCCCTCTACCGGCGAGGTGCGCGCGCGAGGCGAGGCCGTGACCGGCCCAGGTCCAGACCGCGGCGTGGTATTTCAAAATCACGCGCTCCTGCCCTGGATGACGGCGCGCGGGAATATCGAATTCGGACTGCGATCGGCCCGCCCGGAGCTGTCGAAGGCAGAGCGCACCAAGATTGCGCAGGACTTCCTCGACGAGGTCAGCTTGGGCCATGCGGCCGACCGGCGCCCGTCGCGGTTATCCGGAGGCATGCAGCAGCGCGTCGGTTTGGCGCGCGCCTTCGCCATCGGCTCGGATATCTTATTGCTCGATGAACCCTTCGGCGCGTTGGATGCGCTTACCCGCCGCCAGCTGCAGTCGCTGCTGTTGAATGTGTGGGAAGAAAACCGCCGCACGGTGGTCATGGTCACCCACGACGTGGATGAGGCAGTATTGCTCTCGGATCGCATTGTGGTCATGTCGCCGGGGCCAGAGGCCACCATCATCGAGGACATTGAAGTGGGCTTGCCCCGCCCGCGCAGCGGTAGCGATGACTCCGCGGTGGTGGAGCGCAAAAATGAGCTGCGCGAACGGCTCCTTGGGCTGCTCGAAAACGGCTAGAGCGAGAGGATGTTCCTATATAGGTTGTCAACTTCGTGGGTGGGCTTGTTGGGGGTGTGTTGACTTTAGGTTGCTGCGGCGTTGAGTCTTTTGCCTTCTTTGCGTTTTCGTTCATAGAATTGCCGGGAACGCTCGTGGAATCTGATCGATGCAAAAGACGATTGCTATAGGGCGTTCTTTAATTTTTTGTTGCCAGCCCGATTGGGCGAATTCGACATAAGGGCCTGACCCCGAAATGTGGACACGTCGGGGTAGCTGTGCTGCTTTAATTAGTGTAGCTGAAGTCTCGGCTTCAAAGACATCAGGAGCTACAAGATTGCATCAGGAGTGGCGCCTTCGAGTGTTGTAGCCCATGCACCACCGAAAGACTTCCTGGCGGCAGCTGATTGGACTTTCAAAGAGTTTCCTATCACGCAGTACTTCCCGCTTTAAGGTGGCGTTAAATGATTCTGCCAGGGCATTATCGGCACTCGTTCCAACCGCGCCCATGGACTGGCGTACACCTAACGATGAGCAGTAGTTTCTAAATGCTTGTGTGAAGTGTCCCAGGTTTTGTTCCGTTTGAGTAGATGGGAAAATCTGGAACGTGCCGAGAAAATTTGACCAGGATGCGAAGGACCGTGTGGTCCGTCTCGTGGAAGACCGCATCTTGGCGGAAAACATGTCGATGTGGGCCGGGCTGGTTTTTAAGACCGGGCGGTTTGAGTGCCTTCCTGGGTGTGGTGCCATTGGTTGGCGTACTCAGTCGGCGGGATAAACCCTAGGCTCGAATGAGGATGATAGGTATTATAGCGCTTCGACCACAGTCGCAGGCAACGCGACGCATGGTCGGGGTCGTCGAATATCTCGTCCTCTCACAGCTCGTCGCGTAGCCGGTTGTGGAAGGACTCCACAAACCCGTTATGCCATGGCATTCCCGGTGGGATGAACGCCTCGACAGTGTCTTGCTTAGCAGCCCAACTAGCCAGCTCACGGCTGATGAACTCCGGGCCGTTATCCATACGTAACACCCGAGGCCTGCCACGCACAGCAGCTCACGTTCTCCAGCAGGTCAATCACGGCAGTAGCGGTGATTGACCGAGCGACCTCGAAACCAACATGCTCACGGGTAAACTCGTCGATCACGTTGCAGATCTTAAAAGGCTTTGCCCTGAAAGTTACTATCGAACTGGAAGTCCAGTGCCCACACGTGCCCCGGACATGTCGCTGGCTGGGTGCGCGGCGTTGGCACAGGCAAGCACTGTTGCTTACCAGCTTTGCGAGGCAAGACCCGCAAACCCTCCTGGCGCCACAGGTAATACACCACATCACGGCCACAGGTAAAATCAGCTGGCCTGGCTTTCACCCAAGCACGGCGATAGCCCCAGCGTCGGTGCTCACCAGCGAAAGTGACGAGCCACCTGCGTAGAGCAGCGTACTTATCCACGCTGGGCTGCTGGTGGCGTGTGCAGGCGTTGTAGTACGCCGCTCTAGATACCCCGACCACGCGACAGGCAAAGCGCACCGAATAGCCCACGGATACAGCGTCATAGATGGCTTCATATTTGGGTGCCGGGGTCAGAATTTTCCCTCCGCAAGCTCCTTCAGTAGCGCTTTTTCCAACTCGGCTTCTCCGAGTAGGCGGGTAAGCTTGGCGTTTTCTTCCTGCAGTTCTTTAAAGCGGCGGGCTTCGCTGCGGGACATCTCGCCGTACTGCTTGACCCAGCGACGGTAGGTTGCCTCGCTAACACCGAGGTCGCGGCAGACTTCGGCTACGGTACTACCCGAGGCCTTCATGGATCGGGCTTTATCAAGTTGGCCACGATCTGCTCAGGAGTGTGTTTTGAAAACTTCTTCATGATTATCAGTCTTCCTGCCCAACAAAGGGCTGTCACGGAAGACACGATCAAACCACATGGTCTATTTAATCCAGCCCAGACCAACCCCAGCCGAGGTGGAAACCGAATTTTGGAAGAAGACCCCGCAACAGGGAATAATAGAAATCAAGGCAAATGCCTAGGAACAAAACTCGGGGCACTTCACACCGGCAGGTGAAATACCTCAACAACATCCTGGAAGGCGACCATGGTCGGCTGAAGCGGATCCTCGGGCCAAAAGGCGCGTTTAAGAACCGGATATCTGCATATCGGACGTTGAAAGGGATGGAGGCGATGCACTCATTGCGGAAAGGGCAAGGCACGATGTTGGCCTACGGGCAACCGAACCCGGACGCGGTGATCGTCAACAGGGTCTTCGAGACGGCCTAACAACGCCCACACGCAGCGGCCATCAGGGAATGAGAAACTGAGTCTTCGCTGCTCTCCGCCCAACTTTGCAACAGCACCTATTAAGTTAACTTTACGGATTTTGAGGGTAAGGTTTTATGATCCAGTCCAATAAACCAGGTGTAGGGGCGGTTATCGTAGCCCTAGCTGTCCTATGGCAAGGAATCGGCACTGCGATAGTCGGAGCCCAAGTAGACCCAGAGCTATCTACTTTTACTACGTTTTCAGCGTTTCTTATCGCAGCGATTATCTCCACAGTGGTCTATTTAGCGTTTTATCGTAGAAAATACCGAGCTACGGAAACACCGCATCCCCCCATGAAAATGACAACTGCAGCAAGCCTCAATCTGTTTACTGCGGGCGCTTTCTGCTTATTCTATGTTTCCACTACTTTGATGCAGCCCACTGCAGCAAGTGTCATCGAAACAGGAGTCGGCCCTTTTATTGTCGCAGTAATAATGACTTGGTCGGCCAGAAGGCTCAGCAGTTCATTGGTGTCCACAACTGCAGTAGTGGTTCTGGCTCTATGTTTTTTCTTCCTAGGAACGGGAAGCAGTTCACCCCAGTCTTATCTGGGTTTCGCTCTAGCTGTAGGCGCAGGAATTTCTGCGGTAGGAGTGCTTTACTCCTCGCGCTGGGCTACTGAACAAGGGAACAGCGTTCTCACGATTGCAGCAGTGAGGTTTCACTTAGCTTGGATTATTAGCGGTCTCGTGGCTTTCTTTTCCGTGGAAGCGGAGATGCTTCGAGGCTCTACCCTGTCAATCGTCCTGCTATCGGTGATGTGCATTACTTTTCCTATCCTGCTCTTGCAGTGGGGAATTACCTTAGCGTCGCCTTTCATCTCGGCACTGATCATCGCGGCCCTTCCGGCCGTGGTGATGGCTACCGAGGTGGCATTGGGCTCTCAAGTCGAACCAATTCAGTTAACTTTGTTGATGCTCATTGTGGCAATAACCATAAGCCAAGCAATGTGGGGAACACGGAAAAAGAAAATATTAGTAGTTGATGATTCTTCAAGTAGCGCCGATCTGGTGGCAACCCTGCGCCAAAAAGGGACGTAGAGGTTGCTACTGCTAACCCGCCGTATGCCATCTCAGCTAACGAAGACGGGAGCATTTCCGATCCATGGGCCCTGGCCCCCTACTCCGGGAATGTAGCCAAGAAAAATTTGACCTTGTTGTGCCGGGAAGCGAATCAGGAGTATCCATAGCTGAGTGGGTTTCAGCTGAGTTAGGACTACCGCATAACGGTAGAGAGAAGATCTGCCACCGTCGCCATAAGCAAGGAATGATTGATGTTGCTCACCAATATGGACTGCGTGCCCCAAGGTCTGTTACCCTATCCCCCGCTTCTGCACAAGACAGCCTTTATCTAGACCCGTCCCTGGTCAAGGATTGTGTTGTCAAGCCTGTGGGAAGCGGGGCAGTGACCATGTCTATTTCTGCAAAACAGAACCCGAGACTCTTCAAGCGATTACTACCATTCAAAATTCTACGACTTTGCTAGGAGAAAAATCACCCTCCGTGGTTCTTCAGGAGTACGTAGACGGACCTCAATATTTTGTGAACACGGTGACAGCCGAAGGGCGTCATATTGTGACCGAAGTTTTCCGATACGGACTTACGGAGGAATCTGGAGCTCCCCACATATATTCAGCTATCACAGTAGGACCGGAGGACAACCACTATTCCGGTGCCGTGGAATATACCTTATCGCTCCTTGACGCTCTGGAAGTAAACTTCGGAGCCTCCCACGTGGAACTGAGGTGGTCTAAGGGGCAGTGGGTACTTATTGAATACAACGGTCGCTGTATGGGCCCCGAAGTACCCGACGAGGTCTATCTCCCGACTCGCGGTTTCAGCCAGATCAGTGTTCTCGCCACGATGCTAGTGGATGGTTTACAAGCTGCCGAACAGGAAGTACTCGCCGGAAATCTTGACGGGTGTGTCGCCTGGCTCATGCCTACCCCGCAGTCAAACGGTGTGCTTCAACAGTGCCACTGGGATCTTGTCCAAACTCGCCCGACCGTTCAGAGAATCTCGCGGCGACCAAAGATCGGCACTTATATCGATAAGTCGAATCGCGTAACAACTGGTGCGTTTGGCATGGTTTTTCTTGGCTCTTCTGACCGTGCTGCTGTTGAGACCGATCTTCAATCTCTTGAGTCTTTCGACGCCCATGGTGATCTGTTTACTGTTGCCCCCGGAAAGGATGCGTGATGACGACCCGAATTGCTGTTATCGGCGCAGGGGTCGCTGCTGCAGCGGTCGCACGACGGGGGCCCGAACCCCGGAAAGTGGACACGGGGATTTAATCACGATGCGATAGTAAGTGTAGCTAACCCGGCGTCTTCGAAGGCGTTCGGTGAGCGGTAACCGCACCATGAATGCAATCGTTTGGTGTTGTACCGCGTGCACCACCGAAACACATCCTGGCGGCAGGCCAACTGACTAGTGAAAACAGACTCATCCTACAGGACTTCCCGCTTCAACGAGGCGTTGAACGACTCCGCCAACGAGTTGTCCGCACTCGTCCCGATCGCGCCCATCGACTGGGTGACACCGAAGCGCACGCATAGTCTCCGGTACTGATCAGAGGCATAAACACTGCCGTGATCCGAGTGGAAGATCGCCCCGTCTAGGCTCCCGCGAACCTTCCGGGCCATCGTCAGGGCTTCTTCAACCAACTCGGTGCGCATGTGATCAGCGATCGCAAACCCCGTCAACTGCCGCGAATAGCAGTCGATAACCGTGGCCAGGTACATATTCGACCCGTCCGCGATCGGCAGGTACGTGATGTCGCCGACGTAGACCGCGTTCGGCCTGTCCGCAGTGAACCGGCGTTGCAGCAGATCCGGAAACCTCGGGGCCCGTTTACTCGACGTCGTCGTTTTCACCCGGCGTTTCCTGGTGAAACCAAAAAGGCCCATCTGCCGCATCAGCCGGGCGGTGCGCTTGTGATTGAGACGGCCGCCCTTGCCCCGGTCGTTGACGGGATCGGAGTTGATCGCCGCAGTCACTCGTTTCGCGCCGTAGCAGCCGTTCTCGGCGTTGAAGGTGGTCTTGATCTGCGCTCCCAGCACCGCGTCATCGACGAGGTGTTGCCGGCGGGCAGGGGCAGCTGATTTCCAGGACCTGGCATAACCGCTTGACCTCGTAGAGGTCTCGATGGTCGTCAACGAACCGGAAGCGGTTCACCAGTTCGTCTCTTCCGCGAAATACTTGGCCGCCTTACGAAGGATTTCTCGTTCCTCGCGGAGTTTGGCGTTTTCGCGTTCCAGTACGCGGATGCGCTCGGCGTCCGACAGTCCTGAGGCAGCGGTGGCGGAGTCCGACGCGGCGATGAGGCTGGCGACTTTCTCACCGTTGGCATTGGTTTTGGTGCGTGTGCCGAAGGCATCGAGCCAGCTGCGCAGCGAGTTGCGGTTGACCCCGAGATCGGAGGCGATCGCGTTGATCGTTGCTCCGGGAGTCGACTCGTACAACGAGACTACGTCACGCTTGAACCGCTCGGTGTAGGTCTTGCGTGGCATGGTGGAAAGGTACCTCACTTCCCCAGCGACATGCTGGTTTCAGCGTGTCCACCACCAGGGGGTCAGGTCCGTGCACTTGCGGCCTACTAGATCTGGCATGACGCGGTGACCAGGCTTGCGCCTAGTGGTGGTGCATCGACGCCGTTTAGTAAAGCCTTGAAGTCCCATGGTTTTCATGATTCGTGCAACTTTCTTGTGATTCGTCGGACCACAGCTCTCATCGGCTTTAAGGCTTGCGGCGATGCGTTGAGCTCCGTAAAGCCCGTGCTCATCGTCGAAGATGGTCTTTATTCTTGCACCAATAAGACCGTCGGAATGCATCTTTAAACTGCGCTTTTTACGGGTGTGGACCCATTTATAGAACGAGGAACGATTGAGCTTTAACACGTGGCACATCCGTGTGAGGCGAGTACTTTATTCGGTGGTCATCGACGAACTGGAAGCGGATCACCAGTGAGTTGCTTTAAGCAAAATATTTCGCGGCCTTACGCAGGATATCGCGTTCTTCGCGCAGTTTTGCGTTTTCTTTCTCTAGCTGGCGGATTCGCGCAGAATCATTCGCCGCTTGGGCTTTATCATGCACGGCTTTTATGCGGGCACGTTTGCCGGTGCCGTACTTTTTGACCCAAGAATGCAGCGAAGCTCGGTTGATGCCGAGTTCGGCTAATGCTGAGTTCAGCGAGAGGCCCTCATTGTTCCTTATAGAGGGCCACGGCATCGCGTTTGAACTGTTCGGAATACCTGGACATGATGGTAGATTACCTTTCTTCCCAGTCCGACTGGGCTGGATATCAGGTGTCCACCAAATGGGGGTCAGGTCCGAACGCAGATAAACATAACCTGCCCCAGCATGGGGCTAGGAGTATGAATCCTGGGCTCCTCCGAACGGAACTGCTAACAGCGTAATGGGCAGGCGGTTGCCTGCCCCCTCGCTGCTAGCTACGCTTGCCCCGCGAGTGCTACCTGGGCCGCGTGCACGGCGGCCTTATCGGCTTCCTGGATGAACCACGAATCGGTGCCGGGAATCGGCGGGGCCAAGGTAGTATCCGGGTACTCGGCGTGGGCGGGGATTCCTACGAGGTGCAGGCGCTCATCCACGGTGCCATCGGCGTTGTGGACCTGGCGGGTATCGGGGTCTTCGGCGGGCGAGCCGGTAGGTACCTCGATGCCATCGCTGGCGGTTTCTGTAAAGGCGCGCACGCGCCCGGATTCCACGAGGGAGTGCATGAAGGAATCGTGCGGGGTGCGGCGGATATCGGGCTTGTGCACCCAGGCATCGAGAAGCGTCGTGCCCGGGATGCGCTTGCCACCAGACGCGCTGGAGCTGATGGTCCATTCCCCGGCATCGGCATTCGTTCCCAAGACGGGGTTGCCGCCGACGAAGCTGACAATGCCGGCATCGACAAGCGCCAGCAATTGCTGCGTGCGGAAGGGCGGCGGGCCGGAGCACGTGGTCTGGCCCAAGGAGATGGCCTTATCGAACATGTGGTGGCGCGACTCCAGGGTATAGCGGCCCTCAGCGCCCAGAACCTGGGTGGGTTTGCGGGAGAAACCGACCGACCACAAAGCGGCGCGCACCGGGCTATCCGGGCCCTTCTGGGATTCTGCCAGGTCCTCGCACAGGCTCTGCGCGATGTGCTCGGTGAGCTCCTGCTGGTTGGAAAAATCCTCCGTGAGCAGGTGCATCCAGCGCAGTAGGCTGAAATCCTTGGTGGTATGGCGCGCAATGACCTCATCGAGCTGGGCCAGGCCGTTATAGGCCACGCCTGCATCTACCGGGGTGGCATCGAGGGCGGCGATGATCTCCTCGCGGGAGGCGCGCAGGCTTTCCGGCTCGACGCGGGCGAGGGTATCGATATAGGCCTGGTAGGCATCGCGGGCGACCGCAGGCCATACCTCGGTGTCATAGTTGATGGAGCGCGCGCCCGTGCGGTGGGATAGCTCGGCGACGACCTTCTTTAACCGCGGGATCTCCGCGGCCGGTGGGAGGGCGCCTTCATTGGATTGCGGCAGGAAGGGATAGCCGCGCCGGGATGCGGCTGCAAAGGTGGGCTCGGTGCCGGTGGCCTCATAGCGCATGCCCCAAGGCTTGGAGGAATCCTCGACGAACTTACCACCGCGGCCCACAGTGGAGAGGATGAGGATATCGAAAAAGCCCATACCAAGCCCGCGCACGAGGACCTTCTCGTTGTCCTTGATGGAGTCAACACCCTGGTCGATTGGGTTATCAGCGCGGATCCAGCGCAGGCTGGGGTTATCTTCCAAGGTCTTTAAGATCCACCGCTCGTTTTCGGTATAGCCCTGGTTTTGCCAGCCGGTGACCGCCAAGGTGGAGCCGGCCGCAACGGTGGTGTCGTTATTAAGGTGCAAAATATCTGCACCCTCGCGGGATTCAATATCCACCACGCGGGCGTGGTGTTGCTTGACCTCAACCCACTCCGGCACATCCTGCAAGACGGAGCGGAAGACCCACAGGATGTAGTGGCCGTACAGCGCGCGCGGCAAATAGGATTCGGGGCGCAGCTTCTCTAGCTCTGTGCGGCCGAATTCCCCAAGCACCTGCGGATCGAGTGGGTGGGCGGCGACGTAATCGCGGGCGCCGGGGGACACGTGGGCATCGCCAAGCGTCAGGCGGATCCACTCGTAGATGGTGGGGCCTTCCACCACTGGGGCCTCCACCGTGGAGTTGGTCTCAGAAAACAGCGTCATACCGTGGGCGAAGGTATTCATGCACAGGTATTTGGGCTGGTTGATATCCCAAATCTTGCCGCCGCCGTGCTGGGCATCATCGATAAGGTGCAGCGTTAGTTTCTCTGGCGGGTGGGAGACGGTATTGAGTTGTGCCACGAGGCGCTCGAGGACGGAAATGCCGCGGGGGCCAAGTCCAATCAGCGCGATGGATGAAGTGTTATCGGTCAACGCGGAGCCCTACCTTCTAGCTTATAGACCAAGCGGAATCGTCATAATAGACAATGAAGTCTATCAGCAAGAGAGGCGGCGAAATATGCACCGGCGGCAGCTTGGTGGTTGCAGGGCGCGCTCGCCAGCCGGAACACCCTGAGCGGGCGTGAAATTAATTCTTGGGCAGGCGGAGTGGTAGACAGATCGGTAGGCAATGCGCGGCGGGGGTGGCGGGCCGAAGCGTTGCCTTAGGGAGCTGGTGCGCGGGTAGGATTGTGGTCATGACAATCAAGGTTCGCGATGCCCACTTACACAACCTGCGCAACGTCGATGTGGATATGCCGCGCGGCCAACTCGTGGCGGTGACGGGAGTCTCCGGTTCCGGAAAATCCTCTCTGGCCTTTGGCACCATCCACGGGGAAGGGCAGCGCCGCTACCTGGAATCGGTGGCGCCGTTTGCGCGCCGGCTCATTAGCTCCGCGGTGGACCCACAGGTAAGCCAGGTGGAGGGCTTGCCGCCCACGGTGGCGCTGCAGCAATCCACCTCCGGCGGCGGGGCGCGCTCCACGGTGGGCACGGTTTCCGCGCTATCTAATAGCGTGCGCCTGTTGTACTCGCGCGCCGGGGATAACCCTGAGGGCCTCTACTCGGATGCCTTTTCACCAAATACCCCAGAGGGCATGTGTCCGCAGTGCCAGGGCGCGGGCGTGGTGCACGAGCCCACCGAGCAATCGATGGTGCCCGATCCCACCTTGTCCATTGAGGAAGGCGCCATTAAGGCCTGGCCCGGTGCGTGGGCGGGCAAAAATTTCCACGATATCCTCATGAACTTGGGCTATGACCTGGATTCCCCCTGGCAAGACTTGCCGCAGGAAGACCGCGACTGGATCCTATTTACCGAAGAACGCCCCGTGGTCACCGTAAAACCCCTGCGCGGCGCGGACCAGATCCAGCGCAATTATGAGGGCACGTGGCGCTCGGTGGCCAGTTACCTCACCAAGACGCTGCAGGAGACCCAATCGGAATCGCTGCGCAAGCGCACGTTGTCCTTCATGGAATCCCGCGAGTGCGATACCTGCCACGGCCGGCGGTTGAACCCGCGGGCGCTCAAGGTGATGTATGCGGGAATGAGCATCGACAAGATGGGCGCCCTGCCGCTGGACCAGGTCTATGAGGTACTCAGCGCGCAGGAACCGGAGGAGAATTCCGCGGAGGATCTGCTGCTCAAGCAGGTGTTGCCGGCGCTGACCTCCGCCCTGGAGCTGGGGTTGGCGCACCTGAGCCTGGACCGGCCCACCCAGAGCCTTTCGGCGGGTGAATTGCAGCGCATTCGGCTCGCCGCCCAGCTGCGTTCCGGGCTCTTTGGCGTGGCGTATGTGCTCGATGAGCCGTCTGCCGGCCTGCATCCCGATGAGCGCGGGGCGGTGCTGGATATGTGCCGCCGGTTTATTGACGCCGGCAATTCGGTGTTGCTGGTTGAACACGATATGGATTTGGTGGCCCAGGCGGATTGGCTCGTGGACGTTGGCCCCTACGCCGGCGAGGGCGGCGGCAAGGTGGTTTATTCCGGTCCGGTCGAGGACTACGACGCCGATACCCCTACCGCCCGCGCGTTGGCGCAGCGTGAGCTCGCGCTTGCCGATGCCCCACGCACCCCCTCCAACCACCTCCGCCTCCGTGGCATTTCGGCGCGCAGTATCGACGGGCTCGATGTGGACTTTGGCCTGGGGCAATTTACCGCAGTGGCCGGGGTTTCGGGCTCGGGCAAGTCGACGCTGGTGAGCACCGTGCTGGCAGAAACCCTCAAGGAATCCGCCACCGCCGTGGCCGATGAGGATAAAGACGACGCGGACGAGGGCGGCCACGAGTTCTCGCTTGCCGGGGTAGAGGGCCTGGATAAGGTCTCCCGTCTGGTGCAGATTTCCCAAAAGCCCATTGGCCGCACCCCGCGTTCCACGTTGGCCACCTATACCGGCCTTTTCGATAACGTGCGCAAGCTCTTTGCCTCCACCCCGGAGGCCAAGGAGCGCAAGTGGACGGTCTCGCGCTTTTCCTACAACGTGAAGCAGGGCCAGTGCCCCACCTGTGGTGGCGCCGGAAAAATCGAGGTAGAGCTGGTCTTTTTGCCGGGTTCCTATACCACCTGCCCACAATGCGGCGGTGCCCGCTTCAACGATGAAACCCTCGAGGTGACCTGGCATGGGCGCAGCATCGCAGAGGTGCTGGAGCTCACCGTGGATGAGGCCGCCGAATTCTTTGCCGAGGAACCAAAGATCCACCGCGCCATCGCCACGCTGCAGGCCGTGGGCCTGGGCTACCTCCGCTTGGGACAGGGTGCGCCGGAGCTTTCCGGCGGCGAGGCGCAGCGCATCAAGCTCGCCACGGAACTGCAGCGCTCCCGCAATTCGCGGCGCGGGCACACGGTCTACATGCTGGATGAGCCCACCACCGGCCTGCACCCAGCCGATATTGCCCTGCTCAATGCGGAGCTGCACAAGCTTGTCGATGCCGGGCATACCGTGATCGTCATCGAGCACGATCTCAACGTTCTAGCGAGCGCGGACCGCATCATTGAAATGGGCCCCGGCGCCGGTGCGGACGGCGGGCAGATCATCGCGGATGCCACCCCAAGCCAGCTGGCCGCGGAAGATACCGCGACCGGACGGGCGCTGCGGGCGCGCCAGCTGCAGAGCTAGCATCTCCCCTCGGTCCAACGCTGGCATCTGGGAGATTCCCTGGGATCTCACAGGAAAATGATGTACATCTGGTAGGCATGACAAATAATGGCTTTGGTGAAAACGGTTCCAATGGCCGAAAAGGCTCTCATGATGATGGGCGCGGCACTGACGAGACCCGCCAGTGGTCTGGCCCGGCCGAGGATGCCACGCGCCAGATAGGCCGCGTCCCAGATAATGCGGGCGGTAATGCCCGCAGCCAGCGCCCACAGCAGTATTTCCCGGGCGCGCAGCAGCCGCAGAATGAGACGCGGCAATTCGACGCGAACGCCGATTACCAGCAGAATTACCAACAAAACTATCAGCAGCCCGGTGGGCAGTATGGCCAGCAACAATACGCCCAGCAGCAGTATGAGCCGGTGCCGTCGGACTATGACCCGGACCAGCGCGGCAGGGGAAAGAAGAAAAACGGCGGGATGGCCGGGGTCTTTGCCGCCATCGCCGTCGTTGCCATCCTGGCGGCGGGCGCCCTGTTCTTCTTGTGGCGCAATGCCGCGAGCGATGCCGATAAGCCCGCGCCAGAACCGGTGACGGAAACCACCACCACGCAGGTGCCCACCACAGTGACCGAGACCGAGGATGCGGGCCCTGGTATTTCTGAGCGCCTGCGCAATCTGCCGAATCTGCAAGACGATCTCCCCGAAGATATTCCTACCGAGCTGCCACCGGAAATTCAGGACCGCCTGGAAGAAGGCGATGACCTCGACGTGGAACGCCTTTTGCGGGATCTCTTTGGCAATGGCGGCAACCAGCAGCAGGGCTAACCAGCGGTACCGGCTATAGGCAAGGCGGCGGCGCGGCGCGATTGCCGGCCGCTGCGCCGCAGTAGGTAAAATCTGGCAGCATGAATGAATCGATGCAGCTGGCTGAACAGGTGGCCGCCCAATTGGCGCGCCACCTTACCGATGTGGTGCTGTGCCCGGGATCCCGCAACGCACCGCTGTCGCTCGCCCTCCTCGCGCGCGAGGATATCCGGGTGCATACGCGCATTGATGAGCGCGGCGCTGCGTTTACCGCCTTAGGAATGGCGCGCGTGCAGCACCGCCACGTCGGGGTGGTGATGACCTCCGGCACGGCCGTGGCCAATACGCTGCCCGCGGTGGTTGAGGCGCACTATTCCCATACCCCGCTGGCCATTATCAGCGCGGACCGCCCGGAGCGGTTGATCGGCACCGGCGCCTCCCAAACCATCGTGCAAGATGGCATCTTCGGCGTCTATGCGGATACCACCCAGGTCAATGCGGAAGAGGATATCGCCGCCATTGCAGAGCGGTTTGAGCGCGACCTCCAGGTACACATCAATATCGCCTTTGACGCACCCCTGGTAGGAGATAGCCTGCCGGAGCGAGTAGGTGGCGATGGCACCCGCGCGGCCACCCCGCGGTTTTATGACCACGGCGAGGTCGCGGTGGACTTGAGCAAAAATACCCTTGTTATCGCCGGCGATGAGGCCTGGGAGGTCGAGGGCCTAGAAGACGTGCCGACCATCGCGGAGCCCTCCGCGCCGGGGCCCTTCCACCCCGTGCACCCGGCCGCGGCGCATATTTTCCGCAAGGCGCAGGTCTCCGCCAATGACTACGTGGTCAATACCAAGGTCGAGCAGGTCATCGTGGTGGGCCATCCCACGCTGCATCGCGGCGTGCTCGCGCTGATGAATGACCCGGATATCGAGCTGGTGGTGCTCTCGCGCACGGCGGACTTTACCAACCAGCGCGGGGATAACGCGCGCCTTGGCACCACCGTCAAGACCACCGGGGAGCCAAGCCGCGAGTGGCTCAAGATCTGCCAAGGCGCGACCGACATGGTCGGCGAGGCCGTGCGCACAACCCTGGAGGATGAAGAACTCGGGTTCACCGGCCTGCACGTAGCGGCGGCGGTAGGCGATACGCTCGCGGTCAATGACACGGTGGTGCTCGGCGCCTCGAATCCGGTGCGCGATGCCTCCCTCATCGGGCTGCCCTTTGACGGCGTGGATACCTACGCCCCGCGCGGGGTGGCGGGCATCGATGGCACCGTCTCCCAAGCCATCGGCGTGGCCCTGGCCACGCAATCGCTGGATCCCACTAATTGGCGCGCCCCACGCGTGATGGCCCTGGTAGGGGATGTGACCTTT
Organism: Corynebacterium sp. LaCa78; assembly: GCF_046717505.1. Taxonomy (NCBI): domain Bacteria; kingdom Bacillati; phylum Actinomycetota; class Actinomycetes; order Mycobacteriales; family Corynebacteriaceae; genus Corynebacterium; species Corynebacterium sp. LaCa78. Next base: position 348,390 of record NZ_CP177112.1, read on the forward strand.
TTGCACGATGCCAACGGGCTGCTGATCCCGGAGGACCAGCCGCGGCCAGAGAACCTCACCATCGTGGTGGCCAATGACAATGGCGGCGGCATCTTTGAAACCCTGGAACAAGGCGCGCCCGCGCTTCGCGATGCCTTCGAGCCGGCCTTTGGAACGCCGCATGGGGTGGGCATCGACAAGCTGGCAGAGGCTTATGACGCAGACTACCGTCTGGTGACCACCCCGCAGGAGCTGCTGGATACCCTGGCAGAGCTTAAGGAATACTCCACGGGCATCACCATCGTGGAGGCGCAGACCACCCGTGCCACGCGCCGGGCGCTGCAGGATAAGCTCACGCAGAAGGTGGGCCAGTAAGTGGCCCCGCGCTATAGGCCCGCGGTTGTTCGGCGTCGGCTGCACCAGCTCGTGCTGGCCATCTACGTGGCGCTGATCGTGGGCTCGGTGGGCCTGGTGGTAGGCCCCCTCCTCAATGACCGCGCCATTTCCGCGCAGCCTAGCCGGGCTTTGGCAACGGTCAAGGACGTCGGCGCGCTGCGCACCACCGTGGATTTTCAAGATAGCGACGGGATCTATCATTCCCCGCGGCAAGGCTTGCTCTATCCCACGGACTTGGGCGAGGGCCAGCAGGTATGGGTGCAGTATGCCGAGGATAATCCGGATTTGGTGAAGGTAGAAGGCCGCGAGTGGACCTTGGCGGTCATACCGGCGCTATCCGTGGCGGTTGTGTCTACGCTTGCCGCCGTGGGACTGTGGCGGCTTATTACCGTGACCACCCGCCGCGCTGAAAATCGGGCTGAAAAATAATTTACCCAGATTTTTCATTGGATTCACCAAAGGCCAAGAAAAATAGGTCATTATGGTGGCATGCGAGTTGCAATCGTGGCTGAATCGTTCCTCCCCAATGTCAATGGCGTGACAAACTCGGTGCTGCGCGTTTTGGAGCACCTGCAAGAAACCGGACACGATGCGATTGTCATCGCCCCCGGTGCCCGCGAGGGCCAAGAAGAAATCCCTGATTACTTGGGCTTTCCCATTTACCGCGTGCCCACCGTGCGCGTGCCGCTGGTGGATTCGTTGCCGGTGGGCGTGCCGACCACGGCCGTGGATGATGCGCTGCGGAAGTTCAAGCCCGATATCATCCACCTAGCTAGCCCGTTTGTGCTGGGTGCGGCGGGCGCATTTTCGGCCCGCCAACAGCGCATTCCGGCAGTGGCGCTCTACCAAACCGATGTCGCAGGATTCGCCACCAAGTACCACGCCTCCGCCTTGGCTTACGCTGTGTGGGAGTGGCTGCGCACGATCCACAACTCCTGCCAGATGACCTTGGCGCCGTCCTCGCTGACCATCCGGGATTTGGAAAAACACCACATCAAGCACGTGCGCCATTGGGGCCGCGGCGTCAATACCGAGCTTTTCCATCCCCAAAAGCGCTCGGCTAGCCTGCGCCGCAGCTGGGACCGCAGTGGAAAGAAAAACATCGTCGGCTTCGTCGGCCGCTTGGCCGCGGAAAAGGGCGTGCACCGGTTGTCCGCGCTTAATGGCCGCGAGGATATTCAGCTGGTCATCGTCGGTGACGGCCCCGAGCGCCCGCTATTGGAGGCACAGCTTCCCAACGCCGTGTTCACCGGCGCGCTCAGCGGTGAGGAGCTGGCTCAGGCCTATGCCTCGCTCGATGTCTTTGTGCACGCCGGCGAATTTGAAACCTTCTGCCAGTCCATCCAGGAGGCCCAAGCCTCTGGCGTGCCCACCATCGGCCCGCGGGCAGGCGGGCCCGTGGACCTTATCCAAGAAGGCTATAACGGCCTGCTCTTAGACGTGGATAGCTTTGTCGATGACCTGCCCAATGCCGTCGATGCGCTCTTAAACCCAGAGATCCATGCGGAGTTGCGGGATAATGCCCGCGCCTCCATTTCTTCGAAGACGTGGACCGCGCTGTGCGAGCAGCTGGTGGGCTATTACGAAGAGGTGCTGGAAGATACCCGCCGGGTGCCGCTGACCATTTTGGGGCAGCGCCCAGAGCTGCCGCGGTGGGCGGCTCGTGCCCTTGGGGCGCGCGTAGCCTAGACTAGGCATTTGTGTCTAAGGCAGATCTGGATAAAAAGCCCTTCGACGTCGCGCGCATGTTTGACGCCGTCGGCGAAAAATACGACCTCACCAATACCGTCTTGTCCTTTGGACAGGACAAGCGCTGGCGCAAGCGCACCCGCGAGCGCCTTAACCTGCAGCCGGGGGAGAAGGTCCTCGACCTCGCGGCCGGAACCGCGGTATCCACAGAAGAGCTGTCCAAATCCGGCGCGTGGTGCGTAGCCTGCGATTTTTCGCGCGGCATGCTCGCCGCCGGACGCGAGCGCGACGTACCCAAGGTGGCCGGCGATGGCATGAAATTGCCCTTTGCGGATAATACGTTTGACGCCGTCACCATCTCCTATGGCCTGCGCAATATCCACGATTACGAGCTGGGGCTGCGGGAAATGGCGCGCGTGACCAAGCCGGGCGGGCGCCTGGCGGTGGCGGAATTTTCCACCCCCATCGTCCCGGTATTCGGCACCGTGTACAAGGAATACCTCATGCGCCTGCTGCCCCCGGTTGCGCGCGTGGTCTCCTCCAACCCGGATGCCTATATTTACCTCGCGGAATCCATCCGCGCTTGGCCTGGACAAGAGGAGTTGGCGGCGGCCATCAACCGCAATGGCTGGGCCGACGCGGGCTGGCAAAACCTCACCCTGGGCATCGTCGCCTTGCACTCGGCAACGAAGCCGCTTGCCGATGCCCTGAAGTAAACCCCTTACAGCCCTCCTAGACCGCCGCGGTGGAGGCCCACAGGGGCGTATCGCGCCGGACGGCCCCTATGCTGCGGCCCGCCGTGCGCCACAGGCGGGCGATAAGGTCGCGGTCTTCCTCCGTGATGAGGTTGCCCATGAGGCGTGCGGCAGCGGGCATCAGCAAGCGGCCCACCGGACCGCGCAGTGCTAATGGGCCCGCCACGGGCAGGAATTGCGGGTAGGTCAACAGGCGGGCGGCCGTGCGCGCAAGCAGGAAGGATTCGCCATAGTGCTCGCGCAGGGTGGCCGGCCACGCGAGGGTGAAATCCTTCGGCCCGAGCATGCCCATCGCGAGCGCTGCGGTCTCGAGGCCGTAGTCGATGCCCTCGCCGTTTAAGGGGTTGACGCACGCGGCGGCATCACCAATGAGCATCCAATTGGCCCCCGCCACATTAGAGACCGCCCCGCCCATGGGCAGCAGGGCAGAGGTGACATGCTCGATGTCCCCAAGGCCCCACTCCGCGCGCTGCTGGGCGGCGTAGAACTCCAGCAACTTTTTGGTATTAATCTTGGCCGGCCGCTGTGCGGTCGATAGCGCACCGACGCCGATATTGACCTGCCCAAGCTCTGCGCCCAACGGGAAAATCCAGCCGTAGCCGGGCTGGACGGAATCGTCTTCGTCTTTTAATTCCACGTGCGAGTGCATCCACGGCTCGGTTGCCTGAGGGGAGGCGGCATAGGAGCGCGCGGCGATGCCATAGACCTCATCGCGGTGCCAGGTGCGGCCCAATTGCTTGCCAAAGGTAGAACGCACGCCATCGGCCACGATGAGCCATTTCGGCCGAATAATCTGCTCGCCGATGCGAAACGAGGTCACCCGGTTGCCCTCCATGACCGGGGCGCTCGCGGGGGTACCGGATATAAGCGTGGCACCTGCGGCGGTGGCAGCCTCTACCAGCTGCGCATCGAGCCTAAAGCGCGGCAGGGCAGTGCCCACCTGGGAAGGATAGGTCTGCGGCCACGGGGCGGTGACGTCCCCGCCGTAGCCGTGCAGCTTAAGCCCGCGGTTGCGGTAGACGGCGTTAATGGTGATGCCAAGCTTGTCTAGCTGGTGCATTGCCCGTGGGGTGAGGCCATCGCCGCAGGTTTTATCGCGGGGGAATGTGGCTGAATCAATGAGGATAGTCTCATAGCCAGCGCGGGCGGCGTGGATGGCCGCAGCGGCTCCGGCGGGTCCTGCGCCGATGATGGCGACTTCGACAGGGCGGGGGGAATCGATCTGTTCCGACATAGGGACTATCATTGCACTAGTTCAACCCCTCAAGTGTGTTAAGGGGGCTGGTTTGGACTACGGTAGATAAACGATTATCTCTGGCTTTTAATTGCAAGGAACGCTATTTAATGACTCACGGCCACTCGCATGCCACTCACGTGGATCTTGGTGATCCACAGCTTAATGAACGCATTGGCGCGGGCATGGAAGCAGTAGAAGAAAAGCTGCGCAGTGAAACTGACCGCGGCCAGGACTTCTTGAAGGACAAGGTAAGCCATCTGTCCAAGGCGGGCGGCAAGCGCTTTCGCCCGATGATGGCCCTGCTTGCCTCTGAGTACGGCGCCAAACCGGGCTGTGAAGAGGTTATTAAATCCGCCACCGTTGTGGAGATGGTGCACGTTGCCACCCTGTACCACGATGATGTGATGGATGAGGCGGACCGCCGCCGCGGCGTGGAATCCGCCAACTCCCGGTGGAATAACTCCGTGGCCATCCTTGCCGGTGATGCCCTCCTCGCGCACGCCTCCCGCCTGATGAGCCAACTAGATACCCATACCGTGGGCCACTTCGCGGATACCTTTGAAGAGCTGGTGACCGGCCAGATGCGCGAGACCATCGGTGCCGGTGAAGCCAACCCCGTGGACCACTACATGGCCGTTATTCAGGAAAAGACCGCGGTGCTTATCGCCTCTGCCGGTTACCTCGGCGCGTACCACTCCGGCGCCTCGGCCGACCACGCTGCGGCGCTGTACCGCATTGGCGGTGCCATCGGCATGATCTTCCAGATCGTGGACGATGTCATCGATATCTTCTCCGATCCGAAAGACTCCGGAAAGACCCCGGGCACCGACCTGCGAGAGGGCGTGTTTACCCTCCCCGTCCTCTACGCCCTGGAAGAGGACGGGGAAGTGGGCGACCAGCTGCGTGAGCTGCTGACAGGACCCCTAGAAACCGATGCTGAGGTCGAGCGTGCCATCGCCCTCCTGCGCCAGTCTGGCGGCCGGCAGAGGGCGCTAGAGGACATTAATGCCTACCTACGCACGGTAGAAGAACAGCTTTCCGTACTGCCGGAAAATTCCGCTAGCCAAGCGCTGCGCCAGCTCGCGGATTACACCGTTCGCCGAGTGGGCTAGCTGCTTGCTGGTGGCCCCTCCTAACATTCCATTTCTCCCCGCTGCGCTGGCGATTTGGAGGTAGGTGGGTGATTCATAGTAAAGTACATACACGCACCGCAGAGTGCATGCCAGGTTGCCCGAGCGGCCAAAGGGAGCGGACTGTAAATCCGCCGGCATTGCCTTCAGAAGTTCGAATCTTCTACCTGGCACAACATAAAGCCCCACAAGCTGAAGCTTGTGGGGCTTCGTGGCATATGCGACAAAAGTGTGTCTTGGGGCTTAAAGGTCAAAAGGGGATATTCCAGTTATGTCTTGCGCAGGACGAGCGCAGACCTTATCATCCACCTGAGTTCATTCGTATTCCAGAATTCAAAAAGAGGTTTTCCTTGAAGTTTGGAACTAAGCTTGCTGCTTCTATCGCACTAGCTTCTGTACTCGTACCAGTGCCAGTCGCTACATCCGCAGAAAATTCTCAGAACGAGGTTCAGCAGTCAACCAACACAGGGACGGGAAATGATGTCCTTAAGGAAAGGATTGCTAAGGCCCAGGAGGAGCAACAGGCACTTCTCGTAATCAATGACGCTAATGAGAGTGGATACTCCGCTGAAGTAGTAAACGGCAATGTTCATAAAGAAGCAGACGCAGTAGTTGTAGAAAGCCCGAATGGCAAAGAAGAAGCTCTGCCCACTTCAAAGACTCTCATCACTGGAGAGAAAGTAAACATCGAATACTCGGTAGAGGGCAACCAGATCGCTGCAAAGTATTCAACGAATGTTGATCCAGAGTTGGTCGACGCAACTCTCATTCAGACTCGGTCTGCTGCTGGGTGTGCGGGGGCTGTCCTTCTAGGGGGCGCAGCAACTGTGGGATCCGCAGTCGAAGTCGCGTCCGCGCCGCTCACAGGCCCTATTGGGCCTACGATGGCTGCGGTTACCATGGCAAACGCATCTGGCTCTATCATAACAGCCGCTGACCAGTGCGGATAAATATAAGAAACACGAAAAAGTAAGGGATAAAAATGAGCCTTGGACGTAGAATGCTGATCATCTCGTTGGGTACGAACATTGCAATGCTGTGTTTCGTGAGTGCTGTTCTACAGATAGTTCTGCCGAACGATGCACCGCAGTGGCTCATCTTTGGAAATATTGTTGTATTCGTAGCAATGGTCTACAACACGTACAAAGTAGTGACCGTATGGCCGGATAAAGATAAAGAGGAAATGGCCACGGGTAGGTGATTCCCAAATTTTGAAGCGTCCTGGGTTGAGTTCCGCTCCGTTTACGACCCTGTGTTGATGGGCTGAGTGAGATAGTATTCGGTTTCCACTTTTTGTGGGGTGGCGTAGTCCAAGGCCTTATGAATCCGCTGGGCCTGACCCCCGATGTGTCTACTTTCCGGGGGTCAGGCCCTAGTTCAGATTTCCCGTCTACTCAGAGGAAAAACCTGGGACACTTCAAACTTCAGTCTGGAATGATTACTGTCCGTCCTTGCTGCCCAGCCTTGGTAACCTCTACGGGTAGGCCATATAGGTGCTCAATTAGTTCTGAGGTGATTATGTCCACGGGATTTCCGTGGGCGACTAACTGCCCGCTTTGCATCGCTACTAGATGGTCGGCGAAACGTATCGCTTGCTGGAGGTCGTGTACTACGGCGATGACTGTTTTGTCCTCGTTTTCGCTGAGGTTTCTCACCAGAGTGAGCAAGTCATGCTGATAGCCCAAATCCAAAAAGGTTGTGGGCTCATCCAGTAGGAGCACTGGGGTGTCTTGGGCTAGCGCCATGGCCAACCAAGCGCGTTGGCGTTGACCGCCGGATAATTCATTCATTCGCCGGTCAGCCAGCGAATCCAGTTCCACCGTCGATATTGCTTGGGATACCTTGTCGAAGTCTTGGCTGCTGCGTTGCCCCAACGCTCCCAGGTGTGCGAACCGGCCACGTGCTACCAGTTCCGTTACGGTGAGATGTTCAGGGGCTATTGCATCTTGGGCCATGAGCGCGATGCGCCGCGATAATTCTTTGCGGCCGAAAGAATCAATCGCTTTGTTTTCTAAGGAAATAGTGCCTGCCTCTGTGGGCAATACTCGCGCCATAGCGCGCAGAAGCGTGGATTTGCCACAGCCATTGGGGCCAATAATGCACGTAAATTTTCCGCGCGGGAAATCCACGCTTACGTTGTTTACGGCGGTGAAGTCACCGTAAGTGACGGTAGCGCCCTGTACTGCTACCGCGATGTCTCCATCGCTGTCTGAATCTGGGAAAGCCATTTTGGGGAAAGTCCTTTCAAAATTACCTGCGGTAGGTGCGGTGCGCGAAGAGCATGAGGATGATCAGGTATGTGCCGCCCAAGGTGACGGTTACGACGCCAACCGGAAGCATGGTGGGGTGGAAAAGCTGTTGCCCTATGATGTCGCAGACCAATAGCAAGGTGGCGCCGATAAGTGCACCAGCAGGGAGGCTGACTCGTTGGCCACCGGTAAGGAACCTTGTCAGGTGTGGTGCCGCTAAGGCTACGAAAGAAATCGGACCGGCCAGCGCGGTGCACAGTGCTGTTAAAAGGGCAGAGAGGAACACTAGAACAAGGCGGGTGCGGGTTACATTTAGGCTGAGGGAGTAGGCGGTGTCATCGGCAAGCTCTAGGGCCTCGCAACGCGACCTCAACGTGAAAGTTAGCACGATGATTAGTGCCAGCACGATGGCCGCTGGGCCGACGAAAATCCATTCAATGCCGTTGAGCGAACCAGCAGCCCACGTGGCCGCAGCCATAGCCGTGTCCAAATCTGCGCTCAAGATGAGGTAACGGTTGACCGCGGAGAGCGTAAGGGAGACTCCGATACCGACCAGGATGAGTCGCATGCCGCTTACCTGCCTGCGTAGGGCTAGGACGACGATGATCAGTGCGGTGATCCCGCCCCCAACCACCGCTCCTAATGCGACGTTAATAAAACTGCTGAACCCTAAGTAGCTCACCACGATCACCCCGGTATAGGCACCGGTGTTAAAACCAATGATGTCGGGCGAGCCCAGCGGGTTGCGGGTTACGGTCTGAAAAAGCGTGCCGGCAATAGCGAGGCCAGCCCCTACCACGATGGCAGCGGTGACTCTGGGCAAGCGCCATTCGTAGATTACGGTGGTGCCGAAGCCGGAGTCGGGGTGAATAAGCGCCTGCCAAGCCGACACGCGATCTAGTCCTGCGCCAGGGTACGTCAGCGCTACGACGGCAGCGAGAAGGACTGCGGCGACGCCCACAAAAAGCACAATTGTTTCGCGGCGGCGGTATCGCGCAGCGATGGTGCGTACCGAGGTGGTAGCGGCTCGCGTGGCATTTAGGTCTGTGGTCCTCATAGAACCACCTGCTTGCGTTGTGCAAGGAAAATGAGGAAAGGAGCACCGATTATTGCGACGGTTACTCCGGCGGGTAACTCGCCGGGCAAGATAAGCCGCCCAATGATGTCGGCGAAGAGAAGCAGATTTGGACCGATTAACCCACTAATCCAAATCTGATCGCGCTCATTGGTGATGCCTACTTGGCGAACCAAATGGGGGACAAGCATGCCGACAAATGCTAAGACGCCGACTGCGGCAGTGGTCGTTGCGGCGAGCAAAGATACAACAAAGAGGGCCAGTGCGCGGGTTTGGGCTACGTTGATGCCAAGTGCTTCTGCAGCGTGTTCACCCAGCGGCAGGACGGTCAGGCGGGGCGCTAGGAAAACCAACATCACTGCGGCGACGGCCAATCCGCACCCCATGAGATAAAGCGGGGTGGTAGAAGCAATATCCATGCTGCCCACCATCCATGCCTTGATTCGGGCAAAGGCTTGCGGATCTAGGAGTGACATGCCCTCAGAAAGGCCTTCGAACACAGCGCTTAACGCCACGCCGGCAAGCACGATACGGAGCGGATCTATGGCGCCAGAGATGTCTCGGCCAAGGCGCGCAACTAATAGCATGGTGCCACCCGCACCGATCAAGGCAGCGGCGGTAAAAGCTAGGGGTGAAGATAGCCCGAATACGCTAAGAGCGAGCGCGGCCGCGAAGGCGGCGCCGGCGTTCATGCCGAATACTCCGGTATCTGCCAGCGGGTTTCGGGTGATGATCTGGAGAATGCAACCGGCGACCGCGAGCCCAGTACCCGCGAGGATGGCGGCGACGGTGCGTGGGATTCGTCGCTCATACAGGATGTCTCCAGCCGTGCTGCTGCCGGGGCCGCCGCGGAGGCCTGCGACTATTTCAGAGGGGGTAAAAGACTGCGCGCCGATGAACAGGCTGAGCACAATCAGAAGCACCATTAGCAAAAGTGCAAGTGCAAGGAAGGCGCCGACCCGCCACCTGCGGCGACGAGTATTCGGTACACCCATTGGGGGGAGCGTTGATTTGGTATGCGTCATATTATTTTCAATAAATAAGTAAGTTAGCTTAGGCTAACCATTATGTCAGAAATAATGTTTAACAAAAAACGCCTGCTATCAAGCATGGCTGCCGCCGTCGCCATTGCCTTGTCACTGTCTGCTTGCAGTGCTGCCGAAAATGACGATTCCAAGGGCGGTCCGGGCAATGAAAGCGTCTCCCATAGCGGTGAGCGCTTTGGTACCGCTGATGAAGAAACCGCCAAGTTGGGAACTGATGCTGAGCCGGGCCAATTCCCCCGCACCATCAAGCACGCCAATGGTGAAACTGAGATTAAAGAGAAGCCAGAGCGCGTCGTGGTGCTGGACATGGGTGAGCTCGACTCTGTGCTGTCCTTGGGGATTAAGCCGGTAGGCATGGTTACCTCTAAGGGTGCGAATCCAGTGCCGGATTATCTGGCTGACAAGGTGAAAGACGTACCTTCGGTGGGCACCATTCAGGAGGTAAATGTCGAAAAAATCGCGGAGCTCAAGCCCGATCTCATTGTGGGCAGCCAACTGCGCGTGGACGATCTGTACGGGCAGCTTTCCGATATCGCGCCGACCGTGTTGGCTATCCGCCCAGGATATCCATGGAAGGAAGACTTCCGGCTGATCGGTGATGCGCTCGGTGAAGAGGAGAAAACCGTCGATATCCTCAATGACTATGCGGATACCTTGGCTGAAATCAAGGAGAAGATGCCGAAGGACACGACGGTCTCTATGCTTCGATTCATGCCGGATAAGATCCGCTTGTACGCCAATAAGTCCCTTATCGGTGTCATTCTGCGCGATGCAGGACTGGCTCGCCCTGAAAACCAGGACATTGATGAGCTGGCAGCGGAGATTTCTCCAGAGTCCATTTCTGAGGCAGACGGAGATTACCTGTTCTACTCCAGCTATGGCGATCCATCGGCCACTGGTGAGGACAAAATTGTTGAATCCGAACAATTTAAGAATCTGTCAGCGGTGAAGGAAGGCAAGGCCTTCCGCGTCAGCGATGACCTCTGGTTCTTGGGTCTTGGCCCAACGGGTGCGAAAAAGATTGCGGAAGAACTAGTCGAATACTTGGATGTTAAGTAATTGACCTGAGGGCATGAGGGCCCGCCCGAGTTGGGCGCTTCCCGCGTAGGGAAAGAAGAGCCCTTGTGCTCTAGTCCGCCTTATAAAGTCTTATGGGCCAGCAGATTCGCGCTATGGTGGCGAAATCCTGCTGGCCCATAAACCTGTTTTCAGTAAGCGGGCGGATTAGAGCCCGAAGTAATCGCGCAAATCAGCCGCGATGGCATCGAGGCGACCGGCGTCGGGGGACTCCAGGTAGCACTTGAGCTTGGGCTCGGTGCCGGAGGGCCGAACGATAACGCGGTCATCGTTATCGGTGAAGAACTTCGAGCCTTGGGCAAACTTTTCCACCTTGGACACCGGGGAGCCGGCGAGCTCGGTCGGTGGGGTGGCAGAGACCTTGTCCATTGCTTGGGTAATCAGACTCAAGTCCTCGACGCGGAAAGTCAGCGGCTGCGTGTGCAGGGCGCCGACCGTGGCGTAGATGTCATCCAAGAGGCCTAGGAGGCTGCTTCCAGCGGCCTTGCATTCGGCGGCGAGGCTGGCGAGCACCACGGAGGTGGAGATGCCGTCCTTATCGCGCACTGCGTTGGGATCGGGGCAGAAACCAATGGCTTCTTCGTAGCCGAAGGCAAGCTCCGGGGTGCGGGCGATCCACTTGAAACCGGTCAGGGTTTCCTCGTGGCCGAGGCCGTAGTGTGCGGCGATGCGCCCGAGCAGGCGGGACGATACGAGGGAGTTGGCGAAGTTGCCGGTAGCGCCGCGGCGGGCGAGGTAATCGCCAAGCAAGGCGCCGGTCTCATCGCCACTGAGCTGGCGCCAGGTGCCATCGGTAGGCACGGCGGCGGCGCAGCGATCGGCGTCAGGGTCATAAGCGATAAGGATATCGGCACCGATTTTCTCAGCATGCTGAATGCCAAGGTCTAGGGCGCCGGGCTCCTCCGGGTTGGGGAAAGAAACCGTGGGGAAATCTGGGTCGGGAGCGGCCTGTTCTGGCACCAGCGAGACAGTAAAGCCGCAGCGAGACAGCAGTTCCTTACCCAGTTCGGCACCTACGCCGTGCATGGCGGTCAGAGCGATGGTGATATCGGTATTTTCACCGACCAACGTGGCGGCGCGGTCGAGGTACTCCGCGCGGGTATTGACGTCCTCGATGTGATCAGAGGTGAGCGGGACCTCATCGGCATAGGGGGCCTTAGCGATGGCGGCGGCGATTTCCTTATCGGCTGGGGAGATGAGCTGCACGCCCTCGCCCGGGCCGGTGGCAACGCGGCCACCCAGATACACCTTGTAGCCATTATCGGCAGGCGGGTTGTGGGAGGCGGTAACCATAATGCCGGCGTCCGCGCCTAAGGAACGCACCGTGAAGGCGGTCAGCGGGGTCGGATTCTGCGCAGGCAGGACTAAGGCCTTTCCGCCAGCGGCGGAGATAACCTGCGCGGCATCGCGCTGGAACTGCGCGGAGCCGTGGCGGGCATCGCAGCCGATGACAACGACCGGGGTATCGACCTGCTGCTTGAGCCAGGTAATAAGACCGTAGGTGGTGCGAATGACCACGGCGCGGTTCATGCGGGATTCGCCCGCGCCCACGGCGGCGCGCAGGCCCGCGGTACCAAAGTTCAGGGGGCCCGCGAAGGCGGCGGCGAGTTCTTCGGAGTTATCTTCCTCGATCCACGTGAGCACCTGACGGGCGGTGTCCGCATCCGGATCGTGTTCGGCCCAGGTGCGGGCGTAGTCGAAATCGAAGGTCTTATCCACAGACATGGCTTAAAGCTCCTCGAGGATCTTGGCAGAGGAGGACAGCCCCAGGCGGCTGGCGCCGGCCTCGATCATGGCGAGAGCATCCTCGGCGGTGCGGATGCCGCCGGAGGCCTTCACGCCCAGCTTGTCGCCTACGGTCTCGCGCATGAGCTTGACGGCGTGGGTGGAGGCACCGCCGGCGGGGTGGAAGCCGGTGGAGGTCTTGACAAAGTCCGCCTGGGCGGCAGCGGCGGCCTGGCAGGCGAGGACGATGGCGGCATCGGAAAGCGCGGCAGACTCGATGATGACCTTGAGCACCTTGCCCGGGATGGCATCGCGCACGGCCTGGATTTCTGCCTGCAGCTCCTCGGCGCGGCCCTCGATGGCCAGCGGGATGTTGATGACCATGTCTACTTCCTCGGCGCCATCGGCAACCGCGCGGGCGGCTTCAGCGGCCTTGATTTCCGGCTTGACGGCGCCGGAGGGAAAGCCCACGACCGTGGCGACATGGAGGGACTTCGGGGTCTCGAGCGGCAGGGCGGAAGGGGAGACGCACACGGCGTAGGTGCCAAGCTCGGTGGCCTCTTTTACCAGGGCGCGGAATTGCTCCGGGGTGGCCTCTGGCTTGAGCAGGGTGTGGTCGATGTAGGAAGCAACGTCGTTGCGAGAAGTCATGATTTTCTCCTTTAGGAAATAGCAGCGGATTCTTTACGGGCCATCTTGAGGTCAGAGACCACATAGAGGCCAGAGCCGATGGCGGCGATGAAGGTGAGGACCAACAGCGTGGTGGTGTAGCTGGTGGATTCCTGCAGCTTGGCGGTATAAGCGATGCCCAGGGGCACGGCGATATTGATGGTGAGGTTGTAGAAACCAATGGCGATGCCGGACTTGGCTGCGCTGATATTGCGCAAAGCGGTATTGACCAGTGGGGCGTACATCAGGGCAAAGCCGCTGGCAAAGGCCACGATGGCGATGATGAGCACGGAAACGTGAACCTGCGCGAAGAACGCGGCGAACAAGAGCGCGCCGGCAACCATGCCAAAGGCGGTGTAAATGGTGGCGCGAGAGGACATGACCTTGCCAATTTTGCCGGAAAAGATGCCGACGAGGATGGCGCAGATATAGCCCGGCACCATCAACAGCGAGGCCTGATCCAAGCTCATGCCGTGCATGTCATGGGCTGCAAACGGCAGCAGGAAGATAAAGCCCAGCTGCGTGGAATAGACAAAGAGCACCATGATAATGGTCCACACGTAGCGGCCATTGGTGAAGAATTCCGGGGTAACCACGGGGTTCTTCGCGTTCTTGATGTGCACGATGAATGCGGCAACGCCCACGATGGCGAAGATGAGCCAGTACCAGGTGTAATCCTGCATGAACAAGATAAGAGCGCTGGCAAAGAGGGCAACGTAGAACAGGCCGAGCGCGTCCAGGTGGCTTTCCACGGCCTCATCTTCCGGCACATTCTTAATGATGGGCGGAATGGTCAGCAGGAGGATGAGCGGGATGAGGAACATCGCCGTCCAAGACACGTGGGTGGAGATGAACCCGGAGGTCAGCGCGCCAATGAGCAGGCCAGCCTGGAAGGCGGCGGTGGAAAAGCCGAGGTAGGTCTTTTGATCATCCTCGCTCAAGTGCTTGGTCACGTAGATGACATAGAGTGTCTCAGCGGCGGCCAAACCGGTGGTTTGAATCAGGCGGCCGGTTAATATCATGGCCCACGAACCAGAGAAGACGAAGGCCAGGATGGAACCCACGGCCACAAAAACGATGCCGGTAAGCATCAGTTTCCGGATAGAAATGGAGTCCGCCAAGGCGGCGTAGACGACGGCGCCGATACCAATGATCACGCCGGCCAGGGAGGCCTGCAGCGACGCGGTCTTATCGGAAATTTCGAGCGCTTCCGCGATCGGCATGGTCATCGTCTTGAAACCATTGTCAATGATAAGGGAGAAGACGAAGACAAACAGCAGGATGGGGACGGCGGCCTTGGGGTTTACCTGGGTGCGCTCACCCGGGGTGGCCTTAACTTTTTTCAGCATGGCGGTGGGTCCTTATTAATCCAGCGCGTTGAGCGGCAGAGCAAGCTCCACCATGGTGCGGAAGGCGGTCTGACGGTCTTCAGCGGAAAGCTGCTTGCCGGTGACGATGTTGTCGGAGACGGTAAACAGGCCCAAGGCGTCAACACCGGCCTCGGCGGCGGTGGCATAGAGGGCCGCGGATTCCATCTCCACGCCGAGCACGCCCATGTGTGCCCAACGGTCGTTCACGGTCTGGTCCATGTTGTAGAAGATGTCCGAGCTCAAGATATTGCCCACGTGGATGTGCTGGTTCTGCTTCTCGGATTCATCCACCAACGCTTTAAGCAGTTTCCACGATGCGGTGGGGGCGTAGGTGCCTGGCAGGTCATACTGGGACAAGAAGTTGGAATCGGTGGAGGCAGAGGAAGCAACGATGACATCGTGCAATTCGATGTCCTCTTGCATCGCGCCGATAGAGCCGACGCGGATGAGCTTTTTCGCACCGAACTTGTGGATGAGCTCCCAGGAGTAAATACCGATGGACGGGATGCCCATGCCGGTTCCCATGACGGATACTGGCTTGCCGTTATAGGTGCCGGTAAAGCCCAGCATATTGCGGATCTCGTTGAATTGGACGGTGTCTTCGAGGAAGTTATCAGCAATGAACTTCGCGCGCAGTGGGTCACCGGGCAGCAGGACGGTCTCTGCGATTGGTGCGCCGTGCGGGTTGATGTGCGGGGTGGAAATGTCGGTGGCGGACATTGACGTGCTCCTCCATGTGAACTTCGGGTGTGTACATGGGTTAGTCTAGCCCGCCCGGAACCAATGTCAATAGAAAAGTTAACAAATGTTCCTTAAGTGTGACGCGTTTTATGTTAATTAAGCTCCAATAGCCTGTGAGCTGTGGATTGATCAGTCACGAGGTGGGTGGCCAAGCCCATCTCAAGGGCGACATTAATGGCGCGGGTTTTGGTGTGCCCACCGGCAACGAGCACGCGCGTGGGGCGTTGGGCTAAGTCCTTCAAATCGATGCCGACGGTGCGCGCATCCACGGCGGGGGAGGCGATGGCGCCCTCGGCGGTATAAAAGCGGGAACAGACATCGCCTACGGCGTTGGTGAGAAGTTCCTCACTTTCTTCCTCGGTGAGGTAGCCCAGGTTCAGCGCCAGGGACTCCTTTTCGATGGCCCCCGCGGTAAATACCGCCACGTCTACCGACGCCCCCATATCGAGGATTGTGGAGATATGCCGGTCGCGGACGACCCACTCCTTGGCCTCGACGGAATCGAAGATGACCGGGAGGGGGAGTAGGTGCGCCTCCGCATTAAAAGCCTGGGTAAACGCCTGCATGGTGTGCAGATCCTTGGTGGAGCGCTCCGAGTGGGAGTGTCCGCCCTTGAGTTGGACGATGTCCACGCCCTCTAGCGGACGCTTGCGCAAGTGGGAGGCCACCGCGGACATGGTTTCGCCCCAGGAAAGCCCCACTGAAGTGTGATCGGTAATGAGCTCTTCCAGTAGGGCGGCGCCGGCGCTGCCTAGATCCGCAAGCAGGGATCCGCCGGGAGGAGTGGCGGTGACGCGGGCATCGGCAAGCGAAAAACGCTCGCAGAGCGCAGAAACCAGCTCATCGGACTGCTCGCGGGGATCGGTGATGCTCACGGTGACAAAGCTGCGCTCGGCGGCGTGGGTGAGCAATTTGGAGACCGTCGGCCGGGAAATCCCCAGGTGCGCCGCCACCTCCGCCTGCGAAAAACCGGAGTTGTAGTAGAGCTTCGCGGCGTCGAGAGAAAGACAGTCTTTATGATCCAGCATGCCTTTCATTCAAGCACATCGGGCGGGCAGGAGCACCATCGTCTAAGCCGCAGAAAATTCCCCACTTATGGACGCTGACGTGGCGATTTGTGCAAAGTGGAGGTGGCAGGTTACATTATTGAAGTCCGCAACGGAGAGCACAACGAAATATTGACGTGCTTGATGCTGGGATATGCCCCCTTAGCTCAGTCGGCAGAGCGTTTCCATGGTAAGGAAAAGGTCGACAGTTCGATTCTGTCAGGGGGCTCCATTCATGTCTGGAGGAATTACCTTCCTTCAGGATGAAGGTGTTCACCATGGCGGTGTAGCTCAGTGGTAGAGCAAGCGACTCATAATCGCTGTGTCGCGAGTTCAATTCTCGCCATCGCTACCGGGAAAGAAAAGCGCCACTACGGCGCTTTTTTACTACCGTGCCTATGGCCTTAGCGGCGTACTGGTTTCCGTGCGGAATTAGGGATCTGGTAAGGTCATCGGCGCGTGACGTTCAAGCGTCACGGATAAGAAAATAGGGGCGTGGCGCAATTGGTAGCGCAACGGTCTCCAAAACCGTAGGTTGCAGGTTCGAGTCCTGTCGCCCCTGCAAGGATCCCCGTCATCTGCTTTCCAGATGGCGGGGATATTTTTGTCACAGCGGCGCGCATCCGCCCCGGCGTGCTTTCCTGCCCGTGCACCTTTTGCTAGGGTTGACAAAGTTATGTCTGGGCGGAATATCGCGCTCGGAAAAAGAATTCATTTCCCAAGGAGGGTTAGCTGTGAGCGATGAGCAGCAGCCGAAGGACTCGGCGGCCCCGCGTCCCACCGGTAAGCGCCAGCTTTCTGGTGCGGCTTCCACGACCTCCACGGACTCGGCGAACAAGAACGTCGTCCGCGTTGAGGATAAAAACCGCACCGATAGTCCGGGTGGCGGCGTCGCCGCATTCCCTGGCGAGGTTGTTTCTGAAATGAAGAAGGTGGTGTGGCCCACCCGTGGAGAGATGCTGCAGTACACCCTCATCACGTTCGCCTTCTTGATCGTCATCACCGCCTTGGTCTGGGGCGTTGACACCCTGGCTGGCCTCGGAGTTGAGAAGATTCTGACCAATTAGTTAGAATAACTCCATAAACTTTTATCCCGCTGTTTCCGCACTCCGGAACGGCGGGATACTTTTTGCCCACACGCGCCGCGGGTAGGCTGGTTCTACAACACGCGCCGATGACATTTTGGAGTACCACTCATGAGCGACGAGAATAACGTCGAAAACCCAGGAACCTCCCTAGAGGAGGCCATGCAGTCCAACGTGCAAGAGCAGGCGGCAGAGCACGCCAGCGCAGTCGAGGACGCCCAAGAGGAGGCCGCAGCGCCTGCTGAGGCTGGCGCAGGTGACGCAGAAGACGCTGCGCTTGCCGATGCCCCCGCAGCAGAGTCCGAGCCCTCGGCAGAGGCCGAGCCCGCCGCAGAAGAGGACGCTGCAGGGGCTTCCGCCGAAACCGAGGAAGAGGCCGAGGACGCCGCTTACCGCAAGCGCCTGCGCGAATTCACTCGCGAGCTGAAGAAGCAGCCGGGCCAGTGGTATATCATCCAGTGCTACTCCGGCTACGAGAACAAGGTGCGCACGAACCTCGATATGCGTGCGCAAACCCTTGAGGTGGAAGATTCCATCTTCGAGGTCGTCGTCCCCATCGAGCAGATTATGGAAAACAAGGACGGCAAGAAGAAGATTGTCAAGCGCAAGCTGCTGCCGGGTTACGTCTTGGTACGCGCTGAGCTTAACGATGCCGCCTGGTCCGTCATCCGCGAAACCCCCGGCGTGACCTCCTTCGTGGGAAACGAAGGCAACGCGACGCCGGTCAAGACCCGCGATGTGGCAAAGTTCCTCATGCCGAATGAAGCTCCCGCCAAGGGCGAGGCTGCCCCGAACGAGCAAGAGGGCGAGCAGGTCGTCGAAATGCCGGAGAAGGAAGTGGCCAAGAAGTACGCCCACGACTTCGAGGTGGGCGAGGCCGTTACCATCCTGTCCGGCCCGCTGGCTGCCGTGTCCGCTACTATTTCCGAAATCGACCCGGAAACCGGCAAGATGCAGGGCTTGGTCTCCATCTTTGGCCGCGAAACCCCAGTGGAATTGTCGCCGACGGAAATCGAGCGCATTTCTTAAAAATGATTTTGTGCAGGGCGCACGGTGTTCTAGACTGGAACGCCGTGCGCCTTTTGCGTGCGCACACGTAAATCGTTTCATCCTCCGGTGGCCCACTGAGGTGAGCATCCGGACGGGCCGCGTTATTCATCGTGACGCAGGTCCGGTACCACAGGAAAGAGGTAATTCGATGGCTCCAAAGAAGAAGGTATCTGGCTTCATCAAGCTGCAGATCGAGGCTGGCGCCGCTAACCCGGCACCGCCAGTTGGCCCGGCACTCGGTGCCCACGGCGTCAACATCATGGAATTCTGCAAGGCTTATAACGCCGCTACCGAGAACCAGCGTGGCAACGTGGTCCCTGTTGAGATCACCGTCTACGAAGACCGCTCCTTCGACTTCAAGCTGAAGACCCCGCCGGCAGCCAAGCTGCTGCTGAAGGCCGCAGGCGTTCAGAAGGGCTCCGGTGTCCCGCACACCGATAAGGTCGGCTCCGTCACCTGGGATCAGTGCAAGGAAATTGCACAGACCAAGTTCGAGGACCTCAACGCCCGCGACATCGAGGCCGGCGCACACATCATCGCTGGTACCGCCCGCTCCATGGGCCTCGAGATCGATGGCGCACCGGAGAAGTAAAAATTTTATGTGGTAGGGCCAGCTTCGGCCCGCCAAATACCACGCCAATCCAGAAAAGGAATTGTTAAATGAGCACCAAGTCTAAGGCTTATAAGGCCGTTGCGGAACTGGTAGATAAGTCCCGCCTGTACCGTCCGATCGAGGCCGCAAAGCTGGCCAAGGAGACCTCCTCCAAGAACTTCGACGCCACCGTTGACGTCGTCTTCCGCTTGGGCGTTGACCCACGCAAGGCTGACCAGCTGGTGCGCGGCACCGTTTCCCTGCCTAACGGCACCGGTAAGGACGTTCGCGTCGCCGTCTTCGCAGAGGGCGAAAAGGCTACCGCAGCTCAGGAAGCTGGCGCTGACATCGTTGGTACCTCCGAGTTGATCGAGCAGATCAACGAGGGCAACCTGAACTTCGACGTTGCCATCGCTACCCCCGACCAGATGGCCAAGGTTGGCCGCGTCGCCCGCGTCTTGGGCCCACGTGGTCTGATGCCTAACCCGAAGACCGGTACCGTGACCAATGACGTTGCTAAGGCAATTAGCGAGGTTAAGGGCGGTAAGATCTCCTTCCGCGTGGACAAGGCTGCAAACCTGCACGCCATCCTTGGTAAGGCTTCCTTCGATGCTGAGAAGCTCGCTGAGAACTACGGCGCCCTCATGGATGAAATCCAGCGCCTGAAGCCTGCTTCCGCAAAGGGCATCTACATCAAGCGCGCTACCATCTCCACCACCTCCGGCCCAGGTATTCCTGTGGACGGCTCCGTGCAGAAGGGCTACACCGACTAAGACGGTGATAGCGCATAGAGCGTGAACGAAGACCCCGAGGATTTTCCTTGGGGTCTTTTGCATCGATCATCAGGCCCTACGGTGTAAACGAAGGGCCTAGGTATTGGGCATTAGTCTGCGTCTTTGATCTCGGCGTAGGCATCTAGGGCCGCCTGGCGCGACTGCCTGAGGTCCACGATGGGCGGGGCGGATAGCGTGGGCGCCCACTGGCGGATATACGCACCATCCGGGTCGAAGCGCTGGGCCTGGTTTTCCGGGTTGAAGATGCGGAAGAAGGGTGCGGCATCGTCGCCGCACCCGGCCACCCATTGCCAGTTAAATGGATTGGAGGCGGCGTCGGCATCCACCAGGGTGTCCCAAAACCACTCCTCGCCTAGGCGCCAATGGATGCCCAGGTTCTTGGTAAGAAACGAACCCACCACCATGCGCACGCGATTGTGCATGTAGCCGGTGTGCCAGAGCTCGCGCATGCCGGCATCGACAAGCGGAATGCCTGTCGTGCCCTCCTGCCAGTCCTTCAGCCGCGGGTCATCCCAGGACCAGTCGAAGCGGTCGAAGTTTTGCCGCACGTTGCGGGTGGCCAGATCGGGCAGCTGGTAGAGCCGGTGCCAGGAAAAGTCGCGCCACAGCAACTCGGACTGAAATTTCTCCGCGTCGGGCTCCTCGGCGGCGGCCACCCAGACCTCGCGCGGGGATACCTCGCCAAAGCGCAAGTGCGGCGAGAGCAGGGACGTGGCGTTGCGCGCGGGTATATCGCGCTCCTCGGCGTAGTGAGCTAAGTCGAGCTGGGCTAGGCGTTCGCGCGCACCGGCCTCTCCGGGAGTCCAATACTGGGCGAGCGACGCAGCCCACTGCGGTTCATCGGCGCTGGGGTTGGGCCAGCTACTGCTTGCCGATGCCCCCATCTCCCGCCCCGCCAGCAATTCCGGCACGGGCAGCGGTTCGTCATCAGCGAGCTGGGACCGCGCGGCGGCAGCGAAGGGAGTAAAGACCTTATAAGGTTTGCCCTGGCCATTGGTGACCTCCCATGGCTCCACGAGGGTGAAACCGGGGCAGGAGATGGCGTTAATTCCGGCAT
Source organism: Corynebacterium sp. LaCa78 (assembly GCF_046717505.1). Taxonomy (NCBI): domain Bacteria; kingdom Bacillati; phylum Actinomycetota; class Actinomycetes; order Mycobacteriales; family Corynebacteriaceae; genus Corynebacterium; species Corynebacterium sp. LaCa78. The sequence goes on from NZ_CP177112.1 coordinate 369,152, forward strand.
CGGCAAGCGTTGCTTTGACCCTCGCGTCTACCTCGCGCAGCGGGCCGTGGTAGCGGCGGGTCCAGGTGACGGTATCGGCGCCAACCTTGCGGGCGATGCGGGGAATGACGGTGCGGGCATCGCCGGTAGCGCGCATAAGCTTCACCCCACGGGAGGCAAGCTCCTGCGCTAGGGCATAGAGCGAACGCTCCCGCCACCAGTGAGTGGCGCCACCGAGCGGCCGGCTGCCGGGGTAGGCGGGCTCATCGAGGACAACGGCCACTAACTCTGGCGTTGAACCGTTTTTATCGGCGGCGGCCTCCGCGGCGCGGGTAAGGGCCTGGTTATCGGATAAGCGCAGGTCATCGCGAAACCACATGAGGGAAGTCATACTAAATAGCCTACGCGGGTGGGCAATTTGGGAATACGAGGAAAGCGCGGTAGTATCCCTTGTGAAGTTTGAACGGCCTTGTGGCCGAGTCAAAGTTCACCGAAGACCGTTGGTCATCCACTAAGGATTGAAAGTTCTCCACCTTGGAGGCGGCCCACGCAGGAGACACTTTGCGCATTCCGCGACATTTCTCATGTCGCACGCCCTGTGCTCTTGCACGGGGCTTTTCTTTTCGGAAGGCCCCGGCGGAAAATAAAAGAGATGTTTTGGAAGGAGGCGAGAGACAATGGCAAACCCAAAGAACACTGCAGACTTGGCAGAGCTGAAGGAAAAGCTGGCCGATTCTAGCTCCGTCGTTTTGACTGAGTACCGCGGCCTGACCGTATCCCAGCTGCAGGAGCTGCGTAACAACCTGGGCTTTGACGTTGACTACTCCGTCGCCAAGAACACCCTCTTCAAGATCGCTGCCAACGAAGCTGGCATCGAAGGTCTTGATGATTTGCTGACTGGCCCGACCGCAATTGCGTTCATCAAGGGCGAGGCAGTAGATGCTGCGAAGGTCATCACCAAGTTCGCTGATGACAACAAGGCACTCGTCATCAAGGGTGGCTACATGGACGGCGACGCATTGTCTGCGGAGCAGGTTCAGGCCATCGCCAAGCTGGACAACCGCGAGACCACCCTCGCAAAGCTGGCTGGCGCTATGAAGGGTTCTATGGCGAAGGCAGCCGCTGTCTTCAACGCTCCTGCAACCAAGGCGGTTCGCACCGTTGTTGCTCTGCAGGACAAGAAGGAAGCAGAAGCTTAAGTCGTCACGACAGACGCACATATAAAACACCGTGCTTGCTACCTCATCACCGGGGAACAAGCACACAACACAGAAAGGACTTGCCATCATGGCTAAGCTCACCAAGGACGAGCTCATTGAAGCTTTCAAGGAAATGACCCTCATCGAACTGTCTGAGTTCGTTAAGGAATTCGAGGACGTCTTCGACGTTGAGGCTGCTGCACCGGTTGCCGCTGCTGCACCGGGCGCTCCGGCTGAGGGCGGCGCTGCCGCTGCTGAGGAGCAGACCGAGTTCGACGTCGTTCTGACCGACGCTGGCGCTAAGAAGATCGGCGTTATTAAGGCTGTCCGCGAGCTCGTCTCCGGCCTGGGCCTGAAGGAAGCTAAGGAAATGGTTGAGGGTGCACCTAAGGCCATCATCGAAGGCGCTTCCAAGGACGACGCTGAGGCTGCTAAGACCAAGCTGGAAGAGGCTGGCGCTTCCGTCGAGCTCAAGTAATTTTACTGAGCTTCACGCTTTCGAAGCCCCCACTCTTACCGCGCTATACGCGGTGGGAGATGGGGGTTTCTCCCGTTTTATATGCCCCTCTTGAGCTCAGAGGGTCGTTGCAACACTTTCCCTTAGGAGGGTGTTGTTGTGCCTGGAGTTGTGGGCCCGTTTCATTCGTTGTCTGAGTCGGATCGTCTTGAACCTCGGCACCTAGCACATCAGCACGTCCCCGACGGTATTTCAGGTCCGAGGCTGCGTTATCCCTCCGGATAAGTGAAATAGTCCTAATACCAGAAGGCCAGATGGGCTAAACATATAAGTTCACCAACACATCCTGTCGTTTAGGCCCCCGAAGGAGCTGTTGGCGTTGACTTTATCGACTACCACTGAAGCACGCAATCATGTTGATGTTGTTCCCGTTCCGCATCCCGGAGAAATTCTTCTCCTAGGATTCCTCAAACCCTGCGGAATTACCCAGTATCGCCTGGCCAACGACATTGGCACTACCCGCTCTCAAGTCTGCAAAATCACCCGCGGTGCGCTCGGTATCAGCGCCGATATGGCCTTGCGCTGGTCGGCCTACTTTGGGAATTCCGCGGAGTTCTGGCTCGGACTCAAGAGGAATACGATCTGTGGAAAACTCGCCAGACCACTGATGTCAGCGCCATCGTTCCGTGGAATCACAAAGAAGAAGCCGAGTCTCATTCATAGGAACAGTTGACTTGCGCTCATGAGTGGCTAGGGGAATTCCCTTTCTCCCTCGCGTCTGCTTGCGCAAGGACGCGATCGGCTCGGCGCACAAAGATAAGGGCAGGCCCGATAGCGAGGAGCCCGGCGAGCGCATTGGCCCACAAACCAGTGGTCAAGGTCCAGCGATGAGACAATGCGGCCAGCGGGGTCGACCACACACTAGAGAGTGAAACGACGGTGCTCATTTGGATATTGGTGACTCGGCCAAAAGTTTCTTCTGCCAGAAGCCTGTGGAGTGCGGCATAGGTTACCGCGCCGGCGGCTGGGGCTGTAAGAACAGACAGCCCTAAGGGGATGATCATCAACAGGCTGGGGCTGAGCAGGGCACCACATGCGATTGATGCAGCAACCCAGGCGCATGTGCCTACCTGAAGGGTGGCGAAGGAGAACTTCTTCTGCAACCAACCCGTCGACAAAGCCCCCACAATCCCGATGAGGCCTATGGACGTGCGGGCTAGTCCCGTTACCCATCCAGGGTTATTCCCCTCCTCCAGTATGAGGACCGCCATGAACAGCGAGCCGTTAATTGCGCAGTTCGACAGTGTTTGCATGGCAATGAGCCCGCGAAGTAGTGGCGCGCGAGCCACGATGGCTAAGCCTTCCTTCGTCGTGCGTAGGAGCTTGTTCTCTGCCTTCTTTGTGGGGTCTAGGCGAGCCCTGATGAAGAGGAAGAAGACAATGGTGAGGATATTTGCCAGACCGACAAACACGAAGGGCAGTGCCACGTTGACTTCTAGAAGCGCGCCGCCCACAGTGGGGCCGATGAGTCCCGCAAATTGCAGACGTGCTTGGATGAGCCCTTGTTTGGCGGCGAGCTGTTCTTCCTCAACGAGCTGGGGCAGGCAAGGGTCGGAGCAAGCTTGACCTATCCGGTAAAAGAACATCATGCTCCCGAGAAGCGCACCGAAGACCATGGGGGAGAAACTTCCGGATAGGATGAGACTCGCTAACGCGAGGTTGAGTACCCCGGCCAGAGCGTTGGTCACAATGATGAGTGGCTTGCGGCGCCACATATCCGCAAGAGAGCCGCCGATGATTCCGCCTGCCAGTGCAGCTATTCCGGTGATGGTTCCATACAGGCCGGCAAGGGTAAGGCTATCGCTCAAGCGTAGAGTGACCACCGGAATAGCAAGCCCGGCTCCTACCCCGGCTATCTGAGCCACGAGGTCAGACCACAGGAATAGTCTAAAATCACTTGGGTTGGTGCGATCAACTTCATTTATATTCAATGCTCCTCCTATAACAAAGCCATCTCAGTCGTCCTTAGGCCCAACTGCAATTAGCATGCCCCAGAGGAAAGATCGCCAATCTAGTCCCGCGTTGTCAGCGATGATGTCTTCCCGAAAGAGAGAAATGCCCCGAGAGAGGTGGTCAGTGGCTGTAGCAACCATTTGAATAACTTGGCTAAGGTGCCCAATTTCTAGCCAGAGCGTTCGAATCGAGTTTAGACTTTCGTATTTCCAGGATATGACTCGAGGATCACCAACAGTAATAAAATGTATTGGGGCATCCACGACATGCGATTGTTTCCCAACCGCGGTCTTCCATTCCTTATAGGGCTCTAGATGATTGAGAAACAGTAAGGAATGGTTTTTCGGGTGGTATAAATAATAACCATCGTCGATTGAATCGCATCTACTAACGCGGACAATGAGCTCGGTTGAGCACAATCCTCCGGCAGATGGGGCCGAACGAAAATGGATGTTTCCGGACTTCTGTTCGTTTGTTGTTGGGCGCTTTGAAAAGCTTGCGGAATCGTAAAGGATTGATGCTAGTGACCTAAGGCTAATTGATTTTAGCTCTGTATTCGTAAAACGTGCAGATTTTCGAGAATTCAAAACAGATTTGAAGCTTCTGGTGTAGCTTATTGTCTCGCCGTGCGGAAGGTTCAATTCCTGCTTGGCGAAAATCGGATTCTCCCATACATGATGCGGTGGGCCGGTGAGCGCGAGTTTTTCCCTTAAATGCTGGTGATGCTCATCTAGTTGAGCGATTGTCTCGCCGGAACGGACTCCGCTGGCAAATGCGTAGTCGCGCGCGAGCGGAGGAGTATCGGGCCACATATCTAGAACCGTGCATTCGGTATTGGGGGGTTCATTAGAAAAATGCTGTAGTACCCCTAAGTTCTGGAGTTCCGGAAATGAATCTTCGCTAGACACGACCGTTACTCCACTAATAGTTTGACTATCTAGTAAGCGGAAGAGTTCCTCCCTTGCCTTCTGGTTTAAGATTGTCTGAGTTTGCTCTAGAGGGTTGTCCCAAACGAGGTACGGTCCCTTGAACCGAAAATGGCCCACTGTCGCTATTCTAAGCATCGTTTAAAGTCCTTTGTAAATATCTAGCAATGGCGTTGGAGACGAGATTCGTGCCAGCTCGGTCTTCGTAGAATAGCCAATCGAAGCAAACGTTACATTCAAGAAATATTGGGTCACCTCCTTGTATTAGGAGGTCGATGGCACATAAATTACAACCGGATAGTTGGGAGTATTCAATTAGAATATCTTTTAATCTTTGGGTAGATTTATATAGAGATACGCTCACGCCGTTGTTCTCTTGCCACAGGTCGTCTGCATTGTCATATCCTGATACTCGGAAAACGATAACTTCTTGGTCGATTACGTAGCAGCGGAGCTCATACTCTGAGTTCATATACTTCTGGAATAGGAGAGGTACCGGCTCATCACGAGTTGATTCATCTAGCTTCAAACGTTTAGGCATAGCTTCAAGAAGTGTTCCCGGAGTCGGTTCTACCCAGTGGGGGCCAATCGGTTTGGCAATTGAAAAGGGAAACGCCGCTTCATATCCAATTGACGTTTGAGGGGTAGTAAGTCCAATAGAATTGGCGAGCTGAATTTGTGCAAGCCGTGACCGAGCGTTACAAAAATGGTTTACGCTAAATAAAGCAATCTCTTCAAGCGTTTGTATGTAGGATATTGCCTGATCTTTGATATAAATTATTTCCTCTTTAGCGCAGGATATATTTTTTATAGATTCGCGTGAAAAATGGCGGATCCAAGCTACTGCCACCGTGGTGTTGCCATGTTCCGTAACCAGTCTTCCGAAGTTATCTATTGGTAATAGCTCTTTACTGAGTTCGCCGTCGCTGTCAATTCGTACGACTCCAATGTTTTGGCTGGCGAGAATCAGCGACAGGAGGTCACATTCTCGGTCATCTTGGCGGGTTATGAAGACTACACTTTTTGATGGAAGCGATTCGGGGTGATTGTGGCGGAATTCTCGCTGAAAATCGTTGCTTGGGCCTTGAATGACGCGCGACGCTATTTAGTACCGGTAGGGCGGTATCGAGTACCGACCGGTGCGGATATCGGGTACCGGGGGTAGTTTTTAGGCACTCTTTAGTGGACGGCCCACGCAGTGTGTACGCGTGGGTCGCGTTCACGTGGAAGGAGTGATGGTGGTGACGGATTACCGTGCCATCATGTTTGCCTTGGTTGCCGGGAATCGTTCCTGGAACCAGATTCGAGCCGATTTAGGGGTCTCGAAGTCGACGATTGATAAGGCCAGTCGCGTTGTAAGGGACCATCGACTCGATGCTCGTGGGATTGCTGGATTGTCGAATGCCCAGTTAGAGGAGCTATTTCCGGATAACCGGCGTCGCAACGATGCGGAGTTCCTCGCACCGGATTTCAAAAAGGTTGCTGAGCGGATGGTCTCTGGCAAGCGCGTGACGTTGAAAGTCGCGCACGCCAAGTACCTGGAGTTCCCTGTTGGTACTGGTCAGCGTCATTATTCGTATCGACAGTACTGTTCGCTGTTTGAGCATTATGTCGATGTTCATCAGCTGTCAGCGCCACTGAATCACGATCCCGGTGACGAGCTCATGGTGGACTGGTCGGGCGATGGAATGGTCGTTGTGGATCCTGTCTCAGGCCAGCGGGTTACCGCGCACTTGTTTGTAGCTTCATTGCCGCACTCAGGGATGATGCATGTATCGGCGTGGCCGGATCAAAAAATGCGGTCGTGGCTTTTAGCCCACCGTGCGGCTTTGGAGTATTTCGGTGGTTGTCCGCTGCGGTTGATCCCGGATAACGCGCTCACAGCCACGCAACAGATTTCCTGTGGGCTGCGGGGGCGTATCCCGGTTGCGGAGTATTCTACATTTGCCGATTTCTATCAGATAGGTATTACTGCGGCGAAAGGCTACCGGCCGCGGTATAAGGCGAATGTTGAAAAGGCCGTGGATATTGCCCAGCAATGGTGCGTGGAATACCTCGACGACCAGGAGTTCTACAGTTTCGACATGCTCAATAAGGCCCTCGAGGACCAAAGCGATTTCATCAACGATCGCCGTCCCTTCCGCGGGCAGGATATCTCTCGTCGCCAGTTGTTTGAAGACCATGAGCAACAGCTGCTGCGCCCATTGCCCGACCGGCGGTGGTCGTGGTCGCGGTGGAAGAAGTCCAAGGTCGCAATGAACTACCACATCCGGATCGCCAATCACTGGTATTCAGTGCCGTGGAAGCTAGCGGGCAAGTTCGTCGACGTGCAACTTTTTGATGACTATCTGGATGTCTTCTACGACGGTGAGATTGTTGCTTCACATCGTATTGCCCCTGCTAATTATGGCTACTCCACCTTGGATGAGCATGTCCCCGACAACCATAAGGACTTAAACACCCAGTGGAACCGGCAACGCTTGGAAGACTGGGCGAAAAGTATTGGGACCGCGACAGCACAGCTCATCGGCCAGATGTTTAACGCTCGTAAAGTCGAAGCCCAAGCATATTCTAGCGTTCTGGGCGTACTGAACCTATCGAAGGATTACTCCCGAATCGAACTCGAACAAGCCTGTGGTCAGCTGTTATCGCGCAAAGCAGTCCCCAGCGTCAACAAAGTAGCCCAAGAGCTCAAGGATCTAAAACAGGCCGCAGCACAGGCGTATTTGCCCACCGATGTACCACTGTCGACGGCCATCGACACTACGCGTGCGCACCGCCAACAGCCCACGGCGGACACGCCGGACTCTGTGTCGCATGTACGCGGGGCCGGGGCGTTTGCCTTCACTGATAAAGAATGGAAGGTATAGCCATGGCTCTTACCGATGAAGACTTCGAACTGCTCGGTTCTCTTCGCGGGATGCGTGTGTTTGCCACGACGCTGCAGGAGATCGTCAACGATCCCAGTCGTGACTTGGACTCCTTTGAAGACAAGATCAAAGAAGCTCTCGATGCTCAGGTAGCTGCACGTGATTCGAAAGTAATCGAAAAACTCGTCAAAGCCGCCAAGCTACCCAACGCGCTTGCGGCTTTGGAACGCTTTGAAGCACACAGCAACCGAGGGATCACTCCAGACCGTATTGAGCGGTTAGCTACCTGCGACTGGATTACCTACGGCAGAGATCTAACCATCGTGGGAGCTACCGGCACCGGCAAAAGCTTCCTCGCCCAAGGCCTAGCCGTGGCTGCGTGCCGGCATAAACTAACCGCACGCTACTTTAGACTCGCCGACTTAGCCGACGAGTTCGACGCCACAGCCGACGCTGCCTATGAGCGCAAAGCCCTCCTTGAGGAACTGACAAAGCCGGCTGTGTTGGTCATCGACGACTTCCTGGCCACGGACGTATCTGCCTTCGCCTTAGCCCAGGTATTCAACCTCCTGGTCAAGCGGGAGCATTCCTCAACCGTCATCGTCAGCCAGCACGAGCCGGAATACTGGTACAGCGTCTTTAGTGAAAACGCGATCGCCGACGCTGTCCTATCCCGACTTGCAAACAACGGCAGCAAACTCACCCTCATCGGTGAAGACATGCGCACCCGTGACGACTTCCAAGAAGAAAGGGGAACACTTAGCAAACAGCTCAAGCAACGTCAACGGTCCAAACGATAAGCGGGGGTAAAACCGGCTACCGGGCGGCTACCGCCACCCCGGTACCTGGTACCGCCTTACCGGTCCCTAAAACAAGCCCGCGTCACTTGAAGTCTTATGGTGATATTTTTGTCTATAAGGATCGTCATAGATAAATGGCGGGGTCCTGTGGATGCATGCTTGAGGGGCTTGCATCCACAGGGGCTAGCTAAAAGTCCTTTTTTACGTCGTGATTTGCTGCCTTGATTTTGTAATCATTAACAAAGGCGTCCAGCTTGTGATTGGGTCGTGGTGTGGGGTGTTCTGTCTGGTTTAGAATCTCCCGTGCTATCTGAGCGCTGAGACGCGGTGCTACTTCTGTGTGATGCAAGGTAAAATCTCCCGGTAGTGTGATGTGCATTACTTGAGGTAATTAGAATCTACATGAGCACTTTGGGTCCGGGTATCCTACAAAAGTTCTATATCTCGTTTCAGGAAGTGTGTTTTGAACAAACGAGTCGGTAGGATAAGCCACCATGCTGCCCAAGTCCCGCATCTTCTCCGTCCTCCTGCTCGGCCTCGGCGTTGCGCTGGTGGCCGCCGGAGTAGCGGCGCCGGCGTTTTTGGATTTCTCGCCGCGGCTGCCGTTGAAACTCAAAAACACCACGTGGACTCTTAAGGATGAGTTCGCGGATTCCCAAGTGGTCAATAAGGATGGAACGTCGCCTTATTCCGGGCCGATGACCTACCAGATCAATGCGGGCATCCAAGAGCCTTCGGATGAAGATACTGCGACGCTGCGCATAGGGGAGACGCGCCTGCGCGACGATGGCCAAGGACTCGATGATTTAAGCCAGGCGCAGGTGTGGACCTATCCCATTGACCGCCTGAGCGGTGAGGCAAAGGCAGAGGCCAGCCTGAGCCATACCTTGGCCAGCCCTGAGGAGAAGGTTGCTGTCGATGGGTACTGGCTAAAATTCCCGGCGGATGTGGAAAAGACGAATTACCCAGTCTTTGACCCCACCTTGCGCAAGGCAGTGGACGCGGTCTTTGAAGAGGAAACTGAAATAGATGGCCGTACGGTGTATCGGTATCACCAGGAAATCGAGCCAACAAACGTAGCGCAGCTTTATGCCGCCGATGGCAATACCACCTCTTTCCCCAAGGAAGATGGGGGACACGAACCTGGTTATTTGATGCACTCGGGCAGTACGGATTTCTACGTCGACCAAGCTACCGGCCTGGTGGTGGGCATGGACATGGATATCGATGACTACTACGCGGACCGAGAGGGCGTAGGCCGCGAGCAAGCATTCGTCTTTAATGGTTCCACCTCAGAGAAGTCCCGCGCGGCGCTACTCGATGAAGCGAAATCGTTCCCACGTAACCGCGTGGCGGAGATTGCGCGGTGGGCGGCACTGGGTATCGGTATCGTGTTCACCTTTATTGGAGTCATTGGGGCGCTGGGAATTTACGACCATAAAAACAAGCATGTGCGCCGACGCGGAAAGAAAAGCGCCAGCGAAATTACTAGCGAAAGTGCCAGATAAGAGTATTAAGCGCGGTTCGGGTTGCGGTGGAATGAGTTTTTAGTGGTACGGTGCTTGTGGTTGCCCCGCTAGATCTGGCGCAACATTATTGCCGCGTTGGCGCAGCGGCGAGCGAGAGCTTGCCCCCGAACGCGGAATGAAAAAAGCCTTAAGAGTGGTGTGTCTTTACATACTTGAGTTTTTCCTATACACTAATTCGTTGCGCTGGAATCTGGATCTTCGGTGCACATTTAGCCTTTCGGGTTGGTGATGGCAAAACCGACTTGACAAGGTGATTTTGTGCATTCTGAACCCAGACACTCCACAGCAGACCGAATGCTAAAATTACCAGCGGTTTTGCTGCTCGTCGGCCAGGGCGAGTAGCAATCCGCGTGAGGTGCTGGAAGGACCCATCTTGGCAGTCTCCCGCCAGACCAAGTCAGTGGCCAATATCCCCGGAGCCCCGAAGCGATACTCGTTTGCAAAAATTAGCGAGCCTATCGCCCTGCCGGGCCTCCTTGACGTACAACTCGATTCCTTTGCTTGGCTCGTCGGCTCGCCGGAATGGCGCGAGCGTGAGCAGGCTGAGCGCGGCGATAACGCACGCGTGACGAGTGGTCTCGAGGATATCCTCGAAGAGCTCTCGCCGATTCAGGACTACTCGGGCAATATGTCCCTGTCCTTGTCGGAGCCTCGCTTCGAGCCGGTGAAAAACACCGTCGACGAGTGTAAAGAAAAGGACATCAACTACTCCGCGCCGCTGTACGTGACCGCAGAGTTCATTAATAACGACACCCAAGAGATTAAGTCGCAGACCGTCTTCATCGGCGACTTCCCGATCATGACGGATATGGGTACCTTCATCGTGAACGGTACCGAGCGTGTCATCGTCTCCCAGCTGGTGCGTTCCCCAGGCGTGTACTTCGATCGTTCCATCGATAAGTCCACCGAACGCCCGCTGCACTCCGTGAAGATTATTCCTTCCCGCGGTGCTTGGCTGGAGTTCGACGTGGACAAGCGCGATACCGTCGGCGTGCGCATTGACCGTAAGCGCCGCCAGCCGGTGACCGTCCTGTTGAAGGCGCTGGGTTGGTCCGAGGAGCAGATCAGGGAGCGCTTCAGCTTCTCTGAACTCATGATGTCCACCCTGGAATCTGACGGCGTTTCCAATACCGATGAAGCACTGTTGGAGATCTACCGCAAGCAGCGCCCGGGCGAGCAGCCTACCCGTGAGCTGGCGCAGTCCTTGTTGGATAACTCCTTCTTCCGCGCTAAGCGCTATGACCTTGCCAAGGTTGGCCGCTACAAGGCCAACCGCAAGCTGGGTCTTGGCGGCGACCACGACGGTCTGATGACCCTGACTGAAGAAGACATCGCCGTCACCCTGGAGTACCTGGTACGCCTGCACGTTGGCGAGCGTGAGATGAAGGCACCCAACGGTGAGATGATCTCGCTGAACACCGACGACATCGACCACTTTGGTAACCGTCGTCTGCGCACCGTGGGTGAGCTCATCCAGAACCAGGTCCGCGTGGGCCTGTCCCGCATGGAGCGCGTTGTGCGCGAGCGCATGACCACCCAGGACGCAGAGTCCATCACGCCGACGTCCCTGATTAACGTGCGTCCGGTTTCTGCTGCTATCCGCGAGTTCTTTGGTACCTCGCAGCTCTCGCAGTTCATGGACCACAACAACTCCCTGTCCGGCCTGACCCACAAGCGCCGCCTGTCCGCGCTGGGCCCAGGCGGTCTGTCCCGTGAGCGCGCCGGCATTGAGGTGCGAGACGTGCACGCCTCGCACTACGGCCGCATGTGCCCGATTGAGACCCCTGAGGGCCCGAACATTGGCCTGATTGGTGCGCTGGCATCCTACGCCCGCGTGAACCCGTTCGGCTTCATCGAGACCCCGTACCGCAAGGTCGTTGACGGCAAGGTTACGGATCAGGTTGAGTACCTCACCGCTGATGAGGAGGACCGCTTCGCCATTGCTCAGGCTGAGGTCGAGCAGGACGAGGAAGGCCGCCTGATCGGTGAGCGCATCGAGGTCCGCCTGAAGGAGGGTGACATCGGAGTGACCGATGCCTCCGGTGTGGACTACGTTGACGTTTCCCCGCGCCAGATGGTCTCCGTTGGTACCGCCATGATTCCGTTCTTGGAGCACGACGATGCTAACCGTGCCTTGATGGGTGCGAACATGCAGAAGCAGGCGGTTCCGCTGGTTCGTTCCGAGGCCCCACTGGTGGGTACCGGTATGGAACAGCGCGCCGCATATGACGCTGGCGACGTCGTCATTACGCCTAAGGCCGGTGTGGTGGAAAACGTCACCGCTGACGTCATCACCATCATGGACGATGAGGGCCAGCGCGATACCTACATCCTGCGCAAGTTCGAGCGCACCAACCAGGGCACCAACTACAACCAGACCCCGCTGGTGTCCATGGGTCAGCGCGTAGAGGCTGGCCAGGTTTTGGCCGATGGCCCAGGTACACACAACGGTGAGATGTCGCTTGGCCGTAACCTGCTGGTTGCGTTCATGCCGTGGGAAGGCCACAACTACGAGGACGCCATCATCCTCAACCAGCGCATCGTGGAAGAGGACATCCTGACCTCCGTCCACATCGAGGAGCACGAGATCGATGCTCGTGACACCAAGCTGGGCGCCGAGGAAATCACCCGCGAGATTCCAAACGTCTCCGAGGACGTCTTGAGCGACCTCGATGAGCGCGGCATCATCCGCATCGGTGCTGACGTTCGTGCCGGCGATATCCTGGTGGGTAAGGTCACCCCGAAGGGTGAGACCGAGCTGACTCCGGAAGAGCGCCTGCTGCGCGCCATCTTCGGTGAGAAGGCCCGCGAGGTGCGCGATACCTCCATGAAGGTTCCGCACGGTGAGGTGGGCAAAGTCATTGGCGTTGCTCGCTTCTCCCGCGATGATGATGACGACCTGGCACCTGGTGTCAACGAGATGATCCGCGTCTACGTTGCACAAAAGCGCAAGATTCAGGACGGCGATAAGATGGCCGGCCGCCACGGCAACAAGGGTGTTGTGGGCAAGATTCTGCCGCCAGAGGATATGCCGTTCATGGAGGACGGCACCCCGGTGGATATCCTGCTGAACACCCACGGTGTGCCGCGTCGTATGAACATCGGTCAGGTGCTTGAGCTGCACTTGGGCTGGTTGGCTCACGCTGGTTGGAAGGTCGACACCGAGGATCCGGCTAACGCCGAGCTGCTCAAGACCTTGCCGGAAGAGCTTTACGATGTCCCAGCGGACTCCTTGACCGCGACCCCGGTTTTCGATGGTGCTACCAACCACGAGATCGAGCGACTGTTGGCATCGTCCCGCCCGAACCGCGACGGTGACGTCTTGGTCAACGAGCACGGCAAGGCCACGCTTTTCGATGGCCGCTCGGGCGAGCCGTACAAGTACCCCATCTCCGTGGGCTACATGTACATGCTCAAGCTGCACCACTTGGTCGATGAGAAGATTCACGCCCGTTCCACTGGTCCTTACTCCATGATTACCCAGCAGCCACTGGGTGGTAAGGCTCAGTTCGGTGGCCAGCGCTTCGGCGAGATGGAGGTGTGGGCAATGCAGGCTTATGGCGCTGCCTACACCCTGCAGGAGCTGCTTACCATCAAGTCCGATGACGTGGTAGGCCGCGTGAAGGTCTACGAGGCCATCGTGAAGGGCGATAATATTCCAGATCCGGGCATCCCTGAGTCCTTCAAGGTGTTGCTCAAGGAGCTGCAGTCCCTGTGCTTGAACGTGGAGGTTCTTTCCACCGACGGCACCCCGATGGAGCTGTCTGGCTCTGATGACGATGACATGGATAGCCCATCGCTTGGCATTAACTTGTCCCGCGATGAGGGTTCTTCCGCTGACATCGCCTAAATAGATTCTCGGTCCACTGCGGAATGCACGGTTCCGGTGTATAGCACCGGGGCCGCCGCGGGCGGGCAATAAAGATTAATTCATTAAAAGCCATCAATTCCTCACATTACGAGGATGAAAGGGAGACATTACGTGTTTGACGTAAATCTCTTCGACGAGCTCCGCATCGGTCTGGCCACTGCTGACGATATCCGTCGCTGGTCTAAGGGCGAGGTTAAAAAGCCCGAGACCATTAACTACCGCACGCTGAAGCCGGAAAAGGACGGCCTGTTCTGCGAGCGCATTTTCGGACCTACCCGTGACTGGGAGTGTGCTTGCGGTAAGTACAAGCGCGTGCGTTACAAGGGCATCATCTGTGAGCGTTGCGGCGTTGAGGTCACCAAGTCCAAGGTGCGCCGTGAGCGCATGGGCCACATCGAACTGGCTGCTCCGGTAACCCACATCTGGTACTTCAAGGGCGTTCCTTCCCGCTTGGGCTACCTGCTGGACCTGGCTCCGAAGGACCTTGAGCGCATCATCTACTTCGCTGCCAACATCATCACCTCCGTTGATGAAGAGGCTCGCCACAACGATCAGTCCACTCTGGAAGCTGAAATGCTGCTGGAGAAGAAGGACGTTGAGGACGATACCGAGTCCGAGATCGCAGAGCGCGCTTCCAAGCTCGAGTCCGACTTGGCAGAGCTGGAGGCAGCCGGTGCGCGTGCCGATGCCCGCAAGAAGGTACAAAACGCTGCCGATAAGGAAATGCAGCACATCCGCGAGCGCGGCGAGCGCGAAGTCGCACGCCTGGATGAAATCTGGAACACCTTCCTGAAGCTTGCTCCGAAGCAGATGGTCATCGATGAGACCATCTACGAAGAGCTGGTTGACCGCTACGAGGATTACTTCACCGGCGGCATGGGTGCAGAAGCCATCCAGACCTTGGTCCGCAACTTCGACCTCGAGGCAGAGGCCGAGGAGCTGCGCGAGATCATCAACAACGGCAAGGGCCAGAAGAAGATGCGCGCGCTTAAGCGCCTCAAGGTTGTTGCCGCATTCCTGAACTCCGGCAACGACCCGGCAGGCATGGTGCTGGACGCTATTCCGGTTATCCCGCCTGAGCTGCGCCCGATGGTGCAGCTGGACGGTGGCCGCTTCGCCACCTCGGACCTGAATGACCTGTACCGCCGCGTTATCAACCGCAATAACCGCCTGAAGCGCATGATCGACCTGGGTGCACCAGAGATCATCGTGAATAACGAGAAGCGCATGCTGCAGGAGTCTGTGGACGCGCTCTTCGATAACGGCCGCCGTGGCCGTCCGGTTACCGGCCCGGGCAACCGCCCGTTGAAGTCTCTGTCTGACTTGCTCAAGGGCAAGCAGGGTCGTTTCCGCCAGAACCTGCTGGGTAAGCGCGTGGACTACTCCGGCCGTTCCGTTATTATCGTCGGCCCGCAGCTGAAGCTGCACGAGTGTGGTCTGCCGAAGCTGATGGCACTCGAGCTGTTCAAGCCTTTCGTCATGAAGCGCTTGGTTGAAAATGACTACGCCCAGAACATCAAGTCTGCAAAGCGCATGGTGGAGCGCCAGCGCCCAGAGGTCTGGGACGTGCTGGAGCAGGCCATTTCTGAGCACCCAGTGATGCTCAACCGTGCGCCTACGCTGCACCGCCTGGGTATTCAGGCCTTCGAGCCTAAGCTGGTTGAGGGTAAGGCTATCCAGCTGCACCCGCTGGCCTGTGAGGCCTTCAACGCCGACTTCGACGGTGACCAGATGGCAGTCCACCTGCCGCTATCCGCCGAGGCACAGGCAGAGGCTCGCGTGCTGATGCTGGCTTCCAACAACATTTTGTCCCCGGCATCCGGTAAGCCACTGGCTATGCCACGTCTGGACATGGTGACTGGCCTGTACTACCTCACCATGGACAAGGCAGAGGATGAGATCGGCGGCAACGGTCGCTACCGCGAGGCTGGCGAGGACTACCCGGCAACCGGCGTGTACTCCTCCTACGCCGAGGCCCTCATGGCCTACGACCGCGGCACGGTTGGCCTGCAGGCACCTATCAAGGTCCGCATCGATCACCTGCGCCCGCCAGAGGATATTGAGGCAGAACTCTTCCCCGATGGCTGGTCCAAGGGCCAGGCATGGTTGGGTTACACCACCATCGGCCGCATCATGTTCAACGAGCTGCTGCCGTGGAACTACCCGTACCTTGAGGGCATCATGGTCCGCAAGGGCGGCGGCACCGACGGCAAGGTACTCATTGGTGACGTGGTCAATGACTTGGCCACCAAGTACCCAATGATCACCGTGGCTCAGGTTCTGGACAACATGAAGGACGCCGGCTTCTACTGGGCAACCCGCTCCGGTGTGACCATTACGATGTCTGACGTGCTGGTGCTGCCGAATAAGACCGAGATCCTCGAGTCTTATGAGAAGGAAGCAGAGCGCATCGAGCGTAAGTACTGGGAGCAGGGTGCGCTTACGGAGCGCGAGCGTTATGACCGCCTGGTGGAGCTGTGGAAGGACGCTACCGACACCGTCGGTGAGGCCGTTGAGAGCATCTACCCGGATTACAACCCAATTCCAATGATTGTGAAGTCGGGTGCTGCCGGTAACATGCGTCAGATCTGGACGCTGGCCGGTATGAAGGGCATGGTTGTGAACTCGCACGGTGATTACATCACCCGTCCGATTAAGACCTCCTTCCGTGAAGGCCTGTCCGTGCTGGAGTACTTCAACAACTCCCACGGTTCCCGTAAGGGTCTGGCCGATACCGCGCTGCGTACCGCTGACTCGGGTTACCTCACCCGCCGTCTGGTGGACGTTGCTCAGGACGTTATCGTCCGCGAAGAGGACTGTGGCACCCGCCAGGGCGTGCGCGTTCCTATCGGCGAGGTCTCCGGCGACAAGGTCGTCCTCTCCGAGCTGTGGGAGACCTCCGCTTCCGGTCGCGTGCTTGCCACCGACGTCAAGGACGAAAGCGGCGAGGTCGTTGCAGAGGCTGGTGCAGACTTGACCGAGGAGCTTACGCAGAAGCTTCTCGATGCCAAGGTCACCGACGTCAAGGTCCGCTCCGTGCTGACCTGCCAGACCCCGGCCGGTGTCTGTGCTAAGTGCTACGGCAAGTCCATGGCATCCGGTCAGTTGGTCGACATCGGCGAGGCCGTCGGCATCGTGGCTGCACAGTCCATTGGTGAGCCTGGTACCCAGCTGACCATGCGTACCTTCCACCAGGGTGGTGTTGGTGGCGACATTACCGGTGGTCTGCCGCGTGTGCAGGAGCTGTTCGAGGCCCGTAACCCGAAGAACCGCGCACCAATTGCTTCCGTGGACGGCACCGTGTCCCTGTCTGATGAGGGCAACTTCTGGACCATGACCATCACCCCGGATGATGGTTCTGATGACGTGATCTACGAGAAGCTCTCCAAGCGCCAGGGCTTGGCCCAGGTGCGTCGCCCGATGGAGTCCAACCCGGATGCGATGATCGAGCGTTCCTTGAAGGACGGCGACCACGTTGAGACCGGTGACCGCTTGATGCGTGGTGCGGCTGACCCGCACGACGTGCTCGAGGTTCTGGGCCGTCGTGGCGTGGAGCAGCACCTCATCAACGAGGTGCAGGCCGTGTACCGCACCCAGGGTGTGGCCATCCACGACAAGCACATCGAGATCATCATCCGCCAGATGCTGCGCCGCGGTACCGTCATCGACGCCGGTACCACGGAGCTGCTGCCGGGCAACCTGATCGACCTTTCTGAGGCCAAGCAGATGAACGCTGCACAGGTTGCAGAAGGCGGCGAGCCGGCGCAGCTGCGCTCGGAGATCATGGGTATTACCAAGGCCTCCTTGGCTACCGAGTCCTGGCTGTCCGCTGCTTCGTTCCAGGAGACCACGCGTGTGCTTACCGATGCCGCTATTAACAAGCGCTCCGATAAGCTTATCGGCCTCAAGGAGAACGTCATCATCGGTAAGCTGATCCCGGCCGGCACTGGTATCTCCCGTTACCGCAATATCTCCGTCAAGCCGACCGAGGCTGCGCGCAACGCCGCATACTCGATTCCGACTTACGGCGATTCCATCTACGGCGATGATGGCTTCGGTGAATTCACCGGCGCCTCCGTTCCGCTGGATGAGGATTTCACCTTCTAAGTCCTAGGCGCTCGTGTCCCTCGGCACCGCGTTCAATTAGAGCCCCCGCTTCCGTGCATACGGTAAGCGGGGGCTCTTGTTGTTGGGGTTGTTGTCACGGTTGCGCATGCCTGATTCGGCCGCCGAATCGGTTACGGGGACCCGTATGCGTGCCTGCTAGTATGAGTAAAGCCTGTGGCCCAGATAAGTAAAATGTGGGCCTTAGACTACTTGATTTAAACCATTACACGGGAGCTTTCAGAATCTGTGGGCCCGCGGACGCACAGGTCGCCCCGGCACAGAAATGAAGGCTGAGATACTGCGATATAACGCGGTGAACCGTTGAACCTGATCCGGGTAATTCCGGCGAGAGGGAGGAAATAATGACTACTAATGCAGCTGCGTCCGCAGCGCCAAAGCGCAACTTGAATTGGCGCGTGGTGGACATCGTGGTGGCATCCGTCTTGGGTGTTGCCTGTGGCTTCGTATTCTTGGGCTGGAATGCCGTGGGCTATGCCTGGTATGAGGCCATGGATGCGCTTACGCCGGGCCTTGGCGGTTTGGCCACGGGCATTTGGCTGTTAGGCGGCATCCTGGGTGGATTGGTCATCCGCAAGCCGGGTGCGGCAGTCTACGTGGAGGTCCTTGCCGCCACGGTGTCAGCCGATTTGGGCTCGCAGTGGGGCATTAGCACCCTGTACTCGGGCCTGGCACAGGGTATCGGTGTGGAGATCATCTTCGCCATCTTCATGTACCGCCAGTTCAACCTTGGGGTGACCATCCTGGCCGGTATGGCAGCAGGCTGGGGCGCTTTCGTCCTGGAGCTGTTTACCTCCGGTAACCTCGCGAAGTCCTTCGAGTTCAATATTATCTACTTGGTCACCCTGACCATCTCCGGTGCCATCTTGGCCGGCGCCCTGGGCTTCTATGTGGTGAAGGCATTGGCAAAGACCGGTGCCCTTGACCGCTTTGCAGTAGGCCGCGAACAGCGCGCTTAGGGCTTAGACCGCTGTGACTGATTTTTCACGCTTAGCAGGAAACGCCACAAAAATATCGGCTCGCGGCTACGGCTGGACTCACGCTGGGCGCTCCCAACCGGCGCTGCAGGACATAGACCTTGTCATCGAACCCGGTGAGAAGGTCTTGCTGTGCGGGGATTCCGGCTCCGGAAAGTCCACGCTTTTGGCGGCGATCGCCGGCGTCTTGGGCTCTGATGAAGAAGGTACGCGAACCGGCACCATCACCTTGGAGGACTCTGCGGGCACGGTCGAAGAACCGGGCCGGACCATTCCGGTGGGGTTGGTCCTGCAGGATCCGGATTCCCAGGTTATCTCCGCGCGCGTGGGCGATGATATCGCCTTCGGCTGCGAGAACCTAGCTTATCCGCGCGAGGAGATCTGGCGCAGGGTGCGCCAAGCCCAAGAGTTGGTTGGCCCATATGTGGACCTGGATTTTCCCACCGAGCACCTCTCCGGCGGGCAGAAGCAACGCCTGGCGCTTGCCGGGGTCATCGCCATGGGCGCGGGCGTGGTCCTATTGGACGAGCCCACCGCCAACCTGGATCCGGAAGGGGCGCAGGACGTGGTGCGGGCCGTCGGCAAGCTGGTAGAGCACACGGGTGCCACCTTGGTGGTGGTCGAGCATCAGCATGCGGCGTGGGAAAGCGTGCTGGACCGCGCGGTAGAGCTGAAGGATGGGCGCATTATTTCCGATGCCCCCTTTGCCGATGCCGCCCGCAAGCGCCAGGTCACCGGCCTCCCGCAGGCGCGGTCGTTGGCAAGCGATGCCCTCGATGAGTCCAACGCGGCGCTGTGGAGCACGGACTTGGTAACCCGCTATGGGCCACCGCGGTCCATCTCCCTGCCGGCGGGGGCGTCGACCGTCATTACCGGCCGCAATGGCGTGGGAAAATCCACGTGGCTGATGACTATGGCGGGGCTACTTCCGGCCGAGTCCGGGGAAATCGGGGTCGCTGACTTCATCCGCCGCGGCGTGAAGGGCCCACCTTCCCGGTGGAAATCCCGCGAATTGGCGGACCGCATTGGTTTCGTCTTCCAAAATCCGGAACACCAATTTGTCTCCCGCAGCGTGGAAGAGGAATTGCGGGTCGCGCCCAAGGTCATGCGCGTTGATCCCCCAGAGGAACGCATCGCCCAGTTGTTGGAATCGCTGCGCTTGGGGCACTTGCTCAAGGCCAATCCGTTTACGCTATCCGGCGGCGAAAAGCGCCGGCTTTCGGTAGCAACGGCTCTGGTGACCGCGCCGGAGGTGCTGCTCTTGGACGAGCCGACCTTTGGCCAGGATCCCGGCACCTTCGTGGAATTGGTGGGCTTGTTGCGCCTATTGGCCGATGACGGCACCACCATTGCCTCCATTACCCATGACCCGCTGTTTATAGAAGCCTTGGGTGACCACCAGGTGGAGGTGCACGGTGCCTAATCTCTTGCGCAACGTCAACCCGCTAACCCGCATCTTCTTGATGTTCGTCTGGGTTACGCCGCTGCTTGCCTCCATCGACTGGGTATCGGCGGCGATATCGCTAAGCCTGACACTCATCTTGGCGCCGTTATGTGGCGTCTCCTGGGTGCGCTTGTGGAAGGCCGGTTGGTTCTTATTCCTTATCGCCCCGCTATCGGGCATTTCCATGCTGCTCTATGGCGCGCCCGGGGGAGAGGAGTACTTCAGCTGGTGGCTGATTACGGTGACGGAAAATTCGCTCACCTTGGCCATTGCGATCACGCTGCGTGTGCTTGCGGTCGCACTACCAACGGTGGTGCTCGCACGCGATATCGATCCCACCGAGCTTGGCGATGCCCTCTCGCAGATCCTCCGCCTTCCCTCCCGCTTCGTCATTGGTGCTGTGGCCGGCGTGCGGATGATGACGCTCCTGAAATCCGATTGGCAATCGCTCGGCATGGCGCGCAGGGCCCGCGGGCTCATGGATGAAGGGCGCTTAAAGCACTTGCTTACGATGTCCTTTGGTCTGTTGGTGATTGCTTTGCGCCGCGGCGGCAAGCTTGCGACCGCGATGGAAGCACGCGGTTTCGGGCGCACCCCACCCGGAGGAGGGGAGCGGACCTGGGCCCGAGAATCCAGGCTGCACGCCCACGATGGGTGGGTGATGGCCTGCGGCCTCGCCCTTGCTTGTGTACCGGTGGTAACTTCGGTACTTACTGGGGCCTGGAGATTCTTTGGCCTTTAATCCGCGAAAGCAGTGATTCAAGCACTATGGACATTGATGCCGAACAAGAGCGCCTCTTGGAGGACATCGTTAAGCTAGCAGCCTCACGAAAGCGTGCGTTTAAACCCGTCACGGTGCTTATCGATGGTCCCTCGGGCTCCGGCAAAACCTGGACCTCCGCCGCCTTGGCAGATCGTACCAATTGGCGGGTGGTTCACCTCGATGAATTCTATCCCGGCTGGCATGGCCTGGAAAAGGGCTCCGAGATGGTGGGCGAGCAAGTCTTGCGCACCATGAATCCCGGCTATTGGCGCTGGGATTGGGAAGCCAACTGCCCCGGTGACTGGGCCAGCCTCGATGTGCGCGATGATCTCATCGTCGAGGGCGTTGGCTCCGTCACCGCTGACAACATTGCGGCCGCGAAAAAGCGCGGCGCAGTAGTAACCGTGCGCATCGATGGCCCCCGCGAGCAGCGCTATGAGCGCGCGATTGCGCGCGAGCCGGCCTACGAAAAGTGGTTTGCCACTTGGGAAGAACAGGAAAAATCCTACTTTTCTGACAAGGCTGCAGAGCCAGACCTGACGTGGGAGTGGGAGTAGTCCCTCCGCGCCGCCGGCAGGATGGACTACCGGTTTTGTGTTCATGGCGCTGGCTTTGCTAGTCTTAACGCTAGTTCACTATGTACTGCGCGCCCTGTGTGAATATGGCGCGCAAAGAACATGGTGAAAAGTCTGATCCTTAACAAGGCGCCCGCCTTGGGAAGAGTTCTGGACATGCGGAAGCGCCCCGGGAAAGAGCGCCTATTTTTGCATGTTTGGTTCCCTTCTTAAGAAGTGGTGCAATTCGACAGAAAGACTGTTTAATGCCAACTATTCAACAGCTGGTCCGCAAGGGCCGCCAGACCAAGCGCAAAGAGGTCTCTACCGCTGCGCTGAAGGGTTCTCCGCAGCGTCGTGGCGTGTGCACCCGCGTGTACACCACCACCCCGAAGAAGCCGAACTCCGCTCTTCGTAAGGTTGCTCGTGTGCGCCTTACCAGCGGCATCGAGGTTTCGGCCTACATCCCAGGTGAGGGCCACAACCTGCAGGAGCACTCCATGGTCCTCGTTCGCGGCGGCCGTGTGAAGGACCTTCCAGGTGTTCGTTACAAGATCATCCGCGGCTCCCTGGATGCCCAGGGCGTCAAGGACCGTAAGCAGGCTCGTTCCCGTTACGGCGCAAAGAAGGGACAGTAATAAACAATGCGTAAGAATGCTGCTCCGAAGCGTCCTGTAGTAAAGGACCCGGTATACAACTCCGAGCAGGTAACCATGCTCGTCAACAAGATCCTCCAGGATGGCAAGAAGTCCACCGCAGAGCGCATCGTCTACGGCGCGCTTGAGGCTTGCCGTGAGAAGACCGGCACCGACCCGGTTGGCACCCTGGAAAAGGCCCTGGGCAACATCCGCCCGGACCTCGAGGTTCGCTCCCGCCGTGTGGGTGGCGCTACCTACCAGGTGCCGGTTGAGGTCCGCCCAGACCGTGCCAACACCCTGGCACTGCGCTGGATGGTGACCTTCACCCGCCAGCGTCGCGAGAACTCCATGATCGAGCGTCTCTCCAACGAGATCCTGGATGCCTCAAACGGCCTCGGTGCTTCCGTGAAGCGCCGTGAGGATACCCACAAGATGGCTGAGGCTAACCGCGCCTTTGCTCACTACCGCTGGTAATTTTTAAGCACCTTCATCAATGGCCTAAGCAACGAGAAACGAGTTTCGCGCCGATTTCCGGGTTTCCCGGCGGCGAATTAAAACTTCATATCTCTTGCTTAGGCCATTTTGGTGGCACGTGGTGTGATTTAGTCCAGCACAGCTGGCCTAGTCCAGCGCATTCGCTTTGTGTCCAGTACACTGAAGCGATGGAAGTCTAGGAGCCGCTGGGCACCTAGCACGGCCACTCAATGGCAAACTTTTCAAGAACTTATCCATGCAGGCGTCTTAGCCAGGTTTCTGGTCACGGCGTCGACGACTATTAAGTTGGGGTATAAACGTGGCACAAGAAGTGCTCAAGGATCTGAACAAGGTCCGCAACATTGGCATCATGGCCCACATCGATGCTGGTAAGACGACCACCACCGAGCGTATTCTCTTCTACACCGGTATTAACCGTAAGGTGGGCGAGACCCACGACGGTGCATCCACCACTGACTGGATGGCACAGGAAAAGGAACGCGGCATCACCATTACCTCGGCTGCCGTGACCTGTTTCTGGAACAACAACCAGATCAACATCATTGACACCCCGGGTCACGTTGACTTCACCGTTGAGGTTGAGCGCTCCCTGCGTGTCCTCGATGGCGCCGTCGCCGTCTTCGACGGTAAGGAAGGTGTGGAGCCACAGTCCGAGCAGGTGTGGCGCCAGGCCGCTAAGTACGACGTTCCGCGTATCTGTTTCGTCAACAAGATGGACAAGCTGGGCGCAGACTTCTACTACACCGTTGACACCATCGTTGAGCGCCTGGGTGCCAAGCCGCTCGTTATGCAGCTGCCTATCGGCGCTGAGGATGACTTCGACGGCGTTGTTGACCTGCTGAACATGCAGGCCATCACCTGGCGCGGCAAGGTCGAGACCGGCGCTGAGCCAACCTACGAGGAGATCCCTGAGGACCTCAAGGAAAAGGCTGAGCAGTACCGCGAGCAGCTGGTTGAGGCCGTTGCAGAGTCTGATGAAGAACTCATGGAGAAGTACTTCGGCGGCGAAGAGCTCTCCATCGACGAGCTGAAGGCCGGCATCCGTAAGCTGACCATCAACTCCGAGATTTACCCGGTCTACTGCGGTACCGCTTACCGCAACAAGGGTGTCCAGCCGCTGCTGGATGCTGTTGTGGACTTCCTGCCTAACCCGCTGGACGTGGGCGAGGTTATCGGCCACGCTGTGGGCGATGAGGACCAGCAGCTTACCCGTAAGCCTTCCGTTGAGTCTTCCTTCTCCGCACTGTCCTTCAAGATTGCAGCTCACCCGTTCTTCGGTCAGCTCAACTTCGTGCGCGTGTACTCCGGCCAGGTCACCCCTGGTACCGAGGTCATGAACTCCACCAAGGGCAAGAAGGAGCGCATCGGTAAGCTCTTCCAGATGCACGCCAACAAGGAGAACCCGGTGGAGCAGGCTGACGCCGGCAACATCTACGCCGTTGTTGGTCTGAAGGAAACCACCACCGGTGACACCCTGTGTGACAAGAATGACCAGATCATTCTTGAGTCCATGGACTTCCCGGATCCGGTTATCAAGGTCTCCATCGAGCCAAAGACCAAGGCCGACCAGGAGAAGCTGGGTAACGCCATCCAGAAGCTTGCTGCCGAGGATCCAACCTTCACCGTTGAGCTGGATGAGGAAACCGGCCAGACCGTCATCGGCGGTATGGGCGAGCTCCACCTCGACGTGCTTGTTGACCGCATGAAGCGCGAGTTTAAGGTCGAGGCGAACATCGGTAACCCACAGGTTGCTTACCGCGAGACCATTCGCCGCAAGGTGGAGTCCATCGACTACACCCACAAGAAGCAGACCGGTGGTTCCGGCCAGTTCGCAAAGGTCATCTGCACCATCGAGCCGTACAACCCGGACCCAGAGACCTTGGAAGAGGGCGAATCTGCAACTTACGCCTTCGAGAACGCCGTTACCGGTGGCCGCGTGCCGAAGGAATACATTCCTTCCGTCGATGCTGGTATCCAGGACGCTATGCAGTACGGCTACCTGGCTGGCTTCCCGATGGTCAACATCAAGGCAACGCTGGAAGACGGCGCTTACCACGACGTTGACTCCTCCGAGATGGCCTTCAAGCTGGCTGGCTCCCAGGTATTCAAGGAAGCTATGGCCAAGGCAAAGCCGGTTCTGCTGGAGCCAATGATGGCCGTTGAGGTTGTTACCCCTGAGGAGTACATGGGTACCGTTAACGGTGACATCTCCTCCCGTCGTGGCCAGGTCTTCGCCATGGAAGACCGCTCTGGTGCCAAGGTTGTCAAGGCCAAGGTTCCGCTGTCTGAAATGTTCGGCTACATCGGTGACCTGCGTTCTTCCACCGCAGGCCGCGCTAACTTCACCATGGTCTTCGACTCCTACGCTGAGGTTCCTTCCTCCGTGGCTCAGGAGATCATCGAAGAGCGCACCGGCGGCGCTAACTAATAGCGACGCCCCGCCCGTTCAGCGGTGGCTAAGGGCTGGTAGTCTCTGCCAGTAGATGCCAGCCTCACCGCTAAATGTGGCAACTGGGCCAGGGTAGCGGCGGGCTGAGTTTGCAGCTAAAACCATTGGTTGTGAATTGAGCCGGCCGTTACCCTCCCAGGATCCTTTATTTGAGACTCTTGTTGAGGGAAATGGCCGCGAAGATTCGCGGGGTTACCTCCTATAATGGCGGTTTGAAAAAACCGCGGGATAAATCTAGGATCGTGTAACTGGCACGTAAAGAAAGCGTCATTAGCGCTTTGTCCCAGATATTGGGTCAGGTGCCAATGACAACTGTCAACCACGTGGCTGCGAAGGTCGTAGCCACCATATAGTCCAGGAGGACATACAGTGGCAAAGGAGAAGTTCGAGCGTACGAAGCCGCATGTGAACATCGGCACCATCGGACACGTCGACCACGGCAAGACCACCACCACCGCAGCGATCACCAAGGTTCTGGCTGACCAGTACCCTGAGGAGAACCAGGCATTCGCGTTCGACATGATCGACAAGGCTCCTGAGGAGAAGGAGCGCGGTATTACCATTAACATCTCCCACGTGGAGTACTCCACCCCGAAGCGTCACTACGCACACGTTGACGCCCCGGGCCACGCCGACTACATCAAGAACATGATTACCGGCGCAGCTCAGATGGACGGCGCTATCTTGGTTGTTGCTGCAACCGATGGCCCGATGCCACAGACCCGCGAGCACGTTTTGCTTGCTCGCCAGGTTGGCGTTCCTTACATCCTCGTTGCACTGAACAAGTGCGACATGGTTGACGATGAGGAAATCATCGAGCTCGTGGAGATGGAAATCTCCGAGCTGCTCGCAGAGCAGGACTACGATGAGGAAGCTCCTATCGTTCACATCTCCGCTCTGAAGGCACTCGAGGGTGACGAGAAGTGGGTGCAGTCCATCGTTGACCTGATGGAGGCCTGCGACAACTCCATCCCTGATCCGGAGCGCGCTACCGATCAGCCGTTCTTGATGCCTATCGAGGACATCTTCACCATTACCGGCCGCGGTACCGTTGTTACCGGCCGTGTTGAGCGTGGTCGTCTGAACGTCAACGAGGACGTTGAGATCATCGGTATCCAGGAGAAGTCCCAGAACACCACCGTTACCGGTATCGAGATGTTCCGCAAGATGATGGACTACACCGAGGCTGGCGACAACTGTGGTCTGCTTCTGCGTGGTACCAAGCGCGAAGACGTTGAGCGTGGCCAGGTTGTTATCAAGCCGGGCGCTTACACCCCTCACACCAAGTTCGAGGGTTCCGTCTACGTCCTGAAGAAGGACGAGGGCGGCCGCCACACCCCGTTCATGAACAACTACCGTCCTCAGTTCTACTTCCGCACCACCGACGTTACCGGTGTTGTGAACCTGCCTGAGGGCACCGAGATGGTTATGCCTGGCGACAACGTTGAGATGTCTGTTGAGCTCATCCAGCCTGTTGCTATGGACGAGGGCCTGCGCTTCGCTATCCGCGAGGGCTCCCGCACCGTCGGCGCTGGCCGCGTTACCAAGGTTCTTGACTAATCGAGGCTTCGTAACCGCTCAGTAGAGCTTTAAGAGTCCGCTGCACCGCATGCCGGTGTGGCGGACTTTTTTGATTCCTACACGCCTTGAATTGGAAAGATCTTCGTCCACCGGCCGCCGGTGCATTAGCGGCTGTCTGCTGCACTCCGTGGTAACTGTAGAGCCAGCCGGAGGCATAGGATCGCTGTTGGAGGCCTGAAGGCAGCGATATGGTTATGCCAGGGTAGAGGCTATCTCAGAGGTTCCTAGGCGCTTGGGCCAACGGCTTGGCTGGCCCCCTTCGGCAGGAGGCGCTTAAGGATGGTTCTAAGGGTATTCCGGGGTCGTGGGGCCCTTAAGCTGGCGTACGGACTGCGCTAACGCCTAATGGTCCGGCGGCGCGATGCTGTCCCGCTCGCACGCACGGAGGAGCGAGGCTATTGCCTTTGAGTTGGGCCTGGATTGGGATACCGGGGCCAAACACACTCAGAGACGAAGGAAGGCCTCCCACACCTGCTAGCAGGTGGTGGAAGGCCTTTACTCGTTAAGGGAGGTAGGTACTACTTCTCCCAGCCGATGTTTTCCTTAGGGATGACGGCGAAGCCGAGGGCACCCATGTTGGCGAGGCCCTTCTTCTGGCCGACCATCACTGGACCGTTGGCGTATGGAAGCAGTCCGTACTCAGCGAAGGCCTCGGACTCAAGCTCGTTGATGCGCTCGATCTGCTCCTCGCGGGTTGGCAGCTTCTGCATTTCCTCGATCTTCTTATCGAATTCCTCGCTACCGGTCGAGGACTTGTTGAGGGTAGAGTCGCTAGCGTAAGTCTGGCCGAAGTATGCTGGGCCGAATGGGTCACTTGCAGCGAAGCCGGAGAGCAGGAGGTCGAAGTCGCGCTCGCTGGTGATTTTGGAGAAGTCAGAGCTTGGGCGCTCCTCAATCTTCAGCTCAATGCCCGCGTCCTTCAGCATCTTTTGGACGGCGGCAGCGGTGGACTTGGAGACCTCGTCATCGCCGATAAGCACGTAGCGTAGGGAGAGCTTGTCGCCGTCCTTGGCGTAGTAGCCGTCATCGCCCTCAGAGTAGCCGGCGTCTTCCAGTAGGCTCTTTGCCTCTTCAACGTCGTACTCGAGAACCTCAGAGAGGTTGTCCTTGTAGTCTTCCTGGGTTGGGTAGAGGGTCAGGGATCCCGGCATTTCCTCTTCATAGCCAAGCCCGTTGTAGCGGATTTCTGCGAGCTGGTCGCGGTCGATGGCTGCAAATACTGCGTGGCGAACATCCTTATCAGCCAGCTGTGGGGCCTTGGAGTTCAAGGTGAACAGGACGCTGGCCGGGCGGGTAGCTGCACGGACATCGATGGAATCGCCCATATCTGCGGCGATGGTGAGGTTATTCTTACTTCCCACACCGGCCGCGTCGATTTCGCCGGCCTGGAAAGCGTTGATGGTTGCCTGGGACTCCATCACGCGGTAGCTGACCTTGTCCAGCTTCGGCTCATCGCCCACCACTTTTCGTTAGGTACGAAGGACACGGTGCCGCCGCGGAAGTCGGCGTTGTCAACCTTGAATGGGCCCGCGCCGTACTGTGGGTTGAGCTTGCCCAAGTACTCTTGGTCAAACTTCTCGGCGGTATCGATTGCTGGGTGCAGGATGTCGTTGAAAAGTCCCTGCCACCATGGGTATGGACCCTCGAAGGTGACCACGGCTTCCTTGTCATTCTCGCCCTTCTCCACGGATTCGATGAGCTCGTAACCGTCGGTGGAGTTGACCTGGACGTCCATGTCCTTGCCGTTGTTGAAGCGCCAGGTGTTCTCGAAAGCGGTCCAGTCAATGGGGGTGCCATCGTTGAAGGTTGCGTCATCATTGATGTCGTAGGTTACGACGGTCTTATCGCCCTCAGTGGACTCGTCTACCGAATCCAGGTACGCGGGGTTTGGGGTGTAGTGACCCTCACCGTCATAAAGCGCCATCTGCGGGTTGTACCAGCTCCACACGGTGCCGGTATCCACGGTCATGTTGGCGTGGAAGTTGTTTTGCTGCTCAGTTAGCTCGCCGAGGGCGAGGGTGAGCTCACCGACATCCTTAATCTCATCGCGTTCTTTTTCGTTGTAGTCACCGGTGGGCTTGACGTCGATCTCGAGACCGCCAACTGCCTTATTGGAGGAACCGTCGCCGTTGCCACCGTCAGAGCCCGAGCAGGCGGTGAGTGCGAGTGCCGTGGCGGAGAGAGTGGCAACCGTTGCTATGCGGAAGCGACCGAACTTTTTCATGGGGATTACTCCTTGCGTGAGATGAAGACGAAGTTGGCATAGACGGCCGATTAGGTGACCATCTGCTGCAACTATGTGAAATACTTTACAATATTTATATTTGTGTCCGCAATCACGTTATGGAAAGAGTGCGGGGGTCTGGGAGCTAGGCCCGGGATTTTTCCCTGCGTGCGCGGGCAACCTTGGGATCTGGATTCGGGATGGCATCCAGAAGCTTCTTGGTGTAGTCGTCTTGGGGGTTATCGAAAATCTCATCCGTTGAACCGGACTCAACAAACTTGCCCTTGTACATGACCGCAACGCGGTCCGAAAGGTGGCGCACTACGGAAAGGTCGTGGGCAACGAAGAGATAGGACAGGCCCAGCTTTCGCTTCAGGTCCTCGAGCAGGTTAATGACGCCCGCCTGGATGGATACGTCCAAAGCGGAGACGGGCTCATCGAGCACGAGCACCGAAGGGCGCGTGGCCAGGGCGCGGGCCAGACCGATGCGCTGGCGTTGGCCGCCGGAGAAGTGGCTAGGGAAGCGGTCCAGCTGCGAAGAGTCGAGGCCGACTAGGCCCATGAGTTCGTTCACGCGGGCATCGACATCGCCGTCGTAGCCAAGCGAGTTGAGCGGTTCCGCGATGACCTCGCGCACGGTCAGGCGGGGGTTGAGTGAGCTCATCGGGTCTTGGAAGACGATCTGGATGTCTTTGCGGGCCTCGCGGCGCTCGGAGCCGCTCATGCCATTGGCGTCCTTGCCATTGAGGACCACGGCACCGTTTTCTGGGTCCAAGTCCATGATCTCCAGCAGGGTGGTGGTCTTACCGCAGCCGGACTCGCCGACGATGGCCAGGCACTCGCCTTCGCGGATATCGAAGGTGATGCCGTCCACGGCCTTGACGGTGCCCACCTTGCGCTTAATCAACGCGCCCTTGGTAAGCGGGAACTGCTTGCGCAGGTCATTTACGGCGAGGGTGGTCTTGCGATCCTCGCGGGGAACGTCGGCCAAGACGTCATCGGAAAGCAGCGGTGGCTTGAACATCAGCTCACCGTCGATCTTGCGGTCGTGGATCTCCGGAGCGCGCAGGCAGGCGCTGCGGTGGGAGGTGGATTCGTCCTTGAGCGGAATCAGCTCCGGCTCGCCGGAAAGGCAAGCCTCTTGCGCGACGGGGCAGCGCGGGGCGAATTGGCAACGATCCTTTAGATCCACCAAGACCGGCGGGTTGCCCTCGATGGGGGTGAGGGGCTCCGAGGCCGAGGCATCGGGGCGCGGGGTGGAACCAAGCAGGCCCACGGTATAGGGCATGCGCGGGTTGGAGAAGATGGTATCGACATCGCCGTGTTCTACCGGCTGGCCGGCGTACATGACCATGACGTCATCGGCGGTTTCTGCCACCACACCCATATCGTGGGTGATCATGATGGTGGCGGCGCCGGTTTCGCGCTGGGCCAGCCGGATGACGTCCAGGATCTGGGCCTGGATGGTGACGTCGAGGGCCGTCGTCGGCTCATCGGCAATGAGTACGCGCGGGTTATTCGCAATCGCAATGGCGATGACCACGCGCTGGCGCATACCGCCGGAAAACTCGTGCGGGAAGGACTTCAGGCGCAGGTGGGGCTCGGGGATGCCCACCAGATCTAAGAGCTCGGTGGCTTGCTTCAGGGCTTCTTTCTTGCCGATGTCCTGGTGTGCCTGGATTGCCTCCACCAGCTGCGAACCAATATCGAAGACTGGAGTCAGCGCGGAGAGCGGATCCTGGAAGATCATGCCGATGCCATCGCCTCGGATACCGGACATTTCCTTATCAGAAAGCCCAAGGAGCTCGCGGCCATCGAATTTCACGGAGCCTTCTACCTTGGCGTATTCCGGCAGCAGGCCCATGATGGACATGGAGGTTACGGACTTACCGGAGCCGGATTCGCCGACGATGCCCAGGGTGCGGCCGGGGTGCAGGTCAAAGCTGACACCGCGCACTGCAGAGACGGTTCCAGCTTCAGAGGGGAAGCTGACGCGTAAGTCATTGACGGACAAGATAGGCGAAGTCATAGTTTACCTCCGGAATTGGAGTTGGGATCGAGTGCGTCGCGCAGACCATCGCCAATAAATGCCATGGAGACGGTCAGCAGCGTCAAGGTAGCGGCGGGGAAGTAGAACTGCCATGGGGCGGATTGCAGGGAGGCGGTGCCGCCCTGCAGCAAGGTACCGAGGGAGACATCGGGAAGCTTTACACCCAAGCCCAAGAAGGACAGTGCGGTCTCAGAGCCCACGGTGCCCACAACGCCGAAGACGAACTGGATGATAAGCAGCGAACCAATATTGGGAATGACGTGGCGGATGATGGTGCGCATCTTGGATACGCCCATGTAGCTTGCGGCGCGGACATAGTCCTGCTCGCGGACGGTAAGGGCCAAGGACCAAATCACACGGGCCTGGTACATCCAGCCGAAGGCGATAAGGACGACCATCAAAAGCTTCCAGTCACCGCCGGAGTCTGCCACCACGAGGGCGATGAGCAGGAAGGTCGGGATGGACAGCAGGAAGTGGATAACGGCGAGGACGGCCTTTTCCGCGATTCCGCCCCACAGGGCTGCGGCACAGCCGATGAATGCGGAGATGACCAACGTGGCAAAGGACACCACGATGGCAATGGTCAGGGACCTGCCTAGACCGTGGATGGTTTGGGCATAAAGGTCATTACCGGAATCGTTGGTACCGAACCAGTGCTCGGAGCTCGGTGGCTCAGACAGGGCGAGGAAGTCCGGTTCCGTGTAGTCCCACTGGGCAAAGAAATTGCCAAAAAGGGCGGCGAAGATGAGAAAACCCAAGATGAAAACGCCGACGGTAGCCAGCTTGTTGCGGAAGAAGCGGCGGACGTACAGCTTGTACCGGGAAGTACCGCGGGGAACCTCCGGCAGCGTGGCCATGCGCTCGGCCTCCTCATTGCTTAAAGGATCCTCGGAGACGACCTCGGTGCGCGTAGAAACCTCGCCACGGGGCTGTTTCTTGGACATCTTTGGTTCTTTGGGATTTGTCATTTAGCTCACCCTTACTCGTGGATCCAAGGCGACAACAACGAGGTCTGCCAGGACGGCGGACACGGCCGTCATCGCGGCACCGAATGCCGCGACGGCTACCGCGCCATTGATGTCGTTCTTACTGATGGTCTGGATGAAGTACTGGCCCATACCGTTCCAGCCGAAGATACGCTCCGTCATCACGGCACCGGTGAAAATGCCGGGCACGGAGAAGGCGACGGACGTTGCCACCGGAATAATGGAGGTGCGCAGCGCGTGCTTGCGGATGGCCTGCTGGCGGGTAAGCCCCTTTGCGCGTGCGGTGCGGACATAATCCACATCGAGGTTATCGAGCAACAGCGTGCGCTGGGTCATGTGGTAGCTGGCGTAGCTGATGATCACCAGGGAAATCGTGGGCAAGACGAGGTGCTGCGCGGAGTCCAGGAGCTTGGGGAAGAATCCCTCGACCCCCAGGGACTTGGAACCGACGACGTAGAAGATCTTCTTGCCGGTCAAATCGTTGATCTCCAGGGCGGCCCAGACGACGGCGATCGAGGCGACAACCACGTGGGTGTTCATCGCAATGATCGAAATTCCCTGCCACACGCGGTCACCGGTCTTGTACTGGCGGGAGGTGGTGTACACACCAACGGCCACACCGATGACGATGGAGAGGATGGTGGCCAGCAACAGCAGCTGTGCGGATACCCAGATGCGGTAGCTGATCTCTTCGTTAACCATCTCACCGACCGGAGATTGTCCCCAGTCCCACCTCGTGAGGATATTGGTCAGCCGGGTCCACCAACGCTCTAAGAGCGGGGTTTCTGGGCTGAGGTTATAAGGCTCGAGGAGGTTATTGATTTCCTCATCTGAAAGTGGTGGACGGCGCTCGGTGTAGTTTGAACGCGGGTCCAAAAACGAGGCCGCCAAGAAATAAGCCAAGTTAGTGGCTAAAAAGATCATGAGTAACCAGCCCAAGATCTTTTTGATCAACTACTTTGTCATTGGGAAATTCTCCGTGCGCGGTTAAGCAGGAAACAGTGCGAACAAATATGAAGCCAACGATGGAGTCGTTGTATGTGACCAATCTAATAAGATATAAGCGAGCGCACAATTCATGTAGTCCCGTGATGTACATCGCCAATCAAACGACAGGTATTTTTTCAGTGTAGACGCTTAGGGTCTTAAAAAGAAAAATGGGATTCAGCTGCAGATTTAAAAACCTGAATTGTTCAACAGTTATAAGGAACGCTTACCTGAAAATAAGGGAAAACGGGGGTAACCAATCAGCCAAGGCGGGCTGCTGCCCGTGGCTGTAATAGGGCGGAATGGCTCGGTAGGCTAGACCCTTATGGAAGATCCCACTCGCATTGACCCGACCTTGGCGGCGCTGCGCAACGCATGGGAGGGCCAGCCCGATCTGAGCCTGCCGACGCTCTTTGCCTTATTGGCCAACCGGGGCATCGGCTGGGGCGTGAGCGACGCGGACTTGGTGACCGAACTTGAACGGCAGGCCGAGGTCCACCCGCCCCTACTGCCCCTTGAGGGCGGCCGCGTGGGCACTGGTGTGTGGCTCGTGCTTAGCGATGCCCCCACCTCCCGCATCACCGCCGATACCTCCCGCATCATTGTGCGCCGCCCGAATGCTCAGCCGGTGGTGTGGGAATACAGCGCCATTAGGCCAACGGGGCCCGGGCGGCCCTTTGTGGTTACGGATACTGAGGGCTTTGAACACCGGCTTGGGATCGTCTCCAGCATCATGCGCCTGGATGAACCGCTGCCGGAACTTAGCGGCCTGAGCCGCTACGAGTTGGGTGACTTTGTCTATGTCCTCCGCTTGGAGGACGCGATTGCAGTTCTAGACCACGGATTGCATCTCTTTCATAAGGAGAATCGGCGGGTGGTGGCCCGCGATTATGCGTGGAAAAGGATAGAAAAATGCCGCCCCGGCGAGGAGCTGGAAGTACTCCTCGAGGGCGGCGATTATGCGCGATTGGGCAGGGTGGTTGAGGTCCTTATTGCAGAGACCCCAAACCCCTTATTCAGCTAAATCCTTCATAGGTTTGACCTTGGTGAAGTGCAGCTTATAACTGGTATCCAGGTCAGCGTCGGGGAAAGCCTCCCGGAAGTCGCGTTCATTGGTCTCCACAGCATCAGTCAGTCTCTCCAGCGGGGTATCTGGGTTAGCAACCACCGTGTACTGCAGCGTTGGGCGGGCGCGGTCGTATGCAACCAAGCGGTCTACGCGTTCCACTCCATCGAGCGAGTCCAGATCCTTGGCCACCGCGGTGGCGATGGCGTTCATGGATGCAGAGATTGCTCCTTGTTCATTGGAGGCTGCGGATTCCACATTATTAAAGCGGCGGTGACGAAGGTTCACGACGATGAGCCACAAGCCAATGATGAGCAGCAGGGCAGAGGCGCCAGCCAAGACCCACACCCACCAATTATTATCGCCCAAAGTGCGCCACGTATCGTGGTCTACCCACTCGGCCAAGTACTCAGCAAATTCCACATTGAAGTTAATGAGGATCGGCCATACACCTAGCGCGATGAGGATGATTCCAAGCAAGCCGAGGAGGATTCGGTCAAAGGTAGCAAGCTTTTTAGACATGATTATCCATCTCCGGAATCTTCTCTACGGCTACGGTGACCTTGGGTGGGTCTGCAAGGACCTCTAAAGCGCGGGTGACAGCCTTTTCCACTCGCCCAGGCAAATCGGCGTCTTGCTCATCGCCATTAACGGTGACCTTCGCGCTCTTGGTATCCGCCGAAGTCTGCGCGGAAGCAACTCCCGGAACACGGCGTGCTGCAGCAGAGCTCAATCGCGCGACATCGACTGGCCGCATCCACATGGAAGCGGACTCGGAAGCGACCTGGGTGTGGGTATTGCGACGGGTCTTTACCGCAGCGAATACAAAGATGAGACCAACCACGATGGAAGCCACGCCAGCCCAGATCATCCACGTCTCTAATTGCTCGGTGGCAATAAGATCAAGGACCGGCTGAACCCACGATTGGGCATTGGCATCTGCTCCGACAAGCCAGGTTTCGCGGACACCCACAATGCCAATGGCAAGCAGAACGAAACCCAGAATTACGGTCCACGTGCGCACTGCAGGAGACGCCTTGGGCCGCTGCCCGAAATGCTCAGGCAAATTCATTTCAGCCATTATTGCCTCCTTGCTCGTGGTACGGGGTAATGGAAATGGCACGCAGCGGCTCAGGTCGTGGCGCATAGACGTGCAACGGGCGCTGGCTAGCTGGCGATACCTCAATGCGCTTTAGCGGTTCCTGACGCGGGGTCTGAACCTTGCGCAGTGACGCGGGCCTAACGGTCCGCACGCGTTGCTCGCTTCGGGAGTTGTCGATCTCGATCTTGCGCAGCGGCTGCGGGCGCGGTGGCTGCACCTTGCGCAGGGGAGCCGGGCGGGCAATGCGAACGCGCTTTTTCTGTTCTGAATTGTCGATCTCGATTTTGCGCAAAGGCTGCGGACGGGGAACAGAGACCTTTGCCTTTTTGACAAAGGGGCGTACCTGTCCGCTCGGAAGCAACCTGCCAGGGCGCGGAGCGCGAACGCTGCGTACCTGCTCTGGGCGTGGTTCGACGATGCGACGCGGTTCGTGATCTTCTGGAGCGCTAATTTCTAGCAGCTGGTGGTCTGGAAGAGCAGCGGAAATGCTGCGCACCGATGCTTCTCGCGGCGTATCGACGGAGCGCACTGGCGTGTCACCAGAGGGTGTCGATACTCCGCGAACAGCAACTTCCTTTCCAGAAGAAATTTCGCGGATTTCCGCCTCTTGCGGGGTGTCGACGTTGCGAACCGTTGCTTCTTCCGGAGTCTCGATGCTTCGCACTTCGACCGAGTCCTGAGTAACGGGTTGGGTCACGGTAGAAGGACTGACCTCCGGGGTAAAAGCTGAAGCGGCAGGACGCTGCGCAAGCTGTTCTGCGGTAACCCGGGTATCCGGAACCGATTCACCGACGGTGACATTAACGCGGGTGGTGGAATAGCCGGTATGGGCAGCAATAGCCTCTGAAATGGCGGCACGCGTACTTTCCGCGACTGCGGTAACCGGAGACGGCCACACCACAGCGATGGTCGCGCTCACGGCAGCGACTTCACGCTCTGGATCCATCTGTACCGAAACCCGTGGATAACCGCGTCCGCCAATGCCAGCAAGCTTGGCATCTAAATCTTTTGTGCCAGGCACGCTAGCAATTGCGGCGGTCACGATTCGTTCCATGGTCCGCAGCGAGAAACGCGTGTGGCCCTTAGTGGAACCTTCTGACATTAGCCTTGGCCTTTCTCCTTGCCAATGAGGCCATTCCACACAGCGGTGAGGTCGATGCGGCCATCAAAGTGGGAGCCCAAGAGGCCACCGATGGCAGCAAGCAGCACGGCCAGCAGCATCCAACCCCAACCTAAGTACAAAAAGAAGGCAAGTAGCAGGCCGATAACAATGCCCAATGTGGTGTAATTTTTCATATCTAATCCTTCGAGGGAGCAGCGGATAAGCCATCTACGGCATCAGAAAACTCAACGTCGACGCGATCTAGTTCCGTACATGCCTTGCGGGCGGTCGAGCGGATTTCTTCCGCCAGACGGTACAGATCAGGTTGCGCACTGATATCAACGCGAACGTTGATTTGCAGGTGGCGATCGTCGCGGGGATCGGGCCGGCGCATGCCGGAAACCCTTTCGCCCGGGAAGAGTAGGTTCACCGAGCCGTAGCGTCCGCCGTCAAGGCCCGCGACACCGTTGAGCTTTTGCACCGCTTCCGCAATTGCGTGAGCGTGGCTTACCTCGAGCTCAAATTGTGCTCGGGGTTCAGGCATTGTTCTTATGCCTGGCCCTGGTTCAGTGCAGCCTGCTCTTCAGACTCGGAGTCTTCCTTCGGCAGCTTGACGTTGTGAACGACAACGTCAACGCGCTCTACGGTCAGGCCGGTCATGCGCTCGACAGCATTCATGATGTTGCGGCGGATTGCCTCAGCCAGCTCGTGGATAGCAACACCGTACTCAGCGGTGATGGCGATCTCGATCTTTGCGGAGCCGTTTTCTACCTCTACGTCAACACCCTGGCGTACGTCCTCGGATGCACCGAAGGACTCGCGGATGGTGCCCATCATGCGAGCGCCGCCGCCACCGAGGGAGTCAACGCCGGAAACTTCGCGGGCTGCAATGCCAGCGATCTTGGAAACAACGACGTCATCAATGGTGGTGGTGCCGTACTGAGTCTCCAGGTTGTTGTTTACCTCGCGCTCTTCAGAAGCGGCAACGTTGTTCTCAGAGTGCTTTGCAGGAGTGTTGTTCTCAGACATGGTCTTTAAGGCCTTTCCTTAAAAATTGACTTGCATGGTCGCAATATGAAATTGAAGGACCAAGAACCAACGGTTCAAAATCCTTCCTTGAGCGTACCTACCGCCCAAGCAGACGTGGGGTCTAGGACAACAATATTTACCAAAACGTGATTATTGGCACTATTGCCGGAGTGGTTTGAAAAACACCAGCCCATCGTGCTTAAATACTTAGGTTGCTTTAACAGGGCAGCGCGAACCGATAATGGGCCGTCTTAAACACGGTGCATATCGGGGAGACGCTGAGCTGGTAAAGCGAACATGACACCTTCGTTGTCACCGTGGCTCAGGGGTTTCCTGAAACACAGACTGGAAGGTCATCCGATCGGGCTAGGTCCGCGCTAGAGCAGAGACACCCCGAGACGATGGACCGGAGAAGGGGCATGGCAAATAAACAGCGGCAGTTAGCGAATAGGACACTCTCCACGTGTAATGCGTGAAAACCGTCCTCTTCACAATACTTTGACTACGGGTCTTGTACCCCGTCAGGAGCACTGCAGACTGGCATTTGCCATGTGCTGTATCTCTTGGTTGTCATGACAGTCAGACCACTGGCGTTGTGTCAGGCCCCAGGCCCGGACAACGTTATAGAGAAATCGAGAAGCAATTTCCCACCGCTTCACGCCCCGGAAACGCCGGGAATGTGAAAGTGGGGAAGCGAGGAAGAGGATAAGCGTGGCGGGACAAAAGATCCGCATTCGGCTGAAGGCCTATGACCACGAGGCAATCGACGCTTCTGCAAAGAAGATCGTCGAGACCGTTACCCGTACGGGTGCTCGTGTAGTTGGCCCAGTGCCGCTCCCAACCGAGAAGAACGTGTACGCAGTTATTCGTTCTCCGCACAAGTACAAGGACTCTCGCGAGCACTTCGAGATGCGCACGCACAAGCGCCTGATCGATATTCTCGACCCGACCCCGAAGACCGTTGATGCTTTGATGCGCATCGATCTTCCGGCAAGCGTCGACGTGAACATCCAGTAAGCGACTTTGGTGGAGAACTAATAATGAGTGAAAACGAGATCAAGGGCATTCTGGGCAAGAAGCTCGGCATGACCCAGGTCTTCGACGATGAGAACCGCGTTGTTCCGGTTACCGTCGTTGAAGCAGGGCCATGCGTTGTCACCCAGATTCGCACCCCCGAAACCGATGGTTACAGTGCCATCCAGATCGCCTTTGGCGAGATTGACCCACGCAAGGCAAACAAGCCTGAGTCTGGTCACTTCAAGAAGGCTGGCGTAACCCCGCGTCGTCACGTTGCAGAAATCCGCATGGACGACACCTCCGCATACGAGGTTGGCCAAGAGGTCAAGGTAGACATCTTCGAAGGCATCACCTTCGTTGACGTCACCGGCCAGACCAAGGGCCACGGCTACGCTGGTGCTATGAAGCGCCACGGCTTCCAGGGTCAGGGCGCAGCTCACGGTAACCAGGCCGCTCACCGCCGCGTTGGTGGTATCGGTGGCGCTGCTACCCCGGGCCGCGTCTTCAAGGGCAAGCGCATGGCTGGCCGCATGGGCCACGACCGCGTGACAACCCAAAACCTGAAGATTCAGAAAGTCGATGTCGAGTCCAACCTGCTGCTCATCAAGGGTGCTATCCCTGGTGCGCGCGGCGGCCTCGTCACCGTTAAGACCGCAGTGAAGGGCGGTGCACACGCATGAGCAACCTCAAGCTAGACGTCCACACCTCTGAAGGTAAGACCAATGGCTCCGTGGACCTGCCGGCTGAAATCTTTGACACCGAGGCATCCGTTGCTTTGATGCACCAGGTTGTCAACGCACAGCTTGCTGCTGCTCGTCAGGGCACCCACGCCACCAAGACTCGCGGCGCTGTCCGTGGTGGTGGCCGCAAGCCTTTCCGCCAGAAGGGCACCGGTCGTGCGCGCCAGGGTTCCATCCGTGCGCCGCACTACACCGGCGGTGGCACCGTCCACGGCCCGCAGCCACGTAGCTACGCACAGCGCACCCCTAAGAAGATGATCAAGGCTGCTCTCTTCGGTGCGTTGTCTGACCGTGCTCGCAACGAGCGCATCCATGTCATCGAAGAGTTGGTTCCAGGCCAGAAGCCGTCCACCAAGGCGGCCAAGGCTTTCCTCGAGTCCCTGACCGAGCGCGACAACGTGCTGCTGGTTATCGGCCGCGAGGATATCAACGCCCGTCGTAGCGCTAATAACCTGCCGAACGTTCAGATCCTGGACGCCGGTCAGCTCAACACCTACGACGTTCTCTACTCCGATGACGTTGTGTTCTCCGTTGAGGCGCTACACACCTTCATCACTCGCGCTACCGGCGCGGATAAGGAGGAGAACTAATGGCTAAGATTTCTAACCCGCGCGATGTCATCATCGCCCCGGTTGTATCTGAGAAGTCCTACGGTCTGATGGAGCAGAACGTTTACACGTTCTTCGTCTCCCCAGACTCCAACAAGTCCCAGATTAAAGATGCCGTCGAGCAGATCTTTGACGTGAAGGTCGACTCCGTGAATACCGTAAACCGTGCAGGTAAGCGCAAGCGCACCCGCACCGGCTTCGGTCAGCGTAAGTCCACCAAGCGCGCATACGTGACGCTCCGTGAAGGCAGCGACTCCATCGACGTCTTCGGCGCAGGCGCTTAAGCGCCACCGGAGAGCCGAAAGGAAAAGGAAGAATTATGGCTATTCGTAAGTACAAGCCGACAACTCCGGGTCGCCGCGCATCCTCCGTATCTGAGTTTGACGAGATCACTCGTTCGACTCCGGAGAAGTCCCTGCTGCGCCCGCTGAGCAAAACCGGTGGTCGTAATAACTACGGCCGCATCACCACCCGCCACATCGGCGGTGGCCACAAGCGCCGTTACCGTCTGATCGACTTCCGTCGTAACGACAAGGACGGCATTCCGGCAAAGGTCGCTCACATTGAGTACGACCCGAACCGCACCGCAAACATTGCATTGCTGCACTACGTAGATGGCGAGAAGCGCTACATCATTGCGCCGAAGGGCCTGAAGCAGGGTGCCGTTGTCGAGTCCGGCCCGAACGCAGATATCAAGGTGGGCAATAACCTGCCGCTGCGCAACATCCCGACCGGTTCGACCATCCACGCTGTTGAGCTCAAGCCTGGCGCTGGCGCTAAGCTGGCTCGCTCTGCTGGTGCTTCCATCCAGCTGCTGGGTAAGGAAGGCAAGTACGCAGTTCTGCGTATGCCGTCTTCTGAAATCCGCCGCGTGGACATCCGTTGCCGCGCAACGGTTGGTGAAGTTGGCAACGCCGAGCAGATGAACATCCGCTGGGGCAAGGCCGGCCGCATGCGTTGGAAGGGCGTTCGCCCGACCGTCCGTGGTGTCGTTATGAACCCGGTTGACCACCCACACGGTGGTGGTGAGGGTAAGACCTCCGGTGGTCGCCACCCAGTGTCCCCATGGGGTCACAAGGAGGGTCGCACCCGCAACCCGAACCGTTACTCCAACAACATGATCGTGCGCCGTCGTCGCCCGAACAAGAAGCGCTAAGAGGAGGTAAACAATGCCACGCAGCCTTAAGAAAGGCCCGTTCGTCGATGAGCACCTCCTCAACAAGGTGGATGCTCAAAACGATGCAGGCACCAAGCAGGTCATCAAGACCTGGTCTCGCCGCTCGACCATTCTCCCCGATTTCATCGGACACACCTTCGCCGTCCACGACGGCCGCAAGCATGTGCCGGTCTTCATCGAGGACTCCATGGTCGGCCACAAGTTGGGCGAGTTTGCACCAACCAAGACCTTTAAGGGTCACGTCAAGGATGACAAGAAGGGACGTCGATAAGCGATGAGTGAGACCATCACCTCCGCATCCGCTACGGCCCGCTACGTCCGCGTTACCCCGATGAAGGCACGTCGTGTGCTCGATCTGGTCCGCGGCAAGTCCGTAAGCGAAGCTTTGGCAATCCTGAAGTACGCACCGCAGGGTGCTTCCAAGCCAGTTGCAAAGGTCGTTGCTTCCGCAGCCGCTAACGCTGAGAACAACTTCGGCCTCGACCCACGCACCCTGGTCATCTCTGAGGCATACGCCAACGAGGGACCGACCATGCGTCGTTTCCAGCCGCGTGCACAGGGTCGTGCATTCATGATTCGTAAGCGCACCAGCCACATCACCGTGGTTGTCGAAAGCCAGCAGGAAGGGGCCAAGTAATGGGCCAGAAGATCCATCCTCACGGCCTACGTTTGGGCATCACCTCCGACTGGAAGACCCACTGGTTCGCGGATAAGGACTACGCGAACTACGTAGCCGAAGACATCAAGATTCGTAACTACCTCAACAAGGGCCTCGAGCGCGCCGGCATCGCCGACATTGTTATCGAGCGCACCCGTGACCGCGTACGCGTGGACATTCACACCGCCCGCCCGGGCATCGTGATTGGCCGCCGTGGTGCTGAGGCTGACCGCATCCGTCGCGAGCTGGAAAAGCTCACCGGCAAGATGGTTGCCCTCAACATCCTCGAGGTCAAGCAGGTAGACGCAAACGCAACCCTCGTTGCTCACTCCATTGCGGAGCAGCTGGTTAACCGCGTCGCATTCCGTCGTGCAATGCGCAAGGCTATCCAGTCCGCTATGCGCCAGCCACAGGTTAAGGGCATCAAGATCCTGCTGTCCGGCCGCCTGGGCGGTGCAGAAATGTCCCGCGTCGAGCGCTACCACGAGGGCCGCGTTCCGCTGCACACTCTTCGCGCCGAGATCGACTACGGCACCGCAGAGGCCCACACCACCTTCGGCCGCATCGGCATCAAGGTGTGGATCTACAAGGGTGACGTCGTCGGTGGCGTACGCGAGTCCGAACTGAACGCTCCGGCACAGGGCCGTGGCCGTGGTGACCGCAACGGTCGCTCCCGCCGCGGTGGCCAGCGCCGCCAGCGTGCACAGCAGAAGCAGGAGGGCTAATCCATGCTGATTCCTAAGCGTGTTAAGTACCGCCGTCAGCACCGCCCGAGCCGTCGTG
This sequence comes from Corynebacterium sp. LaCa78, assembly GCF_046717505.1. Classification (NCBI taxonomy): domain Bacteria; kingdom Bacillati; phylum Actinomycetota; class Actinomycetes; order Mycobacteriales; family Corynebacteriaceae; genus Corynebacterium; species Corynebacterium sp. LaCa78. Next base: position 411,351 of record NZ_CP177112.1, read on the forward strand.
GCGTGTCCAAGGGCGGAAACCGCATTAACTTCGGCGATTACGCAATCCAGGCACTGGAGCCTGCGTACATCACCAACCGTCAGATTGAGGCCGCACGTATTGCCATCAACCGCCACGTTAAGCGTGGTGGCAAGGTGTGGATCAACATCTTCCCGGACCGTCCGTTGACCCAGAAGCCGCTCGGTGTTCGTATGGGTTCTGGTAAGGGCCCGGTTGAGAAGTGGGTGGCTAACGTGAAGCCTGGCCGCGTACTTTTCGAGATGAGCTACCCAACTGAGGCTGTTGCAATCGAGGCTCTGCGCCGCGCTGGCCAGAAGCTTCCTTGCAAGGTCCGCATCATCAAGAAGGAGGACCAGTTCTAATGGCAACCGGTACCCCCGCCCACGAGTTCCGTGAGCTCGACAACGCAGAGCTGGAAACCCGTCTGAAGGATGCGAAGGAAGAACTGTTCAACCTTCGTTTCCAGAAGGCCACCGGCCAGCTGACCAACAACCGCCGCATCGGCACGGTTAAGCGCGACATTGCCCGCATCTACACCGTTCTGCGCGAGCGCGAGCTGGGCCTGTCTGTCGCTCCGGGAGCTGAGGCTTAATCATGAGTGAGGCTAACGTGACTGAATCCAAGAAGGGACCAACTCCGAAGAAGGAGAAGGTCAAGGGTGCTCCTAAGGTCCGCACCGGCTACGTCGTCTCGGACAAGATGTCCAAGACCATCGTCGTCGAGATCGAAGACCGCAAGCAGCACGCTCTGTACGGCAAGATCATGCGCTCTAACAAGAAGGTTAAGGCGCACGATGAGGAAGAAACCGCAGGCGTAGGCGATCTCGTACGTATCGCTGAGACCCGCCCGCTGTCCAAGGACAAGCACTTCCGTCTCGTAAAGATCATCGAGAAGGCTAAGTAAAACCTAGCCAGCGCAGCCCCTGTACCGGACCATATGGTTCGATACAGGGGCCTTTCGCTGTTTTAGAGCTCTTAAGGCCGGGCCCTTCCGTAGAACCAGTAGGGCACCCAGGTGACGTCGTCGGAAGAAAGGCCCCAATCTCTCACCACGAGGCCCCGGACCTTCTTCGCCAAGTCCCCCTCGCCGGAGACCCACACGTATCCTGGCGTCGGCGCACCGGCATAATCTGCTTTCAGCGTGGCAACGACAGAATCCGCCTCCTTGTGCGGCTCGGTGCGAAGGACGCGCATGCTGCGCACGCGGGACTCCCACCTGTCCGTAAGCCCGGGCTCTACCTCGTCATCGCTGGTGACCACCGCTACAACGTCGGTGGAACCGAGCTTCGCTGGGTCATGTTCCTCTTGGTAGGAAAGGATGTGCCGAAGGGCAGGCAGGGCGGAGGCATCGGCGACCAATAGCTGCGCAGCCTCGGTAGGCCGCCACATCTCGTTGCAGGTAAAGAACCCCGCTGTATCGCCGGGTTGCGCGCGCAGAATCCATCGCGAGCCGGGGCCGGAATCGCCGTGGGTGACCACATCGACATCGATAGTGGCCTCCTCGGGGTGGAGCGCGCGGATGGTGTACCAGCGCAGGTCCGGCCGCGTCTCCTCGTCTATAGCGGCGACGGCGGCTCGGAGGTTAACGCCGTCGACGGGGAAGGGCGTAAATTCCTGCCCGGTTTGGGGCATGACAAGGCCAAAGAATTCATCGGGGCCGGCAAGGTCATACGTCCGGAACGCCTCGGCATGAAACGTCAGGCGGTGCAGGCGCGGCCGGATCAGTTCATTCGCGGTCAGGGTAACGGGAATCAGTTGGTGTTCAGTCATCGGGGACGATTGTAGGGAACAGCTCATGCATTCAACATACTCGTTCGAAGCTAAGCCTTGCCTAATCCTTTGATTGGGGTCTAGGATCAGCAACGTCAATTTCTTCCTTTTTGAAAGGGCCAGCTTCATGAAGATTTTCGGACGCCGCACCATGGGCGTTGTGGCACTGCTGTCAGCCGGAGCCGTCGCATTAGCCGGTTGCTCGCGTGGTGAGGGCGATGAAAGCACGCAGTCCACCGACGCCGCCAGCGAAGAGCGCGTGGCTAGCCTGGGCCTGGGGGATGCCGATACGCTGCTCGCCCTAGGCATTACTCCCGTGACGGTGGCGCCGTGGGGCGCTGAGGGCGATGGCGATCCTTCCGGCGTTGGCCCGTGGTCAAAGAAGCTGCTTGGCGATGCCAAGCCTGAGGTCATCTACAACACCGCAACTGGTTTCACCGCGGATACCTTCGAGCAGATTACCGCTGCTGATCCCACCAAGATTATTGCTGTGAACCAGGCAGTAGATGCGCGCACGAAGGAATCCCTGGAGGATATCGCGCCGACCACCGTCAAGCCGGATGGCTATGAAGACTGGCAGGTTCCCTGGGAGGACCAAGTTGAGGCCATCGCGGATGCCGTGGATAAGGAAGACGAAGGCGATAAACTTATCAAGGACACCGAGAACGCCTTCGAGGAATTCCGCCGCGAGCACACCGAGTTGCAGGGCAAGTCCGCAGCCATCGTCATGCCTTATGACGGCAAGATTGGCCTGTACACCGATGAGGATGGGCGCGGCCAGTTCATCGAGGATCTTGGCATGGAAATCCCCGATGAGTTGAAGGGCGATGGCAGCAGCTTCTTCGTTGACATTGCCCCGGAAAACTACGCAAAGCTGAACCAGGTTGATCACCTCTTTGTCCTGGACTACAACGGCTCTGCCGATGTCTTGAAGAAGGATAAGACCTTCCAGGGCCTCGATGTAGTCAAGGATAAGCGTGTGCGCTACCTGGACACGGATACTGGCAACGCCATGAGCATGCCGAACCCAGTGACCATCCCTTGGGCAATAGATAAGTTTGAAGAGAAGCTGTAATTGTCAGCAACCACGAAGGACGGCCAGACTATCCAGACGGGTTCCACAGCGCAAAACCCCACAGCCACACCGGTGATGGAGCGGGGAAAGGGTCGCACGACGTTCCTTGTCGCCCTCATCCTCGCCAGCCTCGCGCTGGCGGTGGCGTCCTTGGCGCTGGGTTCCCGTTCCATTCCACCCGATGAGGTCATCGCCGCGCTGCGCAGGGCAGGCGAGCAGGATATCCGCGATATCGTGTGGAACCTGCGCATGCCGCGCACCTTCTTGGCCTATTTCGCCGGCGCGGCCCTTGCCGTCGCCGGTGTCTTGGCGCAATCGTGGACCAGGAACCCGCTGGCGGACCCGGGCTTTATCGGTATTACCGCGGGCGCGTCGTTCTTCGTTGCCCTAGGCACGGCCATTGGCATCGCTACCACCACCGGCATGCGGACCACCCTCGCGCTCGTTGGCGCGGGCATTACCACGCTGCTGGTTCTGGCCGTCTCGCGGCGGTTCCAGGACCCACTGACGCTCATTCTCGTCGGCGCCGGCGTCTCCGCCGCCTTGGGATCGGGCGCGGCGATCATCGGCCTGTATTCCACGGACGTGCTCGATAGCATGCGGCGCTGGACCATCGGCTCGACCTTCGGGCGCGGTCCAGAAGACGTCGCCATCGCGGGCATTGGCCTCCTCATCGGCCTAGCGTGCGCGACAATGGCGGCCAGGCCGCTTGATCTTTTGGCGATGGGGGAGGAGTCCTCGCTCGCCTTGGGCGGATCCCCGACCACCGCGCGGGTGGGCGCGGCGCTAAGCGTCGTGGTGCTAGCCGGCAGCGCGACGGCGGCAACAGGTCCCATCGCCTTCGTTGGCTTCGCCATTCCCCACATCGTGCGGCGGGCGGTCGGCCCCAGCGTTGCCACGATGATCCTGCCCTCCGCGCTTTTGGGCGGTTGCGCCGTGCTCGCCGCGGATATCATCGGCCGGCTCATCGTGGGTAATTCGGAGCTAGAAATGTCCATCGTGCTTGCCATAGTGGGCGCGCCCTTCCTCATTTGGGGCGCCCACCGCGGCGTGGGCAGAGCGTGGGGCGATAACGCATGACAACAATAAGCAGTACCCTGCAAGCGCAGCAGCGTCGCAGGCACGTCCGCGTGCTCGCCGCCACGCTGGTATTTGCCCTTATCGCCCTCGCCGCGTACCTGGTGTTACTGGGGCAAGGGCCTTTGGACCTAAGCCCGCGGCAGGTCTTCGATGTGCTCACCGGCGGCGGCAGCGAGAGCCACATCAGGGTGGTGTGGGACCTGCGCCTGCCGGTCGCCATCGCCACCGTCATCGTCGGCGCCGCCCTCGGCGTGGCCGGCTCATGGACGCAGACCATGGCCCGCAATCCACTGGCATCGCCGGATATCCTGGGCGTGACCGGCGGCGCATCGGTGCTGGTGGTGCTGGGCACCGTGCATTCGCGCCCCGGTTTCGCGGACGGCATCCCGGACTTTTGGTGGCGGGCATGCTTGGCGATGATCGGCGCCTTCCTCGTTGTCATCCTCCTCGCCGTCCTGGGTGGCATCGGCACGAGCAACCGCATCGTCATCGTCGGCATTGCCTTATCACTGATGTTTCAGGCCGTCGTGGCGTATTTGATGCGCAGCGCGCAGATCCAGCGCGCAGCGGAGGCGCAAACGTGGCTGGCGGGCTCGACCGGGTTCGTGCGCATGGAGGTCATCGTGCCTCTACTCGTGGCATTAGCGCCGTTTCTTGCCATAGGCATCTGGTGCGCGCGGGAGCTGCCGCTGCTTGCCCACGATGATTCCTCTGCCATCACCCTGGGCGTAAATATCTCCCGCCAGCGCGCCTTGCTGCTCATCGCGGCAACCGGGATCTGCGCCGTGGTGGTCTCGGTGGTGGGGCCCATTGGGTTTATCGCCCTGCTGGCCCCGCACCTGGCGCGGATGGCGGCGCGCACGCCCACGCCATCGCCGGTGGCATCGGCAGCCGCAGGTGCGGCGCTGTTGACCGTGTGCGCCGTTATCGCCGGCGCGATTCCGGTCAACGCCCCGGTGGGCGCGGTCTCCTCGGTCATCGGCGGCTGCGCTCTGGTGGTCTTGGTGTGGAATGCGGCCCGGCGCAGCTAATCGCTGTGGCGCGCCACAGCGCGGATTGGGCAAACGAGCCACCCAAAAAGTGCTACACACTCGTACGTGGATGAAGGAAAAGATATGACGGATAATCAGCCCACGCGCTCGAAGCGCCGGTGCAGCCTCCAAGCCACCGGCATCCATGCGGGATATAAGGACGGTGAGGATATTCTCGCCGGCGTCGACCTGCATGCACGCGCCGGTGAGGTCACCACGCTCATCGGGCCCAACGGCTGCGGCAAGTCCACGCTGCTCAAAACGCTGTCTAAAATCCTGGCCCCGCGGCAGGGCAGCGTCATGGTCGGGGAAGCTGACCTGCATGCGATGAATGCGAAGGAAGCCGCGCAGCAGGTGGCGCTGCTGCCACAGCACCCTGTAGCACCCGATGGATTGCGGGTAGGCGAGTTGGTTGCGCGCGGGCGCCACCCCTATCAGGGCAGGATGCGCGGCCTTTCTCCAACGGACCGGGAGATCATCGCCCAGGCCTGCGAAGCCACGGAGATTGTGGACTTCCTCGATCGCGATATCGCTTCGCTGTCGGGCGGGCAGCGCCAGCGCGTCTGGCTGGCACTCGCGCTTGCGCAAGATACGCCGGTGCTGCTTCTCGATGAACCCACGACCTTCCTCGACCCCGCCCATGCCATGAGCATGCTGGAGCTGGCTCGCGCACAGGCGCGCGCCGGCAAAACGGTGGTTGTGGTCCTGCACGATCTCATGCTGGCGGGCCACTACTCCGATTCCATGGTGGTGATGAAGGCCGGCGATATCATCGCGCGCGGGGCGCCGAAACAAGCGCTGGCTCCGAAGGTATTGGCGCAGGCCTATGGTATCGAGGCGGAGGCCTGGGACGACCCGCTTGGCGATGCCCCCATTATCGTCCCTCGCCGCGTCCTCCCCAGCGACAGCTAAGCGCTGCCCGCGCTAAGCGCCAGGAGCGTTTGGCTTGGCTACTGCCGCGCCAACCGGCGGATGTCCAAAACCGAAATGGCGATGATGAAGAGGTTGAGCACGCAGCCGACACTCAACAGGAAATTGCCAATGCGGTAGGTGCCCGTACCCACGGCCGCCATGTTGCCGTATATGTAGATCCAGATTACCCAGCCCACCAGCAGCACGATGCCGGCGATGCCGGAGAGTAGCTTGAGGCTGCGTGGGGAGGCGGGGGCGAAGAATTTAAAGGCGGCATCGATAAGCGCGCCCGCTGCAAGGATGATGCTTACTCCACCCGAGAGCCAGAGGGGGAGTAGGGCTGCGGTGCCGACGACGACGGGGAGGATGAACGCGAGGAACGCTAAGAGGAATAGTCCCAGGTGTATCCACAGCGTGCGCTTGGTATAGCTCATAGGGCAGACTCTACTTCCTTGCGCAGTGGGGGATTGGCGCCGGTGCGGGAGACGGTGATGCCGGCTGCGGTGGCAGCGAAGTGGAGGATTTCGCGCCACTCTTCGGCGCTTAGTGCTGCGGCCTTGTCCACATCGAGGCCACGTTCATCTAATTGCGCCAAAAGGGCTGCCATGATGGTGTCGCCGGCACCGATGGTATCGGTGACTTCAACTGCGGCGGCGGGAACGTCGAGGGACGTGTCCCCAGCCCTGACGCTAATTCCGTCGCCGCCGCGGGTGGTGACCACGATGGGCACTTGGTTGGTGAAGTCCTCGCCTAAAAAGTCCACCTCTTCATCTGATAGCTTCAGCACCGAGACGTGTGGCAGCAAATCCGTCAGGAATTTCTTATGCGCTTCGGTGGCATAAAAGGGCCGGATATTGGGATCTAGGGCCACGAGCGTTCCCTGTGCGGCGAAGTCCCTGAGCAGCTGCGCGTAGCGGGAAGCGCCCGGTTCCAAGGCCAGGGAGACGGTACCGAAGCAGGCGATATCTGCCGGAGCTAGTTTGGGCTCAACGAAGCGATCTGCGGTGCCTTCCACATAAAAGTTATAAGAAGCCGTGCCGTTTTCCGCGATGGTGGTCACCGCCAAGGTGGTCGGTTCTTCGCCGCGCTGCACGTGGGCGGTCTCGACGCCTTCTTCCTCCAAGCGTCGAAATAATTCTTGGCCAAACCCATCGGTAGAAATCCGCGATTGAAACTCCACGTCCGCGCCCAAGCGCGCCGCCGCGATGGCCACGTTGAAGGGGCCGCCGCCCAGCGCCGGGGTGAGGTCATTCAAGCGGCCGGGGGATACCGGAACCAAGTCCACGAGGCCTTCGCCGCACACATGAATAGTCATAGTTCCATAGTATCGGGGACATGAACCACCGACCGAACTTTCACCTTGCCCCACCACTGGGCCGCCTCAATGACCCCAATGGCCTTTTTGTGGATGGCGATATTCTGCACGCGTATTACCAGCATGACCCTGCTTTTCCGCACAAGCCCAAGCGGACTGGCTGGGGTCACGCCACCACCACGGTGTCCGCGCCTACTCCATGGCGGCATTATCCCGATGCGCTCTATCCTGACCTGCCCTATGACAAGGATGGGTGCTACTCCGGCGGGGCCGTTGTTGACGGCACTGACGTGTGGCTTTTTTATACGGGGAACTTGAAAGAAGACGGGCGCCGCATCCCGTCGCAGAACCGCGTGCGGGTTATAGACCCTTCCGGGCCAGAAGGCGGGATCTATGTCCGCGATACCGACAACCCGCTCATCGCTGATTCTCCGGAGGGATATACCGGCCATTTCCGCGATCCCCATATTTCCCGCGCCGGGGAGGGAGGGCGCATGGTCATTGGTGCGCAAACGGAAGACGAACGCGGAACCATCGTGCTGTATTATTCGCAGGATTTAAAGCGGTGGGAATTCCAAGGTGAGCTTGTTTTTGATGATCCCGCGCAGCTTCCCGGTGGCTATATGTGGGAGTGTCCCAACCTGCTGACCTTTGGGGATAAACACGTGCTGATCTTCTGCCCACAGGAGGAAACGGACCGGTGTGGCTACGTCGTCGGCACCTTGGACGGGCTTAATTTCCACGTTGAGCGCGGCTTTACCCTTCTGGATCACGGCACGCAGTTTTATGCGCCGCAAGCAACCGAGGAAAATATCCTGTTGGGCTGGATGGGCATGCCCGGTCATGATGAGACGCCAACGCAGGGGTGGGTGCATACCTTGACTATTCCGCGGCGGCTGTGGCTGGAAGATAACTACCTGTGTCAAGAACCGCTGTGGCCTGCGCTGCCGGAAACCCGCGGCAGGGACGGCTTTGGCTCGACCATCGATGTAACGGGGGAGGGGGCTTATGCGCTTGTCGACGCCACCGGGAAGGAAGCGTTCCGCGTGGTGCAAGGCGGTGGCACCATCTCTTTCAACGGCGGTGAGCCGATCACATGCCCCGATGGAGAAATGCGGCTCATTGCCGATGGCTGCGCCGTAGAAGTCTTTGCCGGCGGCGGTCGCATCGCCGCGTCCTTCGCCGTTTTTGGGGATGCTCCCTGGCAGGCATGGGAGCCGCTGGACTAAGACCCTGCGAAACTAGGGTCGACAGCTTTTTGCTTTGTGGACATTTGGGTCCAAACAGACTTAAATGGGAAGTAGCCAATCACATCCGGTCATTTGATGTGACCTAAATAACAAAGGTCGGTCCATGGAGCATAAAGAGGTCGCCGCCCGCACCCTGAAGGCATTAGGCGACGAAGAAAATATTATTGCCCTTGCCCACTGCGCCACGCGCTTGCGCATGGTCTTGGATGATTCGGACAAGGTCGATACCGCAGCGCTAGACAACGATCCGGATCTGAAGGGCACCTTCGAAGCCGGTGGCATGTTCCAGGTCATCGTGGGCCCGGGTGATGTCAATATCGTCTTTCAGGAGATGACCAAGTCCATTTCCAAGGACGTCGCCGTGTCCACCGATCGCTTGAAGGATATTGCCGCGGAATCCGGCAACTGGTTTTCCCGCGCGGTCAAGGTCTTGGCCGATATCTTTGTTCCGCTAATCCCCATCCTGCTCGGCGGCGGTTTGTTGATGGCATTAAATAATGTGCTGACCGCGCCGGGACTATTTGGGGATCAATCCGTCATCGAAATGTATCCCTCGTGGGAAGGTTTTGCTGGGCTGGTCAACCTCCTGGCATCCGCTCCCTTTGCTTTCTTGCCCATCCTTGTGGGCTTTACTGCTACTAAGCGCTTTGGCGGCAATGAATTCCTCGGCGCTGGCATGGCCATGGCGATGGTCATGCCGGATTTGGTTAGCGGCTATAACGTTGCCGAGGCTATTGAAAATGGCGAGATGCCCTACTGGGATATCTTTGGCATCGACGTTGCCCAAGCTGGCTACCAGGGCTCCATCTTGCCCATTCTGGTCATCGCCTGGATCCTGGCGACGATTGAAAAGTTCCTGCACAAGCACCTCAAGGGCACCGTGGACTTCATGCTTACACCCCTGCTTACCCTGCTGGTGACGGGCTTTATTACCTTTATGGGGCTGGGCCCAATCTTGCGCACCGCCGGTGAGTGGTTGGGCATGGGGCTGGCCAACTTGTATGACTTTGCCGGTCCCGTGGCGGGCTTCCTTTTCGGTCTGGTTTATTCGCCGATCGTCATTACCGGCCTACACCAATCCTTCCCGCCCATTGAGACGATGCTGTGGAATGAGGGCGGTTCCTTCATCTTCCCCATTGCCTCGATGGCCAATATTGCCCAAGGTGGTGTGGCCTTGGCCGTGTACTTCTTGGCGCGCTCCGAAAAGCTCAAGGGCTTGGCCGGCGCCTCAGGTATCTCGGCACTGTTTGGTATTACTGAGCCCGCGATTTTCGGCGTTAACCTGCGCCTGCGTTGGCCGTTTTATATCGGTATGGCGGCATCAGCTATTGCGTCTACGTTTATCGCCATTTTTGGCGTGCTTGCGGATGCCCTCGGTGCCGCCGGCTTCATTGGTTTCGTTTCCGTCCCCCGCTTTGTCCCGACCTTCTTGCTGTGTGGTGTCATCTCCTTCGCCGCAGCCTTCATCGGGGCCTACCTGTACGGGCGGGTGCTCATCCACCGCAACGGCACCATCGATCCTGATGAGGTCAATCCTCCCGCCGCACAGGCTATGGCCGCCGAGGCTGCTGAAGAGTTTGCTGCCAGCGCTTCCGCCGCCGCAGATGCCGCGACAATATTTTCCCCGCTAGAGGGAAATGCTGTGCCCCTATCCAAAGTTAAGGACCCCATGTTCGCCGGGGGCAAGCTAGGTAAAGGCGTTGCTATCGAACCGACCGTCGGCAAGCTCGTCGCGCCTGCCGATGGCACCATCACCGTGACCTTTCCTTCCCACCACGCCTACGCCCTGCGCGTAGACGACCCAGCGGTGGGACCGATTGACATCCTTATGCACATTGGCTTTGATACGGTAAACCTCAAGGGCGAACACTTCACCTCGCATGTCAATAAGGGCGATACCGTCAAGCAAGGCGAGGTCCTGGCTGAATTCGATATCGAGGCCATCAAGGAAGCGGGGCTGCCGGTAACGACGCCAATCGTTGTGTCCAACGCCAAGAAGACCGGTCCCGTTATTCCCACCGCGGCTTTCCGCGAGGGCGAGCTCATTGGCTCTGGGACGGACCTATTTACCGTTGACCCGAAGGCTCAGCAGGAGACTGCGGAGACTTCTACAAAGGAAGCAACGTCTTAAGGGCTGGGGTTTCTGATACAAGAAAGGCTGGGGATAAACCCAGCCTTTTACTTGCAGGTGTTCATTAGGCGCCGTTGCGCCGTTGCCCAGGCTTTGGGCGGCTGGTGTCACCACGGTGACAATGGCTACGGTATCGATCCCCTAGAAACCATAAGAGACCGCCAAGTCGGTCGCTACCAACACCGGCACGGCTAAGTTTTGTTGTGGGCCAATCGCGTGGGAAATTGCCTTAGGACTACTCAGGAATACGAGTGCTAACGCACACCTACCGTTTAGTGCAAGAGAATTGAACTATGCGAAGAATTTCCGGCGGGCGGTGAACACGCCGCCAAGCATCATTGCTGCAATGCTGAGGGCTGCCAGGAGCCGAGCGACAGTGTTCGAGCCGGTTTCTGCCGCCATGCCACGCGGAGCCTCAACAGCTGCAGGTGCTTCGGCTTCCACCGGTGTTTCGACGGGGGCCTGCTCAGGAGCTGTTTCCTCGATTGCGCCACTTTGAGCGATTACTTCTTCTTTGTTGTTTTTGATCATTTCTTGGGAGGCGGCCTTCTCTTCTGGAGTAGGCTCCAAGTGAGTCCGAGATTGATCTCTGATGTAGGTAATGCCGTCCTTGGCGAGGTACCACGTCACGCCACCGATTACGAGAACTGCTGCTAAGGCAGCAATTCCAATTCCACTTTGCGCCTGAGCGTTTGCTTCCGGCGTAGGGGCGGTGGGTGTGACGCCGAAGGTGAGGGCGCCAGCTAACGCCGTGGCGGTCAGAACTTTAGGTATGCGATTTATTTTTGTCCTTAGGGGGCAGTGGAATAGGGAAGAGTCCGTCTGAGAGATAAACGGATCTAAAGATTAACAGGATTCTTTGTGCTGCATTACCGCTGCGCAAAGAAAAATCGTCCGATTATTTAAAACCAGGCACAGCTGTCCTAAATAGGGGGGTGCTAGGGCGAAAAGTTGCTTCGCATTCGAAGTTTGGAAAGCGCCACCCCCATATGGTTGAATGTATAGGTTGCGAGAGCTGGTCGGTCCGTAGCGGTGCGTTTCCGAATCGCCGGTCCGAGACCCATCGACGCTTTACGGTGTTCGTTGTAAAGGCTCGAGCACAGCAAGTTTGTAGACCGCGTGTGGCAAGGACGGAAATCTTGTCGCACATCAATCCAGGTCAGGAGACCCATAGTGATTCAGCAAGAATCGCGTCTGCGCGTCGCCGACAACTCTGGTGCACGTGAAATTTTGTGCATCCGCGTTCTCGGTGGCTCTGTCCGACGCTCCGCTGGCATCGGCGACGTAATTGTCGCGACCGTCAAGGACGCTGTTCCAGGCGGCAGCGTAAAAGAAGGCGATGTAATTAAGGCAGTTATCGTCCGTGCGAAGAAGGAGACCCGTCGTCCAGACGGTTCCTACATCCGCTTTGACGAGAATGCTGCAGTTATTCTGAAGGGCGATAGCGAACCTCGCGGTACCCGTATCTTCGGCCCGGTTGCTCGTGAACTTCGTGACAAGCGTTTCATGAAGATCGTTTCTCTAGCACCGGAGGTGATCTAATCTTATGAAGATCCATAAGGGAGATATGGTGATTGTCATTTCGGGCCCAGATAAGGGTGCGAAGGGCAAGGTCATCGAGGCATACCCGAAGCGCGAAAAGGTCCTCGTTGAGGGCGTTAACCGCATCAAGAAGCACGTCGCAAACTCCGCTACCGAGCGTGGCGCTGAGTCCGGTGGAATCGTTACCCAAGAAGCCCCGATCCACGTGTCCAACGTTGCGATCGTTGACTCCGAGGGCAACCCGACCCGCGTGGGCTACCGTTTCGACGAGAACGGCAAAAAGGTCCGTATCGCGCGTAGCAACGGGAAGGACATCTAAAAATGAGCGAGAACTACACCCCGCGTCTGAAGACTCGCTACCGCGAGGAAATCCGCAAGAACCTGAACGAAGAGTTCAACTACGACAACGTCATGCAGATCCCTGGCGTCACCAAGGTGGTCGTCAACATGGGTGTTGGCGAAGCTGCTCGTGACTCCAAGGTCATCAATGGCGCTCTCGAGGACCTGACCGCTATCACTGGTCAGAAGCCGCAGCTGCGTCGCGCAAAGAAGTCCATCGCGAACTTCAAGTTGCGTGAAGGCATGCCCATCGGCGCACGCGTTACCCTGCGTGGCGACCGCATGTGGGAGTTCCTGGACCGTCTGCTGACCATCGCGCTGCCACGTATTCGTGACTTCCGTGGTCTGTCTGACCAGCAGTTTGACGGTCACGGTAACTACACCTTCGGCCTGTCCGAGCAGTCCATGTTCTACGAAATCGACATTGACAAGATCGATCGTCCCCGTGGTATGGATATCACCGTCGTTACCAGTGCTACCAACGACGAGGAGGGCCGTAAGCTCCTGCGCGAGCTCGGCTTCCCGTTCAAGTAAATAGATCGCTAAAAGGTCCCAACTTCCATGGAAGGAGTTGGGACCTTTTAGTTTTATTGTCATCTGTGGATTCTAGGGGTCATTGCAACGATGACGGTTACTTGGGTGTGATACTACCGGTTTGTGTCAGGGCGTTGGTCATGACTTCGGCTGGGGTGCGCCAGTTGAGTGCTTTGCGTGGTTTGTGGTTGTGAATGTTGGCGATCATCTCTAGGTCCGTGGCGGCGTAGATGTACAGGCCACTGTTTTGGCAAGGTTTCTTCTGAGCCTACCGTTGGTGTTTTCGTTGCTGCCTCTCTCCCACGGCGATCCTGGACGGCAGAAGTAGATGGGAATATCAGTGGCCATGGTAAAAGCTATATGGCCAGACACTTCACTTCCTTGGTCCGGTTGAGTCCTCCTTATTAAGTCTTATTAACATAAGGAGGGTCGAACCTATCATTAGCCCGAGGGAGAACGTGTAGTTTGAATCATTCATTAATCCACCAAAAATGGATAGCACAAACCCGACGAAAAATACCCCAGACTCCGATCTTGGGTAAAAATCTCTACGTATAGAGGCGTTATACAGGGTCAAGTATATTACTGCCATAGCAAGAGGGAAAACACTTAATTCTCCCCAGAAAAAGCCCGCTAGAGAAGTGGATACAAGAATGATTAAAGGAAGTAAAACAGATTTCGATATACGACTAAACAAAGCTAATCACATTTCTCACGGGGGAGCCTTCGTCCATCCATTGGTTATAAATAGCTCAGGTCATCACGGTGATCGGCATAGACCCAATTTCTCTTAGTGGTCAGTCTATTCTATCACTTATTTGGGTCATCACTGCATACGGGCTCAATTTCCACTGACTTTCCCAAGAACCCGTAAACAGTTAGCTAAATTTATTATGCATAGTTTTTCTTTGTCAAAAGGAATGAATCAGGAAGGTAGGTAGATACCCGGCATATTCCATTGAACTATGTTTAACATGCTGAATGCAGCAGTCCAGGTTAGCTTCCAACCTATTCGGGCAGAGATTAAAGGCTTGGTGCGTAAAAACCACTTTAAAACGCAAAATGAGCCCGGCCCGAGCTAGTAATCGACCATGCTCGGGGCTGAGCTCTGCGTTAGGGGTTGATGCTTCTTGGGTTCTAAGGTCGTGGAGCAGTTCCTCGGTGAGAGTTCGTTGCGGTTGGGCGGTCAACGAACCCCGGAGCTTGAGGGCTACTGACTGCCTTTAGACCGCTTTTTCACCAGTACTATGCCGCCGACAACAAAGAGTGCGGCGAGCACGAGAACCCAACCGATATTGGCACCCGTAGAAGCTAGTGCGCCGTTGTGGGGGCTGGAAGAGCCTCCGCCGGATCCGGAGCTTGGACCAGAGCCACTGCCTGCGCCCTTAGCAGTAGTGGACTTGGTGGAGCCGTTCGACTTCCCAGCGCCATTTCCCATGGATGCCTTAGCGCCCGCATTCGATCCAGATGAGTTAGTTGCCTTGGACTTATCGGCCCCCGGCTTATTAGTGTCGGTGCTATTCGAGCCGTTATCTGGCTTGGTAGCGCCTGGCTGCTTAACCTTCGAGGAGTCTGCGGGCTTGCCCTCTTCCTCTTCGCCTTCTTTGTCAGTGCCTTTTCCACCGGGCTGGGTGGTTGAATCGCCCACGAGGAAGGTCACGGTGTGCCAGTCGGTGAGTTTGTCGCCGTCGTTGTTGACGGTGCGCATTTCCATTTCGTAGCGCCCTGGTTCGGTAAAAATCCAGTGCGCGTGGACGTGGAAAGGACCATCCTCAACGCCTTTGATCGTATGGGTACCGTTGCTATCGGCTAAGGTGCGTGCCGGTGTGTTTAGGGAGGCAGTGTGGCCGGCCCACCATTTTCCGTCCGTAGGTGCCGACTTAGGGCGAACTTCGATCGCGGCGTCACGGTAGTCTTGCCCCACCTTGATCGTGTCCCACCCCGGCCACACAGCGTCGTGGTCCTGTTGCAATGGTAGGTGGTAGATCGTTGAGCCAGTCTTTACCATTCCGGTAAAAGACAGCGTCTTAGCCAGGGAGTCAGCGACCGTCACGCGGCGGGCATCGTGAATGCGCAGCGCTACGTCTTCAGGCACGTTGTGTTGGTCGTCTTCGTTGACATAGAAGCCGAGCTTGTTGTCCACAACCTTTGGCCCGAAGTCGATGTGGCCCTTGGTAATCTCGCGCTTCTTAGACGGTTCTGCGCTGGGAGCAGGTTCCGTTGTCTCTGGGCTTGGTTCCTTCGACGGTGTGGTGCTTTCCGTGCCGTTGGAGTCGCCTTCAGTGGCACTGTCGTTCCCAGTAGTGGGTGGGGCAGCAGATGATGAATCCTCGGTAGCTACCTTGAAGCGCAGAACAGCCTTTTTCGCAGGCTTACCGTCTTTTTCTGCGACCGTGACACCAACTTCATACGTACCGGGTTTGTTGAATGCCCAGTTGAGGTGCATGTGTTCTGCGGTTTCGGTGGTGTAGGAATGCGTGTCATCGCTGCCGGCAACGCGCTGGTCCAGCCCGGTCTGATCAGCCTGGTATGCCAACCATTCGCCGTCCTTCGGGGCGCTGACGGGGGTGAAGGTAAAGGTGTAATTCTTCTTGGTGTCCTTGTAAGCATCCTCAGTGCTGAGCCCAGGCCACACTACACCGGTGCGCTGTGTCTCTGGCAGGACGTAGGCAGCGCTGCCTTTCTTTCCAAAGTGCGGAATGTCTTTGTTCAAAGTGGACTTGACCTGCTTTGGAACGGTGAAAAAGACATCGGAAGGCTTACGCCAGATTGCACCAATGTGGTACAGGTTCGTCTCGTCCTTGATGCCCAGGTGCAGCTCACCATCTTCGTGGATCGGGGAGATATCTACGTGACCCCGGTGCAGATTGAGCTCCTTGTGCGGGGTGTCTTTATCCTTCGGGTTCTGCGGCTTGGGTGAGGGGATCTTGGGAACAGAAGGCTTCGAGGTCGTGGAAGGCGATGGATTCTTGGATGGGGCAGAGCCTTCTGATTCTTCCGAATCCTGCGGCTTCTCTGGGGCGTCGGAGTCTTCTGGCTTCTCCGATCCTTCTGGTTCCTGTGAATCCGTGGAGTCAGAAGCCTCAGCGAACGAGACGGTGGTCTCAGCGATCGGCTCATAAGCATCTTTGTGAGTATGGCTAAATAGCGTGGCGCCACCGGCATCGGAGCGGGAATCAGGAACGATGCGCAGCATGAGTTGGTATCCGGGCTGCTTACAACTATCGATGAGTTGCCTGCTCGTTCTTTGCCCCGGCCCGGAAGTAAAGCTGATTTCGCAATCTGCAATATGCTTTTCCGGCAGGCTGGTCATCGGTTCGCCATTTACCTTGTAGAAACCGCCGGTAACGCGCACCGTGGTGCGGTCATCTTCGGGCTCTACGGTGATGTCGATATTGCGGTCACCATCGCCGTACACCTCGCTGGTGGACACGGTGATATCTGAGCTCTCGATCTTAAGGGGATCGGTCTCAAACGGCTCTATCTCTTCCATCTCAGGGGTAGGAAGCTCGCCGCTTTTCGTTGTATAAGCTTCGGCATCTTCATCGTCCTTTTCCCCATCGGTGCTGGTCCAGGACTTTACGGGTTCGGATACCCAGCGAGGGCTTGGGGAATCATTGTCGGGAATAAAGATGGCTTGGAAGTTGGATTCTTCATCACCAATTATTTCATCCCACGAAGCTTTACCGCCTTCTACCTTGCGCTCGGCAAGGTAGTGGCCGTTGATGGTGAATACGGCGCGGCCGGAGTCTTTGGCATTGCCAGTATCGAGGGAGAGCGTGGTGAGGATGCCTTGCTTCGCGCCCTTTGTATCGGCCTTGGAGGGAGCCATCTTAAATATAGGAGCGTTGGACTCGGCCCCTTCGGAGCCTGAGTATTCAGACTTGGCGTCGTTAAAGGCGGTATCAAGGTCGGTGATCGTGCGCTCGGCGGGGTTGGTTCCGCCTACCTGCCAGACCAAGGTTTGTGGCTCGGAGTGGATGAAAGTGCCATCCTTCTTTCGCGCAGAAGCGCGGTAGGTGACCTCGTAGTGGCCAGGACGGGTAAACGTCGTGGCGTTATGCGTGTGCGTGCCTGCATTGACCCAGGTGGTACGGAATCCCGGGTCGTGGGAGGACCAGAGGCGGTTCAGAGGATAGTTCTCGTCGCTGTAGGTAAACAGCTCCATGCGGCCGGGGCCCTTAAAATCAACGATTTCCATGTTGAAGGATTTATCGCGGAATTGATCGGTGGGAAGATCCGCGGCGGCACCGAACCCAGCCCAGATGGGCATGGTGTTTTTCGGGAAGCCTACTGCGGGGCCGCCGTAGTACATGAGCTGGTTTTTCTCGGCATTGAGAAACTCGAAGCGCGGGTCATCGGGAACGCGCCAGGCATAGGCTCCTAGGCCGCCATCGACGCGGCCGTGGCTGACCCAGTTGATCGTGTCCTCGATGGGGACTAGGCCCGCACTATTGGACATGAGTTTGAAGTTTCCGTCCTTCCACACCGCGTGCGGGGAATCTACGTGCGTTTGGGTGCGGACAAGTGGGGCGTCCTCAGCGAGGGCGAAGGGAGCGTGGAATAACGCGAGCGCCAAGACCACGACTATGGTGGCAAGGCGCGGTAGTGAGGTGCGCAACGGCATAAGGTTCTCCCAAGGTTAGGTGCAGTGAACTTTTATATAGGTTGCGACGAATACTACACTATTGCAAACCGTTATCGTTAGCGTTGTTGAAAATAGTGAACCTTTGCCCGCGAGCTGGGAAAGAAGATATAGAAAGTCCCCACCTCCGGTTGCGGAAGCGGGGACTGTGTAAAGCTGAGGAAAAGGAGCGGATAAGCGGAAGGCGGGCGAGTGACCGCAGTGCTGCTGAGCGGTTAAACTTTGTCGTCCGCGGTGTGGGTGGTGCCCTCGAATTGCCATCCCACGACGGCATTGCGCACGGCGGCCTCGAGGGGATTGGCGGGCTGGATGCAGCTAGTCGTCAGCAGCCTGCCTGGCATCGCGTCCTCGCCCCATACGCTGGAGTCACCGGCTAGGCCTTGTTTATCGGGGTCATGGAGATCGGTTGCGGTGTAGGTGAGCCAGTTCTGGTCGGAATTCTTGGTGCGTACGTACAGCTTGTCGCCGATGCTGACCTTGTGCTCGTTGGCAGCGCCATCGTAAAGCTTATTGAATACGGCAGGCACGCCGGCGCCGGTGTGCCAAGCGATAACGACGATATCGTCGGCATTTGTTCTAGGCAGGGAGTAGGGGCGGTCATCGGCAGTATAAGTGCAAGCCTTATCCATGGTGTCAGGGTTTATGGCGCCATCGACTACGCGGCACGTGCCATCCTCAAATTGGGCATGGACGTCGATGGCAGGGATAAACATTTCTACTGCCGCGGACGGTTCGAACACGGGAGCATTTTCTGCAGAAACTTGGTTAGTATCTAATCCTTCGGGCGAGCTGATGTTGCGTTCGGACGTATTGATGCTGCGATCGATCGTGCTGATGACGAGGATCGTTGCAACGATGCCGGCTGAGACTCGAAGGACTCCGGAGGACGCCCATGCGCCTTTAAAGCGATCCCAAGGGGAAGAAGGGGCTTTTCGGTGCCTTGGAGCTGAGGTCTCTTTTATCCTGCGATTCGGGTAACGGCTTTGGATGTGACGCGCGTGATGCTCTGCTTTCCGCCAATCGCGCTCTGTGGAATGGTGCCGGCCAGATCCACCTTTGGGCCGGGAATTTTTATCAGCAACGCTAGAAGCATGGCCTGGAGTGTTGTGATTTAAGGATGTAGTGTGGCGCGGTTGCGCTGCGGATAAGTGAGATCCCTTCCTCCGTGGGTGGTCTTGGTGCTCCACTGCGACCTCCGAGGAAACTAGGGACAATAGGGGTGGGTGTGAACCCAGCTTAGAGTAATAATTTTCTTTTCCGGCTTATCGAGGCAGCGGTTGCGCTAACCGCTACGATACTCCGTGATTCTCTTGTCCGTATAAGTACAGCTAAATAAGGAAAATAAAAACGGTGTCTCTCAACGAAACTGCCAAGGCCGGATCCCTGAAAAAGGCCGCCCTACTCGATCAATCATTTTCACGATTTTCTGTCCGCGCAATTCTCGCCGGTGTGTATCTGTGCATCGGCACCGTATTTGCCGGCGTCGTTGGCCAAGCGGTGGAAGAGCTTGCCCCAGGCTTGGGCTCCGTGATCTTTGCCCTGTTCTTCGGCCTAGGCCTCTTCGCCATCGTTATCCTCGGTGCTGAGCTGGCCACGGGCAATATGATGTACATGGTCTACGGGGCGATGCAGAAACACTTGTCCTGGGGCAAGGCCTTCTACGTACTGCTTATTACCACGATCTTTAACCTTGTCGGCGCCATCATCTTTGCCGCCGTCATGGGCATGTCTGCCAAGCTCGCGAATATGGATCCCTCGCACCTGTTGGTCACCATCTCTGAAGGCAAGCTGACCAAATCCCCGCAGGGAATGCTCGTGGAGGGCATGGCCGCGAACTTCGTGGTCAATATGGGCATCGTTGGCGCGGTCTTTGCCAAGGAAATCGTGTCGAAGTTCATCGTCATCGTCCCGATCATCGGCATCTTCGTGGGCCTAGGCCTGGAGCACGTGATTGCCAATTTCTGTCTCTTCGCGCTCACCTTCTTCGGCAGCGATCCGCTGCCGGCCGCGCTGACCGTTGGCAATGTTGCTCTCAACTGGACGCTGGTGTGGATTGGCAACTTCATCGGCGGCGGCTTGCTCATCGGTGGCGTGTACGCCTGGCTCAATAATGGGCCGGAAGATTACCGCGACTAGGCCAGCGTGCCCGAATAAAGGTTAAAGCGATCGGCACGGGCAAAGCCCACTAGCGCCATGCCGGTCTCGCGGGCGGTCTCTACGGCAAGGGAAGAGGCGGCGCTGACGGCAACGAGCATGCCAAAACCGGCCATGGCGGCCTTTTGGACCAGCTCGAAACTGGCGCGGGAGCTCATGACCAAAATGAGGTCATCGGCGGGCAGGCGCTCTTCCATGAGCAGGTGGCCAATAACCTTATCGGCGGCGTTGTGCCTGCCGATGTCCTCCCGGATGACCACCGGCTCACCCTCGAGGGTAAATGCGCCGGCGGCGTGGATTCCGCCGGTCTTGCGGAATTCCTTTTGGGCGGCGCGCAGCTTCTCCGGCAGCTGGACCACCAGCTGTGGGTCCACGGGGATCTGGGGGATGGGGTAGCGCGACTTCTTTGCCAGCGCCTCGATGGACGAAGTGCCGCACACCCCGCAGGCGGACGTCGTCGTGGTCAGGCGGAGATCGCTCAAGTCCAACGGCGTATTCTTCACCAAGTCTATGTCCAGCAGGTTATAGGTATTCATGCCCTCGACGGTGGAACCGGCGCAGTAGCGGGCAGTGGTGACATTGGAAAGCGCGGCAATATGCCCCTCGGAGTGGAGGAAACCGTGCGCCAGCTCAATATCGTGGCCCGGGGTGCGCATGGTGGTGGTGATGGTCTGCCCGCCCACGCGAATCTCAAGCGGCTCCTCACCGGCGACGGTATCGGCGCGGGTATCTACCTGCGTATGCTCGCCCAAGCGGACCTTCGTGACAGCGAAGGTGGCATTCTTGCGTCCGGCCATTACTTCAGCGCCTCCTTGAGGGTTTCGATATTTACCTTGGCTTCTGCCGTGCTTGCCGATGCCAACCCCACCACGAACGCCGTCAACGGTGCTGCCGGCCGCGACTGGGTATGGGCCACGTCCTTGGTTAAATCCAGCAGTTCCCGGGTCAGCGCCGTGGCCTCATGTGGCTCGAGGTTTAATAGCCGCGCGGCTTCTTCAAGCCATTGGTGGGCGGTGCGGATCGGATCTTCGTTCTCGGTACTCATCTCAACTACTCCTCAACTATGTGGCGCTGTATCCGACTGTAATGAATGCAGGGGATTTATTTGGAAAACCGCAGGATATGGCGTAAAGTGTTCCGGCGTGCCTGCGCTGCAGCCGGTGCACGCGCAAAGCCTTGCGGGTTTTGCGTGCTGAACTGGTAAAACGCAGAGCCGAAAAAGAATTGAACATCAACTTTGTTGTAGGCCCCTCGCCGTTTATAGCGGACCGTTGTCTGAATCAAAGGGTGGCGAGCGCCTTGCGGTATTGACCGTGAGGAGCGTGAGTAGCCCGAAATCACACGGAAAACGCTTTGGTGAGCACGGGAACCGCAACGAGAAAGGTACACGGTCACTCATATGACTATGACTGATCCTATTGCCGACATGCTGTCGCGCGTGCGTAACGCAAGTAACGCACACCACGACGTCGTGTCGATGCCTACCTCCAAGTTGAAGGCAAACATTGCTGACATCTTGAAGCAGGAAGGCTACATCGCTGACTACACCGTTGAGGGCCACACCCTGTCCCTCGAGCTGAAGTACAACAACCGCGAGCGTTCCCTGTCTGGTCTGCGTCGCGTGTCTAAGCCGGGTCTGCGTGTGTATGCAAAGTCCACCGAACTGCCACAGGTCTTGGGCGGCCTGGGCGTGGCTATCATTTCCACGTCCCACGGTGTGCTGACTGACCGTCAGGCTGAGGAGAAGGGCGTAGGCGGAGAAGTTCTCGCCTACGTCTGGTAAAGGGAGGTTTGACACATGTCTCGAGTCGGTCTAGCACCGATCGCCGTACCAAACGGCGTCGAAATCAACATCAACGGCCAAGACGTTGAGGTCAAGGGCCCTAAGGGTACCCAGAGCGTAAACGTTCCGGATCCGATCACCATCAACGTGGAAGACGGCATCTTGACCGTTTCCCGCCCTGATGATCACCGCAAGCACCGTGCACTGCACGGCCTGTCCCGCTCGCTGCTCAACAGCGCCGTCATCGGCGTGACCGAGGGCTTCACCATCAAGATGGAAATCTTTGGTGTCGGCTACCGTGTGCAGCAAAAGGGCCAGGACCTGGAATTCAGCCTGGGCTATTCCCACCCGGTCCTCATTAAGGCTCCGGAGGGAATCACCTTCGCAGTGGACGGCAACACCAAGCTGTCCATTACCGGTATTGACAAGCAACTAGTCGGACAGATCGCCGCTAATATCCGTCGCCTGCGTAAGGACGATCCTTATAAGGGCAAGGGTATTCGCTACGAAGGCGAGCAGATCCGTCGCAAGGTCGGAAAGACGGGTAAGTAAGCAATGGCAAACACTGAAAACACGAAGCGCACTCCAGTCGGCAAGGACATTTCTTCTCGTCGTCGCGAAGCACGCGCACGCCGCCACTTCCGTATCCGTAAGACCCTGCGTGGCACCCCTGAGTCCCCGCGCTTGGTCCTGCACCGCTCTTCGCGCCACATGCACGTCCAGGTCATCGATGACTTGGCAGGCCACACCCTGGTTTCCGCATCCTCCATGGAAGCGGACATCCGTGCATTCGAGGGCGATAAGAAGGCAAAGGCTGCCAAGGTGGGCGAACTGATTGCTGAGCGCGCCAAGGCCGCTGGCATTGAGCAGGTCGTCTTTGACCGCGCAGGCTACAAGTACCACGGCCGCGTCGCTGCGCTGGCAGACGCCGCACGTGAAGGTGGTCTGAAGTTCTAATGATCATCGTCAACGGAAACATCAACGGAAGGATCGCGTAATGTCGGACCGTGAACAGCGTGACGGCGGACGCTCCGCCGAGAACAACAAGAACAACCGCGGCGGCAACGGCCGTCGCAACGATCGTCGTAACCAGCAGGACAACGAGCGCGATAAGTACATCGAGCGCGTTGTGACCATCAACCGCGTCTCCAAGACCGTCAAGGGTGGCCGCAACATGTCCTTCACCGCTCTCGTCGTCGTTGGTGACGGCCAGGGCCAGGTAGGCGTTGGCTACGGCAAGGCTAAGGAAGTTCCGGCTGCAATCCAGAAGGGTGCAGAAGAGGCTCGCAAGAACTTCTTCCGCGTACCTATGGTTGCCGGCACCATCACCCACCCGGTAGAGGGTCGCGACGCAGCGGGCATCGTCATGATGAAGCCCGCCGCTCCTGGTACTGGTGTCATCGCCGGCGGTGCTGCTCGTCCAGTGCTTGAATGCGCTGGCGTGCAGGACATTCTGTCGAAGTCCCTGGGCTCCGACAATGCACTCAACGTCGTCCGCGCAACCGTGGACGGCCTCAAGCAGCTGGTCCGCCCCGAAGAGGTTGCCGCACGCCGTGGCAAGTCCATCGAAGAGGTCACCCCGGCCCGTATGCTGCGCAAGCGCGCAGGTCAGGAGGCATAAACAATGGCTCTGAAGATTACACAGGTAAAGGGCCTGGTGGGCACCAAGCCGAACCACCGCAAGAACATTGAGGCTCTGGGTCTCAAGCGCATCGGTCAGTCCGTTGTTAAGCAGGACACCCCGATCATCCGCGGCATGGTTCACAAGGTTCGCCACCTGGTCACCGTCGAAGAAGTGGCAGGGGAGTAAACCATGGCTGATATCATCAAGCTGCACGACCTGCGCCCAACCGCAGGAGCAAATAAGCCCAAGACCCGCGTTGGCCGCGGTGAGGCATCCAAGGGTAAGACCGCTGGTCGCGGTACCAAGGGTACCGGCGCTCGTAAGCAGGTTCCCGCTGCTTTCGAGGGTGGACAGATGCCCATCCACATGCGTCTGCCTAAGCTCAAGGGATTCAAGAACCCGAACCACGTTGAGTACCAGGTTGTTAACGTGGCTGACTTGGCCGAGAAGTTTGCCGATGGCGGCGACATCACCGTCGCTGACATCGCAGCTGCTGGCCTCGTCCGCGCTAACCAGCCGGTCAAGGTTCTGGGCAGCGGCGACATCAACGTTAAGTTGAACGTCACCGCAGACAAGTTCTCCAAGTCCGCTGTAGAAAAGATTGAGGCTGCTGGCGGTTCCGCCAACACCAAGTAATCTGGACTAGGGAATAACTACACCCCCTTTCCTCGCACCTTATGTGCGGGGTGAGGGGGTGTAGTCGATCTATGCGGGCGTATGCATGGCAGTGGTAGTGTTATCACCGTAAACACTCATCCCTACTAGCTAGGATTTTGCTATGTCGTCCATTTCTTCATTCCTTGCCGCTGTCATCTCCGCCGTGCTTGCGCTCGCCGGCTCCACCGGCCCCGTTGACACCAACCCGCAGCTGTCCCAGCCGGATAACGCTGAGACCGCGCAGGTGGCCCAAGCGCAGTAGTCGCGCTGATTAAAGCCTCGGGCCCTGTCAGGGATTGGGCCCGTAGCTGCAAAAAGGGTGGAACGCTTTCACTAGCGTTCCACCCTTATGTGTTTTGGGACCCGTCCTAGGCCTCGTCCACGGTCTTTTCAAAGAGGCCGGGAAAGCGGTCATCGGGGTCCGTTACGGCCTTGATGGCATCGGGAAGCTTTCCGCCGTAGAGCTCCTCGAACCGCTCCCGGGAGTAGAAGGCCTCGGAGTACAGCGACTTGTGGCCGCCCAAGTCATTGACCTTCTCTTCAATGACGCGGTTGAACGCACCATTGCCGGGGGCGCTGGGATCGACGTGATCGCCGTCCACACCGGACCAGAAGCCGACGTTGACCCACGTCTTTCCGGGGCGCAGCGGGTAGAGCGGCCAGGGGTCCTGGGACTCGGCGGCAATATCGCCGGTGCCCACGAGATCGCCCACACCATCGCGCAGGCGGATGGGGCAGAGCCAGACCGGCTGGATATCGGAGGCCTGGAAGAACCAGTGGAGGAACTCCGGGAGGTTTTCCGGGGTGACCTCGATATCCTGGACCACGCGCTCGGCGCGCGGCTTGCCGTGCGGCTTTTTGATGAAGTTGTACTCCAACTCGTACTTGCGGTCCAGGCGCACCAGCTTCCAGTAGAAGGAGCTGCGGCGCAGCTCGCGCGGCCAGACCTTGCGCACCTTGGGGTTCTGGGCGCCAAAGGCACGCGAGCACCAGAACCAGTCGGTATCCCAGCGCCAGATATAGTCGCGGATGGTAAGGCGGTCGCGTCGCATGCCCTGGGCGTGCTGCAGGCTGCGGTAGTAGATCTTATCCCGCGTGTAATCGGAGGTAGGGCCCTCCTCATCGGTAAAGCGGGCGAAGACGAGGTAAGCCTCGTCCTCGGAAAAGACCACGCCGTCTAGGCCATCGACGGACTCACCCTCGTGGGTGTGGTTGACGGAGACATCGGCAAGCACGCGGCTTGCCTCCTCCACCGTGTGGAAACGCTGCTCGCGCAGCTCCACGTAAGGCGGGACGGGCTCGAGCTCGATCTTCAGGCGCACCGCGTAGCCCAAAGAACCGTAGGAATTGGGGAAGAGGCGGAAGAGATCGACGTTCTGCTCGCGCGAGCAGGTAAGGATTTCGCCGGTGCCGGTCAGGATATCCATCTCGATGACGGACTCGTGCGGCAGGCCGTTGCGGAAGCTCGTGGATTCCACGCCCATGCCGGTCACCGCGCCGCCCAGGGTGATGGTCTTAAGCTGCGGAACGACGAACGGCATGAGGCCGTGCGGCAAGGTGGCATCGACCAAGTCCTCGTAGGTGCACATGCCCTGCACATCGGCGGTGCGGGCGAGGGGATCGACCTCGATAACCCCGCCTAGGTCGGAGACATCAAGGCCTACCTGATTCTCGCTGCGGCCGCGAAAGAGGTTAGAGGTCTTTTTGGCCAAGCGCACGCGCTTGCCGGCGGGGACCTCGCGGAAGCTGCGCAGTAAGGTGTCTACGCCGGCGCGGTGGGCCTGCCAGCCTACGGGCTCGATGCGCACGGCGTCGACGGGGCGCGGCTGCAGGGCAGAAACGCGCTCGCGTAAGTGATCCAAAAGGGTCATATGGGCTCCTTTTAAAAGCGGCTGTCTTCCCACCAACGGCGCTCAGGCACGCCGGCGCGGGAGCCGGCCTCGCCGAGCTTGATGCCCAAGAAGTGGTAGAGGTTAATGATATTGCGCTCGAAGCCCCACTCCGAGCCGGCCATGTAGATGCCGTAGAGGCGGGCGGTGGGCAGGCCTACCAGGTTGCAGGCCTCTTCCCAGTTCTCCTTCAAGTTCTCGCACCACTCGTGCAGGGTGCGCATGTAATCAAAGCGCAGGGATTCGGTGTGGAAGACCTCGAAGCCATTGTCCTGCATGGCCTTGGTGACGTTGCCGGAACCGGTGAGCTCGCCATCGGGGAAAATATAGCGGTCGATGAAGCCGCCTTTGGGCGTCTTGTGGTTATCCGGGTAGGTGATGTTGTGGTTCAACATCAGGCCGCCGATCTTGAGCTTGCTGTACATGAACTTGAAGAAGTCATCGTAGTTCTGCACGCCGATGTGCTCGATGATGCCGATGGCGGAGATGGCATCAAAGCCTTCTTCGGTGACATCGCGGTAGTCCATGAATCGGACCTCGGCCAGATCCTGTAGGCCTTCTTCCTCGATTTTCTTTTGGCCCCACTCGGCCTGCTCTTGCGACAAGGTCACGCCGATGGACTTCACGCCGCGGCGTGCGGCGTAGCGCACCATGCCGCCCCAGCCACAGCCCACGTCTAGGTGGGTGTCGCCTTCTTTCAGGCGCAGCTTGTCAAAGATGAGGCGGTACTTGTTTTCCTGTGCCTCCTCCAGGGTGGCGTCCGGGGTGGGGAAGTAGGCGCAGGTATAGGTCATGGAATCGCCCAAGAAGAGCTCGTAGAAGTCATTGCCCACGTCGTAGTGATCAGAAATAACGTCGGCGTCGCGCTCTTTGGAGTGCTTGGACAGGCCATCGTGCAGCTTGCGGCGCAGCCAAGAGGCGCGCTCTACCTCAGGCACCGGCTGGATGTGGAAAGCGCCCATGGAAGCCAGCGAGCGAACCACGCGGGCCAAGTCTTTAGCGCTGGGTTTTTCAAACTTGTCATACATGGCGTGCAGGGCATTGAAGATGCCGTACGGGTGGGCGGGGTGCTCGCCTTCTACAGAGATGCCATCGGTGACATAGGCGCGGGCGAATCCGACGTCGCCTGGGTGGGTGGCGATATAAGCAAGTCCGCCAAGGCTATTGATGGTGACCTTGTATTCGGCATCGACAGGGCCGGTGGCCGAGCCATCAAAGGCCTCCCAGCGGAACGGGTTGGGACTAGGGATGAAGACGTCGATGATCTCAGCAACGGTCATCGGCGTGAATTTTTTGCTCATTCAGACTTCTTTCGCAATGTTGGGGTCACACCAATAACGACCTTGGTGTTTAGGGACCGCAAGGCCGGAATCCTACGGGTAGAAAATTGCGCAGGGCAATAATTAACATGGTAAACCCCTAGCGGAATAAGCGCGAAAGAATGGGCAATCATTGTCACATAATGCGGGTTAGATGTGGCTCGCAGTTATATAGCTGGTAGGGTTATGGGGTCAAAAGTGTTCCACCGTTCCTTTGGGACTCCTTGTCTTTACTTCTTAACGCCGTGTGAGAAAGATGTGGAGCCCTGAGGGGGCCAACGAGTGTCCACCTCCGTGTGTTGCTGCGTGAGGAATCCATAGATTCGCGCGTGACAGCGGTAGGCCAGGAGGATTTTGTAGTGTCCGCCATTTTGCAGGCTTTTAAGGATGCCGACCTACGCAAGAAGATCGTCTTCACCGTCGTGATGATCATTGCGTACCGCATCGGTGCACAGATCCCGTCGCCGGGTGTAGATTACGCGTCAATTGCAGGACGCTTGCGTCAACTGACAGAGGAATCCGGAGACCTCTACTCCGTGATTAACTTGTTTTCTGGCGGCGCCCTATTGCAGCTGTCGATCTTCGCCATCGGCATCATGCCCTACATTACGGCGTCCATTATCGTGCAGCTGCTGACCGTGGTCATCCCGCGCTTTGAGCAGCTGAAGAAGGAAGGTCAATCTGGGCAGGCGAAAATGACCCAGTACACCCGCTACCTCACGGTCGCCTTGGCGCTGCTGCAATCCTCCGGCATCGTCGCGCTGGCGGACCGCGAGCAGCTGCTGGGCCAGGGCGTGCCGGTCTTAGCAGAAGACCGCAACTTCTTCACCCTCATCCTGCTCGTGGTGACGATGACCTCCGGTGCCGTCCTCGTAATGTGGATGGGCGAGCTGATTACGGAAAAGGGCATTGGCAACGGCATGTCCCTGCTCATTTTCGCTGGTATTGCTACGCGCCTGCCTACCGATGGCATGAATATCCTGCAAAACAACGGCGGCATGGTCTTCGCGATGGTGTTGGTCGGCCTTATCGTCTTGGTCGTCGGCATTACCTTCATCGAGCAGGGCCAGCGCCGCATCCCGGTGCAGTACGCCAAGCGCATGGTGGGCCGTCGCCAGTACGGTGGCTCTTCCACCTACTTGCCGCTCAAGGTCAACCAGGCCGGCGTTATCCCAGTCATCTTCGCCTCCTCGCTTATCTACATGCCGGTGCTGATCACGCAGATCGTCAACTCCAGCTCCGTGAACACCCCGGATAACTGGTGGCAGCGCAATGTCATTGCGCACCTGCAGGCGCCGTCGTCCTGGCAGTACATCGTCTTGTACTTCCTGTTGACCATTTTCTTCGCATACTTCTACGTTTCGGTGCAGTACGACCCCGCCGAGCAAGCGGATAACATGAAGAAGTACGGTGGCTTCATCCCAGGCATCCGCCCGGGCCGCCCTACGGCGGAGTACCTCGGCTTTGTTATGAACCGCCTGCTCAGCGTCGGTGCCCTGTACTTGGCGTTGATTGCCATTTTGCCGAATATCCTCCTGGACCTCGGCGTCGGCCACTCTTCTGCTAACGGCACCTCCGCCTTTGGCGGTACCGCCATCTTGATTATGGTCTCCGTCGCGTTGACCACGGTCAAGCAAATTGAATCCCAACTTCTCCAATCCAACTACGAAGGACTATTGAAATAATGCGTCTTGTACTTCTTGGCCCTCCCGGTGCTGGCAAAGGCACCCAGGCAGCAATCCTGAGCGAAAAGCTCGGCGTTCCACACATCTCTACCGGTGACCTCTTCCGCGCCAATATTGGCGAGGGCACCCCGCTGGGCGTTGAGGCGAAGTCCTATATTGACGCCGGAAAGCTAGTGCCTACCGATGTCACCGCGCGCATGGTAGAAGAGCGCCTCAGCCAAGACGACGCCAAAAACGGCTTCCTCTTGGACGGCTTCCCGCGCACCACCGAGCAGGCAGACATCCTGGAAGAGCTGTTGTCCAAGAAGGGCGAAAAGCTCGACGGCGTATTGAATTTCGAGGTTTCTGAGGACGTCGTTGTCGAGCGCATGATGGCCCGCGGCCGCGCCGACGATAACGAGGAAACCATCCGCACCCGCCTGGGTGTCTACCGCGATGAGACCTTCCCGCTCATCGAGCACTACGGCGATGCCATCATCCCCATCAAGGCAGAAGGCTCCGTCGAAGAGATCAACGCTCGCGCCATGGAAGCGCTGGGCAAGTAATGGCTTTTCGGCGCCGCACCAAGCGCATTCCCGCCCGCACCCCGGGCGAGCTGGATGCTATGCAGGCGGCTGGCGAGATCGTCGGCAAGGCGCTGCAAGCAGTCCGTGCCGCGGCGGCGCCAGGAGTGAGCACGCTGGAGCTCGATGCGGTGGCGGAACAGACAATCCGCGATGCCGGTGCCACCCCTACCTTCAAGGGCTACGAAGGCTTTCCGGGCTCCATTTGCTCCTCCGTTAACGATGTCATCGTGCACGGCATCCCGGATGCTAAGACGGTGCTTGCCGATGCCGACCTCGTCTCCATCGACTGCGGCGCCACCCTCGATGGGTGGGTAGGAGATAGCGCGTGGTCCTTTCCCATCGGCGAACTCGACCCGGGCGTTGCGGCATTGAACGCGGCGACCGAATGGGTGCTCATGGAAGGGCTACAGGCGATGGTGCCGGGCAACCGCCTGACGGATGTCTCCCACGCCCTGGAGCAGGCGACTTACCGCGCAGAGGACAAGTTTGGCGTATCCCTCTACATCGTGGATGGTTACGGCGGACATGGCATTGGCCGCACCATGCACGAAGAGCCCTACTTGGAAAATGAGGGAAAGCCCGGCCGCGGTCCCCTCATCCAGGAGGGCTCCGTCCTGGCCATCGAACCCATGCTCACCTTGGGCACCGTCGATAGTGCGGTGCTAGAAGATGACTGGACGGTGGTCACGCTCGACGGCTCCGTTGCCGCCCACTGGGAGCACACGGTGGCCGCGACGGTGGACGGCCCGCGCATCCTCACCAGGCGCTACTAATACTTATTCCCCGAAAAATCGCCGCTTAAACTAGGCGATAATTCCCTGAAAGGTTTATACTCACCACTATGTCTAAATTCAGCCTCCGCAAGTTAAGTGCCACCGTTGCTGCACCAGCAGTGGCTGGCGTCATGGCATTGAGCACTATTGCCGGCGCCCGGCAGCTTCTGCTCAGCAACTCCCTAATCTCGACCAGCTCACCGCACAGGCCCAGCAGCAGGTTGATAACTTCCAAGGCCAGACCCGTGACCAGGCATGGCAGACCCGTACTGACATCCTGGATCAGGCTGAGAAGTACGCCCCAGAACTGGCACCGAATGTACAGTCCGCAGTGGATAGTGCACTGGAATTCCTTTTCCCGGGCCTAGTTGCGCAGAAGAACGAGGAAGCACGCCAGGCTCGCGAGGCCGCTGAGCGCGCACACGCACAGCAGATTGCGGAAGAAAAGGCGAAGGCTGAAGAGGCGGCGCGCCGTGCGGAGGAGCAGCGCCGCGCTAACCAGTTCGACCGCGGTTCCTGCCCGGCAGACGCCAAGATCTGTGTCGACCTTGACGGCCGCCGCACCTGGCTGCAGGAAGGTGGCGACGTCTCCTACATTTCCCCATCCATGTCCGCCGGCATGGTGGGTGAGGAAACCCCGCGCGGTACCTTCCACGTCAACCGCAAGGTGAAGGACGAAATCTCCCGCGAGTTCAATAACGCACCGATGCCGTACTCCATTTACTTCACCAATAACGGCCACGCTTTCCACCTGGACAACACCAACGTTGACTCCAACGGTTGCGTGCATCTGCCGTACGATGCCGCGGTTCGCTATTGGAACGATGTCCAGATTGGTGACAAGGTCTACATCTACTAATTCGATGTAGCTCACCGCGTTAACGCGCCTCGCCCTCGCGCTTGGTTCCAGAATCAGGAACTGAGCTCGAGGGTATTTTTAGTTTTACTCCGCTGGTTTGGGATTTATGAAAGTGCGTACGGTTTGGAAATCGTGTCGCTGCAGCGTATGCTGGTTTGACGGTGTATAGCGCCAGTAGGTCTGGTTGGCTTGCACCACCGCAGTAGACAACAAACATGCAGGTGACAGGTACTTGTCTGTCGCCAGAAAAGTAGAGGTTATGGCTAAGGAAGGCGCAATTGAGGTAGAGGGTCGCATCGTCGAGCCTTTGCCAAACGCAATGTTCCGTGTCGAGCTCGACAATGGGCACAAGGTTCTTGCACACATTTCCGGTAAGATGCGTCAGCACTACATCCGCATCCTCCCGGAGGATCGCGTCGTCGTAGAGCTGTCTCCTTATGACCTGACCCGCGGACGCATCGTCTACCGCTACAAGTAAACACAGTCAGCCTCCTCACCCAAGGGCGAAGCATGGTTTTGTCCTGTACACCTCAGGCTACGGTGGCCTGAGCCCGCACTGGTAAGCAACCCAAGGATCCCCGGCACGGTCCGGGCGAAGCGTTGCATGGAGCGGGACGGATGGGGAGAAAACCGCCGTAACAACCCGAAAGGACACGCCTTATGGCACGTCTAGCTGGTGTTGACCTCCCACGCAATAAGCGTATGGAGGTCGCTCTCACCTACATCTACGGCATCGGTCCAACCCGTGCCAAGGAATTGCTAGAAAAGACTGGCATTTCTCCTGACCTGCGCACCGACAACCTGGATGATGAACAGGTTTCGGCACTGCGTGACGCAATTGAAGGCTCCTGGAAGGTAGAGGGTGACCTCCGCCGCCAGGTTCAGGCTGATATTCGTCGCAAGATTGAAATCGGAAGCTACAAGGGTCTGCGCCACCGTCGCGGTCTGCCGGTACGCGGTCAGCGTACGAAGACCAACGCGCGTACTCGTAAGGGCCCGAAGAAGACGATCGCAGGAAAGAAGAAGTAGTTCATGCCTCCAAAGACTCGTTCCGGCGCACGCCGTTCCGGCCGTCGCGTCGTCAAGAAGAATGTGGCTCTGGGCCACGCATACATCAAGTCCACCTTCAACAACACCATCGTCTCGATCACCGATCAGACCGGTGCTGTTATCTCCTGGGCATCCTCCGGCCACGTTGGCTTCAAGGGTTCCCGCAAGTCCACTCCGTTCGCTGCGCAGATGGCCGCTGAAAGCGCCGCACGTAAGGCAATGGACCACGGCATGAAGAAGGTTGACGTATTCGTCAAGGGTCCGGGCTCCGGCCGCGAGACCGCCATCCGTTCCCTGCAGGCTGCAGGCCTCGAGGTTTCCTCGATCACGGATGCAACTCCACAGCCGCACAACGGCTGCCGTCCGACCAAGCGTCGCAAGGTTTAAGGGAAGGAAAGAGGTAAGAAAATGGCTCGTTACACTGGCCCCGCTACCCGCGTATCCCGCCGTCTTCGCGTCGACTTGGTCGGCGGAGACATGGCATTCGAGCGCCGCCCGTACCCTCCGGGACAGGCTGGCCGCAACCGCATCAAGGAATCTGAGTACCTGCTGCAGCTCCAGGAGAAGCAGAAGGCAAAGTACACCTACGGTGTGCTGGAGCGTCAGTTCCGCCGCTACTACACCGAGGCTAACCGCCTCCCAGGCAAGACCGGTGACAACCTGGTCATCCTGCTGGAGACCCGCCTCGACAACGTGGTTTACCGCGCCGGTCTGGCACGCACCCGCCGCCAGGCTCGCCAGCTCGTTTCCCACGGTCACTTCACCGTGAACGGCAAGAACATCAACATCCCGTCCTACCGGGTTACGCAGTACGACATCATCGATGTCCGCCCGCGGTCCCAGAAGATGGAATGGTTCGAAGACGCTCAGGACGCTCTTATCGATGCCAACGTACCGGCATGGTTGCAGGTCGTTCCTGATACGCTGCGCATCCTCGTGCACCAGTTGCCCGAGCGCGCTCAGATCGACATTCCGCTGCAAGAGCAGCTCATCGTCGAGCTTTACTCGAAGTAAACTGTTATACCGCACGGCCCTTCACGGCCACGCGGTCCATCAGGAATCTTCAACCTCAAGATTTTTACCCCCTCTACCGGCGTCAAATAGCGGTCGCCGAAAAGGAGAATTGAAATGCTCATTTCCCAGCGTCCTCAGCTCACCGAGGAATTCATCGACTCGTCTCGTTCCAAGTTCGTTATCGAACCGCTCGAGCCGGGCTTTGGTTACACCCTCGGTAACTCGCTGCGTCGCACCCTGCTGTCGTCCATCCCGGGCGCAGCGGTAACCTCCATCAAGATTGATGGTGTGCTCCACGAGTTCACCACCATCAACGGTGTGAAGGAAGACGTTTCTGAGATCATCTTGAACATCAAGAGCATGGTCCTGTCCTCCGACTTCGATGAGCCGGTGGTTATGTACCTGAGCAAGGAAGGCCCTGGTGATGTCACCGCGGGCGATATCCAGCCGCCGGCTGGCGTGGAGATCCACAATCCGGATCTGCACATCGCTTCGCTGAATGACACCGCTAAGCTGGACATTGAGCTCGTCGTTGAGCGCGGCCGTGGCTACGTCCCGGCTGCCGCAACCTCTGGGGAAATCGGCCGTATTCCAATCGACCAGATCTACTCCCCAGTGCTGAAGGTCTCCTACAAGGTCGAAGCTACTCGTGTTGAGCAGCGCACCGACTTTGACAAGCTGACCATCGACGTCGAAACCAAGAACTCGATTTCCGCCCGCGATGCCCTGGCTTCTGCCGGCGGCACCTTGGTCGAACTGTTCGGCCTGGCACGCGAGCTGAACAACGCAGCCGAAGGCATCGAGATCGGCCCCTCCCCGCAGGAGACCGAGTATATCGCCGCCTACGGCATGCCTATCGAGGACTTGAACTTCTCCGTTCGCTCCTATAACTGCCTGAAGCGTCAGGAAATCCACACCGTCGGCGAGCTTGCAGAATGCACCGAGTCCGACCTGCTGGATATCCGCAACTTCGGTCAGAAGTCGATTAATGAGGTAAAGATCAAGCTGGCTAACTTGGGCCTTGCTCTGAAGGACACCCCTGAGGACTTCGACCCCACCCAGCTCGAGGGCTACGACGCAGAAACCGGTGACTTCAAGGACCCGGCTGCGGACGATTCCGAGTAAAGAATCACCCTGAACTGCGGCACTCGTTGCCGCGCGCTCAACTTTTACCGCACACGAGGAGTAAACAATGCCTACCCCGAAGAAGGGTGCCCGTCTCGGTGGCTCCGCCAAGCAGCAAGCTCACATGCTGAGCAACTTGGCAGCTAGCCTGATCGAGCACGGCGCCATCAAGACCACCGATGCCAAGGCGAAGGTTCTTCGCCCGTACGTCGAAAAGATCATCACCAAGGCTAAGTCCGGCACCATTGCTGACCGCCGCGCAGTGCTGAAGCTCATCCCGCGCAAGGATGTTGTTTCCCACCTGTTCGACGAGGTTGCACCGAAGTTTGAGAACCGTGAGGGTGGCTACACCCGCACCATCAAGCTGGACAACCGCACCGGTGATAACGCCCCGATGTCCCAGATCTCCCTCGTTCTTGAGGAGACCGTGACCTCCGAGGCTAACCGCGCTACCCGCGCTGCCGCTTCCAAGGCCGCTGAGGCTGAAGAAGCTCAGGCAGACGAGGCTGCAGAGACCGAGGCTCCGGCCGAGGACACCGCAGCTGAGAACACCTCTGCTGAGGAGTCCGAGGAGAAGTAATCTCCCTCGGCCACTGAATCCGCGTCGGCCCTAACGCCGCGCGTGGATTGCACCGACTACTCGCAGCAGTAGCGCACAATCGCCGCCTTCCCATACTCTTTACGAAGAGAGACGGGAAGGCGGCTTTTGTCGTTTTCCCTCAGCCCCTGCGCCGCGACCTCCTGGGCCTCGGTATTTTAGTGTGACTATGAGCCGGTTTCGTCGCGCATCCACCCGCGCATCCACCCGCGCAACCTCTTATGCGCATCCTCCACTGCGATAACTGAGCAATTACGGCCCTCAGATATTGCATTTTCTGCTCAAAACGAATAGGGGAGGTGTAGCAGGAGAAGTTGCACATTTCGGGAACCCGCCGCCGCCTCCGGTAGCATTAGGTCCACCATGACTGAAGCAGCACCGATCGCAGATGAGGGACCAGCGGAAGGATTCGTTCGGCTCCGGTTAGACCTGGCCTATGACGGCACCGATTTCCACGGCTGGGCTAAGCAAAAGGGCGGACTGCGTACCGTCCAGGGCGTGCTCGAGGAGCAGCTGGCCATGATCGCGCGCACGGAGGTGCCGCTGACGGTGGCCGGACGTACGGATGCGGGCGTCCATGCCCGCGGGCAGGTGGCGCACGTGGACGTACCGCAAGAGATGTTGGAACAACGGTCCGTAGGAGGCGATCCGGGAAAGTTAGTGCGCAGGCTTGCCAAGCTGTTGCCGGAAGACGTCCGGGTGCACGGCTGCGAGGTGGCGCCGGAAGGTTTTGATGCCCGATTTTCTGCGCTGCGTAGGCACTACGTGTACCGGATAACCACCAGCCCGCGGGGTGCGCTGCCGACGCGGGCGCGCGATACGGCCGAATGGTTCAAACCGGTAGACATCGATGCCATGCAGGATGCGGCCAACGCGCTGGTAGGCCTGCACGATTTTGCGGCCTTTTGCAAGGCCAAGCCGAATGCCACCACCATTCGAGAATTACAGGAATTTAGCTGGCAGGATGTCTCGACACCGGAAGAACCGCAGCTCTTTGAAGCCCGGGTGACCGCGGACGCCTTCTGCTGGTCGATGGTGCGCTCTTTGGTGGGCTGTTGCTTAAGCGTTGGGGAAGGCCGCATGGACGTCGACTTTGCCGCGGCATTGCTTCAGGAAACCAAGCGCTCCTCTCGCATTCCCGTAGCACCGGCGAGGGGCTTGTCCTTAGTACAAGTGGATTACCCGGAGGCGGGCGACATGTCCGCGCGCGCGCATATGACGAGGGAAAAGCGCACGACCTTGTGAAAACACGCTGCCAAGTGGCAGGGCCGTGGAGCCTACGCTAGCCTGAGGTCTGGGTTTATTTAGACTTTCGGGGAATTTTCGGGGGGAAATTCATGGCACGTCCATTGCCAACGACGAAGGCCCAAGTCTCGGGCCATAAATTTTTGCGCCGCCGCGTGGAACACGGGCTCGTATTGGGCGATACGCGCATGATCCATGATCCGCTAGCCCGCCGCCGCAAGGCGATGATATTCGGCGGGGTAGGCGTGGCCTTTTTGGCCGTCGGTTCTGGGCTTTTAGCCTGGTTGCAGCCGAGCCCGCAGCCAGGGGACGCGCCCATCGTGCGCTCGGAACAGGGCCAGCTCTTCGTGGATGTCAACGATACGTACCACCCCGTTTACAACCTCTCTTCCGCGCGGATCATCGCCGGCGAGGCGGCCGAGGCGCAGACCATTGGGGACGAGCATTTACGCGAGGCCTCGTTGGGCACTCCCGTGGGGATTTCGGATGCGCCCGGCTATTTGGCCGCACCGGGCGAGACCCCGCAGCGCTCGTGGGCGGCGTGCCTTGCCGGACACGATGAGCAGCCTGCCGATAACCCCACCAGCATCGATAGCCAACAGGTGGCCCAAGAAGAGGTCATCGTGGTAGCGGATCCGCCGCAGGAGGGCTTTGGGGAGGAGTGTGCTGCGCTCGCAGAAACGGATGGCACGCAGTGGCTGCTCACCGCGGACGGGCGGGTGCGTTTACCCGATGCGCAGAGCACGGAGGGCCGGGTCATCCGCCGCGGGATTGGCATCGACGGGAGCACCCATGCCTGGCCCGTTCCCGCGGAATTGCTCAATGCCTTTGCGGAGCAGCCGCCGCTGACGTTTCCCGATCCGCTGCCGGACATCATGGATACCGGGCAGGATCAGTGGGCCCGGACGGACGACGGCGTCGCCGAGCTTTCCGCCACCCAGGCTGACATGCTGGTTAGCTACGGCGCGACGCGCAAAGAAGCCTCACCACGAGAGATAGGCGCGCTTGCCGATTCCCCCTTAAACTTCCGCCTGCCCGCCACCACCTTCGACTTCGTTGACCCAGGTGAGGGCTGGATGTGCGCCGATAGCAACGGTGGGGCAGCGATGGTGACTGAGAACCCCGGGACGGTAGCGCTCGCAGGTGAGGGCATAGCGGATCGCTTCGGTGGGCTATCGGCAGGAGGAGTTGGTGTGGATACCGGGCATGGCTATCACGTTGTCTCGCCGACGGGGCAGCGCCATGCGGTGGACAATAAGGAACTCTTGGAGGCCCTCGGCACCGGTATCGGGGCGGAGGTTCCGTGGGAAATCATCCGGCTACTGCCAGAAGCCTCGCGCTTGGACCGGGACGAAGCTCTGCAGGTCAGCCGCTAGGCCGACTTGGCTCGGCGTAGCCCGCGGGCAACCGTCAGGCCGGTCAGCAGCAGGACTAACCCGCCGATCACCCACCCGGTACGGCTCGCCGCTGG
Organism: Corynebacterium sp. LaCa78; assembly: GCF_046717505.1. Classification (NCBI taxonomy): domain Bacteria; kingdom Bacillati; phylum Actinomycetota; class Actinomycetes; order Mycobacteriales; family Corynebacteriaceae; genus Corynebacterium; species Corynebacterium sp. LaCa78. Next base: position 448,786 of record NZ_CP177112.1, read on the forward strand.
GGAGTGTTCGTCTTTGGCGGGTTGGATGGTCAGATCGCGCGCGGGTGCGGCATATTCGCCATCGATATGGGTCAGGGCGGCGAGCGGGTCGATGAAACCGTTGCCGGGCTCGCCGGCAGAGAGGAGACGTTGGCGTATATCGGCGGCGCTGGCGTCTGGGTAGCGCTCGGCTAATAAGGCGGCGGTGCCGCTAACCACCGGAGCCGCGAACGAGGTGCCATGAAACTGCGCCAGGGAATCCTGTTGGTTCTTCCCGTCTGCCCAGCCACCGGCGGGATTAAGCGCTAAAGGGACGAAGCCGTGGGCGGATAATTGTGGGCCATCGGCAGGCGTGAGGGAGTACTCCGCCAGCGCGTGGGCATCCTCTTGGGCGCTAATGGATAATACGGTCGGTGAATCAGCGGGAAAGACGTGATCGCCTTCTTCGCAGGTGCCGGAGGAAATATTGCCGGAGGCTGCGATGACTACCGCGCCGGCATCTTCCGCGTGGCCGAGCGCCTCATCCAAGCGGGAGCTATCGATGCGCTGCGCGGTCTTCGCTGGAACGCAGGACACGACGGAAATATTGATGACCTGGGCGTTGTCCTCCACGGCATGATCGATGGCGCTGGCCAATGTGTCGAGCGAGCCGGTAGTGCTGTCCTCGTCGGACTCGCCGGCCGTGCCATCGTATTGGCGATAATGCGCGCTGGTTTGGCGGATGGCGCGGATCTCAGATCGCGGGGCGATGCCAATATCGTGCCCGGCAATGATGCCGGCTACAACGGTGCCGTGCAGGTCGCAATCCCGGTGCGGATCCGGTTCTTCCGGAGTGACTAGGTCCGCGCCTGCGGTGAGATTCGGCAGCTGATCGTGGTGGGCAACGCCGGTATCGATGACGGCTACCTTAATGCCCTCGCCCGTGGCAAAGGAATGCAGCTGGGAGCGGTAGGCGCGCTGATCCTCGGAAGGTTCTGGCGCTAGGGGAGAAGGATGCGCGGTGGCGCATTCCCGGTCCGGTTCCCGCGCGCCCGCGATGGGAGCTGCTGCGATGAAGCCGCCGGTTTCGGCGAGGACACACGCGGTGAGGGCACAAGCAGCAAGCCTTGAACTGCCGCTGAAACCAGGTAGTACGGAAGAACGACGCGAGCGATTGTGGTGCATTATCCTAGCCCCCGAATGAGCTCGAAGATCCCGGCGAGGTGCGCGGCAAGCGGCAGGCAGGCGGCGATGGTCAGGGACTCGATGCGTTCGAACCAGGCGATGGTTGTTGGTTCCACCTCGCTCATTTTGGCCGTCCACAGTGGTGCGCTTAACATCGCGGCAAGCAGGAGGGCGGCGACCGCCGTCGGCGCCCAAGCGCCGGCAAGCCCATTGGTGGCAATCGCATGCACGGCGCACAAGCAGGCGGTGAGGCAGGCAACCATAGCGACGAGCATGAGAGCCCAGCTGGCAAGCACGCGCCCGTGACGCGCGGCGTGCATGACCACCGTTCCGGCAACAGAGACGCAGAGCGCTTGGACGAAGCCGAGCCCGGTTAAACCGGTGCCGAAGAGCACGGCTATGCGAGAACCGATGGAAGCGTCTCCCGCCTCGTTCACGGTCCCGTCCGTGGCCACGAGGGTGCCGGTGCCGGTGAAACTGAGCGCGATAAGGGCCGGGATGAGGCAGAGCGCGATTGCGCAGCAGATGCCCTCGTAGGCGTACCCGGCGCGGGTGGCGCGATCGTCCACATCGGGCTGGAGTTCATCCGATACGGCGAGGTCTTGGCCTGCGGTGGGCAATTGCGGCACCTTGAGTCCCGCGGTGGCGATGGTCAGCGCGGGGGCGGTGGCAAGCACAATGACGCCTGCGATAACGGTGCCCGCGGCCGCTGCGGTGCCGTGGCTCGTGCCGATGCCCGAATTCCCACTGAGCCCAGGAAGCAGGTAGCTCACGGCCGCAATGAGCACTAGCCCGGCGATGGTGAGCACACCGGAGGTAATGCGTACCGTGCTTAACCGGGTGAGGTGGCAGGCCAATAACGCCGCGAGGAGGGTGGCGCTGGTGCTGAGGGCGGCATAGGGGGCATCGGCAAGCGCGGGCGAAATAAGCGCCCACCCGCTCGCCGCCCCTGCCGCCAGGGTGAGCATGACAAGCGATAGCGCCCGCGTCCACAGCGCGAGCACGAAGGCCGCGATGGCGAGCCCGGCGCAGGCCACCGCCGGAAGTGAGAGCACCCAGGCCACGGCGAAGGCCGCGGCAAGCCCAGTCCACGCCCAGACGATGGGAATGGCGGAGGTGGTGTCGTCGCGGCTTTGGGCGGCGAGGGATTCGGCCGCATCGCGGATTACGGGCGCGGGCCGCTCCTCGCGCGGGGAGAGCACCAGGATGGAGCCTTCCGCAAGCGGCGTGGCGGCAAGCGGTGCGGTGAGGTCGATGGTGCGCCCGGATGCCGTGCTGGCGCGCCAGGGTGAGTCGATCGCGGGTGCATCGACAAGATCGGTAAGTTCTGCCATGAGCTCGCCGAGGCTGGAGCTTAATGGCAATGCCACGTCTGCTTCCTTGTGGAAGGAGTCTGCGTGGATGCGGATGGTAAGGCGCAGGTGATGCGCCGTTGGAGCGGTCATAATTCCCCCGAATTGTCTAAAGATTGTGGGCGTCCCCCTTGCCCAATGCCACATATTGTGGCTTACTGGTGGCGTCGTGTCCACCGCAGCGCGGGGAATCTTGGCAGGGGGCCAAGAGCGCTAAGCGTGTGGATCGGGGGAGGATTTTACCCATGCTTGGGATCGGGGAAACCCACATCGTGGAGCCATTGTCCATGCCGCTTCGGGACGCGCCACCGCCGCTTCCCACCGGCACCATCGAGGCAGAGGAAGTTCCGGAAGCGGTGCGCCCACAGCCGGTGCTGCTGGTGCGCCTGCTGCTGCCCATCGTGATGATCGCCGCCATGCTGGGCATGGTGGCGTTGATGGTGCTGGGCGCGGGCGATTCGCGGCATATCAGCCCGGTATCCTTGATGTTTCCGCTGATGATGCTGGCCAGCATGGCCATGATGTTTGGGCCGCACAATAGCGGGCAGGACCCGGATGAAACCCGGCGGACTTACTTGCGCCACATTAAGGCGCTGCGGGAAAAGGCCCTGGATAATGCCGGTGCGCAGCGCGCACACGAGCTGTATCGGCACCCGGATCCGGCGGGGTTGGAACCGCTGGTGGGATCGCGGCGCATGTGGGAGCGCGGGCCTGATGATCCGGATGCCTTGGAGGTGCGCGTGGGCACTGGGCCCACCACGTTGTGCACGCCCATCAACGTGCCTGATTCTGGTGCGACCGAGGACCTGGACCCGGTCTGTGCGGTGAGCATGCGCCAGGCCATCAAGGCGGTGGGCACCGTGCCCGATATGCCGGTGGTGATCCAATTGCAGGCCTTTAGGTTTTTATCCTTTACCGGCAATAATGCCCGCGATACGGTGCGCGCCCTCGTCATGCAACTAGCCCTGGCGCACGGCCCCGAGACCATCGGGATCGAGGCCATCGGCGGCGATTGGGAGTGGCTGAAATGGCTGCCGCACACCCGGGAGCCGGACAAGGCGCGGTTTCGCATTGTGCTTGTCGATGCCCTCCTGACCACCGGCACCGAAGACTTCTTCCACGGCGATTCTTATACCACCGTCATTGAGGTAGATGGTGCGCCGTCGTCTGCGTTGAGCCTGCGCGCGGAACAAGAAGGCCTGTGCCTCGTCGCGGCGGATACCCTGCAGGCGGTCACGGCCGCGGGCGTGGAAGAACTGGGTACACCCGATAGTTTAGGTACTGCCTCGGCCACGATTATGGCCCGCCGGATGGCGGTCTTTCGCCGCCCCGATAGCACCTCTGGGCGCCGGGGCAATGATTTGCTGGGGCTGCTTGGTTACAGCGGCGTGGATGAGTTGGCAGCTAGCGGCATGTGGCACGGGCGCGATGGCGCCTCGCGGCTCATGGTGCCCATTGGCATCGATTCAATCGGGCAGCCGGTGACCGTGGATCTCAAAGAATCCGCGCACGGCGGAATGGGGCCGCACGGCCTGTGCATCGGGGCGACGGGCAGCGGTAAATCTGAGCTCCTGCGTACTCTTGTCACCGCGCTTGCTGCCACGCATAGCCCGGATGAACTCAACCTGGTGTTGGTGGACTTCAAGGGTGGTGCGACCTTCCTAGGCTGTGACCGCCTGCCGCATACCTCCGCGGTCATTACTAATCTTGAAGAAGAATCCACCCTGGTAGAGCGCATGTATGACGCCATTTCCGGGGAGATGAATCGCCGCCAAGAGCTCCTGCGCACCGCGGGAAACTTTGCCAATGTGGGCGAGTACAACGCCTCTGCGGATGCCGTGCGGGACTACGGCCCCTTGCCGGCGCTGGTCATCGTCGTGGACGAATTTTCCGAGCTCTTGGGCCAGCACCCGGATTTCGCCGAGCTCTTCGTTGCCGTGGGGCGCTTGGGGCGCAGCCTCCACGTGCACCTGCTTTTGGCCTCCCAAAGGCTTGAGGAAGGGCGCTTGCGGGGGCTGGACTCCCACTTGTCCTACAGAATCGGCCTGAAAACCTTTTCCTCCGCCGAATCCCGCCAGGTCCTTGGCGTCACCGATGCCTACCACCTTCCCGGCCAACCCGGCGCCGGCTACCTCAAATCCGATGCCGAGGATCTCACTCGGTTTCAGGCCTCCTACGTATCAGGGCCGCTCGCGCGCCGGGCTGCACCTGGCACGGGGACGCACGCGGCCACGGACCAAGATGGCAACCCTGCAGGGCCGCCGCGCCGGGTGGAGCTTTTTACAGGCTGGGCGCAGGACGATGCCGCTGCACAGAATTCGCCCTCGGTGGTCATGGATGAATCCACATCGGTTCTTACCGAGGTGGTTCGCGCCGCCGGTGAGGAGGCCGCCGCGCGGGGCCAGGAGGCCCACCGCATCTGGCTGCCACCGCTGCCGCCGGTCATCGAGCTTTCGTCCCTCGATATGGAGAATGCGGGTTCCACCGCAGGGCAACTATCCGCGCCGATTGGGGTCATCGATAGGCCTTACTACCAGCGCCAAGACCAATTGGTCATCGACTTTCACAAGCACGGCGGCCACCTTGCCCTGTGCGGGGGACCGCAATCCGGCAAGTCGGGCGCGCTGCGCACGATAGTCTCCTCCCTAGCACTCAACCGGCGGCCGGAAGATATCCGTTTTTATGTCATCGACTTGGGCGGTGGGCAGCTAGCCGCCCTCGACCGGCTACCGCACGTTGCCGGGGTAGCCGGGCGCGAAGAAGGCGAAAAGATCCGCCGCATCGTCGATGAGGTTGCCGGGTTTATTCGCCGGCCGGAATCGCGCGAGACCTTCTTGATTATCGATGGCTGGCACCACATCGGCCCATCCAATGCGGAGTTTGAGGATATAGCCGAATCCATCACGGATATCGTTGCGGACGGCGCCTCCGCCAACGTACACGTCGTCATCGCCACCTCCCGGTGGACCACGATGCGCCCGGCGATTAGGGATCTCATCGCAAACCGCCTCGAGCTGCGCTTAGGTGAGGCGCTCGATTCGCTTATTGACCGCAAGCTGCAGCAAAAACTGCCCAGCGCTCCGGGCAGGGGGCTGACACAGGCCGGCGAAAATATGCTGCTCGCGCACACCTCGAATCAAGATATTGCCCATATCTGCCGCGTGCATGCTAACGCCGTTCCCGCCCCGCAGCTGAAGATGTTGCCCGCGGTCCTGACCCCAGAGGCGCTGGCTGCCCATGGCGAAGCCCCCACTGGCGGCATCCCGTGGGGCATCGGCGGGCGCGACCTTTCCACCTTGGCCTGGAATCCGGAGCGCGAACCACACCTGGTTGCCATCGGCGCCCAAGGCTGCGGCAAGTCCAACTTCTTGGCGCAGGTCATGCGCGGGATTAGCCGCCTTCCGCGCGAGGCGGCGCGACTGGTGGTCATCGATCAGCGCCGCGCCCATCTGGGCACGCTGGATCAGGACATGGTGGCGGCCTATGCCGCAACGCAATCCAGTGCGCAGGAGGAAATCGTCAATACCGTTCGCACGCTGGAACAACGCTTGCCGGGACCGGATATCACCCCAGAGCAGCTCGCCGCCCGCGATTGGTGGGCGGGCCCGGATATTTACGTGGTGGTAGATGATGCGGACTTGGTCAGCGATATCGCCCTCGCGCCCTTGATCGATCTCTTGCCGCACGCGCGGGACATCGGCTTGCACATGGTCATCGCCCGAAAATCCGGCGGCATCGGCCGGGCGCTGTTCGGTCAGTTCTTTTCCGCGGTGCGCGACCTGCAACCCGCATTCCTGCTTTTCGATGCCGACCGCGATGAAGGCACCATCTTCGGGCTCAAGCCCAGCCACCAGCCGCCTGGGCGCGGGCAATGGAGCATCCGCGGCGAAAACTTGGGAATCGCCCAGGTGGTTTACGGGGAAGGAGAAGAATAAATGTCTACAGAAACGCCTATCTCCGCACCAACGGCAACGATTACGGTGACCGTCATGGATGCGGCCACCATCTTTGAAGGCCCAGAAACCGTGTACCGCTACGATCTCGCCGGAACAGGCATCGTAGAAGGCAAGGCCTTAGGCCACGTCATGGACCAGATTGCGAAGATCGCTGGATCCGCCTGGCCGGACGTGGACGTATCCGTCATCGCGGATCCCTCTGGCACCGCCGTCTCCCGCGAGGCCGTCACCATCCTGACCCGACAACTCGATGTAGCTGGCGCCCGCGTGCGGCAGCAGGACGCAACGCCCGCACCGGAATCAACTCCAGTACGAGAGGCTGAATCGGTTGCGGGCGAGGCAGGGGCGCAGGAAACAGTGCCTGCATCGGCTTCGGCGGCTCTTGCAGACGCTTCAGAATCCGCGCCCACAGCCCAGATGGATATATCCATGGAACGCGCGGAATCGGGAATGGAAACCGAGACTGGCACCGGAACCGGAACCGGAACCGGAACTGGAAAGCGAGCAGGAAAGGAGAGAGGAACGGGCACCCGGTGGGCCGATAAGCTGCGCGGCTGGATAGGTGCCATCGACATGTTCCACGTCGCGATCGTCGTGGTGATCCTCGCCGTCGTCGGCGCCTCGTGGTGGGCCATGGGCGCGAATGCGTCCAATGATGAGGAAGACGGCGAGGCGGTCACCACCGCTGGAAGTGCCACCGCTGCGAGCGCCGCCGATTCCGTGCCGACGGACGAATCTGGTGGTGGCAGCGATGACAACGCGGACGCGGCTGGCGACGCGGGCGGTGATGGCGAGCTCAACCCAGGCGAAAAGCGCCTTGATATCGAAGGGCTGTCCGTCGTCCTTCCCACCGGATTTCAGGCCACTGTGGAGGAAGGCCTGGTGACCGCTACAGGAGAAGACCCTGATCTAAGGATTCTCTTAGCGGCGGACTCGCTTTTCAACGTTCCAGCCAGGGCGCTCTTTGATGAAATCAAAGCCCAGGTGGATAAGGATCCAGAACTGCGCGATGTATCTGAGGACACGGGGCGTTTGCACTATGTAGAAGACCCCGGCGATGGCTCCGTAGTGGAATGGACCATATGGGAAGATACCGGCCACCACATGTCGGTGGGGTGCCATACCCGGCATAACGCTAATGCCGTGCAAAAAGCCGCGTGCCGGATGGCCACCGAATCCCTGAGCAAGAAATAAACAGAAAAGTTTTTAACATCCCGGGAACCAAATGGGTCTGAGCACAGTCCAATAACGGTGAGAAAGCACAGAAGCTTTTTCGGGGGAAATCACACTCAACATCTCTTCCCGCCCTAAGGAGGGGCGCACTGTTATGTCTCAGACTTTTAAGACACAAGCCGATGTCATGGTCTCCACCGCCGGCCGCGTCGATAACACCAATGACGAGGTCCAAGGCGAGCTCACCCGTCTGCAGGGTGTCGTTGATTCTGTCCGCGGCAGCTGGGCCGGCCAGGCGCAGGTTTCATTCGATAACTTGATGCAGCGCTACAACACCTCCGCGCAGCAACTGCGCGAGGCATTGACCTCGATTTCTGAAAACATTCGCAGCAATGCCCACAACTTCGACAACGTCGAAGCCGAAAACACCCAGGCCTTCTCCAATGTTGGCGGCGGCCTCGCCCTGTAACCCAGTCACCTCCACCAGCAAATTCGAAAGGAAGCATTTTCGACATGTCCGAGATCAAGTACCAATTCGGCGCCATCTCTTCTGCCGCAGCCGATATCAACGCCACCTCCGGCCGCATCAACAGCACCTTGGCCGACCTCAAATCCCGCCTGCAGCCCATGGTGAGCACCTGGGAAGGTGAATCCGCAGTGGCCTATAACCAGGCCCAGGCCAAGTGGGATAAGGCAGCGCAGGAACTCAATACCGTGCTGGCAACCATCTCCAAGACCGTGTCCCAGGGCAATGACGCCATGAGCGATGTCAACCGCCGCGCCGCCGCTAGCTGGGGCTAACGCACCCTTGGCAGCATCTATCTAGCCTGCTTCTTTAAAGCGCAGTAGGGGAGTCGGGCGGTGCCCGTGCCCGTATCCATCTGGCAGGAGGCGAACGCAGCCGCCGTCCCCTACCGCGCCACTTACACAAACTGCCACATAGAACCTCTTTTACCGGTACCTTTTCTTCCTGGAAGGTGCCGGTTTCGGCGTTTTGGTCTTTTACTCCGGTAGCGGCTAAAGTTGTAGCCCTATGTGTTCGCTCGTCGGCAAGCAGCTGGCGAAGCGCTTCCCGCAGGTCTCCACCGGCCGCTGTTGGGAAGCGAATGGATGCTTAGCGCTGGCCGGCAGTTCCGAGACAGACTTTCAAGGAGTCATTTTGTCTACTTTCCACCCAAAGAGCGGTGACATCACCCGCAAGTGGTACGTCATCGATGCTACTGACGTGGTGCTGGGCAAGCTTGCTTCCACCGTGGCAGACCTGCTGCGCGGCAAGCACAAGCCACAGTTCGCACCCAACGTTGACACCGGTGACCACGTCATCATCATCAACGCTGACAAGATTCACGTTTCTTCCAACAAGCGCGACCGCGAATTGCGCTACCGCCACTCCGGTTACCCGGGCGGTCTGAAGTCCATGACCCTGGGTCAGTCTTTGGACGCCAACCCGGTCCGCGTTATCGAAGAATCTGTTGCCGGCATGATGCCGCACAACAAGCTCTCCCGCGCTTCCATCAAGAAGCTGCACGTCTTCGTAGGCGATGAGCACCCGTACGCCGGTCAGAAGCCGGAAACCTTCGAGTTTAAGCAGGTGGCACAGTAATGGCTGAGCAGAACATCGACAACAATGTAGCCGAGGCTGCTGACATCGCTGCAGCAAGCGCCGCTACCGAAGAGTTCACCAACACCATCGGTGATTCGTTGGCTAGCGCCAACCCTGAGACCGAGGCAGAGGTTGAGGCCGCTGCTCCGGTTCACGAGGGCCCAATTCAGACCGTCGGTCGCCGTAAGCGCGCCGTCGCTCGCGTTCGCCTCGTTGCTGGCTCCGGCCAGATCGTGGTCAACGGCCGCGAGTTCGCTGAGTACTTCCCGAACAAGCTGCACCAGCAGGACATCCTCACCCCGCTGACCCTGCTGGACCGCGAGAACCAGTTTGACCTGAAGGTCACCGTTAACGGTGGTGGCCCGACCGGTCAGTCCGGCGCCCTGCGCCTGGCTATCGCTCGTGCGCTCAACATCTACAACCCGGCTGATCGCTCCACCTTGAAGAAGGCTGGTTTGCTCACCCGTGACGCTCGTGCAGTTGAGCGTAAGAAGGCTGGTCTGCACAAGGCACGTCGCGCACCGCAGTACTCCAAGCGTTAATCTCGCTTCTACTGCGCGCGCAAGCGCCGTACACTGCCGCTGCTTCCCCATTCTGGGAGGCGGCGGCTTTGTCGTTTTATCGCTCTTGCCGATGCCCCTCCGATTGGGCCGGCCAAACCCCGCTTGGCCAGCCTCTTGAGGCTTAGCCGTGCGTGAGGCATAAGCGCTCAGTCGAGGGCGCGATGAAGCGCCCTCACGCCGCAGCGCACCACGGACTGTAGGAACAGAGAAAAGCCCGCCTCTCATCGCGGGAAGCGCTAATGCGCAGTGCGATGGAGACGGGCTAGGGACCGAGGGCCTAGGGCCTAGGGGAGAGGTCCGGTTAGGCGGAGAGATTACTCATCGTCTTCTGCGGCCTTGTCCTCGGTTTTCTTCTTTGCAAAGTTCTTGAGCTCGGCGCGGCGCTCTTCGCGGAGGGCTGCCTGCTCTGCGAGGTATTCATCCGATGCGTTGATGGTGTACCACTCGTGGAGGTACGGGTCATCGTTTTCAATTTCTGCCCCGGCACCGTGGGCTTCTGGAACGGCGGAAGAGCTGAATACGAAGTCACCGTTGTGTTCTTGGAGGCCCAAGTGGGTGCCGCGCTCAATGGCGGCATGGGCGTATTTCCTGCGCAGTATTGCAGGGTCGCGTGCCAAGTCCTTGCCCCACGCCACCATGATGCCGATGAGGATGAAGGTAAACGGCAGCGAACTGGAGACCATGATGGACTGCAGGCCGCTCAGGGCATCCTTGCCGGCGATGAGCAGCAGGGACAAGGAAATGCCACCTAGGGCAACGCCCCAAATAACGGAAATCGACGTCGAGGGAATTGGTCGGCCTGATTGGGACATGGAGCCCATGACGTTGGTAGCGGAGTCAGCAGCCGTATTGAAGAAGACGACCACAGCGAGGAGGACGATGACCGTGGTGATGCTAGATAGCGGCAGCGATCTCATGAGATCGAACATCACATTCCCGCCGGAACCTTCAATCTCGATTCCGTCTCCATCCAGGTGAGTCTTGATAGCCGTGGCACCAAAGATGACGTACCAGAAAAGCGACAGGGTGGTAGGCACGAGCATGATGACGAAGACGAATTCGCGAATGGTGCGCCCGCGGGAAATCTTCGCAATAAACATACCGACGAAGGGCGACCAAGAAATCCACCACGCCCAGTACAGCATGGTCCATGCGGTGACGAATTCCTTTTCTGGTTCACCCTGGGAGGCGGACAGGGACATCATGTCTTCGAAGTGCTTGAAAAACTGCAGCAGGGAGGCGGGAATCAGATCCAGGATGTAGAGCGTCGGCCCAGTGATGAGAACGAAGACCGCGAGGCCGATGACCAAGCCCATGTTGATATTGGACAGGATGCGGATGCCGCGCTTGATGCCGGACATCGCGGAAAGAATGAAAAGGATGGTGAGGATCGTAATGATCACCACCATGATTCCGTTGCCCTCTAAAGGCTTGCCGGTAAGGATCGAGGTACCCGTGCGGATCTGCAGCGCACCGATACCCAGGGAGGTAGCCGTGCCGAAGAGGGTGACCAAAACCGCGAAGATATCGACGATCTTTCCAAATACCCGGTTATTCGAATCCGTAATGAGGGGTTCAAAGAGCGAGGAAATAAGCGGGATACGGCCGCGTCGATAAGCGGCATAGGCAAGCGCGCCGCCCACCAGTGCAAAGATCATCCACGGCAACGTAGCGTGGTGAAGTATTGCTTGGGCAAAGGCCGGAAGGATGGCCTCCTGGCTGCCGGATTCGACGCCGGAAAGATACGGCGGGGGAGTCAAGAATAGGGCAAGCGGCTCCATCGGGCCGTAGAAGACCAGGCCGATTCCCATACCAGCGGCAAAGAGCATGGCGATCCATGCGTTGCGGGAGAAATCGGGCTTGGAATCATCGGCGCCGAGCTTAATTTTGCCGGTTGGGGCGATAGCGATCGTCAGCAGGAATGCCGTGGTGGCAATCATGATGATCGTAAATAGCCATCCAAAGTTTTGGACGACCCACGCCCGCATGGTACTTCCTGTGCTAGCCAGATTATCTGGGGCGATGATGGCCCACAGGATAACGGCAAAGGTTGATGCCAACGCCACCGCAAAGACCGTTTTATTGGTCTTAAAATCGGCGCGGGTGTTTTCGACACTTACTCCGGGAATGAGGGCTGGATGAATAGCGCGTTCCCCAGAAGCGGCTTTCGCAATGGCTGACCGTGCCTTCTGCGAGGTAGTTTCAGGTGACTTGTCACCTGAAGATCTAGGTTCGTTCATCGTTGATCCTCTCTAAGGCAAAAGAGTGAAGTATAACCTAGCTAATAATTTCATATAAATGCCAAAAAGTACTACTTTAAGCAAATTTTGCTTTTCATCACAAGGACATTTTTCGTGATGTTGGTTACCTAATTAGCTCGCTTGTCGATGCCCCAAACATGCAACGGGTGGGACTTACAGGGCATAATTGTTTTCATGACTCGACTATTTGGAACCGATGGAGTTCGCGGCCTCGCGAATAAAAAGCTGACTCCCATTTTGGCCTTGACGCTGGGACAAGCGGCGGCGGAGGTCTTTACTGCGCAGCGCGAATCTTATGAGCGCCGCCCATTGGCAATCATCGGCCGTGACCCCCGCGTATCGGGCGAGATGCTCGATGCCGCCATCGCCGCCGGCTTGGCGTCGCGCGGCGTGGACGTTGTGCGCGTGGGTGTGCTTCCTACCCCAGCTATCGCCTTTTTGACGGATGATTATGGTGCGGATCTCGGCGTGATGATCTCTGCCTCCCATAACCCGATGCCAGATAACGGCATTAAGTTCTTCTCCGCTGGCGGCAAGAAGCTGCCGGATAGTGTGGAAGATAAGATTCAGGCCGCTATGGATAACCTCGTTGAGGAGGGCCCGACGGGCACCAAGCTGGGCCGCATTATCTCGGAGGCGCCCGATGGGCGTGAGCGCTATCTAGCGCACCTGAAGGAGGTCGTCTCCACTGACTTGAGCGGCATCAAGGTGGTTGTGGATACGGCCAATGGCGCGGCCTCGAAGGTTGCTCCGAGCGCCTATGAAGCAGCAGGCGCTGAGGTCATCCCGATTTACCACCGGCCAAATGCCTTTAATATCAACGAAAATTGTGGCTCTACCCATATCGAAAAAGCCCAGGCAGCGGTGCTCGAGCATGGTGCCGATTTGGGTCTTGCCCACGATGGCGATGCGGACCGCTGCCTCGCCGTCGATGCCGAAGGCAACGTGGTTGATGGCGATCAGATCATGGCCTTGCTCGCGGTAGGGATGAAGGAAGACAATGACCTGCGCTTTAACACGCTCGTGGCCACGGTCATGTCCAATTTGGGCCTGACGCTTGCCATGGAGGAGCAAGGCATTGAGGTCCGCCACGCGGCGGTGGGCGATCGTTATGTGCTCGAAGAGCTCCACCGCGGCGATTTCTCCTTGGGCGGCGAGCAATCCGGGCACGTCGTGCTTCCCGATGACTCCACTACCGGCGATGGCACCCTCACCGGTCTTTCCATCATGGCGCGTATGGCCAAGTCCGGAAAGAGCCTGAAGGAATTGGCCTCCGTGATGACCGTATTGCCGCAGGTGCTCATCAACGTTCCGGTGTCCAATAAGGCCGCGATCATGGATTCTGCCGAGGTCAAGCAGGCCATCGTGGAGGCAGAAGAAGAGCTCGGGGAAACCGGCCGCGTCCTGCTTCGCCCCTCTGGTACCGAAGAGCTGTTCCGCGTCATGGTAGAAGCGGCCGAAGAAGAACACGCCCGCAAGGTAGCTGGTAGGCTTTCTGCCGTCGTCGCCTCGGTATAGGCAGGAAAATAAGAAGTACCGGGAACCATTTGGTATAAACCCCAGTCCAATGAAAGTGAGCACACTTACCGCATATGGATTTGGGGATTTATACCGATGTCTGAGGTTTTTCTTCGCCCCGCAGAGGCGATGTCCGCACTACAACAAGCTATAAGCGCCAACGATGAACAGCGCCAAGCCCACCGCGCCGATGTTCCAGACTTTCCCGTTGCCGCGGCTGGGCGGAATTTTTCCGGCCACGGCGAGCGCATACGAAGCATCCTCGCGCGCATTCATGACAATGGAACGTGGCGCTTAGACAATATCTCTGCCACAGGCCAGGCAGCACACGATCAGATGCGCGCATTCGCCACGTACGATGCCGGCTTTAGCCGCTCCTTTGCAGGAGAAAGCGGAAAGGCAGTGGACTAATGAGTGCGCTGACTAAATCGCTTTTAGGGGATTATTCCGCCGCCATTTCGCAGTTCCAATTGGCATGCCTGGGAAATTACTCCGGCCCCAGCATGCCCTTGGGGCTTCTGAGTGAGCTCATCAGCGCGGTAGATGGAATCGCCCCACAAAACATTCTGCGCCATACCATTTCCGCGGTGGGCGGCAATCTTCCGCACGGTGGTGGAAAGGGGCTTGCGGATTTCCTGCGCACTGACGACTCCGATTTTGCAAACGGCACCTTGCGCGAGCACCTGACCGGCATTCAAAAAGACTTTGATATCCACCGCGATGAAAGCAAGCAGCTTACTGACTCTGCCAAGCAATGCTCGGGCGCTATTTCCGATGTCGTCGATACCTCCGACACCGCACTCACCGAGCTGATTTCCGCGGTCATCCCGCTGCTCAATATCTTGTCCATGGTGGCCACCAGGCACCCGCTGGCCAAGTTCATTATTCCCATCGTCTCCACCATTGGTGCGAAGATCATCGATGACACCAATGACTCCATCGCCAGCACGTGCCGGGACCGCGATGATGCCATTGAATCCTGTTACGACGAGTTTGAATCCCGCTGCGAATGCGTCTGCGAGCGGCCTCTTCCTGAGGAATGCCCCGAGCCGGCAGAGGCCGAGGAGGATTCTTGCCCACCGCCAGTGGAAAAGTGCCCAGATACGCCAGCTCCCACGCGCCCGATGCCCGATGGCGGAGGCGGCGCCGACTCCACCCCGCCACAGCCAGCGCAGCCGACGCAACCCGCATCCACCGCTGAGTGCCCGCCCAATCCGGAACCGATGCCAGAGCCGACCCCAGAGCCGAAGCCAGATCCGAAACCGGCACCGCAACCACAACCCTCACCCGAGCCGAAACCAGCTCCCGAGCCGCAACCGGAGCCGAAACCAGGACCGGCTCCGAAGCCGGCTCCTGAACCCGCACCTGAGCAGCACCCTTCCGGGTGCCAGTGCCAACAGTGCCGCGGTTTCGTAAACGAGCCGCCTCGACAGAACGAGTCCACGACCACCCCGGCGCACGCGGAACCGGATCCTGAGCCGGAACCCAAACCACAAGACTGCCCACCAGAACAACCGGAACAGCCCGCACTGCAGCCTGAACAGGACCCAGTACCTGAGCCTGTGCCGGAAGATTCTGAATGCGAAGAAGAAGCAACAACACCGGCTGCCGTGGAAGATGATGCGGCCTGTGACATCGAGTCCTCCTGCAGCGGCAGCTTGGGAATCGTCGGTGCAGGAATCGCTTTGGTAGGTGTAGGCCTCATCATTGAGGGCGCTGCGGAGTGCCTGGAAAATATCGCCGATGCAGATTGCCCAGAGCCGGAACCGGAACCGGAACCTGCGCCTGAACCGGAACCCGAGCCCGCACCGGAGCCTGAACCAGAACCTTGCCCTGAGCCAGAACCAGAACCGGAACCCGAGCCCGCGCCTGAACTGTGCCCGGAAGAAGGAACAATTGAGCCACCTCCGGAGCTTTCCCAGGTGGAAGAACCGGCCCCGCCTCCAGAAAAGGTACAGCACCTGCAGGCAGCAGAAGCCGCTGGAGCTGGTGCACCTGCGCCAGAGCCGCAGCTTCAACCTGAGCCCGCACCAGCACCGGAACCTGAACAGCCACCGGCACCTGCTCCGGCCCCCGAGCCTGCACCAGAGCCAAGCTCAGATGAACCATCCGTGACTGCACGAAAGGCAGGGCAGTGGTAATGAATAACGATTTTGCAGAATTCGCGCAGGGGTTTCGCGAGCGCACCGCGCGACGCATGTTGGAATTTGAAAAAAGCCTGGCGAAGGCCCAAGACGAGCTAGAAAAGTCCACGGCCAAGGCCGTACAGCAGGCCAAAAATGAGCAGCGTGGGGGAAGAGACGGTGATGCGGTGGGGCATCGGCAAGCAGCTGCTGGAACGTGGCGCCGAAATAGTGCTGCCCCAACGCGTGTCAATAACGCATCGGGGCAGGTGAAATCTGTGCTGCGACGTGGATAGGCCTAGTTCAGCGGATTAGCTTTTAGTCATCGAGGGCAACGCCGGCGCGCTCGGCCAGTTCATCGCCGGTCAAGCTTTCTACCTTCTTCGCGCTCGCCTCAGGATCCGCAAAGCCGTCATAGGCGGACTCGCCGGCAAGGGTAGAGAGCAAGAAGCCGGTGACGAGGCCGCGGGCGATTTCGGTGGGGCCGGATTGGAAGGCGCCGGAACCGATGGCCAATTTGCGGAAGCGATCTTCGCTAAAGCCGGCCTGCGTGCCCTTGTCGATGGCCCGGTAGGCCACCTGGCCGCGCCAGTTATAGGCCAGCTTGGCGGGGTTTCCGGCATTGAAAATATCATCGCGCCCAGAGCCAATGACCAAGCCCGGCGTATCGAGGCTGCGGGCAGCCTCAACGGCGGAAGGGGCGGTTACGGCGGGATAAATTGCGGCGACGGCCTTCACCTTTGGGTTATCAACCGCGCTCAAAACCGCGGTGCCGCCGCCCATGCCGTGGCCTACCATGCCGAGCTTGCCCGGCGATACGGTGATATTGCCGGTGCCCAGCTTTACCCCAGCGGCGATCTGCAACGCAGATTCCATGTCTGCAGACAGGTTGCGGTGATCGGGGAACATGCCGGTCTCAGAATTGGGGGCGACCA
This sequence comes from Corynebacterium sp. LaCa78, assembly GCF_046717505.1. Classification (NCBI taxonomy): domain Bacteria; kingdom Bacillati; phylum Actinomycetota; class Actinomycetes; order Mycobacteriales; family Corynebacteriaceae; genus Corynebacterium; species Corynebacterium sp. LaCa78. The sequence continues at coordinate 465,413 of NZ_CP177112.1, forward strand.
CGACGATGCCCCAGCTGGCGAGGTGGCGCAGTGTGGCGTGGTAATCCTTGATTTTGTGCATCCAATCGTGGCCAAAGGCGACGGCGGGCAGGCCTTGGCCTTCCGCAGGGGTATAAACCTTGCCGGTAATACCCGCATAATCGAGGTCGCCAACCAGCACGCGGTTGCGGCCACGCTTCGATAACGTTCCTAAGTGTTTATTCAAATTCGCAGACACGCATTCTAGGATAGATGAAGATCACCCCGTGCTGGTGGCAAGGGGTGGCGAGTGGCACATGCGGGGGATTCGCGGAGGCCAAAAGGGGTGCGCGGCGCCGAAGTTATATGGGGTGCCTTACTTGCGCGGCGGTGAGAACGCAGGCGAAAATGTGCACTAGGTAACATTCTCTATGCTTTTCTGGGAAGGCAGGTCGCCGCATATGACTACCGGCACCCTTAAGATCGACCAATTATTTTCGCAGGATGGGCCGGAGGTAAAGACCGGCATCATCGACCGAGTGGCCTATGCCTCCGATGCCTCGCACTACCTCTACACCCCGAAGGCCGTTATTGAAGCGCGTTCGGCAGAACACGTGGCCGCCATTTTCAAGGCAGGGCGGCAGCAGGGTATTCCGGTGACCTTGCGCTCGGGCGGTACCTCCCTGGCAGGCCAGGCCTCCGGCGAGGGCTACCTGGTGGATGTGCGCAAGCATTTCCGGGGCATAGACGTCCTCGATGACGGCAAGCGGGTGCGCGTGCAGCCAGGGGCGACCGTGCGCCAGGTCAATGCGCGGTTGGGGCTGCGCAACCGCAAGCTCGGCCCGGACCCGGCCAGCGAGGCGGCCTGCACCATCGGCGGCGTGGTGGCGAATAATTCCTCTGGCATGGCCTGCGGTACCGAGTTTAATACCTATAACACCTTGGAATCGCTGACCTTTGTCTTGCCTTCTGGCACGGTGATCAATACCGCGGACGCGGATGCGGACCGGCAATTCCAGGTGCAAGAACCCGAACTGGTGGATACGCTCATCCGCCTGCAGCGCCGCGTGCGCGATAACCAGGAATCAGTAGATATCATCCGCCGCCATTTCCAGCTGAAAAACACGATGGGCTACGGGCTTAATTCCTTCCTGGATTTTGATAGCCCCGTCAAGCTTTTTGAGCACCTCTTGGTTGGCTCCGAAGGAACGCTCGCGTTTATCGCGGAAGCGGTCTTTCGTACCGTGCACATCTCTTCCCTCACGACGACTACCGTGGCGGTCTTTAATAATCTCTCCGCCGCTACGAAGGCATTGCCGTCCTTGGTGGAGACCGGTGCCGCCACCCTGGAGTTGATGGATTCTGCCTCCATTCGTGTGGGTCAAGGCTTTGATAAGGTCCCGCAGGCCATTACCGGCTTCGATGTGGATTCACAGGCCGCGTTGCTAATCGAGTACCAATCCGATGACAAGGAAGAGCTGCGGGAAAAAGAGAACAAGGGCTCGTCCCTTTTGCGGGAATTGGACCTGCAATCGCCGGCGGAGTTTTCTGCCGATATTCCCACCCGCACCGCCGCGTGGAACTTCCGCAAGGGCCTGTATGCCCAGGTGGCAGAAGCGAGGCCCTCAGGAACCACGGCGCTCTTGGAAGACGTTGTGGTGCCGGTGGGGGATTTGGCCGATACTTGTTCCTCCTTGCAGGAGCTTTTTACCCGCTATTCCTACGACGATGCGGTCATTTTCGGCCACGCGAAAGACGGCAATATCCACTTCCTCCTAACGGACCGCTTCGAGGGCGATAGCGCCATTGGCCGTTATAACAACTTCAATGAGGAAATGGTGGACTTGGTGCTTTCGGCAGAGGGAAACCTCAAGGCCGAGCACGGCACCGGCCGCGCCATGGCCCCGTATGTGCGCCGCCAGTACGGCGATGAGCTCTACGAGGTCATGCAGCTGCTCAAGCGCGCCTGCGATCCCGCTGGAACCATGAACCCAGGCGTCATCTTGGACGATGACCCCGGTGCACACATTACAAATATCAAGCTCAACCCCACGGTGGAAGAGGAAATCGACCCGTGCGTTGAGTGCGGCTATTGCGAGCCGGTGTGCCCGTCGAGGGATCTCACCTTGACTCCGCGCCAGCGCATCGTGGTGCGCCGTGCCCGCCAGCGGGCGCAGGAAAGTGGCGATACGCACTTGGTTGCAGAACTCGATGAGGCTAATGAGTACATGGGCATCGATACGTGCGCCGTGGATTCCATGTGCCTGACCGCCTGCCCGGTGGGCATCGATACCGGCAAATTCATCAAGAAGCTGCGCCACGAGAATGCCGGGGCCACAGAAGAAAAGGTCTGGTCCGCTGCCGCCAAGAATTGGCAGGTCACCAGCCGCGGTGCCGCAACGGCGCTGACCGGCGCGCACATGCTGCCGGCTCAGCTGGTGACGAAGGTTACCGACGTGGCCCGCTCGCTCATCGGCCCCGATACCGTGCCGGGATACCAGCCGGAGTTAGGCAAAGGCGGCAAATCCCGCGAGCGCCTGGCCGGGCGCGTGGGAGATCGCTACGCTGAAACCTCGGGAATCTACCTTCCAGCCTGCGTAAACTCCATGTTCGCCCCGCAAGGCGAAGGCATGGGAGCAACGGAAGCCTTCATCACCGTCTTGGAGCGGGCGGGGATGGCGCTGGAGGTTCCCAAGGGCATCGAAAAGCTCTGCTGTGGCACGCCATGGTCCTCAAAGGGCATGCGCAAGGGTCACGACATCATGGAGCAGCGCGTGCGCGAGACCGTCATGGAGGCCACGGATAACGCCTGCCTGCCCGTGATCGTGGACGCGTCCAGCTGTACCGCGGGTTTTCAGGAGATGCTGGAATCCATCGGCATCACCGTCATCGATGCGCTGAGCTTCACCGCCGATACGCTGCTGCCGCGCCTCGAGACCACCCAGCCGGTCGATTCCATGACGATTCACCCGACCTGTTCGGCGCTCCAGCTTGGCATGATGGGAGATGTAGAAAAGGTCGCCCGAGCCGCAGCCACGGAGGTACACATCCCCACCGCCTGGAATTGCTGCGGTTATGCCGGCGACCGCGGCATGCTCCACCCAGAGCTCACGGAGTCCGCCACCCGCGCCGAGGCCGCCCAGGTCACGGAGCTGGGCGCGCAGTATCACGCCTCTACCAACCGCACGTGTGAGCTGGGCATGACCCGCGCCACCGGCGAGGATTACCACCACGTCCTTGAGATGCTGGAGCGCGCCACGCGCTAGCAGCCCGGTGGGGAAGGGGCGCGGCTGCTTGCCGATGCCCCCGTCTTCTTCCGCGCCCCAGTCAGCCGCAGGGCGGGAGGGCTGCTCACCGAGGGTGCGAAAACTAGCGGTGGGCAGGCCAGTTTCCAGTAACTATAAAAGGCCCGAATAAGTGTGCGGCCATAAATAACAGGCCCTAGTCCAACCCCCGGTTCGTGTTGACCAATGAGGTAGGATTCCTTTTTATGTGTGGAATTGTTGGATATGTTGGTCACGCTAGCGGTGACCGCGAATACTTCGCTCTGGATGTAGTCGTGGAAGGTCTGCACAGACTGGAATACCGCGGCTATGACTCCGCTGGTGTGGCGATGTACGCCGATGGGGAGATTAGCTGGCGGAAGAAGGCGGGCAAGGTTGCTGCCTTGGACGATGAGATTGCAGCGCGTCCGCTGAAGGATTCCGTTTTGGGAATCGGGCACACCCGTTGGGCCACGCACGGTGGCCCGACCGATCTCAATGCGCACCCCCACGTCGTTGACGGCGGCAAGCTGGCCGTGGTGCACAACGGCATCATCGAAAACTTCGCGGAGCTGCGGACCGAGCTTTTGAATAAGGGCTACAACTTCGTTTCTGAAACCGATACTGAAGTTGCCGCTGCGTTGCTTGGCGATGTTTTCCACAACGACGCCGCAGGTGACCTCACCAAGGCAATGCAGCTGACCGCCAAGCGCCTCGACGGTGCGTTTACCCTGCTGGCCATTCACGCTGACCAGCCGGATCGCATCGTTGCCGCCCGCCGCGATTCGCCCCTGGTCATTGGTTTGGGCGAGGGCGAAAACTTCTTGGGCTCTGACGTCTCGGGCTTTATTGATTACACCAAGTCCGCAGTGGAAATGGACAATGACCAGGTGGTCACCATCACTGCTGACGATGTCGTCATTACTGACTACGACGGCAACCCCACCGAGGGCAAGGCCTTTGAGATCAAGTGGGATGCGGCCGCCGCTGAAAAGGGTGGCTTTGATTCCTTCATGGAAAAGGAAATCCACGACCAGCCCGCCGCTGTGCGCGATACCTTGCTCGGCCGCTTTGACGAGCAGGGTCAGCTGACCCTGGATGACTTGCGCATCGATGAGTCGGTTTTGAAGTCCATCGATAAGATCATCGTGATTGCCTGCGGCACGGCGGCCTATGCCGGCCATGTGGCGCGGTACGCCATCGAGCACTGGTGCCGCATTCCCACCGAGGTCGAGCTCGCCCACGAGTTCCGCTACCGCGATCCGATCGTCAACGAGAAGACCTTGGTCGTGGCCTTGTCCCAGTCCGGCGAGACCATGGACACCTTGATGGCCGTGCGCCACGCACGCCAGCAGGGCGCGAAGGTCATCGCCATCTGCAATACGCAGGGCTCGTCCATTCCGCGCGAATCCGATGCGGCGCTCTACACCCACGCGGGTCCCGAAATCGCGGTGGCCTCTACCAAGGCTTTCTTAGCGCAGATTACCGCGACCTACCTGCTGGGCCTCTACTTGGCACAGCTGCGCGGCAACATGTTCTCCGATGAAATCCAGGGAGTTCTTGCTGAGCTGCGCAATATGCCGGACAAGGTACAAAGCGTCATCGATGAAGAACAGCAAGTAGCTGGCCTGGCTAACTCCATGAAGGATGCGGAATCCGTGCTCTTCCTGGGCCGCCACGTGGGCTTCCCGGTTGCGCTTGAAGGCGCGCTGAAGCTCAAGGAGATCGCATACCTGCACGCCGAAGGCTTTGCCGCCGGCGAGCTCAAGCACGGTCCGATCGCGCTGATTGAGGAGGGCCAGCCGGTCTTCGTCATCGTGCCCTCCCCGCGCGGGCGCGATTCGCTGCACTCCAAGGTGGTGTCCAATATCCAGGAAATCCGCGCCCGCGGTGCCATTACCATCGTGATCGCAGAAGAAGGCGATACCGCGGTAGAGGATTACGCTAACCACGTCATCCGCGTGCCAAAGGCGCCGACATTGATGCAGCCGCTCCTTGCTACGGTGCCCCTGCAGATCTTTGCCGCACACGTGGCAAAGTCCAAGGGCTACGACGTTGACCAGCCGCGTAACCTGGCTAAGTCCGTCACCGTGGAATAACCTTTCCGGCGGTTCAGGCCCCTTTCTCGTCCTTGTTTGCATGGAGGCGGGAGAGGGGTCTTGCGCATATCTGCGGTAAATTCAGCGCGCGGGTGGAAAGTGGCACAATAGTGGCATGCTGAAAACCACAATTGACCTTGCTGCCATCGCGCATAATGTGTGGCTGATTAAGGAGAAGATCGGCCCAGACGTCAAGCTGATGTGCGTGGTGAAGGCGGATGCTTACGGGCACGGCGTAGAAAGGGTCGTGCCTGTGATGCTGGAAGCGGGGGCAGATTCTATTGGCGTCGCCACGCTGACAGAAGCCGTGCAGTTGCGGCGCATGGGGGTGGACTCACCCATCGCGGCATGGATCTGGCAGACGGATCAGGTACTAGAAGAGGCTCTGGCATGTGGCATCCAGATTGCGGTCAATTCCCCGGCGCAGGCGCAGAAGCTGGTAGAGGCTGAGATTCCCGCCGAGGTCTATATCAAGGTCGAAACCGGAATGCACCGCTCCGGGGTGGATAAGGCGGACTGGGACGAGGTCTTTGCGCTGCTGCGGGATGCCCCGCACATCACGGTCCTGGGCCTCATGTCCCACTTTGCCTGCGCGGACGAGCCGGATAATGCGCATAATGACGCCCAGGAAGAAGAGTTTCGGCGCGCCCTGGATGCGGCGCGCGCGGCAGGTTTGGAGTGCCCGGTCAATCATTTGGCCAACTCGCCGGCCACGCTCTCGCGCCCATCGGCGCACTTTGAGCAGGTGCGGGTTGGTATCGCGTGTTACGGGCTCGAGCCCATCGCTGGGCGGCACCATGGCCTGCGCCCGGCGATGACCTGGTCCGGAAATGTCTTCGGTCTCAAGCCAATCGATAAGGGTGAGGCCACCAGCTACGGGCGTACCTGGAGCGCGGATAAGCCAGGTTTCCTGGCCACGGTGGATTGTGGCTATGCCGATGGGCTGCCGCGGGCGTACCAGGGCCACCTTCAGGTGGGCATCGGCGAGCGGCTCTACCCGCAGGTAGGCCGAGTGTGCATGGACCAAATAGTGGTGGATCTAGGAGATAACCCGCACGGCATTGCCCCCGGTGATGAGGTCGTCATCTTTGGTCGGGGTGGCATGTCTGCTACCGAGCTTGCTGATGCCGTGGGCACCATCAACTATGAAGTGGTGTGCCGACCTACCGGCCGCACCGAACGCGAATATATAGGAGAGGCCGATGCGCAGTAATTTTCCGGAGTCTGGGACCCGCGATCTGGCAACGGTGGAGCAGACCCACGCCTGCGGCAAGGAATTGGGCGCCGCGCTCGAAGCCGGCGATGTCGTTATCCTGGATGGCCCATTGGGCGCGGGAAAAACCACCTTTACTCAGGGAATTGCGCAGGGCATGCAGGTCAAGGGGCGGATTACCTCGCCCACGTTCGTCATCGCCCGCGTGCATCGCTCACGGGTTGGGGGGTCGGACCTGGTGCACGTGGACGCCTACCGCCTCTTGGATGAGGGCGGGGCCAATTCCGGCGATCCCCTGGGGGAGCTGGATGCCTTGGATTTGGATACCGAGCTTGCCGATGCCGTTGTCGTCGCCGAATGGGGCGGCGGCCTCATCGAGCAGATCGCAGATAGGTACCTCTTTATCAGCATCGACCGCGAACCGGCGGAGTTTTCCGGCGCAGATGAGGACGTGCGCCGCATTAGCTGGTCGTGGCGACACAATGATTAGCTAGGTCTCATTAATTTCAAGGTATAAGTGATGGACATCTTAGGACGTCAAGTTGCTTTAGGTATTTAAGGTGCGGGATCCTTGAAGGGTGTTAGATCTCCTAGCCTCTAGTCCTCTGCTCGCCCTTTTTGCCATCATGGCCATTGGTTTGGCCATCGGCAAAATCAAATTCTTTGGCATCTCTCTTGGCGCCGCGGCCGCGATGTTCGTGGCGCTCGGGCTTTCTACCGCCAATCCGGATATCCAAATTCCACCGCTGGTATATCAATTCGGCTTGGCCATTTTTGTTTATGCCATCGGTCTTAATTTCGGGCCGTCGTTCGTCCGCGAATTTGCTACCCGCGGCTGGAAGCTGACCGTCTTTATGATCGGCATGTTGGTCCTGCTCGTGGGCGTAGGCTTTGGACTCATCCGCGTCTTTGGCCTCGAAACCGATGTGGCGGCCGGTATGTTTGCCGGTTCGCTGTCATCCACGCCGGGTATGGCAGCGGTGGTGGAAATGCTGGGCAATTCCACCCCGGTCGTCGGTTATTCGCTGGCTTACCCGGGTGCGGTTATCGGAGCGATCCTGGTCGCCGCTATTGGCGCGAAAATCCTCAAGGTAGACCACGAGGAGGATGCCAAGAAAGAGGGAATGATTCCCGCTCCGCTGGTGGCCAAAGGCGTGCGGCTGACCAAAGACTTCCCGGATACGGCCGGGCACCTGTACCGCGTCACAGGGCATACCGTGGTGGCTACCCGCGAGATTTCCGATATGGAACACCACCGGCTTGCGCAGCCGGATATGCCACTGCGCAAGGGCGAGGCATTCCTTATTAATGGCTCCGAAAAGGACGTCGCCGGTGCCATCGAGGTGCTCGGTGAGGAATACCCCGTCGAGCTCACCCCAGAGGCGGGTTTACAGTATAAGCGCGTGACCGTGTCGAACCCGAAGGTCGCGGGCAAGCGCATCCGCGATATCGATGCGCTCGAGCATGGCTTTATTATCGCGCGCGTGCGCAAGGGCGATAGCGATGCGGTTCCGCACCCAGATATGGTGCTGAATTACTCTGACCGCGTGCGCGTGGTGTGTAGCTCGCACCACGTGCGCGAGGTGCGCAAGTACTTGGGCGATTCCGAATCGGCGCTCGGTAATGCTGATCTATTGTCTATGTCCATCGGCTTGACCTTGGGAATGTTGTTGGGCCTTATTCCCATCCCCATGCCGGGTGGATCGACCCTGCAGCTGGGGTTTGGCGGCGGTCCCGTCGTGGTCGGCCTTATCCTCGGCTACCTGAACCGCACCGGCCCCATTAATTGGCAGATGCCCTTCCATACCAGGGAAACCATTTCGAACCTGGGGCTGACGCTCTTCCTAGCGGGCGTGGGGACGTCAGCAGGCGCATCGTTCCGCGATGCCCTGACGGATCCATCCTCGCTGACCATCATCGGCGTCGGCTTTATCATTACCTTGGTATCGGCCATCCTCATCGGTGTTATCGGCATGCTGGTGCTGCGCTTGAAGTGGGACGAGGCTATGGGCTGTGCGGCCGGCATGACCACGAACCCGGCAGTATTTGCTTATATCCGGGGCCAAACCGGAACGGAACTTGCCGGGCGCGGCTGGGCAACGGTGTATCCAACCACCATCATCGGCAAGATTATCGCCGCTCAGGTGCTGCTATTGTTATTGCTTTAGCCCCATATGTCCCGCGCTAATTATTCACCCACTGGGTAATCCGCCTACACTGGCAGGCACTACCCCGTGGGTGAGTGCTTGTTGGCCGCCGAGTAACCTCGGCAATAGAGCTGACAATCACTTCACCATATGTACATATAGGACCCCCTTGACCCGAGGAGCGTTACTCACTCCATGACTAAATTTGCTCGCAACCTGACCACGACCATTATCGCGCTATTTATCATTGTGATGATGGTGCTCGTTGCCGGGGCTACCCTGCGTGATGAGGATTCCCTAGAGGGCAACCTCACCAACACCTTGCAGCATGCCCCGCGGAACCTTGAGGTAATGTCGCTCATCCCGTCTGATGTCTACGGCGCCGACTACAGTGCCATTGGCTTCATCTGCCCAGGCATGGCAGAAGACAAGGTCAAGGAAGCCGCCCCGAACCCTGATGACATTACCTTCGAGGACGGTGTCGTTCCTGAGGGCAAGAGCTACGTCATGGCGCTGGGCCACAGCGTCGATCCCTATGTAGAGGAACTGGATTCCTCCGAGGTTGAGGTCTGCGAAACGATCAATGCGCAGGTTAAGGCCATGGAGCAGCAGGGCCACGGCCTAGACGGCGGGGTTCCGCTGGTTCAGGGCTCCCAGCCGCTGGCCTTCCAGAGCGAAGACGGCGTGTGGAAGCTGGTCGGCTAATGCGCGTCCTGGCCATCGATACGGCGACGACCGCCCTGGTCACCGGGGTAGTCGACACCGAGTCTGGGCAGCTGACGCAGCGCGTTCTGGCCGATACGCGCGCGCATAATGAACGGCTCATGCCCACCATCCTCGAGGTGATGAGCGAGACCGGTCTGGAGCTCGGCAACCTCGATGCCATCGTGGCGGGCGTGGGCCCTGGCCCCTTTACCGGCTTGCGCGTCGGCATGGCCACGGCGCAGGCGCTTGCCGATGCCCTCTCCATCCCCCTCCACGGCGTCTGCACCCACGATGCCATCGCGCACGCCGCGTTAGCGGGGGCCGATGCAGCCGATGAAAGGGACGCGGCGGACGCGGCGCTAGTTGCCACCGATGCCCGCCGCAAGGAGATTTATTGGGCCACCTACCGCGCGGGACAACGCCTGGCTGGCCCAGACGTATCGAAGCCGGGGGAGCTTTCCGTGCAGGATATCGCGCAGGTGGTCATCCCAGAGAAGCTGGCCGACCAACTGCCGGAAGAACTCGCCGCGCTGCCGCGTAGTGAGGCCGCACCCACCGCCGAGGGCCTGGTGGCCGTCGCGCAGCTCGGCGCGGATCCGGCGCCATTCGTGCCCATGTACCTGCGCCGCCCCGATGCGGTTCCTCCCAAAAAGCAGCAGCTTTCCGCAGCCATTCCAGAGGTGCGCCTGTGAACCTGCGCGAGCTCACCCCCGCCGATGTCCCGCGCTGCGCCGAACTGGAAAAGGTGCTTTTTCCCGGTGAAACTCCGTGGACGGAAGCGGTATTTGAGCAAGAAATGGCCCAACCCTTCAACTTCTATCTCGGGGTGGAAGGCGCCCTCGAACCCGCAGCTTCAGAAGGCGACGAGGAGCCGGTCTTATTGGGCTATGCGGGCATCGGCATGATGGGTCCAGCCGCAGACCCGGAGTTTGAAATCCACACCATCGGCGTCGATCCAAAGGCTCAGCGCCGCGGGATCGCGCGCATGATGATGGACAATATTTGCTATATCGCGGACTTAAAAAGCGCGCCCATCTTCTTAGAGGTGCGCGTGGGAAACGATCCCGCCATCGAGCTATACCGGTGCTATGGCTTTAGCGTCGAGGGGATTCGCCGCAATTATTATCAGCCCTCCGGCGCGGATGCGCACGTCATGGTGCGCGCCAGCCAGTCGCCACAAGCAAGCCAGCGCGAAGCAAAGGAGCAGTAATGAAGGTCATGGGCATCGAGTCCTCCTGCGATGAGACCGGGGTGGGCATCGTCGAGCTCGACCAGGACGGCCACATGGAGATTATCGCCAATGCCGTTGCTTCGTCGATGCAGCAGCACGCGCGCTTTGGCGGCGTCGTGCCCGAAATCGCCTCCCGCGCGCACCTGGAGGCCATGCCGCAGGTGATGCGGGCGGCGTTGGATGAGGCGGGCATCGATAAGCCCGATGCCATTGCCGCCACCGTGGGCCCGGGCCTGGCAGGAGCCCTGCTCGTCGGCGCTTCCGCTGCCAAGGCTTATGCCGCCGCGTGGGGCGTGCCCTTTTATGGCGTCAACCACCTCGGCGGCCACGTAGCCGTGGCCAACCTCGAGGGCGAGAGCCTGCCGCACTCGGTCGCGCTGCTAGTCTCCGGCGGGCATACCCAGCTGCTCGAGGTCGAGGCCGTGGGAAAGCCCATGCGCGAGTTGGGCTCCACGCTTGACGATGCCGCCGGTGAGGCCTACGACAAAGTCTCCCGCCTCCTAGGGCTGGGCTACCCGGGCGGGCCGGTCATCGATAAGCTGGCTAGCCGCGGAAAACCCACCATCGACTTCCCGCGCGGCATGTCGCGCGCCGAGGACCTGCGCGGCGAGCACCGGCATGATTTTTCCTTCTCGGGATTGAAAACCTCCGTTGCGCGCTATGTGGAGCGCGCCGAAAAGGCCGGCGAGACCATCTCCGTGGAGGATGTATGCGCCTCGTTCCAAGAGGCCGTGGCCGATGTGCTCACCGCCAAGGCCATTCGCGCCTGCGAGGATACCGGGGCGAAGGTGCTCCTGCTCGGTGGCGGCGTGGTGGCCAATTCCCGGCTGCGGGAGCTAGCCGCCGAGCGCTGCGACGCCGCTGGTGTGGAGCTGCGCGTGCCGCGGTTTAACCTGTGCACCGATAACGGCGTGATGATTGCCGCCCTTGGCGCCCAGCTCATTCATGAGAGGGCTGCACCGTCGAGCCTGGGTATTGGCACCGATACGCAACTGGACGTGGAAGAGCCGCAGTTAACCTAAAGTTCTTCTTCCTCGCACTGCGAGGTGGGGGAAGCGGCGGTAACCTTTAACGAGTTCACGCCTTCTCCGCTTTAAAGGAGCTTTCTCTCATGACCGTTGGTTTCCTCGTCAACCCCGATCTCACTCGCCGCAAAATCGAGTTCGAATTAGAACACGCCAACCAGTTCTTGGGCGGCACCACCGAGGATCGCGTCTCCGTCGTCTTTCAAGATGACGGCACGACCTACGCCGCGCTCTATAACCCAGAAGCCAAGCAGGAAGGCGCCGAGCCCAACCCGGTAGCATCCCTAGCGCGCAATGCCGCGGACACTGGAAACTCCGCCTTTTTGCAGGATCCCATCCGCGCTATTAGCGGCCCGGTCATCTTCGTGGATGCAGAGGGCGAGGAGGACTCCATCGATGAGGTCATCGCTTCCGTCGAGCACGGCATCCGCGCGGTGAAAAACTACCGCGAGGATTTTCCTGACGAGTACACGCTCTGGCGCGCGGCGGTCATTAACTCCACGAAGAGCGCGTAAGCACCCCTCCTTTAGCTCTCGGTGTGGCGCAGCCACATTAGCACGGCCTTGACGCGGCGATTGGCGTCTTCTGGCCGAAACCCGAGCTTGAGAAAAACATTGGAGACGTGCTTGCTTACCGCCCCGGCGGTTAAGACCAGCTTGCCTTCGATCTCTTGATTGCTCAAGCCCTGCGCCATAAGCCCCAAAACCTCGCGTTCGCGGGCGGTTAATTGGCTCAGCCCCGTGCGCCGCGCGGAGAGCAGGGCGGTGACCACTTCTGGATCGACCACGGTGCCACCGCCCGCCACTTCTTCTAGGGTGCGTACGAATTCGTCCACATCGGATACGCGCTCCTTGAGCAGGTAGCCGAATCCGCCGTGCTCTAAAAGCCGGTCCAAGTAGCTTGCCGCCACGTATTGGCTGAGCACCACCACCGGTTGCGACGGGTCTGCCGCACGCACATCGTGCACGGCGCGCAGCCCATCATCGCTCATGGTGGGCGGCATGCGGACATCGCTAATGATCAGATCGAAGTCATCGCTGTCCGCGCAGGCGCGCAATTTCTCCGCATCGTTGACGGCGGTCACGCTATGGCCCAGTGTCGTTAACAGCTGCTCCAGCCCGGCGCGCAAGAGGGCAGAATCTTCTGCCAATAAGAGTTTCATCGGGCCTCCTTCAGCGGTAGTGACATGGTTAAGGTTGCTCCTTGTCCTTCTGCGTGCGCGGGGGAGAAGTCGACGCTGCCGCCGAGCGCCGCGGCCCGCTCGCGCAGCCCGGCCAGGCCAGTGCCCCCAGTCGTTCCCGCGGTCTTTCTGGTGTCCGTGCCGGCAGTCGCGTCGGCGCTGGTATCAGCACCGACACGGGAATGCGCGGTGCTAGACGCGCTAGGGCCCCCTCCTGTAGAGAGGCCACCGGTGCCGTTATCGCGGACCCTGAGGCGAAGATCGTCGCCAAAACAGATGGACACGGTGGCGGCGGTGGCCGCGCCGTGGGTGGAGGCGTTGGTCAGCGCCTCTGCTACCGCGTGGTAGGCCAGCAGCGCCGTGGTTTCCCCAATCGATCGCTCCGCGCCTTCGACGTGCAGTTCCGCGTCGAGCCCGCTGTGGGCCAAGAGCTCATCGAGGGCAGGGATGAGGCCGTCATCGAAAAGCACTTGTGGCGCAATGCCGCGCACGGTAGCGCGCAGGGCGGATAGGGCTTGGGTGGCGTTATGTTCGGCATCGGCAAGCGCCTGCTGAGCCTCGGGCGGGGACTGGAGTTTTGCCGCGGCCAGGTTGAGCTTGAGCGCGGTGAGGTACTGCTGGGGGCCATCGTGGAGCTCGCGCTCGATGCGGCGGCGCTCACCCGAAAAGGCATCAATAAGCGTGGCGCGCGAGGCCGCCAACTCCTGGGCAGAGGGGCTCAGGGCGAGCCGGGTGAGGGAAATGGAGGCCTTGACCAGCAGGCGGTTGAGCACCACCAGTAGGACGAAGAGCACGGCGGCCGCGAGCCAGCACACGACAAAAATCAATGGGCGATTATCGGTGGTCCACTCGCCGACGTTGAACTCGGCCTGCGGAATAAACGGCGCGATAACCAGTACGCCCGCGACAAAACCGACAGAGACCCAGTTGGCAAAGCAGGCCACGCAAATAAGAAGCTGCAGTAAAAGGTGATAAAACTGCTGCCAATCAAACCAACGGTTGGCCCGCCGTGGGGGAATATCAACGCCCATCCACTTCGCACCAAAACGGCCGATAAACTCCGCGGCGCGGGCTACCAGCGGAATCCACGGCAGCATGAGCACCGAAATCACCAGTCCCGGAAGGGCAAGTATTCCGAGGACGAGGCTCCACCCGTTGGCCTTGACAGTTCGCATATCCGTTCAGCCTAGCCGCCGCGCCGGGGTGGTGGCAGTAGAGCTAGCCCCACCATTTTTCGGGCAGCCTTCCCCATCGCGCGTGCGGGGCACGGCCGGTGGAATGGAAGGCATGTTAAAAGCACAAAATCTGAGCAAGCGCTACGGCAGCCATACCGCACTCGCCGAGGTGGACCTAAGCATCGAGCCGGGGGAATTTGTCGCGATTATGGGGCCATCCGGCAGCGGCAAGACCACGCTGTTGAACCTGCTATCCGGGCTGGATAAGCCCAGTTCCGGCACGGTCAACGCGCCGGCCCGCACAGAGCGCGCCTTCGTATTCCAGGACTATAACCTGCTGGAATCGCTCAACGCCCGCAAAAATGCCACGTTGACCGCGCACTTTTCCGGCCGGCGCTGCACCCGGGACGCGGTGCAGAAGACCTTCGAGTCTTTGGGGCTTGACGGGCTGGAGCGCCGCCTGCCCGCGCAGCTGTCCGGCGGTCAGCAGCAGCGCGTCGCCGTTGCGCGCGCCTTGCTGGCCGGTGCGCCGTATATCTTTGCTGATGAGCCCACGGGCGCGCTTGACGATGCCACCGCCCAGCTCGTCCTCACCCACCTCCGCACCGCCGCACGGGGTGGGGCCGCGGTGGTCATGGTGACCCACTCGCACCTCGCCGCAGAGGCCGCCGACCGCATCATTGAGCTCCAGGAGGCCAACCATGCTGGTGTGGCTTAAGGACTTACAAAGCAATTGGCTCTCATGGCTTGCCGTGGCGCTAACCATGGTGGTTTCCTCGGCCGCGTGCGCGCTGGCGGTATCGATGCTGGTGGCCACCTCGGACGCGGACGAAGATCCCACTGGGCCGCTTGGCGGCACCGTGCTGGGCATGGCGGTCTGCGCCGTTGTGTTGATCACGTTGTCCCAGATGCGGCTGATCATTGAGGAGCGCGAACCCGTGTACCGTTCGTGGCGCATGATCGGCATGCCTGGGTGGATGATCAATAGCTTCATCGTGGGGCAGGTGAGTGCCGTGAGCGCTATCGCGGCGCTCATCGGGACCTTCCCGGCGCGCCTATTGGTCGACCCCATGGCCGCGGCCTTTCGCAGCGACGGGATTCCCATGCCGGAGTTGGCCATTACCCCGCTGGTCATCCGCATCGCCGTATCCGTCTGCGTGGCATCGGCGGTCTGCGGTGCCCTCATACCGCTGCGCCGGGTCTTTCGCCCGCGGGTGGAACCGCGCCCGGTGTGGGTAGTGCTGCGCTGCCTTGTTGCCGTTGGTTTGGTAGGCGGTGCCGTCTACGGCTGCCTGCAGATAGAGGATCCGGGCGATAGCCTCGCCGCCTCTATGGGGCTGGTCATCCTGGTTGCACTCATGACGCCGTGGCTGATGCCCGCCGTGGACCAATGGACGCGCTTGTGCGGCATCGCCGGGGCCAACGTGCGGGTGCGCCGCCGCTTTTCCGTGCCTCATATCGTGCCGTGGGTGCTGCTCGGCGGCCTGATCGTGGCGGTGGGCTCTGGGGTGATGATGCTCAAAGGTACGGACAGCCTCGACACCCTGTCATCGGGGCGAGTCTTCGCGGCATTCCTCGGCCCAGTCGTTGCCCCAAGCATCGTTGGTGCGGTGTTGACCTCACTCATCATGCGCTCGCGCATCGCCAGCGATGTGCGCGGCCTGCGATTGGCCGGCGCCGCGCCGGTGGCGTGGGCGCGGGTGCAGGTGGGCGAGGCCTTCTGCCTGACCATTACTGCCGCGGCCATAGTCATCACCTTGAGCGTGACGGTGGTCGCGCTGCTCAACCACCTGTTGCATCCCGATTTCTATTCCGGGATGAGCGCGCTGTGGGAGGGGCTTGCCGGAGTGTGGTGGGCGCCATTCGGTCTAATTTTTGGCGCCATGTTTCTTGCGCTGTGTGCGGTCAAGCTCATTCTCGCGGGATTCCTGCGCTCAACCGCCCAGATCCGTACAAACTGATGGATGGATCGCCGATATTCTGATGGGTAGAACGCACTCAAACTGATGGGTGAAACTCTGATATTCTGATGGGTAGAACGCACTCAAACTGATGGATGGGTTTAAAATGACTGGTCAAGAAGGCTATTTTTATCTCCCGCGAGTAGAGGATTCGCGGCTTCATGGAGCCCTGCAGCGATCCGGTGGAGTGTTGATAGAAGGCCCAAAGGGCTGTGGGAAATCCGCGACCGCTCGGCAAATTGCGGGCAGTCTTGTCCAGGTGGATACGGATTTAAACCTCGACATGCAGCTCAGCACCGTCCCGGATTTGGCGTTGGAGGGGGATACGCCGCGAGTTTTTGATGAGTGGCAAGAAAAACCGCAGTTGTGGAACTTGGTGCGGCATGAGATTGACCGTCGGCAAGCGCCTGGGCAGTTCATTCTTACTGGGTCGACTGCGCCAATGGAGGAACAATCCAGGCACTCGGGTGCGGGGCGCATAGCCAGGCTGCGGATGAAGACCTTCAGTTTTTATGAGTCGGGGCATTCTAATGGCGCAGTATCATTAGCCGAATTGGTAGCTCAGGAATCCCCGCAGTCGAATGGGGAAACGGTCGTGGATGTTGCAGGGGTCATTACGCGCATGGCGCATGGCGGCTGGCCCGCAAACCGGAATTATTCCGTTGAGGCGGCGCAGGAGAATCTGCGCAGTTATATCGATACTGTGGCCCACGTGGATATTAATGCCGCCGATGGTGTGCGAAGGGATCCGGTAAAAGTAACGACACTTATTCGTTCGCTTGCCCGTGGGGTAGCCACAGAACAGTCCATTTCTTCTATTGCTGCCGATATTGGCGCGCAAAGGGCTACGGTCAGCGAGTACCTTGCTGCGTTGCAGCGCATCTTCATCGTGGAAGAACAGCTGGCGTGGTCGTCTCATCTGCGCTCGCGGGCTAGTCTGCGAACGGCACCGAAGAGGCATCTGGCGGATCCGGCGTTGGCCGCTGCTGCCGTGGACGCGTCCCCAGACAAGTTGCTGCGCAACCTTGCCTTTGCCGGGCAGCTTTTTGAATCCCAAGTAGTCCACGACTTAGCGGTGTTAAGTGGAAAGCGTATTTTTCACGCCCGTGACGCATCTGGGCTGGAAGTAGATGCGGTATTTGAGCTGGCAGGCAGGACCGTTTTCGTAGAAATTAAATTGGGGCAAAGCCAAGAGATCATTGAGAAGGCGGCAAGCAATTTGCAGGCCTTCGCAGAGCGCTTTGAATGGGAGGTCCCGCCCGTCTTAATGATCGTGACGGGAGGAAACCTGAGCTTTCGGCATCCGAGCGGAGTACACGTGGTGTCCCTGACGCACTTGGCGCCGTAGCGCGGTCCGGCAGCGGGGATCGCGTCATTGTTGAGGGTTAGCAGTCACGAGGGTAGAGTGCTAATCAGGTTGTTTGACCCACAGTTGTTCACCCGCGACGACGGCTGTGCTGGACATCCACAACCGGCACGCGCGCGCCATTAAGGTGCGCAAACGAACAATACGGAGGAAACATCATGGCAACTATTAAGCCGCTTGAGGACCGCGTCCTCGTACAGATCGTAGAAGCAGAATCCACCACCGCATCCGGCCTGGTTATCCCGGATTCGGCAAAGGAAAAGCCGCAGGAAGCAACCGTTATTGCCGTCGGCCCGGGCCGCTGGGAAGACGACGATGACCGCATCCCCATGGACGTTAAGGAAGGCGACACCGTTGTCTTCTCCCGCTACGGCGGCACCGAGCTGAAGTACGACGGCGAAGAGTACTTGCTGCTGAGCCAGCGCGACATCCTCGCCATCATCGAGAAGTAGGAACTACTTATGGCAAAGCTTATTGCATTCGACCAAGAAGCCCGCGAGGGAATTCAGCGCGGCGTCGATACGCTGGCTGATGCCGTCAAGGTCACCCTCGGCCCGCGCGGCCGCAACGTCGTATTGTCCAAGGCCTTCGGTGGCCCGACCGTTACCAATGACGGCGTGACCATCGCCCGCGATATCGACGTCGAGGAGCCCTTCGAGAACCTCGGCGCGCAGCTGGTTAAGTCCGTTGCGGTCAAGACCAACGACATCGCCGGCGACGGCACCACCACCGCGACCTTGCTGGCCCAGGCGCTTATCTTTGAGGGCTTGCGCAACGTTGCAGCCGGCGCTAACCCAATTGAGCTCAACCGCGGCATCTCCGCAGCGGCGGAAAAGGCCGTCGAGGAGCTCAAAGCACGCGCCACTCCGGTCAACTCCGCCTCCGAAATCGCGCAGGTAGCCACCGTGTCCTCCCGCGATCCGGAGGTCGGCGAGATGGTTGCCGGCGCCATGGAAAAGGTGGGAAAGGACGGCGTCGTCACCGTCGAGGAGTCCCAGACCATGGACTCCACCGTGGATGTCACCGAAGGTATTTCCTTTGACAAGGGCTACCTTTCCCCGTACTTCGCTACGGAGGAAGAGACTAACCACGCCGTGCTTGACGATGCCGCCATTTTGCTCGTCCGCAACAAGATTTCTTCCCTGCCGGATTTCTTGCCGCTGTTGGAAAAGATTGCGGAGACCAACCGCCCGACCCTCATCATCGCGGAAGACGTTGAGGGCGAGCCGCTGCAGGCGCTCGTGGTCAACTCCATCCGCAAGGTCCTGAAGGTTGCCGCCGTGAAGGCACCGTACTTTGGCGAGCGCCGCAAGGGCTTCATGGATGACTTGGCCGTAGTTACCGGCGCCACCGTGGTGGACCCTGAGGTGGGCGTCAACCTGAACGAAGTCGGCCTCGAGGTGCTGGGTTCCGCGCGCCGCGTGACCATCACCAAGGAAGACACCGTGCTTGTCGATGGCGGCGGCAGCGCCGCAGCCCTCGATGATCGCCGTGAACAGATCCGCGGCGAAATCGCCCGCACCGACTCCACCTGGGATAAGGAAAAGCTCGAGGAGCGCTTGGCTAAGCTCTCCGGCGGCGTCGCCGTTATCCGCGTTGGTGCCGCAACCGAGACCGAGGTCAACGAGCGCAAGCTGCGCGTCGAGGACGCCATCAACGCCGCCCGCGCGGCCGTAGAAGAAGGCGTCATCGCCGGCGGCGGTTCCGTGCTGGTGCAGATCTCTAAGGAACTCGAGTCCTTTGCCCAGGACTTCGAGGGCGAGGCTAAGGTCGGCGTGCTCGCCGTCGCCCGCGCTCTGACCCGACCGGCATTCTGGATCGCAGAAAACGCAGGCCTCGATGGCTCTGTCATCGTCTCCCGCGTTTCTGAGATGGCCAACGGTGAAGGCTTTAACGCCAACTCCCTGGAGTACGGCAACCTCATTGATAACGGCATCATCGATCCCGTGAAGGTCACCCACTCCGCAGTGGTCAATGCCACCTCCGTTGCCCGCATGGTTCTTACCACCGAGGCATCCGTCGTGGAAAAGCCGCAGGAAGAAGATAACGCTGAGGCCGGCCACGGCCATCACCACCACTAATTCCTGCGCTATACCTAGCCCCATAGCCCGCCGCGCCTTCCCCGCCTTATTGGGGAGGCTGCGGCGGGCTTCTGGCTTATACGTAAAGCACGCGGGAACCACATAACCCGTGCGATGCCACGGTAGGCCTTTTTAGCCGCCAGCGGCAGCAGAAGAGAGGATAGTTCACAAAAGGCGCCAAGCTTAGGGGTCCTCCTCAGCTGGAGGTTGCCTCGTCTTTAGCGGCACGCCCCAGGACTTAGCGGGCTCGAAGGAGTCCCTCACAGGGCGTTATTTGCAGCAGGCGCTTGCTACGCAGGGATAATTCGGAACCCCGCACTCCCGCCCGCCACGAACGCGGTGTGTGGGCTCTGCGCGCTAACTTAATTTTTGGGTTAAGCGTTGACCGTCTCGCGGCGACGCTTGCGCAGCGCCACCACGCGCTCAGACTCGCTCATGCCGCCCCAGACGCCATACGGTTCGGCCGAACGCAGGGCGTGCTCGCGGCAGAGCTCGATAACCGGGCAGGAATTGCAGATGGCCTTGGCGCGATTTTCGCGCTGGGCGCGGGCTCGGCCACGCTCTCCGTCTGGATGGTAAAACACGTCCGAGTTTTCACCGCGGCACGCACCTTGCAACTGCCAATCCCATACATCTGCAGTAGGTCCGAGAAGAGACTTGGACTGAGACACGTTTCTTAAGCTCCTTATAACAGGACGAGAATTCTTACGCTGGCGGCCGGTGGAGAGTCATCCGCGAACCGCAACGATTTGTAGTGTGTCGCGTCTTGGTAAACAAAGGGTTACTAGTATTTAACTTCTAGGTATTGTATCTATTTATGGGACTCGTTAGCGCCCATTTACCTGCAATAATGGCTAAGGTTAACGAATTATGAATTTTCCTCTTTCTATTGTGCAGGGGCCATAAACCCGCCTTCAAAGCGGGTACAACCGCTGGGCACGGGTTTCTTGGTGGGGTTTTCTTTGCTGGGGCATCGCCAAGCAAGGGCAGTGCCGAGGCGGAGGTGTGCAAGGCAGTTGTCCCTTTGCACTCCCTGCCCCAGAGGAAATATGGTTGAATATCGATTTAATAGTCTGCAGAGGGTGCACTCGTGAGCGATAAGGATAAAGAGCTAGCGGATCTCGTTCCGCTGGCCGCTGGTGGAAGCCGCCGCGCACTGCAATCTATCCTGCAAATTATTCATCCGCAGGTGCTGCGCTATTGTCGTGCGCGCATCGGTGGCGGGCGCCAGCCCACCGCGGAGGACGTGACCCAAGAAATCTGCCTCGCCGTCGCCACATCTATCGAATCCTATGAAGATAAGGGCCGACCCTTCATGGCCTATGTCTACGGCATCGCTTTTAATAAGGTAACCGATGCCCACCGCGCCATGGGCCGCGATCGCTCCACGCCCGCCGAGGAGCTTCCAGAAAGCACCGCAAACGAGGCGACTCCCGAGGAATGGGCGCTAGAAAATGATGGTAGTAACAGAATGCGCGCCTTGCTCGATACCTTAAGTGACAAGGCAAAAAACATCGTTATTTTGCGCGTGTTCGTTGGGCTTTCGGCAGAAGAAACCGCCGATATCGTGGGGTCTACCCCGGGCGCGGTTCGCGTCGCACAGCACCGAGCTCTCGCACAATTGCGAAAGGCCCTTGGGCAACAATTAGCCACCGAGGGCTAAAGCCACAACCCCCGCTCTAGAGACACGCGTAAACCTTAAGAAAGGAAGGAGGGACAGAAACCATCATGGCCTCCAAGCATTCTAAAAAGAATAACGATGACCTGACGGAGCAGCTCCAGCCCTTGGTAGATGATGATGCATTCCTCACCGAGCTGTCGCAGGGCAAGGATCCCTCCAATGGCAGCGATGAGCTCGCTGGGCTGCTGTTGGGGCTGAAGGGGGACATCGATAAGCAGATGCCGCCAGCCCCGCGCGTGGATGGGGTAGAGGAAGAACCGGCCGTCATCAGCCTCGATAAGGCGCGGTCTCGCCGGCGCAATCGCCCCGTGATGCATGGACTTATCGGCGCGGCCGCCGCCACAGTCATCCTCGCCGGTGCGGGCGGGGTCATGGTTAATTCTGGCGTATTTGATAGGCCGGATGAGACCCGCAACGTGGAGTTGGCCGGCACCTTAGATGAGATGGAATCCCGCGCGGCAGAGGGAGATATCGAAGGTGCGCGCGAGCTTATGAAGGAAGCCCGCACCAAGCTCGAAGAGGCTGAAGGCAAAGAAGAAAATGCCATCGCCGCCAAGGAAGAAGCCGAAAAGAAGCGTCCTGCCCGCCCGAAGACGAAAACCGTGACGGAAACCGCCACCGAGACCGCGCCGGGCCAAAAGTCGCAGGAGAATCCTGAGCCAGCGCCGAAGACCGTAACGGAAACGCAGTACGAGACCTCAACCGTGGTGGTAACGGAGCAGGCGCCAGCGAATCCGCAGCCGGAGACGCGCGAGCCCGAAGAAGCACCCACCACAACTATTCAGTTGGGGGCGGGCGCCGAGTAGCGAGGGCAGTGCTACAACCCTAGCGGCCCTCGAGGCCGTCCAAGTAGCCTAGCGCGTAGTCCCACGGCACGTAGCGGCGCGGGTCGGGTTCTGCTCCAGGCTCGTGCACTGGGGCGAGCTCGCCCGCCAGCGTTGCGCGCATATTGGCGGCCATAATATCCCACTCGTAGAAGTGGTTTTCCTGGCAGTCTTCACACAGGAAGAAGATGCCATCGATCCCGCGCGGGCCGAGCACACTTGCGAATTTCTCTACCAGGGCGAGATCGTGGATGAGGGCGAGGCGGTCTTCATCGGAAAGCGGCATGACCTGCTCGTCCTCCTCCAGGAAGGAGGCGGGGTCATTCGGATCGTCTGCAAAAGGATCGCGGGGCATATTGGCGAAGAAGTTCACGCCTGCGAGCCTATTGAACTTGCCCGCTTAAGGCAATTAACCCCTAGCCTGAATGGTGTCATTGGCCGGGCACACACTACAGTTGGGGTAGCCGCTGAACCTGTTTAAGGAGATACCTCGATGAGCGATTACCCTATTCACACTGGTGGAGATGACCCGAACAAGGTAGCCCTGCGCGGCTTGACCTTCGACGACGTGCTTCTTTTGCCCGCCGAGTCCAATATCGTGCCCTCTGAGGTCGATACCGGCGCGCAATTTACCCGAAATATTCGCCTGGGCGTGCCGCTGGCATCCGCAGCGATGGATACCGTAACCGAGGCCCGCATGGCCATCGCCATGGCGCGCCAGGGCGGCATCGGCGTGCTGCACCGCAACCTGTCTGCGGAAGCGCAGGCTGAGCAGGTAGAAATCGTCAAGCGCTCTGAGTCCGGCATGGTTACGGACCCGGTCACCGCCCGCCCCGAGATGACCATTGGCGAGGTCGATGCCCTGTGCGCCCGCTTCCGCATTTCCGGCCTGCCGGTCGTGGATAAGGACGGCACCCTGCTGGGCATTTGCACCAACCGCGATATGCGTTTCGAGCCGGACTTTGATCGCAAGGTCAGCGATGTCATGACCGCGATGCCGCTCGTCGTCGCGCGCGAGGGCGTGTCCAAGGACGAGGCCCTAGAGCTGCTGTCGGCCAATAAGGTAGAAAAGCTACCTATTGTTGATGCCAATAACAAGCTCATTGGCCTTATCACCGTCAAGGACTTCGTCAAATCCGAGCAGTACCCCAACGCCTCCAAGGATGCTTCCGGTCGTCTGTTGGTTGCCGCGGGCATTGGTACCGGCGAGGAGTCCTATCAGCGCGCCGCCGCGCTTGTCGATGCCGGCGTTGACGCCCTCGTCGTCGACTCCGCCCACGCCCACAATAACCGCGTGCTCGAGATGGTCTCCCGCGTGAAGAAGGACTTTGGCGACAAGGTCGATGTCATCGGCGGCAACCTTGCCACCCGCGAGGCAGCCCAGGCGATGATCGACGCCGGCGCGGACGCCATCAAGGTCGGCATCGGCCCGGGATCCATCTGCACCACACGCGTCGTGGCCGGCGTTGGTGCGCCGCAGATCACCGCGCTGATGGAAGCCGCAGCCGTCGCCGCCCCCGCGGGCGTGCCGGTCATCGGCGATGGCGGCATGCAGTACTCCGGTGACATCGCCAAGGCGCTGGCCGCCGGTGCCGATACCGTCATGCTGGGCTCCATGTTCGCCGGCACCACCGAGGCGCCCGGTGACATCGTGGTCTACCAGGGCAAGCAGTACAAGCGCTACCGCGGCATGGGCTCCATGGGCGCCATGCAGGGCCGCGGGCTTTCCGGCGAAAAGCGTTCCTACTCCAAGGACCGCTACTTCCAGGCCGACGTGCGCAGCGAGGACAAGCTGGTGCCAGAAGGCGTGGAGGGTCGCGTGCCCTTCCGCGGCGAGATCGATGCCATCGTGCACCAAATCATCGGCGGCCTGCGCGCGGCCATGGGCTATACCGGATCGGCCACCCTAGATGAGCTCAAGACCAAGCGATTTGTCCAGATCACCGCCGCGGGCCTGAAGGAATCCCACCCGCACCACCTGCAGCAAATCGCCGAAGCCCCGAACTACCGCTAGGACAAACATGCGTGAATACGCCGAAATCGGCATCGGCCGCGAGGCCCGCCGCACCTTTGATTTAGACCAGGTCTCCATCGTTCCCCAGCGCCGCACGCGCTCGTCCAAGGACGTGGATACCACCTGGAATATCGATGCCTATACCTTCGATACCCCCTTCGTTTCCCACCCCACCGATGCGCTGGCCACGCCCGAGTTCATCATCGAGATGGGCAAGCAGGGCGGGCTCGGCGTCATCAACGCCGAAGGCCTGTGGGGCCGCCACGAGGACCTCGAGGGTGCGTTGGCACGCATCTATTCCCAGCCGGGCGATAACTCCACCATTCAGGAGCTGCACGCCGCCCCGCTTGACGATGCCCTCCTTGCCTCCCGCATCGCCCAAGTGCGCGAGTCCGGTGTGACCGTCGCCGTGCGCGTTTCGCCCCAAAACGCCCGCGAGATGGCGCCGAAGGCCATTGCCGCCGGGGCCGAGCTACTGTTCATCCAGGGCACGCTGGTGTCTGCGGAGCACGTCGCCACCGGCGGCGAGCCGCTGAACCTGAAGGAATTTATCGGCTCGCTCGAAGTACCCGTCATCGCCGGTGGCGTGGCCGACTACACCACGGCGCTGCACCTGATGCGCACCGGTGCGGCCGGCGTCATCGTGGGCGCGGGCGTGACGACTAACGCGGAAACCGTCGGCATCGATACCGCCATGGCCACCGCCATTGCCGATGCCGCCGCCGCCCGCCGCGACTACCTCGACGAGACCGAGGGCCGCTACGTGCACATCATTGCGGATGCGGAATTCGATAATTCCGGGACCATCGCCAAGGCCTTCGCCTGCGGCGCCGATAGTGTTGCGCTCGGCCCCCTTCTTGCCCAGGCCCGTGAGGCAGGCGGTAGGGGATGGTATTGGCCGGCTACCGCAGGCCACCCGCGGTTCCCGCGCGGCTACGCGCAGTTCGCGGGCGTCGATACCGACCTCGATGTGGATTTCCTCACCGCAGGCGACGCTGAGCCCGCGGCTGCGCCGAGCCTGGAAACCGTGCTGCACGGCCCATCCAGCGAACCATTCGGCCGCACCAACCTTGTGGGTGCGCTGCGGCGTGCCCTCGCAAAGTGCGGGTACACCGACCTGAAGTCCTTCCAGAAGGTCGAGCTCGCGGTTCGCTACTAAGTAGCGTGCGGCGCGCCTCGCATCGTGCGGGACCCGCGCCGCACCGCTGCGCCCCTCGCAGCTGCACTCCCGCCCCCCCTTGCATGGCGAGTTGCCTGTGCGGCCCGCGCCCCACGGCGCGAAAGCCGCCGCAATGCCCCACATAGGTAAGCGCTTCCTGGGCCGCGGGGCCTATGGGTTAGACTATGGGGCGTGACTAAGCCAAATACTACCCCGCGCCCAGTCCTCGTCGTGGACTTTGGCGCTCAGTACGCGCAGCTCATTGCCCGCCGCGTGCGCGAGGCCAAAATCTACTCCGAGGTTGTTTCCAACTCCGCCTCCATCGAGGAAATCAAAGCCAAGGACCCCGCCGCGCTCATTTTGTCCGGCGGCCCGTCGTCCGTCTATGCCGACGGCGCCCCGGCGCTCAAGCCTGAGCTGCTAGAGCTTGGCGTTCCGGTCTTCGGCATTTGCTACGGATTCCAGGCCATGAACCACATTCTCGGCGGTACCGTATCGTCTACCGGTGAGCGTGAATACGGCCGCACCGATATCGACGTCAAGGGCGGCATCTTGCACGAGGGCCTCGAGCCCACGCACAAGGTGTGGATGTCCCACGGCGACGCCGTCGCCGCCGCCCCCGAGGGCTTCGACGTAACCGCTACCTCCGCCGGCGCCCCCGTCGCCGCGATGGAGTGCCCGGCCAAGCAGATGGCCGGCGTGCAGTACCACCCAGAGGTGTTGCACTCGCCGCACGGCCAAGAAGTGCTTACCCGCTTCCTCACGGAGATTGCCGGTCTGGAGCAAAACTGGACCGCCGATAATATCGCCGAGCAGCTCATCGCGGATATTCGCGCCCAAGTAGGCGAGGAGGGCCGCGCTATTTGCGGCCTGTCCGGCGGCGTGGATTCTGCCGTGGCCGCGGCCTTGGTGCAGCGCGCCATCGGCGATCGCCTGACCTGCGTCTTCGTCGACCACGGCCTGCTGCGCGCGGGCGAGCGCGAGCAGGTCGAAACTGACTTCGTGGCCTCGACCGGCGCCAAGCTGGTCACTGCCGACGAGCGTTCGGCCTTCCTCAAGAAGCTGGCGGGTGTTAGCGACCCCGAGGAAAAGCGCAAGGCTATCGGTGCGGAGTTCATTCGCTCCTTCGAGCGCGCCGTGGCCGGCGTGCTTGCCGATGCCCCCGCCGGCTCCACCGTCGACTACCTCGTCCAAGGCACCTTGTACCCGGACGTCGTCGAATCCGGCGGCGGCGACGGTACCGCCAATATTAAGTCGCACCATAACGTCGGCGGCCTCCCAGATGACGTCGAGTTCGAGCTCGTCGAGCCGCTGCGTCTACTCTTTAAGGACGAGGTGCGCGCGGTGGGCCGCGAGTTGGGCCTGCCGGAAGAGATCGTCGGCCGCCAGCCCTTCCCAGGCCCCGGCCTGGGCATCCGCATCATTGGTGAGGTTACCGAGGATCGCCTCGAGACCTTGCGCCAGGCGGATCTGATTGCCCGCACCGAGCTGACCAACGCCGGCTTGGACGAGGAGATTTGGCAGTGCCCGGTCGTGCTGCTTGCCGATGTCCGCTCCGTCGGCGTCCAAGGCGATGGCCGCACCTACGGCCACCCCATCGTGCTGCGCCCGGTATCTTCCGAGGATGCCATGACCGCGGACTGGACCCGCTTGCCGTATGACGTGCTAGAGAAGATCTCCACCCGCATCACCAACGAGGTTAAGGACGTCAACCGCGTGGTCTTGGATTGCACCTCCAAGCCACCGGGAACCATCGAGTGGGAGTAAAAACCACAAAACGGCATGCGTAGAAGGCGCTCAGTGCTTGAGCGCCTTTTCGCATGCCTGCGGCTAGTTACGGGGTGTCACCGGTGGCCGCCAGACGATGCGACCGCCCACTCTTTCTAGCCGCCCGCGCCGGGGCGGGGCATTGGGATCGTCGTCGTTGATGCCGTTGTGGTAAGCACAGCACACGACGAGGTTGTTCATATTGGTCTCCCCACCGCGGCTCCAGGCCGTGAGGTGGTGGACCTGGGATAAATCGGCCGGCTGATTGCATCCGGGCCAGGCGCAGCGCGGATTTTCCGCGGCCGCCATCATCCTCTGCTTATCGGTGGCCACGCGCGCCGTGCGGTAGAGGTTGACCGGCCCCTCCACCGGATGTACGAGGGTGACATAGCCCGTTTCACCGTCACCGCTGCCGCTGAGGCCGGGGGCGGAATAGCCGGCATCGTTAAGCACGCGGCGCAGGTACTCGGTTCCGGACATGGTCGCGCCATTGGTGAGATCGAGCTGCACGTCGTCGCCGTGGCCATCGCGAATGCGAATGAATTTCTCCAGCGGCACGACGGCGTTGGTGACCACCGTGGAACGCGCGGCGCTGCCTGTACCGAAGAAGATATCTTCCACCGCCTGCAGCGGCTTTTTATCGGCGGCCGTAATCGCGCCCTGCAGATCCGCAATGAAGCGGGAGGTACCCGTAATGGCGAGCGTCCAGTAGTCATTGGGGCGCCGATAGGTGCGCACGCCGGGGCTGACCGTGGACTTTTTCATCTCGCGCACCCGGCGCCGGGCGTGTTTGATAATGGCGCTCATCTCCGCGGACATCGCACAGCATTCCGCGCGCAGCTCCCACGCCTGCTTCTTGCTGGGCGCGCGATTAACCACGCGCTCGATGCCGGCGAGGAGGGCAATGGGGTGGGCGTTGGTGCGGGCATCGGCAATGGCGCGGCGCTGCATCCGGCTAAAGGCGGTGCGGCCGTAGTAGCTTTCGCACAAAAGGAGCAGGTCGGCGGCGATGGTATCGGGCGCGCCGCGCTCCATGAGCTCAGACCCAGATAGACCGCGGCACGCGGCGATGATATCCATGCCGGGCGCGAGGGCGGTGAGGTAGGTCTCGAGTGCGTTCATGCCGCCTACGCTAGGGCGGTAGCAGCCCGCGCTCAATTGCTAGGGCAACCGCAAGGGCACAAACTGTGGATAACCCGGATCCGCAGCGCGAAAACTCGGGGAAATCCTGTGGATAAGTCCCCGCAGTGTCGCATGGATTAGACGAAGGCCAGCCGGCGCGTGCCATCCACGTGGGGGAAGGCGATGAAAACTTATACATGAGACCGCAACCCACACCAGCGCCGAGCCCCACGCGGGCAGGCCTAGGATGGGCGCGAGCATGATGAGGAGCCATAGAATCATCAGCGGGACTAGCTGCGCGATGGTGGGGATGAGATCGGCATCGTGCCGGTCGGCATAGGATCGCATCTCGCGGCGGTAGGGGTGGGCAAAGACCAAGACGAAGGCCGCCACGAGGCAGACCGCGGCCCCAGATAGGGTGGCGAAGAAATGGGTGCGGGTGGTCAGCAGCGCGACGGTGGCGCCGAGCAGGATGGAGGATCCGAGGCGCACCCACGGCGGGGTGGGGATGGGGGTTGGATTCTCGCGCATAGCACCGTAGGCCTCGTTCAGGTTCATGCGCTTAAGGCTACCATTCGAACATACAGTTGCATGTGTCCGGTTGGGGGTTCATACTGTATGGGTGAGTCAAACGAACGTTCGCCTGGAAAAAGCGGTGGCAGGGTTGGATAGGCCCGACCGCGTTGCGGTGCTGCGCGCCCGCATGCAGGCGATGGAGCAGGAGGATGAAGACGAGCTGGTAGACACCCTTCCCCAGCTGGCGCGGCTACTTCCCGCAGGTGGGCTCGCCCGGCGGAAGGTGGTCTCGTGCGCGGAATGTCCCGCGCTCGTGGTGGAGCTTATCTGCCATCTTACGGCCCGCGGGGGCCATGTGGGGATAGTGGGGTGGCCGGATCTTTCTCTCGCACAGGTTGCCGAAATAGGGCAGCTCAATAACGTGGTCACCGTCCCCGATCCGGGCCTGGAGTCATGGGCAGTAACCAGCGTGCTGGCAGAGGGCATGGACCTTATTATCCACCATGGCCCGCCCGGCGAGCTGAGCCCGGCCAAGGCGCGGCCGGTGTGGGCGAAGATCCGCGGCGGGCAGGCCGCGGTGCTGACCGTGGGTGCGCGGCTGCCGGGCACCGCGGTGCGCATTGGGGCGGAGGTGAGTACGTATCGGGGCATCGGCAAGGGCAGCGGGCGCATCCGCGGCGTGGATATCGATCTTGCGGTGGACTCGAAAAAGGGCACGGCGCGCGGCAGTCTCACCATGGGCGAAGCCCGCAGGTTGGAGGCCGTATGAGGGTGGCTGCGGTGTGGTTTCCGGATTGGCCCATTCAGGCGGTTGCGCAGGCGGGGCCGGTGCTGGTTGCGCGCAATCATGCGGTGCTGGTCTGCGATAGCGCGGCGCGCCGGGCCGGCATTCGGCGCGGGATGCGCCTGCGCCAGGCCCAAGCGATTTGCCCTGAGGTAAAGGTGATGGAGGCGAACCCGGATAGGGACGGCGCGGCCTTCGCGGAGATTGCGGCGGGCTTGGATGCCGTGGCCTCGTCCGTAGAGGTGCTGCGGCCCGGCCTGGCCATCGTGGATGCGGGGGCGGCGCTGCGCTACCACGGGCCGGAGGCGTTGGAGATGCTTGCCGATGCCACCGCGCACGCCGGTTTTGATTCCACCCTTGGTGTGGCAGACGAGATTGCCACGGCCATCATCGCGGCTCGGCACCGCGGGGTAGGCGCGGTGGTGCCGGAGGGAGAGTCGCGGGATTTCTTGGCTGCCCAGCCCGTGAGTGTTTTAGCCGCGGAGGCCGCGCTGGGGTTTTCTGCGGAGTTTGTGGCCCAGCTGCAGAAATTGGGCGTGCGCCGGCTGGGTGATGTGGCGGCGCTGCCGTTTAAGCAGGTGGTTACCCGGTTTGGGCAGCAGGGAAAACGCGCGCATGAGGTGGCGCACGCGCGGGCGGACCAGCGCGTGTCCCCGGAAATGGCGCGGCCTGATCTGTCCGTGAGCAGCGAGCAATCCATCGAGCGCGTGGATGCGGCGGCATTCGTGGCTCGGCACTTGGCCGCGCAGCTGCACGTGCGGTTGGCGGAAGCGGAAGTGGTGTGCGTGCGCCTGCGCGTGGTGGCGGAGCTGGCCACTGGTGAAACTGTGGCCCGGGTATGGCGCACGCACGAGGCGTTGACGGAGCAAGCGACCGCGAACCGGGTGCGCTGGCAGCTGGATGGGTGGCTTACGGCGGCGCGTTCGAGCGGCAAGGACGGTGCCGCGATCGTGCGGCTGGTGCTCGAGCCTGTGGAGGTAGCTAGGCCGCAGGCCGATGGCCTATGGGGCGGGGATGCCTCACAGGAACAAGTCAAGCGGGTAATTTCGCGCGTGCAATCGCAGTTGGGCATAGATCGCGTCTTGCAGCCGCGGGCCGCCGGTGGCCGCGGGGTGGCCGAGCGTATCGAGTACGTTCCCTATGGGGAGCAGCGCGATGCCACGCCGCAAGGCAGCTGGCCGGGCAGGCTCCCCGCGCCGCTTCCCGCGCGCCTAGGCGGTGGGCCGAACCACCCGGCCGCGCGCATTCGGCTTATCGATGCCGCCGCGCGGGACGTCATCGTCACCGCCGAGGCCCTCCTATCCTCTGTACCCGTGGCGCTCGGGTGGGGCGCACACCGCTACCGCGTCATCGGCTGGGCTGGCCCGTGGCCGGTGGATACGCAGTGGTGGACCGAAAAGCCGCAGCACGCGGCGCGGCTACAAATTGTGGGCCAGGCTGAGCGGGAGCAACGCCAGCGCGCCTGGCTCTTGGTGTGGTCAGAGGGGCGCTGGCGCGTGGAGGCGACGTATTAGGAGCGAATATCTACCACGAGGCGCGTGGGATTTTCTAGTACCTGTACGGAATAAGGCTTGCGCTGGTTCATGCCGATGACAAACTGACTGCGCCCCTCATAGGTGCGGCCGTTGACCACTTGGGTAATAACGCCACCGGCAGGTGCCTCGACGATGCCGATGCGCGGCTCGTCGATGCCCGCCTCAAACGGATAGACAACGCCGTCGATATTGACATTGAGCGCGGTATCGCCGGCATAGTTGATGGGCTGGCCGGAGCCTTGCTGCTTGGGATTATCGGCATAATCCACGAACCAGCCCGGGGAGCCTTCGCCCTCAAGCTCGAAGACGGCGCGCTCGAAACCATCGTGCTGGCCCACGCGCACCTTGGTCACCACGAGTTCTGAGGGGGCCTCAGGGCGCAGCGTTTTCATGCTCATATCCGCCTCACCCAGAGGGTTGATGTGCGAGTTTCCCACAGAGGCCGCCATGGTGGTGTCATCCGCTGATTCGGTGCTGCAGCCGGTGAGGAAGGCTGCGGCGGCAAGCAGGAGCGAGAGGCGGGCTTTATACATGACCACTAGAGTATAATTTCTAGTAATTACTGCCTATCGTTGGGGGGCAGATCTTGACCGAATTGTTGCCAAATATGTGAGCTGAGTTGCAGACAGGTTAGGCTAGGGTACATGACCGATTTCTGTTCAGATTACCAGGTGGAACCGCTGCCCGGCACGGCGAAAAAAGAGTCCGTGTTTGTCCTCTTTGAGTGGCCCGGCGGCTGGTCGCGCGATGTGCTTGATGGCGATACTTTTGGCCCGGAGCTCACGGCCCAGCTGAAGGAAAAGCTCAACGGTCAGGCCGGGCTGCAATTGATTCGTCGCCCCGGCCGCGATGGCCGCCAAATCGGCACCATGCACCGGTGCTACCTGGTGTGGGCCGAGCAGGGCGTGATGGAATTGATCCTTTTGACCGGCCCGGAAAAGATCCTGGATTTGGATCTCACCGCGCCAGGCCGCAACGGGGGAGGAACCCTCGATACGCCGCTGGTTTTGGTGTGCACCCATGCTAAGCGCGATAAGTGCTGCGCCGTGAAGGGCCGGCCGCTCGCCGCGGAGCTGGTGGAGGATTACCCGGATATGGTGTGGGAAACCTCGCACACGAAGGGGCACCGCTTCGCGCCCTCGGTCATGCTCATGCCCTGGGCCTATTCCTTTGGCCGGATGAATAAAGAAGCCGCCGCGCAGATGATTGCGGCGGCGGCGCAAGGAAAGTATTTCTACCCGGTCAATCGCGGGCGCGGCATCTTCGGCCCGCGCGGCCAGGTGGCGGAGTTGGCGGTAGCGCGCGAGCTTATCGATGACTCCGAGGACCTCTACTACGGCCAGCTCCACGCAGAGGACGAAAAACAGGGCCCCGTGGTCACGCATGCCGATGGCCGGCGGTGGAGCGTGACGCTCGAGCAGCGCGCCGTGGAAGGAGTGGTCTCTTCCTGCGGCGACGCGCCCAAGACCGGCAAGGCGCTTGTAGCCACGGGCGTGGAGCTTATTAGCGGCGCATAACCTTGGAGGAGAGCCAGTTGCCGAAGAACTGCGCGGCCTGCACCAGCACGATGATGATAAGCGTGGCCACGACGGTGACTTCCCACTCGAAGGCGCGGTAGCCGTAGACGATGGCGAAGTCACCCAGTCCGCCGCCGCCGACGTAGCCGGCCATGGCGGACATATCCACGATGGCGATAAACAGGAAGGTATAGCCCAGAATCAGCGGGCCGAGGGCCTCCGGAATGATTACGGAGGTAATGATCTTCCACGGTGAAGCGCCCATGGCGCGGGCGGCCTCGATAACGCCTGGGTCGATGGCCACGAGGTTTTGTTCCACCACGCGCGCTACGGAGAACGTGGCGGCGATGACCATCACGAAGGTGGCCGGCTCGCGGCCGATGGACCCGCCCATCACGGCGACGGTGAGCGGCTGCGCAAACGCCAGCAAAATAATAAACGGGATGGGACGAACGAAGTTCACCAGCAGGTTGACCACCAGGTAGACGGCCTTATTCTGCAGGATGCCGCCCGGGCGGGCGGTATAGAGCAAGATGCCGAGCCCTAGGCCCAGAATGCCGGCGACGACGAGGGTGGTCGAGACCATGATGAGGGTGTCGACGATGGCATCGACAAGCGATCCGCCCAAGCGGTCCCAGTCGGCGGCGGCGAGATAGTTGACGTTCATCGTTCAATCTCCTCAATTTGAGTGGTGGCAGATAGGGCGCGGTAGAACTCTTCGATGGCGGCGTCGTCGCCGCTCAAGCGCACGGTGAGCTTGCCAAAGGAGTGCTGCTGCAAGGTGGTAATACCGCCGTGGACGACGGCGATGGATACGCCCGCATCCTTCAGCTTGGCGGCGGCGCCGAAAAAGCCGGATTCCTCGGTCAGGTTGATGGTAAACAGGCGGCCTTCGTGGGCAAGCAGGTCATCGGTTTCCACCACGTCGGGCTCATTGCGCAACGAGGTGGCGACGAACTTGGCGGCCACGGCGGTCTGGGGATTGGAAAAGACCTGGTAGACGCTGCCTTGCTCCACGACGTGGCCATTTTCCATCACCGCAACCTTATCCGCGATGGAGCGCACGACCTCCATTTCGTGGGTGATGACCACGATGGTGATGCCGAGCTCCTTATTCACCCGGCGCAGCAGGTCGAGGACCTCCTGCGTGGTGGTGGGGTCGAGGGCGGACGTGGCTTCGTCGGCAAGCAGCAGCGACGGATTCGTGGCCAAGGCGCGCGCGATGCCCACGCGCTGCTTCTGGCCGCCGGAAAGCTGCTCCGGGTAGCTTTTTCCCTTATCTCCCAGTCCAACGAAATCCAGCAGCTCCTGCACGCGCTGTTGGCGCTCGCGCTTGCCGATGCCCTGCAGCTGCAGCGGGTACTCAATATTGCCCGCCGCAGTGCGGGAGTTCATGAGGTTAAACTGCTGGAAGATCATGCCGATATTGCGGCGGATGCCGCGCAGCTTCTTTTCGGACATGCCGACGATATTTTGGCCATCGAGCAGCAATTCGCCGGAGGTGGGCGTGTCCAGGCCGTTGATCATGCGGACCAGGGTGGATTTGCCGGCGCCGGAGTAGCCGATGATGCCGATGATTTCGCCGGAATCGACGGTCAAGGAGACATCGTCAAGAGCTTTGACCTCGGCCTTTTTCTGCTGGAAGACCTTGGTGATATTGCGGAACTCGATGCGAGTGCCGTTCTGGGTGGAATCTGCCACGGGTTGCGTCCTTAGCGGGGAAGTGCCAAACCCCGCCGGGGTGAAAACCGGCGGGGTAGAAGGCAAGGGTGATTAGTCCAAATCTGCTTCGAGCTTGTCCAGGATTTCCTGGAGTTCTTCTGGGGTGCGCTCGACCTCGACGGAGGTGCCTGCGGAGTCCTCGTCGACGCCCTTTTGTACCGCATCGGAGTGCCAGAGCTCGGCGAGCTTCTTGATGTCCTCGTTATCGGCGTCTTCCTCGCGAACGGCGAAGACGTTGATATAAGGCTCTGCCTCTTCGGAGTTCGGGTCATCCTGGAAGACGGCGGTGGCCGGGTCGATGCCGGCGCGCTCCAGGAAGGAGTTATTGATAATCGCCGGGGTGCCCTCGCCGTGTGCGGATGGGGTCTGGGCGGCATCGACCGGCACGACCTTGACCTTGGACTTCTTCTCATCGATGTCCAGCGGGGTCGGGGTGATAAGCCCGTCCTTCTTCAAGGTGATAAGGCCAGCCTGGACCAGCACGTTGATGGCGCGGCCCTGGTTGGTGGAGTCATTCGGGATGGCAACTTCTTCGCCCTCGATGCCGTCGAGAGAGTCGTGGCCCTTCCAGAACAGCGCCAGCGGCACGATTTCGGTGGCAACGATGGGCACCAGGTTGGTGCCGTTGCCGTGGTTGTACTCGGCCAGAAACTTCAGGTGCTGGAAGTTATTGGTATCCAGCTCGCCCTGGTTCAGGGCCTGGTTCGGGGTGTTGTAATCCGAGAAGGACTTGATGTCGATGTCGTAGCCGGCGTCCTTGGCTTCTTGCTCAAAGGCAACCCAGGCCTGCTTTGCATCATCGGTGGTGCCAACGGCGATGGTCTTGTCATCATCTGCGTCGGAGGAGCAGGCCACGAGGCTAGTGGCGGCGACGGTAACGGCGGCGGTAGTGGCCGCTGCGCGACGAATCTGCATGAGGTCCCCTTACATGTAGGAGTTTAAATAAATTGACCGTTTAGCAATCTAGCAATAAGCGAACCGCTTTGTCTATTGAACACGTCTCATCGCGCCGGGTTGTATAGAACACTGATTCGACACTACCCTGTGAAGGGTGAAATTTAATGGTGGAAAGGCGCTACCGTGGTCGCGTTTAGAAAGGATACTATCCGGCAAGGATACCGCCGCGCCCGCCGCCGTACATCACCTTGGCGGCGGCGATGACCCCGTCCAGCGCGGGCGCTCCGCTGTGCCCTTTGCGGAGCTACATGCGGTAAGTTCCTATAGTTTTCTCGATGGCGCCGCCGAGCCGGAAGAGCTGGTCGCCCGCGCCCTAGAGCTTGGCCTCGAGGGGTTGGCCGTCGTGGATCGGGATGGCTTCTACGGCCTGATGAAATTTGCGGAAGCCGCAGCTAAAGCGGGCCTTCCGGCCATGTATGGCGCGGAGCTTTCCCTCGCTGAGGCCCCAGTGACCGTGCTGGCGCGCACGCCGGAAGGCTATCGTCGCCTCTCGCGCCTTATTGCCCGCGCGCGGATGGACGCCGGCGAGAAGGGGAGTGTCGCGTACCCGCCCCTAGATGCCGTGGCGCGCGAGCTGGAGGAAGAGTGCTTTTTCCTGCTGGGGTGGGAGGCTATACAAAAAATCGATCACGTTCTCGAAAGAATAAAAATAGACAGCATAGTTCTCGAATATGCGTGCACAATGTCTCCCGAAGATGCGGATCACCACAGTTTCCTGGATAAGTACAATAATCTCCGCGCCATAGCAACCGCTCGACCTGCGGCAGCAACGCGCGACCAGGTACGGCTCGCCGCCGCCAAACGCGCCTTGGCGCACCGCCAATCCCTAGAGGAAGCCGCACCGGATGCCCACCCGATGGGCGCAGGCTGGATGCGCTCCGGCGAGCAGATGGCCCAGTTGCTTCCCGGCCGGCCCGAGCTTATCGCCGAAACCGTGCGCCTTGCCCGCGAGTGCTCCTTTACCTGGGGTGCCCTCGCGCCCAACCTGCCGGACTTTGTCGTCCCAGAGGGGCACACCGAGAT
Source organism: Corynebacterium sp. LaCa78 (assembly GCF_046717505.1). Taxonomy (NCBI): domain Bacteria; kingdom Bacillati; phylum Actinomycetota; class Actinomycetes; order Mycobacteriales; family Corynebacteriaceae; genus Corynebacterium; species Corynebacterium sp. LaCa78. The sequence goes on from NZ_CP177112.1 coordinate 501,438, forward strand.
GAGCTGGCTCGAACACGAGGTGTGGCGGCGCGGTAAAAAGCGCTACGCCTCGCGCCCGCCCGAAATACAGGCCAAGGCGAAAAAGCAGATGCGGCACGAGCTGGGCATCATCAAGCAGCTGGGCTTTCCGGGCTACTTCCTCATCGTCTGCGACCTGGTGGATTTTTGCCGCCAGGAAAATATCCTCTGCCAGGGGCGCGGCTCGGCGGCCAATTCCGCCGTCTGTTTCGCGCTGGGCATTACCAACGCCGAGCCCATTTCGGCGCAGCTGCTCTTCGAGCGCTTCCTGTCGCCGGATCGCGATGGCCCGCCCGATATCGACATCGACATCGAATCTGGACGGCGCGAGGAGGTCATCCAGTACGTCTATCGCACCCACGGCCGCGACCGCGCAGCACAGGTTGCCAACGTCATTACCTACCGCCGCAAGGGGGCTACCCGCGACGCCGCCCGCGCGCTGGGCTACCCGCAGGGCTCGGCCGATGCGTGGTCAAAGGGCATAGCTGAGCCGCCTGCCGATGTCTCCTTACTCGCCGAGCAATTCCTCGACCAGCCGCGCCACCTCGGCATCCACTCCGGCGGCATGGTTTTATGTGACCGGCCGATCGCGGACGTGGTGCCGATGGAATGGGCCCGAATGGAAGGCCGCTCCGTGCTGCAATGGGATAAGGACGATTGCGCCGCCGCCGGGCTGGTGAAATTCGATCTGCTGGGCCTCGGCATGCTGGAGGCGCTGCACCACATGATCGATGCCGTGCGCGCCACCACCGGTCGCAAGGTGCGCCTGTGGGAGCTCGACTTGGCCGAACCCGCGGTCTATGACATGCTTTGCCGCGCCGATGCCGTCGGCGTCTTCCAAGTGGAGTCCCGCGCGCAGCTGGCCACGCTGCCGCGGCTCAAACCGCGCTGCTTCTTCGACCTCGTGGTGGAGGTCGCGCTCATCCGCCCCGGCCCCATCCAGGGCGGTTCCGTGCACCCCTACCTGCGCCGGCGCGATGGCCTCGAGCCCGTGACCTATGACCACCCGGTGCTGGAGAAATCGCTGGGTAAGACCCTGGGGATCCCGCTCTTTCAAGAGCAGCTGATGCAGATTGCGGTGGATGCCGCCGGTTTTACCGGCGCCGAGGCCGATGACCTGCGCCGCGCCATGGGCTCGAAGCGCTCGCCGGCCAAGATGGCCGCGCTGCGCAGCCGCTTTTTCGAGGGACTGCGCGCCACCAACGGCATCGATGGCGAGGTCGCGGAGAAGCTCTGGGCCAAGATCACCGCCTTTGCCGCCTACGGTTTCCCGGAATCGCACTCGCAGTCCTTCGCCTCGCTGGTGTATTTCTCCGCGTGGTTCAAACATCACTACCCGGCGGAGTTCTGCGTGGGCTTGCTGCGCGCGCAGCCCATGGGCTTTTATTCGCCGCAGTCGCTCATTCAGGACGCCCGGCGTCACGGCGTGCGCGTGCTGCCAGTGAGTATCAACGACTCCGGCGCGCAGGCCAGGGCGCTGCCCACCGGCGAGATCCGGTTGGGCCTCAACCTCATCAAGGGGCTGGGGGATAAGGCCGCCGAGCGCGTGGAGGCCGCCGCGCCCTTTAGCGGCGTCTCCGATCTGTCGCGCCGGGCGGATCTCAGCGTGGAGCAGGTGGAGGCGCTGGCCACGGCGGGGGCGCTGGAGTGCTTGGGGTTGGAGCGTCGCCAAGCGCTTTGGCAGGCTGGCGTCGCCGCCACCGAGCGCGAGGGCATGTTGCCGGGCACCTCCGCGCTCGCCTCGCCGCACCTGCCCGGCATGTCGGCCTTCGAGCTAATGGCTACCGATGTCGCCGCCACCGGCGTCACCCACGATAAGCAGCCTATGGAGTTAGTCAGGGCCGCGCTTGGCGATGTCCTGCCTTCCTCCCACCTTCCCCACGTCCCCGATGGCACACGCGTACGCATCGCCGGCATCATTACGCACCGCCAGCGCCCGCGCACCGCCTCCGGCCTGACCTTTTTGGGCGTGGAGGATGAAACCGGCCTGATGAATGTCATGGTCTCGCCCGGGCTGTGGTCCCGGCAGAAGGTGCTCGCCCGCACCGCCCGCGCCCTTATCATCCGCGGCATCGTGCAAAATGCCACCGGCGCGGTAAGCGTGGTTGCAGACAAGCTTGAGCCGCTGGATTTTGGCGATTTCCTCTCCCGCGGCTCCCGCGATTTCCGCTAGTTTCCTGCGCTGCGACCCGCTCCGCACCGAAGATTTGCAGCCCAAATGCGGTGGACAGGCCGAGGAAAAGTTCGCCGGGCAGGACTAGGCGCTTGCGGTGAGCTAGTTAGCCATTAGGAGTTCTTCCTATAGATTTCGGTGGACATCGGGGAAAGCTCCTGGCGGGAAAAGATAGCCTCCACGGGGAGGTCAAAGACCTCGCAGACGCGGAAGGCTAGGTCCAGGCTGGGGGAGTGGTCCCCGCGCTCGAGGGCGCCGACGGTCTGCGGGTTGACGTTGATGGCCTCAGCCAGCTGGGCGCGCGACATGTCCCGCTCGGCGCGCAGCACACGTACCCAGGTTATAGATGGGTGCGGAGGGCTTTTTCTTTGGAGATATGGGTCAGAATATTGCATAAACCCAAAGTAAAGACAAGGTTTTCTATTCCACTTCGAAAATATCGCCCGGCTGGCAGTCCAGCGCCGCACACAGTGCCGCAAGGGTGTTAAAGCGCACGGCCTTGGCGCGATTATTCTTCAGGACGGACAGGTTAACTGGGGTGATGCCCACCTCTTTGGCGAGCGCCGCTCCGGTAATACCGCGCTCCTCCATTATCCGGTCGAGGTGGCAGATCACCTGGGGTTCTTGCCCCTCAGACAAGGCCTTCAACCTCCTCTTCGAGCTTGCTGCCGCGCTTGATGGCAACTGAGAAGAGCTGGAGGGTGCAGACAAAAAGGTAGGGCAGCGCAAGCTCGCCTAATGAGGATCCGCTCTGGTTGGCCCACCAGTCAATTTCGAGCTGCGAGGAAGCCCAGTTATTGCCCATCCCTTCGAGTGGGAAGCGTCCGATAAACCAGACGAAAATCCCAAAGGTCATTCCATTAAGGAAGCGGATATTTTTCGTATTGAAAACCTGCCCACGAAGCATTGGTTTGACCAAGCGGTAGGCAAAGAACGCGATAATCAAGATTCCTGCAATCTTGACGACGAGCCCCGCAGTGAGCATCCAGAATGGCCCGCCGTCGAGGTTGTGCTTGCTAAGGCCTTCCGGGATGGCCGCACTCAGTGTGGTGGAAAAGCGTCCGGTGACAAGGTCGCGAAGGTAGGTGGGGCCGAGGATGACAATGGTGAACAGGCAGAAGGCGGCCGCCGCGTTAATTTCGCGGCGCTCAGCTTGAGAGGTGGCCTGTGGGGTGGTCGTGACAATCCTTTCCGTCGACTCCTTATCGACTTTCGATGTTGTCGTAATTCGATAATATCGATTAACGATAAGTTGCGCAAGAGTGCGGGCTCGATTGCTACTGTCAATAGCTATGAGCGAAGAAATGAACCCCGTCTCGCCGCGTTTGGTTAAGGTGCGCTACATCCGCCACCTGGGCTGGACGATTATCTTCGCCGCGGCGGCCGCAGCGGCAGGGTACTGGTGGACCCCGTGGTTCTACTGGGCGGCGGGGCTCTTCGCCGTCCTCTTTTTCTGGCTGCTTTGGCTCATCCCCGCCCAGGTGCGCCGGATGGGCTGGTGCGAAACCGACGATGAGCTGCTCATTACGCGCGGCAAGCTGTGGCATTCTTTCACCGTCGTGCCCTACGGCCGCATCCAGTTCGTGGACGTGACCGCCGGCCCCCTCGAGCGCGCCTTCGGGCTCAAGGAGCTGCAGCTGCACACCGCCTCCGCAACCACGGACGCCACGGTGAAGGGTTTGGAAGCCCCGCTTGCCGATGCCCTCCGCACCCGCCTCACCCACCACGCCCGCGAACGGATGAGCGGGCTATGAAGTACCACCGCGTCCACCGCTTGACCCCGTTGCTGCGGCTGTGGTCGGTCATCCTGGCCGTCATCGCAGCATTTGCCTTAAACGTCAATATGGAGGCGCTGCGCGGAATCTTTGCCTTCGTTACCGGGGAACACAGTGCGGCAGACCTGCGCGATATTGGCCTCGCGCTGGCCGGGTTCATCGCAGTGTGCGCGGTGGTCTGGCTCGTCTCTGGCGTGTGGTGGCGCCAGATGGGCTACCAGCTGGGCGAGGAGGAACTCACCTTGCGCCGCGGGGTTATTTCGAAGCAGCAGCGCACGGCACGCTATGACCGCACGCAGGCTGTAGACGTCGTCGAGCCCGTTATCGCCCGCCTCTTTCGGCTCGCGGCCGTGCGCGTGGAAACGGCCGGCGGGCAGTCGTCTGCCATCGAAATCGCCTTCCTGACAAAGCGCGATGCCGAGGCCCTGCGCGCCGAAATCCTCTCCCGAGTCCACGGTGAGCCGCGAGAGCAGCCAGTTGAAGAGCGGCCAGCTGAGGAACAGCTGGCCGAGGGGGAAGACAACGTCCTCATCCCCGAAATCCCCATCGCGCGTTCCCTGGCCGCGGCCGCCTTGCACGCGTCCACGATCGTCCTGCTTGCGGCCCTCATCTTCCTCGTGGTCACGCCGATGTCCCTGACCATCACGCTGCCCATCCTTTTGGCTACTGTCCCGCGCGCCTGGAACGTGATTGACTCCTCGTGGCGCTACACCGCCAGCCTTGATGATGACGTGCTCAATATCACCTACGGCCTTGCCGATCGCCGCCGCCAAAACATCCGCCTCGAGCGCATCCACGCCGTCCAGGTCACCCAGCCGTTCCTGTGGCGGCCCTTCGGCTGGTACGAAACGCGCGTGTCGGTCGCCGGCTACGGTGGCACGGCCAGCGGCGAGGGATCGGGGTCGACGCGGATCGTGCCCGTCGGCAAGCGCGAGCAAGCCCGGCAATTCCTGCCCGCCGATGCCGCCCCGACCTACGCCTCGCCCGCGCGCGCCAAATGGGTCTCGCCCATCGATTACCGGCAGCAAACCGTCGCGCTGGCCGGCGACTACGTCATCGTGCGCGCCGGCCGCTTCAACCGCCGCGTCCAGGCCATCGAGCTGCGCCACATTCAGGAGCTCACCCTGCGCCGCGGCCCGATTTCCCAGCTATTCGGCCTGGCCACGGTGGAGCTCGACCTCGTGCAGGGGCCCGTCAAGATGGCGGCGCGCAACCTCGCGCTTGCCGATGCCCACGCCCTCCTCAACCGCCTGCGCTCCCGCGACCTGCCAGAACTTACACCGCTCCCTTAAACCCCAGCTGGCGCCAGGCCTCAAAGACCGCGGTTGATGCGGAGTTGGAGAGGTTCATCGAGCGCCTAGCCGGGACCATCGGAATGCGCACCTGATCGGTGATGCGCGGATGGTTGACATGCTCATCTGGCAGGCCTGTCGGCTCCGTGCCGAAGAGCAGCACGTCGCCATCCTGGTAGTCGACCTCCGTAAACCACTTATCCGTATGCGTGGTAAACGCGAAAACGCGCGCGCCGGGCAGCGCCTCCATGCACGCGTCGAAATCCTTATGAATCTGCACATCCGCCAGGTCGTGATAGTCCAGCCCGGCGCGCTTCAAGTGCTTATCGTCAAAGTTAAATCCCAGTGGCTCAATCAGGTGCAGGCTCGCGCCCGTTACCGCCGCGGTGCGAATGGCATTGCCGGTATTGGTGGGAATGACGGGATTATCAAAGACGATGTGCAGCTGGCTCATGCCTTCAGTCTAGGATGGGGGCTATGAGCGCTACCAAACTAGATGGCACCTTGTACCGTGACGAGATTTTTGCGGACCTCGCCGAGCGCGTGGCCGCCTTGAAGGATAAGGGGATAACCCCTGGCCTGGCCACCGTTCTGGTGGGCGAGGACCCAGGCTCCCAGTCCTATGTAAAGATGAAGCACCGCGATTGCGAAAAGCTGGGCATCAACTCCATTCGCAAGGACCTGCCGGCGGATATTTCGCAGGAAGAGCTTGAGGCGGTTATCGATGAGCTCAATGCCGATGACGCCTGCACTGGCTACATCGTCCAGCTCCCGCTGCCCAAGCACCTGGATGAAAACGCCATCCTCGAGCGCATCGATCCCGAAAAGGACGCCGATGGCCTCCACCCGGTCAACCTGGGCAAGCTCGTGCTCAATGAGGAGGCCCCGCTGCCGTGCACCCCGAATGGCTGCTTGCACCTGCTGCGCCGCTTCGGCGTGGAGCTGAACGGCGCCAAGACCGTCGTCATCGGCCGCGGCGTGACCGTCGGCCGCCCCATTGGCCTGATGCTCACCCGTCGCAGCGAGAACTCCACCGTTACCCTGTGCCACACCGGCACGAAGGATCTCGCCGCCGAAACTCGCGATGCCGATATCGTCATCGCCGCCGCCGGCCAGCCACACATGCTCACCGCGGACATGATTAAGGAAGGCGCCGCGCTTCTCGATGTCGGCGTGTCCCGCGTCGACGGCAAGCTCACCGGTGATATCGCCCCCGATTGCTGGGATAAGGCCGGGTACGTCTCGCCCAACCCAGGCGGCGTCGGACCGCTCACGCGCGCCTTTTTGGTACGCAACATCGTTGAGCGCGCGGAAAAACTGGCGTGAATTTAGACAATCCCCACGACGCGCACCTGACACCGTCCCCGCTGCCCGCCTCCGTGCAGTGGGTGGCCATCGGGCTCTTCATCGCCGGGGTGGCCCTGTCCGGCGGCTACGCCATTTTCGAGTATTGGCGCAGGGCCACCTTTTTGCTCGGGCTTGCGCTGCTGTGGCTGACGGTGGTGCGCCTGACGTGCGATTCGAGCCGCGTCGGCGTGCTGGCGGTGCGCTCGCGCCGCTTCGATGCCACGTTTACAGGCGTCATCGGCGCGCTGATGGCCTTTCTCGCCTACTCCGTGGACGCGCTGGGCAGCTAGTTATCCACAGGTGATTGTTTCAGTATCACCAATCTGCGGCGTGTCGCGTGGTTATCCACAGCCGCAGCACTCTTGGCCTCGCGCCCGCCGCTACCTGCGGTTTAGGCTCGGGGCCATGATTTCGGATTACCTCGCAGCGATAAACTCCCCGATGGCGCTCATCGGGGAGTGCGCCGGGCTATCCGAAGCCGAATTGGTAGACCGCGGTTTCAGCGATAAAGAGGCCGCGGAATTCGCGCGCTTGGCGGATACGTATTTTGGTAGGACATCGTTTAGCGCCAAGCAGCGCGCCGCCCGCAAAACCGCGCTCCCGCTCGATGCGCTGAAAATCATTGAGGTGCACGCGCAGAAGCTGAAGACCCAGCGCGCGGCGTGGGCCCTGCGCGAGGAGCTGTGCCGGCTCAACGTTTCTACCAGCGAGATAGAAAAGCGCGCCCGCCGCCGCGTCAAGGAGGAACGCACCCAGAAGCGCGCGGAGGGCGTCCGGCTCACCCGCCGCACCGATGACCTGTGGACGCTGACCATCACCGCGGAATCGGACTTGGTGGCCGAGATTAATAACCACGTCTCCACCGTGGACGATGCGCGCCGGGTCTTTGCAGAGGGCGCGGCTACCTCCACCATCACCACCAACGTGGTCCTAACCCTGGATGACATGGTGAAGGTCACCCACGGCGAGGACGAGGTCACCCTGCAGCTGACCAACGGCGCCACCATCACCGGTGCGCAGCTAGCGGAGCGCGCGCTTGCCGATGCCGGCCTCATCACCCTCATCCACCCCGTCACCGGTCCCGTGAACCTGTACCACACGCGCCGGCTGGCCACCTGGAAGCAGCGGCAGATGGCGATGGCGGAAAATCCGGTGTGCCCGTGGCCCGATTGCCATATTCCGGCCGATGAATGCCAGGTTCACCACCTGCAACCGTGGCTGCTCGGCGGCGAGACCAATGCCGAGAACCTGACCATCGCCTGCAAGTACCACAACTCCGTTAACGACGATGACCCGAATGCCTCGCCCCGTCGTGGGCGCTTAGAGCGCCGCCCGCACGAAGGAATCGTGTGGCGCCCGCCCTGGGCCCGATAAAAACATCGCCGAAGCCAGCGCAGTAAATGCTGCGCCGCTTCGGCGATCCTTCTGTATGCCTTTTGTAAAGAGTCCTGGCTAGCCACACATCGCGCCCCTCGATCCGGACCCCGCCACTGCCTGCCTCGCGCCGCGTCCTGTTCGTGTGCCGGACCACCCGCGACCGTAAACCTGCGCGCCAGATCGATGGCCACCCGTGCGCTGCTCGCCCAGCCACGCCGAACCACCTGTCACTGCAAGCAGCTGTGTCTGGGGCCGAGTGACCGTGCGCAGGCGGGGACGGCTAGATGGCGTAGTCGATGGTGCTGTCCACGTCCAGCGGGTGCGGTTGGGACAGGGTGAGGAAGTTGCGCAGGATGCGGTCCATCTGGCGCGATTCCGTGAGGAATGCATCGTGGCCAACGGGTGAGACTACCTTCGCCATGGCCAGCAGGTTGCCCAAGTTGCGCGAGAGGTGTTCCTGCTGGTGGTAGGGATAAAGGATGTCCGTGTCAACACCCACGACCATGGTCGGTACCTGCGAGGAACCGAGAGCGCGGTTCAGGCCGCCGCGGCCGCGGCCGATGTCGTGGCGGTTGAGGGCCTCGGTAAGCGTGACGTAGGAACCGGCATCGAAGTGATCCGCCAGCTTCGAGCCCTGGTAATCCAGGTAGGAATTCACAGCGAAGCGCTGGTCGTGCCGGCGGTAGGGCCCCAGCGGTTCTTCGCCGGTTTGGGCTTGGACGCCAAAGCGCTCATCGATTTCCTGCTCGCCGCGATACGTCAAGTGCGCGATGCGCCGCGCCGCCGCCAGGCCCTCGCGGGGACGCTGAGAGGAGGAATAATAGTCGCCGCCGTGCCAGAAGGGATCGCGTTCAATCGCGGAAATCTGCGCCGACTGGATACCAATCTGCCACGCGGAGGCGCGCGCGGAGACGGCAATAACGCACGCGGCATCGACCGCATCCGGGTACATCAGCGTCCATTCCAAGGTGCGCGCTCCACCCATGGAACCACCGATGATCGCATGCACGCGCGTTATCCCCAGCTCTTCTAGCGCCTTTTTCTCCGCGGCCACCAAATCGCGAATGGATAGCGCCGGAAAGCGCGATCCCCAACTGCGGCCATCCGCATGCGGGGAGGAGGGGCCGGTGGAGCCATTGCAGCCGCCGAGTGCGTTCATGGCGATAACGCACCACTTCGTCGTATCCAGCGCCTTGCCTGGGCCAATGAGATCACACCACCACTCGGCCACATCGGCATTGCCGGTCAGCGCGTGTTCCACCAAAATGACGTTATTTCCGCCGTGCGGATCGCCGAGGAAATGGCCGAAGCGGTGGTAGGCGATGTGGGCATCGGAAAGCGTGGCGCCTGCTTCGGTGCGAAAATCGCCGATACTTATACAGCTCATGCCAGTGCTTTAAATCCCAGTTCGAGGTCAGCAATGATGTCGTCGATATCTTCAATGCCCACGGACAAACGGATGGTGGACTGCGCAATACCCGCCGCGGCCAGGGCGGCATCATCGGATTGCGAGTGCGTGGTGGTCGCCGGGTGAACCGCCAGCGAGCGGGTATCGCCGATATTGGCGAGGTTGGAGTGGAGTTTCAGGGCATCGATAAACGCCCATGCTTCCTCGCGCCCGCCGTCAATATCGAAGGACAGCACGGAGCCGGTATAGGAGTAACCCAGCTTCTCCTTAATCTTCTTATACGGCGAGGAATCCAGGCCGGCGTAGTTGACCTTCGTCACCTTGGCGTGGCCTTCCAGGTACTCGGCCACGGCCTGGGCGTTGGCATTGTGCTTGTCGATGCGCAGCCCTACCGTCTCAATGCCATTGAGCGTCAGCCATGCATTGAATGGGGAAATGGCGGCGCCGGTATCGCGCAGCAGGCCGGCGCGGGCCTTGAGTGTAAAGGCGGGGGCGCCGAGGTCGGCGTATTTTAGGCCGTGGTAGGCCTCGTCCGGGGTGACGAAGTAGGGGAATACTGGCTTGCCGTCGCGCTCGACGGTCCAGTCGAAGGAGCCGCCATCGATAATCGCGCCGCCCACCGCGGAACCGTTGCCGGTGTAGAACTTCGTGGTCGAAACCACGACGATGTCCGCACCCAAGTCGAGCGGGCGGGCCAGCGCCGCGGTGGCGATGGTGTTATCCACGATGAGCGGGACCTGGTTAGTGTGGGCCACCTCGGCGATGGCTGGGATGTCGAGGACATCGGCTACCGGGTTGCCAAAGGTCTCGCCGTAAAAGGCCTTGGTATTAGGCTGCACGGCGTCCTGCCAGGACTGAGGATCGTCCGGGTTTTCGACGAGGGTGACGTCGATGCCAAGCCGCTTGAGGGTGACGGTAAAGAGGGTGGAGGTGCCGCCGTAGAGGCGCGGGGAGGTGACGATGTGATCGCCTGCCGAGGCGAGGTTGAAAATGGCCGCGGTCTCTGCGGCCTGGCCGGAGGCAAAGGCCACGGCGGCCACACCGCCTTCAAGGGAGGCCAGGCGCTCTTCCAGCGCATCCTGCGTTGGGTTGGTCAGGCGGGTGTAGATGGGGCCTGCATCGGAGAGGTTAAAGCGGTTGGCCGCGTGCTCGGCGTCATCAAAGACGTACGAGGTAGTTTGGTAAATCGGCACGTTGCGGGAGTTGTGCGCGCCGTCGAGGTTTTGGCCTGCGTGAACGGAGCGGGTAGCGAAGGACCAGTCTGCGTTGGAGTTATCGTATTTCGTCGTCATGCCACGCAAGACTAGACCAAGCGGTATGTAACGTACAGCACCCTGGCGCGAAACCGCAGGGTAGTCGGAGAATAAAAATAGACTAAGCGGTAAATTAATCGCTTGGGCTTAGCCGCTTATAGCCCTGTACTCCGGCTTTGGTGAGCATGGTGTCGAAGGCGGGGCGGCCGACATCGGAAAGCGCGGCGTCATGGATGGGCATCGTGATCGCGGCGCCGCTGCTCGCAGGCTTCGGGAAGCTGCCCAGCCTAACTACTGCGGGTCTTTGGTGTCCTTGCGGCGAAATAGGTACCAGATTCCGAGGATCGCGCCGAAGAGCAGGATTGCCGAGGCGATAAAGACCATGGCGACCACCATCGTGCGGTGCGGATCGTTTAAGAAAATCATGCAGACGATGGCGGCGAGGAAGATCGCGGCGAAGAACGTGATGAGCCAATTGCGCTTGGTGTGCTCTGCGAATGTCATGCATTAATTGTTACGGAAAAACCGGGGGTAAACAAGCTGGGTGGGCATTCTGGGGGCGGAACCCGGCTATATGGTGCACCGATTTTTCCAATAGTGACCGCGTGCGGTCCGTCTAATGAGGGTGAATGGGGGTAGAGGTGCTCCGTTCGACTATTTAACACCGCTTTGCCCGTTCATAATGATGTATGGCGAACTCTCTACAACTGTGAAAGGGACACTTTATGGCCACCACCACGACTGGGGTTGAAGACCGGAAGAAACCGGTCCTCAAGGTGAGCAACGTGTGGGTGCAGGGCATCGCCCTCGTGATGATCTTTGGCTTCTTGGTCATGGGATTCTTGGCGTACCGCACCTATGACGCATCCATGCCGTTGCCGGAAAAGATTGTCTCCGAATCCACGGGCGAAACGGTCCTCACCAAGGACGAAATCACTAACGGCCAGGCGCTGTACCAGGCCCGCGGCCTGCAGCAATACGGCTCCGTGCTGGGGCACGGCGCCTACTTGGGCCCAGACTATACGGCGGAGTACCTGCGCCGCGCCCTCGACCATGCCCGTGAGGAAAACGACGCGAATGGTATGCCCGATTTCGTTGATTCCTCCGCCACTCCCGAAGAAGCCGTGGTAGAAGAATTCCGCACCAACCGCTATGACGAAGAAACGGGCGTACTGGAGTGGACCGATAACCAGATTTCGGCATTCGAGGCCAATAAGGACTACTACGCGCAGTACTTTGGCCCGGATTCCCACAACAGTGGCTTGCCGTCGGACTTTATTACCGATGAGCAAGACATCAATAACCTCGTCGGTTTCTTCGGCTGGACCGCGTGGGCTTCGGCGGCAGAGCGTCCGGGCCAGGACTATTCCTATACCAATAACTGGCCAGCGGAATCGCGCGTGGACAACGGCCCGACCGCGGACCTCGTGGTGTGGTCGGTGCTCTCGCTCATCGCGCTCATCGGCGGTACCGGCCTGATCTTTGCCATTTACGGCCGGTGGTCCAAGTCCATCGGTTGGCATTCGGAAGAAGCGCCGAACCTGGACTTTAAGCAACCGGGCGAGGTCGGGCTGACTAAGTCGCAAAAGGTGGTGGCCTGGTTCGTCCTAGTCATTGCGTTGCTGTTCTTGATTCAGGCGCTGCTGGGTGCGGCCAGCCAGCACTATCGCACGGAGCTAACCGGCTTCTTTGGCATACCGCTGCAAGAAATCCTCCCCTATAACGTCTCGCGCACCTGGCACGTGCAGCTCTCCCTCCTGTGGACCGCCGGCGGGCTCTTGGCAGCCGGTATCTTCCTGGCCTCGTTCGTGGGTAAGAAGGAACCGAAGAAGCAGAATTGGCTCGTATGGTTCCTGCTCGGCGCCATCGCGGTCGTGGTCTTTGGTTCCATGGCCTTTGAATGGCTTTCCACCATGGGCTACATCGAAGAGGGCACGCTCTTTTCTCAGCAGTGGGAGTATCTGGACCTGCCGCGCTTCTTCCAGGTGCTGCTGACCATCGGCATGTTCGTGTGGATTGGCATCATCTACCGCCAGCTGCGCGGCCGCCTGAAAAATGAACACAAGTCCAATATGCCGTGGCTCTTCTTCTACGCCGGCCTGGCCATCCCAGCGTTCTACGCGGTGGGCAACCTGGCGGGATCGGAAACCCACATCTCCGTCGCTGAGTTCTGGCGCTTCTGGGTGGTTCACCTGTGGGTGGAGGACTTCCTCGAGCTATTTACCACCGTCATGGTGGCCTACGTCTTCGTCCTGCTCGGCGTGGTCCGCGAAAAGATCGCCCTAGGCATCATCTTCTTGGACGTCATCCTCTATTCCACCGGTGGCGTGCTGGGCACGATGCACCACCTGTACTTCTCGGGCACCCCGGTCGAGCACATGGCCCTGGGCGCATTCTTCTCGGCCGCCGAGGTCGTGCCGCTGACCCTGTTGACCGTTGAAGCATGGACCTTCATGCAGCTGGGCTCCCGCCAGCGCGCCTCGGGCGAGCGCCCCTTCCCGCACCGCTGGGCGGTCATGTTCCTCGTCTCCGTCGGTTTCTGGAACTTCTTGGGCGCGGGCATCTTCGGCTTCCTCGTCAACCTGCCCATCGTCTCCTACTACGAAATCGGCACGGCGCTTACCGCCAACCACGCACACGGCGCGATGATGGGCGTCTACGGATTCCTCGCCGTGGGCCTGTCGGTCTTTGCGCTGCGCTACCTCATCCCCAAGGACAAGTGGTCCGATAAGGCCATGGGCTGGGCTTTCTGGCTGCAAAACCTGGGCCTGCTGTGGATGGTGGTCATTTCGCTCCTGCCGCTTGGCATCATGCAGCTCTACGAATCCGTCGGATCGGGCTACGTGGAAGCGCGGTCGCTGGGCTATATCACCCAGCCCGGCAACTTCATCATGGAATGGCTGCGCCTGCCTGGTGATGTCATGTTCCTCCTCGGCGTCCTGCCCTTCCTCTGGATGGCGCTGCGCGGCGTGCTTTACAAAAAGGAGATCCCAACGGTGGAGGAACACCCAACCAACCCGCTGTTTAGCATCATCACCCCGGACGAGGACGACCACGCGGGCGAGGTCCCCGTGGGCTCCTCGGTGGGGCTGGTTTCGGGCGGCAAGGGGCGCGTCGACAAGCGCAGCTCCACGGGCCGGCGCTACGGGTACATCGATGAGCGCGGTGCCTTCGTTGAGGAGGAAGATCCCGATGCCGAGCGCGGCGATTCCGCCACCGCGCCGCGCCAGGAATTTGAATCGCGCACCAAGTGGGGCGGTACCTACCGCTCGGATAAGAAGGACGACTAATGCCGGGTGCATTTACCGTACTATCCGCGTGCTACGGGCTTTTCCTGCTCGCAGTGGCCTGGGTATTCGACTTGCTCGCGCAACAAACCGCCAACCGCACCATGTCCAACCAATCCGGCACGTTCCGGTACTTGGAAGACCACGATGCTTGGCGATGCCCCGAAGATCACTGGCTCTGGCCCTCCAGCTTCGACCCGGAAAACCGCGTCATGCGCTACCGTGCGAACCCGACCGTGTGCAATACCTGCCCAGTCAAGCAACAGTGCACGGTCTCGCACCATGGCCGGGAGGTCACGCGCCAATTGGACCCGTGGCCGCACTCGGATTCGGGGCGCTTCCACCGCGGCATCGCGCTGGCGGTCGCGGCGATGGGCTACCTGCTGCCGCTGGCCTCGCTGATTAGCTATCATTCGCCCTCGGAGGTGGCGTTGACGCTGGCCACGGTACTCATCATCACCGGGTTCGGCGTGTACCCGCTGGCCCGGCACCTGTGGAATACTCCCTCGAACGCGCCGCAGCTGGTGGTGCCGGAGATGGATAACCACGAGGCGGAATTGGCAGCGCAGGTTGACCGCTATGGTTCGAAGTACGGAAAATCCACGCGCTATCGCTCGGTGCGTCAAGAACTGGAAGGGGAAGTCTAAGTGTCCGCTCCCGTATTCTGGCCGATCGTCATCGGCATCATCATCGCCCTCATCGGGGTATTTTTGTCCTACTCGCTCAAGGTGATTAAGCAGTACGAGCGGGGCGTGACCTTCCGCTTTGGCCACCTGCGGCCGATGCTGGAGCCGGGGCTGCATTTCTTGCTGCCGGGCATCGATAAGCTGGAGCGCGTGGATTTGCGTGTGGTGACGCTGACGATTCCGCCGCAGGAAATCATCACTAAGGATAACGTGTCCGTGCGCGTGAATGCGGTGGTCATGTTCGAGGTCACCGATTCGAGCAAGGCGGTCCTCGAGGTCGAAAACTACGCCGTGGCCACCTCGCAGATTGCCCAGACCACCCTGCGTTCGCTCTTGGGGCGGGCGAGCCTCGATGACCTGTTGGCCCACCGCGAGGAGCTCAACGAGGACCTGGCGGCGATCATCAACGGCCAAACTGAACGGTGGGGCGTGCTGACCCGCATCGTAGAGATTAAGGACGTTGAGATCCCAGAGATGATGCAGCGCGCCCTGGCGCGCGAGGCGGAGGCGGAGCGCGAGCGCCGCGCCAAGGTTATTTCGGCCCACGGTGAGCTGCAGTCCTCCCGCGAGCTGCGCGAGGCCGCCGAGGAGCTGGGCAAGGCTCCGGCGGCGCTGCAGCTGCGCTACCTACAAACGGTGCTGGAGCTCGGCGCGGACCAAAACTCCACCATCGTTTTTCCGCTGCCCATAGACATCATGGGTGGCTTCATGGAAAACCTGGGCACCTTTAATAAGGGGTTCAAGGAATTCAGCGAGAACTTCTCGCAGGTGGTAAATACGGAAAAGCCTGCGGACTAGGCATTTAAGAATGCGGCCCCTGCCCAGCGGAGGGGCCGTTTTTCTGTGCCTCGCGAAGCTGCGCGATGGCCTGCGAATTTTGCTTAATATCATTGGAATTACGCGCGACCTGCACGATTAAATAAATGACACCGGCTATAAGTCCGATGTAGATAGCTAGCGGGATGAGCATGAGCAGAAGTTCGAGCGGGCCAAGCGTCATTCTTACGCCTTTCTGTGCGGGGGTATTTAATTTCAGGCTAACACTCGCGCAGGGCTGCGGCGACTGCGCTCAGGCTGTGGCGCAGGTCGTCATCGCTTAGGTGGCCAAAGCCTAAAACGACGCCGTCTTCGGCGTCCACTCCGCCCCAGTATTCGCGCAGCGGGGTCAGCTTGATGCCGCGGGCGGCGGCGCGCGGGACGATGGCCGGATCGCAGAGCAAAACCGCGTGCAGGCCGCCGTTGATGGGCAGCAGGCGCGCGCCGGGGAGAGTGCCCAGGGCATCGGCCACGAGGTCGCGGCGGCGCTTATAGGTCCGGCGCATGCGGCCGGTGTGGCGCCGCAGCGCCCCGCTTGCCAGGTAATGGGCGAGCGCGGCCTGTGGGATGGTGCCGACCGGCTGGCCAAAGATTTCGCGCTGCTTGTCGATGCCCCCGCGCAGCCCATCCGGGACCACCACATAGCCGCAGGCGATGGACGGCGAAATGACGGTGGAAAACGTACCTAGCAACACGGTGCGCTCTGGGGCGAGCGCGGCGAGCGCGGGCAGCGGTTGACCCACGTAGCGCAGCTCGGAATCGAAGTCATCCTCGATGAGTAAAGCGCCATGCTGGCGGGCCCAGGCGACGAGTTCGGCGCGGCGTTCGGCCGGCAGCGAGGCGCCATACGGGTACTGGTGGCTTGGGGTGACAATGAGCGCGTCGAGGTCGGTATCGGGAACGGTAACGCCATCGGCATCGGTGGGCACGTTCACCAACTCATGGCCAAGCGCCTGCGGGATGCGGCGCAGGCTGGGGTAGCCGGGCGATTCGACACCGACGCGCAGCGCGGTACCGAGCGTGCGCAGCACTAAGGCTAGGCCATCGCGGGCACCGGCGGTAACGACGATGCGGCGCGGATCCACCCGCAGCCCGCGCATGTGGCGCAGGTGGTTGGCTATGTGGTGGGGGAGTGGAGGGGCATCGGAAAGCGGCTGGGCGGCGGCATCGCGCCAGGCGGCGCGCCATTCGGGGGTGATGATGCCGGCGGTATCGGGCAGGCCGGGCGTCAATTCCAGCAGGTCGGGTGTGGGAGCGGGCTGCGGCGCGGGCTCGGGGCGCGGCGGCGGGCTGTGGGGCAGGCGGGGATTGATGACGGTGCCGGAACCAACCTCAGCGCTGAGGTAGCCCTCGGCGGTGAGCTGCTCATACGCAGTAACGACGCTGCCGCGGGAGACGCCGAGCTGGGTGGCCAGCGCGCGGGTGGAGGGGACGGGTTCGCCGGGCAGCAGGGCGCCGGAGGTGACATCGGCGCGCACGGCGGCGGCGATTTGGACCGGCAGGGCGCGCGTATCGGCGGGGTCGAGGCGCAGGGGCATAAGAACAGTATAAGTGGTACAACCCAACACGCGGGAAATGGTTCTTTACTTGTACCACTTGGGCAGGGCAGTATAGAGCGCATGACCGAAAACATTGCGACCACGCGCGTGAAACGTGGACTAGCTGACATGCTCAAGGGCGGCGTCATTATGGACGTCGTGACCCCGGAACAGGCGCGCATCGCCGAGGATGCGGGCGCGAGCGCCGTCATGGCACTTGAGCGCGTGCCTGCCGATATCCGCGCCCAGGGCGGCGTGGCCCGCATGTCCGATCCGGAGCTTATCGAGGGCATCGTCGACGCCGTATCCATCCCCGTGATGGCGAAGGCGCGCATTGGTCACTTCGTCGAGGCGCAGATTCTGGGCGAGCTCGGCGTGGATTTCATCGACGAGTCCGAGGTGCTCAGCCCCGCCGATTACGTCAACCACATCAATAAGTGGGACTTCGATGTGCCATTCGTGTGCGGTGCGACCAACCTGGGCGAGGCCCTGCGCCGCATTACCGAGGGCGCGGCCATGATTCGCTCCAAGGGCGAGGCCGGCACCGGCGATGTCTCCGAGGCCGTCAAGCATCTGCGCACCATTCGCGCGGAAATCGCCCGCCTGCAGCACCTCGACCGCGACGAGCTGTACGTCGCCGCCAAGGAACTCCAGGCGCCGTACGACCTGGTTGCGGAGGTTGCGGAGACCGGTAAGCTGCCGGTCGTCCTCTTCGTTGCCGGTGGCGTGGCCACGCCTGCCGATGCCGCCCTCGTCCGCCAGATGGGTGCCGAAGGCGTCTTCGTGGGCTCCGGCATCTTCAAATCCGGTAACCCATCGGCGCGCGCGGAGGCCATCGTGAAGGCCGCCACGCTTTACGATGACCCCGCCGAGCTCGCCAAGCTCTCCCGCGGCCTGGGCGAGGCCATGGTCGGCATCAATGTCGGCGATGTGCCGGCACCGCACCGCCTAGCCGAGCGCGGCTGGTAATCGCGTGGTCATGCCACAAGAAGCTAGCGCCACGATCGGGGTGCTCGCGCTGCAGGGCGGCGTGGAAGAGCACCTGCGCATCCTTGAAGGCCTGGGGGCGGACACGCGCCGGGTGCGCGTGCCGCACGACCTCGAGGGGCTGGATGGGCTGGTGATCCCGGGCGGGGAGTCGAGTGTCATCGACAAGCTCGCCCGCACCTTCGGCGTGGCCGATCCACTGCGGGCGGCTGTAGCCGCAGGCCTTCCCGTGCTCGCCACCTGCGCCGGGCTGATTTATTGCGCCCGCGAGCTGGATAACCCCTCGCCGGGCCAGCAGACCCTGGGGCTGCTCGATATCACCGTGCGGCGCAATGCCTTTGGCAACCAGCGCTTTTCCGCCGAGCGCACCGTGCCGGTCGCGGTCGGGGAAGAAACGCTGCCCATCGAGGCCAGCTTTATCCGCGCCCCGCTGGTCACCCGTGTGGGCGAGGGCGTGGAGGTCATCGCGACCGTGCCGCACGACGGCGCGGAGGAGGCGGTCGTGGGCGTGCGCCACGGCACCGTCACCGCTTTGAGCTTTCACCCGGAAGAAAACGATGAGGCGCGCGTGCATGCCGCCTGGCTGGCCAGTATCCGCTAGGTGCCGGATAGGCCGCGGCGCTTGAGCAGCGGCGCGACGTCCTTATCGCGGCCGCGGAAGTCGCGGTAGGCCGCGCCGAAATCGCGGGAGGCGCCGCGGGAGAGGATGAGGTCCCGGAACTTTTGTCCTGCGGCGCGCAGATCGCTTTGCTCCTTGAACCACTCAAAACCATCGGCATCGAGCGCCTCCGCCCACAGGTAGGAATAGTAGCCCGCGGAGTAGCCACCGGCGAAGATGTGGTTGAAGTACGTCGAGCGATAGCGCGGGGCGATGTGCGGGTTATCCAGGCCCACCGCGCGCAGGGCCTCCTCCTCGAATGAGTCCACCGCCTCCGAGGTAGCATCCAGCGCTGCGGCATCCTTGGCGCTGAGCGAATGCCACGCCAAGTCGATAATGGAGGCCGCCAAGTACTCCGAGGTGGCAAAGCCCTGGCCAAATTCGGAGGCGGCGGTTACGGCATCGAGCAGCTCATCGGAGATCGGATCGCCGGTATCGACGTGGCGCGCGTACTGCTTGACCAGCGATTTATCCAGCGCCCAGTTCTCATTGATCTGCGAGGGGAATTCCACCCAGTCGCGCGGGACGTTGGTGCCGGCGAAGGTGGGGTAGTGGACATCGGAAAGCAGCCCATGCAAGGCATGGCCGAATTCGTGGAAGAGGGTGTGCACCTCGTCCAGGCTCAGCAGGGGCTGGGAACCATCGGCGGGCTTGGTAATGCCCAGCACGTTGACGATGACCGGCTTGCGCTCCAGCAGGCCCGATTGGCCCACGAACTGGCTCATCCACGCGCCACCGCGCTTGGTGGGGCGACCGAAGTAATCCGTGAGCAGCAGGCCGATTCCCTTATCTCCGTGCTCGCCCTGTTCTTTGTGTTCGACATCCTTGTCGAACACCTCCCACACGCGCACGCCCTCGGCATAGCCCTCCAGGTCCTCGCGCGGGATAACGGTAATGCCGTACAGGCGCTCGGCGGCGGCGAATACGCCCTGGGTAAGGACGTTGTCTAGGGGGAAGTACTGGCGCAGCTCTTCCTCGTCGAGCGAGAAGTCGCGGGCGCGGACCTTGGATTCCCAGTAGGGCCAGTCGGCGGCGTGGAAGTCTTGCTCGTTGAGCGTGGCTTCCTCGGCTAATAGCTTGTGTTCGCCGGCGGCATTGGCCGCGGCCGCGGGGGCGAGGTCTGCGAGCATGTCGCGCGCGGCATCGGCGCTGCCAGCGGTTTCTTCCGCGATGACGTAATCGGCGTGGGAGGCATAGCCCAGCAGCTCGGCGCGTTCGGCGCGCAGCTGGACGGCCTCGATAAGCCCTGGAATGTTGTTCTCGGAGCCCCTGCTTGCCGATGCCGCATAGAGCTTTCTGCGCGCCCCCTCCTGCGCCAGCCGGGACTGCTCCGATTGTACGGTGGGCAGCTCGAGCGGGATGACATAGCCTTCGCGGCCTAGGGCCTTGGCATCCGCCTTGGCTGAGGCGATGCGCTCCGGCGGCAGCCCCTCGAGCTCTTCCTCCGTGAACTCGACGGCGCGCTCGCGCGTGGAGGCCATGAGATTGCGGCCGAATTCCTCCGAGAGGGCGGAGAGGCGCTGGTTGATATCGGAGAGGCGGGCCTTGCCGGCGGCATCGAGATCCGCTCCCTGGCGCGCAAAGGTGCGCAGCAGGTGTTCGTGCAGGCGCGCGCCCTCCTCATCGCCGGCGGGTGGGGTGGCGTCCTTGATGCGCTGGTAGAGCTTTTCGTCCTGGTACATCGCATCGTAATGGGCGGACAGGCGCGGATAGATATCGGCGGCGATTACTTCCATCTCATCGGTGACGTCCGTGCCAGAAAGGTTGCCAAAGACCGCCATGACGCGGTCGAGGTCCTGGCCGGATCGCTCGAGGGCCTCCACGGTGTTTTCCCACGTGGGGACGGCGGTGTTTTCGGTAATGGCGGCAAGCTCGGCGTCGTGGCGCGCGAGCGCTTCGTCGAAGGCGGGGCGGTAGTGCTCGACCTTAATCTCCGCAAACGGCGGGAGTTGGTAGGGCAACGATGAAGGGTGGAGTAATGGATTAGTCATAAATGACCAATGTACCCATTAACTCCACCCTGTGTGATGGTATTCACTAAGATTGCTAGCCCACGGGAACGAGCTCCGCGTCTTCATCCTGCTTCTTTGGCGCGGTGGTCTTGCGCTTTCCGGTATTCATCAAGATGATGTCTAGTACGAGGAATGCGGCAAGGGTAATGCCCAAAAGTGGCATAAATACACCGATGGTGGCGGCAAAGAGCGCTCCTAGGCCGGTGGTGGCCCAGGAGAAGTGCCGCTTGGAGCCAGGTGCAAATTGCGGCCGACGCTTCCACCACATGTAGTAGCCCAGCACCACCATGGCGGCGATGGCGAGGCCGAGTGCGAAGAGGGCAATCTGCAGCGGCAGGCCAAACATGATGCCCATGTGCAGGTAGATGCCCCAGCTGCTGAGCTTGCTAAACAGCGGCAGCTCAGAGAATGGAAGGCGGTCGATGACCTCGCCGGTGGAACCGTCGACGGAGACCTCGTCGGAGGTATAGCGCCACTCGACCCAGCGCTCGCTGACCTTCCACCCCGAGTCGGTGTCTTCCGGCGCGTACAGGCGCAGCGGGCCGGTTAGGCCTTCCGCGCGGCCGGTGGCATAGACGCGCTCGGCCTGCTCGGCGATGACCGCCGGCTCCAGTGCCTCGCCCGCAGCTTCCGCATCCCCACCGTGAGCGCCGTGGGCGCCGTGGCCTTCGTGCCCGGCGTGGGCATCGTGTGCGGCATCGGCGGAGGAATCGGTGGTAAGCGCGGTTTCTACCGGCGTGGCCTTCCAGTTCATTTTCTCCACCACGGAATTGACGTTCCCGCCGGCCAGCTGGGACCAGGTGATGCCGGTGGCAGACAGGCCAATGAGCCCGATGAAAATCCAAGCGCCCATCGTGGAGTGCAGGCGGGTGGCCTTCCAGCGTTTGGAGCGCTGCGGCTGGTTCTTTAGCGGCGCGGCAGCCTTCTTAGGCCGGCGGCGAATCCACCACATGTAAAGGCCGCCGCAGGCCAGGACCCACAGCCAGGAGGCGGCTAGCTCGGAATAGAGCTCGCCCGGCTGGCCCAGGTGGAAGCTTTCATGCAGCGAGGAGATCCAGCGGCGCAGCGGCATTTCGCCCAGGCCAGAATAGGTGGGGTAGTCACCAATGACCTCGCCATCGGCCGGATTAATAAACACGGTGCGCTGCAGGCTCTCGTCGATGCCCGGATCCGCCACCAGCACGCGCGTGGAGTCCTTCGCCGATTCTGCCGGCCACACCTGGGAGACCGGCATTTCCGGGTGCTCCTTTTGGGCAGCGCTGATTTGGTCCTCCAGGCTTACCGGGTTATTTACTTCCTCGACGGTCATGACGTCGCGGTAAGCAAAATTTTCCAGGGTGGGCGCCAGTGCGTAGAGGCAGCCGGTCAATGCCGCGATCAGGATAAAGGGGCCGACGAACATGCCGCCGTAGAAGTGTATGCGTTGGATGAAGGAACGCAGAGCCGTCCGACTCATAAAATAGTTCTCTTTCGTGCTTAGTGGTCAGTTGCATGAGTGCTGAT
Organism: Corynebacterium sp. LaCa78; assembly: GCF_046717505.1. NCBI lineage: Bacteria > Bacillati > Actinomycetota > Actinomycetes > Mycobacteriales > Corynebacteriaceae > Corynebacterium > Corynebacterium sp. LaCa78. Next base: position 523,568 of record NZ_CP177112.1, read on the forward strand.
ATCAACTGCACTAATAGTCGGAACTTAGGCAACCCTGGTTCCCGGAAGGTGAAAAATTTTTTCAGTTGTGTGAAAACGAGGGGGGCGAAAACGACGACACCGCGCGCCCTGCAAAGGGAACGCGCGGTGAAATCTAGCTGGTGAAGAAAGCTCTTACTTCTTCAGGCCGTCGATGATCTCGTTGAACTGTGCGACGGGGCGCATGACAGCGGAGGTCTTCTCGTCGTTGGGCCAGTAGTAGCCGCCGAGGTCGGCGGGCTCACCCTGGGCATCGATAAGAGCCTGGGAGATTTCATCGGCCTTGCCAGAAAGCTCGGAGGCGACGTCCTTGAAGGCGGCCGCGAGATCGGCATCCTCGGTCTGGTTAGCCAGCTCCTCGGCCCAGAAGGTGGCCAGGAAGAAGTGGGAACCGCGGTTGTCGTTCTCGCCCACCTTGCGGGATGGGGACTTGCCCTCATTGAGCAAGCGCTCGGTGGCCTTGTCCAGGGTGGTGGCCAGCACGCCGGCCTTTTCGTTGCCGTTGGTCTGGTTCTCGTGGCGGAAGGACTCGGCCAGCGCCAGGAACTCACCGAGGGAATCCCAGCGCAGGTGGTTTTCTTCCTGCACCTGCTGGACGTGCTTCGGGGCGGAGCCGCCGGCACCGGTCTCGAAGAGGCCGCCGCCTGCCATCAGTGGAACCACGGACAGCATCTTTGCGGAGGTGCCCAGCTCGAGGATGGGGAAGAGGTCCGTGTTGTAGTCACGCAGCACGTTACCGGTCACGGAGATGGTGTCCTCGCCGCGGCGGATGCGCTCGATGGAGGTCTTGGTAGCGGTGACCGGATCCTGGCTCTCGATGTCCAAGCCCTCGGTGTCGTGGTCGTTCAGGTACTTTTCCACCAGGGACTGGATATTGCGGTCGTGGCCGCGCTCTGGGTCGAGCCAGAAGATGGTCTTCATGCCGGACAGGCGGGCGCGGTTAACGGCGAGCTTGACCCAATCCTGGATCGGCTCGTCCTTGGTCTGGCAGGCGCGCCAGATATCGCCGGCCTCGACGTCGTGCTCGATGAGCACCTCGCCCTTGGAATTGCGGACCTCAACGGTGCCGGCAGCGGGCACCTTGAAGGTCTTGTTGTGGGAGCCGTACTCCTCGGCCTTCTTGGCCATCAGGCCGACGTTCGGAACGGTACCCATGGTGGTGGGGTCGAAGGCGCCGTTTTCCTTGCAGTCCTCGATGACGGCCTGGTACACGCCGGCGTAGGAGGAATCCGGGATGACGGCGAGGGTGTCTTGCTCCTCGTCGTTCTTATTCCACATGTGGCCGGAGGTGCGGATCATTGCCGGCATGGAGGCGTCAATAATGACATCGGAAGGCACGTGCAGGTTGGTGATGCCCTTGTGGGAATTGACCATGGCGAGATCGGGGCCATCGGCAAGCGCGGATTCGAAGGCCGCCTTGATCTCCTCGCCATTGTCGAGCTTGTCCAGGCCCTCCAGGATGGAGCCCAAGCCGTTCTCGCCGTTGAGGCCGGCGGAGATGAGCTCGTCGCCGTACTTATCAAAGACATCGGCGAAGTAGGTGCGCACGACGTGGCCGAAGAGGATGGGGTCAGAGACCTTCATCATGGTGGCCTTCAGGTGGGTGGAGAAGAGCACGCCCTCTTCCTTGGCGCGCTTGACCTGCTGGAGCAGGAACTCATCGAGGGCCTTGGCGGACATGAAGGTGCCGTCGATGACCTCGTCCTTAAGTACCGGCAGCTCCGGCAGCAGGGTCTGTTCGCCGTCGGCAGTCTTCAACACGATGGACAGGGTATCTTCCTCAGGGATGATGACGGACTTCTCATTGTGGCGGAAGTCGTTATCGTCCATGGTGGCGACGTTGGTCTTGGAATCCTTGGACCATTCACCCATGCGGTGCGGGTGCTTCTTAACAAAATTCTTCACGGCCTCCGGCGCGCGGCGGTCGGAGTTGCCCTCACGCAGGACGGGGTTAACGGCGGAGCCTTTGACGGAATCGTAGCGGGCCGCGATGTCCTTTTCCTCGTCGGTGGAAGGGTTATCCGGGTAATCAGGCAGATCGTAGCCGGCGGCCTGCAGCTCGGCGATAGCCTTCTTCAGCTGCACCAGGGAAGCCGAGATATTCGGCAGCTTGATGATATTAGCCTCTGGGGTCTTGGCCATCTTGCCCAGCTCAGCCAGGGCGTCTTCCACCTTCTGCTCCTCGGTGAGGCGCTCCGGGAACTGCGCGGCGATGCGGGCAGCCAGGGAAATATCGCGGGTTTCTACGTCAATGCCCGCGGTGGAAGCGAAGGCCTCCACGATGGGCTTGAGGGAGTAGGTCGCCAGAAGCGGCGCCTCATCGGTACGGGTCCACGTAATCTTAGCCATGATTCTCCTATTAAATGTGGGAAAATTTCTTCAGATGACCAGATTACCGATTTTGTCCGCTCCATGTGGAGCGCTCGGTACATTCTGGGGCTGGGTGGCATCGGTCACGGGGCCATGCGCTGGGTAAATCTCTTCACCTGCCCACGCCCTGAACATGCTTTATGCCCAGGTGGGGTGTATCGTCGCCCCTCGTGAAAATTATCGATCAGTTAAGCCCGCGCAGCGCCCACGAACACCGTATTCACCGTCGGCCTTTGCCCCGCCAGACGGAGATTTCTACCGAGCGCCGCACCATCGTCATGGTGGCGATGGCCCTTGGCGCGTTTGCTATCGGTACTACCGAGTTCGTCTCGATGGGCCTGCTGCCGCTGATCGCGGAGGACTTCGGGGTTTCTGAAGATACCGCCTCCACGCTGATTACTACCTACGCGCTCGGCGTGGTGGTCGGCGCGCCGCTGATTGCGGCGTTTACCGGCAAGCTCCCGCGCCGCCGCCTCATCCTCTTGCTCATCGGCTTTTTGGTGGTGGGCAACCTGCTCTCGGTCCTCGCGCCGAATTACTGGGTGCTCATGGTGGCACGCTTCATCGCCGGCATGCCTCACGGCGCGTACTTCTCCGTGGCTAACCTGTCTGCGGCGTCAATGGCCCCTCCCGGCGGGCGCGGCAAGGCTATGGCGTTTGTGGGCATGGGCCTTGCCATCGCCACGGTCATCGGCGTGCCCGCGGCACAGGCTTTGGGGTCCGCGCTGGGTTGGCACGCGGCCTACCTGGTGGTTGTGGTCATCGGCCTTATTACCGCCGTGGCCCTGTTCTTTCTCATGCCGCACATGACGGAGATGAAACAAACGGATATCCGCACCGAGTTCGGCGCCTTTAAAAACAGCCAGGTGTGGCTCACCGTCATCATGGGCGTGGTGGGTTTCGGCGGCATGTTCTCCGTCTATACCTATATCTCCTGGACCATGACCGAGGTCGCGGGCCTGAGCGATAGCCTGATTTGGGTCGTGCTCATGGCCTACGGCATTGGCATGACGATAGGCAATGCCTTTGGCGGCTGGTTGGCGGACCGCAACCTCGAATTCGGCATCATTTTCGCCTTGGCCAGCCTGATCATCATCCTCACGACCTTCTACTTCCTTTCCAGCCACGCCATCCCGGCCACCATTTGCTTTGGCATGGTGGCGTTTATGGGCTCCACGCTGGTTCCCTCCCTGCAGCTGCGCTTGGTCCACGTGGCGGGCGATGCCCAAACCTTATCCGCAGCGCTCAACCAGTCCGCGCTCAATATCGCGAACGCGGCCGGTGCGACCATCGGCGGCATCGTCGTCGGCGCGGGCTTGGGTTACTCTGCTCCGGCGCTGGCGGGCGCCGGCTTGGCGGCCGCGGGTTGCGTTGTGTGGGCGATAACAATGTGGGATAAAAAACGCCTTGCCAATCGCGGCTAGAACTACCACCGCACACGCCTATATTCTGGAGCACCATGAGCCTTACCATCGCTAGCGTCAACGTCAACGGAATCCGCGCCGCGTGCAAGCAGCGCAATGAGAATAACCCCGGCATGAATGCCTGGTTGGAACAGACCCCGGCCGATATCGTGCTGATGCAAGAGGTCCGCGCCACCCCGGACCAAGCCAGAAAGGCCCTGGCACCAGCCCTGGAGGCGGGCTGGCACTTGGAGCTTGCCGATGCCGCCGCTAAGGGCCGCGCCGGAGTAGGCATCCTCTCTCGCACGCCGCTTGCCGATGTCGATATCGGTTTCGGTTCCTTCACCGACGCCGGCCGCTGGATTGCCGCTACCACCCGCGATATCCGCGTGGCCTCGCTGTATCTGCCCTCCGGCGATACCGATTCGCCGAAGCTGGATGAAAAGTACCGCTTCTTGGATGAATTCGATGCCGTGCTGGCAGAAAACGCCGATAAGGACATGGTCATCGGCGGCGACTGGAATATCTGCCACCGCGCCCAAGACTTGAAGAATAATAAGGCCAACGAGAAGAAGGCCGGCCACCTGCCGGAAGAGCGTGCCTTTATGGATCATGTTTTCGGCAGCTTCCCGGATGAGGCGCCGCAGGAGAAAAAGAACCTGGGTGAGTGGCTCGGCGTCGTGGACTACGCGGGCACCACGCCGTGGGAGCCGGCCACCGCGCCGCAGTGGTTCGACGTGGCGCGCCGGCTCCACCCAGAGGCCGATGGACCCTATACCTGGTGGACCTACCGCGGTCAGGCCTTCAATAACGATGCGGGCTGGCGCATCGACTACCAAGCCGCAACTCAGCCGCTACTCGATCGCGCGCGGCGCACCTGGGTGGATAAGGCCCCGACCGTAGAGCAGCGCTGGTCCGATCACTCGCCGCTCCTGGTGGAATACGCCTGATGTCGCCGCTATTTAGCGTCCTGTACGTCATTGGTATTACCGCCGAGTCCATGACCGCTGCGCTATCGGCCGGACGGCAGAAGCTCGATCTCTTCGGCGTGACGATGATCGCCTCCATCACGGCGCTAGGCGGCGGCACCGTCCGCGATATCGTGCTCGCGGATCCGCCGCTGACCTGGGTGGAGCACCCCGTCTATCTGGTCATCGTCATCGCCGCCGCCATCGTCACGGTGGGCATGTCCTTCCTCATGCACTATTTCCGCCACCTCTTCCTCATCCTCGATGCCTTGGGGCTGGCGGTCTTTTCCGTGCTGGGTACCCAGATTGCCGCGCACTTGGGCTACGGCTTCATCATCGCCTCGGTATCCGCGGTCATCTCCGGCGTCTTCGGCGGCGTGTTGCGTGATCTGCTCTCAGACCGCATTCCGCTGGTATTTTCTGGCGAATTTTATGCGGCGATCTCGATCCTCGCGGCCGGACTCTACATGATTCTCCTACGCGCCGGGCTATCGGAGGAACCCACGGCGATCATTACCGCCTTGGTCTGCTTCGCTGCGCGCCTTGCGGCTATCTACTTCAAGACGGGCCTGCCCGTCTTTGAATACCGCGATGGTGAGCAACAGATGGATCCGCGCCTGCGGCTATCGGCGCGCATCGTGCGCGATGGCGCCCGCCGTGCAAAGCGGAAGGCGGGCGCGGCCACCCGCTACGCCAGCCCGATTACCCGGCCGCTGGGCCGCAGCAAGCGCAACGCAAGCGATTTTTCCTCCCCGCTCAGCCTCGAGGAGCTAAATAGCAACCGGATTGCACGGCCGACCGCCCGCTCATCCATTACCCGCCCCAGCGGCAAGCACTCACCTGGGGCGAGGGGAGTGGATGCGCAGCAGCAATGGACCTTCAACAAGGAGGATGTGGGCAGGCAAAGGACCCCCAAGCACAAGCAGTAGTGCTAGTATAAACACGTTAAAAATTTCGAAATCTGCAACGGAGAAAGTTCATGGCTCGCGCAATTATTCCTTTTGTCCTTGGCGCCGTAATCCTCGCCTTGAGCATCTGGTGGTGGACTACTGTCGGACCGTCCTTCGCCTTCCTTGGCCCCATCGTTCTCATGGGTGTCGGCGGTGCCTTCATGGTGACCGGTTTCGCCATCTTCATGGACATCGTCAGCCCCACCTCCCGCAAGGTCTAAGGGGAAAGGTCTGAGATGAAAGCTATCGATCTACTCACGGACATGGCGCAGCGCCCGCTCGATGCGCTCTCCGCATTGCCGGAGCTGAGCAACGAGACCGCCAATGCGCACTTTGGTGATCACCCGAATTCGATCACGTGGCTGCTATGGCACACCGGCCGCATGGCGGACCTGCAGCTTGCGCAACTAACCGGGGAAGAAGAGCTGTGGCAGCGCTACGACCTCGATCTGCCGGATGCCATGGGCTATGGCCAATCGGCGGAGGAAGCGCGTGCGGTGACCACGCAGGACATTGGCAAGCTCCGCAGCTATACCCAGGAAGCATTGGAACAGGTCAAGGCGTATGTGTCCTCGCTGGAGGATGACAACCTCGATGACGTGATCGACACCTCGTGGACGCCGCACGTTACCCGCGGTGTCCGGCTGGTCTCGATTTTTGATGATGCCGCGCAGCATCTTGGGGCGGCCAATCAACAAGCAAAAATGACGGAGTAACATTACCTGACATGACTGATTCCACTGCATCTAATTCCGCATCCCGCGTACTTTCCGGCATTCAGCCCACCGCTGATTCCTATCACTTGGGAAATTACTTGGGAGCGCTCAAGCAGTGGATCGACCTGCAGGAAGGCTACGATGCCTTTTACTTCATCCCGGATCTGCACGCGATTACCGTGGAGCAGAATCCGGAGGAGCTGCGCAACCGCACCATGGCCGGTGCGGCGCAGCTCATTGCGCTGGGCATCGACCCGGAGAAATCCACCCTCTTCGTCCAGTCCCATGTGCCCGCCCATGCGGAGCTGACCTGGGTATTCCAGTGCCTGACCGGCTTCGGTGAGGCCTCCCGCATGACGCAGTTCAAGGATAAATCCGCCAAGCGCGGCGCCGATCGCACTTCGGTGGGCCTTTTTACCTACCCCATCCTGATGGCCGCCGATATCCTGCTGTATTCGCCGGATTACGTGCCAGTGGGCGAGGACCAGCGCCAGCACTTGGAGCTCACCCGCAATCTGGCTGAGCGCTTCAACAATAAATACGGCGAGACCTTCCACGTGCCGGAGCCGTTCATTCCAGAGGGCGCGGCGAAGATCTATGACCTGCAGGACCCGACGTCCAAGATGTCTAAGTCCGGCCCCAACCCCAAGGGCTTGGTCAACCTGCTCGACGCCCCGAAGACCTCTGCCAAGCGCATTAAGTCCGCCGTGACCGATGACCTGGGCTCGGTCGCCTTCGACCGGGAAAACCAGCCGGGCGTATCGAACCTGCTGGTCATCCAGTCCGCGCTGACCGGCGAGTCCATCGACTCCTTGGTGGAAAAGTACGCCGGCAAGGGCTACGGGCACCTGAAGGTGGATACCGCGGAGGCGCTCGAGGCCTTTACCACCCCGCTCAAGCAGCGCTATGACGAGCTCATGGCGGATCGCGGCGAGCTGGAGCGCATCTTGGAGCGCGGCGCCCAGACCGCACAGGAAGTAGCGCAGCCGCTTGTCGATGCCGTCTATGAAAAAGTCGGCTTCCTTCCTCGCCCGCGCAGGTAGTAGGTACCCCTTAACCCACCCCACCGAGGGACAAGTGGGTGTTTGCCAGCTACGCTATACGGGATAAGCGCTGTGCGAACAAGAAGGGAAGCACGTGTCCACCACCACGCAATCCTCCTCTAAGAAGACGGACCACTACGGCATCGAGCGTGCGAACGCCGATGATCCGGGAGCGATAGATAAGGTACGGCGTAAATCGCCCTTTGTTGACCACCTCATGCGCATGCAGGAGCGCTATGCCGCAGAAGGCGGCAACCAGTTTTCTGCTGGCATTACCTATTACTCGGTCCTGTCCATCTTCCCGTTGGCGATGCTGCTGGTGGCCACCATCGCCGCTGTCCTTGCTAACCGTGAGGACCTGCTCAATGACTTGCAGTCCTATATCACCGACTCCATTGACGGGAACCTCAGCGAGTCGGTCAATGAGATTTTGGATACGGCCATCGACCAGCGCGGCGCCATGTTCGGTATTGGTGGTTTGACTACTCTGTGGTCCGGACTGGGGTGGATGAACCACCTGCGCATCGGCATTTCTGCCATGTGGGGCATCGATGCCAATGACGGCGGCTCCTTCCTGAAAAAGAAGTTCTCTGACCTTCTGGGGCTTATCGGCCTGATCATTGCCTTTGTCGTCGCCTTCGGCGTGACCGCGGCGGGTTCCTCCGGCCTTACGCAGAAGATATTTGACCTCTTAGGTATCGATTCTTTCCCCGGCATGGGTTATGTCTTCTTCTTCAGTGGCTTGTTGCTGGGACTTATCGCCAACTTCATCGTCATGTGGTGGCTGATTATGATCCTGCCGCGCACGAAGGTGCCTAAGAAGTCCGGCTTTATCGGCGCTGCCATTGGTGCGGTGGCATTCGAGGCCATTAAGCAGCTGTCCACGGTGATTATGTCCTCTGCCACCGGCAGCCCGGCCGGTGCGGTCTTTGGCCCGGTCATCGTCCTGATGATTGTCATGTACCTGGTGTGGCGCGTGGTGCTGTATATCTCCGCATGGACTGCGACGACCGCAGAATCCCTGAAGTATGCGCACCCGCCGGTTCCAGAACCCGCCGTTATTCGCGTGCGCAATGAGGTGCGCGAGGGCGCACCGGCCGGCGCGGTCTTCGGCGTGGGTGCCGCTTTGGGCGCTGCGGCCGTGGGCGTGGCGAAGCTTTTCCGCCGGAAATAAAAATCCTCCCTACGGGGGAGGAGTGCGCCGAGCTATACCTTTAAGATAGGACACTATGAACGCCGATGATATTGCCCCAGACTTCTACGAAAAGTGGGACCTCGACCGCAATGGTGGCGAGGATGAGCTTTCCGTTTTATTGGAAGCAAAAGACATCAAGCTCGGGCAGCAGGGATATAACCAGGATGAGCCGCGGCGCGTCCAGCTGCGCATAGCGGCCAGCATCCTGGGTTCGGCGAAGAAGAGGGCCGAATACGATGAAGCATTGCGCACTGGTCTCCGCCCGACGTGGGGCGAGCTCGGCACGCTGAGCTCGGTGGGGCAGTGGTCGCCGGCGCCGCGCCCGCAACCGAGCTTCCACGATCAACCGCAGGGCCCGGCGCAGGTGCCGGGTTTTGCCCAGCCTAGCCCGTATGCCTCCCCGTACGCGCGCGATCCATTCGCCCAGCATGCCTCGCCGCAGCAGCAGATGGTGCCATCGCCCGCTGCCGCGCCGGCGCCAGTCCAGCACCAAGCGCAGAAACGGCCGTCCCAGGAAACGCGCATCGGCATGGGCATCTTGGACTTTTTCTTGGCCGGCGGCATCAGCAGCGCGGTTGGCGCGGGCGTCGACGAGCTCGCGGATGTGGAAGCGTTGTCCTTTGTTGTTGCCTGCATCGTGATGGTGGTTTACGTCCTGGGCAGCGAGGTATGGATGGGCGCTAGCCCGGCAAAGATTCTTGCCGGCTATACCGTGCGGGACGTGGATACGAAGGAAAAGCTCAGCCTTAGCCAGTCCGCCAAGCGCCAGTGGTGGCGCCTTATCAACGTGATCCCTGGCATTGGGCAATTGGTGGGCATGCTGGGCGCGGTGGTGCACGCGACCACCATCAACGAGGAAAACAACCTGCGCGGTTCCCACGACGATCTCGCAAACGCCGAAGTGGTTAAGAGGAAGCCGCGCAAGTAGAACGCCGCATGGCGCAACTTCGGGCAGATACCTACGATGGTGCGCATGCACGATGCACCATTAATTAGCCCCGAAAATAAGGATTCCGCCGAGAGCGTGGTGGAACAACTTCCAAAGGTATCCCTGTGGGAACCGGTCCGCTCGCAGGCCAGCACCGCGGAGGAATTGAACGCGGATATCCGCGAGCAGTGCGCCCAGCTTGCCGATGACCACCTGGTCTACGCCGAGCTGCAGCTCAACCCTGCGGCTTACTCTTTCGATACGTCCGCAGTCGTACGCGAGGTGGCCGCGGAACGATTCGGAGATCTCGAGGTACGGTTTGTCCTCGAGGCGGCAGAGCCGGCGGCTAATGCCGAGGACTCTGCGGGCATTGCTGGCTACACCCTGCCGGAGGGGAATGCTGCCGCCGCGGCGGAGTTCCGCACGAAGTACCTGCCTACCCAGATCGCGGTGGGCGAGGATTTCGCCGCTACCGAAAGCGCCGCCCAGGCCGGCGTGAACCGTTTGCTGCGACCGGTGAATATGATTGATGATTTCACCGCCGATGTCGATGGAATCCGCCCAGGCAAGGCCTCCGGATGGATCCGTGACCGACACATTCCACTGGTATTTTCGCCCGTGGACGATGTTGAGGAACTCACTGATCACCCGCTGCCGCTGTTACAGCAGCTTGGTTTTACCTGCTCGGTCTCCTCCGGAGATTCCACGCTGAGCAGGCAGTTTCTCGCCTTGAGCGAGACCTTTGGGTACGGACTGGAGGAGTTTTTCGATCTTACTGTGAAGGCGATTGAGAATATTTTCGACACCGAAGAAACAAGGCAGCGTATCCTTGAGACCGTTGTCCTTCCGGCCTACGAGGACCTCTCCGATCCGGAACTTGCCGGCCCCGATACTGAGGAGTCGCTCCAAGATTCCGGGTTCTCAATGAACCTGAATGACAACGCTTCCGAAGAGTAATAGATAGTTAATCTACATAAAGGAGGAAGACATGCCTTCCGCACTATTCGTTGTTACCGCCGCTGATAAGTGGACGCTTGCTGATGGCAGCGCCCGCCCTACCGGTTACTGGGCCGAGGAGCTCATCGCTCCGCACCGCGTGTTTAAGAACGCTGGTTGGGATATCGACTTTGCTACGCCGAACGCAAAGGCACCAGTAGTAGACGAGTACAGCCTCGAGGTATTGTCTGAGGGCGACCGCGCCGAGCAGGAGAACTACCTCGCAGAAATCGGCCCGGACCTGGAAGACCCACTGAACCTGGCCGATGTTAAGGAAGCCGACTACGACCTCGTCTTTTACCCCGGCGGCCACGGCCCGATGGAGGACTTGGCTTATGACCAGGACTCTGCCAAGCTGCTGCAGGAGCGCATCGACTCCGGTCGCGCGCTATCCCTGGTCTGCCACGCACCGGCTGCATTGCTCGCGCTGGACAATGACAACTGGCCACTCAAGGGCTACACCATGACCGGCTTTACCAACGCCGAAGAGGGCGAGGAGACCATCGCCGCTGCCAAGTGGGTTGTTGAGACCCGCCTGCGCGAGCTCGGCGCTGATTTCAAGCAGACCGATCCGATGCAGCCTTATGTCGAGGTTGACCGCAACCTCTACACGGGCCAGAACCCAGCATCCTCTGAGCCTTTGGCACAGCGCATCCTGCGCGACTTTTAATGCGGGCGCTGAAAGCTCTCGCTGCAGGTAGTGCGGTAGTAGGGGCGGCGGCATATATAAAGAGCCGCCGTCCTTATCTACGCAGCGTTGCTCCTGAGCTTCGCAGCCCATTACTGTACCTGCCGCTGCACTTGCTTTCGGGTGATCGATTCGCTCGAACGAGCAGGTTATTTGCCAATATGGACGTGGCACGTCCGAAGTGGCGTCCGGTGGACATCGAAGAGCTATCTTGTTCTTTTGAAGGCCAAGCATTCCGTGCCCGCGTTATTACTCCACGCGGAGATGGAGCGCCAGCCGAGCCACGTCCCGTGGTGATGTGGATTCACGGCGGAGGTCACCTGCTCGGTGGTCCCGCGATGCATGATCCCCAAACTTCGCTCATCGCATCGGAGCTGGGGGCCATCGTCATCGCACCGCGCTATCACAAATCCACGCAGGAACCTTTTCCTGCGGATCTGGAAGAGTGTTATGCCGCTTTGCGCTGGATGCAGGAAAATGGCGAGCTTTTAGGCGCGGATACTTCGCGCATTGCGGTCGCTGGCGATAGCGCCGGCGGTGGCTTGGCCGCAGGCCTTGCCCAGCGCACGGTGGATGAAGGTCATTCCATTCGAGCGCTTGGATTGGTCTATCCAATGCTTGATCACCGCACCATTGTTAAAGAGGGTGCGGTGGGGCAGTTTATTTGTCCTCCGAATTTAAATCGCGGCGCTTGGGATATGTACTTAGGCAAGGACCATTTAGGAACCCCGCTGCCACCGTATGCATCGCCGGCGACGCGTTCGGATCACTCGGGGATGCCGCCCACGTGGATCGGCGTGGGAGACATCGACCTTTTTCATGATGAATCCGTAGCCTTTGCTACCGCACTGCAGAACGCCGGAGTCGAGACCACACTTGATGTGTATGCAGGTGCTTATCACGGCTTCGATCAGGTACGCCCGCGTGCGCCCCAGTCGCGCAGAATGCTGGCAGATCTTATCGAGCACCTCGGTTCTCACCTCTAGCCGCACTTTATGTGGCGCGAAGTGTAGGTGAAAATGCAGCAACCGCCCCAGTCTGACGCGGGCTTGTTTTAGGGACCGGTAAGGCGGTACCAGGTACCGGGGTGGCGGTAGCCGCCCGGTAGCCGGTTTTACCCCCGCTTATCGTTTGGACCGTTGACGTTGCTTGAGCTGTTTGCTAAGTGTTCCCCTTTCTTCTTGGAAGTCGTCACGGGTGCGCATGTCTTCACCGATGAGGGTGAGTTTGCTGCCGTTGTTTGCAAGTCGGGATAGGACAGCGTCGGCGATCGCGTTTTCACTAAAGACGCTGTACCAGTATTCCGGCTCGTGCTGGCTGACGATGACGGTTGAGGAATGCTCCCGCTTGACCAGGAGGTTGAATACCTGGGCTAAGGCGAAGGCAGATACGTCCGTGGCCAGGAAGTCGTCGATGACCAACACAGCCGGCTTTGTCAGTTCCTCAAGGAGGGCTTTGCGCTCATAGGCAGCGTCGGCTGTGGCGTCGAACTCGTCGGCTAAGTCGGCGAGTCTAAAGTAGCGTGCGGTTAGTTTATGCCGGCACGCAGCCACGGCTAGGCCTTGGGCGAGGAAGCTTTTGCCGGTGCCGGTAGCTCCCACGATGGTTAGATCTCTGCCGTAGGTAATCCAGTCGCAGGTAGCTAACCGCTCAATACGGTCTGGAGTGATCCCTCGGTTGCTGTGTGCTTCAAAGCGTTCCAAAGCCGCAAGCGCGTTGGGTAGCTTGGCGGCTTTGACGAGTTTTTCGATTACTTTCGAATCACGTGCAGCTACCTGAGCATCGAGAGCTTCTTTGATCTTGTCTTCAAAGGAGTCCAAGTCACGACTGGGATCGTTGACGATCTCCTGCAGCGTCGTGGCAAACACACGCATCCCGCGAAGAGAACCGAGCAGTTCGAAGTCTTCATCGGTAAGAGCCATGGCTATACCTTCCATTCTTTATCAGTGAAGGCAAACGCCCCGGCCCCGCGTACATGCGACACAGAGTCCGGCGTGTCCGCCGTGGGCTGTTGGCGGTGCGCACGCGTAGTGTCGATGGCCGTCGACAGTGGTACATCGGTGGGCAAATACGCCTGTGCTGCGGCCTGTTTTAGATCCTTGAGCTCTTGGGCTACTTTGTTGACGCTGGGGACTGCTTTGCGCGATAACAGCTGACCACAGGCTTGTTCGAGTTCGATTCGGGAGTAATCCTTCGATAGGTTCAGTACGCCCAGAACGCTAGAATATGCTTGGGCTTCGACTTTACGAGCGTTAAACATCTGGCCGATGAGCTGTGCTGTCGCGGTCCCAATACTTTTCGCCCAGTCTTCCAAGCGTTGCCGGTTCCACTGGGTGTTTAAGTCCTTATGGTTGTCGGGGACATGCTCATCCAAGGTGGAGTAGCCATAATTAGCAGGGGCAATACGATGTGAAGCAACAATCTCACCGTCGTAGAAGACATCCAGATAGTCATCAAAAAGTTGCACGTCGACGAACTTGCCCGCTAGCTTCCACGGCACTGAATACCAGTGATTGGCGATCCGGATGTGGTAGTTCATTGCGACCTTGGACTTCTTCCACCGCGACCACGACCACCGCCGGTCGGGCAATGGGCGCAGCAGCTGTTGCTCATGGTCTTCAAACAACTGGCGACGAGAGATATCCTGCCCGCGGAAGGGACGGCGATCGTTGATGAAATCGCTTTGGTCCTCGAGGGCCTTATTGAGCATGTCGAAACTGTAGAACTCCTGGTCGTCGAGGTATTCCACGCACCATTGCTGGGCAATATCCACGGCCTTTTCAACATTCGCCTTATACCGCGGCCGGTAGCCTTTCGCCGCAGTAATACCTATCTGATAGAAATCGGCAAATGTAGAATACTCCGCAACCGGGATACGCCCCCGCAGCCCACAGGAAATCTGTTGCGTGGCTGTGAGCGCGTTATCCGGGATCAACCGCAGCGGACAACCACCGAAATACTCCAAAGCCGCACGGTGGGCTAAAAGCCACGACCGCATTTTTTGATCCGGCCACGCCGATACATGCATCATCCCTGAGTGCGGCAATGAAGCTACAAACAAGTGCGCGGTAACCCGCTGGCCTGAGACAGGATCCACAACGACCATTCCATCGCCCGACCAGTCCACCATGAGCTCGTCACCGGGATCGTGATTCAGTGGCGCTGACAGCTGATGAACATCGACATAATGCTCAAACAGCGAACAGTACTGTCGATACGAATAATGACGCTGACCAGTACCAACAGGGAACTCCAGGTACTTGGCGTGCGCGACTTTCAACGTCACGCGCTTGCCAGAGACCATCCGCTCAGCAACCTTTTTGAAATCCGGTGCGAGGAACTCCGCATCGTTGCGACGCCGGTTATCCGGAAATAGCTCCTCTAACTGGGCATTCGACAATCCAGCAATCCCACGAGCATCGAGTCGATGGTCCCTTACAACGCGACTGGCCTTATCAATCGTCGACTTCGAGACCCCTAAATCGGCTCGAATCTGGTTCCAGGAACGATTCCCGGCAACCAAGGCAAACATGATGGCACGGTAATCCGTCACCACCATCACTCCTTCCACGTGAACGCGACCCACGCGTACACACTGCGTGGGCCGTCCACTAAAGAGTGCCTAAAAACTACCCCCGGTACCCGATATCCGCACCGGTCGGTACTCGATACCGCCCTACCGGTACTAAATAGCGTCGCGCGTCACCCAGTCCACGCTCCACTATGAGGAGTGGTTGGACTGGGGCGGTTGGCGGTTAGTGGCCGATACCGGCAGCTGAGGTCGCTAGAGCCGGTAGTCCGCAGGGCAGAGTAAAAGCCTAAAAGCGGGAAAAACGCTTAATTAGCATGTTCTCGAGGCCCTTCCAGGACTCGGCGTGCTCGTTATAGGGCTTCGACGGGACGTAGCCGGCGTGTTCGGTGGAACCGAGCATGTAGCCGAGGTAGTCCTGCAAGCGCGGATTGGCCAGCATATAGGAGTTGATGGAATCGTCCCCGGCCCAGTCCGCGGCATCGGCGCAGACCTCGTAGCAGCGGGCTAGCTGGTCGGAGTCGACCGCTTCGGGCCCCTTTTCAATATCGCGCACGATGCCATTGAAGGAATATTGGTTATCCGGGTGGACCTGCACCTCTAGCTCGCCGGCGTTGGCTGCGGTGACGACGTCCTGCCAGGTGGACACGCGCGCTAAGTCATGGTCATCATTATCGATGAGCCACCGCACCAGGGTCTTGGAGGAATCGAAGGTAAAGATTTCGCCCCACTTGCCCAAGAAGATGGGCTTGCCGTCCAGGTAGGTGCGCAGCGTGTAGACGGACTTGGACTGCGCGGTGATTTTAATCGGGTCGATTCCGGCGGCGGCCCAGGGGGACTCGTCATAAGGATCGGCGGCGTCTGCTGCGGCCTTGCGCTTTTCTTCGGCTTCCTTGGCGGCAGCGTCGGCGGCACTCGCTGCCTCGGAGATGCGGGTTTCGGCATCGGAGATAGCGGCGGCGTCGAATTCATCGCTCGGAACCACGCGGACGTGCTTATCCAGATCCGCGATGACCTTCTTCCAGTTGGTCAAGATGACCCGCCCGACGCCGGTCCATTCGTTCATTCCCTGCTCGCCGGAGTAGTGGTCGGCGCCGCGGGAGACGTTGCGCAGGATGGAGTGGGTGGCGAAGAAGATGGTGGTCTGTTCGGCAGCGGCGACATCGGCAAGCGCGGATGCCACCTCGAGGTCGCGCGCCACGGTGGAGACATTGGCGTGGCTGGGGCGGCCGGCGAGGGCTTCTGGCATGCCGATGAGATCGTATTCATCGCGCTTGGCCGGGGTGACGCGGTGCGCCGGGCGGGCGGAAAAATGCTCCCACTGCGGGTGATCCAGCAGGTCATGCTTGGCATCGGACTCGAGGTAGCACAGCAGCTCAGCGGGGGAATCAAAGACCAAAACGGAGTCATCGTCGCCCAAAAAGGCCTGCCACTCGGAGCCATTTTCGCGCCACTTGGGCGCCCAGAGGGTATAAAAATCGCCCTCAGTCAAGGAGAGCTTAATAGGCACAATCGCACGGGTACTCATGAGCTTTTAGTCTACCCAACGCCCCAGCTGCCGCGCGGAATTGCCGGGGCCTTGTCAGGCAGTCGGCCGCCAAAAACCCTTAAATTGCATGCCCATATTATTCGTGCGCAGCGGGTTGGTCTGCACGGGGTCCCCGGCCTCCACAATCTCGCCATTGCCGGAATACATCGCCACATGGCCATCCCAGACCACCAGATCGCCGGGCTGGAGCTGATCGGCGCTGACCTGCTTGCCGATGGCCTGCTGGTCCGCCGTGCGCGGAATATCCACCCCTGCCTGGGAATAGGCCCATTGAGTAAGCCCCGAGCAGTCAAAGCCACCGTTGCCGGTTCCGCCCCAGGTATAGGGCTGGCCCACTTGGCTCTTAGCCGCGGCCACGGCCGCGCGGCCTGCCTCCGAGCCGGCTTCTGCGCCCGCTGATGGGTGCGGCGCGGGTGCAGCACCGAGCTCCGCCGGAGGAGCCACGGCGCTATGCGTCGCCGCGGCGGCCGTGGCCTGCTGGGGCTGGCCGACGGCGGATTCCACCGGCCGCTGGGAGATGGGCAACAGGGCCGCCGCGGTGGTGGTGAGCTCGTCTTTCAGGCGGTTGACTCGGGCCATCGCCAAGCCAATGTGCTCGTCTATTACGGTGCGAAGGGACGCAAGCGCTGCGGCGCGGGAGGCGGGATCGAGGGAGATTAATCCCATCGCGATGGGCGCCGCGGCCTGGATAAGCTGCGTGCCGATGCCAAAGATATCGCCGGCAGCCGCCGTAACGAGGCCTCGGGCCTGGCCAAGTACTGCGGAGACGGTCTCGTTATCGCCGGTGAGGAGGTTCGCGGCGGCGATAAGCTGCGAGGCATCGCCGTGCGCGATATCCGCCAGCGGTTGCGCGGCGGAGAGATCTGGGACGCGGGGAAGTTGGACATCGGGAAGCGGCGAAGGCTGCAGCGCGGCGATGTTTTTAATGGCGGTAGCAAGCACTTAGATCGCCGCCCCGAGGGAGTCGCGCAACGCCGCATCGGAGTCTTCCGCCTCGCGCGACATCTGGAAGGAAGACTGCGCGATGTGCCCCATATCGTGGCGCAGCATGGTCATCCGCGCCCCAATATTGTCTAAGGCGGCATGGACCGCTTCATTGAACCTGGTAAAGGCCGAATCTTCGGGCAATGCCGGGTGGGGTGGATTGTCTCCCTGCGCGTTCGCGTGCAGGTCACGGGCTAAATGGCGGGCGTGGGCGGTATCTATCTGAAATGGTCTCATGCCCTATTGGACTGGCCAATGGCCCAAGTGGTTCCCAAAAAGTTTAAAGTAGTGGGCATGGATATCCACGTCGTAGACCACCCGCTTGCCGCTTCCCGCCTGACCCTGATGCGCGATGCGCGCAGTGATAACTCCGCTTTTCGCGCCGCGCTCAAGGACCTGGGAACCATGCTCGTATATGAAGCCTCCCGCGATTTGGCGGTAGAAAACTTCGCTTGCGAAACCCCGGTTGCCACAGCGCAAGGCACCCGCCTGCAGGATCCACCCATCATCGTGCCCATCATTCGCGCAGGCCTCGGCATGGTGGATCCTGCCCTGTCGATGATTCCGGATGCCCAGGTCGGGTTCATCGGCATGGCGCGCGATGAAGAAACCCACGAGCCCGTGCCGTACTTGGAGGCGCTGCCGCAAGACCTCACCGGGCGCACCGTCTTCGTCGTTGATCCCATGCTGGCCACCGGCGGATCCCTGCTGCACGCCCTGCGCCTCTTGGCCGCCCGCGGCGCTACCGATATCACTGCCATCTGCATGGTCTCGGCCCAAAACGGCGTGGATGCGCTGGAGAAATCGGGCCTTCCCGTTCGCCTCGTCACCTCCGCCATTGACCCTGAACTCAATGCGGATGCCTATATCGTGCCGGGGCTTGGCGATGCCGGCGATCGCCTATACGGCCCGCGCAATATCGATCTTTAAGCTAGTATTTCTCCCTGAAAGCCCGAAGGTGGCTTTCAAAAGGGGGAAAAGATCGTGAGTTTTATTCAACTAATGTGGTCGAGCTACGGCTACGGATTTTCGCAACAACTGCGCCGCGTGCGCGAGCGGCGCGGGGTATCCCAGCAAGTGCTTGCGGATATTTCGGGGGTATCGCGCAGCCAGATTTCTAACCTGGAACGCAATGAAAATGGCCTACACACCATGGCGGACCCGCAATTATCCACGGTGTACAAGCTGGCGCTGGCTTTAGAAATCCCGCCGGCGGTCCTCTTGCCGGCCGGTGGGGACGTGGTGGAGGGCCACTTGGCAGACTCCGCCGTGCTCGGGGTAGAAGACGTGGCGCCCTTTCCACAGGACTACATCAACCAGCGGCGCTTTAGTAATGCGCGGGGCTAACCACCCTGACTTACTGAACCGCATGGTCTAGTTGTAGACTGCCTCCAAGAGATAGTCCAGCAACAGGGAGGCGTGCGCGTGATCTCGGAGTTTATTAACGAGTGGTTCGATGCTCACCGTGCGGAGGTCATCGCGTGGCGGCGCCATATCCACCGCAATCCGGAAACGGCGAACCAAGAGGTGGAAACCACCAATTACATCGCGAATATCCTTGCGGATTACGGGCTTGAGCCGCAGCGCTTCCCGCACACCGGCCTCATGGTAGACATCGGCCCGGACACGGAGCTTGGCCGCTTGGCCTTCCGCGCCGATATCGATGCCCTGCCCATCACGGAGGTAACAGGGCTGGAGTTTACCTCCGAGAAGCCCGGGACCATGCACGCGTGCGGCCACGATGTGCACACTACCGTGGCGCTCGGCTTGGCGTGCGCGCTGGCGGATTTTCAGCGGGTTAATGAGCTGGAGCTGGGCATTCGCGTCATCTTCCAACCGGCAGAGGAGGTGTGGGTCGGCGGGGCCACCGACGTTATTTCTTGGGGCGCGTTAGAAGGCGTGCATTCCATCTTTGCCATCCACGCCGAGCCGAAGTTGCGCGTGGGGCGCATCGGAATCCGCGCCGGGGCCATTACCTCCGCAACGGACGTAGTGGAGCTCAAGATTAAGGGCCCGGGCGGGCATACCTCGCGCCCGCACCTATCCGCGGACGTGGTCTATGCGCTGGGCAAGGTTATTACGGAGCTGCCGGCGCTGCTGTCGCGCCGCGTCGACCCGCGCACCGGCACGGTTTTGGTCTTTGGCCAGGTCAATTCCGGCTACGCCCCTAACGCAATCCCGGAAACCGGCATGCTGACCGGCACGATGCGCACCGCCGATATCACCATCTGGCGCCAGATGCAGGAACTCTTCGCGGAGTTAGTGGATCAGATCCTTGCACCGGTAGGGGTAGAGCACGAATTGTCCTATAACCGAGGTGTCCCGCCGGTGCTTAACGATGACGTCGCTACCGCCATGCTCGCTTCTGCCGCACAGTCCATCGACCCGCAGGCCGTGGTTCAGGCCCCGCAGTCTTCCGGCGGGGAGGACTTTTCCTGGTACTTGGAAAAGGTACCCGGTTCCATGGCGCGCCTTGGTTGCTGGTCCGGGGAGGGGGAGCAGCACGATCTGCACATGGGCGACCTCATCGTGGATGAGCGGGCAATTGGTGTGGGCATTAAGCTTTTTGGGGCCGTCGTCGAGCAATTTATGGGGGAGAATGCGCAGGCGGACTAACGCGCTGGGGTTACCTACGGGTTAGACTCGTAGGCGACTTTAAAAGTGGAGCCTATAAAGGAGCAATTGCGTGTTGAACCAGACCAAGCGAATTGTCATCATCGGCGGTGGCCCAGCGGGCTACGAGGCAGCGCTGGCTGGCGCCAAGTACGGCGCGGAAATCACCATCATCGAAGACCAAGGCATGGGCGGCAATAGCGTGGTCTTGGACTGTGTTCCCTCCAAGTCCTTCATCGCCGGCGCCAATATTAAAACGGACTTGCGCCGCGCGGATGACATGGAGCTGAACGAGGGCATCGGCAAGGCACAGCTTTCCATCAGCGCGCTGAACCAGCGCGTGCAGGACCTAGCGGCTAAGCAATCCGGTGATATCCGCAATACCATGGATTCCCTGGGTGCCCGCGTTATCGATGGCCGCGCGCACTTCCCGGAGGATCAGCAGGCCGATGCCTTCGGCGGGCACAAGGTCACCGCGGTCTTCAACGAGGATGGCCACGAGGAGACGCTGGATGCGGATCTCGTCTTGGTTGCTACCGGCGCCACCCCACGCATTTTGCCCGGCGCCCAGCCGGATGGCGAGCGCATCCTGACCTGGCAGCAGGTATATAACCTCACCGAGCTGCCAGAGCACCTCATTGTGGTGGGTTCCGGTGTCACCGGTGCCGAGTTCGTCTCGGCCTTCGCCGAGCTGGGCGTCAAGGTCACGATGGTGGCCTCGCGCGATCGCATCTTGCCGCATGATGATGCCGATGCCGCCGACGTCCTCGAAACCGTGCTGAGCGAGCGCGGCGTGGAGCTGGAAAAGAACTGCCGCGTGGAAACCGTTAACCGCACTGAGGACGGCAACGTGCTGGTCACCACGCAGGACGGCCGTGAGATCCATGGCTCGCACGTCATCATGTCCATTGGTTCCGTCCCGAATACCAAGGACCTGAAGCTGGAAAACGTGGGCGTGGAAACCGCGAAGTCTGGCCACATCCAGGTAGACCGCGTCTCGCGCACCAATATTGCCGGCATTTACGCAGCCGGTGACTGCTCCGATCTCTTCCCGCTTGCCTCCGTGGCCGCGATGCAGGGCCGCGTGGCGATGTACCACGCGCTCGGTGAAGGCGTCTCGCCGCTGCGCCTGAAGACCGTGGCTAACGCGGTCTTTACCCGCCCGGAGATCGCCGCGGTCGGCTTTACCCAGGCCGAGATCGAGGCCGGTGAGGTCGCCGCCCGCGCCATTACCATGCCGCTCAATACCAACCCGCGTGCAAAGATGCGTTCGCTGCAGCACGGTTTTGTCAAGCTATTCTGCCGTGCTACCTCCGGCCGCGTGATCGGTGGCGTCATCGTCGCGCCGACCGCCTCCGAGCTCATCCTGCCGATTGCGATGGCGGTGACCAACCAGCTCACGGTGAACCAGCTGGCCGATTCTTTCGCGGTCTACCCATCGCTTTCCGGCACCATTACCGAGGCCGCCCGCCGCTTGGTGGCCCACGATGACCTGGAATAAACCTCGTTCCTAGAACGTGGAGTAGGCCTGCTCTGCAGTGCGGTTGAGCTCGATTTTGATCGGCCTATCTGCCTCCGGCAGGGCGCGCTGCGGACAGAATTCGCGGGGGCAGGCCGTACAGCCTGGGCCAATCGGGGTGGCGGCGGAGATGTCTAGGTTCAGGGCATCGGCATATACGATGCGATCCGCCTGGGTGATATCGCAGCCTAGGCCTACAGCGAATTCCTTGCGCGGCGTACCCCACGACTTGGCCGTTCCCTGCACGAAACGCCCGATCCACAGGTAAGCATGGCCGTCTGGCATGGCGGCGACCTGCCGGGTAATGCGGTTCGGGGTTTCAAAGGCGCGGTGGACTACCCACAGGGGGCAGGATCCACCAGAGCGCGCGAAGTGAAAGGCAGTGGAGGACTGCCGCTTGGAAATATTGCCCGCGCGGTCGGTGCGGATGAAGGAAAACGGCACGCCCTTTAGCCCTGGGCGCTGGAGCGTGGCGAGGCGCTGCGCCGTTGTTTCAAACCCGGTTCCAAAGTAGTTGCATAGCAGGTCGATATCGTAGCGGGTATCTTCTGCCATGCTGAGAAAGCGCTGGTAGGGCATGGTCACCGCCGCCGCGAAGTACTGCGCAAGGCCCAGGGTGGCTAAGTCTTGGGATTCACCTTCGGGCAGTTCAGATACGAGGTTGTCGCAGATATCGCCGTAGGCCAGCAGGCAGTATTGCAGGGCCATCTCAAAGACCAATTGTGCCTCAGATAACCCATCGCGCAGCGAGAGCTCGCGCGTGTCTGGGTCGAAGCTCCGCCGAGGGCCGGGCCTGGAAAAGCGCACCGTAACCCCCAGATCCTCATGCATCCGGGAGGCGAGCCGGCCGCGGCGCAGAACGCGATCGCCCAATTGCCCGGCTAGTTCCTCTGCGAGCACATCGAGCTCGTGGATGTAATTATGTGCGTCATAAAAGAAATCACGCACCACTTCAAAGGGGGAGGGGTCCGCGGCGGGCGCGCGGGAGGCAACGTCGACAAACCGCGGCATCAACTCGGGAAAGCGGGAGGCGAGATCCGAGAGTGTTTCTTCAGAGGCATCGGGGAAGATGTGGCGGAGTTCGGTAATCGTATGGATATCGCGGTCTTCGGCGAAGTAGCTGGGATCCACGGTGAAGCGCTGGGCTAGCTGCATTAACACGGTCACGGTGAGTGGGCGCTGGTCGTTTTCCAATTGGTTGAGGTAGCTCGTGGATAGCCCGAGTTTCTTCGCCATCGCCACCTGGGTGAGCCCGCGCTGCTTGCGCAAAGCGTGAATCCGTGCCCCCGCGTAGTGCTTGGTCATGCGTCCCCCTCCTTCCTTTAAGGCCCATGCGCTGTGAAAATCACAAGTTTTGCAGATTTCACAAAAGAAGTCCGCTAATTTCCACAAACATTACCTATAGCGTGCACCACATGCAAGCATTTACTGTGATGTGCAACGCATTCTTGATGAAGGAGGACGCAACCAGTGAAAAACCATGAGGTACGCACTCATAAATCCGCCGAGGACTTCCCCTACGAGGAGCACTTGGCGTACAAGGTGGCCGAGGTGGCCGCGGACCCCGTAGAGGTCCCGGAAGAAACCACCGAGATGATCATCAACCGCATCATCGATAACGCCTCCGTAGCTATGGCCTCCGTTGCCCGTGGCCCCGTCACCTCCGCGCGGGTGATGGCAGAAGCCCATCCCGTGGACAAGGGCGGATCCACCATCTTCGGCATCGATGGCACGTATTCCGCGGAGTGGGCAGCACTGGCCAATGGCACTGCGGTCCGCGAGTTGGACTACCACGATACCTTCCTCGCTGCCGAGTATTCACACCCCGGCGATAATATTCCACCGCTCCTTGCTGCAGCGCAGCACAAGGGTCTGAGCGGTCGCGACCTTATCCGCGGCATTGCAACCGGCTATGAAATCCAGGTCAACCTGGTCAAAGGCATGTGCCTGCACGAGCACAAGATCGACCACGTGGCGCACTTGGGGCCATCGGTAGCCGCGGGGCTTGGCACCATGTTGGGCCTGGATAGGGACACGATTTACCAGGCCGTCGGCCAGGCGCTGCACACCACCACGGCAACCCGCCAGTC
Organism: Corynebacterium sp. LaCa78; assembly: GCF_046717505.1. Taxonomy (NCBI): domain Bacteria; kingdom Bacillati; phylum Actinomycetota; class Actinomycetes; order Mycobacteriales; family Corynebacteriaceae; genus Corynebacterium; species Corynebacterium sp. LaCa78. The sequence goes on from NZ_CP177112.1 coordinate 547,127, forward strand.
CCGCAAGGGCCTGATTTCTTCGTGGAAGGCCTACGCGCCAGCCTTCGCCGGCAAGATGGCCATCGAGGCCGTCGACCGCACCATGCGCGGCGAGGGTGCCCCGGCGCCGATCTGGGAGGGCGAGGACGGGTTCATCGCCTGGATGCTGCATTCGCCAGAGCGCACCTACACCGTGCCCCTGCCGGAAAACGGGGAGGCCAAGACCGCCATCCTGGATACCTACACTAAGGAACACTCCGCGGAATACCAGGCGCAGGCGCCCATCGATATGGCCTTTGCGCTGAAAAAGACGCTAGAGGACAAGGGCCTCAAGACGGCGGATATCGAGTCCATCGTGCTGCACACCTCCCACCACACCCACTACGTCATCGGCACCGGCGCGAACGACCCGCAAAAGATGGATCCTTCCGCCTCTCGCGAAACCCTGGACCACTCTGTGATGTACATCTTCGCGGTCGCGCTAGAAGATGGCGTGTGGGACCACGAAACCTCCTATTCCCCTGAGCGCTCCAACCGCCCGGAGACCATCGAGCTGTGGCAGAAGATCTCCACCGTCGAGGATCCCGAGTGGACGCGCCGCTATCACTCCAACGACCTGGAGGAAAAGGCCTTCGGTGGCAAGGCAGTTATCACCTTCAAGGACGGCACCGTCATCGAGGACGAGCGCGCCGTGGCAGACGCCCACCCGCTGGGCGCCCGCCCCTTCGCCCGCGAGCAGTACATTGCCAAGTTCAAAAAGCTTGCCGATGGCGTCGTCGACGAGGCCGAGCAAGAGCGCTTCCTCACCGCCGTGCAAGACCTAGAAAACCTCACCGATCTAACCGAACTCAACGTGCGGGTCAGCGATGAGCACCTCGCCACCGCGCCCGAGAAACCGGAGGGAATCTTCTAATGGCTGGACTATTTGGTTCTACAATCACCAACGCTGAAAAGCGTGCGAACTTCCGCAAATCCATCGAATCCGGATCGATTACCACGCTGCCGGGCGCGTTTAATCCGCTGACCGCCCGTCTTATCCAGGACATTGGCGGTTTCGACGGCGTCTACGTATCCGGCGCGGTGCTGGCTAACGATTTAGGCCTGCCCGATATCGGGCTTACCACCTTGACCGAGGTGGCCCAGCGCGCCGGGCAGATCGCGCGCGCTACCGACTTGCCCGTGCTTGTCGATGCCGATACCGGCTTCGGCGAACCCATGTCCGCCGCCCGCACCGTCGCCGCCCTCGAGGATGCCGGCCTGGCCGGCTGCCACCTGGAGGACCAGGTTAACCCGAAGCGTTGCGGGCACCTCGATGGCAAGGAAGTGGTGGACAAGGAAGTCATGGTCCGCCGCATCAGCGCGGCCGTCAATGAGCGCCGCGATCCTAATTTCATCATCTGCGCGCGCACTGATGCCGCCGGTGTCAATGGCATCGATGACGCCATCGATCGCGCTAAGGCCTATGCCGAAGCCGGTGCGGATCTGATTTTCACCGAGGCGCTGTATTCCCCTGCGGACTTTGAAAAGTTCCGCGCCGCCGTGGATACGCCGCTGTTGGCGAATATGACGGAGTTCGGCAAAACCGAGCTGCAATCAGCAAAGACCCTCGACGGACTGGGATACAACGCCGTGATCTGGCCGGTCTCCAGCTTCCGCGTGGCCATGGGCGCTACCGAAGAATTCCTGCGCGACTTGCAGGAAACCGGTATCCAGACTGAGTGGTTAGAGCGCATGCAGCACCGCTCCCGCCTGTACGAACTGGTCCGCTACCAGGAATACAACGAGTTCGACCAGTCCGTATTCACCTATTCCAAAGACAACTATCAACCCACTTTTGAAGGCTAAGGAGCCAGTGGCCATGTCCGATAAGAAAAACGAAACCCCAGAAATCCGCAAGGGGCTTTATGGCGTCGTTGTTGATGAAACCGCCATTTCCAAGGTCGTTCCTGAGACCAACTCCTTGACCTACCGCGGCTACCCGGTCCAAGAACTGGCCCGCTACTGCTCCTTCGAAGAGGTTGCGTACCTCTTGTGGAATGGCAAGCTGCCGGGGCAAGAATCCCTCATCCGCTTCTCCGCGCGTGAGAAGGCATTGCGTCACCTGGACCGCCACCTCATTGACCTGATCATGTCCATGCCGCAAAGCTGCCACCCAATGGACGTTCTGCGCACGGCGATTTCCTTCATCGGTGCCCAGGATGCGGAGGAATACACCAAGGACTCCGAGCACGTGCGCCGTACCGCGCTCGAGCTCATGGCGAAGATCCCCACCATCATCGCGCTCGATATCCGTCGCCGCCGCGGTGAGGGCTACATCGAGCCGTCCCGCAAGAAGGGCTTTGCCGAAAACTTCCTGTGGATGGTCTTCGGCGATGAAGAAGGCTCCCCAGCGGTAAACCGCGCCGATATCGAGGCCTTTGATAAGTCCCTCATCCTTTATGCCGAGCACTCCTTCAATGCCTCAACCTTCTCGGCACGCGTGGTTACCTCCACGATGTCTGATACCTACTCCGCCATCGTCGCCGCCATTGGCGCTCTCAAGGGACCACTGCACGGCGGTGCCAACGAGGCCGTCATGAAGAACTTCCTCGAGGTAGACGATCCTGCCAAGGCAGAGGAGTGGACCAAGAACAAGCTGGCTAATAAGGAACTGGTCATGGGCTTTGGTCACCGCGTGTACAAGAACGGCGACTCCCGCGTTCCCACCATGGAAGCCGCCTTCAAGGAGTTGGCGGAGCAGCACGACCAGACCAAGTGGATCGAGATGTACGACATCATGGCCAAGACCATGGAGGAAAACACCTCGATCAAGATCAAGCCAAACCTGGACTTCCCGGCCGGCCCTGCCTACCACATCCTCGGGTTCGACATTCAGTTCTTCACCCCGATCTTCGTCATGGCCCGCATTACCGGCTGGACCGCGCACATCGTGGAACAAAATGAGAACAACTCGCTGATTCGCCCGCTGTCCGCATACGTCGGCGAAGACCAGCGCTCCGTTCCACCGAAGTCCTTCTAAACACTCGGCTTCCCGCGCGGTTCGGGCGGTCCGTGTAACCGGGTAGTGAGCCGTCCATGCTCCCCATGCCTGCGTGGGGAGCATTTGCGCATCCTCCTACGCTATATGTGCATCCTTCTACGGTATAACTGAGCGACCCGCGCCCTCAGATGTTGCATTTTCGCCTCAGGTATTGCATAGGAGGATGCGCATGTAGCGGCTGCAGCTCCGGCCCCGACTGCGGCTGCGGATCCAGCTGCGGCTGCGGTACCGGCTGCGAAAAATTTGCCAGATGAAATTTGCAGACTTTGCAAAATTGTTAGGCCTGTTATTACTGGTTGACTGGCAGAAATTGCTTTCGCGGGGTTTAAGTTGCAGGTGAGTGTAGAAAATTCCGTTCAAAAAAGGGATGATAAAAACTATTTTTATCTCTAAACTGAGAGACGGATCACCCCAGTGGGGACATTGCAACGCAGTGTCTTCCAAGTTGAAAGGAACACCCAAGTGGCCAATTCCGCCCTTCCATCGTTCGACAAGATTTTGGTAGCCAACCGCGGTGAAATCGCCGTGCGTGCCTTCCGCGCTGCCTTTGAAACGGGGGCGAAGACCGTCGCCGTCTATCCTCGTGAAGATCGCAACTCCTTCCACCGCGCCTTTGCGGATGAGGCAGTGCGCATTGGTGACGAGGGACAGCCCGTCAAGGCATACCTCGATATCGAGGAAATCATCCGCGCTGCCAAGAAGTCTGAGGCGGACGCAATCTATCCGGGTTACGGCTTCTTGTCCGAGCGCGCCGATTTGGCCCGTGCCTGCGAGGATAATGGCATTAAGTTCATTGGCCCCACCCCGAGCACGCTGGATCTCACCGGTGATAAATCCGCTGCGGTTAACGCCGCGAAGGAAGCAGGGCTGCCGACGCTGCAGGACTCGGAGCCGACTACGGACATCGATAAGCTGGTGGCAGACGCCGGTGACTTCAGCTTCCCAGTCTTTGTTAAGGCCGTCTCTGGCGGTGGAGGGCGCGGTATGCGCTACGTGGAATCGGAATCTGAGCTGCGCGAACGGGCAGCAGAAGCCTCGCGCGAGGCCGAGGCGGCCTTTGGTGATGGCAGCGTGTACCTCGAGACCGCGGTGATTAATCCGCAACACATTGAGGTGCAGGTGCTCGCGGATGCCCAGGGCAATGTCATTCACCTCTTTGAACGCGATTGCTCCGTGCAGCGCCGCCACCAGAAGGTCGTAGAGATCGCTCCCGCGCCGTCGCTGGATCCGGAGCTGCGCGATCGCATCTGCCAGGATGCCGTGAACTTCTGCGAGCACATTAACTATGAGGGCGCCGGCACGGTGGAATTCCTCGTGGACGAGCGCGGCAACCACGTCTTTATTGAGATGAACCCACGCGTGCAGGTGGAGCACACCGTGACCGAGGAGGTTACCGGTGTGGACATCGTCAAGGCGCAGATGAATATCGCCGCCGGTGCTTCCTTGGAAGACATCAACCTGTCGCAAGAAAATATCACCATTACCGGCTCCGCCCTGCAGTGCCGCATTACTACCGAAGACCCGAATAACGGCTTCCGCCCAGATACGGGTACGTTGACCGCATATCGCTCGCCGGGCGGCGCTGGTGTACGCTTGGACGGCGCTACCTCCGTGGGTGCTGAGGTATCGCCCAACTTCGACTCCCTGTTGGTGAAGATGACCTGCCGCGGCACCACCTTCGAGCAGGCTGTGCACCGTGCTCGCCGCGCGCTGAACGAGTTCCACGTCTCCGGCGTGGCCACCAATATCGGCTTCCTGCGCGCGTTGCTCAATGAATCTGACTTCGTCAATACCCGCGTCGATACTGGATTCATTACCGAGCACCCGGATCTGCTCAAGGCGCCACCGGCGGTAGATGAGTCCGGTCGTATCCTGGACTACATCGCGGATGTCACCGTGAATAAGCCCAATGGTGATAGGCCCACCGCGCTGCGCCCGTTTGATAAGCTGCCGGAGTTCAACACGGAAGAGCCGCTCCCGCGCGGTTCCCGCGATGATCTCCTGGAGCTAGGGCCACAGAAGTACGCGGAAAAGATTCGTGCCCAAGAACCATTGATGGTTACGGACACGACGTTCCGCGATGCCCACCAGTCCCTGCTTGCTACCCGCGTGCGCAGCACCGCCTTGGTCTCAGCGGCAGAGGCCGTGGCGCGCTTGACCCCGGACCTCTTCTCTGTGGAGGCGTGGGGCGGTGCTACCTATGACGTGGCCATGCGCTTCCTCCACGAGGATCCCTGGGTGCGCTTGGACCTACTGCGCGAGGCCATGCCGAATCAGAACATCCAGATGCTCCTGCGCGGGCGCAATACCGTGGGTTATACCCCGTACCCGGATTCGGTCTGCCGCGCCTTCGTGCAGGAAGCGGCCAAGTCCGGTGTGGATGTCTTCCGCATTTTCGATGCGCTTAACGATGTCTCCCAGATGCGCCCTGCCATCGATGCCGTGCTCGAGACGAATACCACCGTGGCCGAGGTAGCCATGGCGTATTCCGGTGACCTTTCTTCGCCGAAGGAAGACCTCTACACCTTGGATTACTACTTGAAGCTCGCCGAGCAGATTGTAGAATCCGGCGCGCACATCCTGGCCGTTAAGGACATGGCCGGCCTGCTGCGCCCAGAGGCCGCACACACGCTGGTGACCGCGCTGCGCAAGGAATTCGACCTGCCGGTCCACGTCCACACGCACGATACCGCCGGTGGCCAGATCGCTACCTACTTCGCGGCGGCGCGCGCCGGCGCCGATATCGTCGATGGCGCCTCGGCACCGCTGGCCGGCACCACGTCGCAGCCTTCGCTTTCCGCGCTCATCGCTGCATTCTCCAACTCCAAGCGCGATACAGGAATCGACCTGCAAGCGGTCTCGGATTTGGAGCCGTATTGGGAGGCCGTGCGTCAGCTATACGCCCCGTTCGAGAACGGCATTCCTGGCCCGACCGGCCGTGTGTACAAGCACGAGATTCCGGGTGGTCAGCTGTCGAACCTGCGCGCGCAGGCCGTCGCATTGGGCCTGGCGGATCGCTTCGAGGTCATCGAGGATAACTACGCCGCCGTCAACGAGATGCTAGGCCGCCCCACCAAGGTCACCCCGTCCTCCAAGGTGGTGGGTGATTTGGCGCTCCATCTCGTGGGCACCGGCGTTTCTCCGGAAGACTTTGCGGCGAACCCGACGAAGTACGATATCCCGGATTCCGTGGATCAATTCCTCCGCGGCCAGCTGGGTACCCCTCCGGGTGGCTGGCCGGAGCTGCGCGATAAGGTCCTCGATGGCCGCGCCGAAACCGGTGCGCAGATTAACGATGTCCCGGCAGAGGAGCAGCCGCACCTGGAGTCGGATAACTCGGATGAGCGCCGCGCCAGCCTGAACCGCCTGCTCTTCCCCAAGCAGTTCGAGGAATTCAACGAGTTCCGCCGCAAGTATGGCAATACCGAGGCGCTGACGGATACGACCTTCTTCTACGGCCTGACCGAAGGCGAAGAAAAGGTAGTGCACTTCTTCCCAGAAGATTCCACCGATCGCTCCAACCTTAAGCAGATCGTGGTGCGCCTCGATGCCGTGGGTGAGCCGGATGAGAAGGGCATGCGCAATGTTGTGCTCAACGTCAACGGCCAAATCCGCCCGATGAAGGTGCGCGATGAAAACGCCGAATCCACCGTGGCCACGGTGGAGAAGGCGGACCCGTCCAATGACGGCCACGTAGCGGCCCCGTTCGCCGGTGTGGTCAACCCCACGGCAGAGCCAGGCGACGAGGTCAAGGCCGGCGACCAAATCGCGGTCATCGAGGCCATGAAGATGGAAGCTTCCATTTCCGCCACCAAGGATGGCGTGGTCGAACGCGTGGCCATTGGCCAGGCCACCAAGGTGGAAGGCGGCGACCTCATTGCCGTAATCAACTAGTCTGCACACTCAAGCGCCCCGCTTCCCTCGATTTATCTCGAGGCAGCGGGGCGCTTTGGTGTCTAGCTGTGCTAAAAATCAACGATTTCGTCCATCCAAATGACCGCAACCGTCGACGAAATCCTTGCTCTAGATGGACGAAATCGTTGATTCGCGAGGATGGCGGAGGCTCGCCTTAACCAAGGATGACGGGCAATGCTAACGAGCCGACCAAGATGAGTACCACGAGGCCGAAAAAGACTTTGGCCTGCCACCGGGCATAATTAAATGACATTCCCGTACCGAAGCGCTTATCTACCAGTACCGCCGGATCATCCGGGTTGTAATATATTACTCCCCATTTATAGAGGTGGTCATTGTCCGGTGATTCTTTGTCTTCATCAGCGAAGTGAATACCGCGCAATTGTTCGGATAACCGGGATTGCTTGTAGAGAAGAAATACAACTAGACCGATGCTGCCACCAATGGTGAGAATCAGCATTGTGGTGATCGCGGCGCCGTTGAAGCGTTGATAATGCGGGATAGGGCCGGTTACCTGCATCAGCGCCATCCCGGCGCTGATGAGCAGGGTGAGGACTCCCATGCCGGTGTTCGTCAGGGCGAGGTTTGCTTCGTTACGCAGCCGCGCTTTAATGCTGCGCTCAGAGCGTGGGGACACCTCACTATGCGCGATAAAAGAGCAGATAATGGCAAATAGGCCCAGCAATGCTAAAGCGACGAATGAGGAGAAAAATACGCTCCCAATTGATTTGTCGCTCCAATTGTCGGCCTCCATGGATTCATTCCAGTGCACGGGAACGGGGTCCGGAATGGCGGACCAGTGGGAAGCGACGATGATGGCACCGGCCGCGATGCACAGCAGGGAAGAGAGCATGGTTACCCACGGAAAGGTCGGGGTAGGGATGCCGCGAAATTCGGGCGCATCAATGGCTGTGGTGGAAACACGGGCAGCGATGCTGGTTTCAACCTCGTCGAACCAGCCGCCCGCCTTTTTAGCCGCGATGATACGGCGGCGTTGGGACGCATAAGCCCACATGCCACCGAGCGCCACCACGAGGGAAGGTAGTGCGGCTAATAACGGCAGTTTCCAGGCAAAGAGGGACATGGCCGTTGCCACGATGCCGCAGCTCCACGTGCGTATCTTGAATCCGGCGAGGGCGGAGGTAACCGCAGGATCAGAAAGATAAGCCTTGGGCACGCGCACTCCGAGCGGTGTGCCAGGTGAGGCCAGGGAGGGGGCTGTGGCCATGATCCAGGTGATAACCAGGGTGGTGGCGGCCATTATGAGTGTGAAAATCATGGTGATACTTCCAGGTCATTAAGGGTGGAGCTGAGTCGAGCGTGGAGCTCATCTGGGCTAAAGCCTTGGGCGCGGGCGAGTGCGACTATGCGGCTTAATTGCTCTTCCAGTTGTTTTTCTTGCGCGGTGGTGCGAGCACCAGGCCTGACGATGGAGCCGGAGCGTCCGGCGGTTTTACAAGGTCCTCGGAAACCAAGAGGTCGTATGCCTTCTTCACGGTGGCAGGGTTAATGCCTATATCCTTGGCAACGCGGCGGACGGGATCTAGCTTGTCGCCATCGGAAAGCTGTCCGCGAGCGATAGCCAAAACGATTTCATCGTGAATCTGTTGAAAAACGGGGACGTCAGATTCGGGGTGAAGGGTAATGAACATCTGTCACCTCCAATCTTTTTCTGTATTACTTGCTGTAACACAAGCTGTATTATTTTATGTGGTACAGAAAAGAGGGCAAAAAGAATCCCAGGTACCTGCGACTTAATGCAGTGACGTACCTGGGTTGCGGGGCAGGGAGACTAGAGAAAAAGGGCCCCAGCGATGGCAGCAATACCGTAGCTCCCGCGCATGAAGTAACCGAAGACCTCGGGAGAGAAGGAGGCGCCGAAGCCGCCGGTATCGATGATATTCATGGTGGTAACGCGTGCGGGACGGGAGCGCTTAAAAGCGGTGTAACTAAGCCCCAAACAACATGCTGCGAGCGTGAACAGGGACAGCTTCCACACGGTGGCGATGAAGGCGGTGCCGACAACGGCAGCACCTGCGGTGGCAGCCAGTGGCAGTCCCCAGTCGGGCCACGCACCATCGACGATGCGGCCGAAGGAGGCGGCGCGGCCAGTAGCGGCGCCGACAATGGTCCAAGCGGCAGCAAATCCAATAAGAGCAAGGCCGCCGAGCTGAGGTGCTAGCGCTAGGGTCAGTCCCATGACGGCGACCGCACCGAGGGGGATGTACCACCGGCGAAACAGGCGCCGAGCAAAGAGGAGACTGAGCGAAGCCGTGGCATGTGAGCGCGGGCGCAGGCGAGCGGATTGGGAGGCGATAGCATCGGCAGAAACCTCAGAATCCAGTAGCCCAAAGGAGGACGAGCCGATGGCACGGGTACGGCCCGCGCGGAGGAGCGAGGCGAGTTCGAAGGATCGCCAGCCGATGGCAAACCGCAGCAGGGGGAGGGTTATCGCCGCATAGAGTGGAAGATGCAGCGATGCACACAGGGCAAGACCTAGGAGGCTCACGCCGGCGAGCTGGGCAATAGACAGCTTATCGACGCCTCCCATGCGCCCCCGCGGCCTATCCGCATAGACCCAACGCCCGAGCGAAAGGCTGCGCAGCGGATAGAGCGCCTCGAGGAGGATGATGAGGGCGAGCGAGCCGAGCCCGGCACCAATGGTCGCGGTTGCGGGCAGAGCAGCGGCCGTGCGCTGTGCTAGCGAGGGCAGAAGCGCTGCAGCATTGTGCCAGGCGTAGACGCTGACGCTCGCGATAAGTGCCGCGATGAAGGCGTAATAGATGGCTGAGGAAGCTGTGGAAGAAGTTTCATGAAATCTTCACTACTTCGTCGCAGGCAGCGAAGATGGCCGGAGAATGGGAAGCGAGCACCACACAGCGGCCATTGGCTGCCAGGTGGCGTAGCTCCTCGGCCAAGAAGGCGGTCCAGGTGTGGTCGAGGTGGCGCTCGGGTTCGTCGATAAGCAAGGCTTTGGCCGGCTGATAAAGCTGGGCTGCGAGGTAGACCCGCTGGCGCTGGCCAGAAGAAAGGCTGCTGACAGCGGAGTTCCGGATGGCGTCGTCGATGGCTCAGAGCTCATGGACCTCGGCAAAGTTTACGCCGGAGCGGCGGGATAGCAAGCTAAAGTGCTCACCCACGGTGAGATCGGGGAGGAAGACTGGGTCCCCGACGGAGATGACGGAACCGGCCGCCGCAGCGCTACCGGGCGCGGCACCGTCGATGAAAACGGTGCCATTTAGTGGGGCAATCTCGCCGCTCAACGTCTGCAGCAGCGTAGATTTACCCGCACCATTCGGGCCTTTTAGGCCGTATACGCGACCGGCATTAAAGCTGCGATTGAGGTGCCCCAAGGCGGCGGAATGTCCGTAGTCTGCATCTATTGTCAACATCGTTGCCAGGTTAGCAGACAGGTGGCTGGCCCTAGGGGGCGGTAGCTTTGATGCGATTCAATTGTTTCAGGAAGTAATCTTGGATTAAAACCTTGGGTATGATTGTGCGTTCCTGTTCTATTGATGGGCTTGGCTCCTTGTGCCTGGCATGTAAGTCACAAGAGCCTGTCTAGAGGTTTTAGGGTGCCGTAATCTCTCATGGCGAATCGGATCACAGGTTTCTCTTTCTCGTCGAGCCCAGTATTTGATTCGGGATAGATTGCCACACACAAACCATTAGACACTCCCACTGCCGAGGTTCTTTTAGGCCGGTGGGGCAAAATGAGCGCGAACGCCGAGGATCCTCCGATGGGCTAAGCTAGCCCGATCTTCGCGCTGAGAATGCTCGTCTGCGCCGTGAGCTGACACAAACTCCGTACGGTTCAAGGTGTATAAAGCTAGAGGACGCAACCAATTAATTGTGTCGCTGCATACCTAGTTCGCGGAAACGTCTAAAAGCAACCGCGTTTGGCCATTTTCGGCCCTGATTTTTGTGGAAACGCGGTTGCTTTTGGGAAATTTTGGCGTGATTAGTTATCGAATCTGGCCGGGCGGGTTAGAGAACCATTGGTGCAACGATGACGCCGACGATGGCGGCATTGAGCATATTGGTAAGGAAGCCACCGAAGAGTGCGCGCGGGCCAAGTTTTGCTACTTCACCGCGGCGCTCAGGGATGAGGCCACCGATGGAGCCAATCTGGATGCCGATGGACGACAGGTTGGCGAAGCCAGCGAGGGCGAAGGAGGAGATCAAGATGGCCTTATCGCTGAGCTCATCGACGCTTTCACCAAAGGCGGTGTAGCCAACGAACTCGTTAAGGATGGTCTTTTGGCCGATGAAGTTACCCACCTCGAGGGCCTCGTTCCAAGGCGTACCGATAAGCCAGGCCACTGGGGCGAAGATGATGCCGAAGAGGCCTTCGAGCGACCAGTTATCCTGGCCGAAGAGGGAACCAATGCCGTCGAGGATGGCAGAGAGCATCACGATCGAGGCGATGAAGGCGATGAGCAAGCAGGCAACCGAGATGGCGATCTTACCGCCGGCCATGGCACCGCTACTGATGGCATCGATGATGTTTTTGGATTCGGTATCGCGAACGTCTTTAACGGTAGCGTCGAGGTTCGTCTCTTCGGTCTCTGGCATGAGGCCCTTGGCGACGAGCAGGGAGCCCGGCGCATTCATGAGCGATGCGGCGAGCAAGTACTCCAGGGGCGCACCCAAGAGCGAGTAGCCGATCAACGTGGAACCGGCCACGGAGGCAAAGCCGCCGACCATGCAGGTATAAAGCTCGGATCGGGTGAGCTTGGGCAGGTAGGGCTTAATTACCAGCGGTGCCTCGGATTGGCCGAGGAAGATCACGGTGGTGGCCCAGACCGATTCCACCTTGGAGGTGCCCATGAGCCACTTGATGGCGGATCCGACGTATTCCACGAAGTACTGGATAACCCGGAGGTAGTACAGGGCGGCGATGATGGCGCCCAAGAAAATGATCACGGGCAGCACATTGAGGGCGAAAACGAAGTCATCACCGAAGAGGCCGCCGAAGACGAATTGGGTGCCTTCGTTGGTAAATTCCGTGAGCTTAGTTAGCCCATTGGCGATGCCCTTGAGGGCTTTGAATCCAGGTTCCCACGCGAGGACCAAGAAACAGAAGACCACCTGCAGGACAAGGCCCACGCCAATGGTGCGCCACTTGATATTTTTACGCGAGCTCGACAGGACGTAAATTACTGCAAGAATGGCGATGATGCCGAGCAATCCTTGTAAGCGTTCCATATTTTCTGACCGTTCTTTGAAGGGACTTTTTAATTAGAGTGACTCTGGGCCAAAGGAGAGGGGGAGGATCTCAGCAAAGTCATGGCTCCGGGGCTTTCCATCGACGGAGACGATGACGCGCTCGCAGTTAAACTCCCGCAGGACCTGGCGGCAGGCACCGCAAGGGTAGCAAGGTGCGGACTTCAAACCGACGATAGCAACCGCTTTAATCTGCGGAATGCTGGGCAAGTGGCCATCGGTGGCCGTCACGTCTGCGGTGGTGACCATGTGTGCGGCGGCGTTGCGTTCGGCGCAAATGCCTAACGGGCTGGAGGCGTTTTCGACGTTGGAGCCGGTGACAATGCGGCCATCGGCAAGCAGCAAAGCCGCACCGACGGGGAAAGAGGAATAGGGCGCCCAGGCGTGGTGGGCTGCTTCTTCTGCGAGGTTGAGCAATTCGGCATCGGTGGGAGGCGAATCCGGGGTGGTGTTCATTGCGGTATGGGCTTTCTTTGTACGGGGGGTGAAGAGAGACTGCGTTAATTCTCCAATAGAACAAAAAGAAAAATACTCGTTGACATCTGTTCTATAGGGAATAATAATTGGACGTGGTGGAGTGCACAACCACTGTATATAGTGCAGTAAATCACATTATGTGCTTGTATGTTTCGGTTTCCAAATCAGTACAGGAGGAGTCGTCATGGCCGAGAAATTCGATGCGGTAGATGTTATTCGTACCAAGCGCGACAAGGGGGTGTTTAGCCCGGAGGAAATCGACTGGGTCATCGATGCCTATACGCGCGGGGTCGTGGGAGATGAGCAGATGGCCGCGCTCAATATGGCGATCTTCCTCAACGGCATGAACCGCGAGGAAATCTCGCAGTGGACCAAGGCGATGATCGCCTCCGGTGAGACAATGAGCTTTGAGTCCTTGTCCAAGAAGACTGCGGACAAGCACTCCACCGGTGGTGTTGGCGATAAGATTACGCTGCCTCTCGCGTCTCTCGTTGCCGCTTTTGGCGTCGCGGTTCCGCAGCTTTCCGGCCGCGGTCTGGGCCACACTGGTGGCACCCTGGACAAGCTGGAGGCCATCCCTGGCTGGCAGGCGGATATTTCCAATGAACGATTGATGGAAATCCTGGAGGACCCGGGCTGCATCATCTGCGCGGCAGGCTCTGGACTGGCGCCCGCGGATAAGAAGATCTATGCCCTGCGCGATATCACCTCCACCGTTGAGGCGATTCCGCTTATCGCTTCGTCCATCATGTCGAAGAAAATCGCTGAAGGTACCTCGTCGCTGGTTCTCGACGTCAAGGTGGGCTCCGGCGCCTTTATGAAGGATGAGACCTTGGCCCGCGAGCTGGCGCAGACCATGGTGGACTTGGGTAATGACGCCGGCACGGCTACCACGGCACTGCTGACGGATATGTCCACCCCGTTGGGCCGAAAGGTGGGCAACGCCCTCGAGGTCGAGGAATCCGTCGAGGTCCTGGCAGGCGGCGGGCCAAGCGATGTCGTCGAGCTGACCCTGGCCCTTGCGTGCGAGATGCTGGAAGCGGCCGGCGTGCACGATGCCGACGTGGAAAAGGCGCTCAAGGATGGCCGCGCCATGGATAAGTGGAAGCAAATGATTAAGGCGCAGGGCGGAGACCCAGACGCCAAGCTTCCCGTGGCTACACATACCCACGATGTCATCGCTGAATCCGATGGTTACCTTACCGAGCTTGATGCCCTGTCCGTCGGCGTGAGCTCCTGGCGCCTGGGCGCTGGCCGTGCGCGGAAGGAAGACCCGGTACAGGCAACCGCGGGCATCGAATTGCACGCGGTCAAGGGCGAAAAGGTATCCAAGGGCCAGAAGCTTTTCACCCTGCACACGGAAACCCCAGAGCGCTTCGAGCGCTCCCTTGAGACCTTGCAGCAGGGCTTTAAGATTACCGACGCCCCGCTGGATAAGGAGCGCCAGATCATCCTGGACCGCATTGGCTAAATCAGGATTAATGGAAGAGCAATCGACCCGATGACGATGACCGCTATGACGGCGAGGAAGGCCTTCGCCTGCCATGTGGCGTAGTTGAAGGACACTCCGACGCCTAGGCGCTTGTCCACCAGCACCGCTGGGTCATCGGGGTTGTAATACAGGATCCCCCATTTATAATGTTCGTCATTATCGGGGGACTCTTTGTCTCCATCCGGAAGTTTCACCCCGCGCAGCTGATCCTCGAGCTGCGATTGGGCGCGAAGTATCATTGCCACGATGGCTATGGTGCCGCTAATGGTCATCACCACCATGGTGATAAAGGAGAAGCCAGCCAGGTCCTGATAGCTCGGTACCGGGCCGGTTATCTGTATAAACGACAGCCCGAGGGACATGAGAAGCAGCAGGACGCCCATCGCTTCGTTGGAGGCTGTAAGGTTTGCCTGATTGCGTAGCCGCGCCTTGATGGAGCGCTCCGAGCGCGGGCGAACCGCGGTGCGTTGGATAAGCCAGCAGATGCCGGCGAAAAGCAACCACATTCCCAGCGCGATAAACGTGATGAAAAAGACGCTGCCGATGGACTTGTCGCTCCAGCTATCCGGCTCCAAAGAATCATCCCAGTGCACTGGCACGGGATCGGGGATGTCGGACCAATGGGCGGCGACGATGAGAGCACCGGCGATGATGACCAGCAAGGAACCCAACATGGTCAGCCAGGGAAAAGACGGCGTTGGTACATCAATATCTTGTGTGGCGTCGGCGTCCCGCTCCGCTACCTGGGCGCTGACCGCGGTTTCTACCCCGTCGAACCAGCCGCCGTCCTTCTTGGCCGCGATGATATAGCGGCGCTGGGAGAGGTAAGCCCACGTGCTGCCGATAATGACCAGCAGGGAAGACAGAGCCGCCACCCACGAGTGGTTGACGTAGAACAGCGAGATAACCGCCGCTGCGATGCCCACAACCCACGTCCGAGTCTTAAAACCAGAAATAGCGTCGACCACAACGGGATCCGAAAGATGGCTTTGGGGAACGCGAACGCCGAGCGGGGCGCCTGGCGCCGCAAGTGCTGGGATCGTGGTCATTATCCACGTTATGACCAGCGTGGTCGCGGCCATGAGGACGGTAAGAATCATGCGAGCTCCTTCAGTATGGAATCGAGATAGCCGTGGAGCTCCTCAGTGGAAAAGCCCTGGGCGCGGGCGAGGGTCGCCACGCGGCACAGGCGTTGCCGAACCTGCTGTTCTTGCGCCGCGGTGTGCGCGCCGGGACGGACGATCGATCCGGAGCGACCCGCGGTTTCGACGAGGCCATCAGCAACGAGCAAGTCGTAGGCGTGTTTTACGGTGGCCGGGTTAATGCCAATATCCGCGGCGACCTGGCGCACGGGATCGAGCTTGTCGCCGTCGAAAAGCTGCCCGCGGGCGATGGCCAGCACGATTTCATCGTGGATCTGCTGGAAGACCGGCGCATCCGCGTCAGGGTTGAGCGTGATAAGCATGAGCTACCTCCTTCCAATAAGTTTTGTGCAACTAATAGTAGCACAGTCTGTATTAGTGGAGGTAATACAAAGCGGAGACTGGGGCCTAGATATGCACCTGCGACGTGAGGCTGAGCTCTTTGCAGAAGCCCTCATTGTGGCTGACCAGCAAGTATGCACCTTTGTAGGACTCGAGGATCTGCACGAGCCACTTTATGGTGGTGATGTCCAAATTATTGGTGGGCTCATCAAGCAAGAGGAATTGCGGGCTGGGATCGGCCAAAAGCACCCTGGCAAATTCCGCGCGGAAACGTTCGCCACCGGATAGCAGGCCGGTGCGGCGGTGCACCTGGTCATCGCGAAATAACAGCTGCGCCAATTGATCGCGGATGAGTTGTGGGGGAGCAGTGGGGTTGGCCTCTGTGACCATCTCTAAGATTGTGCGATCTTCCGGCAAGGTGATTTTCTGCCGCAAATATCCACAGTCCACGCTGTACTCAACGCCGCCCCGCGCAACCTCATTAAGGAACGTGGTTTTCCCGCTGCCGTTTGGACCCATAAGACGAACATGCTCAGGGCCGGTTATATCCACGATGTTACTGGTGAGCACGCGGGTGCCATTGGGCAACTGCGTGCCTGGGAGGTCAAGGTGAACGTGCTCGTCTGGGCGGATCTTATGTTGCGCAGCTTGATAGGCAGCAAATGCTTCCTGCACCGAACCCGATGCCTGAGCCGACCGCTTAGCCGCGGTATTTTGGGCGCGGTTCTTATCGTTTCCCATCGCCATCCCGGGCTTTCGGCGGTTGTGCGAGAAGGCTTTGCCGCGGCGATTGTCCCGGGAAATGCGCACCTGCATCGCCTCGCGCTCGCGCACTTGCTTGCGGTGTTCGGCTTTGGCCTCGCGAGTTTCTGCTTCGGCGGCGCGCTGTTCGGTTTCTATGGCCTCCCGGTAGGCGTGATAATTTCCGGAAAATAACCGCAAACTTCCCGCGTAGAGTTCTGCAATGTGCTCGACATGGGAGAGCAGGTCTAGGTCATGGGAGATGACAAGAATGGGCGTAGAAGCGCTGGAAATAAGGTTGATGACCTTGGATTTTCCTGCTGCGTCCAAGTTATTGGTCGGCTCATCGAGGATGACAAAGTCTGGGTGATCAAAAAAGGCGGCGTTTAATGCGATGGTGACCGCTTCGCCTCCAGACAGCGTACCGATGGTGCGATCTAGCGGGTAGGGAACGCCTGCGTTATGGAGGCAGGCATGAATCCTGTCTTCGATATCCCAGTCGTTACCAATGGTTTTCAGCAGTTCCTCGGAGTAATTTCCCGCTTCTAGTGCGTGGAGCGCGGCAATCTTTTCCGCCGCGCCGAATACTTCGGCGATGGTTAAGGAGTCACGCAAGCCAAGATCTTGGTCTAGATACGTGACCTCTGGTGCCGTGAATGTGCCCGAGGATGGTGCGATCTGGTGGGACAGGACCTTAGCAAGGGTTGATTTTCCGGATCCATTATCGCCAATCATTCCAGTAACCGAGTCAGGGATTGTTCCGGAAAGTTGGGAAAAGCAGGGCGTGCCGTCTGGCCACGACAGGCTGAGCTGGGAAAAAGAAATCGGCATGAAGAATCCACCTTTAAAGAACGAGTGTGCAAGGGACGTCGTACTAGGCGGAAATCTTCATAGACCTCAACAATAGCAGCTGTGGTGCAAAACACAAGGGCTCTAGCTAAAATTCATCTCTTGCTGGAACCAGAGGCCTGCAAGAGACAGACGCCAGATTAGAAGCGGCGGAAGAACTTACCCTGGGTGAGCTCCTCGAAGCCCGGTAGTGGCGTGGCGGACGCGATACCAGGGGCGGTTTGCTCGGCCGCGAGATCGATAGCGTTAGCAACGAGCAGGTCGTGGGCTCGGTCTGCTTCGTCGCCGGTGCCGTTCGTGGCGACGATGAGCTCGGGGATGTCCTCGGGGTCGAAGGGGGTGAGCCAGGTGGCATCGTCAAGCGGGTCAGCGCCCGGATCCCCAAGGAAGGCTGGGCCCTTGGCGGCGGCGGGGTAGTAGCGCAGGAGCGCGGCCCCCACGGGCTCTACAGTTGGGTCCTCGTTGGCGGCAAGGGGCAAGGCGATGACGCCGCCATCAACGATGGGGGACCAGTCCGCGATATGGGAAGGGAAGAGGCCCGCAAGGTAGTCGCGGTCCTCTTCCTTGGCCAAGCGAACACCAAGAGAAGAATCAGTCATTCTTCCAGGCTAGCTGGCGCGGCTACTTAATTTCCAGCAGCTGCGCGCCCTTGGTGGTGGACGAGCCGGCCTCGACCGCCAGCCCGGTTAC
The DNA here is from genome assembly GCF_046717505.1 of Corynebacterium sp. LaCa78. Classification (NCBI taxonomy): domain Bacteria; kingdom Bacillati; phylum Actinomycetota; class Actinomycetes; order Mycobacteriales; family Corynebacteriaceae; genus Corynebacterium; species Corynebacterium sp. LaCa78. The sequence continues at coordinate 565,020 of NZ_CP177112.1, forward strand.
TGTGCCGGACTTGTGGGCCTTGACGGGGTTTTCCATCTTCATGGCCTCAAGGACCATGACGATATCGCCCTCTTCTACCTCTTGGCCCTCTTCCACGTTGACCTTGATGACCGTGCCCTGCATCGGTGCGGTCACGGCATCGCCGGACACCGCAGACTTGGTGCCGGCACCCTTGCGCTTTTTCCGCTTGCGCGCGCCGGTAATGCCAAAGGTGGCGGGCAATGCTACCTCGATGCGGCGGCCGTCGATTTCCACGGTGTGGACCTGCGAGGCCTCGGGCGCGCCGGCTTCCGCATCGGTGGAATCATCGTGCGGCGTCAGCTGGTTATCCCACGCCTCCTCGATCCACTTGGTGTAGACATCGAAGGAACCATTTTCCGCGGTAAAGGCGGGATCTGCAACGATGGCTCTGTCAAAGGGCAGCACGGTGGGCAGGCCCTCAACCTGGTATTCATCCAGGGCTCGGGCGGAGCGCCGCAGGGCGGTTTCGCGGTCCGAACCCCAGACAATGAGCTTGGCCAGCATGGAATCGAATTGCCCGCCGATGACGGAGCCCTCGACGACGCCCGAGTCCACGCGGACGCCCGGCCCAGCGGGCTCGGAGTACTTGACGATGGTCCCGGGAGCGGGCATGAAGTCGGCCGCGGCGTCTTCGCCGTTGATGCGGAACTCAAAGGCATGCCCGCGCGGTGCTGGATCCTCACTGAGCGAAAGCTTTTCGCCTTGGGCAATCCGGAACTGCTCGCGCACGAGGTCCAGCCCGGTGGTTTCCTCCGAAACGGGGTGCTCCACCTGCAGGCGGGTATTGACCTCGAGGAAGGAAATCAGGCCATCGGCGCTGACCAAATACTCCACGGTGCCGGCACCGCAGTAGTCAGCCTCGCGGCAAATGCGCTTGGCGGACTCGTGGATGGAGGCGCGCTGCTCGTCGCTCAGGAAAGGCGCCGGCGCTTCTTCTACGAGCTTTTGGAAGCGGCGCTGCAGAGAGCAATCGCGCGTGCCGACGACCACCACATTGCCGTGCTTATCTGCCAAAACCTGGGCCTCCACGTGGCGGGCCTTATCGAGGTAGCGCTCGACAAAGCACTCGCCGCGGCCAAAGGCAGTGGTGGCCTCGCGGGTCGCGGATTCAAATAGCTCCGGAATCTCTTCAGCGGTGTGCGCGACCTTCATGCCGCGGCCGCCGCCGCCAAACGCCGCCTTGATGGCTACGGGCAAGCCGTGCTCATCCGCAAAGGCCTTGACCTCATCCGCGTTGGCCACCGGATCCTTGGTGCCAGGGGCCATGGGAGCTTCGGCGCGCTCGGCGATGTGGCGGGCCGTGACCTTATCTCCCAAAGCGCGGATGGATTGGGGAGGCGGGCCAATCCAGGTCAGGCCAGCATCGATAACTGCCTGGGCAAAATCGGCATTTTCGGACAAGAAACCATAGCCGGGGTGGATGGCATCCGCGCCGGACTTAGCGGCGGCATCCAGAATCTTGTCAAAGACAAGATAAGAATCAGCAGAGGTAGAACCGCCGAGGGCAAAAGCTTCATCGGCCAGCGTGACGAAGGGTGCCTGCGCGTCCGGCTCGGCATAAACGGCGACGGAGGAGATCCCGGCATCGCGAGCAGCACGAATAACGCGTACGGCGATCTCACCTCGGTTCGCTACGAGAACCTTGGAGATCTTCTTGGTTTCTACTGCCACGGCAGTAACCTCCTGAATACACTTCGTTTACTACGGGATCTATTGTTGCACACCAAAATATAAAGTCGTCCGTTTGGCAATGATTGTTACGTTTAAACAAAAATAAACCCACATCGCTGTGATGTGGGTAATTATTGGCCGGACGAAAATCTACTTTTCAATCGGCATATTGACCATGTTGCCCCACTCAGACCATGACCCATCGTAGACCTGCGCCTTTTTAAAGCCCAAAAGGTAAGTGAGCACGAACCACGTGAACGCGGCCTGCGCTCCTAGGTGGGAATACAAAATGGTGTGGGTATCAGGTTCCAGCATGCCGTAGTTGACCTTCAGGTCATCAACGTTGCGGAAACAGGAGTTGGGGTAGGTTGCGCGATCCCATTCCAAGTTGATCGCACCCGGAATGTGCCCGTGGCACATGGTGGTGCCATAAGGCGAGTTTCCATTGGGGTCGAACTCTGTCGCTTCACCTGCGAATTCTTCCGGCGGCCGGGTATCAACCAGGGAGCCGGTTGCCTCGTGTACGTCGGCGACAAAGGCGCGCAGGAGGGAGTCGTCCCGGGTTACCTCTGGATAGTTGGATTCGGGGAATTCTGGGACCATGAAGGAGGTATCGCGCTCTTCTGACATCCACGCATCGCGTCCGCCATCGAGGAGGCGGACGTCTTTGTGGCCAAAGAGGGTAAATACCCATAGTGCGTAGGCCGCCCACCAATTGGACTTATCGCCGTACAGGACAACGGTATCGTCTTCGTGGATGCCCTTTTCCCGCATCAAGCGGGTAAATTCCTCACCGTTGATAAAGTCGCGCGTGAGCGAGCTTATTAGCTCGGTGCGGAAGTTGATCCGCGTCGCCGTGGGAATGTGCCCGATATCGTACAAAAGAGAGTCTTCATCGACCTCGATAACGCGTAACCCTTTAATGCCTAGGCGCGCGGACAGCCACGGAGCGGAAACAAGCCGCTCTGGGTGCGCATATTGCTGGAATGGGGGATAGGGGTCTACGTCTGCCACTGCCCGCCTACCTTTCTAATAAACCTATTTTTTCGCTCCCACTACTTTAACTCGAATTTTCTCGATTTATCACATTGGAATAGTGAAAGTGGTTTTCCATACATAACGTGCGTGGAATGAATTGACTCGGTAGGGGCCGCGACGTTGCGAAGGGGTGAGCTGCGTCAGAGATGGATAAATTTTGGGTTGACGCTGTAACCTGCTTAGTGGCCCCGCGAATTAGTGGCGTGGGACACTTTCCTACCTACCCTGACTACAACTAAAAGGACCAGATAATGGCTGAAAACGACCGCAACTCTGACGCCCCTCAAAGCTTTACACCCCGTGATTTTTCGGAACAACCCCGTCAGAACACTGAAACTCCTGAGTCCGCCGTTCCTAAACCACAGAACGATCAGGCGCAGAAAAATGGTGGACAGGAGCCTCGTGCGCAGGAGGCCAAAGAACCTAGTACGTCTGCTGAGAATGCAGCTTCAACTCCAGGCGGCGATCAGCCTGTAGATGCTGGTTCGGATAAGTCCAGCCCCCAGGATTCCCAATCGTCCGCAGCAGATGCAGAATCCGCATCGCAGGACCATAAATCTGCTACTGATTCGGAGCCCTCGTCCGCAAACTCGGCAGAAAACAACCGCCGGCCTGCTAATGATGCTGGGCCAGACGCCGGGTGGGGCACGGGACAACAATCACAGGAGGCATCGGCTGCAGGCGGGTACAACCCGGAGGCAGGTTCTCACCCAAATTTTGGTCAACCCCCTCAGGGCACAGAGGCCCCTCAAAGCTATGGGCGAGCAGCTGGACAGAACAAGCGTGGATTCGGGGCAGCGATAAAGAGCCTGGGTGGCAAAAATGGCCTCTTAGGGGGGATTTGGGAATTTGAATTTAAAGATTTCATAACCCTGACCCATGTGAAGGCGATCTACATGGTCGCTATGGTGATATGCGGAATTTGCTGGGCTCTCAATGTTCTTGGGGCGTTTAGCCTAGGAACTATCGTCGGTATAAATGGAATTTCGGACGGCGAATTTGGTTATGTTCTCCTCAGCTTTATCGGATTTATCGTCTTGGTCCTACTAGCTACCGTGCTCTTCTATATTAAAATGGTGGTTATAAGGCTCATCTTGGAAGCTTTGGTGGCAAACGTCCGCACAGCGCAAAACACCGGAGACTTATTGGATAAGCAGTCTTTGGATAAAAACTAGGTGCTAAGGATTGTGCCTGAAACTCCTATCAATAAGGACCCCGCGGCAATCCGCGGAGTCCTTATTATGTGGCGTGCGAAGACGAATGGAATACGGCAAATCCTATGGCCTAGGCATAAGAACTGAGCACGAACGTCAAATGCTCGTACAAGAAATCATTGGATAGGTCAATATCGCCTGAGACAGGTTCCGCCGAGTCACCATCAGCCTGAAGGCGCACGGTGTGATGCGCGGTGATCTCCGCGGACGTAGTAATCGAGCGCTCTGTCCACGTGAAGGCGGCCGCATCGTCTGAGACGCGGCTGGCCTTGGAACCTGGATCGAATTTGGTGGCTTCGTCGGTGGGCTTTTCGGTCCCCGTGTGGTTGTGTCCCGAGGCTTCAGGTGTGTTGGGAAAATTCGGGTTTGGTCGATACTGGTGGGGCTACTCGTCATCCGCGTCACACGCTGCCAGCCTAAGTGGCAGCGCCGCAACGAGGAGCGTTAGCAGTGCAACGGCAGTGCTAACTAGCCTTTAGTATTTTTACTGGTCCTAGTCGAGCAGCTGGGCGACGCTATCGGGGTCGGCATCGGAAAGCATCTGGCGAATGCGGTCGTATTCATCATCCTCACCGATGGCCTTGGCGGCGCGTCCGAGGGCAGCAATCGCGCGCAGCACACCCTGGTTGGGCTCGTGGGAGAAGGGGACCGGGCCCCAGCCCTTCCAGCCGTTGCCGCGCAGGCGGTCTAAGCTGCGGTGGTAGCCGGTGCGGGCGTAGGCATAAGCGGTGATGAACTCGTTGGGGTCTGCGCCCTCGAGCTTGGCGAGCTCCTGCTCCGCGAGCATGGCCCACAGCAACGGGGAATCCGGGTGGTCTACGATGCCGGCCGCAGGCGCGGCCGCGTCCTGAGCGCCGGGATCAGCGGGCAATTTAATCGGTTCTGGGGCAAGCATGTCTTTCATTTCCATAAGACACACTCTAGCGATGCTCGTGCGGGCCTACCAGAAATCAGAAACGCTGAGCCCAAAAGAGTAAAGCGCGCGGCGCACCACCGGCAGGGACAGCCCGATGACAGAAGAGGGATCGCCGTCGATGCTATCGATAAACCAGCCGCCCATGGCCTCCAAGGTAAACGCGCCCGCGCACTCCAAGGGCTCGCCGCTGCGAGCGTAGGCCTCGATATCGGTGGCAGAAGCCTCTGCGAACCGGATGGTCGTGGTAGAGGTTTCCACGTGGCGTTGCGTGCCAAAAATCAGGCAATGGCCGGTAAGTAGCTGCGCGGTGCGCCCAGCCTGTTGGTGCCAACGCTCGATTGTGGCATCGACGGTGTGCGGTTTGCCCTGCAACTGGCCATCCAATAGCAGCATGGAATCGCCGCCAATAACCGGCTCGTCGGGGTACCGGCAAGCGACCTTTTCGGCCTTGGCGGTGGCAAGCTTTGCCACGGTATCGGCAGGCGAGTGCCCCGCCAACTGGGTTTCCAGGGCGCGCTCGTCAATATCGGCGGGCTCGAGCACCGGTTCCACGCCGGCCGCGCGCAGGATGGCGGCGCGCGAGGGGGACTGCGAGGCCAAAATGAGGCGCATTAGTAATACCGCACGGTGTGGAAGGCAGATGGATTAAAGACGCGCTGCGCGCCGTAGTGGTCGAAGCGCTCACCGGGCCTGCCCCAGTGGTTGCGATCCCCAAAGGCACCGGAGTGGTCCTTTTGCATCTGCTTGAGCACCGTCGAGAGCGCGGCGGCCTCTTCTTCCGTGGGGTTTCCCTTCAGGACTTTGATTTCGGGTTCAGACATCTTTTCCTAAACAGTTCCGTGCTTCTTGGGTACCTGGGCCACGACCTTGCGCTCTAGCAGGCGCAGGCCTTCAACCAGGTAGTGGCGGGTAGCGGAAGGCTCGATGACATTATCGGCCAGTCCGCGCTCGGCGGCAGCGTAGGGGTGCAAGAAAAGCTCGTCCATTTCTTCCTGCTTATCCTCATCTCCGTAGATGGTCAGCGCGGTCTGGGCTGCCTCGGCGACGGCGATTTCCGCGGTCGGCCAGGCATAGACCAGATCCGCGCCCAGATCCTTGGATCCCATAAACGCGTAGGCCGGGCCAATGGCCTTGCGGGTGACCACCGTAAGCTTGCCGACGCTCGCTTCCGCCTGCGCATACGCAAACCCCGCCGCCCGGCGCAGGAGACCGGCCTTTTCTTCTGCCGGGGTGGCAACGAAACCGGGCGAGTCCACGAACTCAATGATTGGGGTATTAAAGGCATCGCACAGACGCACAAAGCGTGCCGCCTTTTCCGCCGCGGCCGAATCCAGCGCGCCGTCCAGCGCTAGCGGCTGGTTGGCGACGATACCCACGGCGCGGCCATCCACGAAGGCAAAGCCCGTGATGATATTGGGCGCGGCCTCGGCCGAAAGCTCAAAGAAGGAGCCCTTATCGACGACCGCGTTGACCACCTCACGCATGTCATAGGCATCCGCTGCCGAATCCGGGATGACGGAATCCAGATCGAATTCGGTGACCTCGCGCGTATCGATGCGCGTTGCCTCGGCGCGGTTATTGGCCGGCAGGTAAGCCAGTACGTCGCGGACCAAGTCGAGAGCTGCCTGCTCGCTCGGGGCGCTGATCTGCGCGGTGCCCGACTTCGCGTGGACTGCGGCACCACCAAAGGTTTCCGGTTCCGCTTCGGCGACATCGCTGCCTGCTTGGTGCAGGCTGGTGCCGTGGGTGACAATGAGGACATCGGCAAGCGTGGGCGCAAATGCCGCAATGCCGCTGGTATCCCCGGCCACCACGGAGATCTGCGGGATAAGACCTGAGGCCTCGGTCGCGCGGGCGAGGATGCGGGCGTAGCCAGCAAGTGTGACGATGCCCTCTTGCGCGCGCGGGCCGGTGGAATCATAGATGCCGACGATGGGCACGCCGGTTTTCAGCGCAAGGTCATAGACCTTGGTGAGCTTTTCCGCATAAACCTCACCCATCGTGCCGTCAAAGACGGTGGCATCCTGGCTGAAAATGCACACGCGGCGCCCGTCGATGGTGCCGTAACCGGTGACGATGCCATCGGTGTACGGGCGATCGTGCTCGCGGCCAAAGTCGGTGGAGCGGTGGCGGGCCAGTGCATCGGTTTCTACAAAGGAACCCTCATCTAGCAGCTGATTCACGCGAGTGCGGGCGGCTGGCTCGCCTTCCCCCAACGGCGCGCGGGACTCGGCGAGCTTGTTGTCCAGGTCCTCAATTTTGCCAGCGGTGGTCTTCAGGTCAGTCATAGGCGCTGAGTGTACTAGTGGAAGGCCAAAGATGCGGAAATTGTGCAGTTTGGGCATCGTCACAGGGGTCGGTGTCGGAGCGCTATCGGTGCGGCATCAGCGCAACCGGAGTACCTGCCAGACATTAGGAAATATTAGCTCCCCTTTATAGGGGTAAGGGTGAAATGTGATGTGCAGCGTTCGTTACCGGTAAGGGGCGTTTTCCCACCGTATCGACGATAAATGTCATAAAGAGAGATAGCCGTAACTGTTGAGGAGCTATAACGAAGAGCTTAATATCGGCTGTGTCTTCATGAATTATTTCTCGTATCCTTAAACAACCACAAGGACGGTCTTCTGGTGATTTCAAAGGGACTGCGACTTGTCGCGCCGCTTGCCATCGCGACACTTCTCGCGCCCGCGGCACATGCGCGCGATATTCCCCCGATGCCACAGGCATATCCCATTACCAACCTCTATAAAAGCTGCAGCGCCGCCGGAGATAACACCGAACGCGAATGGCGGTTTGCTGAAACAGGCCGTCGCTACATGAGCGACGGAACCTTGCAATTCAAAAACACCACCGACCAGGAGGTGCCGTACACCGCCGAGGTAGAAACCGGCACCAACCACGAAATTGACGCCAACTCCAAGGCCAAGTTGCCCTCTGGTTGGGACACCACCGCCAAATCCGATATTGGCCTAAAAATGGCCAATGGCTGGCGAGATAAAGAAACCTTCGGGCCCGTCAAACTCAAGCCGGGCGAATCCTTCCGCGTGGAATACGGCGTGGTGGAAAAGGACTTTATTTCCATGTTCGTCGGCTGCAATGATGACCGCCTCGAAAACATTCCCGGCGCCAACGTCATCCGCGGTAAAGCCCCAGCAGAGCGCTATGCCTTTGCCTATATCATCAAGGCTGATGGATCCGTATCGGACTTGGCAATGGAAATTCCGTCTCGTTCCGGCAGCACTAACTCTAAGCCCATCGAAGGTAACTACACTGCGGTTTCCGGACCCAGCTTGGAAAAGATCGCTGATCCGAGCAAAGACGAGATCATGCAACCAGCCGCCGAACCCCAACGCGATCCTGCGTGGCCCAAGGAAGGCGAAAAGTGCGAGGCCAACGATAACTCCTGGTATCCGCTGGATATCACGGCGGTGAAACCCACCTTCCGCAAACCCGGTTATTCCACCGACTTCCTCAACTGGTCTCAGGGTGACTATGAATTCGCGCCGGTAACGGACTTCGTAGTTGGTGCCCAGCACGATCCATATACCAATTGGCGAGGCAATAGGGGCGATATTCCCCAGGGCTGGCTCGAGTCGGTCGGCGCCATCAAGCGTGCCTATATGCCGGTTGGTACTGAGCTCAAACACGTAAACCTTGCGCCCGGAGAGCGCGTTCGCGTGGAATACGGCACCACCATGACCCGTATCAACTATCGCGAGGTGCACTGCGGAAAATCCGGCAAGTACGACCTTACTTCGAACTATAAACAGACCACCGCCCCGAGCGGTTTCTGGGCCGAAGCCACAATCACTTCCAAAGACGGTAGTACCCGCACCGTAGACGTCACCCCTGACGAATACCGCGATCTGCCCGTACCCACCCAAACCATCTACTAACTACCTGCTAGGAGTACATCTCATGCGCATTTCCAAGATTGCGTCCACCACCGCGGCTTTAGCCGTTGCCACCGGCGTATTCGCTGCCCCAGCCGCCAATGCATTGCCGCAGCGCGACCTGGGCCCAGCAAACCCCACCACGATTGGCGAGCGCTGCGCCAATCCTGGCGATACCGGCCAGACCATTGATATTAAGCGCACCTATTTCGACGGTTCCGCCGGCACCTGGACCGTTTCCAACTACAACGATGAGCCACTTCCAGTCACCCGTTCCATCAAGGAAACCAAGACCAAGTCTTGGGACGTTTCTGCTGGTGTGGACTTTAAGTTGTTGGATCTGATTCACTTCACCTTCTCCTCCAGCTACACCTCTAGCCAGACCTACGAGGTAGGCGAGCAGGTCGGCCCATACGATATTGCTCCGGGTAAGACTGCCGTGCTGAAGGCTGGCTGGGTAGTCTCTGACTTCGAGGGTCAAAAGACCGTGTGCGGTTCCGACCACACCTGGCAGGCCAATGGCGGTAAGTTTACCGCAACTCTGCCCAAGGAACGCCACGTCGCGGTCTCCACCCGTGATAACAACGATTGGGGTTAAACCTTGAAGGCTAAGACCATCGCTAGTGCAATCGCAGCGCTGAGCTTGGTGGCCGTTCCAGTAGCCCACGCCTCTGACTTCGGCGGAGACTTTGAACTGCCCCAGCGCTGGAACGATGACTATAAGCCCGGCACGCATTGCGCAACGCCGGGGGAGAACTCCACCTATGTCACCGCGAAGCGCCGCTGGTTCAAGCAAACTGATGCCGCCAGCGTGGCCAACCACAATGCTGAGCCGGTGCCGGTCAAACACACCGTATCCAAAGCGCGGACAGAAACCGTTGAGGTTTCCGGCTCCGTGCAGGGAGAGGGAGATTTGGCCAAGATCCTGACCAAGACCTACGGCTTCAACTACGTCAGCGAACAGCACTGGAAGATTAACCAGGTAGTTGGGCCATATACTTTGCCTGCAAATTCCCAAGGCAAGTTGGTGTGGGGCTTTACCATGCTGGATACCGATGGCCAGGATGTGCGCTGCAACCGAGACCAAGTATGGGAAACGGTAGGAAAACCATATTCGGCCACTGTCCCTGAAGCTCGCTATTCCGAGCTGCGCTTAGAAGACGCTCCGGACTGGAGTTAATTCATCAGGAAATGAGCCCACCCGCACCCTATGAATCGGGGTGTGGAGCTGGGCTCTTTTTGGCAGCTACGGTGCCTTATTAGAAGTGCATCCTCTGAAGTGCATCCTCCAAAGTGCAGGTTCCTCTGCAACATTTGAGGAAGATTTGCGATATCTGAGGGCCGGGTTTGCTCAGTTATCGCAGTGGAGGATGCACAAATGGCAAAGCCGGGCCCATCCACCGGCATGGCTGGCTGTGCAGTGGCTATGCAGGGCCGAAGGCGGCCGCTTTAAGCCGGCAACCACGCATACCCGTAAGGCCCAAGCTCAACGGGGCCTAGGTCAACGGAGCGGTCGCTGAAATTGTGCAGGCACAGCAGGTCGCCGCGCTGGTAACCGAGCACGCTTTCCTTACCGGTTTCCACCGGCTCGCAGGGTGCTGTACCCAGCTCGGGGTGCGCGTGGCGCTCCGTGATCATGGTGCGCACGCTGTGCAGCAGGGAAGTGGCATCATTGAGCTGCGATTCCACGGACGTGCCGCCGACAATAGGCAGCCGCGCCGGGGTGCGGGCACTAAAGCCCGCGGTTTCGCTATCGTCCCACTGCATAGGGGTGCGAACGGCATAGCGATCCGGCAAAGAGGTGTCATCGAGCATGCCAATTTCATCGCCGTAATAAATAAAGGGCGCACCCGGCAGGGTCATCAGTAGCGAAAACATCAGCTCCACCTTGCGGCGGTCCCCGCCCATGAGCGGCATGAGCCGCCTGGCGATGCCCACATGCGCCCGCATGCCTTCTTCTGGCAGGTAGGTCTGATACATCAGCTCGCGGACGTCATCGTCGACCATTTCCAAGGTCAACTCGTCATGGTTGCGCAGGAAGGTACCCCACTGGCACCCCTCGGGCAGCGGCGGTAGCTGGTTGAGGATGTCGTAGACGGGGGTGGCATCGCCAAGCGCGAGCGCCTGGTACAGCCGGGGCATGACCGGGAAGTTGAAGACCATGTGGAAGCGATTGCCGGAGCCGTAGTACTCCATGGTCTCCTTGGGAGGCTGGTTGGCCTCCGCAATGAGGACGGCCTCGGGATAGTGGGTATCCATAAAGGCGCGAATCTTTTCCACGAACTCCACCGTCTCCGGCAGGGACTCGCCGCCGAGCTCATCGCGCTCGAAGAGGTACGCGATGGCATCGAGGCGCAGGCCGTCGAGGCCCTTGTCCATCCAGAAGGACAAGATATTAAAGACCTCATCCTGCACGTCCGGGTTATCGTAATTGAGATCCGGCTGGTGGGAGTAGAAGCGGTGGAAATAGTACTGCTGGCGCTTATCATCCCAGGTCCAGTTGGAGGTTTCAACGTCGGTGAAAATGACGCGAATTTCGGGGTAGCGCTCGGGGTCATCGCCCCAGACGTAGAAATCCCCAAACGGGCCATCCGGGTCGGAGCGCGAGGCTTGGAACCACGGGTGATCGGAGCTGGTGTGGTTGAGCGCCAGGTCCGTCATGATGCGCATATCGCGACGGTGCAATTCCTCAACCAGTTCCTCGAAATCCGCCATCGTGCCGTAATCGGGGTGGATAGAGTAATAATCGGCGATATCGTAGCCGTCATCGCGCAGCGGCGAGGCATAAAACGGCGAGAGCCAGAGGCAGTCCACGCCCAACCACTGGAGGTAATCCAGCTTGTCGATGACCCCGCGCAGTGTACCGATCCCCTTATTCTCGGCCTCGTTATTGCCGGAGTCCTTAAACGAGCCCACCAGGGCTTGGTAGAAGACGGCGTTGTGGTGCCAGCTCATTGCAGATCCTTTCTTTTTGCCCGCCACGCAAAGTACGTCAGTGCGCACAGCACGCCGGCCACCAGGCTGGGCCATACGGCGGGAGAGTCTTCAAATAAGTTCACTACGGCTTGGATGACCGCAAGGCACGCGAAGAAGCCGAGGAATCCGAGGAGCGAATCCCACAGCAGGGACCGGCGCATTAGGCCTTGACACCTCCTGCGGTAAGCCCGGCGACGATGCGGTGCTGGAAAATGAGCACCATGATGATAAGCGGAATGGTCACCAATGCACCAGCCGCCATGGTTGCGGCATAAGGGTACTCGAAGGCCGAGGGGCCAGAGAAACGGGCGATGGCCACCGTGACCGGCTCGGTGCCCGTCGTGGACAGCTGCTTGGCCAGCATGAATTCATTCCACGTGGTGATAAAGGCAATGATCGCGGTGGTAAAGAGCGCCGGGGCGGCCAGCGGCAGGAGGATGAGCCGAAAGGCCTGGGCGCGGGACGCGCCATCCACGCGGGCGGCCTCCTCAAGCTCCCAGGGCAGCTGCCGGAAGAAGCTGAGCAGGGTATAGACCGTCAGCGGCAGGGCGAAGGAGATATTCGGGATGATCATCGCGCGGTAGGTGCCGATCCATTCCAGGCGCCCAAAGAGCTGGAAGAGCGGGGTAACCAGCGCGATGGCGGGAAACATGGAGGCTGCCAGGATGATGCCGGTGACGATACCCTTGCCGGGGAAGTCATAGCGGGAGAGCGCATACGCGGTAAATACGCCGACTAAAACGGCTACCGCGGTGGTCGCGAGAGAGATGAACAGCGAATTGCCCAGCGCGCCGAGGAAGTCATTGCCCTTGTCCGTCGCGAGGGCATCGCGGAAATTATCGAGCGTGATATGCGTTGGCCAGGGCGTGGTATCGAAGGTGAATTCCTGGCTGCGCAGGGCGGTGACCACCATCCAATAAAAGGGCGCAAGGCCCCAGAACATGATGAAGATAATGCCCGCGTAGTGTCCGAATTTACGCATTACTTTGCACCCTTTCTGCCGGAGACATCCGCGCCGAGGAAGCGGATGAGGATGAAGGCGACGAAGAAGATGAGCAAGAAGATAAGGGTGGATAGCGCCGAGGCGGAATTGAAGTTACCTTGGCGCATATCTTCCACCACCAGCTGGGAAATGGTGGCGGTAGGGGAGTTAGACGAGCTCGAAATCATGATGACGGGAAGGTCATACATGCGCAGCGCATCCAGGGTGCGGAAGAGCACGGCCACCATCAGGGCTGGGCGCACCAGCGGCAGGGTGATGCGGAAGAAGGTTTGGATGCGGTTGGCGCCATCGACGCGGGCGGCATCGTAGACGTCCTTGGGGATCATCTGCAGGCCGGCCAGGATGAGCAGCGCCATAAATGGCGCGGTCTTCCACACGTCTGCGATGATAACGGCAAAGCGCGCATAAAACGGGTCCGTGGTCCAGGCGATATTCGTACCAAGCAAGGAATTGACGATGCCCTCTGGGGCGAACATGAACTGCCACAGCTTGGCCGTCACGGCGGTAGGAATGGCCCAGGGGATGAGCACGGCGGCGCGCACCAAGCCGCGGCCGCGGTACTCGCCGTTCATGATGATGGCCATGAACATGCCGAGGATGGTCTCCAAAGCGACGGTGACCACGGTGAAAAACAGCGTGATTTTTACGGCGGGCCAGAAGTCGGTGGCGATAACACCGGGCGGGCACGTCGTGATTTCCCCCGCACCGGAAACACAGCGGTTATTGATCCAGTACAGGTAATTGTCTAGGCCGGCAAAACCGCCTTCTTCAAAGATGCCCGTTTTGGGGTTCAGCTGCCGGTTTCCCTGGAAAGACAGGATGACCGCGCGCACGATGGGATAGCCGATGATGATGCCCAGCACGATGAGCGCTGGGGCGATCAGCGCGGCGGGCCGCCCGAAATTGGCTAACCTGCTGGAGCTAGGGGTGCGCTTGGGTTTCTTCGATGATGAGTGCGTCTGTTGCGTCGGCGAAGTGGTGACCACGGTTATTCGCCTTTCTGGTTCAGATAATTTCTGGTGCGCTAGATTCTATCCCCAACTAGGGTGGGAAAACCACAAAGGGTGAGGCTATGGCGTATGCGCCTTCCTCACCCATTTGTGCACTAGCGGTTCGCTATGTATTTCTCAGTTTTATGCATGCTCCCTGCTCGTGGGATACGAGGGGCAGGGAGCGTATCTTTAACCCTGCGAAGCAGAGTCGATGGCCGCCTTCATATCGGAGGTGGCATCTTCGACGGACTTGCCATCGGTCAGCGCGGCATAAGCGTTGTCCTGGATGGCCTTAGAGATGGCGGAGTAGAACGGCGATACTGGGCGCGGTGCGGCGTTTTCCAGGGATTCCTTCAGCGCTGGCAGGTAGGGGAATTCCTCCTGCAGCTGCGGGTCATCGTAGATGGAGGAAAGAACCGGCGGGAAGGACTGCTCAGCAAAGGACTTCTGGTTTTCCTCATTGATGATGAAGTTCATGAAGTCCAGGGCGGTGCCCTTGTTCTTGGAATTGATGTTGATGCCGTTGTTGTAGCCGCCCAAAGTGGATACGCCAACGCCGTCCTTGCCCAGCGGTGCCTGGACCTCGACGTCGATGCCGGCATCGACCGCGTTGGTGTACATGTAGGGCCAGTTCACTGCGAAGGCGGTCTTGCCCTCGGTGAAGGCCATGTTGGTCTCTTCCTCGGTGGCGGCGGTGGAGTCCTTGGAGATGATTTCGTCTTCATAAGCATCCACCATGGCCTGCAGGCCTTCCTGGGCTTCCTTTGAGTCGACGGTGGCATTGCCGTCATCGTCAAGCACCGAGCCGCCCCAGCCCTCTATGAAGCCGGCGGTATTAAGAGCCAAGCCCTCGTACTGCTTGAGCTGCGTGGTCAGGCACTTTTTGCCGTCTTCCAGTGCCTTGCAGGCGGATTCGAGGTCGGCGAATTTCTCCGGGGTAGCGTCCGCGAGTTCAGTATTGCGGAACAGGAGCTGGCCATTGGTGTTTTGCGGGAGCGCATACAGCACGTCATTGTAGGTTGCGGATTCCACGGTGGCCGGCAAGAGCTCCGAGGTATCGGTCTCGAAGTCACCGTTGAGCGGCTGGAGCCACTGGTTGGCGGCGAATTCCGCGGTCCAGACCACGTCGAGGGCCATGACATCGTAGTCATCATTGCCGGCCTGGAGGGACTGCACGAGGGTCTCGCGCTGGGCATCTGCCTCGCCCGCGAGCTCCTTGAGCGTGACCTTTTCATCCGGATTTTCTTCATTCCACTTATCGATGATGGGAGTGATCTTATCCGTGTCGTTCTTGCCCATGGCAAAGGTGATGGGGCCGTGGGAGTCAGCGCCGGAACCGGAACCGGATGCGGAGCCATCTGCGTTATCTGCACCGTCGTCAGACGTGGAGCAGCCGGCTAGTGCCAGTACTGCCGTGGTGGCGACTGTGGTGCGAATGAAGTACTTCTTCATGGGGAATTCACCTTTCAGAAAGCTTGGGTGTTCCTTAAAAATAATTTACAAACACCGCGCGCAGAATAGATTTTGATTATTCACCTCTAAACGGGGGTGCTTTAAGAGGTAGCGATGCGCTGCCCGGTCTCTGGATCGAAGCGGTGTGCGGCGCTTTCATCAAAGGTCAATACAACCTCCTCGCCGCGCTGTGGCGGGGTGCCTTCGCAGCGCGCAACGAAACGCTCGCCACCCACCGTGGCGTAAACGAAGGATTCGGAACCCAATTCTTCAACTAGGTCGACCACGCCGCGCAGGCCCTCAGCGCCCTCATTGAGGTGCATGTTTTCCGGGCGCACGCCCAGGCGCTCGCCGTTGTGGTCAAAGATATTCATTGCAGGCGATCCGATAAAGCCAGCGACGAATTCGTTGGCTGGCTCCGCATAAAGCTCACGCGGTGGGGCAACCTGCTGCAATACGCCATCTTTTAACACCGCTACCCGGTGCCCCAGCGTCATCGCCTCGACCTGGTCGTGGGTGACATAGACCGTGGTGGTCCCAAGCCGCTGCTGCAGGCTCGCAAGCTCGGTACGAGTCTGCACGCGCAGCTTCGCATCCAGGTTAGAAAGCGGTTCATCCATGAGGAAGGCCTTAGGATTGCGCACGATGGCACGGCCCATGGCCACGCGCTGGCGCTGACCACCCGATAGGTCCTTGGGCTTGCGCTTGAGGAACTCGCTTAGGCCCAGCATGTCTGCTGCATCCTGGACCTTTTGCTTGATTTCAGCCTTCGAGAGCTTGGCCAGTTTGAGCGAAAAGCCCATGTTTTCTTCCACCGAAAGGTGCGGGTAGAGCGCATAATTTTGAAAAACCATCGCAATATCGCGATCGCCCGGTTCAAGGCCCGTGACATCCGTATCATCGATGAGAATCCGGCCACTAGACGTTGGTTCAAGGCCAGCCAGCGCGCGCAGCGTCGTGGACTTGCCGCAGCCAGAAGGGCCCACCAAAACGAGGAACTCGCCGTCCGCGATTTCTAGGTCCAATTCCTTCACGGTGGGCGCCGCCGCGCCGGGGTAGGTTATATTTACCTTTTCAAAAGTGACCTTTGCCATGCGCAACACACTAGCACCACCGGCGGACGGTATCTTGGAATCTATGACTGCACTTGATAAGCACCGCATTCGCACCGCCCTGGCAGAGGATTTCACCACCATCGATTTTGTGGATCAGACCGGTTCCACCAATACCGACCTGATGCAGGCCACAAACGTTGCCGATGGCACCGTGCTGCTTGCCGATGAGCAGTTGTCCGGCAAAGGCCGCCTCGGCCGGGCGTGGACGGCGCCGGCCGGATCCCAGGTGATCTTTTCCGTGCTGCTTTTGCCCGATTCTCTCGACCACTTGGGCACGCTTCCGCTGGCTGCGGGCTTGGCCGTGACCGATTCCATCGAGGGCTCCGTGCTGAAGTGGCCGAATGATGTGCATATCGATGGGAATAAACTCTGCGGCATCCTTGCCGAGGCCGGTCCCGTGGGCCAAGCCTTCAAGTCCGCACCGAAGACTGAGGTCAATAAGGCAGAACTCAATAAGACTGAGTTGAACAAGGCTGAGGTCAACAAAGCTGAAGTCAATAAAGCCGAGGTAAATAAGGCCGTCGGCGGGCAGGCGCCCTCTGCGCGCGTGGTCGTAGGTATGGGCATTAATGTCACGCTCAGCCGCGAGGAATTGCCCATTGAAAAGGCCACCTCGTTGGCTCTGGAAGGCCGCGATTCCGACCGCACCGAGTTGGCCATTACCGTGCTGAAAAACCTGCGCCGCCGCATTACGCAGTGGGAGAACCAGGATCCGCAGCTTATGCAGGATTACCGCGCGGTGTGCTCATCCATTGACCAGGAGGTGCGGCTGGAGACCCCGACTGGCGATGTTAACGGCCGCGTTGAGGGCATTGGTGAGGACGGCCGCATTAACGTCGCAGGCGAGTACTACTCCGCCGGTGACGTGACGCATCTGCGTCCGGCGCGATAGGCGCCGCACGTTAGATGTCGCACGATCGGCGCCGCGCGATAGTCGCCGCGCGATAGGTATCGCGCGGCAGGCGACGCGCAGCAGGCGTCGGGTGGTAGTTCGCGCAGTCCGAGTAGCGCTGTCTCGCACTGGTACTATCCATGGCTATGGGATTGATGAAGATGGGCCAAGGCGAGGTCAAGCGCGCGGATGTATCCGCGCCATTTCGCGCGCTCGTTTTCCCATTTCTGGAGCTCATCCTCATTACGGGCGTGCTGTGGATTGCCATCGGCTGGTGCGATGCCCAGGGAGTAGAACCCATGCTGCGCAACGGGCTCGTCGTCTTGTGGGCCGGGCTGAGCACGTGGCGCTTTCTCATTCCGTTTTATAAGGCTCGCCGCAAGCGGTTCATCGTGACCAATCGCCGCGTCATTGTGCGGGAAGGCCGCCACATCGATTCAATTCCGCTGGAAGATATTCGCGGCGCCCGCAAGCGCCGCGGCGGTATCTCCATTGCGCTCAATGGCTGGGACAGGGCCATGTATTTTCCCACCGTAGCCAAGTCAAAGCAGGTAGCAGAGATTATTAATGATCGCCCCTGGTTTTAACCTCGGTGGAGTGCAATTGCTTATCTAGGTCCTCCGGTGCGAGGTTAGCGCTGCTGAATTCTTGGGTCAGCGGCAGGCGCAGTTCTAAATCGGAACCGGGGCAGAGCTCGATTTTCGCCTCATCCACGGTGTAATCCAGCACATGTCCGCCGGATTGCCGCGCGGCGTCGATAAAGTGCACGTGGCATCCTGGCACCGAAATCCCGCGCTCGTACACGGGAGTGCGGAAGCCGCCGATGACTCCTTCGACATCGCTAAAGTGCAGCTCTTTATCGCCGCCGACCGCCTTGGTCATTGGGGGATAGGGCTTGGTTTGTTTGACCACGGTGCGCGTGGTGACCTCAGAGAACCTGCCCGTGATACGGACCGCGTACATGTAGTTGGCGGAAGGTTCCACCTCATCGATGAAGGCGGAAAGCTCGTCGCGGCGCAGGCCCCGTGGGGCATCGACAAGAATGCGCGGCACAAAGTTGGTGGCCACGGCATAAGGGGTTTGCTGGTCCAAGTCCGCAACCCGTGCGGAGCCATCGCCGCGCAGTTGGTAGCAGGTCCCGTCCAGGATAATCATTTCACCATCGAGGCCATTAAAGGTACCGATGCCGAAATTGCCCTTTCCTAGCAGCTCAGAGATGGTCATCTCGCCGTCATAAATGCCATCAAGGAGGGCGCTCATGAGGGAGTTCTGGAAGATCGAATGACGGGTAAACATGGTATCCAAGCTAATATTGTGGGCGTGAGTGTCTCAAAACCTATTGTAACTGTCTGTGGCGATGGTCAGCTGGCGCGCATGATGCAGCCTGCCGCCGCTGAACTCGATATTCATCTGCGGATTCTTGCTGGTAGCCCGGATTCTTCGACCGCGCAGGTCACCCCGGACATCGTGGTGGGCGATTATCACAAGTACGAGGATCTGCTCGCGGCAGCCCGCGGCGCGGATGCGGTTACCTTCGAGCATGAGCATGTGCCCAATGAGCATTCCGCCGCGCTTATCGATGCCTCCTTTAACGTCCAGCCCCAGCCCAGCGCCCTGCGCTATGCCCAGGACAAGCTGGACATGCGGGAAAAGCTCTCCGCACTGGGGGCGCCCGTTCCGCGGTTTAGCGCAATCGAATCCGTTGCTGATGCCCGCGCTTTTTTCGATGCCGTAGACGGGCGCGTTTGTCTCAAGGCCCGCCGCGGTGGCTATGACGGCAAGGGCGTGTGGTTTCCCTCGGATGCCGATCTTGATGAGCTCGTCGCCGAGCTATTAGACGCCGGCACGCCGCTCATGGCCGAAGAGAAGGTGGATCTGACCCGCGAGCTGTCCATCTTGGTAGCGCGCCGCCCATCCGGTGAAGCCAAGGTCTGGCCCATTACCCAGTCCCGCCAGGCCAACGGCATCTGTGCCGAGGCCATCGCGCCCGCGCCCGATCTCTCGCCTGATCTGGCCGAACGCGCCTCTGCGCTGGGGCTAAGCATTGCCGAATCCCTCGGCGTGACCGGCGTGCTAGCCGTGGAGCTTTTCGCCTTCAACGGTGAAAATGGCGAGGACATCTCCGTTAATGAATTGGCCATGCGCCCGCACAATACCGGCCACTGGACCCAGGATGGCTGCGTGACCTCGCAGTTCGAACAGCACCTGCGCGCCGTACTCGACCTGCCCTTGGGTGCGGTGGACGCCCTAGCCCCGGTGACCGTTATGGCAAATGTTCTCGGCGCGGACGAAGATCCCAGGATGCCTATGCCGCAGCGTGTGCGCGAGGTCATGGAACGCTACCCGCACGCCAAGATTCACCTGTACGGCAAGGACCACCGCGCTGGACGCAAGATCGGCCACGTCAATGTCGCTGGTACATCACTCGATGAGACCCGCGATGCCGCCCGCCAGGCCGCGCACTTTCTCATGCACGCAACGTGGGCATAACTTTTAAACCTAGAAAGGACATTATGGAACCGCAGGTAGGAATCATCATGGGCTCGGATTCGGATTGGCCCACCGTCGAACCCGCAGCGGAAGTCCTCGCGGACTTCGGCATCCCCTTTGAAGTTGGCGTGGTCAGCGCCCACCGCACCCCGGAAAAGATGCTGGCCTACGCCAAGGGAGCGCACTCCCGCGGCCTTAAGGCCATCATCGCCTGTGCCGGTGGCGCCGCCCACCTGCCAGGCATGGTTGCAGCGGCCACCCCGCTGCCCGTTATCGGCATCCCGCGCGCACTCAAGGACCTCGATGGCCTAGACTCCCTGCTTTCTATCGTGCAGATGCCTAGCGGCGTTCCCGTGGCCACCGTCTCCATCGGCGGCGCAAAGAACGCCGGCCTGCTGGCCGCCCGCATCCTGGGCGCCGGAGACCCCTCCCTGCAAGACAAGATGGTCGCCTACCAAGAAAAGATGGCAGAAGAAGTCGAGCAGAAGGATAAGAACCTGCGCTCGAAGCTGCTAGGGGAGTAGTCACTAGCACGCTGTGTCCAAAGCAACCGCGTTTCTCCAATTTTGGGCCCGATTTTTATAAGAACGCGGTTGTTTTGGACATTTTTGTATGGGGGCGTCGGTTTTCTGGCGCCTAGGGCGTTGATTGGGCGGTGCTGCGTTCAAAACAACCGCGTTTCTTCATTTTTCGGCCTGATTTTTAGAGGAACGCGGTTATTATGGACGCCTCAGGGCTGAGAGATGGCGCGTGGCCATGCGAGTCCGTGCTGCCTCACTTACACTTCCACTCGGGGCGTAACTGTTCCGAGGGGGCGTAGATGAAGGAACTTTTAGTATCGGGGTTGAATCAAAGGCAACTGAGGTCCGGTCTGGCCAGCGGCAAGATAATTAAAATTCGCCGTGGGCTTTATACGTGGCGGAAACCTACGCCATTCGAGCTCGCTTACATCGTGCATGAAAAATGGCCTGGGATAATGCTCGCGGGGATATCTGCGGTTGAGCTCTATTCAAAGAAGGAACTGACCTTTCCGCTGCATTGTGCCTACGAGCACCCGCTGGCCAACTCCACTTGGTTAAAGGTGCAGCGTACGCGTCAGACAACGACCTTTAGCCATGAAGGCGTTCCCGTGCAGAATCCGCTTTTGGCTGCGGGAGAAGTAGGCGAAGCGGAAGCGGTGGCGATGCTAGAAGCGCGCTATCAGACGCAACGCGGGAAACAAGCCCTAGAGAAGGAATGGGGCGCTATCTCTCGAGTACCGGCAAGGGTCAAGGAACTGGTGAAAAAGGCCGCCATTGGCGCCGATAGTGAAGCGGAGAGGAAGGTGACCCGCGCATTGCAGAGGCGCGGTAAAAAGGTGCAGGTTAACCACCAAATCGGTCCGTACCTGTGGGATATTGTGGTGGGTAAGGTCGCGGTCGAGATTGATGGTTACGACTATCACAAGGCTGAAGACCTAGGTACCTTCATTAAGGACCGGTGGAAGGGAAACAACGCTGCGTTGAAAGGGTATACGGTGTTGCGGTACTCGGGGAGCTGCGTGAAGCACCACTTAGTGGATGTAGTGCAGCAAATAATCGAGGCAGACGAGGACCGCACCAACTTCACGTCGCACGTTTACAAGCCCGTGTGGCAGTGGCATTGGATTCTTGCCGGATTTGAGTCCGAACCAATCTACGGCTAGATACCGCCGAACACAGTTCTATTCTTGCGTGACCTCTGGCAATTGTGAAGAGGTCGTGGGATAGGACGGCTGGGCGCCGGCGCTGGTGGCGGCGAAGGCACCGACGCGGGCGGCGAAGGTGGCGGCATCGACAAGCGTGGCGCCTTCAAGGAGCTTGGTGCAAAAGGCTCCGGCAAAGGCATCGCCGGCGCCGGTGGTATCGACCGCGGTGATCTGTGGGGTGGGGATGTCCGTGTTGGAATCGGGCGTTGCTACGTAGGCGCCTTCGGCCCCGAGGGTCAGCACCACCGATTTAAAGCCTGCGGAAACCAGGCGGTGGGCGAGCTCGCGCGGGGTGCCGGTGGAAGAAAGACCTAGTTGCTCGAGGATGAGGCCGGCCTCGTGCTCGTTGGCCATGAGGGGATCGGCTTGCAGGAGGGCGTCGCGGTCTACCTCGATGACCGGGGCGAGGTTGACAACCACGCGTCCTTGGGCGGCATCGACTGCGGCTTTGAAACCGGAGGCGGGAATTTCGCCCTGGAGCAGGACCACGTCCGCATCGGCGATGGTGGATTGGCGGGCGGTGACGAAGGGGGCATCGACAAGAGCGTTCGCGCCGGGGGAGATGACGATGGTGTTTTCGCCATCGGCGGAGACCGTGATGACCGCCAAACCGGTAGTGGTATCGGACTGTTCCACCGCGCTGAGATCGATGCCGGAGCTGTGCATGTAGTGCATGGCGGGCTCGGCGTAGGGGTCGGAGCCGACCGCGCCGACGAATGCTACATTGGCGCCCAATTGCGCAGCGGCGACCGCTTGGTTCGCGCCCT
This sequence comes from Corynebacterium sp. LaCa78, assembly GCF_046717505.1. Lineage (NCBI taxonomy): Bacteria > Bacillati > Actinomycetota > Actinomycetes > Mycobacteriales > Corynebacteriaceae > Corynebacterium > Corynebacterium sp. LaCa78. Next base: position 587,186 of record NZ_CP177112.1, read on the forward strand.
TGCCGCCAGCGAGGATCTCGCCGCCGGAGCCCAGCAGCGTTTCGCCGGGGTGCGGGTGGCGTTCGGCATGGACAATAAGGTCAGCATTAATCGAGCCGACGACGGTGAGTTTGCTCATTGGAAATCCTCCTATGAATCGGATTCTACGGTGAATGCGGTGGACATGCGGGGGATATATCGCGTATCGATTATCGATCCTTGAGGCGGGCGCTTATTTTTGATGGCCGCGATGAGTTCTGCGGTGGCTATCTTGCCCATGTGGTCGACGTTTTGGTCCACTACGGATATGGGCGCTGGCTGGAAGCGCAGGTAAATGAAGTCATCGAAACCGACGAGTGCGACTTCCTCTCCAATGGCCTTGCCGGAATTATGACAGGCTTCTAAGGCGCCCGCAGTCATCATCGAATCAGCGGCGACGATAGCCGTGACCCCGGCATTAAGTAGTTCGATTGCTCCCTTATACCCTTCTCGGTGCCGGAAACTGCCGTGGTGAATGTGAATATCAAGGTCGCGGGCTGCTTCTGTGAATACAGCGAGGCGCTGCCTGCCGGTAGAGGTTTCTTGGGGGCCGGAAAGGTAGCCAATCGAGGTATGGCCTTTGTCCTTGAGCTGCGCAATTGCCTTATGCATTCCCGGACCAGGATCAGAAATCACGGCGGGAAATTCCCCCAGTGTTCGGTCAATCAATAGCAACGGCCGATGGGAATGGGCCTGGCGGATAGCGTCTTCTGCGCCATCGAGTGGAACAGTAATTATTCCATCGACCTGCCGCTGCGTGAGGGCATCGAGGGAGCGTTCCAAACGCGCAGGATCCTCGCCGCAGCTGGTAATCATGGTGGCGACACCGTGAGCATTAGCTTCTTGTTCAATTGCGGCGGCCATGGCGGCGAAATACGAGTTATCCAGGCTTGGTATGACGAGGCCGATGGCATTGGACCGTGCGTTTCGCAGCGCGCGTGCCTGGGCATTTGGGCGGTAATTGAGCTGTTCGGCTGCTTGTTTTACGCGCGTGCGGGTGGCTGCGGAAATAGCTGGATTTCCTGCCAGCGCGCGCGAGGCGGTGGAAATGGACACCCCAGCTGCGGCGGCTACGTGCTTGAGGGTGGTTGCGGCCAATTCGGCTCCCAGGGGTAGAGCAGCTTCGATGGGTCGTGCAATCGATTGCACACTTGTGTCTCAATTTACGGTTCAGTACCTGTGTCTGTCAAGGGTTCGCGCCGGTCTAAGCTAATGAGCATGGAAAATTCCCCGCGTGATCCGCTCCTTGTTTTGGGCTCCCGTGTCACCCACGGTCATCCGGGCGCCATGCTGCGGTCTCGTTTGGATAAGACGCTTGAACTCTATTCTGAGCAGACGGTCATCGTCTCTGGCCGCGGGGAAGCGGGCGCGATGGCCGAATACCTCATCAAGCGAGGCGTTGATCCTGGGAATGTGCTTGTGGAACCGGCTGCTACCAGTACAAATGAAAATTTAGAAAACGCACATAGCCTTGCACCAGATGCCGTATTGCAGGTGGTCACCAACGATTTCCATGCCCTGCGCACCACATTGTGGGCCTGGCATTTAGGCATTGCAATTAATGTTCACCCCGCGCGCACGCCGTGGCTGTCGATGCCGCGCAATTACCTGCGCGAGGTTGCGGCGACCCCGCATTCCGCAGCGCGAATCCTGTGGCGGCGACTGCGGAGGTAACTGGGGCTATACCGCCTTGAGCGCCTTGCTGATCCCGCTTTGCAAGGTAGGTCGCGATTGCTTCATGGGGTGCGCAATGGCGCGCAGCCCCATATACGCAATCTGATCGGCGGCGCGATTGAGCGGATCCCCGGCATGACCGAGCACACGGCGAATATCCACTTCGCAGGTGCCTTCTAGATCGCCCCAGGCCTGTTGGAATCGGGAGCGCGCACCAGACGAGACACCGCGCCACCTGCGTCCCGGCCGTGCCGCCTTCGAGCCTTTCTTGTGCACAATGTGGTTGACAGCATCCAATGCCGCAACAGAATCGGATTCGATCACGGCCTTCGTCGCACCTACCTTGAGCAGGTACTTTAAGGCGAGTGTGAGCGCTTCTAGCTCCAGTTCGTCCGTGCTAGCCTTCGTCTCGCGGGTGCGCAGGCGGTAGTCACCGTTTCCCGCCACGAAACACATCGAACCCTTAAATACGGTATCGGAGGAAGCATCGGTAGCGATGCGCACCACCGCGCCCGCCGGCCAGGATGTCGTATGCGAGAAATTCGGCCACCATTTCGCCTCTGGCGTTTCGACCTTGTTTGCTTCCTTCTTCTTCGGGGCCTCGCCCAGCTTGCGGGCCTTCCGCGCGGTCAAGCCAGCTTGTTTGCGGCGTGCGGAGCTCGCGCTTGCCGATGCCCGATTCTCCCCCGCAAAGCTCCCCGTCACCGTATAGCCGCGCTTCTCGAGCGCCGATCGCAGCGCATTTTGCCTGCGTCCAGTAACAATCCAGGTACGCCCATCGATTCCGCGCAGGACGCGCTGTAGCTCGCTAACTGCCACTTTGACCATATCGCCCTTTTTGATCTGGCCTTTGCGTACGAAGCGTGCCTGCGGAGTGTTGACCGCGATGACCCACCCCTCGATGGTTCCGTCTTCCGCTGAATCCCAGCGTTCGTCCCACAGGGCGATCGCCACATGGACCGGCGCAGACACCATGTCCTTGGTGATTTTGCGGGTGCCGTAGGTGCGCGATTGCGTGCCGGTGAGTGCTGAGAGCTCGAGGGGTTCCATTGGTTCTAGTAAATCACGCCCCATTCCAGCGGTGAGCTGCACGCGCCTGATGTGGACTCGATTCGTGACTGTTCGCGATAGTTCTAGGACTCGTTGCGGCCCCTCCTGACGCGCGACGCTATTTAGTACCGGTAGGGCGGTATCGAGTACCGACCGGTGCGGATATCGGGTACCGGGGGTAGTTTTTAGGCACTCTTTAGTGGACGGCCCACGCAGTGTGTACGCGTGGGTCGCGTTCACGTGGAAGGAGTGATGGTGGTGACGGATTACCGTGCCATCATGTTTGCCTTGGTTGCCGGGAATCGTTCCTGGAACCAGATTCGAGCCGATTTAGGGGTCTCGAAGTCGACGATTGATAAGGCCAGTCGCGTTGTAAGGGACCATCGACTCGATGCTCGTGGGATTGCTGGATTGTCGAATGCCCAGTTAGAGGAGCTATTTCCGGATAACCGGCGTCGCAACGATGCGGAGTTCCTCGCACCGGATTTCAAAAAGGTTGCTGAGCGGATGGTCTCTGGCAAGCGCGTGACGTTGAAAGTCGCGCACGCCAAGTACCTGGAGTTCCCTGTTGGTACTGGTCAGCGTCATTATTCGTATCGACAGTACTGTTCGCTGTTTGAGCATTATGTCGATGTTCATCAGCTGTCAGCGCCACTGAATCACGATCCCGGTGACGAGCTCATGGTGGACTGGTCGGGCGATGGAATGGTCGTTGTGGATCCTGTCTCAGGCCAGCGGGTTACCGCGCACTTGTTTGTAGCTTCATTGCCGCACTCAGGGATGATGCATGTATCGGCGTGGCCGGATCAAAAAATGCGGTCGTGGCTTTTAGCCCACCGTGCGGCTTTGGAGTATTTCGGTGGTTGTCCGCTGCGGTTGATCCCGGATAACGCGCTCACAGCCACGCAACAGATTTCCTGTGGGCTGCGGGGGCGTATCCCGGTTGCGGAGTATTCTACATTTGCCGATTTCTATCAGATAGGTATTACTGCGGCGAAAGGCTACCGGCCGCGGTATAAGGCGAATGTTGAAAAGGCCGTGGATATTGCCCAGCAATGGTGCGTGGAATACCTCGACGACCAGGAGTTCTACAGTTTCGACATGCTCAATAAGGCCCTCGAGGACCAAAGCGATTTCATCAACGATCGCCGTCCCTTCCGCGGGCAGGATATCTCTCGTCGCCAGTTGTTTGAAGACCATGAGCAACAGCTGCTGCGCCCATTGCCCGACCGGCGGTGGTCGTGGTCGCGGTGGAAGAAGTCCAAGGTCGCAATGAACTACCACATCCGGATCGCCAATCACTGGTATTCAGTGCCGTGGAAGCTAGCGGGCAAGTTCGTCGACGTGCAACTTTTTGATGACTATCTGGATGTCTTCTACGACGGTGAGATTGTTGCTTCACATCGTATTGCCCCTGCTAATTATGGCTACTCCACCTTGGATGAGCATGTCCCCGACAACCATAAGGACTTAAACACCCAGTGGAACCGGCAACGCTTGGAAGACTGGGCGAAAAGTATTGGGACCGCGACAGCACAGCTCATCGGCCAGATGTTTAACGCTCGTAAAGTCGAAGCCCAAGCATATTCTAGCGTTCTGGGCGTACTGAACCTATCGAAGGATTACTCCCGAATCGAACTCGAACAAGCCTGTGGTCAGCTGTTATCGCGCAAAGCAGTCCCCAGCGTCAACAAAGTAGCCCAAGAGCTCAAGGATCTAAAACAGGCCGCAGCACAGGCGTATTTGCCCACCGATGTACCACTGTCGACGGCCATCGACACTACGCGTGCGCACCGCCAACAGCCCACGGCGGACACGCCGGACTCTGTGTCGCATGTACGCGGGGCCGGGGCGTTTGCCTTCACTGATAAAGAATGGAAGGTATAGCCATGGCTCTTACCGATGAAGACTTCGAACTGCTCGGTTCTCTTCGCGGGATGCGTGTGTTTGCCACGACGCTGCAGGAGATCGTCAACGATCCCAGTCGTGACTTGGACTCCTTTGAAGACAAGATCAAAGAAGCTCTCGATGCTCAGGTAGCTGCACGTGATTCGAAAGTAATCGAAAAACTCGTCAAAGCCGCCAAGCTACCCAACGCGCTTGCGGCTTTGGAACGCTTTGAAGCACACAGCAACCGAGGGATCACTCCAGACCGTATTGAGCGGTTAGCTACCTGCGACTGGATTACCTACGGCAGAGATCTAACCATCGTGGGAGCTACCGGCACCGGCAAAAGCTTCCTCGCCCAAGGCCTAGCCGTGGCTGCGTGCCGGCATAAACTAACCGCACGCTACTTTAGACTCGCCGACTTAGCCGACGAGTTCGACGCCACAGCCGACGCTGCCTATGAGCGCAAAGCCCTCCTTGAGGAACTGACAAAGCCGGCTGTGTTGGTCATCGACGACTTCCTGGCCACGGACGTATCTGCCTTCGCCTTAGCCCAGGTATTCAACCTCCTGGTCAAGCGGGAGCATTCCTCAACCGTCATCGTCAGCCAGCACGAGCCGGAATACTGGTACAGCGTCTTTAGTGAAAACGCGATCGCCGACGCTGTCCTATCCCGACTTGCAAACAACGGCAGCAAACTCACCCTCATCGGTGAAGACATGCGCACCCGTGACGACTTCCAAGAAGAAAGGGGAACACTTAGCAAACAGCTCAAGCAACGTCAACGGTCCAAACGATAAGCGGGGGTAAAACCGGCTACCGGGCGGCTACCGCCACCCCGGTACCTGGTACCGCCTTACCGGTCCCTAAAACAAGCCCGCGTCACCCTCCCGCAACAGTGCAACAAAGAGCTGTGCACTGGGCTGCTCAAAGGGCTCTTCAGGATGCCTTGCATAAGCTGCTTCAAGAAGCTCTGCAACCGGCTGCTCAAAGGCCTCTTCCGGAAGCGTGGCAACGGGCAGTGAGAAAGCCGTTTCAGGATGCTCCGAAAGTGCAGGGTCCCATGCAATATTTGAAGAGAATTTGCGATATTTGAGGAGCGAGTTTGCTCAGTTATTGCAGTGGAGGTTGACCATAGCAGGCTGACCTTCCAACCCTGACCAAAGCGACCGACTACCTATCCTTCGCAAAAGGTGTAAGTCGCCCGTCCCGTGGGATTGGACCCGTTCAATGCGGATGCCCAGCGGGGAGCTCAGAATATGACCACTTGGAGCATCACGCTCAGCAGTTTCTCTAGGAAGCAGCGAAGATAAAGAGCATGTTAAATCATGAGTTAATTAATCTTCGCTATGCAGGTTCAACTAGTCCTTACTATCCCGCGCTGTACACGGGCGAATTAAAGCGAGTCGCTCCATGGATTGCAGTGAAAACAACGACGTGGGAAAGCTGGCCATGGCATAAGCAACAGCTTGCCCTTACTTTAGCGGCCGGCCTAAGTGCGCACCGAGCGTCATTGGTGGCTAAGTCAGCTGCGCGTATTTGGGGAATTTGGGTGATTCCCAGGAGAAAAGAGCTCGTTGAGCTCGCTTCACCTTCAGGAAGCATTCCACCGCACACGCAGTGGCCGCGAAAGTATTATCGAATGTCACGTATAGGGGAGACGTCGGTGGAAAAGTCCGGGGTTCGGGTGACTAATCCGGCACGAACGTGCTTGGATATCGCCAGGTTACATGGGTTTGCGGAGGGGCTTGTAGCGGTCGATTCCGCATTGCGTGCGGGCCTAGTTTCGATAGAAGATCTGAAGGAAACTCGGGCAGCAATGGCTCGGATGAAGGGGCCTATCCCCATGAGAATGGTGGTGGAGCATGCGTATGCCGGTTCTGAATCACCGTACGAGTCGCTGTTGCGGGCGTTGATTATTGAAAGGATTCCCACGGCCACTGTGTACCCACAGTTTCGCATATTGGGAAAGTACCGGGCTGACTTATGTATCGATGGGTGGCTCATTATCGAGGTCGACGGGGATATCAAGTATGACGGTACTTATGGGAAAGCACCGGAAACAGTGGTCAAGGAACAGATGCGCAGGCAACGAGAAATCGAAAATCAGCAATTTAGCGTATTGAGATTCGGGCCAAAAGAGCTGGTCAATGAGCCGAATAGGGTAGTGGAGACAATAGTTGAATACCTGGGGCGAAAGGCGGGAAAAGTAGCGTAGATCACCCCCGAAGCACCCCTAGCTATAGATGTTGTTGAACAACCTCCGTAATAACAATTATGATGATGCGAATCACATTTAAGAGAGACCGGCGTCACGAAAGGTGAAACTAGTGAGTGCTGAAAAACAAGCTTCCGCCTCGGCACAGGCGGAGGCACAGGCGGATGCGCAGGCGGATGCGAAAACCCCGCCCAAGGGCATTGGCGCCATGGCGGGCGCCATGTTCCTCATGGCTACCTCGGCCATTGGCCCGGGCTTTTTGACCCAGACTTCGGTCTTTACCGTCCAGATGGGCGCTTCTTTTGCCTTCGCCATTGCGCTGTCCATTTTGGTGGACATTGCCATCCAGCTTAATGTGTGGCGCGTGCTCTGCGTGACGGGAATGCGCGCCAATACCTTGGGCAATACCGTCCTGCCCGGCTTGGGCTGGGTGCTCGCAGGCTTCGTCTTTTTCGGCGGGGCGATTTTTAATATCGGGAATATCGCCGGCGCAGGCTTGGGCCTGAACGCGATGCTGGGCATCGATGCCCGCATCGGTGGCGTCATTGCGGCTGCGATTGCGGTGTTCATCTTCCTCTCCCGCCGTGCTGGAATGGCGCTGGACCGCCTCGTGGCCGCCTTGGGCGCGGTAATGATCCTGCTTATGTTGTATGTGGCCATCGTCAGCCAGCCGCCGGTAGGGGAGGCACTTAAGAATACCGTCGCGCCGGGTGAAATCGATTTCTTCGTCATCACCACCATCATCGGCGGCACCGTCGGTGGCTATATCACTTTTGCCGGCGCGCACCGGTTGATCGATGCGGGCTTATCTGGCGTTGAAAACGTCAAGAACATTACGCGCACCTCCGTCAGCGGCATCATCGTCACCGGTATTATGCGCATGCTGCTCTTCTTGGCGGTATTGGGCGTGGTGGCCACCGGCGTCACGCTAAAAGAAAATAATACTGCCGCCGATGCCTTCTACCACGCAGCTGGTGAATTCGGACTCCGTGCATTCGGCATGGTGCTCTTTGCCGCAGGCCTATCTTCCGTCATCGGTGCCGCTTATACCTCGGTATCCTTCGTGACCACCCAGGAAACTTCGTCCCGGACCCGCAATATCTTCACCGTCATCTTCATTACGGTCTGCACGATCATTTTTGTAATAATCAACTCCGCACCGCAAAAGCTCTTGATCTTCGCCGGTGCGATTAACGGGCTCATCCTTCCCATCGGCTTCGCGCTGGTGATGTGGGTGGCCTGGCGCCGCAAGGACCTGCTGCAAGGTTATAAGTACCCAAAGTGGCTGCTTATCCTTGGCAGCCTGGTCTGGTTGCTCACCATCTTCATCGGTCTCCGAGCAGTCTCAGGAATCACGGCGATATGGGCATAATGCATACGCCAGAAGAGGTGCGCGAGTTTGCGCGCACCCACGAGATGACCACCACCGCCGGGCACGCGCGAGGCTACATGCAGGCCAACCTGCTCTCGCTGCCCAGCGCATACGCCTTCGACTTCCTGCTTTTCGCCCAGCGCAACCCCAAGCCGTGCCCCATCGTCGGCGTGCTTGAGGCGGGCCAGTACACCTCGGATTTGCTGCCTGGCGGCGATATCCGCACCGATATCCCGGCCTATCGCATCTTTGAGCATGGTGAGCACACGGCCACGCTTGCCGATGCCACCTCCCATTACACCCCTGACATGGTCAGCTTCCTTATCGGCTGCTCGTTTACCTTTGAAACAGCGCTGGTGGATGCGGGCATAGAGATCGCGCATATCAAACAGCAACGCAATGTGCCGATGTACCGGACGAATATTCCTACTACTCCTGCGGGCGTATTTTCCGGACCGATGGTGGTGTCGATGCGCCCGATTCCGGCATCGCAGGTCTCCGATGCGGTGCGCATTACCTCCCGCTATCCATCCGTGCATGGCGCGCCGGTGCACGTGGGGGACCCAGCGGCTATCGGCATTGCGAATTTAGCGCACCCAGACTTTGGTGATGCGGTGGATATTCCAGAAGGCTGCTTGCCCGTCTTTTGGGCGTGTGGGGTCACCCCGCAAGCCATCGTGATGGAATCAAAGCCGGAGCTGGCCATTTCCCATGCGCCGGGCAAGATGCTGGTGACCAATGCCCGCGATGCGGAGTACCTCATCCCTTAGGCATTGTCCCCGCTACTTTCTTAGTCCGTGAAGGACAAGATGGTATCGCAGGTTTCTAAGAGGCTATCGCGCAAGCGCGTGGTGGCCTCTTCGCGTTTTCCCTCCGCGATGAGCGTGGCCACATCAACGTTGCCTTGAATGTGCTCGGCGTGCAGCTGCGGGTAGCGGGGAATGACCAATAAGAAGGTAAGCCGCATGCGCGCGAGCAGGTTGCTCATCTGCTCATCCAAGGTGGGAGAATCAAGTCCTGCTACCAGTGCTTGGTGGAAGCGCTGGTTAATGGAGGAGACTTCCTGGTGTTTATCGCGCCTTGCGCATTCGAAGGCGGAGGATGCGAGGGAGATGAGCGAGGGGGCATCGGCAAACGCGCCCCACCGCGCGGCAGCCGGCTCGATGGCGGCGCGGGCGGCGAATAAATCGCGGATATAGGCGGCGTCCGGGGTGGCGATGAAAACGCCGCGGTGGGGGATGCGTTCAACCAGGCGTTCGGCGGTAAGCGCGGTGAAGGCCTCGCGGAGGGTATTGCGGGAGCAACCGAATTGCTCGGCCACCTTTACCTCGCTGAGTTGCTCGCCGGGTTGAAAATTGCCGGCCGACATCTCTTGGCGCAAAGCGGTGGCGACGGACTGGGAAAGCATGCCCCTCACCTTACTGAATGGGTGAGGCGTCAACGGCCATTCCGTATGACTTAAAGATCTAAAAGTTCTAAAGAGGCGGCGAAGTTCTAAAAGATCTAAATGGAAGGTCTGGCATAGTGATTCCGGATAAGAATCCTTTTCGCCCCAGTTTTGGCGCGTCGCCGGTGTAGCTGGCTGGGCGCGAATTTGAAATCAGCTCGTTTAACTATGGGCTCGTGGGTGGCGTGGGCGCCATGCAGCGTGCCTTGCTGGTCAGCGGTACTCGCGGGGTGGGCAAAACCGTGCTGCTCAATGAGTTCGAAGAATCCGCGCGCCGCCTAGGGTGTGTTGTTATCCGCGCCTATGCGGATGCCCAGATGGTAGCGCAGCTGCGCGATTCCACGATTCCGGAAGCCATCGAGGAGCTGGACTATACGGAGAAGACGGGCCGCAAGATCACGGGATTCTCTGTGGCGGGCGTGGGATCTGTGACGACACAATTGCCCCACAACCAGGCCCAGCCCAGCTTTGTCTCGCGGTTGCGTAGCCTCTTGAAGGCCGCGCGTGCGCATGATGCTGGAGTCTTGTTGACTGTCGATGAGGTGCAAGCGGCTTCCGTGGGCGAGCTTGCGCAGCTTGCCACCGCCATCCAGGATCTCATTCGGGACGAGTACGATATCGCCTTCGCCGCCGCGGGATTGACCTTCGGGGTAGAAGAACTATTGGACCACGAGGGCACCACCTCTTAGCGCCGCGCTCAAAGGCTGGATTTGGGGCTGCTTGATGATGCCACCGTAGCTGAGACCCTGCATAGCACCGCCACCGTGGCTGGGCGCGGTTTCAGCGAGCGCGCTTTGGAAGAGGCGACCGCATTGGTGCAGGGGTATCCGTACCTAATGCAGTTGGTCGGCGCTTTGGCGTGGACCCATGCGGTACTCGATGGCGCGCGAGATTCCAGCGCATATGGGCAACCAGGTGCACAAGATTGCGTTGAAGAATGTTCCTGACGCCCAGCGCGCTTTTCTCAACGCCATGGCGGAGCTGGAAGCCGAACACGGACCTGATATTCCCACCGGTGCCATCGCGGCGCACCTGGGCAAGACTCCCAATGCCATTTCCATGGCCCGCAAGCTGCTTTTAGAACGCGATCTCATCGCCAGCCACCGCTATGGAACCGTGCGCTTTCTCTTGCCCTACCTGGGCGAGTATCTGCGCGGCCAAGCACCCAGGTAGGCAGCACGCGCTAGTCGATGGTCGCAATCACCGTCGCGGAATCCAGGCGGTCGCCCTCCTTAGCGAGGATCTTGATGGTGCCGCCGCGCGGGGCCTTGATGGCAGATTCCATCTTCATGGCCTCGACCGTGGCGATGGAATCGCCCTCGGAGACGCTATCGCCATCGGATACATTCCAGGCCACGAGGTTGGCCTCGAAGGGGGAGGTGACCGCGTTATCGTCGGTGGACTGCGCCCCGGCCGTCGAGGGAGCGGTGGCACCAGAACCGTCCGCGCCGCCCGCACCAGCGCCGGCACCGGCACCGGCGCCTGCGAGGAAGTCCATGGGCACGCCGATATTGACGAGCTTGCCATCGATTTCCACCGCGACCGTCCGGCGCTTGGTGTAGATGGCCTCGACCTTGTCTACCTGGTTGGCGGCAGAGGGACGGTAGTTGTGGTCGAGCCAGTCAGTAAAGACGCCGATTTCGCTGGCGCCGGCATCGGCCTCAGCGGAAGACGCAGTGCCAATAAGTGCTGGCTCGTCCATCATGTCGCGGTGGAAGGGCAGCACGGTGCGCACGCCGGAGACGTCGAATTCGCGCAGCGCCTGGCGCGAGCGGGCGAGGGCTACCTCGCGCGTGGGGCCCCACACGATGAGCTTGGCAATGAGCGAGTCATAGTACGGCGGGATAATGGATCCCGAGCGGACAGCCGAATCGACGCGAATGCCGGGGCCAGTGGGCGGCTCGAAGGAGACGATGGTGCCGGGGCAGGGGGCAAAACCGTTGAGGATGTCTTCGGCATTGATGCGGAACTCAAAGGCGTGGCCGGTGGAATCCGGATCCTCAGAGATAGACAGGGGCTCGCCCGCGGCGATGCGGAATTGCTCGGCGATGATATCGGTGCCGGTCACGACCTCGGTTACGGGGTGTTCGACTTGGACGCGGGTATTGACCTCCAAAAAGGAGATGGTGCCGTCCTCGGAAACGATGTATTCCACGGTGCCGGCGCCGGTATAGCCCACGTGGGAACAAATGGAGCGCGCGCCTTCGATGATGCCGGTGCGCTGGGCATCGGAAAGCGCGGGCGCAGGGGCCTCCTCGATGAGCTTTTGGAAGCGGCGCTGGGTGGAGCAATCGCGGGTGCCCAGCACGCGGACGTTGCCATGGGTATCCGCCAAGACCTGCGCCTCCACGTGGCGCGGGTGGGTCAGGAACTTCTCCACGTAGCACTCGGCGCGGCCGAAGGCCTCCATGGCCTCGCGCCCGGCGGAGTTAAACGCGCCCTCGATCTCATCCATGGAGTCCACGACCTTAAGGCCGCGCCCGCCGCCGCCATAAGCGGCCTTGATGGCAATGGGTAGGCCATGCTCCTCGGCAAAAGCGCGGGCCTCCTGCCAATCATCGATGGGATCTGAGGTGCCCGGAGCCAGGGGCGCACCGACCTCTTCAGCCACGCGGCGCGCGGCAATCTTATCGCCCAACAGCTCGATGGACTCCGGGGATGGGCCGATCCACACCATGCCGGCATCGGTGACGGTGCGGGCGAAGTCGGCGTTTTCGGAGAGGAAACCGTAGCCCGGGTGGATGGCATCGGCGCCAGCGCGCACGGCGATATCCAGCAGCGCCGGGATATTCATGTAAGTATCGGCGGCGGTATTGCCGGGCAGCGCATAGGCTTCATCGGCAACCTGGGTGTGCAGGGCACCGGCATCGGCCTCGGAATAAATGGCGACGGATTTAATGCCCAAGTCGCGGGCCACGCGGGCAATGCGCACGGCGATTTCGCCGCGGTTAGCAATGAGGACGGTTTTAATCTGCATTTTCTTCTCCAGTATTTAAAGCTTGAGGTGTCACGAGGCGGAAGGTCACGCGCGCGCCGGGCGGGAGCTGCGCGGCGATGTCGATATCTTCTTCCAAGACGGTGGCGATGACGGGATAGCCGCCGGTGACGGCATGGTCGCGCAGGAAGACCACCGGCTTGCCATTCGGCGGGATCTGGATGGAGCCGGCCACCATTCCCTCGGAGGGCAACTCGCCGTCTTTCACGCGTTGCACGGTGATGTCCCCATCTGCGGAGGCTTCAGAAGCCTCCGCGCCGTCTTTCGCCCCGGAAAGCCTGAGGCCAACGCGGTTGGAATCAGAGGAAACGACCCATTCGGTATCCAGGAAGGTAGAGATATTATCGCCAAACCAGTCATCGCGCGGACCCAGCACGCAGCGCAGCGTCGCGCGCGTTTTGCCAGTGGAATCGGCGGATACGCGCAGAGGATTGACCAATTGCGCATCCGTCATGCCGGTCGAGCGCGGCAGCACGCCGATGACATCGCCAGTGGTGACGGGATCGGGGCCGAGGCCAGAAAGCACGTCGGTGGAAGAGGACCCCAGTTCGGATTCGGCAATGATGCCGCCGCGAATGGCAACGTAGTTGCGCATGCCTACCGTTGCGGCACCGACCGTCACGGTCTGGCCAGCGGTAACGAGCACCGGGCGGGCGAGGTGCACGGGCATCTCCCCCAGGCGGACGCGGGCGGTGGCGCCGGTAACGCAGATGACGGTATCGGTCAGCGCGCGCAGCTTAATGCCGCCGATATTTTCTAGCACCGTCGCACCCCGCGGATTGCCCACGGCGACATTCGCGGTTGCCGCGGCGGCGTGATCGGCGGCACCGGAGGGTGTTACGCCAAGGTCGCCTACGCCGGGGCGGCCAAGGTCTTGAAAAAGCGTGAGCAGGCCCGCATCGAGGACCTCCATGCGGGGCAGGCGGGCCGGCGAGCGCTTGGATTCCGCGCTGCGATCCACCAAGTCCGGCAGCTCGTCCACGGCGCGGTAGCGCACGCGGTCACCGGGCTGCACCAGCGCGGGTGGGTTAGCGTGCGAATCCCACATCGGGGTATTGGTGGTGCCGAGCAACTGCCAGCCACCTGGTGAAACGCGCGGGTAGACCGCAGAGAACTCGCCCGCGATGCCCACGGCGCCAGCCGGAACGGCGGTGCGCGGATCGGAGCGGCGGGACACGGCCTTGGCCTGGGCAGGATCGGAGGGCGCGCAGTAGGTAAAGCCGGGGGCAAAGCCGCCAAAGGCGGCAGTCCACTCGGTAGAGGTATGCCAGTCAATCAAGGCCTCGCGCGACATGCCGAGGAGCTCGGCGGCGGCGTCGACATCTTCGCCATCGTAAAGCACGTCGATGTCTACCGTGCGCGCCTCTTTCGCGGTAGCGGCGGCAGGGGAGAAATCCGTCAGAAACTCTGCGGCCGCGCGCGCGGAATTCGGCGCCTCAAAGGTAATGAGCAACGTGGTGGCGGCGGCAATGCAATCCACCTGGTTCTTGAGCGGTTTAGCGGACAGCGCCGCGTGCCACGCCATGACCTGCTCGAGCCCGTTCAAATCAATGAGCAGGGCGCGGGTGCCAACGAAGTGAATATGCGGCATTAGATAAAGCTCCGAATATCGATTCCTTCCGCGCTGAGGCGCTCGACCACACCGCGTAGCAATTTCACGGAGCCCGGTGAATCACCGTGGGTGCACACGGATTGGGCATCGACATCGAGCGTCGTGCCGTCGATGGCGGTAATGGATCCGGTTTGGGCGACTTCTAGCACGCGCTTGACGACATCCCCTTCATCCCCCAATACCGCATTGTCCTGCTTGCGTGAGACCAGCGTGCCATCGGGGTTGTAATTGCGGTCCGCAAATGCCTCGCGGATGACGGTGAGGCCTTGCGATTCTGCAATATCGACCGCGCGGCCGCCCGGCAGCAGCATCACAGGTAGATCCCCGAAGGCCTTAATGCCCGCGATGACACCCTTGGCCTGTGCCTCGTCCTTGACGATGGTGTTGTACATCGCCCCATGCGGCTTCACGTAGGACACCCGTGTGCCATTGGCGCGCGCCAGCGCGTCAAGCGCACCAATTTGGTAGGTGATCTCGTCCGCGAGCTCCGCCGCGTTGTAGTCGATGAAGCGGCGGCCGAAGCCGGCCGGATCGTTATAGCCCACGTGTGCACCGACCGTTACTCCCGCACGCGCCGCGGCCTCAAGGGTCTGGGCAATGGAGTGCGGGTCACCGGCGTGGAAGCCGGTGGCGACATTGGCAGAAGAGACCATCTCCAGCATCGCGGCATCATCGGCTACCGGGTTGCCAGCGGTGGTTTCACCCAAGTCCGCGTTGAGATCAATGTGGAGCGAAGCCATTCAACACCGTCCTTAATTGTTGAACAATAAGTGTGAATCTTAGTGTAACCCGTGCCACTGCCATTTGTGAAGGCGGTTACGTTTTCGGGGGCGTGGTATCGGTGGAACAGCTCCTTGCTGGGCAGGCTGAGGCCAAGGCAGAAGACTAAGACTCCACGGCGGCTTGTGGCTCGACTTGGAGGACAGAGGCGATAACCTCTTCTGCTTCTTCACGAGAGCTGGCCGCGTGCAGTTGGGCGCGGAAATCTTCCTTCATGATGGCGCGGGCGAGGGTGGACAGTAGCTTCAAGTGCTGTTTCCCAGCGTCATCGGGCACGGCGATAAGGAAGGCTAAGCTCGTGGGTCCTTCTCCGGTGCCCCAGGTGATGCCACCTTCGGGAAGCCGGGCGAAGGCCAGCGTCGGTGTGGTAACCCCAGCGGAACGAGCGTGCGGGATGGCCACGCCGTGGCCCACGCCGGTGGAGTGTTGGGACTCGCGGGCAAGGGCGGCATCGGCAACCGCAGCGGCGTCGCTAATGCGGCCATCGGCTGCGGCGAGGGAAACGAGCGACTTGATGACGGCCTCGGAGTCATTACCGAGTGGCTCATCGAGGCTGATGGTAGAGGTACCGAGAAGCGGGAGCACTGTGGGCTCCTCCGTGTTCTCCTCTGTTTCCGGGGAGCGTTGGGTCAGGCGAATGAGCAGGAGCATGAGCGCGGCACACACGGCAACGCCGCAGAGCATGGACAGGAAGAACCAGGCCACCTGATCCACCGCGCCGAGAACGGCGACGATGGGGCCGCCGTGCATGACATGATCTCGGACGCCAAACGCGCCGGCCATGGCACCGGCGACGGCACCGCCCACCACGTTGGCCGGGATGACCTGCAGGGGGCGCGCCGCGGCCAGGGGAATGGCGCCTTCGGTGATGCCGAAAAATCCCATAAATAGTGCGGCGATACCGGAATCCTTTTCCGCCTTATTGAACCAACCGCGGCGCAGGAGGGTGGACACGCCCACTGCGAGCGGCGGAACCGCAATCGCGGCGGCGGCCATACCCATCGGGGCGGCATTTCCCGCGGCGATCATGCCGCCGCCAAACAGGAAAGCAGTCTTATTGAAGGGCCCGCCCATATCGAAGGCGATCATCGCGCCGATGATAAGTCCCAGCACAATCGCAGACGAGCCCTGCAGCCCGCCGAGGTATTCGGTCATGGCTTCAAAGGCGGTGGCAATCGGCGCGCCGATGAAATAGATGAAGGCTAGGCCCACTATCAGCGTGGTGAAAATCGGGATGACGATAATCGGCCAAATCGGCGCGATGAATTTGTGCACCGGAATCTTCTTGATCGCAAGTGCCACGTAGCCGGAGAGGATACCGGTGACGATACCGCCCAAGAATCCAGCTCCGGCCTCGGACCCATACAGCGAGCCGGTTGTGGCGATGAGTCCGGTGATAAGGCCTGGCGCTAAACCTGGCCTATCCGCGATGCCAACGGCAATGTAGCCAGACAAGACCGGCACCATCAGCGAAAATGCCAGGCCGCCGAGCTCATTGAGCGTATTCCAGAAGCTATCTTCAGGAATGGACAGCCCCTCCGGCGTGGGCGTGCCACCCAAGGACAACGCCACGGCGATGAGCAATCCGCCGGTGACCACGAAAGGAATCATGTGGGAAACGCCGTTCATCAGCGCCTTGTACATGGTCTGCCCAATACCGCGCAGCCCCGCATCTTCCGCGGCGTCCTCCGCCTCGCTTGCCGATGCCCCCTTATCCTCCCCCTTCCATGGTGCCGCCTCCAAGGACTTGGTCAACAGCTGCTCGGGGTGTTTGATGGCCTCGTCCACGCCGGTGGCCACCAAGCGCTTGCCGTGGAATCGGTCCTTTGCGATGACGGTATCGGCACCGATAACAATGGCATCGGCTTGCTCAATGTCTTGTGCGCTGAAGTTGCCCTCCACGCCGATCGAACCGTGCGTTTCAATCTTGATGCGGTAGCCCAGCTTTTCGGCGGCGGCCTCTAAGTTCTCGGCGGCCATATAAGTATGGGCGATACCCGTTGGGCACGCCGTGATGGCGAGAATGAAAGGCGAAGAATCTGATGTGCTCATATTCTTATTAAAGGCACCCGTGTAAACGAGCACAAGGAAAAGGGGAGGTTCTTTGTACAGAGTCCGGCGTGCAGGGCTCTATATGCAGGGTCCTATGCGCAACCTCCTATGCGCATCCTCCTCTGCGTCAATTGAAGGCGCGATGCGATTTTTGAGGGGCGACTTTGCTCAAATTGAGCATGGGACCTATAGCATCGCGGAGATCGCACCAGTGTTGACCGGCGGTACCCTAGAAACAGAACTAGAAGTAAACCGTAACCGCCCGCATCTTGGGAACACGAATGAATCGTGTTCACTTGAACCGAAGAAAGCCGCATCGTGAGTACAGCATCGCCGGATAATATCCTGCTCTACCTGCCAGAAAAGCAGGAAGAGCAGATTCGGGAGATCTTTGCAGGTCTTGCCGAGCACGGATTCCCCGTGCAAAACCAGCGCCCGCATATTACGGTGACCTTCGCGCCGGAGATGGAGCCCCACGTTGTGGAGCTTGCCGCGGAGCTTTTACCGGCGGTCATTCCGGCGACGTTTCGGCGCGTGGGAAACGTTATCTTCGGCACGAAGCGGAAACGAACCGTGGCTTGGTTATTAGAGACTAGCGATGAACTCGAAATGGCAGCGCGGAAGATTAGCGCTGCCAATCCTGAGGGCCGCGGACCGCGCTGGACGCCGCACCTGACGATGGGTCTGCGCATACCGCGCGAGGACGTGGGCGACTATTTAACCGCGATGGATGAGCTGACGTCCTCGCACTTCAAGGAACTTAACACTGTACAAGCTGCATATTGGCGCCCGCGCACGCAAGAAAAGACCGTGCTAGCGGGAGGCTAGCCAGCTCATGACATTAAGCTCCTGAGCTCGAACTCGCGACGGTACGCCGTATTGATGTACTCCCGTGCCGCCATCATTTGCAGCGTTCCATACTTGGAATTGGACGGATCGACCAAGAGCTCGCACTTTTGCAGAGCTTCATGCTGCGCCACCGTGTCCCCGGTATCCAGGCACATGAGATCGATGGCGTCGCCGTAGCGGGAGTAAAACGCCGTGGCAACGTCGAGCAGATTCGGCCGGTCAGCCTTCGCGCGCGAGAAATCAACCGAATAGGCAAGGTCAACATCATTCGCGTTGGTGGCATCTACGTGCGCGCTGCCAAAAAGAACCAGCAGGTCAATGCCGGTATCCAAGCAGAATGACTCCAAGGGCCCGTCATCGGCCTCAGCGCGCAACCGCGCGGCAAGCTGTGCTGGAGTGCTCATAACGATCACCTTACCAACGACGTCAGCAGGCAGAGACGCGCAGAATTGCGGTGTGCTTAAAGCAGTGCCTGAATTTCGCGGGCGACGCGCAAGACGGTGAGATCCTGGCCCGGCTTGCCGATGACCTGCACCGCATCACCCACTCCCGTGGTGTCCCTCGTGCGCAGTGGGATAGTGATCGCCGGCCAACCCAACACATTGAAAGGCTCGGTCCAGCGGCGCAGGCTGGCGGCGGAGTCGGCAGTATTTTCTGCAGTGATGTCGTCCCATTTGATGGGGCCGGCGTCGAGGGTGGGGGTGAGGATGATGGGGGAGGCATCGAAAAGCGTTAGTGCTTCCTCGCGCAACTCCTCTACCTGCTGCGCTGCAGCGTCGTAGTCTGCCTGAGAAATATCCTGCCCGCCGAGGATGCGCTCCAAGATGACATCCTGGTACTTATCCCGCTGGTCAAGGTAGGGCTGGTGGACGTCATAAGCCTCCTTGACGCGCATCGGAGCGTAGAGCTTCGCGGTGGTAGCGATGGTGGATTCGAGCTGGGAGTAATCGAGGCGCTCTACGGCTGCGAACGCGGAATCCTGCAGCGCAGACAGCAGACCAGCAAAGCGCTCACCTTTGGTTTGCAACGCAGAGACATCGATGGTGGATACAGTCTTGGCCGGAGTGGGTGCCTCATCCACCGTGGCTAGCAGGGCCTGCTCGATGAGCTCGATGGAGCTGGCGAAGAAACCGATGCAATCGAAGCTCGGCGCGAAGGGGAAGACGCCATCGAGCGGGATCGTACCGGTGGTGGGCTTAAAACCGAGGACGCCCTGGCTGGCGGCCGGGACGCGCACGGAACCGGCGCTATCGGAACCCACCGTGAGATCTAGCGCCTCGCACGCAACCAGCGCCGCCGACCCAGAGCTGGATCCGCCGCCGCAGACCTGTGGATCGCGAGGATTGATCACGCGCCCATACGCGGAGGCGTCACCCAAGATGCCATAGGAAAACTCCTGGAGGTTGGCCTTGGCAACGGGAATCGCGCCGGCATCCATTAGCCGCTGTGCCACCGTGGCATTCATGGTCGGAGCCGGTCCCATATCCACGTTGGTGCCACAGGTCATTGGCACCCCGGCGATATCCACGATGTCTTTAAAAGCAACAGGCAATCCGCGCAGCGTAAGTGCAGTATCTACGGCATCCTCATCAAAAGGAATGGTGGAAATCACCGCGTTAAAATCTTGCTGTGCCTGGGTCAGGCGGTCAGAAATTGAAGGCATGGCGGGGCGAATTCCTTTTCACGACGGTTTATACCGTTTACGGGGTGAGTTGCTGCTTTCCAGGGTACAGCTGGTGAGCACAGAGGAATTGAAGCTGCGCCACAGGATGAGACCGTGGCAGTCTTCACCGACCAAAAGTAGGCTCAAGATATGACGCGAAAAATTATTCTGGACTGCGACCCCGGCCATGATGACGCAGTAGCTTTGCTCTTGGCCATGGGCAATCCCAACATTGATTTGCTGGGCATTACCACCGTCGGAGGCAACCAGACCTTGGACAAGGTCGCCCGCAATGCGCTGGTGGTCAAGGAGATCGCCGGCCACCCAGAGATTCCGGTCTACGCCGGCTGCGATCGCCCGCTCGTGCGCCCCGTAGAAGTTGCTGAGTCCATCCACGGCTCCACCGGCATGGATGTTAATGGCGTCGAGCTTCCGGACCCAAGCACCGCGCTTGCCGATGCCCACGCCATCGACTTCATCATCGACATCATCATGGCCCATGAACCCGGCACCATTACCTTGGTTCCAACGGGTCCGTTGACCAATATCGCTATGGCCGCGC
Organism: Corynebacterium sp. LaCa78; assembly: GCF_046717505.1. Classification (NCBI taxonomy): domain Bacteria; kingdom Bacillati; phylum Actinomycetota; class Actinomycetes; order Mycobacteriales; family Corynebacteriaceae; genus Corynebacterium; species Corynebacterium sp. LaCa78. The sequence continues at coordinate 607,365 of NZ_CP177112.1, forward strand.
GCAAAGAACCGCGCATCGTAGAGCGTGTCAAAGAGGTTGTGCTTATGGGCGGCGGCTACCACGAAGGCAATTGGTCCCCAGTCGCCGAATTCAATATCAAGATCGATCCTGAGGCAGCACATATCGTCTTCGAAGAGCCGTGGTCGGTCACCATGGTCGGGCTCGACCTTACCCACCAAGCACTAGCAACAGCCGAGGTCGAAGCCGAAATTAAGGCGTTGAATACGCCCGTCTCAGACTTTGTTGTCGGCCTCTTCGGCTTCTTCCGTGAGGCGTATCAGCAAAACCAAGGATTTACGGATCCTCCGGTTCACGATCCATGCACGGTGGCTTACCTCATCGATCCGAGCATCGTGCAAACCCGCAAAGCACCCGTGCATGTCGAGCTCGCCGGCGTACTTACCACCGGCATGACCGTGACTGACCTGCGGGAACCCGCTGATGACAGCTGCCATACCCAGGTCGCTACCAAGCTGGATCATCCGGGATTCTGGAAATTGGTAACTGACGCCCTCAAAAATCTCGCCTTTAAAGATAGATATTAGGGAAATCGTGTCAACCGGACGCCAGCTCGACAGATACACACCTGAATTGGAGGTCCCCAACAGTGAATTGAAAAAAAGTCTTTGGATTCTGGGAAGTATGTGTAATGGACATCGGATTTAAATCCGGTCATGACTTCTGAAACCACAGTGAGGTTTCTGCTGTCTGCTATAACGTGCTCAAGTTCAGGAATTTTTCCCCTTAATTCGGCCCAGTCACTCGAAAAACGATCGTCGTAAAGAGTTTTTACTGAATCGACCACGATTAAGGCGTTTTCATTGTGTTTCCATACAAATGCTGAATTGCATTCGTCATCGCTGAGGAAGGAGTGGTCGGGTTCTCTTCCCTGAACTTTTACTGTAGAAATAGGCCACTTTGGTTCAGGCTTTTTGAACTTTTTATTGGCTAGATTTTCAAGAGCGATCAAAAATCTGTCGTTTTGGACTGTCCTTGGGAGGTAAGAGTGTCTTTCTTGCTCGATTAATTCGGCTTGCGCTATCTTTGAGGCAAGAACCTTTTCGGAGTATGGTCCATTTTCGTACCCAAAAATATCCCAGTAAACGGGAATATTTAGATCGGGCCGTGCCGACATCACCCCAGTTAAGCGGTGTCGCCCGTTGGTGACTTGCCATGGAGAATTATTTTCAGGATCTCCCCCAAAGCAAGTACTTGCTTTGGGAGGATCTATGAGCCAGCTTTTTAAAATCCTGGCTGTTGTAGGGGATACATTGGAAATGTTGAGGTCGTGAAAGAGGAATGGTCTTAGATTATTTGCTATTTCATACCAATCAGGCTGACTTGGATAACGATGCTCCTTGGTCGGATCCTCAACCTTTGCCCCGAAACTGTCGAGTCTTTGTTTTGAGAATTCAAACCAGTGTTCATTAATTGTGTGCCGACCCATATGATTAAGATATCATATAGGAATAAGTGTTCTAGGAAATTTTAGCTAATACCGCCGGAATGTTCTGTTCTTAGCTTGCCTTCTCGCTATTCTGAGCGGTAGTAGAGGAGTGGATAAACTCGATAGAAAGAACCCAGCCTGAGGAGTCACCATGAACCAGAATACATTCCGTCATGTCGTCGTCATGGGAGTCTCTGGCTCGGGCAAGACGACGGTGGGGCAGGCCCTGTCGCCGTTGGTGGGGCTAGAGTACCGCGACGGCGATGATATGCACCCGCAGACAAATATCGACAAGATGGCCGCGGGAACGCCGCTGAATGATGAGGACCGGGAGCCGTGGCTAAAACAGATTGGTCAGTGGCTGGCGGATAGGCCAGAAGGTGCGATGGTGGGGTGCAGCGCGTTGAAGCGAAAGTATCGAGATCTGATTAGAAAGTACTGCCCAGGCGTGGCGTTTGTGCACGTACATGGTGACTTTGATGTGTTGTATGAGCGGATGCAACACCGGCCGGGACACTTCATGCCAGCGTCGCTGTTGCAGTCGCAGTTCGACACCTTGGAGCCGCTGGAAGAGGACGAAACTGGCCGCGTTTTCGATGTGACGCGACCAGCGGAAGATATTGCAGAAGACGCTGCTGCTTGGATAAAGACCGGCGCCTAAAAGACTGCAGCCGCGCCGTAGAGGACTAGGACGAGTGCGAAGCCAATGACGGAGATGAGCATCTGATTAACGGTCCATGTCTTCAGCGTTGTCATCGTGTCCATGCCCATCAGGCGGCCGACGAGCCAGAAGCCGGAATCGTTAACGTGCGAGCCGAAGACCGAACCGGCGGCGGTGGCCACAACGATGAGTGCGAGTTGGAGCTCGGTGAAACCGCCAGCTTCCACGGCGGGAACCATGAGGGCAGCAGCAGTGGTGAGTGCGACGGTGGCTGAACCTTGTGCCAGGCGGAGGGCTACGGCGATGAGATAGCAGGCCAGGATGACGGGGATGCCGAGGCCGGAGAGGGAATCGGCAAGCGCATCGCCAATGCCTGAGGTGCGAAGCACCCCGCCGAACATGCCGCCTGCACCGGTAATGAGCACGACAGAACAGATAGGGCCAAGCGAGGAGTCAACGAGTTTTTCCAGCGCCGTCTTTTCCACGCTGCGGCGCAAGCCGAGGACTACCAGCGCGATAAGCACTGTAATCAGCAGTGCGATTGGAGTTTGGCCGAGCATGACGAAGAACCTGACCCACGTGGCATCGGCATCGATTGTGCCGTAGGAAGCTAGGGCGTTGAGCCCAGTATTAAAGAAGATGAGCACCATCGGGATGAGCAAAATAGAAATCACTGTGGTGGCGGAGGCAGGTTTTAAGGGTTGTTCTTCCTTTTCAAGGGCAGGCCCGGCGATGGCGTCAGTGACCTTGAATGGGAACTTCTTTCCGGCAAAAAGTCCAAAGCGGTAGCCGGAGATATACCAGGTAGGCAGGGCCAACAGTAGGCCGACGAGCAGCACCAGGCCGAGATCGGCGCCGTAGAATTCACTGGCGGCGACAGGACCGGGGTGCGGTGGCAGGTAGACATGCATGACAGAAAATGCGCCGGCGGCTGGCAGGCCAAAAGCAATGACTGGGCCATTCAAGCGGCGGGCGACGGCAAAGATAACCGGCAGCATCACGATAAGACCAGCGTCGAAGAAGATAGGAAAGCCCATAATCAGTGAGGCAATGCCGAGTGCAAGGGGTGCTTTATTTTCGCCAAAGCGGCGAACCATGGCATCGGCAAGCGACTGAGCACCGCCGGAAGCTTCCACGAGCCGGCCGATCATGGCGCCGAGTCCCACCAGAAGCGCCACCGAGCCAAGGGTCGAGCTGAAACTTTCCGTCATCGTAGGGACAATGCCTTCGAGCGGTATGCCAGCTGCAAGTGCTGTCAGCGCGGAGACCACCAGCAGAGTGAGAAAAGCGTGGAGCTTTAAATATATAACCAGCACCAAAATCACAGCGATTGCAGCGACCGCAATCCCTAGCAGCGGACCAGTGGACAATGTGGGTTCCCACGTCTCCATAGAGAAGGCTCCTTTTCATGTGCAAACCTTTGAATATGGGCAACGTTAGCAGTAGCTCTGCTAGCCGATGCCCACATTTCCCCAACGTGGCTTATCCACCGCCCCGAAACTGGGCATATAAAAATCCCCTGGTTCCAGTGAAGGACCAGGGGAGAAGTCGAGGCGTGCTTAGTCGAACTGACCTTGGATGATGGCGGCCGCATCGAGCGGGGTTACGTGATAGGAGATCGGGTTCTGGTTGGAACCTGCCATAAGTGCGCCGGCGCAGGAATGTCCCGCGCCCATCATGTGGCCTAGCTCGTGAGCAATGGTGCCTTGGAGCGCCTCAGGGTAGGTGGCGTTGGGCATCTTGATGGACACCAACTTGTGATCTGGGTAAGCCGAGCCTTGGACGTAGCCGCGGGGATCCGGATTGTAGATGATGGAAATGGTGTCATCATCAGCTTCGGAAGGATTTACTTCCTTAAGGGTAGCTTTCCCCTCGAGAGCCTCGTTCCACTCGGCAACGGCGGCGTCCAGCTGCTTGCGGTATGGGAAGTTATCCGCCACTTTGTACTTCAGTACGCCATCGCTGAAATAAGGTTTCACAGAGTCCTCATCGTGGAGGATGGAAGGATCTGGAACCGGCTTGCCCTCGTTAGCCAGTTTGGTGATGGCCTTGCAGGTTCCAGGATCGATGATGGAACGTACTGGGTCGCTCTTTGCGTTCGCGGCCGGCGCGGCGATAGTGCCGAGAATGGCGGTGGTGGCAAGGGCGGTGACAGATAGCTTCTTCAGAGAGCGCATCGGCAGTTAGTGACCTTTCGATTGGCTTTATCGTTCGTGGAGTGCAGTTGGCCTTAGCAATATCCGCGGGAAACAGAATTGCGTGGATGTCTCAGGCAAGCGAGAAACAAACAATTTTTGCTACACCGGGCAAAATAGAAATTTACATTGTTAACTTCGCTTTGTCGACTCTAATTTAGACGCTCACCAGTAGTAGAGCTAAATAGGTGGATACGGTCAGGATCTGGGGAAACGCGGAAAGTGTCACCAATCGTGTAATCACGGCGAGCACTTACCAATATCCCAGTTTGTCCGCCCATGCGGGTCGTCGACTGGAGATTTTCGCCCGAGTCTGCCAAGTCGCCATAGAGGTAGGTTTGATTGCCGAGCTCTTCAACGTGCTTAACGGTAAATTCCGCGCCTTCCTCTGTGTGCACCCAATCTTCAGGGCGAACGCCAACGGTAACGGAATGCGCACCATCGAAGTCGTAATTCGCCAAGTTGATGCGAGTAGATCCCAGTGAAAGCTGACTAGAGGTGTGCGCGAGGTTGTAGATATTCATGGCAGGGGAGCCGATGAAGCCGGCAACGAAGACGTTCTGGGGGCGGTCGTAGATTTCACGAGTGGTATCTACTTGTTGTAGGACACCTGCATTAAGCACCGCGACGCGGTCACCCATGGTCATTGCTTCGGTCTGGTCGTGGGTTACGTATACCGTGGTCGTGCCAAGGCGACGTTGCAAATTTGAAATCTGCGCGCGGGTGGATACGCGCAGTTTTGCATCCAGGTTGGATAATGGCTCGTCCATGCAGAATACAGCTGGTTCGCGCACGATGACGCGGCCCATCGCTACGCGCTGGCGCTGGCCACCTGAAAGATTTGCGGGCTTTCGGTCAAGCAGATCCTCCATCTGCAAGATTTTGGCGGCTTCTTGCACCCGCGTCTTAATCTGGTCCTTGGGTACTTTCCGGTTCTCCAAAGCGAAGGACATATTCTGCGCGACCGACATATTCGGGTACAGGGCGTAGTTCTGAAAGACCATGGCTACGTCTCGATCTGATGGGCTGACTCCAGTGACGTCTTTTCCTCCGATCCGAATGGAACCTCGGTCGGTCGGCTCAAGGCCCGCGAGCATTCGCAAGCTGGTGGATTTTCCGCAGCCAGAAGGCCCGACGAGGACCAAAAACTCGCCATCGGAAATATCTAGATTAAGACGGTCAACTGCGGGGCGCTCCGCGTCTTTGGAGTAGATGCGGCTTGCTCCATCAAATGTGACAGTAGCCATGGTGTTACCTTTCAGATACTAAGGAGAATTGGCAAGATTAGCCGTTAATGACGGGCTTTACCTGGTTGTCATAAATGGACTGCAGAGTCTTTTCCAGATCCGTGAGCACCTTGGTGACATCGTCGCGGTTGGTGACGATCTTCTCGAAGGCACCACCAATCTCCTGATCTGCACCAGGGAGGAATACACGGGCGTTGTCCTGTGGGCGTGTTTCTGGAAGCTGCTTGATAGCAGTTTCGAAATTCGGGTTCTCTTCCATGAATTTCTTCTGATCTTCGTTGTCGGCAGCAGAAGAGCGGACTGGCATATAACCCACATTTTGGGACCAGTATGAGGTGTTTTCCTCGTTCGTGATGAAATCAATCAGCTTAATGGCTGCCAACTGGCGGTTCTTGCTAATACCGGAAGGAATGGCGAGGCCGGCACCTCCGGTGGGGCAAGCGCCGTCTCCCTTTGGATTGGGAAGGAATGCGGTTCCTAACTCGAAGTCAGCGGTATCAGTGATACCTGCAAGATCGCCTGTGGATAGGACAGTGGCTGCAGCGCGTCCGGTACCGAATTCCATGGCCATGTCATTGCCCATGTAGGAATAGCCATTCTTGTTATCGGTAACATCCTTGAGCCATTCCACAGCCTCGATGGTTTTGTCATCAGTGAACTTCAAATCCCATTCATCGGAGTAGGCGCCGCCCTTAGACCACAAGGGGCCTTGGAAAATCCATCCCAAGTAGCCGACTGCATCGCCCCAGCCAAAGGGCTTCATTTTAGAATCAGCGCTGGCGAGCTTTTCAGACCACTCATCCATTTCGTCCCAAGACTCCGGTCCGCGGTCCGGCAAGCCAGCCTTCTTCCACGCGTCCTTGTTGTAGTAGAACAGGGGAGTCGACCGGGCAAAGGGAAGCGCGAAGTGGCCGCCGTCGTAGTTGTAGTCCTCATAGAGCGGTTGGACATAGCTTGAAAGGTCAATATCGGCTTCTTTGGCTAGATCATCAACATTGGCAATCTGCCCATTGATGGCGAAGTTATACCACCACACATCAGACAGAACCACGATGTCTGGAAGATCAGATCCTGTGAGTGCAGCATTAAACTTTTGTGCTGCTTCCTCGTAGTTCTTTCCTGCGTCAACAAGGTTGACCTTGATATCAGGGTTTTCCTTCTCGAAGCGAGAGATGATTTCTTTTTCGATGTCCTTTGAGGAAGCTGGGTGGTTGGACCACCACGTCAATTCCGTGACCTCGCCACCATCGCCACCGTCGCTACTGCCTTGGGAACTAGTAGATGAGGTGCCAGCACAAGCGGCAAGAAATGTAGCGGTAGAAGCAGTGGAAGCTAGCGCGAGAAACTTACGGCGAAGCATGGGTATCTCCTTATATAGAAGTCAGATTGAGAAGGATAGGGTGATAACGGCGAGCGTGATAGGGATAGAAGCCTTCTAACCTTTGACGGCACCAGTGGTGAGACCTTGAATCATGTATTTCTGCAGGCCAAGGAAGATGACGACCATCGGAAGAATGGTGAGAACGGTTGCTGCCATTACTGGTCCCCAGTTAGTAACGCCATCGTTGTTTTGCAGCATGGTCAGCCCCACCTGCAAGGGAGCAACCCGTTCTGTATCCGCCATCAGGAATGGCCACAAGTAGGTATTCCATTCGTTTACTAGTGTGATCACTGAAAATGCTGTCAGTGTTGGCCAAGAAACGGGAAGCAGCACCTTGGTGAGCAAGCGAATGGGGCCGGCACCGTCCATGCGAGCAGCTTCCACAAGCTCATAAGGCAAGGAAAGGAAGTGATTGCGCATGAGGAAGGTGCCGAATGCAACACCAGCCAGCGGGACGATGATGCCGACAAAGGTATTACGCCATCCCAAGGAATTGACCAAGGCGTAGTTGGAAATCACCGTGATTTCTGCAGGGACCATCAGGGAAGAAATCACCACGATGAAGACTAGATTGCGTCCTGGGAAGCGAAGGATAGATAAGGCGTAGGCGGAGATGACACCAAGCACAATCTTTATAGCGGATAGGACCGCGGTAATGAAGACGGAGTTGCGCAGGTAGGTCCAGAAGGGAACGCGCGTTGTGGCGTCTGCGTAATTTTTGGTTTCCCACGTCGGCGGTAGCCAGTTAACTGGGTCGGTGTAAATATCACCTCTGGCCTTGAATGAGGTCATTAAGATCCAGAACAACGGCAGTCCCACGAGCAGGAGGACGAGGATAATTCCTACGTAGCCACCGATGAGCTTGGCACGCCTTGATACAGGGGAAGAGTCTGTGATCATGTGAAGATTTGAATCAGCCATAGGGTGGGTTAACCTCGCTTATCCATGATGCGGACCTGAATCAACGTAACGACGAGCAGGATGAGGAATAGGATTGTCGCAGCAGTGGCGCCGTAACCAGCACGGAAGTTGACAAAGGTTTCGTTATAAATCTGAAAAACCAGCGTCTGGGTGCCGTTTCCTTGAGGGCCGCCTCGGGTCATGACGTTGATGATGTCGAAGACCTGCACAGAGTTGAGCAGTACCGTAATGGAAAGGAAGAAGGTGGTATTGCGCAGTTGTGGCATTGTCACGCGCCAAAATTTGCGCCAACGCCCAGTTCCATCAATGGCGGCAGCTTCGTCTAATTCTTTATCTAAGCCTTGTAGGGCAGCCAAGTAGATGACAAACGTGTATCCCAAGTTCTTCCACACGAATGTGAATGTCACCATGAACAACGCCCAGCTAGGCACGGCGTAAAAGTTTGGAGAACTAATGCCAAACCACCCAAGGATTTCTTGAATCAATCCGAAGTTGGGGTCGAATACGAATTGGAAGGCGATACCAATCGCAGCACCGGAGATGGCATAAGGCGCAAAGACCACCGAGCGTGCAAAGTTGCGGCCTCTGATTTTTTGATTGAGAAGTAGCGCAAGCGCAAGCCCAATTACCATGGAGCCGATGACCGCGAAAAAGGTGAAAATGACGGTATTTAAGACGATCGTCTTTGTATCGTCACGCGTGAACCACTCCACGTAATTATCAAAACCAACAAAAGTGGAGCTTGAACTAGAAATATTCCAGTTAAAAAAGGAAAGCCGAATATTATCCAGTAGTGGCCGGTAGGTAAAAATGGCCAGCAAGATGAGGTTGGGCGCCAAAAGCGCGGCAGCCAGCAACCATTCCTTATGTCGGCTCTTTGTAGCCTTTCGCACGAGCTCCGATGAATTATCGTTGCTCGGGCCGGTGGCCGTGGCAGTCGCGATGCCGTTCTTAGCGTCGGCGTGGTCATCCCTGAGAGTCACCCAGCCAACGTAAACCGCGTAGATTACGGGGTGTTTCACATAATGGAAACTTTTGATGAATTTAAAACGTCGAGTCCGTAAAGGCTAGGGGGCTATTGCGAACTCTATTGAAAACAACTCCAGCGCCCGGGCCTCAGTGAAGGGCCGCAGGGCGCTGGAGCTGGTTCTCTCTATCTCTCTTGCGCTCTCTCGAACGCTAAGAAAAGTATGGCGCTAGACCCTGTTATGGGCATTGAAGAAAGCTGAAATTTTCCTGGAAGTTAGTGGAGGGTAAGAAGGCCGCGAGGGAGGCGCACGGTGCGCTAGTCTGGGAGGTAGAAGAAACAGCCAAAATGTGGGTGGAAGCTGGGGCAATGGCCGCCGAGAAGTGGCCTGGATCGCAGCTTTCCCGCGAGGTAGAGGTGGAAGATTTGTCGTCGCAGTATGATCCGAATTTTCACCGGCAGATGGGCGTGGAAGCTGACGTCGTCTTGCGCGTCGGAATGATGCTAATGGGGGCGGGCACATCAGGCTATCGCGTGCTGCGCGGCATGAAGCGCAGCGCCCGGGCGCTGGGATTTGATCATTTGGATGCCAACGTGGGGCTGACCCAAATTACTTGTACCTTTCACCGGGGCGATTCCTTTCGCACCGTGATTGCGCGCACGCATTCGCCGGCCGTCGATGCCTCCCGCATTGAGGCGTTGGAGGATCTCACCCATAACCACCTGTATTCCGGAATTACCGCGGAAGAGCTTTCAGGGATGCTCGATTCCATTGAAAGTGACGTGAAAAAGCGCTGGAGCGTGTGGGTCCTATCCACAGCGGCAGCGGTCGCGTGCGCGGCGTTTGCATTCCTAAATTTCTTTCCGGTGCAGGCGGTAGGCCTCGTCGCGCTGGCCGCATTCGTGGGACAATTCGTGCGCTATGAGGTATTGCACCAGCATGTGCACCAAATTGGCGGGATCATCGCCGGTGGTGCGGCAGCTAGCATCACGTTCTTTATCCTCATCGAGCTCCTAGGATTTGCCGGGGTGGTAGAGCCGAGCTCGCTTTCCTCGGGCTATGTAGCGGCGGTGCTCTTTTTGATTCCGGGGTTCCCGCTGTTCTCGGCCCTGATTGATATTGCGCGCTTTGACTTCGATGCGGGCATCGCCAGGTTGGGGTATGCGTTTACGGTCATCTTTACCGCTACGTTTACCGTCTCCATGGTCAGTTGGCTGACAGATCTCAGCCCGGATCCGCCGGTTCCCGCACCGGATACGCGGTGGTACCTACTGGCTTCTGTCGCCAGTTTCTTTGGCATCGCGGGTTTTGCCTTCCTCTTTAATTCCTCGCGCCGCATGGTCCTAGTGGCTGCAAGCGTGGGGACAGTGGCCAACGCGGTGCGCTTAGGCCTCTTGGAGCTGGGCACGACCGTCTACTTTGCGGCGTTTATTGGCGGGCTGATTATCGGACTCTTGGGTGCGGTGGCCTCCCAAAAGGCGCGGTTGCCGCGCATTACCACCACCGTGCCAGCCGCCGTCATCATGATCCCCGGGGTGACGATGTTCCGCGCGGTATATTACCTTAACGACGGCCAGATGGATCAGGCGGTGGCGAATGTGGCCACCGGCTTGATGGTGGTAGGCGCCATCGGCGCAGGGATGGTATTTGCCCGGTTGCTCACGGACCGCGATTGGGCGTTGGGGCGGCTTATTGACTTCGATAAGGAAATTCCGCGAAAGAAGCCCGCCTAGCGCCGGTGGCTCGGCCTCGCGGTAGCCACCAGCAACGGCAGCCAGAGGCAGCAGGCAAAGCGGCTGCCAAAAATACAACTAGTAAAACGCCAGCGGCACCCGGTTCCTTTCGGTTCCGAGTGCCGCTGACGTCTCTCTCTACAAGGGTGTTTCCATGTATCGGTTTGCACCGCCCTCTGGAAACTGAGGGGTTCTCTCTATCTCTCTCGTATGCGCTCTCTCAAACGCATGATTTAAGTATGGGGCATATGGCTGGAACAGCCATGGAATCTGCCTGAAAGGTTGCTGCTAAGTGCTGTGAGTTGGGTGGGGAGGAAGGCATCGGCAAGCAAAGTTTGTAGGCGAGGATATAAAAGCAGATAAAAGTGATCTAAACCATAGTAATTTCTGTAGGCTCGTCGTTATGGGTGCAGATGATGCTGCGCCATTTTTGCGAATGAAGCTCAATAGAAACGAGGTGAGGAGCATGGCTCCTCTGATAGCCCCACCGCCAGCGAGCGATGAATCTGTCCCAAGGGACGTGGACGTTCCTGGTACTTCACACGAACAGCGCGTTTCCGCTATCAAGGCTGCATTCATCGGCACGTTTATTGAGTGGTTCGATTATGCGGCCTATATCTATATGTCCGCGATTATCTCGCGCGTCTTCTTCCCGGAAATGGAAGGCCGCCGCGCGCTGATTTTGACCTTCGCGCTCTTCGCGCTGTCATTCCTGGTGCGCCCCATCGGCGGAATCGTCTGGGGTCATATTGGTGATAGGCACGGCCGCATCCACACGTTGACCTATTCCATCGTGCTGATGTCGCTGGCGACCGCCTGCATCGGTCTATTGCCTGGGTATGCCACTATCGGCTTTGCCGCCACGCTATTGCTCCTGCTGTGCCGCATGGTGCAAGGCTTTTCCGCCGCCGGTGAATACGCCGGCGCCGCCACGCACCTGGCTGAGATTGCCCCACCTGGGAAACGCGGGATTTACGCTGCGGTGGTGCCCTCGGCCACCGCATCCGGGCTGCTCTTGGGCTCGCTCATCGCGGCATTTCTTACCGGCGTGCTTGATGATGATGCCCTGCATTCCTGGGGCTGGCGCGTGCCCTTCCTGGTGGCGCTGCCGCTGGGCTTGTACGGGCTATGGATTCGCCGCCACACGGAGGAATCCACCCGCTTTGAAAAGCACGCGGAAACCGAGCTTTCGCCCCTGCGTCAGGTGCTGAAATACCCCAAGGCCCTGGCCATTGCCTTTGCCGGCGCGGTGCTCAACGCGATTGGCTTCTACGTCATCTTGACCTACCTGCCTACCTATCTTTCGGAGGAGCTGGGCATGGCAGAAACCCCGGCGTTTATTGCTTCCTCGGTGGCCTCCGCGTTCTACGTGGGCTTCGCGCTATTGACAGGCCTGCTGTCCGATCGCCTTGGCCGGCGCACCACCATGCTGTGCGCCGCGCTCTTTATGGGCCTTGCCATCATTCCGGCATTCATGCTTCTCGATGGCGCAGGCATCCTGCTCGTCATCATCATTCAGGTGTGCCTGGGTGGGGTGCTGGCGCTTAACGATGGCGTCTTGCCCTCCTTCCTTTCCGAGCAGTTCCCCACGCACGTGCGCCTGTCTGGTTTCGCGTTGACGTTTAATACGGCCAATGCCATCTTCGGTGGCACCGCCCCGATGATCGCGACGTGGCTGATTGATACCACCGGAAATAAACTCGCCCCAGCCTTTTACCTTGTGACCGCTGCAATCGTGACGGGTACCGCCGTGCTCTTCGCGCCGCGCAAGAACGACTTGGTGGCATAGCCCGCATAACCCGTGCGGGTTATGCCTGTGGAACTAGTAAAACGCCAGCGGCACCCGGTTCCTTTCGGTTCCGAGTGCCGCTGACGTCTCTCTCTACAAGGGTGTTTCCATGTATCGGTTTGCACCGCCCTCTGGAAACTGAGGGGTTCTCTCTATCTCTCTCGTATGCGCTCTCTCAAACGCATGATTTAAGTATGGGGCATATGGCTGGAACAGCCATGGAATCTATCTGATAGGTCGCTGAAAATTACTGAAAGTTTTCTGTATATCCATTTGCTCTGGTAGAGCGGCCAGAGGATTATCCTTCTAGCAGCCCTTCATCGATGAGGAAATCCTGTGCCACGGCGGTATAGTCCTCACCGTCGACGTCCACGCGGGCATTGAGCTCTTGCATCTTTTCATCCGTCAGGAGTTCCGAGAGGGGAGCGAAGAGATCTTTGATCTCTGGGTATTCCTCCAAGACCTCGGTGCGCACAACCGGGGCGAGGTTGTACTTGGGGAAGAAGAGCTCAGGATCCTCCAGCACGGTGAGGTTCAGGGATTTAATGCGGCCATCGGTGGCAAAGATCGAACCGAAGGTGCACTCGCCCTTATTCAAGGCGGCATAGACGGCGCCGGAATCCATGATCCGGATGCGGTCGCGCGGTGGTTGTTCAACGCCATAGCTATCCAACATGGTAAGCAGGCCGTCATTGCGGGCCAAGAACTCGCTATCGGTGCAATAGGTCTGTTCGTTGGCGGGAATACCCTTAATATCTGCTAGCGATTCGAGGCCGTATTTTGCGTGGGACTGCGCGCTAATGGCTAGCGCGTACGTATTATTCATCGGCGCTGGGGGCAGCCAGGTAAGTCCGTGGTCCTTATCGGCTTCTTTTACCGCCTCGTATTGTTCTTGCGAGCCGGGGACCGGATCGGCATTGCCCAGGTAAGTAATCCAGGCGGTGCCGGTGTATTCAAACATGGAGTCCATATCGCCGACCTCTAGCGCTTGGCGCGTCGAGGTAGAGCCGGGGATATTGGTCAAGTCCTTTACGTTGGCACCTGCAGATTCCAAGAGGATCGCGCCAATCTTGCCCAAGATGACCTGCTCGGTGAAGTTCTTGGAACCGATGGAAATATTGGCGCCGTCGAGGTCAATTTCGGCCAGGTCACCCTTTAATTCCCCACTCGGGATGAGGCCACCGGCGGTGCCGAGGCCGCACCCGGCGAGGAAGAACGTGCTTGCGGCGGCAAGCGTTGCGAGGACGCGTTTCATTTGATCATTCCCTTCGGGGCGAAGACAACCTCAAGAACGCGGCCCACCCATTCGACCGCTAAGGCTAAGGATGCGATGAGGACCGCGCCGGAGATGAGAATAGGGTTGCGGTAGAGGGTGATTCCGGTGGTAATCAGCCCGCCGAGGCCGCCGGCATCAATAAAGGTGGCGAAGGCACCAGCGCCGACCAAAAGCACCAGGGAGGTGCGGATGCCGGTCATGATGACCGGCAGGGCCATAGGCAGCTCGACCTTGGTGAGTACCTGGAGGGGCGACATGCTGAGGCCGTAGGCGGCCTCAACAAGCTGTTTATCCACACCCCGCAAGCCCGCAATCACGTTGGCGAGTACCGGCAAGAAGGCATAGAACCAGAGGCCGAGGATGGCCACCGGTTCGCCAAAGCCCAGCCAGATGGCCAATAAGACGATGACGCCGACGACGGGCGCGGCCTGGCCAATATTCGCGATGCTGGTGATAATCGGCGCCATGAACTTGGTGGACTTACGCGTTAACACGATGCCCAGGGGAACGGCCGTGGCGATGACCAGCAACGCGGAGATGACCACGAGGACCAAGTGTTCGCGGGTCATGGTGAGTACGGAGCTAATTTGCAAGGTGCGCTCTTCAATATCATCCAGCTCGGCCGTGGCGTGCCAGATGAGCCAGCCGCCCACCGAGAGCACCACCAGGATGGGGATGCCGATGATAAGGAGGCGGTCTTCACCAGTGAGGCGCTTAAATTTCTCCACCGGAATCCACCTCCTTTTCATCTAAAGCCTCTTGAGCCGCGGCGTTCATCTGCTGGATATAATCCGTGACCGTTTCGTAGTACAAAACGCCGACGAATTCGCCGCGGCGGGTAACAAGCGCACCGCTGTGGGAGGAAGCAAGCATGGCGGACATGGCATCGCTAAGCGTAGAGCGCGCATCCACAACGGAGTTGAGTTCGAACTGCGGCTCCGGGATGGTCTCGTAGCGCTCGAGCTGGCGGGCGAAGATCCAGTCGCGGGGATGGCCCTTGTCATCGACGATGACCACCATTTCCTCGCCGGCCTCGCGCAGACGCGCAAGCGCCTTATCGGTGGATTCGCCGATGCGCGCGGTGGCCTGATCCGCAAGTTCTAGCTCGTCCGCGCGGCGTAAGTTGAGCTGCTTTAAGGCGGAGCCGGAACCGATGAAGTCAGCCACAAAGTCATTCGCAGGCGCGGCGAGGATATTTTCGGGAGTATCGTACTGGCTGATCTTTCCGCCCGGCTCAAAGATGAGGATGCGGTGGCCCAGCTTGATGGCCTCATCGATATCGTGCGTGACGCAGATGATGGTCTTTTTCAGCTCGGATTGGATATTGACCAATTCATCCTGCAGGCGGGTGCGGGTAATAGGGTCGACCGCGCCGAAGGGCTCGTCCATCAAGACCACCGGCGGATCCGCAGCTAGGCCGCGGGCAACACCGACGCGCTGTTGCTGGCCGCCGGATAGCTCGCTGGGGAAGCGATCGCGGTAGGTGGCAGGATCGAGTCCCACCATTTCCAAAAGCTCGTCGGTGCGCTGAGAAATCTTATCGGCCTTCCACTTCTTCAGCTTGGGCACCAGGGCGATATTATCCGCAACAGACATGTGTGGGATGAGCCCGCCGCCTTGGATGACATAGCCAATATCGCGACGCAGCTGCGTGGGGTTTTTCTTGGTGGCGTCCTCGCCATCGATATAAATGGTGCCGCTGGTTGGCTCCACCAAGCGGTTAATCATCTTCAACGAGGTGGTCTTACCGCAACCGGAAGGCCCGACGAATGCGACCAGCTCGCCCGCCGGAATCTCGAAGGAGAGATCCTCGACGGCGGGGGAGTCTTGTCCCGAATAGGCCTTGGTGACGTGATTAAAAACGATGCTGGCACCGCTATTGCTCGCGTCCGCAGAGCGTGTGGATGAAGCGTGCGTTGAATCGGACATTCTTAAATACCTTTCGGGGTGGTCAATTTTTGGATTCCGGCGAGAATCGCATCCACAATGAGCGCAATGATGACGACGCCGATGGTGCCCACCAGCGTGAAATTAAGTGCATTGGTGCCGCCGATTTGGCTCAGCCCTGAGTAGATATATCCACCCAGTCCTGGGCCGAGCGCGTAGGCGGCGATGGCGGCAACACCCATAGACATCTGGGTGGAGACGCGGATGCCGGTCATAATCACCGGCCAGGCCAGTGGCAGCCGGATGCGGAAAAGGATGGCCGTCGAGCTCATGCCCTGCCCGCGGGCGGATTCGATGACATCGTCGCTGACAGTGTGCAAACCGACGATGGCATTGCGCAGGATGGGAAGGACGGCATAAAAGACCACGAGGGCAACGGACGGTATGGTGCCGATGCCAAAGAGCGGGATGGCAAGGCCAAGCAGCGCCAGCGAAGGCAAGGTCAGGCCGATGGAGGTTAAGGCATTCGCAATAGCCGCACCGCGCGGGCGTTGGGCTACAAAAATGGCAATAATCAACGCGATGACCAGGGCCACGGCAACTGATTGGATGACAAGGCTTGCGTGCTGGTAACTGCGGAAGAGGATATCCTGCCAGCGCGCAGCGATAAATTCGTTCATTTCATCACCTAAAAGAAAGAGAATAGAGCGCAGGGAAAATTAATGGAGAGCACAGACTCTCTGGTTCTTCCTCTGCGCTGATGATGTGCTTCTAGCGTACAAGCTTTTTTCAGCGCGAAACAATAGCTGGACAGGTTAGGACAAAACCGGGGGCAGTGATTACCACGTCATACCGGTCTTATTGGAGGCCTAGAAAAACAGCACTTGGCCGATAAGGGCAAGGGCAGCGGTAATAGCTACCACCGTGACGATGCGGTTAAGGCGCTTGGTATCGATGAAGTGGTTCAGGTAGTTGGCAATGAACAGGCCGATGACCACCAAGGGGCTATACGCTGCTGCGGCATAGACCTGCGGCTGGGTGACCTGGCCGCTAAAGCCCAGGATGAAAAGGGACATGACGGTACCGATCACAAAGGTTCCGGCGAGACTTCCGCGGGTGCGCTGTGGGTCAAAGCGCTTCATAATCAGCGCCATCGGCGGGCCACCGATGGAAGTAGAGGTTCCCAGGAATCCGGAGGTCAGACCGGCCAGGACGGTATTGCGCCTGGTGGGCTCGGGGCTCCAGCCGAGGCTGGAGAGGGACATCGCCAAGAGCACCGCGCAGCCGATGAAGATGGAAAGGCCATCGTGCGAGAGAGAAGCGATCGCCCACGCGCCGGCAAACGAGCCAGGAATGCGGGCTATGACGGATATGCCAACTAGGCGCCATGAGGTTTCGCGGTACGTGCGCGCCAGGGTATAGATGGAAATGCACAGCGCGAGGAGCAAAATGAGCGTGGGGACTAAATCCGGGCGCAGGAGCGCGACAATGGGGGTGGCGATGGTGCCGAGCCCAAAGCCGATCGAGCCCTGAGTGATAGTGCCGACCAAAATGAGCACACCAATAAAGATGTAGACCCACGCGTCTGAAGAGATTCCCAAGAACATGATGGAAGGCAAGTATAGGCCACTTGGCCTACAGCCGGGCGGTTACTTTCTCATTCGCTGCAATTTCATCCAAGCGGGACGCGGGGCAGAGTCCAGCAACGATGACGGCGGAACCACCGGCGGCTAAGGGCTCGAGCACGGCGCGGGTGAAAGAAGCCTTGTCGCTCCATCCGGTAGATAGCAGCCGCTCGGCGCCGCCGGGCGGGGTCACCAATTCCGGCAGGGGCTGGGTTTCACCAAAGTACTGATCTCCATAAAAACGGACGGTGGGGCCGAAGTCGATGGCACCGGTGGGCAGATCCCCGCCGGATTCAACGATGCCGCGGCCAAAGGGGTCGTCGCTGATGAGCACGATATCGGCCTGCGGCTGCCGCTCTTGGGCAGCGAGGTAGCGGGAGGGGGAGGTAAAGACGACATCGGCAAGCGCGGCCGATTCACCGAAATCAAAGGTGGGCCCAGCGGCGAGGGCGCCTAAAGCAATGACGGCGGCCTGCCACGAGGTGGGCACATCGATGGCGATGGTGGAATCCGGCTCCAAGTCGAGCTCTTCTTCCAACATATTGGCGATCTTCGCCACCCAGTTATCGAGCGTCTGGGCGGAAAAATCCATGCGCGCGCCGGTGGATTCGTTATAAACAGTCAGCCGCGGGCTGGCGGCATCGGCGTTTAAAAGATGGGCGAGTAGTTCCATACCCGCCCATCGTAGGCCAGCCTGCTTAGTTCACGCAGCGCGGACCGTGGCCGCCGGCGTCGATTTCAGGCGAGACCTGGTTGGCGCCGAAGTCATTGCCCGGGGTTCCTACCAGGTCGGTATCTTCTTCGGCAGCGGATTCCTCCGCGCTGGCCTCCTCATCGGAAGGGCCCTGGTAATCATCGGTGGCCACGACGAGCAAGGTATTGTCATCGAGCTGCGGATTTTCTACCACAGGAAGGCCACCGAGCTTTTCCGCCAGCTTCTTGGCATCTTCGCTCTCCGGGTCTGCGGCCACGACCTGGGACTCGGAGTAGATACCGGGCTGGGCGTTGGCGGAGCGCTCAACGGTATAGCCGGTGTTTTCCAGCCAGGTGCCAATGCCAGCGGCCAATCCATCGATATTGCCGGCATTGAGGACATGAACCTCGTTATCGGAGTTGATATCGGCATCGTGCTCCGGCTCGTTTTCGGAGTTTTCCTCATTGTTGGCCGCGTCCTCTTCGGCTTCCTCGTGCGACATGGCCAGATCCTCCATGAAGCGGTGGACCTCATTGGTATCGATGGTGACGATGGATTCGCCGTAATCGCCGCGGCCATCGATAGAAGTGACCGGGATAGTGGTGAAGGTGACATTGCCGCCGGCCAGGCCGGCCAGCTGGGTGACAAAGCCCATGATGTCCCAGCCATCATCGATGACCACGGAGCGCTCCACAGCCTTTGCAATCTTGGATAGCTTGGACGGGCTGGTCAGCGTGTCATTATCGAGCACCTTATTCACCAGCGAGGCCATATACGCCTGCTGGCGCACGATGCGGTCAAGGTCACCGCGCGGCAGGTTATAGCGCTGGCGCACGAAGGTCAGCGCCTGCGCGCCATCGAGGGTCTGGGTGCCCTTATGGAAATTGGCGCCGGACATCTCGTCCTCAACATCCTCGTTGAGGCACACCTCGACGCCGCCGACGGCATCAGTAAGCAGCGTAAAGCCGAGCAAGCCCACCTCGGCGTAGTGGTCAATGGATACGCCGGTCAGGGAGTGCACCATCTTGAGCAGGCCTTCGCGGCCGGCTTCTACGCCGTGCTTTTCGATGTCCTTATCCGTATACGGTTTCTTCTCGCCCTGCGTCTCCGCCTGGGCGTTTTCCTGCTGGAGCTGTTGCACCTTGTCGTTTTTGTGCGAGGCGTAGACGGCATTGATCTTCATATTGCCGTAGTCCGGATCGTTGACATAGGTATCGCGCGGAATGGAGACCGCGGTAGCGCGCGAGCCGTCTTCTGGAATGCGCACGAGCATGATGGTGTCGGTATTTTCCTCGCCCTCGGCAACGCCGGCGTGGAGATCCGCCAGCTCCTTTTCGGAGAGCGGATTGCCCTGGGCATCGGTACGCGAGTCCTTGCCCACGAGCAAGATATCGGCGGCACCGTCCAAGGATGGATCGGATAAACCATCCTCGCCCAAAGAGAGGTCCGAGGCGGAGGACATGCCCGTATCCAGGCGCCCCACCGTGGCATAGCCCACGCCGGAGACAGCTAGGATGAGGGCAGAAATGACGGCCACGATGGTTTTGGTGGCCGTGGAACCCTTTTGCTTAACCGCGCTAGCGGCAGAGGGCGCGGGTTGGATATTGCGCGCCCGGCGAGTGTTCTCAGAAGTCACAAGTGAAGGCTTTCTACTTTCCGGGGATCTGGAGACAGTTTAGGGGAGATCTCGCCAAAATTAGGGATCCGTGACCAGTTTCGCGTGTTTGAAACAGTGTCTGTCTCCGGACACAGCCTCTGGCGTGACTAAACTTGGGGCCCATTGTGACTACTGAAACTACAGCTCCGCTCGCCATTATCACCGTGACCTATAACCCCGGTGAGTACTTGGCGCGATTTATAGGCTCCCTGCCGGACGCCAGCGCTCAAGGCGCCCAGGTGGTGCTGGCGGATAATGGCTCGACCGACGGCATCCCCGAAGCCGCTGCTGCAGAAACAGAAGACGTGCACTTTTTCGATACCGGCGGCAATATCGGCTACGGCGCCGGCATGAACGCCGGTGCGCGGTGGGTGCGCGAGAACCAGCGCGTAGATGATGAGTTTTTCCTTATCTCTAACCCGGATGTCACCTTTAGTGAAGGCGCCATTGACCAGATGATCGCGTGCGCACGCCGCTGGCCGGATGCCGCGGCGGTAGGCCCGCGCATCGTGGAACCCGATGGCAGCAACTATCCGTCTGCCCGGTCGGTGCCTAATATATCTACCGGCATCGGCCACGCGCTGTTTTCGAACCTGTGGCCCTCTAATCCTTGGACGCGCACGTACCGCAACGATGCCGATATGTCCGTCCAGCGCCCCGCCGGCTGGCTGTCTGGGTCCTGCCTCTTGGTGCGTTGGGACGCCTTCGATGCCATTGGCGGTTTTGATGAGCGCTACTTCATGTACTTGGAAGATGTGGACTTGGGTGATCGCTTCGCCCGCGCCGGGTACCAAAACATTTTTTGCCCGGAAGCCGTCATTAGCCACGCCAAGGGGCATTCCACCCAGGCGCACGCCGGGGCGATGCTGCGGGCGCACCATAGCTCCGCGTATCGCTTCCAAGCGGACCGTCACCCGGCGTGGTGGCAGGCCCCGCTGCGCGCCGCGCTGTGGCTGGGCTTGCAGGCGCGGGGAGCGGTAACGGCCGCTCGCGCCAGCACGGCCAAAGATTCGGAGGCCTGAAGCGCGTGCCGTTGACCTGGTTTCTGGTCGCGGCCGCATACACTGACCTTCGAAAAACCTCAGAATAAGATTGTCTGCATACAAAGGATGACTATGACTGAAGCAGCCACCACTCACGGTGCCACCACCGATGCGGTGATTTTGGTGGGCGGGCGCGGTACCCGCCTGCGCCCACTGACCATTGGTACACCCAAGCCCATGCTGCCGACGGCAAACTACCCGTTCCTGCAGCACCTGCTCGCCCGCATCAAAGCCGCGGGCATTGAGCACGTGGTGATGTCCACCTCGTATAAGGCAGAGGTTTTCGAGGAATACTTTGGCGATGGCTCCGAGCTCGGCCTGGACATTGAATACGTGGTGGAAGAAACCGCGCTGGGCACCGGCGGCGGCATCCGCAATGTCTATGACAAGCTGCGCAATGACACCGTCATGGTATTCAACGGCGATGTTCTTTCCGGCATGGATCTAGAGGGCATCTTGACCACGCACCACAACAAGGGTGCCGATGTCACCATGCACCTGCTCAACGTGGCGGATCCGCGCGCCTTTGGCTGCGTGCCCACGGATTCTGAGGGCCGGGTCACGGCCTTTTTGGAAAAGACCGAGGATCCACCAACCAACCAGATCAATGCCGGTTGCTACGTCTTTGACCGCTCCGTCATCGAGTCCATCCCTGCAGACCGCGTGGTCTCGGTCGAGCGCGAGACCTTCCCAGGCTTGCTTGCCGATGGCCGCTTGGTCGTCGGCCACGTCGATAACTCCTACTGGCGCGATATGGGCCGCCCGGATGACTTCACCCGCGGCTCCTCCGACTTGGTGCGCGGCATCGCCCCATCGCCACTGTTGGAAGGTCGCACCGGCGAGTCCCTCGTGGAATCCTCTGCGGGCATTGCCGGCGGCGTGCTGCTGCTATCTGGCACCGCGGTGGGCCGCGGATCTGAGGTGGGCGCCGGCTCCCGCCTTGAAGGAACCGTGGTCTTTGATGGCGTGCGCATCGAACCAGGCGCCATTATCCACAACTCGATCATTGCCTCGGGCGCGCATATTGGCGCCAATGCGGTCATTGAAAACTGCGTCATCGGCGAAGGCGCCCACGTTGGCGCCCGCTGCGAGCTCGTGGACGGCATGCGAGTCTTTCCCGGCGTGACCATCCCGGATGCCGGCATTCGCTTTAGCTCCGACGCCTAAAGAGCCCGCCGCCTTCCCTCCGCACCGCCTGCAGCTCGGTAACGCCGCGCGGTGCGGAGGGCTTTGTGATCCCTGCCCGGTCGAGATTTGGGAGACACGCCGAAAGTTCCTGAAAATTGTTGACAGAAAAACCGGGTACCACTATATCTAGTACCCCCTACCTACACCCCCGGATGACACCGGGTGTTACTAATGTGACGGATGGGGATCGTGTGCAGCGTTTTTGCGATAAAGCGCGAAAAAGGCACTAATTCAGGTTGACGATATTTAGTGATCCGGTGTGAAATTACACCAGTGCAAGAAACGGCGACCGACGCACTTGTTTTCACGGATTGGTTCGCGGATTGACGGCGATTCAGCCGCACTTCAGCCTCGTGTACAGTCGGTTGCACTGATTAGGATTACCCAACCTCGGAGAAAGGAAAAGGCGTGGACAAAATGGCTAATAACAACGCCATTCTCCGTGGCGGTGCTGCTGCAGAGGTATCGCTCGATGAACTCTTCGGTGCCGTCGAGCAGGAGTGGCAGGATCAAGCGTTGTGTGCGCAGACGGATCCAGAGGCATTCTTCCCTGAAAAGGGAGGTTCCACCCGTGAGGCAAAGCGTATCTGCCAAGCCTGCGCGGTGCGCGATGAATGCCTGGAATACGCGCTGGAGCACGATGAACGCTTCGGAATTTGGGGCGGGCTTTCGGACCGCGAACGCCGCCGCCTTAAGCGCGAGATTGGTTAATTAAGTTGTGTGCTCTAGCCCTTGGCTGCGCCCCCTGAGTGGTGCGGTCAAGGGCTAGAGTTTTCTTTGTGGTGCGAAAAGGTGTCCCTACCAGCTATAGCGCGGGTCTACCTCCTCTGGGGCGAGGTTTAAGTAATTGGCCACCAGGGCGGTAATGACCGTGCCGAGGAGTTCCGCGCGCTCGGCGGAGGTGACGGCACGCTGCTCAATGGGCATGCGGAAGATAACGAGCCGGGCGCGAGTGGGGGTGCCAGCAGAGTCGACACCGGCGGGCACGATGCGGCCGAGCGGCACTGGGCCATCAGCAATGATCTCATCTGGCAGCACCGTCATATCCGCCGAAAGTCGCATGCGCGGGATGGTATCTACCGCAAGGTCGAGCCCGCGCAATTGCGGGGCGAAGGCGTGCTGAATGGGTGCGTAGGCCTCGAGGACGGCGGCATCGAAGAGCTCGCGGGCGCTGCGGTAGCGCGGGGTTTGCTGCGGTAGCAAGGGCCCGTGCAGGCCGCGCCCGTGGCGGTCGCGGGCGGGACGAATATGCGGGCGGGGGCGAGCGGCGGTCATGGCGTTGATTCTAAAGCTCGGTGGCGGCGCAATAAGTGCAGCCACGCCGGGGAAGTACTATCTAAATCTCAACCAAGGGTTTAGACTATTGTCCGTGACTGAATCTCGCCATTGCTCCCGCCCAGGCTGCGGCCGACCCGCCGTGGCGACGTTGACCTATGCATATGCGGATCAAACCGCAGTGGTTGGTCCGCTGGCAGAAGAGGATAACCCGCATAGCTGGGATCTGTGCAGCACCCACCGCGACCGCATCTCTGCGCCGGTGGGGTGGGAGCTGGTGCGCGTAGACCGCATTGAGCTGGACGAGGATGATGACCTTATGGCACTGGCCCAGGCGGTCAAGGAAGATGGCAGGGTGACCACTGGGCTTGTCGATGACCGCAGCGCCGGCTCCGGGGCAGATCCCATCGATTACGCCGCCACCTTCGATGGCGCTGATCCCGCCAATTCCAATCACCCGGTATTTCGCACCCGCCGCGTGGCCTATGCCAAAAAGGCCCGCCGCGCTCACCTGTCCGTCGTTCCTGATGCGCAGAGCGAAGATAATTCTGCCGAGAGGCAGGACACGGACACCGAATCTGATTAAAGCAAGGGCGCTGAGCACAGCGCCTGAGAAAACTCGCGCTACCTAGCCGCAGACACGGAAGGAGCACTGCGCTAGTTGCCCGTAGGCAGGGAGTATTATTGCGAGGTATGCGAACTCGTGAGCATCTTGATGCAGTGATTAAGGCCTATGACGTCCGTGGCGTGGTGGGCGAAGATATCGATGAAGACTTCGTGCGCGATACTGGCGCCGCCTTCGCCGCAATCCTGCGCGAAGAAGGCGAAAACACCGTGGCTGTAGGCCACGATATGCGCCCGTCTTCTCCCGCGTTGGCGCAAGCCTTTGCTGAGGGCGTGGTGAGCCAAGGCCTCCATGTGACGCTTTTGGGGCTTACCTCTACGGATGAGCTCTACTATGCGGCGGGTTCTATGGAGTGCGCGGGCGCGATGTTTACCGCCTCCCACAACCCGGCGAAGTACAACGGCATCAAGCTCTGCCGCGCCGGTGCCGTCCCCGTGGGGCAACAGACTGGGTTGGAAGAAATCAAGCAGATGCTTATCGATGGCACCCCAAGCTACGACGGCCCTAATGGTGCCATCGCCGAGCAAGAAATCCTGACCGGCTACGCGGACTTCCTGCGTCACCTCGTGCCGCTGGAAGAATCCAAGCCGCTGGTCGTCGCCGTCGATGCCGCCAATGGCATGGGCGGGCACACGGTCCCGGCCGTTTTCGATGGCCTGCCCTTTGATGTCCGCGATCTCTACTTTGAGCTCGACGGCACCTTCCCCAACCACGAGGCGAACCCGCTGGATCCCAAGAACTTGGAGGATCTGCAGAAATTCACCGTAGAGCAAAACGCCGATATCGGCCTTGCCTTCGACGGCGACGCCGACCGTTGCTTCGTGGTGGATGAAAAGGGCCAGCCGGTATCGCCGTCTGCCATCTGCGCGCTGGTGGCCAGCCGCTACTTGGATAAGTTCCCGGGCGCGACCATCATCCACAACCTAATTACCTCCAAGACGGTGCCGGAGCTCATAGCGGAAAAGGGCGGAACCGCCGTGCGCACGCGCGTGGGCCACTCCTTCATCAAGGCTCAAATGGCCGAGCACAAGGCGGCCTTTGGCGGCGAGCACTCCGCGCACTACTACTTCCAGGAATTCTGGAATGCCGATTCCGGCATGCTGGCCGCCATGCACGTTTTGGCCGCGCTGGGGCAGACGGATAAGCCTTTGAGCGAGCTCATGGCGGAGTACTCCCGCTATGAGGCCTCCGGGGAGATTAACTCCACCGTGGCGGATCAACAGGCCGCCACCCAGGCGGTACTCGATGAGCTGGCGGATAAGATTGAATCCGTCGATGAGCTCGATGGCGTTACGGTCGAGCTCAAGGGCACGGATGCCTGGTTCAATGTGCGCGCTTCCAATACCGAGCCGCTGCTGCGACTCAATGTTGAGGCGAAGACCTCCGAAGAGGTGCAGCAGATCGTAGACGAGGTCCTCGCCATCATCAGGCGCTAATTACTGAATTACTGCGCGCGGGAGTGGGCGACCATGTCTTCCCACTCCACGTACTTCTTTCGCTCGCGGCCTTCGCGCTCGCCCAAAGCGCGCTCAGCGGCATCGAGGCGCTGCCAATCCTGCCACGTGAGGTAGTCGATGCCCTTATCTGCGAAGGCCTCGGTGATATCGCCGGCGGTGGGGGACGGTAGGGTGCCCGCGGCGGCATCATCAAGCAGCATGCCAATGGTTTCACTGGCATCGGACTTGGTATTGCCAATCAGGCCCACGGGCCCGCGTTTTACCCAGCCGGTGGTGTAGAGGCCAGGCACGATGGTGCCCTCTTCGTCGATGACGTGGCCGCCGTCATTGTTGATGACGTTTTTCTCGCTATTAAATGGCACGCCATCCACGGCGTCCGAGCGGTAGCCCGTGGCAAAGTAGACCGCTTGCACCGGCCACGTGGTGAATTTACCCGTCCCGCGCACGTTGCCATCGCCGGTCAGCTCGGTGCGCTCCGTTTTAATCCCGCTCACCCGGCCGTTCTCACCGAGGATCTCCACCGGCTGCTCAAAGAGGTGGATCTGCAGCGTATGCGGAGCTTGTTTGGGATCGCGAATGGCATATTGCTCAAGAACCTGGCAGACCAAATCCGTGGACTTGCTGGAAGCGCGTGCCTCTAGCGAGGCCTCATCGTAATCAATATCTTCGGGGGAGACGACCACATTGATGTTCTCCGAGTGGTCGAGCTCTTTGAGCTCTTGCGGGGTGAACTTGGCTTGGGCGGGCCCGCGGCGCCCGAAGACGCGTACGGTTTCTGCCTTATTGCGCGCCAGCGAATCGTAGACATTATCGGCGATTTCGGTCACCTTAAGTTCATCGCCAGTCTTGGCCAAGATACGCGAGACGTCCAGGCCCACATTGCCCACGCCGATGACAGCGACCTCGATGGCGGAGAGGTCCCATTCGCGCTCAAAGCGCGGATTGCCGTCATAAAAGCCCACGAACTCACCGGCGCCGTGCACGCCCTGCAGCTGCGCGCCCGGAATATCGCGGTGGCGATCGCCTACTGCGCCGGTGGCAAAGACGACGGCATCGTAGTGCTGCTGCAGCTCGTCCACGGTGATATCGCGGCCGATGTGCACGTTGGTAAGCAAGCGAATCTGCTCCGTGTCCAATACGCGGTGCAGGGATTTAATGATTCCTTTAATGCGCGGGTGGTCAGGGGCCACGCCGTAGCGAATGAGACCGAACGGGGCGGGCATTTGCTCAATGAGATCGATGTGTACATTGCCACCGGTCTTTTTCACCAAGATATCGGAGGCGTAAATGCCGGCGGGGCCGGCACCGATGACGGCTACGTTTAAGGGTTTTTCTGACACGGTAATTTTGCCTTTCTTGTCTGCGTATTCTCCCGCGGTGGGGTGAAGGGAACGGACCCTCGATAAATATGCGTAAATAGACCACGTGGTCTATTTATCGTGAGTGAGCGCGGGATTTCTCTTAAGAGAGTGAACCGTATGGTCTGTTTGCGCACAAGCGGAATAATTAGATTCTTTATTAAACCTTCTCAAAGTGCAGGTCATAGCTTTGGGAAAAGTGAAAATAAAACAGACTGCTTTGTCTGCAATCTATAGACGGGTAGGTTTTCCCTCAACGCTTTGAAAGGGAGGTCTACACCACATTATGGCTACCGCAACAACGACCAAACGCAAGCCACGTGCCAATAAGCCCGAGGGCCAGTGGAAAATTGACGGTAAGGAACCGTTGAATAACGATGAGGCCATCAAACAGGATGATGGTGGCCTCTCTGCCAAGCAGCGTGTGATAGACATCTACTCCAAGCAGGGATTTTCCTCCATCCCGCCGGAGGATTTAGCACCGCGCTTTAAATGGTTGGGGCTGTATACCCAGCGCAACCAGAACCTGGGCGGGGAGATGACTGCCAAGTTATCCAACGCGGAATTGCAAGATGAATACTTCATGATGCGCGTGCGCTTCGATGGCGGCCGCGCCGATCCAGCCAAGCTGCGCGCGGTGGGAGAAATCTCGCGCGATTATGCCCGCTCCACCGCGGACTTTACGGACCGCCAGAATATTCAGCTGCACTGGATCCAGATCGAAGACGTGCCCACCATCTGGGACAAGCTCGAATCTGTGGGCCTGGGCACCTTGATGGGCTGCGGCGATGTGCCGCGCGTCATCTTGGGTTCGCCGGTCGCCGGGGTAGCCGAGGATGAAATCATCGATGCCACCCCAGCCATCGAGGAGATTAAGAATAATTACTTACCGCGCGAGGAGTTCCATAACCTTCCCCGCAAGTTCAAAACCGCGATTTCCGGCAATGCGCGTCAGGACGTGACGCACGAAATTCAAGACGTTGCCTTCGTCGGCGTCAACCACCCCGAATATGGCCCCGGCTTTGACTGCTTTGTGGGCGGGGGACTATCCACCAACCCGATGCTCTCGCAATCCTTGGGCGCGTGGGTGCCACTCGAGCGCGTGCCGGAAGTATGGGCCGGTGTGGTCAGCATCTTCCGCGACTACGGCTTCCGCCGCAACCGCAATCGCGCGCGCCTGAAGTTCTTGGTGGCTAAATGGGGCATCGAAAAGTTCCGCCAAGTGCTCGAGGAGGAGTACTTGGACAAGCCGCTGGCCGATGGCATCCCGCTCGAGGTCAATCCCGGCAGCCGCGATCACTTGGGAGTGCACAAGCAAAAGGACGGCAAATTCTACGTCGGCGTGAAACCTACCGTGGGCCATGCAACGGGCGAACAGCTCATTGCCATTGCTGATGTGGCAGAAAAGTTCGGCATCTCGCACATCCGTACCACCCCGATGAAGGAATTGCTCTTCCTCGATGTGGAGGAAGACGATATTCCGGCGCTCTCGCGCGCGCTGGATGAAACGGGCCTGTATTCCCAGCCCACGGAGTTTCGCCGCGGCGTCATTTCCTGCACTGGTCTGGAATTTTGCAAGTTGGCGCACGTGACCACGAAGGCCCGTGCCATCGAATTGGTGGACATCCTCGAAGACACCCTGGGGGATTTGGATGTGCCCATTTCCATCGCATTAAACGGCTGCCCCAATGCGTGCGCGCGCTCCCAGGTATCCGATATCGGGCTCAAGGGCCAGATCGTCACCGATGCCGATGGCAACCGCGTCGAGGGCTTCCAAGTCCACTTGGGTGGCGCCTTAGGCCTTTCCCCTGACTGGGGCCGCAAGCTCCGCGGACACAAGGTCGTGGCCGATGAGGTCCCAGACTACGTCATACGGCTGGTCAATAAGTATAAGGAACAACGCGAAGAAGGCGAGCAGTTCCGCCACTGGGTACTGCGCGCCGAGGAGGAAGATCTGCAGTGAATTTTCGCCGTAAGCCTAACCCCAATCGCAATCACCCCACCTTTTGCCCCTACTGCGCCGGCACCGATCTCTTCCCGGATGAAGAAGACGACTTTGCCTGGAATTGCCAGGAATGCCTGCGCGTATTTTCGGTCCGCTTCCACGGACAAGACGATGCCCCCGTAGCACCGGCCCCAGCAGTCTCTTCCACCGAGGCCCTGCAGCGCTCCCTAGCCCGCCGCGGACACTCCACGGCTCCAGTGGATTAAGGATGCACCATGACCGCACTGATTACCTTGTCCCACGGCTCGCGCCACCCTGGCGCCGCCGCCGGCGTTGAACAGCTCACCCAGGCCGCTGCCGCCGCGATTCCAGACCGACCTGCTTATCGTGCGGCACACCTGGAGTTCAATACTCCCGATCTCACCGCCGCTGCGGTCGATCTCGCTCGTTGCGGGGAGGATACGGCCGTAGTCATTCCATTGCTCTTTACGCAGGGTTACCACCAGCGCGTTGACGTTCCCCGCGTTATCGCTGCGGCCGAACAGGCTTCAGGCCTGCGCTTGGTGCAAGGTGAGTGCTTGGGCGGAGGGCGTGCCGCAGAGTATGGCGTACGAGATGTGGGCAGGCGGGAAGCCGCTGAAGCCGAATTGGCGGCGGTGCTCGCGGCACGCGCCAGGTCTGGGGATACCCACCACGTCATCTACTCCGTTGGTTCCTCTGCTGCTGCGGCCAATGACTCCGTCCGCCGGCTTGCGGCTCAGGTATCCCGAATCACCGGCGTTCCCGCTACGGCCGCATTTGCCACCCGCGGTGGCAGCAATGACATTCATGCATTGGCAAGAAGCACTGCGCGAATGCGGGTTATCCCGCTGTTTGTTACCGCAGGACTGCTCCTTAAACCACTGTCATCTACCCCCAGCAATGTCACCGTCGATCCCGTTCTGGGTACCGACCTAGCTGGCATCGTTGCTGCTCACTATCACATCGCCCAGGAGGTCGGTGTTCCATGCTAACCCTTATTTTAATCGCCGTGGCCGGTGCGGCCGCCCAGCTTGTCGATGGCGGCATCGGCATGGGCTTCGGCGTCACCTCAACCACCATCCTCCTCCTAGCGGGCCTGGGACCCGCCCAAGCCTCCGCCGTAGTCCACACCGCGGAACTGGGGACGACTGCAATGTCTGGTCTCAGCCACGCCCGCTTTGGCAATGTGGATTGGAAGACCGTCTTCCGGCTGGGCGTTCCGGGTTCTATCGCGGCGTTTATCGGCGCCACTGTGCTCTCCAATATCTCCACCGATGCGGCTGCTCCCATTACCGCGCTCATCTTGGTGGCCATCGGCAGCAACCTGATCTGGCGCTTTTCCCGCCCGCGCCGGGCGAAGTTTGTGCAAAAACGCAGCCATTCCACCCCATTTTTGATTGGCCTTGGTTCCGTCGGCGGATTCGTCGACTCCACCGGTGGTGGTGGCTGGGGTCCGGTGTCTACCTCGACGCTTATGGCAATTGGCCGCGAGCAGCCTCGCCGCATCGTCGGCACGGTAAATACCGCCGAATTCCTAGTCACACTGGGGGCCACCCTCGGCTTCGTCGTTGGATTGTGGCAGGATATCGTCGCCAACCTCTCCGCCGTGTTGGCCCTGCTCATCGGCGGTTCCATTGCCGCGCCGATTGCGGCATGGGTGATTTCCCGGATTGAGCCGGTCGTCCTCGGTGGCCTCGTGGGTACGGCTATCGTGGCGCTGAATATCGGCAAGGTCTTAGGCGGGCTAGAAACCTACTTCGGGCTGACGGTGCCGGGCTTCGTCTCCCCACTGCTCATGGGCATGATCCTCGTCGTGGGTATTTCCGCCACCATCCACGGCGCGCGGGCTACCCGGGCTGCTCGCGTAAGGGAGCTGGAAGCCGAGAACGCCGAGACCAAGGCACACGCGGAGTTTCATGCCGCAGGCTTTGCGCACAACGCGGCCGGTGCCTCCAAGGACGTGAGCATCGTGGAGGACTCCGCACCGCAGGCGGATAAGGCCTAATCCCCGGCTGGGTCGAGGCCGGCAACCTCGCCAATGACATAGACGGCGGGGGAGGAGACATTATGATCCTCCATCGTCTGCGCAAGGTGGGCTAGTTCACAGCGAAAATCCCGCTGCGTGTTCAGGGTGCCCTCCTGGATAATCGCGCACGGTGTCGAGCCAGCGAGCCCGCCGTCTTGCAATGCCCTGGCAATCGCCGGGGCATTTTTCACGCCCATGATGATGGATAAGGTCGCGCCGGACTGGGCCAGGGCGTGCCAATCCACGAGGGACTTCTCGTGCCCGGGAGGCAGGTGGCCCGATACGACGGTAAAGCCGTGAACCATGCCGCGCTGGGTGACGGGGATGCCAATGCCTGCGGGCACGGAAATAGCGGAGGTCACTCCCGGGATCACGGTGGTGGGGATAGATGCCTGGGCTAGGGCCTGTACCTCTTCAAAGCCGCGGCCGAACACGAAAGGATCGCCGCCCTTGAGCCGCGCCACCTTCCGCCCGGCTTGGGCATGCTCGATGAGCAGCTCATTGATCTTGTCCTGCGTAATCGACTTCTTGTAGGGCAGCTTGGAGACATCGATAAGCTCCTTTGCGGAAATATCGCAGAGCTTATCCAACTGCGGGGCAGGGCCTAGGTGATCGGTCAAGATGACCTCGGCCTCCTGTAAGGCGCGCATGCCGCGAACCGTAATCAGGTCCCACGCGCCGGGGCCGCCACCGATAAGGGATACGGGATGAATCTGTGCTGACGTCATGCCGCACCATCTTAGTGGGAGCCCGACTATGCTAGAGCGATATGGATAACGGTTTCACTGATGGTTCCACCTATGACACCGAAACGGTGCGATTTTTTGATGTCGCCCACGAGGGTGCGCAGATTCGTCTGCTCGCCGGGCAAGTGGAGCGCTGGGGTGAAATCTTAAACGGGCTCAACCCGCGCTCCTTGGTCATATTACCCACCGACGCCATCGCCCGCGAGGCAGCGCACCTCGGCGTCGGCTTGGCCGAACCGCTGCGCATCCCGCTGGTGGTGACGGAATCGCTGCCGCAGTACGTGGGCGCGCTCGATATCGTCGTGGCAGTGGGCGAGCCCGCAGAATGCGATTGGGCCTCCCGCGCACTCATTGCCGCGAGCCAGCGCGGCGCCACCACAATTCTGGTGGGCCCGGCAAGCGGTCCCTTGGTAGAGGATTGCCCAGAGGACACCCTGATTGCCCCGTCGCTTCCCACCGCAGAGGGCTGCTCGCCGGCGCGATTTATCACGGCCCTATACGCGCTGTGCAGCATCGTGCATACCTCCCCGCATGCGGTGCGCGAGGAGCTAGAGGACCTCGCCGCCGCCGTGGACCGCGAGATCGAGCAGCTTTCTCCAGAGCGCGATGATGCCATCAATCCGGGACGGCAGCTGCGCGAATACGCAGAGGTTGCGCGGATTATCCATTCTTGCGTTATCGATCCCTATGCATATGCCGAGCGCCGTGAGCGCGTGCACATCGATACCCTGGTCGCCCGCATGGCCGCGACTATCTGGGCCGTGCACGGGCTGCCCGGGACCTTCGTCGAGCCCGCTGACCTGAGTGGCGCACTCGACCGAGGCGCCGAATCCAGCACGGCGTCCACGCCGGCCGATGACCTTTTCTACGATCCCTTTATCGACGGTGCTGGCGCGGAGGCACCTTTGATACCCTTAAAAGTGATTTTCTGGGGGCAGGAAGAGGCGAACCTGCCCAACTCGCTTGCAGTCCGCAGCACCGACCCGGAACCGGGCCTAGGGTACCTTGCCCGCTCGCTGCAGCTTATTACGCGGAGTTTTGCCGCGACCGCCTACGAGATTTCTAAAGGATAGAAATATATGCAATTACTGGAAGGCGCAATCCGCAACTATTCCTGGGGATCACGCACCCTCATCCCTGAGCTGCGGGGCGAAGAAGCCGCAGGAAAGCCGGTAGCTGAACTCTGGTTTGGTGCCCACCCCGGTGATCCTTCCACGGTGGAAGGCCAGCTTCTCAACGAGGTGATTGCGGAGGATCCAGAAGGCCAGTTGGGTACGCGAGTCTACAAAGAATACGGCGAAAAACTGCCGTTTTTGTTGAAGATTCTCGCCGCCGAAGACCCGCTATCTTTGCAGGCCCACCCCTCCAAGGAGCAGGCCGAAGAGGGCTTCTCCCGCGAAAACGAGGCGGGTATTGCCCTGCAGGCCGCAAATCGCAATTACAAGGACGATAACCACAAGCCGGAACTTATCGTGGCGCTCTCGGATTTCTATGCCATGGCCGGTTTCCGTCCCCTGGCACAAACCCGCGAGCTCTTTGCTGCCTTGGAGTGCCCAGAGCTTGAGCGTTATCTTGCCATGCTTGACGATGACCCCGCGGAATCCTCCGAATCCGCCAACCTCCGGGTGCTTTTCACCACGTGGATTACCATCCCTTCGGCCAAGCGCAAGGAGCTTATTAAGGCCATCGTTGCCGCCGGCGAGCGCCTGATTTCCGCCGACCCGAAGGATTGGAAAGCGCGGGTCATGGCTACGGTGGTGGACCTTAATGATCGCTATCCTGGCGATATTGGCGTGCTTGGCGCGCTCTTGCTTAACCACATCGAGCTTGCCCCAGGTGAGGCCGTCTACCTCGACGCCGGGCAGCTCCATGCGTATGTCTCCGGTCTTGGCGTAGAAATAATGGCCAATTCCGATAACGTCTTGCGCGGCGGATTGACCCCGAAATTCGTGGATGTGCCGGAGTTGGTGAAGGTCTTGACCTATGCGGCCGCCAATGAGCCGCGGGTGCAGCAAAAAGATAAGCGGAACCAGGATAACGTCCATGGTGCCGAGGCTTGGTCCTATCCGGTGCCCATCGATGAATTTCTGCTTGATCGCGCCGAGCTCGGGCCGGATTCTTCCGTCGACCTCGACTATGACGGCCCCACCATCGCCTTGTGCACCGGTGGGTCCCTCAACCTGCGCAATGCTGCGGGCGAGGAATTGATCCTTTCCCCGGGCCAGGCCGCATGGCTGCCGGCCTCCGACGGCATGGTTACCGCCCAGGCTCACGCTGTAGAAAAGGAAAATCCTGAGGGCAGCACGGCGCAATTATTCGTCGCCCGAGTCTAAGCGGCCTCACAACTATGCCCCCTTGCTGGAAAATCCCAGCAAGGGGGCATTTTTAGGCGCTAGCCGCGGTGAAAAGTTAGCGCGCAGCAGAAGAACTGGCGGCTGAGCTTCCCGTTGCCGGGAGATCCGTGGGTTCTTGGTTTCCTGGCTGCTGCGTAGGAACAAGCTTCTCGGTTGCCTGCGGCTCGGCGTGGGACTTATTTTTCGTCTGCTGTGTACCAGAAGGCGCGCCCGCTCCTGCACCGTGTCCCTCTGTAGTGGCATCGGGAGCCGACGGGGTGCGCTGCGTGCTCGACTCGGGACGAGGCTTGTGCGGAGCCTGCGTCGCTGGCGGCGCCGGGATACCGGATTCGGCGGGCTCCTCCGGCTTACCAGGCTTGCCGGGCTCGCCACCTTGATCAGGCTTCTCTTCGCCCGGGGCAGGGGATGGAGCCGGTGAGCTCGGTGCCTGGGACGACGGTGCTAGGTTATCCGGCTTGCTGGGGTTATCTGGGACCGCCTGCATGGTGCCGGTGCCTGTGCCGTTACCATTTTGCGGCACCTGCCCGCCCTGGTTAGACGGGGCATTATTAACGGAAGTTCCTGGCGAGTACACATTTTCGGGGCGGTACACCTTGGTAGGGCGGGTGGCCGCGTGGGGATGCGTGACGGCATTCGGCGCCAAGTATGGGTCCGTTGATTCAGGGTGCTGGTGGTCTGATTCACCGGCGCCAGAATTGGCCTCTGCGGGGGCAGAGTTTTCCGTCGAAGGCTTCTTATGCGTCGACGATGTCGTCGATTCTTCAGCGGAAGTATTTTTTGGTGCCACGGTAGAGGTAGGGGACTCATTCGCGGCGTTGGAGTAACGGGCGCTCGGCGTGCTCATGCGCCACACACCCACTCCCACGACGACGGCGGCGATAAGGCCGAGCACGATGAAGACGTACACGCGACGTGAATCTGGTTTCATCGTGCCCTCCTTTCTTAGTTACATAGGGTGGGTAACAAGTTGATAACGAGAGTATCATGCATTGGAATTTTCGCGACAGCCTTTAGAATCCGTGATATGTGAACAAAGCTCAAATGGAAAAGTGAATTTTCTATGCAATCCTTTTCATGCCCGATTTTTCTGCGCCGCAAAAGCGTGTATAAATGGCGCTAAACCCGTCGAAGGAGTGAGAAATGAGCAGCTGGGACGAAGAGATTTTTAGCACCGATCTCAACGTGGATTTTCTAGATGAATTGGCAAACCTCGATGAAGAAGGGGTAATCCGCGCAGTACAGGATGCCTGCGAGGTGGCTCGCAGCAAGAACGATTTAACCGAGGAAGAACAGCTCAACGCCCACGCTGCGGCCACGATCGCCGCCATTTGGGCGGGCGCGCCGTTCAGCGCCAGCGAAACCGTTGAAGACTACCCCTATATTAGGGACTTGGTGGGAACCGTTGACGATACCCTGACCGAAAATGCCCTTGA
This sequence comes from Corynebacterium sp. LaCa78, assembly GCF_046717505.1. NCBI lineage: Bacteria > Bacillati > Actinomycetota > Actinomycetes > Mycobacteriales > Corynebacteriaceae > Corynebacterium > Corynebacterium sp. LaCa78. The sequence continues at coordinate 642,317 of NZ_CP177112.1, forward strand.
GATCCTGGATACCGTCGAAGAAGACTACGACGTGGAACCGTTTATCGAGGCGCTTTCTTAAAACCCACCTCCCTCGGTGCCGCTGGCGCCGCCTAGGAGCAGAAAGGATTCTGCATATCTCACCATGCTTATAAGCATTGAAGGCATTGATGGCGCCGGAAAAAATACACTTGCGACCGCAGTGCGGGACGCCCTCCAAGTCCCAGTAAAAACCGTTTCCTTTCCGCGTTATGAGACCTCCATCCACGCGCAGCTTGCGCGCGAGGCGCTCTACGGAAAGATGGGCGACCTTACGGATTCGGCCTACGGTATGGCCACGCTTTTCGCCCTCGACCGCTTTGGGGTAAAAGAGGAATTGCTGGCGGCGAAGCAAACGCGCGAGGTAGTGATCCTAGACCGCTATGTAGCCTCCAACGCTGCCTATTCCGCGGCCCGGTTGCGCGACGATAGCCTCTTCCAATGGGTCTATGACCTAGAATTTGGCACCTTGGGCCTGCCACAAGCAGACCTGCAGGTGTATGTGGATACGGCGGTGGAGGTGGCATCGGCAAGAGCGCACTCCCGAGCCGCTAGCGATTCCACCCGCGAGCGCGACCACTATGAACGCGATGGGGGATTACAGGAGCGCACCGCCGCCGCCTACCGGCGCTTGGTCGAATCCGGTTGGGGTGGGTGCTGGATCGCCACCGCCGATGCGGATACTATTACGGCAGCAATAAATGACCTTGTAGGAGATTAAAACGTGGCGCCAACGATTTTGGTTGTGGATGATGATCCAGCGATCTCGGAAATGCTGACCATTGTCCTTGAATCTGAGGGACTAAACCCCGTCCCCGTCATGGATGGCAACGATGCCGTTCCTGCCTTCCGCGAGCACGAACCGGATCTCATCCTTTTGGATCTCATGCTGCCGGGCATGAATGGTGTGGATATCTGCCGCACCATCCGGCGCGAATCCGCGGTGCCCATCGTCATGCTTACCGCCAAGACCGATACCGTGGACGTGGTTTTGGGCCTTGAATCCGGCGCGGATGATTACATCACCAAGCCCTTTAAGCCGAAGGAGCTCATCGCCCGCATTCGGGCGCGCCTGCGCCGCACCGATTCCGCGGAACCGGAAACCCTTGAGGTCGCCGACCTGATCATCGACGTGCCGGAACATACGGTGCGCCGTACCGATGGCACCGAATTGAACCTGACCCCGCTGGAGTTCGATCTCCTGCTGGAAATGGCGCGGCACCCAGGGCAGGTGCATACCCGCGAGTCACTGCTGGAATCCGTTTGGGGCTACCGCAATGCCTCCGATACTCGTTTGGTTAACGTGCACGTGCAGCGCCTGCGCGCGAAGATCGAGCACGATCCGGAAGATCCGCAGATCGTGCTGACGGTGCGCGGCGTGGGGTATAAGACCGGCAAGGCCGGTGCCGGGGAGTAAGGAAACATCAGAATTCTGGACCGCCTGCGGCGCATTCGTGACGCCATAGTAGATACGCTGCGCACCTCATTGCAGGCGCGCGTTATCGGCATGATTGTGGTCGCCTCCTCGGTGGTCATGATCATCTTGGCCTATGCCTTGGTCTCCGTGCTGACCCAGCGGTTGGTATCCCAAAAAGAAGACGTGGCGCTGCAGGAACTCGAGCGCGCCCGCACGGCGGTAGAGCAGCAAATCGATGCCACCAGCTCCGCTAACTCGGTGCAGGTGCGCATCAATTCCGCGCGCGCTTCCTTGGATCAGCTCTCTGCACAACAAGGCGATGCGCAGGCCGTATATGAACCCGTCATCGTGGTGGAAAACCAAGATGGATCCATCACCACCTCGCCGGAGGATTTCCCGGTGCCGGAACAAATGCGGAAGATGGTGGGCCAGGACCAGATTGCGCAGCAGTATTACCCTGTCCCGCGCGGCAATGGCGATTACTATAACGCGCTCATGGTGGGCACGCCCACTGATGCAGAGATTCCGAATTTGCAGGTTTACCTGGCCCTTTCCATGGAATCGGAAGAATCAACGATGGCGCTTATGCGCGGCCTGCTCTCTGCCGCCGGCGTGGTGGTCGTGGTCTTGCTGGTGGGCATTGCCTGGTTGGCTACTCAGCAGGTCATTACCCCGATTAAGTCCGCGTCCCGCATCGCCCAGCGCCTGGCCGCCGGCCACCTTAAGGAGCGCATGGCCGTGGACCGAGACGATGAGATGGGCCGGCTTGCCGCATCCTTTAATAATATGGCGGATAAATTATCCTCCCAGATTGCGCAGCTAGAGGAATACGGCGATTTGCAGCGGCAATTTACTTCCGATGTCTCGCATGAGCTGCGCACACCCATTACCACCGTGCGCATGGCCGCAGACCTCATCGAATCCGAGGCCGATAGCCTGCCTGCGGGCGCGCAGCGTGCCTCCAAGCTCATGTCCAGGGAGCTGGACCGCTTCGAGGAGCTGCTGGCGGATCTGTTGGAGATTTCCCGCCACGATGCCGGCGTGGCGGACTTGTCCACCACGGCCATTGACCTGCGCTCTTGCGTGGATGCTGCCTACCGCCAGGTCGAGCACTTGGCGCAGAAGCTCGACGTGGAGGTCGTTCGCAATATGCCGGACGAGCGGATTACCATCCAGGCCGATTCGCGCCGCATCGAGCGTATTTTGCGCAACCTCTTGGCCAATGCCATCGACCATTCCGAGGGCAAACCTGTGGTGATCGATATTGCCACCACAGATAAGGCCGTCGGCGTGGCCGTTACGGACCACGGCGTGGGCCTGAAACCAGGACAAGAAGAACTAGTATTCAACCGCTTCTGGCGCGCGGATTCTTCCCGCAAGCGCCACTCCGGCGGCACCGGGCTAGGCCTTGCCATCGCCCGCGAGGATGCAGCCCTGCATGGCGGCACGCTCGATGCCTTTGGCGTATTCGGCTATGGTTCCCGTTTCCGCCTCATCATCCCGCGCGAGCCGAATACCGAGATTGGTGATGAGCCCATTTCCCGCGAGATTCCAGGTGCCCCAGGCACAGCTTCAGACTCTGGGCACGCTGCGCTTGCCGATGCCCCTGCTACCGCCGACCCCAGCGGCGCAACTGGCGCCGCGAATGCTAGTAACGCGGATATTAGTACCGAGGAAGCTGGGGAAGCGGAAGCTGATGCAACGGAGGATGGTGCAGCGGAAGATAAGGGCGGAGCGTCCGCTGGTGGGGCATCGCCAAGCAATAGCTCAGTGGTAGGTCGTGGAATTGGCATCGACGATGACTCCGCTGACGCAGCTGAGTCAGATGGTGACGGCATCCTGTGGCCCTCCGAACGCGAGCACAATCGCGGGGCCGCGTCGCCAGAGAGGCGCTCCTATAAGGCGCCAGATTTTAAGGGGGATATATAAATGAATTCGGTCGTACGCAACGGATTGTGGCGGCGGAGCACCGCAGTGGGCGCGGTGGCGGCGCTGGGCTTTGTTTCCGGTTGCTCAACCTTGCCGCACGATACGAGCCCCCAAGTCGTAGGTACCTACCACAATCAGCCCGATGGCCCGGAAGAAGTCATTGCCCCAGAGGTGGGGGCAGACCCGGACCTTACCCTGCGCGATTTTTACCGAGCTGCGGCCGTTCCCACCAATGATCACGATGCGGCCCGTGGATTCCTCACGGAGACCGCCCGCGGGGCGTGGGATGCCTCGGGCGATGTCATGGTGGTCGATAGCCTGGATATCGTGACCGCACCCGATAAGAAACAAAACACAGCGGAGGATGTGCGCTCATTTAATGTGCGGGGCACCATCATTGGACGGCTTAAATCCGGTGGGGCGTATGTGCCGGAAAATGAAGGCTACGAAGCTACCATCGATATGAAAATGGTGGATGACCAGTGGCTTATTAATGGGCTGCCGGCAGGATTGGTTATTGAGCGCAATGAGCTGCGCAATCATTACACCCCGCAATCGCTCTATTTTTATAAACAAACCGATGACGTCCTCGTCCCGGATCGCCGGTGGCTCTATAAAGGCAGCGAAGAATCCGAGTCCACTCTGATTACCCTCTTGATGGAAGGCCCGTCCAGCAGCATTGCCCCGGCTACCCGCCGGGCAGCGGATGAAAAGGTCACCTTTGCTGGCTACGATAATGAAAACGGCTACCAGTTCGAGGGCTTGTCAGATCTGGATGAAAATGACCGCACCCGCTTTGCCGCGCAATTGGTCTGGACGCTTTCTGATGCCGGACATATCGGCCCCTTCAAGGTCAAGGCCGATGGCAGCAACCTGGTAGAAGGCATGGATACAGTCAGCGTGGATGATTTTGCTGACTATAACCCCAAGATCAATAGCAATTCCCTGTCCACGCTGTACGCATTGAACGAGGGCAACGTGCTGGAAGTCGATAGTGGGGTGGCCGAGCCGATCACTGGTGCCTTGGGCTCGAGCGGCAATGTGCAGTCAGTCGATGTCACCGACTCCGGCATGATTGCGGCGGTCAGCCGGAAGTCTAGTGGTGACTTCAAGTTGCAAATGGGCGAAATCGGCTCCGTCATGCAGGACTCGGTCGACGGCAAGACGCTGGCGCGGCCCACCTTCGAATTCAACGGGCAGGCCGCCTGGACGGTGGTCGATGGTGACCGCATCGTGCGCGTCGTGCGTTCCAAGACCACCGGGCGGATTTCGGAATCCGAGGTTGATGCCCGCAGCATTGATGAGATCGAGGGCGAAATCTCCGTTATCCGGCTCTCCCATAGCGGCGCACGCGCGGCGATGATCATTGACGGCCACGTCTATATCGCTGCGGTAGCCCAATCCAGCAGCGGCGATAAGCGCATCGTCAACGCCCGCGAGGTGGGTCCAGAGGTCTCTGGTTCGGCATTATCGCTGGATTGGAATAACGATGGCTCGCTCATCGTGGGTACGTCCTCTGGGCAGTCGCCGGTATGGCGCATCGAGCAGGATGGTTCTTCGGCATCTACCATGCCGACGGGTAATATCACCGCCCCAGTAGTCGCGGTGGCGACCTCGCCGTCAAAGCTTTATATAACGGATTCCCATGCCATGTTGGAACTTCCCGCCACGGTGGTAGATGAGGTGAACTGGCGCGAGGTGCCTGGCCTGCAGGGCCGGCGTTCTTCGCCTATCGTGTCCGATTAGAAGGCGGTTGCGCTCTAGGTGGCGCCGCCGCAAAGGCCTTTCGGGGATGGGGCGGTGGTGCGCAGTGAGCGTGCGAGAACTGATTTTTCCGCGTGCGTGTGCGGGGGCCCGGACATGTTTTGTGCGCGCAGTGCCGGGAGCACCTGCGCCAGCCTCCTTACCTGGTAAGCCGCCCGCGGCTGCTCGGGGCACCGGTATTTGCCCTGGGGTCCTATTCGGACATTCGCCGAAATATCATCATCAGCATGAAGGAACAGGGCAATAGGGAGGTGCGCGATTATATCGGTGCGGTGGTGGCCGCGGGCGTGGCGCACTTGGCTGCCCGCGGCGAGATTCCCCGCGAGCTGTGCCTAGTGCCGGCACCTACTCGTCGCCGCTCTGCGCGCAGGCGCGGCGGCGATCCCGTGACGGCCGTGTGCCAGGGTGCGGCGCGCGGGCAACGGTCCCTGCAGGTGCGCGAGGCGCTTATCATGGGCGCGAATACCGAGGATCAATCTGAGCTCAATGCGCAGGATAGATGGGCGAATCTACAGGGGCGAGTGGGGGTTTGCGCCCCAGTGAACGGTAAGCCGGCGCTGCTTGTCGATGACGTTATAACCACCGGCGCCACCCTTGCGGCCAGTATGGCGGCCCTACGCGCCGCCGGCGCCACAGTCTATGGGGCATTGGCCTTCGCAGATGCTTAAGGTACATCACACAGTAGGGTGCACGGTGTTACCCCCTAACGCCATCAGGTCATAACCACTGGTATTATTAAAGGTGTCACAGAGGAACAGTTACTGTGATTGTTTCTAGTCCCCACTACCAAAGGGAGGCATCTCAATGTCCCAGCCAAATAATGCTCAGGTAACGATTACGGGCCGTAACGTTGAAGTTCCGGAACACTTCCAAGAGCGCGTCAATGAAAAGCTGGCCAAGATTGAACGCCTTGATCCCACATTGACCTTCTTCCACGTGGAGTTGCAGCACGAGCCAAACCCACGCCGCGAAGCAGAGTCCGACCGCATCCAGATCACTGCGACCGGTAAAGGCCACATCGCCCGCGCAGAGGCTAAGGAAGACTCCTTCTACGCAGCGCTGGAAACCGCGATGGGGAAGATGGAACGCTCCCTGCGCAAGGTGAAGGTGCGCCGTGAATACGTCAAGGGCGGCCACCGCGCACAGAAGGGCACCGGCGAAATCGCCGCCGAGATGGTTGCGGAGGCAGAAGCACAGCGCGCCAAGGAAGAGCGCTTGGTTGATCCTTATGCCGAGACCGTCGAGGATGTTCGCCCCGGCCAGATCGTGCGCACCAAGGAACACCCGGCCACCCCGATGAGCGTGGACGATGCCCTGAGTGAAATGGAGCTGGTTGGTCACGATTTCTTCCTCTTTGTCAATGAGGAAAACAACAAGCCATCCGTGGTCTACCGCCGCCACGCTTTCGACTACGGCATCATCTCCTTGTCTGAGGATGCAGAGGGCTAGAGCCTCCGGCGCCCGCCTAGAGCGCTAAACCTCTTTATTCCCCCTTCCTACCAATCGGGCTATTGCTCGATGAGGTGGGGAAGGGGGATTTGTCATGCTGTGAGTTATCTGTTTTCTTAGTGTCCTTAGTGTGAAATCACTATCGTTTAAGGGCGGGTAGAACGCGACAAGGCCAGCGGCGTGAGTACAATTGCGGGAAGTTAACGAATGTGTCGCGATAAGAAGGACTAACGAATAGTGTTTGGACTTTCCAAGCTGCTGCGCGCGGGCGAAGGCCGTACGGTCAAGCGCCTGGGCAAGATTGCAGACGATGTAATTGCACTCGAGGATCAGTACGCGGAGCTTTCGGACGATGAGCTAAAGGCCAAGACTGACGAGTTCAAAACTCGCCTCAAGGATGGCGAAGAAAAGAACGACATCTTGCTCGATGCTTTTGCTACCGTCCGCGAAGCCGCTTGGCGCGTCCTAGGGCAAAAGCACTACCCCGTGCAGATCATGGGCGGCGCCGCCCTGCACTTTGGCAATGTTGCAGAGATGCGTACCGGTGAGGGTAAGACCCTGACCTCCTTGTTGCCTGCTTACCTCAACGCTTTGGAGGGCGAGGGCGTACACATTGTCACGGTCAATGACTACTTGGCCAAGCGCGACGCCGAGATGATGGGCCGTGTGCACCGCTGGTTGGGCCTGTCCGTGGGCGTAATCTTGGCAGAAATGCGCCCGCAAGAGCGCAAGGAAGCCTATGACTGCGACATCACCTACGGCACCAATAATGAGCTGGGCTTTGATTACCTACGCGATAACATGGTGCGCACCCTTAATGATGTAGTTCAGCGCGGACACAATTTCTGCATCGTGGATGAGGTGGACTCGATTCTTATCGATGAAGCCCGTACCCCACTCATCATCTCCGGCCCGGTTGATGGCTCCTCCCAGTTCTACGGCGTCTTTGCCCAGCTGGCGCCGCGCATGCGCGAGGGCATCCACTACGAAGTGGACCACAAAAAGCGCACCATCGGCGTCTTGGAAGAGGGCGTGGAATACGTCGAAGATCAGCTCGGCATTGATAACCTCTACGCGCCGGAGCACTCCCAGTTGGTTTCCTACCTCAATAACGCGTTGAAGGCCAAGGAGCTCTTTACCCGCGATAAGGACTACATCGTTCGCAACGGCGAAGTGATGATCGTGGATGGCTTTACCGGCCGCGTTTTGGCAGGACGTCGCTATAACGAAGGCATGCACCAGGCCATTGAGGCCAAGGAGCAGGTGGAGATCAAAAACGAAAACCAGACGCTGGCGACGGTTACCCTTCAGAACTTCTTCCGTCTCTATGAAAAAATTTCCGGCATGACCGGTACCGCGGAGACGGAAGCCGCGGAGCTGCATTCCATCTATGGGCTGGATGTGGTTCCCATTCCTACCAATAAGCCGAACCAGCGCACCGACCACTCGGACCGCATTTACAAGACGCAAGAGGCAAAATTTGCCGCGGTGGTTGATGATATTGCAGAACACGTCGAAAACGGCCAGCCGGTCTTGGTTGGTACCACCTCTGTGGAGCGCTCCGAATACTTGTCGCAGTTGCTTAGCAAGCGCGGCGTGCAGCACAACGTGCTCAACGCCAAGCACCACGAAGAAGAGGGCCAGATCATTGCCCGTGCGGGCCGCCCCGGCACCGTGACCGTGGCAACCAACATGGCCGGTCGTGGTACCGATATCGTGCTCGGCGGTAACCCGGAGGTCATCCTCGATGAGAAGCTGCGCGAACGCGGCCTCGATCCCTTTGAGGATGAGGAAAAGTACCAGGAGGCCTGGGAAGCCGAGATCGACGGTGAGAAGGAGCGCTCGAAGCGCTTGGGTGATGAGGTGCGCGAATCGGGCGGGCTCTATGTCTTGGGCACCGAGCGCCACGAGTCCCGCCGCATTGATAACCAGCTGCGCGGCCGTACCGGCCGTCAGGGTGACCCGGGCGAGACCCGATTCTACCTGTCCATGCGCGATGAATTGATGGTGCGTTTTGTGGGCCAGTCCATGGAGCACATGATGAATCGCCTCAACGTGCCTGATGATGTCCCCATCGAGGCCAAGATGGTCTCGAACTCCATTAAGGGCGCCCAGGCGCAGGTGGAGAATCAAAACTTCGAGATGCGCAAGAACGTGCTGAAGTACGATGAGGTGCTCAATGAGCAGCGCAAGGTGGTCTACTCCACGCGCTATTCCATCCTCGATGCCGATGACATCAAGGACGATATCCGCACCATGATCGATGACACGGTTTCTGCCTACGTCGCGGGTGCTACCGCCACCGGTTATGTCGAAGACTGGAACCTCGAGGAACTCTGGAACGCCCTTGAGGCGCTCTACGGCCCCACGATGTCCCCGGAGGAACTCGTGGAAGGCTCCGAGTACGGTTCCCCAGGCGAGCTCACTGCGGAGCAGCTGCGCGATGCCCTCGTTACCGACGCGAACCGGGAGTACGACAAGTTGGAGGAAGCCGTTTCTGCCATCGGCGGCGACAAGCAGATGCGCAATACCGAGCGCATGGTGATCCTGCCGATTATTGACCAGAAGTGGCGCGAGCACCTCTATGAGATGGACTACCTCAAGGAGGGCATCGGCCTGCGCGCGATGGCGCAGCGCGACCCGCTGGTGGAATACCAGAAGGAGGGTGGCGATATGTTCAATGCCATGAATGAAGGCGTGAAGGAAGAAACCGTGCGCCAGCTATTCATGCTGCGCAAGCAGTTCAAGCAGCAGGAAGAAAACCAAGAATCCGGCGGTGACTCGGGCTCTGGTCCTGCAGGCCAAGAAACCGTAGAGGCATAACGCTTCAACGTCCTATCACGCCCCTTCCTCTTCCTCCCCGTCCTTGCGCGGTGGGGAAGCGGGAGGGGCGCTGTTAGTTTTAGAGCAGCCGAAACGAGCGTAGCCCTTGGTCAGTGGCGGAGCCGGTAAAGGCGTGGCGGTGAGTGCCGATGACCGCGGAACCGAAGTATTCGCCGTTGGGTCGCGCGTGCAGGCTGGTAAGGCGCAAGGCATCGGTGTCATAGGGGCTTTCCCGGCGGTGCACCCAGGAGCCAATGTGCAGGCGGATGGAATCCGAAAAGCGCGGGGAATTGAGGTGGGCAATGGGGCGGTAGCCGGCGGCGACCTCAAGGATGAAGACGACCCAGGCTTGGATATGGTGCTGGGCGGCAACCTCGGCCGTTGTGGGGAGGCGGCCGTAATGGATGCGGTGCGGGGCGATATACAGCTTGAGGTGAGAGTAGCCGGGAATGGGCTCATACATGGTGAAATGAGTGCTCCTGCGAAAAAGGCAGGAGGCGAACGCGTGATAATTATCTCATGGGGGCGCTGCGCGCGCTATTTCTGGCAGTTTCCTGTATGAGGCGGGCGAGAATATAAGCGCAGTTCGCTATACTTTCGGGAGTTACAAAGTATTCGTGTACTGAAGGATTAAAAATTATGCGTGGTCTCATCGTTGACTATGTCGGCGTCCTCGATGGCGCTGAAGAGGACAATCGCCGCTGGAAGGCTCTGCTGTCTGCGGCGAAGGCAAATGGTGCCGCAACCGCTATCTTGTCTAATGACCCGGGCGGTTCCGGCGCTGAGCACATTCGCGAGTGGGAATACCGCGGCAACGTTGATGCCGTGGTGTTGTCTGGAGAAATCGGGGCGGAAAAGCCGGAGGTTGCGGCCTTCCAAGCGGCTGCCGATGCCCTCGAGCTGCCCTTGAGCGATTGCGTCATGGTCGATGATTCGATTCTTAACGTGCGCGCCGCCGTCGATGCCGGAATGATCGGTTTCTTGTACACCAGCTTCGACCGCGTGTCCGTAGAAATTCAAGCTGTATTCGATATTGAAGGGGAATTTTAGTGGCTCAAGCCCGCGTCTATATTCCGGCGACCTATGCCATGCTGGCGGAGCTCGCAGAAACTGGAACGCTCGCGGCGCGTTCCGGTTGGGGTTTCATGGTCACCCCAGCCCTGCGAGATTTTTATACCGCAGGCGATGAAGAAGAGATCGCCTACTCCGCCTTCCTTGAGGCCTCTATGGCCTCGCTGCGCCTGTTGACCATTGGGGACGAGGAGAAGTTCCCGCACCGTCGCGTGGTCATTTCTATCGACGTTGATGACACTGCAGTCACCCCGCGCCCAGATATGGGCGAGCCGGTGGTAGAGCTTCAGCCAGCGCAATTTGGCACCGATAACCTCGCCGCCATTCACGTGGATATCGAAGAATCCGAAGAGGCAACCGCCAAGGCCATCGAAGCCATCGATTCCGCGGACCTGGGCGATGAGGACGCGGAGCTCGCGGTGGGTGATGCCCTGGATAATTTCATGGCCTTCTACCACCCAACGGAGCTGCCGTTCCTCGTGGAATTGCTCTAAGTCGCGCTAATTTTCCCACTCCACGTTGGTGCGCAGGGCTTGTAGCAGCCCGCGTACCGCATCGCGGCGGCGGGCGGTAGCGGTGCCCTCGGGGATGATCTCTGGATCATCGAGCCCGCATTCCGGATCCGCCGGCGGCCCTGCGTGCGTACAACCGCGCGGGCACTCCTCAATAGCCGCGGCGAGGTCCTCGAAAACGCCAAGGACGGTATCCGCGTCCACATGCGCCAGCCCGAAGGAGCGAATGCCCGGCGTATCGATGATCCAGCCGCCCTGAGATTCGGTTCCTGGGGCGTCGGTGGGCAAGGGGAGGGCCACCGATTGCGTCGAGGTATGTCGGCCCTTGCCGATGCCCGATACTTCCCCCGTTTCCCTTTCCGCGTCTGGAACCAGCCGGTTAACCAGCGTGGACTTGCCCACCCCGGAATGCCCGATGAGCGCGGTAATATGGCCATCTACTTGCGCGCGCACGGCATCTAGGCCATCCTCGACCCCGGCTTCGACCACCGTGACGTTTAGGTCGGCGAATTCTTCTGCAAACGGCGTTGGATCTGCGAGATCCGTCTTGGTCAGGCACAAGATGGGGTGGAGGTTGCCCACGAACGCGGCAATCAAGGCGCGCTCGACAAAGCCGGATCGCGGGGGCGGATCGGCCACGGCGGAAACGATCAGCAATTGATCGGCATTGGCCACCACGATGCGCTCATACGGATCCGTGTCATCGGCGGTGCGGCGCAACACGGAGGTGCGATCCGCCAGCTTGACGATGCGCGCCAGCGTGTCCTTGGCACCAGAGGTATCACCAACCACGCCGACGCGGTCACCGACCTCGATGGCGGTGCGGCCCAGCTCGCGGGCGCGCATGGCGGTGACTTGGGGGCCATCGTCAAGCGCAACGCCCCACCGCCCGCGGTCCTTGGTGATTACCATGCCGTATTTGGCATTTTTGTGCTTGGGTCGATCCTTGGTGCGCGGGCGCGAGCCCTTGCCGGGGCGCACGCGCACATCAGATTCATCAAAGGAACCGAAACGTCTAGCCATGTAAATCCTGTTGGTCGGGGTGCAGCATCGTCTCCCACATGCGGGCGAAACCGGGCAAGGTCTTGGAAGTGGTGGAAATATCCTCAATCTGGATATCAGGGACTTTCAACCCCAGAATGGCACCGGCGGTGGCCATGCGGTGATCGGCATAGCACGGCCAATCGCCGCCGTGGAGTTCGGCGGGTTCGATCACCAGGCCATCGTCAAGCTCGGTGACCCTACCACCCAGTGCATTGATATTCGCCGCGAGCGCCTGCAAACGGTCGGTCTCGTGGCCGCGCAGGTGGGCGATGCCCGTGAGCCGCGACGGCGTTTCCGCGAGCGCACACAAGGCTGCAACGGTGGGGGTAAGCTCCCCGATATCGCCCATATTGCGCTCGATGCCCTGCAACCTTCCCGCCGGGTTGCCCTCTGCTGTGACGCTGTTGTGCTCCTGGGTTACCATCACGCCCATATCCAGCAGGATCTGGCGGATGGCATCGCCCGGCTGGGTGGTATTCGCCGGCCAATTCTTGATGGTCAGGCGCCCGCCGGTGACCGCCGCTGCGGCGAGGAACGGCGTGGCATTGGAGAGATCCGGCTCGATGAACCATTCGCGGCCGGCGATGGGGCCGGGGTGCACCGTCCACGTGGTGCCATCCGAATCCACGCGCACGCCCGCCTGGCGCAGCATGCCCACCGTCATTTCCACGTGCGGCATAGATGGCAGCTGGCCGCCCTCGTGGGTGAGCTGGATGCCCTGGGAAAAGCGCGCCCCGCTCAGCAGCAGGCCGGAGACGAACTGGGAAGAACCAGAAGCATCGATGGTGACTTTGCCGCCTTCTGGCACGCCGTTGGAGGACACCGTAAAGGGAAGGCTACCTCCTTCCACATCGACGCCGAGGCTGCGCAGCGCATCCAGCGTCGTGGACATGGGGCGGTTATAGGCCTGCTTATCGCCATCGACGCGCACCGGGCCATCCGCCAGCGCTGCGACCGGCGGCACAAAGCGCATCACGGTGCCGGCCAGCCCGCAATCCACCCTGGCACCGTGCAGCTTCCCAGGCTGGACGTGGATATTGGCGCCGTCATGGGTGAAGCGAACCCCCATGGCACTGAGTGCGTCCTCCATCAGTTGCGTATCGCGCGATACCAGCGGGGCGTGCAGGATGGACGGGGAATCAGCCAGCGCGGCCAGGATGAAGGCGCGATTGGTAATCGATTTCGATCCTGGCACCTGGTGTTCCCCCGTAACGGGGCTGGTAGCCAGCGGGGCGGTCCAAGGTTGAGACATAGTGTCCATAATAGAGGCCATGTGCGGAAGATTCGTTCTTTTTACCGAGTCCCTCCTCGATGAGGTGGGAAACCTCCCAGGTGTCCAGGAAGTCCACGCCCCACAGGGCACGCCCGGGCCGCGATATAACATTGCCCCTACTCAGCCCATTCCCATCGTGCGCGTGCGCGAAGAACTGGCGGAAGTCGAACCCGCGCGGTGGGCGCTGTTGCCGCAGTGGAAGAAAGACATGGATGGCCCGCCGCTTTTTAATGCCCGGGCAGAAACGGTGGCGAGCAAGCCGTCTTTTCGCACGGCCTTTAAATCCCAGCGCTGCCTTATCCCCATGAACGGCTATTACGAGTGGCACAAGGATGGCTCCACCAAGACGCCGTACTACGTCCATCCCGACCAGGGCCTGCTGTGGGCCGCGGGGCTCTGGGATACCGGGCTGGATCGGCTCTCTGCCACCATCGTGACCACCGCGGCTACCGAAGAGATGGAGTGGCTGCACCACCGCTTGCCGCGATTTTTGGCGCCGGAGGAGATGCGCACCTGGCTCGAGGGCAGCGCCGACGAAGCTAAGGAGCTGCTAGTGCCCACTGGCCTGCGGGGATTCGACTACCACGCGGTGGATAAGGCCGTGGGGACTGTCTCCAATGACTACCCGGAGCTACTCATCCGCCAGTAGATCGGCAAAGTCGGCCCCGCACAAGTGCGCGAGTTCTTCTGCGTTGAGCTCGATATCTAGGCCGCGGCGGCCGCCGGATATAAAGACAGTATCGAAAAGCACCGCGGATTCCTCGATCACCGTGGGCAGCGGGTTCTTTTGTCCGAGCGGGGAAATGCCGCCATGCACGTAGCCTGAGGATTTCTCGGCATCGTGCACCTGCGCCATGGCTGCCTTAGATACGCCAAGGGCAGCGGCTGCCTTCTTGAGGCTTAAATGGTGCGTCGTGGGAATCACGCATACCGCCAGCTCGCGGCGCGGACCTTTGCCCGCAGTGAGATCGATAATGAGCGTTTTCAGCACGCGCTCGGGTTCTACGTCTAAGGCCGCCGCGGCACGATCACCAAAGTGATCCTTGCCCGCTTCAAAGGTGGATACGGAGTGCTTGACTCCGGCATCTTCGATGACTTTCAGGGCCGGGGTAGCGGCATGCGGGGACTTTTTGGCCATATAGGAATTTTAGCGTGAGACGTTAGGATAGATTGTGTGGTTAAAGAAACAGTGAGCGAAAAGGAGCTGCAGCGCCGCTTTGAAAAGGAAGCGCTCCCGCTGCTTGATCAGCTCTATGGCGGCGCGCTGCGCATGACGCGAAACCCGCAAGACGCGGAAGACTTGGTGCAAGAGACCTATCTCAAGGCTTATAAGTCCTTTCATTCCTTTAAGCAGGGAACGAATTTGAAGGCATGGCTGTATCGCATCATGACCAATAACTACATCAACTCTTATCGCAAGGCGAAGCGGCGCCCTACCGAGTCTTCTGCCGATGATCTGAGTGATTTTCAGCTCTATACCACCGCGGGACACGATTCCACCGGCTTGGAATCCGCCGAGGTGGCAGCGCTTAAAGAGATGCCAGATAGGTCCATCTCGCAGGCCATTAATGACCTACCTGAGGACTACCGGATGGTGGTCTACTACTCCGATGTGGAGGGCTTAGCGTACAAAGAAATCGCCGAAATCATGGATACTCCATTGGGAACGGTGATGTCCCGGCTACATCGTGGAAGAAAAATGCTCCGCAAGGCGTTGAAGGACGTAGCACGTGAACAAGGAATTGGATTAGAACACCCGGACATGGAGGAGAAGTAATGGAAGGCGCAACCGGAAAGAACTGTGGTGCGTGTAGCTCCACTGAGGTACACAACCTATTTTGCGAGCTTCTCGATGAATCCACGACCTACGCCCGCGCTTTAGCCATCCGCGAGCACATCGCCCAATGTGATTTTTGCCAGCAACGACTAGAGCGCGAAGAGCTCGTCCGCTCCCTCGTGCGCAATTGCTGTGCCGGCCAAGCTAAGGCACCGCAATCGCTGCGCCGCCGCATCTCGATAGAAATTACGGAGATCGAATCCCGCTGGTAAGAAGCGCCCTTCAGAGCTGCGAACGTCTCGCAACAAGAGTCGGGACAGTTCGTACTGCCGTGTTTCCTCATCCAGTTCAGAAGCAAGCATACTTACCGTCAGGCGCCCTCTGCCGAAGCGGTGCTGTAGAAAAAATTTTCCATAGGATCGCACTCGCAGCGGTCAACCCGCGAGTCAAACCCTACCCACACGCCCTGGGGCGTAATGCGAGTGGATAGGCAAATAGTAGGGGCCTAGCCCTGACGTGTCCATTTTCTGGGGTCATGTCCGGCCCCGACTGGTAAATACGCATCCTGCGAATAGTTGAAGAACGGGTTCTGTTTTTGGGGCTGGTACCTCTCTGGTGGTACCAGCGCTAGTTTTTCTGAATTCGCTGGCGGTAGTAATCACGATTGTCTTCTTGCATGTGAGCAAATTCCATGAGTACGCCCGGCCAGATGGGATACGTATCGATAAGGTTTTCTGCGATGTTTAGCAACGGTGAAAAAGCGATCTCGCCCCATCTGATGCCTATACCTACTCTTTCGGAGTAGGCCGTGCTACTTAAAGGGCCAAGTGCCCACTGACTCCCTGACATCGCATTCATCCATGTGCCGTTGATGGCGAGGATGCGGGATGCTTTCTCTTCATAGCTGTGTTTAGAGTTTAAGATTTCGAGTACGATCTCGAAGGGAAACTCTTTTGTGCCATCGGTGACCTGCTTGCGCTGAAGAGGCGTAAGGTCTGCAAGTGTCGTGGGGACTGTTGTTGAAAGGAAGTCTTCCAGCCTATTTCCGAATTGCTGATGGTATCCGTCAAGCCACATGAGATTCCTTTCGGGCTATGCAGGGCGTATAACCCAAGCCCCTGAATATTGATTTAAAGTCTTGTCGAAAACAGGTTGCGGATATAGCCCAGTACCCAGTTTTGCTGTCTTCTTAGACGATCGAGTGTATTCCAGCATTCACTTTTCTACAACGAAGATTTGGCTGTTGTGTCCTGAGGATTCAAGATTCGGCTCTGTGGGGTGCAGCAGAGATGTTGTCGAAGTGAAGAAGGCGAGAATCGCTGCCCCGAGGATAATTATGCGCCTAAATCGGTTTCTGGTGTCAGCAAGATTTAGTATGTCTCTACTCCATCAATTTGGGCGTAGTGAGGAGCGATGTTTGTGCGGGTTCCGGCTACTACCAGTTTGCACGGTGAGTCTCGGGCTAGTCCTGCATACTCGTCGTCGTCAAGTGTCTTTCGCCTTGAGGAGGTAGTTGAGGCGAACAGCTTACGGACGATGGGCACCCATATGTAACAGGGGCCACCATCGCCGATCGCTATACCTGCTAACGGAAGCCGGCAAAAGGAAACCACGAAATGAGTTCAATTAGTGCACTTCGGGGAAGCTATGACCGATGTCCCGATATGGACCAGTAGTACCAACCCAAATTAGCGCCCTGGTCGCTACTGCTCCGAGAGTCGGATTTCTAATAGAAAGATTAAAAACCCGGCCGTACGAGTTCTTAAGGTGAACTGGTACGAAACCGGGCTTTTAATATGTGCTGTACGTTATGCGCCAGGACGCTTGCCGTGATTAGCGGCCTTCTTGCGGCGATCCTTGCGCTTGCGACCACGCTTGCTCATTGCGCACTCCTTCGTTGAGGGTTTCTGAACTTTATTCAACTGTAGCGGCTAAGGGCGCCGAAACGAAAATTGGGGTAGGGGTTAGGCTCCCCGGGTCCGCGCTTTTAGGCGGACACGCGGGAACGGCCGCGGCCGCGGTTGCGGCGACGCTTGAGGGCGCGGCGCTCCTCTTCAGACAGGCCGCCCCAGACGCCGGCATCGAGGCCGGACTCGAGTGCCCAGTTGAGGCAGGAAGAGGCAACGGGGCAGCGGTTGCAGACCAGCTTGGCCTTAGCGATCTGGGTAAGAGCAGGGCCGGAGTTACCTACTGGGAAGAACAGCTCTGGGTCTTCGTCGCGGCAAACGGCTTCGTGGCGCCAATCCATGATTGATATCTCCTAACAAATTTTTGACAGCAGTAAATACGAGCGCAATCCATGAGGGGCAGGAAAGCACCTTGATTTTTAGGTGGTGTGTGAACTGGTCTGCTAGCAGTGGGGCCCGGTCTCGAGGTCGGGCCAGCGTCGCCGCCGCCTATGGTTCACGGTGTTGTTACCTGAAGTTTCCTCCAGGTTAAGAAGAGGTTTACGCCCTCTTTCTTTTTGCTACTAGAGAATGATGACATGTTTACCCGATCGCCGCTAGGGTTAAAGGCTAAATTGTGGTTAACATCACGCAAATAGGTGCAGTGTGGGGGCCATAAATGTCAAAATCGAATTTTAAAGAAACCTGTGAGAATCGCCGTGAGCTGCAGCTATAGGTGTTATATGGTGAGTGTGGTGAGGAAGAGACCGTCAAATTTCCCAGTTCAGCCCCCTGCCCCCGCGCTACTGCTGGCAACATCGAGGCCCACCGTGGGTGGCGCAGAAAAAATTCGCGCCGGATTAGTAGACTGTGGCTTTGTGTCTAAGCAGAACAAACGCCAGGTAAATAAACAGCAGCGAGATAAGTCGGCAGCGCCCGCGCCGGCACCGGAGAGTGCCCCGCAGTCGGTGCTGATAGGCGCTGGTATTGCCACGGTGCAATCCATCGCGGTTATTTGTTTTGGCATTTTCCTCATTGTGCGCGAAGCGGTGGGTGCGGAAAATGACTCGATGGTCTCTGATTCCGGATCAGGAAGCTTTGTAGGGCTTGGCACCGCCATCTTTATCTTCATTGTCTTTGGCTTTGTCATCGCGGGCGCCTGGGCCATGGTGAAGGGAAAGCGATGGGGAAGAGGTGCCGTGGTCCTCGTAGAGCTCATCCTGGGTGCGAGTGCGTTTCAAATGTATAGCGGTGGATCCCCGGTGCTGGGAACTATCACACTGCTAAGCGCGGTCGCGGTGCTTTATCTCTTGATGTTTAGGCGCGAGTCCTCAGAGTGGGCCGCCTCGAATTTCTAAGGGCCACTCGCGCGGGAACCGCGAGTGGCACTCGCTTAGTCGCTGCTGAGGCCAACGACGGTATCGCCGCGGGTTTCTACAATGGTCTCGCCCGCCAACGTGAGGTGGACAGGACCGCGGTAGCCTCCGCGGTCGACGGCTATCTCGCGCAGTACCTCGCCGGTAGACCAGTCCACCACGGCTATACCCTTTTCGGTGGGCATTAGCATGCGCCCAGCCACTGAAATCGGGGTGCCGATGGCACCGTCAATGACGTGATCGACGTGCAAATCACTGGGGGTTAGAAGGTAGAGGCGCTGCCCATCAAACCACGTCATGTGGTGCGGGAGATCCGCTACGGCTGGGGCAAAAGGACTTGTGCCGGAATCGATGGCGGCAGAAGGCTTTACGGGGGTAGAAGAAAGCTTGTCGCCCTGGTTGTTATAGGACTCAATGCGGGGTTCTGGGCCGGGGATATAGACCGCGGCGGCGTCTTGGCCCACCGCGATAAGCCGCGCCCCATCGCGTTCGAGGGAGACATCGGCGTCCATTTCTGGTTCCCGGGAGTCCTCCGGGGTGGTGTTTTGAAACCTTAACCACGTGGTGTGAGGTTCCTCCGGGCATGATTCCGTCAGCGCGAGGTTCTCGGTACGCGTGAGCGCCGAAGAAATGGCGCATTCCTCGTGCGGTTGCTTCTGCGCCTCCTGCTTGGCCTCCACGTCGCCGTATTCCACGGTGCGCACGAGATCTGAGCGCCATAGGTCGATTCGCCCGGCAGATACGGTACCTACCCGGTCATTGGATCGCACGGGGATAACGTCCGGGGAATTGATGGCACTGCGGGTGGAGTCATATTCACCCGTCGCGGCGTTGATGGCCACCGTATCCCCGCAGCCCACGCCCGTGCGATAGGTGGCAACCACCTTGCCCCAAGCAGTCGATAGCGAGCAGAGTTCGGCATCGCTGCGGGTATAGGTCCAGGCCGTGGAGCCGTCGGCATTGGTGGCAGTGAGCACATCGCCATCGTGGCTAATGCTCAACCCGTGGGCGGAAATGGCGCGGTATTGGCCGGGTACGGGCTGGTTGGGCAGGCTGTAGGCGGCGGTGAGGGAGGAGGGGACATCGGCAAGCACGGCGGCATCGCTTTCCCCAGGAACGGCCTCTTGGTGCAGGTCAGCCTGGTGGATATTGGCCGTGGCGACCGCGCCGCCCACCGCGATGGCGCAGATAGCGCCGATGACGCCGGTGGCCTTCCAATCCGCCGCGGTAGCCCGCAAGATGGGGGCCTTAGTCATCGGCGCCCTCCTCGGGGCGTGCCCTTGCTGCGCCGAGACCCGTCCCGGGACCGCGATTGGGCTTGTCCCGCAGACCGCTTATGCGCCGGAAGTTGGCCAATCACGCTGGTGGCCGGCCCCACCTTTTCCTGCACGCCAGCGGGGATGGACAGCGCCTGGGCAAGCTCCGGGGAGGTGGAAAACCACTGCGACGGCGTGGCCGTATCTAGGCCTAGTTCATCGTTGATGACCTGCCATTTGGCCAGCTCATCGTAGCCCACCAGGGTGACGGCGGTGCCGGTGTGCCCTGCGCGGCCGGTGCGCCCGATGCGGTGGATAAAGGTCATGGGATCATCGGGAACCTGGTAGTTGATGACGTGGGTGACATCGTCGACGTCGATGCCGCGCGCCGCGATATCGGTGGCGACGAGGATGTCCACCTCGCCCGAGCGGAAGGCCTGCAGGGACTTCTCCCGGGACTTTTGGCCCAAGTCACCGTGCACGGCGCCGACGCGGAAGCCGCGCTCAGCAAGGTCATCGGCCAATTGCGCGGCCGAGCGTTTGGTGCGGGTAAAGATGATGGTGCGACCCCGGCCCTGGGCCTGCAGGATATGCGCGATGACCGGCACCTTATCCATGCGGTGGGCCTGGAAGGTGACCTTGCGGGTGGTTTCGTGCGTGACCTCATCCGCATCCGATTCGGCCCGGATGTGTACGGGCTTATTCATGAACTGGCGCGATAGGTTCAAGATGGCGCCGGGCATGGTGGCAGAAAACAGCATTGTTTGGTGCGCGTTGCCATCGAGCGCTTCCAAAATGGCCTCTATGGAGGGTAAAAAGCCTAGGTCCAGCATCTCATCGGCCTCATCGAGCACCACGATGGCGACGTGGCGCAGGACCAGATCGCCGCGCTCGTGCAGATCGAGCAGGCGGCCTGGCGTGCCGATGACCACATCGACGCCGCGCTGGAGAAGCTTAATTTGCTCCTCATAGGGGCGCCCGCCGTAGATGGAGGCGAGGCGGACCGGCAGGTGCGCAGCCGCGTCCTGCAAATCCGCGGTGACCTGCTGCGCTAGCTCGCGGGTGGGAACGACGATGAGCGCCCGAGGTGTCCCATCCAGCGGGGCAATATCCGCGTCATCAAAAACGCGATCGAGCAGCGGCACGCCAAAGCCAAAGGTCTTGCCCATGCCGGTGCGCGCCTGGCCAATAAGGTCTTGGCCTTTAAGCGCAATGGGCAGGGTTAATTCCTGGATTGCAAAGGTTCGCGCGATGCCACGGTCAGCGAGCCCATCGCAGATTTCGGCGGCGACGCCGAGTTCCGCGAAGGTCGGTGGCTGGGTTTTTATGACAGACACACCTTGATAGTAGCCGGGATGGTTATAGTGGGGCCATTGGCATGTAAAACTCTCGTTAAAGGAGGATAATTTTATGGATATCAAGTTTGGTTTTGCAGATACCCCGCGCGAGCTGATCATTAGCACCAGTGGCGAGCAGGCGGAGCTGACGCAAAAGATTAATAGCGCCCTGGCGGAAAACTCCACGTTGGAGCTAGAAGATGACAAGGGCCGCAAGTACCTCGTGCGCACTGACCGCGTGGTGTACGTCGAAGTTGGTGCCGCGAAGAAGCAGTCCGTCGGTTTCGCCGGCGCCTAAGCTTGGGGCTTTTTAAAGGTTTGCTAATTCAGTTTTTGAATAGGCAACCGGGTACGCTCAATGCCTATGGAAAGTAGGCAGAATCGCAAGGCTCACCATAGCCATGGGCGAATCCCGGATCATCCGAACCCGGTGGTCCGGTTCGCCCGCCGCTACGGCTGGTGGCGTGTGGTGGCTATCCCCGTGATGGTGCTGCTTACCATCTGGGTGATTGTGGATATCGCGTCCGGCTCTTCGGCCGATGACAATGGCGATGCATCCAGCGCCGAGACCACCGCAGCCGCCACCCCTACCCACGAGGATCTCACGGGGCCTGACCCCGCAAACGCGGAGGCGGTAGAGCGCGAGATTAGTGAGATGCCCCCTGGAAGTGACTTCACCAAAAAGGGCAAGGGCACGTTCCACGGAATCGGCCGCCCCGGCGCTGTAGCGGGCGAGGGCGGCGAGAAGAAGGTGCGCTATTCCATCGAGGTAGAAGATGGGCTCAATACCGCTCCCTACGGCGGAGATGATGCCTTTGCCGCAATGGTGGAGGCAACCCTTGCGGATCCACGCGGGTGGACCGCTCGAGGTGACTTCGAATTCGAGCACGTTGCCTCCGCAGACGATCCCGATACCCGCATCCAGCTGACCTCTCTGACCACGGCCGCGGAGCGGTGTGGCGAGAAGATTGAGACGGAAACCTCCTGTCACACCATGTTTACCGGCGAATCCACCACCATCATTAATGAGGCGCGGTGGGTGCGCGGGGCCACGCCCTTTGAGGGCGATTTGGGCAATTACCGCCAGTACGTCATCAATCATGAATTGGGCCACGCCATCGGATATGCCTCCCACCAACAATGCGGCGGCGAGGGCAAATTGGCCCCGGTAATGATGCAGCAGACGCTGAGTTTGAACAACAAGGAATTGCATGACCGCAATCCCAAGGAGGTCTATCCTGATGAGGATGTGACCTGCGAGCCCAATCCGTGGCCATATCCTAATCCGGAGCAAAAGGATCCCCACCAACCCCAATAAGGAGTACTGGATGCCGCTTCCCCCAGAGCATGTTTTAAGCGCCTTCCACGCAGAAACCGGAGCGACAGGCTCGCGCCGGGCCCAAGGCGATCAGCTGGGCCCAGTATGGGATAACGGCATCAAGGTGGGCGACGTGGTCTACTCCCAGGCCGGCCCCTTCGCTGCGTGGTCTGCCAAGGTGCGCGAAAAACTCAGCGTGCCGGGCGCGCGGGTATCGCGGCCGGTACTAGCGAGCGACGGCCGCCACACCGCCGCCGGGTGGAAGGCGACGCAGTTCCTTCCCGGCGAGGTCACCGGGCGCATCGATGAAGCAGCGCAGACGGCTTTGCGCTTGGACGATGCCATGGCCAATGCACCTGCGCCGCCGGGTGCGCACCGCGATGATGCCTTTGCCCGCGCGGAGCGCACCGCCTGGGCGGAGACGGGGGAGGCCTACGATAAGGCCGCGCTTGCCGATGTCCCCTTGATCACCGCCCATACCGCCCTGCTGACCACCACGGTCTTTTATGGCGCGCACCCACCAGGAATCGTGGATCTCGTGCCGAGCCAATCCGCGCGCCCAGCCGGGTGGAGCGCAGCGCTTGTGATCGTGGATGGTCTGATCGCACAAGTGGTAGATGATGATATCTGCCAGCGGTTTGGCCATGTGCCAGGCATGCAGGAGCTTTTGCTGCGAGCGGTGTCCTATCGTCGGCACATTAATGATCTTAACCCGCGCTCGCGCTCGAATGTGCGTTCCAATATTGAGCGGGTGGAACAGTTTCTCGTGTCTAGGGCATCTGCAATACTGGGGCGGTGACTTACGATCCCCATTCCACCGCCCGCGCGGGAGTGGTCCTACCGCCGTCGCCCGAGGTACGACTCATCGCCCGCACCACGTCCGCACACGCCCGATCCTGGCCCGTTGAGCTGCCGGAAACCGGTACCTGGAAGGTAACCGGCACCGCCGGAACCGGCGTATCCAGTTTTCTTATCGATACCGTCATTCATGCTCTCGACCGCGCCCAGGAGACGGGGGCAGACCCTTCCGGCATCCTCGTGGTTGCCGCCTCTAAGGAGTCCGGTGCTCGATTGCGCCGCGAGCTTTCTGAGCGCCTCGAAGATTATGCGGCGCAGTCCTCCATGGTTCGCTCCATCCACTCCCTGGCTTTTGCCCTCCTGCGCAGCGCTAGCGATGAGGAATTGCGCCTTATCACCGGCGCGGAACAGGACGCCGTTATCCGTGAATTGCTCGAAGGCCACGCGGAGTCCGGCCACGGCGACTGGCCGGAGGAAGTCCGACCCGCCCTAGAGTACGTAGGCTTTGCCCGCCAATTGCGCGATTTTCTTTTGCGCTCCATCGAACGAGGACTAAGCCCCGCGGATTTGGAGAACCTCGGAGCCAAGTACGGCCGCAGTATGTGGGTTGCCGCCGGTACGTTCCTGCGCGAATACGAACGCGTCCAAGCCCTATCCGGGGCGCACTCCTATTCCGCGGCCGAGCTAGTCAACCAGGTCCTGCTGCGCCCAGAACTTACGAGTTCGCACCCGTGGCACACCATCGTGGTCGATGATGCCCAGCTATTGGATCCCACTGCGGGCGAGCTCATTTCTCGCTTGGCCCCCGATGCACAATTGCTGGTCATCGGCGGCGATGCGGACCAATCCGTCTTTGCCTTCCGCGGTGCGAATTCGCAGTTCCTTGAGGAATTTCCCGCGGAACACTCCGTGGAGCTTTCGCAGCCGCATCGCAGCGGATCCCCAGCCTGCGTTTCCATCGTGGATTCTGAGGGCCGCCTGCGCGATGTGGTGGCCGATACCGTGCGCCGCCGCCATTTGGACGATGGCGTGCAGTGGCGCGATATCGCCGTCATCGTGCGCTCAACGGCGGATATTGGCCAGATGCGCCGCACCTTGCTGGCGGCCGGGGTGCCGGTGCATATCAGCCCAACCGACGTCATTTTGGCTGAGCAGCGCCTAGTATCTGCCATGTTCCTTGCCTTGCGCGCCTTGGAAGAAGACCTCAGCAATGCGGAGCTTGAGGAATTGCTGACCGGGCCTGTGGGCGGGGCGGATCCCGTCACCCTGCGCCGCCTGATTCGCGGTCTGCGCCGGTGGGCGCCCGATACGCGCGGCATGGATAGCCTGCGCGAGCTCTTGCAGGGCGAGCTGCCGGACTTCAATGGCCAGCTCACAGAGCGCGAGTTTTCCATCCTGGAGCGCGTGCGCGCGGTACTCGCCGCGGGCCGGCAGGCCATACAAGCCCAAGCCTCTGTGGAAGAGATTCTGTGGGAGGTATGGAGTGCTACCGAGCTGGATATGCGCCTGCAGGCATCCGCCTTGCGCGGCGGCGCCACCGGCTCGCAGGCGGACCGCGATCTTGATGCCATGATGGCGCTCTTTGACGCCGCCGGTGATTACTCCGAGCGCCGCCCTGGATCCTCACTGCAGTCCTTTTTAACCCATATCACCGAACAAGAACTGCCCACCGGCGTGCGCGACCGCCGCACCGCCATCCCACAGGCCGTGGAGATCATCACCGCCCACGGCGCCGTCGGCCGCGAATGGGATACCGTCATCGTCGCCGGAGCCCAAGAAGGCGCGTGGCCCTCGCTGGGGGAGACCGGTTCCATTTTTGGCCAAGAAGATCTCATCGATCTCCTGGACCGCGATATTGAGCCTGATACCCCTGTTAGCCACATTGCCTCCCGTCTGGCCGAGGAGCGTCGGCTCTTCCACGTCGCCACCACGCGCCACCGGAACCGGTTGCTCATCGCCGCGGTGGAAAACCCCAACGAGGATGCCTTTGCAGAGCCCTCCCGTTTCATCGCGGAATTTACCGGGCGCGGGGTCGATGTGCCCGGCACAATGGCGCGCCGGGAGGCCAGCCGCGCCTTGCGCGCCACCCAATTTCCCCGCGAGCTGGGCTTAGATGTTCCTGAGCCGGCACCGGTGTCCCTGCGCGATGGGCTCGAGGTCGATCCCCTCGATATATCGGTGCTTTCCGTCCCTTCCTTTGTGGCGCAATTGCGCCGCGTGGTCACGAACCCAGATTCCGGCGAGGCGGATCGACGTCAGGCGGCCCGGCAGCTGGCGCGCTTAGCGCAGGCGGGAATCCCAGGCGCCCATCCAGACCAGTGGTTCTCCGCGCGCTCTGTGGCCTCGCATACGCAGCTGCGCGGTAGCAAGAGCCTATCGCCATCCCGGGTCGAAGCCCTGCTTAACTGCCCGCTCAAGGCGATCGTGGGAAACTTGGCCGAAGATCCCAGCGGCGCCGAGCACCTTTTGCGCGGCACCATGGCACACGCCTTCTTGGAGGCCATCGGCCGCGGCATGGATGCAGAAAAGGCGCGCCTGCTCGTCATGGAGGCCTATGAGCTCATCCTGGACGTTCCACAGTGGCAGCTACAGAGCAAGCTGGAAGAGTTTTCTCGCCTGCTGGAACGCACGCAGCAATGGGCACAGCAATCCGAGGTGAAAAACGAGCTCGCCGGGGTAGAAGTACCCGTCTACGTCGAGGTCACCCCGGATATCCGGGTGGGCGGCTTCATGGACCGCTTGATGCAGGATGGAGACGGAAACTACTTGGTCGTGGATCTCAAGACCGGTAAATCTGCAGCGACGCAGGCAGAGGCGGAAGAAAACCGCCAGCTAATGACCTACCAATTGGCCTTGTCCCGGGGAAGCTTTGACGGGCAGCGCGTGCGCGATGGCGAAGGGATGCCGCGCGCAGGCGGGGTGCTTGTCTATCCCGGAAAAGATTCCAGCAAAATCACCACGCGCACACAAAGCCAGCTCACCGCGGAGGCGCTGGAAGAATTTTCCGCACTTTTGCCACCACTGGCAGCGGAACTGCGTGGTCCGCAACTTACCGCGCGCACCAATAAAGATTGCGATAAGTGCCCCATTCGTATCATCTGCCCAGTGCAGGAGGAAGGAAAGATGACCATCCATGCCTAAGCAGAATTTTTCCCCGGAACAAATAGCGAAAGCACTGGGCAAGGACTACCCACCCACCGAGGAACAAGCCCACGTCATCGAGAGTCCTTTTGGCCCCAAGCTCGTGGTGGCCGGCGCGGGTGCCGGTAAGACGGAAACCATGGCCTCCCGCGTGGTCTATTTGGTGGCCAATGGCTACGTGCGCCCTGAAGAGGTATTGGGGCTAACCTTTACGCGCAAGGCGGCCCAGCAACTAGAACAGCGCATTCGCCGCCAGCTCATTCAGCTGCGCGATTCCGGCCTCATCGTCCCCGGTAGCCCCGCCGCCGAGGCGCTTAACAATATCGCGCCCACCGTGGCCACCTATGACTCTTATGCCGGCGAGCTCGTGCGCGAATACGGCCTCCTGGTCCCAGTAGAGCCCTCGGCGCGCATCATCACGGAGGCAGAGCGCTTCGCCATTGCCTATGACGTGGTGAAAAACTACGGTGGCAAATTATCGGATGAAAAGACCTTGGGCTCCATTACGGAAACCCTGCTCAAGATCACTTCCGATATGGACAATTCCTTGAAAGATCCGGATGATATCGCCGAGTTCGCACGGGATTTCCGCGCTGATATTGACAACCTGGAAAAGGCGCCGAGGACGAAGGGCGAGTATTCCAAGGACCTGCAGAAGTACATCAATGTCCAGGATCTGCGCGTGCAGTACGTGCCATTGATCGAGGAACTCAAGCGCGCCCAGGCAGAGCAGCAGGTCATCACCTTTGGTGAGCAGATGTCTGTGGCAGCGCGCCTCGCGCAAGAGCACCCGGCGGTGGGCAAGCAACAGGCGCAGCGTTACCGCGTGATCATGCTGGATGAATATCAAGATACGTCTTATGCTCAGCGTGTACTCCTGCGCAGCCTCTTTGGTGGGGAGCACAAGGACATTTCCGTGACCGCGGTCGGCGATCCCATGCAGGCTATCTATGGCTGGCGCGGGGCTACCTCAGAAAACCTCACCGCATTCGTGGAGGATTTCCCGCAGGCAGATGGCACCCCTGCTCCCAAGGATCAGCTGACTACCTCGTGGCGCAACCCGTCGGGTGCCTTAGAGCTGGCCAACTCGGTAGCAGCCGGGGTCTTTGGGGGCGGCCCGCGGCCCGTCGATGAGCTGCATGCGGCCCCGCACAAGGGCGAGGGCGAGATTGAGCTCGGCTATTTCGCCAGCGAAGATGAGGAACATGATTATATTGCGCAGAAATTAAGGCAGCAGTGGGATGCGCGCGAGGGCGATGGCTTTCGCGCAGCGGTGCTGGTGCGTACCAACCGGCAAACCGCGGCCATTGCAGCAGCCTTGGACGCCGTCGATGTCCCCAATGAAATCAATGGTCTGGGTGGACTGCTATGGCAACCGGAAATCCAGGACCTTGTAGCGCTGGCGACCATGCTGGTGCGGCCGGAAGACGCGCAAGCCGCCCTCCGCATTTTCGCCGGGCCCATTTGCGGGCTGGGCATGGGCGATATCCAAGCCCTTGCCGCGCGGCAAAAGAACTTGGCGGGAGCAAAACAAGAGCGCCTGCAGTGGGAAGAGGGCATGGATCCTGAGGAGTATCTGCGCGCCCAATTAGCGCAGCTTACGGCTGAGGGCCCTGATCAGACGGTGGGGCTTGCCGATGCCCTGGCGGACCTCGGCGAGCGCGATCGCTATACCCCGCAGGGCTTGGCGCGCATGGAAGAGGTATCTGCCAAGCTGCGCTACCTGCGCACTTATTCGCTGTCTAAGCCTTTAAGCGATCTCTTTGCGGATATTGAGGCCATCTTCAATATCCGCACCGAGGTCCTTGCCCGCGGCAGCGCCGGGGGAGCCACCCACCTGGATAAATTCGCCGATATCGTCGCGGGATTCCACGGAGACTCCTTGTATGCGCTCTTAGATTATTTGGAGCTCGCTCGCGAGCATGAAGATGGCCTCGGGCTTGGGGAGGTGCCCGCCTCCACGGATCGCGTACAGATTATGACCGTGCATAAGGCCAAGGGCTTGGAGTGGGAGCACGTCTATGTCGTGCACGCTGACTCTTCAAGCTATAAGGCCCAAGCAGAGACCTTTTTGTCCAAGATCGAGAAGGTACCCGGTGACAATGACTACATCGAGGTCTCACCCGATGCGGTCACCCGTTCCGAATTTGAAAAGGCCTGCAAGGCATTCTTGGATGATGACCGCGCGCATAATGCGGAGGAAGCAGCACGCCTGTTTTATGTGGCCTTGACCAGAACCGAGTCCACGTTGACCGTTACCGGCTCCGGCACGAATAACCGGACGGGCAAGGCCAAGAAGGGCCCGTATGAGTACCTCGAAAGGCTAAAAGAATCCTTCCCCCAGTACGTGGGGGAGTGGACGGTGCCCGAAGAGCCGGTGGATACCGCGGCTCATGGGGCAGAAAGCGGGCTCTTCCCAGCCCTCGAAGCGGATCCGGATTCCCTGGCCGGCGCGGATGCGGTCCTGGCCGCCATGGAGGACCTTCCTGAGCTGAGCCACGGCGAGACCTTCGAGTTGTGGGAACAGGATGCGGGCGCGCTCATTGAGGAATACAAGTCCCTGCAACAACCGGTTGTGGATGTGGAACTTCCCAGTGAACTTACCGCTTCTGACATGGTGGCCTTGGGCAGCGATCCGCTACAGTTTGCGCGCCGGCAACGCCGCCCGGTGCCGTTTAAGCCCAATTCCTATGCCAAGCGAGGCACCGCCTTCCACGCGTGGTTGGAAGAGCGCTTTGGCAGCCCCGCGCTGCTAGGGGAAGAGGAATTGCCGGGCATCGATGAGCCAGAGGATTTCGATCTGGAAGAGCTCAAGGAATCCTTCCTGAATTCCGAATGGGCGCAGCGCCAGCCGGACTTTGTGGAGGCGCCGTTTGAAATCACCATCGGCAGTGCGGTGGTGCGCGGGCGAATGGATGCCGTCTTCCGCTTGGCAGATGGCACCTGGATGGTGGTGGATTGGAAGACCGGGCGGCCGCCGAAGGGCGCGGCCATGGACGCGGCGAAGATTCAGTTGGCGGTTTATGCCGAAGCCTGGCGGCGCATCCACGGCGGCGATAAAATCCGCGCCGCTTTCCATTACGTTCACGATGGTTATACTTTTGAGCCAGATACTTTAGCCCAAGGTGAGGAGCTGCGTAGCCTGCTTGAATCGTCAGTAGCAGGCCACTAGGGCTAAGGTATGGGGACGGAATGCGGACGATGAATGGATAATTGCGTCCCCGTATAACCGGCGGAATCAAAAATCGATCCAGAAAAGAAGGCTGGGCCAGTGGCCAAAAAACATGCGAAGGTGTTCAAAGGGCGTATTAAACAGCGCTTTTTGCCGCAGGTCGAGTTGTCCTCGCAACCTGATCACGCGCTCCTTGATGTCATCACTGTGCCCAAGGATCAAAATGCCAGCCCGTGGCGCCAGTTGGCTAAACGCGCGCTGTGGGCATTCGGCATCCTCATCTTTGTCACCGTCGTGGTGTACTTAGACGGCGGGGGCTATAGCGAGGACATGTCGCTTTTGGATTCCTCCTACTATGCCGCCGTCACGCTGACCACCGTGGGGTATGGCGATATCGTTCCGGTCACGGAGCAATCGCGGTTTATCAACCTCGTACTTATTACCCCAGCCCGCCTCATCTTCCTTGTGCTGTTGGTTGGTGCGACGCTCTCCGTGCTCACGGACAAGGCCCGCCGCACCTTTGAAATCCAGAACTGGAGAAAGCAATTGCGTAACCACACCGTCGTTATCGGCTATGGAACGAAGGGTGCCGGGGCGGTCGCCGCGCTCTTGGCAGACGACGTGCCCACCTCCCAAATCGTGGTCATCGATAATAACCGCGCCTCGCTGGCGCATGCGGAACACCACGGGCTGGTCACCATCTTTGGCTCGGGCACCAAACAGGACGTGCTCAAGATCGCCGGGGTGGAGCACGCAACCTCCGTGGTGGTCACCCCATCCTCGGACGATACCGCGGTGCTGTGCTGCCTGTCCGTGCGCGAGCTCGCCCCTAAGGCCAAGATCGTGGCCTCGGTGCGCGAGTCCGAAAACCGCCACCTGCTGCGCCAATCCGGTGCCGATTCCGTGGTTACCTCTGCAGAGACCGCCGGCCGCCTGCTGGGGCTTGCCACCGTGACCCCCACCGTGGTGGAAATGATGGAAGACCTGCTTTCTCCCAACGAGGGCTTTTCGGTATCAGAGCGCGCCGTGCGCGAATTCGAGGTCGGGTCCAACCCACGCCACCTGGCGGATATCGTGCTCGCGGTGTTGCGCAATAACGAGCTCCACCGCGTCGATACTGCTGATGCCTCCGCACTGAAACCGGGCGACCGCCTGTTGTATATCAAGCATGACTTGGAACAACCCGTGGAAGTGCAAGATGAGGACGAGGAGGATTAATTGTATTTGCCCGTAACGCACACGGGTCTAGTGCCTGCCACCGCGAGCGGGGACGCCGCGTTGGTGGAGCAATTGCCGGAGGGCGTGGGGACACCGGAGATGGTGGACATCGGCACGCTGCACGTTTTTGCCTGCCCGGAAGCAATTGCGCGGGGCATGGGGCAGCTACAACCTGCGACCTTTTTCGCCGATGATTCCCTCGTCATGCAGGCCATTGCCTTGATTCGCAACCGGCTGGAGCAGCGCTTCGATCCGCGCACGGGCCACCCGTTGGATTATCCCACGCCGGGTATTATTGGCCGCGATCCGCAGGATTCGCGCCGCATGGTATTTCCGCGCCTAGACCCGGCGGTTATCGGGCTCATTGAGCTCAAGGGCGAGGAGAAGATTTTGCTGGCGCGCAATCGCGGGCGCAATGGCTTCTTTTCCTTTATCGCCGGATACGTGGAACCGGGCGAGACCATTGAGGCCGCCTTTGCCCGCGAAACCATGGAGGAAACCGGGCGCCGCATTGACAATCTTCGCTACTGGGGCTCCCAGCCGTGGCCGCCGAGTGGCTCGCTTATGCTGGGCTTTCACGCAGAGACATCGGATGTCCAGGCCACCTGCCATACTGATGGGGAACTGGAAGAAATTCGTTGGGTGACCCGCGCCGAGCTGCCTGAGCTCCCGTTGGCCACCGCGGGTTCTATCGCACACACGATGATTATGGAGTGGTATCACGGTGAATAAGCCGGATTTATCCCTGCTGGATGAGGATCAACGCCGCGCGGCCACCGCCCCACGCGGGCCGGTGTGCATTTTGGCGGGCGCGGGCACCGGTAAGACGCGCACCATTACCTATCGCATCGCCAACATGGTGGATCAAGGGTTCGTAAACCCCCAGCGCGTTTTGGCCGTGACCTTTACCGCGCGTGCGGCAGGAGAAATGCGGGATCGCCTGCGCATGATGGGCGTGGCTGGCGTGCAGGCCCAGACCTTTCACGCGGCCGCGCGGCGCCAGCTGAAGTATTTCTGGCCGCAGGTCGCAGGCGATCTGCCGTGGACTCTATTGGATAATAAATTCCCGCTCGTAGCCCGCGCGGTGCGCTCGGTGGGGCTGGATAATTCCAAAGACATGATCCGCGACGTGCTGGCAGAAATCGAATGGGCAAAATCCGCGCTGGTCAGCGCGGAGGATTATGAGAGCGTCATCGCGGAAACGGATCGCACCGCTCCAGCCGATGCCGCTAAGGTAGCCGAGGCCTTCCGGCGCTACGAGAAGGCCAAGGCTACGCCGGATATGATGCATTTGGACTTCGATGATCTGCTCATGCACATCGCTGGAGCCATCGAAAATGTCCCGGCCATTGCAGAGACCTTTCGCGAGCAGTACCGCACCTTCGTCGTTGACGAGTACCAGGACGTCACGCCCCTGCAGCAGCGCGTGCTGAACGCCTGGCTGGGTGATCGCGATGATCTCACCGTGGTGGGCGATGCCAACCAGACCATCTATTCCTTCAACGGCGCCTCGCCGGAGTACCTGTTGAATTTTTCGCGCAGCTATCCGGACGGGACCATCGTCAAGCTGCAGCGCGACTATCGCTCTACGCCGCAGGTCACGGACCTGGCTAATCGGGTCATCGGCAAGGCTACGGGGCGCGCGGCGGGCACCCGCCTAGAGCTGCAGGGCATGCGCGAGCCTGGGCCGGAGCCGACGTTTAAGGCCTACGAGTCCGAGGAAAATGAGGCGCAGGAGGTGGCCGGGCAGGTGCTGACCCTGCTCAACCAGGGCGTGCCGGCCTCAGAAATTGCCATCTTGTACCGCATCAACGCCCAGTCGGAGCAATTTGAGCAGGCGCTTGCCGATGCCGGAGTGGTCTACCAAGTCCGCGGCGGTGAAGGTTTCTTCCGCCGCCCGGAGATTCTGGAGGCCATTCGCGTGCTCATTGCCGCCACGCGCCGCGATGATTTACCGGAGGACCCCGTGGCGATTGCGCGTGCCGCCTTTGTCGAGCTTGGGCTCAGCGCGACCGAACCGCAGGGCGCGCAGGCCCGCGAGCGCTGGCAATCACTGAACGCGCTGGTGGGGTTGATCGAAAAGATCGTGGAATCCACCCCGGGCATCGATCTCAATGGCGTGCTGGGCGAGCTGCGCCGCCGCTCCACTGATAAGCAAGCCCCCGCTATGGAGGGCGTTACCCTCGCTACGGTGCACGCGGCGAAGGGCTTGGAGTGGGACGCCGTCTTCCTCGTCGGGCTGAGCGAAAAGCTCATGCCCATCAACCACGCCATCAAAGCGGGCAACGAGCAGATCGAGGAAGAGCGCCGCCTGTTTTATGTAGGCATTACCCGCGCCCGCGAGCATCTAGCCCTGTCGTGGGCATTGGCGAAGACCGCCGGTTCCAGGGCCTCCCGGGAGCGCACCCGGTTTCTCGATGGCATCGCGCCAGGCGTGGAATCGGCTGCGGGAAGTGGCCGCTCCCGTCGCCCGAAACGCTGCCGCGTGTGCAGTGGGGTACTAGAGACACCGGCGGAAAAGGTCATTGGCCGGCATGAAGACTGCGAGGGCAATGGCGATGATGAGGTCTTTTCCGCCCTGCGCTCGTGGCGCGCGCAGGTCGCTCGGGAAGAAAAGGTTCCGGCATACGTTATCTTTACCGATGCCACGCTGCAGGCCATCTCGGAAGAGCTGCCGGTAGATGAAGCGGAGCTGCTGTCTATATCTGGAATTGGGCCCAATAAGTTGGAGCGCTACGGCGAGCAAATCCTAGAGGTCATTCGCTCGGTGCGGATGTAGCCAGGTTAACCTTGCCGCCGTAACACACCGGGCAGCGCGGATGGGCGATGGCCGTGCGCTGCTGGTGGCGGCCGTAGACGTCTACCTCCCATTGTTGGCCTGGGCGCGGAAATGAGGTTGGCGCGCCTGGCGGTAAGGGGCGCTTGCTTAAGCGGCGGACCACCACCTGTGCTTGGGCCGCTACAGCATCGATGACTAGTTTTTCTGGCTGCCTGCGCACGCTAGTGAGCTGGGAGGCGATGGTGGTCCACTGCGGATCCGCATCCACGCGGTATAAGTGAATGCACAGTGGGCAGGGGCCTTGCCCCTCCACGCGCAGGGGCCCGATGATGCCGCGGTTATCTAGGAGGGAGATGGGTAGCCACGTCGTTGGGGTTCCGGCAAGCGCATTGGCGCAATCGATGGGGCAATGGAGCTGGTCGATGGCAAGCACCGTAAAAAGCCCATCGAGGTCGTGGATATAGGAAAAGATATTGTCCTCATCAAGGGGGATGCGCACCGTATATCCATCTGCTGCCAAGCGGGCGCGCAACTCCAGAGCAAGCGGGGATTCGCCCAGCATGATGACGGTTTCAGGCTGCTCTGGATGTGGTGGCTGGGACCAGAGAATGCCATAGTCCAAGGCATCATCGATGAGGCTGCTGGCGGCGGCGCTATCCAAGCCGGCCGCTTCCAACCGCGCCGCCAATTCCCCGGAATCGACCGGCTGATGGGCCGTGGCAAAGGCACGGGCCACGCCCTGTGCATTGCCCGTATCCGCCACCGCCACCCGGGTGGCGTCCATTCCGAATTGCACCACGGAATTCTCGCGGCAAAATACGCCGCACCCTGGCGCCAATGTCACACGTTGAGCCGTGCCGTGTGAGCCAGTCACTGGTTCTCCCCCTCAAATCCCCTCTATCGCCCCGAATACGGCATATGTGCCGCATGTGCGTCCATTGCACCACAGGTACAATGGCCTGTCATGTCGAGCACGCAACCACCAGGACGTACCCACCCTGAGGTCAAGGTTATCCGCTCTGCGCGGCGGCGGAAGTCGGTGCAGGCGCGCATGGTGGCCGGGGTATTGGAAGTGCGCATTCCGGCTTGGATGTCCGCCCGGGAGGAAAACGAGGCGGTACAGGACATGCTCGCGCGCTTAGAGAAGAAAACCGGTGGTGGTACGAAGACCGATGCGGCGCTTCTCCAGCGCGCAGAACAGCTCAACGCGCAGTACCTGGAAGGCCGCGCGTGGATTGGGTCCATCCGGTGGGTGAGCAATCAAAATACGCGGTGGGGTAGTTGTACTACCTCCACCGCGGATATCCGGCTGAGCAACCGCCTACAGCAGGTGCCGGATTATGTATTGGATTCGGTGATCATCCATGAGCTGACCCATACCTTCATCCCGCGCCATGGGCGCGAATTCTGGCGGTGGGCCGATAGGGCGCCCCACGCCGAGCGGGCCAAGGGCTACCTTGAGGCCTACCAGCGCTGGGGCGGTTAGCGCGAGCTATTTATCCTCGCCGCCGTTGTCCTTTTCGGAGTTGTCGTCGCCGTCGTCCACGTCGTCCCCGTCGTCGCTGCTTTGCGAGTCCTTGTCTTGTGCAGAATCCTTGTCCTCTTCGGACTTGCTTTCGGAGTCCTCGCCGGAACCCTCGCCGTTTTTGAGCATCTCTTCGAGCTTGGCAAATTCTTCCTCGAAGCCCTCATCAGGCTCATCATCCAAGAGGGAATCGATGAAGGCAGCCGGGTTATCGAGGTGCTCTGCGGTGGGCAGGAAGTCTGGGTGGTCCCAGGCCTTATCGCGCTTTTCGGCACCCACGGCCACGGTGGCGCGGCGCCACAGCTCGGCGGCCTCGGTGACCTTGGGGGCGTTGAGCTCGATGCCCACAACCTTGCTAAAGGCCTGCTCAGCAGACCCGCCGGTGCTGCGGCGGTGCGCCCATGCCTCAGTGAGCTTGGAGGTGGAGGGGATGCGCTCGCCCAAGGCCTCGCTCACGACGTGCTCGGCCCAGCCCTCGACCAAGGCCAACAGGGTTTCCAGCCTGGAGGCGGCAGCGGTGTTCTTGGAGGTAATCCGCGGGGAGAGATCCATTCCCTGCAGCTTGCTCATGGCTTCCTGGATGGCCTGCGGATCGCCGGATTCCAGGTTCAGCTCGCGGGCGAGCTCTTCAATGTGGGAGGTATCAATGACCAAGCCGATGGCGTATTCCTCCACGGAGGAGACGATGCGCTCTACCAGCCACGGCACGTGCTTGAACAGGCGCTGGCGGGCGGCCTCGCGCGCGGCGATGTAGACCAATACCTCCTGGCCAGGAACGTTGAGCTCGCGCGCGACCTTCTGAATGGTATGCGGCAAAAGTGCCACCGTATTGGCCGGGGCGATGGGGAGGCCAAAGTCGGAGCCGGTCAGCGCTTGGCTGGCCAGATCGCCCAGGGCATGGCCTAGCTGCATGCCGAAATTCATGCTGGACATTTGGCCCATCATCTTGGTCATCGGGCCCATCATTTGGCGGGCCTCTTCCGGCATGGATTCCAGCTGGGCATCGTTCATGTGCTGGGCCACGGGAGTGACCATGCGCTCCCAGGCGGGCATGGTTTCTTCCAGCCACTGCTTGGAATCCCATGCCTGCGTGGTTCCGGAAGCGGTGGGGAGAATGGAGGCATCGTCAAGCCAGAGCTCCGCCAGGCGCACCGATTCTTCTACTGCCTTGGAATCTTCCGCGCTGATGTCTTTTGACTTGGGGATCTGCTGCAGGGCGATGCGCTTGGCCATGTCGTAATTGACCGGCCCGGAGTTCTGGGGCGAGTTCATGGACGAGCCCATTCCGGATAGCATCTGACCGAACTGGTTCAGCATGTCTCCGAGGCCGCCACCATTACCGCCGCCGAATGCGCCGAACGGGTTCTGGTCACGACGGCCGTCATTATCGTCGTCATCGTTATTTGGGAAAGAAAAACCGAATCCGTTGCTCATGCGCTCCAATCTACCGGCACCGTGCGGAAAGTTTCCATGATCACAGCAACGCTGACAGCGAACAGTACGCCAAAGGTTGTAGGCTATTGCTTCGTGAATTCTCCTGCTAGCCGTCGCGTCCGCACCATCGCCTGGGGTGCTATCCCCGTTGTGCTTACCGGTGCGTTGGTATCGCTTGACCATATCCCGGGCACCGATGTCTCGCTGACCGTTCCCTATGCCGCCGAAGGCCCCGGTCCTACGGTGGATACGCTGGGCGAGGTCGATGGCACCCAAGTCGTTGATGTGCAGGCGCCAAAGACCTATGAGCCCAGTGGGCACCTCAATATGACCACCGTATCCGTGCGCACCAATATGACCTTGGCGCAGGCGTTGGGGCGCTGGGCGCTTACCGATGACACCCTGGTGCCCATCGATACCGTCATTCCGCAAAACATGACCGATGAAGAGGTCCAAGAATCCAATAAGCAGGCCTTTACCCAATCGGAGTCCGCTGCCACCATCGCGGCGATGGACTATTTGCACCTGCCGGTCAAAATCACGGTGGCGGAGGTCATTGAGGATGGCGCCGCTTCGGAGCACCTTAAAAAAGACGATGTCATCACCGCCGTCGATGGCACCGAGGTTACCGAGCCGAGCGAGGTCCAAGACATCATCAAGGACAAAAGCCCTGGCGATAAGGTGAAAGTCAGCGTCACGCGCGGGGATAAAGAGTTCAGCGAAGAAATCGAATTGGGCGAAAACCCGCACGATAAGGGCAAGGCACTGCTGGGAATCGCCATGCTATCCCAGCCCAAGGACGATATCTCGGTGAACTACAACCTACAGGATATCGGCGGGCCATCAGCGGGAATGATGTTTACCCTGGCGGTTATCGACAAGCTCAGCGATGAAGACCTAACCGGCGGCACCTTCGTGGCCGGCACCGGCACCATTCAGGCCGATAGCAAGGTCGGGCCGATTGGTGGCATTGAGCATAAAATCGCCGCCGCGCACGAGGCAGGCGCCGAGCTTTTCTTGGCGCCCAAGGACAACTGCTCAGCGGCGGCCGGCAGCGACCACGGCGATATGACCATTGCACAGGTAGAAAACCTGGACGATGCCGTGGCGGCCATGAAGGACTTTGCGGCGGGCAAAGACGTCAAGGAATGCAGCTAAAAAGAGCTTGTGCGGCCGAGGCCTAGTCCTTTACTAGGCCCAATTCCTTAATCTTTTCTTCCGGGTCCACCTGGTCAGAAGAGATCATCTGCTGCATGACCAGGCCTTCCTTATTATCCACCACGGTGATAACCGCGGTGGTGCCCAACGTGGACCAGCCGACGACGCGATCGCCATCGTCCTCGATGGCATGGGAGCTGCGCAGCTCCGTAAGTACCTGGGTGGTTTGGGAGGCCTTGGAGTGGGACTTAAAGAACTGGAATTGCCCCACCTTAGGGCCGGAGCAATTGTACGAAGAGTCCCCGCCGGTGGAATCGCAGCGCTCAAACTGGGCGAATAGGTCCTTGGGTGCCAGCGACTTATATACGTCGTAGACTTTGGCGACTGACTTATCCAACTCGCCGCCAGCACTCGGCTCGCTGGTGGTGCTTTCCTCGGAAGCCTCGTCTTCATCCTTGTCCGCCGTTTCTGACTCCGAGGAGGACGCGGCGGAGGATTCGGTGCTGGATGCCGTGGATTCCTCGTCGTTTTCAGAGGTTGTGGTGGAGGCGGCAGGAGTGGTCTCTACGGGGGCATCGTCAGGCGCATCGGCATCGGAGGAACAACTTGCCGCAGCCACGCTGAGCCCCAGTAGCGCCGCCGCGGTAGCGGTACGGGCAGGAAAACGGCGGGAGAAGGAAAGGCGTCGCACTGTATAGAACTCCTTGGTCGCGGGCTTAATTGCCACTTAGTCTAGTTCATCCGGATCCTGGTTGAGGCCATAGCGCAAAGCGGCGATCACGCCGGGGGCTACCTGCGGGCCGCCGCGGAGCTGAATATCGTCCTCAGCAAAGGGGCCTGCGGCCTCAAGCTCTTCCTCTGTGGGACGCAGCTGCAGCAAAGTGGTCTCAATTCCTTCCTCGCGCAGGGCACCCGAATACAGGCGCGCCGGGCGAGGGGAGGGGTCCTCGCTAGAGGTATCCCGGAACTTAATCTCCTGGGCCAAGATGGCACCTGCGACCTCGCGCGGCCAGGCCAAGCGGGAGACGTAATCAGCCAATTCCTCGGAACCCGGCTCGATGTTTTCCGGGACATTGTCTTGCACGATAAGGGTTAGCGGGGACGCGGTTTCCTCATCCATGGCCGCTAGCTGGTCTGCCACCAGATGGGTGGGGACAAGCGCGAAGATGGTGGGGCGGGCGTCCCAACCTTCAGCATGGACGAACTCCACGGCCTCCGTCATGGCGCGGTTTAAAGCTGGCTGTGATAATTCGGGGGAACTCATAGGCATCCTTATTCGTTATCTGGGTATTGATTCCTTAAACTGGAAAAAGTCTACATGTTTAATATTCGCACTACTTGATTGGAGCTGGCGTTGTCCCTAGGGTCATCCACACCAGCCGCCCCATTGAAGCGGCCTCCTAAGGTCGCGGCAATTATTGCGGCCATCATTGCCGTCCTCTTATTCTTCGGCCCCATGCTCGTGGGCATGTACACGGATTGGAGGTGGTTTGGCTCCATTGATTACCGCAGTGTTTTCACCACCGCGATTATTGCGCGCATAGTCCTCTTTATCATCTTCGGGCTCGTTGCTGCCGCAGTAGTGTGGGCAGCCGGGTTCTTTGCTTGGCGCGGCCGCCCCGATTCCCTGGATATGGGGGATTTGAATTCGCCGGTCTATCAGTACCGCCAGTCCATTGAGAAGTCCATGGGCGTGCTGTTCAAGGTCATCCCGGCCATCGTGGGCATCATCGCCGGTTTCATCGGCCAGTCCCACTGGCGCGATGTGATGCTATTCCTCAACGGCCAGGACTTCGGCGTACAAGACCCCCAATTCCACCACGACTTGGGCTTTTATACCTTTAGTCTGCCCGTGTTGCAGATGGTGGTCAGCACCCTGTCCATCCTGCTTGTGCTCGCCTTCCTCATTGCCCTATTCGGCCACTACATCTTGGGCGGAATCCGCATTGGCAATAAGGCCGCGGGCGTGCGCGGTTCCATCTCCCGCTCGGCGCGCCTGCAGCTTGCCATTACGGCCGGGCTGTGGATGGTGGCCCAGGTCGCCGGCTACTGGCTGGAGCGCTACGGGCTGCTGTATTCCGAGCACGACCTGTTTACCGGTGGTTCCTACACGGATATCCACGCCTACCTGCCGGCCAAGATCATTTTGATGATCATCGGCGTCTTCGTCGCTATTGCGCTCTTTATGGCCATCGTCATCAAGGACCTGCGCATCCCTGGCCTCGCCGTGGTGCTGATGCTCGCGTCCTCGCTGATCATCGGCCAGGCATGGCCACTGCTGATGGAGCGCTTCTCGGTCCAGCCAAACCGCCAGGCCAAGGAAAATGAGTCCATCGCCCGCAATATTGAGGCCACGCGGTATGCCTATGGGCTTACCGATGACCACGTGACCTACAAGGAAAACTGGGGCGGCGATAACGTATCGGATGACAAGGTTGCCTCTGATAACGCCACCATCAATAACCTGCGCCTGCTGGATCCAGAGATTTTGTCGCCGACGTTTACCCAGATGCAGCAGCTGAAGAACTTCTATGGGTTCCCAGAAACGCTGTCCATGGACCGCTATGAAATCGATGGCAAGATGCGCGACTTCGTCGTTGCGGCCCGCGAGCTGGACCCGAACGAGCTGCGTGAAAACCAGTCCGATTGGATCAACCGCCACACCGTATATACCCACGGCAATGGCTTCGTAGCCGCGCAGGCCAATACCGTCGATGAGGTTGCCCGCGATGCCGGTTCCGCCCGCGGTGGTTACCCCATCTTCACCGTCTCTGACCTGCAGACCCAGGCCGGCGAGTCCGAGGGCGAGGGCGAGACCCAAGATGCCGAGAAGTCTTTGGGCATCAAGGTAGACCAGCCACGCATTTACTACGGCCCGGTCATCGCTAGTGCCGCAGATAACCTGGACTACGCCATTACCGGTACCACCGGCGAAAAACCGGTGGAGTACGACACCGATAGCACCAACTACACCTATGACGGTGAGGGTGGCGTTGAGATTGGCAATCTGTTTGACCGCACCATGTATGCCGCTAAGTACCGCGAGCTGAACTTCCTGCTTTCGGATCGCGTGGGCAGCGAATCCAAGCTGCTTTATGACCGCGATCCCCGCGAGCGTGTGGAGAAGGTTGCTCCATGGTTGACCACCGATTCCGCTACCTACCCGGCCGTTATTGACGGCCACCTGAAGTGGATCGTCGATGGCTACACCACCCTGGACTCCCTGCCGTATTCGCAGCGCGCTTCGCTTTCGGATGCCACCCAGGACGCCCTCAACCCCGATGGCACCACCCAGCGCTTGGTCAATGACCAGGTGGGCTATATCCGCAACTCCGTGAAGGCGACCGTGGATGCCTATGACGGCAGCGTGGACCTCTACGAGTTTGACAAGGAAGACCCCGTGCTCAAGGCATGGGAAGGCGTTTTCCCGGATGTGGTCAAGCCAGAATCGGAGATCTCCGATGAGCTGCGCGAGCACTTCCGCTACCCAGAGGACATGTTCAAGGTTCAGCGTGACCTCTTGGCCCGCTACCACGTTGATGACCCGAACGTCTTCTTTAATAACGATGCCTTCTGGTCTGTGCCGAATGACCCGACCGCGGAAGAATCACGCGACCTGAATCAGCCGCCGTACTACGTGATGGCTGCAGATCCGGAGACCGGTAAGCCGAGCTTCCAGCTGACTACCTCGTACCGTGGTCTGAACCGTGAGTTCCTGTCCGCACACATGGCGGTATCTTCCGATCCGGATACCTACGGCGATATCACCGTGCGCGTGCTGCCAACCAATACGCAGACGCAGGGTCCGAAGCAGGCGCAGGACGCCATGATGTCTTCTGACCAGGTAGCCCGCGACCGCACTCTGTGGGAGGGCACCAACGACCTGCATAACGGTAACCTGCTGGCCTTGCCGGTCGGTGGCGGCGAGATCCTCTACCTCGAGCCGATTTACTCGCAGCGCAAGGATCAGGCCTCCGCCTTCCCGAAGCTGCTGCGCGTGCTCGTGTCCTACAAGGGCCGCGTGGGCTATGCACCGACTATCGGTGATGCCCTTGAGCAGGTGGGAATCGACGCCAAGTCTGCCCAGGACATCGAAGAGATTGAGGGCGACTCCGGCGACGACGATGCCGATAAGGACAGCTCTTCTGCGGACAAGAAGGACGAGAAGAAGGAATCTACTGAGGAATCCGCTCCGGCTTCGGCCCCTCGTTCCTCCGATGAGGCAGGCGCTATCGAGGACATCAACAAGGCCCTGAAGGGCCTGGAGGATGCCCGCGGCGGTTCCTTCGAAGAGTACGGCCGCGCCTTGGACGAGTTGGACAAGGCAGTCGAGTCTTACCAGAAGTCCGAGGGCTAAAGCCTCTCACTTCTCGTAGTAGAAACTCAGGAAATAAGGCACCTACCCAGGGGATTTGGGTAGGTGCCTTCCTGTCTGTATAGTTACAGAAGTCGCCGGGACAGAGCGAATACATCAAGTATTAACGCACTGTTCAAGCGCAGATGATGGAAGTCATCTCGACGCGGGGTGGAGCAGCTCGGTAGCTCGCTGGGCTCATAACCCAGAGGTCGTAGGTTCGAATCCTGCCCCCGCTACCAACTTCCAAGCCCCTACCAGCGGAAACGTTGGTAGGGGCTTTAGTTATTTCTCTTAAGGCGCACGCCCTGGGACTCAAATTGGGACTTTAGCGATGGCATTTTGTCACTTAAGCCGGTTTGGAAGTGATGCTGCCCGACACGCCCCTAAGCGTTACCTTTCGCGCGGTTGTGGGACTTACACAACAGCTCACAGTTGCTTTCGGTGGCATCACCCTTCGACCACGCTGTGACATGGTCGGCATCCATCTCAGACTGCGGCCAAGGGTTGGCAGAATAACAATCACGGCAAGTCATATAGGTGCAAAAGAGCACTCATCTCTTTGTTAAACAGCACGATGGTGCTTATCGCCTAAAGAAGAAAGAGTGACAGCATAACCACTGTGGTTGCAAAGGCATAGAACGTAATCACCAGGCCTGCCTTATTCGCTTCCTGTAACGGTTTCATCGATCAGGAAGAAAGGCATATTCGTCCCCACTCTCAAACTTCGATCCCGAATATTAAGAATGCAACCTTGCCTATTTTACAGAAATAAAACCGGCCCTAGGTGCAGTGATTATATTTATCACATTATCTTACGAAATAGGTTTATTTGTGGGATAGTCAAATTGTTCCAAGAACATACTCACTCCCTCAGCAAGGATAAGAACATGCTTCACTACACCCCATTTTCAAAAAGGGGAATCTCCATCTTGGCCGCCTCCACGCTTAGTGTCAGCTTCTTAGCATTCGCTCCCTCGGCTACAGCTACAGAGATTGATGACGGACTAGTTGACTCAATCGTTGCCGCAAATACAAAGACTCCCTCTCCCTCTACTGGAGAGAAATGGGTACCAAACGATGGAAGCTTAAAAATAAACGAAGGATCCTTGCTTCCACAGCAGGACAGCATAACCACTCCGGCGCCATCGAAGAACGCAGGAACAAAGACAAAGTTAATAGAGCGCGAAGATGGCAACCAGCTAGTTAGCATTAGCGATGGAGACGCCCCTTTGGAACTTTCTTTTGAGTTCTCAGATTCCTTTCTTGAAAAGCTTCCAAGCGGACATATTTTAGTACGTCCAGCAGAAGGTGAGGAACCTAGCGCATACATTGAACCTGCCTGGGCCAAAGACGTAGATGGAAACCAGGTAAATACTCATTTTTCAGTTGATGGAGATAGGATAATCCAGCACATCTCGTCGAGCCCTGCCGGCAAGCCGGTTATTTCAGATCCTTATATCCGAGACGTTCATGGCTGGGGAAAGAAAATCGGACAAGAGCTAGTCTTTTCCAAAGACGAGACGAGCGGGATCGCCATAGGAACTGCTTACTGCGCCCGTAAATTAGCAGGAGTTGGCCTAGGCTCTTGGTTAGCCAAAGGTGCGTGCGCAGGCGCTTCCGCAGTAGCAGCTCACGCCACTAATACAGGTCGATGCCTTACCATCCGAGCCCTCGGAGGAAAGTACTCCCCAAACATCGTATTCCCGTATGCAACTCGATGCTAGAATCTAGAATCAAGAAATACAGTTGCGCATTTCATCGTAAGTAGACATGGAAAATAGCCGAGTTCTAGTTTTAATTGGAATCACCCTAATTATTTGGTGCGCGCTATACAGGTACAGAAAAACCACCGCTAAATGGGTTTTTATAGCAGCCTCTTTAAGTACCTGTCTAGCGTTTGTCCTAGGCCTATCAGGATTTTTAGGTCTAGGACATGATTCCATCGATTTGTTGTCTCTAGTAAACGTATTTTTAAACACGTTTATATTGTTGGCCATAGGCCAGTCCCGCAATCGAAGTAAATCGACCCGCATTAAGGATGTATAAATCGATGTCACCCGGTCGCGACATTAACCCGCGCCAATTTTACTAACACACACCTAGCACCTGTTGCCGCCAAGCCAAGGAGATTCTCCGAAAGTATAGGCTTGGATGCAAGTAATATGATCTTTTATAGCTTCTGATTGTGCCCACATAGATTCCGTTCCAAACCTACCGTGTATCGGGCATTGAAGGTGCTATAGGTATACAAATCGTCGTGCTGTTGTAAAGTTGGGCGGAGAGCAGCGAAG
Source organism: Corynebacterium sp. LaCa78 (assembly GCF_046717505.1). Classification (NCBI taxonomy): domain Bacteria; kingdom Bacillati; phylum Actinomycetota; class Actinomycetes; order Mycobacteriales; family Corynebacteriaceae; genus Corynebacterium; species Corynebacterium sp. LaCa78. Next base: position 686,440 of record NZ_CP177112.1, read on the forward strand.
ACTCAGTAGGGGTAGCGACGTAATTCGACCACAAGACATTCAGCGGCGTTTTCTTCCTGCCAACACGCTCAGCTGCAACCGCATCAAAGTCAATAGGAACAAAGTCACTAAACGCGATAGAACGCTTGTCACCGACCATTTTGGGAAGGTCTTCCGAATTCAAATCATTGACCTGAGCCTCATCAACGATGCCGTGCGCGTCCATGGACTTCTTGGCCTTTGAAATCGTTGCCGGGGCAGCCCCAGTCCGGGCTTGAATCAACCGATACGACTCGCCCCGAAGCAACAAGCGCATCACATGACAGTAGTCCACCATAAAGGCGTCCTTTCTCTTTCCGCGTACAGCCGAGTTGCCATACGCATAAGAGAAGATCTACCTAAAACACCGCTTCACGATCCCCACCATCGCACTTCACGATCCTCACCGAGCTACTTCAAACACCCCGTTCTGAGCATCTCGTGGAGACCCCTTTGAGATAACACGTGGCTATCACGGTAGTCAGGGCTCTTTCGGTCCGGGTGCGCCTTTCTAAGAGCCAGTCGGGAAAGAATGCGCCGTGACGTAGCTTCGGGATAGCAACGTCAATGCTTCCTACCCTGGTGTCTAAGGGACGGTGGCGGTAGCCATTGCGGGTATTAGTCCGTTGTGGAGATACCGTGGCGTAATCAGCGCCGCAGACAGTGTCAGCCTGGGCCGAAAGTATCTGGTTAATGAAGTCTGTCAGCATCTGGCGCATCAAGTCTGGTAAGGCTTGGGTGAGCAATTCTTCCAGATACGCAGTGGGATCGATATGATGGGGGTTAGCGGCCATCGCGGTTACATTCCTTTCGAGGATAAGTAGAAGTTGATTCGAAAGGTACCCGTGATGGTCGCCTTATTGTGCACCGGCACGAGGCTTACCACGGGTTACAGATACACCACACTAGCGGACGTAACCACCCCTGGTCAAGTCCGTTTGAGTGGTGTTTCTACCTTTCGATAGAGCATGCAGTGTGATGGTGTCAGGGGCCAGCACGTGCTCGGTGCTTTAACTGGTTCATGCGACCTCCTTGGTGGTGTCAGCGTCTATGACGTTGGCGGTAATCAATGCTTTGGTCTGTTCCAGGCTGGTTAGTGACATGTAGCGGTTTTGCTGGATCCAGTCATCGTGTTGTTCTGTTAGGACAGCACCAACAAGGCGCACGACAGCGTCACGATTGGGGAAGATGCCTACAACATCCGTACGTCTGCGGATTTCACGATTGAGCCGTTCAGTAGGGTTATTCGACCAGACTTTCTTCCAGACGGATTTCGGGGCGTTGGTAAAAGCTAAGAGCTCGTCGAGGGCTTCTTCCAGGTAGCTGGCAACGTGGGGGAATTTATCTTCACAAAACGCTACGACCTCACGTGCTTGGGACCACACCGATTCCGAGTCTGGTTGCTGGAATATCGTATGAAGGGCCCGAACCCCGGAAAGTGGACACGGGGATTTAATCAAGATGCGATAGTAAGTGTAGCTGATCCGGCGGCTTCGAAGGCGTTCGGCGAGCGATAGCCGCACCACGAGTGCAAGCGCTTGGTGTTGTAGTGCGTGCACCACCGGAACACGTCCCGACGACATACGATCTGACTTGGGAAAACGGACTCGTCCTGGAGGACTTCCCGTTTCAGCGTGGCGTTGAACGACTCCGCCAACGAGTTGTCCGCGCTCGTCCCGATTGCTCCCATCGACTGGGTGACACCGAATCGTTCACACAGCTTCCGGTATTGCCCAGAGGTATAGACGCTGCCATGATCGGAGTGGAAAATCGCCCCGTCAAGGTTGCCTCGGACCCCGTGGGCCATCGTGAGAGCTTCTTCGACCAACTCCGTGCGCATGTGGTCGGCGATCGCGAAACCGGTCAACTGCCGCGAATAGCAGTCGATGACGGTGGCCAGGTACATATTCGACCCGTCCGCGATCGGCAGGTACGTGATATCGCCGACGTAGATGGTGTTCGGTTTCTCCGCGGTGAACCGGCGTTTCAGCAGGTCGGGCAACTTCGGAGCCCGTTTCGCAGACACGGTGGTCTTCACCCGGCGTTTTTTGGTGTAGCCGAACAGGCCCATCTGGCGCATCAACCTGGCGGTGCGCTTGTGATTGAAAAGGTCGTCGTTGGCTGGATCGGAATTGATGGCCGCCGTCACGCGTTTCGCCCCGTAACAACCGTTCTCGGCCGTGAACACGGCCTTGATCCTCGCTCCCAGCACCGCGTCGTCAAGGACGCGTCGCCGGCGGGCAGGAGCAGCTGATTTCCATTTGTAATACGAGGACCGGTTGATCTTCAAAACCTCACATAACCGCTTGACCTCGTAGAGGCCTCGGTTGTCATCAACGAACCGGAAGCGGTTCACCAGTTCGTCTCTTCCGCGAAATATTTGGCCGCCTTGCGGAGAATCTCTCGTTCCTCCCGGAGCTTGGCGTTTTCGCGTTCCAGCACGCGGATGCGTTCGGCGTCGGAGAGTCCTTCAGCAGGCGTGCGTGCGCTGTTGGCTGCGGCAATGGGGCTGGCGACTTTTTCACCGTTGGCGTTGGTTTTGGTGCCGGTGCCGAAGGCGTCGAGCCAGGTGCGCAGGGAGTTGCGGTTGACCCCGAGATCGGAGGCGATCGCGTTGAGCGTTGCTCCGGGGGTCGACTCGTACAACGAGACTGCGTCGCGCTTGAACTGCTCGGTGTAGGTCTTGCGTGGCATGGTGGAAAGGTACCTCACTTCCCCAGCGAGATGCTGGTTTCAAGGTGTCCACCATCTGGGGGTCAGGTCCGAAACATCGCCGATAGGGTTGGCCACTGGGTCTTGGCAACCATCGAAGACAGGTTTTTAGAAAAGTGCGTTCGACACCGCTGCCAGGACGCATTCGGCAACACGTCACTAATCGCATGCTGGATTCCTAGATGCGCGTCACTGGTGACAAGATAGACCTCATTAAGTCCGCGAGCTTTAAGATCCCTAAAGAACCCAGTCCACGACGCCACAGACTCAGATGTAGCAACCTGCATGCCCAATAGCTCACGATAGCCTTCGGCATTAACCCCGGTAGCCACGAGGACGGAAGCTTTGACCACGCGTCCTCCTTCGCGGACTTTCATGGTCAATGCATCACAGGCAATATACAGGTATGGACCGGTATCGAGTGGTCGGGTACGGAAGTCTTCGACCATCTCGTCCAGGTCTTTAGCCATGTCAGATACCTGCGACTTTGAAAGATTATTAATTCCCAAACTGGCGACGAGATCGTTCATCCTGCGTGTGGACACGCCTTTTAAATAGCAGGTAGCTATTGCGGTTGTTAGTGCTCGTTCTGCCCGAGTGCGTCGTTGCAATAACCAGTCCGGGAAAAATGACCCGGTACGTAGTTTGGGTACAGCGACATCAATGGTGCCAACGCGAGTATCAAGATCGCGGTGGCGGTAGCCGTTGCGGACATTGGTTCGAGACTTAGACGTGGTGGCGTAGTCGGCGCCGCAGATCTGGTCTGCTTGAGTCGATAGGATTTGGTTGATGAATCCTTGAAGCATCTCGCGCATGAGATCTGGGGATGCTTGGGCCAGCAATTCGTCTAAGTAGGTAGTCGGGTCTATAGAATATGGGCTAGCGGCCATCGTGGTTATCCCTTTCGAGGAAGTGTGGTTACGGAATCGAAAGGTACTACGGTGGTCGCCGGCCTCATTCATAAGGGGCCCACCGTCAGTTACAGATACACCACGCTACTGGACGCAACCTTCCTCTGGGGTTGCGTAAGAAATATAAGAAATGTGAGTAAAAATACTAATGTGTTGAGATTAAAGTATGAAAAGCTGCGCTCACTGGGAGAGTTCGCTATAGTCATAGCGGTAATCATGGTCGCCGATGGATACTATCTATAAATTGTGTATATCGATGTTAATGACGCCCTCAATGCGGGACGTTATCTATCGGAAGGCTAGAAAAGTAACTCAATATTGATTGAAAGGAAACGCAACTATGCGCCTTGTGAGCAAATACATTGCTGCAGCTTGCGGAGCAGTCATGCTCGCTACTGGTCTTTCCGGTGTCGCGTCAGCCGCACCGACCGGTAATCTCGTCACGCTCGGTGACTCCTACTCCGCTAACCCTGACCAAGTCCGGAATACCTTCCGTGGGGTTCCTGGCGCAACCGATAACTATCCCCAACGCGAGGGGTGCCTTCAGGCGCCTAATAACTGGCCGCGGAAGCTTGCTGCAAAGACGAATCGACCACTGGCCGATTGGTCCTGCACCGCTCAGACTTCCAACACCATGAATCAACGCTTGGACCGGGCTATTGCCAACGGTGACGTCCGCAACGACTCTACCGTCGTCATCGCTGTAGGAATGAATGACTACGGTCCATTTAACTTCGATGTGTTGAAGAGTTCTCCGGATATCCCGAAAAACGTCCACGACAACTATGTGAACCGTCTGCGGGAAGCTGGCGACAAGATTCACCGTGCAGCACCGGGAGCTAAGATCGTTGTATCGGGCGCGCTACCCACGGTGGATCGTGAACACGCAACCTTCTGCGCAGTCAATGTGATTCCGAACCGCCCAGGCGGTATCTACGTCCCAATCCTGCGGGATGTCGAAAATTGGAACCGCGCTAACCAAATCGAGGCGGCTAATTCCATTGGGGCGACCTACGTTGACATGATTGATGGCGCTCGCGGCCATGATACATGTGCTCCAGATGCCCAGCGTTGGGTTGCCGGTTTGATTGACACCACGACGCCGAACTACAACATGAACTTCCATCCGTCGGATGCAGGCTCCGAGTACATGGCCAACACTCTTTTGGCTCACGTATAAGTATTCGAAGCTCTTTTAATTGGAGACAGTGGTTTCCAATTCTGCCCCTGTCTCCAATTTTTAGACCTTCACCGGTGGAAAGCACGGGTGAAGGTCTTTTTATATTTTCGATCTAAGCCCGCCGGCAGTTGTAGGCGTGCATGGGGGTGTGGCGTAGCTAGATATTAGCGCCAGAGGGGACAACGAGTGGGCCTCCTGTAACCGGATCTTCAATAACCAAAGCGTTTAAGTTGAATGCGGCGTGAAGTAATTGAGGAGAAATGATCTCCTTGGGCGCCCCGGTTGCAATGATTTTCCCTTGGTTCATTGCAATCAAATGGTCGCTATATCGAATGGCTAAGTTGAGGTCATGTAAAACCATGACGATGCTGCGCCCCAGCTTTGTTCGCAGCGAACGAATGAGCTCGAGAATTTCGATGGACGTCGCCAAATCTAAGTATGTTGTGGGTTCGTCGAGGAACATAATCTCTGTGTCTTGAGCTAGAACCATGGAAATCCACACTCGTTGGCGTTGGCCACCGGAAAGTTCATTAATGGAGCGTTCGGCGAATTGAAGGGATCCGGTTTGTGTGAGCGCGGAATAAACCTCCTGCTCGTCGGTTGCTGACCACTGGCGCAGCCATGATTGATGTGGATGGCGCCCGCGAGCGACAAGATCGGATACTAGTAAACCCTCTGGCGCAACGGGGGCCTGCGGCAACACACTAATTTTTGTAGCCACATCCCTTCGGCGAAGTTCAGTGATATTGCGTTCACCTAACATGACAGTGCCACTTTCTAGGGGTAACAGTCTTGCGAGGCTGCGTAAGAGTGTTGATTTTCCGCACCCGTTGGGACCAACAATCGTAGTGACTTTGCCTTTCGGGAGTCTTACATCAATATTTTCAAGGATCGGAGTATTGCGCGCGTATCCTACGGTGAGGTTTGAGGCGGAAATTGCTGTGCGTGGGGAGTTTAATGGGGCAGACATTAAGCTGATTGGACCTTCCGATTTTGCTGAACAAGTAAATAGAGCAGAAACAGGCCCCCAATTATCGAAGTAACGATTCCAACAGGAAGCTCGACCCCCAACAGAGCTTGAATGACGACGTCTGCGCCGAGTAGAAGAATCGCTCCAGTAAAGGCGGAAGCTAGCAGCGGTGGTGTTGCGGTACGACAGACACGAAGTGCTATTTGAGGAGCAACAAAGGCTACAAAGCCAATGGGGCCTGCTGCGGAGACAGCAACGGCAGTCAACGCTACGGCGAGCATGAGTACAGAGAATTGCACCGCATTGAAACGAGAGCCAAGAGCTCTTGCCAAATCCTGGCCCAGTGCCGTGGGATGCAGTTGGTAACTAACCCATCCGAGGGTTGGTGCAGATATTATTAATGCAATAGCTACTGGAAAGGTAGTCGTCCAATTTGCTCGGTCTAATGAGCCAGTTAGCCAAAATTGAGCGACGGAGGCATCGTGCAATTGCGCACGAATCATGGCGAAGCTGATGTAACCAGACAACAGCGACGTAATGATTATGCCCGAGAGTAAGAGCCTGAACGGGTTTGCGTCTCCTTTCCAGGAAAGAACCCACACGACGATGCTTGTACTGACAGCTCCGATAAAAGCGGCCAGTGGGACTCCAATGCCGGCCAACCAGCCTATGATGCCGGTACCCGAGCCGAAGACGATAACCGTAACCGCCATTGCTGAGGCGCCGGCGGTTATGCCTAAAATGTCAGGACTGGCTAGCGGATTTCTGGTTACTGATTGTGTTAAAGCTCCAGCGAGACCAAGAGCACAGCCTACTGTAAGTGCAGTGAGAGCACGCGGCATTCGCCATTCGAAGACTACTAGTTTCTCCAGTCTGGTTCCTTGGCCGCTGGCAATAACTTCCAAGACTCTACCGGACCTGACCCCCAGATGGTGGACACCTTGAAACCAGCATCTCGCTGGGGAAGTGAGGTACCTTTCCACCATGCCACGCAAGACCTACACTGAGCAGTTCAAGCGCGACGCAGTCTCGTTGTACGAGTCGACCCCCGGAGCAACGCTCAACGCGATCGCCTCCGATCTCGGGGTCAACCGCAACTCCCTGCGCACCTGGCTCGACGCCTTCGGCACCGGCACCAAAACCAACGCCAACGGTGAAAAAGTCGCCAGCCCCATTGCCGCAGCCAACAGCGCACGCACGCCTGCTGAAGGACTCTCCGACGCCGAACGCATCCGCGTGCTGGAACGCGAAAACGCCAAGCTCCGGGAGGAACGAGAGATTCTCCGCAAGGCGGCCAAATATTTCGCGGAAGAGACGAACTGGTGAACCGCTTCCGGTTCGTTGATGACAACCGAGGCCTCTACGAGGTCAAGCGGTTATGTGAGGTTTTGAAGATCAACCGGTCCTCGTATTACAAATGGAAATCAGCTGCTCCTGCCCGCCGGCGACGCGTCCTTGACGACGCGGTGCTGGGAGCGAGGATCAAGGCCGTGTTCACGGCCGAGAACGGTTGTTACGGGGCGAAACGCGTGACGGCGGCCATCAATTCCGATCCAGCCAACGACGACCTTTTCAATCACAAGCGCACCGCCAGGTTGATGCGCCAGATGGGCCTGTTCGGCTACACCAAAAAACGCCGGGTGAAGACCACCGTGTCTGCGAAACGGGCTCCGAAGTTGCCCGACCTGCTGAAACGCCGGTTCACCGCGGAGAAACCGAACACCATCTACGTCGGCGATATCACGTACCTGCCGATCGCGGACGGGTCGAATATGTACCTGGCCACCGTCATCGACTGCTATTCGCGGCAGTTGACCGGTTTCGCGATCGCCGACCACATGCGCACGGAGTTGGTCGAAGAAGCTCTCACGATGGCCCACGGGGTCCGAGGCAACCTTGACGGGGCGATTTTTCACTCCGATCATGGCAGCGTCTATACCTCTGGGCAATACCGGAAGCTGTGTGAACGATTCGGTGTCACCCAGTCGATGGGAGCAATCGGGACGAGCGCGGACAACTCGTTGGCGGAGTCGTTCAACGCCACGCTGAAACGGGAAGTCCTCCAGGACGAGTCCGTTTTCCCAAGTCAGATCGTATGTCGTCGGGACGTGTTCCGGTGGTGCACGCACTACAACACCAAGCGCTTGCACTCGTGGTGCGGCTATCGCTCGCCGAACGCCTTCGAAGCCGCCGGATCAGCTACACTTACTATCGCATCTTGATTAAATCCCCGTGTCCACTTTCCGGGGTTCGGGCCCGTCCCTGCTCTTGCTGCTGCGACAGAACTGCACGAGGAGGCGCTACGGAGGTTTATCCGTTACCTGGCGGCTCTTGAACTTGTCGAAGTTAGCGAAACCACCCTCGCATTGACCGCAATGGGCATGGAACTGGCGGACCCAGATTCAAATGTAGTGCGTTGGTTAAGCGGGCCAGCGCACCTTGAGGCGATGGCGCTGATGCGCCTTGAGGACAGCCTTCGCACCGGTGGGCCAGCGCTTCAAGGCGAAAAGGGATTGCCGTGGTCAGAATATCTTGGCCAGGACCCGCACCTGGCAGCCGAACGCTTTGAGCAAAAGAATGTGAGTGCTGGGTGGACCGCTCCTTCCGCAGCAAAGGAACTGCAGCAGTATCTGGATGACACTGCTCGTGTTCTCATCATTGGCCAGGGCGGTGCAGTATATGCAGATGAAATCCTCCGCCGATGCGAGCATGCTGAATGCCGGATTATCACCGATGCTTCATCGGAAGCGGTGCTACGGGAAATCGCAGTAGCCTCTCATGCGCGCTGCGAGATGGGCGGCGACGGACGCGGCCTTTCTCCCACCGAGACGGACTATGCGTGGGCAACTGACGTGATTTTCATCGATCCCTGGAGCATCTTTGGCAGCGAAGAGGTGGCTGCCGAATTAGGCCGCGCGGTTAGTGGGGATAAGTCCCGCCGGGCTTTTATCCTTACCGAGGTCCTCGAGGAAGCAGGCGGCGATGAGCATTCCTATGAAGAGGACTTGGTGAGGCTTTCCATGTTCGGCACCAAGGTGCCGACTCAGGACGATGTCAGCGCTGCTACCGCTGATAGCCGCGCTCTTATTTCTTCTGCCACGGCTGTTGGCTGGGGCAAACACCTCTTCGTCCTGGAAGCAGAAGCGAATTCCTAAAGAGGAACCTCGGTAGGACAAAATGCCTCGAGCATAACCTTTTATTTCCGGACCACGGTCCCGGACGGGAGCCGGGGCCGTGGCTGCCATAAGTGTGGTGAACACGGTGAAGTAGGCGAACGTTGTCCAGCCGATCCCGTGGGTGAGGGTCATCAGCACCGTGCAGACGGATACGCCGAGTGCGCTACCAAGTTGGGTCGCGATGCGGCCCGCAGCACTGGCATGGACGACTTCACCTTTGGATAAGCCGTGGTAGGTCGCGGACATCGTGAGCACCGTAAGGGCTCCGATTCCGCCGCCGCGCACGAATAGCCCACAGCCTTGAAGGATGAGCCAGCCTGCCGCCTGGCCGGTGGGAAAGGCGAAAGGTAGCGTTCCGATAATAGCGGCGGCAATGCACATGTAGACGGTCTTCCGCGTACCCCAACGGGCGATGAACTTTTCCGACGCCGAGCGGCAGAAATACGCGCCCACACTCTGTAGTGCTAGCAGAAGTCCCGCATGCAGTGCGGTGTAGGCGTAGCTGCTCTGATAGTGCAGTGGGATAAGGAAGAGCCCGCCATAAAACACGGTGCTTGCAATGGCCAGCGTTGCCCACGCTGAGGAAAAGGAGGCGTGGGTAAATAGGCGGACATCGATAAGCGGCGATGGTGCCCGGAGCGCATGCAGGACAAAGTATCCAATCAGCCCCGCGCCGGCGGCGAGGAGAATTATGCTTGTCCAAGAGTTCATGTGCCCGATGGTGGTAAAGCCATAGACTGCCGCGAGCAAACCTGGCGCGAGCAAGAGGTATCCCATGCGGTCCAGCTGGGCTGCAGGGTCTGCTGGGGTCCGTTCTAGATAGTGAGCGGCTAGGGCGATTGCGGCGATGCCGATGGGGACGTTGATGAGGAGGATGGCGCGCCAGCCGATGGCATCAACAAGCAGCCCGCCCAGTAGCGGGGCAATCGCAGGCGCAATTACCGCTGGTAGACCGATTGCGGTGATGGCGCGTGTGGCCTGGTCCTTTCCGGCATTAGTGACGATGAGGGTCTGCATCACCGCCACCGAGAAGCCCGCCGCGAATCCCTGCAGGATTCGGAAGGCGATGAGCATATCGATATGGGTCGATACCCCTTGGCCAGCCACGTTAATTATATATGGCCGGGATGGACCCTGTCCATTTTGTTGATGGCTTGTTTCCATCCGGATGTTCGTGCTCCCTCAAGGAGTCTACTGGCTGCAGCAGAGGGCTGTTTTGGATTGGTTCGTTCTACAACGTGTTTGTATTCAATATTGCAGTTAATTAGTCGCAGCGTCTTTAGGGCAGACTCATCAGGCGCCCTTAGAGCTGACGGCAAGGTGCTTTCCAATGGTTCGAAAGATCAAAATGACGAATCTTTGTGCTATCGCAAGCGGGCCCATCTCAAACAAGGGTGAACAGCGTAGTGCTGCACTCGGATTTCGTGCATTTTGATGTTGAAGAATCCAGATTCAGTGGATAAGCACTTAAGTAAATGCCATGATTGTGAATACGGCCTCTTATGAATCTTTTAGTTTCAAAGCTTTTGCCACGGCTAGGTGGACCTGCATGTGTGACTCTTCTTCGGGTTGCACATTAAGATCTTGGTAACGGTAAATGCAGCGGGATCCTCCGCCCCCGCCCCCAATTTCAAATACGCCTACAACAGAAGCCTCGAAGAGTAAATTCAGCCATATTCGAGCTTCTTCTTCGCAGACATTCTGTGCTTGAGCGACAGTGAGCCAATCTTCCATGAAGAAATTTCTTTTCCTAAGCTTCCGGACAAGATTGAGGACACTCTGAAAATTATCAATAGTATGACTAAATTCATCACGAAGCTCTTCAAGGACATGCATGCAATATTTGGGCTCGGCTGAATAAATGTCCTCTCGCTCAATTAAAGAATGACCATTTCGCTGAGCTTCTTCGAGGCAAGAGATAGAAAAGGCTACTATGTCCCTCGGTCGCCCCATGGTCCGTTTCAACATATAAGTTTCAGAGCGGGCGCGTTGCCGCATTTCTCCATCGTAGAACAGCGAATGCCAAGTCGAGGAACTACTTTGCTTGTTGCCGACACTACTTTTAATTCTAGCTTCGATTACTTTGATTAGGTCATCGTCACTCCAATCCAAGTACTCGATATCTTGACTCACTTTATTTCGATCGTTGAATGAAATTGCCTGCCACAAATCTGTTCTAAGAAAAATAATTACAGTTGCTAATCCTTTGGGCTTAACTTTCAAGTTAATATCACGCATGGCCTTGATGGCCCCGATGATTAGAAGCCTTGCTTCCTCGCTGCCGTCCCATGCTTCATCAATCCTGTCGATAAGTACAGTCCGAGGGAATTCGGCAAGGATTTCTAAAGCAAATTTTTGAAACTGATTAAATACTTGGATAAATTTATCGTCTAATGTCTGCTGAGATGTGGTATCAAACTCTACTCCCCCTAAATCTGCCACGGTAGAGATATTAGGTAAATTAAGTTTCTTTATGCGACTGAGCCAGTCAAACATCTGATTGAGTCGACCTTGTCGATCTTGAACCTGAAGATCATGGAGGAATTTATTGAAATTGCTCCGCTGTTTCGAAGACATTTTTTCCTGTATCGAACCGAGCGCTGCAAGGTAGATTAGCAATTCCCATGCAGTAGTGTATGCATTCGTCTCTGCGACGCCCTTTTTCCGCAACAGCTTGTGAGTTTCAAAAAATAATTTGTTAATTCAAGATCGACTGTCCTGTGGCTAAAAGCGTCCCTGATATGGGCAAATAGAGCGGTCTTTCCTGAGCCTTTCCTACCCAATATCAGTTGCTTCCCTGAACGGACCCCATCGACGGCTCCAGTTTCAACAAAATAAGCCTCGAGTTGTTCGTCGCTTTCAGCGTCAATACGGCCTAAGTTGATTTCGTTGAGTGATGATTCCATTATCCCTCCATAGTAAAGTTGGTTTGGCCCCTATAGCAGCCAATTCTATCGAAGTGTCCTGACTTTTTGTTCCTTGGTATTTGCCTTGATTTGCATTTTATCCTGTGGCTGATTCTAATTCCACAGTTCGGTTTCCACCTCGGCTGGGGTTCGGTATCCCAGGCTTTGGTGGAGCCTTACCTCGTTCCACCATGACACCCCACTCGAATGTCGCGATTTCTACCTCGACAACGTTATTCCACCTGCGATTATAGATGAGTTCGCCTCTTGTGAGGAGCCGTTAACGTTTTCAGCTAGAGCATTGTCATTTCAGTCGCCAACAGTTCCGGTGGAAGCAGTGGTCCCGTGCTGGGCGAGACGCTGGTTGTAGACAACGCTGACGTACGGCGAGCCGTGATCCGAATGGTGAATGAGACCTGTTGTTTCCCTCGCACTTACAATCGCTTGATTGAGTGCTTGTAGCGGCAATGCCTGCAGTGCGCATGGGCCCGACCCCCGAAGCCTTTCTTCGTGCGCACGTAGGTAATGTCGGCCACCCACAGCTTGTTTAAGGCCTTGGGCTTTGAACTCACGCCCCACTAAATCCGGGCGCAGATCCGGCACGTTGAGGTGTACGGGTTGTGGTAGGTGATCTGCCTGTGCCTGTGCCAGAAACACCGGCCAGGCGCATCAGCCGGGCGGTTTGTTCACGACCGATGTCGATTCCGTCACGGTCAAGCGCATGCCACATCTTTCGCACGCCGTAGACACCGTAATTATCCCGATGAACAGCACTAATGCGTTCAACTAGAACAACCGTCACGAAGGCAACGAGCACTTAAGCCCACGGGCTTTGGACTGGCGATAACCACGCAAGGTGATGAACCCACCAGCCCGGTTATTTTTCAACGCCGATGCAGATGAACTCGACAGAGAAATGATTCCGGTATTTATCGATGAACCGGATCATTTCTTAACGTTTGGGGCCTGGTCGTGAGGCGAAAAAGCTGACGCAGCCTTCAGCAACTCGTTGGTATCTCGAAGCTGGTGATTTTCGCGGCGTAGCCTGGCATTTTCGGCGGCCAAATCTTCAGGCACAGGCTCTGGGATGTTTCCCGAACGACGAGCCTGCTGGGTCCATTGACGAGCTGTGTGCCATGAAACCCCCAACTTTGGAGCTACTGCCTGGCACGCGGCCTGCATCGACATGTTTTCCGCCAAGATGCGGTCTTCCACGAGACGGACCACGCGGTCCTTTGCATCTTGGTCAAATTTTCTTGGCATGTTCCAGATTTTCCCATCTACTCAAACGGAACAAAACCTGGGACACTCCGAAACGCTAGGATAGGAGAAAATAGATCTAGTTAAGGAGTACAAAGCAATGGCTAAAGAAACTGCACGCGCCCTTGGTCACGAAGTAGACGTGGATCGCGAGAAATTTACCTACCTGGCATCCACTGATGCCGAGGGCAACAAGATTGAATCCGGCAAGGCTGCGGGAGCCGGTGTAGCCGGAGCCGCGGCTGGCGGGGCTGCTGCTGCCGGCGCCGCCGCAGCGGCAAGCGCAGATGGGCAAAATGATGCTGCGGCGCAGAGCGATTACGAGCCGAAGAATCACGTCGTTACCGGCGCTGAGGAAGAGCACGTCGCTGCAGCGTCCGAGCAACCGGATCTGCAGGAACAGCTGGATGAGGATAACGCGGACTATGAGCCCTCACAGCACGTGGTGGGCGAGGCCGAAGAGGAACACATCGCTGCCGCCCCCGAGCAGCCGGAAGGGGTTGCAGCTGATGATGAGCGCGATGACTTTGATGACCTGAAGGACAAGGTCACCGAGGCCGGCAACGTCGTTGAAGAAGCCATCAACCGCGCTAAGGACTTCGTGGAAGACAAGGCGCAGGAATACCAGGATGGATCCGGTAAGAAGGGCGGTTTCTTCGACCGCGTGAAAGACGTCGTGCGCGAGGCTCGCGATAACCTCGACGAAAAGCGCAAGTAGCTAACTACGCCCAGGCCGCTGTCTTAACCCGAAGGGGAGAGGCAGCGGCCTTTGTGCTGTCGTGCTAGTCCAGCGCGTGCAGGTAGAACCGGCGGATGAGCAGACGGCGGGGGATATCGACAAGCGGGCGCAAGAAGGGCAGGAAGGGCTCGGAGGTGGCATCGATAAGCAGCAGCGTCCGCCCATCCCGCAGGCGCTCTAAGGTGAAGGTTTCCTCGCCGCGCTCGAGGTGTCCGGGCAAGGTGCCGTAGGTAAAGCCGCAGCGCCCATCGTCAGAGAAAGCCTCGACCACGCGGCAGCGGAAATCAAACGGGCCAAGGCCCATGGTGACCTCGGCGCCTTCTTGGACGACCGGGTGGGTGGGGCGCACGCGGAAGAGGCCGCTGCGCTGGATGCCCCAGCGAAAGAGCCGGTGGGCCGCGGCATCGAAATCGGCGTCGATGACCCGGCTCATGTGCAGCTGCGGGAATCCGGCGGTATCGGTATAGGAAAGCGGCTCTGGCATCTTAAGTCTCAGTGCTTATCTGTGGGGACCTCATGGGGGTGAAGAATAGGGCATCGAAAAGTTTTTGGGTACGGATTAATAGTGTGATCACCCCCGAAACCTGAAAGAACGGTAACGGCTTGGAAACAGTCACAGGACTTAGCTGCTTTCACACGAGATTCATGTCAGGATTTAGCTAGCACGATCCTGACAACTGAAAGAAGGTACTTTGATGCTTCGCATTCCGCACCTAAAGAAAGTCCTGGTGGGCTCGGCTTTCGCTGGTGCGTTTTTCCTGGGTTCCCCGGCAGCAGGCGCCCAAGAATTGCCCCAACCGGATATTGACTCGGCAGGGTTAATCAACCACGTGCGCGATGGCCTCGCGGACTTTGGAATTGAGACCCCAGAGGTGGATAAGCAGGTCACCGATACCGTGGATTCCGCGGTGCAGAACGCGCACGATACGGTGGCGAATAACGCCCAGCAGGGGGCTAAGTACGCGGAGCCGGCCACCAACCCGAATCCCTTCGGGCTACTGGAACAGGCCACTCAGGTAGAGCAAAAGCCATTGGGTAATAATCCCAATTACCAGTGGAAAAATGATGGATTTTCCAAGGTAGCTGCGGGCAAGCCCGATGCAGATTTTGTTCTGCACCGCGTGCCGGGGTCCTTGTTCGATGCCCCGCGCACTCCCGAGGAATCCGATGTTGCCATGAACCAGGGTAAGTCCCTGTACGGCCCTGGAACTCCCATCTATATCAATGGTGACACCATGTGCACCCTGAGCGTTGCCGGTAATGACGATGCCGGCCGCAAGGTGGGGCTAACCGCAGGGCACTGCGGCAATGAGGGCGATGCCATTACCTCGGCCGATTCTGATCACATTGGCCCGACGGGCACCATCGTGTCCAAGAATGACAAGCTGGATTATTCGGTGATCGAATTCGGTTCTAATGCTGAGGTCACCCGCAGCTACAACGGAGTAACCGTTAACTCCCTAGGCGGGACCGTAAACCCGGGTGAGACCGTATGCAAGCAGGGCGTTGCCACCGGCAAGACCTGCGGTATGACCTATCAGCAGGCACAAAGCATCCAGGTCAACCAGGTCTGCGCCATGATGGGCGATTCTGGTGCGCCGCTGCTCGCCGGTGACCGCCTCATCGGTTCCATCTCCGGCGGCTTCCTGCCGGTGAACTTCCCGTGCCGCACCCCGCTGCAGGGTGCGGTTCATAACCCCACCGCCGCTACCAACATGGATACCGTGTTGGCGGATATGAACCGCCGTGGTGGCGTTGGTGCTGGGTTTACCTTGCCCGAAGCATAAGCGCGAAGCAGATAGCGCCCCGTTCAGCCTTGAGTGCTGCACGGGGCGCTTTTTTATGCGCAATTTCTATGGGCATATAACGCGCATGCGTCCCGCCAAAGTGGGGGAAAGCGCAGGATAGCCTTGCCTGCAATCGGAGACATAAACTAAGGTGAGACTTACCTATTGTCCAATTAGGGATAGTCAATATCTGCTGTGGCTAACGCATCCGCAGCGAAATTTGAACCGAGGTTTCCCCATGTACAAAACCCATTCCACTCCACCAGAAACTGGGCCCATTCGCGCGGATCAAGCACCCACCGATGCCGTGGTGGAACTGTCCGCTGATTGCCTGCACAACGCGATCGAGACCCAACCGGCGCTGGCCGTGCGGCTGCGCGAGCTGGGCTTTCGGCCTGGCACCCGCGTGCAGATCGGCCGCACCGTCGCAGGCGGTGCGCGCATTGTCAGCGTAGGTACGGCCCGTTATGCCGTGGATGCGCACACTCTGCGCCAACTCGAAGTCGTTCCGGTGGAGGCATAAGCGATGGCACATAATTCCACGGCCCCAGCAAGCTGCCACAGCACCTCCACCATGCGGATAGCGGCGGAAGGCACGCCGGTCCTGGCACTGGTGGGCGCGCCCAACTCCGGAAAGTCCACCCTCTTTAACGCATTGACCGGCGCGAAGGTCCAGACCGGCAACTGGCCGGGCACCTCCGTCGAGGTCAGCCGCGGGCTCTGGAATGCGCAGCCAGAGGCCTTTGACATCATCGACCTGCCCGGCGCCTATTCACTTGAGCCCATGAGCCCGGATGAGGCCTTTACCAAGCAGATGCTCATTGACTGCCCGGCAGACGAGCGCCCTGATGTCGTCGTGGTCCTCGTGGACGCAACGGCCCCGGCCCGCGGGCTCAACTTGGCGCTGCAAATTGCCGCCGAGCCATACCGCGTGGTCATCGGCGTGACCAAGGAGGATATGGCCGAGCAGCAGGGCATTAGCATCGATACTGAAGCGCTCTCCCGCGCCACTGGCATGCCAGTGGTCAGCGTCAATGGACGGCGCCGGCGCAACCTCGACGGGCTGGAAACCACCGTGGCACAGGCCATGCGCGTCGAGCCAACCATCATCCGCCAGGATTCCGGCCTGGATCAGCGCTTTGCGGATCTCGATGCCGCCGAAAAAGCTGCGGTCCACCGCGTGGAGGTAGGCGAGACCCTCACCCAGCGCGTGGACCGCGTGGTGCTGCACCCAGTGGTGGGCCCGCTGCTCTTCCTCGCGGTGATGTGGGCGGTCTTCTTCATCACCACCACGGTGGCAGGGCCCATGCAGGACGGCCTCGAAGACCTTGTCACCGGTCCGGTCTCGGACGCGGCCCGCGCCGGGCTGGAAGCCATTGGCCTGGATCACTGGCTGATTTCGGGCTTGCTTGTTGATGGCCTCATTGGTGGCGTCGGCATGGTGCTGACCTTCGCTCCGCTACTGGCGCTGATGTTTCTGTGCTTGGCGGTGCTGGAGGATTCCGGCTATATGGCGCGCGCTGCGGTGGTCACCGATAGGGTGATGCGCTCGATTGGCCTGCCTGGCAAGGCCTTTATCCCCATCGTGGTGGGCTATGGCTGCAACGTGCCGGCGATTTCGGCCACGCGAGTGCTTGGCGATGTCCGCCACCGCATCCTTACCTGCCTGCTTATCCCCTTCACCTCGTGCTCGGCGCGGCTTATCGTCTTTATGATGCTGGCGCAGGTCTTTTTCCCAGATCACGCCGGATCGGCGGTCTTTGGCATGTACGTTCTGTCCATCGCCCTGGTGGTAGCCGTGGGCTTGGCATTGCGCAAAACGGTCTGGCGCGCCATGCCGTCCGAGGCACTCGTTATTGACCTGCCTTCGTATCAGCTGCCCACGTTTAAGCTATCGCTCTCGGTCATGTGGGTGCGCCTGAAGGGATTCTTACACACCGCAGGTGGCATCATCGTGGCCACGGTGGTGGTTATTTGGCTGCTCATGTCCATACCCGTCACCGGTGGGCATTCCTTTGACGAGGAAGCCGTCCCGCCGGAGGACTCGGCCTATGGCGCGGTTTCGAAGGCGATATCCCCGGCGTTTGCGCCGGCTGGCTTCGATTCGTGGTCGCTCACCGGCCCGCTGGTAACAGGTTTTGTGGCGAAGGAAACGCTGATTTCCACCTGGGCGCAGACTTACGCCGTCGATGACGTCACGGATGCGGATCCTGAGGAACAAGCCGAGTCTTCGCTGGCCGATCACATCCGCAGCGACTTCGATGCCGCCTCCGGTGGGCACGGGCTGGCCGCGGTGTGGGCGTACATGGTCTTCCTCTTGGCCTATACCCCGTGCGTGGCTACGGTGGCCGCGCAGCGGCGCGAAATTGGCTGGAAGTGGACGCTCATCGGCTTTGCGCTCCAGCTCGTCACGGCCTGGGTCTTGGCAGTCGGAGTCTTCCAGGTGCTGAGGTTATTCCTATGAGCCCTACAGACAAGGTAAAAGAAGCGATCCGCGGCGGTCACTCCACCCCCGCAGACATCGCCCGCGCGACCGGACTGGGGCAGGGGACCGTGGAGGTTATCCTCGCCCACTTGGAACACAGCGCGCAGCTCGTGCGCGAATCGCTCTCCTCGTGCCCCACGGGCGGCTGTGGTAATTGCTCGCACAGTGATGGCTGCTCCGGCGCCGAGGGCGGGCGCCGTGAACCGGTCTTATTGAAACTTACGGTCCGGCCTTAATCCTGCAGCATCTGCAGCGCGGCCTTGTGCAGGCGGCCATTGGAGGCAATGGCCGATCCGCCGTGCGGCCCAGGATTGCCGGACAGATCCGTAAACGTACCGCCGGCCTCGGTCACGAGCAGGGACGGGGCGGCGAGATCCCAGAGGGAGACCTCAGGCTCGGTGGCGATATCGACAGCGCCTTCTGCCACGAGGCAGTAGGACCAGAAATCGCCGTAGCCGCGCAGGCGCCATGTCTTATCCGTCAGGTTGAGGAACTTATCGCGTAATCCACGCTCGGACCAGCCGGTGAGCGAGCTCATGGCAAGGGAGGCATGCCCAAGTTTCTCGATCTGGGAGACGTGCAGGCGCTTCGGCTCACCGCCAAAGACGCGGTAGGCACCGGCGCCTTTCGCTGCGTACCAGCGCCGGCGCAGGGCTGGGGCGGAGACCACGGAGACGACCGGTTCGCCGTCTTCGAGCAGGGAAATAAGCGTGGCCCACACGGGCACACCGCGCACGAAGTTCTTCGTGCCATCGATGGGATCGATGACCCACTGGCGGCCCTCGTAGCAGGCCTGGCCGCCAAACTCTTCGCCCAAAACCTCATCGCGCGGGCGGGAGCGCTTCAGCGAATCGCGAATGTGCTTCTCGCAGTTGAGATCCGCATCCGAGACCGGGGTCAGGTCCGGCTTTTCCTTGACGGATAGGTCGGTGGCCTCGAAGCGGTGCATCGTGACTACATCGGCGTGACCGGCCAACTCGAGCGCGAGACCTAAGTCTTCTTTGAATTTACCCACGGAGCCATTCCTCCATTTGTTGAACTACCTGTTTATTTCCGGCCAAGCACCACTCGACGCCACCGGCTTCTACCTTGCGGGCGGCACCACCAGCGGCCTCAATGAGAGCCTTGCCGGGGAACCAATCCCAATCCGCTACCGAATGCTGCATCCATGCGCCCCACGTGCCTTCTGCCACGGAGGCCAAGTCCACTGAACCGGCACCAAGCATACGGACTGTAGCAAAGTTTTCGGTCACCCGCTGCCACGCCGCACGAATTTCTGGATCCGCCAGCGACGTTGGGTGCAGGTAGGACGAGAGCGAGATTTCTTCTGCCGGCTTATCCTGCAGCTTGGCAACGTCCTTACCATCGAGCGAGGTGGGGTAGTCGCGCCCGCCAAACCAGGTATAGCCCATGGCGGGGCGGTGGACGGCGCCGAGGGCGACCCCGGAGGCATCGGTAAGCGCGAGCGCCGAGCACCAATAATCGGAGCCGGAGGTGAAATTGTAGGTCCCATCGACCGGATCGATGACCCAATTGCGTCCGGACTGGGACTCGCGGGCTGTGCCTTCCTCGCCCACGAGGCCGTCCTCGGGGCGCACGGCCTCTAGCACTCCGGCAACGAAGCGCTCTGCGGCGCGGTCTGCATCCGTGACCACATCAGAAATAGAGGTTTTCTGCTCAACCGAGACGCCCATCTCGCGCAAGCGCCAAGCTAAGCGTCCGGCGTTATACACAAGCGCCTGCGCCAAATGGGCATCCCCATCGTCAGCATGCGCGACAATAAACGTTTTGATGACCGCATCGATCATCTCCTGCAAGCTTGGCTTTTGATCCATGCACACCATTGTCACCCTAAATCCAACCAATGGCTAATTCTGTGGGGGAGGTGGGTAAGATTGGGCCCTATGCGTCCCGAAGTAATTACACGGCTCAAGCAATTGGACACCACCCTGACCACCATTGAAAAGGTCATGGATCCGGAAGCCTTGGCTGCGCGTATTCGGGAACTGGAAGCCCAAGCTGGGGATCCCTTGCTGTGGGATGATCCCGAGCACGCACAGAAGGTCACCTCTGAGTTATCAAGCGCGCAAGCAAAGGTCCGCAAACTGGAGTCTTTGCGCGGGCGCTTAGATGATATGCCGGTGATGTACGAGCTCGCGGAGGAAGAAGGCACCGTCTCCGTTGCCGATGAAGACCTTGCGGAGCTGGAAAGTGCCATCGAATCCCTCGAGGTAACCACCATGCTGTCCGGGGAATATGACCCGCGCGAGGCCGTGATCAATATCCGCTCCGGCGCCGGCGGGGTAGACGCGGCCGATTGGGCGGAGATGCTCATGCGCATGTACACCCGCTGGGCGGGAAAGCACGACCACAAAGTGGATATT
The DNA here is from genome assembly GCF_046717505.1 of Corynebacterium sp. LaCa78. Lineage (NCBI taxonomy): Bacteria > Bacillati > Actinomycetota > Actinomycetes > Mycobacteriales > Corynebacteriaceae > Corynebacterium > Corynebacterium sp. LaCa78. The sequence continues at coordinate 706,968 of NZ_CP177112.1, forward strand.
TACGATATTTCCTATGCCGAAGAAGCGGGCATTAAATCCGCCACCTTCGTGGTGCACGGGGAATACATGTACGGCCAGCTCTCCGTGGAACAGGGCGCGCACCGCCTCGTGCGCCTTTCGCCCTTCGATAACCAAGGCCGGCGCCAAACCTCCTTTGCAGAGGTCGAGGTCCTTCCCGTGGTGGAGCAAACGGACCACATCGACGTGCCGGATAACGAGGTGCGCGTGGACGTGTACCGTTCCTCTGGTCCCGGCGGGCAATCGGTCAATACCACCGATTCCGCGGTCCGCCTGACGCATATCCCCACCGGCATCGTGGTCACTTGCCAGAACGAGAAATCACAGATTCAAAATAAGGCCTCTGCCATGCGGGTATTGCAGGCCAAGCTCTTGGAGCGCAAGCGCCAGGAAGAGCAGGCGGAGCTCGATGCGCTCGGCGCCGGCGGCAATGCCTCCTGGGGCAACCAGATGCGCTCTTATGTTTTGCACCCGTACCAAATGGTCAAAGACCTGCGCACCAATTTTGAAATGGGCGATCCCTCCAAGGTGCTTGATGGGGACATCGACGGCTTCTTGGAAGCCGGCATCCGCTGGCGCATGCAACAAGAGCGCGGCGAGGATTAACCTCGACCGCGCTCTGCAGGCTTAAGCCGGATAGTGCATCGGGGCTCCCGGTCCGAGTGGGATACCCAGTAGGTACCACACGATAAAGAAGATAAACCAGCCGACGATCATGGCGATGGAATACGGCAGCGCCAGCGACATCAGCGTGCCAACGCCCGCCGGCTTGTAATAGCGCTGCAGGAAGGTCAGCGCCAGGGCGAAGTACGGCGACATCGGGGTGATGATATTTGTCGGTGAGTCACCGATACGGAAGAGCATCTGGGAGACCTCAGGCGAGATGCCCACGTACATCATCATCGGCACGATCACCGGTGCCATCAGTGCCCACTGTGCGGAACCTGAGGTAATGAACAGGTTGAGGACTGCCACCATGGCCACGAGCGCGGCGAACATCAAGATGGGCGGCAGCGACCATGCCTGCAGCAGCTCAGAGCCCTTAATGGCGGTCCACACACCGAGGTTGGACCACTGGAACCACGCCAAGAACTGGGCGACGGCGAAAAAGAGCACCAGCATGGGGACCAAGGTCTTAATGCCTTTAGCCATGAAATCTGGCACGTCGGAGGCGGACTTCAGCGTGCCGGCGTAGATGCCGTAGACGATGCCGCAGACCAAGAATGCCAGGGCAATGGGAACCGCAATCGCGCTAATCAGCGGCGATTCCATGAAGCTATCTTCTTGGCTAGCCAGCGGGGAGCCTGGGATAAAGAGCAGGGCGAAGAAACCCGCGAGGAAGATAAGTAGCGCGATACCAGAGGCAACCAAGCCTTTTTGCTCCTCCGGTTTTACCCGCAGCTCGTCTTCTTCTTCCTCGAAATCAACGTCGCTATCTTCGCCGTCCTCGTCCGTCTCGTCATCAGCGGCGCCGGCAGCCTGGGAGAAGGATACTTCCTCGTAATTAATCTTGTCGTGGTTGACCAGCTCGCGGGCCTTTTTCACCATGAACCATTCCGTGACGGCGGTGATGATAAGCGATAGCACGATAGCGGATGGTATGACGAAGAAGATATTGGCCAGCGGGCTGACCTCATAAGCCTCATCCACGAATTGTGCGGCGGGAGTGGAAATACCGGCCAGCAGGAGGTCAGTAATGTTGAGGATCAGCGAGGCGTTGAAACCCGCCGAGGACGCCGCAAAGGCCACCATGGCACCCACGATGGGGGAGCGGCCCACCGAGTGGAAGGCCATCGCGCCCAGCGGGATGAGGATGACATAAATCGCATCCGAAGCCACGGAACCGGTCACGCCGGCCAGCGCGACGAGGAAGGTAAGGAACTTCGGGCTGACCTTGGTCACCATGGCGCGCACAAGCGCGGACAAGAGCCCAGACTGCTCGGCCACGGCCACACCCAGCATGACGGCAAGGATGACGCCCAACGGCGGGAAGCTCGTAAAGTTTTCCACCGCGTCTGTGACCATACGCGAGATATTCTCGGTGGTCAGGAGTGATTCAACCTCGATGGTATCGCCGGTTTTAGGATCCTCGGCGCTCATGCCAATTAAGTGGCCAATCCAAGAGGTAATGGCGACGATTATCGCGAGGATGACGAAGAGCCAGAAAGGATCGGGGAGTTTATTGCCAATCTTTTCTACGGTGCCTAAAAAGCCGCTTGCTTTCTCCGGTTTTTCTTTGGTTTTAGTCTCGGCCATAGTATCGGCACTTTCTGTCGATCGAGTCGGGCACCATTTCGTACCAGATATTGTGTTCCAGACTACAATACTAGATAGCGTTCACAGGTTGCTGTCAACTTTGATTGCTACAGTAGCGGAGTGATTACTTTCGAAAACGTGACTAAGGTGTATTCCGCCCAGTTCCGGCCCGCGCTCGATGGGGTGTCTTTTGACATTGCGGATGGTGAGTTTGCCTTCCTCATCGGACCTTCGGGGTCCGGAAAGTCCACCTTTCTAGAGCTCATGGTGCGCTATAGCAATGTGACCTCGGGCGATATTTACTTCGGTGACTTCCACGTCAATGAGTTGAAGGGCAAGGATATTAACGCCCTGCGCCAATCCATTGGCTACGTATTCCAGGATTTTCGGCTGCTACCCAAGCTCAACGTGTACCAGAATGTGGCGTTTGCCCTGGAGGTCATCGGCAAGAGCAAGCACCGCATCTCCACCGCGGTGCCGCAGGTACTGGAGATGGTGGGTCTGGAAAACCGCCACCATGCGATGCCGCACGAGCTTTCCGGCGGTGAGCAGCAGCGCGTGGCCATCGCGCGCGCCCTGGTCAATCGCCCGAAGCTGTTGCTTGCCGATGAACCCACGGGCAACCTCGATCCCGCCACCGCCGACGGGATCATGGACTTGCTGCTGCGCATCAACAAGCGTGGCACCACCGTAGTGATGTCCACGCACAATTCCCGCGCCGTGGATAAGGCGCACAAACGCGTGCTGGAATTGCGCGATGGCACGCTCGTTCGCGATGAGCACAACGCAGCCTATTCGGCGCAGGAGGAGCAGGCATGAAGCTAGGATTCATCTTCCGCGAGGCCACTAAGGGTTTGGGCCGCAACCTGACGATGACCATCGCGATGATCATTACCACGGCCATTTCTGTCGGCGCTGTGGTTGCCGGCATCATGGTCACCCACCTCACCAAGGATACGAAGGATATCTACTTGGACCGTGTGGAGGTCATGGTGCAGCTCAACGAGGACATTTCCGCCACGGATCCAAACTGCACCACGCCCGCCTGCGCGGACTTAAAAGAACAGCTGGAATCCGATAGTTCCGTAGAGTCCGTGGAATTTCGCAACCGGGAGGCCTCCTACGAGCGCTTCCGCGAGCTCTTCCAGGACACGGATCCGGTGATGGTGGAACAAACCTCGCCGGACGCGCTGCCGGCAGCGTTGCACGTGCGCCTCGTTGACCCGGAAGAGGCCTCCGCCATCGATGCTGTGCGGGATAACCCGGCGGTAGAAGAGGTCGTGGACCAGCAAGAAGAGGTGCGCGAGGCTGCAAGCAACCTCGATTCCATCCGCACCGCCACCTTCATCGTGGCCATCGTGATGTCCATTGCGGCCATCTTCCTGGTGGCCAATATGGTGCAAATCGCCGCTTTCCACCGCACCCGCGAGACCGAAATCATGCGCATGGTGGGCGCTTCGCGCTGGATGACGCAGGCGCCGTTCGTGGTAGAAGCCGTGCTCGCTTCCCTCATCGGCTTGGTCTTGGGCGGTGCCGGGCTGCTCGTCGCGAAATCTCAAGTGATCGATCCTTCCCTGCAGGGCCTGTATGAATCGCAATTGCTGGCGCCGATGAAGTCCAGCGATCTGTGGGTAGCGCTGCCGCTGGTAGGCCTGCTCGCCTTGGCGGTTACCGCTGCCACCGCGCAGATTACCCTACGTTCTTATGTCCGCCGCTAAGCCGTTTGCCGGGTGCGGTAAACGAGCAGTACACTGAGGCAATTATGGCTAAAAAGGGCAAGAAGAATAAGAAGGCGGCTTCCGGGGACGCCACGCTTGCGACCAACCGCCGGGCCCGGCACGACTATAAGATCCTCGAAGAATTCGAGTGCGGCATCGTCTTGCTCGGCACGGAGATCAAATCCCTCCGGGAGGGCAAGATCTCGCTCAATGATGCCTTCGCCACCATTGATAATGGCGAGGTGTACTTGCGCAACCTGCACATTCCGGAGTATTCGATGGGGTCGTGGACCAACCACAGTCCGCGGCGCACCCGCAAGCTTTTGCTGCACCGCCGGGAGATCGACAAGCTCTACGGGCAGGTGCGCAATGGCAATAAAACCCTGGTGCCGCTCAAGGTGTACCTAAAAAACGGGTACGCGAAGTTGTCGCTGGCGCTCGCGCAAGGTAAGCAGGATTATGACAAGCGCGAGGACATCAAGCGGCGCGACCAGAACCGCGAAATCACCCGCGAGCTCGGCCGCCGCGTGAAGGGGATTAATGCTTAAGACGGTAAAGGTTCACGATGCAGTCAAGGGCGAAGACTCCATTTCCGGAACCGGCGTCCTAGTAGATCGTCTGTGGCCGCGGGGCATCGCCAAGGCGGACCTGGACTATGACGAATGGTTCAAGGACGTGGCGCCTAGCCCCGAGCTGCGCAAGTGGTGGAGCCATGACGAGGATTCTTTCCAGGAGTTTTCGCGCCGCTACCGCGCCGAGCTCGATGACCGCGAGTCGGAAGAGCTCACCCAGCTGCTCTCCTTGGCAAAGGAGGGGGACCTCACGCTGCTCTTTGGCGCTGCCGACCGCGAGATTAACCACGCGGTGGTCTTAAAAGACTGGCTGGAAGAGCACTTGGAGAAATAAAAGCGTCTGCGGTAGTGTTAGAACAACCGTAGGGAATGATGCACTATCCCGTCCCTACAAGTGCTATGGGGTTGATTTGGTTTCGACTTCGTACACTGCGCCAGGGGAAGCGTGCCGGTGAAGGCTATCGACCACCGTTTAAGCGTCGTAGCAAACAAATAAACGCAGAGAAGAACTCTCAGCGTGACTACGCCCTCGCTGCCTAATTGCAGCGACGCGTGTCTGTCAGCCTAGGTTTCGTTCCTGACCTAGAACCTGGCATCGACTAAGGAACTTGCCGTCTGGCTGTGTCATCAGGGCCAGATGGGACTCTTACTGGTGACTGGGCCCATCATCCGGTACGAGTTCGCCCGAACCGGAGGGCCGAGCAGAGATCATGTGCGAACTGCGCACGGAGAAGCCCTGGCAAGGTGACGAAGGACCCGGGTTCAAGTCCCGGCAGCTCCACCGAGAGCCCCAGCTAGATTCAGTTCTAGCTGGGGCTTTTCTCATAAGGTTGCCCGCGCGCGGCTAGGGTGGTGGCCATGCAGCGAGTATTCGATTCCCACCTCCATATCATCGATTTTTCTCACCCCATCCAGGAGAATCAGGGTTATACGCCGCCGGAATTTTTGGTTCCGGAATATGACGTATGGCGCGAGAAGCTGCGCGGTGAGGGCTTTGATATCACCGCCGGCGCGGTCGTCTCCGGTTCCTTTCAGGGCTTTGACCAGGGGTATCTGGCGGATGCGTTAGGGGAGTTGGATAACTTCGTAGGCGTGACGCAGCTGCCTGCCGATGTCCCCGATGCCGAAATCCGCCGCCTCGATGGCCTGGGCGTGCGGGCGGTGCGCTTTAACTTCCGGCGCGGTGGCAGCGCAGCGCGGGAGGACCTCGAGGAGCTCGCCTGGCGGATCTATGACCTAGCCGGCTGGCACGTGGAGCTTTATGTCGACGCGGCTGCGCTGGGCGAAATGGCGCCGGTGCTGAAGAAGCTGCCGGCCGTGAGCATCGACCACCTGGGCCTGAGCGCGCAGGGAGTAGATGGCCTCTTGGAGCTTGTCGATGCCGGCGTAAAGGTCAAGGCCACCGGATTCGGGCGAGTGGACCTCGACCCAGGGGAGGTGGTGCGCCGCATTGTCGACGTCGATCCAACGGCGCTCATGGCGGGTACCGATTTGCCCTCGTAGCGGGCGAGCCGGGTGTTTTCAGTTGATGATTTCCGGCTCATTGAGAAGGCCGCGGGGTACATGCCGATCATGTTTTCTACGCAAATGCAGCGCGTTTCTATGGCCTGGACGATGTGCTTTAGGAAAGGTTACCCTCACCCTTGATTGGTTAGGGTGACTTAAGCTAAGTTAATGGGGCATTTGTTTCTCGTCTATAAGGAAAGCACAATGAAGAAAATTCATCGCGCTCTTTTGTCTGTCGTGGCTGTCGCCTCCCTGGCGCTTACCGCATGTAGCACTGCGGAAGAAGAGGACCAGGGTTCGAACAAGGGGACATCGGAAAGCGCACTGCAGATCGAAGATAATAACGGCACCCATGAGCTGGACGTACCGTTCGAGCGCGTCGCGGTAACGGATAACCGCGCCTTCGAAATCCTCGCGGATTGGGACGTCAACATCGTGGCAGCCCCGCTGGGCATCGTCCCGGATACCCTCTCGGACAAGATCAACGAAGACTCGATCGAGGCCAACCTGGGCATGCACCGCGAACCCGACCTGGAGGCGCTGGTTGCCGCAGAGCCGGACATCGTCATCAACGGTCAGCGCTTCACCCAGCACCAGGCCGATATCGAGGCTTTGATGGAAGATACCCCGGTCCTGGACTTCTCCCCGCGCGATGATAAGGACATGGCGGAAGAACTCATTCGCCAGACCGAAGCACTGGGCAAGATCTTCGACCACGAAGATGAAGCAAAGAAGCTTGTCGATGACTTCAACAAGGCGCTGGACCGCGCCAAGGATGCCTACGATCCTGAGAAGACCGTAATGGCCGTCAACACCTCCGGTGGCGATATCAACTACATCGCCCCAGGTAAGGGCCGCTTCTTCGGACCATTCTTTGACCTGCTGGGCATGAAGCCTTCCCTCGAGGTGGAAAACGCCAGCGATGACCACGAGGGCGATGACATCTCCGTCGAGGCAATTGCTGATTCCAACCCTGACTACATCCTCATCATGGACCGCGACGGTGCCATTGCCAAGGATGAAGCAGGCTACACCCCAGGTAAGAAGCTGGTAGAGGATTCCGCGGCACTCAAGAACGTGACTGCCGTGAAGGAAGGCAAGATCGTTGCCGCTCCGCAGGATACCTACACCAATGAAAACATCATTACCTTCACGGAGACGCTCAACGCGATGGCAGACGCGTTTGAAAAGAACTAGCCACCACTAAAAACCGGAAACCGGAGGGATTTTGTGCCCTCCGGTTTTCAGGTGCGTAAAGGATAGTTATGGAAACCACCACCCGCACAAAGGTCTGGGATTGGAAGCTCGGCCTCGGCGTGCTCATCGTCGCCGCGTTGCTCGTTGCCTCCTTGCTGACCGGGCAGTACGACGTTTTTGGCGCCGACGATGGCGCCGCCATGTTCGGCATTACCCGCTTACCGCGCACCATTGCCTTGGTGCTGGCCGGCGCGGCCATGGCTGTAAGCGGCCTGGTCATGCAGCTGCTTACCCAGAACCGCTTCGTCGAACCGTCTACCACCGGCACCACGGAGTGGGCCGGTTTGGGCTTGCTCATCGTCATGGCCGTCGCGCCCACGTCCTCGATTCTGGTCAAGATGATTGGTGCGGTGGTCTTTTCCTTCCTGGGAACCGTCGTATTCTTCCTCTTCCTGCGCCGGGTGACCCTGCGCTCCTCACTCATCGTGCCGATCATCGGCATCATGCTGGGCGCCGTGGTCTCTGCAATTTCGACGTTTTTCGCCCTGATGACGGACATGCTCCAGCAATTGGGCATCTGGTTCATGGGCTCATTTACAGCGGTGTACAAGGGTCAATACGAGGTTTTGTGGATCGTCCTCTTGGTGCTGGTGGCGGTGTATATCTACGCCGACCGCCTCACCGTGGTTGGCTTGGGCGAGGACGTGGCCACCAACGTCGGGCTGAACTATAACCGCATGTTATTGATGGGAACCGGCCTCATCGCCATTGCTACGGGCGTGGTGACCGTCGTCGTGGGTTCGCTGCCCTTCCTGGGCCTTATCGTGCCCAATATCGTCTCCATGGTGCGGGGCGATGACCTGCGTTCCAACGTTCCCTGGGTCTGCCTGCTGGGCATCGGCATCGTCACGGTGTGTGACCTGGTGGGGCGCGTGATTATCGCCCCATTCGAGATGCCAGTTTCGGTCATTCTTGGCGTCATCGGCGCCATCGTCTTCATCATCATGATTGTGAGGTCGACCCGTGCGAACTAAGATGTCCGCCCCACCCAAGAAGTACTGGATCACGCTAGTCTGCGTATGGGGCCTAGCTGCGGCTTTGGCCTTTGCTTACCTGGCCTATGGCAACCCGATGGAGTTTGGCACCCGCAAGTTTTGGCTCATCGCCCAGCGCCGCGCCGATGCCCTCATCGCCATGGCGATCGTCGCTGTGTGCCAAGCCATGGCCACGGTGTCTTTTCATACCGTGACGAATAACCGCATCTTGACGCCATCCATCATGGGCTTTGAGTCCCTGTACGTTGCCATCAATACCGCGACCATTTTCTTCCTGGGTGCTAGTGGGCTTAACGATGCCCGCACCGTGCCCACCTTCCTCATGCAAATGGGCGTCATGGTGGGCCTTTCCCTGGTGCTTTATTCGTGGCTGCTGACCAATAGAAAGCAGAATATGCACGCCATGCTGCTAGTCGGCGTGGTCATTGGTGGTGGCCTGGGCTCGCTGTCTACCTTTATGCAGCGCATGCTGACCCCCAGCGAGTTCGACGTGCTGACCGCGCGCCTTTTTGGCTCCGTCAATAACGCCGAGACTGAGTACTATCCCATCGCTATTCCCATCGTGGCCATCGCCACCACGCTGTTGGTGCTCAATGCGCGCAAGCTCAACGTGATTTCCTTGGGTGCCGATGTCAGCACCAACTTGGGCGTGAACCACAAAGCGCATGCAATTTACACGCTGGTGTTGGTCTCGCTATTGATGGCGACGACGACCGCACTGGTAGGGCCCATGACCTTCTTGGGCTTTTTGGTGGCTACGCTGGCCTATCAATTCGCCGATACCTACGACCACCGCTACATCTTTCCGATGGCGGTGGGGTTAGCATTCCTCGTGTTGATTGCGGCGTACTTCCTCATGCAGCACGTATTTTCCGCCCAAGGCGTGGTGTCCATCATCATTGAGCTGGTAGGTGGCTCCGTGTTCCTCTTTGTCATTATGCGAAAGGGCCGACTGTGATCGAATTAAAGAACGTTTCTAAAACCTATTCCGCCGAGACCGCTATTGGTCCACTCAACCTGACCATCCCGCAGGGAGGCATCACCGCGCTGGTGGGGCCGAATGGTGCGGGTAAGTCCACGATGCTCACCATGATCGGGCGCCTGCTCGACATGGATGAAGGCAGCATCGAAATCGCCGGCTATGACATCCAATCCAGCAAGTCCGCCGACTTGGCAAAGATCGTGTCTATCCTGCGGCAGGAAAATCACTTCGTCACGAAACTGACCGTGCGCCAGCTCGTGGGCTTTGGCCGTTTCCCCTATACCAAGGGTCGACTCAATAAACACGATGAAGAGGTCATTTCCAAATACATCCACTTCCTACATTTGGAAGAATTGCAGCACCGCTACCTTGACCAGCTTTCTGGTGGTCAGCGCCAGCGCGCGTACGTAGCAATGGTGCTGTGCCAAGAAACCGATTACGTGTTGTTGGATGAGCCGCTGAATAACTTGGACATCTCGCATTCGGTGGACATGATGCGCCACCTGCGCGAGGCTGCCCAGGAATTGGGGCGCACGGTCATCGTGGTTCTGCATGACATCAACTTTGCCGCGCGCTACGCGGACTATATCTGCGCCTGCAAGGACGGGCAGATCGTCGAATTCGGCCCGGCCGAGGAGATTATGCGCGACGATATCCTGACGCCCATCTTCAATACTCCGGTGCGCGTTATCGATGGGCCCGATGGAAAGATCGCGTGCTATCACTAAAAACCAACGTTAGCCTGCGAGTTTGCGTTGTGTAGTGGGGTGGTATAAATTTTAGCGAGTCGCCGAGAGGTAGCCGGTTGGTTACTTTTGAGTGACTTTTTGTACTGACTTGGTTCGAGGATTTGACTTGGTTCAGGTTGTTGGGTAAGTTGGTACGAGCCGCCGATGAGAGGTTAACGTTTGGTTAATTTTCTTGTGGTGTGTGGATGTTGTTTGAGAACTCAATAGTGTGCCAATGTACTTATTTTTTATTTTTGTGTGCATGGTTGTGTGTTGATTGGTCTGTTGGCCAGCAAGCCTAAAGTTGGTTTGTTGGTTGGTGTGTGCCGGTAAGGTATGTGAAGCATGTACCTTTTTGAATACTGTTTAGTGTTTCGGCTGCATTGATGGATTGGTTGGCATGTGATTGTGTTCAACTTTTTGTCTCCCTTTTTTGTGCCCCGTCGGGTTGGGGAGGCAGTTTATTTTTCTTTGTAGTAATTTTTGGACGCCAGCATGAGCCTTTACTGGTTTGTGGTGGTTTGTTCTTTTGGTTAGGTTTGGGCTTTTCACGGCCTATTTCAGGATGTTGTTCTGAAATTTTTCTTTTTGTGGAGAGTTTGATCCTGGCTCAGGACGAACGCTGGCGGCGTGCTTAACACATGCAAGTCGAACGGAAAGGCCCTGCTTGCAGGGTACTCGAGTGGCGAACGGGTGAGTAACACGTGGGTGATCTGCCCTGCACTTCGGGATAAGCTTGGGAAACTGGGTCTAATACCGGATAGGAGCCATCTTTAGTGTGGTGGTTGGAAAGTTTTTTCGGTGTAGGATGAGCTCGCGGCCTATCAGCTTGTTGGTGGGGTAATGGCCTACCAAGGCGGCGACGGGTAGCCGGCCTGAGAGGGTGTACGGCCACATTGGGACTGAGATACGGCCCAGACTCCTACGGGAGGCAGCAGTGGGGAATATTGCACAATGGGCGCAAGCCTGATGCAGCGACGCCGCGTGGGGGATGAAGGCCTTCGGGTTGTAAACTCCTTTCGCTAGGGACGAAGCTTTGTGTGACGGTACCTAGATAAGAAGCACCGGCTAACTACGTGCCAGCAGCCGCGGTAATACGTAGGGTGCGAGCGTTGTCCGGAATTACTGGGCGTAAAGGGCTCGTAGGTGGTTTGTCGCGTCGTCTGTGAAATTCTGGGGCTTAACTCCGGGCGTGCAGGCGATACGGGCATAACTTGAGTGCTGTAGGGGTAACTGGAATTCCTGGTGTAGCGGTGAAATGCGCAGATATCAGGAGGAACACCGATGGCGAAGGCAGGTTACTGGGCAGTTACTGACGCTGAGGAGCGAAAGCATGGGTAGCGAACAGGATTAGATACCCTGGTAGTCCATGCCGTAAACGGTGGGCGCTAGGTGTGAGGGTCTTTCTACGACTTTCGTGCCGTAGCTAACGCATTAAGCGCCCCGCCTGGGGAGTACGGCCGCAAGGCTAAAACTCAAAGGAATTGACGGGGGCCCGCACAAGCGGCGGAGCATGTGGATTAATTCGATGCAACGCGAAGAACCTTACCTGGGCTTGACATACACTAGATCGCTGCAGAGATGTAGTTTCCCTTTGTGGTTGGTGTACAGGTGGTGCATGGTTGTCGTCAGCTCGTGTCGTGAGATGTTGGGTTAAGTCCCGCAACGAGCGCAACCCTTGTCTTATGTTGCCAGCATTTGGTTGGGGACTCATGAGAGACTGCCGGGGTTAACTCGGAGGAAGGTGGGGATGACGTCAAATCATCATGCCCCTTATGTCCAGGGCTTCACACATGCTACAATGGTCGGTACAATGCGCTGCGACACTGTGAGGTGGAGCGAATCGCTGAAAGCCGGCCTTAGTTCGGATTGGGGTCTGCAACTCGACCCCATGAAGTCGGAGTCGCTAGTAATCGCAGATCAGCAATGCTGCGGTGAATACGTTCCCGGGCCTTGTACACACCGCCCGTCACGTCATGAAAGTTGGTAACACCCGAAGCCGGTGGCCTAAACGTGTTAGGGAGCCGTCGAAGGTGGGATCGGCGATTGGGACGAAGTCGTAACAAGGTACCCGTACCGGAAGGTGCGGGTGGATCACCTCCTTTCTAAGGAGCTTTTTATTGGGCTGCAGTTGCAGCCAATGGCCCACTGTTTGTGGGTTGCCCACTGTTGTTTGATGGTGGGTTGGTGGTTGAGTAGGCGAGTGTTCTGCTGCCACCGCATTATGGAAATTCCGGGTAGGACATACACCTTAATCAGCAGGACCGAGTGTTGAGACAGTGCTTTGTGACATGCGTAAAAGTGTCCATGCATACAAAAATGAGTGTTTAGTGGTAAGTCGTTGGTGCATTGTTGGGTGTCTGGGGCATTATCCCCTTTTTTGTGTGCCTGACTGGTTGATGGATGCTGCCTTTGTTGGTGGTGTTGGTTGCTGGTTCGGGGTGTTGTGTGAGAACTGTATAGTGGACGCGAGCATCTGCATGGTGCCACTTGCTTTGTGTGGGTGGTGTTTCATGTGTGTGATGTGATTTTTCTTTTTGTTTATTTTGTCAAGTTCACTTGTTGCTACCGCACGTGGGCTGCGTGACCTTTTGTTGGTTGTGTGGTTTGTGTGTGGTGGTTGGTGTGTTCGTTATTTAGGGCGCATGGTGGATGCCTTGGCATGCTGAGCCGATGAAGGACGTGTAAGGCTGCGTTAAGCCTCGGGGAGTTGTCAATAAAGCGTTGATCCGAGGATGTCCGAATGGGGAAACCTGGCCCTGGTTATGTGGGGTTACCCTTCAGTGAATTCATAGCTGTTGTGGGGGTTACGCGGGGAAGTGAAACATCTCAGTACCCGTAGGAGGAGAAAATAATAATGATTCTGCTAGTAGTGGCGAACGAACGTGGATGAGGCTAAACCGTGTGCATGTGATACCTGGTAGGGGTTGTGTGTGCGGTGTTGTGGGGCCTGATTTTGTGTCATCTACCAGTGGCACGCCCTGTGCATTGTTGTTAGGTGAAGTGGTTTGGAATGATCTACCGGAGTAGGTGAGAGTCCTGTAGCTGAAGATGATGATGTGGGGGTTGTTGGGTTCCCGAGTAGCAACGGGCTCGTGGAATCTGTTGTGAATCTGCCGGGACCACCCGGTAAGCCTAAATACTCAGTGTGACCGATAGTGGATAGTACCGTGAGGGAATGGTGAAAAGTACCCCGGGAGGGGAGTGAAATAGTTCCTGAAACCATGTGCTTACAATCCGTCAGAGCACCTTGTGTGTGTGATGGCGTGCCTTTTGAAGAATGAGCCTGCGAGTCAGCGGCATGTCGCGAGGTTAACCCGTGTGGGGTAGTCGTAGGGAAACCGAATCCTAATGGGGTGGTTAGTGGCATGTCCTGGACCCGAAGCGGGGTGATCTACCCATGGCCAGTGTGAAGCAGCTGTAAGAGGTTGTGGAGGCGCGAACCCACGTAGGTTGAAAACTGCGGGGATGAGCTGTGGGTAGGGGTGAAAGGCCAATCAAACTCCGTGATAGCTGGTTCTCCCCGAAATGCATTTAGGTGCAGCGTCGTATGAGCTTGGTGGAGGTAGAGCGACTGGTTGGTTGAGCGGGACTACAATCTTAGCAATGTCAGCCAAACTCCGAATGCCATCAATTGTGTTGTGCGGCAGTGAGACTGTGGGGGATAAGCTTCATAGTCGAGAGGGAAACAGCCCAGATCGCCGGTTAAGGCCCCTAAGGGTGTACTAAGTGGAAAAGGATGTGGGATCGCGAAGACAGCCAGGAGGTTGGCTTAGAAGCAGCCATCCTTGAAAGAGTGCGTAATAGCTCACTGGTCGAGTGGTTCTGCGCCGACAATGTAGTGGGGCTCAAGTACACCGCCGAAGCCGCGGCAAGCAACAGTTTTTGTTGTTTGGGTAGGGGAGCGTCGTGCATGGGTGGAAGCGTTACCGTGAGGAGGCGTGGACTGTGTGCGAGTGAGAATGCAGGCATGAGTAACGAATTGTAAGGTGAGAATCCTTACCGCCGGATGACTAAGGGTTCCTGGGTCAAGTTCGTCTTCCCAGGGTGAGTCGGGACCTAAGGCGAGGCCGACAGGCGTAGTCGATGGATAACCAGTTGATATTCTGGTACCCGTACATGTGCGCCCATGATGAAGCACTGATACTAACCACTGCGGATACGCTACCTAGCATTCTTTGAGTGTTGGTGGTGTTGATGTCGTGGGGCCTGATGTGTGGTTCAAGTGATGGGGTGACGCAGTGAGGTAGCCGCGCCACTTAGTGGATTGGTGGTGTAAGCGTGTAGGCCGTGTGGTAGGTAAATCCGCTACACATGTGGTTGAGGCGTGATGCGTAGACCCTAAAGGGGTTGATGGTGGTGATCCTGTACTGTCGAGAAAAGCCTCTAGCGAGTGTGTGTATGGCCCGTACCCTAAACCGACACAGGTGGTCAGGTTGAAGATACTAAGGCGTTCGGGTGAACTGTGGTTAAGGAATTCGGCAAAATGCCCCCGTAACTTCGGGAGAAGGGGGGCCCTGTGATGTGAAGACCCTTGCGGTTGGAGTGTTGTGGGGTCGCAGAGAATAGAGGGAAGCGACTGTTTATCAAAAACACAGGTCCATGCGAAGACGTTAAGTTGATGTATATGGACTGACGCCTGCCCGGTGCTGGAAGGTTAAGAGGACCGGTTAGTGACTTTTTTGTTGCGAAGCTGAGAATTTAAGCCCCAGTAAACGGCGGTGGTAACTATAACCATCCTAAGGTAGCGAAATTCCTTGTCGGGTAAGTTCCGACCTGCACGAATGGCGTAACGACTTCTCTGCTGTCTCGACCACAGGCCCGGTGAAATTGCATTACGAGTAAAGATGCTCGTTACGCGCGGCAGGACGAAAAGACCCCGGGACCTTCACTATAGCTTGGTATTGGTGTTTGGTTCGGTTTGTGTAGGATAGGTGGGAGACTGTGAAGCTATCACGCTAGTGGTGGTGGAGTCGTTGTTGAAATACCACTCTGATCGGATTGAGCATCTAACCTTGGCCCATGATCTGGGTTGGGGACAGTGCCTGGTGGGTAGTTTAACTGGGGCGGTTGCCTCCCAAAATGTAACGGAGGCGCCCAAAGGTTCCCTCAGCCTGGTTGGCAATCAGGTGGTGAGTGTAAGTGCACAAGGGAGCTTGACTGTGAGACAGACATGTCGAGCAGGGACGAAAGTCGGGACTAGTGATCCGGCACCTACTTGTGGATGTGGTGTCGCTCAACGGATAAAAGGTACCCCGGGGATAACAGGCTGATCTTCCCCAAGAGTCCATATCGACGGGATGGTTTGGCACCTCGATGTCGGCTCGTCGCATCCTGGGGCTGGAGTAGGTCCCAAGGGTTGGGCTGTTCGCCCATTAAAGCGGCACGCGAGCTGGGTTCAGAACGTCGTGAGACAGTTCGGTCTCTATCCGCCGCGCGCGTTGAAACTTGAAGAAGGCTGTCCCTAGTACGAGAGGACCGGGACGGACGTACCTCTAGTGTGCCAGTTATCCCGCCAGGGGTATCGCTGGTTGGCTACGTACGGAAGGGATAACCGCTGAAAGCATCTAAGCGGGAAGCCTGTTTTAAGATGAGGTTTCTTTTGAGGTCCCCTAAAGACTATGGGGTAGATAGGCCAGACTTGGAAGCACTGTAAGGTGTGAAGGCTACTGGTACTAATTGACCAAAACAAACACACCACAACAACCCAAACAATGTTTGGATATGTTGGGTGGACTTGTGAAGCGAGTAAACAAATAAATGAACACATTATTGTGTGTCGCGTCCACTATGCAGTATCTGACACAACACCCGCACACAGTGTGGTGGGTAGTGTTCTTTTAGGTTTGTCGGTGGTTTATAGCTACAGGGAAACGCCCGGTCCCATTCCGAACCCGGAAGCTAAGCCTGTACGCGCTGATGGTACTGCAACCGGGAGGTTGTGGGAGAGTAAGTCACCGCCGACACCAAACAACAAACAACAAAATAGTGTTTATTTCGAGAGGAGCAAGGTTACCAATTTACTGGTGGCCTTGCTCCTCTTCTGTGTGATCCCAGAATTTTCTATACTGGATTTCATGAGAACTCTTGCACAGGCGGTAACCGGGCTTGTCCGGTCTAATGATCCCGATCTGTACAAAGGTGCTCGGAGCGTGTACTACAGCGACCGCATATTGGAAGCTGCTGAGTTTTTAGAACAGGCAGTAGAGGATCCTGCACAACTTTCTGGCATCGTGCCGCCGAGTCCATCCGATATCGTGCTTGTTGCTCTAGATGCAGTAGAAGAGGTCCTCAAGACTATCCCTAGGGTCAATGATTATGCCCATGCTGTAAGGGATGCCGGCGAAGTCTTGGCGCGGGTAGTTCCCTCCGCGGCGCAGCGAGCTAGTTATTCCGGTAGCGCTTTGGCTGACTGGTTCATACGAATGAACGAGATTCTTTCGGTAGAAGAAATTGACCTTGACCCAGTCTATTTGGCACCTGCTCTCGGGGAAGAGGGCGTGGCCCGCATCCGCTCGTGGTATGCGGCGGAACAGGGCGGTGGCTACGTGGGGCGTCGGCTAGCGGTGCTTGAAGGCACTGCTGAAGCCGTTCTTCGAACCCATGGTTTGCAGGGAAGTGCGGCTACGCGCTATACGGAGATCATTGCCGGTCTTTGTGACATCCGCCGCTATGATCTTGCCTTTGATTGGTCCGAGAAGGCGGTTAACGAGTGCGCCGTGGAGGAAACCCGAAATATAGCCTCGGGTTGGGCTGTGCTTGCCAGGGAGTATTTTCCCGAACATTCGGAACGCGTTGCCCGGACAGTATTCGATACGTACCCGGAGCTGTCGTCCGCTCAGCAACTCTATGCAGTTGCCGCCGACAAGGTGGAAGCTGCGGCGCATATACAACGCTTGTTGGGGAATAAGTCATGGGATTTGGCCATGTTCCAGCACTTGTGCCTTGAAGACCCTGAACTTGCCTGGAGCACCGTCGTTAAGGCGGGAATGGAAGAGTCGATGGCGCACCGATTTCTTGATGACCTCCCGGCGCAGGTTCTTCCTTTTGTTCGCGACGATGTTGCAACTTACCTAGATTCGACGAGGGTCGGCCGCGACATGGGCATCGATCTATTACAAACCATGAGAGAAAAGTCGGCGGAACTGGGAGCGCCCTGGGATACGGATTTCAACACGCTCTTGACAGATCTACGGTGCCGCTACGCAGAGCGGTATGTCATCTTAAGGCGACTCGACGAGGTTTCCCTTATTTCTTGATTCGGCTACCGCTAAAACGCCCAGGCAGTTCCTATTGGCGTGCATGAAGTCAACGGCACCAGGTGGGGGACTGCAAGGCGCGGACAATGCTCACGGGGTGTACAAATCCGTTAACTTGTTGTAAGCGTGTTTACATGAGCGAGTCAGTGATCAGTTTTCGCGTTGACGCGAAGCAAAAGGAGCACTTAGATGCGCTTGCTTCGCGAACTGGACGGACAGGGGCCTTCTATCTTCGCAAGGCCCTAGATTCCTACCTAGATGAACTTGAGTATGTGTATGCGCTTGAAGCCGAGGCCGAAGCAGCACGACGCGGAGAATTGGACACAATCTCGCTGCAGGACTTAGCGGACGAGTGTGGATTGGTCGATTGAGATCACCCCGCGTGCGGCGAAGTCGTTCCTGTAGGTCGGACCAAACGGGAGTCAGCTCCGACTGATTTAAACGATGTTGGTCTTCCGCCTTGCTAACGCGCTTCGCGGTATCAAGAACGGCCTTCCGTAGGGGACTCCAACTACGAGGTGATCACGTTGCCCATCACGCTTGGCTTATTCGACTAGAGTTATTGAAAGCTATTTTCGACACTCTCGTAGATTAAACATTCTAAATAGGGCTATCTAAGCTGATTGCTATCAATGTTTTAGTATTTGACGTGATTTGCATGTATTTACTTGACGTCCAGATGTAAATCTGTATACTTATATCTACACACACCACATCCGCTCACAATGAAAATTGTGATGGTGTGGTTTTCATTTTTATGGGGGTAAAATAGTGAAAAAATACAACAAGCCCCATTTAACCTTCGAACAACAACTAGCACTCCTAGAGGATCGAAAGCTTGTTATCGAAGATCCAGCTAATGCTATCCGCGCCTTAGGAAAAATTGGATATTACCGTCTTTCGGCTTATTGGTATCCTTTCAGGAAGAATAAACCAAAATATCTACGTACAACTAAATTCAATTACCGGTACGATGAATTCGAGCCGAATCATTCTTTTGAACAGGCACTCGCTCTTTATGATTTTGATAGCCGTTTACGACTTTTGCTCCTTGAAGCATTAGGTCAAATCGAAATCCAATTGCGGACTAAGATCGCCTATTTTGCAGGCGAAATAGACGGGTTTATTCACTTACGCCGTTCACTTCTGGATAAAAAGGAGTGTGAGCGCGTTCCTCGTCGAAGTAAGCAAGATTCTTACAGCTATTGGCAAGAGAATTATAAGAAACAGCTAAAACGGGCTCGCAGTGAGGATTTTATCCGTCATCATATGGAGCGCTATGGGGAAGAACTTCCGATTTGGGTAGCG
Organism: Corynebacterium sp. LaCa78; assembly: GCF_046717505.1. Lineage (NCBI taxonomy): Bacteria > Bacillati > Actinomycetota > Actinomycetes > Mycobacteriales > Corynebacteriaceae > Corynebacterium > Corynebacterium sp. LaCa78. Next base: position 725,567 of record NZ_CP177112.1, read on the forward strand.
ACGGAGATCCTAGATTTTGGTAGCGTGTCTAAGTTATTCGAATTCCTGCCAAAAAATGTAAAGAATAGTATTGCTCCCGCATTCGGGACGCTTCAAGGCAATGTGTTAGCTAGTTGGATAAGAAATTTTAACTACACCGGAAATATCGCAGCCCATCACTCTCGGTTATGGAATCGCCTCATCGTAACGAGAATTCAGGCACCAAATCGAAGCGTAGTGGATCCGGAAATCTTCCATCTTGCGGATTCTAGAGACCCTATTGCGTTTAAAAAGATATATCCAACACTCGCTTTAATTGCTTATACGCTTTCCTATCTTGAGCCCCGGGGGAATTGGCGCAATCGACTAGTCATGCTGCTGGAGCGCTTTCCCAAAATTGATGGGCTTAGCTTGCAAACTATGGGGTTCCCCGACAACTGGGAAAAACTCGGCCTTTGGCGTACAGGCTTGGCATTAGTGAATGGGGCTGCAGTTCCTCCATGGTCAGAGTAAGCTTTTCTACTGCAATATCGCTCTATATAGGAACGGCTTGAGGTAACTCTGCTTCTTGCCCGCGTGATTCCTACGGTGGCTGAAAGATCGTCATTACACAGGATGGCCCATAAGAGTTAGAGCATTTCATGGATTAGCAATTCAGTGAATTTTAGCCAGCACCACCACAACTGACGCGGGCTTGTTTTAGGGACCGGTAAGGCGGTACCAGGTACCGGGGTGGCGGTAGCCGCCCGGTAGCCGGTTTTACCCCCGCTTATCGTTTGGACCGTTGACGTTGCTTGAGCTGTTTGCTAAGTGTTCCCCTTTCTTCTTGGAAGTCGTCACGGGTGCGCATGTCTTCACCGATGAGGGTGAGTTTGCTGCCGTTGTTTGCAAGTCGGGATAGGACAGCGTCGGCGATCGCGTTTTCACTAAAGACGCTGTACCAGTATTCCGGCTCGTGCTGGCTGACGATGACGGTTGAGGAATGCTCCCGCTTGACCAGGAGGTTGAATACCTGGGCTAAGGCGAAGGCAGATACGTCCGTGGCCAGGAAGTCGTCGATGACCAACACAGCCGGCTTTGTCAGTTCCTCAAGGAGGGCTTTGCGCTCATAGGCAGCGTCGGCTGTGGCGTCGAACTCGTCGGCTAAGTCGGCGAGTCTAAAGTAGCGTGCGGTTAGTTTATGCCGGCACGCAGCCACGGCTAGGCCTTGGGCGAGGAAGCTTTTGCCGGTGCCGGTAGCTCCCACGATGGTTAGATCTCTGCCGTAGGTAATCCAGTCGCAGGTAGCTAACCGCTCAATACGGTCTGGAGTGATCCCTCGGTTGCTGTGTGCTTCAAAGCGTTCCAAAGCCGCAAGCGCGTTGGGTAGCTTGGCGGCTTTGACGAGTTTTTCGATTACTTTCGAATCACGTGCAGCTACCTGAGCATCGAGAGCTTCTTTGATCTTGTCTTCAAAGGAGTCCAAGTCACGACTGGGATCGTTGACGATCTCCTGCAGCGTCGTGGCAAACACACGCATCCCGCGAAGAGAACCGAGCAGTTCGAAGTCTTCATCGGTAAGAGCCATGGCTATACCTTCCATTCTTTATCAGTGAAGGCAAACGCCCCGGCCCCGCGTACATGCGACACAGAGTCCGGCGTGTCCGCCGTGGGCTGTTGGCGGTGCGCACGCGTAGTGTCGATGGCCGTCGACAGTGGTACATCGGTGGGCAAATACGCCTGTGCTGCGGCCTGTTTTAGATCCTTGAGCTCTTGGGCTACTTTGTTGACGCTGGGGACTGCTTTGCGCGATAACAGCTGACCACAGGCTTGTTCGAGTTCGATTCGGGAGTAATCCTTCGATAGGTTCAGTACGCCCAGAACGCTAGAATATGCTTGGGCTTCGACTTTACGAGCGTTAAACATCTGGCCGATGAGCTGTGCTGTCGCGGTCCCAATACTTTTCGCCCAGTCTTCCAAGCGTTGCCGGTTCCACTGGGTGTTTAAGTCCTTATGGTTGTCGGGGACATGCTCATCCAAGGTGGAGTAGCCATAATTAGCAGGGGCAATACGATGTGAAGCAACAATCTCACCGTCGTAGAAGACATCCAGATAGTCATCAAAAAGTTGCACGTCGACGAACTTGCCCGCTAGCTTCCACGGCACTGAATACCAGTGATTGGCGATCCGGATGTGGTAGTTCATTGCGACCTTGGACTTCTTCCACCGCGACCACGACCACCGCCGGTCGGGCAATGGGCGCAGCAGCTGTTGCTCATGGTCTTCAAACAACTGGCGACGAGAGATATCCTGCCCGCGGAAGGGACGGCGATCGTTGATGAAATCGCTTTGGTCCTCGAGGGCCTTATTGAGCATGTCGAAACTGTAGAACTCCTGGTCGTCGAGGTATTCCACGCACCATTGCTGGGCAATATCCACGGCCTTTTCAACATTCGCCTTATACCGCGGCCGGTAGCCTTTCGCCGCAGTAATACCTATCTGATAGAAATCGGCAAATGTAGAATACTCCGCAACCGGGATACGCCCCCGCAGCCCACAGGAAATCTGTTGCGTGGCTGTGAGCGCGTTATCCGGGATCAACCGCAGCGGACAACCACCGAAATACTCCAAAGCCGCACGGTGGGCTAAAAGCCACGACCGCATTTTTTGATCCGGCCACGCCGATACATGCATCATCCCTGAGTGCGGCAATGAAGCTACAAACAAGTGCGCGGTAACCCGCTGGCCTGAGACAGGATCCACAACGACCATTCCATCGCCCGACCAGTCCACCATGAGCTCGTCACCGGGATCGTGATTCAGTTGCGCTGACAGCTGATGAACATCGACATAATGCTCAAACAGCGAACAGTACTGTCGATACGAATAATGACGCTGACCAGTACCAACAGGGAACTCCAGGTACTTGGCGTGCGCGACTTTCAACGTCACGCGCTTGCCAGAGACCATCCGCTCAGCAACCTTTTTGAAATCCGGTGCGAGGAACTCCGCATCGTTGCGACGCCGGTTATCCGGAAATAGCTCCTCTAACTGGGCATTCGACAATCCAGCAATCCCACGAGCATCGAGTCGATGGTCCCTTACAACGCGACTGGCCTTATCAATCGTCGACTTCGAGACCCCTAAATCGGCTCGAATCTGGTTCCAGGAACGATTCCCGGCAACCAAGACAAACATGATGGCACGGTAATCCGTCACCACCATCACTCCTTCCACGTGAACGCGACCCACGCGTACACACTGCGTGGGCCGTCCACTAAAGAGTGCCTAAAAACTACCCCCGGTACCCGATATCCGCACCGGTCGGTACTCGATACCGCCCTACCGGTACTAAATAGCGTCGCGCGTCACACAACATCAAAACCGACCAACGCATCCACTACATCATGGACCCGGTCACCGGCACCGTACCTACCAAGTAGACCACCCCAAAGGACCACTGACCACCCACAACACACACTGGCACTATACCTGGAGGAAATTCTTGGACCACAAAAAGAAAAAGCACCAGAAACAATCTGGTGCTTGAGGGTCCTGCCTAGAGAACGAGCAGGTCATAGCGGGTGGCTTTGACATCGGAAAGCCGCTTGCGGGCGCGCTCTAAGCGCTGCCATTGTTCCTGGGGGATGGATTTCCGGGCGATGGTGACGGTTTCAGCATCGGGGGTTCCCCAAGCAATGGGCATGGGGGATATCTGCTGCCAATGCTCTTTATCGGAAGTAGAACGCTGACCGGACACGGCGGCGACTGGAACCTTGGTGCCAACGGTGCGTTGGACGCCGGGAATGGAGGACACCGTGCGCAGGCACGCGCCCCAGCGTGGGGGAAGGGACGGATCCACATTGGTATTTACCAAGGCAAGAAGGATCATGTCTCGCTCGTTGACCTGCGCGATGACGGCGGGAGCGAGCGGATAAGAGTCATAGAGGGATTGGGCCGTTCCCACCTTGCTTGCAGCGGCGACGCCGACGATGGCAACGACGATGCCAAAGAGGATGAGCCCTAAGCCCAGGGTGATTCCCCAGGAAAAGTTCCACCAGACGGCGGCGCCGGCGATGATCAGGATGAGGCCGAAGATAAGCCCGGATACGCGAAGCCGGTTGGAATCGCGCAATAACTCGTTATTGGCCTTGGCAAAGGACTCGTCAACGTCGAACTTAAAGATCTTCATTGGCCTAAGTCTACTGCGTCCATGAGCCGGTAGGCATATCCTTGCTCGGCGAGGAAGCGTTGGCGGTGCATGGCGTAGTCCGCATCTAGGCTGTCGCGGGTGACCAGGGTATAAAAGAGCGCCTCGGTTTCCTTCGGGCGCAGCAGGCGGCCAAGGCGTTGTGCCTCTTCTTGGCGGGAGCCAAAGGTGCCGGAGACCTGGATGGCCAGTGCCGCTTCGGGCAGGTCGATGGAGAAGTTGGCCACTTTGGATACGACGAGGATGGCCAGCTCGCCCTCGCGGAATTGCTGGAAGAGTTTTTCGCGCTTGGCGGTAGAGGTGGTGCCATCGATGACGGGGGCATCGAGGTGCGCGCCTAATTCGCGCAGTTGATCCACATATCCGCCGATGATGAGCGCTTGTTGGTCATGGGAGGCAAGGATCTTATCGACAGCCCGGAGCTTGGCCGAGGCTTGTGCAGCGATGCGGTAGCGATCGCGCGGCTGCGCGGTGGCATAGAGCATGCGTTCTTCCGGATCCATATCCACGCGGACTTCGATGCACTCCGCGGTGGCGATATAGCCGGCCATTTCCAGCTCTTTCCACGGCGCGTCGTAACGCTTCGGGCCGATGAGGGAGAAGACATCGCCTTCGCGGCCATCCTCGCGCACGAGGGTGGCGGTAAGTCCTAGCCGGCGCCGCGATTGCAGGTCCGAGGTCATGCGGAATACGGGTGCGGGAAGCAGGTGGACCTCGTCGTAGATGATAAGCCCCCAGTCGCGGGAGTCGAAGAGCTCGAGGGCGCGGTACTCACCCTTGGTTTTCCGGGTGACCACTTGGTAGGTGGCGATGGTAATCGGCTTGATTTCCTTCTTCTCACCGGAGTATTCGCCGATATCGTTTGGAGAAAGCGTCGTGCGGCGCAAAAGTTCGTCGCGCCACTGGCGGCCGGCAACGGTATTGGTAACCAAGATGAGGGTAGTGGATTGCGCCTTGGCCATGGCGGCAGCACCTACGATGGTTTTGCCGGCACCGCAGGGCAGCACGACGACGCCGGAACCGCCGGACCAGAAGGCATCGGTGGCGTATTCCTGGTAATCGCGCAGGTGCCAGCCGTCCTCGTTCAGCGCGATGGGGTGGGATTCGCCGTCGATATAGCCGGCGAGATCTTCGGCGGGCCAGCCGGCCTTGAGGAGTTCTTGCTTGAGGCGGCCGCGTTCTGAGGGCGCCACGGCGATGGTGTTGTCATCGATGCGCGAACCCAGCAGTTTTCCTACCTTGCTGCGGGAGAGCTCGGTGAGGATGGCGGGTTCTTCAGATTCGAGGATGAGCCCGTGGGCGGGGTGCGCCTGGAGGCGGACGCGGCCGTAGCGGGACATGGTCTCGGCGACATCGACAAGCAGCGATTGCGGGACCGGGAACCGGGAGTAGGTTTCTAGGACATCGACGACCTGCTCGGCGTCGTGGCCGGCGGCGCGGGCATTCCACAATGCCAGGGAAGTGATGCGGTAGGTGTGCACGTGCTCGGGGGCGCGTTCCAGTTCCGCGAACGGCGCGAGGGCGGTGCGCGCAGCGCCGGAATCTGGATGATCGACTTCCAGCAAGACGGTCTTATCCGACTGCACAATCAGTGGTCCGTTCATGCGTCTAGGGTAACGGAGGTGATGCGGTGCAAGGGAAACCGGATGGTGGAGCCATCGGCGGCGCGGGCATCGATTTGGCCACCGGCGACGGTCAGTGGGGTAACGGTGCGGGTCTTGGTATTGCCATTTTTATCGGCGTAGCCAATGGTGATGGGGCGTGCGGTGCGCGCGGCGGCGTGGACCAGATCCAGGTTGGGCAGGCTCGGGGCCTCGCCAGTGGTGAGGTTGCGCAGCGCACGCGCGATATCCGGCGGCGCGGCTTGAGCGCGAGGGCTGGGCGTGGGAAGTGTCGCGGGCTCGGGCGCGATGGACAGGCTAGCGCCGGTTTCGTCCTCGGCGGCGGGGGAGAGGCCGTGCTCGCGCAGGAGTTCCAACAGCTCGCTGACGCGCAGCTGGGAAATCGCGACCGTGGGGGCCAGCAGGCGCAGCGGGGTGGCCTTCGCGGCGATCTGCAAGAGGGCTGGGTCCTCGCTGCGCAGGTAGGACAGGGCAGGGCCGGAGCGCAGGGTGCCGTGGCGCTTGGCGATGTCCTCGATGTGGAACGCCAGCGTATGCGGGACATCGCCATGCGCGGCGAAGAAATCGCGGATCTCCGTGCCTGTCATCCCGCGGTCGAGGCCGCGGCGGAGGGAGGCATCGCTAATGCGGTAGACGCTGGCGAGTCCAGGTGATTCCAAGTCCGCGAGGGACTCCAGGGTGTGGTGGGCCGCGGGCTCGAGGGGCCCTGGCACGAGCACGGTCATATCCGCCTGGACCAGGAAATAATCGATGGTGTCGGGTGTGAGGGTATCGGCGGCATCGAAGCCATCGATAAGCACGCTGGTGGCTCGCCCGAGCGCGATGGCGCCTATCCATTCGGCCTCGCGGTGCAGCTCCTCGATGGTCTCCGGGGAGGTATGCGTGGCAAAAAGCGGGAAGGAAAAATGCAGATCCTCTTGAAATTCGGCCGCGGACAGCGGCTGCGCGGAGTGGAGGTAGACATCGAGGATGTGCCGGCGAAATTTGGGTAGGCGGTCGGTGCTGGCAGAGAGCACCCGGCCGGATTCCCACGGGGTCCAAGGGGAGTATTCCCAGGCCGAGAGGAGCACGCGCCACTGCGCGGCTAGTTCTGCATCGAGCCACTCTTGGGCGGAGTCGGTGGGTGCGAGGAAGTTCCCTTCGTACCCGGACGGCTCGCCGCGGTTGATAAGTCGCGCAGACAGGCCAAGCGTAATCAGGCGGCGCAGCTCTGGTTCCGCGATGTCCAGCTGCTTGCTGAGCTGGGCAAGGGGACGCACGCCGACGGTTTTATCCTTGAGCAGCTCGATCGGCCGGGCGCCGAGGGCAGAAATCAGCTGTTGCATGCCGCGCACTACCGACAGGCCTGCGGCGGTGCCGGCGTCATCGGCCTTGCGGTCAGCGGTGGGCTGGCCGCGGCGCGCGGAGGGCTCAGTAGGGATGTGTGGGACGGTGTGCCCCTTCATCGCGCGATGAACCTCGCGCGGGAGGCGAACGGTCTGGGAGTCAACGCGCTGCAAGAGTTGCTTGGCAATCAGCCGCGGCACGGGGTGGGCCGGATTGGTCTCGCGGGTGGTACCGATGCCATTGGAGCGCGCCAGGGTGGCAAGCACGTGGCGTTCGTCTTCGGCGAGGGCATCGATTGTCGCGGGCGATACCTCGAGCTGGTTGAGTAGCGACCAGCCCGTGGGCAGCGCGGGCATGACCTCCGGCGGGATTTGCACCGCGCCGAAGGCGAGGCCGCGCTCCTTCAGCTCGCGGGTAATTTCGGGGTTGTGGTCTTCTACCTCTGCAAGCTCGCCGCCGCGCTTGGCGATGCCCTCCAGCACCGCCAACTGCTGCGCGTTACACTCCGCTAGCGCCCGGGCGATAGAGGTGCGCAAGAGGAGGCGCGTGGCCAGCGCCGCGATGGAGGGCGGCAGCGGGGTTAAAACATCGGGGCGGTGGCGAAGGATGGTGGCCAGTTCCTCTTCCGAAAGAGAATTAAGCCAGGTGCGAAAATGCGGGAGGTGGGAGGACTGAGTCATGATAAATCACAATTTTAGCGCCGGATTGAGTTACGTTTTTGCCCGAGGTTTGAAATAATAAGGCTATGTCGAATGAAAAGAATGGCTTTGTTTCCCCGGCTTGGCCGGACAATGAACACCGCGAGCATGCAATTACGGAAATTTCTGCGCCTTTTGCTGGTGCTTCCAGCCCCTACGGCGACGATCTGGTGCTGCCGATGCCGGCAGAGAAGTTGAACTACGTTCACCCTTATACCCGCATCAATCGCTAAAAAAAATTCCCCTTGCCGCGGACGGCGAGGGGAATTTTTATGTGCTTATTTAGCGGCTGAAGTTCTCAACCAGCTGCGCAACCGGGTCGATGACGTTGCGGTTCGCGGAGTAGAACGCGTTAAAGTCGTGGCGGTTTGCGTGGTAGAAGTCGGTGAACTGCGCCGGCAGCTGCAGGCCGTAAGCATTAGCGGTGTCCTTAACAAGGTTGTAGACGGCGTCTACGGCGAGCTCATCGGACTTGTTTTCTACTGCCTGCTGCACTGGCTGTGGTGCCTCAGCGGGTGCGGAAGGTGCGGTGCGCTCGGTTGGCGCGGAGTTTAGGCCAAGGGAGGCCGAGCATGCGGGCCATGCGCCCCAGCCCTGGTTAGCCAGGGTGCGCTCAGCGATGACAATCTGCTGCTCGCGGGTTGCCTGGTTAGCGGTAGGGGCGAACTCACCGCCGCCGTATGCCTGCCAGGTCTGCGCGTTGAACTGCAGGCCGCCGTGGTAACCATTGCCGGTGTTGATGTGCCAGTCGCCGCCGGACTCGCACTGTGCGAGGCGGTCCCAGTCGGAGTCAGGGGCAGCGGCGGCGTTCGGCGCCATGATGGCGGCGGCTGCGCCCAAGGCAACGGTGCCCGCGGTGAACTTGGCGGCAAAGTGGTTAGTCTTAGCGGAGTGGCGTCCCATAAAAGTAGTCCTTTCCGTGGTGCCCGTTTTCGTGTAAATGTATTGCGCCTAGAAGAAAGGATGGGCAGGGAAACCTTCTTTGCGGCGACACTGGGGGCCAGCGTAGCGGTTTATAACGAAATAGTCACGTTCTGGGCACTAAACGGGAAAGAATTGAGACTATTGTGGTTCCGTCAGCAAAGTTTCCGCAGGTAATTGCGGCGTTGTGAACTATGTCACACGACGCGTGGAACTTCTGTTCTGTATAACTTCCAGCTAAACTTAAGAATTTACCCAAGAGAAGAGGTGGATACCTATGCCCATTGGCAAAGTGAAGTGGTATGACGCCGAGAAAGGTTTCGGTTTCGTTAGCAACCCGGGCGATGAAGACGTCTACGTCGGCCGGAATGTCCTGCCCAAGGGAATAGAAGAAATCTTTCCGGGCCAGCGCATCGAATTCGATTTCGCGGCGGGGCGCCGCGGGCCGCAGGCGCTGCGGGTGCGCGTGCTGGATAAGCCGCGCCGGCGCGCGCCGGCGCGCAAGCCGGAAGAGCTCGGCAGCATGGTCTCTGATGTCATGACCCTGCTGGAATCCCAGGTGCAGCCGGTGCTGAACTCGGGGCGTTACCCCGAGCGCAAGACCGGGCGCCAAGTAGCAGAAATCCTCCGCGCGATTGCGAAGGATTTAGATAGTTAATCATCCATGGTGGATAGGGACCACACGGTGGCGAGGGGGGTTTCTTCGCCATCGTCGTCGGTGCCAATCATGAGGGAGGAGACCTCCACCACCATGAGCCGGGGGCGCTCGCCAGTCGATGCCTCGATGGGGTCTACCGAACCGGGGATATCCACCTCGGTCGTTTCATTCGCACCGTGAGAGGTTTCGTCATTGGCGGCGGGATCATCATAAATGGACAGTACCTTCCATTCGTGATTAGAAATCTCTTCGGGGATGTCCAGATGCAAGGTGTCATCTTCGCCCACGGTTAGCTGGGGAACATCGCCTTCGGGGCAATCGGTTCCCGGCTCGCACACGAGGTAGGGTGTGACCTCCTTGGTGTTATCCCCCACGGAGGCGGTAATAGCAATCTCGCTCGGCTCTGGGCCTGGGCGCGAATTGCGCCAGCTTTGAAAGATCACCACGGAGGCGACGATGACCGCCACGACCACGATGAGCGCGAGGATCTGCAGCAGCGACTTTTTCCTTGCTTCCTTACGGGTTGCCATGGCCCATTACTTTACTCGAACGCGGTAGAGCTCATCCCACCGCTTGCCGGTAAGCCAGAATTCATCGGTGCCCTTGATATGCGCGATGCCGTTTAAGACATCATCGGGATCGGTGTATTTCGATTTATCGATGGCATCGGTAGAAATCACCGCGGTGACCTCGCCGGAGGAGGGATCTATGCGGTAGATATCTTCACTTCCCCACACATTGGCGTAGACATCACCGTCCACGCATTCCAGCTCATTGAGATCTTCCACGGGCGAGCCCTCGAGGGTGACCTCGGTGGTGGAGTGCTCCGCAAAGGTTTCTGGATCCATGTGGCGCAGGGTAGAGGTGCCATCGGACATGATGAGCTCGTCCTGGTTGGCGCAGAGCCCCCAGCCTTCGCCGGCATAGGTGGCGGTGTCCGTACGCTGGAAGTCGCCGTCATAGCGCAGGGCCTGCCCGCGCTTCCAAGTCAACTGCCAGATGGAATCGCCGTATTGGGTAATGCCCTCCCCAAAAAGCGAGTCATCCAGGGCGTGGTTTTGGAGGACCTCGCCGGTTTCAGGGGAGAAGCGGATGAGTTTGGATTCGCCCCATTGCCCGGTGCCGAGCAGGAGGTTGCCCTCGCCGTCTTCTTCGAGGCCTTGCGTAAAGGAGTTCTCTGGCAGCGGCGCGGTATCGAGGACTTCCACTGATAGGTGCTCGGGGGAGGAAGATTCAGAATTATCAGAAGAGCAGGCGGTTAAGGCGCAGCAGGGCACGGCAATGAGCGCGGCGCGGCGGAGAAACGACATGCACCATATGTACCACTGTTGGCGGGCCATCATGAATAATGAGGGGCGTGAGTAAGCGAAAAGCAAATCCGTTGATCGATTCCCGCGCCGTACGCATTGCGCGTGAGGCATTGGAAGAGGTGGGGGAAGGGGGCATCGGCAAGCATAGGGGCGTCGCTGGAATGGGCCGCAATGTTGTCACCCATCGCTTTGCGGCGGATATGCCGGGCTACCCAGGATGGGAATGGCAGGCCGTGCTCGCGTGCGCGGAAGGTTCGCGCTACGTCACCGTCAACGAGGTGGCGCTGGTGCCTGGCGGGGAGGCGCTGCAGGCCCCGGAATGGGTGCCGTATGAGGACCGCGTGCTGCCGGGGGATTTGGGCCCGGGAGACCTCATGCCGCTGGCCATCGATGATGAGCGCCTGAACGGAAATGAGCTTTCCGCCAAGGGCCTGGCGGATGCCAAGCATCGCTGGCAAGAGGAATATGGTCCAAACTCGGAGATGGCGGCCAAGGCGCACCTGCAGTGCCGCACGTGCGCTTTTTATATGCAGCTCATGGATAACTTTGGGGTATGCGCCAACGAGTATTCCGCTGATGGCCGCGTGGTGCACGCGCGCTACGGTTGCGGTGCGCATTCGCAGACGCGGGTGAGCGAGGAGAAGGCGCCGGCCGCGGCCTTCGATGATGAAAAGCCCATTTACCAAGATTTTGATTTTGAGGATTAAAGCAGCACACTTAGGGCGTAAAAATACCGCTCTACGTGAAAGGGCACGGCGTGAAAGCCACTCTCGATCGCTATTTCCACATTTCTGAACGCGGTTCCACCATCGGAACCGAGCTACGCGCGGGAACGGTCTCGTTCTTCGCCATGGCATATATCATTTTGCTCAACCCGCTGATCCTGGGCACGAGCCCGGACGCGGAGGGCTATACCTTAGGCGTGCCGCAGGTTGCGGCCGCCACTGCGCTGGTCGCCGGCGTGATGTCCATTGCCTTCGGTGCGATTGCGAAGTACCCCTTCGCCATGGCCGCGGGCCTGGGCATGAATACCTTCGTCGCCGTCAGCATGGTCGCTACCAGCGGGCTGACCTGGCAAGAAGCCATGGGTCTCGTGGTAATCGAGGGCCTTATCATTGTCCTGCTCGCCGTGTCCGGATTCCGTACCGCGGTATTTGACGCCATCCCGCAGCCCATGAAGGCCGCGATGGGCGTGGGCATTGGCATGTTCATCGCCATGATCGGTTTCGTGGATGGCGGGTTCGTTACCCGCGTGCCCGATGCCGCACAGACCACCGTGCCGGTGGGGCTGGGCATTAATGGCTCGATTGCCACCTGGCCGGCGGTGGTCTTCGTCATCGGCCTTATTATTTGTGCTTTCATGGTCATCCGCAATGTGCCGGGCGGGCTATTTATCGCCATCATCCTCAACACGGTGATTGCCTTCATTGTCCAGGCGCTCACGGACTCCGAGGACTGGGGCATGGCCGCCCCAGAGGCCCCAGATGCGCTGGGTGGGCTGCCGGATCTGTCCATCGTGGGCGATGTGAACCTGGTCGGCGCCTTTGCCAATATCGGCGTGATCTCCACGGTCCTGCTCATCTTCACCCTGCTGCTGACCAACTTCTTTGATGCCATGGGCACCATGACCGGGCTGGGCAAGCAGGCCAAGCTCGTGGATGACAACGGCAACCTGCCGGGCATGAAGAAGGCGCTGGTCGTGGAAGGCGCCGGCGCGGTGGCCGGTGGCTTGGGCTCGGCGTCCTCGAATACCGTCTTTGCGGATTCCTCTGCCGGCATTGCCGATGGCGCGCGCACCGGCCTGGCCAATATCATGACCGGCCTGCTATTTATCGCCGCCATGTTTTTCACCCCGCTCTATGAGATCGTGCCCATCGAGGCCGCCGCACCCGTCCTGGTCATCGTGGGCGTGATGATGGCCGCGCAGCTCACGGATATCCCGTGGACGCGCATGGAGGTGGCCATCCCGGCCTTTTTAACCATCGTGGTCATGCCGTTTACTTATTCGATCGCCAATGGCATCGGCGTGGGCTTTATTACCTTCGCGCTCATGTCCACCTTTGCTGGTAAGGCCAAGCAGGTGCACTGGATCATGTGGCTGCTTGCTGGCTTGTTCGTCATTTACTTTGGCATCGATCCGATTTCGGAGGCCATCGGCTAGCCTGGAAGGCATGCATATCTCTGATCCCCGTGACCCTCGCCTGGACGATATTCGGAACCTCAACAAATCCGATAAATCCGGCGAGGGTTTGGTCATTGCAGAAGGCCCCTTGGTGGCAGCCCGCCTCATGGAATCGCGGTTCCCCATGCGCTGCCTTGTGGGCTTTCCCCAGAAGCTGGAGGCCTTCTTTGCCGAGTACGGCGAGCCCGAGTGCCCCGTCTACGAGGTCTCTCGCGAGACCCTGGCGGAGGTCGCGGGCTTCGATATGCACCGCGGGCTGGTTGCCGCAGCGGACCGCGCCCCAGAGTCGGAGGTGGGTGAGATCCTGGAGCAGGCCCGCACCATCGCCGTGCTGGAGGGCGTGGGGGATCATGAAAATATCGGCGCCATTTTCCGCCACGCGGCGGGCATGAACGTGGATGCGGTATTGCTCGGCTCCGGCGCTGCGGATCCGCTCTATCGCCGCTCGGTGCGCGTATCCATGGGCCATGTGCTGCGCGTGCCCTTCGCACATTTAGAGGGCGGTTTCACCACGTGGCAGCGCTCGCTGCAGGCGCTTGCCGATGCCTCCTTTACCCTCATTTCCTTAACCCCCAACCCCCAGGCGGTGCACCTGGCAGAGGCCATGCACGGGCAAGACAAGGTGGCCATGCTCGTTGGCGCGGAGGGCCCCGGGCTTACCGAGCACGCAATGAAGGCCACAGATATCCGCGCGCGGATACCGATGGCCCCTGGTACCGATTCTCTAAATGTTGCGACCGCGGCCGCCATTTCCTTTTATGAGCGCCAGCGCTCCTTAAACGACTTGAACGTCTGACGCAGCCAGTTGCCAATCAACGAGCCGAGGTGTTTGGCGGTGGAAAGGATCTCATCGCCGGTGGAATCCGGCTCGGCATCGTGATCCTCGTAGTCGTCATAGTCGTTTAGGCCCAGCCTATTCGCGGATTGCGCGGCGAACTCGCTGACCGGCTGCTTTGGCTTGGGCGGATCGATCTTGGGTTCTGGGCGCCCGTCCACGGCATAACCCACGACGTCCAGGTCTGGGCCTTCCCGCCCCACGGTGATGCCCAACCAGTGTTCCTGGCCGGCCTCCATGATGCTGTGGGGCCGAAATGGCAGGGAAATGCCGCCGAGGGATTCGTCCTTTTCGCCGGCCCAAAACGGCGCCTCGAAGGGCTCGGGCAGGCCGGTGTCCTCGTACAGGCGGTCACGGGTGGCGCACAGGCTGCGCTTGAGCTCGCCGCCTTCCCACAGCGCGAAGCCCGCATAGTCCTCGTCCGCGTTGCTAACAAGCGCGATAACCCGCTGGGCGGGGACTGCGTTTAAGAGGTCGTTCGGCAGTTGGGAGAGCAGGACGGACTCGCCCTCGCAGACCGTTTGCACCACAGTAATGCCCGGGTAGCCGCCGATGTAGTATTCATTCGGATCCGTCTGCGCGGAGCGGTTGAGGGGGAATTGCCCAATCGGGGTGACCGGGAACTTGGGGTTGAGCTGGGCTAGGAACTTGCGGCCGAACCCGCGGTCCGCCTTGGGCTCGGTTTTGAGAACCTCTTCGGCGCCGGGCTTGGAGATGTACCACAGCGTGAGAACGGCATGAGAGATGTCCACTGTTTAGTCCCTCGGGCGCTTGGTATTGGAGCGAACGCCCAAAAGCACGTCCTCCCAGTGCGGGGTCACGGCCTTGCGGCGGCGCTTCGAGGGCTTGGATTCGGAGGACGGATTCTGCAGGAATTCCTCTTCTTCCGTCTCCTCGCTGGAACCGGAAATATCGGTGACATTGGCGGGCTGATCGCCGTCAATGGCTTCGTCATAGCGGCCGCTGCCCAATGAGGTTAGCGAGCGCACCGGCTGTACGAAGTCCGGGTCCGTAAGGTCTGCCGCGACCGAGTTGCGGGCCTCAACCGTAGCGGGCGAGGACATGGACTGCTTGAAGGTCCACTCCGCCTCGTTTTCAGAAAGGCCCGCCTTCCAGGTCACGCGCACAACCCACGGCTCGCCTTGGTGGCGGTAGGCATCCCACGTGGACTCCGAGAGGGAGTGGCCACGGGCGGCAAAGGAGCTTGCCAGTACCTCCCACAGGGTGAGCTTGGCCGGGCCGTCTTCGCGCACCGGGTGGGCCTGCTTGGACACCTCAGAAATGCGGTTGCGCTCCAGCATGACTGGGTAGGCAAAGGGCTCGATGCGCGATTCATCGACGTGCATCTCTTCCGCGAGCTCCGCGGTGGAGGCACCGGCACGAATGCGGTTTTGGATCTCTGCCGGCCGGATCTGCTTTTCTTCCTCTTCGTGGGAGGGCTTGGGCATCGGCGCTAGCTTTGGCGGCTCCGGCTTGCTAGCGGTGGGCGTGAGGGCGGAACGCAGCTCATCGGTGATGGGAAGGGAAAACTCTTCGCCTTCTTCGGTGCGTAGCACCAATGAGTCTTCGCTCGATTCGCTGTCAACGAGAAACAGCTCGCGCATAGTGTGGCGCTCCTTTGCCTATCGACGGAAGGACGGATCTGTGATGCAGTCAACTATAACGCGAAAAGGCCCCGCGCCATGCGAGGCGGCGGGGCATGTTGATCACTTAGTTGGCATCCAGCACGTAGTCGATGCACTGCGTGAGCTTGGCGATGTCCCCAGGCTCAATCGCCGGGAACATGCCCACGCGCAGCTGGTTGCGGCCCAGCTTGCGGTACGGCTCGACATCGAGGATGCCGTTGGCGCGCAGGGTGGCGGCAAGGTGGGCGGCATCGACGGAGTCGTCGAAGTCGATGGTACCCACGACTAGCGAGCGCGCTGCCGGTTCGCTAACAAACGGAGTGGCCTCTGGGCAGGATTCGGCCCAGTTGTACAGCGTGGAGGAGGATTCGGTGGTGCGCTTGACCATGCCGTCGAGGCCGCCATTGTCATTCATCCACTGAATCTGGTTATCCAGCATGAGCAGGGTGGCGATCGCCGGGGTGTTATAGGTCTGGTTCTTGCGGGAGTTATTCACCGCGGTCTGCAGGTTCAAAAACTCCGGAATGAAACGGTCGGAGTTATTGATCTTTTCGATGCGCTCCAGCGCGGCTGGGGACATGGCGGCGAGCCAGAGTCCGCCGTCGGAAGCAAAGCACTTCTGCGGCGAGAAGTAGTACACGTCGGTCTCTGCGATATTGACGGGGAGGCCGCCGGCGCCAGAGGTGGCATCGACAAGCACGAGCTGCTGGTCGTTGTGGGGGTGGGGGCGGACAACCTCCGTCATCGCACCGGTCGAGGTCTCATTGTGGGCCCAGGCGGCGACATCGGCATCGGCGGCAAGCTCGCGCGGATCCGGGGCGGTGCCGACGGGGGATTCGGTGAGCGCTGGGGCATCGAGCCACGGGGCCTTGGAAGAGGCCTTGGCAAACTTGGTGGAGAACTCGCCGAAGGTAAGGTGGGCCGACTGACGCTCGATGAGGCCGAAGGTAGCTGAATCCCAAAAGGCGGTGGCGCCGCCCAGGGACAGGACAATTTCGTATCCCTCAGGGAGCGAGAAGAGATCGCTTAAGCCCTCGCGTACGGAACCGACGAGGTTTTTCACCGCCGGCTGGCGGTGCGAGGTGCCCACGATAGCGGGGTCAATAGCCTCGATCTGGGCGGGGCGCACCTTGGAGGGTCCGCAGCCAAAGCGGCCATCGGAAGGCAAGAGATCTGTTGGCAGTGTGATTTCTGGAGTACTCATGCCGCTAGTGTAGAACAGTTCCGGTTGGATGGCAGGTATTTTGATGCCCGTAAACTTGTTGGCAGTATCACAAAGTTTGCTAGAGTGTGAATAGGTATAAGGCTGACTTGAATAAGTTAGTGCCTTAAAGAACTCTTTAACAGGGAAAGGAAATTCCGTGTCTACTGAAGAAAACAAGGTAGTACTCAAGCACGCCGGCAACGAGTACGAGATGGACATCAAGCAGTCCACTGAGGGCGATTCCGGCTTCGATATCTCCAAGCTCCGCAAGGAAACCGGGCTTGTTACCTTCGACCCCGGCTACACCTCCACCGGCTCCACCGAGTCCAAGATTACCTTTATTAACGGTGAGGAGGGCATCCTTCGCTACCGCGGCTACGATATTGCGGAATTGGCAAATAACGCCACCTTCAATGAGGTTTCCTACCTGCTGATTAAGGGCCACCTGCCGGACGAGCAGGAACTGTCGGAGTTCAATAACGCCATCCGCCACCACACCCTCTTGGATGAGGACTTTAAGGCGCAGTTCAACATCTTCCCGCGCGATGCACACCCGATGGCCGTGCTTGCGTCCTCCGTGAACATTCTCTCCAGCTACTACCAGGACCAGCTGGACCCGCTGGATGAGGAGCAGCTGGACAAGGCCACCGTTCGCCTGCTGGCTAAGGTGCCGATGCTGGCCGCTTACGCTTACCGCGCATCCCAGGGCAAGCCTTATATGTACCCGGATAACAACCTGAACGCGCGCGAGAACTTCCTGCGCATGATGTTCGGTTACCCCACCGAGGAGTACGAGGTTGACCCGGTTGTCTCCAAGGCGCTGGACAAGCTGCTCATTTTGCACGCTGACCACGAGCAGAACTGCTCCACCTCCACCGTCCGCATGATTGGTTCCGCACAGGCCAACATGTTCGTCTCCATCGCTGGCGGCATCAACGCCCTGTCCGGTCCGCTGCACGGCGGCGCTAACCAGGCCGTGCTGGAGATGCTCGAGGACATCGAGAAGAACAACGGCGGCGACGCTACCGACTTCATGAACCGCGTGAAGAACAAGGAAAAGGGTGTTCGCCTGATGGGCTTCGGCCACCGCGTGTACAAGAACTACGACCCACGCGCGGCCATCGTCAAGGAAACCGCACACGAGATCATCGATCACCTGGGCGGCGACCCGATGCTGGACCTGGCCATGAAGCTGGAAGAGATTGCGTTGAACGATGACTACTTCGTCTCCCGCAAGCTCTACCCGAACGTGGACTTCTACACCGGCCTCATCTACCGCGCCATGGGCTTCCCGACGGACTTCTTCACCGTCCTCTTCGCCATCGGCCGCCTGCCGGGCTGGATCGCTCAGTACCGCGAGCAGCTGGAGATGAACACCAAGATCAACCGTCCTCGCCAGATTTACACCGGTGAAACCCTGCGCAAGGTTACCCCTCGCAGCGAGCGCTAAATAGCGCTTTTGGTCGCCCCAATTCAACCGAATCGGGCTTGAGCACTATAATTGGTGCAGCTCGGTTCGGTTTCATTGCGACCGCACGAACAAACTAGATTTCCCAAGGAGACTAATCCCCATGGATAAACCTGTTATTGAAGCCCAGTCTGGCCCAGCGCCGACCGACCTCGTCATCGAGGACATCGTCGTAGGCGATGGCGCTGAAGCCAAGCCTGGTGGCGTAGTGGAGGTCCACTACGTTGGCGCCGAATATGAGACCAACCAAGAATTCGATTCCTCGTGGGACCGTGGCCAGTCCATCGAGTTCCCACTGACCGGTCTCATTGCCGGCTGGCAAGAGGGCATCCCGGGAATGAAGGTAGGCGGTCGCCGTCAACTCATCATCCCGCCGGAAAAGGCCTACGGCCCCGCCGGCGGTGCGCACCCGCTGTCCGGCCGCACCTTGGTCTTTATCATTGACCTCATCCGCGCCGACTAAGCTGCGCTAAAAATCGTTGAACCGGCTCTCCTTAAAGGGAGCCGGTTTTTCGTTGTGTAGTGGCAGTCAGTTCCCGCAAGGGGCCGCATAAGACGAGAAACTGGGGCACAATGGGAATTATGACTGTGCCAACTATTTCATTCAATGATGACCGCGAGATGCCCCAGCTTGGACTGGGCACCTACAAACTCAATGACGATGAGTGCATTCGCGTAGTCCGCGAAGCCATTGACTTGGGCTACCGCCACTTTGATACGGCGACGCTGTACAAGAACGAAGAGGCATTGGGTACTGCGCTCAAACAAGCCATTGACGCGGGCGACGTCACCCGCGAGGACCTGTTTATTACCTCCAAGGTCTGGCACTCTCACCACGGCGCGCAGAAGGCGGAACAGGCCTTCCAGGAATCCATGGAGAAGCTGAAGCTGGATTACTTGGACCTGTACCTCATCCACTGGCCGTGGCGACAGGGTGGGCTGTATGTGGAGACTTTCGAATCCATTGCCCGCCTGCAGGGGATGGGGCAAATCGCTTCCATCGGTGTCGCTAATTTCTACGAAGAGGTCCTCGAGGACCTTATTGACAAGACCGGCATTACCCCGGTGCTCAACCAAGTGGAGCTGCACCCTGGGTTCACCCAGCCGGAGCTGCGCGAGTTCCACCACAAGCACGGCATCGTGACCGAGGCGTGGTCTCCGCTGGCGCGCGGTGTGGTGCTTAATAACCCGGAGATTGAAAAGATTGCCGCCGCGCATGAGGCTACCGAGGGGCAGGTAGTACTGGCGTACCTGATGGCCAAGGGCATTTCCGTTATTCCGAAGTCTGCCCGCAGTGAGCGGCTCAAGGAGAACCTGGCCGCCGCGGAGCTGGAGCTGGGCAAGGATGAAATCACGGCGATTGACTCCTTGGAAGGTCAAGAAGGTTTTGGCCGCATGTTTAATGATCCCCGTGAATTCCCGGGCGCGGAGGGCTAAGAAAGCACTCTCGGGCGAAGGAGCCACCGGCGACGGCGTCGTCGGTGGCTTTTGCTGTGCAGGATGGCTGAGTGGGCGAGTACGTGCTGGTTAAGGCACTCACCTCGCTGATAGGTGGTTCCTTTCGCGCCGCCTTCACTGATTAGTTAACGTCTGGTTAACAAAATTTGCGAACGCGTTAAACCTGGGATGGAGGGGGTGATTTGCATAGAATATTAGCCCAGTTCACCGGAACCTATCGGGCTAAAAGGGGGGAGTTTTTGTGGGATGTATTGGCAATATTTACTGCTTTGCAAAGATTGTTCTGTATCTTACATATCAACGCGGGTAGTGATGAACAACACATTGCGCCTCGTTTGTACAGAACCTCTCTCACCCAAGGAGACAACCCTTCTATGAGTGATACAACTGCTCCAGTCGAGCGTCGTGAGCTTACGGCAGCCGACTACATAGAAATGCGCGATAGCGAAGAGTTTGGCGAGTTGCGCAGCGCTTATCGTAGTTTCACTTTTCCCATGACCGTCGCGTTTTTCGTGTGGTACATCGTCTACGTGCTCACCGCCGTGTTTGCGCCTGATTTTATGGCCATTGAGCTTGGCGATGGCGGCTGGAACGTCGGCCTCGTCTTCGGCCTGGCCCAGTTCCTGACCACGTTCATCATTACCTGGATTTACGTGAAATACGCCAATAAGAATATTCAGCCTAAATCGGTTGCTATTCGCGAGAAGTTGGAGGCCAAGTAAATGACTACCACTTACCTTGCACAAGAAACTTCTGCCGGTAACCCGATTCTGAATATCTCCATCTTCGGCATCTTCCTCGTGGTTACCATGGCCGTCGTGTTGCGCGCCGGCAAGTCCACGAAGAAGGCGTCTGACTTCTATACCGGTGGTGGCTCGTTCTCCGGCCGCCAGAATGGCTTGGCTATCTCCGGTGACTACCTTTCTGCGGCATCCTTCCTCGGCATCGTCGGTGCGGTGGCGCTTAACGGCTACGACGGATTTTTGTACTCCGTCGGCTTCTTCGTCGCCTGGCTCGTGGCCCTGATGCTCGTGGCCGAGCCGATGCGTAACGTGGGCCGCTTTACCATGGCGGACGTTTTGTCCTTCCGCCTGAAGCAAAAGCCGGTGCGCGTGGCCGCGTCCATTGCCACGCTCTTCGTGACGCTATTCTACCTCATTGCCCAGATGGCCGGCGCCGGTTCGCTGGTGGCCGTGCTGCTGAACATCCATGACTTTAAGTGGCAGGCAGTCGTCGTTGGCATCGTCGGCGTGCTGATGATCCTCTATGTCTTGGTCGGCGGCATGAAGGGCACGACCTACGTGCAGATGATTAAGGCCGTCTTGCTGGTGACCGGTGTGGTCATCATGTGCATCATGGTGTTTGTCTCACTGCGCGGTGGCTTCAGCAACATGTTCAGCACCGCTATTGATATGCACGCGTCGTCTGATTACCTCCATGAAAAGGGCTATGAGGCTAAGGAAATCATGGAGCCGGGCCTGAAGTACGGTGGCTCTACCGCCGCTAAGCTGGACTTCATCTCCTTGGGTATGTCCCTCGTGCTGGGTGTGGGCGGCTTGCCACACGTTCTGATGCGCTTCTACACCGTGCCCACCGCCGTTGAGGCTCGTCGCTCCGTGACCTGGGCCATCGTTATCATCGGTGCCTTCTACCTGATGACCCTGATTCTGGGCTACGGTGCAGCCGCACTGGTTGGCCCGGACCGCATCCTGAACGCACCGGGTGGCGCGAACGCCGCGGCACCGCTGCTGGCACTGGAAATCGGTGGCTCCATCTTCATGGCCATTATTTCCGCCGTGGCCTTTGCTACCGTGCTCGCCGTGGTGGCGGGCCTGGCGATTACCGCCTCCGCCTCCATTGCGCACGATATCTACCACGCGGTTATTCGCAACGGTGAGTCCACCGAGGCAGAGCAGGTGCGCGTCTCGCAGGCTACCGTGGTGGTGCTGGGTATCGTCTCCATTATCTTGGGCATCTTGGCGATGACCCAGAACGTGGCCTTCCTGGTCTCCCTGGCCTTCGCAGTGGCGGCATCGGCTAACCTGCCGACCATCCTGTACTCGCTGTACTGGCGCCGCTTCAACACCGCGGGTGCCGTGGCCTCCATGTATACCGGTGTTGTCTCCTGCTTGGTCCTCATCTTCTTCTCTCCAGCGGTATCCGGCACCGAAAGCGCCATGTTCCCGAACGCGGACTGGGCGATCTTCCCGCTGACCTCGCCGGGTCTGGTCAGTATCCCGCTGTCCTTCTTCGTCGGTTGGTTCGTATCCATCGTGACCAAGCCGGACAACTTGGACGAGTTGGCGGCAGAGATGGAGGTTCGTTCCTTGACCGGTGTGGGCGTCGAGGCCCCAGTCCAGCACTAATTGCCCGAAAGGTAGCAATTACCGGTAATATGGTTCGACGTGTTTAATCCGTCCTCTCTCAACGCGGCGGCATCAGTAAAGGCTGGTGCCGCCCTTGCCGTGTGCATGCTTGCCTGCTCTACGGTTGCTGGGTGCAGCAATAGCGAGCGAGATAGCACCGCCAAAGCCGAAGACACCACGATTACCGCGCATAGGGCGGCAAAGGTGCCCCCGCGCATCAATGAGTTCCTCAAGGGGGATGAGGACCATTCCATTAGCTATATTCGCCTGCACGATGGCATGTATATGGGCTCTGCGGCAGAACACGATCCCCGCCCGGCGCTTAGCCTCATCAAGCTCTACATCGCCACCTACGTCATTGAACAGGGTGAGTACGAAGACAAGTACGAGGCGCTCGGCATGATCGCCAGCTCTTCTGATAAGAGCGCCGAGGAGCTGTTTAAGAAGTACCCGGATTCCATCGATAAGATTGCCAAGGAATACGATCTGGAATCCACCAAGGCGGGCGAGACCTGGGGCTATTCGGAAACCTCCACCTATGACGTGGCCAGCTTTATCTCGCAGCTCATCAAGCGCGATGAAACCCATCCCGTGCTGGTGGCGATGTCGCACGCGGATCCAGTCTCAGAAGATGGTTATGACCAGGATTATGGCACCGCGAAGCTTTCTAATGTCGTGGGCAGCAAGTGGGGCTGGTCCAACGATAAGTCCATCAATTCCTCGGTGTCCTTTGGTAAAAACTTCGTCGCCGCGGCCTCCATTAATGGCTCTGCCGATGACCTCACGGACTACGTCAAGAGTGAGATCAATGGTGAGAACCTGGGCAAGGCCACCGAGCGGTTTCTGAAGTACAAGGACGGCGAGGACGTCCCGCCCATCGAGACAACCTCAAAGAAGCCGACCTCGAGCGAGAAGAAGGACAAGGACAAAAAGGACGAAAAGAAGTCCTCCGAGCCCAAGGGGAAATAGGCCTACTTAATGGCCTTGGCGATGTCCTGGGCGGCATCGGCAAGCCCGCGGATTTGCTCGTTGCTTAGCGATGACCCCTTAAAGCTCACCCCATCCGCGGTGACCTGCGGCAGCTCCGGCATATTCGGGATGGCCTTGTCCAGGGTGGAGCTGAGATCCTGGATGCCTGGCTGCTTGGACCCGGGCGTCCATTGACCCCAGTCGCTGGCGTAGACCTCGTTGACATCGACGATGACGTTCTCGATGGTCTGCTGGCGCGACTGCGGAAGCTGGTGAATGGTGGTCTTGGGATGGATTTTCCCGTTGGAGCCCCAGTCGTGCATCCAGTAGAACGTGCCAATCCCATCGCGGCTGGCCCACTCGATGGTGTTGTAGTTGCCGTAGACGCCGGTCTGGTAGCCGGCCACGGACAGGGCCTTGGAAAACGCTTGCAGGTATGGCCGGATGAACTGGGTGTAGTGCTCGCGGGTGGGGTTATCGTCGATGGCGATATAAATGGGGCGGTGCGTGGGTCCACCGGCGGCCTTGTGCAGCGAAATGGCCTGCGGGGCGTGGATGGCGGCGCCCGCCGCGCCCTGCTTCCAATCGGCGGTTTCGGCGCGGCCGAATTGATAGACCGAAGCCGTGGGTAGGCCGGCGGCGGCATTGGCGGCAGTCTCTTGGAGTGTGACCGGCTTGCCGGTCATCCAGGCCGCGCCGGGGCGCTTATTGGAAACGTAGCGAATGGCACCGATATGGCCCGCACGCTTGATGGCGGCGGGGGAGGGGATGCCGGAGGAAAAATCGATAATGGTGCCGCGCACCGGGCCGAGGGCGGCGGCAGAGGGTGCGGCCGCACCAATGGCGCCGGCGGTAAGGGCAAGGGCGCTTGCCTTCAAGAGGCCGCGACGAGATAGAGACGGCGACATGAATAACTCCTGCGGTGATTGCATTAGTCACAATAGTTAACAAATGCACCATAGCAGGAGACGGTGGGGGAATCGTGTTTATTTTGACTCGTTGCTAAATTCCACGTTCGTGGCGTGTTCTACGGTGCGCGATACCGTGCAATCCTTCTCGTGGGAGATGCGGATCAGGTTATCCACGAGCGCGCGGGCCTTATCGCCATCTGGGGTGGAGGGGAAGGCGAGGTCGAAGGAAACGCGGACATCGGAAAGCCGCGAAGCGCCATCCTCATCCACGCGGTCGCCCTCTGCGCGCACCTGGAAAGACTCCGGCTCGGTGCGCCGGGAGGTTACGACATCCACATCCACCGCGGTGCACCCAGCGACGGCGGCCAGCAGGAGCTCTACCGGCGACAACAGGCCCTCCCCGCGGCCAAATTCGATGCTGGCCCCATCCGCATTGGTGGCCCGGTACACCGAATTTTCTACGCGGTTAAGGTCAACGGAATACTGCTTGATGATTTCACTCATGGCTTAGAGCTTAAGCCAGGCTCGGGATATAGGCCACGCTGCCGCCCAAGGACATGGTGATAAAGATGGGCGCGATAACCAGGGGGCCGAGCCATACGCGGCCGGTATTGGCATAAAACATCTTGTTCAAGATGGGCAGCAGGATCATCATGGGCAAGATGGACTGCAGCATGTTCACATACAGCCAGTCATCGGTCCAGTGCACCGTGCCGGTGGCGGCGAAGACGGAATATTGGATAACGAAGATCATCGCCAAGCCGACAGAGTTCGCCAGCGCCGCGATGAGGTAGGTCTGCCACTTGGGCGTATCGCTATAACGCGTGCCCACGCCGGCGCGAATGGAGTTGGCCAGATAGAAGATGAACATCGCAGGTACGTACATCAGCGCCACCAGGAACCAGCGCAGCGTCAGCGGGCGCGAGGCCACGACCAAGAAACGGTAATCATTGTGGAAGGCAAGATACACAATGGATAGCACGGAGAAGTACACAAAGAGCAAGATGAAGGCCAGCAGTAGCGTGCGCCCAAAGGTGCGCCAGCTCATCGTGATGCCCCACGCGCGGGCGCGCTCGCCGCGGGCATAGGTGGACTTATCCCGGGTGATATAGAACAAGATAAGCCCGACGATGCCGTTGACGATGGCCCACAAGACCACCGAGTTGACCATGCGCGCCGGGAAGAACCAGGTGCTGACCTTATTCGCGGCATCGTAGAAGACGTCCTGCGAAAGGTTCGCCAGCGGCATGAACGTGAAAAAGGCGATGGCTGCGGTTAACACGAAAAAGCCCCAGAACTTCGCGGCTTCTTTGCCCCGCGGACGCTTCGGTACGGTTGGGAGCGCCTGGGCTACTGGCGCAAAGTAGCGGGTGCGCAGGAGCATTCGGGTCAGCGGGAAGAGCATGGCGATGCCGCCGATGAGGGAAATGAGGTTAAAGACTTCTTTCAGCCACCACGTCTGGTTGCCGGAATCCATCTTCACTGGGGCATCCAGGGTGTCATCGAAGAACTCGAGAATGCTGCCGATGGCACTAGGTGTGAGCGGCTGCAGCGGGTGCAGCGTTTCATCGTTATAGGCAACGCGGTACGTGCCCTTGTCGATGTCCCCGTAGCCCCGGCCGATCTCAATGTGGTCCACCTGGTCTTGTTTCTTGAGCCCAGAGTTGACCATGGACAGAGCCTCTGGGGCATCGCGCAGATCGCCATCGCCGTTGATATTTCGGTAGCCGCCTTCATCGAAGCGGGCATAGCCCAGCGCCATATTTGAGTGCACGTGGGCAAACTTCTTATCGTTTAAGTTCTTGAGCCAGCCAGAGATAAAGACCGCGGAGATCTTATCTAGGTCCTCGGCGCGCTTGCGCTCGCCATCTGTGATGGTGGTGCCGCCTTCGCTATTCGGGTCCTTGGCAGCTTCGAGGGCATCGTCTACCTTCTTGCCGTACTTATTGGCTGCGGTGCGCACCGCAGTACCACCGGCGGAGTGGCCGGTAATGCCGATGCGATCCTCATCGACGTAATTAAACGTATCCAGGTGGTCTGTGACGTAATCAATGGCGGTCACCACGGCGGAATCACTATCGTCTGGGTGTTGCGAGCTGGACTCGCCCTGGTTATACGGGTCAACCACCAGGGTGACAAAGCCGCGCCGGGCCAATTCCAACGAGTTGGAGACCTGGGTTTCCTTAGTGCGCTGGAAACCGGGCGAGACGATGACCATCGGCGCTTTATTCTCCGGCGTCGCGTCCTTCGGCCGGAAGAGATCTGCGGTGACCGTAGCGCCGTGCTTGCCGGCGATTTTGAGGTCAGTGACCTGAATTTTGCCGCCATCGGTTTGTACCAGGGATGAGCCCAACCCACCGACGAGAACGATGACGATGCACACAAAGAGTTTCCAGCCATCGCTAAAGCGGCGCTTCTTCGAAACCTCAGCGGGCAACTGCTCTGTCTGCTGCTCTAGAGAAAGAGACGACTGTTCTTCCACGGGAGTGGGGGAGGGGGATGCGGAGTCGGACATATACGCGTTCCTTGTTGGTGGTGCTTAATTGAAACGAGTGGGCTGAAAGTCCGATAGTGGAAAACTTAAAGTCCAGCGTGGAAGCACATTAGGCCCGCCGGAAAGCGGGTGCAACCGTTGCAGTAAAAGGGGGTGCTGGACAAGTGCTGAACAGGCAAAAGCTCGCGCGATGCGGTGAATTAATAAATCAAGGGCGGCGAGAAGCGGATACGCACCGATTGTCCAAGGGCTGGTTTATGAGCTGCGGTAGTCCGGAACGTGACCCCAGATTCATGGGAGGCGGTAACGGAGTAGTGCCCGGCTTCGAAAATGGCTGAGTCAACTACCGCTGGAACCGTGGCACCTGGTTGGTCTTCCTCCACGATTTTGGCGTGGCGCGGCAAGATGGCGGCTTTAGTGCCTTCGCCTCGCACGGTTACTTCGCTCAATGGCCAAGAGATGCCAAGAGCAGGGCACTCGACGCTGTCACCTGAAATAGAGGCCTGGACAATCGTGGCATCCGAAATAAATCCCGCGACCACCGGGTTAGCGGGATTTTCCAGTAATTGTTGCGGGGTAGCAATCTGCTGGATTTCGCCGCCGTCTAGAACCACGACTCTATCTGCAATTGCCAGCGCCTCGGCGCGATCGTGGGTGACGTGCACCGTGGTTAGGCGTTGTTTTTGTGTCAGGGCTACCAATTCGCGGCGCAAATTATCGCGCAGTGGTTCATCGAGGGCCGAAAGAGCCTCATCCAGCAATAAAACTGTGGGATTAGCGACGATCGCCCGGGCCAAAGCAACGCGCTGGCGCTGCCCGCCAGAAAGGCTGTCCGGTATACGCTCCTCGAATCCCGGCAGGCCCACGAGAGCTAAGGTCTCAGAAATGCGCACTTCGCGCTCTGCCTTAGCTACTTTTGCCTGGCGCAGCGGGTAGCCAACGTTGTCCTTCACAGACATGTGCGGCCAGATCGCGTGCTGTTGGAAGACCATGCCGATGCCGCGTTTCTCCGGCGGAATATCAGTCATCTGCCGGCCATCTATGTAAAGCTCACCTGACGATGGAGAAATAAAACCAGCGATGGTGCGCAAAAGCGTGGTTTTACCGGAGCCTGACGGGCCAACGAGCGCGATGAGTTCTCCGGGTTCGATGGAGAGGCTGATATCGCGCAGGCCGGTGGTTCCATCTGGAAAAGTGACCGTGAGGTGGGAAGCTGCAATTTTCGCCATTATTATGTCCTTACCTTAGGAGCGCGGATAGTCAGTGCGAGGGCAATGATGCCCAGCAGCGCGAAGAGCAGGGCGAGTGCTGATGCCTGGTTATAATCTCCTGCCTGTTGCAGATTGAATACTTGGACACCCAGTGTTGTGGTTCCGGGGGCGACGAGGAGTACGGAAATAGTAAGTTCTCGAATCGCGGTCACCGCGACCAGTACCGCGCCGGAGATGGCCGCCGGAATGGTCATCGCGCCGGTGGTAGTAAATAGCGCCTTAAGCGGTGTGGCGCCAGAAATACGCGCTGCTTCTTCCACGGTGACCGGGGTGCTAATGAGCGGTGCACGCACGGATTGGACAACGAGTGCGGTAAAAGCGCAGACATAGGCGATAAGGATTATCCAAATGGTGTTATACAGCCCGGTATAGCGCCCGGCAATCAGCCAGGCGACGCCGATGATGAGCCCAGGCAGCGCGCTCGGTAGCAGCGCAGAAAGTGTTAAAAGCGTATTTCCCCGCGCCTGGGTCCGAGTCACTAGAATTCCGATGACCCAGCCGAGAATCCCGCAGATTATCGCGGCGGTTATCGACAAAAATGCGGAATTGGTTAGGCCGTCGATAACGCGCGGGTTGGATAAAGCAGCGCTAAAGTTCGCCAGCGAAATGGTTTCAAGAGTAAATGGAACCCCAGGGGCTGGCAGCAACGCGCGGTAGGCCAAACCGAGGATCGGGCCAATGGAAATGGCGAGTCCGCACACCCACATGATGATCGTGACCGGCCAACGCGCTGAATGCAGCGCAAAGCGCGCCGGGCTTCCGGAGTTATGGGTAGAAGACGAGTTTTTCAGGGAGGTGAGATAGTCCAAAATGACGGCGCCGATTCCCAAGAATAAGAGGACAACGCCGATGGTAGAGACCACCTGCAAAGGATTGGATACGGTGCCGGAATCAATGAAGCGGTAAATCATCGTCGCAAGGGTTTCGAACCGAGCAGGTGAGCCGATAATGGCGGGAATCCCAAAGTCAGCCAGATTAGCAATTGCCGTGAGGGTAAACGCGGACAACAATGCAGGGCGCAGGAGCGGAAGGGTGACCGTGCGCAGAACTGTCACCACGGAAGCGCCCGATACCCGGGCGGCCAGTTCAAAATCAGGGGAGATGGAGCGCAGGCTTGAAGAAATGATGACGTATGCCGTGGGAAAAGAGTGGATAGTCATCAGCGCTATGACCCCGTCTGCGCCGTAGATATTCCATATTTCGAACCCAAAGAGCTTATTTAATCCCTGATTCGGGCCGAAGAGTTGAATCCAGGCGATCGCTCCGATAAATGGTGGAACCAAGAGCGGGGAAAGCAGGAATAGGCGCAGCACCGAAGAACCGTAGATATCCGTGCGGTCTAGCGCGATGGCTATAACGGTGCCGATGATGACGGCGGCGAGCGCCGAAAGCGCCGTGGTAAAAAGCGAATTCCATGTGGCGATGCCGAGACCTTGCTCTAGCAGGACGGGAATTTGGTTTCCGCCCAGTGCAAGGGAGACAACAAGGGCTAAAGGCGCGATGAACAGGCCGATGGCAATGAGCCACACGCCAACGCGCAGCGCGGATACGGAGGGATTTTTCAACAAGGGAGCCATCAAGAACTAGGAAGAAACTGCCTTCTGGAAAACCTCGACGGCGGCGTCTTTATCCTTGGTGATTTTTTCTAGGTCTTGGTCCATCAACTCAATGTCTGCGAGTTCAGGGGTGGCTGCTGGGGTTCCCACGTCTTCGCGCACCGGGAGGTACGACTGATCGACGGCAATTTCTTGTGCCTTCTTCGAAAGCAAGAAGTTGATGTATTTTTGTGCTGCTTCTTGTTCCTTGGAGTCTTTGAATACGCCCGCGGGCTCAGAAATATACGGTGATCCCTCGGTGGGGTAGGCGAGGGCAACCGGGGATCCCTTATCCGCGAGGTCGCGGACTAAGTAATCGACGACCACGCCGACGGGCCTAGAACCGGAGGCGATTTCTTGGGAAGTAGGGCCATTGGACTCTGCGATCATCGGGGAATTCTTGCCTAGGTCTTCGATCCACGCTTCACCGAGGTCTGAATTGTTCTTCCATGCTGAGGCATTGAAGGCCGCCGCACCAGAGACCGCCGGGTTAGGCATGACGAGTTTGTCCTTGTACTTCGGATCGGTGAGATCTGCCCACGAGGTCGGGGCATCAACTTCTGCGATTTCATCGGTGTTATAAGCAATGACCGTAGGGATGATGCGCGTGCCGACATAAAAATTCTCGTCGTCCTTGGCCTCGTCGATGATGTCGTCGGAATCGACATCGGCAAGCTCGATGAGGTCACCGTCCTCGGCGTAATTTTCAAAGGTAGGAGCATCGGCCGCCCAGAAAACATCTGCTTCAATGTCGCCAGATTGCTTCTCCGAAGAAATGCGCGCGTTCAAATCGCCGGTACCAGCGCGGTATACCTTGACCTCGATATCGGGGTTTTCTTCATTGAAGGCCGCATTGATTTCATCGACCTTCTCTTCCGGCTCGGAGGTATAGACGGTAATAGTGGTTGAATCGCTTGCGACCTGCGTATCGTCATTGTCGGTCGCAGGCTCACCGCACGAACTAAGAAGAACGGTTGAAGCAAGGGCTAGGGCAGCGAGAGAAGAGTGCTTCGGCTTCATTGGGGAAGGTCCTCCAGAGAGAGTAGTTAACAGGAACGTCTATCTAACTGCGCCGAAGTTAAGGCAACTTGGGATAGGTGTGAACGCACAGTAAATTCTTTGAGCTCCTGGGCGGATGTCGTGGAGGTGTGGCCAAGGAGCCTCGCTCGAGTGGGCAGCGGTTAGCGCTAAAAAGCGGGAAACCACGAGGTGACAAGCTCGAAGTAGCCCCACATTGGGGGTTAACCTATAGCTCAATAGATATTTGTATACCTGTAGTACTACCGTTATGAAAAGCAATGAAGGAACCCTACAAGGAGAAACAATGGATTCGGTGATCGCAGGCAATGCGAGCTGGATGCTCATGAGCGCGGCTCTCGTGCTTCTCATGACCCCAGCCCTGGCACTTTTTTACGGAGGCATGACAGAGCGCCGCGGCGTGCTCAATATGATGTTGATGTCCTTCGGCTCACTAGCGGTAGTCAGCATCATTTATGTCCTCTGGGGCTGGTCGATGAGCTACGGCACGGAGTCCTGGGGCGGCATCGTTGCCAACCCCTTCGAGTTCTTCGGGCTGAAGGATTCCATCTTTGATGCCAATGGTGAATACCTCGAAGGCGCGGAAGGCTACGCCAATATCATTGATATCGGCTTCCAGCTCACCTTCGCCGTTATTTCCACCGCGATTATCTCCGGTGCACTCGCCGGCCGTGTGAAGTTCGGTACCTGGATGGTATTCAGCGGCCTGTGGGCAACCTTTGTCTACTTCCCGCTGGCTCACATGGTCTGGGGCGGCGGCATCCTGGGTGAGGGCGAAAGCAGCGTCACCAGCTGGATCTTTGGCAGCGAAGGCGGGGAAGCGCTTGTGGCCCCCATTGACTTTGCCGGTGGTACCGTCGTCCACATTTCCGCCGGTACGGCCGCACTGGTCCTCGCGATTGTCGTGGGCAAGCGCCAAGGCTTCCCGAAGAGCGTGCAGCGCCCCCACAACCTGCCCATGGTCATGCTCGGTGCCGGCCTGCTGTGGTTTGGTTGGTTCGGCTTCAACGGTGGTTCCGCCTTCGCAGCCGATGGCCTCGCCGGCCTGGCCTGGGTCAACACCACCGCCGCAACGGCTGCGGCAATCCTGGGCTGGTTGCTCGTGGAAAAGCTGCGCGATAACTACTGCACCTCCCTGGGTGCAGCCTCCGGTGTGGTCGCAGGACTTGTCACCATTACCCCAGCTGCGGGCGACCTGAACCCAGTGACCTCGCTCATCATGGGTGCCCTCGGCGGCATGCTGGGCTGCCTGGGCGTGGGCCTGAAGTTCCGCTTCGGCTTCGATGACTCTCTCGACGTCGTGGGCGTCCACCTGGTCGCCGGCCTGTGGGGCACCGTGGCGGTTGCTTTCTTTGCCAATGACCGCGGCATCTTCACCGGTGGCGGCGCCGAGGGCTGGAAGCTGCTCATCGTACAGATCCTCATCGCCGCAATCGCCGTGGCTTTCGCCGCAGTCATTACCGCCATCATTGCGGTGATTTTGAAGGCGACCATCGGCTGGCGCGTGACCGACCAGATTGAAACCGACGGCATTGACTTTGGTGGTCACCGTGAGACCGGCTATGACATTGGCGGCCGCGCTATGCGCGGTACCACCAGCCGCAACTAAAACGCCCAGCGATACCTAGGAGCAACAATGAAACTCGTAACAGCCGTGGTCAAGCCCTTTACGCTTGATGATATCCAGCAAGCACTACAAAAACTCGGCTCACCGGGCATGACGGTCACCGAAATCGAAGGCTTTGGCCAGCAACGCGGTAACAAGGAAATCTACCGCGGTGCCCAATTCGCCACCTCCTTTGTGCCCAAGGCCAAAATCGAGCTCATCGTGGCAGACGATGACGCCGAAGCGATTGTCGATGCCATCGTCGACGCCGCCTGCACCGGCGAAATCGGCGACGGCAAGATTTGGATCGCACCCGTCGAAGACGTCATCCGCGTTCGCACCGGCGAGCGAGGCGAGAAGGCTATTTAAGGCTCCAACGCACCAGCGCCCCAGGCCTCCACAGAAGACTGGAGGCCTAGGGCTTTTGCTGCGGTGTGTGAACCTGGGATTTTAGCTTTCTAGCTGGCCAGTTTCTTTTGCGGAGGCCATAATATTGGCCAAGGCATCCACCAAGCTATCCAGCACGTTTTTATCGCTGGACACTAGAGCATCGCGCTGCTTGCGCTGTTCGATGCCGCTAAAAATTGCACGCGTTGCTTCTGCCTTGAACCGCTTAGAGCGCTTGAGCTGCTCCTTGGAGTTTTCTTGGCCGAGTTTCACGGCCGCGGGCCGGCTGGAGAGCGTACCCCATGCAGCAACGATCATCTGAGCAGTACCACCGCTGTCAACGTCAACTCCCGCGAGCGAGAAAAGGGACCCGACCCCTGATTGGTGGACACGAGGGGAACAAGCCTCCAATCAACCTACTGGTTGATTGAAGTTTCAACCGCCTCTGCGATTCAAAGCCGGACAAGTCGGGGCAAGATATGTATTTAGAGAACTTGATCCCCTCGGCTATCCAGTCACAGCGATGACTGGGAAGGAGTAATGATATGAAGGCTTTGTACAGGGCAGCGATTTTCTACCTCGTCTTGGGCTTGGTCGCCGGCTTGTTTTATCGGGAGTTTACGAAGCTACAAGATTTCCCGGAAGGCGAATATACGCAGCTAAGCGTGGCTCACACCCACTTGCTGGCGCTAGGCTTCATGCTATTCCTTATCTTCTTGGCGTTGGAAAAGGTCTTTGCACTGTCGCGGCACCACCAGCTGTTCAACTCGTTCTTCTGGCTCTACAACGTAGGCGTGGTACTCACCGTCGGCATGCAAATTTCACACGGCATATTGACGGTGTTGGGCAAGGAATCCAATGAGATGATTTCGGGCATCGCCGGGCTGGGCCACATCTTTATCACGGTGGGGCTGACGGTCTTTCTCGTGAATTTGGGCCGGGCCATCAAGGAGCCAGATGCAGGCAGCGCCAATGCTTCGGTGAACGCCTAACTATGAGCGAGAGCACAGCGCACAAGAAATCGTTACGGCGCCTACTCGCCGCGATTGGATAAGCTTGGCGGTTCTTTCCGTCGGGCTGGGTGTCATTGTTCTAGATGGCACTATCGTCGGCGTGGCATTGCCCTCGATCATCACTGACCTGCAGCTTAACCTGACGCAGGCGCAGTGGGTCAATAGACTCTATGCGGTGCTATTAGCTGCGCTGCTGCTGTCAACGGGCAAGATCGCTGATACCTGGGGACGCAAGCGCGCCTTCCTCATCGGCTTGACAATATTTGTGGCAGGCAGCGTATTGGCGGGATTTTCTACCTCCGCCGCCACGCTGATCTCCGCGTGCGCAGTACAGGAAATCGGTGCTGCGTTCATCATGTCGTCCGTGCTTTCGACCGTTAATGCCGTGTTTCGCGGCAAGTACCGCGCCGCAGCCTTTGGTGGGCGGAGCGCGGTGATTTCCGGCGAAGCAGCGGTCGGACCGCTTGCCGGTGGCGCTCGCGATTTCGGCTGTGGGGTTCGCGCTGTTTATTCGGTGGGAAAAGCACCGCGAGCGGGGTCAACGCTCGGCGCTGTTGAACCTTGGATTGTTTTCTTATTCCACGTTCTCGTGGGGCAATATCACCGCAGGCGCGGTAGCAATCGGTGAGCTCGCCATCATTTTCGTGCTGCCGCTGTACCTGATTAATGCATTGGATCTAAGCACGATGTCGGCGGACCTTTTGCTGGCCGCCATGGCAATCGGTGCATTCTTCTCCGGTGCGGCAGCCCGCCACGTCGCGGCCCGGTTCGGGGCGCCTGGCACCGTGCTCATCGGGCTCGGTTTGGAAGTCGTCGGTGTCCTAATCCTCGTCCTGCTTATGGGGCCGGACACGAATGGTTGGATCATCGCCGCCCCGCTGACCCTATACGGTTTAGGGCTTGGGGACCTGACCCCCAGATGGTGGACACCTTGAAACCAGCATCTCGCTGGGGAAGTGAGGTACCTTTCCACCATGCCACGCAAGACCTACACTGAGCAGTTCAAGCGCGACGCAGTCTCGTTGTACGAGTCGACCCCCGGAGCAACGCTCAACGCGATCGCCTCCGATCTCGGGGTCAACCGCAACTCCCTGCGCACCTGGCTCGACGCCTTCGGCACCGGCACCAAAACCAACGCCAACGGTGAAAAAGTCGCCAGCCCCATTGCCGCAGCCAACAGCGCACGCACGCCTGCTGAAGGACTCTCCGACGCCGAACGCATCCGCGTGCTGGAACGCGAAAACGCCAAGCTCCGGGAGGAACGAGAGATTCTCCGCAAGGCGGCCAAATATTTCGCGGAAGAGACGAACTGGTGAACCGCTTCCGGTTCGTTGATGACAACCGAGGCCTCTACGAGGTCAAGCGGTTATGTGAGGTTTTGAAGATCAACCGGTCCTCGTATTACAAATGGAAATCAGCTGCTCCTGCCCGCCGGCGACGCGTCCTTGACGACGCGGTGCTGGGAGCGAGGATCAAGGCCGTGTTCACGGCCGAGAACGGTTGTTACGGGGCGAAACGCGTGACGGCGGCCATCAATTCCGATCCAGCCAACGACGACCTTTTCAATCACAAGCGCACCGCCAGGTTGATGCGCCAGATGGGCCTGTTCGGCTACACCAAAAAACGCCGGGTGAAGACCACCGTGTCTGCGAAACGGGCTCCGAAGTTGCCCGACCTGCTGAAACGCCGGTTCACCGCGGAGAAACCGAACACCATCTACGTCGGCGATATCACGTACCTGCCGATCGCGGACGGGTCGAATATGTACCTGGCCACCGTCATCGACTGCTATTCGCGGCAGTTGACCGGTTTCGCGATCGCCGACCACATGCGCACGGAGTTGGTCGAAGAAGCTCTCACGATGGCCCACGGGGTCCGAGGCAACCTTGACGGGGCGATTTTTCACTCCGATCATGGCAGCGTCTATACCTCTGGGCAATACCGGAAGCTGTGTGAACGATTCGGTGTCACCCAGTCGATGGGAGCAATCGGGACGAGCGCGGACAACTCGTTGGCGGAGTCGTTCAACGCCACGCTGAAACGGGAAGTCCTCCAGGACGAGTCCGTTTTCCCAAGTCAGATCGTATGTCGTCGGGACGTGTTCCGGTGGTGCACGCACTACAACACCAAGCGCTTGCACTCGTGGTGCGGCTATCGCTCGCCGAACGCCTTCGAAGCCGCCGGATCAGCTACACTTACTATCGCATCTTGATTAAATCCCCGTGTCCACTTTCCGGGGTTCGGGCCCTGGGTTCGCCTCCGCGCAGCTGACCGGCACGGTGCTGCGGGATATTCCCGTCGATGACTCCGGGCAAGCCTCCGCATCACAGAGCACCGTGCGCCAGATTGGTTCCTCACTGGGCACCGCCGTATCCGGTTCGGTCTTATCGGCCGCCCTAGCGCTCACACTGCCGAAGGCGCTTGACGATGCCGCAATCACCGGGCCCGGCGCCGACAGCATTGCCGAAGCTATCCGTCAATCCGCAGGTGTCAGATGCGAGTTTTTGGTACCGGTGTTCTGGGGACTCGGTACTGCCGTGTTCTGGGTAGTTGGTACCGGGGCGGCCCGACTGAGTCGGCCCGGCTTTTGCTCTATTTGTCCGGTCCTATTGGGGATGTAGCTTTGCGCATGTCAAAGTCTCCTATGCGGATTCGGTAGCCGTTGTTGAGACGGCTTACGAGTGAGGGCCTGACCCCCGGAAAATGGACACGTCGGGGGTTAGGCCCCACCCCAATGTATGTGCGATCTGCGTATAGCTAGCACCGTCAAGGCATATCGTAAGAATTTGTTTGAAGTTAGCCACAACAATGAGCTTCTTTCCAAGTAGAAGTTGATGTGACACCAACGAATCGTGGTGTCGCCAACATCAACTATGAAAGAAAACCCTTGCAGTACCAGGTACGCGCAACCCTGGCACCAACTACGCGGACTCACGGTACCAACTACCCCAAATCGACACGCAGGCTCGAGCATCGCGCAATTGCGCGAGCAAGGTGGAAATGGCCCATTCGGTGAACAGACTGGGGCAGTGGTGCAGGCCTTAAGCGAAGGCATGACCAACCCCGCGCAGTGGTCGCTCGTGGCCGCTACCGCATTCCTTGCGCTGGGCTTTGTTGGTGCACTTCGAGTGCGCCGTGCTGTAGCACAAAACAGCAACAAAACAGAGGATAAAGCCCCTGCGGGGCAGTAAGGGCTTACGGTTTAGAGAACTGCAGTGACCTCATAACCCTTCTCAGTGAGCAACTGGGACACTGCTTCAAATGTCGCCCTATCGCTATCCGGATTGTAGGTTTCGGGATCCAAAGCGATATGCGCGAATTCTCCTTCGTAGCGCACAGTAATGAACTCGTAGCCGGCTTGGTCTTGGGCATCATCGATAAGCGCCTGCACGTCAGAAGTATCGCGGTCAGGAGTAGCCGTGGACGCATGTCCTTGGTGTTGGGCTGCAGGGGAAGCTTCTGTGGTTGGAGTGCTGGGTCCGGTTAAACCAGTGCCTGCAGCCAATAGCCCAGCAAGAATAGTGGTAATCATCTGAGTACCTTTCTGTACGGCGTATGGTGTGTGTGAGCGTGGTGCAAAACACCCGCCAACCTGCAAAATTAACGGTGGTAATTTTAGCTTAGTTCTGAATTAGCTCAAGAATAGGCCGACGAGGGGTGCGTTTGTCATCCCGGCTTCTTCTGGTGCAGCGCCCTTGATTGATCGTGGGGCCAAGCAGTCATCATTACTCATTTTCGGGCCCCTGAGCCGAGCTTTTCGTTGAAATTATCCCAGTTGGTGCATGCACCTGAGGAGGCCCGTGCGTATACAGCGCTAGTTGATGGGTTTCGTTAGGTCGCAACGGTTCATCGGAGAAATCCCCGGAAACGACCATCGAAAATAGGTCTCCGCCAACGTTTTGGGCTAGCTTTTTGAATTTGTGTTTATCCGTCAGGTGTGCAACCGCGATTGCTGATCCTTGCGCATGGATACCCGCGATTGACACAAATGTTTGCCGGGAACCTGGCCGCCGTGGCGCACGTGCTACATACGCCGTGTCGCTTTCCGTTTCACCGTGGTCAAGTAGTGACTGGAACTCCTGGGAGCCTTGCCTTTCGCTGATCTTCCAATGTCCTTCGCTTTCGTGAAAGCGAAGGGAAGGATCGTGGTCCATTGCTTTCGCGACTAGGGAAGAATTTTTGGGTCCGCAGATAACGACCAATCCTTCGGTGGACAGATCGATGGAGCCGTCTGGATTGACGTAATCGAATGTCACATCCATCTTTGCCGCTTTCAAAAACTCTGCCAGAAGGGAAGCTGCTACAAAATCAGGCTCCGCAATAACCCTCCGCTTTTCCAAGAGCCGCATGGGAATGACGATCGTGATATTGGAGGCGCCGAAGAACTTCTGCACCCTCTTGCGAGAACTAAAACGCGTGAGCCACTGATAACCCGCGGTAGCAATTGAGGAAAGCGCAATAAAGTGGGATAACCAAGTTAGAGCAACGTTAGCTGTCGCGAATCCAATCATTTCACTCGGTCATACGTGGTCGGAAGATTTACTGTGATTACGGTAGCATCATCAATTTTCCCAGATTGTGGGAGTAATGCTTCAGTCATTTCTGCAAGCTTATATGGGAGACCCTCAGCTTGACGGGCCTGTGAAAAAAGTACGGATGGTTTAGCGAGCCCTATAAACCCGTCGGTTCCTAGAATGACTGGGTACTGGGCATTCTTGATGCGTCCCTGTAGAGCATGACATGCCGCATTTGGTTCCGTTTCGGCTACCCAGAACCCTCCTGTGGTGTTGCGCAGCTTAGACTCGGCTTCAACAAGAGCGAGATGAGCCTTTTCAATTTCACCTTGGGCAGAGCCTGCTTTTAAAAGCTCACGGTATCGTTGCCGTTCCACAACGGCGCATTCTTGTAGGCGCGTGTCTTGGAGCAATTTGATGTCAGAATCTGCATCCGCAAAAACGATTCCAGCATCGCCAAGGACGAGGTAATCGAAATCTTTTTCATTGAATCGGCACAGCGCTACGGTCGCACTTGCACGAACGTTTTCAGTCTGTGCTGTCGCAGAGATGGATGCTGCGAGGATGGTAGCTAAAGAAGCATGAGGATTGTTAGCGGCACAATTTTTGAGTTGGGTATTGAGAGCATTGACAAAGCTAACGACCTCGTCAGAGATGGTTTTGGGATTCGAAGCTCCATCGATGACCCAAACTAAATTTTTATAGCTACCCCACGAATCTTCGTTTGTTGCATGGCTATTTCCTTTTTGGGAATGCGCGGTGATTTCCACACTGGGAAAGGATGTACTCATAGGGTCATTTCTCCAAAATTGGGACCACGCATTGAAGCAAATTGTCTACCCCGGCGGGGTGCAGACCGGCCTGACACCATGGTTTAAAGAGTCGATACCAATAGTGTTGGTTACCTTAAAGCAGATCGCTTCGTGCCCCAGAGAAGATTCGAACTTCCGACACCGGCTTTAGGAGAGCCGTGCTCTATCCCCTGAGCTACTGGGGCGGGGATGTTGCGTATGCAACTCGGATCATCATAGCAGTGGGGCGCGAGTGCGCCCCAAAAGGCTGCGTGCGCGGCCGTTTGTGTGGGTGGGCGAGTAGCCCGGGTCGGGCTCGCAGCCTTAGCTATGAGGTTTAGGCGCCTGCCAGTTCTTCCTGCTTATTGCGCACGGAGGATGCAGGCGGGTTGGTCTCGTGGGTGCCGTCGGAGTACAAGACGGTGGGGATAATGCGGTTGCCGTCGTTGACGGACTTGATCCACTCGTTGATGTCGTCGGCGTTATCGCCTTCTACGTCCACGAGCTCGTATGGGGTTTCGGTGCGGTCCAAGTTCTTAATGAGCTTGGCACAAAATGGACACCAGTCGGCGTAGAAGATGGTGACATCGGCATTGGTTTTGGGTGCTTGTACAGTCATTAGGCTGCGTCCTTTCTATCGTAAGTTAAAAAGCGGTACTTCATGGGTAGCTCGCTGGCCGGCTGCTCGGGAAGCTCTAAATGCCCTTTGTCAGAGGTGAGCCAATCCGTGCTGTAGGCCAAGCCAAACGTATCGGGGATATCCGGGGCAAAGACGGCATCCTCGCCATAGATATCGCCGATGTTTACGCCCATGAGAGTGACCTCGATGCGGTCCACCTGGTCCAGGGCGGCGGTGTAGATTTGGCCACCGCCGATGACCCAGGCATCGGCAAGCGCGGGCATCGTCCTGCCCACCGTAGCACCAGTTGACCACGTGCCGGGCGCGCGCGAGGAGAGCACGTAATTCTCCCGGCCGGGCAGGGGACGGAACTTGGGGTTGAGGGACTCCCAGGTCTTGCGGCCCATGATCACCGGCGCGCCCATGGTGACGTCCTTGAAGTGCTTGAGATCTTCCGGCACATGCCAGGGCATCTGCGCGCCATCGCCGATGATGCCGTCCAGGGACTGCGCCCAGATCGCGCCGAGCATTAGACCGACACCTGCGCCTTGATGGCCGGGTGCGGGTCGTAGCCCTGCACCTCAAAATCGGCGAAGTCATAGGAGAAGAGGTCCTTCGCCTTGTTGAGTTTGAGCTGCGGGTATTCGCGCGGCTCGCGGGAAAGCTGCTCTTGGACTTGCTCCACGTGGTTGTTGTAGATGTGGCAATCGCCGCCGGTCCAGATGAGATCGCCCACCTTGAGGCCGGCCTGCTGGGCAAACATGTGGGTCAGCGCCGCATAGGAGGCGATATTAAAGGGCACGCCCAAGAACATATCCGCCGAGCGCTGGTAGACCTGCAACGACAGCGTGTCATTGGCCACGTAGAGCTGGAAGAGCAGGTGGCAGGGCATAAGTGCCATCTGGTCGAGCTCCGATACATTCCATGCAGAGACCAAGTTGCGGCGCGAATCCGGGTTATTCTTCAGGGTGTCAAGCGCCTGTTGGATTTGGTCGATGTGGCTCCCATCCGGGGTGGGCCAAGAGCGCCACTGCACGCCGTAGACCGGGCCCAAATCGCCATTCTCATCGGCCCACTCGTTCCAGATGCGCACGTTATTATCCTGCAGGAATTTCACATTGGAATCGCCGCGCAGGAACCACAGCAGCTCGCCGATGACCCCGCGGAAGTAGACCTTCTTTGTGGTTAGCAGCGGGAAGGATTCTGCCAGGTTATAGCGCAGCTGCGCGCCGAAAATGGAGCGCGTTCCGGTGCCGGTGCGATCGCCTTTGGCCGTGCCTTCTTCGAGGACGCGGCGGAGGAGATCCTCATAAGGAGTCTCAGTCATAGGCACCAGTTTAGAAGCCGCCATTCTCCTCGGCAAAGGCCGCGGCGTGCTCTAGAATCTCGTCTTTCAGCTCGGGGCGGCAGATGAGCAGATCGGGGATGAAGGTGTCCTCATTATTGAAGGTGATGGGGCTGCCATCGAGGCGGGAACAATGCAAGCCGGCTGCCAAGGCAACGCCTACTGGGGCGGCTTGATCCCATTCGTATTGGCCGCCGGCGTGAATATAACCGTCATAATCACCAAGCAGCACGTGCATGGCCTTAGCGCCGGCGGAGCCGACGCCCTCGGTTTCGTAGCCCATCTGTTCTGCGATATAGCCGGCCACCTTGGGCGGGCGGTTGCGGGAGATGACGAATTTCTTAGACAGTGGGCCGTCGACGGCGCGCACATCGGAGGACTTGAAGGTTACGCCGTAGTCTGGCAGTCCCACCGCGGCGTGGACTGGGGTGCCGTCCTCAACGAGGGCGATGTGTACCGCCCAGTCCTGGCGGCCGGTGGCAAATTCCTTGGTGCCGTCAAGTGGGTCCACGATCCAGACGCGCTTCTTTTTTAGCCGGGCGAGATCATCGGAGGCCTCTTCAGAAAGCACGCCATCGCCGGGCCGGTGCTGTTCTAATACGCGGGCGATCCATTCTTGGGCGGCGTCATCGCCGGCATCGCCAAGCGAAAGGCCCCGCAGCAGGCCACCATTGCGCACCCCCTTTAAAATCTCGCCGCAGCCTTGGGCGAGCGAATTGGTCAGGCGGGAATCAGAAATCTCGACGGTCATGGTGCCCACATTACAACGGGGACTAGAGTGTGGTCATGCCAGAAAACATCCTCGAGCGCTTTCGCCCCCAAGTGGCGCAGTGGTTCCAGGACGTTTTTGCCGCTCCCACCGCGGTACAAGCCCAGGCCTGGGACAAGATTTCCCGCGGGGATCACGCCCTGATGGTTGCCCCCACTGGTTCTGGTAAGACGCTCGCGGCGTTTTTATGGGCGCTGAATAACCTGGTGGAACGCGAAGGCCAATTGGCCCTGCCGGTAGGCAATGCTTCCGGCTCCGCTACCGGGGTGCGGGTGCTGTATATCTCGCCGCTCAAAGCGCTGGGCGTGGACGTGGAAAATAACTTGCGGGCCCCGCTGACCGGCATAGCGCGCACCGCGGAAAAGCTGGGGTTGGAGGTGCCGAATATTTCCGTGGGCGTGCGCTCGGGCGATACGCCCTCGGCAGAGCGCTCCCGGCAGGTGCGCAAGCCGCCGGATATCCTCATTACCACC
Source organism: Corynebacterium sp. LaCa78 (assembly GCF_046717505.1). Classification (NCBI taxonomy): domain Bacteria; kingdom Bacillati; phylum Actinomycetota; class Actinomycetes; order Mycobacteriales; family Corynebacteriaceae; genus Corynebacterium; species Corynebacterium sp. LaCa78. The sequence goes on from NZ_CP177112.1 coordinate 767,203, forward strand.
CCGGAATCGGCGTATTTGATGCTGACGTCAAAGGCGGCGGGGATTTTGAAAACCGTCGATACCGTCATCATCGATGAAATCCACGCGCTGGCCGGCACCAAGCGCGGCGCGCACCTCGCCCTGACGCTGGAGCGCCTACAAGAAATTGCGGGCGATGTTCAGCGCATTGGGCTTTCCGCCACGGTGCGCCCGCTTTCGGCCGTCTCGGATTTCTTAGGCGGCAATCGCCCGGTGGAAATTGTGGCGCCGGAGGCCCACAAGAAGTGGGACCTGGACGTGCGCGTCCCGGTAGAGGATATGTCGGATCTTCCCACGCCGGAGGCGGGCTCGACCATTGGGGAGCTCACCGTCGATGATGCCATCGGCATTACCGGCGGGCCGGAAGGCAGCGGCGACGGCGGGGAAGAATTCGGCATGGAGAACTTCGGCGGGGAAGAAGACACCGCGCTGCCCACCGCGAACTCCATCTGGCCGTTTATTACCCAGGATCTCTACGCGGACATCATGGCGCATCGCTCCACGCTGGTCTTTGTGAATTCGCGGCGCAGCGCCGAGCGCCTGACCAGCCGGCTTAACGAGCTATACGCTCAGGAATATGATCCGGATTCGCTCTCGCCGGAAACCCGGCGCGATCCCGCCCAGCTGATGGCGCACTCGCATGTTGCGGGCAAGGCGCCGGCGGTCATCGCGCGGGCCCACCACGGCTCGGTGTCCAAGGATGAGCGCGCCATGACGGAAACGATGCTGAAGGAAGGAACGCTGAAAGCCGTGGTGGCCACGAGCTCGCTGGAGCTGGGCATCGACATGGGCGCGGTGGATTTGGTGGTGCAGGTGGAATCGCCGCCCTCGGTGGCCTCGGGCCTGCAGCGCGTGGGCCGCGCCGGGCACCATGTGGGCGCGGTCTCGCACGGCGCGTTTTATCCCAAGCACCGCGCGGACCTGGTGCAGTCCACGCTGACGGTCGCCCGCATGCGCGGCGGCATGATCGAGAAGATGCATACCCCGCGCAACCCGCTGGACGTGCTTGCGCAGCAGACCGTGGCGGCGGTGGCCGCGGCGGGCGAGGAGGGCTTAAGCGCGGATGACTGGTATGACATCGTCAAGCGCAGCCATCCCTACCGCGAGCTGGCCCGCGAGGTTTATGATTCCGTCATCGATCTGGTCAGCGGCGTCTACCCGTCCACGGATTTTGCGGAGCTGAAACCCCGCGTGGTCTATGACCGCGTCTCCGGCGTGATGACCCCGCGGCCGGGGGCGCAGCGCGTGGCCGTGACCAGCGGCGGCACCATCCCGGATAGGGGAATGTTCGGCGTCTTCCTCTATAGCGGTGGCGAATCCGGCAAGGCCCCGCGGCGAGTGGGCGAGCTTGATGAAGAGATGGTTTATGAATCCCGCGTGGGCGATGTCTTCACCCTGGGCGCGACCAGCTGGCGCATCGAGGAGATCACCCGCGATCAAGTTCTGGTCACGCCCGCGCCGGGGCATACGGGCCGGCTGCCGTTTTGGAATGGCGATGGCGCCGGGCGCCCCTATGAGCTGGGCCAGGCTTTGGGCGAGTACCGCCGCGAGGTAAATACGGACCCGGGCATTTTCGCGGATGCCGATGAGAATGCCCGCAGCAATATCTTGTCCTACCTGCGCGAACAGCAGGAGGCCACCGGGATTATTCCGGATGAAAAGACGCTCGTGCTCGAGCGTTTCAAGGATGAGCTGGGGGACTGGCGCGTGGTCCTGCACACGCCCTTTGGCCGGCCGGTCAACTCCGCCTGGGCCCTGGCAGTGGGCGCGCGGGTGGGGGAGCGCACCGGCATGGACCCGCAGGCGGTGGCCGGCGATGATGGCATCGTGCTGCGCCTGCCCGAGGGTGAGGCCGATCCCGATGGCACGATTTTTGCCTTTGACGCCGACGATATTGCCGATGTCGTGGCCGAGCAGGTGGGCAATTCCGCCCTTTTTGCCTCCCGTTTCCGCGAGTGCGCGGCCCGCGCGCTGCTCTTGCCCCGCCGCAATCCCGGCAAGCGCGCCCCGCTATGGCAGCAGCGCCAGCGCGCCGAGCAGCTCTTGGATGTCGCCCGCAAGTACCCGTCCTTTCCCATTATTTTGGAAACGGTGCGCGAGTGCGTCCAGGACGTCTACGATGTGCCGGCGCTGCAGGAGGTCATGCGCGATCTGGGGCACCGCCGCGTGCGCATCGCGGAGGTCACCACGGATCAGCCCTCACCCTTTGCCTCCTCGCTGCTGTTTAATTACACCGGCGCCTTCATGTACGAGGGCGATTCCCCGCTGGCGGAAAAGCGGGCGGCGGCCCTCGCCCTTGACCCGGCGCTCTTGGCCAAGCTACTGGGCACGGTGGAGCTGCGCGAGCTTCTGGATCCCGCGATCATCGACGAGGTCCATACTCAGCTGCAACGCACCGCACCCTCGCGCCGGGCGCGCACCACCGAGGAGGTTGCGGATCTCCTGCGCATGCTGGGCCCCATCCCGGTCGAGGAGCTGGGCGAGCATACCGACGTTCCCTTTACCGCCCTGGATAGCCTAGGCACGCGTATAATGCGGGTGCGCATCGGCGGGCGCGAGCACCTTGCCCAGTCCCAGGACGCGGCGCTGCTTCGCGATGCCCTCGGCGTCCCCATTCCTCCCGGCATCCCCGCCCAGGTCGCCACGCTTGCCGATGCCCTCCCACAGCTCGTCAGCCGCTGGGCGCGCACCCGCGGCCCGTTCGTGCTCGCGGACCTAACCGCCGCCTTCGGCATTTCCGTATCCGCAGCACACACCACCCTGGCCGGCCTGGATTCGATTGTGGAGGGCCACTACCGGCAGGGAATAGAGGAGCAAGAGTACTGCGCCGCCGAGGTACTAAAGACCATTCGCTCGCGCTCGCTTGCAGCCGCGCGCGCGGATACCGAGCCGGTCTCTGGCGCCGCCTTCGCCCGCTTCCTCCCGGAATGGCACGGCATCGCGCCTGCCGGGAAGCGTCCGGCACTCCGCGGTGCCGATGGCGTATTCTCCGCTATCGAGCAGCTCGCCGGGGTGCGCCTGCCGGCTTCTGCATGGGAATCCATTATTCTGCCTGCCCGCGTGGGGGATTTTTCGCCTCGCATGCTGGATGAACTGACCGCCAATGGTGAGGTGATGATCCTCGGTGCCGGAAAGGCCGGTGCCGCCGACCCCTGGGTGATGCTGCTGCCCACCGATTACGCCGCCCAGCTCGCCCCTGAAACCGATCCGGAGGGCGTGAGCATGCTGCAGCGGGCCATTTTAAGCGTGCTCGAGCGCGGCGGCGGCTTCCTCTTTTCCGATATTGCCGCCGAGGTCCCTGGTACCGCCGAGGAAACCCGCGAGGCCCTCTGGGGGCTGGTGGAAATGGGGCTGGCCAGCCCGGATTCCTTCGCGCCCATCCGCACGCGCTTATCGTCAGGCGGGCGCGGTGCCTCCCGCGCTGGCCGCGGTGCTACCGCCCACCGCTCCAAGCGGCGCCCCACGCGCTCGCGGCTGCGCATGGGCCGCACCTCGTTCGCCCAGACCCAGAACGCCACTGGCGGCGCCGGCCAGACCCCACCCGATATGCTCGGCCGCTGGTCGCTGGCGGTGCCCGCCGCCCAGGACGCCACCTCGCGCTCTGTGGCGCACGGCGAGGCCTGGCTGGATCGCTACGGTGTGGTCACCCGCGGTTCCGTGGTGGCAGAGGACGTCCTCGGCGGCTTCGCGCTGGCCTATAAGGTCCTGTCCGGCTTTGAGGAATCCGGCAAGGCCATGCGCGGCTATGTCATCGAAGATCTCGGTGCCGCGCAATTTTCCACCCCGGCCATTATCGATCGCCTGCGCGGCCTGGCGGATTCCCCCGATGTCACCGGCTGGCCGTCCGGCACCACCGATCCAGAGACCTTCGTGCTCGCCGCCGTGGATCCCGCCAACCCCTACGGCGCGGCGCTGCCGTGGCCGCAGCGCGATGATGCGGGTGGCAAAGCTCCCGGCGGGCCCGCCCGCTCCGCCGGAGCACTGGTCGTGCTCTGCGATGGCCTCCCCATTGCCCACCTCACCCGCGGCGGCAAGACCCTGACCACGTTCATCGACGCCCTGCCCGATGGAATCGAGACCACCGACGTCTACGCCCGGCTCCTTTCCGCGCTCACAGAACTCATCGCCGCCGGGCACATGTCGCCGCTGGTGATTGAAAAGTGCAATGGCAACCCCATCCATCACACCCCGACCGCTAGCATCCTGCGCTCGCTGGGCGCCGGAATCACCCCTAAGGGCGTGCGCATTGCCGGTCGCGCCGCGCCGCCGCGCGTCCCGCGCCACGGGGCGCAGGGTAGTTCACCCGACGACTCGCGGGGTGGCCTTCGCGGGGGCCGACGTGCCTCTGAGGCCATCGAGGAGCTCAGCTTCGATGATCCGCCCCCGCCTCCGCCACCCCGCAACTCCGGTGGTTTCCGCCCGCGCGGCGGGTACCGTCGCTAGCGCTACGCGCCCGCAGGTGTATTTTGGTGGGGCCACAGTGTCTGAGGCCCACGGAAGGAGGCCAGCCCCCATGCCCGAAGGCGATTCCGTCCTACAACTTTCGCGTCGCCTGCAGTTTATGACTGGGCGCGAGGTTACCGGCTGTTCCGTGCGCGTGCCGCAGCACGCCACCGTAAACCTCACCGGCACCATCTGCGAGCGCGTGTGGCCCTATGGCAAGCACCTCTTCATGCAATTCGATCAGACCATCGTGCACACCCACCTAAAGATGGAGGGCACCTGGGCCATCCACTACGCCGGCGACCGCTGGCGCAAGCCCGGCCATAGCGCGCGCATCGTGCTGCAATTGGCCCATTCACCGCGCGATATTGAACTCGTGGGCCACTGGCTGGGTTTTGTCGATATCTTCGACGCGGATCAGTACTTTAGCCGCATCAACCACCTTGGACCGGATATCTTGGACCCCGACTGGGACCGCGAGGAAGCGGTGCGCCGTTTGCGCGCGCGACCCGAGCGCAGCATCGGCACGGCGCTTTTGGACCAGAAGGTCGTGGCGGGCATTGGCAATGAATACCGCGCCGAAATCTGCTTCCTCGCCGGCGTTCACCCGGCCACCTCGGTGGCAGAGGTGGATGTGGAACAGGTACTGGACATCGGCAAGCGCATTATGTGGGCCAACCGGAACTCGCCCATCCGCGTGACCACCGGTGTGCGCCGCGCCGGGGAGACCACCTATGTCTTTGGGCGCAACCGCAAGCGCTGTCGGCGATGCGGCACCATTATTCAGAAAGATTCCCTGGGCGGCGTTGACCGCGGCGGGGATGAGGGAGAATTAGAGCGCATCATCTGGTTCTGCCCGCACTGCCAGCCGCTCTAAGGTTCCTTTACGCTTTTCGCGCTAAGCTAGCGGGCATGCGATCACTACTAAATCTCGTATTTAATATCATCTGGTTACTCTCCGGCGGCATCGTTCTTGCGCTGGGCTACTTTCTCTTCGGCATCATCGCCTGCATCTTCATCGTGACGATTCCGGCGGGCGTGGCCTCGTTCCGCATGGGCCAGTTCGCGCTGTGGCCGTTCGGCCGCTCCGTGGTGGAGCCCCGCAAGGGCACCGGCGGGATGTCTGCCATCTCCAATGTCATCTGGTTCGTCATTGCAGGCCTGTGGCTGTCCATTGGCCACGTCGTTACCGCCGTCATCCAGGCGATTACCATCATCGGTATCCCCGTTGCCTGGGCCAATCTCAAGATGATTCCAGTGACCTGCTTCCCGTTCGGCCGCAAGGTCGTCAGCTCGAAGAAAATCCCGGCCGGCTGGCAGCCCATGGTGAAGCTGTAAATTCACCAAGCCTGAGAGCGCCTAGCCCGAAGCGACATGTTGCTTCGCGGCTGGGCGCTTTAGCGATCTGTGGTGCTTAGGCACGAAAGTGTCCACAACAACCGCGTTTGTCTGAATTTGCGGGCAGATTTTTTAAGAACGCGGTTGTTGTGGACACCTTTACGCTAGAGCCCGAGGCGCGGGGCGCATGACTCGGGCGCGGGCCGGAGCTAACGGTTGGCGCGGTACCAGCCGATGAGCTTATCGGTGGACTGGTCGCCGGAATCTACCTCTTGGCTGCCGGAGACGGCAGGGGCCAAATCATTGGCCTGTTGCTTGCCCTGCTCCACGCCCCATTGGTCGAAGGAGTTGATATCCCAGATGATGCCTTGGGTAAAGACGATGTGCTCGTAGAGCGCGATGAGCGCGCCCAGGGTGGAGGGGGTAAGCTCCTCGGCCATAATCGTGGTGGTGGGCCGGTTGCCCGGCATTACCTTGTGCGGCACGAGGTCTTCCTCAACGCCCTCGGCGGCGATTTCTTCGGCCGTCTTGCCAAAGGCCAGCACTTTGGTTTGGGCGAAGAAATTGCCCATGAGCAGGTCATGCATCGAGCCGGTGCCGTCTGCGGTGGGGAAGTCTTCCTTGGGGCGGGCAAAGCCGATGAAGTCCGCCGGGATGAGGCGTGTTCCCTGGTGCATGAGCTGGTAGAAGGCGTGCTGGCCATTGGTGCCCGGCTCGCCCCAGTAGATTTCGCCGGTCTGTCCAGTGGTGACCGCGGTGCCATCGCGGCGCACGGACTTGCCATTGGATTCCATGGTTAGCTGTTGCAGGTAGGCCGGGAAGCGGCCGAGGTCCTGCGAGTACGGCAGGACGGCGTGGGTTTGAGCGCCAAAGAAATTGGTGTACCAGATGCCCAGCAGGCCCATGAGTACGGGCACATTGCGCTCTAGCGGGGCGGTGCGGAAGTGCTCATCCATGGCGTGGAGGCCTTCCAAAAAGCGCATGAAATCCATCGGGCCAATGGTGCACATCAAGGACAGGCCAATGGCGGAATCGAGGGAGTAGCGCCCGCCCACCCAATTCCAGAACGGGAACATGTTGTCCGTATTGATGCCGAATTTTTCCACCTGCTCCGCATTGGTAGATACGGCCACGAAGTGCTTGGCTACGGCGGATTCATCGCCATTGAATTGCTCGATGAGCCAGCGGCGGGCCGCGTGGGCATTGGTCAGGGTTTCCTGGGTGGTAAAGGTCTTGGAGGAGACGATAAAGAGGGTGGAGCCGGCATCGAGCCCATCCAAGGTGGCGGCCATATCGGCGGGATCCACGTTGGAGACGAACTCCGCGGAAATGCCGGCTACTTCATAGGAACGCAGGGCCTGTGCGGCCATGGCGGGGCCGAGATCGGAACCGCCAATGCCGATATTGACTACCTTTTTAATGGTGTGGCCGGTATGCCCCAACCAGGAACCGGAGCGCAGGGCGGTGGCGAAATCGCGCATGCGGCCCAAAACCTCGTGGACATCGGCGGCGACATCTTGGCCATCGACGTGCAAGTCATCTTCTACCGGCAGGCGCAAGGCAGTGTGCAGGACGGCGCGATCCTCAGTGTTGTTGAGGTGCTCGCCTGCAAACATGGCATCGCGGCGGCCTTCCACGTCGGCGGCGCGGGCTACCTCAACCAAGTGCTGGAGGACGTCTTCATCGATGAGGTTTTTGGATAAATCCACGTGCAGGCCGGCGGCGTCGAAGGTGTAGTTCTCGGCGCGGTTTGCATCTGCGGCGAAGAGTTCGCGCAGGCGCAGGTCCTGCTTTTCTTCATAAACCTTGACCAGGTCTTTCCACTGGGACGATGCGGTGATATCCATGGCAATTGGCCTTTCTGGCGACGAGCGCATTGGCAATGTGTACCCCTCCCACCGTAGTCGAGAATGAGTGCCAACGGCACCGTGAAAATGTGGCATTTAGAGGATGAGAGCGCCCGCCCAGCCGGCGATCAGAAGTGGGATATTGAAGTGGATAAACGTGGGGATGACGGAGTCGCGGATGTGGTCGTGTTGGCCATCGGCGCCGAGGCCCGCGGTGGGGCCGAGGGTGGAATCGGAGGCGGGGGAGCCGGCATCGCCAAGCGCGCCTGCCGTACCAATGAGCGCTACCGTGGCCGCGGGGCTAAAGCCGAGCGAGGCGCACAGGGGAACGTAGATAACGGAGATAATCGGCAGGGTGGAAAAGGATGAGCCGATGCCCATGGTGACCACCAGGCCCACCAAGAGCATGGCGCCTGCGGAGAGGAACTTATTGGTGCCAAAGAGGCTGGCGGTGGCATCGACAAGCGGGCCGACCTCCTCCGTGGCCGTCATGACGGAGGCAAAGCCCTGCGCGGTGATCATGATAAAGCCGATAAGCGCCATCATTTTCATGCCGTTGGTAAAAACGTCATCGGCGTGCTTCCAATCCACCGCGCCGGAAATGAGCAAGATACCCAGGCCGGTCAGGGCGCCGACGAGCAGGCCATCGGATTCGAAATCGAGCGTCTGCATGATGATTTGGACGGCGAAGGTGGCAATAATCGCCAGGATGGAGACCCAGATTTTATACGTCGAGGGTGTTTCCTGGTGCTCTTCGGCGGCAATAGGCCGGTCCTCGTACTCGCGCGGGGCGCGGTAGCTGATAAAGATGGCGATGAGCAGGCCGGTGAGCATGCCCAGGGCGGGAATGGCCATGACCTGCATAATATTGATATCGGAGGTATCCAGGCCAGCCTCTTCGATATTGAAGAGCAGGATATCGTTCAAATAGATGGACCCGAAGCCCACCGGAATGAACATGTAGGTGGTGATAAGGCCGAAGGTCAGGCACGTGGTGATAAGGCGTCGATCCAGCTTGAGCTTATTCATCACCGCCAATAGCGGCGGGACCAGCAGCGGGATGAAGGCGATGTGGACGGGGATGAGGTTTTGGCTCATCACGGCCATGGCGATAAGGCCAAGAATGAGCATCCACTTGGTGGTGGCCGCGGCCTTGGGGTCTAATTCGCCGGTGCCGCCGAGCTTGGCGATGAGAAAGTTGGCCAGGATCTGCGGCAGCCCGGCGGAGGCAACACCCATCGCAAAGGCGCCCAAGAGGGCATAACTCAAGGCAATCTTGGCGCCGCCGCCGAGCCCGTCCTGGAAGGCGACCATGGTGGCATCCAGGCCCATGCCGGATAGGAGGCCGCCGACTATCGCGCCGATGAAAAGCGCCACCACCACGTGCACCCGCAGGAGGGCGAGCGCGAGCATGATAATGACGGCGATGAGTACTGCATTCATGCCCCGAAAGCGTACTGCATAGTATGGATGAGATCGTAATTAATCCGGGTCTTTTATAGTGGATTCAGCCTAGGCGTCCGCGCCCCATGCGCAGCAGGGCAGAGGCGATGGTGGGGCCTTCCTCGCCAAGTTCCGCGCGGAACTCATTGAGGATGGCGATCTCGCGGGTGTGCACCAAGCGCGTGCCGCCGGAGCTCATGCGGGTGCGGCCCACCGCGCGGGAGACCTCGGTGCGGCGCTTGACGGCATCCAAGATGATCTGATCCAGGCGGTTGATTTCCTCGCGATACTGCTGGATTTCCGCATCAGATAGGGGATCATCCGTGCCGGTGGGCGTGCGGATATCCAAGCCATTGTCAACGATGGATTCATTATCTTCAGCGGTCATGGTCCTTTATTGTGCCACTTCGCGGTGCCATCGTGCTACTTGGTCAGGGTTTTGGAAAGCGCAGTGTATGCCGCAAATACGGGCCATGTCCGGTGGGGCTAGTAGGTTGGTAGGCATTATGACGAATAACTCTCCATTTAGCCCTTCTTTCACCCCGCGCGAACCCGCATCTGGTGCCTCCTCCCGCGGCGGCTTTGCCCCTAGCCAACCCGAACAGCAGAACCCTTTTGGCAGCACGCCCAGGCCCGCGGAATCCGATCCTTTAACCCAAGGCCTGAACCCGCAGCAATTAGAGGCGGTCACCCATACCGACAGGCCCCTGCTGATCGTTGCCGGCGCGGGTTCCGGCAAGACCGCGGTGCTTACCCGCCGCATCGCGTACCTCATGCGCCACCGCGGGGTAAACCCGTGGGAAATTCTCGCCATTACCTTTACCAATAAGGCCGCCGCGGAGATGAAGGAGCGCGTGGGCTCCTTAGTGGGTTCGGTAGCCGAGCGCATGTGGGTGTCCACCTTCCACTCCATCTGCGTGCGCATCCTGCGCCAGAACGCGCAGCTCGTGCCGGGCCTTAATACCAACTTCACCATTTATGATGGCGACGATGCCCGCCGGCTTTTATCCATGATTGCCAAGGACATGCAGCTGGATCTGAAGAAATACACCCCGCGCGTGCTGGCAAACCAGATCTCTAACCACAAAAACGAGCTCGTGGGCCCGGTCGAGGCGGCCGACAAAGCGCAGCAGACCAAGAACCCCTTTGAAACCACCGTGGCGGATGTCTACGCCGAGTACCAGCGCCGCCTGCGCGCGGCCAATGCGGTGGACTTCGACGATCTTATTGGGGAAGTAGTGCGCATTTTCACCGAGCACAAGCAGGTGGTGGAGTTTTATCGTCGACGGTTTAAGCACGTGCTTATTGATGAGTACCAGGACACCAACCACGCCCAGTACGCGCTGGTAGCGGCGCTCGTGGGCAAGGGCGAGCTAGGTCCCGATGCCCCAGAGCTGTGCGTGGTGGGCGATTCCGATCAGTCCATTTATGCCTTCCGCGGCGCCACCATCCGCAATATCGAGGAATTCGAGCGCGACTACCCGCAGGCGCACACCATCTTATTGGAGCAAAACTACCGCTCCACGCAGACCATCTTGAACGCGGCCAATGCCGTGATTGCGAAAAACGAGAACCGTCGGGAGAAAAACCTGTGGACCGCGCATGGCGATGGCGAATCCATCGTGGGCTATGTGGCGGATAACGAACACGATGAAGCCCGCTTTATCGCCGCAGAGATTGATGCGCTGGCGGATAAGGGCCACAGCTATTCCGATATCGCCGTGATGTACCGGACCAATAATGCCTCCCGCGCGCTGGAGGATATCTTCATTCGTTCCGGCATCCCCTATAAGGTCGTTGGCGGAACGCGCTTTTACGAACGCCGCGAAATCCGCGATATGGTGGCCTACCTGCGCATTATGGATAACCCGGACGATACGGTGAGCCTGCGCCGCATCATCAACGTCCCCAAGCGCGCCATTGGCGATAAGGCCCAGGGCCAGATTGCCCTGCACGCGGAAAACCAGGGGATAAGCTTTGGCAAGGCGCTTGCCGATGTCCCCCGGGGCGACGTCCCCGGTCTTGGCACCCGCGCCGTAAATGCCGTTACCAAATTCAATGACATGATGGACAGCATCCGCGCACAAATCCCAGGCATGCGCGATGAGGTGACCGGCCAGCCCGATTTGGGCGAACTGCTCACCGCCATCCTGGATGCCACCGGTTATAAGGCGGAGTTAGAAAACTCCAACGACCCGCAGGATGGCGCGCGCCTCGATAACCTCAATGAGCTGGTATCCGTGGCCCGCGAATTTACCTCGGAGGCCGCCAACCAGCTGGCCGCTGCCGGGGCGGATGCGGTCGATCCCAATGAGCTATTAGAAGAAGGCGAAGCCGCGCCGGGCTCGTTGCAGGCCTTTTTGGAAAAGGTCTCCCTGGTCGCAGATGCGGATCAGATTCCGGATTCTGAGACTGGGGTAGTGACCATGATGACCCTGCATACGGCCAAGGGCTTGGAGTTTCCCGTCGTCTTTGTCGCTGGCTGGGAGGACGGCCAATTCCCGCACATGCGCTCACTGGGTAACCCGAAGGAATTGAGCGAAGAGCGCCGCTTGGCGTATGTGGGTATCACGCGTGCCCGCGAAAAGTTGTACCTCACGCGCGCCATCTTGCGCTCTGCGTGGGGCAATCCGGTAACCAATCCCGCCAGTCGCTTCCTCGCCGAGATCCCAGAGGATCTCATCGACTGGCGGCGAGAGGATTCCGATAGTGACCTCACCGGTTCCTGGGGAGCCGATGACTATCAATATGGCCGGAGCTATCGCCGCGGTTCTAGTGGTGGCTATGCCGGTAGTGGGGGTGCTGGGTTTGGCCAGCGCGCTACGTCTTCCCCTTCGCAACGCACTCGCCAGCCTGCAGCCAATTCCATGCCGAAGAATAAGAACCTCAACCTTGCTGTGGGAGACCGGGTTAACCACGCGAAGTACGGGCTCGGAACCGTGATTGAAACGGCCGGTTCCGGTGCCCGCGCCACGGTGACCGTGGACTTCGGTTCCTCCGGCAAGGTGCGGCTCATGCTCATCGGCGGTGTGCCGATGGAAAAGCTTTAGACCGAAATCCCGCGCTCGTCGAACCAGCCCACTGGGTCAACGGCTGCGCCGCCGCCTGGGTGAATTTCGAAGTGCAGGTGCGGGCCGGTGGAGCGTCCCTCACTGCCGATGTCCGCGATGTGGTCGCCCGCAGAAACGTGGTCGCCCACGTTCACGCGCAGCGAGTTGGCGGGCATGTGGCCGTAGACAGAGATGCTGCCATCGACGTGCTGGATGCGAATCCAGTTGCCAAAGCCTTGTGCCGGACCGGAGTTAATGACCGTGCCGTCCATGACGGAGTGGATTGGGGTGCCGACTGGGTTAGCGACGTCGATGCCGTTGTGCATCGCGCCCCAGCGCATACCGAAGCCCGAGGTTAAGGTGCCGGAGGTGGGGAAGACCACCGTATTACCAGCGGCGTCCTTGCCACGCTCAGGGGTAAGCCCGGAGCGGTCTCCCTCGGGAGTGAAGGCTTCTCCCAGACCAGGAACGGAGGAGGGGTCTAAGACGATGTTGACCCCGCCGGAGTCATTCTGGCTAAGTTTCGGGGTGGCATCGCCGTTGAGTACACCAACGGCGGTATTCGCGAGGCCGACGGCGGCGTCGATCACGCCCGCGTTATCAACGTTGGTGGCTTGTGGCTCAGAGGAGCCGTTCGAAACGTCCACGCTGGCCACTGGATCAGCAGCAAAAGCGGAGGTGCCGGTAGCAAAAACGGTGCCAAGCGTGATGATGCTTAGCGCTACATTCCTGCGTGCGCGGTTCATGCGCTTCATAAGTTTAAGTCCTTTTCATGGCTGTGCATGGTCTCGAGGCGAGCAAACCTTGAAGGTTTGGCGTCTTTCAACTGCCCTGTGCGACACGCCGAGGGAATGGAAATACCCCATTTGGCGTTCGCTTGTGGCAACGAGTTAAAAGTTAGCCTGCCCATGGGTGTCGCGCAATCTGGAAAAATGCTGGTAGAAACCATGATTGTTCGAAAAGTTTCGAACATGCCAGCTTGTTGCGCGTGTTACGAAAGTGGCTAAAGTTGCGGGTTTGAAGTACTGGTTTAAGCTCTGGGGGTGGCTAGTGGGGGTGGCGGGCTGAGCTTGTCGGTGTCGGGGTGGAAAACTGCCATTCACCTGCGACAAGGCCCTGTACTGGACTCGGCTGAAAGCGTTTTGAGCCCCTGTCGGGCAGGGGCCTCTCGAACGGCACTAGAAGGGGAGCTGGCTGCTAAATTTCTGCAGTAGCTGTTGAATTTGTGGCCCGAAAGCGTTGGCCGCACCGATTCCTATACCGATGGCCAGTGCGCCCGCAATGGCATCGATGATCCCCCAGGACTGCGGCTTGGAAGAGAGGGAATCATCAACCGGTGCTTGGTGATCTGCAGCGTCTTCAGCGTTAATAAGGTGGGCTTGAGAGTGATCTGAGGTGGAGTTTAAGGGCAGGCACTCGGCCAGTTCCTCGATGGTATAAAACGTTGAGTCAGCGGAAATAGGCTCACAGCCATCGTGGAACGGGATTTCCTTTTCGTTGTAGAGCATTCGCACGAGGGTCTCGCCGCGATCATTTTGGAATGCGTCCCATTGGATATTCGCGCCCATCGGTGAGACAGAATCACCACGCCATGCGGAGTTATCCCAGCTATATAAATCATCTTCCGGGATCCCCTGCTCGGACCCTGGCAGCTTCAGTAGCGCGGCAAGCGGGATGATGGTCTCGGCGTGACCGAAGCGATAATTAGCCGCTACGTCGCCGCCAGCAGCGCGGTCCTGAACGTTTCTAATCATCTCTTCAAGCAGTGGTTCATAGTTGTCGTAGGCAACCGTCTGCCCCTTGATAGTCGGGCCTTTCTCATAGAAGTCTTCTACGTCAAGCAGGTACGCGAAGGTTGGTCCGCTGGTATCGTCCATGTACTTATCAAAGATCCAGCCCTCCGCTGGGGCCTTTTCCTCATGCTCTAGAGCTGGAGCGATGATGTAAAGGTTGTAGAACTGTAAGGCAGCATCGACGATGCCCTCAACGGATTTATCGTCCTTTTCTCGGGCGGAAAAGTGCACGGAACCATCTGCTAAACCGTCGATAAACTCTGGCGCAAAAATCTTAGCCAGCAAGCTGCGTGCAGCCTGCTGCGACTCTGGCTTGGCGTAGGCCTGCTGTACTTTTTCCTGTAAGGCCTGAGAGTCCTTCCACTCTGTATAGCGCTCATAGGATGCAGCTTTTTTATCCTTGTGTGCGTACATCAAGTCAGGGCGTGCGGCGATGTTAACGTGGCCATCTGTCATTTCATCGCCCAACTGCTCGGCCAGTGCCGGGGATTGTTCCAGTAGACCTTCCCCGAAATTCCACCCAGAGTCATTGGCACGGTCCTCTCCTGAGGAAGTAAAGCTCACCTTGAGGTCATCGTTAGCAATCGATCCCAGTAGTTCCGCATTGCGCTGTGCATTGCGCTTGCCGATGCCCCTGAGCTCTTCTCGTCCCACTTCCGTTAGATTTCCATAACCGGCCTCTTGGCCAGGGCCACCGGATAGCTCTCGGTTTACCGCTATCATGGCCTCTACTTGCGGGATGAGCTTTGTACCGAGCTCGGTGAGCTGATCGCGTTGTTGGGCATACTCCAGCATCTGCTGCGCGAGGTCATCGTATTTAAAGCTTGATAGCCCGCGGGATCCGTGGCGATCTACCGTTGAGGTGTAAATCTGGTGAAACCCACTGGGGGCTTGGGCGTAGCTTGAGCCCTGTGGTTGGTAATGCTGCTTGGTGGAGTAGTAGGTAGCACTTTCGGAAGCTAGAGCTGGTGCGGGTGCGAGGGCACAGCTAAGGGCGGTGAAGAGGGAGAGAGTGCGTGTACGCATATAAAGGTATTCCTTGCTGGAGAGCTTGATAAAAAGACAGCTGACAGCTTAAGGGCCGCATCTTGCGGCCACATGGCATATAGGTAAATTGCAGGAATACTTTTCGGCGCTTTGCGGTGTGTTGGCGGATTCGGGTCCCAGACCCTGCAGCCGCAACGCTGCGTTGAATGATTGTGATTGCGAGCTAGCGGAGGTGCCGAGGCGGAAGGCATAGTAAAAGCGCCGCAGAGGATATCTGCGGCGCTTTAACAAGAAGGAAAGAAGGCTCTTAGAGCTGAATGCCTCGCTCGGCCAGCCATGCCTGTGGGTCAACGGCGTCACCGGAGTTCGGGTGAACCTCGAAGTGGAGGTGGGAACCGGTGGAGAAGCCCATGGACCCCATGCCGGCGATCTTCTGGCCTGCGTGCACGTGCTCGCCCACGGCAACGTCGAGGGTCTGCATGTGGCCGTAGACGGTCATGGTGCCGTCATCGTGGAGGATACGAATCCACTGGCCGTAGCCGGAGGCTGGGCCGGAATCGATAACGGTGCCGTCCATGATGGAGAGGATGGGGGTTCCAATGGCATTGGCGATGTCAACACCCGAGTGGAACGAACCCCAGCGCGGGCCGAAGCCAGAGGTGAAGGCGCCTTCAGCGGGGCGAGCAATGGAAGGGGCGCGAGCGGCAAGGTCCTCGGCGGCGCGGTCAGCGGAAGCTTGGATGGACTTGCTCAGCTGGTCAACCAAGTTGGTGACCGGCTTTGCCTCAGCCACGTTGAGGATCTGTGGTGCAGCATCGGAGGAGCCTTCTGGGGCGTTGTTAACCTCGGAAGTATCAGCGGCAAGCTTGTAGTCAACAGACTGCGTCTTGGTGGTGGTAGCCGCAGTGTTGTCGGACTCAACGTTAGCGGCAGCTGCGCCGCCTACGCCGGCGGTGGACACGGCACCGGCTGCAACGGTCATGACAGCGATACGACCCTTGGTGGTCTGCGAGGTGACAATCTTGCGATGGCGACCGGCGCCACGCTGAACTTTGCTTCGCATTAAATCTTCTTTCGTGTCTTTCACAATCTTCAAAAAGAGCGTTACAGCGTCTTTAGGCTAGTTACGAGATTGTGACCTTCTTGTTACCAACGAGATGTAACAGTAGCGTCTCAAAAAGATAACAGCAAGCCAAAAGTGAATTTTTTCTCGCGCCGGTTTGGAATAAGCCTACATGCAGGCAACTTCTGGAGAATTTTACGCATAGTGCGATATAAATCTCTCAAAGCCAAACCCTCGCGGTAGCCCCGAGGCTGTAATAGTGCACCTGAGGGGCCGGTTGCGGAAGCGTCCCAGTGTGAAATTACTGTGACCAGTGGGGAATAAGGGGGAAAACTTTATTCCATATATATGTCTACAGTAGTTACTGAAGAAGTCCACGGTGATTTTGGAGGCGCCTCGTCGCGCCACCCCGCTACCGCGCGCAAAAGGTGGCAAAGTGGACGCCGATGAACAAAAACACCAGCCCCCAATCTCGGTCAACGCCTCGCCCGCGTAGCCAGGCGCGGGGCCGGACAGTGCAGACAGAGCGCGCCCCTCGTGCACCGCACGCCACCGCGACGCAGAAGCCACATAATTCTGCAGAACGCGTCGCTCGCAAAGCCGGGTCGAAGGCGAAGGCCCGTCGCACGCCGGCCCCGCTGACGAAGGCCGGGCGCATCCGCCAATTATTCATGTCGGCGGCGCTGCCGAATATTATTGTTGTCCTTATTATTGTGGCGCTCGCATTCGGCACGCTTTTGCTTTTCGGCTCACCGCTCGCGTGGCTGCCCACCATCGTGGCGGAAGCGTGGATGGTCTTTAACCTCGCGCCGGTATCTGCGGCCGGGGTGGATCTGTCGTTCCTCCCAGCCTTGCCCGCGCTTATCCTCGCCACGGTGGTGGCGGTGCGCGTGCGTGCCGCGGTAAAACACAAAGTCAGCGTGAAGGACCTGGCTATTCTTGTCGCCTGTGTGGTTGGCGTGCCAGTGGTACTGACCTGCATCGCCTGGGTGATGCTGTGGGATGCCGGCAAGGTCTTCGATGTATCCCCGCCGAACCTCGCTGCTGCGCTTGCCCGGGTCATCGTGGTGCACCTAGCGGCGATGGCGGCCGGCATGGGTACCCGCCTGTGGCGCGCCTTGGCCAAGCGCTATGGTGCCCCGCCGCTGCTTGTTGATGCCGCCCTTATCGCCTTGCGCTATCTCGCCTACCTCGCCATTGGCGCGACCGTGGTCTTCGTGCTCGTCTTCATCGTGAACTTCTCGCGCCAAGGGGAGATGATGGATGAATATCCGTCCATCTCTGGGCTGGGCGTTTTCACCCTCATCCTGTTGAGCTTGCTGTATATTCCCAACGCCATCGTCAGCACCGGGGCAGTGCTTGTTGGTTCGGAGTTTTCGGCGGGGGAGGCACAGGTCAGCCTCTTTAGCACCCACCTTGTTCCGCTGCCGCCGCTGCCTATTACCGGTGGCATCCCGGCATCCTCGCCCGGCTGGGCGGTCGTCTTCATGGTGGTTCCCCTCATCGCGGCGACGATGTCCCTGTATAAAAAACGCCCGTCCTTCCAGAAGGTGCTCGCGGCCACGGTGGCTACCGCGGTCATCATGTTTTTCGCGTGCTATCTGGTTAGCGGCACGCTTGGCTACTACGGTCACACCGGCCCGCACCTGTGGACCGCTGCTGGCCTCGCCGCGCTGTGGATCGCCGTCGTGGGCTTGGCCGTTGCGGCAGCCTTTGCGCTTATGAACTGGCGGGATACCCGCGCAGCTGAAGCGGAGTCGTCGGCGGCGGAGGCCTCCGAAGAGGATTCAGAAGATGCTGCAGAGTCGGCAGAAGATACCGCTTCCGAGGGCACCGCTGACGCAGAGCAGTCTGATGCAGACAAGGCCGAAACCGACGAGGCTGACGGCGACGATGCTGATGCCGATCCGAACGAGATCGAAACGGACGAGGACGAGGATAATTCGGAATCTGGCGACGGTGAGGGCTCCGAGTCAGCAGCGAATGACGCGGACGACGCAGCCGACGACGAAGACGCTGCCGCAGAATCCACGGCAACCGCAGACAACGCCGACGAGGTCATCGAAGGGGAGGTCGTCGAAGACAGCGACGACGGCGATGACGCGGAGAGTACCGCGGGAGATGGTGAGGACGAGGGGGCATCGGCAAGCGGCGAGCGTGAAGCGGCAGCCCCGGCCGAGGATGCAGACCCCGAGATCTTGGAGGGCGAACTCGTGGAAGAATCCGAAGAGAGCGACACAGGCGCGGCAGAAGGCGGCGAAGCAGCACAATCGGAAGCGGCAGATTCTACTGAAAGCGGTAGGAGGGACTAGGCTATAGCGCGTGACTTCACCGATGCCACCACGCGCTACTGCTGCCACTGATCGCCTACGAGTTGTTGTGCTTGTCTCTGGGACGGGCTCGCTTTTGCAAGCCATCTTGGATGCCCAGGATGAGCGCTACCGTGTGGTGAAAGTGGTGGCGGATAAACCATGTCGAGGTATTGAACGCGCCCGAGAACGCGATATCGATACCGAGATCGTGGAAATGGGCGCGGACCGTGCCGAATGGAATACATGTCTGGCTGATGCAGTAGATGCTGCGCAGCCAGACATTGTTGTTTCCGCAGGCTTTATGAAGATTTTGGGGGAAGGGTTCCTCCGCCGCTTCGAAGGCCGCACCATCAATACCCACCCGGCGTTATTGCCTGCGTTTAAGGGCGCGCACGGGGTGCGCGATGCGTTGGAGTATGGCGTGAAGGTCACAGGCTCTACCGTCCATTTCGTGGACGCGGGCGTGGATACCGGCTCCATCATTGCGCAGCGGCCGGTGGCCGTGCGGGCAGACGATGATGAAGGAAGTCTCCACGAACGCATTAAGAAGGTAGAGCGCGAACTCATCGTCGACGTGCTGCGCGCGGCGCAGCCCCGCGGCGAGGAACTTTTTATTCAACTCGCAGACTAAGACTTTTCGAAAGGCTTAATCCTCCTCATGAGCGAAGACCGCAAGCAGGTAAAACGCGCACTCATTAGCGTGTACGACAAGACGGGGCTGGAGGATCTGGCCCGCGCACTCGATAAGGCGGGCGTAGAGATCGTCTCTACCGGCTCCACCGCCAAGAAGATTGCTGACCTGGGAATCGAGGTCACCCCGGTAGAAAAGCTCACCGGTTTCCCCGAGTGCCTGGAAGGCCGTGTGAAGACGCTCCACCCGCGCGTGCACGCCGGGATCCTGGCCGATACCCGCAAGGAAGACCACCTGGCGCAGCTCAACGAGCTTGAGGTAGAGCCCT
This sequence comes from Corynebacterium sp. LaCa78, assembly GCF_046717505.1. Lineage (NCBI taxonomy): Bacteria > Bacillati > Actinomycetota > Actinomycetes > Mycobacteriales > Corynebacteriaceae > Corynebacterium > Corynebacterium sp. LaCa78. Next base: position 786,456 of record NZ_CP177112.1, read on the forward strand.
TCCAGCTCGTCGTGGTCAACCTGTATCCCTTCCAGGAAACGGTAGCCTCCGGCGCGGACTTCGATGGATGCGTGGAGCAGATCGACATCGGTGGACCGTCCATGGTGCGCGCGGCCGCCAAGAATCACCCGTCCGTTGCCGTGGTCGTGGATCCGGCGCGCTATGGCGAGGTGACCCAGGCCGTTGAGGAGGGTGGATTTAGCCTTGACCAGCGCCGTGGGCTCGCCCGCGATGCCTTCCTTCACACCGCTAACTACGATGCGGCGGTCTCCGCATGGTTCGTGGGCCAGCTCAGCGATGGCGAGGAGACCACCTCGCTGCGCTACGGCGAGAATTCCCACCAGGCCGCCACCGTCACCCGGATTGGCACCAAGGGTCTGGCCAATGCCCAGCAGCTCAACGGCAAGGAAATGAGCTACAACAACTACCAGGACGCCGACGCTGCGTGGCGCGCGGCCTGGGACCACGAGCGCCCCTGTGTGGCGATTATCAAGCACACCAACCCCTGTGGCATCGCCGTATCGGACGAGTCCATCGCTGCGGCCCACCGCGCGGCGCACGCCTGCGACCTGATGTCCGCATTCGGCGGGGTTATTGCCGTCAACCGCGAGGTCAGCGTAGAGATGGCCGAGCAGGTCAAGGGCATTTTCACCGAGGTTATCGTCGCACCCGCCTATGAAGATAAGGCGCTGGAGATTCTGCAGTCCAAGAAGAACCTGCGCGTTCTTTTGGCCGAGCCAGAGGAACAAGGCGAGGAGCGCAAGTACATCTCCGGCGGTGTGCTGCGCCAAGAGCCGGATACTTACCAGGCCGAGGGTGATAAGCCCGAAAACTGGACTCTGGCAGCGGGCGAGGCCCTGAGCGACGAGGACTTGGCCCAGCTCGAATTCGCCTGGCGCACGGTGCGCGCGGTCAAGTCCAATGCCATTTTGCTGGCTAAGGACAACGCGACCGTCGGCGTGGGCATGGGCCAAGTTAACCGCGTGGATTCCGCCAAGCTTGCGGTCGAGCGCGCCAATACGCTTGCTGATGCCACCAACCGCACCCAAGGCTCCTTCGCCGCCTCCGATGCCTTCTTCCCCTTCGCCGACGGCTTGCAAGTGCTTCTCGATGCCGGCGTCAAAGCCGTTGTCCAGCCCGGCGGCTCCATCCGCGATGAAGAAGTTATCGAGGCAGCTAAGGCCGCTGGTGTTACGATGTATCTCACCGGAACGCGCCACTTCGCGCACTAGCGATAGCGCCTGACACCTAAGGATTCTGATCATGCTCGCACCAACCCACACCGCACCGAGGCGTACCGCCCCGAGGCGCATGGCGCTCGGCGGCCTAGTTATGGCCGGGGCGCTGTGCCTTAGCGCGTGCGGGCAGGGCGAGCAGGAGACGGAATCAGAGCCGGACATCGCCAAGCAGGAAACGTCGCGCTCTACGGAGAGCGCAGCGGATAGGGCGGATAGCCCTCGCGATGCCGCAGAGAAGGCCGAGGCTACGCCGGCCGATGCCCAGCCAGATGCCCCAGCCGATGCCAATGCTGGAGCCGGAGCTGGTGACGGTGAGTTGGCGTCGGCCGGCGACCTGCAGCGCGAACTCGACCGCATCGCCGCCAACTACGGGAATGTAGGCATCGCGGTATCGGATGGCAACACCACCGTTGCCGCCGGGCGCACCGCGCCCGAAACCGCCTGGTCCACCTCCAAGGTGCCGGTGCTCATCGCCGCCCATCGCGCAGGGCTTATCGGCCCGGATGTGGTGACATCTGCGATTACCTATTCCAATAATGAAGCGGCGCAATCCGCCTGGGACGCACTCGGCGGCGGCGCACAAGCCGCCCAGGCCGCGCAACAGGTATTAGCTGAGGCCGGCGATACCACCACCCAGGTACAAAGCCAGGTCACCCGCCCGGAATTTAGCGCCTTCGGGCAAACGCAGTGGAGCGTGGGCGACCAAGCCGCGTTCATGGCGAAGCTGCGCTGCGTCAACGGTGCCGAGCCCATCCTCACCGCGATGTCTACTCCCGACCCCGCCCAAAGCTATGGCCTGCGCAACCTAGAGGGTGCCGCCCTTAAAGGTGGCTGGGGCCCAGATACCGCGGGCGGCTATGATGTGCGGCAGATGGGTCTTGCCACCATCGGCGGCCGAGAGGTGGCGGTAGCGCTCATCGCCTCGGCCCCCGATGGTCAATACGCCTCCGCCCAACCAATACTTTCGGGCATGGCGCTCGATCTTTCCAAGGCCGATATTGCCTGGCCCACCCCAGCTTGTTAGCCCCACTTCCGGCTTATGAGAAAGGACTTATCATGCCGCACTTTCAATTAACTTTTCGTGTGCGTTGGGGATTGCACCTCGGCGTAGTAGCGACCGCGGGCATCGTTTTAAGCGCCTGTAGCAGTAGCACGGATGGGAATCAGCCCGACTTTTCCGGCGATGGCGGTATGACCACCGTCGAAAGCACGACGGAGACTTCCACCGAAGAAACCTCGACGGCAACAAAGTCCCCGGAAACCCAAGACAAAGAACCACCCGTGGTCACGGTGACCGAGACCGAACAAGAACAGGCACAGCCGCCGAAGACCACTAATGGCGGCGGAGGCGACTTCATCGACGGCCTGGGTGAATACGGCTGGACCGATATTAATACCTACGCCGATTGTCACCGTTTTGAGCGCGTCGTCTTCGCCGGTAAAGGCCCAGACGGGAGGGCCATTGTCTGCGAAAACACGGGAGGAACGCTGACCTACCGGTCCACCATCTTCGGCGGCGAATTTACCGGATCCATCATTGGCCAAGACGGCGGTAACTACTACGTGGATGCCTCGCCCTCGACCATCGTTGTAACCCCCAGCGGGATTAGCGTGCGCGAGGGCGGCGGGTTGGCCGCAACGGCGGACTTTACCGATTCCTGGCAACGTTAACCACTGGTTAGTGGTTAACGATTCCACAAGGAAGTGGTTAGCGAGACTTTTTCTTCTTGCGGTCTGCAGCAGCCGCCGCAGCCGCAGAGATCGAGTCATTGCGGTTCTTTAGTAACTCCAGCGTCATGGCTTCCGCGTTCTCGGGGACGGTGGCGCCGAGGACTGCAAGGGCGGCATCGGCAAGCATGGCAGCGGTCTCCGGAACCGACTGGGCCGCTGCATAGGGAGGCGTGCCATCATTGGGGCGCATCTCGATGACAGATAGTGCGATGTGGAAAGGCAATTCGATACGCGGGTCCGCGTCTCCCACAATGGCAGCGGCGGTGGTACGGAAGTGGCTCTGCAGCCGTTCGCGAGAGCTGTGGTACTCCGAAAACTCCGGCGAATTGGCCACCGGCAACTGGTACAACCGGCCGACGTTCCAACCACTGGTGAGCAAAAGGCGCGATTCCGCGGCGACCAAGGACCACAGGCGCTGCTCCGGCTCGGCATCAGAATCCACCAGCTCATCGGCTAGCTCCAGCGAAGGCTCAATGGTGGAATTAAGCAGCGCGAGGAAAATCTCCGTCTTGGAGGGAAAGTGGTAGTACAGCGATGCCTGACGTATGCCCACCGCGTCCGCGATTTGGTGAGTCGACGTTGTGGCAAAGCCCTGGGTGGTAAATAACTCTGAGGAGGCGTCCAAAATCTCTTCCCGGGCGCTATTGCCTCTGCGGCGGGGGCTATGTTTACGCGGCCTACCGACGTTTCCTGACATGCGGCGGACGCCTCCTTTCTCTCAGCAGAAAATGCTTTTACTCAACAACTCTACAGCCCTGTAGCCCGCTGGCGCGGACCGCATGCGTGGCAGAAGAACTTTGTGGCGATTCTAATTCGCGCCATCCGCGGTGCGTCGGGAGATGGACTCGAAGGTCGCAGACACCATGCGGCAGGCCGTTCCGTAGGCCGTGCGCTCCAGCGGTGGCAGGTCTTGCAGAATGGATTCGCGGCCGTGCACATTATCGAACCAGCGCCGCATTTCTACCGAATAGCCCGTGCGCCATGCAAGGTCCAAGGTCTCTGTGTCCTCTGTTGTGAGCATCCCGCGCTCTTGGCCAATGGCGAGGCGATCGACCGTGGGGCGCGGTCCCGGTGCCGCCCAGCGCGCAATCGCGGCGATGGGGGATAACAGCATGGACTTGATATCCACGGCCGCGCTGCGATCGGGCAAACCGCCAACGCGCTGCAGAAGCGGCGGGCGCTGGGCCAAGGCCTCCTCCAATAAGGCCTGCTCGCCGCCGCGGCCTAAAGGCAGGCCGGCATCGACGCGCGCTGCCATGGAATCGGCTGCTTGATGTACCTCTAGCCCGACATCGCGAAAAACGGACTCCAAATCGCCGTCTTCTCCCATCCACTCGATGGACATGCTGGGCAGCTGATCACCGCGCGCGGCCGCGCCGGTTAACCGGATATCCGCGTCCACGCCCGGTGCGCGCACGATATCTGTCAGCAGCCGCGAAAACCAATTGGCTAATTCAATCTCATCGTCCTGGTGTGCTACCGCATTGCGCAAGACATCTTGTGCCTCCGCCAATAAGCCGCGAGCGGTTGCCCGGGACTGGCAATGGGGAGCAAGCTCCGAAAGATCGAGAAGGGATTGATGCAGGGCCATACAGTCACTGCCTTTCACTCATTGCAAAGCGGTGCGCATCTAAAAGTTGTGCGGCGCAGGATTGCTATAAATGTAACACTTATGCAATAGCACAGTAGCGCTTGGGGGAGCGTGCGGCGGGTGCGTCGCGTCCGGGACTGGAGGCGTGCGTGGAGGAGCTGTGCGGGTGGTGTTGCCGCGAGGTGGAGCGCGCTTGCGGTGTAGCGCTCGAAAAGACCCCAAAACGACTTTCGCCGCCTCACCTCGAAAGGTAGGCGGCGAAAGTTTATGGTTCTTTTACCGTGTCACACTTGCCAGCGGCAAAAGTGCGCTGTTGATACCCAGCTACTGTTTAGCGGGTGGTGAACGGCAGGAGAGCCATTTCGCGTGCGTTCTTGACTGCGGTAGCAACCTGACGCTGCTGCTGCGGGGTCAAGCCGGTGACGCGACGGGAACGGATCTTGTGGCGATCCGAGATGAATAGACGCAGAGTCTTGGTGTCCTTGTAGTCCACCTTCTCAATGCCCTCAGCCTTCAAAGGGTTCTTCTTCGGGCGACGGCTCTGCTCCATACGGAACTTCTTTTGGTTATTGCGCTTATTAGCCATTGTGCAATTACCCCTTTACCAGCTGGACTTGCGAACGCCCGGCAGCTCACCACGGTGAGCCATGCCGCGCATACGGACACGGGACAGGCCGAACTTGCGGAGGTAACCGCGCGGACGGCCATCGGCTGCGTCGCGGTTACGAACGCGGGCTGGGGAAGCGTCACGGGGCTGGCGGTTCAGCTCGAACTGAGCCTCCAAACGCTCCTCATCCGGGGTGTTCGGGTTCTTGATGATCTTCTTGAGCTCAGCGCGACGCTCCGCGTAGCGGGCGACGATTTCCTTGCGCTGCTCGTTCTTAGCGATCTTGGACTTCTTAGCCATGAATTATCGCTCCTCGCGGAATTCGACGTGCTTGCGGGCGATCGGATCGAACTTCTTCAGGGAGATGCGATCCGGGTTATTGCGCTTGTTCTTACGGGTCACGTAGGTGTAACCGGTGCCCGCAGTGGACTTCAGCTTGATGATTGGGCGAATATCGTTACGTGCCATACTTAAATCTTCTCCCCACGTGCGCGGATCTTGGCAACAACGGACTCGATGCCGTCGCGGTCAATGATCTTCATACCCTTGGTGGAAACATTCAGAGTAATGGTACGGCCCTCAGAGGGCAGGTAGTAGCGACGACGCTGCACGTTGGGGTTCCAACGGCGCGAAGTGCGGCGGTGCGAGTGCGAGACCTGCTTGCCGAATTCCGGCTTGCGGCCCGTTACCTGGCAAATAGCCGACATGGGTCTTCTTTCTCCTAGCCGCCCACATCGTGGCTATAAACGACTACGTGCCGACTGCCGTGTGAGGGTGGCAGTGCTCAAAAAGTGAGGTGTGAGCAGGTGCGGCATCGTCGTCAAAAACCAGTAGACGGGGCGTAATACGTATATTTTGACAACAGCAAGAGCAAATCTTACAGCCTTACTCACGATATACCTAATCGCTGCCGCGATAGCCTAGCGCATAAAGCCGTCGTCTTTGCGTCGATAATCAAGCAGCACTGCCTAACGCATTGGGGAAGTTCGAAAGCTTACTATAACGAGTGGGGCGTAGATGTGCGCCTGTGGCGACTGTGGTTGCCGCAGGTGAGCAATTTCGTATATATGACGGTGGAATGTAGGATAATTCAGGTTATCGGTCGGCGCGCTTAGTGCCGCCGGGCGAGCTGTAACTGTACATCCCAACTCGGGCACGATCCGTACCGTCATTATTCAGTGTGCGGAACCGACCCGTAGTCCAACCCTGAGGGAATATCTATGAAGAAAGACATCCACCCGGATTATCACCCAGTGGTCTTCCGCGATGCTGGTACCGGTCACTCCTTTTTGACCAAGTCCACCGCTACCTCTTCTCGCACCGTTGAGTGGGAAGACGGCAACGAGTACCCGCTCATCGTCGTTGACGTTACTGCTGAGTCCCACCCGTTCTGGACTGGTGCACAGCGCGTTATGGATACCGCTGGCCGTGTCGAGCGCTTCAACCAGCGCTTCGGTGCCATGGCTCGCCGCAAGAAGAAGAACGCGTAAGGAGAAGAAGAGAAAATGGCAACTCCTAAGTTTAAGAAGTCCCGTGCGAACACCCACGCACGTCGTTCCCAGTGGAAGGCTGACAACGTCGCCCTCCAGGAAGTCACCATCGATGGTCAGACCGTGCGCATCCCGCGCCGTCTGGTCAAGGCCGCTAAGCTCGGCCTGGTTGACGTAGAGCAGTTCTAAGCCTGCTTTCAATCCCACCCCCTCCCGGTTGCTTATTAGCGACTGCGAGGGGGTTGTGATGTTTTAGGCCCGGGAAAGGGATATTAAAAAGCGCCTTCCGGCCTGGGCGGCGCCAAGCGATGGGGGAGACTTGGGCTGTGCCAGTGCTGTCTACTCTTCGGGTCTTAAAGACCAAGGAAATCCACTTCAAGTTAAGGCCAGGCTAATCCTAAAATTAATATAAAAGCGCACTAACCCGATGGTGGATCAGTTTTTCTCTGCGATTGTGCTCGTGGCGGTTCGCGCCCCAGCATGAAAGGTGCGTAGTGCGGCGATTGTGAAGGCGTGTACGAGCGTGAAGGGGGTGATGTGTGCGGCGAGTTTGGGCAGCTTATTGTCTACAGTAACTTCACAGGAACTTCTAGTACGTTGGCAGAGTAGTTTAAGTTGTGACTAAGCGAAGCGAGGCATAGTGTTCCTATGAACATGAGGAATGATGACAACCGCGGCAATAATGGTCAGTCGCACGGTGTCCCGCAGGAACCCTACGGCATGAACAATGGGCAGGCGCCGTATAACCAGCCGCGCGGTGGGCAGCAGAATTCTGGATCCGCATATTCCAACGGAACCTATTCCCAGGGCTGGAACCAGCCGCGCATCAACGAGCAGGATGCACAAGCTTCCGCATACGGGCAGCACACCCCGCCCAGCAATCGCCTCTTTGGTGGCGCTCAGCCGAGTGCTACCCGGGGGCAGGATGAAACATCCAGCTTCTCTAGTCAGCAGGGCGATGATTCCCAGCAAGGGCCTGTGAACAACCAACCCGGCCAGCCGCCCGTGCCTGGGGTAACGCCTTTGCCGCCGCAGCCTAAGGAGAAAAAGAAGATCGGACTTGGCGCCGCGACCGCAATCGCAGCGGTAGCGGCAATTGCAGCAGGCTCCATTACCGGTGTGGTCGTGGGTAAGAACCAGTCCAGCAGCGGTACGTCCGTGGTTAACGAGGCTCTTCACAGCCAACCGGCCGCCAATAGCATGGGTAAGGAACCAGAGGAAGGTTCGGTGGAAGCGGTTTCCTCCAAGGTTTTGCCGGCCGTGGTATCCATTCAGACCGCTACTCGGACCTCGGCTGCGGAAGGCTCTGGCTCGATCATTTCTCCCGATGGTTACGTGTTGACCAACCACCACGTCATCGCCGGTGCGGAACAGGGTGGCATCATGCAGGTGACCTTGAACGATGGTAGCAAGCACGAAGCCGATCTCGTGGCTTCCGATGCCAATACGGATGTCGCCGTCATCAAGATCAAGGACGTGCAAGACCTGCCGCACCTCCAATTCGGCGACTCGGATGCGGTAGCGGTTGGCCAAGAGGTAGTCGCCGTCGGTTCGCCGCTTGGACTCAATGCCACGGTGACTTCTGGCATCGTATCCGCAAAGAACCGTCCGGTGCGTGCGTCCCAGGAGGGTGGCGAGTCTTCGCTTATCGATGCCATCCAGACTGACGCCGCCGTTAACCCCGGCAATTCCGGCGGTCCTTTGGTGGATATGGACGGCAATATCGTTGGTATGAACTCGATGATTGCCTCGTTGTCTGATAAAGCCACGGGCGAGGGCGGCTCTATCGGCCTCGGGTTTGCCATCCCTTCCAACTTTGCTAAGCGGATGGCGGATGAGCTCATCAATAAAGGACAGGTAACTCACCCCACCTTGGGGGTTAAGGTCTTGGCGCGCGATGACGGAAATGGCGCGCGCATTGCCGAGGTCGAGCCGGGGAGCCCGGCGGAACAAGCAGGTTTGAAGCAGGGAGATATCGTCACCCGCGTCAATGACCGGCTGATTGAAAACGCCGATGCGCTTATCGCTGCCGCGCGTTCCCAAGACTTCGGTGCGACCGTCACCTTGGAAGTATCCGATGGAAATTCGGATGATACTCGTCAGGTAGAGGTAACCCTGACGGGCGAGTAGATTAAAACGCAGCCCGCGCCGTGTCCGCATTGCGCCCCGACGTTTCTTTGAAGGAGAAAAATGGCAGACTCCCAGCAAGACTTGACCGACTCCACTAGGTTGGAGAATTCGGCTTCCACAGACGCTTTGCGGGATGTGGCGGAGCCGGATGACGCCTACCTCTTGGCCAGCGAGAAGGAGGACCGGGTGGCGGCGCCGCGCCGCGCGCTCGTCGTGATCGTCACGGATCACCCCGGCGAAAATTCAGATAGCACCGCCAAACTGGTTACTGAGCTTTTGGCAGAGGCGAATTTCCGCATCGATGGTTCGGTGGTCGTGCGTTCGAAGAAATCCAAGATCCGGCAAGCCATCGAAACTGGCGTCGTCGGCGGTGTGGATCTCGTGCTCACCGTCGGAGGAACCGGAGTAGGCCCGCGCGATAAGACCCCGGAAGCTACTACTGGGGTCATCGACAAGATGGTGCCGGGCGTGGCCCAGGCCTTGCGCTCTTCTGGTCAGGCTTGCGGCGCGGTCGATGCGTGTGCATCCCGCGGCATTTCGGGCGTTTCTGGTTCCACCGTCGTGGTCAACCTCGCACCATCGCGCGCTGCCGTGCGCGACGGCATGGCCACGTTGACCCCGCTGGTCCACCACCTTGTGGATCAATTGCAAGAATCCAGCGTGCAATAACGCGAAGGAAAGGGGGGAGATACTGCCATGACCTCTCAACCACGCCGCCAGCGCAGGCGTGTATTCAGGCAGTCAGATGCGCCGGAATATGACCGCAGCGCGGATCGCCCGGTAGAGCAGGAATTAGCTAGTGGAGAAGGTGCCGATGCACAGCGCATCGTCACTCTCGATGATGCCGCGGCAGAAGGCGACGGAGCTCAAGCAGCCGAGCGCGGCGAAGAGTTTTACCGCGAGAACCAGCCGCCGCACCACGGCGGGTAGCCCGCGCATCCTATTCGCGAGCTTGGAAATGCTAATGCAGTCTTAACAAAAGCCCGTGTCCTCCCTCATTGCGAAGGTGGGCACGGGCTCAGCTGTGTCTTTAGCAAGGATTAGTCGTCGTGGCGGCTGTGCTTGCCCTCAGAAGCAGTGGAGTTATCGGTGTTCTCGGCTGCAGTAGCATCCCTAAGCGCCTTATCTGCGGTGGTGACAGCATCAGCGTTCTGCGCCTGCAGAAGATCGCGGATTTCTGCCAAGAGTTCTTCCGAGGTTGGTGCCGGGGCCTCTGGGTCCACACCCTGGCGGCGCTTAGCAGCTTCAGTGAGCTTGTTCAGCGGCATGACAATGAGGAAGTAGACCACTGCGGCGATGATCAGGAAGTTAATCGCGGCGGTAATGACGGCGCCAAAGTCTACGAGGGTGGACTTATTATCGGTGATTTGGAAGCCCAAGCCATCGACCTCGGCGGAGCCGAGGGAGTTAATGATCGGCTGGATGATGGAATCCGTCACGGAAGTGACGATCGCCGTGAATGCGGAACCGATGATGACTGCGGTGGCAAGTTCGACCACGTTGCCGCGCATAATGAAGTCTTTAAAGCCCTTAAGCATGGGAGAAGACGAACCTTTCTGGGGGTAGGTAAGGATGGGTGTGAACCATGAGCAAGCAGGGAGTTTAGTTCAAGCTAAAAGTATTGACAACTCGGAGGGGCGGAGGCGGCACTAATGTTGCCTTGTTAACTAATGCACACCGGTTGCGATATAGGTATTCAGTGTTAGTGTGAAAGTAGAATGTAAAAATATTGTTTGTAAAAATAACAGTATTCTAATGCGTGGGCAGAAGGGATCCCAGCATGAATATCGCACTCGCTCTATTTGCCTTGGCAGTTACCATTGGTGCAGGCTACTTCCTTGTTAAAGGTCATAAGCCAGTCATTATTTTATTGCTTGCCGGGTTTATTCTCATTGCAGTTTCCACTGCGGCCAAAGCTGGCTACGGAGTTTTAGATGAGGAAGACTCCACCGGCTCCCGGTGGTTGGACATCATCGGCATATTCGAACAAGTTGCTGGTAGCCAATTAACAGGCGTCGGCCTCATTATTATGGCGGCCGGTGGCTTCTCAGCATATATGAATAAGATCGGCGCCTCGCAGGCACTGGTTGAGGTGCTAGCCGCTCCAATCGCAAAGTTCAAGCACCCCTACATCACGCTAATTCTCACGTATTTCCTCGGCGTGGTGCTTTTTATGTTTATCCCCAGCGCTGCCGGGCTCGCTATTTTGCTTCTAGTGCTATTGCTGCCAGTGTTGAAGGCAGTAGGGGTTAGCCCCGCCGCAGCAGGCGCGGTCATCGTGTCAGCCTCCGCGTTGCCAATGGGGCCGGCATCGGGAACTTCGGTGCTGTCGGCGCGAACCATTGATTTATCCCCAGTCGTCTACTTCGTCCAGTATCAGCTGATCGTGGCCATTCCCACTGCCATTGCAATTGCGATAACTCACTACTTCGTGCAGCAGCATTACGATAAGCGGGAGTTGGAAGAGTACAAGGAAACCGACACCATGGGCGATGGTTCTGGTGAGGCTGGCCCGAAGTGGTACGGGGTATTTCTCGCACTGCCCATTATCTTGTTGGTGATCTTTAGCCCCTTGGTTAATGACAGCATCGAGCTAACCACGGTTGGAGCATTCGTAATCGTCTGGCTCATAGCCTTGCTGTGCGAAATCATTCGCCACCGTTCTTTTTCCACCGCGACCGAACAAGCCACATCCTTTTTTACGGGCATGGGAAAGATGTTCGGTGGCATCGTCGCATTGATTATCGCGGCACAAATCTTTGCCACCGGTTTAACGGCCACAGGCGCCATTTCCATGCTGATCGATGGAGGACAGCAACTCGGTGCAGGCGCAATCGTCATCACCCTCCTATTCACCTTGATTGTGGGTTTGGTGACGTTCCTGACCGGTTCCGGTGTCGGCGCATTTTCTTCCTTTGCCAGCTTGGTGCCAGATGTCAGCCGCGGACTCGGCGCTTCGGCAGCGGCAGTGATTACCCCAATGGAATTTGCCAGCGGCTTGTTTCGCGCGGTGTCTCCGGTCTCCGGAGTAATCATTTCCGTTGCTGGTGGCGTGGGAATTTCTACCACCGAGCTTATTCGCCGCACGCTGCTTCCAATGGGAGTTGGCTTCGTCGTGATGATCGTATCCAGCCTGGTCTTGCTCTAAGCACGTTCTGGGATTACAACCTAAACCTCTAAGAAGAAGGAATTTATCATGGGAATCGGCGCACTGAACTCGTCTTTTCAGAAGAAGGGCCATGTCACAGCGGACATGGAAGCCCACTGGGAAGAAGCACAACTTATCCGGAAAATTTTCGCTGTTGAAGCGGCAATGGCGCGGACGCAGGGACACATGGGAATTATCCCGCAGGAGGCTGCCGAGGCGATCTCAGATAATGCAGTCGCCAGTGATGAGCTGATAGAAAAGGCCCAAAGCGGCGGGGTTGGCAATCCTTCGGTTGCTGTCCTCGATGCATTGCGGGACGCGATTCCGGAAGACCAGCGTGGTTGGGTCCATTTCGGGGCGACCACTCAAGATATTTTGGATACCGCGCGGGCCCTGCAGATCAAAGCAGCTACCGACCTGATACTGGAACGCCTGAACGCCGTTATCGCTGCTACCGCCAACCTCGCTCACGAGCACGCCCGAACGTTAATGGTCGCGCGTACCAATGGACAGTATGCACTGCCGACGACACTGGGTACACGCTTTGCGCGGTGGAACGCGGAGCTGCGCCGGAGCCGGGAACGCTTGGAAGCGATGCGAGAGCGCACGGAACAGATTCAATTTACCGGTGCTGTAGGCACGCTGGCGTCCTTTGGAGAACAAGGACCTGAGTTAAGTCGGCGCCTTGCCAAAGAATTGGAACTGGTTTATCAACCGGTTTCCTGGCATGCGAGCTCGGATACGATGACAGAGCTTGCGTCGACCGTGGCTACCTTGGGGCAAAGTTTGGCCAAGATTGCAGAGGATCTCTTTGCTATGCAGCAATCCGATCTGGTCGAGGCCCGCGAGGACATGGATGCGCATACCTCTGGATCGTCTACCATGCCGCAAAAACTCAATCCCTTTGCCACAATGAAAATTTCCGTGGGAGCCAGCATGGCTTGTGGCATGGCGGCAAACATGCTGACGCAAGCACCGGCCACCTTTGAACGCGACCACCGCCAATCCGAGATCCACCGCAACCTGATTCCACAAATCTTTGTTGCCGTCGATGGAGCGTTGGAAAAGCTGGACCAGCTCTTTCCTCGTTTGCGTTTTGATGCCCAGGCATTAGAGGACAACGTAAAAAGCGCGGGTGTTTCGTTGATGACTGAGGGAATCATGATGGAGCTGGCACCGCATATTGGTCACAGCGCCGCACACGATGTTCTTCAGGAATTCGCCCGAGACAATAGAGAGAACGGCACCTGCCTGGAAGAGTTTTGCGCAGCCCACCCGAAGCTCGCGGGCCTTACGGAAAAGCTGGACCTTGAGTCCCTGACAAATCCAGCTAATTACATCGGCCAAGCTGTTGAAATCGCGGAATCGGCGCAGGAATAAATACCACCAGTACGCAAAAGGTTCAGGCGGTCGTTAAGTAGCAGAATCTGCCTCATTAACGGCATGGGGTTGAGCGCGATCGCCGACGATAACCACGGTCAGCGGTTGGTTTAAAGAGGCGGCGGCCACGTCATTGGCGTGTTCATTAGGCAGTGCGAGCAAGACGGTGGCAGAAGAAATCTCGCCCTCTGCGGTAGTGGTGGATACGACCCGGGCGCCGGAGGCAATGACGCGGGCGGTAACGGGTTCTGAATTGGTGGCATCGCTTGCCGTGACGATATCGACGGTATCGCCGTGGTGCAGGTGGGGGATGATGTCTGGATCGGCAAGTTTGACTGGGATCATGCGGCCGGAGCCGCCTCCCTTAGAATCGGCAGATCCCGAGTTCGCGACGAGGCTAGACACCAATTCTTGGCCGAGGAGCCGCTGGCTGGTGACGACCTCGCCCTTGCCCGCGGCGGCGGTGATGATGCGGCCGGCGAGATCGGAGGGGGCATCGGCAAGCGCGCTGCTAGGAATGGAGGAAGAAGGCAGGCGCTCGAGCGAGACATCGGCGGCGGAAAGCTCCGCGCCGGCGGGTAAATCGCGGCTAAAGACCAGTACCTGCGGCAGTTCCTTCGCGCGAGAGACTGCGGAGGCCAGCGCGGCGATTAGCAGTGCCAACGCGATGGCGCGGCGCACGAGCACGCCGCGGCGGTGGCCAGGGGTGCGCAGGGTGCGGAAGAACTGTGAGATTCGCGGGGACGGGGAATAAGCCATGCACAATTAGACTGCGCTACCGCCTGTGTGGTTCCCCATTTAAGAAGGAAAGCGGTGGATTCCTGCGGCGGTAACCACGGCCTCAACGCGGCGATCGTGGGCCGCGGCTGGAATGGAGTCGAGGAATTCAGTGGGATAGACCATGGCGAGTACCGCGGGGTGGTTGCGCGGCACCAGGGAAAGCGCGCGGTCGTAGTATCCGCCGCCCTTACCCAAGCGGTTTCCGGCGGCATCGATGGCCATGGCGGGAGCCAAAATCAGATCGCAACCGCACAGCACGCGGCTATCAAAGCGCGGGCCGGCGGGTTCGGAAATGCCCAGCTGGCCAGGCTGCATGCTGTGCGCGCCCTTGTATTCTGCCCAGTTTAAAACGCCGTTGTCGCAGGTGATAGGCAATAATACGCGGTCGACGCGGCGGGAAAGCCAGGGGATGAAGTCCGCCCCGCCAGGCTCCGTGCCCAACGGCCAATAGGCGGCAACGCTCGAAATGCCGGCAAGCTCAGGTTCTAGCTGCTCGCGCAGGGCAGCGGACCATTCCGTGCGCTTCTCGGCGGTGAGGCCGCGGCGCGCGCGAAGCAGGCGGGTGCGCAGTTGCTCTTTGATATCGCTGGAAGAAGGCATAAATAAATAATAGCGTCCGTGGCGTAGCGCTACACAGGAAAATAGTGCGCCGTTGTACCCTAAGATTCATGGCTAATGAACGCGAAGATTCCGCCACCGGAATCACCACGGTTGTAGTTCCAGCGGCTGGCATGGGCACCCGCTTTCTGCCCGCCACGAAAACCGTCCCCAAAGAATTGCTGCCCGTTGTGGATACTCCCGGCATCGAATTGATTGCTGAGGAGGCAGCCTCTGTGGGCGCGCGCAGGCTTGCGGTCATTACCGCACCCGAAAAACAAGAAGTAATGCGCCATTTTGCGGAATTTCCGGATCTGGTAGAAACCCTAGATTCCCGCGGCAAGGATGAGCAGGTAGCTAAGGTCAACCGCGCCCACCAGCTCATTGAGCCCATCGCGGTGGAGCAAGAAAAGCCCTTGGGCTTGGGCCACGCCGTGGGGCTGGCGGAAGAAGTCTTGGCAGATGACGAGGACTCCTTTGCCGTCATGCTGCCGGATGACATCGTGTTGCCGGCCACCGTCATGGCGGATATGGCGCGCGTTCGCGCCGAGCTCGGCGGTAGCGTGCTGTGTGCCTTTGCGGTGCCGCAGGAGCAGACGTTTAACTACGGCGTATTCGACGTAGAAGATACTGACGTGCCGGGCGTGAAAAAGGTTATCGGCATGGTAGAAAAGCCGGACCCGGAGGACGCGCCGTCCAACCTGGTGGCTACCGGGCGCTACCTGTTGGACCGGAAGATCTTTGATGCGCTGCGCCGGATCGAACCGGGCAAGGGTGGCGAATTGCAGCTGACCGATGCCATCGAGCTGCTCATTGAGGAAGGCGAGCCCGTCCACGTGGTGGTCCACGAGGGCAAGCGCCACGATTTGGGTAACCCCGGTGGCTATATCCCGGCCAACGTGGACTTTGGTCTGCGCGATGAAAAATACGGCCCAGCGCTGTATAAAGCTATTAAACAAATTATGTCCGATTTCGAGGCGGAGCAAGGCCTGAACTAACTATCTTGCCGTGCGCACGTGCGTTGAGGGCAGCAAGGTAAAAGGGCAAGAAGAAAGGGCGGGCAGAGACCGTATGCGTTCAGTTGATGACCAGTTGGCGCTGGTTACTGATGCGGCGACGACCCCGGAGCCGGTGCGGATGAGCATTTCTAATGCGCTGGGGTTAATGTGCGCCGAGCAGGTGCAGGCCTATCAGCCTCTACCGGGCTTTCCCCAGGCAGCCATCGATGGGTACGCAGTTCGCGCGGTTGATATCGGCGGCGAGCGAGGGCTGAAGGTGCGCCGCCCGAAGAATCAGGACCAGGAAAGCAGCGAAGGGGAGGGGTCTGCCGAGCAGGCCGAGGACGCCGCCGCGCAGCCCGCCCAACCCGAGGTCGAGCGTTCCTTGCCCGTCGTCGGTGAGGTTCCGGCCGGTTCGAAGCAGCCGCTGCGCCTGCAGCCCAAGCAGGCCGTGCGGGTCTATACGGGCGCGCCCTTGCCCACGCTTGCCGATGCCGTCCTGCCCCTCGAGTGGACCGACCGCGGCCGCAAGCGCATCACGGCGCACCGGACGGTGCGCTCGGGCGATTTCGTCCGCCGCGTGGGCGACGATATCCAGCCCGGCGATGTCGCCGTATCCTCTGGCACCGTCCTTGGCCCGGCGCAGATTGGCCTGCTGGCCGCCGTGGGGCGCTCCAAGGTGCTGGTTTATCCGCAGCCCCGCGTGACCATCGTGTCCTTCGGTCGCGAGCTCGTCGATGTGGACAAGGAACCGGGCCTGGGCCAAGTCTTTGACGTGAACTCCTACTCCTTGGCCGCCGCCGCAAAAGAAGCGGGGGCGGACGTGGTCCGCGTGGGCATTGCCGAAGGCGAACCCCGCCGCATCCGGGAAGTGCTAGAAACCCACATCACGCGCAGCGAGGCGCTCGTCATCACCGGTGCCGTTGGTGGTGCCGGTGCCGAACAGATCCGGGAGATCCTGGCAGAAATCGGCGATATCGATACTTCCCGCGTGGCCATGCACCCAGGATCCGTGCAAGGCTTTGGGCTGGTAGGAGATGAGCGCATCCCTACGTTCCTCCTTCCCTCGAACCCGGTATCGTCGCTGGTTATTTTCGAAATTTACATTCGCCCCTTGATTCGCCTGGCCCTGGGCAAGCGCAATGCCCACCGCCGGGTGGTCCGGGCCCGCGCACTGAACCACATTGATTCCCGCCCAGGGCGCCGTGGTTTCATCCGTGCCCGCTTGATGCGCGATGCCGAAACCGCCGATTACCTGGTCGAGGGTCTTGGAGGTGCGACCGGCGCGCCAGCCCACCTTCTGGCAGGACTCTCTGAGGCCAATGCAATGATTCGAGTGCCAGAGGAAGTCACCGAGATCCGCCCGGGCGATGTTGTTGACGTCTTATTCCTCACCCAGCGCAGCTAATGCTTGACCCCTTCGGTACCGCCGCAGCCAAGCTGCGCCATCCAGTCACCGGGCCGACCGATGATCTGCACCCCGGTTGGCCGGAGGCGACGCCGACGGTGCAGCTTCCTCCCTCGGGGGCGCTGCCGTCTGGTGGGCGGTTGCGGCTGCGCCCCTTGCTGCGCTCGGATGGTCCCGAGTGGCGGCGCCAGCGCATTGAGGACGAAGCTTTGCTCCGGCCGGTGGAGCCGACCCAAGCGACCACTTGGGCAGAGGCCCACAGCTCGCAGGCCTGGTGGAATTACCTCATTTTTCTGCGCAACTCCGCGCGCGATGCGCAGGTGATCCCCCTGGCTATCGAGCTCGAGGGAAAGTTTGCCGGCCAGGTAACGCTCGGCAATATTCAACACGGCAGTATTCGAGATTGTTGGATCGGCTATTGGGTTTATTCCGCTGTGCAGGGCGCTGGCGTTGCCACCGCGGCCACCGCCCTGGGCGTGGATCACGCCTTTGGGCGGGTAGGCCTGCACCGAGTGACCGCCACTTACCTGGAACAAAACCCCGCCTCCGGGCGCGTGCTAGGTGCCAACGGCTTTCGCTCCGAGGGGTATTTGCGCCGCAACCTGCATATAGATGGCGCCTGGCGGGATCACCATTTCGTGGCCTTAGTCAAGGAAGACTTCTCATCCACGGCGGTTGAGCGGCTGCACCAAGCTAGGCGTTTGGTGTGAAAATCATCCCTAAATCCAAGTAATGCTTTCTCAATTTTCACATAAGTAACAACATTGTAATTTACAGCTTCTGTGGCCCCTAAAGTGCGGTTTTGGTGATTAGAGTGGAGTAATCATCTGCACCCCAAGGGAAGGTCCTTAAGTCGTGTCCACAGCTGTGCCAGTTATTGCAATCATCGTGGTGTGGCTCTTCGTGCTCGCGCCGTGGCTATTGGGCAGGAGCAATCGCCCGATGAGCCATACCGGCGAGGCCTTTGAGGATACCCGCGTGCTCTTTTCCGGCGATTCCGGCAATGTCGCCGGCCGCCGCCGCCCGCGCTTGCGGGCCGATGATGTCCACCGCAGCGGCTCGGATGAAGACCACGACTACGAGGTTGTATCCGCTGCCGCTGAGGACCCGGACAGCGAGGCAGACGTCGATGACGTGCTGATCGATGACGAAGCAGAGGACCGCGCTTCCCGAGCGCAGTCGCGGACCATTGCTGGCGCGGCCCGCCGCGCCCGAGCGCAACCCTTTGGCGTAGGTGGCCGTGCATACCGCTCCGCCGACGAGGACGAGGCTGACGCGCGCGACGAGCAGGTCACCCAGGCAGAGGGGCAGGCAGAGACCATCGAGGGTGAAGTCATTGAGGAATCCGCGGCTCCGGCCGCTGCCGCTGAATCAAATGGTTCCACCGCTGACGCCGATGGCGCGCGCACGGCCACCGCTTCCGATGATGCGGATGCGGACGCAGACGATGCCGATGATGTCTTGCTCGAAGATGATGAGCGCGTTGGCGAAGAAGGTGGTGCAAAGCGCAAGCGCCGCCGCAGGAATGTGGCTGCCGATTCCACCGAGTCCTTCACCGCGCCGGCGACCGAAGACATTGCCGAGGACGCGTACGACTACGACGAGACCTATACTTCCCCGGTAGACCTGATGTACCCAGGTGCGGTCGATCCCGCCCCAGTTATCGATGCCGAAGAAACGGACACCGCAGAGACCGATTCGGAAGAGGCAGACAACGACGGTGCAGCCGAGGAATCGGCCGGAGCCGATGAGTACGGTGCCCAGGGCTCCGAGGACGCGGCGCTGAATACAGACCTTTCTGAGGACGAGGTAGCTTTTGCTCAGCGCCGCCTTGGCCGCGGTGGATGGGACCCAGTGGCGGATAAGGAGAAGTCCGCTACGCGCTACCAGCGCCGCCAGCGCACGCTCATTGGCCTAGCCATCGCCGTGGTCCTCACCGTGGCCTTGGGGATTGTGGCCGGTGGATGGACCTGGTGGCTGGCAGGCATCGTCGGTGTCCTGACCGGCACCTATTTGGTGGCGCTGCGCGCGCAAGTCCGCCAAGAACAAGCACTGTTGCGCCGCCGGGTAAAGCACCTGCGCCGGGCGCGGTTGGGCGTTCACAATACCGATGATGAGGCGCTAAAGATCCCCCGCAACCTGCGCCGGCCGGGTGCGGTCGTCGTCGAAATCGACGATGAAAGCCCCGACTTTGAGCACCTTCCCTTAAGCTACAGCGATGATGAAGACGGTGACTTTGATGGCCCGCACGCCGGGCCCGATGGGGTAGGGCGCCGCGATGACCTGGCCGCTCGCCGCGCGGGTTAATTAGACAGCTTCTCCCTCGCTTCCGGGGAGTTTTTCGGTTTCTTCCGGCCATACGCCGGAGGTAGCCCGGCGGTGGGAGCCCAAGAGGTGGGTATCGACCATGCCGATGGCCTCCATGAGGGCAAAGCAGGTCACCGGCCCTACGAACTTAAAACCGGCCTTCTTCAATTCACGCGACATGGCCTGCGACTCGGGGCTCTTCTTCGGGATATCCTCCATAACCTCGGGGTAGGTATTTTCTGCAGGCTGAAAGCTCCAAATGAAATCCGCTAGGCCGCCGTTTTCGCGCAGTTTAATGGTGGCCTTCGCGTTATTGATGGTGGCGCGGATCTTGGTCTCGTTGCGGATAATGGAGGCATCGGCAAGCAAGTGCTCCACCTCGGCCTCGCCGAATTCCGCAACCTTGTCCGGATCAAAGTGGCAAAAGGCCTCGCGGAAGGCGGGGCGCTTTTTTAATACCACGGCCCAGGACAGCCCAGACTGGAAGGACTCCAAGCTCAAGCGCTCAAATAGCCCGTCCTCGTCCCTAATGGGAAGGCCCCATTCGGTGTCGTAATAATCCGTTAGCAGCGACGACGTCACGGCCCACGGCGTGCGGGCTACCCCGTGCGCGTCATAGGCCAGCGGGGTGCGTTCTTCGGTAGTGGTTTCAGTGTCCATGGGAGGTTCTCCTGTTGGTATGTAGTGCCTATTTTCCTTGTCTTTCCCATTGAAGCAGCGATTGCGGATGAGGCGCAGCGCGTACCTCGCTAGATGGTGAAATTGCGAGCTCAGCGGGTGGAGCGGTGGCGTCTTCGCGTTGGGGTAGGCATTCGATGTAGTCTATTGACCATGAATAGACCTGCCGTTCGCGATGCCGCATTGCTGCTTTTTCGGTTGGTTCTCGGACTCATTTTTATCGCGCACGGCGTGGACAAGATGTTCATGGACGGAATGGATGAGACGGTAGGGCAGTTTTCCGCCCTCGGCATCCCGCAGCCACAGATTGCCGGTTATGCCGCCGCAATCGGGGAAATGGTAGGTGGCGCCTTCCTCGTCATCGGTTTGTTGACCACTTTTGCCGCGGCGGCGCTGGCCGTGGATATGGTGGGCGCGCTGTACTTCGTGCACTGGGGCAATGGCCTTTTTGCTGGCGACGGCGGCATCGAGTACCCCTTGGTGCTGTGCATGTCCCTGCTGATGATCGTCATTTTTGGTTCTGGCCGGGCGAGCTTGGATAGGGCGTTAAGCAATGTTGACGCATAGCCAAGTACAAGCGGCGATTTCCGCCCAACTGGATGGGGAAGACGCGGAGCTTTCCGCCGATGTCATCGACGCCCACCTAGAACACTGCGCGGAGTGCCGGGCCTTTCGCGATAAGGCAGCGGCGCTATCGCGCTCCTTAAGCTTCGTGGAACCGGCGGACTCCGGCATGGCGCCACCGACCGATCTGTCAGAGGTGATCCTCGCAGGTGTAGAACCGGAGTGGAAGCGGGCCTCGAGCGCCAGGCAGGCCAACCTCACGGTGGCGCGCATCGCCTTGGTGGCCATGGGGCTTGTCTTTGCGGTGTGGGCCATCGTGCAGGTGGTACGCGCCTCCGGCCTAGTGCCCATGGGCGCAGAGGGCTCGGTGCTGGATCCGGCAGCCGACCCGGAGCGCGCCAACCTGCTGATGGAGGGCGCGGCCGTGCGCTTTGGCATGGCGTGCGGACTGCTGTGGAGCGCGTGGCGCCCAGCCTCTGTGACCGGGCTGTTCCCGGTATCCGCCACGATGTTTGCGTTTCTTTTTGGCTTTGGCGTGCGCGATATTGCGCTGGGTACCGTCACCATGGAGCAGGTCTATTTGCTCATCGCTACCGCGCTATCGACCATGAGCCTGGGCTGGGCGTGGGCGGCCGAGAAGGGCTACCTGGTGCGCGCGTGGTGGAAATCCCTGAACGCGCAGCCGCACTAAGGCGAACGAGGTTCTGCGAGCTATTTCCAGCTGGGCAACCACATCATGGATTGGTACCACGATTCCGGGATGATGAAGCCGTACAAGATGGGCGCGAAGTAGAAGAACATCGCGACCACCAGCGCGAGGTAGCAGGCGGCGGCAAATGTTCCCCGCCGCATCGGCCCGCCAGCGATGCGCGTTATCCACTGCCACTTGATGGGCTTACCGCGCCCGACCATTTGGCCCAGTATGAGGGCAAGCAGCACGATGACAAAGGGGATAAACGCGGTGGCATAAAAGAAGTACATCTGCCGGTCAAAGGCCGCGAGCCACGGCAGGAATCCGGCCGCGAAGCCCACGAGGGGAATGAGGAAGGCGCGGTTGCGGCGGATGATAAGCGACCACATCCCCCAAAGTACCGCGGGGACCACCAGCCACCAGATCGCCGGGGTGCCAAAGAGGTAGAGCATCTTGCGGCATTCGCCACCGCCGCTGCATTCCAGGTCCGTGCTGGAGTAGTACAGAATGGGCCGGGCCCCGGCCAGCCATGCCCACGGCTTGGAATCCCACGGGTGGTGGTGGCCACCGGAAGAGGTCAAGCTGGCGTGAAAATCCAATACGGATAAGTGGTAATAAAACCAGCCGGCCACAGATTCTGGTAAGTGCATGAGCCAGGAGTCTTCCCCGATGGTCCCATCCACCTTGGCGTGCCGGTAGACCGCGGTTTCTGAGGCGAACCATGCGCGCCAGCTCCACACATAAATCATTACTGGGACGGCAACTAGGGAGGCTAGTGCCGCGGGAGTATCGCGAATGAGCGTGCCCACAATATAGCGGCGAACGCCGTACTTGCGGCGCAATGCGAGGTCACTAAAGACACAGAGCAGGCCGAAGAACATGATGTAGTACAGCCCGGACCACTTCACGGCGAGCGACAGTCCTAAGAAGACGCCGGCGGTAAAGCGCCACCACCGGAAGCCAAAACGCGGCCCGAAGGGGGAGGTGCCCATCCCGTCGCTCAGCAGGGCGTTGTGCAGACGCTCGCGCATTTGTTGATGATCGCGGGCCAGTGCCCAGGCTGCGGCGACGATGAAAAAGACCTGGAAGATATCCAGCATGCCAAACTTCGCGGAGACCAAGAGGACGCCATCGCAGACGGCCAAAATGCCGGCAAAGGTGGCCACCTGCCAGGAAAAGGACAGCCGGCGAGCCAGAGCCATGGTCATCAGGACGGTGGCGACGCCGAAGAGAGCCGTCATCAAGCGCCAGCCCAGCGGGGTATAACCAAAGACCCATTCTGAAATGGCAATGATCTGTTTGCCCAGCGGCGGGTGAACCACGAGCCCAAAGCCTGGGTTGGTCTCGATGCCGCCGATGAATAAGTTATCCCAGCTTTTGACCATGTCCCAGGCTTGGGGGACATAGTGCTTTTCATCGAAGACGGGCGTGCCTTGGGATACCGGCGCGGTAAGCCCCACAAACCGGGTAATCAGCGCGAGAACGGCGATGATGCCGGTGCTAATCCAATCGGCCTTGCCCCACGTATAGGTACGCGGTGCCGGCGGGATCACGCGGTTATGCGGGGTGCGCGGTGAGCTAGCGGGGGCAGCGGTAGCAATAGTCACGAAGAAGAGTTTAGGCCACGAGCCTTCGCGCGGGCGCATAGGAGAATGTGGAATGCTAGAGGCATGTCAGCTTTAGGTCTGGAACCACTTCCGCGCGGCGTTATCCTCGCCGCCACGCCCTTGGGGAATGTCGCTGATGCCTCTGCGCGCCTGATGCAGGCATTGGCGCATGCGGATGTCATCGCCGCCGAAGATACCCGCCGCGTGCGCAACCTGGCGCAGGCCCTGGGCATCGAAATTTCCGGCTCTGTGGTGTCCAACTTCGACCACAATGAGCAGGCGCGTGCGCAGCAGCTTATCGATGCCGCCCAGCACGGCACCGTCCTCGTGGTCACCGATGCCGGCATGCCAATCATCTCCGATCCCGGTCTGTCACTGGTGGCCGCGGCCGCCGAGCGCGATATCCCCGTGACGTGTTTTCCGGGTCCTTCGGCGGTGCCCACGGCGCTTGCCTTGTCTGGCTTGGGCGTGGGCCACTTCCTCTTCGATGCATTCCCGCCGCGCAAGCCCGGCCCGCGAAAGGCGTGGCTGGAATCGCTGCGCAATGAAAAGCGCGCCATCGTATTTTTTGAATCTCCCCACCGCATCGCCGATACGCTTGCCGATGCCGCCCAGGTCCTCGGCGCCGATCGCCCCGCCGCGGTATGCCGCGAGCTGACCAAGACGTACGAGGAGGTGCGCCGCGGTTGCCTAGCAGAGCTGGCCGAATGGGCAAGCGAGGGCGTGAAGGGCGAGATTACCGTGGTGATCGAAGGCGGAACCGGCGCTGCTGTGACCGCCGCAGACCTGGTCCCGCAAGCCTTGGAGCTTGCCGGGGCCGGCATGCGCTTGAAAGACGCGTGCAAGCAGGCTGCCAAGGGGACTGGGGTGTCCAATCGGGAGCTTTATGATGCCGCGTTGGATGCCCGCTGAGCGCCCGCTAATTGAGCTCTTGTTGAGCCGTCCTCAGGTCATTTCTATGTAGCGTATAAAACGTCACAATTACTCGTGCTAACTGGTGGTTTCACGCTTCTATATATGTTATCGAATCGTTATCTTTCCCGGGCGTGTGGCGCCTAAAACCTGTCTACGTGGGGATATGCAGCCTATAAGCATGTAGGAAGTCTTAAGGAAATGCTCAAAAATGTATGTAAGCTGGGGTTTTGATAGCAAAACGGTTTGAAAAATTGGGGTCGCGCCACCAGTCTAGAGAGCATGACTAATACTGAAAATAACGGCGCTGGTGTGCCCGAAGAGGGGAAGGGGCCCGGCGAAGCGCCGGCTGGGACCACTTCTGCTGCTTCGAGTGAACAGCCGATTGAGGATTATCAAACGGTAGAAGAGGCACTGGACGAGCAAACGGCGACGAGCCAGATCCAGGACATGCTCAACTCTGAGGGGTTCCACCCCGAAGAGTATGATGATCCGGAAATCGAAATCGCCGCAGACCGCGATAATATCCCGATTGACTGGACCATCATGGGGATTGCGGGTGTGCTCGTTGCCGCCATCGTTATCTGGGGCCTGGCCGCACCGGATAACTTCGCGGACTTTTCTTCCGCGGCCCTGACGTGGGTCGTCGATAAGTTCGGTTGGGCCTACGTGCTCTTCGGCACTGTCTTCGTGGCCTTCGTTATCTTCATCGCGTTCTCTAAGTTCGGCTCCATTAGGTTGGGCCACATCAATGAGGAACCGGAGTTTTCCACGCCTTCGTGGATCGCCATGATGTTCGCTGCCGGTATGGGCATCGGCCTGATGTTCTACGGTGCTTCCGAGCCGCTGGCGAACTACCGCGACGGTACGCCTGGCCAAGGAACGGAAAACGTGGGCTCGTCCATGGCCTATGCCATGTTCCACTGGACGCTGCACCCCTGGGCTGTCTACGCCATTGTTGGTTTGGCCATCGCGTACTCGACCTACCGCATCGGTCGCAAGCAGCTGTTGAGCCAGGCCTTCGTGCCGCTCATCGGCGAGCGCCGCGCCAACGGCGGATTGGGCAAGTTCATTGACATCCTGTCCATCTTCGCCACTGTCTTCGGCACCGCCTGCTCCCTGGGGCTTGGCGCGCTGCAGATTCAGGCCGGCCTGGAAGCCTCCGGCATCATCGATAACCCAACCCAGTCTGTGGTTATCGGTATTGTGTTGGTCCTGACCTTGGCCTTCTTGCTGTCCGCGCTCTCCGGTGTGGGCAAGGGCATTCAGTACGTGTCCAATGCCAACATGGTCTTGGCTGCGGTGCTGGCTATCTTCGTCTTCATCTTGGGCCCAACCGTGACCATCCTGAACCAGATTCCAGGATCCATCGGTAATTACTTCAACTACTTCACCGAGATGATCGGCCGTACCGCCGAGTCCGAAAACGGCACCGCCGGCGAGTGGCTGTCTAGCTACACCATCTTCTACTGGGCATGGTGGGTCTCCTGGTCCCCATTCGTGGGCATGTTCTTGGCACGCATTTCCCGCGGCCGTTCCGTCCGCGAGTTCTGCTTGGGCGTCCTGCTCATCCCAGCGGGCGTTTCCACCCTGTGGTTCGCCATCTTCGGTGGCACCGCAATCCACATGGAGCAAAACGGCGAATCCATCACCGGCGAATCCGCCGAAGTAGAGCTGTTTAACCTCCTGCACAACCTGCCCGGTGGCTTCATTGCCGGCGTCGTCGCCGTCATCTTGCTGTCCACCTTCTTCATTACCTCCGCAGACTCCGCTTCCACGGTGATGGGTTCGATGACCCAGAATGGTGCCGCAACCGCGAAGCCGTGGCTATCCGCCCTGTGGGGTGCCCTGACCGCAGCCGTTGGTTTGACCCTGCTCTTGGTCAATGAGGACGCACTGTCCAACCTGCAGAATGTCACCATCGTGGCGGCGCTGCCGTTCTTGTTCATCGTCATTGGCCTGATGTTCGCCATTTACAAGGACTTGAGCCAGGACATCATTTACCTCGAGTACCGCGAGGCGCAGCAGTTCCAGCGCAAGATGGCCCGCGAGCGCCGCTTGCACCGCGACTACCAGCGCACGCAGGTGCTCAAGAAGCGCCGCAACGAGCGTTTGAAGAACCCGATGAAGCGCAAGTAGATAGACCATCTACCGCCTTCGGTAGCAGCGCCCGCCGCTTTCCCATACTTGGGAGGGAGGCGGGCGCTTTTCGGTGGTAGAGGTAATGTGCCCTCAACGTGTGTTCGTGCAGGTGCTTCGATAAACTGGACTCCATGACTGAGTCTTTAGTAGTAAATGTTGCCTGGCCATACGCCAATGGCCCGCGCCACATCGGTCACGTGGCTGGTTTTGGCGTTCCCTCTGACGTATTCGCCCGGTTCCAGCGAATGCGTGGCCGCAACGTACTCATGGTCTCCGGCACGGATGAGCACGGCACCCCGTTGCTGGTCCAGGCCGATAAGGAAGGCGTATCCGTCCGCGAACTCGCGGACCGCTATAACCGCCAGATTGTCAACGATCTGGCCAACCTCGGCTTGTCGTACGACCTTTTTACCCGCACCACCACCCGCAACCACTACTCGGTGGTGCAGGAGCTGTTCAAGGGGCTCAATGAGAACGGCTACATGCTGAAAGAGACCACCAAGGGGGCAATTTCTCCATCCACCGGCCGCACGCTGCCGGACCGCTATATCGAGGGCACGTGCCCCATCTGCGGCGCGGATGGCGCCCGCGGTGACCAGTGCGATAACTGCGGCAACCAGCTGGATCCGGTAGACCTCATTGACCCGGTATCCAAGATCAACGGCGAAACCCCGCAGTTCGTAGAGACTGAGCACTTCCTGCTGGATCTGCCATCGCTTAAGGACGAGCTGCAAAAGTGGCTTTCTACCCGCGAAGATTGGCGCCCGAACGTGCTGAAGTTCTCCCTCAACCTGCTGGAGGATATGCGCCCGCGCACCATGACCCGCGATATCGACTGGGGCATTCCCATTCCGGTGGATGGCTGGCAGGACAATAACGCGAAGAAGCTGTACGTGTGGTTCGATGCCGTCGTGGGCTACTTGTCCGCCTCCATCGAGTGGGCGCACCGCACCGGCCAGCCGGAGGCGTGGAAGGAATTCTGGCAGGACCCAGAAACCCGCCACTACTACTTCCAGGGCAAGGACAATATCACCTTCCACTCGCAGATCTGGCCGGCGGAATTGTTGGGCTATGCGGGCAAGGGCTCGAAGGGCGGCGAGCTGCACCAGTACGGCGAGCTGGACCTGCCCACGGAAATCGTGTCCTCGGAATACTTGACGATGTCCGGCTCCAAGTTCTCCTCGTCCAAGGGCGTGGTGATCTACGTTAAGGACTTCCTGGCGGAGTTTGGCCCGGATCCGCTGCGTTACTTCATCGCCGTGGCTGGCCCGGAAAACAACGACGCGGACTTTACGTGGGATGAATTCGTGCGCCGCGTCAATAATGAGCTGGCCAATGGCTGGGGCAACCTGGTCAACCGCACCGTGTCCATGGCGCACAAGAACTTCGGCGAGGTTCCGGTTCCGGCGGCCCTGGAGGAGCGCGACGAGGCCATCTTGCAGCTGGCGGAGGAGACCTTTACCACCGCCGGTAACCTGCTGGAGCAATCCAAGTTCAAACAGGCCATCGTCTCCATCATGCACGTGGTGGGCGAGGCGAATGCATATATTGCCTCCCAAGAGCCGTGGAAGCTGGCCAAGGATGAAACCCAGCGCGAGCGCCTGGCCACCGTTTTGTGGACCGCCCTGCAAGTCGTGTCTGACTGCAACGTCATGCTCACCCCGTTCCTGCCGTTTACCGCGCAGAAGGTGCACGAGACCTTGGGCCGCACCGGCGAATGGGCCGCGCAGCCTGAGGTGCGCGAGGTTAAGGACGATATCCCGGTTGAGCTCGTGGGTGCGGGCCTTCCGCCAGAAAACCACGAATATCCGGTGATTATGGGTGACTACACCCAGCAGCAGGCCAAGTGGGAGCGCATCCAGGTGGCATCGGGTACGACCTTGGCAAAGCCGAAGCCGCTTATTTCCAAGCTGGATCCAGAGCTCGGCGAGACCGGCCCGGAATGGGCGCCGGTGATGAACTAGCTCGGTAACCCCAGCGTAGATACGAAGGCGCGGTGGCCAATCCCTATGAAAAAGGGGAGGCCACCGCGCTTTTGCTATGCCTAAAAGTTCTGCCTAGTGCTGGAAATCGCGCTGCAGGTGAACCAGGCCTAGGCGTACGCCGTGCTTGGTGTGGATATTGGGCATGCGGCCGGTTTCTTTAAACCCAAACTTCTTGTGCAGCGCGATGGAACCGGCATTGGTATCGACGATGTAGGTAATCATGGTCTCGATATAGGGATCGTCGGCGGCGATGTCCATGAGGGCATCGAGAAGCTCAGAGCCCACGCCCTTGCCCTGGGCTGAGGGGGAGATGTACACGGAATCTTCGACGGTGCCGTAGTAGATGGCGGGCGTGACGAATTGAAAGTAGGCGGCCCAGCCGATGATTTCATCATCGTCTACGGCGACAAGCACAGGCGAGCCCGCCTTGGACATGTCCTTCAGCCAATCCTCGCGGTCTGCAACCTCTTCTTGCCAGGTAATGAGGTTATTGGCCGGTTTAGCGGCGGAGGCGGCGTTGTAGATGGCGGAAATGGAAAGGGCATCGGCAAGCTCAGCGGGGCGAATATGCATTAAAAGTCCTTTACACCAGAAGTTCTAAGTGAGTGAGGCTAAGCCAGTGATCGAATTTGTAGGTTACCTCTTTGAGAGTTCCCACGTTTTCAAACCCGAACTTTTCATGCAACTTTAATGATGCCGTATTAGTGGACACGATTAGGGCGAGCAGCGAATGTACCTTGTCATCCGCCCGGGCGCGGTCTACCAGCTCGCGCATAAGGGCGGTGCCCACGCCTTGGCCCTGGGCATTGGGGGAAAGGTAAATCGTGGTTTCATAGCAGCCCTGCCAGATGCGGGGATCGTGGTAGGGGTGATAGAGCGCCCAGCCCAAGTATTCGCCCTCGTCGGTTTCGGCAACGAGGAAGGGACAGTCCAGTTCCTGGATGTGGCGCAGGTGTTCTTCGCGTTCAGCCACGGTGACTGGGGTGGAGTTAAAGATGACATCGGTGTGCTCGATGGCCCAGTTGAGGGTATCGGTCATGGCGGGGACATCGCTCAGGTCCGCTGGTCTGATCAACATAGCTGCCAATATTACAATTGCGGGTATGTCTAAAAAGAAGCCACGTCCTACTCCCATTCCGGCCCCAGGGCTCAGCGGCCTCAGCGATGCACATACCCACCTTTTCTCGCATAAAGATACCGATGAGGTGCTGGTCAACCGCGCCCGCGCTGCTGGGGTATCCCGCCTGGTGACGGTTGGCGATGACCGCCGCGAGTCCGAGGCGGCCCTTGCGACCGCGCATGCTTTTCCCAACGTGTATGCCGCCTGCGCCATCCACCCGGTGCGGGCGAATGAACTAGACGCGCCCACCAAAGCCGCGTTGGAGGAGATGGTGGCGGATCCGCGGTGCGTGGCGGTGGGGGAGACCGGCATGGACGCCTATTGGGTCCACCACGAACCGGAGACCACCGCGAGCTTGGTCCAGCAGGAAGAATCCCTACGCTGGCATATCGATCTGGCGGTGCGCACCGGCAAGACGCTCATGATCCATAACCGCGAGGCGGATCAAGACTTGCTGCGCATTCTTGCCGATGCCCCCACGCCTGAGACCGTCATGCTCCACTGCTTCTCCTCACCGTTGCGGGTGGCGGAAGAAGCATTAGAGCGCGGCTACGTTTTGTCCTTTGCTGGCAACGTCACCTTCAAGCGGAATGCGGAACTACGCCAGGCGGCCGCGCTGGCCCCGGCGGGGCAATTGCTGGTGGAAACCGATGCGCCGTTTATGACTCCAGAGCCGTTCCGCGGGCAGCGCAATGAGCCGTCCCTCATCGGGCACACCTATGACTGCATTGCACGGGCCCGCCACCAAACCACTCAGGCATTGGCGGCGGAGGTCAATGAGACTTTTGACCGTGTGTATGGAATTAGCATGACAGGACAGTGAGGATTGTCACAAAATTAAATCCGCTGGTCGCTGGTGGTATGGGTGCTGGATGTGACAACTGTTTTCGCCCGTTATAACTGTGGCGCACCGCTTCTCGACTTTCCCTACTCGTTATCGTATTGTTATTGATTGTTCGTTGAGGCTTTACGCCTCTACCTTCCCGCCGCGCCGGTTCACAGTGGAGCAGCGCGGCATCGCCGCTGGTTTTCCTTAGCCAGCGGCAACAATTGTGATACTGGATAGACAGCACCACCGGAGATTAACTACACATGGCACCTCACCACATTAAGCGCATCAATAATTCACGTTCCCTGCCCCTGCGCCTGGCAACGGGTGGCGTCTTGAGCACCCTCGCCGTCGGCGGTGTCGTGGCGATTGCCGCGCAGAAAGACTTGGTCGTAGAAGTCAACGGCGACAAGGTAGAGCTGGCCACCTTTGCCGAGGACGTGGACGGCGCCCTGCAGGCCGCCGGCGTCCAGGTGGGCGAAGAAGATATCGTCTCGCCCGCACCATCTGAGTCCGTGGCCGATGGTGATGAAATCTCCGTGCGCACCGCCAAGCCGGTCGCCGTGTCCATCGATGGTGAACAGCAGCAGCTTTCTACCACCGATCTCACCGTGTCTGATTTGCTCAATAACCTGCAGGGAGTAAACCCGGGAGCCGCCGTGAAGTCTGGCGAGGATGACGTGGATAAAGATGCGCAGCTCAAAGACGGCATGGATCTAGAGGTCGTTTCCCCCAAGATCATCAAGATCAACGATGGTGGCAAGAATACCTACACCAAGATTGCCGCCAAGACCGTGGGCGATGTCCTCAAGGAGCGCGGTATTAAGCTCGATGAGGATGACCGCGTCTTCCCAGCCAAGGAAGAAAAGGTCACCGAGGGCATGTCTATCAAGGTAGAACGCATCGACATTCAGACCGAGGATGTCACTGAGGAATTCGACGCCGAGCCGCATTTCGTGGATGACCCCGAACTGGAAGCCGGCGCCGAAGAGGTGCGCGAACAGGGCGAAAAGGGCAAGCGCGAGATCACCCGCAAGGTAACCCTGAATAATGGCAAGAAGGAATCCGAAGAGGTCATCAAGGACGAGGTCGTTGTAGGGCCAAAGCCTGCGACCATCGCCCGCGGCACCAAGCAGGCGGAGCCGGAGCCGCAAGGCGGTAACTCGGGTGCGTCAGCCCCCGCCGTGGCCGATGGCTCCGTATGGGATTCCATCGCGCAGTGCGAGTCCACCGGTAACTGGTCCATCAATACCGGAAATGGTTTCTCCGGCGGCCTGCAATTCACGCCTTCCACGTGGGCTGGCTTTGGGGGCACCGAATACGCGCCCGAGGCATGGCAGGCCACCCGCGAGCAGCAGATCGCCGTGGCACAGAAGGTACAGGCTTCCCAGGGCTGGGGCGCATGGCCTGCATGTACCTCTAAGTTGGGGCTGCGCTAAAAGCACGCACAGCACCGCGCACTCTGCACCCCGCGTCATTACGGCGCGGGGTGCGATTTTCTGCATTCTTCTACTAGGTTAGAAAACATGACTGATTCCCCGGGCGCCGCGCTTTTAGGCCCAGTAGAAATCCGAGCTTTAGCGGAGAAACTGGATATCACGCCCACCAAGAAGTTGGGGCAGAATTTTCTCCACGACCCCAATACCATCCGCCGCATCATCGCGGCGGCGGACCTGGAACCCACAGACCGCGTCGTGGAGGTCGGCCCTGGGTTGGGGTCGCTGACCCTCGGGTTGGTGGAGACCGTTGAGGATCTCACCGCGGTGGAGATTGATCCGCGCCTGGCGGCGCAGCTGCCGGAAACGGTGGGCGAGCGAGCGGCGGACTACGCTAAGCGCCTGCGCGTGGTGGAAAAGGACGCGCTGCGCGTGACCAGCGAAGATGTCGCGGCACCTACGGCGCTGGTGGCCAACCTGCCCTATAACGTGGCGGTGCCGGTGCTCCTGCACTTTTTGGAAACCTTTCCCTCCATTCGCCGCGTGCTCGTCATGGTGCAGCTGGAGGTGGCGCAGCGCCTCGCTGCGGAGCCCGGCAGCAAGATCTACGGCGTGCCTTCTGTGAAGGCCGGCTTTTATGGCGCGGTGAGCCAAGCGGGGACCATTGGTAAGAATGTCTTTTGGCCCGCGCCCAATATCGCCTCCGGCTTGGTGCGCATCGATGTCTTCGATACCCCGCCTTGGCCGGTTGACGATGCCGCGCGCGCTGCGGTCTGGCCGCTTGTCGATGCCGCCTTTGCCCAACGCCGCAAGACCCTCCGCGCCGCGCTATCGGGCCACTATGGCTCCGGCGCGGCCGCCGAGGAGGCCTTGCGCGCGGCCGGAATCGATCCGAAGCAGCGCGGGGAAAAGCTCGCTGTTGCAGACTTTGTACGATTGGCAGGACTATAGTGAGCGCACCACACGGAAACGAGCCGATTACCTATACCGCGCATGCGCATGCCAAGGTCAATGTGCACCTTGGCGTGGCGGAACCGCGGGAGGATGGCTTTCACGAGCTGGTCACGGTCTTTCAGTCTTTGAGCCTGCACGATACGGTAACGCTGACTGATTTAGGCAATGCCGAAGTGGATAAGCCCCGCGTGCAGTACCTCAAGGTATCCGGTCCGCACGCGGCGGGCGTGCCCGAGGACGATACGAACCTGGCCTGGGCTGCGGTAGACCGCATCATGCAGCACCTGTATGTCACCCGCGGCGGCATCAAGATTCCAGAGGTGGGCCTTGAGATTCACAAGGCGATTCCCACCGCCGGCGGCATGGCCGGCGGTTCCGCGGATGCCGCGGCGGCGCTGCGCCTTGCGGAGCGCTGCTACGGCCGTTATTACGGGATTGATTCGGTAGGAGATCACATTCTGAATGCCTTGGGCGCCGCCCTCGGCTCCGATGTGCCGTTTACCTTGCTGGGCGGCACAGCGCTTGGTACTGGGCGCGGGGAGCAGTTGACCTCCATGATGACCAGGGGCACCTATCACTGGGCGCTGATCGCTTCTGACCGTGGGCTCTCAACACCAAGTGTGTTCAGCAAACTCGATGAATTGCGTGATGCAGGGCGGGTAACCGCGCCGGCGCTTGATACGACGGAGATTTCCCAGGCGCTTATCTCCGGCGATGCCCACCGCGTGGCGGCGCACCTGCACAACGACCTGCAGCCCGCCGCGCTATCCCTGCGCCCAGATCTCCGCAAGACCTTGGAGGCAGGCATGGATGCGGGTGCGCTCAATGGCATCGTCTCCGGCAGCGGGCCCACCTGCGCCTTCTTATGTGCTTCGAAGGAAGATGCGGAGGAAGTCGCAGCGCAGGTCAGCATAGAAATACCGGGCACCAAGGGCGTTGTAGCCCAGGGCCCGGCTGCGGGTGCGGAAGTGCTCTAGCTTAGGGCGAGTAGGGGCATCGCCAAGCACGAGCACTAGAGTGCTGGATTTTTAGAGCACGGCCATTTCGGTGGGCTCAAAGTCCAGCTCGTAGCGGTCGGTTTCCTTACCGCGCAAGAGGTCGATGACGACGAGCTCCTTCTTCTGCGCATCCGTGATGTAGGCATATCCATTGGCGGCCTTCAGGATCGGGCCCGGCTGCTGCCATTCCTCGTTTTCCTTCCACTTGGAAATCGCGTCGATCTGCTTGGTGATTTCGCCGGAGTCTGGGTCGATGACATTGAGCTTGCCATCGGTGGTCAGCACCAGGGCCTCGCCCATTGGGCCGCGCGCCAGCGAGCGGAACCAGTAGGAACCGTTCAAGTCCACCTTCTTGGCGGAGTAGTCCTCGGTATTGATCAGGGTCACGGAGGTGGGGTGCTCGGACTCGGCGTCCTTGTCGGTCTTATTATCGGCCAGGATGACGTTCGATTCCTCAGAACCCGCGGCGTTTCCGGAGCGCTGGTAGCCATCGGCACCGGCGTAATCGGAGACGTCCACCTTGTGGAACTTGGAGCCGTCAAAGACTACGGGGCCGTCTTCGCAGCCAAAGAAGAGCTTTCCATTTCCAGCGGCTGCTTCGCCGTGGACGCCGGGGCACTTGGTGGTCTCATCCAAGACCTTGCCGTCCTTGTCCAGGTGCTGGATGGTGTGGCGCTCGTCCTCGGTACCCTTGGTGATGACCACGGAGCCATCCTCAAGCGGGACGGCCACGCCGTGGTGCGCCTCGCCCGTCTTGACGGTGTTGACGGGCTTGGCGTCCTTGGAGCCGATGTCCTCGGTCTTATAAATCTTGGCTACGCCATCGCCATCAGAAAATAGGGCGGTAAAACCATCGTGGTGGACTACGTGGCCAGCGTGGGGCGCCTTAATCTTGTCATCGCCCAGCTTCGGATCCGCGGTGTAGTAGTGGTTGTGGTCACCGTGGGCCTTGGTGATGAGGCCGGTGTCGTAGGTGAGGAAGTTATCGCCCTTGGTTACCATGACGTGGCGGTCGTTGCCGGCGTCATTGAGGCGAAGGAAGGCATTCATCTCTTCTTCATCGAGGACGTCTCCAGATTTGGCATCGTAGGTGGTCAGACCATCAGCGTGGGAGAAGACGATGCGCGTGGGAAGCTGGGCTACCTCGGTCTGTCCTTCTTCTGCCTCCATGCCGTCGTGGGAGTGGCCCTCGTGATCGTGGTCATGGTCATGATCGTGGTCATGGTCATGTTCGTGGCTTTCCGCGGTGGTGGATTCGCTGGTGTTTTGGGCGTCGGTGTCTTCTTCCGGCGCCGAGCAGGAAGCGATGGTGAGCGCTGAGGCAGAGAGGATAGTGCAGAGGGTAAGTGTGTGCTTCTTCATACACACGCAGAGTATTGCAAGTGAAATTCGGTAGCAACATGTTTGGGAATGCGGGGGTGGCGGTAGGGAGGTATTAAGATGAGTCCCTGTTATGGCAAACCTGATTAACCTCGAGCAAGTCACCAAGTCTTATGGCTTAAAAAGCCTCCTTGATGGGGTATCCCTCGGCGTGCAAACCGGGGATCGCATCGGCATCGTGGGCGTTAACGGCGGCGGTAAGACCACCCTGCTGGAAGTGCTCACCGGCATCGAGCCGCCGGATTCCGGCCGCGTTTCCCACACCTCGGATCTGCGCATGGCCGTGGTGACGCAGCGCTTTGATCTGCCCGAAGAGCTCACCATCGCTCAGGCGATCATTGAGCCCCTCGAGCTCGAGACCTACGAATGGGCCTCCAATGCCAAGGTGCGCGATGTGCTCGGTGGCCTCGGCATCGTGGACCTAGGGCTGGATACTCCCGTGAGCTCCCTGTCCGGTGGCGAGCGCCGCCGCGTGAACCTCGCGGCCGCGTTGGTGCAGGATTTAGATCTGGTGGTGCTCGATGAGCCCACGAACCACCTTGACGTGGAAGGCGTCCAGTGGCTGGCGGATCACCTGCTCAAGCGCAACCTCGCCGTCATCGTGGTCACCCACGATCGCTGGTTCCTCGATACCATCGCCACCTGGACGTGGGAGGTGCACGACGGCACGGTCGATGCATATGAGGGCGGATACAACGACTGGACGTTTGCCCGCGCCGAGCGCGCCCGCCAGGCCGATGCGATGGAACAGCGCCGCAAAAACTTAGCCCGCAAGGAATTGGCGTGGTTGCGCCGCGGGGCACCGGCGCGTACCTCAAAACCGCGCTACCGGATTGAGGCTGCGGAAGCGCTTATTTCTGATGTCCCCGAGCCGCGCAACAAAGTCGAGCTCATGTCCTTTTCCAAGCAGCGTCAGGGCCGGGTGGTCATCGAGCTAGAAGATGCCACGGTGAAGTCCCCGGATGGCCGCACCTTGGTCGATCACCTCACCTGGCGCCTGGCCCCAGGCGAGCGCATCGGCCTCGTGGGTGTTAATGGCTCCGGAAAGACCACGCTGCTGCGCACACTGGCTGGCGAATACGAGCTTGCGGCCGGAAAGCGCATCGAGGGCCAAACCGTGCGCTTGGGCTGGCTGCGCCAGGAACTCGATGACTTGGATCCGCAGCGCCGGCTTCTCGATGCCGTCGAGGATGTTGCCACCTACGTGCAGCTAGGCAAAAAGGAGCTCAGCGCCTCTCAGCTGGCCGAGCGCCTCGGCTTTTCCGCCAAGCGCCAGCGCACCCCGGTCGGTGATCTTTCCGGTGGCGAGCGCCGCCGCCTCCAGCTCACCCGCGTGCTCATGGCAGAACCCAATGTTTTACTCCTCGATGAGCCCACCAACGACCTGGACATCGATACGCTCCAGGAACTGGAATCCCTGCTCGATTCGTGGCCGGGTACCCTGGTGGTCATTTCGCACGATCGCTACCTGATCGAGCGCATTGCGGATAATACGTATGCGCTGTTTGGGGATGGCAACCTGACGAACCTTCCCGGTGGCATCGACGAGTATCTGCGCAAGCGCGAAGAAATTGAGGCCGGCAAGAACACAGGGGTTATAAACCTGGGAGAAAAGAAGACGGGCGCGCCGGCGCCGAAGCCGGAAAAGAAGCTTTCTTCCCAGCAAGAGCGCGAAATCACCAAGAAGATGAACGCGCTTGAGCGGAAGATGCAGAAGCTGGAAAAATCCGCCGCGCAGATCAATGAGAAATTGGCCGCGGCGGCAGAAGAAGTCGATACCGAAGCGATGACTCGCCTCGATACGGAATTAAAGGACAATCGCAGCACCTATGAGGATTTGGAGATGGAATGGCTGGAGTTAGGGGAGAAGCTCGAGCAGTAGAAGCTCGCATCGCCGATATTGTCCGCCACCTCGATCCGTGGGGCATTATCGGCGCCGCCATTCTGTCTACGCTGGGCCTTACTCCGTCCATTTTGCCCCGCGATTGGCCCTATCAAGGCCTGATTTCGGGCCTTGCCGCCGGGTTCGGCTACGTGGTGGGCATCGGCGTGAAGCTGGTGTGGTACCGCTTCGTCGTGAGCAAATGGGCGGATAAGTATCCCTGGCTTGCCGCCTCCGCATGGGAGCCAAAGCACTACCGGTTGCTCGCGCGCATCGCCACAGGTGCGTTCATAGCCTGGCTGGTCGGTTTCGTCATTATCGCCGTGCGCTGGCAGCACGAGCTCGCGAGCGTATATTCCGTGCCCGCGCCGTCCATGTCTAGCTACCTGCTGGTGGTGCCCCTGGCGCTGGCGGTATTTACCGTCTTCCTGCTCATCCTGCGCTCCATTATCTTTCTGGTGCGCTGGTTAGCGCGGCGCTTCCCGCAGCGGTTCCGCTCCACGTACCGCCGCCTCGGGGCAGTACTTATCATTGCGGTTATCGCTATCTACACCGTTGAAAACATCATTCCCGGTGCCATCGTGGGCTTGGGCGATAGGGTATTTACCGCCCAGAACGCCGACCCCGATCCGGACACTCAGCGCCCCACCCTGAGTGAGCGCTCCGGATCGCCTACTTCCGATGTCGACTGGAACGGCGTCGGCCTGCAAGGCTCCCGGTTTCTCAGCTCCGGCGCGCATAAGGCCGAGCTAGAACAGGTGACCGGGAAACCTGCCAAAGAACCCATCCGTGCCTACGCCGGCCTGGGTAACCGCGACTCTAATGAAGGGCGGGCGCAGCTGCTTATCGATGAACTCGAGCGCACCCACGCCCAAGACCGCAAGGCCCTCCTGTTGACCATGCCTACCGGCACCGGCTGGGTATCGTCCTATTCCGCGCAAGCCTTCGAACTACTCTATGGAGGGGATACCGCCATTGCCGCAGCACAGTATTCCGCCATGCCGTCTGTATTCCACTTCCTTGGCGGCGGCGGCCAAGTAGAGCGCGCCGGGGAAGAGTTCATCAACCCCATCGTGGACTGGTGGAATTCACTGCCAGAAGATGACCGACCCAAGCTCTACCTCTACGGCGAGTCCTTAGGCACAACCGGCATCGAGGCAGCCTTTTCCGGCGTGCGCGATATTGCCAATTCCGTCGATGGCATCTTATTGACTGGCCCGCCGCACTTTAACCAGTTGCGCTCGCAGTTTGTGGAGCGCCGCGATCCCGGGTCCACGGAAATCTCGCCGGTCTACGCCGGTGGCCTCGTGGTTCGCTTTGCCAACGAGGTGGACCAAGTCCGCCGCTGGGGACGCGTTCCGGAAGAGGAGTGGGGCAGGACCCGCATGCTGTATATTCAGCATCCTTCCGATCCAGTGAGCTGGTGGTCGCCCGAATTGGCCTTCAAAGAGCCGGATTGGATGAAAGAAGATACCCCCTATTCCCGTGAACGCGTGATGCAGTGGATGCCTATTATTACCTACCTGCAAGTTGCCGCGGATCTACCCGGAGCCAAGGATGTTCCCGATGGTGTGGGCCATAATTACGGGAACTCTGTCCTCGATGGCTTTGCGGCCATCGCCGGGCCCGATGTTGCCCGCTCCATTGATTCGGAGGAGCTGCAGCGGCAATTCGATGAACTCGATGTAGGTATTTATTAGGCCTCCTGGAGGCTTCTTCACTACCGCGAGGTAGCCGAGAACTCACCGAGCGCCGTTTCTATAACAAAGCCATATCGAAGTGCGGTGGAACCGGCGATATGCTTTCGCCCTCTGAAAAGTTATGACAGGCTGAAAATTATGAAGCCGATTCGAAGCGCCACCGCAGCAGTCCTGACCACCGTACTCGCCCTGTCTGGCACCACGGCAGTGGCTTCTGCGGAGCTTAACGCGGTCCCGCAGGTTCAGCAGGTGTCTACCCTTGCTGAAAAGTACAACGTTACTTTGCCCAGCTTTCTAAAGGCCGCACCCGAAGCTGAACCAGAAGTAGCAGCGGAAGAAGCGCCTACGGCTGAAGCCGCACCGGAGCCTGAGGCCTTCGAAGCCCCGCAGGTTGCCGCTGACTTGCAGGTAGCCACCGCTGATCACCTAGCCCAGGCTGGCCACCACCCGGATGAGACCGCAAGCGCTATCGCGCAGGAATGGGCAAACCAGGGTGCAAATGGTGAGCTAAAGTACTACGGCGATGTGGCAAGCGGCGTGACCCACACTGAAGAAGGGCAGGGCAACGTCTACCGTCTGTCCGAAGAGCAAGCCCAAGAGCGCCTCAACTGGTTCAACCGAGGCCTCGAAGTAACCCCCGGACCCGAGTACGGTTATGGCGTCGCTACCGCCTTTGATGGCGAGTTCATCTACATCGCGGAGTACTTCCTCAACTAGTTCTTAGCTTCCGCGGAACCTGCCCCCGATTCTTCCGAGGTCCGCGCGCATGGCAGAGCAGCCATGACGTAGTGGACACATCATTGGTAGAATCGGGGGCATGATTTTGATTAACGTACAGTTCCGCGTAAAGCCTGAATACGCCGATACCTTCCTTGATGAGATCAACTGGTACACCGAGGCTTGCAACGCCGAGTCTGGCTGCATCGACTTCAAGTGGTACCGCGATCCGGAAGATTCTCAGCGCTTCCTGCTGCTCGAGTCCTACGCTGATGGTAAGGACGTAGAGCACGTTCAGGGCGAGCACTTCAAGCGCGCCTGCGACGAATTCCCCAAGTACCTCGTAGAGACCCCAGACATCATCAACGTCCACATCGATGGACGCACCGGTTGGGACAAGATGGGCGAGTTCGCCGTCGATTAATCTCGCTGCCTAATACTAAAGACCGCACTCATGTGAACTATGGGTGCGGTCTTCATTTATGCGTTCACCTACGAGTCAGAACTTTTAACCCCGCTCTTCACGGTCACGGGCGGGGAACCCGCCCGGTGAGATCGAACCACCCCGCGAGCGCGAAGGGCGGGCGAGGAAGGGGCCAGGGTAGGAAGCCGGCGCACATGCGCTAACTGCCTACCGCCGCGCTCTCTGTTAAGCCTGGCATTGTGAGGACACGCTTTTGTCGTATTTGGAATATTGCTTCAGAGCGTCGTAGAAGGCGTCGGAATAGCCGGTGGCGCCTTCGGGAAGCGGGTGGACGCCATCGGAGTAGAGCATGTCCGGATTATTTTCGGCGTAGCCACACCAGTCAGCGATATAGGCATTGTCGTATTCCTTGGCGGCGTCGATGACGTCCTGCTGGGACTGCGCCATCCACTCGCGGTCACCGTAGGGAACCACCATTACCACGGTATGGTCTTTGCCGATGATGTCCATGGCCTGGCTGATTTGATTTGGCTGGGCGGCGCCGTTGGTACCGAATCCCAAGAATACGGTATCGCGCAACGTACCGGCATCCTTCATTTGCTGAAGGATTTGGATACCCACCGTGTAGTGGCGGGATTCCTGGGCATCGATATAAATGCCAGGGAACCGTTGGCTGAGGGCATCACTAGCCGCCAGCATCACCGAATCACCGATCGCGGTAATGTCCGTTCCCTTCGGGATGGGGCGGGTCTTGGCGTCATCCTTTTCCTTCGCCCCGTCTTTATCGTCTTCAGTCGATGCTGTCGACGGAGCGGATACCTCCGGTGGAGGTGGGTTATTGCTTTCGTTTTGCTGCTGGAGCTGGTTGAGTTGCTGCTCCAACTCGGTCTTGTCGCTGGAATTGACCACGCCGTAGACAACACCAACCAGAGAGGCGACAACCAAGAATGGGACCACTGGCCACATGGCCTTGCCAAAGCCATCCTTGAGTTCGCTGAAGCTCGGGCGCGAGGCCCAGTAGCTCTTCCACGTCTTCTTGTATCCGCCGCGGCGGAAAGGGTTCTCGATGAATTGATAAGAGATCTCTGAGAGGATCAGGGAGATGGGGATGGCGATCAAGCCTAGAATCCAGGAGTCCTCAGAGTTCTGATTGCCGTGGAATAGCGCCTCCAAGATCATGATGACCGGCCAGTGCCAGAGGTACAGCGAGAAGGAACGCTGACCGAACCATCGCATGACCTTGGTCCTAAACAGCGGCGTCATCGGGCCATACTCGTGGATGACGCCCCACACCATGAGGGCACCAAGGATGCTGGTAAGGAAAAGGCCGCCGCGGTAGGTAAATTCGGCGTCGTCAGGCATGAGGAATAGCTGCGCAACGTAGCCGATAAGCGCCAAGAAGCCAATGATGCCGGCGGCGCGGGTTTCTACCTTGCCGGTGGTGGCCCAGGAATCCGCGTTGGGATCGGACTTCGTAGAGGTCATTAACAAGGAGAGGACTGCACCGGTCAACAGGCCGAATGCGTGGGTATCCGTGCCGTAGTACACGCGGGTGGGGTCTTCGCCTGGGGTGAAGATAAACCACATGGCCGCGAAAGAGGCAAGCCCCAGCACGCTGGAGACCACGACTGGAAGGCGGCGCGGCTGGCGCGATGAGATGCGGAAAATACCCAGCATGAGCAGCGGCCAAATGAGGTAGAACTGCTCTTCTACGGCGAGTGACCAGTAGTGGGCGAATACCTGGATCTCGTTATCAGCAAAATAGGATTGCGAGGTGGCAATCTGCGTCCAGTTATTGACAAAGAACAGGGTGCCGAAGAATTGCTGACGCAGGCCGACGGCCAAATCTCCGCCAACCCACGCAACGATTGCCGTACAGAAAACGAGCACGGTGACGGCAGCCGGCAGGATGCGCCTAAAGCGTCGGACCCAAAAGTCCTTCAGGCTAATCGTCCCGGATGTGCGGTATTCGCGCACGAGGAGCGATGTAATAAGGAAGCCAGAGAGGACAAAGAACATGTCCACGCCCAAGTAGCCGCCGGGTAGGGCGTCACCGAAAAAGTGGTATAAGACCACAGCGACAACGGCTAGGCCGCGCAGGCCATCAAGGCCCTTGACTTGGCGTAGCCGCGCGTGCCGCTTCTTGCGCACGTTTTTATCCTCTGGCGGTATTGCGAGTACTTCAGAGTCGTTTTGTTGATTCTGCAAGGCATATTTCGATTTATTGGCGCCCTGCTTGCCCTGCGAAGATGACTTCTCTGCAAAGTGATCGGCTGCAGGCTGTTGTTCTCGCGCGTTCTCTTCGGCAGGAATGCGCTGGGGCTGAGAAGCCCCCATAGCGGCGGCCTTTTGCCCAGCAGGAATCCCTGATTTTTGTTCTTGCGCAGAGGCAGACTTTTGCGCAGGCTTGCGCTGCTCTGCTTTCTGACGCCCGGCTCCGGATGCCTGCTGCTCCGGTTGGCGCTGTTCCTGCTGACGCTGCTCCTGCTCACGCTGAACAGGTTGTTGCTGCCCAGATGTTCGTTGCTCTGGCTTACGCTGCTCCGGCTTGCGCGGCTGGGCTTTGCTTTGCTCAGGCTTGTGTTGTTCGGGCTTGCGCTGCTCTGGCCTTTGGGCAGGCCACGACTGCTGGGCAGGAAATTCCGCGGTTCCCTGCGCGGAGTTCTTAGTATTGTCGGAAGGCTTCGCGGAGCCGGTGCCGGTGGGCCGATCGGTTTCGGTGGACCGAGTAGCGCCAGAAGTCCGGGTGGAGTCGGAGGATTTCGCAGAGCCGGTGGACCGGTTGGCGTCGGAAGGCCGAGGAGTGCCAGCGGAGTTATTGGAGCGGGAAGAATTCTTGGAACCGGCGGGAGTGGACGTTCGAGAGGCGCCAGAGGTCCCGGACGCGCGGGAAGTACCGGCGGGGCTGGCGGGAAATTCCTTCGTTTCGGCGGCTGATTGCTGCGGTTTCTGTGGATTCTTGGGCGTGGCCGGCTTTACCTGCTGGTGTGGCTTTGCTCCGGTCTTCTTCTGGGCAGAATTATTCTGCTTGTCTTGGGCAGAGCCTTTGGCCGCAGCGGATTTGGGGGTCTGTGCGCCCTGGTTTCGGGAAGGCTTTTTGTCTTGAGGCGTGGGGTTACCCACCTGGCGGGATTGGCGAGCGAACCCACGGGTAGGATCCGTGGGCTGTGTCTGCGAGGATTTAGTGCCGTCCTGTGCGTTCGAGGTGGGCGGCTGGTGTTCCGTGCGCCCCTCGTGATTATTGCGGGCATGTGGATCCGGCCCCGTAGGGATACCGGATTCAGGCGTGGAAGCCCCAGTGGAGGAATCACCTGTAGGCCCATCTGATTGCCGCGTCGTGGGCGGCGTGGCCTCATTACGCTCGGAATCTTTCTTCCCCAGCAGCGAGCGCAGAAAACGATTCACATGAACTCCCATTGCACTACGAAAATGTACTAATCGGCCAATTTTAGACCGCGAGCAGCGCCATTACTCAAAGTAGAGAGCACGGCGTGGCGCGGGAAATTGGCAATATCTTACGGATAGATGCTGAAAGAAAAGAGTCTAATCCTGTTTGCTGGCAAAAAGCTGATTAAGCACTGTCAGCACCCCATACTCGGTATTGGGTGGGGCGATGGTATCTGCGATGGCCTTGAGTTTAGGGTGCGCATTGTCCATGGCAATGGCGGTTCCAGCGGCCTGGAGTAGTTCGAAATCGTTGAGGAAGTCTCCAAACGCTGCGGTGCGAGATTGGGGGATACCTAGCAGCGACGCCATGGTTTCTAGCGCCACGCCCTTATTGACCCCGGCCGCCATCACATCGAGCCACACCGCCCCAGATACCGCAATATTATGTTCGGGCACAGCCTCGCGCAGCGGATCGTGGAGGTGTTTCTCGCTACCATCGGCGCAGAAGGCCGCGATTTTGATGATCTCCTCATCGAGCAGATCGTGCAGGTCATCCACCCAGCTGATGGATTTATAGTATTTGGAGATCTCGGCGGAGGCTTGGCCGTCGATGCCCCTTTCCACAAACGCCGTAGCCGGCGTGCACAGCACCACGGTGTGGGGTTGGGTTACCGCGTCGAGCGCTGCCACCGCAGCGCGGACGGCCGATGACGGCAGGGGAGTTGTGCTCAGCAGCTCGTTATTGTGCACGACCACGGAGCCATTTTCTGCAATAAAGGTCTCTTCATGGGGAAACATCTGTTGCAGGGTGGCGATCTGGCGCCCAGATGCCGGAACGAGGGTGACGCCAAGCTCGGTTGCGCGCTGGCTGGTCGCCGTGAATCCTGGCGGCAAGTCGCCGTTTCCATCGAGCAGGGTGCCGTCCATGTCTAGGGCGATAAGCTGTGGAAGCAAAATTAAGACCTATCTGTGAAGTCGCAAACGGTAGCTAGGTATATGAGTTGTGTGTCACAATAGAGGATATGACTAATGATGCACCTATCGTGTCCTCAATCCGCAACCATACCGGAGTCATTGAGCTCAACCGCCCAAAGGCTCTCAACTCCCTGAGCCCAGAAATGATCGATCTCATCGCCGCTGCCTTGGATAAGTGGCGTGCCGATGACGAGGTAGAGCAGGTCCTTTTGACCTCTACCAACCCCAAGGCCTATTGCGCGGGCGGCGATGTCCGCTTGGCCCGCGATGGCATCGTCGACGGCAACTACGACGAGGTGGATGACTTCTTTGCCTCGGAATACACCCTCAACGGGGATATTGCGGAATACCCCAAGCCGGTCATCGCGCTGGTCGATGGCATCGCTATGGGCGGCGGGCTTGGCGTATCCGCGCACGGCTCGCACTGCGTGGTCACGGACAAGACCTTCGCCTCCATGCCCGAGATGAATATTGGCTACGTCACGGATGTGGGTATGGCCTATGCCTCCCAAAATGCCGTGGGTACGCGCGGCAAGGCCTCGCCAGAACTCGCGAAGTTCTGGGGCATTACCGGCTACCGCATGTACGCCGCAGACCTCGTATGGAGCGGGCTGGCCACTGACTACGTCAAAGACGGCGATGCGTTTGCTAACGACGTCATTGACAAAGGCATTGATGCCGCGCTGGAACAGCACTCCGTGCAGCCGGAAGACGAGGCCCCACTTGCAGAGCTCATCGAGGGAATCGAGGCTAGCTTCCGCCACGATTCCTGGCAGGACATCACCGCGGCCGCTAAGGAATACCCGGAACTAAAGGAGCTGGTAGAAAAGCTCATCGCGCAGGCCTGCCCAACCTCCATCG
Source organism: Corynebacterium sp. LaCa78 (assembly GCF_046717505.1). NCBI lineage: Bacteria > Bacillati > Actinomycetota > Actinomycetes > Mycobacteriales > Corynebacteriaceae > Corynebacterium > Corynebacterium sp. LaCa78. The sequence goes on from NZ_CP177112.1 coordinate 831,103, forward strand.
TGGCCGCGCTGGAGCTCTACCGGGCAGAGGCGCAGTGCTCGAGCATTCGCGATGCCCTCGAGCTGGAAAAGAAACTCGGCGCTTATATGTATCGCCGCGATGACTTTTCCGATGGCGTGCGCGCGGTATTGGTGGATAAATCCAATGACGCGGCATTTAACCCCGCAAGCGTCGCGGAGGTGGATGTAGACGCTATCCGCGACGTATTAGCTAAAGGTTAATCCCACGGAAGGAGGCGTAGGCCGATCGGGCCTGCGCCTCGTTGATCTCTCGGGGCGGGGTCGCCGCGAGCGTTGCTTCCGTGGCCGCTGACGTGGGCTGCGGCAGATGCAGCGCCTCGGAATCGAGGAGGGCGAGGCCGACGCGGCCATCGGCAAGCGTGGTGCCCACCAGCGTCCACATGCCCAGGATGGGCAGGGCTAGCTGCGGTACCTGCCGGGCGCGCGCGTAGTCCAGCGGCAGCGCGGGCCGGATCAACGCCGGTACCCGGTGATCGATGCCGAAGCGGTACAGGTTGGCTGCCGAGTGCGCGGCCGCGGTGTCCTTGACCGCGGGATCGGCCCAGGACCACAGGAATTGATCCTCCGAAATGGTGGCGATGAGCACCGCCGTGGCCTCGTCTTTCCCGCCAGAGTGGCGGATCTTCGCCGTGGCACCGTCCAGATCGAGGTGCACCGTGGCCTCGGGGAAATTGCCCTGGAAGTACAGCTGGTGCTCCATGCCGTAATAAAAGGCATCCTCGATGATGCGAGTAGCCTTCATGCCCGGCTCGATGGCCGTGATTTGGGGTGCGCCCAGTGCGCTAGAAAAATGCAGCGTCGTTCCCTCGGAGAAATGCTCGGCGGTCTCCGTAGCAGCATCCGCGGCAGATTCCGCGACCGTAATGCCCAAGTGGTGGGCGAGTTCGTGCACCGCGCGCCGCTCATCAGTATCTGGCGAGCTGCGGCGAAGCCCCGCGGCAATGCTGGTGGGAAAGTCGAGCCGCGGATGGAAATCCACGGCGATGATCGCCTCATGATCGCCTTGCCGCGCCCGCAGCACCGGGGCATTGCCTGCCAGGAGGCGGGCGAGGGGGATAAACTTAGCCGGGTCATCCCCGCCCTGCGGCAGATCGGTTTCCGCCTGCATCGCCCACCGCCAGGTGGGCGAGCCGGCGCGATCGATGACGGCGATGCGCGTGCCCTGGAAGTCTTTGACGCCGGAGGATGAGCTGCAGCGGATCTCCACAGGCTGATTGTGGTTAAGGCGGCCCTCGGCATCCGTCGAGGGGGTGAGGAAATTAAATTCCACATCGGTGGTATCGCCCAGGCGGGCCCGGAAGGCGGCATCAAGGCCCGCCTGAATAAAGCAGGCATCGCGGGTGGCCTGGGCAAGCGAATTCGAAGTATCCATAATTGCTTACGAGGATACTGAAACCTCAGGCAAGGCCGCGCAGGGTGGCAAAGGCGTGGTGCACCAACTCATCGCGTTCCTGCTTGTTAGGGGGCTTGCCACCTTCGCAGCGCCTTTTCAGCTCTTGCTGGCAGGCATTGCCGGTGCTGCCGCACGCGTTCAAGATGACGGTGAGCTCGAAGGTCGAATATTCGGGGTAGCGCTCTTGAAAAGCAGCGATGATCCTGTGAGTGACGCTATCGAATTTCTTCTTTTCCTCAGCGGTGTGGCTGAGGTTTTCCATCGCCTCACCGATTTTGAACAGACTGTGCAGCGAGCGCAGCTCCATGTATTCGTTGTCGAGGGCATCAATGAGCGTTAATTCCAAGACCGAAGAGATGGGCTCGCCGGGAAAGGCGGTGGGAATATCCGCCGCGAATGCCTCGAGGACATCCGCGGTGTAGTGCAAGAGGGAATCGGCCACCGAGGAAAAATAATTGTGGAACGTGCGCGGGGAGACCCCGACGGCGCTGGTGATATTGGAGACCGTGACTGCCTCAGCGCCGCCGTCCAAGGCGAGGCGGGCCGCGGCATCGGACATGGCCTGGCGCGTTGCTCGCTTCTTGGATTCGCGCAAACTAGTCACGATGAACCTTTCCTACCTTGTCGTGCTGGAAGTGCAGGAGCGCCTCGCGTTCCTTGTGCAGGGCCTCGCCCTCGATATCCATATTAGGCACGATCTTATTCAACCACTTGGGGAACCACCACGCCTTGTCTCCTAGGAGGAACATGGTGGCGGGGATGACCATCATGCGGATAACGAAGGCATCGATAAGCACGCCCATAGCCAGGGCAAAGCCCATGGTCTTAATGAATGGCTCGTCCATCAGGATAAACGCCGCAAAGACCGAAATCATGATGAGCGCTGCTGCCGTGACCACGCGCGCGCCGTGCTTAAAGCCATTCGAGGTCGCGTTGGCGGCGGTCTTGCCGCTGACGTAACCCTCGCGCATGCGGGTGACCAAGAAGACCTGGTAGTCCATGGCCAGGCCAAAGGTCAGGCCGATGAGCATGATGGGCAGGAAGGACAGCAGCGGCTGCGGATCGTTGACGAGGCCGAACATGCCCTCTTGCCAGATTCCAACGGTGATTCCGAAGGTGGCGGCCACTGACAGCCCGTAGCCCGCGGCGGCAATGAGCGGAACCCAGATGGAGCGGAAGACCAGCATCAACACGATGAAGGCAAGGCCTAAGACGATGGCCACATAGGGAACAAGAACGCTATTGAGGCGCTCAGAAATATCGTCGAAGATCGGGGTGATGCCGGTAATGCCGTAGGAGCCGCCGTCCTTAGAAAACTCGCCCTGGTACTCGCGCAGGCGCTCCAAGGTCTCGGTGGTTTCCTCATCGGTTGCACCTGTCGTCGGCGTAATCATGATCTGGGCGGCATCACCGTTATCCGTGGTTTGGACGATTTGGGCGTTGTCCACGCCTTCGGTGTCGTTGAACTTGTGGAGCAGATCTTGGAAGGCCGGCATGCGGTCTTGCTCGGAGACGCCCTCCACGTTCACAAAGGCGATCATTGGGGCATTGCGGCCGGGGCCAAAGGCCTCTGCGGACATCTCGTAGGCCTCGCGCTGCGGGGTGCCAGGTTTGGCGGAGCCATCGGTGGGCATGGCCAGGCGCATATTCGCAAAGGGAATGGCGAGGATGGCAAGCACGATAACGCCCACGCCAAGGTGCAGCCACGGGTGGGCGCGCACGCGGCGGACCCAGCGCAGGCCCATGGTTGGCTTCTCGTCCTCGGGATCTGGAACCTTGGGGCCGGGCACGCGCCCGGCGAAGATCTTGGTGCCCAGCAGGCCCAGCACCGCGGGGATAAAGGTATTGGCCACTAGCACGGCGATGACCACGGTGCCCGCGGCGGCGATAGCCATGGTGGACAGGAATGGGATGCCGATAATGGTCAGGGCTGCCAGCGCGATGACCACGGTGGTACCGGCAAAGACGACGGAGCCGCCGGCGGTGCCCAGCGCCATGCCCATGGCGTGGGCGCGGGTGCCCTTCTCCATCTTCTTCAGCTCCTTGGCCAGTTCCTTGGGCGTCAGGTTATTCAGGCCGGAGGAGGTGATGAGTTCATTGCGGAAGCGGTTGACAATGAATAGGGCATAGTCGATGCCCACGGCCAGGCCGATCATGGAGGCCAGCGTCGGGGTCATATCGGAGACGGTATCGGTAAAGATGGTGGCCAGCTGCACGCCGAGGATGCCAATGCCCACGCCGATGACGGCGGAAATTAGCGGCATGCCGGCAGCTACGAAGGAGCCGAAGGTCACCAGCAGCACGATGGCGGCAACCACCATGCCGATGAGTTCGGCGCTGCCATTCATGCCGGCATCGGCCATCGCGAAGGCATTGCCCTGGTACTTAACGGAAAGGCCTTCGCCGTCGTGCTGGTGCAGGACATCCGTGACCGCAGCCATATCTTCATCATTGATGTCCATGACGTCCTTGGCATCGAAGGCGATGGTGACGGTGCCGGTGGTCTTATCCTCGCTCAGCGGGGACAGCTGCTGCAGGTTCTTCGCAACCTGCTCTTCGGGCATGCCCTGGGCCCGCATCTGCTCGCCCATCTGCTTTTCCATGCCGGCGGCGGTGAGGACCGGGCTGACCAGCTCATCCTCGTTCTTCAGCGCACCGGTGTCCTTGAGGTCCTGGAGCAGCTTGTCGATGTCCCCGGCAACGGCATCATCGCTCAGCTCCTTGCCCTCAGGGGCCTGGATGACCACGGTGCCCTCCGGGGCACTCATGGCATCGGTGTCTTGATCGAAGTGCTCCATCATCTCTTCTTGAGTGGTGGTGGAGTCCATCTCCGGCATGGCGAAGTTGGGGTTCGGGGTCTTGGCAAAGCCGGCGGTGAGGACGACCATTGCCACCAGGACGATGAGCCAGAAGGCGAGGAAGGGCCATACCGTGCGGTAGGACCAGCTTCCCAGCCGGTAGAGGAATCTGGACATGGGCGATCTCCTTTACGAGTGAGAGAGGTGGGCGCTGCTTCTAAAATCGTGCATAGTCTATGCAATCCTGCACATATGGCGCAAAATAAGGTGCAGATGGGCATAGTAGCTCTTTAGTGTGACCTATAACCCACGCGCGGCCAGAGAGCACAGGGTGGCGGGAAGGATAGGTAGACTATCGCGCATGATTCACGCGGTAAGTTTCGCCCTCTTGGATTCGGTCAATGCCTTGCTCATTGGCATCCTTGTGGCCATCGGCATCATGCTCCCGCGCGGGAAGTACCGCTGGATCGCAGGCCTGGTCATCCTGGGCGATTGGTTGGGAGTTCTTACCGCCGCTGCCGTGGTCATGTTCGTCCTGTTGGGCGTGCGCGAGCAGATCGCGGCCATCTTGGAGTCACCGATTGCCGGCGGCATCCTCATCATCGTCGGTATCGCCCTGGCCTTCGCCGCCTGGCATTCCCAAGGAAAACCCAATGCCTTGATCGGGCGCATGCTGCAGCCGCTGCGCACGCCCTCTTTCGTCACCGTGCTCATCGGCTTTGTGATGGGCGTGGTCCAATCGCTGACCTCCGTGCCGTTTTATTTCGGCCTTATGTTCTTGGCCACCGAGGATCTGTCGCTCGCCGCCCAATACGGCGGCCTGCTGTGGTACGCCACCCTGGCTCTTTCCCTGCCGGTGGTGTGCGGACTCTTTATTGCCGTGGTGCGCGCCCACCCAGACTCAGCTGCGGGCCGAGTCTTTGCGGCGGCGCGCGAAAACAGCACGCGGGTCGCGCTCATCAGCGGCTATGTCGTCGCCGCCTTCCTCATCATCATGGGTGTCGTGAACCTATAAGGATGCGCTAGTCAAAGTAAACATCATCCAGCGTCAGTTCGGTGCCGGATTGCTGCTTAGCTATGTCCACGTAGCGCGCGGCGTGCGGGATAAACGCCGCGGATTGCTCGGCGGAAAGCGCGCGGCGCACGGTAGCCGGGACGCCGGCGGCCAAGGAACGCGCCGGGATATCCGCGCCCTCGCGCACCACCGCGCCGGCGGCGATGAGCGAACCGGGCCCGATGGTGGAGTGAGACAGTAGGGTAGCGGACATGCCCACCAGGCTGCCAGCGCCCACATGGGTGCCGTGGAGCATGGCCATGTGGCCTACCGTGACATCGTCTTCAAGGACGCACGGCGCCGCCCGCTCCACGTGGACAACGCTATTGTCCTGAATATTGCACCGGCTGCCAATACGGATGGGGCCGACATCACCGCGCAGCACGCAGCCATAAAACACGGAAGAATCCGGGCCGATTTCCACGTCACCAATGATCGTGGCATTCGGCGCGATCCAGGCGCTGCGGTGGATGCGCGGGCGCTTGCCTTGAAAGGAATAGATGGGCATTATTCCACCACCACCGCGAGGCTGGGGGATAGCTCGTACTCGCTGGAAGCTGGGGCATCGGCAAGCGGAGCACCCGCAAGCTCGGCCTGGGAAAGCGCGCCCGCCAGCGTTGGCGTGATGGGGATGATCCAGCCGTGCTTGGGGTCTTTGACCGGCAGCACGTCCGTCTTCACGGCGGGGAAATGCGCCGTGGTGGTGGGGGAGATGAGGGTCGCGGACTCGCGCGAGGCGGCGAGCTCATCAAGGGCCCGCGCGCCCTGCCGGCCGGTGATAATGATGATGAGCTGGCCGGCGGTCCTAATATCCAGCCGGTCCACCTGCACGGTCGTCGCCGCGGAATCGGGCCGCGCCAACTGCGGCGCCCCATTCCCGGTGAGCTTGGCAAGAGCATCCAATAATCCCATAGCCCTTAAGTCTAGCCGCGCAGCCAGGTAGCGGGTTGACCGCTGTAACATCGCCGCGCGTACTATGGGAGACCATGATTGATGCCAGCAACACCGCCCTCGTGATCGAAGGCGGCGGGATGCGCAATTCCTATACCGCCGCCTGCATAGTCAAACTCATCCAGGAAAACGTCACCTTTGGATGGGTAGGCGGGGTCTCAGCTGGCGCCTCCCACACGGTCAATTACCTCTCGCACGATGCCAAGCGCGCGGAGGAATCCTTCACGGATTTTGTCAATAACCCCAGCTTCGGTGGCGTGGGCTCGCTGGTGCGCGGCAATGGCTATTTCAACGCGGAATATATCTATGAGCGCTCCGCGGATAAAGATATGCCGTTTGACTGGGACGCGTACCGCAAGCACCCAGCGGATATGGTGCTCGCCGCCGCGCGGGCCGATACCGGCGAATCCGTGTATTGGACCCGCGAGGACGTGAAGGAACCAGAGGACTTGTACGTGCGGGTGCGCGCCTCGTCCACGCTGCCGCTGCTTATGCCGATCCGCGTCATCGGTGGCTCACCCTATGTGGACGGTGCCCTGGGCTCATCCGGCGGCATTACCATCGAGCAGGCGGAAGAAGCCGGCTACGAGAAATTCCTCTTTATCGGCTCCAAGCCGCGCGGGTATGTCCGCCCTGAGGTTGCGCGCCCGGCGATCACCCGCCGCATCTTCCGCAAGTACCCCGCTATTGCCGATGCCCTCATTGGCCGCCCACCCATCTATAACGCGGCCAAGGACCGGCTCCTCGAGTTAGAGCGCCAGGGCAAGGCGCAGCTGTTTTTCCCAGAAGACATGCAGGTGGCCTCCACCGAACGCAACGTGGATAAGCTGCGCGCGAATTACCAGGCAGGCAAGGCACAAACCCATGCCGAGTGGCCAAAGTGGAAGGAATTCCTGCTGGACTAGCTCACCTCTGCACGGTGGTGTGAGATCGCCCTCCTGGTTCTTGGCGGCATCAGGAATAATAACCGTGTGCGCTGCACTAATGGCGGTATTCGGTGCAAAGCGCCAAGCATTATCAGCTAGCTAAATCGCGCCAAGCTCCTAAGATTGCACAGCGTGTTAGCGATTTTTGATGGCCATATTTGGCTGAGCATCTTCTTCATGATCGTGCTCGGCACGCTACTTGGCATGATTCCCTTTGGCCCGCTGCGCTTCGGCGCGGCGGGTACCCTTTTTGTCGGCTTAGCCTTCGGATCCTTTATTGATCTGGATGACAATATCCTCAGTTCCTTGCAGGAGCTGGGCTTGGGCCTCTTTATCTATATGCAGGGGCTCTCTGCCGGCGAGGCCTTCTTCAAGGGCTTTTCCACCCAGCTAAAACACATGCTGCTCGCCACGGTGGCGGTAATAGCCGCGGCGGCCGCAGCGCTGGGCATCGGCAGCCTCATGGGGCTATCGCCACTGGCGGTAACCGGCGTATTCTCTGGCGCGACGACGTCCACGGCATCGCTCGCCGTGGCCCAGCAGCAATCCGGCGAGGAACTGCCCGCCGTGGGATACTCCTTGGCTTACCCGGTCGGCGTGGCCGTGGCCATCCTCCTTGTGGCATTCGTCCTGCGGCATAGCTGGCCCGCACAGAACGACCAAGACCACTCGGCGGAGAAGATTTTCCGCTCGCGGATGATTAAGGTTACCCGCGATATTTCCTATGCTGAGCTGCGCGAGAAATTCGCGGATCATTTCATCATTGCCACCATCCGCCGCGGCCGCGATATCGACGTGCCAGGCGATAATCCGGAGCTGCACCGCGGTGATGTCCTGCGCGTACTGGTGACCAAGGCAAAGGCCAAGGAGCTTACCGATGCCCTGGGAAAGCGCCAGCCCCAAACCCCGTTTGTGGATAAGCGCCTGGTCAATGAGACCGTGGCCATCTCCAACGGGGATATCGAGGGCCGTAAGGTCAAGGAGCTCAACCTCTTTTCGCGCTACGGCGCGCGTATCGTGCGGGTGCGCCGCGGCGATGAGGAATTCCTTGCCACCAACGAGACTCACTTGGAATCTGGCGATGACCTAGAGATCGTGGTCAAGCATGACCGCCTGGGCGATGTCCGCGATTACTTTGGCGATTCCGTGACCGCATACTCGCAGCTTAACTGGGTAGCACTCGGCGGTGGGCTGACCATTGGCTACCTCATTTCGCTCATCGTCGTCCCGCTGCCCGGTGGCGCGTCCTTCGAGCTCGGTTTCGCGCTGGGCCCACTCATCACCGGCCTAGTCCTTGGCGCCCTGCACCGCACCAGCCGCATTCCGTGGCAGATTCCCTCCCCGATCAATACGGCATTCCAGCAGTGGGGCCTTGCCATCTTCTTGGCCTCGGTGGGCCTGTCCTCCGGAGAGGCCTTTGTCTCCACCGCCTTTTCCTGGATGGGGCTAAAGTCCATGGTGCTGGCCGCGATCATCGCCGTTATCATCATCGGGATTTTCGCGGTGGCCAGCCGCTTTATGGGGCAATCCGAAACCCGCACCTCAGGCGGCATTTCCGGGCTTTTTGGCCAGCCTGCGGTGGTCAATTACGCCACGGGCGCCAGCTCGGATTCCCGCATCCTTACCGGCTATGCCTCCACCATTGTGGTGGCGCAGTTCATGAAGATCCTGGTCATCCCCGTCATGCTGCTCTGACGGGGCAGCCGCTCTATTAATCCGCGACCAACGTCTCCATGGTGAGCTCTGGGTGTTCCTTTTCAATGAAGGCGAGCTTCCATTTATCGCCAAAGAGGGCGATGAGCTCGCCGTCCTGGCGGGTGAAGATCTCCACGCCGCGCTGGCGGCCGAGCTCCGGTGCGGATTCGGCATCGGTGCGCCGCGCCACGGAGTAGGGGATGGGCTCGGTGACGGTTTCGACGTTGTACTCGAATTCCATGCGGGCCTGCATGACCTCGAACTGCATGGGGCCGACCGCAGCCATGACCGGGGAGGCATCGCCGCGCTCATCGTTGCGCAGGATCTGCACCACGCCCTCGGCCGAGAGCTGCTCCAAGCCCTTGCGGAAGGCCTTGTACTTGCCCAGCGATTTCGCGCGCAGGATGCGGAAGGCCTCCGGGGCGAATTGGGGCATGGGCTTAAACTGCACCTTTTTGCCGGAGTAGATGGTGTCGCCGGGCGCCAGCGCGCCCGCGTTGACGAGGCCAACGATATCGCCCGGGTAAGCGGTATCCACGGTATCGCGGGTGCGGCCAAAGACCGTCAGCGCATACTTGGTGGAAAAGCTGCGCCCGGATTGGGCGTGGTTGACCTGCATGCCGCGCTCGAATTCGCCGGAGACCACGCGCATAAACGCCAGGTTATCGCGGTGCTTTTGGTCCATGCCCGCCTGCACCTTGAAGACGACGCCGGAAAAGTCATCGGCGACCTCGCGCACCTCATCGATGGCGCTGGTGGCCGCTTCCACGGCCTTGGGATCGGATTCGCGGGAATGCGGGGCCGGGGCGATAGCGCACAGGGTATCCAGGATTTGGTGGACGCCGAAGTTCAACATGGCCGAGGCGAAGATGAGTGGGGAAGTCACGCACTGCTCAAAGAGCTCTTGATCGTGCAGGGCGCCATCGGCTGCAAGCAGCTCGGCTTCTTCCACCGTGGTTTCCCACACATCCTCTTCCTTTTCTTCTGCAGCCGCCGGATCGTAGTGTTCCTCCGGTGCGATGGTGGAACCACCAGCGGTGCGGATGAAGTGGATGTAATTATCGGCCTCGCCGTCGTCGTTGATGTGGGCTAGGCCGCGGAAATCGCCCGCGATGCCCACTGGCCAGTACAGCGGGGTGGGCTGCAGCTGGATTTCGTTCACGATCTCATCAACGAGCTCGAGCGGCTCGCGGCCCACGCGGTCCCACTTGTTGATCACCGTGACGATGGGCAGCCCGCGCGCCTTACAGACGCGGAAGAGCTTGAGGGTCTGTGGCTCGAGGCCCTTGGCGGCATCGATAAGCATCACTGCGGCATCTACCGCGGTAAGCACGCGGTAGGTATCCTCCGAAAAGTCCGCGTGACCTGGGGTATCAACCAGGTTGATCATATAAGGCTCGCCCTCGTGTCCCTCTGGGGCGTATTCAAACTGCAGCGCGGACGAGGCCACGGAGATACCGCGGTTTTTCTCCATGTCCATCCAGTCAGACACGGTGGACTTGCGGTTGCCCTTGCCGTGGACCGCGCCGGCCTCATTAATCACGTGCGCGTGCAGCGCCAGCGCCTCCGTCAGCGTGGACTTACCGGCATCCGGGTGGGCGATAACGGCGAACGTGCGGCGGCGCGAGGCCTCAAAAGCGACAGAACTCATGCGCCATAGTCTAGTGCTTGCGCGCTACCACTCCACATTGAGGCGGCGGCCCAGATCCTCAAAGACGCGGTGGGCCACGGAGGTGTTCTTCGCAATCGGGCGCTGCAGGCCCAGCGAACGCCTATTATTGTAATATTCCCCGGACTGGAAATGGATGCCCTCGGTGCCGGTGAGGAAGTAGGCCAAGTTCTCGCCGCCGGCCTCTGCGGTGCCAAAGGCTTTGCCGATGACCCCGGAGTACACCTTGCCCGTAAGCCCCTTGGAGGACTTGCCAAACTCGGTGGCTAAAACGCCCGGGTGAAAGGACACCGCGTTGATGCCGTGGGCATCGATAAACCTGGCGAGCAAGATATCCGCCAGCTTGGCATTGCCGTATGCGCGCTCTGGGCTGAAATGCTCCAGCGTATTGGGATCTGCCGGATCGAAATTCGAGATCAGCATATTAGCTAACGACGCCGTGTTGACCACGGTGGCGTTACTATCGCGCAGCTTTTCTTGCAGCAGCGACGTCAGCAGGAACGGCGCGACGACGTTGACTTGCCACGTGCGCTCGAAACCATCGGCGGTCATGGTGGGGCCATCGAAAATGCCGCCGCCATTATTGCCCAAGGCATCGATGCGCTCCAGTTGTTGCAGATCATCGGCCAGCTGGCGGACCTGGGCCAGCGATTCGAAATCGGCGAGGAAATACTGCCCGCCTACTTCCTGAGCAACGGCCTTGGTCTTGTCCGGATTGCGGCCGATGATGACGAGGTTATCCTGCGGGCGGGTGCGGTGAATTTGCCGGGCGGCCGCGGCACCAATGCCTGACGATGCCCCGGTAATCACGATGGTCCTAGCTGCGGAGTACGGCGAAGTCATAGGCCCGATTTTAGCCGCGGACGTGATATCCGTCCGCGACATTCGTTCGTGATATTTGTCCACTGGGGGCCGCCTAGCAGTTCCGCTTGGGGCTGGACAGGTCTATACTTCCGGCTTGTGAAGCGCCTGCTTTTTCTGCGGCAGTGGGGACCAGCGCGGCTAACCGCCACCGGGTTTCTACTGCTCATCTTGATAGGAACGGTTCTGCTCTTACTGCCGTTCGCCGAGGCCGGAGATTCCCGCGCCTCGTTTTTATCTGCCCTTTTTACCGCGACCTCCGCGGTCTCACTGACCGGCCTGGTCGTGGTCGATACCGGCAGCTTCTGGAGCCCGGCCGGGCAGGTCGTCATCTTGGCCCTGATCCAACTGGGTGGTTTGGGGATTATGTCGCTGGCCTCGCTATCCGGCCTGCTTTTGACCGGCCGGATTAGTTTTAAGGCCCGCAAGACCGGCGCCTATGAAAGCCGGCCCATCCTCGCCGGTGGCATCCGCCGCACCCTGATTTTTACCTTCGCCTTTACCGCGGTGGTAGAAAGCATTATCGCCGCGGCGGTCACCGCGCGGCTTATGGTGGGCTACGGGCATTCCTTCCCGCGGGCGTTATGGGAGGGCATCTTCCACGCCATCTCGGCCTTTAATAACGCTGGGTTTAGCACCAATAGCGATAATCTCGTGCCCTTTGTGGGCGATGCCTGGATCCTCTTGCCGCTGGCCGGGGCGGTCATCGGCGGCGGGCTGGGTTTTCCGGTCTGGGCGGAATTGGTGCGCCACGTGCGTCGCGGGTCGGAGGCGACGCGCCGCATTTCTATCACGGCGCGCATGACCTTGGCGGCCACCGGCGTGCTACTTGTAGTCGGCACGATATTTTTCGCTTTGACGGAGTGGAATGGCGTGCTGGCGCCGATGTCGTGGGGCGAGAAAATCCTCAACGCGTTCTTTGCCAGCGTCTCCCCGCGCACGGCCGGATTTAATACCTTCGACTACGGTGAGGTTCACCCGGTAACGCTCATGGGCACCGATACGTTGATGTTCATCGGCGGCGGCTCTGCCGGTACCGCCGGCGGCATCAAGGTCACCACCGCGTGCGTGCTGCTAGCCGTCATGGCCGCGGAGTTCTTGGGCAAGGAAAAGACCTCGATCTACCACCGCAGCCTTCCCCACAGCGTTACCCGGCAGGCGCTAGCATTGAGCTTCGCCGGCGTGCTGGTGGTGACCCTCGGTGTGGCGGCGCTGCGCTTTTTCGATCCGCAATTTAGCGGCGATCAGGTCTCCTTCGAGGTCATGTCCGCCTTCGCCACAGTGGGCCTATCCACTGGGATTACCGCCAGCTTGTCCGCACCCTCACAAATCGTGCTGTGCTTCATCATGTACCTGGGCCGCGTTGGCCCAACCACCCTGGTAGCAGCGCTGGCGGCAAAGAATTTAAGCCGCCGCTACAGCTACCCCGAAGAAAGGCCCTTCATTGGCTAGCATTTTTAAGGCGTTGGGCCGCTCCCGCGCCACCCTCGACATCGCCCCGGTCGTCGTCATTGGCTTGGGGCGGTTTGGTTGTTCCCTGGCAAGCGAGCTCATGGGCCATGGGGTAGAGGTTCTCGGTATCGATTCCGATGAGAAAATCGTGCGCGAACGAGCGCCGCATTTAACCGAGGCCATCTCGGCCGATACCACCGATCCGGCGGCGTTGCGCCAGCTGGGCATCGACGAGGTGGAGCGGGTCATCGTGGGCATTGGCTCGCACCTGGAGGCCTCCATCCTCACTGTGTCTAACCTGGTGGAGCTGGGGGTCAAGGATATTTGGGCCAAGGCGAATTCGGAGGCCCACGAGCGCATCCTGCGCCAGATTGGCGCCCACCACGTCATCCGCCCGGAGCGGGACACAGGCCGCCGCGTGGCCTACCTCTTGGGCGGGCGCTTCCGCGACTTTGCTGAGATCGCCCCGTACTACGGCGTGACGCAGATGGCCGCGCCCTCCTCGGTCACAGGCCGCCCGCTCGATCTGGGCGAGGTTTGGCGCACCTACCACGTGCAGTTGGTCTCGGTCTGCCAGGCAGAGGGTGCTTGGGCCCCGCTTGCCGATGCCACCCAGCTCGCCCCAACTGACTTCATCGTCGCCGCCGGCAGCCCGCAGGCGCTGGAGAAATTTTCCCAGTCCTAGCGTGAGTGAATGCGGTTTTGGGCTTGTACGAGCCCTTGCGTGGCGATGAGCTGGGCAGCTTCGGCGGCGGTGGCGATGGCGGTATCGAAGCCGGGGCCGGCATCGACAGGCGCTAAGACATAATCCGGAACCGACGAGCCCTTGGGCGGGCGCGCGATGCCAATGCGCACGCGCACATAGTCCCGCGTGCCCAGGTTGTGCGTGAGCGACTTCAGCCCGTTGTGCCCATTTTCATTACCACCCTGCTTCAGACGAATCTTATTGGCCGGCAGATCGAGCTCATCGTGGATGACGATGATGTGGTCTGCCGCAATGCCCAAAGCCTGCGCCAGCGGGGCAATCGGATCGCCGGAGAGGTTCATAAACGTCGTCGTGCGCACCGCCAGCGCGCGGGTATCACCCCAGCGCAGCGGGGCCACCTCGAGGTCCATCCCGCGCACCGGCTCGAGCACGTCGCCGCCTTGGGCAAGCACATCATCGACGGCCATATAGCCCACGTTATGGCGCGTGGCGGCGTACTTCGCGCCGGGATTGCCCAGGCCAACAATGAGCCAGTCTGCCTCTAACTCGGACGGATCCAGCCCCTGCTGCGCTGGCGAGGGACCGCCGAAAATCCGGGCAATAATATCTGTCAAAGCTGCCACGAATGCGCCTTTCTAGCTTGGTACAGTGGTTTCCTATGAGCAAGGTTATTCAATCTTTGCGCCGAACCGTAATGCCAGCGCCCATGGCGGGCGGGCCTACCACCGTGGATCTGGTGCGCGCCGCGCATGCGGCGGGCTCCTTTGGCACCTTGGGGCTTGGGTCTGCCAGCGTGGATTCTGCCCGCAGCCAGATTGATGCCTGCGCCGGCATCCCCTTTGGGGCGAACCTGTTTTGCCCGCAGGATCCGTTAACTCCTGAGCAGTTGGCCGCCGCCGCGGACCTGGCCGCGGCCGAAGGCACCTCGCTACCGGATCCCGATTATTCCTTCGGCTTCCGCGACAAGCTCGAGCTGGCGTTGCAGGGCGGCGCGCGCGTCGTGTGGTCCATGTTCGGCACCTTTGATGCAGCGCAGCTTGCCCGCATCCACGCCGCGGGTGCCGAGGCTTGGACCACCGTCACCACACCCGATGAGGCCCGCGCCGCCGCCAAACTGGGAGTGGACGCGCTGTGCGTACAGGGCCCTTATGCCGGCGGGCACCGCGGCACGTGGGACCGCACCGCGCTTCCCGATGATCGACCTCTGCCAGATCTCATCGCCGCCGTCCACGAAGCCGTCCACACGGTCGCACCAAACATCTCGCTGATTGCCGCAGGCGGGTTGCGCACGGCAGGAGAGGTAACCCAGGTTTTAAGCCTGCCCGGCGTGGCCGCCGCGTCGTGCGGCTCTGCCTTTTTGCTGAGTAAAGAAGCCGGAACCAGTGACTACAACCGTAAGCTTCTCCAGCGCGGCGGGGCCACCGTCTCCACCCGCGCCTTTTCGGGGCGCCATGCCCGCGGTTTAGAGACCGACTACACCCGCGCCCACCCCGATGTACCTCCGGTATATCCCATGCTTAATTCCGTGCTCAAGGAACGCCGAGCGCAGCACGATGACGCCGTAGCCTACTGCCTCGTAGGTGAGCCGGCCGCCAAAATCCGCGGGGGTAGTGTCGCAGACATTCTGGACTCCCTATGCCAAAACAAACACTGATACACGCTAAAATTTGGGGCGAAGATTTCTAGCCACCCCCGAAATAGAAATGGATGGAGCCTCGTGACTGCGAACGCACATATTGGACATGATGACTGGAACGAGCGCCTCGAATTGGCGCAACAGATGATTCCCCTCATCCACCAACTGCACCGCAATAACAACGTCGTCGCCACCATCTTCGGCCGCCCGCTGGTGGGGCAGACCGATATCGACATCATCAAGTCCCACCGCTACGGACGCCGCATTGCCCAGCGCCAGCTCTCCACGGCAGAAACCCTGCCCATCCTGTCCGAGTTAGCGGATATGAACCTAAGCTCCGCGTCCATCGACGTCGGACGCCTCCTCCTGGGCTTTGAAGAGTCAGGCGAAGAAGACCTGCGCCGCTACCTCGAAGATGAACTCACGGAAATCGTCGGTGCCGGCGAGGATATCGACCCAACCGATGTCGTGCTGTACGGCTTTGGCCGCATCGGCCGCCTCCTTGCCCGCATCCTTGTTGCCCGCGAGGCCGCTTACGGCGGCGTGCGCCTGCGCGCGATTGTGGTGCGCAATAAGGGCGAAGGGGACATTATCAAGCGCGCCAGCCTCCTGCGCCGCGATTCCGTCCACGGCGCCTTCAACGGCACCATCAGCGTGGACGAGGAAGAACAGGTTATCTGGGCCAATGGCACCAAGATCCAGATGATCTACGCCAACGACCCAGCCACGATCGATTACACCGAATACGGCATCAACAACGCCGTGCTGGTGGATAACACCGGTGTTTGGCGCGATAAGGAAGGCCTGTCCCAGCACCTAGAGGCCAAGGGCGTGGCCCGCGTGCTGCTGACCGCGCCGGGCAAGGGCGATATCAAAAACATCGTCTTTGGCATCAACGATTCCGCCATTACCGATGACGATAAGATCCTCTCCGCCGCATCGTGCACCACCAACGGCATTACCCCGGTGCTCAAGGTGATCAATGACCGCTACGGCGTGGCCCACGGCCACGTGGAAACCGCGCACTCGTTTACCAATGACCAAAACCTCATTGATAACTACCACAAGGGCGAGCGCCGCGGCCGCGCCGCTGGCCTGAACATGGTGCTTGCCGCCACCGGTGCCGCCAAGGCTGTGGCCAAGGCTCTGCCGGAGTTCGAAGGCAAGCTGACCGGTAACGCCATCCGCGTTCCTACCCCGGATGTGTCCATGGCGGTGCTTAACTTGGAGCTGGAGCAAGAGGTCGACCGCGATGAGGTCAATGACTTCTTGCGTAACGTCTCCCTGCACTCTGATCTGCGCCAGCAGATTTCCTACATCGCCTCCCCAGAGGTCGTCTCTAGCGACTTCGTGGGCAATACTAATGCCGGCATCGTCGATGGCATCGCCACCATCGCTTCCGGCAAGCACCTGGTGCTCTACGTCTGGTACGACAACGAGTTCGGTTACTCCAACCAGGTCATCCGCGTGGTGGAGGGGCTTTCTAATGCCCGCCCGGTGGTCCTGCCCAAGCGCGTATCTCCCTCTGAGCTTTAAGCTTGCATAGTTTAAGGCCCGCGGAGTCCCTGCGGGCCTTAGTTATTTAAGCGGTGGGGCGAAGTGCCCGTGTGCGCAGCAACCGCTTGGCGGCCCAAGAAGTAATGGCGGCGAAAAGCAGAGTCATCATTGCCGCAGCGGCGTAGCGGTCGGGAGAATCCGCATTCATCGGCCAGGCTGGGAAGGCAATGAGCCAAAGGATAGTCTTCGCGAGGACATCGCCGCCTACCGTCACGGAGACAATGGTGCCGATGATGGTGAGAGCAAGCGAACTCCAGATACCAAAGCGGATGATGACGATGAGCGACACCGCCGCGAGGACGTACCCGACGCCGATGGCCAGCGGCAGTTGGGCGAGCACAGCTAGGGTGGTTTCACCGGCAAAGATAATCGCGACCGAAGCACAAGTGCACACCGCTGCGATGATGCCCAGTAACCACAGGAGAAGGGCAGTAGAGCAGTGGCGAGATTCTGTATAAACAATCGGCCACGCGCCCGAGAACCCCGGCCAGACCAGTACAGGAAGTACACCGGCACCCACAGGGAGAAGCAAAAATACGTAGAATCCCTGCACATAACGTGGTGGATAGATAAGGGCAATAAAGATCAGCGCTAAGGCGCTTAATACCAAGCACGTAATGACCACTGGCGTCATTATGGCCCGGTGAAAGCCACGCAGCGCATCGGCACGGCGCGAGCGGGCAGCGGCACGAGGGACAGCCGCAGGCTGCCATCCCTGAGCCGGAGTGGCGACGGTACTGACCGTGGATATCGCCACGCGGCGGCGTCGGGAAAGCGGACGTACTCGCCGAGGCGTCATAGTCGCGGTCAAAGCCCCCGCTACAGCGAGGATGAGGCATAACGCCAGTGCAGGAAGCGGACTTTCCAGCAGGAGTGGATCGCCAGGATCGAGCGGAACCGAATTTTGGTGGATACGTAGCGCAGGCAACAGTAACCGCAGCGGCCACGCGGGTGGGAAGGCCCACCATAGCTGCCCTTCGACAACGCGAGGAAGCACACTAATGACCTGCCAGATAACCGCGAGGATAAGCGTGACGGCAAAGCCCAGCCTGCGGGCGCATGCGGTCGCAAGCCCTGCGATGCCGATGGCTCCGAGGAAAGAATAAGCCCCAGTGATGAGAAGCAGCTGGTGGTCTGCACGCCCTTGCGCTGCAACCGCAGCCCAGGACAGACCGAAATTAAGAAGGTGAAAGACTGCGAGGCTTGCCACGACGATGAAGAAACGGGAGGCGTGCTCGTAGCGAGGATGAATCCGGCGCCATAGGGTGCCGCCGCCGCGGCTGAGCACCTCGCGGCGCTCTGGAACGCCAGCAAAAAGCGCAATGAGCGGCGCGTACATCCCGGTGATAAACATGGACTGCCAGCCAAGAACCCCGGTAGCGTCCTCAGCGGAGGAGGCGAACGCAGAAAAGAATACCGTCATTATCACTAGGGGCAGGGCGAGCAAGGGTAACCACTGCAGGGCGCTGCCGCGGCAACGCAATAGTTCTGCTGAGAGATACCGTCGATACTGGTTACTCATCGGTCTCACCATCTGCAGAAGTCAGGCGGAAGAATTCGGCTTCCAGTTCACCGCTGGGGGCCAGTTCCTGCAGGGAGCCGGAATACCGGATGGTGCCTTGGGACAGGATAGTGATGTCGTGGGCTAGGTGAAGGACCTCACCGAGTTGATGGGAGCTGACCACGACGGTATGGCCAGCGGCGGCGAGCTGCTGGAGGAGCTTTCGCAGCTCCGCGATGCCCTGTGGATCGAGTCCATTTTGCGGCTCATCTAGCAATAAGATTTCCGGATCGCCGAGCAAGGCCTGAGCTAAGGCCAAACGGGCTTTCATCCCAGTGGAAAAAGACTTTGCCTTCTTAGAACCAGCCCCGGCTAGACCAGCAATGTGCAAGACACGGTCGATTTCAGTATCGGGCAATCCGAGCAGACGGGTATGCACGCGGAGGTTATCCGTGGCGGACAGGTGGCCATAGAAAGCCGGCCCGTTAACCGAGGCGCCAACATGGTCGAGAACTTCCCGCGACCATGGTTTTCCGGCCACGCGCACCGTTCCCGAATCGGCGGGTAGCAGACCGAGGAAAATGGAAAACAAGGTGGACTTGCCGGCGCCATTTCTCCCGAGCACAGCGTGCACGCGGCCAGGTAAGACCTGAAAACTGATATCCCGCAGCACTGCCTGGGAACCAAAAGACTTTGTGATGTGTTCGAAAGCAACCTCATAGCTCATACCAAAAGTATGAGCTGCGCAACTATCGAAATCTTCCGCCTGCGAGACGGTCTTCGCGCCGGGGTAGTCCTACCACAGTAGGAGGCTAAGCAATGCCAGCTTTGTGCGCCAGCAGCACCAAAGCCACGCGGTCGCGTGCAGCTAGCTTGGACATCAGCGCAGAGACATGCGTTTTTACCGTGGTATCTGCGATAGACATGTGGCCGGCAATCTCGCGATTCGTGGCACCGCGCGCGATGAGCGAGAGAACCTCCATCTCGCGCCGAGTAACTAGGCTAAGTCCTTGGCGCTCGTGCGGACTAAGCTGGCTGTGCGTTAGCGCCTTGCGGTAGCCCTCTAAAACAGGGCCCGTTACCTGGGAGGCGAGGACAGACTCTCCCTTAGCAACGTCGCGTACGGCTTCTACCAGCACCTCTGGATCCGCATCTTTTAGCAAGAATCCATGCGCCCCCGCGGCAATAGATTGAGATACCAGATCCTCTTCATTGAACGTGGTGAGCATGATGATCCGGCAGTCAGGGGTGCGGGAGAGAATGGCTTGGGCTGCGGCGATTCCATCCATGCCAGGCATGCGTATATCCAAAATGGCCACATCAATGCGGTGGCGAAGTGCCAAGGAGACGGCGTCGCCTCCGGAGGCTGCGGTAGCCACCACCTCAATATCTTCCTGCGCGTTCAAGATGGTCGATAAGGCAGCGACGAGCATCGCTTGATCGTCTGCAAGCATGACGCGAATCTTAGGCATGGTTGTCCTTGTGTAATGGTAGTTCCGCAGCCAGTGTAAATTTCTGGGCATCGCCACTGCTGGTTAAGTGCCCGCCCAAGGCTTGGGCGCGTTCCTTAACTCCCACCAAACCCACGCCGCTGCCGGATACCTCACTGGGAGTCGGGGAAGAAGCGGTGGAGGTGAGGGTGACCCGTGCGGCATCGGAAAGCGTGAGCTTTAGCTGCACATGCGTGCCGGGGCCTTGGTGGCGCAGGGCATTGGTCAGCCCTTCAGAAATAATGCGCACCAGGGCCAGCTGAGTCAGCGCGGAAACCTCGTAGGAGGCAGGCAATTCCGCGTCAACCTCCAGGCCAGCGGTGCGAAAACCGTCGATGATGCCCTGTACGTGCTCGAGCTGGTGCGCGGGTTCTAAAGCCGCAGGCCCCGTGCTGCGTAGCGCCGTGACGATGCCGCGCACTTCCTCCAGCGCGGAATCCGCACCATCGCGAATGCTCTTCAAAGTGTCCTCTGCGGCGGTGGTATCAGTGCGCGCGGCGATAATCCCGGCATTAGCTTGGACCTTGATCAGGGTGAGGGAGTGGGCCAAGACATCGTGCAATTCCCGCGCGATGAGTAAGCGCTCTTCCTCCTGCGCTTGGTGGAACCGTTCTTGGGCTAAGCGCTCGCGTTGCCTATCCAAATCAAAATAGCGTGCGGCGATGAAATAGGCGCTGCCGAGCACCGCCCAATGTACCACCAGCAAAGTGATGTAGCGGCGATCGAGCTGGAAAGATAAGAGAAAGGACTCGGGGTCAATGCGCCACATCGCAGGCGATATAAAGGAACCCAAGAACGCGGCGGTAAGCACCGCGCGGGGAATTGAGCGGCGTTCCACGTAGCGGGAGGTAGCGTAGACGGCCATCGGCGCGGTCATTGCCCATGGAGTGACCCCGAGGTTCGCTGGTAGCTGGCTTATCCACGCCGCGGCCCACGCACCAAGGAGGACGATAAAGCCGGCTGCGCTGAGTACCGGTTTGGTACGCCAGACCCAGATGAAGGGCAAGAATAAAAGCGAAAGCGCTGCTTGGATGAGCTCGATAGCTCCTGGAGCCGCCCAAGCCCCGATGAGATAAAACAGCGCCATGAGCGCTGCCGCCGCGGTGAGGATTTTATCTCCCAAGCGTGCTTTGGCGACGGTGTCAGTGCTCATAGCAGGACATAGTAGTACGCCTTCGGGGGACTACTTCTTTTTGTCCTTCTTCTTGCCTTTCTTCTTATCCTTCTTTGTAGACGAGGCCTCTAGCTTGGCAGCTACATCCGGTACGTAGCGGAACTCTTCGCGGTCTGGGCGCTCGTAGGTCTTGCCATCGGAATCGGGACGGTGTGGGATCTCCGGCAGCTCGCGCTCGATCTTCTCGTAAGGGATGGTATTGAGCAAGTGCGAAATGACGTTGATGCGCGAGCGCTTTTTATCCTCGGACTCCACGGTGTACCACGGTGCGGTCGGGGTATCGGTGTGGATGAACATGGCATCCTTGGCGCGGGAATAATCCTCCCAGCGAGTAATGGATTGGAGATCCATGGGGGAGAGCTTCCAGCGGCGCAGCGGATCATTGCGGCGGGATTCAAAGCGCTTAATCTGCTCTTCATCAGAGACAGAGAACCAGTATTTGCGCAGGATAATGCCGTCTTCCACAAGCATCTGCTCAAAGGTGGGAGCCTGGTGCAAGAAGCGGACGTATTCTTGGTCGGTGCAAAAGCCCATGACGCGCTCAACGCCGGCGCGGTTGTACCAGGAGCGGTCAAAGATGACGATTTCGCCCTTGGTGGGCAGCTTTTCTACGTAGCGCTGGAAATACCACTGGCCCTGTTCGCGCGAGTTCGGGGCCGGAAGCGCCTCGATGCGGCAGGTGCGGGGGTTGAGGTACTGCGTGATGCGCTTAATGGCAGAACCCTTGCCGGCGGCGTCGCGGCCTTCCATGATGATGACCACGCGGGCGCCGGTCTCAACAACCCACTGTTGCATATCGACGAGCTCTGCTTGCAACCGCTCGAGCTCTTTTTCGTAGGCCTTCTTATTCAGCTTCTTAGGGGATGTGCTGCTTTTGGTGCTCATTCTTCCAGCTTAACGGCTTGGTGGCACTATCTAGAAAACTGGTGTGCCC
Source organism: Corynebacterium sp. LaCa78 (assembly GCF_046717505.1). Taxonomy (NCBI): domain Bacteria; kingdom Bacillati; phylum Actinomycetota; class Actinomycetes; order Mycobacteriales; family Corynebacteriaceae; genus Corynebacterium; species Corynebacterium sp. LaCa78. The sequence continues at coordinate 852,920 of NZ_CP177112.1, forward strand.
TCGTTGGAGTGAGAACCCAGCCACAGCTTGTGCGGGGTATATGCAGCAGGCTTAGAGGCCGGGCTCGCCGTAGCGAGTGGTATTAGAAATATGGCCGAGCCCTTCGACGTCGATGGCTACCGTATCGCCATCCTGGAGGAATTGTTGCGGGTCGCGGGCAAAACCAACGCCTTCGGGCGTACCGGTCACGATGACATCACCGGGGTTGAGGGGATAGAGCTGCGAGCAGAATTCGATGAGGCCAGCGATGGAAAAGATGAGGTCATCAGTATTGTCCTGCTGGCGCACCTCGCCATTAACCGTGGTGGTAAGGCGCGCGTTACCACCTGGCGCCCATTCATCAGGGGTAGTGAGCCAAGGTCCAAAGCCTGCGGTGCGGTAAAAAGACTTGCCTGCGTGGAATTGGCTGGTCTGGCGCTGAAAATCGCGCAGGGTGTAATCATTCATGATGGCATACCCCGCCACGTAATCTAGTGCATCCGCGCGGGTTACGCGGTGCGTGCGCTCGCCGATGACCACCGCAAGCTCACCCTCATAGTCCAGCTTCTGGGTAGCGTATTCGGGGATATAGACGTCATCGAAGGGGCCGGTCAGGGCATCGGCGAACTTGATAAACAGCGTGGGGTGCTCGGGAAAGTCGCGGCCCATTTCCCGGATATGCTTGGCGTAATTAAGTCCTACGCAGATGATTTTTCCTGGCGTTGGGACGACTGCTTCTAAATCATGCTGATCAAAGACTATCGGCTCGCCAGATAGTTGTGCGGCCTTGCGCCAATCTTCGCTGCGCAGCAGCGCCCCTACGTCTTCGTAGTCCAGCTCCACACCCACATTATCGCCTTCAATGCGGATTGCGGAGGTGCCGAACGCGGTGCGAAGAGTAGCCAATTTCATGCCAGCTAGTCTAGCGCACTCCTTATTTCTGCTACCGCGTCAGCGCAGAGGCTGGGGATCTCCACCTTTTCTTGCTTGGACCACGGCTTGAGCACAAACGATGACGGATCCATCCGGCCTGGCGGCCTTCCGATGCCGATGGAAAGACGCTGATAGTCCTTAGTACCGAGCGACTTCGTAGTAGAGCGCAGACCGTTGTGCCCGTGATCGCCACCGCCTTGGCGCAATTTCACGGTCCCGAAGTCGAGCTCTAATTCATCGTGCACCACCACAATATCTGCGGGTGCCAGATGGAAGTACTGGGCGAGTGCCTTGATCGGCCCACCAGACAGGTTCATAAAGGACCGTGGTTTAGCGCAGATGACCTTGCGGCCGGATAGCATTCCTTCCGCGACCTCGGTATTCGTCTTCTTATGCACCGAAAAGCTGCTCATTAATTCACCGGCGAGCTCATCCGCAACGTCGAAGCCGATGTTGTGCCGCGTGCCGGAATATTTCGGGCCAGGATTGCCAAGGCCTACTACGAGTAGTGGAGTCACTGCATTATTGTCGCATAGATTGAAATTCTATTGGAAATACAAACCTATGCGGCACTGAATATGAACTTGAGTAGTAAGCCCAGAATTCGTGAACTTGCCGGACAAGATTTATAAAACCATCTATAAAACCACGACATCGCCGTGAGCAGCAATGCTCACGGCGATGTGTGCTTGAGGGGGTGAGAAATTACTCCTCGGAATCGTCGGATTTGGAGGACTCGCCCTCTTCGTCGACGGAGTCGGCACCAGCGTCGGCTCCGCCTTCCTCAGCAGCCTCAGCGGCCTCTTCGAGCTCCTCGTCAACCTCAGGCAGGGAGATGGAGAGGATAACGGTCTCTGGGTCTGCCACCAGGGTAGTGCCTTCCGGCATGGTGATGTCGGCGGCGGTGATGACCTCGCCGTCCTCGAGGCCCTCGATGGACAGCTCGATCTCTTCCGGAATGCTCAGTACGTCAGCCTCAACCATGAGGACGTCTGCGTCCTGGATGTGCATGGTGCCCGGTGCGGACTCGCCGGTCAGGGTAATCGGAACCTCAACCTCGACCTTCTCGCCGCGCTTAATCAGCAGCAGGTCAACGTGGTCGATGTCCATGGTGAGCACGTTCTGGTCAACGTTCTTGACCATGGTCAGGTACTGCTCACCCTCGATCTCGAGCTCCAAAACGGCGTTGACACCGTTGTTGCGAACGAGGGACTGGATGTCCAGCAGGGGCACTGCGAAGTGTACTGGCTCCTGGTCGCTACCGTAGATTACGCCGGGAACTTTCCAGTCGCGGCGCAGGCGGCGGGCGTAGCCCTTGCCAAAGACGGTACGTGGTTCTGCTTTAATGATTGGGCGCTCTGCCATGATGCAATCTCCTTTGTCGGTGTAGTGCGGCGAGGCTATCGAAGTTATAAAAACGACGAAAGCCTGCCGATGAACGTCTTGGACGAGTCATCGCAGGCGTCAATAAAAGCAACATGCTCTAACTTCAATCGCGTCGATAACGGCTTCCCAATTTTTGAGTCGCCCTCGCCGAGACTGAGTTAGATTAGCATCTCTCGGTCGATGAAACCAAAACCCGCCCCGTTAGTCTTCCTTCGCGCCCGTCCCGCCCGTCGCGCCCTTCGCGCTCACCGGCGGCGCGTATGACTGTAGCTCGGGTTGCGCGGTGAGCGCGAGGGGAGGGTGGGGAGAACGGCAGGCGGTAGTGCGGTAGTGCTTGCGTATACCTGCGACGCCCTTGGCGCTCACGGGGATGGAAAACACCGACACCCCGCCGTTCACGGTGAGCGCGAAGGGCGGGGTGTGAGGTGTAGTGCGATCGGTGGAACGCTTATGCGCGGTCGAAAAGGGTAGTTACAGAACCGTTTTCGAAGATCTCGTGGATGGTTCGAGCCAGCAGTGGGGCGATGGACAGGACCTTGAGGTTGGACCAGCCTTCGGTGGACTGCGGCAGGGTATCGGTGGTGATGACTTCCTCGGCACCGCACTCGGACAGGCGCTCGCGGGCGGGGTCAGAGAATACGCCGTGGGTACAGGCGATGATGACCTTCTTTGCGCCCGCTTCCTTGAGCACGCGCACGGCGCCGGCGATGGTGCCACCGGTGTCAATCATGTCATCGAGAAGCACGCAGTCCTTGCCCTCAACTTCGCCCACAACGCGGTTGGAGACCGTCTTATTGGCCTCGGTATTCGAGCGGGTCTTGTGCACGAAGGCCAGCGGGGCATCGCCCAGGTCGTGGGCCCACTTTTCGGCGACCTTCACGCGGCCGGCATCGGGGGAGACGACGGCGATGTTATCGGTGGCGTACTTGGACTTGATGTAGTCCGTCAAGATGGGCTGGGCGTGCATGTGATCCACTGGGCCGTCGAAGAAGCCCTGAATCTGGTCCGTGTGTAGGTCCACCGAGACGATGCGGTCCGCACCGGCTGCCTGCAGGAGATCTGCGACCAGGCGGGCGGAGATGGGCTCGCGGCCCAAGTGCTTTTTATCCTGACGCGCATATGGGTAGAACGGCAAGATCGCGGTGATGCGCTTGGCGGAACCACGCTTCAACGCATCGATCATGATGAGCTGTTCCATCAGCCACTTATTGAGCGGCTGGGAATGCGATTGCATGACGAAGCAGTCAGCGCCGCGCACGGATTCTTCGAAGCGGATGAAGATCTCGCCATTGGCGAAGTCCCGGGCGGTGGTAGGAACCAAATCGGTGTTAAGTTCCTTTGCCACTGCCTCTGCCAATTCTGGGTGTGCGCGCCCAGAAAAGAGCTTCATGTTTTTGCTACTACCAGTTACCTTACCAGTCATAGGAGAATATGCCCCTTTACTTTTCGTTGTCCTGTGCACGGGCTGCGGCTTCTGCCGCTGGGGTGCCCGGACGCTTCTTTTCAACCCAGCCTTCGATATTGCGCTGTTTGCCACCGGAGACTGCGAGTGCTCCCGCGGGAACATCGTCTTTAATTACTGTACCCGCACCGGAGTACGCGCCATCACCGACATTGACTGGAGCGATAAACATCGTATCCGAGCCGGTGCGCACGTGGCTGCCAATGGTGGTGTGGTGCTTGTTCACACCGTCGTAATTGACGAAGACAGAGGACGCACCGATATTGGATTCCTCGCCCACGGTGGCATCACCAATATAGGTAAGGTGCGGCACCTTGGTACCGCGGCCGAGCTCGGCATTTTTCGCCTCCACGAAGCCGCCGAGCTTGCCGTCTTCGCCCACGATGGTATTCGGGCGAATAAAGGTAAAAGGCCCAATCTTGGCGTTGACGCCGATGACGGAATCGCTGCCGTGTGTGCGGACCACGGAAGCGCCTGTACCAATCTGCATATTCGTCAACGTGGAATCCGGGCCGATCTCGGCATTATCGGCGATGCTCGTCGCACCCCATAGCTGAGTGCCGGGGTGGATGGTGACATCGGTGCCGATGGTGACATTAACGCCGATCCAGGTGGTCTCTGGATCGACGATGGTGGCGCCACCGCGCATGGCCTTTTCCACCATGCGGCGGTTGAGCTCGCGGCCGGCAGCGGCCAGCTGCACGCGGTCATTGACGCCGGCTAGTTCCTGTGGATCCGCGGCCACGTGCGCACCCACGCCATGCCCGGCGGTGCGGGCGATTTCGAGGACATCGGTAATGTACAGCTCGCCCTGCGCATTATTGGTATCAAGCTTGGTCAGGGCATCGCGCAATGCTGCCGCATCGAAAGCGAAAACACCGGAATTGACCTCATCAACCAGGCGCTGTTCTTCGGTGGCATCCTTGTGCTCCACGATGGCGGACACAGACCCATCCGTGTCGCGAATGATGCGGCCATAACCGGTGGGATCTGCAAGGCGCATGGATAACACCGTGACCGCATTGCCTTGAGCGGTGTGGGTATCGCGCAGCCCCTCGATGGTTTCTGGGGTCAAAAGCGGCACGTCACCATTGGTAACGATGATGGTGCCTTCGAAATCAGAAATCGGGGAAATCCCGCAGGACACGGCATGGCCGGTACCGCGCTGTTCATCCTGCACGGCCTGCACGATCTCACGGTCTAGCTCATTCGAAATCTTTTCTACGACGGGTGAGACCTGCTCGCGCTGGTGGCCCACGACGGTCACGAGATGGTCCGGATTGATTCCCGCCGCGGCGTGCAGCGCGTGTCCAAGCAGCGTGCGACCGCCAATTTCGTGCAAAGTCTTTTGCTTTGTGGATTTCATGCGCGTGCCGGCACCCGCCGCGAGGACGACGACGGCACTTGGAATAGTTGCTTCCACGGTCAACAAAACTCCTGGGGGTTGAGTTTGATTAGTTCTTCGGGCTTCATCTTATAGTCCCTATTTCAACTATGTGCGAGAAACCTCCTTAAGGCTGCCCGCGCGCCACACTCCAATAAAGCCAACGAGCGCCAAGAAAATCAACGCCGCTTCTGGTCCCGCGAGAGCAATGACGGAGGAAATACCACCCATGATGAGCAAAATGATGCCCATCATTGTATTCGCGGCACCCACGTACTGCGTCCTTTTATCGCCGCCCGCCATATCCACCACGTAGGTCTTTCGGGCCACGCGGACTGCCGTATGCGCGAGGTTGACAGCAAAGAAGCCGAGAGGCATGACCCAAGCATTCACGGAGTCTGGGGCCCAGTGGGAACTAGCCACGATGAGCAGAATGATGACGGAGGAAATGGCCGCACCAGCCGCCATAGTGTTCTTGGAGGATCTATCCGAAAATATGCCAGAAACGCGCCCGCCTACGAGCGAAGCCAGGCCGGAGGCAAGCACGAAGCCGTAGATGCCGGAAAGGTCATCGTGCAGCAGTATGATAAATGCGGTAGAAAGCGCCGAGACCAGCAACAGAGCGCGAACGATGACGAAGTTGCGGAACTGGGCATCGCCAGTAAAAAGCTTCCAGGTATCTGACCACCAGCTCTTATCGATGCCTTATTGTTCCCCCTCCGGCACTGGCTCTTCCACGTGCGAAAATACCCACGTGGCAATGCCCCAAGTAGAAGCGCCGACCAATAAAACGATGCCCATAGTGGAAATCGTGAGATCCCCCAAGAGGAATAAGATGACACCGGCCAGCAGGGTGGCCCCGCCGCCCAAGGCCGCTGCGGATCCGGTGACCCGGCCGCGCTGGCCCTTGGAAATCGTGCGCGCCTGCACGTCCTTGCCGGCGATGGAACACAACGCGCGGAACAGGGAAAGCGCCGCCAGGGCGAGAAGCACGACCACGCCCAGCCATGCGCCGCGGATAAAGAATGCGGCAAGGGCAATCACGGCGGCGGAGATGGCTTGGCCGGTCGAGCCGATCATCCACAGGCGCTTGCGGGCGCGGTGCGTGGTCACCCAGGGGGTAAGAGCGGCCTGCGGCAGCATGGAGCCAGATTCCCGGATAGGGGTAAGCAGGCCGGTAAAGAAGGCGGGGACGCCTGCCGCATTAAACAGCGCTGGCAGCACCGTTTTGGAAGCAACGATCTGGTCGCCTAAATTTTGCAGGCCATTGGACCAGATGAAGTACCTAGCATTTGAGTTAGACATGAAAGAACTTTCGAGATAACCGAGACAAAGCGGGATAACACTGTAATCCGGTCAGAAGAGACCGTCGATCAACTTTACTCGCTTCCTACCCCTGGAAAGGGCGAAACCGCTGCGATCGGCTATGTTCAGTAGTTGTTATGCATGACGTGGATCCCCTCATCAACACGATGTACCAGGCCTTCGATCTGATCGGAGTGGCCTTGAACGGCATCATCGGTGGCACGATTGCTCGCCGCCGCGAATTCGACATCGTGGGATTTATCTTCCTCGCCTTATTTTCCGGCCTGGCTGGCGGCATGATCCGCGACATGCTTATCGATGATGGCCCTGCCGCCGCTATTTCAGATCCTTGGTACTTGGGCCTTGCCTGTGCCGGGGCGCTGACCGCCTTCCTCATGGAGCTGAAGGGAAAGGCGTGGGAGATTTTCCGCGAGCACGGCGATGCCATCATTTTGGGTATGTGGTCTACCACCGGTTGTGTGAAGGCACTGGCTGCGGGTATGCCCATGATCCCGTGCGTGTTTTTAGGTGTCTTAACCGCCGTCGGCGGGGGAATGGTCCGCGATGTCGCCTCTGGACAAATCCCGTCCATTTTTGGCGGCAGCCCCCTCTATGCGGTGCCTTCTATCGTCACAGGCATCGTCATGGTGACCTTTGCATCCAATGACCAATTCGCCATGGGGATGGTGGTTTCCCCAATCATCGGCAGTGGCATGGCCATCATTTCCTACTGGCGGGGATGGGTCCTGCCCCGCGCCGGAGTCGCGCCAGTGAACTACACCGCGGCACAGGTGGCCGCGATTGCGAAGAAGGCGGAGCTAAAAGGCTTTCGCCGCGGTCGGCGCAAACGCTAGCGGTTTAGACGGCGCGTAGGACCGTACCGTGGCCGACTTTAAGGCAGGTTGGTGACGATGGCGATGATGACAAGGATAATAAGGACAAGAACGCTCCACCTAAGGAACGGATCCTTGGTTAGGGGCAATGGCTTCTGGGAATCGTCATCACCAGGTTCCGGGGTAGACGTGGAGTGTGGATCGGTCATGGCAGGAATCCTTTCGAGTGCAACATTGCCGCAATGCTAGTGAGGGCGACTATAAGCGTCGCCCTCAAGCAAGAGCAAGGTCCCTCGGCGGAGTTGCGCTAGTACCCTGTGGGGTACGACTACAGATTATCCACTGCGTACTGTGCTTCTTCTGCGGTGAATTTTTCACCGTATTCGCTGACGAGTTGGTCATAGATAGCATTGGGTGACATGCTCATCGTTTCTTCGTAATCGCGGGCCGTTTGAAGAGCATTATCGTGGTAGTCCGCTTCCAAATTATCAATGGCGTACTGGGCGGCTTCCGGGCTGAATTGTTCGCCGTACTCGCTGCTGAGCTGGTCGTACAATCCCTGCTTGGACATGTGCATGGTATCTGAGTACACCTTGGCACTCTTCAAAGCATTCTTGAATTCGCGCGGGACATCTTGGTCTTCGCTTCGTTCTTCTGGCTGATTGTCGTGCTCATCGCGAGCATCGTCGTCCGCGTTTATTTCTTGGGCTTCTTCCTCCGGGGCGGCCTCTACAGTGCCTTGCTGGGTGGTCTGGTCCGTAGAGCTTTCGCTGGTTTTATCGTCGCTACCGCCCATATTGGCGATGATGGCGATAATGATGAGGACACCGATGATGATTGCGCCCCACTTGAGGCAGCCGCCCTTTTTCTTTTGGGGCTGCTCAGAAGCCGGCTGCCCAGCTGCTGGTTGACCAGCCGGTTGAGAATTATCGGAATAGGGGGATGGAGAGGACATGGTGTGGGTTCCTTTCAAAGTGAGTGAGAGAGGGAAAGAGGAAAGTTTTCCGACATTGGCTGCAAAAGCGCAGCAGTGGTCGAGAGCGATTAGCGCAGCGGATCCTTGGCAACGGACGGTACTGTCTTGAATATCTCCCAAATCAACGACAATGTTGCAGGAATAGAACTCTCGGACTGGAGTGCCAAATCCATTGGGAAAATCAACGTGGCCGAAGGCGTGGTATGTACGTGGCGATTCAGTTATTGAATCTGCCGACTGGATATCAATATCTTCTGGAAAACTGACTCCACCGGGGTACTTGGCACGGCGGGTTACATCCTCGCGGCATTTGTCTAAAGCGGCCTCAGTGTCTTGGGCTTCGCTTATTTTCAGCATGGAAAAAATAAAGGCCACAAACACCACGAGGGCGGCCCCAATAAACAATAGCCAGAACCAACCACCGCTTTAAAAGCGGCTTTTCCACGTTTGCTGATGGAAGTGGCGCAGGAGTTTCAAGGGAGGGAGACGAGTAAGGAGAGTTGTCCAACGCTTTGGTCTTTCGGAAGAGAGATAATGAGTGATTATTGCCGATGCACACCCCCAGCATCTGGCTGTAGTGTGAAGTAGCAATGGTTTAACTAAATCAACTGGTTCGGACATAAGTATGCAGGCGAGCAAGGAAAATCGCCTATGTGTACGAAAATTGTAGATTGCCTTGACTTTCCTTGGCTTAAAGTAGGGTAAGGAAAAGATTTCTATGAGAGTGGACGTAGTAATTATTGGTGGCGGATTCGCGGGCACTTCTGCGGCTATTACCTTGGCTCGCGCGAATCGGTCTGTCGCGTTAGTGGACTCAGATCAGCCACGCAATAGGTTTAGCGAGCATTCCCACGGAGTTTTAGGATTCGAATCTGCATCGCCTGTTCAAATGCTGGAAAGTGGCCGCCAAGAATTTCAATCGTTCGGCGGAGAGGTCATCCCTGAAACTGCGAAGTCGCTTATGCCTGCTGAGGACCACTCGCATAGGTGGAAAACCGAATTGGAAAGCGGCGACGCCATTTACTCGAGCCATGTAATCGTAGCTACAGGTATCACTGACAAATTGCCGGACATCCCTGGCCTTGAACAGTTGTGGGGCAACCGGGTCTTTCACTGTCCTTATTGCCATGGTTATGAGGCCAAAAATAAGAACCTGGTCGTTATTGGTGGGAAGAACCCTCCATTTACTTTCCGTATAACGAAGCTGCTCACTAAGTGGACGGATCGAGTGACTTTCTATCCACATGGGCTGGAGCTTTCCCAGGATGAAAAACGCCTTATGGAATCGCTAGGAATCACAATTGAACCTAATTCGGTGCAAGGGGTTAGAGAATCTGAACGCTTTGATGGCGGCGTAGTACTTGACGTTGGGCAGAAAAAGAAGGAATACGAAGCTTGTTTTACCGGTCCCGAATTTGTTCCTAATGACTCACTACTTAAGCAAGCCGGATGCGCTGTAGAACACGGTTGGGTTAAAGCGGACTCTGGGATGACGTCACTGGAGGGTATTTGGGCTGCAGGAAATGTCATAAGCTCCCCAGACCAAATGCCGCAAGCCATGGGCGCTGGAGCCGCCGTTGCCATTAAGGTGGATCAGAAGATGTTTGATGAGGATATCTCCGGCTGAAGGATTTATACTTTTGTTGCTCATGCTGGAGATTGGATAGTGGTGGCTTCTCCTCAAAGAACAAACAAGTGGTGAACCGAGATGCGTTGGGAGTCCTTGCTACCCGATTTTTCGAGGGGGCTATCTTGTGTGGGCCATTTTTCGCTAGCATGTGATGATGCGCTTTTCCTACCTGGCTGTCCCTACCGTGACAGCGTGTTTATTGTTAGCGGCTTGCTCGAATCCAGATAGTGGGGAGACGAATCAGGCTGCGAATAGTTCCGACTCTGCGTCGACCTCCAGTGCCGGCGCACAGTCAAAGGCGGCGAGCGAACAGCACACGGAGATTCCGACCGCAGATGCCGATGCGGCGCAGCTACTGGCGGGGATGACTATTAGCAATCTCGTCGATAAGCAATCGCAAGAGGTGGCCCGCACTGCGCTTGCCGGTGCCGGAGTGCCACAACAAAGCATCGATGGCTTTTTTGAGCTGGTAGACGAATACAACACTGCTGTACCGACGGACAGCATGGTGACCGAAGGCTTCGCGGAGTACAGGAAGCAGGACCCAGAATACGATGTGGAGGCCATTTCAAAGGCGTGGAATGACCACCATGCGGATTATGTGGGTACCAATTGCCGCATCAATACCTTTACCCTGGCGGATTCGCTCTTTTCCGTTGATGACCAGGACAACCCCAATGACTCCTTGTTGTTCCTAGACCAACAGTCCCTAGACAACGCGCCGGATCAAATCTTTGATGAAGCCGAGCGCGCCAAGTTTGAGGCCTTCTATGGGAATGTGGAAACTACCATGGAGCAAGATCCCGGACAGCACATTGCCGATATCAAGGCTTATTTTAAAGACCGCGGCATCGAGTTTGCGGATACAGATGCCCGAGTGGTGTCGGTATTCTCGCACGATACCTTGACAGAACCGGCCACGCTTTTCATCGGGCATACCGGCGTTGCCGTGCCGTATGAGGATGGCTACCTATTCTTGGAGAAGCTTGCCTTCGACATGCCTTATCAGGCGGTGACGGTGAAGGATATGCAGCAGCTTAATGATTACCTGATGCATAAATACGATGACGGCCCCGATCTGGAATACGGCCAACCCATTATCTTTGACAATGACGACGTGATAGAAGGAATGCGCTACGCCAAGAAGTAAAAGGGCAGTTTAACCCTGTGTGACAGTAATCAACTGCTTCCCGTTAAGAGACACGTGACGTTTAGTAGCTAAATCACGGCGGAATAGTTCGAATACTCGCGGCGGGAAGTACTTTCCCGCCTTTTCCGAACAGTTGCTGCATATTCAGGCGTCAGTGGGTGATATAGGAACCTTGGCAGTTGAATTCTTCTTTTTAAGCGATGCGCGGTCTAAACTGTCAGATGCGAGTTTTTGGTACCGGTGTTCTGGGGACCCGGTACTGTCGTGTTCTGGGTAGTTGGTACTGGGGCCGGGCCGACTTCGTCGGCCCGGCTGTTTGCTTTATTTGTCCGGTTCTATTGGGGCGGTGGCTTTGCGCATGTCAGTGGACCTGACCCCCAGATGGTGGACACCTTGAAACCAGCATCTCGCTGGGAAGTGAGGTACCTTTCCACCATGCCACGCAAGACCTACACCGAGCAGTTCAAGCGCGACGCAGTCTCGTTGTACGAGTCGACCCCCGGAGCAACGCTCAACGCGATCGCCTCCGATCTCGGGGTCAACCGCAACTCCCTGCGCACCTGGCTCGACGCCTTCGGCACCGGCACCAAGACCAACGCCAACGGTGAAAAAGTCGCCAGCCCCATTGCCGCAGCCAACAGCGCACGCACGCCTGCTGAAGGACTCTCCGACGCCGAACGCATCCGCGTGCTGGAACGCGAAAACGCCAAGCTCCGGGAGGAACGAGAGATTCTCCGCAAGGCGGCCAAATATTTCGCGGAAGAGACGAACTGGTGAACCGCTTCCGGTTCGTTGATGACAACCGAGGCCTCTACGAGGTCAAGCGGTTATGTGAGGTTTTGAAGATCAACCGGTCCTCGTATTACAAATGGAAATCAGCTGCTCCTGCCCGCCGGCGACGCGTCCTTGACGACGCGGTGCTGGGAGCGAGGATCAAGGCCGTGTTCACGGCCGAGAACGGTTGTTACGGGGCGAAACGCGTGACGGGGACCTGACCCCCAGATGGTGGACACCTTGAAACCAGCATCTCGCTGGGAAGTGAGGTACCTTTCCACCATGCCACGCAAGACCTACACCGAGCAGTTCAAGCGCGACGCAGTCTCGTTGTACGAGTCGACCCCCGGAGCAACGCTCAACGCGATCGCCTCCGATCTCGGGGTCAACCGCAACTCCCTGCGCACCTGGCTCGACGCCTTCGGCACCGGCACCAAAACCAACGCCAACGGTGAAAAAGTCGCCAGCCCCATTGCCGCAGCCAACAGCGCACGCACGCCTGCTGAAGGACTCTCCGACGCCGAACGCATCCGCGTGCTGGAACGCGAAAACGCCAAGCTCCGGGAGGAACGAGAGATTCTCCGCAAGGCGGCCAAATATTTCGCGGAAGAGACGAACTGGTGAACCGCTTCCGGTTCGTTGATGACAACCGAGGCCTCTACGAGGTCAAGCGGTTATGTGAGGTTTTGAAGATCAACCGGTCCTCGTATTACAAATGGAAATCAGCTGCTCCTGCCCGCCGGCGACGCGTCCTTGACGACGCGGTGCTGGGAGCGAGGATCAAGGCCGTGTTCACGGCCGAGAACGGTTGTTACGGGGCGAAACGCGTGACGGCGGCCATCAATTCCGATCCAGCCAACGACGACCTTTTCAATCACAAGCGCACCGCCAGGTTGATGCGCCAGATGGGCCTGTTCGGCTACACCAAAAAACGCCGGGTGAAGACCACCGTGTCTGCGAAACGGGCTCCGAAGTTGCCCGACCTGCTGAAACGCCGGTTCACCGCGGAGAAACCGAACACCATCTACGTCGGCGATATCACGTACCTGCCGATCGCGGACGGGTCGAATATGTACCTGGCCACCGTCATCGACTGCTATTCGCGGCAGTTGACCGGTTTCGCGATCGCCGACCACATGCGCACGGAGTTGGTCGAAGAAGCTCTCACGATGGCCCACGGGGTCCGAGGCAACCTTGACGGGGCGATTTTCCACTCCGATCATGGCAGCGTCTATACGGGCCTGACCCCGGACAGTGGACACGTCGGGGGGTCAGGTCCCATCCCGCTTCTGTATTAGCTTTGTGGCTATACAGGGCGCTCAATAATTGGTTCTTTTGGGAACCCAGTGAGACCGTCCAATGCGCACGTGGCGCACTGGACGGTTTCTTATGACCGGTGTCCCTTAATCTTGGAGGGGTTCTGCCCTTTAGGAGGGGACTAGCTCGGTGAATTTGAGAAAAGAGAAATGCTCTAGGTGTTTGGAATACACCCAGAGCATTGGTGGAATTGTGGAGATCGTTTGAGTTAGGCGAGTTTAGCGGAGATTTCGATGATCTTTTCAATGACCTTCAGTGCGTCTTGAATTTTGCTGAAGTCAATGTTCTTGATGAACTTTTCGGCCTTTTCGTTGAAGTCATCAGTTTTGCTGGAGAGCTCGTCGAGCTTGGCGTGGAAGTTTTCCTTGTGCTCTTCGTGCTTGTCGCCGAGATCCTGCTTGTTATCTTGGTGCTTGCTGGAGAGCTCGTCCAGCTTGTCGTGGATGTTCTCCTTGTTGAGCTTGGAGGAGCCGTTGTCATCCTGCTCTGGGGCGGTCTCGGTGGTGGTTTCTACCGCTGCGGTGGTCTCGGCTGCAGTGGTTTCGGGAGTGGTGTCTTCAGCGAGTGCCGGTGCCACTGCGGTGGTGGTGGCGATGGCCAGGGTGGTAAGTCCGACGGATGCTTTGCGCAGCATGATTCCTCCTTGATGGAATTTTGTTTTCAAAAGGTGGGTGTTTACACCGGAAACATACTAATGCTTATTTATAAAATATTCAGCTTTTGTGTCGGAACACACAGGAATGAGTCAGGTGTGTTTTACTTTTCCTCTAAAACTTAGGGAGGTCAATCTCTGCGTATCTTGAGGATCTACAGGGGGATAAATACGTGGAGGGATGGCATCGATGAGCCTGCGCAGGGCCTCTTTCCGCGGGTTGATCTATTGGTCCTAGGGAGAGGGAAGAAGGAGCACTAATTTGCCGCCGATGAATGTGATCGCTAAAGACAGCGAGCCCTGAGATTAGTAGATTTTCGCGTTTGGGCGATTCTCTTGGTGACTGTTTTTCTGAGGCCACTGCAAAGAGAAAACTAAAAAATCCCTCTCGCCGGCGTTTATGCCTTTAGAGAGGGCTGCGAAAATGCTTCCCCACCAGGACTCGAACCTAGAATGGCGGTACCAAAAACCGCAGTGTTGCCGATTACACCATGGGGAACCACAGCGATTGCTGTAGCTATAGCGTACCTGACGCCCCCGGGTAAATAACAAATTACTAGGTAGGGGTGGGGCAAAGGATATGGTAGAAGGCATGGTTCGACAGAGAATGACCGGACGCGAGCGCCGCGAGCAATTGATTTCCATTGGGCGCGCCGCCTTCGCGGAATTGGGGTTTGAAGGCACCAGCGTTGAAGAGATTGCGTCCCGCGCCGGCGTATCGAAGCCGGTGGTCTACGAGCATTTTGGGGGCAAAGAAGGCCTGTATGCGGTGGTCGTGGATCGGGAGATGCTGGCGCTGGAAAAAGTCATTAAGGATTCTTTAGAAGAAGGCAGCTGGCGCGAGCGCATCGAGCAGGCCGTAATGGCGCTGCTGAATTACGTTGAGGAAGAAACCGATGGTTTCATCATCTTGGTGCGCGATTCGAAGCCGGGCGAGGAACGCAGTTTTTCCACGCTGCTGAATGCCGCGGTGGGGCAGGTGGCCTATATCTTGGGCGAAGCTTTTGAGCACCGCGGTATTAATCCGGAGTTAGCCAATATTTATGGGCAGGCCCTCGTTGGCATGGTCTCTACCACAGCGCAGTGGTGGTTGGATGAGCGCAGCCCGGATAAACCGGATAAGGAAGTCGTCGCTACGCATATAGTCAATCTATGCTGGAATGGTTTGTCCGGTATGGAAATTAAGCCCAAGCTAGGAGGCAGGAAGTAAATGGCGACGCCAATGCTGGCAGGTCTGCTTAAGGTCGCGGCCACGGACCCGAAGCTCAAGGGGCTTGTGGCCAATGTGGGCCAGGACCTGCACATTACGGGTATTGATCAGGCGCGCCCTTGGGCTCTTGGCACCTTGGCCCACCACGCGCCGGTGCTGGCGGTCACGGCCACCAGCCGCGAGGCGGAGGATCTCACCGCGGAGCTTACCGCGATGATGGGCGATAAAGTCGCGATGTTCCCGTCGTGGGAGACGCTGCCGCACGAGCGGCTGAGCCCGGGCGTGGATATCATCGGCAAGCGCGCGCAGGTGCTGCACAACATTGATGACCTGCGCATTATTGTCACGGCCGCGCGCGGGCTCTCCCAGCCCATCCTGCAGGACATCGAGGGCCGCGCCCCGGTGCATCTGGAAGAAGACCACGAATATAACTTTGATGATGTGGTGCGCAGCCTGGAATTTAGGGCGTATAAGCACGTGGACATGGTGGCTAAGCGCGGTGAGTTTGCCACCCGCGGTGGCATTATCGATGTCTTTCCCACCACCTTGGATTACCCGGTGCGCGTGGAGTTTTGGGGCGATGAGGTTACCGATATCCGCCAGTTCTCTGTCGCTGACCAGCGCACCATCCCGGAAATCGAGGTCGGCCGCGTGGATATCTTTACCGCCCGCGAGCTGCCGATTACGGATGCGGTGGCGCAGCGCGCGGCCAAACTGGCGTCGACGCATACCGGAAACCCAGCGCTGGTGGAGCTGCTCACCAAGGTCAGCGAGCATATTCCGGCAGAGGGCATGGAGGCGGTGTTGCCCGTGCTTTCCGATGCCCCACTGATCACCCTCTCCGAGTTCCTTCCCGCCGCCACGCACGTGGTGATGGTGGCACCGGAAAAGATCAGGCGCCGCGTGGAGGACCTGGAAAAGACCGACGCGGAATTCCTCGCCGCCGGGTGGGAGGCCGCCGCCATGGGCGCGGATGGCCCCTTGTCCACGGAAGGGCTCGATACTGAAGGTTCGAGCTACCGCTCCTTTGAGTCTTTGGAGGTCTCCATTCGCGAGGCCGGGCAGCCACTGTGGACATTTTCCCCACCGGGTATGCTGGCCGGGCCAGAGGAAGAAACCCTGCCGCTCGAGTTCGAGCCCGGGCCCACCCCGCGCGGAGATATCAAAGAAATCGACGCCATGATGGCCCAGCTGCTCGCGCATACCAACGCAGGCGGGCGCGCGGCGTTTATCGCGCCTGCCCAGGGCGCCATCAAGCGCATGGTGGAGCGCTTTGCCGAGCAGGGCATTCGCACCAAGGTGGCCACCCCCGGTTGGGAACCCAGCGCGGGCGAGGTCACCTTGTATCAGGCGCTCAGCCATGCCGGTTTGGTCTTTCCCAAGGTGCGCAAGCTCAAAGACGCTGAGGCGCTGCCGCTCGTCGTGGTCACGGAAACGGACCTGACCGGCAACCGCGTTGGCGATATTGCAGACGCTAAGCGGCGGCCGGCCAAGCGCCGCAATAAGGTGGATCCGCTGGCGCTCAAGCAGGGCGATTTTGTGGTGCATGAAACGCACGGCATCGGCAAGTTTTTGAAGATGGCCGAGCGCACCATCCAATCCGGCGATGAGACCAGCCGGCGCGAATACATCGTGCTGGAATATGCGCCCTCCAAGCGCGGGCAGCCGGCGGACCAGCTGTGGGTGCCGATGGATTCGCTGGACTTGCTCAGCAAGTACACCGGCGGCGAATCGCCCCACCTATCCAAGATGGGCGGCTCGGATTGGAAGAACACCAAGAAAAAAGCGCGCGCCGCCGTGCGCGAGATCGCTGGCGAATTGGTGGATCTCTATGCCAAGCGCCAGGCCGCTCCGGGCCACCAGTTCGCGCCCGATAACCCCTGGCAGGCGGAGATGGAGGATAATTTCCCCTTCGTCGAAACCGAAGACCAGATGTTGGCCATCGACGCGGTGAAAGAGGACATGGAATCCACAGTGCCGATGGACCGCGTGGTCGTCGGCGATGTGGGCTATGGCAAGACCGAGGTCGCCATTCGCGCCGCCTTCAAGGCGGTCCAAGATGGCACCCAGGTCGCCGTGCTGGTGCCGACCACACTGCTGGCACAGCAGCACTACGATACCTTTAGCGAGCGCATGGCCGGTTTCCCCGTCAAGATAGCGGTGCTCTCGCGCTTTACCTCCAAGAAGGAAGCCACGGAGATCTTTAAGGGGCTTGCCGATGGCTCGATTGACATCGTCGTCGGCACGCACCGCCTGCTGCAAACCGGCGTGCACTGGAAGAACTTGGGCCTTATCGTCGTCGATGAGGAGCAGCGCTTTGGCGTGGAGCACAAGGAACACATCAAGGCGCTCAAAGCCAGCGTCGACGTGCTTACCATGTCCGCGACGCCGATTCCCCGCACGCTGGAGATGTCCATGGCCGGCATCCGCGAAATGTCGACGATCCTCACCCCGCCAGAAGATCGCCACCCGGTGCTGACCTATGTTGGTGCCTACGAGGACAAGCAGGTCGCGGCAGCCATTCGGCGCGAGCTGTTGCGCGATGGCCAGACCTTCTTTATCCACAATAAGGTCTCCGATATTGAAAAGAAGGCGCGCGAACTGCGCGACTTGGTGCCAGAAGCGCGCATCGTCGTCGCCCACGGTCAGATGAATGAGGACGTGCTGGAAAAGACCGTCCAGGGATTCTGGGACCGTGAGTATGACGTTTTGGTCTGTACCACCATCGTGGAAACCGGCCTGGATATCGCCAATGCCAATACACTAATCGTGGAAAATGCCCACCACATGGGCTTGTCGCAGCTGCACCAGTTGCGCGGGCGCGTGGGCCGCTCCCGTGAGCGCGGTTATGCCTACTTCCTGTACCCCAAGGGCGCCACGCTGACCGAGACCTCCTATGACCGCCTGGCCACCATCGCCCAGAACAACGATCTGGGCGCCGGCATGGCCGTGGCCATGAAGGACCTTGAGATGCGCGGTGCCGGCAACGTGCTGGGTGCCCAGCAATCCGGCCACATCGCAGGTGTGGGCTTCGACCTCTACGTGCGCTTGGTCGGCGAGGCCGTCGAGGCCTTCAAGTCCCTGGCCCGCGGCGAGGCACCTGCGGTAACAGACGAAGGCCCGAAGGAAATCCGCATCGATCTCCCCGTGGATGCGCACATCCCAGAGTCTTATATCGACTCCGAGCGCCTGCGCCTTGAGGTCTACCGCAAGCTCGCGGCCTCGCAGGACAACAAGGATCTCACGGCGGCGCGGGAGGAAATGGAAGACCGCTTCGGTACCTTGCCCAAGGAGGTCGAGCGCTTGCTCGCCGTGGCGCGACTGCGCCACCAAGCCCGCCGCGCCGGGGTGGCAGACATTACCGTGCAGGGCACCCGCGTGAAATTCCACCCGGTGGAGCTGCCGGATTCCAAGCAGGTCCGTTTGAAGCGCCTCTACCCGGGGTCGAGTTTCCGCGCTGCGGCCAAGGCCATCAACGTGCCCTTCCCCAAGGCCGGGCGCAATGTCACCTCGCCCAAGCTGCGCGATGAGGAGCTTATCCAGTGGGCAGCGGACTTCTTAAGCGCGCTTTTTGATGTCCAACCCATCAACGTCTCCGGCGAGGAAGCCGGCGCCGGGTCGGTCATCAGCGTAGGCGAGTAGCCGATGGGCGAGAAGCCGAAGGGCGCGTAGCCCCTCGGCGCTTAGGAGAAGTCCAAGCCGATATCCAGCACGCGAACCGAGTGGGTGAGGGCGCCGACGGCGATATAGTCCACGCCCGAGGTGCCGTACTCGCCGGCGTTTTCAAGCTGCAACCCGCCGGAGGCTTCTAGCGCCGTGGTTGGGCTGAGCGCTTGGCGGCGGTGGACGGCGGTGTGGACATCGGCAAGCGCGAAGTTATCCAGCAGCACCATATCCGGGTGCAACGGGAGGACCTCCTCGAGCTGGTCCAAGGTATCGACCTCGACCTCGCAGGGGATATCCGGGGCATGCTCGCGCACGCGGCGCAGGGCCGTGGCCACGCTGCCGCCCACGGCGAGTACGTGATTGTCCTTAATCATGGCGGCATCGCCCAAGCCCATGCGGTGGTTTGCCCCGCCGCCGGCGCGCACGGCGTATTTCTGCAGCGCCCGCAGGCCAGGCAGGGTTTTGCGGGTATCGCGCACCTGGGCCTGCTTAATGCTATCCGGAGTCCCCGTTTCCTCCGCCGTTGTCGCGATGGCATCGACCCAACACCGGGTCTGCGTCGCGATGGCGCTTGCGTGCGAGACCATATTGAGCATGGTGCGCTCAGCTGCCAGCACCAAGAGGGTAGGGGCCTGCACCGTGGCGATGACCTGGCCTGGGGTAACGCTGTCGCCGTCGGTGGAGTGGAGGGTGATGGTGGAGGTCGGGGCATCGGCAAGCGCGGCGCCTGTATCCACGCCCCACTGGCTCAAGCGCTGGGCGGTCGCGTCAAGGACCTGCTCGATAAGGCCCAAGCCTGCGATGGCGCCGGCCTCGCGCGCGGTGAACTCCGCCGTGCAACGATTCTCACCCGGCACCGTGGCAAGCGAGGTGTAATCGGGCCCGTAAGCGAAATCCTCATCCAAGGCCGTGGCAATGAGCGCGGAGCAATCCGGCAGGCGCAGGTTGTCCATTTACTCGCCCCCGCCGGGATTGCCAATGGAAATCATGGCCTCGAGGGACTTGCGCGCCGCATTCGCGATATCTTCTGGCACCGTGACCTCATCGGTTTCTTCCACCAGGCAGCGCTCCAAGGCGTCTGGGGTGATCATCTTCATGTACTTGCACTCGGCGTGGTCATTGACGGCCTGGAAATCGATATCCGGCGCGGCCTGGCGCAGCTGGTGCAGCATGCCGGTCTCGGTAGCAACGAGCACCTTGTTCTGCGGCTGCTTCTGGGACTGGGTGATCATCTGCCCGGTAGAGAGCATGTGCACGCGCTCTTGCGGCACCAAGCCCTCGTTGGCCAGGTACAAAGCGGAATTGGAGCAGCCGCACTCCGGGTGGATGTACAGGTCCGCGTCCGGGTTATCTTGGGTTTGTTGGGCTAGCTGCTGGGCGCTAATGCCGGCGTGCACGTGGCACTCACCGGCCCAAATGCGGATATTTTCCCGGCCGGTCTCGCGCTTGACGTAGGCGCCCAAAAACTGGTCGGGGCAGAAGAGGATTTCTTTATCCGCCGGCAGCGAATTGACCACGTCGACGGCATTGGAGGACGTACAGCAGACATCGGTCAGCGCCTTGACCTCGGCGGTGGTGTTGACGTAGCTGACCACTAGGGCATCGGGGTGCTCGGCCTTCCATGCGCGCAGCTCATCTGCGGTGATGGAATCTGCCAGGGAACACCCGGCGCGCTCATCGGGGATGAGGACCTTCTTATTTGGCGAAAGGATTTTGGCGGATTCCGCCATGAAGTGCACGCCGCAAAAGACGATGATATCTGCATCGGTTTCTGCCGCCTTGCGGGACAGCGCCAGGGAATCGCCGGTGTGGTGGGCAACGTCCTGGATCTCCGGGATCTGGTAATTATGCGCCAGGATCACCGCATTGCGCTGTTCCGCCAACTCTTTAATCCGCTCCGCCCAGGCCTTGTCTACCGCGGGGTCTGAACCAGCAGGAGTGGCAGAGGGCATAACGCTCGCATTGGTTTGAGTCACAAGTGCTCCAAAAGTGATATTCACAAGAATTAGTGGGGTGTAATTACCGTACTAAACTGTCTGTGTCCAAGACCACTTGCGATGGCGGGCGAGCGCGCCGATGTAGCCCTTTTTGGTGGGGCAGGGAGACTAGAGTTCCAGTGATCCTTGGGTGAGGCCGACCGCGGCGATGATAGCGGCAACCAGCACAACGATGACGATTGACCACTCAAATCCATTAAAAAGCTTCTCGCGGCGCGAGAGGCGGGTGAGCACATATGGGATAAGTCCCGGCACGACGGCGAGGGCGCCGAAGAGAATATAAACCGGGTCGGCGGCGTAAATTAGCCACAACGAGTACACGAAGGCCACTAGCGCGATGCCAAAGTGGCGCCGGTTTTCGCGTTTGGGAATATCTGGCCCAGACAGGTCGAATCGCGTTCCGGCGTGTGGGTGGGTAACGCCCTTTCCACGTATCGCTAGCAGTAGCAGATACAGCGAGGAAAAGATATAGGGTAGCAGGTACATGATGGTGGCCAGTTGCACCATCGCGGCATAGGACGCCTCATTGACGTAGAAGACGACGATGAAGATCTGGATTGCGGAGGTGGAAATCAGTTGCGCCACCCACGGGGCGCCGGCCACATTGATGGTGCCGATGCGGCGGGGAATGAGGCCATCGATGGCCATCATGACGATGGGCTCAGCGCACAGCATTTGCCAGGAAACGTAGGCACCGAGGACCGAGAGGCACAGGCCGATGGAAATCAGCGCGCCGCCCCAAGGGCCGACGACCTCCGTAAGCACCGAAGCCATGGAGTTATCCGGCAGCGCGGCCAGCTCCTCTTTGGTCATCACGCCAAAGCTCAAGGTGGATACGGAGACTAAGAGCGCCAGCACGGAGAAGAAGCCAATGACGGTAGCACGGCCGACATCCGTGCGCTTAGCGGCCTGCTTGGAATAGACGGAGGCGCCCTCTACGCCGATAAAGACCCAGACAGTAAAGAGCATGATGCCTTGGACCTGCTCAAAGACGCTGGCATTGGAATTTCGCCCCCAGAAATCCAGGGTGAATTTATCCCAGCTAAAGCCGATGAACGCGACCAAGACGATGAAGGCCAGGATGGGCACGATCTTGGCAATCGTCGTCACCAGGTTCATGAATGCGGCCTGCTGCACCCCGCGGGCCAAAACGGCGAAGATTCCCCACGATAGAAGGGAGACGGCGATGGCGGACGCCCACTGGTGGTCGGCATCGAAAAGCGGCAGGTAATGCCCAATCGTATTGAAAAACAGCGTGGCATAACCCACCTGCGCCATCACCGAGCCCAGCCAGTAGCCCCAGCCTGAGGTAAAGCCGATGAAATCACCCAGGCCAGCGCGCACATAAGAATAGACGCCGGAATCAAGGTGGGGTTTTCGGTACGCCAAAATCTGGAAGACGAAGGCAACGGACAGCATGCCGATACCCGCCACCAACCAACCGATGAGCATGGCACCTGGGCCTGCCACGGAGGAAATATTTTGGGGTAGCGAAAATATGCCCGCGCCGACGGTGGATCCGATAATCAGCGCGACAAGCGTCCACAATGACACCGAGTGGGACTTATTTTGGCTGGAGGTCATTGGCCTAAAGTACCGCGCCTGCCCCGTTAAAGGGAACTTGAGAAAACACACGGGATAGACTTTGTAGCTATGACAGTCCTGTTGCTCGATGAACGCTGGCCCACCATGATCCCCATGCGCGCCTATGGCAAGTTATATGGCCCCGTTCAGTTCACCGGGGAAGTACCGGTATCAGTGCGGTGGAACTTCTCGGATCTCTTAAGTGGCGATGATGCCACCGGCACCTTGGTCACCACCGATGAACACGATCCGGAAACCCAGGCGCGCATTGCCACCGGGGAACAGGTCATTAGGGCCGAGTCGCTTGACGATGCCGTGATGCAAGCGCGCAGCGCTATGGCAACGGCCCGCCGTATCGGCGAATGGGAGCGCGAGCAGACCCATGAATCGCTCCTGCCGTACCTAGAAGAGGAGGCGGGGGAATTTGCAGCAGCCGTGCGCCAGCACGCACCCGAGGAGGAATTGCTCAAAGAGCTTGGGGATGTTTTCCTGCAGGTGCTTTTTCACGCCGAGATTTCTACCTTCTCGCTTGACGATGTCGCCACAAGTTTCGTGCGCAAGATGCGCTCCCGCGCGCCGTATCTCTTTGATGGCACGGCGGAAATAGTGGGCGTAGAAGAACAAAACCGCCTCTGGGCGGAGGGGAAATCGCGGGAGTAAAAGTGGGGTGAAAGTCGCAGGGACTTTTACGCGCGGCGGGCGCGTGTAGTTATCCGGCGGGGTGAATTTCACTTAGTAGGATGGCTACTCATGAACAGGCTGCTGCGAACAATCGGGGGCTGCGGGCTAGCCGTAGTAATCATCATTGCGCTGGTAATGGGGCTAATTGTATCCAATTCCACCGATGATTCTTCGGTCCCAGACGCCACCCCGCCCGTAGGTGGAAAAGAGGTGGCCAATATCGATGTCAACGCGCCGGGCCGCACGGCCGATAAGCTCACCCACTGGGCATCGGATCTGGCGGAAGCTACCGATATCCCGCCGCAGGCGCTGCGCGCCTATGGCAACGCCGAACTTATCGCCCGGCAGCAGCACCCGGGCTGCAATTTGCGGTGGAATACCCTGGCAGGCTTGGGCTTTGTAGAGACTCGGCACGGTACCTATAACGGCAACTGGTTTAAGTCCTCCAAGCTGGATGACAACGGCTACCCGCAGCCGCCGATCGTCGGCATCACCCTGGATGGCTCGAATAACACCGCGCACACCCCGGATACCGATAACGGCGAAATCGACGGGGATACGGAATTTGACCGCGCGGTGGGTCCCTTGCAGTTCATCCCTACCTCGTGGGAGTCCGCCGGCGGCGACGCCAATGGCGATGGCAAGGCCGACCCGAACCAGATTGACGATGCCGCCCTGGGCGCGGCGAACCTCTTGTGCTTTGGTGATAGGGATCTCAATGACCCGGATCAGTGGGAAGAGGCCATCTTAAATTACAACCAGTCCAGGGAATATCTGGACAAGGTAGCCCATGCGGCCAATGCCTACTCGGTCCCGCAACCGGCTCGCTAGCCTCACGCGTGGCGGTTTTCTGGAACAATTGGGCATGTAACTGAACTAACTGGCTCAGCGACGAACATCATCTATAAGGAGTGAGTTACAGCATGGCTGGTATCATCCACGCATTTGGACGCGAAATCTTGGATTCCCGCGGTAACCCGACCGTAGAGGCCGAGGTCTTCTTGGACGACGGCGCCCACGGCGTTGCCGGCGTTCCCTCCGGCGCATCTACCGGTGTGCACGAGGCACACGAGCTGCGCGACGGCGGCGACCGCTACCTAGGCAAGGGCGTGCAGAAGGCCGTAGAGAATATCAACGAGGAAATCGGCGATGAAATCGCTGGCCTCGAGGCTGATGACCAGCGCCTCATTGACCAGGCGCTCATCAAGCTGGACGGCACGGATAACAAGTCCCGCCTTGGCGCCAATGCCATTCTCGGTGTGTCCATCGCTACCGCTAAGGCTGCCGCCGAGTCCGCCGCGCTGCCGCTCTACCGCTACATTGGCGGCCCGAACGCTCACGTTCTTCCCGTTCCCATGATGAACATCCTGAACGGCGGTTCCCACGCTGACTCCGGCGTGGATGTGCAGGAATTCATGATTGCCCCCATCGGTGCGGAGACCTTCACCGAGGCCCTCAGCATCGGTGCTGGCGTGTACCACTCCCTGAAGGCCGTCCTGAAGGACAAGGGCCTGTCCACCGGCTTGGGCGATGAGGGCGGCTTTGCTCCTTCCGTCGATTCCACCCGCGCTGCGCTCGACGTCATCGTTGAGGCCATTAAGAAGGCCGGCTTCGAGCCGGGCAAGGACGTCGCCTTGGCCCTCGACGTCGCTTCCTCCGAGTTCTACGAGGACGGCAAGTACCACTTCGAAGGCGGCGAGCACACCGCCGAGGAGATGTCCAAGGTCTACGAGGAGCTCATCAACGAGTACCCCATCGTGTCCATCGAGGACCCACTGCAGGAAGACGACTGGGAAGGCTACACCACCCTGACCGCCGCTATTGGCGATAAGGTCCAGATCGTCGGCGATGACTTCTTCGTCACCAACCCGGCTCGCCTGCAGGAGGGCATCGATAAGAAGGCGGCCAACGCGCTGCTGGTAAAGGTCAACCAGATTGGTACCTTGACCGAGACCTTCGATGCCGTAGAGCTTGCACACCGCAATGGCTACCGCACCATGATGTCCCACCGCTCCGGCGAGACCGAGGACACCACCATTGCGGACTTGGCCGTCGCCCTCAACTGCGGCCAGATCAAGACCGGTGCCCCGGCCCGCTCCGAGCGCGTGGCTAAGTACAACCAGCTGCTGCGCATTGAGCAGGAGCTTGGCGATGCCGCCGTCTACGCCGGCCGCTCCGCCTTCCCGCGTTTCAACGCTTAAGGCCTAGCGGTCTAGTCTAGAAGCTAGACGCCGCTAGGAATTTAGCCCCCGATGTGCCCCGAAAAGGTGCGGTGGGGGCTTGCTCGTTCTGAGCATCTCGAGCGCCTGAGAAAGTTGATGAAATTCCGCGCGTGCCACGCCTGTGTTACTGGTGTGGCGGCGCTAGGATAGTAACCCTATGGCACGTGAGAAGAAGACGGAGCGCCGCCGGAGCCGCACTAGGGTTCCGGTGGCCTCGCGTGCTGCGGATATCCGCAAATCCCAGCGGGCGCAGGAAAAGAAGAACCGCAAGCCCGATCGCATGAGCATCGTTGGCATGACCGTCATCGTTGTTTTTGTGTTGGTGGTGCTCGTCATCATCGCGGTGCCGCTGCGCAATTACTACCACGGCCGCTCCGAAATCGCTCGGCTGAATGAATCGATTGCGGCGAAGCAGGATGAAAAAGATGCTCTATTAGAAGAGATCGATAAATATAAATCAGAGGACTTTATCAAGCAGGAAGCCCGGCGGCGCTTCGGCGTGGTAGAGCAGGGTGAGACCGCGTACCGCATCCTCGATCCTAATATTCAGCCCGATGACCAGGTCACTACCGATGGTCAGTCGCAGGAAGATTCGCGCCCGTGGTTTGAGGTGTTGTGGGATTCGGTGGCGCAGCCGCCGGAAGAAGAGGCCCCAGCGGGCGAGTCGCAGCACCTGCCAATTGAGCCAGCGTCTGAGGAGAGTGACGATGTGCGATAATTGTTCGCATGACCGTCACTGATGCAGATTTAGCCATCGTTTCCGAGCAATTGGGCCGCACCCCACGCGGCGTGCTGGAGGTATCGTTCCGCACACCGGATGGCCAACCGGCCGTGATTAAAACTTCTCCCAAGTTGCCGGATGGCACCCCGTTTCCCACACTGTATTACCTCACCGATCCCCGCCTGACCGCGGAAGCCTCCCGGTTGGAGGTCGCCCACGTGATGAAGTGGATGGAGTCCCGCCTGGCCGAGGATAAGGAGCTTGCTGCCGACTACCACCAGGCCCATGAGCATTTCTTGGCCAAGCGCAATGAGATTGAGGACTTGGGCACAGATTTTTCTGGCGGCGGCATGCCCGAGCGGGTGAAGTGCCTGCACGTGCTCATCGCCTATGCGCTTGCCGAAGGCCCCCAGCACTTCCGCCTCGGCACCGAGGCCGTGGCAATGGCGGCCGACCACGGTAAGCTACGCGGTACGGCGATTCCGCAGGATTGGCCCACGGTGGAAGAGCTGGGCATTGACTTGGCGGAGTTCGATTTTTCCAACGCTGAATAGGAGTACGACATGACTCGCGTGGCAGCCATTGACTGCGGTACCAATTCCATTCGCCTTTTAATCTCTGAAATCGATGAAGACGGCAAGGTGCGCGATATCACCCGCACCATGGAAATCATTCGTCTGGGCCAAGGCGTGGATGCAACGGGTGAAATCGCGCCCGATGCCTTAGAGCGCGCCCGCGTGGCCTTGGAGGGCTATGTGCGCCAGATGAAGTTCGAGAAGGTTACCCGCGTGCGCATGGTGGCAACCAGTGCCACCCGCGATGCGAAGAACCAGCAGGAATTTTTCGATATGACCGCCGAGCTTTTGGGGCAGATCCAATCCGGCGCAAAGGCGGAGGTTATATCCGGCGAAGAAGAAGCACTCCTGTCCTTCAACGGCGCGGTCGCCGATATGGAGCCGGACCGCGGTCCCTTCTGCGTCATTGACTTGGGTGGCGGGTCCACCGAATTCGTCGTGGGCACCGCAGATGAAGAGATTCTAGGTTCGCACTCTGCGTACATGGGCTGCGTGCGCCTGACAGAGCGCATCATGCGCACCGACCCGCCCACGGAATCAGAAATCGAGATTGCCTCCGAATACGTGGCAGAGCGCATGGGCGAGGTGGAAAAGATCGTCCCCATGTCCAAGGCGCGCACCATTGTGGGCTGTGCGGGCACGTTTACCACGCTATCCGCCCTGGCCCAGGGCCTAGAGCGCTATGACCCCGATGCGATCCACGGCTCGGAGCTACGTTTTGATGCCCTGCGAGTGCTGCTCAAGCAACTCGTCAGCATCCCTTCGGAGGAACGCGCCCTGAATCCCGTCATTCACCCTGGCCGCGCCGATGTCATCGGCGGTGGGGCAGTAGCAGTTGAAGGAATCATGCAGCTCATCGAGCGCACTAGCGATGCACGCAGCTTCTTCATCAGTGAAAAAGACATCCTGGACGGCATCATTGCTGGTCTGGTTAGTGAATCGACCCCTCATTAACTCTTTTTAGGAATAGTGTCCTACACTATTCCTTGCGCCCGCCCCCATAGCCCAATCGGCAGAGGCAGTCGACTTAAAATCGATTCAGTGTGGGTTCGAGTCCCACTGGGGGCACGCTCTGAAGTCTCGAGACATCGTTCCTATGGTGTCTCGAGACTTTTAGTATGGCTGGGCCTAGCGTTTTAACTGGCTGGGAGAGCCCAGCCTGTTCGCATGCCTTTCTCGCACCTAATCTGCGAGTCAAAGACGCGTGCAGCCCAATCCCAGCCGGTCCACAGCTCCTTGTCTGGACCTGCGTCAATAATTTTAGGCTGTACGGTTTTTCCGGTTGTTGCCGTCGATGGCAATTCCGACTGCGATGAATGCAGGGATGAAAAATGCGCTAGCTCCCGCCAGCGTCATGATGATTGCTGTGGCAGTGGAAATGAGTGTAAATCGCAAGGTGTTCCTTAACTCTCGGCCGAAGTATGACTGTCTAGGCACTTGAGGATCAGCTCATGAAGAAGATGCCTCTTCTAAGCTTATATCGAAGCTACGGATAGTAAATCCTCGGTGCACCAGACCGAGCATGATGGGCGGCGAAGGATCGAGAAAAGAGCAGTAGGAATGAGGGGCGGTAGCGCCCTAACAGAGCAGATCACCATGGTGATCTGCCTCGTAGGCAGATGCTCTTTTGCAATCTGTTGGTCCTACGCCGAGGACTTTTCCGGCGGCTCACCCGACATGAGAGTAAGTTCCTAGCAACAAGATTCGGGACACGTCACAGGAGAGTGACGCGGGCTTGTTTTAGGGACCGGTAAGGCGGTACCAGGTACCGGGGTGGCGGTAGCCGCCCGGTAGCCGGTTTTACCCCCGCTTATCGTTTGGACCGTTGACGTTGCTTGAGCTGTTTGCTAAGTGTTCCCCTTTCTTCTTGGAAGTCGTCACGGGTGCGCATGTCTTCACCGATGAGGGTGAGTTTGCTGCCGTTGTTTGCAAGTCGGGATAGGACAGCGTCGGCGATCGCGTTTTCACTAAAGACGCTGTACCAGTATTCCGGCTCGTGCTGGCTGACGATGACGGTTGAGGAATGCTCCCGCTTGACCAGGAGGTTGAATACCTGGGCTAAGGCGAAGGCAGATACGTCCGTGGCCAGGAAGTCGTCGATGACCAACACAGCCGGCTTTGTCAGTTCCTCAAGGAGGGCTTTGCGCTCATAGGCAGCGTCGGCTGTGGCGTCGAACTCGTCGGCTAAGTCGGCGAGTCTAAAGTAGCGTGCGGTTAGTTTATGCCGGCACGCAGCCACGGCTAGGCCTTGGGCGAGGAAGCTTTTGCCGGTGCCGGTAGCTCCCACGATGGTTAGATCTCTGCCGTAGGTAATCCAGTCGCAGGTAGCTAACCGCTCAATACGGTCTGGAGTGATCCCTCGGTTGCTGTGTGCTTCAAAGCGTTCCAAAGCCGCAAGCGCGTTGGGTAGCTTGGCGGCTTTGACGAGTTTTTCGATTACTTTCGAATCACGTGCAGCTACCTGAGCTGAGGTTACCCTCGTTTAGTGGACACCCGATTAGTGCGGATCTTGTGTCCGTAAGAGAGGATGTTCATTGTGAGTCAACAACGCCAGAAATACACACCTGAGTATCGACGCGAAGCCGCGAACCTGGTAATCGAATCGCAGCGCCCAATTGCTCATGTAGCGAAAGAAATTGGTGTCGCACCTGGTCTTTTAGGCCGATGGGTAAAAAATGAGCGTCAACGCCTAAGGATCTTCCGATGGATTAAGCGAGGCTGATCTTCGTGCGGAGAATGCTCGTCTGCGTCGTGAGCTGGCAGAAGCCAAGATGGATAATGAGTTTTTGTCAAAAGCGACAGCCTTCTTCGCTTTAAGGCAACGCGAAGAGAAAAGTTCGAGTTAATGCAGCAGGAGAAGGCGAATTTCAGTATCAAGCGCATGGCGCGCTTGTTGAAGGTATCTCGGTCTGGATACTACAAATGGACCCATATACAGCAGCAACGCTTAACCGGTAAGGATGATCGTGCATCATTTTACGATGATGTTGATCGCAAGATTCATCAGATTTGGAAAGACTCCGATGAGGTCTATGGTGCTCCGCGGATCACCGCAGAGCTAGGTGAGCGCTACCAGATCAGTGTGAATCGCAAGACTGTGGCCAAGCGGATGCGTCTGATGGGCATTGAAGGGATTTCACCGCGTGCTTTTGTGCCGGTGACAACGATTCAATCTAAGCGTAAATCTGCTCTTCCTGACCTGGTAAAGCGCATGTTTGATGCCGGCGAGCTCAATCGAGTATGGATGTCGGACATTACCTACCTGCGCACCGGCGAGGGCTGGTTGTACTTATGCGCAGTTCGCGACGGTCATTCCCGCAGGGTACTGGGCTGGGCTATGGATAGCGTGCAAGATACATACCTGGTCGAACGAGCGCTGCGGATGGCACATACACTGCGTAGTGATGTTCCTGAGGGGCTGGTGTTTCACGCTGACCGGGGAACACAATTTACCAGCGAGCAGCTCTGGGACGTGTGCCGCAACCTAGGGGTTGCTCAGTCGGTAGGGCGCACTGGGGTGTGTTTCGATAACGCGATGGCCGAGTCGTTCTGGTCGACGCTTAAGACCGAGTTCTACGACCGGAAACGCTGGGCAACCCGCGATACTGCGCGTCAGGCTGTGGCTTACTGGATTGAAGTAGTCTACAACCGTCGGCGCCGGCACTCCGC
Source organism: Corynebacterium sp. LaCa78 (assembly GCF_046717505.1). NCBI lineage: Bacteria > Bacillati > Actinomycetota > Actinomycetes > Mycobacteriales > Corynebacteriaceae > Corynebacterium > Corynebacterium sp. LaCa78. The sequence goes on from NZ_CP177112.1 coordinate 883,026, forward strand.
CCTTGGGATGGTCAGCCCTGTCGATTTCGAAAATCACATCACCCAAACCAGAAACGAAGAAAAAATCGCTGCCTAACCGCTAGGTAGCTCTACTACGTGTCCACGATTTGCGGGCAACCCCAGAGCATCGAGAGCTTCTTTGATCTTGTCTTCAAAGGAGTCCAAGTCACGACTGGGATCGTTGACGATCTCCTGCAGCGTCGTGGCAAACACACGCATCCCGCGAAGAGAACCGAGCAGTTCGAAGTCTTCATCGGTAAGAGCCATGGCTATACCTTCCATTCTTTATCAGTGAAGGCAAACGCCCCGGCCCCGCGTACATGCGACACAGAGTCCGGCGTGTCCGCCGTGGGCTGTTGGCGGTGCGCACGCGTAGTGTCGATGGCCGTCGACAGTGGTACATCGGTGGGCAAATACGCCTGTGCTGCGGCCTGTTTTAGATCCTTGAGCTCTTGGGCTACTTTGTTGACGCTGGGGACTGCTTTGCGCGATAACAGCTGACCACAGGCTTGTTCGAGTTCGATTCGGGAGTAATCCTTCGATAGGTTCAGTACGCCCAGAACGCTAGAATATGCTTGGGCTTCGACTTTACGAGCGTTAAACATCTGGCCGATGAGCTGTGCTGTCGCGGTCCCAATACTTTTCGCCCAGTCTTCCAAGCGTTGCCGGTTCCACTGGGTGTTTAAGTCCTTATGGTTGTCGGGGACATGCTCATCCAAGGTGGAGTAGCCATAATTAGCAGGGGCAATACGATGTGAAGCAACAATCTCACCGTCGTAGAAGACATCCAGATAGTCATCAAAAAGTTGCACGTCGACGAACTTGCCCGCTAGCTTCCACGGCACTGAATACCAGTGATTGGCGATCCGGATGTGGTAGTTCATTGCGACCTTGGACTTCTTCCACCGCGACCACGACCACCGCCGGTCGGGCAATGGGCGCAGCAGCTGTTGCTCATGGTCTTCAAACAACTGGCGACGAGAGATATCCTGCCCGCGGAAGGGACGGCGATCGTTGATGAAATCGCTTTGGTCCTCGAGGGCCTTATTGAGCATGTCGAAACTGTAGAACTCCTGGTCGTCGAGGTATTCCACGCACCATTGCTGGGCAATATCCACGGCCTTTTCAACATTCGCCTTATACCGCGGCCGGTAGCCTTTCGCCGCAGTAATACCTATCTGATAGAAATCGGCAAATGTAGAATACTCCGCAACCGGGATACGCCCCCGCAGCCCACAGGAAATCTGTTGCGTGGCTGTGAGCGCGTTATCCGGGATCAACCGCAGCGGACAACCACCGAAATACTCCAAAGCCGCACGGTGGGCTAAAAGCCACGACCGCATTTTTTGATCCGGCCACGCCGATACATGCATCATCCCTGAGTGCGGCAATGAAGCTACAAACAAGTGCGCGGTAACCCGCTGGCCTGAGACAGGATCCACAACGACCATTCCATCGCCCGACCAGTCCACCATGAGCTCGTCACCGGGATCGTGATTCAGTGGCGCTGACAGCTGATGAACATCGACATAATGCTCAAACAGCGAACAGTACTGTCGATACGAATAATGACGCTGACCAGTACCAACAGGGAACTCCAGGTACTTGGCGTGCGCGACTTTCAACGTCACGCGCTTGCCAGAGACCATCCGCTCAGCAACCTTTTTGAAATCCGGTGCGAGGAACTCCGCATCGTTGCGACGCCGGTTATCCGGAAATAGCTCCTCTAACTGGGCATTCGACAATCCAGCAATCCCACGAGCATCGAGTCGATGGTCCCTTACAACGCGACTGGCCTTATCAATCGTCGACTTCGAGACCCCTAAATCGGCTCGAATCTGGTTCCAGGAACGATTCCCGGCAACCAAGGCAAACATGATGGCACGGTAATCCGTCACCACCATCACTCCTTCCACGTGAACGCGACCCACGCGTACACACTGCGTGGGCCGTCCACTAAAGAGTGCCTAAAAACTACCCCCGGTACCCGATATCCGCACCGGTCGGTACTCGATACCGCCCTACCGGTACTAAATAGCGTCGCGCGTCAGGAGAGACCTGTTCAGTAATAAATTTCTTGGAATCTTGAACAAATTATTCTAAATGAGGAACTTTGTGGGGCGTGATGACGTTGATCTCCATGAGAAAGATGATTCGTACATCACTGAGAAAGGACAACCGTGCGTTCAAGCAATCCGGTTATGACCTCGCTGACTGAAACTAACCAGCAGCAGAACCCCGGCTACGCGAGCGAAGCCCCTCGCCCCATGACCGTGGATGACGTCGTCACCAAGACGGGCATCACCCTCGGCGTTATTATCGTGGCCGCTGCTATCAACTTCTACCTAGGCACCATGAACCCAGGCACCGCGATGATGCTTATGCTGGTCGGCGGCATCGGCGGATTCATCACCGTACTGGTGGCCTCCTTTGGTCGTAAGTGGGGTTCCCCGGCTGCGACCCTCATCTATGCGGTATTCGAAGGCCTTTTCGTTGGTGGATTCTCCTTCGTCTTCGCTAACAGCACCATCGGTGGTTCTAATGGCATGGCGCTGATCGGCCAGGCAATCGTTGGCACCATCGGCGTGTTCATCGGCATGCTCATTGTCTACAAGACCGGTGCAGTAAAGGTCACTCCAAAGTTCACTAAGATTTTGGTCGGCCTCATTGCAGGTGTCGCGGTAATGGCTCTCGCTAACTTCTTGGGCGCCATCTTCTTCGACTTCAACCCGCTGCGCGATGGTGGCCCCCTCGCCATCATCTTCTCCTTGGTCTGCATTGTCTTGGCTGCTCTGTCCTTCCTGACCGACTTTGACCAAGCAGACCGCCTTATCCGTGCCGGCGCTCCTGCCAAGCAGGCATGGGGCGTAGCCCTTGGCTTGGCCGTGACCTTGGTCTGGCTCTACACCGAAATCCTTCGCCTGTTGAGCTACGTTCAGCGCAACTAAGCCTCTCTACGCTTTCGGCCCGCACTTCGGTGCGGGCCATTTTTGTGTTTTCCTTTGGCTTACGGGCGTGTAATTATTGGGGTAATTCAGGGGGTATTAAGCCGTTCTTTAGGTTTTAAGCGGGTAGGAGCGGGCTTTCAGGTCAAAGACAGTCAATGAGCAGTTAATTTCACCATTTGAAAAGATTTAAATGTGGCGAATGAGGATAATGAGATAGTTAAATATTGACTAATTTGCGCTCTCAACGAGAAATTCTTGCACGATTCATGCATGCTATGTGGCGGGAACGGGAAACCGGAAGGTAGAGAGTTCTCTCCTCTATTTTCTTCTCGTTCCAGCTCGTCTAAAAGGAGTAACCGAAGGATTGTTGTGAAACGTCAGGCAACCGTAGCAGCGCTGGTAGTCAGCTCGGTCACGCTGAGTGGCTGCGCTGCGGAAGTCGGCTCGAAGAGCGCATCAGAAGATGCCGCGATGACGGCAGAAACTGATGGCACTAGTTCGGTCGATGGCGCGGGTAATGCCAACGGGAGCCAGGGGGATGATGTGGAAGACAATCCGGGGGATTCGGAACACCCCGAAGGCGAGCATTCGAGGGCCGGCGCCGGTCTTCGGGGGGAGACCGGCGCCACGGGAGATGAGGATTCCGGGGCACTACCGCCACCGGGAGAATTTGATCCTGCTGATCCAGATTTCGAGCTATTCGATCCATGTACGGAAATTCCGCCGGACAGGCTGGAGGAAATTGGTTTAGAACCACGAATACTCGATTATCGAAAAGAGCCGGGGCACTATTTTTGCAATTTTGCATCGAATGGGAGGAATTTTTCTGAAAGCATTCTAGTCTCTGCAGCTAGCGATTCAACTGCTATTGATGGGCTAGAGTTAAATGAAGATCTTCGACAAAAAGATGAAACAGCAGATATCGAAGGTATTCACCTATTTAACTCTGAGCTTTTTAAAGATTCCCAGTGTAATGGATATCTTTCTACCAGCCGAGGAACGATTACCGTCGGCATAAATGATGTCACACCACAGTCAAGTGCAATGAAGAGATGTCAATTGGTTGCTGAACTCATTACTAATCTCAAACAATAGTCGTGTTTTGGGGGAAACATGCTTGTTAGTGTCAAAAATCTACAACGAAATACCAGCATAATATCTGATCTATACCGTCGAGCTCAGTCACTAAAGGACCGAGTAAATAGCCCTCTTAATTCGGGCTTTTCGAATGTGTCGGGAATTGATCACGTAGGGGGTGTGCACGAAAGGACACTTACCACCGACCCGGGGTCGGCTAAAGGGACGCTCCTGGACTATGCCTCGCAAGTCGAATGGTTGTCGCAGGCTCTTGCCCGAGAAGCTCGAGGCTTTGAAGCCCAAGAAACTGCAAATAGTAGGGCGATGGATATCGCTGATGCGGGTGGTGAGATTGGCGTTGAATCAATGCCGATTATGGATCAGCCGGAGCCGGGGTATAGCCCCTTCGCCTTTACTCCTCCGGTAGTTAACGTCGGCACGTCGATTACCAAGTTGGCAACGGACTTGATGTCAACGCAGATTTGGAGTGTGTCTGAAGCTAATGCGCGTTGGGCGTCGTTAGGTTCTGAGGTTCGGGAGATCGTGAGCGGTCTTGAAGAAGCCGCAGGCTCCTTGGAAAGTGAGAATGACAGCGAAACCACGTCGCGGGCGGCGGCGAAGATTAGGGAAGTGGCAGCCTCCGGGAAACACTTTGTGGCCAATGCCGCAGCAATGGGAGAAAAGCTTACTGGGTTCCACTCGCGGTTGATGATGATTCAGCCTTCGGCGATGGCCATGGCGATGGATATTATGAAAATCCCTGATCCAGCGAAGCGAAAAATTGCAGAGAAGGCGGCGTTGGCAAAGCTGCAGCCGGATCTCCAGAGGTTTGCCATCGACGCCATGCCTAATCAACATCCGCTGATGGAACAGTCGCCGGCATCCGGAGGCGGCGGCGTAGATGCTGGCTTGTCAGGTGTGGAGGGCGATGGCCAGAAATATAACACCGACAACGTCGTCTGGCCGCGTGCAATTCAGGAAGCTATTGCTCGCGGCGATGTGGGCCCGGGAAACTTCGACGTGGCTAATGGTACGGTCCACGATTTGGAATCCGTCGGCATGACTCCTGAGGAAACTGCCGCGTTCCAGGAGCAATTGCATGCAGATGGCAGAAGGGCGCTTTCTGAGCTAGGCGTGGGCGACGGTATAGATATCAGCGGTCGCGATATCGCAACCAGTGGGGCCTCACTTCCTGGGGCGACGGCATCGCATGGCCACTTAGGATCTATGCCAACGGCAGGTGCCGCTCCCGGTACCTCGGGTATTGGTGCTGGAGCTGGCAGCGGTAGCGGCGGACTCGGTTCTACCGGGATGGGAGCACCGCTTGGTGTTGGACGTGGAACTGGTTCTGGTAACGGAGCCGGATCCGGGGTCGGCACAGGAACCGGTATTGCCGGTGCAGCAGGTGGTCCTGGCGTCGGCGGGCGAACTGGACGTGGAAACACTGGTGCGCTTCGTGGTGGCGGATTCAATTCGCTGGCCGGGCTCGGCAGCGGGGCCATCGGTACGGGCGGAAGGCCTGGTTCTGGGGCAGGTGGAAATATGGGTGCACTCGTAAATTCCGCCCCAGGTTTGGGAGCTGGCGGAACTGCTGCGCGCGGCGGAGTAGGAATGCGCGGCGGTGCCGGTGAGGGTGTCGGCGCCCGCGGCGTGGGAGGCGCGCTTCCTCGGGCCGCAGGTGAAGCTGCTGGCAATAGCAGCGGCGGTAACGGTAGCCGCGGACACCTAGAAAGGGGCGCTGCGCGTGAAGCTGTGGTGCGCGGGGGAGGCGCCGCCAATAGTACCGGTGCTAAAACCGGTGCCGGGAGACCGGCCGCTGGCATGCGCGCCCTTGCGCCGATGATGGGAACGCGGGGTCAGGGAAATGACAAGAACCGGGTGAAGGCGGTAACCACGCAGGTGGAGCGCGATCCGAATAAGCGGGATCTGTTGGGCGAGCCGCCGGCGGTCGTGCCTGGGGTCATCGGCAATTGGGCGCGAGAATCCTAGCCAGTGAATTGTGGAAAGAAAAAGGGCTGAAGGAAATAATCCTTCAGCCCACTTCTTTTATTGCGGCAGTTGCGTCGCGGTGGCCTTTGGCTGCTGCTCAGGTTCCTCGACCCCGTTTTGCAGGCCCTCCGGATCCACTTCGGTCTCGGTGGTGGCAGCAGACGAGGACGTCTCGGCATCCTTCTGCGCCGGTGCTTCGCCGGTAAAGGTCGATGCATTGTCGATCTTGCCGGATTCAGAATCTTGCTGATTCGGCGGGTGGCATGCGGCCAAGGAAAGGCCGGCGGCAAATACTAATCCAGCGGTAGCGAAACGGGAGAATTTCTTCATGGGGATGTGCTCTTTCTCCAGAGTAGTGAAGGCGGTAGTGGGGTAGATGGAGGGAATTAGGACTCGCGCGGGGTGGCAGCCTTGGCGGAATCGTACGGGGCGGCCGACTCGATGGTTACTGAGATGGTCTTACCATTTGGTGCGGAGTACTCGCGGGTTTCACCCTCCTGTGCGCCGATGATGGCGGCGCCCAGCGGGGACTGCTCGGAGTAGGTCTCCAAGTCCTTGTTATCGGTCGCAGCAGCGCGGGTGCCGATGAGGAAGGTTTCCTTATCGTCCTTGTTGCCGTTGTAGTACACGTGAACGACGCTGCCGGTGTAGGCAACGCCCTCCTGCATGGTGCCACGCTCGGTGGTGGAGTTAGCCAGCAGCTCAGAAATCTGCTTGATGCGGGCCTCTTCCTGGTCCTGCATCTCGCGGGCGGCATCGTAGCCGGCGTTTTCTTTCAGGTCGCCCTCTTCGCGGCGCTCATTGATTTCCGCTGCAACCTCAGGGCGGTGATCGATAAGCTCCTGCAGCTCGGTCTCGAGCTTTGCCTTGGTTTCTGGGGTGATGTACTGCTTTTGCTGCTCAGCCATTCTAAAACCTTCCGTGCTGTGGAATAGTGGTCAAAGCCCCGCGATGGTGGCGGGACCGAAGTTAAGTATGCAACCAGGCAAATGCCCAGTTCTAGGCTGTACAAATCCTAGCACATGGAGCTAGCGACTTTCCGCGTAGTCGGGGTTGTCCATATCCAGGTAATCCGGGATATTGCCGGAGCAGCCATAGGCGCCACCGGCGACGGCGCGGGCATTGGTGGGGACATCGACGGCAATGCGATGCGTTTCTTTTCCGCCGGCGGGAACGGCAAATTCGCGGCGGCCTACCTCGGATTTGGAGTAATCGTAGGCCTGCACGATGCAATAGGCGTCTTCATCGGTGTGATTGCGGGTCACATCGACCCAGACGCGCGTGGTGTCATCACTGAGAACCTCCTGGGTGACCATAGAGATCTGAGCATTGACGGATTCTTTTTCCCGAAAATACTGGAAACCGTAATAAAGAAGGGTGACGAGCATGGCGGCGAAAATCAACACCAGCGCCTTATTGGTCCAGCTACCAGAGTTCTTTTGTGATTTATCGCGCGAGCCGTAGCGCGCGGCGGAGCGAGAATTTCCGGCGGAAGTCATAGCCCTACTTTAACCGAGGAGTACCATTTTCCCATTATCTACTAAGATAGTGATCTGTTCTAAAAGCTAGTTTTAAAGGGGATGGATTTTCAGTGAGCGACTTTCGCCTCCTAGCAATCCACGCACACCCGGACGATGAATCCTCTAAGGGTGCTGCGACTACGGCCCGTTACGCTGCAGAAGGTGCGGATGTAATGGTGCTGACCTGCACCGGTGGTGAACGCGGTGACATTATTAACCCGGCTATGGACCGTCCTGGCGTTAAGGAAAACATGGCTGAGGTACGCCGCGAGGAAATGGCTAAGGCAGCCCGCGCGCTTGGGGTCCAACACCAGTGGTTAGGCCACGTTGATTCCGGCCTGCCGGATCCTGAGGAAGGCAAGAGCATGGAAGACCTTTTGCCGGAAGGCTGCTTTGCCCTGATGGGTGATGATGCGGCGGCCCAGGAAATGGTGCGCGTTATTCGCTCGTTCCGCCCGCAGGTCATCATTACCTATGACGAAAATGGCGGCTACCCGCACCCAGACCACCTCATGGTCCACCGAGCATCTATGATTGCGTGGGAAAAAGCCGGTGACCCTGACTACCACCCAGAATTGGGCGAGCCCTGGGAGCCGCTGAAGCTGTACTACTCGCATGGCTTTGTGTACCAGCGCATGAAGATGTTCCACGATCTCCTCCTTGAGGAGGGCAAACCCAGCCCGTATGGTCCTATGCTGGCGCGCTGGGATACGGCTTTTGGCGATATCATGGCTCGCGTTACCACGCAGGTGGAGTGCGCCGATTACTTCCAAAACCGCGACGATGCGCTGCGGGCGCACGCGACGCAGATCGATCCTGCGGGCGCATTCTTGGCCACCTCCGTGGAGGTTCAACAGCGTCTGTGGCCTACAGAAGAGTTTGAATTAGCTAAGACCCGAGTATCGACGTCGCTGCCGGAAAATGATTTATTTGCGGGCATTGAAAAGAACGAGGAGACTTAAAGCATGAGCGTCTATGACTCCCTTTTCTTGGCTGCGCACGATGTCACTGTCCTTGCGCAAGGCACAGAAGGTGCTGAGGGTGGGCCAATGGGGCCCGAGTTTGGCAAAGCCTCGCCCATCGGACTGCTCATCTTGGCCATCTTGGGCGTTGCCGTGCTGGTAGCGGGCTGGAACTTCCACCGCCGCTATTCGCGCTTCCGTCGGCGCACCATGTTCGCTGAAGACCACGGAATCGATCCATTCGACGAAGAAGCAGTGGATGCGGCGCTCAAGGAAGCTGGCCTTTACGATAACCGCAAGAAGTCGATTTTCTAAGCGGCTGGAGTAATCAACGTGACATTTCTCAAGCGGCTGATGTACCCCTTGTATGAAGCACGCCTCGTGCGGCTTATCAAGGGCAGACCGCAGCCGAAGCACGTGGCGATCATGGCTGACGGCAACCGCCGCTGGGCGCGGGAAGCCGGGTTTACAGATATTAGCCACGGCCACCGCCAAGGGGCGAAGAAAATTGGAGAGATGATCGCGTGGTGCCGCGATACCGATATTGAGGTAGTCACCATCTACCTCTTATCCACGGAGAACTTGAAGCGCAGCCAGCAGGAAGTGCAGCTACTTTTTGACATCATCTCTGATGTGGTCACGCATCTGTCCCAGGGAGATCTGGATTGCCAGGTTCGTCTTGTGGGTAACTTAGGGTTGTTGCCCGCGCCGGTAACACAGCGCATGGTCGATGCCGCCGAGGAAACCAAGGATAACCAAGGGGTCATCGTCAATGTGGCTGTGGGCTACGGTGGGCGCCAAGAAATCGTTGATGCCGTTCAGAAGCTGGTGCGCAGCGAGGCTGAAAAGGGCACCAGCGCTGCCGAGATGGCGGACCGAGTCACCGCAGACTCGATCACGGAACACCTATATACCAAGGGCCTGCCGGACCCAGACTTGGTGATCCGCACCTCCGGCGAGCAGCGTCTTTCCGGATTCCTGCTGTGGCAAGCGGCCTATTCAGAAATCTGGTTCACCGATACCTATTGGCCGGCGTTCCGGAAGGTAGATTTCCTGCGCGCGCTGCGTGATTATTCGCAGCGTTCGCGCCGCTTTGGTAAGTAGCGGCTAGATTTTTCGCATGCGGACCTGTTCAACCAGGTGATGCGATCCCTTCTTCAATACCAGCGATGCGCGCACGCGGGTGGGTAGGATATTTTCCACCAAGTTTGGCAGGTTAATGGATTGCCAAATCTCGCGGGCCTGGGCGCGCGCCTGCTCGTCGTTCATATCGGCATAAGCAGCGAAGTGGGCATTGGGCCGGCGGAATTCGGTGTGGCGCAGCGTGAGGAAGCGGTCGATGTACCACTGTTCAATATCGTCCGTGCGGGCGTCGACGTAGACGGAGAAATCAAATAGATCCGCGATGGTTAAGGTGGGGCTGGTCTGGAGGACGTTGAGGCCTTCCAAAATCAAGATATCCGGCTGATTGACCTCTTGATAGCGATCTTTGACGATGTCATAGGTAATATGCGAATACAGCGGCGCTTTGACCACGGGTTTTCCGGATTTGACGTCGGTAACAAAGCGCATAAGTGCACGGCGGTCATAGGATTCGGGGAAACCCTTGCGCTTCATCAGTCCGCGGTCTTTAAGCGTTTGGGTGGGAAAGAGAAACCCGTCCGTGGTCACTAGGTCCACCTTCGGGTGAGAGTCCCATCGCTGTAGGAGCACTTGGAGGAGGCGGGCGGTGGTGGATTTACCCACGGCCACGGAACCGCCCACGCCGATGACGAAGGGCACGTGCGTGGGTGGGTTGCCCAAGAAGGCCTCGGTGGCGGCGGTGAGCTGCTGCCGGGCGGTGACCTGCATGTGGATAAGGCGGGAGAGGGGGAGGTAGACGTCTGCCACCTCGTCCAAATCAATGCGGTCGCCGATGCCGCGTAGCTCTTCTAGCTCGTTTTCTGTCAGCACCTGCGGCATGGATTTGCGGAGTTCACGCCAGGTTTCACGGTCAAAGTCGAGGTAGGGGCTTGAATCCAGGTTGCGCGCCATAACTTAATTGTCGCACGCGGCGATAAGGGAATGAAAAATTTGCCCCCTGTAAGGTAGCCGAAAGGTTATGATATGTAATAGTTCATACTGCTTCCTACCGAGAAGAGGACTAGTCTTTTATGGCTTCTTTTAATACTGACCTGCGCGATCTTGACCCAGATGTTTTCGGTGCTATCCAGGGAGAAATTTCCCGCCAGCGCGAAACCCTGGAAATGATCGCGTCTGAAAACTTCGTGCCGCGCGCCGTCTTGCAGGCACAGGGCTCTGTCCTGACCAATAAGTACGCCGAGGGCTACCCAGGGCGTCGTTACTATGGCGGCTGCGAGCACGTCGACGTCGTTGAGGATCTTGCCCGCGACCGCGCGAAGGCGCTCTTCAACGCGGAATTTGCCAACGTGCAGCCGCACTCCGGCGCGCAGGCTAATGCCGCAGTCCTGTCCAGCATCGCGGAACCGGGCGATAAGATCCTCGGCCTGTCCTTGGCCCACGGTGGACACCTGACCCACGGCATGAAGCTGAACTTCTCCGGCAAGCTTTACGATGTCGCAGCTTATGGCGTGGACCCAGAGACCATGCGCGTGGACATGGATAAGCTGCGCGAGCAGGCACTTAAGGAGAAGCCAAAGGTTATCATCGGCGGTTGGTCCGCTTACCCGCGCACCCTGGATTTCGCGGCCTTCCGCGAAATCGCCGATGAGGTGGGCGCTTACCTGTGGGTTGATATGGCCCACTTCGCGGGCTTGGTTGCCGCGGGCCTGCACCCGAACCCTGTCGAGCACGCCGATATCGTCTCCACCACCGTGCACAAGACCTTGGGCGGTCCGCGCTCCGGCATGATCTTGGCCAAGCAGGAGTACGCAAAGAAGCTGAACTCCAACGTCTTCCCGGGTCAGCAGGGTGGACCGCTGATGCACGCGGTGGCGGCAAAGGCCATTTCCATGAAGATTGCGGCCAGCGAGGAATTCAAGGAGCGGCAGGAGCGCACCCTTGAGGGCGCCCGCATTCTGGCCGATCGCCTCTTGGCAGAAGACACTCAGGCAGCTGGCGTGGACGTTGTGTCCGGCGGCACCGATGTCCACCTCGTCTTGGTCGATCTGCGCAACTCGCAGCTCGATGGTCAGCAGGCAGAAGACCTCCTGCACCAGGTAGGAATCACCGTCAACCGCAATGCGGTCCCGAACGATCCTCGTCCGCCGATGGTCACCTCGGGCCTGCGCATCGGCACCTCCGCCCTGGCCACCCGTGGCCTCGATGCGGAAGCCTTCACCGAGGTTGCCGATGTCATCGGTACCGCCTTGGCGCAGGGCAATAACGCCGATGTCGAGGCACTTCGCCGGCGCGTCGACAAGATCGCGGAGGACTACCCGCTGTATGAGGGCCTCGAGGACTGGAAGCTGGTTTAGTCCTTATCTTCTAAAGCATCCTCTGCGGCGTCCTTGTGAACGTCGTGGCCGCGAGCCTGCGCCAGCGTGGCGCGGGCTTGCTGCAGCCACTCCGGCTGCTTTTCCAAAAGCTCGCTGATTTCCGCGGTGGTCAGCGGCTTATCCATGTCGTTCTTCTTTAGCGCGGTAACGGAAATGCCCAGTTTGTGGGCAACTTCTTGCCGGGGGTGGGGGCCTTCGCGGCGCAGCGTTTGCAGCCACTGCGGGGGATTGTGCTGCAGCTCACGCAGTTCCTCGTGGCTGACCGCGCTATTTTGAAATTCTTCAGGCGCGGCGGGCAGATAGATATTCAGCTTCTTAGCGGCGGTCTGCGCGCGCATCGCGGTACCGGACGGTTGCTGTTGGTTATGTTGTTCACTCACGGTTTAACCGTAGCACTTTCAGTAGACTGTGCTCCATGCTGCGCTTAGCCTTTGTGACCGGTACGGAACCTGGAAAATGGTTTCAGAGATTTCAGGACAATACTGCCCACGGCGGTTTATCCACCGTCGATGCGGATGACAGCATGGCAGAATTGCTCGCAGGTCACGTGGATCTGGCGCTAACGCGCCTGCCGGATCCGCGGGTGGATGACTCTTTCCACGTGGTGCGCCTTTATGAGGAGGCCCCCGGCCTTGCGGTTCCAAAAGACTCGGTCTATGCGGAGGTGGGTGAGGCGCTTGCGCTTGCCGATGTCTCCGATGAGCACCTCAACTACCGCCTCACCGATGCCGGCGAGGTCGATATCGCCGCCGTACGAGAGGCCCTGCAGGTGGTCGCGGCCAATGTGGGCATCGCCATCGCACCGCTGCCGCTATTAAAAATCCTCAGCAAGAAACAGGTGGTTCCGCTCGCGCTCAAGGATAGCGGCGTGCCGGTGACGGAAATTGCCTTGGTTTGGCGGAAGGCGGAGGATGGCGAGGCCATCCAGGACTTTGTGGGCATCGCTAAGGGCCGCACCGCTCGCTCCTCCAGGCAGGAAAAGCCGAAGCGCACCGCCCGTGAAAAAGCTAAAGCCAAACAGTCTCGAAGGATTGTTAACAATCCGTTACAGAAACAAAAGAAGTGCCCTAAGCAGCGCAAACGACGATGATATGAGGGTTGATCCGCGCTAACCCCGTTGCACACGGTGGCAAGGAAGTGCATTTGGGGTATACCGTTGGCTGCGCTCGCCACAATGGCGGCTTAAACCTACAACGAACTAATTTTTCAGCTGAAAATCGAAAGGTAGATCCAGAAATGCGCAAGATGACTCGTCGTATTGCAGGTGGCTTCGCGGCCGCAACCCTTTCCGTTGCTCTCGTTGCATGCTCGGACGCAGAGGACGCCGCCGATGACGCTAAGGATAGCGCTGGCTCCGTAGCCGCAGACGCCTCGGATGCTGCCGGCTCTGCCGCATCCGATGCCACCGACGCCGCTGGTTCCGCCGCCGAAGAGGCAACCGGCTCCAAGGACGGTGATGCAGAGGGCGCCAAGGGCGAAACCCAGACCATCACCACTGCACATGGCGAAGAAGAAGTTCCCGCTGATCTTGCAGCTGCCATCGAGGAAAAGCAGGCCGAGTGGGGCGACGTGCAGAGCATAGAGTCCTCCGATGAAGGCACCCTGGCTACCTTCGAGGGTGGCAAGTACTTGGCATACTCTGAGGAGACTGGTGCGCAGCCGGTCATCGGCAAGATTGCTGAAACCTGGGTAAACGAGGGTGGACTCGCTTCCTCCGTTGGCCTGCCTACCAAGCCAGAGGCTGACGCAGTCGAGGCGAACGGCTGGACCCAGGAGTTTAGCAACGGCACCATCTCCTGGACTGAGGGTGAAGACGGCACCTTCGCGGCCGATATCAACGCCTAAAAGCTAAAAGTCGGCGCCCTGCCCACGCGGCGCGTCGATTACCTCTCGCCACGATCCCTGCGGCTTTCCCGCAGGGATCTGTCGTTTTCTTAAAGTTCATCTTCCACCCATGTGATTTCAACCTTGGGTGCTTAGGTTGGGTGGCAGCCCCTAAGAGTTCGCAGCACTAGCGGCTCTAGGGGGCAGACAAGGAAGAACAGCTTTCTACCGCTTTACAAAGGAAGATTCCTGCCATCATGACTCGCCCCTCTGTACTTTCTACTGCACTAGGCACCACGGAAAATGACGTCGCTACCAAGACCTACGTGCTTGATACCTCGGTTTTATTATCTGACCCGTGGGCGCTGCGAAAATTTGCCGAACACGAGGTCGTCCTTCCCGTCGTGGTTATCTCTGAATTGGAAGGAAAACGTCATCACCCAGAGCTTGGCTGGTTCGCCCGCCAAGCTCTTCGCTTTTTGGAAGAGCTGCGCGCTACCTATGAGGCGCTCGACCAGCCCGTTCCGGTCAACGTGGACGGCGGTACCTTGCGGGTAGAGCTCAACCACCAAGACCAATCGCTCTTGCCGGCCGCATTCCGCGGGCCGGAAGGAGACCACCGCATCTTGGCCTGCGCCTTGAACCTGGCACACGAAGGCAAGGACACGGTTCTTGTTACCAAGGACGTGCCGCTGCGCGTTAAGGCTGGCGCCGTGGGCGTGCAGGCCGATGAATATCACGCTCAGGACGTCATTTTGACCGGGTACTCCGGTATGGCCACCGCCTATACCACCACGGATGTCATCGATGCCCTCTACAGCGATGGGGAAGTGCTGCTCGATGGGGTCGTCACGGACGATGACACCCCAGTGGAAGACTTGCCGGTGCACTGCGGCATCACCTTGGTCGGCGGCGCGCAATCTGCCCTGGGCCGCATTCTGCCGGACGGGGCGGTGCGCCTGGTGCGCGGCGATCGAAATGCCTTTGGCCTGCAGGGGCGTTCGGCGGAACAGCGCATCGCCCTCGATCTCCTGTTGGATCCGGAAGTCGGCATCGTGTCCATCGGTGGTAGGGCAGGCACCGGCAAATCCGCGCTGGCCTTATGCGCCGGCTTGGAGGCGGTCTTAGAGCGCGGTGAACATCGCCGCATCGTGGTCTTTCGGCCGATGTACGCCGTCGGCGGGCAGTCGCTGGGTTACCTGCCGGGCTCTGAGTCAGAGAAGATGAACCCGTGGGCCCAAGCGGTCTATGACACCTTGGAAGGCTTAGTCTCTGACAACGTGCTGGAGGAGATCCACGAACGCGGGCTCATCGAGGTCCTGCCCCTAACCCATATTCGCGGCCGTTCTTTGCACGATGCCTTCGTTATCGTGGACGAGGCGCAGTCGCTGGAGCGCAATGTTTTGCTTACCGTGCTCTCGCGCTTGGGGGAAGGCTCGCGAGTAGTGCTCACCCATGACGTTGCCCAGCGCGATAACCTGCGGGTGGGCCGCCACGATGGGGTACAGGCGGTCATCGAAAAGCTCAAGGGCCATGAGCTTTTCTCGCACATTACCCTTCAGCGATCGGAGCGCTCTGCCATTGCGGAGCTAGTAACGGATCTATTGGAGGGCAATGATTAAGGGAGAGATGAAAGCGTGTTCGCAGACAGCGAATTTAATCAAATTTATATGGCAAAAATCACCTAAGACCAGTAATAATGGTGCCTATGAGCGAGAACGCCAAGCAGACGTCTGCGGACGAAAAGAAAAAGGATTTCCGTATCCGGCCTTTCACGTCGGCCGATTACCCGCAGATGCGGGAGATCTACGAGCAGGGCCTGCAAACCGGCCATGCCACCTATGAGACCCGTTCCTTGACCTATGAGGAGTTTACGAACTCCAAAATCATGGCTTCGGTGCACGTAGCCGTTGAGGCGGACGATGATTCCAAGGTATTGGGGTGGGTTTCGGCCGCCCCGATTTCATCGCGCACCGTCTTCCACGGCGTGGTGGAGGATTCCATCTACTTGGGATCTGATGCCCAAGGCCGTGGCATCGCCGGGGCCTTGCTCGATTGCCTCATTGAGGTGTGCAAGGATCTGCACAAGTGGGCCATCCACTCCTGGATTTTCCCGGAAAATGAAGGCTCTGCGGGCCTGCACAAGTCCCGCGGCTTTGAAAAGGTCGGCACCTACTCCCACATGGCCAAGATGACCTATGGCGAGTTGGCCGGTCAGTGGCGCGATACCGATGTCTACGAGCTCCTGCTCCCCAAGCCGGAGGAAAAGAACCGCTAAATACACTGTGCCTAGTAACCACGAAGGCCGTAGCGATGCCGAGGGAATTAATAATCTCGGCCGCTACGGCCTTTAGTCGTTTTCTACTTCGCGAGGCCGCCGGGTGGGTAGCCGAGGGCGGACTCGATGGGGGCATCGGCAAGCAGCAGGCTATCGCGCAGCGCATGCAGCTCCCCTAATCGATCGTCTCCTTCAGGCGCTCTTCGCGCAGGGGAAGCAGGACGATCAGGGCGATGATGACGAGCGGGACCATCAGCGCGATGACCGGGGTGAGGCCATCGTTATAGGAATTGAGGATCGCCTGCTCGAGGGGCTCTGGCAGGGAAGAAACCATATCCGGGGTGAGGCTATTGGCATTGCCATTGGCGTTATTAAACTTTTCAGCATAGGCCGCGCCCTCGGGGCCCAGCTGCTGGATGGCCCGCGGCAGGCGGTTGGCCATCTCATCCTGCATGTTGTTGATGAACATGGAACCGACCAGGGAAGCGCCCAGGGCAGAACCGATCTGGCGGAAGAAGTTATTCGCCGCGGTGGCCGTGCCCACCTGAGACAGTGGGAAAGAGTTCTGGACGATGAGCACGAGCACCTGCATGACCATGCCCAGGCCGATGCCGAAGGCGAGGAACTCGAAGCCGAGCTGTGTGAGCGAGGTGTCTACCGAGAGGCGGGACATCCAGAACAGGGCGCCTGCGGTAATGGCTAGGCCGATGAGGGGTAGATCTTGTAGCGGCCGGTGCGGGCGATGATGAAGCCAACTCCGGTGGAGGTGCCGATAAGGCCAACCATCATTGGAATCATCATCAGGCCAGCGTTGGTGGGCGATAGGGTGTGGACCATCTGCAGGTAGGTGGGCATATAGCCCAGCACGCCGAACATGGCCAGACCCAAGATGACGCCGGACAGGGTGGTTAGGGCCATGTTGCGGTTCTTGAAGAGGCGAACCGGGATGAGCGGCTCGGCAGCGCGCAATTCCACGATGGTGGTAATGATCGCGCCGACGAGGGTGATGGCGCCGAGGGTGAGGATCATGGAGGAATCCCAGTCGTACTCGGTGCCGCCCCAGGTGGTCATGAGGATTAGGGAAGCGGTGGTAATGGCGATGAAGGTGGCGCCGAGCCAGTCAAAGCGCTTCATATCGGCCTGGCCCACGCGCAGGTTGAGCACCAGGATGCAGACCACCATGGCCAGCAGGCCGAGCGGGATATTCATCCACATGCCCCAGCGCCAGCCGGGGCCATCAGTAAACCAGCCGCCCAAGACGGGGCCAAGGACGGAGGACAGGCCGAAGACACCGCCCATAATGCCCATGAACTTGCCACGCTCGCGGGAGGAGGTGACCTCGGCGATGATGGACTGCGAGGAGATCATCATGAACCCGGCGCCGAAGCCTTGCACGGCGCGGGCGATGATGAGCACCGTCATGGAATCGGCGAAACCGCCGATGGCGGAGCCCACGACGAAGACGGCGATGCCGCCAATGTAGAGCCACTTGCGGCCCAGCATGTCACCCAGCTTGCCGGAAATCGGCATGGCGATGGTCATGGTGACCAGGAATGCGGAGATGACCCAGCTCATGTGGTCAACGCCGCCAAGCTCACCAACAATCGTTGGCAAAGCGGAAGAGAAAATCATCTGGCCCAGCGAGCTCATCAACATGGTGAGCACCAGCGCAGAGAAGATGAGCCCCAGGTTATCCGCCCGCGACTGGCCCTGCGCAGGAGCCTTTTCGACTGTATCTACCATCGGATTCCTTTCATAACATCATTAATCAAAGTCAGTGAATCATTCAGACGCGAACTCAGGGCGTCGCTGCAATCGCTATCGGGGGCGGCGATGGAAAGCCACAGGGCCTCGCGGACCACACCGGCGATGACCATGGCCTCCGTTGCCGTGGAATGACCCTCCAGGATGCGCAGTTCCGGTTCCCGGTCAAGGCGCTCCTCAATGAGTCCAATAAGCTCGATGGATTTCGCCCGCTTGCGACTAATGGAGGCGGCGGCCGCCTCCGGGTCATTAGCAATGCGCTTGCGTCGCTCCCGAATCGTGGGATTAACGTGATGGCCCTCCATGTGCTGCTCCACCAGGTTAAGGACGAGCTCCATGATGTTGGTGGTGGGCTCGTGGAGGAAATACTCGCGCATTTCCGCGGTGAAGTCAGCGCTTGGTGCCCCGAGCACGGCGGATTCCTTCGAATCGAAATAATTAAAAAATGTGCGCCGAGAAATACCGGCTAGTTCGCAGATCTCTTCAATAGTGACCTCGCCAAAGGAATGCTTATCCACCAGTTCGGTGGCGGCATCCTCAATGCGTAGCCGTGTTTCTAGGCGTTTCTGCTCGCGTAGTGATAGTTCTTCTTGCACAGAATGCAACTTTACACTCGGTGCAAACTTGCACCAAGTGCAAAATGAGTGATTTTGTAGATGTGTACGCTGAATTTATGGCGCAAGTCACGGCATGTGCTTGCCGATGCCCCTTTTCTTTGCGCGCACTTCCCGTACCCGGTCATGTTCCCGGGCATGCAAAACCCCGCTCAGAAGCGATTTCCGAGCGGGGTTGCAGCGCTAAAGGCGGCTGAGGTTAGATATTGTCGCGCTCGCGGTTGGTCATGCTCAATACGTCCAAGCGCTTGTCCAGCTCTTCCTCGGTGAGGTTCTCGCCGTCAACAAAGCCCAAGTCGATTACGGCCTGGCGGACGGTGATCTTCTCATTGAGGGCGTGTTTTGCGGCCTTGGCGGCATTCTCGTAGCCGATGGCGGAGTTCAGCGGGGTCACGATGGAGGTGGAGGACTCCGCGAAGTGCTTCATTCGCTCCTCGTTGGCCTCGATGTGGTCGACGCACTTCTCAGCAAAGACGCGGGCGGAGTTGGCCAGCAGGCGAGCGGACTCGAGCACGTTGCGCGCCATCATCGGGATGAAGACGTTGAGCTCGAACTGTCCCTGCGCGCCGCCGAAGGCAACGGCTGCGTCATTGCCCACAACTTGGCCGGCCACCATGGTAACCGCCTCAGGGATAACCGGGTTGACCTTGCCCGGCATGATGGAGGAACCAGGCTGCAGGTCCTTCAGGTGGATTTCTGCCAGGCCGGTCAGTGGGCCGGAGCCCAGCATACGCAGGTCATTGGCAATCTTGTTGAAGGATACGGCCACCGAGCGCATGGCGCCGGAAAATTCTACGAGGCCGTCGCGGTTAGCCTGTGCCTCGAAGTGGTTTTCTGCTTCCTTCAGGTTCTCAACGCCGGTGAGCTTCTTGAGCTCCTCGGTCACCTTGCCGCCGAAATCAGCGGAGGTATTCAGGCCGGTGCCGGTGGCGGTACCACCGATGGCGAGCTCTCCCAAGCGCGGGAGGGTAGCCTCGATGCGCTCGATGCCGAGCTCCACCTGGCGGGCGTAGCCGCTGAACTCCTGGCCCAAGGTGATTGGGGTGGCGTCCATGAGGTGGGTGCGCCCGGCCTTGACGACGTCCGCGAATTCCTTCGCCTTCTTAGTCAAGGACTCGTGCAGGACCTTTAGGCCCGGAATGAGGTCATTGACAGCCGCTTCCGTAGCCGCCACGTGGGTGGCGGTGGGGAAGGTGTCATTGGAGGACTGGCCCATGTTGACGTCATCGTTCGGGTGAACCTCTACGCCTTGCTTATGCACCAAGGAGGCGATGACCTCGTTGGTGTTCATATTGGAAGAGGTGCCGGAGCCGGTCTGGAATACGTCGATGGGGAAGGCATCGTTGTGCTTGCCATCCGCGATTTCCTGTGCGGCGGCGATAATGGCGTCTGCCTTTTCTGCATCCAGGCTGCCGGAGTCCTTGTTGACCTGTGCGCATGCAGCCTTGAGCAGGCCAAGCGCACGAATCTGCGCATCTTCCAAGCCGCGGCCGGAAATAGGGAAATTGTTTACCGCGCGCTGGGTCTGTGCGCGCCACAGGGCATCAGCGGGAACTTTAACCTCGCCCATAGTGTCATGTTCGGTACGGTATTCGGTCATGAGAATCACCTCGGTTGATTGATTGTGTGCACCTACCCCCAGTATGGCGAAAAGCTAAAAGTCAGTGGGTGAAAAGCCCGAGCCTGCCCCGCCATTTGGGGGTGAGGTTTAGTTCTTGGTGGGGTCCGAGTAGTCCACCACTGAGTATTCCTGCAGTTTAGCCAGCTTGTGGAAGGAATCGACGTAGCGAATGGTGCCGGACTTGGAACGCATGACCAGCGAACGGGTGGAGGCACCATTATTGCGGTAGGAAACACCGCGCAGCATGTCACCATTGGTCACGCCGGTAGCGGCGAAGTAGCAGTTCTTCGACGAAACCAAATCATTGGTGCCCAAGACCTTATCCAAGTCGTGTCCGGCAGCGCGGGCCTTTTCTGCTTCTTCTTCATCCTTCGGCCACAGCTTGCCCTGGATCTCGCCACCCATGCACCGCATGGCGCAGGCGGTGATGATGCCCTCAGGGGTACCTCCAATGCCCATCATTATGTCGATGGAGTTGGAATCCTGGCAGGCGGCGATGGCACCTGCCACATCGCCATCCATAATGAGGCGCACCTTTGCGCCTGCCTCGCGGATCTCCTGGATGAGCTTTTCGTGGCGCGGGCGGTCCAATACCACCACGGTGATATCGGCGGTGCGCAGGCCCTTTGCCTTGGCCACGGACTCGATATTCCATTGCACGGACTGGTTGATATCGATGGATCCGACGGCTTCTGGGCCCACGGCGATCTTTTCCATGTAGAAGACCGCAGATGGGTCATACATGGTGCCGCGCTCTGCGGCGGCGATTACGGAAATGGCATTGGGGCGGCCCTCGGCCATCAATCGCGTGCCATCTACCGGGTCCACAGCAATGTCCATCGCCGCGCCTTCGCCCGTGCCGACCTCTTCACCGTTGAAGAGCATCGGGGCCTCATCCTTTTCGCCCTCACCAATGACGACAACGCCCTTCATCGCCACGGAGTTAATCAGTTTGCGCATGGCATCGACTGCCGCGCCATCGCCCTCATTCTTCATGCCACGACCAACCCAGCGGCCAGAGGCCAAGGCGGCGGCTTCGGTCACGCGCACCAGCTCCATGGCCAAGTTACGGTCGGGCAAATAAGAAGTATTTTCGGACATGTGTAGTGGTTGCCTTCCATGTTTTCTCACCGTGGGGGTAATTCCCACGCGATTAGTGTTCTACTTGTCCTATTCTGGCACTTTTTGGCGTCAATAGGTCCGATTTGGGGCCCCTTTTGCGGGGTTTTTCCTTTCTCTAGGCAGCATTATCGGCGCGAATGTGCGCACGCGGGAGGCATGTGGCACTTTCACGGTGGCTCATGCGATACTAAGGCGCGTGGCTGCAGAACAAAGACCGAAGATTTTCGAAGGCGCTCGCGACATCATTTTGTCCCTTTCCGTAGTGGTGGTCATGATGTTGCTCGTGGTGGGCGCGACGGGGCTTTGCTCGGTGAATCCGGAAACAGAGCAAGGCCCAGTTCAAGAGGTAGACGAGGAGACCTTCCTGGATACGCAGGCTCGCGCCGGTATTGGTGCTATCCGAGATCCCCAGATGCCCGAAGGCTGGCAGGCCAATGCGGCCCGCCGTTCGCAGCTAGGCGGCGACACAGTCACCGTCGTCAGCTGGCTTACCGCGGATGGAAACTACGTGGAATCCACCCAAACCCAGGTTTCTGCAGAAGAGGCGGGCGAAAAATACGACGCTAACTATCGCGGGCTGAACTCAATGCGCGAGGTAGCCGGCCATCAGGTGCGCGTGCTGGCAAGTGACGACGATTCTGTGCGCCGCTTGTGGATCGCCGACTTGGGCGATGCCCGCCTCATCATCTCCGGTGCAGCCCCCGATGAAGAATTCGCCGCCGCCACCGAGGCCTTTATCGAGGCCAAACCTATAAGCGGAAAGTAACCTCGCTGAGCCCCTCGGCGTCCGCTTCCACTGTGATTCCCTCAGTGTCACCGGTGGCTTCGTCCAAGGCAGCGGCATCCAGCCCGCTCAAACGCGTCTTTTCTAGGTAGACGTCCACGCGCTCGCGCTGGGAACGGCGCGGGTAGATGGAGACTTGGACCACTTTGGCATCGGCAAGCAGCAGCACGATGGACCGGGAAAAGTAACTCAATTCCTCTTCTGTGGCCGAAACCTGGGTGCTGGTATGCGCCGGCCCGAAAAATTCCTCTACCAGCGCGCGGGAATCGCCGCCCATGATGGAGCCTGCCGATGCCGATTTGGAGACGAAATCAATCCGCCTTCCCGGGTAACCATAAATCTGCATTACTCTTCACCCTCCTCAGCCTGCTGCTCGCTGTGTTCCGCCTTTTCAAGGGCATCCTCCACCCGCTTGGAGGCGCCATCCAAGTGGGACTCGCACGTGCGAGCAAGCGCCTCGCCGCGCTCCCAGTATTTCAGGGACTCGTCCAGGCCCATTTGGCCGAGCTCTAAAATCTTGACAGTTTCAATGAGCTCATCGCGCGCCTGTTCGTAGCTCAATTCCTCTACGGGAGTAAAGGCATCTTGGCCTGGCTGGCCGGAACCAATGGTTTCATCTGACATCAGCATTCTCCTACTATTTCTGGCTAATCGGCGGCCTGGGAGGCCATGGACACGGCGGTGATGGAACCATCGCCCACGCGAATGCGCAATTGCGCGCCGGGCGGTGATTGCTCATAAGAGCTAACGACCTCCGGATCGCTGCCATCTTTGGGCAAGACCTGGACAATAGAATACCCACGGGCAAGCGTCGCCGAAGGACCTAAAGCAGAAACCCGCGCGCGAAGGGACTCCACGTGCCGGGTCTCACGGTCTAAGAGCACCCGCAGTTCGCGGCGCATGCTCGTGCGCATGCGCTCGACCTCTTCGCGCCGAGCGCGGATTGGCGTCATCGGATCGGCCAGCACTGGGCGCGAGCGGATATTATCCAATCCACGGCGCTCGCGTTCTACCCAGCCGCGCAAGGCCGCCGCCATGCGGGATCGCGCCTCAGCGATGACCGCGCGTTCCTCTGCCACCGACGGGACCACGCGCTTGGCGGCGTCCGTCGGGGTAGCCGCGCGCAGATCTGCGACGTTATCGAGCACCGGACTATCCGGCTCGTGGCCAATCGCGGAGACCACCGGGGTGCTGGCGGCCACGACGGCGCGTTGCAGGGCTTCTTCAGAAAAGGGAAGGAGATCTTCGACGGAACCGCCACCGCGGGCGATGATGATGACATCGATCTCCGCATCGCCGTCGAGCTCCTGCAAGGCGGAAATCACCTCGGGGACGGTATTCGCCCCCTGAACAGCGGTATTAATGACGCGGAATTGCACGGCCGGCCACCTGTCGCGGGCTACCGCCACGACATCGCGCTCGGCGGCAGAACCGCGGCCGGTAATCAGGCCGATTTTCTGCGGGAGGTAGGGAAGCGGGCGCTTGCGCGCGGGATCAAAGAGGCCTTCTGCGGCAAGCTGCGCGCGCAGCTTTTCGATGCGCGCCAATAAATCGCCGATGCCCACGTGCCGAATCTCCGTGGTCCACAGGGAAAAGGATCCGCGGCCGGCATAAAAGGCGGGTTTGCCGTGCACGATGACGCGGTCGCCGTCTTTTAGCGGCGTGGGCAAGTTGTGCAGCATTGAGGAAGAGCAGGTCAATTGCACCGACTTTTCCTGCTGCACATCGCGCAGGGTGAGGTAGGACAGCTTCCAGGTGGGCTTGTAATTGATCTGCGTTAATTGGCCTTCCACCCACAGGTATCCAAGGCGCTCGATCCATCCCTTCACCTGGTCATTGACCTGGCCCACGGGCCACGGGGTCTCTGGAGTATTTGCCGGTTGATTCACGCAGCCACCCTTTCCATCTACAGCGCCATACGGTGCCCTTTAGTGTAGGTGCTCAAGGCACGTGGCGCCCCGCTTGGGTGGCCTAGATGGGCGCTTTCCCTGCTGGATAGCCCTTACTATTGTTTTGCTTTACCTTTCGATACTCTGGGAGGCATGACTGATGGTAAAAATGTTCTCCTCGCGGCACCGCGCGGTTACTGCGCTGGAGTGGACCGCGCCGTCGAGACCGTAGAAAAGGCGCTAGAAAAATACGGCGCACCCATTTATGTGCGCAAGCAAATCGTCCACAACCGTTATGTCGTTGAATCTTTGGCCAAGCGCGGAGTCATCTTCGTTGAAGAGGCCGCCGAGGCCCCGGAGGGTGCTCACCTCGTCTTTTCCGCCCACGGCATCTCCCCGGCGGTGCGCAATCAGGCACAGGAGCGCAAGCAATTGACCTTGGACGCTACCTGCCCCTTGGTGACTAAGGTGCACAAGGAAGCCCAGCGTTTCGAGCGCGATGGTTACCACATCCTCCTCGTGGGCCACGAAGGCCACGAGGAGGTAGAAGGCACCGCGGGCGAGGCCCCCGATGTTACGCATCTGGTCGATGGCGTCGACGGCGTGGACAAGCTGCCAGACTACCTGCAGGATGAGAAACTCATCTGGCTTTCGCAGACCACACTCTCGGTGGATGAGACCGTTGTCATCGTCAATAAGCTGCGCGAGCGTTTTCCGCACCTAGAAAACCCGCCGTCAGATGATATCTGCTACGCCACTCAAAACCGGCAAGAGTCCGTCAAAGCCATTGCACCGAAGTGCGATCTTATGATCGTGGTGGGGTCTAAGAACTCGTCCAACTCCGTGCGCCTCGTAGAAGTCGCGCTCGAGGCGGGTTCACGCGACTCCCACTTGGTGGATTTTGCCGACGAGATCGATGAATCGTGGCTAGACGGCGTAGAGACCGTTGGCGTGACCTGTGGCGCCTCCGTGCCAGAACTTCTTGTGCGCGAGGTGCTCGAATACTTGGATGAGCGCGGCTTTAATGACGTGGAGCAAGTGACCACCTCCACCGAATCCATTACTTTCGCGCTGCCGCGCGATCTGCGTCCTGCCCGCACCTAGCGCTGCAACGCCTAAAACGACAACAACCGTGAGCCTGGTGGCCTCTTAAAGAGTGCCGGGGCTCACGGTTTAGTTTATTCGTAGAGGTTATCGTCCCAACGCTGTTTCTTGGCAGTGTCTTTTGTCGAGGAAGCGAGATCTGGTTCGGGAGCCGGTGGTATCACGTCCCCTGCGCGCCGGTGCGGATCCGGTTGCAAGCGATTTTCGCGTTCCGCCTGTTGCTCGCGACGGCGCTCTTCTCGGTCGCGGCCACGGATGCGGTCCTGCGGCTTCCGCGGAGGTTGCGCCTGTGCGTGTGATCTGCGGCGGGAGGCGCGTGGAGAGGGGGCCTGCGGGTTTTCGGATCTATTGCGCGCCATGAGTTCCGCCACGGAAAGCCGTTCAGCGCGGTTCTGGCGATCCCGCTTCATGTCCGCGCGCCGCGCGACCTTTTGCTGATTCACAGCGCGTTGGGCGGCCTTGCGGAAGCGCATCCAGCGCAAGACGCCGATTGCGGTCGCGCCGAGAACCGCGATAAGCAACCACAGGAAGTTCTGGACCAGCGGATACACGGAGGTCAGCAGGGACGTTTTAGAAAAACTGGTGCCTTCCGGAGCATTGGACTTGGTGATGAAGATTCCCGCCGTCACCACGGTTACCGCGTACAAAATGGGGATGGACGCGATGGACAGGAATAATCCTCGCTCCTCAACGATGAGCGCTATGAGCAGGGAGCTGATGATGAGAAAGGCAAAGTACATCCAGCCTATGGAGCCGACAAGAATGGAAATCAATGCGCCGGTGAGCAAAAGTGCCGCCAATAGTCCAAGGCCCTTCAGCAGCGAGATGCTCGGCATGCTCAGGCTTTGCGCGGCGGTAGGCTTTCGTTGTTTGGCTAGTGACACGTCGCAAAATCCTACCGTCTGGCGCGGGCCAATGGCTATATCCACGCAGTAAAACTGCCTAGATTTTAAGAAGAATTTGTCCCGCGCGGCCACGTATCAATGGGGGAGGGCTCGCGCGGCGCTCTGTTCGTACGGCCGGGAATCTCCATTTCGTGCAGCTTGCGGGCGGTCACGCCCACGCGCGAATCAAGCGAGGAGAGCGTGGAATTATAGGCTTCTACTGCCTTTTCGAGTCCTTGGCCCACCTTGCCATAGTGCTCCGAAAGGGTATTGAGACGCGAATAGAGCTCACGTCCCAAGCGTTGGACTTCTTTTGCCTTGGCGGAAATATCTTCCTGGTGCCACCCCATAGCTACCGTGCGCAAGAGCGCGAAGAGTGAGCTCGGGGTCGCGATGACGACGTTGCGTTCAAAACCGAACTCGATGAGCTCAGGATCGACCGATAACGCAGCATCGAGGAAAGGATCCGCGGGTACGAAGAGCACCACGAATTCCGGGGTGGGTTGGAAGGCCTCAATATAGTCTTTGTGGGATAGCGCCTGGATGTGACTGCGCAGCTGATGCGCGTGGCGGCGCAGGTAGCCGGCGTGTTCTTCTGGATCGTCGGTTTCTAGCGCATCGAGGTATGAAGAGAACGGAACCTTGGCATCGACGATGATATGCCTGCCACCGGCCAAGTTGATGAGCATATCTGGGCGCACGATGCGGCCATTTAAGGGGGCAGAGACTTGGGAATCGAAGTCCACGTGCCGTCTCATGCCGCCGAGTTCGACGACGCGCTCTAGCTGAATCTCGCCCCACCGCCCGCGCACATTGGGTGAGCGTAGAGCCGTAACGAGCTGATCCGTGCGCTCTGTTAGCCGGGACGAGGTGCGGGTCACCGCCTGCACTTGGCTGGACAGGGAGGCCAAGTGGGCGGTGCGATCTTCTTCCAATTCTTGGAGCTGGAATCCAAGCCTATCCATGGCCTTTTCCAGCGGTTGCAGCTCGGCCTGGCGGCGCTGGGATTCTTGCAGCGCCCGGTGCTCCTCGCTCGGCGCGGAGCGGGAAGCGGAATGAGAGTGGGCCAACCATCCCAGAACGGCGCCCAATAGGAGACCGATAAACAGCAGCAGCACGGGCAAAGTGGATGTCATGGAATCCACTATGACACGTGCTGCCGACACAGCACACTATTTTTTCGAATCTCCGTTCAAAAGATTTTCAAAGGCATCCCGCGCCCGGCGCAGGTTGGAGCGCATGCTCGGTTCGTCATAGTCCTCCGGGGTGGAATCGACGTCGACGGAGGCGTCGAGCGTGGTGGGATCGCCATCGGAAGCCGCGTCGGCGCCGGCGATATCGGGGTTGGCGTGTTCTGGGACCTTGCGCCATTGCTCGCGCTTGTACTGCGCTTGCTCTTCGGTATAGCGGCCGATGAGGTAGCCCGCGACGGTGGAGTAGTTGAGCTCGGAGGAGTGCTTTTCGCCGGACTGCAGCTTCATCATGTCCTGCACGTAGCGATAAGCCACCGCGATCATGGCGGCGGTCGGCACGGCCAAGAATCCACCAATGAGTCCAAAGAGCGCGGAGCCGACGATGACGGAGACCAAAACAATGACTGGGTGCAGGTTCATGGCCTTCGCCTGCAGCCACGGCGAGAGGACATTTCCTTCAAGTTGCTGGACCAAAAGAACGAGACCCAAGACCAACAGTGCTCGGGTAAAGCCCAAAGACACTAAGGCGATAACCACCGCGAGCGCGCCGGAGACAATGGCGCCGACGAACGGGATGAAGCCGGCGATGAAGGTGATGATTGCCAGGGCCATCGCCAAGGGCACGCCGATAAGCACGAGGCCGAGGCCGATAAAGATGGCATCGATAAGCGAGACCACCGCCTGTGCCCGAATGAATCCGCCCAGGGTATTCCAGGCGCGCGTGAGCAATTCCGTGAGGTGCCAGCCGGCACGTCGCCCGGTGGCATCGCGCAGCCACGGCAGGAATTTGGTGCCGTCCTTGAGGAAGAAGAAGGTGAGCACCAAGACAATGAACACCGTGACGAAAAATGAGGTGGCATTGCCGATGCCCGTAAATACAGACCCGGCGATAACGCCCGCACGCTCCTGCAACCAGCCTGCGGCCTCGTCGATATAGGTGCTCATATCGTCGCTATCGAGGTTCAAGGGTGGGCCCTGGGCCCAAACCTGGAGCTGCTGGATGCCCGAGACCGTTTGTAAGTAGAGCGACTGGGATTGCCGCATGAAGTCCGGTGCCACCGAGGCGATGAGCCCACCGACGGCGGCTGAAGAGAGCAGGATTGTCACAATCGCTGCCAGGCCCGCGGGTAGTCCCTTTGTTCGCATCCAACGCGCCATGGGGTTAAGCACGGTACAGATAATAAGAGCCAAGAGCACTGGAAGGATGCCCTGCCAGAAGCTACCCAGGACCTGATATACAGCAAAAAGGAAAACGCCGATTATCAGCAGGCGCACGGCCCACAGGGAGGTCGATTTCACCATTTCGCCCGCAATGACGGAGCGATCGACCTGATTGCCCGGGGGATGTGGCGATACGTCGTCCAATTGGCTGGTGTCGAAGTCACCGTCCATCTTATCGCCCGGGCTCGCCTGCGGCTTTTCGGGTGTTGGTTGCTTATCAGAACTCACCCCACCATCTTGCCTCATAACGCGGTAGGTGCGTTAGGATTAGCCCCGTGAGTCTTACACTAGGAATCGTCGGCTTGCCCAATGTGGGCAAGTCCACTTTGTTTAATGCCCTGACCCGTTCCGAAATCTTGGCGGCTAATTACCCATTCGCCACCATCGAGCCCAACGTCGGCTTGGTGGAGCTGCCGGATCCCCGTTTGGACACCCTCGCTAAGATGTTCAACTCCGAGCGCATCTTGCCGGCAACCGTGTCCTTCGTGGATATTGCCGGCATCGTCGCAGGTGCCTCGCAGGGCGAGGGTATGGGAAACGCCTTCCTAGCCAATATCCGCGAGGCCGACGCTATCTGCCAGGTGGTCCGCGCCTTTTCTGATGACAATGTCATCCACGTCGATGGCCAGGTAGATCCCGGCAATGACATTTCCGTTATTAATACAGAGCTGATTCTGGCGGATCTGCAGACCATCGAGAAGGCCCTGCCGCGCCTAGAAAAGGATGCCCGGAAGAATAAGGACTTGGCGCCTGTGGTGGAGGCCACCAAGAAGGCGCAGGAAATCCTAGAGGATGACCGCACCCTCTTCGCCGCCGCCAAGACCGGCGAGATTGATCTTTCCCTCGTGCGCGAGCTGCACCTGATGACGGCTAAGCCCTTCCTCTATGTCTTTAACTCGGATGAGGCTGTGCTTACCGATGCCGCCAAGAAGGAAGAGCTGCGCCAGCTCGTCGCCCCAGCAGATTGCGTCTTCCTCGATGCACAGACCGAGTCTGAGCTCTTGGAGCTGGATGAGGACGAGGCAAGCGAGTTGCTCGAGGCAGTAGGCCAAGAAGAGCCCGGCTTGGCTACCCTGGCCAAGGCCGGATTCTCCACCTTGGGCCTGCAGACCTACCTCACCGCTGGTGAAAAGGAAGCCCGCGCGTGGACCATTAAGCAAGGCGCTGCCGCACCCCAGGCCGCTGGAGTTATCCACACCGACTTTGAAAAGAAGTTCATCAAGGCTGAAATCGTCTCCTTCGACGATCTCGTTGCCGCCGGCTCCATGGCCGAGGCGCGCGCCAACGGCAAGGTCCGTCAAGAAGGCAAGGACTACATCATGCACGATGGCGACGTGTGTGACTTCAAGATCGGTGGCTAAATCCTAGCTTGTTGCAGGTTGCGAAAGTAAACGTGGCGAGCGCGCGAATGTAGAGTTATCCTATTTGCGTACCCAACAACAATAAGGAGATCATAATAATGGCTGAGCTAGAAAACAAGACGATCGCAATCATTGCTACGAATGACTTTGAAGACTCCGAGCTGACCTCTCCGCTAGAGGCTGTGCAGAAGGCCGGCGCTACCGTGAAGGTTCTGGCGCCTAAGGCTGGCACCATTACGGGCAAGAACGGTACCGAGATTAACGTTGATGCTACGACCAAGGACTCCGAGGGTGAGACCTTCGACGGCATCATCTTGCCTGGCGGCACCAATAACGCTGACCTCATCCGCCTGGATGAGGCAGCCGTTAGCATCGTGCGCAAGCACATGGGCGAGGACCGCCCCTTGGGCGCCATCTGCCACGGCGGTTGGATTCTAGCCGATGCAGAGGCCCTCAAGGGTCGCACCTTGACGTCCTTCCCGTCCCTGCAGACCGATCTCCGCAACGCAGGTGCTACCTGGGTTGATGAAGAGGTCCACTGCGATCAGGGCTTGGTCTCCTCCCGTACCCCGGATGACCTGCCTGCATTCAACGCGAAGTTGGTTGAAGAGTTCGCCGAGGGCCAGCACTAAATTAGGCTAGAGCCTTCATTACTCCCTACGCGCCAGATGGTGAGAAACCTCCTGGTTCGTAGGGAGATTTTTCGTCTATAGCGGCATTTTTGAACTCGCTAGGGCGGATCAAGGATTTGGTTGAATGTTTAAGGATTCTCGCCGTCTGCTAACCTATGAACCCAGAAGGGGAGTAGTTCCTACGGTGCCCACCCGCGCCGCGATGACTGGTCGACACACTGGCTTAATAGCCCGGCCACTCAGCATCGATGCATCGATGCGAACGAGACCTTCGGACTGATTCTGGTTGCCGAAGGGAGAGTAGTGGACCTTGTCTTCTTTAAGTACTGAGCAGCGTATTTTAGAGCGCTTTATGATGTTGTCCATCGCCGCGGCGGTGGCGACAATTGTCCTGAAATCCTTGGCGGCGTGGCTGACGGGCTCGGTTGGTTTCTTCTCTGATGCCCTCGAATCCCTCGTGAACCTCGTGGCAGCCATCGCTGGCTATTGCGCTTTGCGCATTGCCGCTAAGCCTGCCGATGATAATCACCACTTTGGCCACGGCAAGGCGGAGTATATTTCCGCGTTGGTAGAAGGGGCGATGATCTTCCTCGCAGCAGGGGCCATCATCTACACCGCGGTCCAACGCCTTTTTACTCCCCAGCCCGTTGAAGAAGGCGGTTGGGGTTTAGCGCTGTCGCTCTTGTCCTCGTTGTTCAATCTGGGCGTCGGTCTAGCCTTGATCAAGGCGGGTAAGCGCTACCGGTCTGCGACGCTAAATGCGGATGGGCATCACCTGATTACGGATGTGTGGACCTCCGCCGGCGTCCTCGCGGGCATGGCTGCGGTGTATCTCACGGGCTGGTTGTGGCTCGATGCGCTTGTGGCCTTGGCCGTTGGCATCAATATCTTGTGGACTGGATTTAAGATTTTGCGCGATTCTGTCAGCAGCCTGCTTTCTGAGGCCCTTCCGCAAGAAGAGCAAGATCAAATTTGGGATCTTTTAGCTGAACTGGAAAAAGAAAAGTCCGTGACCTTCACGGACCGGCGCACGGTAGCCTCTGGCAGGCAAAGAATGGTCTACCTGACCATGGAGGTGCCGGCGAACTGGAGCGTTTTATACTCGCACGAGATTGCCGATGACGTCGAAGTCGCCCTTGACCAGCTTTTCCCCGGATGCAGTGTGTTTATTCACGTGGAGCCGGCCGGCGTTGCACATCGCCGCCCACTTCCATTCCGGCAATAAATAAAGGTCCAAGGCGTACTGCCCGGGGCCTTTATTCGCGTTTTATTAAGCCTTGACGCTTACTTCCTCGTCGGAGTCTTCCTCCATGATGTGCTTGACGCCGTTTTCGGCTTCATCCCACACCTCTTGGTTTTGGATGCCTGCGCGCTTGGCGACGACCGTCGCGCACAATGCCTGACCCGTGACGTTCAGCGCCGTACGGCCCATGTCAATGATGGGTTCAACGGCCAGCAGCAAACCGACGCCAGCCAGCGGCAGTCCCAGCGTGGACAGGGTCAGCGTGAGCATAACCGTCGCGCCAGTGGTACCCGCGGTAGCCGCGGAACCAATGACGGAGACGAAGATGATGAGTAGGTACTGCGTGAAGTCCAGGTCTACGCCGTAGAATTGCGCGACGAAGATCGCAGCAACAGCGGGGTAGACGGAGGCGCAGCCATCCATCTTCGTGGTAGCGCCGAGTGGCACTGCAAAGGACGCATACTCGGTGGGAACGCCCAAGGCACGTTCGCTAAAGCGTTGCGTTGCGGGCATAACACCCATGGAAGAACGGGTGACAAAGCCCAAGGACGTTACCGGCCAGATGCGCTTGTAGAAGCCCTTGACCGGAATATTGTTGAACTTCAGCACTGCAGGGTAGACCACGGCGAAGACGATGGCTAGACCCACATACATTGCCAAGACGAACTTGCCCAGCGAGCCAAGTGCGTCCCAACCGTAGGTAGCAACGGCCTTACCGATAAGCGCTGCGGTACCAATCGGTGCCAGGCGGATAATCCACCACAGGACCTTCTGGATGACCTTGAGGAAGGACTCCGTAAAGTGCAGGAAGGGATCGGCAGCCTTACCGGTCTGTACGGCGGCGATGCCAATGGCCAAGGAAATAACCAGCAGCTGAAGCGCACCGAAATTGAGGGTAACTTCGCCATCGCTAGCAGAGGCCGTAAGCCCGATGAAGTTTTCAGGGAGCAGCTGCTCGAAGAAGGCAGTCCACGAACCAACGCTAGACGGATCCCCCGCAGTGGATGCATCGACGCTCGTGCCAGCACCGGGCTTCAAGACTAATGCCACGACGATGCCCACAAGGACGGAGAAGAACGCCGTAATGGCGAACCACACCAACGTAGAAATGGCCAGTGACGCTGCATTGGCAACCTTGCGCAGGTTGGCCACCGAGGTGACTACCGCGGCGAAGATGAGCGGCGGAACCATGACCTTCAATAGTTGGACATAGGCGCCACCAACTCCGCTGAGCAGGCTGGTCAGCCACCCTGGATTATCTGGATCGGTATCCATTCCAGATGCAATCAGTCCCAGGATAAGGCCGATGATAAGGCCCGCAATGACTTGCGCGCCAAACCCCGTTGCCCAGCTAGGCAGCTTGGGGCGAGAGGAAACTTTTTGTGTCATAGAACGTCCTTTAGAAATCAACTGAACAGGTCTGACTATTTGTTGAGTACGGTTCTGTTCAACTTCAACTAGTTTCACTTTATTCCACACGTCAAACCGCAAAGAAAAAGGGTCTCGTTTGCAGCAGGGGAATCGCAAAGACCGCTTTGCAGACAAAGCAGTTCAGTACCTACTCTCGCTTTCGCCTTCAGCCGCGACCTCCATCCCCGCCTTTTATTCCCTCATCCTGCAGACCCGCCCTTCGCGCTCACCGCGAAAGTCGGATGGCCCGATTGAGCGCTTCCCCGTGAGCGCGAAGGGCGGCGGGGCGATTCATAAGGTTTCGATTGAACACACTGTTCGCCCGCTCGAATTCGTTCACTTCACCTTCGCGCTCACCGCGAGCACGGTGCCCCGTTAAAGACCGCCGCCCGTGAGCGCGAAGGTCGGTGGTGCACCACGAGGAAACTAAGAGAACAGCGCTGAATCAATGCAGCGGGGCACCGTCAGCTGCCATACTGGAACGATGAAGATTCTGGTAACTGCTTTTGATGCCTTTGGTGGCGAAGAAATTAACCCTACGGAACGCGCGCTGGATAAGCTGCCGGACGAAATTGGCGGAGCGCAGATTATTAAGCACCCTGTGCCAACAGTGTTCGGTGAAGCACTGAAGCAGGCGATTGCTGTGGCCGAGGAAGAAGACGTGGACGCGGTGGTCTGCCTGGGGCAAGCCGCTGGGCGCGGCCATATCACTCCGGAACGAGTAGGTATCAACTTGGCGGATGCCTCCATTCCGGATAATGCTGGTAACCAGCCCAGCGATGAGTCAGTGGTTGAAGGTGGCCCTGCCGCGTACTTTTCTACCCTGCCGGTTAAGGCAATGGTCACAGCGATTCAGGAGGCGGAGATTCCGGCACGGGTCTCGACTACCGCGGGAACATTCGTCTGCAACCATCTGCTCTACGGCCTGTTGCACCATTTCAAAGATATGCAGGTAAAGGTAGGCTTTATCCACGTGCCGTTTATTAAGGAACAGGCTAAAGAACACAGCCCGATGCTGGAGCTTACGGAGGTCGTTCAGGGCGTGGAGCGCGCGATTGGCGCAGTGGCGAAAAACGCTTAGGGTCACCTTGCTAGAGAAATTTTCCGCCCAAATATAGATTTAAAGTCATGTCTCGCTTAAGTCCTCTCAACTGGCCGGTTGTGCGCCAGCTGCGTAGCGGCGATCCCTTTGGCAGGGATATCAATACGCAATCAACCAAGAGTAAGGAAAAGCACGGGCGCACGGTAGAAGCTGACCGCGTGGTGCAATCCGTGTGCCCATATTGCGCGGTTGGTTGCGCCCAGCGCGTATACGTCAAAGATAACCGAGTCATCCAGATTGAGGGCGATCCGGATTCGCCGATTTCGCGCGGGCGTTTGTGCCCCAAGGGCTCGGCATCGGAGCAGTTGGTCAATTCCGCAACGCGATTGACCAAGATTAAGTACCGCGCACCGCACTCCACCGAGTGGCAGGAGCTGGATGAAGACACCGCGATGGACATGATCGCGGATCGCTTCTTGGAGGCGCGCCGGAAGGGCTGGCAAGACACCGATGACTCGGGGCGGACTCTAAACCGCACGATGGGTGTCGCTGGACTTGGTGGCGCGACCTTGGATAATGAGGAAAACTACCTCATTAAGAAGCTTTTTACCGCTGCCGGTGCGGTGCAGCTCGAAAACCAGGCGCGCATATGACACTCCGCCACAGTTCCTAGTTTAGGAACTTCGTTTGGCCGCGGCGGCGCAACCCAACCGCTGCAGGATATGGCGAATGCTGATTGCATCGTCATCGAGGGCTCGAATATGGCCGAGTGCCACCCAGTGGGATTCCAGTGGGTCGTAGAAGCCAAAAAGCGTGGTGCCCGCATTATTCACGTGGACCCGCGTTATACGCGTACCTCTGCGTTCTCCAACCGTCACATTGGCATTCGCGGAGGTACCGACGTGGTGCTGCTAGGCGCGGTTATCAACCATATGCTCCAAAATGAGCTGTACTTCCGCGACTATGTCGTTGCATATACCAATGCGCCGATGATTATCTCGGAGGACTACCAGGACACCGAGGAACTGGACGGACTGTTTTCTGGATATGACCCAGAAACCGGCACGTACGTGACCGATTCGTGGCAGTACGTGCAAAAGCCGGAAGGTTCCTCCTGGAATGTCGAGCGCGATGACACTCTGGAGCACCCGAATTCAGTCTTCCAGATTCTCAAGCGCCACTATGCGCGCTATACCTCTGAGCTGGTAGAAGAAACCTGCGGCATCGCCCAGGAAGACTTCTTCTACCTGGCGGATTCCATTGCGCAGAATTCCGATCCGGAACACACCACGTGTTTCGCCTATGCCTTGGGCTTTACCCAACACACCTTGGGCGCGCAATTCATCCGCACCGCTGCGATCCTGCAGCTTTTGATGGGCAATGTGGGTCGCCCGGGCTCGGGAATCATGGCCCTGCGCGGGCACGCCTCCATTCAGGGCTCCACCGATATTCCGACGCTCTTCCACTCCCTGCCTGGCTACCTGCCCATGCCGAGCGTGGAAAAGCAGACGTGGCCGGAATTTGTGGATGAGATCCGGGATGAGTCCCAAAAGGGCTTCTGGCAGATTGGCGAGAATTACGCCGTGTCCTTGATGAAGTCCTACTGGGGAGATGCGGCGACCAAGGAAAATAACTGGGGCTATGACCTCATGCCGCGCATTTTCGGCGCGCATTCTACCTATGAAACCCTGCAGGCCATGCTCAATGGTCAGGTAGATGGCTACTTCGTCTTCGGGCAGAACCCGGCGGTGGCGCAGTCCAATGGTGGCATGCAGCGCCGCGGTTTGGCATCGCTGAAGTGGCTGGTCGTGCGCGATTTCCAGGAAATCGAAACCGCATCGTTCTGGAAGGACGCGCCGGAGATTAAAAACGGCGAGCTGAAGACGGAAGACATCGAAACCGAGGTCTTCTTGATGCCCGCTGCCACCCACGTGGAAAAGGCTGGTACCTTTACCCAGACGCAGCGCATGCTGCAGTGGCGTTTCCAAGCGGCACCGCCGCCAGGCGATGCCAAGAGCGAGCTGTGGTTCTTCTACCAGCTGGGTAAGAAGCTCAAGGAACGCCTGCGCGATTCCACTGATCCGCGCGATCTCCCGCTCCAGAAGGTGACGTGGGATTATGCGGAAAATGAGGAAGGCGAGCCGAACTCTGAGGACGTCCTCAAAGAGATCAACGGCTACTACTTGGATGGTCCCAAGAAGGGCCAGCTTTTGCCCACCTTCGTGGAGATGAAGAATGACGGCACGACTTCCGGCGGCTGCTGGATCTACACCGGCGTGTACAAGGATGGCGTTAACCAGTCCGCGCGCAAGGTCCCGGGGTCGGAGCAGAACGAGGTCGCGCCCGAGTGGGGCTGGGTTTGGCCTGCTAACCGCCGCATTTTGTATAACCGCGCTTCGGCCAAGCCGGATGGCACCCCGTGGTCCGAGCGCAAGAAGTACGTGTGGTGGGACGAGGCCCAGGGCAAGTGGGTAGGCGATGACGTCCCTGACTTCCCTGTGACGAAGTCGCCGGAGTACAAGGCACCTGCCGATGCCGTCGGTCCAGACGCCCTCGATGGCACGGACGCTTTCATCATGCAGGCGGACGGTCGCGGTTGGCTCTTTGCGCCTTCCGGGCTTTCCGATGGCCCCTTGCCTACCCACTATGAGCCGCAGGAGTCCCCGGTTACGAACGTGCTGTATAAGCAGCAGCAATCGCCGACGCGCTTGGCCATCAAGCGCCCGGATAACCTGCAGCGCCCAGAACCGGGTATGCCTGGTGCGGAGGTTTTCCCGTTCGTATTTTCTACTTACCGCCTAACAGAGATGTATACCTCGGGTGCGATGTCGCGCCGCCTGCCTTATTTGGCGGAGCTGCAGCCAGGCCTATTCTGCGAGGTGGATAAGGACTTGGCCGCAAAGCGCGGCCTGGAAAATGGCGAGTGGGCGACGATTATCTCGCCGCGCGGTGTGATTGAGGCGCAGGTCTTGGTCACCGATCGCATGCAGATGTTGAAGATCAATGGGGAAGAATTCCACCAGATTGGCCTGCCCTTCCACTACGGCGAGTCCGAGACCACCGCTGTGGCAGGCGACGGCGTTAACGATCTCTTGGGCCTTACGCTCGAGCCGAATGTGTTTATTCAGAACTCGAAGATCGGCGCCTGCGATATCCAGCCGGGCCGCCGACCTAGGGGAGAAGGCCGCTTGAAGCTGCTCAAGCAGTATCAGGAGCGGGCTCAGTTAAGCGTGGATTCTGGCAATGATTTGTTGTCGGTTCCGGACTCGTTTACCTATAACCCGGAGCCCGAAAAGCATGGCCAGCCTGGGGCGGAAAGTAGTGACGGCGATACGGCGAGTAATGGCGAAGAAGGTAAGTAAATGACTAATCTACTGACCGAGGACGCGGGCCGGCACGGCTATGATTCCTACCGCCGCATGGCCTTTTTCACCGATACGTCTGTGTGCATCGGCTGCAAGGCCTGCGAGGTCGCGTGCAAGGAATGGAACCGCAACCCGGTAGAAGGATATGACGTCACCGGTGATTCCTATGACAACACCGGCGCGCTAGGTGCTAATACGTGGCGGCACGTGGCCTTTGTGGAGCAAAACAATGACCGCATTGAGAAGGCGCGCGAAGAGGGAAAACAGCTTATTTCCCTTGGCATGCCTACCATCGGTGGCACACCGGACGAAGTCGATACCACTCCGCCGGATACGGATACGTTCCGGTGGTTGATGTCCTCGGACGTCTGCAAGCACTGCACGCATGCGGGGTGTTTGGACGTGTGCCCCACGGGCGCGCTCTTCCGCACAGAGTTTGGCACTGTGGTCGTCCAAGATGACGTGTGCAATGGCTGCGGAACCTGCGTGGCGGGGTGCCCCTTCGGCGTCATCGAACGCCGCGATGATGGCGGGGTATCGCTGAAATACGATAAGACCGCGACGGTGGATTATCAGGATAATTCGCACGCCGGTATTAATGTGCTGAAAAAGCTCAAGCAGCGCAAGCCCCAAGGCGCGGACCACACGCCGGGTGAGGCAATGCCGATTAAGAATGTGGGCGTCGCCCAGAAGTGCACCATGTGCTATGACCGCCTGAAACAGGGCGAGCAGCCGGCGTGCTCCAAGACGTGTCCTACCGATTCCATCCAATTCGGTACCTATGAGGACATGCTGGCCGCGGCGAAGGAGCGCGTGCGCGTCCTGCACGAACAAGGCATGACGGAGGCGCGGCTCTATGGCGCCAATGATAACGATGGCGTGGGCGGAACCGGCTCTATCTTCTTATTGCTGGATTCGCCAGAGGTCTATGGCTTGCCGCCGGATCCGCGTGTGCCCACCGCGGATTTGCCGAGCATGTATAAAACCGCGGCGAAGGCCATCGGCGGGATGGCGCTGGCCGTGGCGGGTTCCTTTTTGATTGGAGGGCGCAAATGAGCGGTTTTGATGAGTACCGGCCACCGCAGCCGGAGCGGCCGAATCGCTACCGCAACTTCGACGGGCCGAAGCGCAAGAAGAAGCGCAAGCGCCCGGGGGCGGGTGCGCAGGATGGCTCCAAAGAGGAGCGGATGGCAGAAGACTTCGAGTTTTCTTCCTATTACGGCAGGCCGGTAGTCAAGGCCCCGCCGTGGGAGTGGCCCATCGGTGGGTATTTCTTCTTGGGCGGCATTGCCGGCGGTTCGGGCCTTTTGGCTACCGGTGCACAGGCCGCGGGCAACGCGCCCTTGCGCCGGGCCACGCGGGTAGCGGCCTTTGGCGCGGCGGCCGCTGGATCGGTCTTTTTGATTTTGGATCTGGGCCGACCGGAGCGCGCGTTAAATATGTTCCGCGTATTCAAGGTGACCTCGCCGATGTCGCTCGGATCGTGGCTGCTCGCGGGCTTTTCCACCGCGGCGGCCATTCCTGCCGTGGTAGAGGTGGATGACGCGACCAAGCGGAAGCTGCCGCTGCCGAAGTGGCTGCGCGCGAGCCTAGGGAAGGCCGCGACTCCGGCCGGAGTGGTCACCGGTGTGCTCGGTGGCCCGCTGGCCGGATATACGGCGGTATTGTTGTCTAATACGTCCAACCCGGTATGGAATGACATGAAGCGGCACTTGCCCTATGTCTTTGTATCCTCTGCCTCGGCAGCGGCGTCCGGCCTGGCCATGGTGACCACCCCGGTGAAATACGCCGGTCCCGCCCGGGCCTTGGGCATGGCGGCCGCAGCCAGCGATATCGCGGCGACGAAGGTGCTAGAAAACAACATGGAGCCGGAGCCCCGCGAGGAATTGCATCACGGCACGCCGGGAAAGCTCATGCGCGCCTCGGAATACCTGATCGCCGCTGGCGGCGTGGGCAGCGCGGTGGCGGCGGCGACGAAGTCCCGCGCCGTGTCTGTGGCCTCGGGCCTAGCCTTGCTTGCCGGATCCGCGTGCACGCGCTTTGGCGTGCTCAACGCGGGCCTGGAAGCAGTCAAGAACCCGGCCACCACGATGGGCCCGCAAAAACGCCGCGCGGAGCGGCGCCGGCGCGAGCAGGGGCTTGCCACCGACGTGCTCAGCGCAGGCTAGCGAGGGCGAGCCAGGCTTAGTCGAGGTTGGCAAAGGAATCGGCGAGTTCTTCGCCGATTTCCTGCATGCGCGATTGCTCGGCCTCTAAGGACTCGGAATCGCGGTGGAGGTAGTAGTTCACCGCCGCGTCATGGACCGTGGTCACGCAGGTGGTCGAGATGGCATCCTCGACCTCCCAGGCCGAGCAATAAAAATGCCGGTCCGCGGCGGTGAAATCGAATGGCTTGTACTCATTTCCCGCGCGGCCTTGGGCGGCATTTTGCTTATCGATGTCCTCATTGACCAGTTCCAAGTAGCGCTCCGCCGCCGCATCTGGGTCATCGGGGCATACGGCCTCATTATCGGACTCGTATTTCGTGCCCAGCACGCTAATCTTTTCCGGCGAATCGCCGCCGTAGAGCACGGAAAAGGAATCATCCTCCTCGCTGGTGGAATCGGGATCCTGGTTAGCGCCTATGAGGGTGTCTGGCAGGGAAGTGCGCAGTTCCGATAATTCGATGGGCGAGCAGCTGCGGTTGGTGGTCTCGTCGGCGCAGGCGACAAGGCCCGCGCCGAGGGCGAGGGTGGCAAGGGGCAGGCTAAAAATACGGTGTTTCATCTTAGGAAATGGTGATGTAGGCATCGTTAGAAAGCGGCGTAGTGCGACCGATGACCGGGTAGCCAGGGACCTCGCCGATGATGAGGAGGCCGCCGGAGGTTTGGGCATCGGCAAGCAGCACTAGCTCTTCCTCCGAGAGGGAAGAGGGCTGCAGGTGTGGGCGCACCCAATCCAGGTTGCGGCGCGAACCGCCTGGGATAAAGCCTTCCGCGAGAGCGTCGGTGGCACCGTCTACGGTGGGCACGGCGGAAAAGTCCAGCTCGGCCGACACCCCGGAGGCGCGGCACATCTTGTACAGGTGGCCGAGCAGCCCGAATCCGGTGACATCGGTGGCCGCGCGCGCACCGGCGGCGACCGCATCCTGGGCGGCCTGGCGGTTGAGCGCGGTCATGGAATCGATGGCGGCCTGGGATACCTCGCCGGTGGCCTTGTGCTTATTATTCAAAATGCCCACGCCGATGGGCTTGGTCAGCGTAATGGGCAGCCCGGCCTCAGCGGCATCGTTGCGCATGAGATTATCGGGATCGACGATGCCCGTCGCCGCCATGCCGTACAAGGGCTCGGGGGCGGTAATGGAGTGGCCGCCGGTGATGGAAATGCCCGCCTCGGTGGCCTTATCCATGCCGCCGCGCAGCACCTCGCGCAGGACGTCCAAGCCGAGCTTCTCATTGGGCCAGCCCACGAGGTTGATGGCGGTAATGGGGGTGCCACCCATGGCGTAGACATCAGATAGCGCATTGGCCGCGGCGATCTGGCCCCAGGTATAGGGATCATTGACCATGGGGGTGAAAAAGTCTGCGGTAGAAATCACGGCGAGGCCGTTGTCGATCTTGACCGCTGCGGCATCATCGCCATCGTCGAGGCCGACCAAGACGTTGGGATCGGCCTTGCCGATGAGCCCTTCTACCGCCGATTCCAATTCCCCGGCGGGAATCTTGCAGGCGCAGCCGCCACCGGCTGCGAAAGAGGTTAGATTAATCTGCTCCGTCATGCTGGTCATTTTACCCGTCGGAAAGTGGTGGGGCGGCGGCGGTGGGCCGCGCGCGGGATCTGTAAAGTAGCCAGGCGGAGGCGTACGTGTCCTGGTGGGCGCCCCGGTCTTCAAAACCGGTGAGGCCGAGCATCTCGGTCTGGCAGGTTCGATTCCTGTCCGTCTCTGCCAAAAGCGCGCAAGGAGGAAAACGAGTGCCGAGCCATAACGCTGGTCGCCCCGCGAATAATGCCCGTGATCCCCGCCGGAATTTACCCCGCATGGATGAGCTCTTGCGGCTCCCCGCGGTAGAAAGCGCGCGGGAGATAATCGCCGAACATGCCATCCGCGCCATGATTCAAGGCGTGCTGTCCGCCGCCCGCCGCGGGGACGTGCCCGTTGCCGGCGTGGAGGAAGAAATAGCGCGGCGCTTGGCAGACCACAGCACCCATTCCTTGCAGCCGGTCATCAACGCCACCGGCGTGATCATCCATACGAACTTGGGACGCGCACCGCTGCCTGATGCCGCGATCGACGCGCTGCAGGCAGCGGCCGGATATACCGACGTGGAAATGGATCTAGACACCGGGCGGCGCTCGTCCCGGCGCGGTGCCGGTGCCACCCAGGCGCTTTTGGCGGCGTGCCCCGGCGCGGAGGATGCGCTGGTGGTCAATAACGGTGCGGCGGCCTTATTGCTGGCCACGGCCGCGCTGGCGCCGGGCAAGGAGGTCATCATCTCGCGCGGCGAGCTCATTGAAATCGGTGCGGGGTTCCGCCTGCCGGAACTTATTGAATCCACCGCGACGCGCCTGCGCGAGGTGGGCGCGACCAACCGGACGCACCTCCACGATTATGAAGGCGCGCTGGGGGAGGAGACCGGTGCGATTGTGAAGGTGCACCCGTCCAATTTTCGGATTGAGGGGTTTAGCTCCTCGGTGGGCGTGGGCGAGCTGGCGCGCCTGGCGAAGAAGCAGGGTACACACCTCATTGTGGATCTCGGCTCGGGCTTGCTCACCCACGATCCGGTGCTGCCAGACGAGCCCGATATTCATGCGCAGCTCAAGGCCGGGGCGGATATCGTCATCGCCTCGGGCGATAAGCTTTTGGGCGGGCCGCAGGCCGGCATTTTATTGGGCACCAAGGACGCGATTGCGGCGGTGAAAAAGCACCCGTTGGCGCGGGCGGTGCGCATAGATAAGCTGCGGCTTAATGCCCTGGAGGCTGCAATCACAACGCCCGCCAATGCGGTGCAGCAGGCCCTCCACCTTGACCCGGCGCGCCACCGCGCGCGCACCGAGGCCATCGCCGCGGCGGTGGGCGGCGAGATTGTTGAGCACGCTGGCCGCGTGGGCGGGGGAGGAGCCCCCGAGTACCCGCTGCCCGGCGTTGCGGTGGCGCTGCCGGAGGAACTTGCGCCAAAACTGCGACAGCACACCCCACCGGTGGTGGCGCGCCAGCACCAAGGCCGCTGCCTCATTGACGTGCGCTGCGTGCCCGAGGCCCAGGACAAGGAGCTCATCGCGGCCATCCGGGCGGTGATGTAGGTGTACGTCATCGCGACCGCCGGCCACGTCGATCACGGCAAGTCCAGCCTGGTGCGCGCCTTAACGGACATGGATCCGGATAGGTGGGCTGAGGAAAAGCGCCGCGGGCTGACCATTGACTTAGGCTTTGTGTGGACGTCGCTGCCTTCCGGTGCGGACGTGGCCTTTGTCGATGTCCCCGGCCACGAAAAGTTCTTTGGCAATATGCTCGCCGGGGTGGGGCCTGCCTCCGTGGTGCTCTTCGTGGTCGCCGCGGACGAGGGCTGGCAGGCCCAATCCACCGACCACCGCGACGCGCTGCACGCGCTGGGTATCGAGCACGGCATTATCGCCCTGACCCGCAGCGACCGCGCCGATGAAAAGCGCCGCGCGGAGGTCACCGCCCAAGTGCGCACGCAGTTTTCTGCCACGCCGCTTGCCGATGCCCCCATCATCCCCGTTTCCTCCCACACCGGCGAGGGCCTGGCGGAACTGGGCGCGGCGCTCGATGATTTGGTCGCCCGCGTGCCCGCACCCGACACCGATGCCCCTGTGCGCCTGTGGATCGACCGCGCTTTTAGCGTCAAGGGCGCGGGAACCGTGGTGACCGGGACGCTGAGCGCTGGCACGCTGCGCACCGGCGATGCCCTGGTGCTCTCCACCGCAGAGGGCGCCAATCGCGTGGAGATCCGCGGCCTGCACAGCGAAAATACCGCGCAGGAATCCTTGGGCCCCGTAACACGTGCCGCGGTTAACCTGCGCGGGGTCGATGCCGCCGATATCCACCGCGGTGACCTGCTGCTGAGCCCCGATGCGTGGCGCGGCGTCGATACCGTGGACGTCCACCGCACCTTTGGCACCGCGCTTGATGAACTGCCCGATAACCTCGTGGTCCACTGCGGCACCGCCGGGATAGAAGCGCATCTGCGGCCGCTGTCAGCGGATTTTGCCCGCCTGCGCCTAACGCGCGCTCTGCCGCTAGTCCTCCTGGATCGCTTGGTTGTCCGCAGCCCCGGTGGCCGCCATGTCAGCGCCGGCGTGGAGGTCATCGACGTGCGCCCGCCGGAGTTAGACCGCCGCGGTGCCGCCCGCAAGCGGGCTAACGCACTGGCTGAGTTAAGCTCCTTCCGCAATCCTTCCTCCTACCTGCAGCGCGTGGGCTATGCCCGGCGCGTGGACTTGGAATTCGATGGTTATGACACCGACGCCGCCCCGCAGGGCGTCATTAACTTCGACCAGTGGTGGATTGCCGCCCGCCAGGTAACGCGCTGGAAAGAAGCGCTGACTACCGCGCTGCAGGAACACGCCGCGGCTAACCCGCTCGCACCCGGGATGCCCCGCAAGGCGGCACTCGATGCCTTGGGGCTCA
Source organism: Corynebacterium sp. LaCa78 (assembly GCF_046717505.1). Taxonomy (NCBI): domain Bacteria; kingdom Bacillati; phylum Actinomycetota; class Actinomycetes; order Mycobacteriales; family Corynebacteriaceae; genus Corynebacterium; species Corynebacterium sp. LaCa78. The sequence goes on from NZ_CP177112.1 coordinate 926,959, forward strand.
CGGACAACGCGCTCCTGCGCCTGGCGGTAGCCGCCGCGCACGCGGAGGAATCCGAAGGGCTTATCCGCCTGCCCGGCCACAGCGTGGATCTCGGCGCCGCCGAGACCGCCGTGGCCGAATTGGAGAGCAGGTTAAATAAGGATCCCTTCGCGGCACCAGAGGCGCACGAACTTAAAGAGCTGGGGTTGAGCGAGAAAGAACTGGCCGCCGCCGAGCGCGCCGGGCGCCTGCTACGCCTCAAAGACGGCATCATCCTCTTACCGGACGCACCGGGCAAGGCACGGGAGCTCCTAGAAGAACTCGAGCAGCCCTTTACCCTGTCCGCCGCGCGGCAAGCGCTGGGGACCACCCGCCGGGTGGCCATACCTCTGCTGGAATACCTCGATGCCCACGGCATTACCCGCCGCGGCGAGGGCGGCAAGCGCACGCTGCGCTAAACAGAGGCGGCCGACCTATTTGCGGTGGTTTCCGCCGCGCGGGCGGGACTGCTCGCGCGCCACGCGCCGGGCGCGCACGCGGGCGGACTCGGAAGAAAAGCGGCCCGGTTCCTCCGCTACGGGAAGCGCGCGCCAGCTCAGGTTCTGTGAGCCCGGCATGGACGAGACCAAGTCAGCCAAGCCGCTGCTAGCAGGCGGTGCCGCAGCCTCGCCCTCGTCGCGGGCACGAGGTGCGGGCGAGGCTTCGGCAGAACCAGTGACCGCAGTGTCTACATTGGTATCGGGACTGACCGGGCGGCGGGAGCCGGTGGGAAGATCGCCGGCAATGTCGGCGGACTCCAGCGCGAACTCCCATTCCTCGGGCGGGGCTGGGGTGGTAGGACGGGAAGTGGTGGCATTAGGCAGCACGGTGCGGCCGGACGGCACGCGCAGGGGCGGTACCGCAGGGGAGAATAATTCGGCTTCTGTGGCATCCGCTACCGGGATATCTATCGCGATCATCCCGCCGCCGCTATAGGCACGGGCGGCCAACACAGTACCGGCCTCTTGCGCCGCCGCATACGCGGTGCGCAGGCCCGGCAGCTGGCTTAATGCCCCGCACGGTCCCAGCACAGTATCGCCACAGGAGGCCACGACGGCGTTATCGATGACCTTGAGCGTGACAAAGAATTGCTGCGTATCAAAGTGAGATAGCTGCTCATCGGTCAGATCGCCTGCCCCAGTATCAATCACTGCACCATGGCCGCCGGCAAGAAGTACTGATTCGGCCGGTTGGTCATTGACCGGTAGCAGCCACGGCCACAGCCCGAGGGAGACGGCGACCTCGAGTTCGCCGTCAACGATGCCGACCGTGGCCACCGTCTGCGGGGTGGCCTGTGAGGCCTTCAATCGGTGCAGGTCAGGGTATTCGGCCGCCTCAACCTCATCGAGAAAACCGATGAAGCCAAACTCCGAACGCACCCGCCAGCCGTTGGAGTAGGTATCGGGCTCTAAAGAGACATCGATAAGAGCAGGCTGACTACCCACGCCAGGAATGCTCAGCACCGTGCCGGAGATGACATGTTCCAAGATGGCGACGTGTTCGACGCCGAAGTAGCTGGTCGCAAGCGGGTAGGGCACCATAGGAAAAGTAACTCCAAAGCTTTAAAGCGGGGCGTAACGTACGGATCTCATTTTACGCATGTGGGGGTAAAACAGCGCTTAGTCGGTGGTTTTAGCCAATGTTCGTTAACGTATTAATGATTCCCTCAAGTTGAAAAGTGCATAACGAAATAGGAGTAGGGCTTTGTCATCTAATTCATCGCCCCGGCCCGATAACGGAACCACCAATGGGCTGGAAAACGTTAATAATACGGAAGAAAGCCAAAAGCGCGTGCGCGGTGCCAAGCGCATCCTGCACGACATCATCTACCCGCACAATATCCACCCCGCCTTGGTCCCTGGCGTATCCATCGAGGACCAAAAGGTTAAATACGGTGTGGATAAGACCATCCTGAGCGTCGTCGGTGGGCTCGTTATCGCCTTCGTGGTGTGGGGAGTGCTCGCCCCCGAACAGGTCTTTAATACCTCCTCTACGGCCCTGGACTGGGTTATGCGCAACCTAGGCTGGATCTTTACGGCGCTGGCCACCTTCCTGATGTTCCTGCTGCTGATTCTGGCCTTTTCCAAGTACGGGAAAATCCCACTCGGCGTGGATGGCGAAAAGCCGGAGTTTTCCACGATTAGCTGGGCCGCCATGCTCTTTGGTGCGGGCATCGGCATCGGGCTTATCTTCTTCGGACCCTACGAACCGCTTACCCATTATCTCTCGCCGCGCCCAGGTGCCTATGAGGCCGCCAGCGATGAAGCGGTGCTTGGCGCGCTGGCCCAATCGGCCATGCACTGGGGCCTTAATGCGTGGGCCATCTACGCCATCGTCGGGCTGTGCGTGGCCTATGTATCCTTCCGCCGCGGGCGCGTACCCCTGATGAGCTCTATCTTGATGCCGCTTTTTGGCAACCGCTCCACCGATTCCACACCGGCGCGCATTATCGATGGCCTGGCTATCATCGCCACCCTCTTTGGCACCGCGGCCACTTTGGGAATTGGCGCGCTGCAGATCGGCCGCGGCGTGGAAATCGTCAGCGGCTGGTCCACCGCCGGCAATACCGCGGCGTTGGTCATCATCATTGTGCTGTCCATCGGCACCATCTTTTCCGCAGTGTCTGGTGTGGCTAAGGGCGTGCGGTGGCTATCCAATATCAACCTGGCATTGGCGCTGGGCATCGCCATCTTCTTCTTCGTCATCGGACCAACCGCCTTGCTGGCCAATATGATGCCCGCGGTCATCATCGAGTACCTCGATAACACCCCCGAAATGTTGTCCGCCAACATGGGCGAGGGCGAAGATATGGTCTCCTTCCTATCCTCGTGGACCACGTTCTACTGGGCGTGGTGGGTATCCTGGTCGCCGTTCGTCGGCGTATTCGTGGCCAAGATTTCCCGCGGTCGCACCATCCGCCAATTCGTCCTTGGCGTGCTGTTTATTCCTTCCGCTATCATCATCGCCGCTTTTACCATCTTGGGCGGCACCACCATTTGGCTGCAGCGCCGCGATGGCGATATCGCCCCCGATGGCACAATCGATTCCATGCCGGCGGCCGAAGACATCTTCTTTAACGTCTTGGACCATTTCCCCGGATCCAATTGGATGGCCCCGCTGGTCATTGTCATGCTCGTGGTATTTTTCATCACCACTGCGGACTCAGCCTCGCTGGTCAACTCCCAGCTCACCCAGCGCGGCAACCCACAGCCGAAAGCCACTGTTACTGTCTTTTGGGTGATTTGCATGGCGGGCATCGCCGTGGTCATCCTCATGTCCGGTGGCAAAAACGCGCTGCAAGGCCTGCAAAACCTCATCACCATTACGGCGCTTCCCTTTGCCGTCATCATCGTGTTGATGTGTATTGCCCTGATTAGGGAACTGCGCCACGATCCGGCCTCCATCCGCCACTATTACGAGCACCAAGCCGTGTCCAATGCGGTCATTCACGGCGTGCGCGAATACGGCGATAACTTTGCCCTGTCGGTCGAGCCCACTGCGGGAGACTCCGATTACGCCACCGGCGGCGAATTCGATTCCACCGCCGCCGAGGTCACCGAGTGGTACGCGCGTACCGATGAGGAAGGCCACGCCATCGGATATGACTATGAAGCCGGCCGCTACGTGGATGATGATCCTTCGGTGGCCGATGGCGAGTTCGTCTCTGGCTCCACCGATGACGATGCACAGACCCCGCCCGCTCATTAAGGCTCGATAATTTTAGTTAGGTACAGTCACAGACCATGACCTTGTCCACGTTCGCCTTCGCCTTTGGATTGGTGCTGCTCTCGGGCCTGTCCACCTCCATTGGCGGGGCGCTGGCGGTGGGAAAGCGCCAGCCAGGGCCCGCATTTATGGCCGCGGCCCTGGGCCTTTCGGCGGGTGTGATGCTCTATGTTTCCTTCATGGAAATCCTGCGGGAGGGTATAGAGCAGCTTAGCGACGCCCTCGGGGGCGAGAAACCCGGCACCTGGGCCGCGGTAGGGGCCTTCTTCGCCGGTATTGCGGTCATCGCGATTATTGACCGAATGGTGCCAGAAGAAATTAACCCGCACGAACCCGGCACGACGGAAGAAGATGCCCGGCGCGGCAGGTTGATGAAGACGGGCGTATTTACCGCGGTCGCGCTGGGCCTGCACAATTTTCCGGAGGGCTTTGCCACTTTCTTATCGGGCCTGGAGTCCAAGGAGATTGCGGTGCCGGTGGCCGTGGCGATTGCCATCCACAATATTCCGGAAGGCATCGCCGTCGCGGTGCCGTTGCGGGAGGCGACCGGCTCGCGCAAGAAGGCCTTCTGGTGGGCCACGCTTTCTGGGCTTGCTGAGCCGCTCGGCGCGCTCATCGGATTTGGCCTGCTCTTACCGGTATTGGGGCCGGCCACCATGGGCATTAGCTTTGCCGCAGTGGCTGGCATCATGGTGTTTATTTCGCTGGATGAGCTGCTTCCCACCGCGGAAGAAACCGGCGAGCACCACTACGCCATCTACGGCCTTATTGCCGGCATGGCCATTATGGCGGTATCGCTCATGCTGTTTATGTAATTTAGTGCTGCGCTGCCGAGGTGGCAGAGGGCGAGCCGGTCGAGGCCTTAACGGCCATGACGATGCTGGCGATGACAAGGCCGAGGATGAGCCCGCACACCATGGACAAGCCGGTTTCGGCGAGCCAGCTCAGCGCGCCGTTGTGGATGTGTTCAGTGGCGGCCTCGATAAGTCCATGCGGTTGGTCTACCCCGAATTCGTGCAGGCCTGTGGTGACGATATGCCCGCCTACCCATAACATGGCGGCGGTGCCGATGACGCCGATGATGTCCAGCACGATCGGCATACCCTTGACCAAGGCATTGCCCAGCGGGGAGTTGCCATCGCGGCGCCGGGTTAAGGCCAAGCCGATGTCATCCATCTTGACCAGCAATCCCACGGCGCCGTAGACGCTCAAGGTCAAGATGATGCCAACGGCGATAAGCGCGCCGAGACGCAGCCAGAAGGGCTGATCGATGACTTCATTTAAGGAAATCACCATGATCTCAGCAGACAGGATGAGGTCGGTGGTAATGGCGGATTTCACCAAGCTATCTTCGGCCTCTGGACCCTTGTGCTGGACGGTATCGGTTGCATCGCTAGGGGAGGAGTTGAAGAAGGAGAGGATCTTTTCCGCGCCTTCGAAACACAGATAGGTACCGCCGCACATCAAGATGGGCGTGAGCGCCCATGGGGCGATCCAAGACAGGATCATCGCAATCGGCAAGATGATGACGAGCTTGTTGATAAGCGAGCCCTTGGTGATGCGCCAGATCATCGGCAGCTCGCGCTGCGGTTTAATTCCCTCGACGTATTGCGGGGTTACTGCGGCATCATCGACGACGACGCCGATGGCCTTCATAGATGTCTTGCCGCCTAAGGCGGCCACATCGTCGACGCTGGAGGCGGCGGCGCGGGCTATGAGGGCGACATCGTCAAGCAGGGCGAAAAGGCCACCGGCCATGGCTTATCCTTCGGGGGCTAAAGTTACGTTTTCTGACCAGGACAAGTCTATGCCGTGGTGGGCAAGCCAGGCCATTGCATCGTCGCCGTGGCGGGTAATTCCCTCGACCGCGTCCAGGGTGGTGTCGATGGCGAGCTCGGCGTCCTCGGCGGAAATGAGGCCCGCGGACGTCGCCGCGGAGAGCTCGTCGATGTCGAGGACGGTAATCGGCTCGCCGGTGGTGGTGACCAGGTCGACGTAGAGATCGCGGGTGGTCCACTCGTTGCCCTGGCGCTGGATCTCGGCGACGTCGATATAAAAGTCCTGCTCCACCTCGATGCCGGGGCGGAAGTGGAAGATATTCGCGCGCAGGTTCAGGCTGGGCAGCAGCCAGGATTCGAGGTAGCCAAAGCGCGGGTGATCGGCACCGCGTGCCATATACAGGCCAAACTCGGTTTCGGTGTAGGTATCGACCTGGCGCAGGTAGCCCTTGGGATCGGTATTGGTGAAGTTCCCGGTATTAAAGGTCTCCCGCTTGACTGGGTGGAGATCAACGGCCATTACTTCACCTCTAGGAAGGCGGCGGTGGGGGCGAAATCGCAGCGCGCTTCGGTGGTATTCACGGAACCGGAGAGCAGCGCGACGACCAGGCCCTTGCCCGTGTGGGCCGTGCCGGACAGCGTCGTCGGACCATCCTGATTGATACCGTTATTGTGCAGCGGGGTAATGCCGCTTTGCAGGGTGTTGATATTAAACCACTGCACGTTCATGCCTTCTTGGTCCGGTGCTGCCGGAGGGGTGCCCAGGGCGGTAAAGAGGAAGGCGGTCTCGCCCTCGCCGGCGCCGGGGGCAGGAATTTCCGTAGGGCCAGGTACCGCGATGGCAGAGCCTGTGGCGGCGTTGGTGCCACCGATGCAGTGCGCGGAGACGGTAGGCCAATAAAACTGCCGGAAGTGTGGATTATCGCCCTGCGGCATAGCGACACCGCCACTACCGTCGCCGTTGCCGGCAAAGAAGTCCAAGGCAGACAAGATAGCATTGCGGGCCTCTTCGGGGATCCACGGCTGCGCGGCAAAGGCGCGCACGCGGTCTTGGGTCTCCTGAGTGGGGCGGCCGAGCTCATCCAACGGGCTGGCGGGCATGTGTTGTTGTGCCAGCGATGAGAGATCCGGGGCGAAGGCCTGTGCGGGCGCTACCAGGGGAGAAGCGAGGCCAATAAGCGCGGCGGTGGCAGCGGCGATGTAGCCGGTGCGTCCGCTTAGGCGCCAGGAAGTTCGGGCGTGGCTCACGGTATCAGGTCCTTATTGTCTCGCGGAGGGGAAGCAGTATAGTCCCACCAGTCACAGCAGTAACAGTAATAACTCTAGTAACGATAGTGATCCGCTGGGAAGTGTCAAGTAGTAGGTCGTTTCAGGCGCGCGTGACGTTACGGGGTTGCCTGGGTCGCGTCTTGGCTCCCCAATGCTGCACTATGCCCTGTTAGGGGGTATCGTAGGACGTCGTTCAAGAACATTTCTCGCGCACCAGCGCTTGTAGATCCTCCGAAGGAGAACCCAACTAGTGAGTAATACCGAGTTCCGTAATGTTGCCATTGTCGCGCACGTTGACCATGGCAAGACCACGTTGGTCAACGGCATGCTGGAGCAGTCCGGTGCTTTTGGCGAACACGGTGAGCACACGGACCGCGTCATGGACTCCAACGATCAGGAGCGCGAGCGCGGCATTACCATTTTGGCCAAGAACACGGCCATCCGCCGCCAGGGTCTGGGCAAGGACGGCGCAGACCTCATCATCAACGTCATCGACACCCCGGGCCACGCCGACTTTGGCGGCGAGGTTGAGCGCGGCATTTCCATGGTGGACGGCGTCGTGCTGCTTGTCGATGCCTCTGAGGGCCCCCTCCCACAGACCCGCTTCGTCCTGACCAAGGCGCTAGAGGCCAAACTGCCGGTCATCGTCTGCGTGAACAAGACCGACCGCCCCGATGCCCGCATCGACGAGGTTGTCACCGAGTCCCAGGACCTGCTGCTGGAAATCGCAGCTGGCCTCGAGGACGAGGAAGCCGCAGCCGCCGCTGAAGAGCTGCTCGATCTCCCGGTTCTGTACGCCTCCGGCCGCGCCGGCGTTGCCTCCACCGAGAACCCGGGCGACGGCAACGTCCCCGATAGCAAGGACTTGCAGGCGCTTTTCGATGTCATCTACAACGTCCTGCCAGAGCCTTCCGCTACCGTCGATGCCCCGCTGCAGGCGCACGTCACCAACCTTGACGCCTCCGACTTCCTCGGCCGTATCGCGCTGCTGCGCATCTACGCCGGCCGCATCAAGAAGGGCCAGCAGGTGGCCTGGATCCACTACGATGATGAGGGCAACCAGCACACCAAGACCGTCAAGGTTGCCGAACTACTGCGCACCGTCGGCTTCGAGCGCCAGCCGGCCGAAGAGGCCATCGCCGGCGATATCGTCGCCATCTCTGGTATTTCCGATGTCATGATTGGTGACACCATCGCAGATCCGGAAAACCCAGAGGCTCTGCCGCGCATCACCGTTGACGAGCCGGCCATCTCCATGACCATCGGTGTGAACACCTCGCCGATGGCAGGCCGCGGGGGCGGCACCAAGTTGACCGCCCGCATGGTCAAGGCCCGCTTGGAGCAGGAGCTTATCGGTAACGTCTCCCTGCGCGTGCTGCCCACAGAGCGCCCAGATACCTGGGAGGTTCAGGGTCGCGGCGAGATGGCTCTGTCCGTGCTCATCGAGTCCATGCGCCGCGAGGGCTTCGAGCTGACCATCGGTAAGCCGCAGGTTGTTACCCAGCAGATCGATGGCAAGACCTACGAGCCTTACGAGATCCTCACCATCGACTCCCCGTCGGAGCACCAAGGCGCCATCACCCAGCTGCTGGCTTCCCGCAAGGGCCAGATGCAGTCCATGGACGTGCGCGAGGGCGACTGGGTGCGCATGATCTTCCGCGTTCCCGCCCGTGGCCTCATCGGCTTCCGTACCCAGTTCATGACCGAAACCCGTGGCGCCGGCATCGCCAACTCCATCTCCGATGGCATCGATGTCTGGGCCGGCGAAATCAAGTCCCGCGCCACCGGCTCCCTGGTGGCTGACCGCACCGGCCAGATCACCCAGTACGCACTGATGCAGCTGGCTGACCGCGGCAACTTCTTCGTCGAGCCAGGTGCTGAGGCCTACGAAGGCATGGTGGTGGGTGCCAATAACCGCGATGAGGATATTGACATCAACATCACCAAGGAAAAGAAGCTGACCAATATGCGCTCTGCCACCGCAGACGCCACGGTCACCCTGGCCAAGGCCCACACGCTCTCGCTGGAAGAAGCGCTGGAATTCTGTGGCAACGACGAGTGCGTCGAGGTTGCTCCAGACGTGCTGCGCGTGCGCAAGCTCGAGCTTTCCGCCACCGACCGCAAGCGCGCCGCCTCCCGCGCTAAGCAGATGAAGAAGTAATCTGCCCTCGGTCTAAGTCGTGGCTGCGGTTGATGCCGCAACCGCCGTGATAATCGCCGTCGTCTCCTGCAGTATGGTTTTTACCGCAGAGGCGGCGGCATCGTCGTAATCCACCTGTTGTTTTAATTCTTTGATGCGGTTGCGCATCTCTCGGCGTTTCATTTCGGGCGCGTCCTCCTTGAGCAGGGGATAGGCCCCTTTAACCTCGCGGAGAATATCCAAGATAATCATGTCTTTGACGCTTGGGTTTTGGGTGCCATCAAGCACCGCAGCGAGCCTCTCGCGCACCTCATCTTCTAGCGCCGTGTCCGTCATGATGTAGCGGTCGCCACCCAGCTGCCACCACGCGGCATCCTCAATCTCCAATTGGCCGTGGTCCCTAAAATCCTGGGCAATCTTCTCGCGCGGGGAGAACCACCTCGCCTGCAGTAGCGTCTTGACCGAGCTGGTCCGGCGCTCGTGCAGGCCATCCCACGCCCAAGCAAGCACTGGGTGCTCTGGCTTTTTATCCGTGGCGTGCACCTTATTCTTTGCACTTATGCCAACCGCGTCATGCATGAGTAAATCGCTAAAAAGGCCGGCGCTCAAGGCGGTCTCGTTATTGGTCACTGCCTCCTTTTTACCGTTGTCCTTGGTCAGCAGGAGGAACATTTCTTGGCAGATAAGCATGGTGGGGTAATCCCTTCAACAGTGATTTTGTCCGAGTTTAGCGCGCAGAATCTTCGTGTGGCGGGAAGTAGGTACTAAAGTAGTCCGCGATGAAAAATAGTCTCAAGGCTCGTGCACTTGCTGCCACTGCCGCCATCGGCCTCGCGTTTGTCAGCGGGTGTTCGGCCAATCCTGGCCCACCGCCGGTGGTAGAAGATTCGGACGACCAGGAATCTACCGTCCAAGAAACGGAATCAACCACGGCCGCGACGGACGATGGTCCGCCGCGCGCGGAGGAAGACGATTCGCGGCCCACCATTTCCATCGGCGTCGATCCACTGCGCGCTGGCCTTAACCCACACTTGGTGGCCAATAACTCCGAGCTCGTGGATCAAATCGCGGAGCTGGTCTTGCCCTCGACATTCCACTGGGGCCGCATGGACACAGACGTTCTGGAATCTGCCACGGAGGTCACCGCGCCGGAGGGCGTGGCCCAACGGGTGCGCTACGTTATTGCCTCTCCCGCGCAGTGGTCTGACGGCACCCCGATTTCCGGTGCGGATTTCAACTACTTGTGGAAGAAGATGACCACGACCGCAGGCGTCAAGGACCCGGCGGGCTACCGCGCCATTTCCGCGGTGACCACATCCGATGGCGGCCGCGTGGTCACGGTGGATTTTGCCGAGCGGGTTAAGGATTGGAAGCAGCTATTCAACCAGCTCCTTCCCTCGCACCTGCTGCAAAATGCCGATTTTGATTCGGTGCTGGCCAATGACATCCCTGCCTCCGCCGGCCGCTTCGCGGTCGATAGCGTGGACCGCAGCCGCGGGGTCATCACGCTCAACCGCAATGATCGCTTTTGGGGCGCTGACCCCGCCCACATCGATGTCGTCCAGCTGCGCGAGGTACGCGATAGCACCCAGGCGCTGAATATGCTGCGTTCCGGTCAAATTGGGTTCGCGGACTTTACCCCGGACCAAACCTCGCAGGAAGCGCTCGGACTGCTGGGCCACGTAAGCGATAAGACGGTCACCCGCCCGCGCCAGCTGCGCTTGCACATGTCCACCGAGCAGGGTGCGTTAGAGGATGCGGCTGCGCGGCGCGGTCTGGCCTCGCTTATCGATACCGGGCAGGTTGCCCGGCTGGCCACCGGCCGCGCCTCTAACCTGAAGGCCGGGCATAATCCGGTCTCCGGGGAAGCAAACCTGACGGCGCTGCGCGAGCGCGCCAGCAAGAAGCCCATCCGCTTCGCCGTCGATCCGACCAGCCCCACGGCTTTGGCTGCGGCAAATACGCTTTACGATGTCCTCGAGGCCCACGGCATCCCCGCTGAGGTCACCACCGATAGGCTTACCACAATTACCTCTAAGCTGCTTCCTGAAGGCAAGGTGGATGCGGTGGTGACCTGGGAGGATATCACCCTAACTTCGCTCTCTGCGGCGAGTATCTTCAATTGCGCCGAAGACCAGCCGCTCGCCGGGGACCTCTCCGGATTCTGCCCCGACAACGCCGCCGAGACGCGCATGGACATTCTCTCCGGAAAAATCAGCCCCTCAACCGCGCTGGGCCGAATCCGCGAGATCAATGCCCAGGACGTGTTGTACGTCCCGCTCTTAGATGAAACGCGTGTGCACGCGCTAGGGGAGGGTATTGTAGGCCCCGGCCAAAGTATTGATGATTGGGATAAAGGGCTGGTCACAGCGCCGGTTTGGAGGAAAGATGAGGACTAAGGACTTGGCGGGCTACCGCGTTGTTGCGGTGCACGCGCACCCTGATGATGAGACGCTTTTTACCGGCGGCACCCTTGCCACCCTGGCCGCGCGCGGTGCGCAGGTCACGGTCATCACCCTTACCCTTGGCGAGGACGGCGAGGTCATCGGTGCGCCCTATCAAGGCCTGGCCGAGCACCACCAGCTCGGTGGCTTCCGTGCCCGCGAATTGGCCTGTGCCCTCTCCGCCCTAGGAGTAGAAGGCATACAGCTGGGCGGATTCGGCCACTTCCACGATTCCGGCATGGTGGGTTCTCCTTCTCATGACAACCCCCGCGCGCTGGTCAATCGCCTGGATGAGGCCGTAGACCTGCTCCGCGCGGAATTAGATGTTCTCCAGCCGCACGCCATCCTGACCTATGGGCCAGACGGTGGCTATAACCACCCGGACCACGTGGCGGTGCATAGGGTGGTGGAGAAGGCGGCATCGGCAAGCACGCGCATCTGGTGGGCGATCTTTGACCGCGCCGCCAATTACGCCGGCCTGGACACGCTCGACGCGCCCGCGGGTTGGCGCAAGCCCGATGCCGCGTACCTGGATAACTTCACCACCGCCGGCGCGGATCTGGCCTTCGCGCTTGACGATGCTGCCCTAAACGCCAAACGCGCCGCCATGCGCGCCCACGCCACGCAAATCTGGCTGGCCGATGGCACCACCACCGCCACCAACCCCGAGGCCGCCGTGGCCGCCGTGCACGACCCAGCCGCTGTGCCAGGGGCCTACTGCCTGTCCAATAGATTACTGATGCCGTTGCTGCGCGCCGAATACTTTCAACTCGGCCGGGGCGAGCCCGCAACCGACCTCCTAGGGGAGCTGTAATGCGCACTGATTTTAGCCGCGGTGAGCAGGTCACCGGCCTCATCTGGCTCTCCCTCGGCGCCCTGCTATCGCTGTTCCTAGAGGTCATTTACCTTACCGCCCGGATTCCCCTGGCTGATGGCGCGAGCATCGCGTTTCCCATCACCATCGTCATCGCCGCCGCCTTTAACGTGGTGCTAACCCGTACGGCGCGGCTGTGGAGTGATCGAACTTATATCGTGGCCATCCCGCTCATAGTGTGGGGCCTGGGATTTTTCGCGCTTATGCTGCTGGTTCCGATTACCGGTGATGTCATCGTCGGCAATAATATTCTCAGCTTGCTCCTGCTTTTGGCCGGAATCGGCGGCGGCGTTTGGCCTTTCCTAAAGCAGAAGTGACATACTATATTTCATCCCCAAACCCATGAAATCAGGAAGATTCAAGGATTCTCCATGACTTATACAATCGCTCAACCTTGCGTTGATGTAATGGACCGCGGCTGTGTTGAGGAATGCCCCGTCGATTGCATTTACGAAGGCAAGCGCATGCTCTACATCCACCCAGATGAGTGCGTGGACTGCGGCGCCTGCGAGCCCGCATGCCCGGTAGAAGCCATCTTCTACGAGGATGACGTTCCCGATGAGTGGATCGATTACAACGAAGCCAACGCAGCATTCTTCGATGACTTGGGCTCTCCCGGTGGAGCGGCAGCCCTCGGCCCGCAAGATTTCGATGCGTCAATGGTAGCCGCGCTGCCCCCACAGAATCAGGAGTAATTCATGGCCCGCACACCGCTAGGACAATCGCTTCCAGATTTCCCCTGGGACTCGCTGGCTGGCGCCAAGAAGAAGGCCCAGGCGCATCCAGATGGAATCGTTGACCTTTCGGTAGGCAACCCCGTAGATCCGGTCGCCCCTGGCGTGCAGCTGGCGCTGTCCTCTGCCGCCGAGACCCCCGGTTATCCGCAAACGCAGGGCACGCCCGAGCTGCGCGAAGCCATCGCCTCCGCTCTCCGCCGCCGCTATCACATGGACGTGGACCGCGTCCTGCCCGTGGTGGGCACGAAGGAGGCCATCGCGTGGCTGCCCACCCTGTTGGGCATGCGCGGCGAGACCGTCGCCTTCCCCTCGGTGGCCTATCCCACCTACGAGGTCGGCGCCCTCCTCGCTGGGGCCACTCCGCTGCGAGCCGACGACGACTTCCAGGACGCCTCCCTGGTATTTATCAACTCCCCGTCCAATCCTACCGGCCGCGTCGCTGGGGTAGAGGAGCTGCGCTGCATCGTGGCTTGGGCCCGCTCGACGGGCGCCATCATCGCCTCCGACGAGTGCTACATGGGCTTGGGCTGGAACGATGACAACCCGCCGGTATCCATCTTGGATCCGCGCGTGACCGACGGCGATAACACCGGCCTTATCTCCATGCATTCGCTGTCCAAGTCCGCGAATATGGCCTCCTACCGCGCCGGATTCTTCGCCGGCGATAACGACCTCATCGCGGAGCTCTTGGAGCTGCGCAAGCACGCCGGCCTCATCGTGCCAGGCCCGATTCAGGCGGCCATGGTTGCCGCGCTTGACGATGACCCCACCGAAGCCCTCCAGCGCCAGCGCTACGCCGCGCGCCGCGCCGAATTGATGCAGGCGCTTATCAAAGCGGGCTTTACCATCGACCACTCGGATGCCGGCCTGTATCTCTGGGCCACCCGCGGCGAAGGCTGCCGCGAGACCATCGACTGGTTGGCTTCCTTGGGCATCCTCGCTGCACCTGGCGACTTTTACGGCCCCTCGGGTGCGCAACACGTGCGCATCGGCTTAAACGGTACCGACGAGCGGGTGCGCGCCGCTGTCGAACGCCTCGCCAGTGCCTAACTCGCCTCGCGCGTTTCGCCCGCCTGCGCGGGAGGGGATTTCTCCCCGCAAGGTGGTCTTGCGCGATCGCGTTCCTTTAGAAGGCGAGTACTGGGCCGCCCGTGCCGGGGACTCACCCTTTCCGGAGGGAACCCTCCTTCCCGCGGACACGGTACTTTCGCGGCCCATTCCCGCGTGGTATCACCCCTTCGTCCCGCCGGAGGAACCGATCCCCTATGTCTACACCGTCGTCCACGCGGATGAAAACATCATTGTTGCCGATAAACCGCACTTTCTTCCCACCACCACGAATGGCCGTTTGCAGCGCGAAACCCTGCAAACTCGCCTGCGCGTGGACTTCGGCGAAGACGAAATCGTGCCGCTCCACCGCCTTGACCGCCTCACCGCAGGCCTTGTCATCTGCTCGCGCAATCCCGCGACCCGCGCGCCCTACCAGCGCATCTTCCTGGAGGGGAGGGCGGTGAAGAGGTATAGGGGCATCGTCAAGCAGCCGCTTTTCTGCGATGAGGAAATCAGGCTGCCTATGCACAAGCCGCGGGGCAGCAGGCAGGTGCTCGTGGCTGATAATGGCACGCCGACCTCGACGTATGTGCGCGCTGCGGGGCGGGAGGTGACCATGTGGCCGCGGACGGGGCATACGCACCAGCTGCGGGTGCTACTGAACCATCTTGGGCGCCCGCTCATCGGCGATGACACCTATCCCACGCCGCGTCCGCTCAGCCTCTACGATTTCTCGCGCCCGCTTTCCTTGCTGCACGAAACTATATCTTTTAGAGATCCTTTATCACATTCGGAGCGTCAGTTTTTCAGTTCGCGGGGCTTAGGAACTACAATCAGGTAATTACTAACCTCCGGCAAGAAAGGCGGCCCATGGCAGACCTCAGCGTTGCGCGCTTTGCGTCCAATTTTGGGCAATTCCTTAAGTTCGGTCTTGTCGGCGGCTCGGGTACCGCGGTTAACCTCTTCGTGTATTTTCTCGCGCAGAAACTCTTTGGTGCGGCGGATATCTTTGCCGAGGACCCCTTCATGAACCTCTTCGGTTCTGCATTCCACATCCGCTGGTACCACGTCTTTGCCACCATCTCCTTCCTCGTGGCCAATACCTGGAACTACCAGCTCAACCGCATGTGGACCTTTCGGACCGTGTCCAAAGTGTCCTGGATTCGCGGTTTCTTCCCGTTCCTTTTGGCGGGAATCGGAGCGTTTATCGTCAGCCAGGTCATCCTGACGCTGCTAATGAACCCCAACTCGCCCGTGGGCCTGCCCACCGATGTCTTTGATAACTCCACCGGATTGCGCACCAAGTCCTATTGGGCGCAGGCCATTTCCATCGTCGTGGCGATGCCTATCAACTTCATCATCAACAAGCTCTGGACGTTCCGCTCCAAGCCCAATAAGCCAGTCGTCGTCGACGAGGTCGCGCCGGTTTAACTACCCGCCCTTCGCCGCCGGCCACGGCCCTGCCATCCGCACAGCCCCAGCCGCCCCAGCCGCCCTTCGCGCTCACCAGCGTGGGGCGCTGGGGTCTTTTTGTGCCCGCCGGTGAGCGGCAAGGGCAGGGAGGGGCATCGCCAAGCAGGTGCGTGTGAGGCACCCTTCCCTTCGCGCTCACGGGGAGGTGGACTTCGTGCGCAGCGCTCGCCCCCGGTGAGCGGCACGGGAGGCCTCGCCCTTCGCGCTCACCGCCAACGGTTGCCGTCGGCGAAATCTCCTCCCCGTGAGCGGCAAGGGTGGGGAGGCCGGGAGCCGCTGACGCTAGCACCCCTTCGCGCTCACGGGGCGTAGAAAACGGAAACCACCCGCCGTCCGCGGTGAGCGCGAAGGGCGGGTGGTGGAGTGCGTGATAGCGGTGGGAGTGAGCATTAGTCCTCGAGCTCGGCGTCGAGGCGGGACTGGTCGCGGCGGTTTTGTTTCCGTCGGAGTGCGGGGGAGATGAGGACGGCCGTGACGGCGCCTACGGTCGAGCAGATGAGGTAGGGGGGGCGGCAGGGACATCGGAAAGCGTGAAGGCGTGGTAGGCGATGCCGGCGAAGCAGAGGAACATCGGGATGAGGTAGAGGGCGGTCAAAGTCCAGTTGGAGTGGACGGTGGGGGTGGCGATGTGCCTGCGCATCCAGGCGGCGCTGAGGGACGTGCCGGCGAGGGAAGGGACGATGGCGAGGGGGCGAGGAGGCTGAGGCGGCCGGGGAGGGACCAGGCGAGGATGGCGGCGACGATGAGCTCGAGGAAGGTGATTGGGGTGAGGGTGATGGCGGAGGCCTTGGTGAGGATGTCACGTTCGAACTCGTCGGTGGAGGCGCGCTCCATCTGGTTGAGGGATATGTTGGCGATGGCGTTAATCATGTTGTTCAGCTCCAAAGATTTCTTCGACTGTTTTGTTTAGTTCGTGGCAGATGTCCAATGCGAGGTGCACGGACGGGGAGTAGTTGCCGCGTTCGATATTTGCGATAGTTTGCCGGGAGACGCCGACGCGCTCTGCTAGTTCGCCTTGCGACCATTCGCGCCAGCGCCGCCACTTGCGGACCATGTTGGGTTGTCCGGCCACAACATCACCTCTCGTGTCGTGTTTACATGACCTAATGTAAAGCAAACTTTACATTATGGCAAGGGTTAGACGCACAGATGCCAGCGCCAATATGGCTGGGTGGCGGATATAGGCAGCTGTGGCTTGCGGCCTTTGAGCAGGTCACGGGTGGCTTTGATGAGGAGAATGACTTGGTCAAGGTGGTGCGTGACGTCATCGGCAGTAAAGCGCAAAACCGTGTACCCGTGCGCGGTTGCGGCGTTCTGCTTGGAGCGGTCGGCCTGAAACGCGACGCTGTGGCTGTGGTAGGTCCAGCCGTCGATTTCCACGATGAGCTTGCCCATCAATAGGTCGAACCGGTACCCACACACCAGGGCGTTGTGAACAGGGAAAATGCCTTCTGCGCGCAGCGCGCGGCTGACTTTTCGCTCCGGCGGGCTATCCGCGCCGATGGCCGAAATCCGAATCGTCTCCTTCAACGCGCGCGGTGTCCGGCCCATTCGCTTGCGGTCCCGCTCCAGCCGGCCGGGCCCCTTCTCTCCGCGATAAAACTCCTCCAGCAGCGGGCTACAGGCCCTAGCAATCTTCCGAGCGGCCCACAGGACCTGCACTACCGGCAGCCCCTTGACCAGGCTCGTTGCCTTGAGCCGGGAATGCGAGACACGGAAATTCTTGCCCCTCAGCGTCCGCGGCCCCTCCGCTTCCAGCGGAAAGGTCAGCGGCCGGTCAAGGTGAATCTCCTGCGCGGTCTTCCCCGTAAAATGAATGCGGCTCAGCCCATGCACTAGCGCCTTCGCCACCGCCAGCGGCGACCACTCGTCGGTATAAATTCCCCGGTGAACGCGGTGCAGCTTGCCCGCGCGCACCCGCCGGCGAATCGCGTCCTTGCCCAGCCCCTGCTCGCGCAACTGCGCAGTCGTCCATGCCCCCATGGCTTCAACCTAAAGAAGCAGCCGCCTCCCCGTCCATACGGCTTTCGCCAGCCTGTGGATAACCGTCCCATTTCACGGTCCCACGGTCCATTTTCGTCGCCGCCCTGTGGATAACTCCCTCCATGCCTCCCTCGACGTCCCCTTCGCGCTCACCGGGGGCCACTTAGATGCGCTGGAGCGTCCCCTGGTGAGCGCGAAGGGCGAGTGTGGTCCCAGCCCGCCCTTTGCGCTCACGCCCACGCTTTCCGATGTCCATTTCCTCATCCCCGTGACCGCGAGGGGCGGTCCCACACCCGTCGCGCTCACCGGGAGGTGAAAACGCAGTGCCCCGCCCAGCGCTGGTGAGCGCGAAGGGCGGGGTAATGGGGCGTGAGGGCAGGGACGGGTGTCAGCGGTAGGGCGTGCGGGCGGGGTAACGGGGTGTGAGGCAGTGATGGTGGGCCGGAGGCGGGGAGCGGCCGCTAGGTCAGCGGGAGCGTGGAGGTCGGGTCGATGCCGCGAACCTTGGAATTGAGCACACCCGCGATGGCGAGCACCGTGAACATGGCGGCAGCGGAGAGGAGTTGGGTGCGGGCGGTGGCATCGGTAAGCATGAGCACCGCGATGGCCGCGAAGAGGGCGAGGGCGAACCAGGTGAGGTAGGGGAAGGCCCACATGCGGATGGGGAGTGGATGCAGGGCCTCGAGTTGGCGGCGTAGGCGCAGCTGGCTGACGGCGATGAAGACCCACACGATGAGCAGGGAGGCGCCGGCGGCGTTGAGCATGAAGGTGAGCAACCAGCCGGTATCGGCGTAGTTGAGGACGACCATGAGCACGGAAAGTGTGACGGATAGGGCGATGGCGGTGGTGGGCACACCCTCGGTATTGGTGGCGGCGAAGATGCGCGGGGCCTCGCCGCGGGAGGCGAGCGAGTGCATCATGCGGGAGGAGGCGAAGATTTGCGCGTTGAAAGCGGATAGCAGCGCGAGGACGATGATGACCTCCATGATGCCGGCGGCACCGGGAATGCCGGCGCGGTCGAGGACCATGGTGAACGGCGATTCGGCGGCGGTGGAGGCGGCGTCCAGGCTGGAATAGGGAAGCAGGAACGTGATGACCAGGACGGAGCCCAGGTAGAACACGGAGATCCGCAAGATGGTGGAGCGCACGGCGTTGACCAGGGATTTTTCGGGATCTTCGGATTCGGCGGACGCGATGGCGACGACCTCGATGCCGCCGAAAGCGAAGGCTACGGCGAGCAGGCCGGCGGCGACGCCGCCGAGGCCGTTGGGCATGAAGCCATCGGCAAGGAAGACGGATGTGCCCACGAAGGTGTGGCCGGGCAGGAGGCCGAAGATGAGGAGGACGCCGATGATGAGGAAGGCGATGATGACGACGACCTTGATGAGCGCGAACCAGTACTCGAACTCGCCGAAGGTGCGCACGCGCAGCAAGTTGACGAGGCCGAAGACGGCGACGCAGATGGCGGCGGGGATCCAGGGCGGGACGTCGAACCACGAGCCGATGAAGCCCGCGGCGCCGGTGATTTCGGCGCCGAGGACGGCGACGGTGGCGCACCAGTAGATCCACCCTTGGGTAAAGCCCGCCCAGCGGCCGATGCCGTGCTCGGCGTATTCGGAAAAGGAGCCGGAGGCGGGAATGACCGTTCCCATCTCTCCGAGCATTTGCATCACGAGGATGGCGAGGAAGCCGGCGATCGCGTAGGCGATGATCACCGCTGGGCCGGCGGCGGAAATGCCGACGCCCGTGCCGAGAAAGAGACCGGCGCCAATGGTGGAGCCAAGCCCCATCATGGTCAGGTGGCGGACCTTCAGGCCAGAACCAAGGGTAGAAGAGTTATCAGACACTTCTCCATGGTATTTCTCGGCCTCAGGGCACGGGAATTGGGGTGGCGTTAGTTCTTGTGGAGGTCCTCGTTCAGCGCGACGGCCTCGGCATTCCACTCCACGGCCTCGACGGCACCGGAGACGGAATTGCGGCGCAGCAGCAGGCCGGAGGCGCCGGAGAGCTGGGAGCCCTTGACGGCCTCGCCATTGCCGACGCCCAAGGCCTCAGCCACCTTGCCAAAGACGGCGACCTTGGTGCCGGCGGTGACGTAGAGGCCGGCTTCGACAACGGCGTCATCGCCAAGCGAAATGCCAATACCCGAGTTGGCGCCGAGCAGGCAGCGCTCGCCGATGGAAATAACTTCCTTGCCGCCGCCGGACAGGGTGCCCATGATGGAGGCGCCGCCGCCGATATCGGAGCCATCGCCCACGACGACGCCCGCGGAAATGCGGCCTTCCACCATGGAAGCGCCCAGGGTGCCGGCGTTGAAGTTGACGAAGCCCTCGTGCATGACCGTGGTGCCCTCTGCCAGGTGGGCGCCCAAGCGGACGCGATCGGCATCACCGATGCGCACACCGGAGGGAACAACGTAGTCCACCATGCGGGGGAACTTATCCACGGAGTAGACCACGACGGGGCCGCGGGAGGCGAGGCGGCCGCGCACCATCTGGAAATCGGAGACGGCGCAGGGGCCGTAGTTGGTCCAGACCACGTTGTTGAGGTGGCGGAAGATGCCGTCCATGTTGAGGCCGTGCGGTTTTACCTCACGGTGGGAGAGCAGATGGAGGCGCAGGTAGGCGTTGTAGGTATCGGTAGGTGCCTCGTCGAGGTCAGCGATGGTGGTTTCCACCGCCACGCGAGCCACGCCGCGCTCTTCATCGGGGCCGACGAGGGCGGAGAACTGCTGCGGAGTCTCCTCCAGACGCGTCGTGCCGGTGGTCTCTACTTGCTTATCGGTATGAACTGCTGGGAACCAAACGTCCAAGACGGTGCCGTCGTGGGTAATGGTTGCCAGGCCACGTGCGGATGCAGAAGTCATGGTGGCTAGCTTAGCAATTACTGCCGAACTTGTTCGCGCTTGTCCGCGGGAACCACGAAGGACAAGGCGACGAGCGCGGCAAAGAGGATGATGACGGCGATGACTTGGTTGCGGGCGGAGGGGTCAAAGAGCATGAAGATGGTCAGCGCGGCCAGCGCGGTGGCGGTCGCCCACGGTAGCCAGGGGTAGCCGGGCACGCGGATGTCCGTGAGCTCGCCGTTCGCCTTCAACTGCGGGTGCAGCTTGAGGAAGGAGGCGACGATGAAGGTCCACACCACCAAGAGGCAGCCGCCGACGGCGTTGAAGAGGAAGGCCAGCAGTCCCGGCGGGTTCCAGAACTGGAGGCCCACCGAGGCGAAGGCGAAGATCATGGACAAGATGACGGCGTTGATGGGGGAGCCGGAGTGGTTGGTCTTGAGGAAGAACTTTGGCGCGCAGTGGTCCTTGGCCATGTCGAAGACCAGGCGAGAGGTGGCGTAGATCTGCGCGTTGAAGGCGGACAGGAGGGCCAGCGCGATGATGGCCTCCATGAAGCCGGCGGCGAAAGGAATCTTGGCGGCCTCGAGCACCAAGGTGAACGGTGAATTGGCGGCGGCGTCGGCATCTTGGATCTGGCTAAACGGCAAGGCCATGGTGATGACCACGATGGAGCCGATGTAGAAGATCATGATGCGCACAATGATGGCGCGCACCGCGGTTGCCACGTTGCGGGCTGGATCCTCGGACTCGGCGGCGGCGATGGTCACCAGCTCGATTCCACCGAAGGCGAAGGCCACGGCCAGCAGGCCCGCTGCGAAGCCGGGCATGCCATTGGGTAGGAAGTTATCGGTGAAGTTGGTTCCAGCGCGGGAGAGATCCATGCCGGGCAGGATGCCGAGTGCCATGAGGATGCCGACAACGAGGAAGGCGATGATGACGGCGACCTTGATGATGGCAAACCAGAACTCGAATTCACCAAAACCGCGCACGGCGGCGAAATTCACTATGGCGAAGAAGGCCACCGCGATAAGCGCGGGAATCCACGGTGCAATGTCGAACCAATTGCCGATGATTGCTGCGGCACCGGTGATTTCCGCGCCCATGACCATGATGAGCATGAACCAGTAGATCCAGCCCATCGTAAAGCGCGCCCAGTGGCCGAAGGCCTGGCCGGCGTAGGTGGAAAAAGAACCCAGGGAAGGGCGGGCCGCAGCGATTTCCCCGAGCATCCACATGATGAGCGCGATGAGGACGCCGGCGACGGCATAAGAAATGAGCACCGAGGTGCCGGAGATTTGGATTCCCAATCCGACGCCCAAGAAGAGACCGGCACCCACCGCGGAGCCAAGGCCCATCATGGTGAGGTGTCGCGATTTCAATTGTGTGGCTTCGGCCATAATTACCACCTTGTGAGAGGTTATTTTTTACAGTGAAGTGAACATTACACAATGCAACGGACCCAGCGGGGCGCTACCATGGCGGCTTGTGACTTTAGATCTATATGCCGACCCCATTGAAGTGACCAAGGCGCTCGTCGATATCCCAAGCCCCTCCCACCACGAGGAGGCCATCGCGGATGCGGTGGAAGAAGCCCTGCGTGGTCTAGACGTGGAGGTCGCCCGCTTTGGCAATACCGTGTGTGCGCGCACGAACCGCGGGATGGATTCCCGCGTGATTCTTGCAGGCCACATCGATACCGTTCCATTGGCAGATAACGTACCGCATCGCATGGACACCGCCGAAGATGGTGGCGAGATCATGTTCGGCTGCGGCACCGTGGACATGAAATCCGGCATGGCAGTATACCTCAACGCCTTTGCTCACCTGCATGAATCGGAAGAACTCCAGCATGATTTGACCGTCATTGCTTATGAGGGCGAAGAGGTATCCACTGAATTTAATGGGCTGGGCCACTTGCAAAAGGATCACCCCGAGTGGTTGCAGGGCGATTTTGCGCTCCTCGGTGAGCCCTCCGGCGCCATGGTCGAGGCCGGTTGCCAAGGCACGATTCGTCTGCGCGTGACGGCGCATGGCACCCGCGCGCACTCGGCCCGCGCGTGGCTCGGCTCCAACGCCGCGCACAAGCTCGCCCCCGTCATGACCCGCATTGCGGACTACGAGCCGCGCGAGGTCACCATCGATGGCTGCACCTACCGCGAGGGCCTGAACATCGTCCACCTGGAGGCCGGCGTGGCCACCAATACCTTGCCGGACGAGGCATGGATGTTCGTCAACTTCCGCTTCGCCCCGGACCGCAGTACGGAGGAGGCGTTGGAGTGCATGAAGGGGGTCATCGGCAAGCATGAGGACGTCACCATAGAGATCGATGACATCGCCGGTGCCGCCCTGCCTGGCCTGGGGCAGCCTGCGGCACGCGCGCTTGTCGATGCCGTCGGCGGCAACGTCCGCGCCAAGTTCGGCTGGACCGATGTCTCGCGCTTTGCTGAGATGGGCATTCCCGCCGTGAATTTCGGCGCCGGCGATCCGGGCTTTGCGCATAAGAAGGACGAGCAGGTGCCCACGGCCCAAATCACCGAAGTTTCTACCGCACTGCTTAATTACTTGAAGGGATAAAAATGACCCCTGACCACATGCGTACCCTGCGCGGCCCGCTCTTGCTGCGCAGCGAGGGAGAACAAGGCTCCACCTTTGACCAACGCCTGCTGGAATCCGGCGCGGACCACGAGTGGCAGCACGCCGATCCGTGGCGCGTGCTGCGCATCCAAGGCGAATTCGTCGCCGGCTTCGATGCGCTGGCCAAGCTGCCCAAGGCAGTGACGGTCTTTGGCTCCGCGCGCACCAAGCCTGAGGATGCGAGCTATCAGATGGCCGAAGAACTCGGCCGCAAGCTCGCCGAGTGCGCCTACGCCGTCATCACCGGCGGCGGCCCCGGCATCATGGAGGCGGCGAATAAGGGCGCGCACGAGGGCGATGGCCTCTCGGTGGGACTCGGCATCGAATTGCCGCACGAGCAGGGCCTCAACGAGTACGTGGACTTGGGCCTGAACTTCCGCTACTTCTTTGCCCGCAAGACCATGTTCTTGAAGTACTCGCAGGCCTTCGTCTGCCTGCCCGGCGGCATGGGCACCATGGATGAGTTCTTCGAGGTTCTCTGCATGGTTCAGACCGGTAAGGTCACCAACTATCCCATCGTGCTCATGGGCACCGATTATTGGTCTGGCCTGCTGGAGTGGATGAAAAATACCCTCGCCGCCGGCGGGTACATCAACGAAGATGACCAAGAGCTTTTCCTGCTTACCGATGACCCCGATGAGGCCGTCGCCCATATCATCGAGCGTCACAAGGTCATGAGCGATAAGCGCATTAGGGAGCCGCGTTGAGCCTCGCGCGCGTGATGGCGATAGTCAATCGCACCCCGGATTCCTTTTATGACAAGGGGGCCACCTTTGACATGGACCCCGCCCTCAAGCGCTGCGATGAGGCCATTGCGGCGGGAGCCTCCATCATCGATATCGGCGGGGTCAAGGCCGGACCGGGCGAGGAGGTGGATAGCGCGGAGGAAATCGACCGCGTCGTGCCCACCATCGCCCGCGTGCACGAGCGCCACCCGGAGGTACTTATTTCCGTCGACACTTGGCGCAGCGAGGTCGCCGAGGCCGCCATCGCCGCCGGGGCGGGGCTGGTCAATGACACCTGGGCCGGGTGGGATCCGCAGCTTATCGAGGTCGCCGGCCACTACCGTGTGGGCTACGTGTGCTCGCATACCGGCGGGATTACCCCGCGCACCCGCCCGCACCGCGTGCACTTTGATGATGTCGTCGCTGACGTCATTGCTGAGACCACCGCCTTGGCGGAAAAAGCCGCGGGGCTTGGCTGCCCGGAAGAGCTCACCTTCATCGATCCCACGCACGACTTTGGCAAAAACACCTATCACGGCCTTGAACTCTTGCGGCGCATCGACGAGATCGTCGACACCGGCTGGCCCGTGCTTATGGCGCTATCCAATAAGGACTTCGTGGGTGAGACCCTCGCGCGCGGGGTAGGAGACCGCGTTGCCGGAACGCTCGCCGCCACAGCCTGGGCCGCAGCGCACGGGGTGGCCGCCTTCCGCGTCCACGAGGTTGCTGAGACTGTCGACGTCATCCGCATGACTGCCGCCATCCAGGGCACGGCCGCGCCCCTTGACACCACCCGCGGGCTCGCATGAGCGTTTCCGTCATCATCCCTGCGCTCAACGAGGAATCCACCGTGGCCGGCGTTATCCGCGCCTGCCTTGCCGGTGACCCCCTCGAAGTGCTCGTCATCGACGCCGACTCCACCGACGACACCGCCGCAGTCGCGCGCGCAGCCGGCGCCGATGTGCGCAACTGGCGCGATATCCTGCCCGAACCGCCGCGTCCCGGCAAGGGCGAATCCCTCTGGCGCGGGGTCGCCGCCGCGCGCGGGGACATCGTTGTCTTTATCGACGCCGACCTAGAATCCGCTGCGCCCGGCATGGTCACAGCACTCGCGGCGCCCTTTGAGGATCCCCGCGTAAACATGGTCAAGGCCCGCTATCGCCGCAGCCTCAACGGCCAACCCACCGGCGGCGGGCGCGTGACCGAACTCACCGCAAAGCCACTCATCCGGCAGTTCTTCCCAGAGCTAGCCCACATCGACCAGCCCCTGGGCGGCGAGTACGCGATCCGCCGCACAGCCGCGCTAGAGGTGCCTTTTGTGGAAGGTTATGGGGTGGAAGCGGGGCTGCTGGTGGACATCGGCAAGCGCGGCGGGCTGACAGAAGTAGACCTAGGTACTCGAGTCCACCGCAACCGGCCGCTTCATGAGCTGGCACCGATGGCGGATATCGTGGCGCGCACGCTGCTCTCGCGCGCCGGGGTGGGAGCGCCAATTGCTCAGCGCCCGCCGCTGCTAGGTAGGATTTAAGCCATGCTGTCCTGGATTGTGCTCATCGTGGTGCTCATTGCGTTCATCGTGATCGGAACGTGGCTGTGGGGCTCGATATTTGGGCCCGGGACCGTGATGGACCCGCCCGATGAGCCGCAGAAGGTGCTGGAAAATAACCGCGCCGCCGCAGCTCAGGGCCGTTTTGAGGACGTGCAATTCGAGGTCGTCCCGCGCGGGTACCGCCAGGATCAGGTCGATGATCTGCTCGCGCAACTTGAGCAAGAATTAGCGGCTGCGCGGAAAAGCGGGCAAAAAGGGACTAAGCTGGATAGAAACGAAGATAGTTAAGGAGCCCTACTATGGCAGCAATGAAGCCACGTACCACTGGCGGCGAAATGGAAGCGGTGGTGGAATCCCGCAAGATCGTCATGCGCATCCCTTCTGACGGCGGCGGGCGCATCGTTATTGAGCTGAACAAAGAAGAGGCCGCGGAGCTCGGTTCTTTGTTGACCGAGGTTTCTAGCTAGTCTGGATACATGCTTTCTCATATCGTCGACATTCTGGCCGATCCAAACGACGGCACGGCGCTTTCCGGCGCCGGTGATTTTTCCCGCCTCGTTTCGGAGTCTGGCCATTCCTTTGATGTGGCCAAGCAAGGGTATGTGACCTTAGCGGCCGGTGCTGGCCTGAAGCACAAGGGCGATGACATGGACATGGTCAACGCCCGCGAGGCGTACCTGGCCACGGGCCACTTCGCGCCCTTCGTCGAGTCTGTGACCGGCGCGGTGCAAGACGCGCTCGATGCCAGCTCGCTGTCTGTCTCTACGCCCGCTTCGCTCCTCGAGGTCGGCGCCGGGACCGGCTACTATCTGGCCCACACGCTTGACTCCATCGACGGCGCGCGCGGCGTCGGCCTCGATATTTCCCCGCACGCAGCCAAGCACTTGGCCAAGTGCCACCCGCGCGTGGGCGCCGTGGTTGCCGATGTCTGGCAGCAACTTCCCATCCGCGATGAATCCATCGACGCGATTTCCGTGGTCTTCGCCCCGCGCAACCCATCCGAATTCCAGCGCGTCCTCGCCCCCGGCGGCCAGGTCATCGTTCTGACCCCGGGCGCGGGGCACCTCGATGAGCTGCGCGAACCCCTCGGCATCCTCGGCGTGGAAGAGGGCAAGGTCGAGCGCATGTATGAGCAGGCAGAAGGCCACCTCGAGCAAGCGGCCGACCCGGTCGATATTTCCTTCCCCATTCACCTGGATAAAGCGGCCATCGCCGCACAGGTAGGAATGAGCCCGTCCGCCCGCCACATCAGCGCCGATGAGCTCGCCGAGCGAATGGCCGCCCTTCCTCCCACGCTGACGGTCACCGCCCGCGCTCGCCTAGACCGCCTCCGCGCGGTTTAATAAACGCAGGTTCACCTCGCCTTCGGCATACATACCGCCCTTCGCGCTCACCAGCAGCGCCCGGGGCGGTTCATTTGTGTTTCCGGTGAGCGCAAAGGGCGGGTGTGGAATAGGCCAGTCACCGTACCCTCCCTTGGCGCTCACAGGGAACAGCTTGCCGATACCCCTCCACCTTGCCCGTGAGCGCGAAGAGCTGGTGGCATCGGCAGGGCGGTGGCTGACGGAAAACGAGGGTGCAGAATGCGGCTAAGGACGGCATCATTTGACTCGTGCGGTCGGTCCTAGGGACAGATGGAAGGAATACTCGCCCTTCGCGCTCACGGCAAGCACATTCTGATGGCCGGAGTCGCTCGCCGGTGAGCGCGAAGGGTGGGTGTGGAGTCAGCCAGCCACCGTTGCCTCCTTTGGTGCTCACGGGGAGCTGCTTGCCGATGTCGCGACGCCTCGCCGGTGAGCGCGAAGGGCGGGCGCCGAAAGGCGGGTGGCGAGAGGCTGGCCAAAAGGCGCGTGGCGGCAGGGGGAGGGTAGCAGTATTAGAGCTTGGAACCGGAGCGCTGCCAGTCTTGTTCGATGACTGCGTCGCCGGTGGTCTCGACATCCATGCCGGAGCAGCCGCCGTCGAAATAGACGCGGGAGGCCATGGCGATGAGGCCGCCGTCGACGAAGACCTCCACCGTGGAGCCGTCTTGGATGATGGTGAGGGTGTCGGAGTCGCCATCGGCAAGCGTGGCGGTGGCGGGAGCGGAATCGGCGAAGAAGTGATCGAAGGCCTTGTTCATGGAACGATCGAGGCTGATTTCCTCGCCGGAGTGGCAGATGGTGGCGGCGGGGTTGCCGTTGCCATCGCGAAGGGTGATGGTGACGCTGGAGCCGGTGGGAACCTCCATGACGCCGGTCCAGGAGCGCGCGTAATCCGAAAGCTTGACCGCCTCGGGCAGGCCGGTGGCCGGTGCCTGGTACAAGACGCCGCCCTCGAGCGTGACCTGGCGCGGCAGGGAGAGGGCATTCGACCAGCCCTCGGCATCCCAAGAGGCGTGCTGGGTGGCGTCATCGCCGCGGCCGTTGCCGTTGAGCAGGCCGAGGATGACGGCGCGCTCGTAGCGGCTTTCTTCAGGAATCGTGCCTGCGGTGGCGTTGGTATTGCGCGGGCGGGAGAAATCGTGGCCGAAGTCCACGCGGCGGAAACCGGAGACCACCGTGAAGGTGGTATCTTCCAGCTGGCCCACGAGGTAGCCGGAGACATCGCGGCCGTCGCGCTCGAGGGTGACGAAAAGCACGTCGTAGATTTCCTCGTCGATTTCATCGCGCAGGCGCACGATGCGCGGGGAAACCACTGGGGGAATGGGGGAATCGGCGGGCACCTCGCCGTCGAGGAAGCCTGGGTCACCCTCGAAGGTGAGGCTGCCGCGCAGGGACCATGAGATGCCGTCGTGGCTTTCTAGAATGACCGGCTGCGGGGTTTCGGTGCGGCCGGATAGCGCCAGCATGAGCCAACCCATGTGGCCGTCTTCGCGGTCATCGGTGGCCCAATCGGGCACGACGGAAGGCGAGCGGAAACGGGTGTGGTCGGTGGTATTGCCGGCCACCTCGCCAAAGCGCACGACGTTGGGGTCGAGGGCTGAGGAGTCATCGGAGACCTCGCAGACATCGTCGATGCCGGAATAGCGCGCGAGGCGAATGGAGGTGCCGGTCGCGGTCACAGAGGTGAAATAGAGGTTGATGGCGTCCTCACCTTGGGCCACGGAACCCGCGCGGAGGGCGAGCTCGCCGCCGACGGGCGCGAGGACGTCATCGCAGTCCAGCCAGTTAAACGGTACTTCCTCCGAGTACGTGTGTCCCCAGCGGGCCGGGGCATCGGGAGTGGGGCGGTACTGGTAGAACATGTGCCATGTATCGCCATCACGAAGGACGCCGGCGGGCGCGTCTAGGATGCCGGCATCGGGGATGAAGTGGAGTTCGGGGCGGTGAGTCGTCACGGCATTCCTCTCTTAAATCAGGTGCGGGTTACAAGCTTGGGTTGGGGTGGCAGCTACGCCGGGGAGGAAACTCGTTGACCTGCCACGCGGTGCTTTCGCGAACTTTATGGGCCAGTGTCCGGCTGTCATGTACACCCAGAATACGGATATCTTTTAGCGCGTGCAGGGGCCCTTGCTTGCCGATGCTCCCTTAAAGCTTCGTCACCAATGTCAGCCCCGATCCCAGTGGGAGCCGGGTCACGGTGGCGCCTTCGAGCTCGCGGAGGTATTCATCGGCTTCGCGCGCGGCGGCGGTATCGCGGTCGGTGCGGGAGGTGTCGGCAACGGTGCCATCGAGAAGCGCATTGGCAAGCACCAGCGTGCCGTGCTGGTGCAGCAGGGGCCAGGCCGCCTTGATGAGGGCAGGGAGGTCGAGGGCAGCGACGTCCGCGTAAATGATCTGGTAGGCCTCGGTAGCCAGGCGTCCGAGCACGTCGAGGGGGCGCGAGGGAAGGAAGCGACCGCGGGTGGGGGCGTAGCCGGCCTCGCGGAAGGCGGCCTTGGCGCTGCGCTGATGCTCGGCCTCAGGGTCGATGCACGTGAGGATGCCGTTATCCGGCATGCCCGCGAACAGGTAGAGGCCCACGACGGAGGCGGCGGGGGTAATCGCCACGGCCTGGGGGCGGTCTACCACACCGGAAGACGTCGCCGTCAGCGTCGTGAGAAGCTGGCCGGTGGATTCATCCGGGACGGGCAGGCCGTATTCCTCGGCGTGGTCGCGGGCGCCGCGGAGAGCCGCCGAAGGCTCACTGGTGGAATCGATATAGGAGCGCAGTGCGTCATATGCGGTAGTAGTCACGATTAAGACAATAGGTAAAGTTGCGCGAAAGGGTGGCAAAAACGCGCCTAGCCAGCGAAATTGTGGTCTGTGGGAAGTATGTGACGGACTCACAGGATATTATCAGCGCAGCA
This sequence comes from Corynebacterium sp. LaCa78, assembly GCF_046717505.1. Lineage (NCBI taxonomy): Bacteria > Bacillati > Actinomycetota > Actinomycetes > Mycobacteriales > Corynebacteriaceae > Corynebacterium > Corynebacterium sp. LaCa78. The sequence continues at coordinate 956,474 of NZ_CP177112.1, forward strand.
GCTGGAGTTTCCGCGCCGAGTATAGAAAAATGACACCCATGACAGAAACGAAGCGCGATGCCGAGTCCGTTGCCTCCACCGATCCGAACGTGGAGTTGACCGGTACCGCGGCGTTCGATGCTGGGGAAGCCACCATGCCTTCGTGGGCCGAATTGGTGGCAGAGCACGCCGATGGCGTGTACCGCTTGGCTTACCGCTTGTCCGGTGACCAGCAGGATGCCGAGGATCTCACCCAAGAGACCTTTATGCGTGTCTTCCGCTCTTTGGATAAGTACCAACCGGGTACCTTTGGCGGCTGGCTGCACCGCATCACCACGAACCTCTTTTTGGATATGGTGCGCCACCGCTCCAAGATCCGCATGGAGTCCCTACCTGAGGATTATGAGCGCGTTCCGGGTACGGATATGACCCCGGAGCAGGCCTATACCGTGGCCAACCTGGATCCCGTGCTGCAGTCCGCGCTGGATAGCCTGGCGCCGGATTTCCGTGTCGCCGTGGTTCTGTGTGATATCGAAGGCATGAGCTATGACGAAATCGCCGAAACCCTCGGCGTGAAGATGGGCACGGTGCGCTCACGCATCCACCGCGGCCGCTCCCAACTGCGTGCGGCGCTGGAAAAAGAGGCACAGACCAATGCGGAAGCGCGCATCTTGTTGCGCACGCGCTAGAATCGAATCGTTAGCTCCCCTGCCGCGTGGCAGGGGGGGGATTAAGTGTGAGTAATCCGGCTGTGGCATGAACGTGAGGAGGGGTGTCGATGGACTCACTGCGCGGACGCCGCACCCTCTCCAGGCTCAGCGTGCGGGGTGACTTTACCCCCGCGCAGGCGAAGGCCCGGGATAAGGCAAAGGCGCGGGCGCGGCGCAGCGATTCCATCGGCCACCTCGGCCCAGAGGCCGTCGTTGCCTTCGTGGACGGGGAGATGGAGCCCAAAGCCATGCACCGCGTGCGCATCCACCTGGTCCACTGCGCGGAATGCCGCGCCGACGTGCACCACCAGCGCCATGCCTCTGAGTGGGTGCGTCACTGCAGCGATGATTCCGCGGTGAAGGCCCCGCAGTCCTTATTGGCCAAGCTGGCGGGAATGGCTACGGAAGGCGTGGCCCCGGGCCCCGATGCGTCGACCCCGGCGCACCGGCCGGAGCAGGATTTCCTGGATAAAGTCGAGACGGTGGTACGCGCGATTAAACACAATCAGCGCGGACAGAACTAAACGGAGGGCGAGGATTTAACCGTGTTTTCTTCCATTGGCTGGCCCGAGATTATTGTCATTGTCCTCCTCGGCATCGTCATCATCGGCCCGGAGCGCATGCCGGAAGTCATCAAGGACGTGCGCGCGGCCATCTACGCCGCCCGCAAGGCCATCAATAATGCGAAGGCCGAGCTCAACGGCGAGATGGGGTCCATCTCCGCGGAATTCGACGATATCCGTGGCCCGCTCAACCAAGCTGCACAGTGGACGCGGTTAGGACCGAAGGGTGCTATTACCAAGGCGCTTTTCGATGGCGACGATTCCGCCTGGGACGACTTCAATCCCCAGAAGATGGCCGAAGACATTAAATCCGGCACCGCGCCGAAAGAACCCGAACAGCGCGCGCAGGACAACAATGGCCCCGCCCGGCCCACCTTTAACTATGCCGAGGTATATGGCGATACCACCGAAACCACCCAGCAGCCGCCCCAGCAACAACAAAAGCCGCAGCGCGGTGGGGAAGATTCCACCGGCGGCGGCTCTGAGTGGAGCGACGTTACCTAATACAACGCGCTCTTAGTTCACGCCCAAGTTGAGGCTCTTGCCCACGAGGGAATCGGACCGGATGGCGAGCTTATCAGCAACTGCCCTGATTTCCTTTGCGGCAGGGGAGTCGGGTGCTTCGAGCACGATGGGTGTGCCGGCGTCGCTATTCGAGCGCAGTGACGGATCCAGCGGTACGGACGCCAGCAGCGGCACCTCGTGGCCCAGGATGACGCCGAGGCGGTCTGCGACGATCTGGCCGCCGCCTTCACCAAAGACATCCATGGTGGAGCCATCCGGCATGACCATGGCGCTCATGTTCTCAATCACGCCGGCCACGCGCTGGCGCGTTTGTTGGGAGATGGAACCGGCGCGCTCGGCTACCTCTGCTGCAGCGGCCTGCGGCGTGGTGACGATGAGCAGCTCCGCATTCGGGATGAGCTGCGCAACGGACAGCGCTACATCGCCGGTACCCGGAGGCAGGTCGAGGAGGAGGACATCGAGGTCGCCCCAGAATACGTCCGCCAAGAACTGCTGCAGCGCGCGGTGGAGCATGGGCCCGCGCCAGACGACGGGCGCGTTACCCTCCACGAACTGCCCAATCGAGATGTGCTTAATGCCGTGGGAGATGGGGGGCAGCAGCATTTCATCATCAAGCACGGTGGGGCCGTCGGTTGAGCCGAGCAGGCTGGGCACGGAGTGGCCGTAAATATCGGCATCGACAATGCCGACCTTCAGGCCCTTATCCACCAGCGCTGCGGCAAGGTTGACGGTCATCGAGGACTTGCCGACGCCACCCTTACCCGACGCCACCGCAAATACGCGGGTCGTCGAATCGGGCTTCGCAAAGGGAATCTCGGGTTCGGCCTTGCCGCCGCGTAGCTTTTGCTTCAGCTCGCGGCGTTGCTCATCGCTCATCGCGTCCATGGTCACGGTGACCTTGCCAACGCCGTCGATATCCTCGACCGCGGCACGGGTATTGGTCTCGATGGTGGACTTCATGGGGCAGCCCGCGATGGTCAGATAAATGCCAACGGTGACGTCGTTTCCTTCGATATCGACCGATTTCACCATATTGAGTTCGGTGATGGGGCGGCCGATTTCTGGATCCTGTACGTGGGAAAGAGCCTCGCGTACGGCTGATTCGGTAATAGAGCTAGACATAACTCTTGCCATCTTAGTCACGGCGCTACCTCAGGTAAACACGCCTGCACGGTAGACTCTGTGGGACGTTTAAATCCATCCGTTTGTATCGGTGAACTAGAAAAATTAGAAGGAGCACCCTCAGTGAAGCGCAGCCCCGCCCGTCGATATGCCCGCGCTACTGTTACCGCGGTGGTAGGCGCTGCGCTGCTTGCTGGCTGCTCCGACAAGGTCGAGACCAGCCCCGCTGCGGCACAATCCGAACCGGAACAGGTGCAGATCGTCGTTGACCCTGCAGAAACAGATCAGCTCATCTTAGGCGAGGTATTCCGGCAGTCGCTCTTGGAGGAAGGACGCATAGCCGAGCTGAAGAAAGAAGAAACCTTCAAAACACATGGAGGCAAGGGCAGTTCCCTAAACCCGGAAGGCAATTTTTACGTTGGGTGCACTGGCAGCTTTTTAAGCCACTTTAATCCCGGTGAGGCGCGCGATATCTCGGCGGAATATAAAAAGGCAGAAGAAGACAGTGAGCCGGGCGGGGAGGACTTCCTAGCCCGCACCCACATTGCACTCATGTCTACCTTGCCCACTCAACTTGCCACCGTCGAGCCCTCCGGCGCTCACGGTTGTGAGGATGCGCAACCAGAGCTGCCAGAAAACTTCGTGGTCATCTATAGCGATAGCCTCTTTGACCGCGAAGAGGAAAAATCCGTCGCCGCGGTCACCAAATTCATCACACAAAAAGATATCTCTGACATGGTGGAGGCGATAGAGGATGGCGAAGAGCTGAAGAAGGTCGTCCACGAATGGATGGAAGCTTCCGGAATGGACATTGTCAATGAAGAAAGCGATTCCGGCTCCTCCGGCGGCTCGGATCTGAGCAGTTCCTAAGGTATCGGTGCGGTTCGTTCTACCCACCACCCGCCCTTCGCGCTCACCGGCAGGCGCGCTTTAGCGTGCGTTCGGCCTCTTCGTGATCGCGAAGGGTGGGGTAGGCGAACTGGTGAATCTAATCGTCGCACCATTTCTGCGATAGCTGCACCGCGCCCCTTGACGCTCACGGGCGGTGCTTGCCGATGCCCCTCCACCTCGCCGGTGAGCGCGAAGGGCGGGTAGGCGGCTGGCTGGAAGCGAACCTAGCGAGGCGAAGGCAACAGCGTCCATGAAATAGCATTAAGCATGAAAATGCCCCAGTGAGGAAATAACCTCACTGGGGCATTCAGCGCTGTACTGCGCTAGGTGCGGCTTCGGCGATTAAAAGCGATTAAACGTCGAAGGCCTCTTCAAGCAAGTTCTTCTGCTCAATCTGGTGCACCTTGGCGTTACCCGTAGCCGTAGAGGACTGGGCGCGGCGGGAAACGCGGACCATTTCCGGCATATCCGGAATGAGGTTGCGCAGGTGCTCGTTGTAGAACGGCCATGGGCCTTGGTTGGCGGGCTCGTCCTGTACGAACCGGACCTGGGTGGCGTTCGGGTACATCTCGAATGCCTCGCTCAGGCGGTTGAACGGAATCGGGTGGAGCATTTCCACGCGGACGATGGCGATGTCATCGCGGCCGTCAGCCTCGCGCTTCTTCTCCAAGTCCCAGTAGAGCTTGCCGGAGACCAGCATGATGGTCTTAACCTTGTCCGTATCGCCGACCTTCTTGTTATTGACGTCCACGAAGTGGGGGTCATTGATAACAGAGCGGAACTTCTTGACCTCGGTGAACTCCTCAACGGAGGAGGTAGCGGCCTTGTTGCGCAGCATGGACTTCGGGGTGAAGACGACCAGCGGGCGCTTCATTTCACCCAAAGCCTGGCGGCGCAGCAAGTGGAAGTGGTTAGCCGGGGTGGACGGCTGAGCCACGGTCATGGAACCTTCCGCACACAGCTGCAGATAGCGCTCGATGCGGGCGGAGGAGTGGTCCGGGCCCTGGCCTTCGTAGCCGTGCGGCAGGAGGAGAACCAGGCTTGACAGCTGGCCCCACTTGGCCTCACCGGAAGAGAGGTACTCATCGATGATGGTCTGGGCACCGTTGGCGAAGTCACCGAACTGAGCCTCCCACGCCACGAGGGCGTCGGGGTTACCCACGGTGTAGCCGTATTCGAAGCCCATGCCGGCGAACTCGGTAAGCGCGGAGTTGTAGACCATGAACTTACCGCCGTTGTCCTTGGACACAGCCAGGGAGTTGAGCGGGTTGTACTCGTTGCTATTGCGGTGATCGAAGGTCACGGCGTGGCGCTGGGTGAAGGTACCGCGGCGGGAATCCTCACCGGCCAGGCGCACGACCTTGCCCTGGTTAGCCAAGGAACCGAAGGCGAGCAGCTCGCCCCAGCCCCAGTCGATGCCGCCTTCGCGAACAGACTTCGCACGGTCCTTGGCCACCTTGGCCACGCGCTTGTGGTACTCGAAGTCCTCGGGTGGGTTGCCGTAGGCATCGCCAAGCTCGACCATCTCTTCAGCGGTGATGGAGGTATCCAGGCCGCGGGTGAGATCCTGCGAGGAGGTAATACCGGTCTGTTCCTTGGGGCCGGCCTTTTCGGCTTCCTTGTGCTCGGTGAATACTGACTCCATCTGGTCGTGGAAGTCGCGTGCCGCTGCCTCGGCGTCCTCGGCAGACAGGTCGCCACGGCCGATGAGCTCGTTGGTGTAGTGCTCGCGCACAGGCTCGTGGTTCTCAATGACCGAGTACAGCTGCGGCTGGGTCATGGATGGGTCATCGGCCTCGTTGTGGCCGCGCAGACGGTAGACCACGAGGTCAATGAAGACGTCCTTGCCAAACTGGCGGCGGTATTCTGCGGCCATCTGGCCAACCCAGACAACGGCCTCTGGGTCATCACCGTTGACGTGGAAGACCGGGCAGTCAAAGCCCTTGGCCAAGTCGGTGACGTAGTGGGTGGAACGGCCGGAATCCGGGGTGGTGGTAAAGCCCACCTGGTTGTTGACCACGATGTGGATGGTACCGCCGTTGGTAAAGCCGCGCAGCTGGGACAGGTTGATGGTCTCCTGTACGACGCCGAGGCCGGTGAAGGATGCATCGCCGTGGAGCATGACGGGAACGACGGAGTAGCCGTCCTTGCCCTTGTCCAAGATGTCTTGCTTGGCGCGGGCGATGCCCTCCATGACTGGGTCCACAGCCTCGAGGTGGGACGGGTTGGCTGCAAGGGTGACCTTGATTTCACCATCGCCGAACATCTGCAGGTGCTCGCCCTCGGAGCCCAAGTGGTACTTCACGTCACCAGAGCCGCCGAGCTGGCCGCCCTTGTAGTTGCCGTCGAACTCGCCGAAGATATCTGCCAGCGGCTTGCCCACGATATTGAACAGCACATTCAGACGGCCGCGGTGCGGCATGCCCATGACAACCTCGTCGAGGCCCTGGCCCGCAGCGGTATCGATGATGGAATCCAAAAGCGGGATAAGGGTTTCAGAGCCCTCGAGGGAGAAGCGCTTCTGGCCCACGTACTTGGTCTGCAGGAAGTTCTCGAATGCCTCGGCGGCGTTGACCTTCTGCAGGATGTACTTCTGCTCGGCATTGGTCGGCTTTGGCATGCCGGCCTCGAGGCGGTCCTGCATCCAGCTGCGCTCGTCGCGGTCCAGGATGTGGGTGTATTCGGAGCCGACCTTCAGGGTATAAGCAGCGCGCAGGCGGGAAAGCACCTCGCGCAAGGTCATCTGTTCCTTGCCACCGAAGCCGCCGACGTTGAAGACGCGGTCCAAGTCCCAGATGGTCAGGCCGTGCGTAGCGATGTCGAGGTCGCGGTGATCCGGGCTAGGCAGGCCGGGCTGGGACCAGCCGAGCGGGTTGACATCGGCAAGCAAGTGCCCGCGGGAGCGGTAGGACTCGATGAGCTGCATGACGCGGGTGTTCTTGTCCACGCCAGAGTTGGGGATGTCCTGTGCCCAGCGGAAGGGCTCATAAGGAACGCCCATGGACTCGAAGAGCTCGTCCCAGAAGGCGTCATCAACAATGAGCTTGCCGATGGTGCGCAGGAACTCGCCGGACTCTGCACCCTGGATAACGCGGTGGTCATAGGTGGAGGTCAAGGTGACCAGGCGGCCGACGCCCAAGTCAGCCAAGCGGTCAGCGGAAGCGCCGGCGAATTCTGCCGGGTAATCCATGGAACCAACGCCGATAATGGAGCCTGCCCCCTTGGTCAGGCGAGCAATGGAGTGGCGGGTGCCGATGCCGCCTGGGTTGGTCAGGTTAATGGTGACCCCAGAGAAGTCATCCATGGTGAGCTTGTTCTTACGGGAACGGGTAACGATGTCCTCGTAAGCCTCAATGAACTCGGCGAAAGACTTGGTCTCGCACTCCTTGATGGCGGCGACCACGAGGGCGCGGGAGCCATCCTTCTGCGGGAGGTCGATGGCCAGGCCCAGGTTGATGTGCTCAGGTTGGACGACGAAGGGCTTGCCGTCCTTTTCCTCGTAGCGCACGTTCATGCCAGGGTGCAGCTGCACGGCCTTGACCATGGCGTAGCCGATAATGTGGGTAAAGGAGATCTTGCCACCGCGGGTGCGCTTCAGGTGGTCATTGATCATGGAGCGGTTTTCCCACATGAGCTTGACCGGCATATCGCGCACGGTGGTAGCGGTAGGAATCTCGAGGGATTCTTCCATGTTCTTAGCAATCGCCTTAAACATGCCCTTGAGCTGGCGCTCGTCGCCGCCCTTATAATCTTCTAGGTCATTCAGCGGAGACTGCGCATTCTTGCCCGCAGAATGCTTCGCCTTCGCGGACTTTTCCTTGGCCTTAGATACAGACTCTTTCACGTTGGTATCGCGGGCCTCTTGCTTGCGGGCGGTGGTAGTGCCTTCGGTCTTCTTGGCCGAGGACGTGGACTCTGCCTTTGCCTTCTGTGGCTGTGGCTTAGATGCTTTAGATGGAGCCTCAGCTTCTGGCTGCGCCTTGGGCGCGCCGTTTGCTTCGAAATAGTCGCGCCACTCCTTGTCTACGGAGCTAGGATCCTTGGAGTACTGCTGGAACTGCTCGTCTATCAGCCACGCATTCGGGCCGAAGATGCTCGATGTGCTCACGGCAGGTTTTCGCCTCATTTCTCTGCTTTAAAATGGTCGTTTATTCGACTTTAGTCCGGACTTTGTACGAGCGCATTTATCACCCGCCAAAGTGTCTGCCTATATGATACGGGCCAATCCCTAACCTTCACTATGTCAGGGGTACTGAATTCGCTCTAAACGATCATTGGGTACCCGCCTCAGTGTGGGAAAGAGGGGAGAGCTGGTGGCGGGCGTGTTCGATGACCTGATTGGCCAGCTTGCGATTGGCCTTCGTGCCAATGACCGCGCCGATGCCCATAGGCATGAGCTTGCCCACCCATGCCCACTTCATGCGCTTGGTGATTTGCTTGGTAAATACCTTGGTCAGGCGGCCATTGATGCCAGATAGCGTGGGACCGGAAAAGCGGGAGAGGGAGGCTACGGAACGCGCCCCCGTGACCGTGCCGAGGTCCCCCACGAAAGTATCAACCACCGCGGAACCCTTCGAGCCAGTCAGTACCACCAGCACCAGGGCGCGGCGGCGCTCGGGCGAGGAGATATCGTCGCCGCGCAGGTACGCGGACGCCAGGATGTACCACGCAGCGGCTTCAAGAAAGACCACGGATTCCGCACCAATGGTGGCAGCACCCGTAAATAGCCCGATGCCGGGCACGGATGCGGAGGCACCAGCGGCCGCGCCCGTGCCGGAAGTGATATTGATGAAGTGCTTGTTAATAAAGCCCTGCAACTCTTGGTCAGTGGCTTCTGGGTGGTGCTTCTTGAGGCTCTTGACGTATTTGGAAATAACACCAGATTGCACGGATACGGCGCGGTCCAAAGAGTTCAGCAGCGCCTTGGTAAATCGGCCGCTGTGCTCCGGATCGATGTCATATGTGTCAGTAGCTGCGTCATCTGGGGCGGACTTTTTAAATATGGACATGCCTTCTCCCACACCAATCCTTAATTTGTTGGGGCAGTAGTATTAATTGATTTTTTACCTAGCATAGCCCTGGCCTTGAAAGAAGGGGGCGGCCATGTGCGATTCGGATCGCGGCCGGCGTGCAATCTACCTAAGGTAGGGAGTATGCCTTACCCGCAGGAAGATCAACGTGACACTGGGGACTTTTATTCCGAAGAGTCCACCGCTGCCGCGCGCTTGCGGGCCATGCGCGCACACGAGCGCGCCCGTAAGGCCCACGAGCGGGCACAGAATGCCTACGCGGATGAACTCACGGTGCGCACGACCTCCGGCTGGGTGCGCGGAGTAATCGAGGAAGACCTGCGAGTAGATCGCCCCATTAGCGCCGGGCCGGTGCGGACGTGGCGCGGCATTCCCTTCGGCGCCTCTACGGCCGGCGACAACCGCTTCCGCGCCCCACGCCCGGCACCGCGCTGGGATGGCGTGCGCGATTGCAACCAATTCGGGCCAATCGCTCCGCAGCCCACGTACTCCTGGACCGACCGCATCGTCGGCTTCGAGGATTGCCTGTACCTCGACATCGTGCGCCCCCGCACGGAGGACAAGCTGCCCGTCGTGGTGTATCTGCACGGTGGCAGCTTCATCATGGGCTCGTCCCACATGCTTATGTTGCGCGGGTTTGAGCTCGCCACCCGCATGAACGTGGTCTACGTATCCATCAACTTCCGCCTCAACGCCCTGGGATATCTCGATCTGCGCAGCCTTGGCGGCGAGTGCAGCGCTAACCCCGCCGTGGCGGATCAAATTCTGGCCCTTAATTGGGTGCGAGATAACATCGCTGCCTTTGGCGGTGACCCAGACTCGGTCACCCTCATGGGCGAATCCGCGGGTGGTGCTGCGGTGCTGGCGCTGATGACCAGCCCGCCGGCCGAGGGGCTCTTCCACCGCGCCATTGCCCAATCTCCACCCATCGCGCTGGTGCATTCCCGCGCTCAATCCACCTTGTGGGCCCGCGAACTTGCGCGCCGGGTGGGCTTGCCGCGCCGGGGGAGCGTGGATGATCTGCGCCAGGAGGACTGCGCGGATGTGGTGCGCTCCGGCCAATCCATGATGTGGCGCGCCGGCGAGCTACTGCACTTAAACTCCTGCTATGCGTCCACGGTGGACGGCGAACTTTTGCCCGAGCACCCCATCACTGCCTTTGAGCAGGGCCATCAGCACAAAATTCCGTTGTTGATTGGCACGAATTCGGATGAAGCCAGCTTTGGCAAATTCCTCTTTCAGCGCCAAAGCGCCCGAGAGCGCGCCGCCCTCCGGCTCTTGGCCTCCTACGATCCCCACCACGCCCCTGAGGTCGTCGCCGCCTATCGCGGTGCGGTCCGACGGGAGGACTTTGCGCACCTGCTTGCCGATGCCCTCTTCTGGGCACCCTCCACCCGCATCGCCAGCGCCCACTCTGAAGTAGCCGATACCTGGATGTACCGCTTCGACTTCGCTTCTGCCGTCTTAAAGTGGCTGGGGCTAGGCGCCATGCACTCGATGGAATTGGGCAATGTCTTTGGCGATCCCCAATCCTCGCGCGCTTCCCTGCTAACCGGCTGGGGCTCGCGCGCTGAGATGGAGGAATTGACCTCCACCATGCAAGATCACTGGGCCGCGTTCATCCACGGCGGCAGCCCCAAGGCGCAGTGGCCGCGCTATGACGGCGGCGATCGCGCGACCATGATTTTTGATGAACAGGCCTATATCGTGCACGCCCCCAATGACGGTCGCCGCAAAGCGTGGGAGGATTACCACATGGTGGAGTGGGGAAGTGGGCGCCCAGAGCTCGTGCGCTCCCTTGGTTTCCAACCACACAGGCGGGATTAGCGGTAGAATCCAGAGTGACCGCGGGCGGCGTCTTGCCCACCGCGGAGACCTCTGCTTCCGAAGGATGGATTTTCACCACCATGAGCTTTTTCGAAGATATCGCTTCCGCATTGGACGCCGAGGGCATCGAGTCCCGCGTCAACGAAGACGTCATGTTCGTTCCAATCACCTCTGATTTGGAAATCCAGTTTGTTGAAATCGATCCTCTCTTGCCTGCCGCCAACGTGTACATCGCTGCGGCGGATGTGGATGAAGACGATGAAGAATTCGAGGCCGTCTTAGTCTCCGTCGCCTTTTCCGTCGACGACGCCGTAGAAGCCGTCTCCCGCCACATCGCCACCGACCAGGTTGTCACCGTCTTGCGGGACCTCTTGGAAGGCACCGATGAGCGCATCGCGGAATTGGAGTTTGACCAGGATGAACTCAACCCGCACCTGGTGGTCGCGGAAGTAGGCAACGATTCTGAGCTGCGCGTATTGGTAGAAACCATCGACGGCGTGCCCTCTGCCATCGTGCGCTTCTTGGCCTTCGACTTCGATGAAGAAGACATGGAAGAGCTCGAGGATGAGGCTGTCACGGAGATGTGGCAGGTGGACGAGGAAGACGAGGACCTCGATGAGAACGAGCGCCTTGCCCTCTTTGGCAACACCGATTCTGATGACATCCCCATCGTGGAAGTCCCCGCTGAGGCCCTGGAACTGGGCACCTACACCGATTTCGACCGCCTCTTTGACGTGCTCGGATTGGTCTCGGAACAGGCTCTGGACTGGGAGGCCCAGCTCGTCAACTTTGATGAGGACGATTTCGAGGAACCAGACGTCTACGACATTTTCTGCGAAGACGCCGATGATGACGACGATGAGGACCTTGAGTTCTTCGACACCTTCACCGAAGACGACGATGCTGACGCCGACGACGAAGAGGGCGACAACAACTAAGCCCTAGGCGGCTTGCTGGAATCCCGCGAACAAGGATTCCGGCGAGTGGACGGGCTTAAAGGCGCTATCCACCAGCCACACGTAGGTGGCATTTGGCCCGCGAGAGATCTCATGGACGGCGCCAGCTAACTCAGCAGGGACAAGCGTGCGTACCCACCCTTCCGCCGTGGCGGGATCGACGACCTGCCCAAAGTTATCGGTGATGCGAATGGTGATGAGGTAGGCAGGGACGCGGCTTTCACCGAACCCGCGGATCCGCGCCTTCACTCGTGCTCCCACGCGGTGGCGGGTAATGCTCATGCTGTAGTCCGCGCCGTCAGGTGTGGGTGGCAGCTGTTTTATGGGCGGACGCCACGTCGGGGTGGGACGAGCCAAGGACCGCGGGTGGTGCATAATGGCGGAAATTGAGCTGACGGTCTCATAGTGGTGATAGGCCAAGTTGGCGGCGATTTCCGTCGCCGTGGCGCTGGGCTGACTGGGTACTGTGTGTGAAAAGTTCTTATCTACGTTGTGCATGGCACTCACTCTAAACCGCAGGGCCGACATGAACTCGAACAATGCAAACGAATGTTCGAACAAGTAGCCTAAATAGCTTTCAGACCTTCAAAGGCATAAGGTTGCACGTGCTATGAAGAGTGCTAATGCCGAACCGGCGCCCTACGAAAAGCCCAAGGTGCCGCGGGAAATCTGGGTAATGGTGACGGCGGCGTTCATTATCGCCTTAGGTTATGGCCTTATCGCCCCGCTTTTGCCGCAGTTCGTGGTCAGTTTCGATGTATCGATGGCCGCCGCAGGTCTCGTGGTCTCCATCTTCGCCGCCTCCCGGCTGATCTTCGCGCCCGTGTCCGGTTCGTTGGTGGACCGCGTCGGCTCGCGCCGCGTCTACTTGGTGGGCCTGATGACCGTGGCCGTGACCACGGGCCTGGTTGCTATTGCCCAGGAGTATTGGCACATCGTGGTGCTGCGCGCATTGGCGGGGCTGGGCTCGACCATGTTTACCGTCTCCGCGATGGGCCTTATCGTGCGCCTGTCTCCACCGTCGATTCGCGGTAAGTGCTCCGCCACCTATGCCACGGCATTCCTGCTGGGCAATGTCGCCGGCCCAGTGCTCGGCGCCAGCCTGTCCTTCTTGGGTTTTCGCTGGCCATTTTTCATTTACGGCATCGGCGTGATGCTTGCTGCGTTCGTTGTCTGGTGGCAGATGCCGCGGGTCAACCACTCCCAAACCACCACCTCGGACCTGCCTCCCATGCGCCTGCAGGAGGCCTGGGGTGATACCGCATTCCGTGCTGTGCTGACCTCCAACTTTGCCCACGGTTGGATCAATATGGGCGTGCGGGTGTCCGTCCTGCCGCTTTTCGCCGCTGCCATTTTCCATAATGGCGCCGCAGCCTCGGGCCTAGCTCTCGCGGCCTTCGCCGCAGGCAATGCGATTATTCTCCAGTTCTCCGGCCGGTGGTCTGATCTCCACGGCCGCAAACCGCTGATCCTTATTGGCTTGGTGGGCTCCGCCATCTTCATGGTGCTCATGGGGCTGGCCACCAGCGTGTGGTTCCTCTTGCTCGTATCCGCGCTTGCGGGTGCAGCATCGGGCCTTATCAATCCTTCCCAGACCGCCGCGGTGGCAGACATCGTGGGCAACGAGCGCTCCGGCGGCAAGGTATTGTCCGCCTTCCAGATGTCAGGAGACTTCGGCCAGATCGTGGGCCCCATGCTCATCGGGCTGCTTGCCGATGTTTATGGCTTCCCCACAGCCTTCACGGTCTGCGGTGCCATTGCCATCTTCGGCATCATCGCCTGGCTCTTCGGCCGCGAGCCCCGCCAGGAGTCCACGGTGGAAGTAGAGCGCATGCCGAAAAGTAGTTGACGGCAACCGTTCAATGTCGAGGCATCCTGCTCTGGGAGGTGGAGAGTTTACGGAAAATTGGCGCGTACCTCGAAGATTACGGGCAACAAGGCTAGAAGAGCCCGGCAACCTGGGACACGCACAGGTAAACAAAGGCCGCGGAAATGATACCCATCAAGGTGTTGATGAACCAACCATTGCGCCATTCTTTCGGGGTGTGCTTGGTATTAAGCAGTACCAAGAGCGTAAGGCCCAGGAACGGCATGAAGAATGCGCCCAAGACGCCGTAGCCAATGATTAATCCAGTGGGCTTGCCCAGCAGTAGGAGAAGCATCGGTGGGAAGGTCAACCAGATGAGGTAAGCGCGGTAGTACTTACCGCCCGTGCTGGTGCTGGGGTGGCCCTGTGGAAGGTTCTTCAGGTGGCCCACGTAGTCCGCAAACATGAGAGACACACCGTTCCACACGCCTAAGCAGGAAGAGAATGCGGCAGAGAAGAATCCGACGATGAACCACTTAGAAATAAAGGTTCCGTAGCGGGCCTCCAGCACGTCCGCCATGTCCACCAAGCCCTGGTCATTATCGGAGACAGCGACATTGGCGCTGTACAAAAGCTCGGCGCCAAGGACAAGCGTAGCCAGGACGAAGATACCGGTGACGGCATAGGCCACCGAGTTATCCATGCGCATGACCTTCATCCACTTGGGCGTGAACCATTTCTTTTCTCGCAGCCAGTAGCCATAGGCAGCAAGGGTAATCGTGCCGCCGACACCACCGGCGATGGAGAGCACGTAGACGAAAGAACCATCCGGGATGGTGGGGACAAGGCCGCGCAGAATCTCTGGAAAATTAGGCGCGGTAATTGCGGCGATGCCCACCACAGTGACAAACATGATGCCAACCAAGACGGCGGCCAGTTTTTCAAAGAGTTGGTATTGCCCCAGCCACGTAAGGATAAAACACAACACGCCGGTCAGGATGGCCCACATGGTCAAGTTCGTGCCGGGAAAGAGTGCGCTTAATGCCAAGCCGGTACCGGACATGGCGGCGGCGCCATAGACCAAGCCCCAGATGACAATGTAGGGCGCGAAGTACCACGAGGTCCAGCGTCCTAGCTCCCGCCAGCCGTGGAACATGGTGTTTCCGGTGGCCAAGCTGTAGCGGCCGACGCCTTCCACCAGCACGATTTTCATAATCGTACCGACGATGACGGCCCATAACAGTGCGTAACCGTAGCGCTGGCCAGCAATCATGGTTGCCACCAGGTCAGCGGCACCGACGCCAGTGGCTGCGGCGACCAAACCCGGACCAACAAGAGTCCATTTCACCTTTGCTTGTGGCTCAGAGTCGTGTGTCTGTTGGCCTGCGGCGGAAGGTGCGCCGGTGTGGTTATCTGATTGCCTCATGACACTTCCTTAAGTGGCTGTGGTGTGAATCACTTAAGGGAAATGTATCACTCTTGGTGGGTAAAGTGCAGCCTAATTATTCAACCATGCGTGCTAAGCGACGGTCCGACCAGCAGCGTACAGCGCCTTTGGCATGGTTCTTTGGAGCTTCCATTGAAACTGAATGGGCTTTTCTCCGTGGTGGGAAACATAATCCACAGCGCCTAAAAATGTATAGGCGCTCGCGGTGCCCACTGAGTTCTTCTTAGTGAAGCGAGATGCGATAAAAATCCTCCCGCCGAGCTCCTCGTGCTGAATATAACGGCGTGCGGCCTTCGATTTTAAAGTTGTAGTAGATTGCGACTCCCAGTGGAGAAGATCCGGTGAAATCGGGTAATCACGGTAATTCGTGGTAGCGCTCACCTGATCGTCTTTTTGGAAGGTCACCAAGAACAAGTCCATGTTCATATCAGGGAAGTATTTCACTCCCTCGCGCGGAAGGCTGATTAGTTTTTCTAATTCTCCTGCTTGCAGGGCACCCACTAATTCTGCCAAGGAGTAATCGGCGTGGGTTTCCAAAACGGTGTCGTCGCTCGGCTGTGGGATAATACGCGAAGCATCATTTTGTAGCAGCATGACCTGCTCGAGTTCCCAAATAACTCGTGGGTGCTCCCGCAATATTCCCAGCGCCTCGTCAAAAGATGACGGGCTGGGTGCATTGGAATTAGCCCAAGACCCCAAGACCAGCATCCGTGCAAAGGCTTGATCAGTGGGCGTCATATCGCCGAATTGCGAGGTAGCGGATTTTAGGATTCGAAGATAGGCTTCAATGCGCGTCGTATCATTGACATGAAGGAAAACTTTAATCCGGTTGAGCAAGAAGTTTTCCATCTCATCGTCACATGGCTCGAGGAGGTTTTCCTCCCGCAGAAGACGGGTCCACGAGTACTTATTCGGCCGGTAAATATCCTCCAATTCGAGGTTTGCCTCGTCAAGGAACTTTTTGAGATCGGTAGTTCGTATTTCCGCTACCAGCGCACGCACTTTCCGCAAATTGCTGCGTGCCGTCTTCTTGACGTTGTTGAGGACCTGTTCCGTCGTCGACTCATCGAATTGGATATGCGTTCCTGGTGGCGTGGTGGGAAAGCCCTGCTCTATTTCGGTGAGTAATCGTTTGCCACGTTTTCTCGTTAGCGCGTTGAATTTACGCTCAAAATCGTATTCAACATGTTGTTGGCCAATGAAATCGAATACGGTACAAGAATCTTTGCCGGGAGCAAGGCGAAGACCGCGGCCGAGTTGTTGTAGGAAGATAACCGGGCTTTGGGTCGGCCGGAGTAGGAGCAGCGTATTAACCGCAGGGATGTCGACGCCCTCATTGAAAATATCAACGGAGAAGAGAGCCTTGATGGCGCCGGTTTCTAGCTGTTTAATGGCTTCCGCGCGTTCAGAGGAAGTCAGTTTACTCGTCACCGCTTGAGCCGGAATGCCAAATTGCTGAAATTGCTGCGCCATGTGCTCTGCGTGGGCGATGGAAACACAAAAGCCGATCGCCTTCATCTCAGAAAGATCGAAAATCCGTTTATCCAGTTCATTCAGAATGAATCGCGTCCGCTTTTCACCAGACTTGATATAGAACTCTGATAGCTCGGTGGTGTTGTAATCTTTCTTTCCTCTGTTCCACGTGAGTGAGGAAAGATCCGTGCCGTCTGCGATTCCGTAATAGTGCATTGGAACCAACAGCTGGAGGCGCAAGGCATCCCAGAGGCGTAGTTCATGGGCAATGCGGTAGTCGAAATATTGTTGGACATTTTTGCCATCACCGCGCTCTGGTGTTGCGGTCAGTCCAAGTAATTCGTCTGGTTCAAAATGACTTAGAAGTGCGTTATAGGTTGGTGCTTCGGCATGGTGAAATTCATCGATGACCACAACATCGAATTGATCGGGCGCGAGCTTTTCCAATCGGGTGGAATTAAGCGACTGAACGCTCGCAAAGACGAAGTCCCAGCGCCGTGGCTCGGTGCCATCGACAAGCAACTCGCCAAAGTTGGCATCCTTAAGTACCTCGCGGTACGTACGGCGCGCCTGGTGAAGAATTTCCTTGCGGTGTGCGACGAAGAGTAAGCGAGGACGACGCTTCCACTGCCGGCAAAGATTAAGGTAATCCAGGGCGGCGACGACGGTCTTGCCAGTGCCTGTGGCTGCAACGAGTAGATTTTTGTGGCGATCCTTTACCTCACGTTCGGACCGCAGTGCCTCGAGCATTTCTTCTTGATAAGGGTAGGGAGTAACTTCCAGGCCAGAAAGCTCTAATTGGCGCAACGCTTGTGGGGACTCCGCGCCTTTGGCGATGCGCAGGGATTCCTGCAGGCGATCCATGTCCCGCGCCGGATCAAAAGTTTTGAAGTGGCTATCGTGCCAGTAGCTGTCAAAGGTTTTTATAAACTTTTCAATGACCTCAGGCGTCGCCGTAGCAGAGCCGCGCACATTCCACTCCCAGCCATCGATAAGAGCAGACCGCGAAAGATTCGAGCTTCCAATAAAGGCAGTGTCGAAACCAGAATTTCGTCGGAAGAGCCATG
Source organism: Corynebacterium sp. LaCa78 (assembly GCF_046717505.1). NCBI lineage: Bacteria > Bacillati > Actinomycetota > Actinomycetes > Mycobacteriales > Corynebacteriaceae > Corynebacterium > Corynebacterium sp. LaCa78. The sequence goes on from NZ_CP177112.1 coordinate 973,871, forward strand.
CTTTGGCATGCAGGCGTGTGGATTTATGCTCATAACAAATCTTCACATCGGCGCGATATTTTTCTACCAGGCGTTTAAGGGCCGCCGCATCGGAAGCCCCACAGTAAGTAGAGGTCAATAGGCGGAATGGAATCTGGTTGTCGCGCAGGAACTGCAACTGCTGGTCAAGGACACTGATTCCGGAGCTTTTGATGAAGGCACACAGCAAGTCGACGGAATCGGCTGTCTTTATCTCCCGCTCAACCTCGCTGGTTAGGCTGGCGTCGCCCTGGGCATTAGTAAAAAGCGCGCTCTTAGTCAGCGATACATCCGGAAGCAGCGGAGGTTCGGCTAAAGAAGTGTTGTAGACGGCGTAGAGGAGTTGCTCGGTATCAATATCTTCGTCCTCGCCAAGTAACCCAGCGATTGTATTGATAAGGGCTACTCGGTCTGCTGAGGATTTAAGCCCCATGAGGCGTTGCTCTAGTAAATCGCCGATGTGTTGAGACATGGCCGAGGTATAGCGCCCGCGAGCGCTATCAGCTGTGCCGTTTCCTACCCCGAATCCCGCCGATGGGTGTCGACTTTGCGTTTCCTCCATTCGCTCACGAATGCGCGAGGTCACCGGGGTTTCATAAACGCCGAAGGGGAGCGAGGAATCCAAGGAATGACTCATAGCTACAAGATTCTAAGGGCAAAGCTTTTCCACGGCTGGAATATCCGCTGGCGCCCAGGTCAGCTCCATTGCTCCTGCGGGGGTAACCCATTTGGTTGCGTCGTGATCGCTCAGGCGAAGCTCGCCGCTGATGAGCGTGCAATAAAAGGTGGTTAGTTCGATGGTGGCAAAGTCGTACTCGTAGGTGGTTGTCGTGAGCTTGGTGCCTACGTGCGCGATGAGGTTGAGTTCCTCGCGAATTTCGCGAGCTAAAGCCTGTTCGGGTGTCTCGCCCGGTTCGATTTTTCCGCCTGGAAATTCCCAATGTCCTTCTAGGGGTTTTCCGGGCTTCTTGCGGCAGGCGAGGAATCGGTTGCCATCGTGAAAGACGGCACCGACGACGCGGATGGGGTTAGACATAGTTCCATTGTGCCTTGAGCTAGGAAACGCTAGACAATAACGTGTTATTTAGATAACATAATCGCAATGTTCGCGTCAGGCTGTCGCGCGGGCTTGAACATCATGCAAGCTTGAGGGGCGGTCTATCGTGACTTCTACTGATTCAGTTAATTCCTCCATCCAGAGCCATGACGGGGAAGTCCCGCGGCCTGAGGGACGGTGGAAACTCTTTGTTTATAGCGCCATTGGCGCGTTCGTGTTCTTCTTTCCTGTGACGTATAAGGAGAAGAACTCCATTCCTTTGGACCACATGGTCACCATCGTGCGCGATAGCATTCCGGCGGTGGTGCCGTGGCTTATTTTTGCGCTCGCCGTGTATGGAACGGTGCGTAGCTTTAGTACGGGGGCGTTTAAGGAAAGCGCGCTGCAGGCGGTCTTTGCGGTCCTCAATATCGCCGGTGCCATCATTTCCTTCCTCATGGTTATTGACGCGCTGCCGTGGGTTTTAGGTGATGAGGATTTGGTTCCCTTCTTGTGGAACTCTATTGCCACGCCGGTGGGGCTTATCGTGCCCATCGGCGGTACCTTCCTGGCATTTCTTATCGGCTTTGGGCTTTTGGAATTTGTTGGGGTGCTGATGCAGCCCATCATGCGCCCGCTGTGGAAGACGCCGGGGCGCTCCGCCATCGATGCGGTGGCATCCTTCGTCGGTTCGTATTCGCTGGGCATTTTGGTGACGGACCGCGTCTATCAAAAGGGCGGGTACACCGGCAGGGAGGCTGCCGTTATTGCCACGGGGTTCTCCACGGTATCGGCGGCGTTTATGGTCATCGTGGCCAAGCAACTGGATTTGATGAATATCTGGGGCACGTACTTCGCCGTCACGCTCGTGGTGACGTTCCTGGTTACGGCCATTACCGTGCGCATCCCGCCGCTGCGGACGATTCCGGATGAATACTGCGAGGATGCAGAGCCAGACCCGGAAAAGCCGGTGGAAGGATCGCGCTTTAAGAATGCGTGGCGCGAGGCGATGCTGGCTCTGCAGCGTGCGCCGTCGCTGCCGCAGGCCATTTGGGATAATCTGCGCGATGGCGTGCGTATGGCCGCGGCGATCGTTCCGTCCATTATGTCGGTTGGCCTTATTGGCTTGCTGCTTGCGCGGTTTACCCCGATTTTTGAATGGATTGGGTACCTGTTTTATCCCTTTGCCTGGATAGTGCAGCTGCCGGAGTCGGCGCTTGGCGGCAAAGCCGCGGCGATGGGCATTGCGGAGATGTTTCTACCCGCCACAGCGGTGGCAGGCAGTGACTCCATGGTGCTGAAATTCGTCATCGGGGTCGTGGCGGTCTCTGCCATCATCTTCTTCTCCGCCTTGGTGCCGTGCATTCTGGCCACCAAGATTCCGGTGAAGCTATCCCACCTGGTCATCATCTGGTTTGAGCGCGTCGCGCTCACCATCGTGATTGCGACCCCGATTGCGCACCTGCTGTTTTGAGTTTTATTGCCCGCTTACCGCAGTGAGGTGAGCATTAACGATGTCATCGATAAGCCGCGCCGCCGCCTTGGCGGTGCGGTTGTCTATGTCGAAGGTGGGGTTGAGCTCGACGACATCGACAAGCGCGAGCTTGCCCGTCGCGGCGATGGCGACCGCCAGGGCGCGGATGCGCTCGTAGGCAACGCCGAGGCTGGCCGGGGCGGATACGCCCGGTGCGGTGGAGGCGGGAAGGACATCCAGGTCGATGGAGAGGTGGACCTTGTCCGCGGCGGTGGTGGCCTGGGTGGCGAGCGCGCCGCATTCGGCCGGGGTGAGGTTTAGCAGCTCCTCATCCAGGGTGTAGTTGACGCCGAGCTTTTCGGCATCGTTGAAGAGCACCGCGGTGTTATTGGGGCGGGAGATGCCGAAGACGGTGTAGTCAAAGTCATCGGTGAGCTGGGAAATCTGGGTAAAGGGCGTGCCCGAGGTGGCGTGGTCTGCGTGGCGAAGATCGAAGTGGGCGTCCAAGTTGATGATGGGGGTCGCACCGCGCGCGCGGAACAGGCCGCGGTGGGAGCCGAAGGCGGTTTCGTGCCCGCCGCCCAAGATGATGGGCAGGGTAGTGCTGCGGACGAGTTCTTCGACCTTGTCAGATAGCGCCTCATGGGCGCCGTCGAGATCGTCGGCTTGGGTGGTGATGGTTCCGGCATCGGCAAGCGCATGGCCGTGGTGGACCGCCAGGGAGCCAAGGGCTGTGCGCAGGGCGGCGGGGCCGGCGGCGGCACCTTGGCGGCCGCCGTTGCGCAGCACGCCCTCATCAGAGGCAAAGCCCAGCAGGGTCACGGGCGCGGATTCGGCCTGGTTGATAACGCTATGCCAGCGCGCGTGCTCGGGGCCGGGGCCATCGGAGCGGCCGGACCACTCGGGGGCGGGAGTAAAAAGTGGGGCTGATTCGGTATTCATAGTGCCGATACTAGAAGCGTGCGGTGAATTTGTCTGGCAGTAGCGGAATATAATTGGGCGCTGTGAGTGCTAACCGAGTCCCCGCCGCGCGCCATGCCCTGGACATCCTCAAGCTGCTATCGACTATCGATGTCCCGATTTCCGCCGCCCGCATCCAAGGCGAGCTCGGCCTGCCGCGCTCGACCACGTACCACCTGCTCGCGGAAATGGTCGATGCCGGGTTCGTTGCCCACCTGCCGGAGCACAAGACCTACGGCCTGGGGCTGGCCGCGTACTCGATGGCCTCTGCGTATGTAACCCAGCAGCCGCTGGTGCGCATGGCTACGCGCGATCTGGAGGAATGCGCACGGCTCGTTGGCGGATCCGGCCACCTTTCGCGCATGGCGGGCTCGGAGATTTTATACCTGCAGGAAGTCCGCGCGCCGGGCGCTACCTCGTTGGTTACGGAGGTGGGAGTGCGCCTGCAGGCGCATAAGACGGCATCGGGCAGGGTGATGCTGGCACACCTGCCGGAATGGGAGGTCAAGGCCGCATTTGATACCGCGGGCGGGGAAAATTTTGGTCTCCTTAAAAAGCAGCTGGACCGGGCCCGTGCGCGCGGATGGGACCAAGAGATAGAAGAAATCTCGCGGGGACAGGCCTCGGTGGCGGTGCCCATCCTGGACCACCTGGAGCGGCCCGCGGCGGCCATTGCGGTGACCTATCCCGTGTCCACGCCGGGCGATAGGGTGGAGGCACTCATCGCGGCGCTGGGCCAGGCCGCGGAGAAAGTTGCGGGGAAAATGTATCGCCAGCGCGAAAAGTGAGGTACCATGCGGGCTAGCGCGTTAGGCTGTGACGTGAGCTATATTTTGCTGCCCTAAAGACACTAGGAGTCATCATGCCTAATGCATACCCATCCACCGTTACCGTCGGCGTCGGAGCGCTGACCATTGAGGAAGTCGTGGCCGTTGCCCGTTACGGCGCCACGGTAGAAATCTCCACGGAGGCTTTGCAAGAGGTCGCCTCCACGCGCGACCGGGTCGAAGAACTGGCCCAGGATCCCACGCCGGTCTACGGCATTTCCACCGGTTTCGGCGCGCTTGCTCGCCGCCACATTCCAGAAGAGATGCGCGCGCAGCTGCAGCTATCCCTGGTGCGCTCCCACGCGGCCGGCACCGGCCCTGAGGTGGAAGAAGAAGTCATCCGCGCGCTCATGCTGCTGCGCCTATCCACCCTGTGCACCGGCCGTACCGGCGTGCGCCCCGTGGTGGTAGAAACCTACGCGAAGGCTCTTAACGCTGGCATCGTGCCTGTGGTGCGCGAATATGGTTCGCTTGGCTGCTCCGGCGACCTGGCCCCGCTGGCCCACTGCGCCCTAGCGCTCTTGGGCGCGGGCGAGGTCCGCGTGGCAGGCGAGCTCAAGGACGCCGGCGAGGCCCTTGCTGCCGCCGGCATCGAGCCGCTGGAGTTGCGCGAGAAGGAAGGTCTCGCCCTTATCAACGGCACCGATGGCATGCTGGGCCAGCTCTGCCTGGCCATCACTGACCTGCGCGCGGCCGCCAAGACCGCTGATATCGCCACCGCGATGACGGTAGAAGGCCTGCTTGGCCCCCTCGTGGTCTTTGCCGATGACCTGCAGCAGCTGCGCCCGCACCCAGGCCAGGCCGATTCTGCCGCCAATATCCGCCAGGTGGCGGACGGCTCCGAGATCCTCGCGGCAGCGCTGGAGGAGTTCAAGAAGAACCAGGTCCAGGACGCTTACTCCGTGCGTTGCGCGCCGCAGGTAGCCGGCGGTTTCCGCGATACCTTGGCGCATACCGCGCAGGTAGCTGAGCGCGAGCTCGCCGCCGCCGTGGATAACCCAGTGGTGGCCAAGGACGGCCGCGTGGTCTCTAACGGCAACTTCCACGGCGCGCCGGTGGCCTATGCGCTTGATTTCCTCTCCATCGTCACCGCGGACCTGGCGTCCATTTCTGAGCGCCGCACCGACCGCTTCCTGGATCCGGCCCGCAACCGCGGCTTGAACGCCTTTCTTGCCGATGACCCCGGTGTCGACTCCGGCCACATGATCGCCCAATACGCCCAGGCTGGCATCGTCAGCGAATTAAAGCGCCTGGCCACCCCGGCCTCGGCCGATTCCATTCCTTCCTCTGCCATGCAGGAAGACCACGTGTCCATGGGCTGGTCCGCCGCCCGCAAGCTGCGCAAGGCAGTCGATGGCCTCCAGCGCGTGCTGGCAGTGGAGATCCTCACCGCGGCGCGCGCCATTGACATGCGCGAGGGCACGCCCGCTGGCGGCACCGGCGCGGTCATCGCCGCCCTGCGCGAGACCGTTCCAGGCCCCGGCACCGACCGCTACCTCTCGCCGGAAATCGAGGAGACCGTACGCCTGGTGAAGTCTGGCGCGCTGATCGATGCCGTCGAGGCCGCTACGAGCGAGCTGCGCTAACTGCCTCGGCCATCGCCACCTGGCCCGCGTGGGTGGGGTGCATGGGGAAGGAATCGGTATCCTGCCCCGTAAAGTCCACCCACGGCTCATCCGAGCAGGCGGAGTGTTGCGGGGCATCGTCAGGCAGCACGTAGGTGCCGCCGTTGCGTTCGGCGGCCTCGCGTACCGCTTTGTTGATGCGCTGGATGGTATCTGCCAACCACTCCCGGTCTGTGGCCGGGATTTTTTCTATGAAGGGGCAAGTCTCGCCGGGATTGATGAGGGGGATATAGCCGGTGGCAATGACCTTCGCATCAGGCGAGCGGTGGGCGATTTCCCCGTAGACCTTGTCCAGGCGTTGGGGCAGATCGTGTAGCTCCAGTTCTATCTGCGCCCCCGATTCGTCTTGGCATATATCGTCCGTTGCGCATTGGGTCAGGCGCACAAAGCTGGCATCGTTGCCGCCGATGCTCAAGGAGACAAGGGACGTATCCGGGGCAAGCGCGTCCACCTGGGCGGGGTGCTCGCCCGCGGAGGATAAAACATCCAGCGTGCTCGCGCCCTGGCAGGCGATGTTGCGGAAAGAGCTCGTGGTGATCTCCTGAGCGGCGAGTTCTGGATAGGAATCTTGTGCGCGTGCGCAGGAATCGGGCGGATCGAGCGGGAGCGTCGTCGAGCCCATCGCCGCGTAGGAATCCCCGAGGGCCACATAGTTTTCTGGGTCTTCTGTGGCTTCTTGGACTTCTTGTGGCTGCGAGGAGCATCCTGCCAGCAGGCAGGCGGCGGCAAGGGCGGGCAATACGTGGCGCATGACTGCCATCGTAGCCGCAGAGTCTGAAATGCCAGACAGTTGGTGACTGTGCAAGCTCTAAATACGTTGTGCATCACACTAAATTGATATCTGTGACGCTCGCCAAGCCCCCGGGAGACAGCCCCGGGAAACCGGCCTGGGGGTAGGGCACGGCGTCGATAAGCACGAGCGAAAGGAAGCCATGTCTGAACCACGCGAAGTCCGCGCACCCCGCGGCACCGAACTCAACGCAAAATCCTGGCAAACCGAAGCGCCACTGCGCATGCTGATGAATAACCTCGACCCAGAGGTGGCAGAGCGCCCCGAGGACCTCGTGGTCTACGGCGGCACCGGCCGCGCAGCCCGCAGCTGGGAGGCATTCGATGCCATTGTGGAATCGCTGAAGGACCTGGAAAGCGATGAAACCCTCCTCGTCCAATCCGGCAAGCCGGTGGGCATCTGGAAGACCAATGAATGGGCACCGCGCGTGCTCATCGCCAACTCCAACCTCGTGGGCGACTGGGCTAACTGGGAGCACTTCCGCAAGCTCGAGGACGAGGGCCTGATGATGTACGGCCAGATGACGGCCGGTTCCTGGATCTACATCGCCACCCAGGGCATCCTGCAGGGCACCTACGAGACCTTCGCGGCCGTGGCCAAGAAGCGCTTCGAGGACAGCCTGGCCGGCACCCTGACCCTGACCGGTGGATGTGGCGGCATGGGCGGTGCCCAACCGCTCGCCGTGACGCTCAACGGGGGAGCAGTACTCATCGTGGACGTGGATGAGCACCGCCTGCGGCGCCGCCAGCACAAGCGTTACCTCGATGAAGTGGTCACCGATTTGGACGAGGCCTTGCGCTTGGTCCTCGATGCCAAGGAAAACAAGAAGGCCCTCTCCGTCGGCCTCGTGGGCAACGCCGCCGAGGTCTTCCCAGAGGTGCTGCGCCGCCAGCGCGCCGGGGAGTTCAAGGTAGACATCGTCACCGACCAGACCTCCGCGCACGACCCACTGTCCTACCTGCCCACCGAAATCACCGTGGATGACTGGCAGTCTGAGGCCAAGGCCGATCCCACGACCTTTACCAAAAAGGCTCGCGAATCCATGGCCGCACAGGTCCAGGCGATGGTGGAATTCCAGGACGAGGGTGCCGAGGTCTTTGACTACGGCAACTCCATCCGCGATGAGGCCCGCCACGCCGGCTACCAGCGCGCATTCGAGTTCCCAGGTTTTGTTCCCGCCTATATCCGCCCGCTCTTCTGCGAGGGAATGGGCCCATTCCGCTGGGCAGCGCTGTCTGGCGACCCAGAAGACATCAAGGTCACCGACCAAGCCCTAAAGGAGCTCTTCCCTGAAAACGAGCACCTGCACAACTGGCTGGACGCCGCCGAGGAGTACGTCGAGTTCGAGGGCCTGCCCGCCCGCATTTGCTGGCTCGGCTACAACGAGCGCCACAAGGCCGGCCTGCTTTTCAATGACCTCGTGCGCGAAGGCAAGATTAAGGCCCCCATCGTCATCGGCCGCGACCACCTCGATTCCGGCTCGGTTGCCTCCCCGTACCGCGAGACCGAAGCCATGCTCGACGGCACCGACGCCGTCGCTGACTGGCCGCTGCTCAACGCCATGACCGCCGTATCTTCCGGCGCTACCTGGGTCTCCCTCCACCACGGCGGCGGAGTGGGCATGGGCCGCTCCATCCACGCAGGTCAGGTCACGGTTGCCGATGGCACCGATCTCGCCGCCGCCAAACTGCGCGCCGTGCTGACCAATGACCCAGGCATGGGCGTTATCCGCCACGTCGATGCCGGGTACTCTCGTGCAGAGGAAGTAGCCAAAGAACGCGGCGTTCGCGTACCCATGGAATTTAAGGCAAGGGATTAAATGAGCACACTTTTTACCGGAATTTCAGAGCTCCGCACGGTCAGCGAGCACGGCACGCTTAACGATGCCGCCCTTATCGCCGACCACGGCACCATCGCCTGGATTGGCCCCGCCTCTCAGGCACCTGCCGCCGATGACCAGGTGGACTTGGGCGGGCGCGCCGTCCTTCCTGGTTGGGTGGATTCGCACACCCACATGGTCTTCGACGGTGACCGCTCCGCCGAGTTCGAGGCCCGCATGTCCGGCGGTTCCTACGAGGCAGGTGGCATCGCGGTGACCATGGACGCCACCAGGGAGGCGGGGGCGGACCGCTTGGATAAGCTCGTCGCCGAGCGCGTGGCCGCCGGCCGCCGCGGTGGCACCACCACCTTCGAGACCAAGACTGGCTATGGCCTCAACACGGAATCTGAAGTGGAAGCCGCCCGCATAGCATCCCAGCACGTCGATGACGTGACTTTCCTGGGCGCCCACCTCGTTCCACCGGGAGCGGATGCGGAAGACTACCTCGATGAGGTCGTCGGCCCGATGCTGGACGGCGTTGCCGAATACGTCCAGTGGATCGACGTCTTCTGCGAGCGCGGCGCGTTCAATGAAGAGCAGTCGCGCCGGGTTTTAGAAGCCGGTAAAAAGTTGGGCCTTGGCCTGCGCGTGCACGGCAACCAGCTTGGCGAGGGCCCGGGTGTCAGCCTCGCGGTCGATCTCGGCGCCGCCTCGGTTGATCACGTGAACTACCTGAGCGATAGTGACATCGAAAAGCTCGCAGCATCTGAGACCGTGGCCACCATGCTCCCAGCCTGCGATCTTTCCACGCGCGAGCCCCTGGCGCCTGGCCGTGCGCTTCTCGATGCCGGCGCCACCCTCGCCATCGCCTCCAACCTCAACCCAGGTACCTCCTATACTTCGTCGATGAACTACTGCGTGACCACGGCCGTCCTGCAGCAGCACCTATCCGTCGACGAGGCCATCCATGCCGCCACTACCGGCGGTGCCACGGCGCTGCGCCGCCATAATGTGGGCAACGGCCTTGATCCGAAGGGCCGCCCCGCGAAGGGAACCCTGGTGGAGGGCGCTGCCGCTGACCTGCACGTGCTCGATGCTCCTAGCGCGGTGCACTTGGCCTACCGGCCGGGTATGCCGCTGAGCTATCGCACGTTCGTGGCGGGGGTATAGCGAAGAATGGAGTTTGCCGCCGGTATCGCGTAGGGTTGGACGAGCAATGAGCATTACCGATAACGCCACCGGCGGCGTAAACGAGCCGGAAGATTTTAATAAGTCGGAATCTCAGGACAACTCGCAAGGTGTCAACCAGGACACCAGGGCTGCGAATACTTCTGAGGGCACCGGCGCTGAGTCCAAAGATTCGGCCAACGACAACTCCCAGGGGTTCGAGCACCTCGGCTTGCCAGATAAAATTCTGCAAGCCGTTGCGAAAGTAGGCTTCACCACGCCGTCCCCCATCCAAGCAGAAACCATCCCGATCCTGATGGAAGGCCGCGACGTCGTGGGCCTTGCACAGACCGGTACCGGCAAAACCGCAGCCTTCGCGCTGCCGGTCTTGTCCCAGCTTGACCCGCAGGCGCGCCACCCGCAGGCGCTCGTCCTTGCGCCTACCCGCGAGCTGGCCCTGCAGGTTGCAGACGCCTTCCAATCCTTCGCGGAAACCCTGAAGGGAATCGAGGTTCTTCCCATCTACGGTGGTCAGGCCTACGGCATCCAGCTGTCTGGCCTGCGTCGCGGCGCCCAGGTCATCGTGGGTACCCCGGGTCGCGTCATCGACCACCTGGAAAAGGGTTCGCTTGACCTGTCCCAGCTGCAGTTCCTCGTCCTCGATGAGGCCGATGAAATGCTGAACATGGGCTTCCAGGAAGACGTCGAGCGCATCCTGGAAAGTACCCCGGACCGCAAGCAGGTGGCGCTTTTCTCCGCCACCATGCCTAATGCCATCCGCCGCCTGTCCAAGCAGTACCTGCACAACCCGGCGGAAGTAACCGTTAAGTCGGAGCGCCGCACCAACGACAACATTAAGCAGCGTTTCCTGCTGATTCCGCACCGCGCAAAGATGGATGCCTTCACCCGCATCCTCGAAGTCATTACCTATGACGCCATCATCGTCTTCTGCCGTACCAAGCACGAGACCGAAGAGGTGGCCGAGGCCCTGCGCGATCGCGGCTACAGCGCCGCTGCCATTAACGGCGACATCGCCCAGGCGCAGCGCGAGCGCACCGTCGACCAGCTCAAGGATGGCCGCCTGGACATCCTCGTCGCTACCGACGTCGCCGCGCGTGGCCTTGACGTCGAGCGCATCACCCACGTGGTGAACTTCGATATCCCGAACGATACCGAGTCCTACGTGCACCGCATCGGCCGTACTGGCCGTGCCGGCCGCTCCGGCGAGGCAATCTTGTTCGTCACCCCGCGCGAGCGCCGCATGCTGCGCTCCATCGAACGCGTGACCAATGCTCGCCTCGAAGAGATGGACCTGCCGTCCGTCGATGAGGTCAATGAGAAGCGTAAGGAAAAGTTTGCGCAGGCCATTACCCAGTCCATGGACAACAAGCAGGCCGATTTCTTCCGCAACTTGGTACGCAAGTACTCGGAAGACAACGACGTTGCCATGGACGACATCGCGGCTGCGTTGGCCGTCATGCATCAGGGTGGCAAGAACTTCCTATTGGAAGACAAGCCTTTGCCCAAGCCAAAGAAAGACCGCCGCGATCGCGATGACCGCAAGCGCGACCGTGACTTCAAGGGTGGCGGCAAGAATCGCGGCGGTTCCAAGCGGCCGGATGGTGACTTTGAGACGTACCGGTTGGACGTCGGCAAGCGCCAGAATGTCCGCCCTGGTGCCATCGTCGGTGCTATCGCCAACGAAGGTGGCCTGTCTGCCAAGGACTTCGGGCGCATCACCATTGCGGTGGGGCACACGCTCGTGGATCTGCCGAAGAACATGGACCCGGCTGTGCTTGACCGCCTGAAGGATACCCGGATTTCTGGGCAGCTCATCAAGATTCAGAAGGATACCGGTCGCCCGCCTCGCCGTGATGGCGGCGGCGGTGGCCGCAAGCACGGTGGTCGCTTCCGCGACTAATTAAACCTCCAAAGGGCCTCTTTTTAGAGGCCCTTTTTTCATGCCCTGTGACCTGCGCTTTTACTATAAACGGGGGTAGTGTGTCAGGGTGGTCTTGTATGGTGTATGGCGAAATCATGTTCTAGTAAATCTCTCGAAAGAAAGTCCATGAATGCGCCATATTATGCCAATACCAATCCAGAAAATTCTACCTCCCGTGCAGCTACGGAGATTAGGAAGGTGGAATACCAGTTCTAGGAGAAGCTTCATCCTGACCCAGATGATGATATCGAAATTATTAGCCAAGCCCTGTCTAACTTAACTGGGGCGCGTCAGTCCCGAATTAGGAATATTATTTTCGCCTTCGAGCGATTAAAAGAGCTGCCGCGGCTGCGCGCTCGGCAAGAACAGCATTTCCATTTAGATTTAGACCGACTCATTACGATTGACCAAACCCTAGCCAAACTCGGCGCCATTGATGCGGAGAAGAAGTTGACCATCGATGACGTCCTGACCAACTACTTAACCCCAACCCGTCCCAATCAGAAGCTGCCCTCGCACCGCAATCTCCGCCGCAAGTTACGCGAGCTTATTGTGCGCCTCGATCCCTCTATTGCCGCGCGGGATCCGCGCCGCAAGCAAGCCTATAGCGTTGAACCTACAGGTGGGGAGTGGGCTGCGGTTTGTCTGGACGTCGGGTTAGAAACCGCGGAGATAATTGACCGCAATATTCGGGATATCGCTACGGAAAAGGATCTCACGATGGCTGAGGCCGCAGTGGAGCTGCTGACTGGAAAGGCGCAGGCAAAGGCCAAGGTCGTGTTGAATGTGTATCGCTGCGACCTGCCGGATGCACCCGCCTTTGTACAGAACTTGGGCTGGGTATCTCCGGAGACTGCGGATGACCTACAGGCTCGGGCGACTACGACCAGGCATATGGAGAAGGCCGGTCAGGCGGAGAGCCCCAACTATGTGACGCCGCCGGATATCCGGGCGTTTGTAGAGGGCTTGGATGGCACGTGCCGGTGGCCAGGCTGCACGCGGCCGGCGGTAACTTCCCAGATGGACCATCGGCACGACTTTGCAGACGGCGGGCCGACTTCGGCGGCAAACCTCACTTGCCTGTGCCAGCACCATCACAACATTAAGACCGATGGGAGGGCGTTTTATATCAAGGACCCGATAAGCGGGGACATCGTCTGGCTTTTCGATGACTCTACGTGGGTCTACGACTCCGCGAGGGGACCGCTAGCACCGAAGAACCGCAGGTGGGCGCAGACGGTGGCGCAAGCGACGCAGAAGCGGCGGGAGAATGCGCATGCAGATGCGCAGCAACTAAAAGAAGAACTTCGGGAGGAGTCCAGTCATGAAAAAGGGGACAGTGATGACACTGTCCCCGAAGAGTAAATGGCTTCCTAGATGTACATCAAGATAAGGCAGATGATCCACAGGAGGTTGAAGACGCCGCCGAAAGCGGACAAGGACTTCTTAATGGAGCCCAGGTTGGCGGTATCGCCGGACTCTAGGGCTGCCTGCGCCGTGCGCTGCTTAGGAAGGATAAGGAAGAAGAGCAGGCACCACGCGATGATGGCCACGAGGATGGCGATGTGGAAGTTGACCTGGCTCTTGAAGGTTTCGATATCAGACAGGAACACAGCAAGGCCAAGGACCGGCACGAGCGCGGAAATGTAGCCGTAAGTGTTGGTGATGTTGTGCAGGTTGCGGGCGGCACCGAGGGCCGTCTTATCGCCCTGCGCTGCGCGCTGCAGCTGGGTCTGGTAGATGGACGTGGAAATGCACACGGGGCCAAGCAGAACAATGGCCGCTGCCACGTGCAGGAAGATGAACAAAGTAGTCATGGAGGATGCCCTTCAGTTAAGAAAAGTTGCCTTGTTCACCCTAATCAATTTCCCTGCTAGAAATCGAACCGACATTGCCTTCTCATTGCACGCACGTCCGCGCGGGGCAACGGTAACTCGTACTTCCGGGCGATTTCTGCGAGGCGCCGCGAGTAATCGCAGCGGTTGGCGGCCGGGAGCCACTCAGAGGGAAGGGAATCGGACTTTTCCTGATTGAGCTCCCGGCTGGTCGCCACCAAGTTGAGGGGATCGTTGGCAAAACGCCTCTTGGTGTCTTGGTCCCATTCTGCAGCCCCCATGTCAAAGGCAGCAGAAAGAGGGAAGATGTGGTCGACCTCAATGGGGGAGGTGGCTGAAATCGTCTCGCCCGCGTAGGGGTCATAGATCGTGCCGGATTGTGGCCGGCAGTCAGCGAAGTCCTCGCTGGCTTGGTTCTCCATGATGGCTTCGCGCGTGGTGCATGCGCCGTTGGGCTGCCAGCCGCCAAACTCGTCGCGGTCGTAGCCCGGCAATTCCGCGCGAGCCGGCACGGTGGAGACATCAAAACGCGGAAAAGGCCACGCATACCATGCGATAACGAGAGCGGTTATGCATGATAGCGCGGCCAGGTAATAGGACTTCATGTCCTATTGGACTCCGCGAGGTGCGGGAAGGTTCCTACTTGTTATCGGAAACCTTTTCTGCTGCTTCCTCGAAGTCCAGGGAGTCGTCCTTTTCAACGAGCTTGGCAAGTTTCTCGGCTTCCTCGAACTCGTCCAGGACCTCCTGGTCTGGCTGCTTGGTAGCCAAGGTGACCAGAACGGTGACGATGAGTGCGGAGAAGAAGCCTGGGACCATCTCGTAGAGGGAATCGCCGAGCGGGGACATGCCCCAACCGATGGCGACGACTGTACCGGTGACCATACCGGCGATTGCACCGGTTGCGTTGAGGCGCTTCCAGTACAGAGCCAGGATAACGAGCGGACCGAATGCGGAACCGAAACCAGCCCATGCGAAGCCGACCAAGCCAAGAATGGAGTCGGACGGGTTGATAGCCAGGAGTGCGGCGATAACCGCGATGGCCACAACGGCGGTACGGGACAGGTTAATCAGGATGCGCTCGTCAGGCTTGCGCTTTGCGATGATGAGGTAGAGGTCCTCAATCAGGGAAGAGGAAACCACGAGCATCTGGGAGGACATGGTGGACATGATCGCTGCCAAGACTGCGGTCAAGATGAAACCAGCAGGCAATGGGTGCATCATGGCCTGAGCCATATCCAAGAAGATGGTCTCGAAGTTCTCTTGGTCAGTGATGGTCTCACCGAACTGGGTGAAGTACACAGTACCGGTAAGCGCAACGAAGATAGCGTCGATGACGGAAAGACCCATCCAAGTGATGCCGTAGAAACGGCCCTGCTTGGCGTCAGAAGGCTTACGCAGCGCCATGAATCGCACGATGATGTGCGGCTGACCAAAGTAGCCAAGGCCCCAAGCGGCGTTACCAACGATAACACCAGCGGAAACACCGGCGAAGAGAGAGAAGTAGTTATCGTTTGGCTCGAGTGCGCCATCGGTGGCGTAGCTGTTTTCGGTAGCGAAGGAGAAGATCGCGCCGGCATCGTCAAGAGCGAAAAGCGCCATGATTGGCACGATCAGCAGGGCGACGAACATCAGCATGCCCTGCATAGCATCGGTGTAGGACACAGCCAAGAAGCCACCAATGAAGGTGTAGAAAATGGTCACTGCGGCGATGACCAACATACCGGTGATGTAGTCGCCACCGAAGGTGGACTCGAAGTAACGACCACCGGAGACCATGCCGGAAGAGACGTAGAAGGTAAAGAAGAAGATAATGATAACTGCGGAGATAACACGCAGCAAGCGCGACTTATCGCGCAGACGGTTCTCGAAGAAGGAGGGGACCGTAATGGAATCGCCCGCAACCTCCGAGTAAGCGCGCAGACGTGGCGCAATCCACTTCCAGTTAGCCCATGCACCGATAAGGAGGCCGATAGGCATCCACAGCTCGGAAAAACCGGAAAGGAAGAGCGCGCCAGGCAGACCCATAAGCAGCCAGCCGGACATATCAGATGCGCCGGCGGAGAGAGCAGCTACGAATGGGTGCAGGCCACGGCCGCCCAAAACATAATCGTCATATTCGTCGGTTTGTTTGTAGCTCCAGTAGCCAATGGCTGCCATTACGAGGAAGTACACAATCATCGCAATGACGTACCAAGTTGATTCTTGCACGTTTCACTCCTTGTAGTGATTTGTCGGACATTCTTACGTTAACGGTGACTTCAGGTTCACCCAAGCTAAAATTCAGTTGTGGCATAGATCTCTGGTGATGTTTTTCACCGTTTAACTGCGTAAAGACGTGAATATAACGAGCTTGTAACAAAACTATACGGGGCTGCTATGCTGGCGGTTATGGCTTCTTACCTTGTGCATGGCCTCTGGCTGCCGGTTTCGGGGCTTGGTCTATGGATTGAGCAGGTAGAAGGGCACAAGATTGTTATGCCTTCGGCCGTGCCGGAAGGGACGTTTCCGCAGGCAATTGATGCCATCCTGGCTAAGAAATCCTTCCGGAACCGGGCGCGCGTATCACTACGGACTCCAAAGGGCAAAGACGTCTCGCTCATGGTGCCCATGGCCATGTTTGCCCCAGAAGAAGCAGTAGAAGCCCTAGCCCAGCTGGAATACCTGGATCATCATCCACCGGCATCGATTGCCCCGGATCTGCACTGGCTCATTCACGCATATAGTGGCCTGAGCAAGTTTGTCCGCGCGGGCAGGGTGACGTTCCGGTTGGCGTACCAGGCCAACGAGTGGTTTCCCATGTGGCAGCTGGCCTCGGGTTTGGGTGAGCGCGGTTGGCTAGCAGAAATGATGGCCGCGGCCCCCGGGATTCTCCATATAAATAATAGAGCCCTTTCAGATGACCTAGCGGATGAACTGACGCATTGGATTGCCAACCGGGAATTGCAGCCGCTGCTTAATGAGCCCCGGCCCATGCCTTGGCACGACTTCGCCCGCGCATTGCTGACGACGGCCCCTATCCGCCGCGGCCGCGCGCAACTGCTGCGTGGGCTCAATGAATGGAAAAATTCCATTTACCAGGTGGAACTCCAACTCGTCTACATCGTGGAGGAACCGGAAGAACAGGATCCAGAAGACGCAGCGTGGCCGATTCGTGTGCGGGTGCGCTCTGGAACGGATTCGCCGCGGCCGGTATCGGCGGAGGAGCTGGATAGGGCGAGCATCGAGAAGCTGCGCGAAAACCACCGCAAGGCCGTGCATGCGGCACCGAGCCTGGGCCAGAGTACGCAATTGCCCCAGCCCGGCGACGGCGATTGGGATGTCTACCTGGACACGGAACAGCTCACGCAGTTTATTGCGCACGAGGTGCCCGAGCTGAAAAAGCGGGGCATTACCGTCATGCTGCCCAAATCGTGGGCGCAGATGGATACCAAGGCCAAGCTGGAAACCCGTGAGGCCAGGGACCCGGCCGAGGCCGCCACGAAGAAGCACATCGGCATGAATCAGCTCGTGGACTATAACTGGCGCATGTCCGTGGGCGATGTGGAGCTTACCGAGTCCGAGATGGACGAGCTGGTCAATTCCAAGTCCGGGCTCATTCAGCTGCGCGGCAAGTGGGTCATGGCCGATACCCAGGTCGTATCCAAGGTCTCGTCCTATATGGAGGAGCTGGCGGATAAGTCCCGCGAGCGCGCCAAGAAAGAGCTCGAGCAGCTGGCGGCCTCGGCGGAGATGGCCAAGAAACTAGGTGAGCCGGGCTGGCAGCAGCTCATGGCGGAGGTCGAGCATCGCCGCGCGGAGTTCAACGAGAAGAGTGAGCACCAAGTCACGGTGGCGGAGCTGCGGGAGCTGGCGCTTGAGTCTATGGCCCAAGAGCCGATCGAATTTACCGGCAGCACGTGGCATACCGCGTTGCTCGGCGGCATGGATACGGTTGCGCCGAAGCGCGTGGACATTCCGGAGGCCGTCCACGCGGAGCTGCGCGAGTATCAGCGCACTGGCGTGGACTGGCTGTATTGGATGTCGCGCAATAATATTGGTGCCGTGCTTGCCGATGACATGGGGCTCGGCAAAACACTCCAACTACTGTCCCTTTTGGCGGTGGAGAAGGAACGCGGTGAACAGACCGGGCCTACCTTGGTCGTCGCACCCACCTCCGTGGTGGGCAACTGGGCTCGCGAGGCCCGTCGCTTCGTGCCGGATTTCGAGGTCATGGTGCAACACGGCGCGGGACGGCCGAGCGGGGAGAAGTTCCTCGAGGCCGCAGGAAAAGCAGATCTCGTCATTACTACCTATGGCACCGTGAGCCGGGATTTCAACCTCTTGGGTGAGGTGTCCTGGCAGCGGGTGGTCCTTGATGAAGCGCAGGCCATTAAGAACTCGGCCACGCGTTCCTCCAAGGCGGTGCGATCGCTGCCGTCTGAACACCGCGTGGCGCTGACCGGTACGCCGGTAGAAAACCGCCTGTCCGAGATGCGGTCCATCTTGGACTTTTGCAACCCAGGCATTTTGGGCACGGCGTCCTTTTTCCGCAATCATTTTGCCAAGGCCATCGAGCGCAATAATGATGAGGAGATGTCCGAGCGCCTGCGCGCGCTGACCGCACCTCTTATCCTGCGCCGCGTCAAGACCGATCCCAATATCATCGATGACCTGCCGGAAAAGTCCGAGCAGATTCTTACGGTATCCATGACTACAGAGCAGGCGGCTTTGTATAAGGCGCTGGTCAATGAGGTGAAGAAGAGCTTGGAGGATGCTACGGGCATCAGCAAGCGCGGGATCGTCTTGGCCTCCCTGACGCGCATTAAGCAGATCTGCAATCACCCGGCGCATTATTTGGGAGACGATTCGCCGGTGGTTATCAAGGGCAAGCACCGCTCGGGCAAGGTGAAGGAGCTGATGCGGATTGTCGATGCCGCCACCGAATCCGGCGAGCGCCTGCTGATCTTTACCCAGTACAAGGCCTTCGGTGATATCTTGCAGCCCTACCTGAGCGGGCAACTGGGCCACGAGATTCCCTTCCTGCACGGCGGGGTGACCAAGAATAAGCGCGACCAGATGGTGGAGGACTTCCAGGCCGATGATGGCCCACAGGCGATGATCCTTTCGCTCAAGGCAGGCGGCACGGGCCTGAACCTAACCGCGGCGTCCATCGTGGTGCACATGGACCGCTGGTGGAACCCCGCGGTGGAAAACCAGGCCACGGACCGCGCCTTTCGCATTGGTCAGCGCCGCAACGTGCAGGTGTATAAGATGATTACGGCTGGCACGTTGGAAGAATCCATCCAAGACATCTTGGATGGCAAGACGCAGCTGGCTGGCGCCGTCGTCGGCGAAGGCGAGGGCTGGCTCACGGAACTGGAGCCGGACCAGCTGGCAGAGCTCATGAGTTACCGGGGAAAGGAGTAAGCGGATGGCCGTTAAGGGCGATGACAATGTCATCTACGCGAACTTTGGTACCCGCAAGCGCGTGAGTACCCCGGACGAGGTCAACCATGTCGACCGCAGCGGGCGGCTGCTGTCCAAGACCGCCGCCCGGATTTCGTCCTTTACCAGCTATGATGCGGACCGGGGGCGGATTAGCCGCGGGCGCCAGTACGCCGAAGGCGGTCACGTCGTTGGTTTGGAGATCCGCAATGGTGCCATCCATGGGCGCGTGGCTGGTTCCCAAAACGAGCCTTTTTCCATACTCATTCAGCTGCCGTACCGCGATAATGACGATATTGCGGCACTCGCCGGCCAATTCGCGCGCACCCCTAATTCCGTAGCGAATGCGCGCAAGGGCCTGTTATCTGAGGAAGCGCTGGATACGCTTTTTGCCAGCGAGGCCGAAGAACTGCGTCTATCCTGCACGTGCCCGGATTCCGCCTATACCTGCAAGCACATTGTGGCGGTGGGAGATAGGCTCGCCACCCGCGCGGATGCGGATCCAGCCGTGATTTTCAATATGCGCGGGCTGGATTTTGCGCGTTTGGAAAAGGCCGTCATGGAGCAATCGCAGCAGATCTCCCGTGAAAGCTTTGGCGCCAGCGATTTATCCGCGGAAGAAAAGAACGACGTGTTCTGGAATGGCCGCGAGATGCCTAAGCTGCCGCACCCCAAGGTGGCCCCAGCATTGGAAGATTCCGATCCTGACCTCTTGCGCAAGGCCCTTCGAGCCGTATCGCATACCAATATTGATCTCTTGCGCGCCGTGTCCGATATTGAAGACCTCTACTACCACTTAACGCACTGATTATGACTGCAACGACCTTTATCCACACGTCCGACTTCCAGCTGGGAATGACCCGCTGGTTCTTAAAGGGGGAGGCGCAAGGTCGTTTCAACGATGACCGCGAGTCCGCCATCATGCACCTAGGCCAGCTCGCGGAGGAGGTTGGCGCGCAGTTCATCGTCGTTGCGGGCGATGTATTTGAACACAATGCGCTCTCCCGGGAAATCTTGGCGCGTGCCACCGAGATGTTTAAGCGCTTGCCCGTGCCTGTATATGTGCTGCCGGGAAACCACGATCCGCTGGTCGCGGACTCGGTATTTTATCGTACCAGCGCAGATAATGTGCACGTCATCGCGGATTCAGAGCCCATCGAGGTGGGCAAGGGCGTGGAATTGGTGGGCGCGCCGTACCTGTCTAAGCGCGCCAACCACGATTTGGTGCGCCAGGCGTTGGAGCCGCTTGAACCCACGGAAGGAATCCGAATTGCCGTGGGCCATGGCCAGGTGGATTCGCGCTCTAGCGGGGGAGATGCCGATACCATCGACCTGGAATTCGTAGAGCAGTGCTTGGAGCGCGGGGTGATCGATTACTTGGCGCTGGGCGATACCCACTCGACGGCCAGCCTGGGAAAGACCGGCCGCGTCTGGTTCTCTGGCAGCCCGGAGACTACGGACTTTAAGGAATGTTCCACCGGTGGCGGCGAGGCCGATTCCGGGAATGCGCTGGTGGTAAGGATTGAGGGGGAGGACATAGACATCGATAAGCGCAGCATCGGGCGCTGGACTTTTGAAGCCCTCGATGCCTCCGTCAATTCCACCGAGGACGTCGAGCGCTTCCTGCGCAGCCTGGAGGAGTACCCGGATAAGGTGCGCACGGCGATTAAATACAGCCTGCAGGGGACCCTCGGTATTGCGGCGCACGCCCGGCTGCAGCGCGGGCTGGATGAGTTGGAGGCGGTCTTCGCCTCGCTGCGCCCGCGCGAGCGGACCATGTACCTGTTCTTGGAACCGAGCGAAGACGAACTAGCCAACCTGGATATTTCCGGCTATGCCGCCGACGCCCTGCAGGAGCTGCTGGATAACCGCGAGGATCCGGTGGCCCGCGACGCCGCCAACCTGCTATTTCGCCTGGAAGGATAAACCACATGCGCATCCACAGCTTAGAGATTAAAAATGTTCGCGGCATCGAGCACCTGGTTTTAGATGACCTTCCAGAAACCGGGGTGGTGGTCATCCACGGCGAGAACGAGGCCGGTAAGTCCACCATCGTGGAGGCCCTCGATGTGGTGCTGACGGAAAAACACACATGGACGAAAGCTACAAAGGACTTGCAGCCGGTAGGCAAGGACGTTTCACCGGAGGTCATCGCGGATATATCAGTGGGGGAGTACCGCTTTCGCATTGCCAAGCGCTGGCTGAAGAAGAAGTACAGTGAATTGGCCATCTCGTCCCCGCGCCACGCGCAGTATACCGGCCGCCAGGCCGATGATGAGCTGGATCAGATCTTAAGCGAGAACCTGGACCGCCAGCTTCTCGATGTCCTCTTTATGCGCCAGGATGACTCCAATGACGCCATCTCCGCAGCGGGCATTCCCACGTTGACGCAGGCCCTCGAGCAGGAGTCCGGCTTGGCTGAAGACGAGGTATCCGGCGACGACTCCCAACTTTTGGGCAAGGTAGATAGGGAATATAAGCGCTACTACGGAGCAAGGTGGGGCAAACCGGCTGGCGAATACAAGAAGGCCCAGGAGACCTTGGAGCGTGCCGAGCAAGAGCTGGAGGAAGCAACCGCTGCGGTGCGCGGGCTCGATTCCGTGGTGGAGCGCTACGAGCACCTGGAACACCAGCAAGAAGAGGCGGAAGCGCAGCTTCCCGCTGCCCGCAAGGATCTCGCAGAGAAACAGTCCGCCGCGGACGAGGCCGTGAAGGCCCAGCACCAGGTGGATGCACACAAGGCCGAGCTCACCCGCGCCAAGGAGGATTTCCAACGCGCGAAGGATGCGCAAACCCAGCGCCGGGAGATGGCAGAGGCGCTCGAGGCCGCTGGCACGGCGCAGGCGAGCGCCTCGGATAAGCTCGCGGCCGCCCGCGAGAAGGCCGCAGAGGAAAACGAGAAGAAAGAAGCGGTGGAAAAGAAACTGTCCACCGCGAAGGAGGACTACGCCACCGCGCGCGCAACGCTCAAACAGGCGCGGGCGTATCAGGACAAGGAGACCTTTAAGCGCCTGGATAAACGCCTGCTCAAGGTAGAAGAATTGGTACGTGGCGTGGAGAAGGCCCAAACGGAGATAGCCCAGCGCGGGCGCGAGATGACCGCCGCGGATGTCGAGGAACTCCGCAAGGCGGATGCCGATCTGTCGCTGGCCAAGCGCCTGCACGATGCCACCGCCGCTAAGGTGGAATTTTCCGGGCCTGAGGGCGCGGAGATTGGGGTGGATGGGACGCAGGTGGACATCGGCAAGCAGCCCGCAATTGAGCTTGTCGATGGCCGCGAGATCACCATCGGCGATATCACCGCCCGCTTCGTGGCTGGCGCGTACTCTTCCGATAAGACCCAGCGCGAGGTGGATCAGGCCGAGGCGCGTTTGCAGGAGCTTTTCGATGCCACCGGCGTGGAATCCATCGCCGCCGCAGAGAACCTGCACGAGGCGCACAGCGAGCAGAATGCCGCCTTGGATGTGGCAACGCGCAAGCTCGAAAGCGAGTTGGGGCCGGATGATTTAGGTGAACTGCGCGCCCAACACGCGGCGCTCAAGGAGAAGGTCGCCGGCCTCGATGATGCCCCTGCCAAGGATTTATCCGCTGCGGAGGAGGCGGAGGAAGAGGCGCGCGAGCTTGTCGATGCCCTCGACCGCGAGCTTATTCCCTTCCGCGATAGCCGCATCGCCCACGACGTGGTGCGCTTAGAAGCCGAGCTTGAGGCCGCCAACGAGAAGGCCGAGCGCGCCGAGCGCGAGCTGGCCGAAGCGCGGGAGAAAACTTCCGATGCCGGCTTGGCAGAAGAAGCGGAGCGGTTGGGTGCGCTGGTGACCCGGCTGCAGGAACAGCTATCTGAGATGGAGGCCGTGGACCTGGCCACCGCTCAGAGCTTGGTGGAGGGTGCGCAATCGCACCTAGAGTACCTGCAGAACCAGGTGCAAGATACCAAGGTGGAGCTGGGCAAGCTGTCGAGTGAAATTAATTATCACTCCGGCGCGGCAGAGCGCGAGCAGCAGGCGCAAGCGGAAGCAGAAATGGCGCAGGCGGTGCTAGAAAGCGTGGAAAAGCGCGCGCTGGCGGCACGCTACCTGCGCGAGTTGCTGCTCAAGCACCGCGATGCCGCGCGCCAGCGCTATGCCGAGCCCTTCGTGGCGGCGCTCGCCCAGCTGGCCCGCACTATTTACGGCGGGGATATCAGCTTTGAATTGGCGGACGATCTCTCTGTTACCGCGCGCACCCGCGATAATGAAACGGTGGCCATGACCAGCCTGTCTGGCGGCGCGCGCGAGCAGCTGGCCATCCTTACCCGCTTTGCCATCGCGCGCTTGGTGGCGGGGGAGGAAACCGTGCCGGTCATCGTCGATGATGCGCTAGGCTCCACCGACGCCCACCGCCTGCAACTCATGTCCACCTTGTTCTCACAGGTGGGCCGCGAGAACCAGGTTTTGGTCTTTACCTGCATGCCGCAGCGCTATTCGCGGGTGCTCGGGCGCAGCGAGCGCGACATCGCCATGCTGAAGGGGGTAATCTAGTCCTTATGTCTGAACAAACCCGCTGGTTAAACGATGATGAACAGGAGCTATGGCGCCTATTATTGGCTGCGACCCGCAAGATAGATAGGGGCATGGACGAGACCCTTAAGGCGGGCGGGGAGATTTCCGTCTCGGAATTCGCGGTCTTGGCATCCCTTTCGGAAGCCCCAGATCAGCACCTGCGCCTGCGCGACCTGTGCACGGAACTGGCCTGGGATCGCTCGCGCGCCTCCCACCAGGTCACGCGCATGGAAAAGCGCGGGCTCTTGGTCAAGGAAAAGACCACCGATGATGGCCGCGGGGTCAACGTGCACATCACGGAGGCTGGGCTCCACCACCTCGAGCGCGCGGCCCCCGAGCACGTGGAATCCGTCCGGCGGTTGGTCTTCGACCACCTCCACGAGGATGACGTTCCCGCGCTCAAGCGCTTTTTCCATGGGGTATTGCAGGTCAATAATATCCCCGGCTATTCGGGATTCGTCCCGGATTCTTTATTGAATGGAGGAAAATAATACCGCCATGATGGGCCAAGAACTTTTCGAGTACCCGAAAAAGCAGCATAAAACGTATGGCTTGACGGCCTTGGGTGAGCTGGGCCAGCGTATTGGCGATCCAGAGGCTTTTGCTGAGGACCGTGCCGATGCCGATCAGCTTGCTGCGATGGAGGAAGCCCTGGAAACCTATCCCGATTCCGCGGTGACCTTTGATGAGGATGCCAATGCCTGGATCGTGGGCGCGGAAGAGGATATCGAGAAAATGTTCGCGGACCGCGAGGCATTCCTCGAGGCTTTATTAAATGATGAAGATCCGGGGATCTAATGCCACCGCGGAGACCATAAACTGTTAAGATACTTTTAGTTAATCTTCGGTGAAGTGAGAGGTTTTATCATTATGAACGAGCGCGAGGCTCAAGAACAACGCGAGGCAGCGGCCCGCCAGCAATCCGAGGGCTGGGTTTCCGTTTTTGTCCAGTGGATTCCCTGCATGCTGCTGTCCGTAGTGCTGCTCGGCGCCATGTTCTTTGGCATGTACTACATCGAGCACGGCACCCTGGATATCACCCAGCCGATCACCAACGAATTCATCGTTGAGTAATTCGGCGCAATAGAAAAATCCGGCCTCCCTTGGAAAGTGGGAGGCCGGATTTATTTTTATTTCTTGAGCACCTGGCGCCAGGTCATCTTCTTGCCGTTATTCAAGATGGCACGGCGGTAGATGCGCGCGACAACGATGAGGATCAGCGCGGTAACTACAGCGAGGACCGCATAGCTTCCCGCCAAGCCTAGCCAGCTCATATTGCCGCCAGCAACTTGGAGGGGAGCGACCAACATGGAGACCGGCGGCACCCAGCCCATGACCTGCATCCAGGTGGCATCCAAGTTGGTCCAGCCAAACATGGGGACATACATGGTGGCAAAGACGATGAGCAGGATGGGCATCTGCGTCGATTGCAGATCCTCGGTGCGCTGCACCATGGAGCCGGCTGCGGCATAGAGGCTGCCGAAGAATAAGAGACCGAGGATTTCCCCGACGAGCAGGGCAGCGATTAGACCATAGTCGAGCTGGATTTCGCTTGCTGCGCCAGTAAATGCCAGGGAAGCCACGCCGCCGGCCAAGATGAGGAAGGTGCCGAGCAGCCCGATGATGGTATTGCCAATGACCTTGCCTGCCAAGAAATCCACCGGGCGCACCGTGGAAAGGATTATTTCGACCACGCGCGAAGACTTCTCTTCGGTAACGCGGCCGCCGATGAGCCCTGCGAAGGTCATGATGGAAAAGACCACCACGATGGCGGCGATAAGGACGATGGCAACATTGCCCATCTGTTCTTCGGAGGCCTCATCTGTTTCCAGATCTACCGCGGTCACCTTGGTCGATGGGGTGGCGTCGGCAAGGTCTTGGGCATCAATATTCAGCGTATCTAGTGCCTCTGCCTGCGCCTGCGCCGCGACCACTTGATTGACCGTGGTGGAGATCGTGGTGGAGACGGTGCCGTTGGCCAAAAGCTCCCACCCCTCGTCGTCGGCGGGCACGAGGGCGGCGTCGACGTCGCCGTCATCGATAAGCTGCACCGCGCTATCCCGGTCATCTGCGGCCTGCGTCTCCAGTCCGGAATCAGCGAATGCGTCTGCCTCCAGGCCCACCACGGCGACGGAATCTGGTTCATCGTCACCACCGGACAGCAAGTCAATGATGATAGGGGTGGCGATGGCACCAATGATAAGCAGCAGCATCATGATGACAACGGATTTGGTCTTAAGGGCAACCGCCATCTCGCGCTTGGCGACGGTCCCTATGGTCTTCATTGCCGAATACTGCATGGGCTAGGCCTCCTCGGTGGTGGTGCTGGTGACGACGTCTTGGAATAGCTCGGTAAGGTCTGGGACCTTGAGGCCGAAGGAGTGGACGGGGCCAGCGGCCATGGCAGCGCGCAAGATGGCTTGGTCATCGGTGCCGTCATCGGCTTCGAGCACTACGCCCTGGTCCGTTTCCTCTACTAGGTGGGTGCCCTCCGGATACCAACCGCGGGCAGGGGTTTCCACCGCATAGCGCGAGGCCCCTTGGGTGCGCAGCTCATCTACCGTGCCCTCTGCCACCATGCGGCCTTGCGTGACGATGCCCACGTGGTCGCACAGGCGCTGCACCAAGTCCAGTTGGTGGGAGGAAAAGATGACCGGCACCCCGCGGGCGGCGCGCTCGCGCAGCATGTCAGACATGACATTGACGGCGACGGGGTCCAAGCCGGAAAAGGGCTCATCCAGAATCAACATATCCGGATCGTGAATGAGGGACGCGGCCAGCTGCACGCGCTGCTGGTTGCCCAAGGATAAATCATCCAGCTTGTCGTCCTGGCGCTCACCCAGCCCCAACTGTTCCAGTAGCTCCGTGCCGGATTTCTGGGCGGCCTGCTTGCTCATGCCATGCAGGGTGCCCAGAAACGTCAGCTGGCTAAGCAGCGGTTCCTTGCCGTAGAGTCCACGCTCTTCGGGCATATAGCCAATGCGGCGGCGATTATCGTCATTAATGGGGGAGCCATCGAAATAAACCTCGCCGGAGTCTTTCGCGAGCACGCCCAGCGCGATGCGCATGGTGGTGGACTTGCCCGCGCCATTGGAACCGACGAAACCGAAGATCTCGCCCTCCTGCACGTTAAAGGTCATATCCTGCAGCGCGCGAACACTGCCAAAAGATTTATTGAGATGGTCGATTTCTAAGGTGGGCAAGGGGTCTCCTCCATGTCGCGCCTATACTGCATAACTGTCGTGGTTCTAAGTACCTTAGTATTTCATAAGCCTAATAGTTTGACAATGGAATCCATCGAAAGCCAGGTTGCATGGGTCAAGCCCCTGCTGAGTAGGTAGGAATAGAAAGTGCTATCTAGGTGCTGTAACGTTAAGAACATGCAGGAAGGGGGTGCACAATGAAGCAATTCACTGCCCGCCAAATCGCAGAATGGCTCGTAGCTTGGGCTGAAGAAACCGAAGAAGCCGAGCTGACACCACTGAAACTTCAAAAGCTCCTCTACTATGCAAAGGGGTTTTACATGCCAGCCTCCGGAGGGGTTCCTCTCTTCAATGAACGGATGGAAGCATGGGCCCACGGACCTGTCGTTGTAGACATCTACCACGAGCTTAAAAAGTACGGTAAGAGCCCCATCGACCCCGATACGTTTATTTCTGATGACTTCAACTGGGACGATTACCGGCCTGTGGAAGATACCTTGATTGAAGTATGGAATAAGTACGGGCCCTATTCCGCATGGGCTTTACGTAATAAAACCCACACGGAGTCGCCTTGGAAGAAAAACTTCGTTGAAGAAGAACGGGGGCTCGAGGTTTCTGATGCAGACCTCAAAGAGTACTTCGACTAGATATGGGAAAGAAAAGTAAGAGACGTAGCACTCGGCCTGCCTCAAAGAGCCAAAGTGGTGCCGATACAAGCGTCTTGAGTGCCATAAGAGCAGCATCAAACGAATACCCACTCCTGTCCACTAGGTTTTTGCAGAGCGGATGGGGGTTCGGGCAAATGACCGATAGAATGCGCAGAGAATTCCTCGACAAATGGCACAAACGGTCACTAATTTCTTGGACAGAGTTTGTTAATCACCACAGGCACGGCCTCGGCTCAGAATTTATCCCGAAAAAGGAAATCAAAGCTCAAATCCCTAGGCAGTTCCAAGAGCTAACCAAATTCCGCGTGTTCCGACACCAAGAAAACCTTCCATTCGTTGGCTGGAAAGACGGTGGAATTTTCTATGTTCTATGGATAGAGACTAAATATGGGGATCTTTACTCACATTAAAGCGGAGCCCGCGACTTTGACCTTGCTAGACCCAGCCCGTCTCACAATTTTCGTTCGGCGTTCGGGATGATTGGTCCTTCCTGAACCCTCGGTGGCTACATAATCCGAAAACGGGGCGCATAGTGAAACCCCTCGCTGGCAAAAGCGAGGGGCTAAAAATTTTGTGTCCCCGACAGGGATCGAACCTGCGACCTTCGGTACCGGAAACCGATGCTCTAATCCGCTGAGCTACGGAGACATCGCTGGGAAAATTCCCAACGATGTGATTCTAGCGCATCGGCAGCCGCGGAACTAAATCAGGCCCGGTGCGTCTGCGGTGGTTACCTCACCGGTGCGCAGATAGTGCACGCCAATCTCATCGACGGCCTTATTACCCAGCGCAAAGTGCCCGTGGCCGGGGCCGTGGACGGTGACGACGCGCGATTGCATGGGCTGGGAGAGTGCCTCGTGATACTGGTACGGGGTCTGCGGATCGCCCGTACCTTGGATTTGCAGCGGTTTGGTGGCAAGGTGCGAGCCATCGAGTGGAGCCCCGCCTGTAACGGGTCCGCGGCCGCCGCACCCGGCGCCAGATCCATACATGGAATTAACCAGGGAGAAAATATCGCCGGTGACAAAGTTGGACCATAGATAAGTGGGGAAGAGCCACGGGTTGCCGGCGACGGTGTTCTCGTTGCAGACGATGAGGTTTTGCATATTCATCATCTGGATAGTTTGCTGTTGCACCGCGCGGGCAAGCTCCGGGTCATCGACGACCTCGAGGGGCGTGCTGCCGTTTAAGTACTTGGCAAACTCATCCCAGTGCGCGGGCATAGGAACGACCTCGCGGGTCTTACCCAAGGTGATTGAGGCGCGCTGGTCCGCTTGTGGGTTAAGCGCCTTGTTGGCGAGGAATTCCGCCTGTACGCGCAGCTCACCCGTGGCGGTCATGATGTCCGCGCCCGGCTGGCCGGCGAACTCGAGCCCTGGGGGAAGGTCGCCGATTTTCGCATCCGGTGGCAATACGGTGGGACGGGCACCGGCTTCCATGGCGACTTTCTGCGACCACTTTTCATAGACCTGAAGTGGGGTAGTGCCTAAGTGATAGGTGGCGTCATTATCCGCAATGAACTGGAACAGATCGTGCAGCGCATTCTCATAACCCTGCTGCTGCGAGGCGAAGATGCCGTTCCACGCCAACTGGGGGCTCATGCCGGAATCGAGCAGCACCTTGCCGGTGTGCTGCGGATACTTGGTGGCGTAGGCGGAACCAAGGTAGGTGCCGTAGGAAACACCGGCGATGTCAATGACGTCCTCGCCCAGCGCTTGGCGCACCATCTCCCAGTCTTGGGCGGTATTGGCGGTGGTTAAAGAGTTGGTATAGCCAGGGGTATTCTGCTCGCAGGCGTCACGAGTAGCCTTGCCAATCTGGGTGGTGGCCTCGATGGGATTGAAGTTCGGGGTGGTAGCGCAGTCCACCGGGGTGGAACCGGGCAGGCCGCGCGGCTGGACGCCGATCAGATCCCACTCGTTGCGAATTTCCTCGGGCCATTCGACGGCATCGTTTCCAGCCCAAGAATAAGCGTCGCCGCCTGGGCCACCTGGGTTGGTAAAGAGCGCGCCGCGGCGCGCATCTGGTTGTGCCGCGGGCACGCGAACGAACCCGACGCTAATGGTGCCGGCCGCGGGGTTATCGTAGTAGGTAGGCACCTCTACCCGGCCGCACTCGGCGCCATTGAGGTTGACCTGTTCGGGGCAATCCTCCCAGGTGATGTCCGGCTCCGTCGCCGCGGCGGTGGGGGCTGCCACGCCCAGCGCGAGGGCGCTAGCGCACACTACGGTAGAGATTTTTCGAGAAAAAGAAAGCATAAGCTAAAGCTCCGACTCCTATAACGTTTGTCAGAGTTAGCTTATGCTTCTTTCAGGTTCGTGGCAGGAATTTCCACGTGACGGGTGCCCTAACTCGGCACCCTAGCCACGCTACTTCACAATAATCACGATCAGATCGCGCGGGCCGTGCACGCCTTCGACGCGCGAGAGCTCGATATCGGAGGTCGCGGAAGGGCCAGAAATCCACGTTGCGGGCTTGTCAGGGTTCATCCGGGAAATGACCTCGGGGATACCGTAGACAATCTCGTCGCGGCGGACGATACAGATGTGACGGTCCGGTACCAGCGTCAGGGCGCGGCGGCCGCAGCGGGAATCGGACTGCAACACAATGGTGCCGGTCTGTGCGGAGGACACGAGGGACTCGGTGACGACGGCATCGGCATCGTCAAGCTCGCGCGGATCCGCGTCTTCGTCGTCCGGGCGGGCAGGAAGGCCATCAAAAAAATCGGCATTCATGCCTGGGGCGTAGCGGATGTCGGTGCAGTTGCGGTCGTGGACGATGGTATCCAGCGTCTTTTTCAGATCGCGTTCCTCCGTGACGTGGACTTCTGCCTTGTAATCCTCGAGGCGATCGACCAGAATTTCGCGCAGTTCATCATCATTCAGCGTGCCTTCGCGCTGGTATTCGCGCGGCACATCGACGTGATCTGGGAGCCCAGCCTGTTTCTGCGCCGAACGAATGCGGTTTAGGATGTCTTGCTTTGCGCTCACTTGGTGGCCTCCTTACGGGCATTAGCCAGCAGCTCTTTGCCTTCATCGGAGTCGAACCATTGGCGGAAGGATTTCTTCGGCGGAATCGCGGTATCGCGGCCATCGGACCAACCGGACATAAATAGCGGCAGCGACTCGATGGTGCCGTTGAATCCGCCCATCACGCGGCCAAGTGCCACGAGGTGGGTGACCTTATCCCACATCTTCGGGTTGTCCCAGAGCAGCTGCACCGTCTTGAACAGCTTCGGCTCGATCGGCGAGGCAGCGTGGGTGACCTTCTGATGGCGGTTTTCCACGATGACATCAGAAAGCGGAATCTTCACCGGGCACACGTCATCGCAGCGCCCGCACAGCGAGCAAGCATACGGCAGGCTTGCTGATGGATCGTTGTGGTCCTTCATGCCGGTAAGCTGCGGAGTCAGCGAGATACCGATGGGGCCCGGGTACACGGAGCCATAGGCGTGTCCGCCGGCGCGCTCGTAGACTGGGCAGACATTGAGGCAGGCCGAGCAACGGATGCACTTTAGCGCCTGGTGACCAACGGGCGAAGACAGTGCTGCGGTGCGCCCATTATCCAGCAAGACGATGTGGAAGTTCTGCGGGCCATCGCCCTCCGTCACACCGGACCACATGGAGGTATAGGGGTTCATGCGCTCCGCGGTGGAGGAACGAGGCAGCAGCTGCAGGAAGACTTCCAGGTCCTGGAAGGTAGGCACGAGCTTTTCGATGCCCATGACGGTAATCAGCGTTTCCGGCAACGTCACGCACATGCGGCCATTGCCCTCAGATTCGACAACGTTGACGGTGCCGGTTTCTGCCACACCAAAGTTGGCGCCGGAGATGGCGACCTTGGCCTTCATGAATTGCTGGCGCAGGAACTGGCGGGATGCCTCGGCCAACTCGGCGGGCTCGGCCTTCAGCGAGTCGTCCGTATTGGGCATTTTATCGACGAAGATATCGCGAATTTCCGCGCGGTTTCGGTGAATTGCGGGCACCAGAATGTGCGATGGCATATCGTCACCAAGCTGGACGATGAGCTCTGCCAAGTCGGTTTCCTGGGCGTGGATTCCGGCGTCTTCGAGGTGCTCGTTCAAGCCGATTTCCTGGGTAGCCATGGACTTAACCTTGACTACGTCGGTTTCGCCCGTTTCGCGGATGAGACCTTCAATGATCTCGTTGGCTTCCTTGGCATCGCGTGCCCAGTGGACGATGCCGCCGCGGTCAGACACGGCCTTCTCAAATTGCTCGAGCAATTCCGGCATGCGGGCTGCGACGTCCTCTTTGAGGGCAGAGCCGGCGTTGCGGAGCAGCTCCCAGTCATCCACTTCCTGCACGGTGTTAGCGCGCTTTTGGCGGATGGTGGTGGTCGCGTGCTGCAGGTTATGACGCTGGGTAGCGTTATTCAGCCCGACGTGCGCGAGCGGGACGAAGGCCTTGCTGCCGCGCAGGTTGCCGTAGCCTTCAGGGGCGCGTGGTGGGGTGGTGTCGAGGAAAGAGGTCATTAGAGCATCGTCTCCTTGGAGTAAGCGGCGGAGTTTGGCTGCCACGGGTGTTCCTTCGTGGAGGCCAAAATCTCTGCCATGTGTAGGGCGCGAATGCCGGAGCGCTGGCGGTGGAGCGCGCCGCCGATATTCATCAGGCAGGACGAGTCACCAGCGGTAACGTACTCGGCTTGGGTGTCTTTAATGTGGCGGGTTTTATCGGAGACCATTGCCTGGGACACCTCTGCATTCTTCAGGGCAAACGTGCCGCCGAAGCCGCAGCACTCTTCGCTATTGGCTAGTGGTGCCAAGTCGATGCCCTCGACTTCTTGCAAAAGCTTGTAGGGGCGGTCTTCCAGCTTAAGGAAGCGCAGGCCGTGGCAGGCTGAGTGGTAGGTCACTCGGTGTGGGAAGAAAGCGCCGACGTTGGTCACGCCTTCAATATCGACCAAAAATTCCGTGAGATCGTAGGTCTTTCCCGCGGTCTTCTGCGCGCCATCGACATCGGCGGAAGTGCCGAAGCGGTCGGCAATGCTTTCGTGGCGGTCGCGAACTGCTGCAACGCAGGAACCGGAGGCGGCCACGACGTAGTCAATGGAAGGATCTGCGAAGGCATCCGCATAAGAGCGGATCATCCCCAGAGTTTCCTTTTGGTAGCCGGTGTTGATGTGCATCTGGCCGCAGCAGGTTTGCTCCTCCGGAAGGACAACTTCGTGACCTAACCGGGAGAGAACCAATGCCGTCGCCTTTTGGACGTCCGGGAAAAGGGTGTCACCAATGCAAGTAGAAAAAAGCGCAATGCGCATACGGTGCTCCTTATTAGTTTTTAAGTCATGGAGGTGTCATTAACACTACACATTCACTGCGTGGAATGTAGTGTGAATCACGTTCTACCAGCATATATTTTGTAATATATATCGCAATATAGGTTTGCCTAAGAGGTCTATTAAATGAGTGATCTCCGCCCGCGGAAATGTTAGCCAGTGCTTCTTTTCGCACGTGTCGGGGCAGTGAACTAGACTCTTGCCACATGACTCCAGCTGATTTGGCCACCTTAGTTAAAGAATCCGCCACCGAGGTCATGGCAGAACATGACCTAGACGCGTCCGTATTGCCGGAATCTGTCACGGTAGAGCGCCCCCGCAACCCAGAACACGGTGACTACGCCACCAACCTTGCACTGCAGGTGGCCAAGAAAGCCGGCGCGAATCCGCGCGAATTTGGTGGCTGGTTAGCGCAAAAATTAGCCCAGCACGATGCCATTGCGGAAGCCGATATTGCCGGGCCTGGATTTATTAATATCCGCTTAGCCGCCGCTGCCCAGGGTGAGATTGTCGCCCAGATTCTGCAGGCAGGCGCGGACTACGGTTCGAATGACTCCTTTGCAGGCAAGAAGATTAACCTGGAATTTGTGTCTGCCAACCCCACGGGCCCGATTCACCTGGGCGGGACGCGGTGGGCCGCCGTCGGCGATTCGCTAGGCAGGGTACTCACGGCTTCCGGTGCAGAAGTCACCCGCGAGTACTACTTCAATGATCACGGCGGCCAGATCGATCGCTTCTCGCGCTCCCTTGTTGCCGCAGCTAAAGGCGAGCCCACGCCGGAGGACGGCTACGGCGGAGATTATATTCGCGACATCGCAAACGCGGTTGTGGAAAAGAACCCCAACGCGCTCGAGGGCGATGCTGCGCAGGTGCAGGAGGCCTTCCGCGCCGATGGCGTAGAGATGATGTTTGCCCAGATTAAGCAGTCCCTGCATGAATTTGGCGTGGACTTTGATGTCTACTTCCACGAAAATTCACTGTTCGAATCTGGGGCGGTGGACAAGGCGCTTGAGACCCTGAAGTCTGAAGGTCACCTTTATGAGGCGGACAACGCGTGGTGGCTGAAATCGACCGACTATGGCGATTCTAAGGATCGCGTCGTGGTGAAATCGGACGGCAATGCCGCGTACATCGCCGGCGATATCGCCTATGTGGCCGATAAATTCGACCGTGGCCATGACCTCAATATCTATATGCTGGGCGCTGACCACCACGGTTATGTCCCGCGCTTGAAGGCGGCGGCAGCTGCCTTGGGCTATGACGCCGATGGCGTGGAGGTGCTCATTGGTCAGATGGTCAACCTGTTGCGCGATGGCAAGCCGGTGCGCATGTCCAAGCGCGCGGGCACTGTGATCACCATTGAGGATCTGGTCGCCGCCATCGGCGTCGATGCATCGCGGTATTCGCTGGTGCGATCTTCTGTGGATCAGTCGATCGATATCGATCTGGGCCTGTGGGAGTCGCAGTCCTCGGATAATCCGGTCTACTACGTGCAATACGGACACGCGCGGTTGTGCTCGATCGGGCGCAAGGCAGCGGAGCTGGGAGTTAGTTCCGAAGGTGCGGACCTGTCGCTGCTGGAGCATGAGCGCGAAGGCGACCTTATCCGCACCCTCGGCGAGTTTCCCGCCGTGGTGGCAGATGCCGCGGAACTGCGCGAGCCGCACCGAGTGGCGCGCTATGCCGAAGAGCTGGCGGGCGTGTTCCACCGTTTTTACGACACCTGCCAGGTCCTGCCCAAGGCGGGGGAGGAAGAGCAGCCCATTCACAGCGCACGCCTCGCATTGGCGGAAGCATCCCGCGTCGTCCTGTCCAATGCCTTGACCATGGTGGGCGTGAGCGCACCGGAGAAGATGTAAATGGCTGATTTCAACGAGCTACCCGCGCACGTGTGGCCGCGGAACGTGAGCCGCCAAGAGGACGGCGTCGTTACCGTGGCGGAAGTGCCCTTGCCGGATTTGGCAGAGGAATTCCAGACTCCGCTCTACGTCTTCGATGAGGACGACTTCCGCTCGCGGTGCCAAGATATGGCGCGTGCCTTCGGCGGGCCGGATCACGTGCACTATGCTTCCAAGGCGTTCATTTCCAAAAAGGTAGTGCAGTGGGTCAATGAAGAGGGCCTGTGCCTCGATGCTGCCGCGCTCAATGAATTAAAGATTGCGCTCGCCGCAGAGTTCCCAGCCGCGCGCATTACCGCGCACGGCAATAATAAGGACGAGGAATACCTGCGCCTGTGCGTGGATGCGGGCGTGGGCCACGTGGTCATCGATAATGAGCAGGAGCTCGAAGAGCTCAACCGTATCGCCGGTGAGGCGGGCGTGGTGCAGCCGGTGATGATTCGCGTCAAGCCGGGCGTGGACGCGCATACCCACGAGTTCGTGGCCACCTCGCACGAGGACCAGAAATTCGGTATTTCCCTGGCCACGGGTGCGGCTTTTGCTGCCGCGAAGCGCTGCCTCGAGGTGGATAACCTCCACTTGAGCGGACTGCACTGCCACGTGGGCTCCCAGGTCTTTAATGCTGAGGGCTTTAAGCTCGCCGCCGAGCGCGTGCTGGAGCTCTACCGCCAAATCCACACCGAGCTGGGCGTTGACCTTGCCGAGCTGGATTTGGGCGGCGGCTTTGGTATTCCATATATGCCCTATGAGGAAGCGCTGGATATTGACCGCGTGGCAAAGGACATGCTGCGAGCTGTGGACCAAACCGCGGAAGAACTCGACATTAAGGCGCCGTTCCTCCTCGTGGAGCCGGGTCGCTCCTTGGTGGCGGGTTCTGCCGTGACCGTCTACCGCGTGGGCACGGTCAAGGACGTGGAAACCGGCAAGGCCGATTTGCCGGTGCGCCGTTATATTTCCATCGACGGGGGAATGTCCGATAATATCCGCCCCGCGCTCTATGGTTCCGAATACGATGTGCGCCTGGTGAACCGCTTTAGCGATGGTGAGATGGTGCCCTCGCGCATCGTGGGCTTCCACTGCGAATCCGGCGATATCTTGCTAGAAGAAGGCGAATTGCCCAATGATATCCAGTCGGGGGACTTGCTCGCCTTCGCGGCCACCGGTGGGTATCAGTACATGATGTCGTCTCGGTATAACGGCGCGGTGCGCCCGGCTGTGGTGGCAACGCGCGTGGGAAATACCAAACCCATGCTGCGGCGCGAAACCATCGAGGACCTCTTGTCCTTGGAAGTGGATTAAGTCAGTACTACCCCCGTTAAGCAGGTGCCGCATTCGGCCCGTGCGGCGGGGGTTTTCTGTAGCTGAACGAATATTATCCCCCGCATGTCGCAATATAGACAGCTCGTTCTGTATAGTGTCCTGTAGCCGCGTAAAGCGGGGGACATTTTCCACCACTAAACCAACATGGAGACGGACTATGGATGCTTCAAACAGTGAGCTACAGCTACATTCGCGTACCGGCAAGGGCGAAGGCGAAACCGTTGGCATTGCACTGCTTGGATTCGGCACCGTGGGCGCGGAAGTCTTCCGCCTCTTAGATGAAAATGCGGATGCCTTTGCTCACCGCATCGGCGGGCCGGCAGAGATCCGCGGCATCGCAATCCAGAACAAGAACAAGCTGCGCCCGGGCGTGCCTAATGAGCTGCTGACTGATGATGCCAAGGCCCTGATCTCCCGCGATGATATCGACATGGTGGTGGAGGTTATCGGCGGTATCGATTTCCCGCGCGAGCTGGTTTTGACCGCGCTTAATTCCGGCAAGTCTGTGGTGACGGCTAATAAGGCGCTCGTTGCCGCGCATGCTGATGAATTGGCCGAGGCTGCGGAACGCTCCGGGGTTGACCTCTACTTTGAGGCCGCCGTGGCCGCCGCCATTCCGGTTGTGGGTATGCTGCGCCGCTCCCTGGCGGGCGACCAAATCGAGCGCATTTCCGGCATCGTCAACGGCACGACCAACTACATCCTGGATGCCATGGAATCCACCGGCGCCACTTATGACGAGGCCCTGGCAGAAGCCACCCGCTTGGGCTATGCCGAGGCGGATCCCACCGCGGACGTGGAGGGGCATGACGCGGCGTCCAAGGCCGCCATCATGGCCTCCATCGGTTTCCACACCCGCGTGAAGTTCGAGGACGTGCACTGCGAGGGAATTACCGATATCACGGCAGACGATATTGCCGCGGCAAACGATGCCGGCTATTCCATCAAGCTGCTGGCCATTTGTGAGCGCCTGCGCCGCGAGGATGGATCCGAAGTGGTCAACGCGCGCGTGCACCCGACCCTGGTGGCCAAGGAGCACCCGCTGGCTACCGTCAGCGAGTCCTATAACGCCATCTTCGTCGAGGCTGAGGCCGCCGGCTCGCTTATGTTCTACGGCAATGGTGCTGGCGGCAACCCCACCGCTTCGGCCGTGCTTGGCGATGTCGTCGGTGCCGCCCGCAATATCGTCCACGGCGGCCGCGCGCCTGGCGAGAATACCTACGCTAACTTGCCGATTGCGGACTTCGGCGAGGTCGATACCCGCTTCCACATCGATATGGAAGTCCAGGATCGCGCCGGCGTCTTGGAGGCTATTTCCGCGCTTTTCGCACAGCATGGGGTATCCCTGCGCACCGTGCGCCAAGAAGACGGCGAGGATACCGCGCGCCTTATTGTGGTCACCCACGCTGCCAAGGAAGCGACCCTGGAAAACATCGTCTCCGCCTTGGGCGAGCTCGATGAGGTCAAGGCCGTTCACTCGGTCATCCGCCTGGGCAGCTAAACCGGTTCGATATATTAGACACCATGAGCATCGAAGTTGAAGTCGGCACCAAAGCGATAGTCACCGTCCCCGCCTCTACGGCGAACCTGGGGCCGGGCTATGACACCTTAGGCATGTCATTGAGCATGTACGACACCGCCGAGGTGGAGGTTATTCCCTCTGGCCTTGAGGTGGAGATTTTTGGCGAGGGGGCAGACGACCTCCCGCGCGATGGCTCGCACCTGATGGTCAAGGCCATCCGCTCCGCGCTATCTGCCGCCGAAGCTACGGTGCCAGGGCTGCGCGTGGTCTCGCATAATACGATCCCCCAATCGCGCGGCTTGGGTTCTTCGGCGTCTACAGCGGTCGCCGGCGTGGCCGCGGGCAATGCCTTGGCCGGCAGCCCGCTGACCCAAGATCAGCTCGTGCAATTGTCTTCGGCGTTTGAGGGCCACCCGGATAATGCCGCGGCCTCGGTACTGGGCAGTGCCGTGGTCTCGTGGACGACGGTTCCTGTCGATGGCCGATCCTTACCGGAATACAAGGCCGCTACCATCAACGTGCATCCCGATATTCGGGCGACCGCGCTGGTGCCGGATTCCCACGCCTCCACCCAGGCGGTGCGTCGCGTTCTGCCTTCGCACGTGACGCATTCCGATGCCGCCTTTAACGTCTCCCGCACCGCCGTCCAGGTAGCCGCATTGCAGAACTACCCGGAGTTACTGTGGGAAGGCACCCGCGACCGCTTACACCAGCCGTATCGCGCCGACGTGCTTCCCGTGACCGCAGAGTGGGTGAACCGCCTGCGCAACCGCGGGTACGCCGCCTATCTTTCTGGGGCGGGGCCGACGGTGATGGTGCTGCACACGGAGGACATCGACGAGAGCATTCTTGATGATGCCCGCGAGCAGGGCCTGCGCGTCTTCGATCTCAAGGTCGCGGGCCCAGTCCGCGTGGAAGTTACACAGGCTTAATCTCGATCTGGCAGACCTCGGGGCGCTGCATCGGGGTTAAGGCAATGTCCGTGTCCGTGCCGCTGGCTTCTTGCAAAAAGCCAGCGTGTATGGCGCAGACAAAGGGGCTCGGCGTGGTCCCGGAGGAGACGAACGGGCAGGCATTCAGCTCGATTTCGGAAGGATCCGCGCCCTGCGAAGGATCAAACCCCATATCGCGCAGGGTGGCAAAGAGGGTATCGAGCGCGCCGCTCTGGATATCCGCGCCCGTAGCGCGCGCCCATTGCCGCCCCAATTCCCGGGCCTGTGGGGAAGAGAAATCATCGAGCTCTTCCTTGCCCGCGAGCATGGAGGTCAGCACGCTAATGAGGCTGACGTATTCCTCTGCGATGGCACGGTTATCCGGCACGCGGGCCTGGTACACCAGGGAAGGGCGCCCGCGCCCAGAGCTGCGTTCTGGAACGGCGGTGATGGCGCCAACCTGAATGAGCTCATCGATGTGCCCGCGCGCGGTATTGACGTGCATGCCTAAATCTTTTGCTACCTCCGCTGCACGGGCTCCTCGCGAATAATGCTGCAGCTGCGTGAGCACCTCGCGCTGCTTAGGAGATAGCTTGAGCGCTTCTGGGAAAAGGTCGGAGCTGGGGCGTGGGAGCGAATTGGGCATGCGATTAACTTCGTATCTCTGGGTGCTGATGAGGGGCTTGATTAACAGAAATCTTATCTTTAGCCACGCTATAGGATACGGTATTTCCTGTATCAATGCCTAAAGCCGTCTGCCTACTGACCGGCACGGTAATGGTGTGTCCGCCCATATCCAGGCTCAGCCGGGCACCCGCCATGCTGGCCGCTTCCACCGCGATGACCTTGGTAGACCAGTGATTGACCCCGGTAGAGGCTTCAGAGGTAAGGTGCATGTCGCTTGGCTTAAACGTGACCACTACCTTATCGCCGGCGCGGAGATCGCTCGCGTCACCGGTGATGGTTGTGCTCCCGCAAGAGACGATGGTCTCGGTAGCGGTGGCGGCTTTGACGGTACCTTCTACGCGGTTGAGCCCGGCGATGGAAGCCACGAAGCCGGTGGGCGGGACATCGAGTAAATCCGCAGCCGAGCCGTGGGCGATGACGTTGCCGGAATTCATGACCACCATGTCATCGGCAAGCCCAGCAATATCCAGCGCATTATGGGTCACCAGCAGCGTGGTCCGGTCGCGGCGGGTGGCGCGCAGGAAGCGGCGCCACTTGCTGGCGGATTCCACGTCGATGGCCGCCAAGGGCTCATCTAGAATCAGGATGGCGGGCCGCGCGGCGAGCGCGCGGACGAAGGCGACTTGGGCGGCTTGGCCGCCGGAAAGGGCTGGCACGGGGACATCGTTAAGCTCACGCAAGCCCGCAGCCTCCAGCAACTGCGTGGCGCGCTGCTTATCGCGGGTGACCATCGCGATGGCTTGGTTGGCGGTAGCCTGCGGCGGCAGGCCGGGGCGCTGGGTCAGCAGGACGATGTCATCCTGGTTGGCGCTAATCTCCGCGCCGGTCAGACGCCCGGCGATGCGGCTCATCAGCGTGGTTTTGCCCGATCCATTGGAACCGACGATGGTGGTGATCGCGCGCGGAGTAAATTCAGTCGTCTCCCCATCCGCCGTGACGGATAGGGCAGGGGCATTATCCGGGGCGGTCAGGGCGCGGAGTTTCTCGTAGTCCATGCTGTGCAGCTCGCGGGCCTGCGCCTGATAGGAATGCTGGAGGAGCGAGGGCAGCCCGGCGAGGGCGAGGCAGACAATCGCCATCGCGATGAGGATGGCGGAGAGCACGTAGGCGCCATCGGTATCGACCTCGCGCTCCAAGTAAATGCCGAGCGGCATCGTGCGGGTCACGCCCGGCTGGGAGCCCGCGAAGGTCAGCGTGGTGCCGAACTCGCCGAGGGACCGGGCAAAGGCAAGGCCGGCGCCGGTGGCCAAGGCAGGGGCGATGGAGGGGATGGTGATTTTGCGCAGTACCTCCCAGCGGGAAAGGCCTATGCTGGCGGCAGAGGCCAAAATCTCCTGATCCAATTGGCGCAGGGCGGAATCGACCGCCACCACGACGAAGGGCAAGGCGACGAAGCACTGCGCGGCGATGACGCCCGGGAAAGCAAAAGCAAAATGGAAGTCGATGGCGTCAAGAAGCGGGGACAAATAGCCCCGGCGGCCAATGGCGGCGGTCAGCGCCAAACCGCCCACGACGGGTGGCATGGCCAGGGGCAAATAGATGAATAGGCGGATAACGCCGCTGCCCCGGCCAAGCTGTTGGACCCATAAGGCAAGACCGGTCCCCAGTACCATCGCCAGCAGCATTGATTGGAATGCCGCGGTGAAGGACAGCTTGAGCATGTCCCAAATTTCCGGTTTGGCGAGGTATTCGCCGATGCGGTCCCACGGTACGCGCAGACCCAGCGAGGCTACGGGAACGAGGATAACAACGACCGCGATGAGGCCGATAAGGCCGATAACGAGGGGAGACTGAAGGCGAATGGGCTGGGGAGGGGTCATTGATTAATCTGCTGGGTTAAAGCCGTACTCTTCCCAGGTCTTATCAAAGTCATCGGCCAACAGGTC
Source organism: Corynebacterium sp. LaCa78 (assembly GCF_046717505.1). Lineage (NCBI taxonomy): Bacteria > Bacillati > Actinomycetota > Actinomycetes > Mycobacteriales > Corynebacteriaceae > Corynebacterium > Corynebacterium sp. LaCa78. The sequence goes on from NZ_CP177112.1 coordinate 1,014,740, forward strand.
GAGGACCTTTTGTGCCTCTTCTGGGTGCTCAGCCTCGGCGGAGACTGCGCCCAGGATCTGGTTGGCAAACTTATCAGCATCCGGGATCTCGATGACCTCTACATCATCGCCAGCGGCCGCGGCGTCGGTGGAGTAGACCCAGCCGGCATTGGCCTCACCGGAGACGACTTTGCCCAAAACGTCAGCGACCTGCTGCTCCTGGGAGGCGGGCTTTACGTCCAGGTCGTTTTCTTCGATGATCTGGGAAGAGATATCGCCGCAGGGAACCTGCGGGTCACAGATGACGAAGCGGTCTTCGTTCTGCAGATCCTCGATGGAGTGGATATTGCCCGGGTTGCCCTTCGGTACGACCATCACCATGACGTTGGTGGCAAGCACCTTCGGGTCCTTCACAGTTCCGTCATTGATTGCCTTGTCCATGGTCTTTTTGGACGCGGTAAGCAGCAGGTCCGCAGGAGCGCCCTCGCTCAGCTTATTGACCAAGTCAGAAGAGCCGCCATTTTGGAACTCGAGGTCAACCGGGGTGTCGAGCTCGGAAGCGCGCTTTTCTAGTTCGTCGTTGATGACGCGGGTGGATGATGCAGCCAAGAGGTTCAAGCTGGTCTGCTCTGCATCGGAGGTGGTGGAGGTATCGGGAGAGCAGGCGGAGAGCGCCAAGCCGGTCGCAGCAACGGCGGCTGCGGCAAATTTCTTATTCATAGTGAATGCTCCGTGTTATGTAGGCAACAGGGTATAAGAGATGGAGTTATCAGCACATAGCGTATCGACTTGCAAGGAAATACGTTACGAAATTCGCGTGAACTTGATGTGATAGTCGTTTTCTTCTTCCTTGAGGTACGACAGCTCAAATTTCTCCGCGCGCTCTTCTACTTCCTTGAGCAGCGGCAGCGGGTTGTGCGGGGCGATGAGGACCATGGCTTGGCCCACGTTCAGCGTACCCAAAGCGCCGTGGATGGCGCCGTGGCGCACGGCGTGGGGGATTTCGGTGGCGTTGAGCGTGGGGATGGAGTTCTGCTGGGAGGAATCGGTGATGGGAAGTTCCATGGCGAGGATCATCCTTTCGGAGGTGGGGCGAGGGTTTTACCTTGCCACCAATATTAGTACGATTAAAGCCGTGATAAATAATAGGCTCGCGCACCGCTTCTTCTTCCTTGCCTGCGCGGGGCTGTCCTTGCTGGTTGGGCTCGCCGCCGGGGCATCCCTGCTCGGCGTGGGTTTCTCGCCGGCTGCCTCCGTCGCCGCCGATCATGGCCCCTTGATGGTCTTTGGCTTTGTCGGCGGCGCTATCGGGCTGGAGCGCGCCGTCGCCGTGAGCACGCGGTGGGCCTGGACAGGACCCATCTTCCACGTCGCCGGTTTTGTGGGCATCGTGGCCGGCCTGCCGCGGCAGGTTCCGGCGTTGTGTTTTGCCGCCGGCTTCATCGTGCTGGGGTTTATCTATGCCACCATCCACCGGCGCCAGCCCGCCCTGGCCATCATCGTGCAGGCCACCGGCGTCATCGGCGGGGTAGCGGCGGCGCTGCTGTGGGCCATGGAGCCGGCCTTTTCTACTGCGATGCCGCTGTGCGTGCTCTACGTGGTGGCGACGATCATCGGCGAGCGCATGGAGCTTGCCCGCATCACCATGGCCGGCACGCAGGCGGAAAAGCGGATTACGCTGTGGGTTTTGGGGTTGGCGGCGCTCAGCGTGGTCTATATCCTCTCCCCGGCAGTGGGCTATCGCGCGATGGGCGCGGGGCTTATCGGCGTTGCGGTTTCTACCGTGCGCGTGGACGTGGCGAAGAACCTAGTGCGCTCGCGCGGGCTGCCGCGCTATTCCGCCGCGTGCATGCTCGCCGGGTATTTTTGGTTGGCCCTCGGCGGCTATTTCTGGCTGCTCTATGGCGAAAGCTCGGGCTTTGCCTACGATGCCTCGGTGCACGCCATCTTTTTGGGCTTTGTCATGTCCATGATTTTTGCCCATGCCCCCATCATCATTACCTCCGTCATCCGCCGCCGCTTGCCTTACCACCCGGTGCTTTTCCTTCCCGTGGCGGTCCTGCACGGCGGGCTGGCGTTGCGCATTCTTGCCGATGTCGCCCGCCACACCGTCGCCTACCAGGTAGGTGGGCTGACGACCCTCGCCGCCGTCTTGGTTTTCCTCGCCTGCGGCATTACTTTGACGGTGAAGGAGGCCCGCCGTGCACATTAATGACATCTCCCTGGCCGCCCGCAGCCGCTGGCACATCCTTACCGCCGCGCTTATCGGCGCGTGGGTATTCATCGGCATCGGCATCAATGTGGCGGGTCACCTGGGCGCGCCCGTGGTGTGGTGGGATCTCATCCACCCGCTGACCATCGGCGCGCTGACCACGGCCATCGTTGTATTTTCCACCCACTTCACCGAGGCGCTTACACGCACCGCCAATAACGGATACCGGGGCGTGGGCGCACGCGTGGTACTCATCCAGGTGGGCCTTGTCCTGCTCATTATCGATCGCGCCGGATATGACTGGGGCCTGCTTGCCGATGCCGCCTCCCTCCTCATCATCGCCGCCCTTGCCTGGCAGCTCGCCTTTACTTACACGCGCTTGCGCGGATCGCTTTCTGGTTCGTTTGCGGTGACGGTGCCGTTTTATGCGGCCGCATCCATCTTCATGATTGCCTCCGTGGTGCTGGTGATCTTAAGCGGCAATGGCGTAGGCAACTATTCCTTCCTGGTGGCCGCCCACTCGCGCGGCATGGTGTGGGGGTTTGCGTGGCTGACCATCGTGGGCACCATCGTGACGCTCCTTCCCACCTTGTCCAGCACCGCGATTTCGCCCACCGCGCGCACCAGGTGTACGCGCGGGCTCATCGTCCACTGCACCGGGCTAATACTGACCATGGTCTGTGGCGCGGTGGGGTGGACGCGCGCGGCGGGCATCGCCCAGCTGCTTGTCGTGCTAGCTGCAATTATGATCATCCAACCGGTACTGGCCACTGTGCTGGGGTGCAACCCCCGGCTCACCACAGCATCGGTATCCGTTATCGCAGGACTGCTGTGGATGGTGGCCCTGTGCGCCGGCGATGCCGTCGCCGCAGCGCTCGGCGCTTACCCGCGCGTCATCACGCTGTTTGTGGTTCCGGCCTTCATCGGCGGCGGCATTTTGCAGCTGGTCACCGGCGTCTTGCACCATCTCTTGCCCACGCTGGTGGGAGGCGGTCCTGCCAAGGTGCACCACGGCCGGGATACCGCGGACCGCGCCGGTTTTGCCCGACTCGTCCTCATCAACCTCGGCGCCCTGCTGAGCCTTGTCAACGCCCTTTCTGCTGGGCTTATCCTCATGGGGATAGGCTTAGCATTAAACGTGCTTGCCGTGGGACGCGCCGTCTACCAACAACAGAATCTGGAGAATTAAATGCTTAGTGTTTCTTCCCCACAGCCACAGGATAAGCCGCCGGAGTCCGGTAACTCCCAATGGGCCTCGTGGTTACTTATCGGTATCGCGCTGGCCGCGGTGATCGCGCTCGCCCTAGTCAATACCATCTCTAAGGACTCTCAACCGGCGGGCTCTGTTGCCGAAGGTGAAACCCACACCATTGACGTAGAAGTCGATGGTATGGCCTTCGTCCCCAACCACGTTGATATCGATCCCGGCACCCACTTGGTGGTTAACTTCACCAATACCGGGGACCAAGTCCACGATCTAAAGATTGGTGATGCCGAAACCGGCCGCGTCGATCCCGGCGATACCGTGCAGCTCGATGCCGGTGTCATCGAATCCAGCATCGAAGGCTACTGCACCATTGCCGGTCACCGCCTGCAAGGTATGACCTTTGACGTCAACGTGGACGATTCCGCGCCAAGCACCGGCGGGCACGATCACCACCACGCCGTGGCAGGGGCATCCAACCCGCACGTTGATGTTCCGAGCGCCGCCGAACTCGGTGCCTCCCGCGAAGGTTTTAGCGCCTATGACGCCTCCCTGGCGCCGGCGGCTAATACCACCACGCACGAAGAAACCTGGTCGATGACCGAGGAAATCGTTGAGGTAGCCCCAGGAGTTAAGCAGATGCAATGGCTTTTTAATGGCCAGGCGCCAGGGCCGACGCTGCGCGGCAAGGTGGGCGATAAGTTCAAGATCACCATCAAGAACGAGGGCAGCATGGCCCATTCCATCGACTTCCACGCCGGTGAGGTCAACCCGGATGAAAACATGAAGTCCATCCAGCCCGGGGAAGAACTAACCTACGAATTCACCGCGAATCGCTCCGGCATTTGGATGTATCACTGCTCAACCGCCCCGATGTCCCTGCACATCGCCAACGGCATGGCCGGTAACGTCATCATCGATCCACCAGATCTCAAGGACGTAGATGCCGAGTACAACTTCATCGCCAACGATGTATTCCTCGGTGAGGAAAAGACCGGCGCCGACGCCCAGCGCGTGGCCGATGGCGACTTCGACCTCATGGCCTTTAATTACTACCCCAGCCAGTACGACGTCGACCCCATCAAGGCCAAGGTGGGCGATACCGTCCGGTTGTGGATCCTGAACGTGGGCCCCGATCAGCCGCTTAGCTTCCACGTGGTGGGCGAGCAATTCGATACTGCCTATAAGGAAGGTGCTTACCTCATCAAGGACGAGGATAAGACCGGTTCGCAAGCCCTCGACCTGCTCGCCGCACAAGGCGGGTTCGTGGAGATGACCTTCAACGAGCCTGGAACGTATTCCTTTGTCAACCACATCATGACTAACGCGGAAAAGGGACAGCACGGCAAGTTCGTCGTCACCGAATAAAGCGGCCTTAGTTCCCCGCCCTTCGTTCCCGCGCACTTCGTTCCCCCGCCCTTGGCGCTCACCAGGGCACTGTAGAGAGATAGATCCACCTCTCCTCGTGAGCGCAAAGGGCGGGGGTCCTTTGATCGCAGCCTCCCCCTTGGCGCTCACAGGGCGGAAGTATCTACGGCCGCGCCGCTTTCCTCGTGAGCGCGAAGGGTGCGGGGGTTGATCGGCACCTTCCCTTGGCGCTCACCGGGTGGTGATTTCACGGCCGCGCCGCTTTGCCGGTGAGCGCGAAGGGCGAGTGGGGGCGCGGGGTGGGCGCGTGGGTAGCGTCGGAGTAGATTCAGACATAAGGAAACCGCCGCGGGCCATCCAAATACTGGACGACGCGCGGTGGTGAAAAGGACCGAGGAACTACCTAGGCACCGTGGCCAGGGGTTTCTCCCTCCAATTGCTTCCGGTTGGAGCGGATAGGCTCCCACGCGGTATTGGAGCGCATCGGGGTGGTGCGTTCATCGCGGGAGCGGTACACCACGTAGGGGCGGGTGACGTAGCCAACCGGTGCCGAGAATGCGTGGACGAGGCGGGTAAAGGGCCATACTGCGATGATGGTGAAACCGCAGAGGACGTGGACCTTAAATTGCCACGGGGCGCTGGCCATGAGGTCGGGCTGAATGTTGAAAATCAACAGCTGGCGCAGCCATGGGGAAATGGTCTCGCGGTAGTCGTATCCGCCGGTGCCAGCGAGGTCAAAAAGCTGCAGGGTAAAGGTGGCAAACGAGCCCGATACCAGCGCGAGGCCGAGCAGCGCGTACATGACCTTGTCCGAGGTGGAGGTGGACAAGAATACGGAGCGGTTCTTTAGCCTGCGGTACAGCAATCCGGCAAAGCCCAGCAGGGCCGCCAGTGCGGCGATGGAGCCGGGGATGGTGGCCAGGAGGTGGTAGGCGTGGTCGCTGATGCCAACGGCCTGGGTCCAGGACTTGGGGAATGCCAAGCCCATCAGGTGGCCGATGACCACGAAAACCATGCCCCAGTGGAAGAGCGGCGAGGATAAACGCAGCAGCTTGGATTCATAGATTTGGGAGGAGTGGGTGGTCCAGCCGAATTGGTCGGATCGCCACCGCCAGAAGATGCCCACGAAGAATGCCGCGATGGCTAACCACGGGAAGGCACCCCAGAGGAAGTTATCAAACATGATGTGGCTCCTAGACGAGGTCTGGTTGGGTAGTGGGGAAGGGAAGGTCTGCAATGCCGACCATCTCGGCGGGTGGGCCGGTGCGGATGAGATCGACGTACTTTTGCGCGGTATCAGAATCGACTTCTGGAAGGGCCTTGCACAGCGCCACGATCAAGCTGACGTACGGCGAGCGCTCGTGGGCGAGGGCCGCGCGCAGCACCTCGATTCCCTCGCGGTAGCTGGCTACCAATTCGACGGCGCGCTCGTGCGTGTCCCCCTCGCTCATGGCGAGGGCTTCGAGGACGACGCAGAGGTGATCGGGTAGTTCTTCATCCGAAATTTCGAAGCCGAGCGATTCCAATTGCTGGCGGAAGGACAAGATGGCCATTCCGCGCTGGCGGGTATCGCCGACGGCGAAGTAGGACAGGTACAGCGCGCAGCGGCGGCGTTGATCAAAGGTCTCGACGTAGTGCTCTTCCAAGCCGCGCGGGCCGATACTGCGGGCCCATTCGGCGAAGTTGATGAAGTCGGTGGCAATGGCCAGCGGCAGGTCATCTACCTGGTCTTCGACCACGGAGAGGCGGTCAAAGATGTCTTCGCCTGGGTAATTAAGCAGCACGGACACGGCCATGGCGACTATCCGCCGCTGGTCTTCGGTGACCTCGACAGGCGTGACGAATTCGCGCGGGACTTGACCGGTGTGGGTGCGCAGCGTCTTTTCGACGTCCTTGGCACCGCCCATGGAACCGATGCCGGCGGGAGTTCCGAACCCGGCCACGGGGGCATCGGCACCCTGCGGGGCAGATTGCCGCTGCAGGGATTCCTGGCGCTTGCGGAGTTTATCGAAGATATTCACGGCTAACCTACTTCCGCGGCGGGAACATGGCATCGGGGCGGTCGCCGCTCCAGGAGAGCAGCGAGACCTTACCTTGCGGTTCGGCGCCGTGGGTGCAAGCTTCGGGCGCGCCCATGCCAAGGTCGTGGAAGACGTCCTCGGAGGCCTTGGCCGGGTCCACATCGCCGAACGGATCCAAATCGGTAATGCCGCGCGGGGATTCCGGCGAGGCGGTGGGGATAACGTAGCGGTCATCGTATTTAGCGATGGACAACAGGCGGTACATGCCTTCCATATCCCTGCCCGTCATGCCGACTGCCTGGGCGATTTCCTCCTGCGGCTCGTTGCCCAGGTTGATATCGCGCATATACGAACGCATGGCGACGAGCCGGCGCAGCGACTTTTCCACCGGGACGGTATCGCCGGCGGTAAATAGGCCCGCCAAGTATTCCAGCGGAATGCGCATATTCGATAGCGCCGAGAAAAGGATCTTGTGGTCCTCACCGTCGTTGCCGGTTGCGGTCACCTTGTCAACGATGGGCGACAGCGGCGGGATGTACCAGACCATCGGCAGCGTGCGGTACTCCGGGTGGAGCGGCAGAGCGACGCCGTACTTGAAGATGAGGTCGTAGATCGGCGACTGCTGCGCGGCATCGATCCAGGAGTGCGGGATGCCCTCCGCCTGGGCCGCGCGGACTACCTCTGGGTCGTGGGGGTCGAGCATGATCGACTTTTGTGCCTCGAAAAGGTCCTGCTCATTCTCGGTGGAGGCGGCCTCGGCGACGCGGTCGGCATCGTAGAGGATAACGCCCAAGTAGCGTAGGCGGCCCACGCAGGTCTCGGAGCACACCGTGGGCTGGCCCACCTCGAGGCGCGGGTAGCACAGCGTGCACTTTTCGGCCTTACCGGTCTTGTGGTTGAAGTAGACCTTCTTATACGGGCAACCGGATACGCACATGCGCCAGCCGCGGCAGCGGTCCTGGTCCACCAAGACGATGCCGTCTTCGGTGCGCTTGTACATCGCACCGGAGGGGCAGGAGGATACGCAGGTCGGGTTCATGCAGTGCTCGCAAATGCGCGGCAGGTAGAACATGAACGAGTCCTCGATTTCCTTCTTGACCTCGAGGTTCATGTTGTGGAGAACGGGGTCATCGTCAAGCGTGGCAGTAGAGCCACCCAGGTTATCGTCCCAGTTGGAGGACCATTCAATCTTGCCGATGTCCCGTCCGTCGATCTGGGAGACCGGCTTGGCGGTCGGCTGGGTCTTCTGGCCCGCCTCGGCGCCCATCAGGTCCTCGTACTGGTAGGTCCAGGGCTCGTAGTAATCCTGGATGGTGGGCAGGTTGGGGTTGTGGAAGAGGGTAGCCAGTTTCTTGAGGCGCCCGCCGGCCTTGGGCTTGATCTTGCCGGACGCCGTGCGCTCCCAGCCGCCCTTCCACTTTTCCTGGTCTTCCCAGGTGCGCGGGTAGCCGAGGCCGGGGCGGGTTTCGACGTTATTGAACCAGATGTACTCGGTGCCTTCGCGGTTGGTCCATGCCTGTTTACAGGTAACTGAACAGGTGTGGCAGCCAATGCACTTGTCCAAGTTCATGATCATGGAGATTTGGGCCATGACTTTCATTAGTAGGATACCTCCTGGGAACGGCGGCGAACGCGGGTGACTTCATCGCGGTTATTACCGGTAGGGCCGATGTAGTTGAAGTGGTAGGTCAGCTGGCCATAGCCGCCAGCGATGTGCACCGGTTTGATGGAAATGCGGGTCAGCGAGTTGTGCGTGCCGCCGCGGCGGCCGGTGTGCTCGTTGATAGGTGTGCCCACGGTGCGCTCCTGTGCGTGGTTGCACAGCATGGTTCCCTCCGGAATGCGGTGGGAAACAATGGCGCGGGCGGAGACGACGCCGTTGCGGTTATATACCTCGACCCAGTCATTGTCCGTCACGCCGATTTTCTCGGCGTCCTTATTGGACATCCAGACCACCTGGCCACCGCGCGAGATGGAGAGCACGTGCAGGTTGTCAAAGTACTGCGAATGGATGGACCACTTATTGTGCGTGGTCAAGTAACGCAGGGTGACCTCGGCCTCGCCCCGGTCATTGGTCAATTCCGTGCCCGGCGCGAATTCGCCGTGCATGTGGACGTGGTCGAGCGGTGGGCGGAAGATCGGCAGCGCTTCGCCGTAGTCCATGAACCAGTCGTGGTCGATGTAGTACTGCATACGGCCGGTCAGCGTGTGCCAGGGCTTGTCGAACTCGACGTTGATGGAAAAGGCGGTGTAGCGGCGCTTATTGCGCTTATCGGCGGTCCACTCCGGGGAGGTGATGACCTCCTTCGGGCGTTCCTTGATGTCGTCCCACGTGATGCGTACGTCTTCATCGGGAGCGCCCAGCGGGGTGAGATCCTTGCCGGTGCGCGAGGATAGGAACTCAAAGCCTTGCTTGGCTAGCTCGCCGTTGGAGACACCGGAAAGGTGCAGGATGGCGTCGATGACCTTGGTGTCCTTGGATAGGTCCACCAGCTCGCCCATCGAGGTCTCCGTGGTGCCACAGATAAGCTCGAGCTCTTTGACCTGCTTTTCCACGTTGAACTTGGTGCCGTGCACGCCGGTGCCGGCCTTGGCGGGAAGCGGGCCCAGGTGGGCCCACTTTTCGTAGACCTTGGTGTAATCGCGCTCGACCACATGCAGCTTCGGCATCGTGACCCCAGGGATAAGGCCCTGTTCTTCGGGGTCGGGGACGATGCCATTGGGCATGCCGAGCTCGTCTGGGCTGTCGTGGTGGCTCGGCTGGGTAATGACATCGCGTTGCACGCCAAGCCACTTGGTGGCTTTATCAGAGAGTGCCGCGGCCAGGTCCCGGAAGACCTCATAGTCCGAGCGTGCCTCCCACGGCGGGTTAATCGCCGCGTTAAACGAGTGCAGGTACGGGTGCATGTCGGTAGAGGACATATCGTGCTTTTCGTACCAGGTAGCGGCCGGGAAGATGAGATCCGAGACCAGCGTGGTGGAGGTATTGCGGAAGTCCGTGGTCATCATCAGATCCAACTTGCCCTCCGGTGCCTCATCCACCCACTTAATGCTGCGTGGGCGGTCTTCGGGGGCTAGTTCTTCCGCGGTGGCGTCCGAGTCGATGCCCAGCAGGTGGCGCAGGAAGAACTCGGTGCCCTTGGCGGACGAGCCGAGCAGGTTGGTGCGCCAGTTGAGCAGGATGCGCGGCCAGTTCTCCTCGGCAGACGGGTTGTCATAGGAGAATTCCAGGCGGCCGTTTTCTAGCTCTTGGACCACGTAGTCGTTGATGTCCATGCCGGCCTCATCGGCTTCATCGGCAAGGAAGAGGGAGTTGCGGTTGAACTGCGGGTAGGCCGGCATCCAGCCACGGCGCATGGATTCTGCCATGGTATCGGAGACCATCTTGTCCCCAATGGAACCGTGGCTAGCAAGCGGCGATCCCAAGTGGGAGGCGCGCGAATTATCGTAGCGATACTGCTCGGTGGCGAAGTAGTAGAAGCCGGTGGAAATCATGTGGCGCGGCGGGCGCTGCCAGTCGGCGGCCATGGCCCACTGGGTCCAGCCGTTGATCGGGCGAAGTTTTTCCTGGCCCACGTAGTGCGCCCAACCGCCGCCATTGACGCCCTGGGTACCGCACATGGAGGTCAGTGCCAAGAAGGTGCGGTAGATATTATCGGCGTGGAAGTAGTGGTTGACGCCAGCGCCCATGATGATCTGCGAACGGCCCTTAGAATCCGCGGCGTTTTGCGCGAATTCGCGGCCGATGCGGATAGCGGTATCGGCGGCCACGCCTGTGAGCTCTTCCTGCCAGGCGGGGGTGCCGACTTCGCTGGAATCGTGGAAGTCCTTCGGCCAGCTACCCGGCAGGTGGAGATCCTCGCGGTTGACGCCGTAGTGGGCGAGCATGATGTCGAAGACGGTGGTAACCAGCTTGCCGTCGACCTCGCGGACTGGCACGCCGCGGTGGACGATGCCCGCGCCAATGGGCTTATCGGTTCCCACGTCCTCTGGGTTGGTATCCAGGTCGAAGCGCGGGAAGAGCACCTCGGCGGTATCAAAGCTATCGGTTTCTGCGATGGACATGACCGGATCGGCGTTATCTAGCGCCAGGTTCCACTTGGCGCTTTCGTTATCCCAGCGGTCTGCCACGGTGCCGCCTGGGTCAACGATGCACCCGTCTTCCTCCATCACCAGGCCACGGTGGGTGGCGTTGGGGGAGGAATTCAAGGTGGCATCGGCAAGCTGCGAGGCGGTGAGGAACTTGCCCGGGGTGTAGGTGCCGTCGCCGCGGTCTTCCAGGGATACCAGGAAGGGTGAGTCGGTGTATTTGCGCATGTAGTTCAGGAAGTACGGTTCCTGGCGGTCTACGTGGAAGGTCTTCAAGATCACGTGGCCCATGGCAAAGGCGAGGGCGGCATCCGTGCCCGGCTCGATGCGAGCCCACTCATCGGCGAACTTGGTGTTATCGGCAAAGTCGGGCGAGACCACGACGACCTTGGTGCCCTTGTAGCGCGATTCCACCATGAAGTGGGCGTCCGGGGTACGGGTGACCGGGATATTCGAGCCCCACATCATGAGGTAGGAAGAGTTGTACCAGTCGCCGGATTCGGGGACGTCGGTCTGGTCGCCGAAGGTCTGCGGCGATGCCGGGGGCAGGTCGGCGTACCAGTCGTAGAAGGAGAGCGCGACGCCGCCGATGGTCTGCAGGAAGCGCATGCCCGCGCCATAGGAGATCTGGGACATGGCCGGGATCACGGTAAAGCCGTTGATGCGGTCCGGCCCGTACTTGCGGATGGTGTAGACGTGCGCGGCCGAGGCGATATCGATGGCCTCTTCATAAGAGATGCGGATAAGCCCGCCCTTGCCGCGCTGGGAGATATACGCCTTGCGCTTTTCTGGGTCCTCCTGGATGGCGCGCCATGCCAGGACGGAATCGCCGTGCTTTGCCTTTTCCTCGCGGAACATATCCACCAGCACGCCGCGGGCATACGGGTAGCGCACGCGGGTAGGAGAGTAGGTGTACCAGGAAAAGGAGGCGCCGCGCGGGCAGCCGCGGGGCTCGTATTCCGGCATGTCATTGCCGGTGGTGGGGTAATCCACCGCCTGGGACTCCCAGGTGATGACGCCGTCTTTGACGTAAACCTTCCACGAGCATGAACCGGTGCAGTTCACGCCGTGGGTGGAGCGCACCATCTTGTCGAAGGCCCAGCGGTTGCGGTAGAAGACGTCTGCCTGGCGGCCGCCCTTTAAGAAAAGCTGCTGACCAGAATCGGTAGCTTCGCCTTTGCGCAGGTAGGCACCGAGCTTAAAGAGTGGATTTGAGTTGCCTTTTTCGGGCGCGAAGTATGCAGTCATGGGGAATGAAAGCTCCTAATTATCCGGGGAAAGGGGCGTTGGGGCGGGCGTAGTAGATCCACACCAGCACGGTGGTGATGGCGAAGTAGACGGCGCAGCCCCAGAAGAACGTCGGTGCAGACATCATGGAGAGCAAGACACCCGCGACAAACGGGCCGAAGGCGCCGATGGCACCGGTCCAACCGATGACACCGCCTGCTTGGCGCTTGGGCAAAATCATGGGCATCTGCTTAAACGTGCCGGCATTGCCCAGGCCAGTGAAGAAGAAGAAAATGAGCATGGTGCCCAGGAACCACCAGACCTCATCCGGCTCGTCCGGGGTGAGGAAGAAGGTGGCCACGACGGTAAAGATGGTCATGCCCAGGCAGCCAATGAAGGTCCAGATGGCGCCGCCGAACTTATCGCACAGCGGGCCCCACAGCGCGCGGACGAGCGCGCCGATGAGTGGTCCCAGAAAGGCGTAGCTCGCGCCGGCAGGGAGGTTATCGTAGGTGCCGGCAAATTCGGAGCCTTCGCCGAAAATCTGGTTAATAAGCAGCGCGGTTTGCGCCGCGAAGCCGGAAAATGCGCCAAAGGTCATGAAGTAGACGACGGTAAGAATCCAGGTGTTCTTATTGCCAAAGATGTCCATCTGTTGGCGGAAATTCGCCTTCACGGGAACGTCCTTGAGCAGGGTCCACGCGAGGAATGCGCCGACGATGGCCCACGGCACCAGGAAGATGGCGGGGTTGTGGACAAAGATTTCGCCGTCATCGGTGCGCTGCGGGGCGACAAAGCCCACGCCCAGCAGGGTAAAGCCCATGAGCCATGGGGCGACCAGCTGGATAAAGGAGATACCGAAGTTACCGATGCCGGCCTGGATACCCAGCGCGGTACCGGACAGGCGTTTGGGGAAGAAGTAACCGGTCGAGGGCATGAATCCGGAGAACACGCCGCCACCGATGCCGGAGAGGAAGGCGAGGGTCAGCAGCCACCAGTATGGGGTGGAGGAGTCTTGCACCGCGAAGAACCAACCCAGCATGGGGATGATAAATAGCAGCGACGAGCTGAAGACGAGCTTGCGCGTGCCCAGGATGGGCGGCAAGAACATGAAGATGAGGCGGAAGATACCGCAGGCCAATCCGGGGATGGCGGTCAGCCAGTAGAGCTGGCTGCGGGATAAGTCGAAACCGATCTGGTTCAACTGTGGGGCAATTGCCGATACGAGGTACCAGGTGGCAAAGCCAATGATAAGGACAAATGTGGAGATCCACAGCGTGCGCCAGGCAATTTTAGAGTCCCAGTGGTCAGAATCTTCTGGATCCCAACCTTGGATGACTTTGCCTGAGGTATCAAGAGCAGTCATGATTTCCTCACAGGTAGTAGGTCGTTCGACTCCTCAATTTACCGGCGACTATGCTCGAACAGGTAAATAAAAACGGTAAAATCCGTATCTAATTACGGCATACAAATGTTGCGTAATTCTTGATCGATTCCGATATCGCAGGTTAGCCCCATGTCCCAAGTGTGTTGGTATCGAAAACTGAATAATGTGATATTAACCACACTCCACAATGGGAAAGGAATGAGACTTATGCCCCAAAGGAAGGCACAGATAATCGTCAGCTCGGACCGCATTTTGTCCGGGGAAAAACCGAACCGCGCCGGGGAGAAAGCGGCAGAAATCCTGCGCACCCACGACATCGATGTCGCGCCACCGAGCATCGTGCCGGAGGGCTATACGCCAGTCGACGACGCGCTGCGCACCGCCGTGGATACCGGCACCGATATCGTCGTGGTCATCGGCGGCACTGGCATCGGGGCGACGAACCTGACCCCAGAGGTCACCGAGCGCTATATCAAGGCCCGCCTCTACGGCCTGGAGACCCAGGTGCTCCTGCGCGGGCTCGGGTCCTCGCCCAAGGCGGGCCTCTCCCGCGGGATCATTGGCATGACCGACCACGGCGGCGGCAGCCTCATCATCAATTGCGCCTCATCCACCGGCGCCGTCGCAGATGCCCTTGGGGTTATTGCGCCGCTGCTTGCCGATGTCTTCCGCTCCCGCGGCGAATAATCTCTCTCACCCCTCCCCGTAACCCGCCCTTCGCGCTCACGGGGAGGGCGGCGTGTACTTGCCTTAGCCGCGCCGGTGAGCGCGAAGGGCGGGGTGCGGTGGAATGTCCTGCAATTCGGCAGGGGTATCGTAATCGCGCTCGGCACCGGTGCCGGCCACCTCGACGAAATCGGCGCCGCGGATAAGCCTTTTTACGGAGACATTGCGGGTCGACTCCAGCGCGCCCAAGCGTTCGAAGATCGCATCGGTATGCCACAGCGAACACAGGGGCTGTAAGTACCCATCCGCGGCGCGGGTAATCGCGGCATCGGCGCTGGGCGCGGCCTGCAACGCGTAGTTAAGGTGCGGGAGGAGCTGCGGGGAATCGGGAGCATCCACAGCGAAGAGTGCCAGGCGGTCGCAATGCGACAAAGCGCGCGCACCAGCTTCGATGCCGGCGACAGGGCCGCCGAAAAGCGGCGACTCGCACACCTGCGGCAGGCTGAGGTAATGCGGGGAAATAACGATAGACGGCATGCCATAGGGAAGCTGGCGCAGCAGGCGGTCCACCAAGCGCAGGCCAAAGGCGCGCACCTGTGCCTTATCCGCCCCGCCCATGCGGCGCGATTGCCCGCCGGCCAGAATGATCGCGCCGTCCATTAAGCCTCCGAGAGGGTCCTAGACCAATCGCCGGAGCGCCCGCCCGATTTCGCCACGATGCCACAGCGACGAATAAAAGCAGAGCGGTCGACGCCCTTGACCATGTCAATGAGCGCCAAGGCGGCAACGTTGACCGCGGTCAGAGCCTCCATTTCCACGCCGGTGCGGTCGGCGGTGCGCACGGTGGCGGTGATCTTCACGTGGGCATCGGCAAGCTCGAGATCCACCGCGCAGCCATGCACGCCAATGGTGTGGGCGAGTGGCAGGAGTTCTGGAACCTTCTTTGCCGCGGAAATGCCGGCGATGCGCGCGACCGCCAGCACGTCGCCCTTGGGTACGGTGCCCTCGCGCAGCGCGGTCATGACCTCCGGGGAACAGGCGACCTCGCCCTCGGCGGTGGCGGTGCGCACGGTTGGCTGCTTCTCGGTCACATCGACCATGTAGGCGGTGCCGGCGGAATTGAGGTGGGTAAACTCCATAGAAAATTCTCCTCTTTAATACAGATAGACGGTGGTCTCTTCGCCCGCGGCGGGGGCAGGTCCATCGATGATGCAATACCCATTCGTACCTGCCAGCGAGACCACCCGGTGGCTGCCGCGGCTTAACGCGCCAGTAATCCTGGGTTTTCCCGCAAAGCTGACGGTGACCGGAACGATACAGGGGCGCGTGTGTGCAGGTGGCAGCGGTACCGCGACCTCCGCGCGCAGTTGGACGGCCTCCCGCGGGTGCGGCTGGCCCGATAAGGCGGCGATAAGCGGGCGGGCATAGAGCTGGAAACCGACGAACGCCGCCACCGGATTGCCCGGCAGCGAGAGCACCGGAACGCCCCGCCACGTGCCGATGCCCTGCGGCGCGCCCGGCCGCTGATGAACGTGCCCGAACCACGAATCATCGCCCGTGCCCAGCACCCCGTGCACCACGTCAAAGGCGCCGGTCGATACCCCGCCGGAGGTAATGATGAGATCGTGGGATTCGGTGAGCTCATCAAGCAGCCGGGATAACTCCGCGGGGTCGTCGCCGACGTGGGAGTAGGACTCCGTGTAGGCAAGGGAGGCGAGCATCGGTCCATTGGAATCCGGCAGGCGCCCTGGGGAAAGCTCGTCCGGATACGGGGATAGCTCATTGCCGGAAGAAATCACCGCGATGCGCGGGCGCCGGTAAGCCTCCACGGAATAGATTCCGGTGGAAATAAGCGCTGCGATCACGGCGGCATTCGCGGTGATCCCAGCCGTAGCAACGATGATGCCTGGCTGTATATCTTCGCCTGCGGTGCGGATATGCGATTTTGTGGGCGCGGCGGTGATGGTGACCTCGCTCGGCAACTGTGTGGGCCCAGGCGGGACGGTGGTGTCTTCTACTGGGACGACGATTAAGCCAGTGGCATCACCCACCGGCGCGCCGGTCATGATGCGAACGGCCTGGCCGGCGGGAACTTCTTGGGCGGTAGCCCCAGCGGGGACATCGCCTGCTACCGGCAGCGTCCACGGGCCTGGGCCCGTGCCCGAAATATCAGTGGCGCGGACGAGGAAGCCATCCATCGCGGAATTGGCAAACGGCGGGACGGGAAAACGCGCGGTGGCATCCTCCGCCAATACCCGGCCGCGCAGCGCTGGGCCCACGGGAACGGACTCTGCGCGCGGGGCCGGCGCCAGCGCCAGAACCGCGGAAAGGTGCTCAGAAATGGAACGCGATGCGGACATAAATTATTAGATTAGCCGCCAATGGCAGACATGGGACGATCCGGCTGCAAAAAGCCTTCATCATCAATGCCGTGGCCCGGTTTCTTCGTCCACATTTCCCCGGCCCATGCCTCCATCAACTCCTCATCGCTGGCGCCGGAGCGCATGAGATCCCGCAATTGGGTTTCGGAATTGCCAAAGAGGCAGTTGCGCACGGCGCCATCGGTGGTAAGCCGGGTGCGGTCGCAGTCGCCACAGAAGGGATGGGTCACGGAGGCGATAATGCCCAGCTTGCCGACGGTGCCATCGGGGGCGATAGTATCCCATAACGCGGCCGGGGCCGATCCGCGCGGCTCACGCGCAGGGCGCATGGAAAAGTGGTCTTGGAGCCTGAGCAAAATATCATCGGCGGTGACCATGTCTTCGCGGCGCCATTTTTCGCGCGGGCCGAGTGGCATCTGCTCGATAAAGCGCAGCTGGGCACCCTGGTGCAGGGCATAGTCCGCCAGCGGGACGATATCTTCCTCATTGACGCCGGGCATGACCACGGCATTGATCTTGACGGGATTTAATCCGGCATCCGCTGCGGCGGCGATGGCCTCGAGCACGTGGGATAGGCGGTCTCGGCGGGTGAGTGCGGCATAGCGCTGAGGATCGATGGTATCCAGCGAGATATTGATGCGGTCGAGCCCAGCGTCAGCGAGCTTTGCAGCGCGCTTTTCCAAGCCCAACCCATTGGTGGTCAGTGCCGTGGACGGTGCGATGCCTTCATCCGTTGTGAGTTCCTTGGTGGCGGCGATGATATCCGCCAAGGATTTGCGCAGCAGCGGTTCGCCGCCGGTAAAGCGCACCTGGCGGATGCCGAGCTTTTCCACGCCGAGGCGGATAAGCCGGATGATTTCATCATCGGACAGCGTTTGCTGCGTGGGCATCCACTCTAAGCCTTCGGCCGGCATGCAGTACGTGCAGCGCAGGTTGCAGCGATCCGTAAGCGACACGCGCAGGTCGCGGGCCCTGCGGCCGTAGCGATCAACCAAGGCGCGGGTGCCGTCGCTTGCGGCGGCAGGTAAGTCCTCCGGCGGCTGCGACCGGCCCACGGTGGGCAGGGGCAGGGAGACCGCTGAAGAAGAAGGCGTTGGTGAAGTCATTGCTGCCAGTTTAAGAGTGGGGAACAAGGTACACCAAGCTACAACGCCACCTGGCCGGGGATTATTCCTCGTTTTCCCGGTTAAAATCGCTTTCGTCGATATCGTCAAGGCGCTGGGCTTCACCCGGGCCCTTGAGGCGGATGATGTTGTAATCGCCTTCGGCCAAGTGGGCGCGCAAATCCTTCTTATCGAACTTGCCCACTGACGTCTTATCGATGGATTTTACGAAGGTCCAGTACTCCGGCAGCATCCAGCTGGGCAATTCCTTGCGCAGGCTCTGGCGCAACTTTTCGGCGGTCTCGATGGTGGGCGAGGCCTGCTCGCCCAAGACGGTGACGGCAAGGGGGCGTTCCACCCATTGCTTATCGGGGTAGCCGATCACCGCGGCCTCCACCACATCGGAATTGGCCATGATGAGGTTTTCCAGCTGCACCGAGTAGATCCACTCGCCGCCGGAGCGGATGACATCGCGGGCGCGGTCCTCAACGGTGAGGAAGCCGTCCTTCGTCACGGAACCGACATCGCCGGTGCGCAACCAGCCATCCGCGGTGAACTTGGATTCCGCGGCCTCGACCGGCTTGCCGCGAAACTCGGAAGCCACCTCGCCCGGCTCGGCGGTGGGAGAATGATAATAAGAACCGGTCACGAGGTTGCCGCGCACCTGGAGCTCACCGGCATTTCGGTCGGTCTTGGATACCACTTGGCCATCATTGACCACGCGGTACTGCAGCGATGCGGCAATCTTGCCCTGGGAGATGCGATATGCCCAGCGGGTATCGCCGGAGGCACCCTGCGGCGGGCGGGCGACGCTGCCGACCGTCGAGGTTTCGACCATGCCCCAGACGTGGACGACGTCGACACCGTAATGCTCCTCCCACATCTTGATAAGCTGCGGCGGCACAGGTGAGCCGCCGGCGTAAATTTCCGTCAGCGTCATGCGCTCAGGCGGATTGTGCATGTAGTGCACGAAGAGCTGGATCCAGATGGTGGGCACGCCGTGGGCCACGCGGGGCGACGTGGCCGCGATGACCTTGGCAAGGGTGGGGGCGGAGACATCGGCATCGGGAAGCACGAGCGGGGTACCCGTCATGAAACAGGTAAAGGGAACGCCCCAGCTCAGCACGTGATAGATGGGAATGCAGCACAGGAAGGTCTCACCGTGGGTAATGCACAGCGAATCCGAGGAACGCAGCTGCATGGCCTCGAGGTAGAGCGAGCGGTGGGAGTATAAAACGCCCTTCGGCGCGCCGGTGGTGCCGGTGGAATAGCACAGTGCGGCGGCGGTGCGTTCATCGAGCTCGGGCCAATCGTAGATGGTGGAGCGGCCATCCAGCAGCGCCTCGTAGGAATAAAACTCGATGCCGCGCGGGAAATGATGGGCAAAGCGCTGCGGCGATTGGGAGCCGGTAAAAATAACCGAATGCACGGAAGGCGCGCCGTTTAAAACCGTGCCCAACTGCGGGGCGAGCCGGGGATCGCACACGATGACGGAGACCTCAGCGTGGCTAATGATGTGCCGGATCTGGTCATTCATCAGCTGCTTATTCAGTGGGGTGAAAACCGCACCCTTGCAGGCGGAACCAAACATGACCTCGAGGTGTTCGGCGCAATTCCACATAAAGCTGCCCACCCGCTGATCGCCGGTAATACCGAGGTCATCGTGCAAAACATGGGCAAAGGCGGCCGCGCGGGCGGCGATATCGCGGAAGGTGACCTTTTCTGCGGGGCCAAACTCGGATCCGGTGCCCTCGCCGTGCCAGGTGGTAACAGTGGTATTGCCGTGCACTGACGCGCCGTATTCCAAAATACGGGTTAGAGACAGGGGAATATCCATCATCGTGGAAAGCATGCTTCCACTGTAGCGGTGTCCAAGTACTCACGGTGTAGCTAATGCGCTATACTTGCTTTCGACTGATAGGAAAGCGGGAAAATCTTCCCAATCCTATGCAATCGGGCCCAGTGACAGGTCCCATTGTTAAACATTGCCCACAGTCGTTTCTTGAATTCTTCCGCCCCCGCGTACGAGCTACAAGGGGGAATTCCCATACGGTAACCGGAAGAGGCCTCATGCTTATTGCCCGACAGGGTGCGCTCGCACCTTGGCACGAGGGCGAGAAGATAAGAAAAATACACATCGGCTTCCAGTGCACCCGCCCAAGCTTCCCCGAAATGGGGGAGGGCGGATCCCAACTATGGACCTGGTCAAGCAACGAAAGGATATCCGTGAGCGATACGGACAACACCGCGGCACAGGATCTCGCATCCCTGAAGCTGCCGGAATTGCGCAAAATGGCCGCTGAGCGCGGCCTTCGCGGCGTCTCTGCCCTGCGCAAAGGGGATCTCATCACCGCTATTAAGACCGGTCAGGTTCCCCCAAAGGCGAAGGCAAAAATAGAGCAGGCAGAAAAGGCCGAGAAGGCCGAGAAACCCGCTAAGGATGCGGCGCCTGCCAAGCAGAAAGATAAGCCGTCTAAGAAAGACGATCGCGGCGAGAGCGATAACGGCAAGTCCAGCGACCAGCAGGACAATCGCGACAAAGACCGCAAGGACAACGGCGACGACCAACGCTATGAATCGCGGTCGCAGGCCCGTCGTGCCCGCCGCAACCGCGCCCGCCGCCAGGAGCGTCAAGAGCAGGACGATAATAACCGCGGCGAGAATAACCGGAGTGACAACAACCGGGGCGAGGGACAGAACCAGAATCGTCACCAGGATCGCCGCGATGACTCCCAGGATGGCTCCGATAACCAGAGAGACAAGCAGGGCGAGAAGAACGGCGATAATAATCACCGTAATAATCGCAATGACGATAATAATTTTGACCGCGGCAACCGCCGTGGCCGCCGCAACCGCCGGAACCGCCGGGGTGGCCGGGGCAATAATGATAACCACGGCGGCGGCAATGACCTGCAGGTGCGCGAGGGCGATGAGCTACAGGCAGTCGGCGGCATCTTGGATGTCGTAGACAATAACGTCGCCTTCCTGCGCACCACTGGGTACCGCGCGGGCGACGCGGATGTCTTTGTTAATAAAAACATCGTGCGCCGGCTGGGCTTGCGCTCTGGTGATGCTATTACCGGTCAGGTCAAGGTGGCTGGGCCTACCCACACCCACGGCAATGGCCGCAACCGCCGCAAGTACAACCAGTTGGTGCAGGTCGATACCGTCAATGGGATCGATCCTGAAGAGGCTAAGCAGCGCCCGCACTTTAATAAGCTGACACCGCTGTATCCCAACCAGCGACTGCGCTTGGAAACGGATCCGAAGATCCTGACCACCCGCGTCATCGACCTGATCATGCCGATTGGTAAGGGCCAGCGCGCGCTCATCGTCTCGCCGCCGAAGGCCGGTAAGACCACGATTTTGCAAAATATCGCGAATGCGATTGCCACCAATAACCCCGAGTGCTACCTCATGGTCGTGCTGGTGGATGAGCGCCCCGAAGAGGTCACGGATATGCAGCGCTCGGTGAAGGGCGAGGTCATTTCTTCCACCTTTGACCGCCCGCCCTCAGAGCACACCTCCGTCTCCGAGCTGGCCATCGAGCGCGCCAAGCGCTTGGTGGAGCAGGGCAAGGACGTCGTGGTGCTGCTGGATTCCATTACTCGCCTGGGCCGCGCCTACAACAACTCCTCCCCGGCATCGGGCCGCATCCTGTCCGGTGGTGTGGACTCCAATGCGCTCTACCCGCCAAAGCGCTTCTTGGGCGCTGCCCGCAATATCGAAGAGGGCGGTTCGCTGACCATCATCGCCACCGCGATGGTGGAGACCGGTTCTACTGGCGATACCGTCATCTTCGAGGAATTCAAGGGTACGGGCAACGCAGAGCTGAAGCTGGACCGCGGGATCTCGGAACGCCGCGTATTCCCGGCGGTGGATGTCAACCCCTCTGGTACCCGCAAGGACGAGCTCCTGCTGGTGCCTGAGGAGGCGCGCATTATGACCAAACTGCGCCGCATCCTGTCGGCCCTGGATTCCCACCAGGCAATTGACCTGTTGATCAAGCAGCTTAAGAAGACCCGCTCGAATGGCGAGTTCCTCATGCAGGTGGCTTCTTCTGCACCAATGGCTGCGGATAAGGACGAGGAAGACTATGTCTAATCAAGTTTCCATGGTTGATGACATTGTGTCGGAATACCAGGGTATTGAAATGCAGATGGGTGACCCAGAAATCGCCGGCGATCAGCAGGCTTTTCGCAAGCTATCCAAGCGGTACGCGGAGCTGCGCCCCATCATCAAGGTCAACGAGGAGCTGACCCAGGCGCGCGAGGATCTCGCGGACGCCAAGGAGATGGCTTATGAAGACCACGACTTCCAGGAAGAAGCGGACCGCCTAGCAGCGTCCGTGGAAGAGCTGGAAGAAAAGCTGGCAGACCTGCTCGCCCCGCGCGATGAGCAGGACTCGGAAGACATCATCATGGAGATCAAGGCCGGCGCCGGCGGTGAAGAGGCCGCGCTCTTTGCCGGCGACTTGGCCCGCATGTATGAGCGTTTTGCCGATAAGATCGACTTTAAGTGGGAGGTCTTGGGCCTTAACGAGTCCGATTTGGGCGGCGTGAAGGACATGACCATTTCCTTCCGCGCTAAGTCTCCGACGCGCGATGGCGCGTGGTCCGTCTTCAAGTTTGAAGGCGGCGTGCACCGCGTGCAGCGCGTGCCGGTCACGGAATCGCAGGGCCGCATTCAGACTTCTGCCGCTGGCGTGCTGGTGTACCCAGAGCCGGAAGAGGTGGAATCGGTCAATATCGATGACAAGGATATCCGCGTCGATGTGTACCGCTCCTCCGGTAAGGGTGGTCAGGGTGTGAACACCACCGACTCCGCGGTGCGCATTACCCACCTGCCCACGGGGCTCATCGTTACCTGCCAGAAGGAACGTTCGCAGATCCAGAACAAGGCCCGCGCCCTGCAGGTGCTGCAGGCCCGCCTGGACCAGATGGAACGCGAGGCCCGCGAGGCCGAGGCTGGCGAGCAGCGCGCCTCCCAGGTGCGCACCATGGACCGCTCCGAGCGCGTGCGCACCTACAACTGGCCCGAAAACCGCATCACGGATCACCGCATTGGCTACAAGGCCAATAACCTGGATTCCGTGTTGAACGGCGATATGCAGGATCTCATCAAGGCCCTGCAGGACCAAGAGCGCGCCGAGCGCCTTGAGGCCGAGGGGTAATCGCGGTCGATGAAATCGTACGGTGAGGCGCTGCGCCATGGGGTGCAGCGCCTTCGCGTTGCTGGAGTAGGAAGCCCCGAGTGGGATACGCGGATCCTCATCTCCCACCTCATTCACTGTGGGCATTTGGATATTCCGCTGCATGAGCCGCCCATGCCCGGCTTTGACATAGCCTTCCAGGCGCTATTGCGCAGGCGGGAACAGCGCGAGCCGCTGCAATACGTGCTGGGTACGGCGTGGTTTGGGCCCTTGGAATTGAAGGTGGGCCCAGGCGTATTCATCCCGCGCCCGGAAACGGAGGTGATGGCGGACTGGGCGGTCCACCACGCCCCCGGCCCGCGCATGGTGGATTTGTGCTCGGGCTCGGGCGCGCTGGCGCTCTACCTGCAGCATTACGTACCACAGGCGGAGGTTAAGGCAGTAGAGCTTTCCGATGCCGCCCTCGAGTTCACCCGCGCCAATACTCTCGGCACCGGGATAGAGGTGGTGCAGGCGGACGCGACCGACAGCCAGACTCTGGCGGACTGGGATGGCACGGTCGATCTCGTGGTGAGCAACCCGCCATACGTTCCGGAAGATCCGAACCTGCAACCGGAGGTATATCACGATCCGCACGTGGCCGTCTTCGGCGGCGATGACGGCATGGGAGTAATCCGCGGGTTGATTCCCACCATCGCCAGGCTATTGCGGCCCGGTGGGGTCATGGCGATTGAACACGACGATACGACTGGCGATGCCGTGCGCGATGCGGTGGGTGACCACGGCGGCTTTTCCCATATCGCTCCGCTTAAGGACTTAACAGGCACGCCGCGCTTTATTACCGCACAGCGCGCGGTAGACTAAGGCATCACCGTCGGGCAAGAAGGGGATAATTGATGCAAGGAAAAATTTATAATTGCGCCGATGACACCGAGCGTGAGGAAGGCGTGAGCATCGCCACCAAGGCCGCCAAGTCTGGGCGGCTCGTGGTCATGCCCACCGATACGCTGTACGGTTTGGGCTGCGATGCCTTCGATAATGACGCGGTAGCCAATCTACTTGCCACTAAGCAGCGTGGGCCGGATATGCCGGTTCCCGTGCTCGTCGGCTCCTGGAACACCGTTCGCGGCCTCGTCGCCTCGTATCCCGATTCCACCCGTGACCTCGTTGAAGCCTTTTGGCCAGGCGGACTATCCATCGTCGTGCCGCAGGCCCCGTCCCTGCCGTGGAACTTAGGTGATACCCGCGGTACCGTCATGCTGCGGATGCCCCTTCACCCGATTGCCATCGAGCTTTTGCGCGAGGTGGGGCCGATGGCGGTCTCTTCTGCCAATATTTCTGGACACCAACCGCCGACGACCGCGCAAATGGCCAAGGCTCAACTGGGCAAGGCCGTCACCGTGTATTTGGACGGGGGAGAAACGGACATCGGCAAGCCCTCGACCATCATTGACCTCGCCGGTGACCATCCATACCTGCTGCGGGAGGGTGCATTATCCGCAGAGGAGATCGGTGAGGTCCTCGGCGTCTCGGCTGACTCGTTGCGCACCCGGCCCCAAGGATAGAAGGAGCATTTCGCGTGAGCGGCACTGGCGTACCGCTGCGCGAGTTGGCCTTGGTCATCCTCGTTGCAGCGACATTTACCTACCTGACCACCGGCGTGGTGCGATCCTTTTTGGTCCGCACAGGCCGGGTGGCAGAAATTCGCCTGCGCGATTCCCACTCTCAGCCCACGCCCCGCATGGGCGGGCTCGCCATGTTTACCGGCTTCGGCGCGGCGATATTCCTCGCAGCCCAGCTTCCAGCCTTGACTCGCGGGTTCATGCCCGTCACCCCGGAAATGAGCGCGGTGATGTGGGCGGCGCTGGCCATCGTGCTTGTTGGCGTTGCCGATGACTACCTAGAGCTCGGCGCCCTCATCAAGCTTTTTGGGCAGCTCTTTGCCGCCGCGCTCATGAGTGGCCTGGGCCTGACGTGGACGTTGCTTTTCATCCCCTTCGGTGGCGGGACCACGGTAGTGCTCGACCAGATTCAAAGCACCCTGCTTACCGCGTTTTTCACCGTGCTCCTTATCAATGCCATCAACTTCGTCGACGGCCTCGATGGCCTCGCAGCAGGACTTGGGCTTATCGCCGGTGGCGCCATCTTGGTCTTTTCGCTCACCGTTCTGCATGACCAGGGCGGGGCGGTATCGGCGTATCCACCCGCTATCATCAGCGCTGCGTTGGTGGGGATGTGTGCGGGCTTTTTGCCCCATAACTTTGAACCCTCGCGAATCTTTATGGGCGATTCCGGCTCCATGCTCATCGGGCTCTTGCTCGCCGCGGCTTCTACTTCGGCCTCGGGCAAGATCAATATGTCGCTCTACGGCACCGTGGACATGGTGGCGCTTATGTCACCCATCCTCGTGGTGATCGCAGCGGTGTTTATTCCAGTCCTAGACCTTGTCTGGGCGGTTATTCGTCGCCTGTCTCAGGGCCGTTCGCCACTTTCTGCGGATAAGGCGCATATCCACCATCGCTTGTTGTCGTTGGGGCATACGCACCGGCGCACTGTGCTCGTGTTGTACCTCTGGGTATCCGCGGTGGCCTTCGGTGCGGTGTCTTTTTCCATCGTGCCGGCTCCAGTAGCGATCGGCCTGTCCATCACGGCATTATTGGTTGCCTTTGGTGCGACCTTGATCCCACTGCGGCAGGGCAAGATTGGCCTCCGGTCATCGGATGATTGCGTATTGCATGACTCTCCGAGCGCGTGATGTAGGGTGAATGTCCGTGAGTGACACAACGGAAAATGTTAATTTCGATGACCCGCGCGTGCCGCTGCAGCGCGCCGTAAAGAAGGGGGCTACCGCCCTCGGCATCTTTACCATCATTTCCCTCGCCGTCTGGGGCGGGGCACAAGGTGTCGCCGGGCTCTGGGGCGTTATCGTCGGCGCTGCCCTCGGCGGCGGCTTTGTCTTGTTTACCGCTTTATCGGTCCTTTTTACCGCGAACTCGACGCCCTCAACCACCATCGCGGTGGTATTGGGCGGCTGGCTTATCAAGCTGATCGTGCTTATCGGCGTGCTGGCCATTATCCGGGACATGGATTTCTATGACACCTGGGCGCTTTTTCTTACTGTCGTCGTCGCACTCATCGTTACCTTAGGCTCCGAAGTCTGGGCCGTGGTTACCTCTCGGGTCACCTACGTGTCCTAACCCGCGCCCACATTAGGGCTTAGCCGTCGCGCACTGGGGTGGTGCGCGGCGGCCTTTTTATGCCTGCATGCTGGCATTAATGGCAGGCCGCCACCCCCGAGGAGGTGTGTTGGCTTGGGGGTGTGATCAAATGCACGTTTGTGAATTAGGCAGGAATAGCGCGGTTTTGTCTGCCAAAAGACGGATATGGCGGTATCGGGTGTGGCTTATGGGGCCCCCACGTGCGAAAACTGTCGATCCAGCTGATACGATTTGCTTCGGGTTACCGCGGGGTTAAGTGTTGCGCTTTTATCCTGCACGGTAAATCCCTGTCTTGTTCACGCTGATGTGCGACGGAGTCCGTGTTCAAGGCAGAGAGTTTGAGACGTCCATCGCACCACAGAAGCCAGCTATTGGCTGTGTGGCCCGAACACGGGAGAGAACGCTGAGCGTTACAACATTGGCTATGAAAGGGCACTTCCATACGCCCGATCTAGGTGAAGAATTCTTCCCGGGGCAAATTGATGCCGACCATCTGTTTTTCGGTGACTTCGCCGACGGATGGTTCGCGCTTGATCGCCTGATGCTGATTCGCATTTTGATGACGCTAATTGTGGTGATCCTTTTCTGGGCTGCCTTTAAGAACCCTAAGTTGGTTCCTTCTGGCATTCAGAATGTGGGCGAGAACGCGGTCGACTTCGTCCGCGTCCACATCGCCGAGGACATTTTGGGTAAGAAGGAGGGAAAGCGATTCCTGCCAATTATCGCTAGCATCTTCTTCGCGGTTCTGTTTATGAACGTCGCGACCGTTATTCCGGGACTTAACGTCTCGCCCAACGGTCGTATTGGTATGCCAATTGTGTTGGCAGCCGTTTCGTACATCGTCATGATTTACGCCGGCGCCAAGCGTTACGGCTTTGGTAAGTTCATTCGCTCCTCCGTAGTGATTCCGAACTTGCCACCGGCATTGCACCTCTTGGTGGTACCGATTGAGTTCTTCTCTACGTTCATTCTGCGACCGGTTACCCTTGCAATTCGTCTCATGGCGAACTTCCTTGCTGGACACATCATCCTGGTTCTTCTCTTCTCTGCTACGAACTTCTTCTTCTGGCAGCTAAATGGTTGGACCGTCCTGTCTGGGCTAACCGTGGTCTTGGGCTTGGCTATGAGCCTGTTCGAGATTCTGGTTATCTTCTTGCAGGCGTACATCTTCGCTTTGTTGACGGCGGTGTACATCGAGTTGTCCTTGCACGCTGATTCGCACTAAGGACGAGGTCGACGAGCGCGACCGAGTAATCCACCTAATTACACAACACTGACATTCGGTCCGGTTCGGACTGAAGATTTTTACGAAAGGGAACGACTTTCACCATGAACGAAATCATTCTGGCACAGGATGCTGCTACGACGTTCGAAGGCTTCGGCACCATCGGCTACGGCCTGGCTGCTATCGGCCCAGGTATCGGTATCGGCATCGTTGCCGGCAAGACCGTTGAGGCTATGGCTCGCCAGCCGGAGATGGCCGGCCAGCTGCGTACCACCATGTTCCTGGGTATCGCCTTCACCGAGGCCCTGGCCCTTATCGGCCTGGTTGCCGGCTTCCTGTTCTAAAAGTACGATTTTTCCAAACCGAAACTTTTAAGACGGGAGACCTATGAATAACGTCGTTTATATGCTTGCAGCAGAGGGCGAGGAGAACCCAGGTTCGGGTAGCTTCTCCGTTCTTCTGCCCAAGAACTATGACATTTTCTGGTCTTTGCTGTGCTTCATCGTAATTCTCTGGTTGTTCTGGAAGTTCGTGCTTCCTCGTTACACCAAGTTGCTCGAAGAGCGTGAAGACCGGATTGAGGGCGGCATGAAGCGCGCTGAGGCCCAGCAGGCCGAGGCCAAGGCTGCTCTAGAAAAGTACAATGCTCAGCTGGCTGATGCCCGCGCAGAGGCAGCCGAGATCCGCGAGCAGGCGCGCGAGCGCGGCAAGCAGATCGAGGCTGACGCGAAGAGCCAAGCGGAAGAGGAATCCCGCCGCATCGTCGCCAATGGCGAAAAGCAGTTGGAAGCTTCTCGTGCGCAGGTTGTTACTGAGCTGCGTTCCGAAATGGGACAGAACTCCATCAACTTGGCAGAAAAGATTCTGGGCGGCGAGCTTTCTGACGCCTCCAAGAAGTCCTCTACCATCGATGGCTTTTTGTCCGAGCTCGACTCTGTGGCACCGGCCGGAAAGTAGGCAACTATGAAGGCAGCTAGCCGCGAAGCACTCGCGAACTCACAATCCCGTGTGGATGAAATCCTCGCTGGCGATAAGAACGTCGCTAGTGCAGTCCAAGCGGGCCTGGATATCTTTGAGGTCGCCGACGTTTTGGATGGGGACCGCGAATTGCGCGTGTCCTTCATCGACGTTGCAGCCCCGGCTGAAGCACGCAAGTCCTTGGCCGAGAATCTCTTTGGCTCCAAGATTTCTGCCGGTGCACTGAGCATCCTGCAGGAAGCTGCGGCGAACCAATGGTCTTCGCCGAAGGACTTCGTCAACGGGCTTGTATCCTTGGGCCGCCGCGCATTGCTGCGCGCAGCCGAGGCGCAGGGCCAATTGGGCCAGGTCGAAGACGAGCTTTTCCGCTTGGCCCAGATTCTGGACCGCGAGGGCGAGCTTACCCAGCTGCTTTCCGATCGAACTGCTGAATCCGCACGCAAGCGCGGATTGCTGGCAAACGTGCTCTACGGCAAGGTGACGATGTTTACTGAGGCGCTCGCGCTGCAGGCCATCAGCCGCCCAGAGCAGAACCCGATTGATGACGTAGCCGGATTGGCCGATACTGCAGCAGCCCTGCAGGATCGCACCATCGCGCGCGTTGTCGCTGCGGGTGAATTGAATGAAGGCCAGCAGGCAGTACTCGCTGAGAAGCTGGGCAAAATTTATGGTCGTGCGATGTCCATTCACTCTGAGGTTGACACCAGCCTCCTCGGTGGCATGCGCATCCGCGTCGGCGATGAAATCATTGACGGCTCGACGGCAGGCAAGATTGCCCGCTTCCGTGCCCAGATGGTGTAGCCGAAACGACAGAAACGATTTAAGTAAGTGCTGGAAGATACTACCGAGAGCAGGAAGAACATGGCGGAGCTGACGATCTCCTCCGACGAGATCCGTAGTGCGATTGCGAACTACACCTCGAGCTACTCCGCGGAGGCCTCCCGTGAGGAGGTCGGAGTAGTCATTTCGGCAGCTGACGGTATTGCGCAGGTTTCTGGCCTGCCATCCGTTATGGCGAATGAGCTGCTCGAGTTCCCCGGCGGCGTAATTGGCGTCGCACAGAACCTTGACACCAACTCCATCGGTGTCGTGGTCCTGGGTAACTACGAGTCCCTCAAGGAGGGCGACGAGGTTAAGAGGACCGGAGAGGTCCTTTCCATCCCCGTGGGCGAGGACTTCCTCGGCCGCGTTATTAACCCACTGGGCCAGCCCATTGACGGCTTGGGCCCAATCGAAAGCGAAGAGGAGCGCGTCCTCGAGTTGCAGGCACCTTCGGTGCTGCAGCGCCAGCCGGTTGAAGAGCCAATGCAGACCGGCATCAAGGCTATCGATGCGATGACCCCGATCGGCCGTGGTCAGCGTCAGCTGATCATTGGTGACCGTAAGACCGGTAAGACTGCGGTTACCATCGATACCATTTTGAACCAGAAGGCCAACTGGGAGTCCGGCGACAAGGACAAGCAGGTCCGTTGTATTTACGTCGCCATCGGCCAGAAGGGCTCGACCATCGCCAGCGTGCGCCGCACTCTTGAGGAGCATGGCGCGCTGGATTACACCACCATCGTGGCGGCCCCGGCTTCTGATTCCGCCGGCTACAAGTGGCTGGCACCATTCTCCGGCGCTGCATTGGGTCAGCAGTGGATGTACCAGGGCAACCACGTCCTGGTCATCTACGATGACTTGACCAAGCAGGCTGAGGCTTATCGCGCAATTTCGCTGTTGCTGCGCCGCCCGCCGGGACGTGAGGCCTATCCAGGTGACGTCTTCTACCTGCACTCCCGTTTGCTGGAGCGCGCTGCCAAGCTTTCCGATGACATGGGTGCCGGCTCTATGACCGCACTGCCCATCATCGAAACGAAGGCGAACGACGTCAGTGCCTTCATTCCGACCAACGTCATTTCCATTACTGACGGTCAGGTCTTCTTGGAGTCCGACCTGTTCAACCAGGGTGTGCGCCCGGCTATTAACGTCGGTGTGTCCGTCTCCCGTGTTGGTGGTGCGGCACAGACCAAGGGTATGAAGAAGGTTGCCGGTAACCTCCGTCTTGACCTTGCTGCATACCGCGACCTGCAGGCATTCGCTGCCTTCGCATCCGACCTGGACGCTGCCTCCAAGGCACAGCTGGAGCGCGGCTCCCGCTTGGTCGAGCTGCTGAAGCAGTCCGAGTCCTCGCCGCAGCCGGTGGAATACCAGATGGTATCCATCTACCTCGCCGAGGCAGGCATCTTCGACGTCGTTCCCGTCGAAGACGTTCGCCGCTTCGAGGCCGAGGTGCACGAGTACCTCAACGCCAATACTCCAGAGGTCTTTGAGCAGATCGCCGGCGGCAAGGCGCTGAGCGATGAGTCCAAGGAAGCACTCGAGGCTGCAGCCAAGGAGTTCGCTCCTACGTTCCGCACCTCCGAGGGCCACAACTTGGGCACCGAAGAGCCTGTAGATCCTTTGGACGAAAATGACGTGAAAAGCACCGAGCTCAACGTCTCCCGGAAGACGGCTAAGTAGAGTTCAGCTCTCGCAATTAACCGTCTATATGAAAGAAGGGAGGAGAAACGATGGCTAATCTTCGCGAATTGCGCGACCGCATCCGGTCCGTGAACTCGACTAAGAAGATCACTAAAGCCCAGGAGCTCATTGCTACCTCGCGCATTACCAAAGCGCAGGCTCGGGTGGAAGCCTCTCAGCCGTACGCGACTGAGCTGACCAATGTTATGAACAGGTTGGCTGCAGCGTCGACGTTAGAGCACCCTATGCTGCGCGAGCGTGAAGACGGCAACGTCGCCGCGATTCTCGTAATCACCTCTGATCGAGGCATGTGCGGTGGCTACAACAACAACGTCTTCAAGAAGGCAGCCCAGCTCAAGGCCCTCCTCGAAAGCAAAGGCTACGAGGTAGTTCGCTACGTCACCGGCAGCAAGGGCATCAGCCACTACAACTTCCGCGAGGAAGAGGTAGCGGGCAGCTGGGATGGTTTCTCTCAGGATCCAACCTGGGAGGGCACCCACGATGTGCGTCGCCACATGATCGATGGCTTCGTTGCTGGTTCGAAGGGCACTACCAAGGGCCGCGAGGGCTTGCACGCGGAAGGTGAAGGCGCAGGTGTTACCGGCTTCGACCAGGTGCACGTGGTCTACACCGAGTTTGAGTCCATGTTGACTCAAACCGCGCGTGCGCAGCAGCTTTTGCCTGTTGAGCCGGTAGTGCAGGGCGAGGAGTACGAGATGGGTGACTCCGCACTGGAGGATCCGGAGCCGACGGAAAACATTTCCGCGGACTTCGAGTTCGAACCGGACGCGGATACCCTGATGGAAGCGCTGCTTCCGCAGTACGTCTCGCGTATCCTGTTTGCTATGTTCTTGGAGGCTTCGGCTTCCGAGTCCGCTGCACGCCGTACAGCTATGAAATCTGCTACTGACAATGCAACCGAGATGGTCAATGACCTGTCTCGCGTGGCCAACCAGGCCCGTCAGGCGCAGATTACCCAGGAAATTTCAGAGATCGTCGGTGGCGCTGGCGCGCTATCTGACAGCGCAGAAAGTGACTAGATTATGACTACAGCTCTGCAAGAGCAGAATGCACAGTCTTCGGCAGTCGCCGGTCGTGTCGTGCGCGTCATCGGTCCGGTGGTGGACGTGGAATTCCCACGCGAGGCACTTCCGGCCCTGTACAACGCACTCCACGTCGAGATTAAGCTCGAAGCTGTGGCAAAGACCGTCACCCTCGAGGTCGCGCAGCACCTCGGTGACAACCTCGTTCGTACCGTGTCCATGGCACCTACCGATGGCCTTGTCCGTGGCGCCGAGGTAGTCGACTCCGGAGAGCCTATCTCCGTTCCCGTCGGCGACGTCGTCAAGGGCCACGTCTTTAACGCCCTCGGTGACTGCCTCGACGAGCCGGGCCTCGGCCGCGATGGCGAGCAGTGGGGCATCCACCGCGAGCCACCAGCGTTCGACCAGCTCGAGGGCAAGACCGAGATCCTCGAGACCGGCATTAAGGTCATCGACCTGCTGACCCCTTACGTTAAGGGCGGCAAGATTGGCCTCTTCGGTGGTGCAGGTGTGGGTAAGACCGTCCTGATTCAGGAAATGATTACCCGTATTGCCCGCGAGTTCTCCGGTACGTCGGTCTTCGCCGGCGTCGGCGAGCGCACCCGTGAGGGCACCGACCTCTTCCTGGAAATGGAAGAGATGGGCGTTCTGCAAGATACCGCACTTGTCTTCGGCCAGATGGACGAGCCACCAGGAGTTCGTATGCGCGTGGCCCTGTCCGGCCTGACCATGGCGGAGTACTTCCGCGATGTGCAAAACCAGGACGTGCTGCTGTTCATTGACAACATCTTCCGTTTCACCCAGGCCGGCTCCGAGGTATCCACCCTGCTGGGGCGTATGCCTTCCGCCGTGGGTTACCAGCCAACCTTGGCTGATGAGATGGGTGTGTTGCAGGAGCGCATTACCTCCACCAAGGGTCGTTCCATTACCTCTCTGCAGGCCGTTTACGTGCCTGCCGATGACTACACTGACCCGGCCCCAGCCACGACCTTCGCCCACTTGGATGCGACGACCGAGCTGGACCGTGCCATTGCTTCCAAGGGTATTTACCCAGCAGTGAACCCGCTGACCTCTACCTCTCGTATCCTCGAGCCAGGCATTGTGGGCGAGAAGCACTACGAGGTAGCACAGCGCGTCATCGGTATTCTGCAGAAGAACAAGGAACTGCAGGACATCATCGCCATCCTTGGTATGGACGAGCTGTCTGAAGAAGACAAGGTGACCGTGCAGCGTGCCCGCCGCATCGAGCGCTTCTTGGGCCAGAACTTCTTCGTCGCGCAGAAGTTCACCGGCCTGGAGGGTTCCTACGTGCCGCTGCAGGATACCATCGATGCCTTCGAGCGCATCTGCAACGGTGAGTTTGACCACTACCCAGAGCAGGCCTTCAACGGCTTGGGTGGCTTGGACGACGTCGAAGCTGCATACAAGAAGTTGAACGAGAAGTAGGGAGAGGCACATGGCTGACATCACCGCCGAATTGGTTTCCGTCGAGCGCTCATTGTGGTCTGGTCAGGCCTCCATAGTGACGGCTGAGACCACCGAGGGTGAGATCGGCGTGCTTCCCGGTCACGAGCCTGTGATCGGTCAGTTGATCGACAATGGCGTAGTGACCATCCACCCAGTTGATGGCGCGCGGCGCGTTGCCGCCAGGACAAGATTACCGTCCTCGCTGATTGGGCCATCTGGTCCGATGAGGTGGATGAGGCCCAGGCGGAAGAGGATTCCTCTTCGGCTCATGAGCTCACCAAGTCCCGCGGTGAGGCTGCATTGCGTGCACTTCGCCGCGCAGCAAAGGCTGAATAAACCTTGGATTGGTAGGAGAGGGCAGCAATAGCCGCCCTTCCTGCTCTCAGAAAAGCGCACTGGAATTTATCCGGTGCGCTTTTTCACGTTTTCTTTGCCTTTTCTTATTGGCGCGGAGGCGGAATCAGGCGCTACAATCCAAATAATTGTTCTTTCACTAACCAAGGATGGCGTGTGGAGCCCATGAATTCAACGGTTATCTCGGTGGTCCTGTGGGCCTTAGCGTTGGTGGTACTGCTGGTGGTCTTGCTGGCAGCCCTGCGATTTTTTACTCTGCGCTCGCGCGGAACCGCGGTGTTGTTGCGCTCAATGCCGGCAAAGGATAGCTTTTCTTGGCGCCATGGCGTGCTGCGCTATACCGGAGAAGTTGTTGAATACTTCAAACTGCGCTCCGTATTCCCGCGCTATAACCTGTGGTTTAACCGCCTCGACATCACCATTTTGAACTCTCGTTCTTTGGATGATGACGAGGCTTCTTTTATGTCTGATGCCACCGAGGTGGTGCACTTTAGCACCGGGGACGCGGAATATGAGCTGGCTTCCGATGCCCGCGGAATCATGGCCTTCGAGGCCTGGGTAGAGGCGGCGCCGTCTAAGCGGCAACAGCGCTTTGATTACAAGCAGTTGCGGGAACGCGCCACCCGGCAGTCCAAGCGCCAATAGCAACAGGCTAGGGTAGTACCCATGCGCTTAGTAATCGCCCGTTGTTCAGTTGATTACGTGGGACGGCTCGACGCCCACCTGCCCTTGGCGGACCGCCTGCTCATCGTCAAGGCAGATGGCTCGGTATCGGTGCATGCCGATGACCGCGCGTATAAGCCCCTCAATTGGATGACGCCGCCGTGTACGGTGAGTGAATCCGTCATCGAGGACGTGGATGGCAATGACACCGGCGAGGTGTTGTGGCTAGTTGAAAATCCGAAGGGCGAGCAATTGCGCATTACAATTGCGGAAATCCACGAGGATATCTCCTACGAGATGGGCGAAGACCCAGGCCTGGTAAAGGACGGCGTGGAGGCGCACCTACAGGAGCTTTTGGCCGAAAAGATCGACACCCTGGGCTCCAATTTCACCCTCGTGCGCCGCGAGTATCCCACGGCTATTGGCCCAGTAGACATTATGGCTAAAGATGCCGATAACCGGAACGTTGCCGTGGAGGTCAAGCGCCGCGGTGGCATCGACGGAGTAGAACAATTAACCCGCTACCTTGAGCTATTGAACCGCGATGAATTAATCACGCCTGTATCCGGCATCTTTGCGGCGCAAGAGATCAAACCACAGGCCCGAACGCTTGCCGAAGACCGCGGCATCCGCTGCGTGGTTTTGGATTACCAGGAGCTGCGCGGACTCGAGTCGAAAGAATTGCGGTTGTTTTAATGCCACGGCGAAATAGGCGAAAACCACAGGAATTCCGGCCACTGCCCAAGGACGGCTCCACCTTCTTTGGCTCGCAGACGGTCGAGGGCCCCAGCTGGACGCACGGGGAGCCGTATATCATGCGGCACATCGGGTCCGCGCGGGCGCAGAAGTTCTATCTTTGCCCGGGGTGTAACCAAAATATTCCGCCTGGGGTTGCCCACATCGTCGCCTGGCCGCGCGATACCGGCAGGCAGGGCGATGACCGCCGCCATTGGCACCGGCATTGCTGGGAGCGAAGGTAGACTTGCGGGCATGATTGTTGCATTTTCAGTAGCACCCGCAGTGGTGGATAATGACTCCGGCGAGATGGCTGATGCCGTGGCGGAGGCGGTCCGCGTGGTGCGGGAATCCGGCCTGCCCAATGAAACCAACGCCATGTTTACCCTTGTAGAAGGCGAGTGGGACGAGGTTTTCGGCACTATTAAGAAAGCCACCGAAGCCGTGCGTGCGGTATCACCGCGCACCTCATTGGTTATTAAGGCCGATATCCGCGAAGGCGTGACGAATCAATTGACAGATAAAGTAGACGCCGTGAATCGTCGTTTAGCTAAGGAGGATTAATGACTTCTGCGAATAATGCTTATGTAGGCGGTGCCCTCGATCTCAGCCAGGTCAAGGCGCGTGCGGAAGCCCGCCAGCAGGCGCAAGAGCAGCCACAGTCTAACGGAGTCCAGCCATTTTTTACCGTCACCGAGGCGAATTTCGAGACCGAGGTGGTGCGCCGCTCCACCGAGGTTCCAGTAGTCGTCCTCATTGGCACCTCGCGCTCTACCCAGTCCGACCAGCTGAAGCAGGACCTGCAGGAATTAGCCGCGGCGGGAAACCTTAGCTTCCTCGTAGGCTACGTGGATGCGGACGCCACTCCACAGGTCGCGCAGGCCTTCGGCGTGAAGAACCTGCCTACCGTGGTAGCCATTGGCGCAGGCCAACCGCTGACCAATTTCGAGGGAGCCCAACCGAAGGAGGCCCTTAAGCAGTGGCTGGATAGCTTGGTAGAAAACGTCGGACCGCAGCTTAAGGGGCTTGAGCCCGCACCGGCCGCAGCGGAGGAGGAAGAAGAGGACGACCCTCGCCTGCAAGAGGCAGAATCCTTCCTGAACTCCGGCGATTTCGACGGCGCGATTAAGGTCTACGAATCCATCTTGGAAGCGGAACCGGATAATACGCAGATTAAGCAGGCGCGGGACACAACGAAGCTTCTCAAGCGGTTGGATCCGGCAAACCAAACCGAGGACCCGATTGCTGCTGCGGATGGGGATAAGGGGGACATCGACAAGCAGATGCGTGCCGCCGATGCCGAAGTCGTCGCAGGTGCCCCAGAAAAGGCCTTCGACCGCCTCATCGAGGCCATGAAGGTTACCGCCGGCGATGAGAAGGCCCAGCTCAGGGAACGCCTACTTGAGCTCTTTGGCCTTTTTGCAGGTAATGACCCGCGCGTTCTTGAAGCGCGCACGAAGCTGGCAAGCGCGCTGTATTAAAGTCGGCGGAGCTGTGTCAATTACTGCGGGTGGTGAATAGATCAGTCACAATGGAAGGCGTGAACGACGTAACCCCAACTGATCAAGACTGGCTCATCGACTTCCGTGGCGTGGAGCTTCGCCGCGGTGGCAAGCACTTGGTAGGGCCCGTGGACTGGCAGGTCGAGCTCGATGAACGCTGGGTCATCATCGGGCCGAATGGCGCCGGAAAGACCTCCTTGGTGCGCATGGCGGCCGCGGAGGAATTTCCCTCCAAGGGCACGGCCTTTTTGATGGGCGAGCAAATTGGCAAGACCGATATGCGTGACCTGCGCGCGCTGATTGGTCTGTCCTCCGCCGCCGTGCAATCGCGCATTCCCGCGGATGAGCGGGTCTATGACCTCGTCATTTCTGCCGGTTACGCGGTCTTGGGCCGGTGGCGCGAAGAATACCAAGACATGGACTTTTCCCGCGCCGATGACATCTTGGCCCAGGTTGGCGCTAGCCACTTAAAGGACCGTACGTGGACGACGCTTTCGGAAGGTGAGAAGAAGCGCGTCATCCTCGCCCGCGCCTTGATGTCCAACCCGGAGCTGCTCATCTTGGATGAGCCTTCTGCTGGCATGGACCTTGGCGGGCGCGAAGATCTCGTGGGATACTTGGGCGATCTCGCGATGGATCCGGATGCCCCGGCCATCGTCATGATTACCCACCACGTGGAAGAAATCCCGTACGGCTTTACCCACGCGATGCTTCTGGATGAAGGAAAAGTGGTAGCAAAAGGTCTCATTAACTCCGTGCTGACCTCGGAGAACCTATCCCAGGCCTTCCACCAACCCATTCAGGTAGATCGTATTGGGCAGCGATACTTTGCCCGCCGGATATCTTAATGAACAACCAGATTCATGACCGGCTCGATGCGATCGACGCCAGCGATACCACCGGGTTTAACGGTGGGCGCATGGCGGCGACCGTGCTCTTGCTTCGCGATGGCCACGACGGGCTCGAGGTCTGGGTCCAAGAACGCGTGAGCACCATGCGTAACTACCCGGGCCATGCCGTATTCCCTGGCGGTGGGGTAGACCCGCGCGATTTCCCACCGCGTTCGTGGGATTCCGGTGATTTGTGGGCTGGAAAGTCCGTTGTGGCTATGGCTCGGCGGATGGGCGTGACCAAGTACAAAGCCCACGCCCTCGTCTTCGCCGCGGCCCGCGAGCTCTTCGAGGAATCCGGTACCTTGTTTGCGATCCGGGATGACGGCACGATTTCTAATGCGCGCCGGTATCACCGCGAGCGCAGGCTCCTAGAAAGCCACACCATCTCCTTTACCGAGTTCCTTAGTAATAACGGGATGCGCGTCGATGCCGATATGCTCCTCCCATGGGCCCGGTGGGTAGGGCAAAGCAAAAACCATTGGTTCGATACATTTTTCTTCGTTGGCCTGCTTCCGAGCGGGCAGGAGCCGGACGGGGACACTCACGAAGCAGATGATGCCGGATGGTTTTCGCCGCAGCTCATCCTAGAGGGCTGGCGGGCCGGACTCGTCCGCCTCGTAGTTCCTACATGGGCGCAAATGCAACGGTTATGCAAGTACTCCACCGTCCAAGAGGTGCTTGATGATGCCTCCTCGTCCGACCTTCGCCCCGTCATCGGCGATCCCCGCGATGACCCGCAGTATGCGGAATATTTCGCCACCACCCCTACAGAGCGCATATGAGTTTTAACCTCGATGAAGTCCGTTTCTTAAGCGAGCACAACGCCGAACTGGCTAGCTTGGACTTGGATCTGAGCAAGGCTTCGCAGCTGAAGGATCTAGAAAAGCTGAAAGCAGCCTACGGCGATTATGCGCGCTGCGCCATGGAGCTACTTACTGCCCGGCGGGGCGGAAAGCTGCCTGAGACCTGGCTTATGGATGCCGATTCTGCCCAGCAAGCCACCCCGCTGCCTGTTGCGCGCTATCGCTCAGAATTCCTGCAGCAGAAAGGGATGCGCACCGTCCACGATGTCACGTGTTCCATCGGCACTGAAGGCTACGGATCGAGCCTTGACTATTTCGGCTCCGATATCGACGCCTCGCGCATTGCCATGGCCCGGCATAATTTGGATTCTGACTCGTTCTTTCAAGCAGATGCACTCACTACGACCACCACGGCGGACGTCATTATCGCCGATCCTGCCCGCAGAAAGGCCGGGCGGCGGATTTCCCGTCCGGAGGATTTGCTGCCACCGCTGCCAGACCTAATCGCCGCGCACAGGGACGCACACCTGGCCATCAAGTGCGCACCCGGTCTCGATTTCAGTGACTGGGACGGATTGGTCGCTGTAAGCAGCGTCAATGGAGCAGTTAAGGAGGCGTGCCTCTACACACCTGGCCTCGGCACGGGCAGGCACGCGGTGATGATTCAGGGCGAGTCAGTTGACGTCCTCACGGATGAAGAGCACAACCTGCCAGAGGCGGGCGAGATCGGTACGTATCTCATTGACCCCGATGGGGCAGTGGTGCGCGCGGGCCTCGTGCAGCATTATGCGGCGCGCGAAGGATTGTGGCAGATCGATCCGCGGATTGCGTACCTAACAGGGGATCGCATCCCGCAGGGAATGTCGGGATTTCCATTCATAGAAAAGGTCCCCCTAAAGCGCCTAAAATCGGTACTAAAATCTTATGATGCAGGCAGCCTAGAAATCCTTGTGCGCGGCGTAGACGTGGACCCTGACCAGCTAAGAAAGCAGATGAAGTTGAAGGGCTCGCGGCCATTCGCAGTCATCATTACGCGAATTGGCTCACAGGGTATCGCGTTGCTTTGCCAACCCCGAGTATTATCGTCCGAAGAGAATTACGCAACATAAATCTATCGGAAAGGTGAGTGCCCCCAATGCCAACGATTGTGGCTCTGGTCAAGCATGTACCGGATACGTGGTCCACCAAATCTCTGGAGGATGACCACACCCTGGATCGCACCTCCGTGGACAACATCATTGATGAGATTAATGAATACTCCGTGGAACAAGCGCTACGCCTGCGCGATGATAATCCGGATGAAAACTACCGTGTTGTCGCTTTAACGATGGGCCCCGCACAAGCAGACGAGGCCCTCCGCAAGGCGCTTGCGATGGGTGCAGATGACGCGGTCCTCGTATCTGACGACGCACTGGCCGGCGCCGATGCACTGTCTACCGCGTGGACCCTGAACGCAGCGATTAACACGCTAGAGGATGTCCAACTGATCACCTTGGGCAATGAGGCTTCCGATGCCTCGACCGGCACGCTGGCTGGATTGCTCGCTGAATACCGCCAACTGCCCGCCTTGACCGAGCTGCACCAGGTAGAACTTTCGGGCAGCGCGGTAAAAGGCAGCCGCGAAGACGCCCGCGGAACCTGGGAGCTCGAGGCCGCCCTTCCTGCGATTGTGTCCGTCACCGATAAGGCTGATAAACCGCGCTTCCCAAACTTCAAGGGGCTTATGGCCGCTAAGAAGGCACAAATCACCACATTGAGCGTGGCCGACCTAGGCATTGATGCCATTGCACCAACCACGACGGTCACTTCTTCTTCTAAGCGCCCACCGCGCACGGCCGGCGAGGTTATCTCGGAGCCACAGCCGCAGGATGCTGCGAAGAAGATTGCTGACTTCCTTGCCGCAAAGAACTTGATTTAGGAGTAGAAATGTCTCACGTTTACGTACTTGTTGAACACGATGCAGACAGCATTCTCCCCGTTACCGGTGAGCTCATTACCGCCGCACGCGAATTGGGGAC
The DNA here is from genome assembly GCF_046717505.1 of Corynebacterium sp. LaCa78. Taxonomy (NCBI): domain Bacteria; kingdom Bacillati; phylum Actinomycetota; class Actinomycetes; order Mycobacteriales; family Corynebacteriaceae; genus Corynebacterium; species Corynebacterium sp. LaCa78. Next base: position 1,054,930 of record NZ_CP177112.1, read on the forward strand.
GGTGTCTGCGGTGGTCGTCGGAAAGCAGGCAGATTCCTTCGATGCCGAGCTAGCCGCCCTCGGTGCCGCCCAGGTAGTGCAGGCAACGGCGGAGGATTATGACCAGCGCCTGGTGACCCCTGAGGTTGATGCTTTGCACGCCCTGGGCGCAGCCAATCCGGCGCCCATCGTTCTGGCCGCCAGCCCGACGAATAACGAGATTGCGGGCCACTTGTCCGCCCGCTTGGCCTCCGGTGCGCTCGTCAATGTGGATTCCATTGAGGCGGATGGGTCTGCAACGATGACCATTTTCGGCGGCACCTACGAGACCACTTCGCAGGCCACTGGCAGCTGCCCGATTTATACCCTGCAGCCGGGTTCCGTTGCGGCGGAGCCCCAGCAGGTGGAAACTCAGGCGGCCCCAATGCCACTGCCTGCGGCAACCGAGAAGGATGTCAAGGTTAATTCCTTTACTCCGGCCGAGAAGTCCGCCCGTCCCGAGCTCACCGCAGCCAAGGTTGTGGTTTCTGGCGGCCGCGGCGTCGGCGATAAGTTCGGCGAGATCGTAGAGCCGCTTGCCGATGCCCTCGGTGGCGCCGTCGGTGCCACCCGCGACGCCGTCGATGAAGGCTTCTACGACGCTACCCACCAGGTGGGCCAGACAGGCGTGACCGTGTCGCCAGATCTCTACATTGGTTTGGGCATTTCCGGTGCCATTCAGCACACCTCGGGCATGCAGACCTCCGGCACCATCGTGGTGATTAACCAGGACCAAGATGAACCGTTCTTCCAAATCGCCGATCTCGGCGTCGTCGGAGACCTGCACGAAATCGCCCCAGCTTTGACCGAGGAATTGAAGGCGCGCCAGTAATGCCGCACTATTTCGACTACGCAGCAACCCAGCCGATGCGCCAATCCGCCATCGACGCATGGGTTGCCGCCTCCGGATCGCTCAACTCCAGCGCGCAGTACGCCTCTGGCCGTAGGGCCCGCTCCGTGCTTGACGATGCCCGCGAGAAAGTCGCCTCCCTCCTTGGGTGCGAACCCATCGAGGTCATTTTTACCTCCTCTGGGACCGAGGCGGATAATATCGCTATCCAGGGGCTTTTTGCGGCGGGAAATACCAACCGCATCATCTCGACGGATATTGAGCACCCAGCGGTGCGCGATACCGTGAGCAAGCTTGCCCAGGGTGGCGCCACCGTGGATCTGCTCCCTGTGGACCGCAACGGGCATATCAGCGATGGGGGCGCCTTCGCGGAACCTGCCGACCTTGCCACCTGCATGTGGGCCAATAACGAAACCGGTGCGATTCAGCCCATCGAGGATCTCGCATCCCTCGCGCAACAATCCGGTATTCCCATGCACGTGGATGCGGTGCAGGTAGCGGGCAAGCTGCCCATCAATTTTGCGGAATTGGGCATCACAACGCTTGCCGCCAGCGCACACAAGTTTGGCGGCCCGCGCGGTATTGGCGTGCTTTTGGCCAAGCGCACCCCTGCGCCGCAGCCGATTTCCTACGGAGGCGGGCAAGAACGCGGACTTCGCCCTGGCACGGTAGACGTAGCTAGCGCCTCCGCGCTCGCCGCTGCGTTGGAGGAGTCGATCGCAGAAAGCGCTGCCGAGGGCGAGCGCATCGCTGCACTTCGGAATAAGCTGCGGGATGGGATCCTCTCATCCATCGACAACGTTGTCGTGAATTCCACCGAGCCATGCTTGCCGTCGCACCTACACGTTTCTTTCCCCGGCACCGATGGCGATAGCCTCATCATGTTGCTGGACTCGCTGCAGATTGAGGCATCGACCGGCAGTGCCTGCAGCGCAGGCGTCAACCGCATGTCCCATGTGCTTTCTGCAATGGGTGTCAGCGAGGAAGAAGGAATTGGGTCCCTCCGGTTCACTCTGGGACGCCTTACTTCCGAAGACGATGTGGATTACGTGCTCGCGCATTTACCAGAGGTTGTTGCCCGAGCCCGCACGGTTTAAGTATCAGCCCTTTCTTTGGCAGCATTCCGCCGGGCGGCGATTGCCTGGGCAACAGTTAGCGCCCAGTTCTTGTTTTTCGCCGCTAGCGGTCCCTGCGGTTCGTCGTATGCCCACCGTCCGTCTTGGAAGAGCCAGATGATATCCCCGCTGTGCGGATCCATGATGTAAAAGGCGCTTTTATCCGTCTTTACGTTGTGGTGGTGCTGGCACAGCGAGGCTAAATTTCCAGCCGTCGTCTTTCCTCCCTCTGAGAAATCGATCCGGTGGTCTTTTTGGCACCTGTAGGCTGGGCGGTTGCACCCAGGCCAGCGGCACACACCATCGCGGCCTTCCACATAGGCACCGATGAGCGGCGGCGTGGAGTAGGCCGGGCTTACCCTTGTTGCCGCTTGGTCCATGTCCCAGGTAGTGATCGGTGTTAGACGGTCAGCGGTATCTGGGTGAACCCACCCGTAGCCCTGGATAAATCCTGGAGCCGCTTTTACGTCGCTGGCGCGGTACATATAAAGGTGTACCTGAGATTTATCTTCGATGGTTCCGAGGATCAGCTGGGCCAGTGCATCGGCCTTACTGAGTCCGTGCCCTTCCGAAGTACGCTGAACAACCTCGTCAATGAGGATGAGTGTATCTTCATCGAACTCTACGTTTAACCCTGCTCGTCCGCCCGCGGTGGGGTAGATGAAATAGGAGTCATTTCGCCCGTCTTCTTCCTCAGATTCCTTATCACCTGTGGTGTCTGGGGATTCCATGGTGATAAGCCCATTGAGCTTTCGGCGAAGGGCAGCATTTGATGGAAAGTTTTGACCCGGCTTTGTGGGAGTCAGGTATTTTTCCAATTCGGCGTCTATGCGTTGAAGGACGCCGCTGTCTACCTCGCCAAGTTTGCTTAAGACCGAATCAATGGTGATAAGCCGAGAGAAGTCGAGGAAGTAGTAGGTTTCCTGCAGCAGTTTTGTGCGTGGCAATTCCTCTAAGCGGTATAGCGCCATGGTGATATCCCTCGTGCGCCGTTCGCTTAAGCCGGTGCGACCTGCCAGCGTATGACACGCAATATCGAAATCATCTTCTAAACTTGGTCGAATTTCCTTCCAGAGTAGGTAGTCGGATTTTCTATTACACGTGGCACTAACTGCTATGTCATCGTGTGGATCAGTGATGAGGTAGTAGGGTTCCATGGCGATTATCCCCCGAGTTTCGCACTAAGTTGCTAATGTTCATAGGTTTACCATAAGTTATCCGTTTGACTCCCGCAAGCCGAAAAGCGAATATGTGTTCTAAATGGTACATTTCCGAAAAACTGGATAGGGGAGTGAAAAATCCCCACGCGTGGTACGCGTGTTGTAAATGTGATTAGTGTGAATGATTGTTAGACTCTCGCGCATGACAACTATGAGGGCACTCCGCAAGAGCATCATCGCGGTTATCGCTGCAGTTGCAGTCACGGTGAGCGGGACCGCTGCCGCGCAGGCAGCATTGGGAAACAGCGCACCGAAAGGCATCGATATTGCTGCCCACCAGCACCCCGGTGGCATGCCTATTGACTGGAATAAGGTGAAATCTGACGGCCAGTCCTTCGCCTTTGTTAAGGCCACCGAGGGTGGGGACTGGATTAACCCGCACTACGTTAAAGACATCCAAGCGGCCAATGCGCACGGCCTGAAGACTGGCGCATACCACTATGCGCGCCCAGCTGGCGATGCGAAGACGCAGGCGGCTAACTTTGCGGCGCAGATTGCGTTGGCGCCGAATCAGACGTTGCCGCCGGTGCTTGATATCGAGGTCTCCGAGGGCAAGTCGGCCTCCCAGTTGGAGAGCTGGATCGAGGAATTTACCTCCGAGCTCAAGCGCCTGACCAACCGCACCCCAATGATTTATACCTACAAGTACTTCTGGATGGGCGAGATGAATAACTCCCAGAAGTTCTCCAATATGCCACTGTGGTTGGCGGCATACCAGGATGAAGCCCCGGATCCAGTGGGTGGGTGGAAGAACCTGTCCTTCTGGCAGCGCTCTGGATCGGGCAAGGTCGCTGGTATTCCCACCGATGTGGACTTGAACCTCTTTAATGGCTCGAAGCAGCAGCTAGAGTCTTTTAGCGGCGGCAATTACGTCGATATCGGCGGCGCGCTCGATAGCCTCGTCCTCGACGATGGTGTGGACCTTAGCTCCGATAGCACGCCGGTGATTGGTGCAATCTTCGCCCTTGCGGCTGGCCTCATTGCAATGCCCCAGCTTGCCGATGCCGCCAAAGACGCCGGCCTCGATGCCCAGGCTGCTGAGGGCTTGGCGGCCTTTGTGAAGGCCTTGGAAGAGGAGGACGCTCTACCTCTGAAGCAACTTGGCAAGATGGCGGTCGGTGATTTCACCGTCGGCGACTTGGCACTACTGCTTGACAACGCGGGCCATGTCAATGGCGTCGACAAGGGCGAAGTTTCCGGCAACCAGGTCGAAGAAGCTAAGGATGCGGCGAAGAAGGCCGGTGCTGACGTGCCGGACTTCGATGCCGATCAAGTAGCTGACTTGCTCAATCGCGTGCTGAAGTAGCTCCCGCAAAGAATTTACGGGTCCAGCTTTCATCCTTAAAGTGTGCGGGAACGGCCCCGCCTAAGAGTGCCTTTGCCAGCTGAGCGGCTTGTACCGAGCCCTCAGCTGGCAGTTGTGTATCTGAGGCCAGTAAGATGATGTTTCCATATCGGCGCCCCTTGAGCATGGGCGGGTCAGCGATTACAGCGAGGTGATCGAAGACCTCAGAAAGCCCGGCCAATTCTTTCTTCGCCAACTGGAGGTCCGAGTGATCGCCGCAGTTGGCCACATAAAGGCCGCCGGCAGACAGGGGCATTTTGGCCGCTTGGAAAAACTCCACCGTCGTTAGATTTTTCGGCGTGGTGTCCCCAGAGAAGACATCGCGGATAATGATATCGCGGCTGGCGGGCAGAAAACCTTCGGTTTCCTTTCGGGCATCGCCGGGGCGGATTTTGACGGTGGGGGAACGGGGGACATCGAAAAGCTCGCGGACTAATTCGCCCAGCTTGGCATCAAGCTCGACTACCGTATGGCGGCTGTCCGGCCAAAGGTCGGCGAAGTAGCGCGGGAGTGAGCAGCCGGCCCCGCCGAGGTGGGTAACGCGCAGCTTATTAGGGGAGACCGTATTAAGGTGTTCCACCGCCGCTGCGATCCAGCGCATATATTCAAAGTCGAGTTCCTGCGGCTCGCCCAGCACGATATGGCTGCTAGGAACGCCATTGACGTTAAGGATATAAGCTCCGTCGCGGAATTCATCCGGTACGACCTCGGCGGTGCCGGTGGATATCTCGTAGGTCCCGGTGATGCCTGACCTGTTCGCAGCTCGCTTTCTACCCATGGGATTCAAGCTTAGGGAATGGAATCGATTTAAGCTGCGTTGGGGCAAGGGAGTACACTTTCGGGCCTGTAGTCGAGGTATTTAAAGGGGAATGCAATGCGAGTATTGGTAGCAATGTCTGGTGGCGTGGACTCATCTGTCGCCGCCGCCCGTGCGGTGGAGGCTGGCCACGATGTCGTCGGCGTGCACCTGGCCCTGCATAAGGACGCGCAGCAAACGCGCGAAAAGGCCCGCGGCTGCTGTTCGTTGGAGGATTCCGCCGATGCCCGCCGCATTTGCGATAAGTTGGGCATTCCGTTCTATGTCTGGGACTTTTCGGAGGAATTCAAGGAAGAGGTTATTACGGACTTCGTGGATTCCTATGCCCGCGGTGAAACCCCGAATCCCTGCCTGCGCTGCAATGAGAAGATTAAGTTCCGTGCGCTGCTGCAAAAGGGCATGGCTCTAGGCTTTGATGCCGTTGCGACCGGCCACTACGCCACCCTTGATGATGATGGCTACATGCGCCGCTCCAAGGATGAGAATAAAGACCAGTCTTATGTGCTCGGCGTCATTTCCGCCGAGGAGCTGGAGCACTGCTTTTTCCCCATCGGTGATACCCCCAAGCCGCAAATCCGCGAAGAGGCTGCGGCGCACGGTTTTTCCACAGCGAAGAAGCCGGATTCTTATGACATCTGCTTCATTCCAGACGGAAATACCCAGCAGTTCCTTGGATCGCGGATCGGCCTTCGCCCCGGCATGATCGTGGACCAAGAGGGAACGGAGCTTAAGGAACATGATGGTGCGTGGAACTACACCATCGGCCAGCGCAAGGGCCTGGACATCAAGGCCCCGGCTGCCGATGGCCGCCCGCGTTACGTCACCGATATCGATGCTGCAACGGGCACGGTGACTGTTGGCGCGCGCGAGGACCTGGCGGTTACCGCCATCAGGGCTGACCGCTTGAAGTACCTGCACCCTGGTATGGACGGCGACTTTGAGTGCGAGGTGCAGGTTCGTGCGCACGGTTCCGTAGTGCCGTGCATTGCCCACGTGGACCGCGCCGCTGATTCGATGCGCCTGGAGCTCAAGGAGCCACTGTCTGGCGTTGCCCGCGGACAGGCTGCGGTGCTGTACTTGCCTTCCCCAGATGACTTGGGCGATATCGTCATCGGTTCCGGCACCATCTGCGAGACCGTGTAAATGACCGGATTCGCACTCGGGCCCATGCCCGGCACCTCTATGGCGGAGGCAGCGGACATCATTATGGGCGAGACCGAGCTTCCCGCCATCCCGCAGCTACCGGAACGCGGGCTGGGCTCCGATTCGGTGGGGCGTACCGCAAGCATGCTCGAGGCCATCACCATCGATCGCGGCCCCCGTTCGTGGCGCATGACGGCCCGTCCCCAGCTGCTTACTCGCCGCGCGTGGGACCGACTCGAGCGCGATCTCGATGAGGTGCAGCAGGTGTGGGGAGAGACCGTGCCTCGCATCAAGGTGCAGGCGCTCGGCCCGTGGTCGCTGGCGGCCAGCATTGAGCTTGCCGATGGTCACCGCGTACTCACCGATTCCGGTGCCTTTGCGGAGCTTTCCGATGCCCTGCTGCACGGCATCCGCACCCACGCCACCGATGTTGCACGCCGCTTCCACGGCGAGGTCGTGGTGCAACTGGATGAGCCGCTGCTTGCCGATGTCATCGCCGGCCGCATTCCAGGAACCACCGACTTTGATTCGATCCCCGCCGTCCCTGATGAGGCGGCACTCGAGACCCTCCTGCGGTTTGAGGCGGATTATCTCCATGCTCCGCCGCTGTGGTCGGTGGCTGGGGCCGTGAAGACATTCCTCGTTGATGCGCGCTACCGCGACCGTCTATCTACCCCGGAGCATTTCGATGGGATGGGCGAGCACCTGTCCGAAGGCCGCCGAGTCGGCGTTCCACTTTCCGGCACCAACGCGCAGGACGAGGCGATTTCGCTTGCCCGCCACCTGGACCGCATTGGCATGCCGCGTGAGCTGCTCGTGGACCACTTTGATGTGTTTCCGGCTCGGGCATCGGCAAGCTCATTGCACTCTGTAACCGAGACCGCCGCGATCCTCACCCGCGATGCGGGCGACCTTTAAGCAGCTCGCCCAAGGCTATCTGTCTTCGGAGACTTTTCACTGCGGTCTGTGTATATACACCAGGCGACGGCGCCCATGTGTAGGGAGCAAGCGGTTACGAGGACATACCACCAGCCATAATTGACTAGGCTGTACCACGGAGCGGCGTTACCAACGAAGGCGATCATGGCGATGCTGACAATCGCCGACGTGATAAGCATCCCCGAGGAAGGTGGTTTCTTGAGCGCTTTCCACGTTCCCCAGATTTCGGATGCTGTGATGGCGGCAAAGATTAGGGTGGTAATCATTTTAATTCCTTAAATCTCATCGAATAGCGCTTGGGCGAGGTCACTAGTCCACGCCGGGGTGTCATTATTGGCGAAGGCTGCGCGCTTATTTTCGGGATCTATGATGAGCATCGTCGAGTAGCCACCCGTTCCGCCGTCGTGCCAGAAGCTTTGGTTGTCTTCACTTTTTTGCCAGCCATAGGCCATATCGCCGTTATCCATAATCCACTCGGCGAAAGCTGCCATGTCATGTGCGGTTGATCGTAGTGCGCCCGCTGCGGCATTGCCGCCTCCCATCTCCCATGGATCGGCCTCCCGGCCGGTGGCAGTAAGGCCCCGTGGGGCATCATCGGGGACAGATCCTGGGGTCATGAGGTAGGACTCCGTCATTCCGGCGGGTTGGAAGATTCTCTCCTGGAGCAGGTCTTCATAGTCTGAATCGGCTGCCGTTTCCAGGAGGTGGCCAAGCAGTCCATACCCCATATTGGAATAAGTCTCCGTTCCACGATCTTTAAGATCCGCTTCGGTGGCGGCATCGAGGATATCTTGGGTGGTCTCACCTGCGTAGGGATTAACACCAGTAACGGCCGATATTGCATCAGCGAAAAAATTCCCTTGTGCTAGCCGGGGTAATCCTGAGGTGTGGTTGAGCAACTCTTGTACTGTGACCTCGGAAATGGGTGCTTGGCCAACGTCTAGGACATCGCCCACGGTGGTATCAAGGCCTATTTTTCCTTCTTCTACAAGCTGGTGAGCTATTTCTCCGGTGAACATCTTGGTCACCGAACCGATTTCTACCTCTGTGTGTTCATCCGCGCCGAGCCCTGCGAAGGTGGCTTTCCCTTCGTGCAGCGTGAAGGCGGTGAGATTATTGAAACCCGGTTCGGTGTGTTTGCGCAGTGTGGCGGAAAGTTCGGCATTGCCGGTTTCCGTGGTGGCCACAGCGATCCGCCGCGGCCCAATCACGAGCAGGAGGGCTGCTGACATGATGGTGACGGTGATGGCTAGCGCCATTTTTCGCTTTCGCATTAGTGATCCTCGCTTGCGGTAATGATCGTGAGCAGGGGGATGACGCGGGCCGCACGGATTGAGTATTGCCCGTGTGTCTTGGTGGTCCAGCCACCGTTAGTAAGCGCACTGAGGTGGTGATAGGCGGTGCCGGTGGAGGTGACGATTTCCTCTTCCACCAGTTCTGTGGCGGTGGCTGGTGCGCTAAGGAGGCGGCGCAGAATTTCACCGCGCACGGGGTGCGCCAATGCGGCGAGGCGGTCGAGATTGTCGGACCAATCTCCAGCGGTCACCGTGTTTGTTGGGCGCTGCCATTGGTAGACATAGGAACCTAGGCCGGTGGTGATGTTGCCGCCAAAAATGACGGACCCTTCAGGAAGCTGGTCAGAAGGTTCAAGCGCATCCGCGAGCCACATGGTGGACTCTCCCGCGGATGATTCGACGGGGTCAGGGTCGGGGTTTTCGAGTTGTGTGACGCGAGCCTCGAGACGGGCAATGCGCGATTCTAAGGAATCCATATTTCTAGAATTCCAAAACACTAGAAATATGGCAAGGGGATTAGGAAATGAGCGGCCACGCCGTCGAGACATCGGAGGCATCGCGGCCCTTGCCTTCTAGGTACTTCTTGAAGGCGACGCGGTCCTCGTACCACTTGACTGCTTGGAATTCCATGAGCTCGTTTTCGTCCATCTGCGCGAGGTTGGGGTAGTGCTGGCGCACCTGCCTCCAGGCCACGCGAGCGGCAGCGAGGGCATCGGCAGTAGCCTCGTGCGCATTGCCCAATTCCACGCCGTAGTGCTCGCACACCGCTCCGAGGGTGCGCTTTCCCTTGCGCCACTTATCGCTCACGCGGTCAATGACGTACGGATCGAAGACAGGGCCGGTGACCGTGAAATCGCCAGTGAGGCTGCGCAGCACAGTAAGATCAAAAGGCGCGTTATACACGATGAGTGTCAGGCCGTCGTCCCACGCAGCCTTGATGGCATCAACCGTGTCCTTGAGGACCTCCTCGTGCGGGCGGCCTTCTGCCTGGGCCTTTTCCGTTGTGATCCCATGCACGTCGGTGGCGGCTTGGGGGATCTCGATGCCAGGATCCGCAAGGTGCTCCACCTTCTGGACATCGTGGCCGTCAATGCGGACTAGGGCAGAGGTAACGATGCGGGCGTCTTTGGGGTTGGCGGAGGTGGTCTCAAGGTCGAAGGCGAGCATGCGGGAGGCGTCGAAGTTCATGGTCCATACCTTAGTAGCTAGCCCGGACATGGGGGATCGCTAGACTTGGATACCGTGACTAATCCAGCTGATGTGCAACGTGAATGGAACGACCTGGCGCAGGAAGTGCGCCGCCACCGCAACCTGTATTACAACGGTGAACCGGCAATTCCCGATGCCGACTTTGACGCGCTTTTCCAGCGCCTGATGGACCTAGAAAAGCAGCACCCGGAGCTGGCGGTTCCGGATTCGCCTACCCAACAGGTAGGTGCAACCCCGAACGCCGGCGAGGATATTGAGCACCTCGAGCGCATGATGAGCCTCGATAACGTCTTTAGCGCCGGTGAGATGCAGGACTGGCTGGATAGGACGCCCGCCAAAACCTACCTGACGGAGCTGAAGATCGATGGCCTCTCCATCGACTTGGTCTACCGCAACGGGCGTTTGGACACGGCCGCTACCCGTGGCGATGGCACCGTGGGCGAGGAGATTACCGCCAATGCGCGGGTTATTTCTGATATCCCGCACGAACTTACGGGCACTGATGAGTACCCAGTCCCGGAACTTATTGAAATCCGCGGCGAGGTCTATATGCGCCCCGAAGATTTCGAAGAGATCAATGAGGAGCGCGCGGCGGACGGCAAGGCGCGGTTTGCCAATCCCCGCAACGCTGCGGCCGGCGGACTGCGCATGAAGGATCCCGCCGAGGTGAAAAAACGCCGCCTGCGCATGGTGTGTCACGGCCTAGGCGCGCGCGAGGGATTTTCCCCCTCCTCCCAGCACGACGCCTATAAGGCCATCGCCGCATGGGGCTTGCCCGTCTCGCCCTATACCAAGCAGGTCCACTCCGCCGCAGAAGTACAAGAGGAAGTATCTTACTGGGCCGAACACCGCCACGATGCGATTTTTGAAATGGATGGGCTCGTGGTCAAGGTGGACGATTTGGGCTCACAGCGCCAGCTCGGGGCGACCTCCCGCGCACCCCGCTGGGCCATTGCCTATAAGTACCCGCCGGAAGAGGTCACGACGAAGCTAAAAAACATCGAGGTCGGTGTCGGGCGTACGGGGCGCGTTACCCCCTTTGCCATCATGGAACCGGTCTTTGTCTCCGGCTCCACGGTATCCATGGCGACCCTGCACAATCAGTCTGAGGTCAAGCGCAAGGGCGTGCTTATCGGGGATACCATTATTATCCGCAAGGCCGGGGAAATCATTCCTGAGGTACTAGGCCCCGTGCGCGAACAGCGCGATGGCAGCGAATACGAATGGTCCTTCCCCACGCAGTGCCCAGCCTGCGGCACGACGCTCGCCCCGCAAAAAGATGGCGATGCTGACTGGCGATGCCCCAATACCCAATCCTGCCCAGCCCAACTTTCCGCGCGCCTGGAATACCTCGCCTCCCGCAAGGGCCTCGACATTGAGGCACTGGGGGAGAAGGGAGCTATGGACCTCATCGAAAACGGAATCCTCACCGATGAATCCGAGCTCTTCGAACTAACGGAAGAAAAGCTGCTTGCTTCCGATGTCTATACGGCCAAGTGCGATACGAAGGATAAGCGCAGCAAAAAAGAGGGCAATGCCAAGGTCAATACCGCGGGCAAGAACCTCCTGCAGAACTTAGAAGAGGTCAAAGACCGCGACTTCTGGCGCGTGCTAGTCTCGCTATCCATTCGCCACGTGGGCCCCATTGCCGCCCGCGCCTTGGCAGCGCGTTATGGCTCCATGGAAAAGCTGCGCGCGGCCAAAACCGAAGATCTTGCAGAGGTAGATGGCGTAGGCGCGGTCATCGCGGAATCCTTCCACGCCTGGTTCGAGGTGGACTGGCACCGCACCATCGTTGAGAAATGGGCGGAGGCTGGTCTAGCCATGGAGGTAGCCGCCGAGGACAGGAAGGAACAAACCCTAGAGGGCCTGACCATCGTTGTTACCGGCAGCCTCGAAGACTTCACGCGCGATTCCGCCAAGGAAGCCATCATCAGCCGCGGCGGAAAGGCAACCGGCTCCGTATCAAAGAAAACCTCCTACCTCGTCGCCGGAGCCAAAGCCGGCTCCAAGGAGGATAAGGCTCGCGACCTTGGCGTGCCTATCTTGAACGAGGAGCAATTCCACACGCTCTTGGACACCGGGGAGGTATAGGCGCGCCGGGCTGGGGCTTATTTGAGGAAGGCGCCCAAAATCGTGCCGATGTGGCCGAGGTGCTCGACTTCAGAGGCCAGGTATTCCGGCCCGCCGGTGCGACCCATGGCGATGACCATCCCGGTATCTCCCAGGGGAGCCGCGGCCAGGGCGGAATCGAGCAGCGCCCAGCTTTCTGGCACCCATTCGTCCTTATCGGGGTGCAAGGTGCGCGCGCTGTCGATGTTGAGATCGACCGGAATCGTATCGTCATCGGCAGGGGCCGCGTTTGAGGAAGCGACGCGGTGAATGGGCTCATTATTGTCAATGACGATGGCCCACGTGGAGGTCGCCGCCTTCGGAATAGCCGCGACGACTTCCTCCATCGCTGCCGTGACATTGGAGGCATTGGCGGCAACGCGCGCTAATAACTCGATCTGCCCGCGCCGGTCCACGCGGCCGCTGAAGGGCCGAATGGAATCTACTTCCACGCCATGAACAGAGGCGGCGGCGGTAATTAAGGCATCGGCCATAGCGTCTGCGGGAAGTTCAATGACGATGTCATCCATGACGGTGCCATCCGGGAAGGATTCTACGATGTCAACGGATTGGATATTGCCGTCAACCAGTCCGAAGGCCTCCGAAAGCTGGCCCAAACTACCAGGGGTATCGGGAAGCAGGACACGGATTAGGTAAGACATTAAGTCGCACGCTTTCAGTAGCTTATAAGCTTATAGTTCCAATAACGATACCTGGGTCACAGTGCGACGTTCAAGGGGCAATAATTCGGGGTGACTCGGCAACCGCGCGGGTTGGTGCAGTATCATGGAGCCTTAGCAATTTACATAGTACGCGCGGGAAAATAATTTTCACCTGCGCGTCGATTATGGAAAAAGGATGGAGTTCGCGTGTCTGAGATTTCGCGTGATGAGGTAGCCCACCTTGCCAAGCTTTCCCGCCTGGCATTAAGCGATGAAGAGCTAGCCCAATTCGCAAGCCAGATTGATGAAATTGTTGATTCCGTTTCCGCAGTAAGGAACGTGGACACTGAAGGCGTGGAACCGATGAGCCACCCGCACTCCGTGGATGCACCGATGCGCGAAGACGTCATCGTGCGCACCCTTACCGCCGAGCAGGCCTTGGACCAAGCGCCGGCCGTGGAAGATGAGCGATTCGTCGTGCCGCAGATTTTGGGAGGAGAGTAAATGACCAACGTTGTCGTACCTGCGGAGGGGCTGACCTCTTTGACCGCCGCCGAGCTGGCGGACAAGATTCACGCGCGCGAGGTGACCTCCCGCGAGGTCACCCAGGCCTTTTTGGATCGCATTGCGGAAACCAACCCGGAACTCAACTCCTTCCTGCACGTGGGGCAGGAGGAAGCATTGGCGGCTGCCGATGTCGTGGATAAGGCCCTCGACGCCGGCGAAAAGCCCGCATCGGCACTGGCCGGTGTGCCGCTGGCTCTAAAAGACCTGCTGGTTACTACCGATGCCCCCACTACCGCCGCATCCAAGATGCTCGAAGGCTACATGTCTCCGTATGATGCGACGGTGACCAAGCGCCTGCGCGAGGCCGGCATCCCGATCCTTGGCAAGACGAACCTGGATGAGTTTGCGATGGGTTCGTCCAATGAGAACTCCGCATTTGGCCCGGTTCACAACCCGTATGACACCGAGCGCACCCCGGGCGGTTCCGGTGGCGGCACTGCAGCGGCGCTGGCCTCGGGGCAAGCTCCATTAGGTATTGGTACCGATACCGGCGGATCCATTCGCCAGCCGTCGGCGCTGACCAATACCGTGGGCGTAAAGCCCACCTACGGCACGGTATCTCGCTACGGCCTGATTGCAGCCGCGTCCTCGCTGGACCAGGCGGGTCCCTGTGGCCGTACCGTCCTGGATACCGCGCTCTTGCACGAGGTTATTGCCGGCCACGATGCCTTCGACGCCACGTCTGTGGACAGGCCTGTTGCCCCCGTGGTGGAGGCCGCCCGCGAAGGCGCGAAGGGTGATCTGAGCGGCGTCAAGGTAGGCCTCATTAAGCAATTCGAGCGCGATGGCTGGCAGGACGGCGTGATGGAGAACTACCACGCCGCCGTGGAACAGCTGCGCGAGCAGGGCGCGGAAATCGTCGAGGTGGACTGCCCGCACTTCGACGAGGCCTTGGCTGCCTACTACCTGATCATGCCGTGTGAGGTCTCGTCCAACCTGGCCCGCTTCGATGGCATGCGCTACGGCCTGCGCGCTGGCGATGACGGATCCCACTCCGCGGAGCAGGTCATGTCCCAGTCGCGCGCAGAGGGCTTCGGCCCCGAGGTCAAGCGCCGCATCATGCTGGGCACGTATGCGCTGTCCGTGGGCTACTACGATGCCTACTACCTGCAGGCGCAGCGCGTGCGCACCCTCGTGGCCCAGGACTTTGCCCGCGCCTTTGAGCAGGCTGACGTACTAGTCTCGCCGACCACCCCAACCACCGCGTTCAAGCTGGGGGAGAAGGCCGAAGACCCCATGGCGATGTACAACTTCGACCTGTGCACCTTGCCGCTAAACCTGGCCGGCCTGTGCGGCATGTCCGTGCCTTCCGGCCTGGCCGCCGATACCAACTTGCCTACCGGTTTGCAGATCATGGCACCGGCTTTCCAGGATGACCGCCTGTACAAGGTGGGTGCAGCCTATGAAGCTAAGCGCCAAAGCTAGCCGCGCTATCTAAAATCGTTGTCACTGTGAAATAGCTGCGGATTAGATAACGATTCGTTTACACCCCTGTTGGATGCCCATCCGGCAGGGGTAGATTAATGGGTATGACTTTGAAAAAGATTGCAACCGCGACGATGTCCGTCTCCGCAGCTGCGCTCATGACCATGGGCGTAGCAAACGCTGAGGAACCCGCAGCAAACCCGGCACCGGCTGAGCCCGGCACCGAGGTGGCAGACACCACCGCCAAGAGCGACCTGGTGGAATCCCTGCCGGCAGACGCTGACAAGCTGGTGCCCAACATCGAGGGCCAGACCATCACCGGTGAGCTGCACTCCGTTAAGGAAGACGGTCAGTTCACCGTGCAGTTCGACAAGGATCAGTCCCTGGTTCTCGATGATGGCTGCAATACCTACACCACCTCCTACGATGTGGATAAGGATGGCACCATTCACGTAGGTGACTTCGTCTCCACCAAGGTGGCGTGTGATGACCACACCCAGGCACTTTCTGATTCCCTGCGTGACGTCCTCGAGTCCGAGCCTTCCTTCTATGCTCTGCCTGACGGCCAGGCCGCACTGGGCACTGAGGACAACGCCGTTGTCTTCAACGTTGTGGAGTAAATACTCACAAAACCATTCAGCACCATGATCCTCCTTGGCGGGGGACCATGGTGCTGTTGTGTATGTGGCGGGGTGGACTACTTGGCATCGGAAAGCGCGTAGGCAGCGCCTGCGGAGGCGGCCGTCACGGCGAGGACTGCTGGCCAGGAACCAATCTTCTTTGCCAATGGGTGGGAGGCGCCGAACGCGCCGACATACAGGGCGGACAGGCCTGCGGTCGTGGCGGGGTTGGTCTTCTTGGCCCAAGAACGGCCGGCCCATAGGCCCGCTGCGCCGAGGATGACGCCGCCGAGCGGGCGAATGCCGGTCTCGCGGGCGGTGACCCAACCACCGATAAGGCCGAGGGTAACGGTGGTG
The DNA here is from genome assembly GCF_046717505.1 of Corynebacterium sp. LaCa78. NCBI lineage: Bacteria > Bacillati > Actinomycetota > Actinomycetes > Mycobacteriales > Corynebacteriaceae > Corynebacterium > Corynebacterium sp. LaCa78. Next base: position 1,070,624 of record NZ_CP177112.1, read on the forward strand.
GCGGTGGATACGTCTTGCGGTTTCTTGATATCAATCATGGACATGGTGGCCAGTCTAGGCCTGATTTGTGTGCCCCGCTAGAATTCCTGCCATGATTGCGGAGACTAACCTGCCATCGGAGCGCCAAGCATGGCTCGCCATGTTTGCCCTATCCCTCGGTTTCTTTGTATCCCTGTTGGACCAATCGATGGTAGCCATCGCCTTGCCGGAGATTCAGGCGGATTTGGGCGCCACGGTCAATGAAATCATGTGGGTTTCGGCCGCCTTTTTGCTTGCCGTCGTAGTGCCGCTGCTTTTTACGGGGCGGCTTGGCGATGTCCTCGGTCAGCGCGCCCTGTTTTGCATCGGCGTGGCGCTGTTTGGGATCGGCGCAGTAGCGTGTGCGCTGGCGCCGTCGATAGAAGTGCTCATCGTCGCGCGCATCGTGCAGGGTCTCGGAGCATCGCTGGAGATGCCACAGACGATGTCCGTTATTAACCGGGTATTCGCCCGCGAGCGCCGTGGGCGCGCGCTGGGGGTATGGGGGATTATCGGTTCGGTGGCATCCTTGGCTGGGCCGCTGCTCGGCGGGTTCCTCGTGGCTTCTTTTGGCTGGCAGGCGGCCTTCTGGGTGCATATTCCATTTGTTATCGCCGCCATCGTGCTGGCCCTGCTGTGGATACCGAAGCTGCCGACCACGGCCCAGGACATCGATAAGCCCTCGGCCATAGTCTCGCTCATTGCGCTAGGGTCCATCGTCTTTGGCATTCAACAAGGCCCAGAGCTGGATTGGGACTGGCGGGTGCTAGTGGTGCTTGCCATCGGCATAGTCGCAAGCATCGCCTTTGTGCGCTTGCAGACTAGCGCGCAGGATCGCGGCTCTACGCCTCTTTTTCCGGTGGAGCTCTTCCACAACCGCAATTATGCGGCCGGTTCCGTGGGCATATTAACCATGGGCTTTATGGCGGCTTCGGTCATGCTGCCGGTGATGTTGTGGTTGCAATCGGTCAAGGGGTTATCCGCCGGGGAGGCCGGCATTATCGTGGCTCCCATGGCGCTGGTCTCGATGCTGATGTCACCCATCGCCGGCATCCTCACGGACGTGGTGAATCCGCGCCTGATGGGGCTGGTGGGGTTTAGCCTGATGATCGCCTCGCTGTGTTTGGCCTGGTGGGTCATGCATGCCGACGCCAATCCGTGGTGGTTGGCCTTGCCCATCGCCGTTCTAGGAATCGGCCAGTCCTTTATCTGGGGCTCTAATGCGGCAACGACGCTGCGCGATATTTCACCTCACCACATGGGCGCGGCGTCGGGGGCGTATAACACCTCCCGCCAGGTGGGATCCGTGGTGGGCGTGGCTCTAGTCTCCGCCGTAATGCAAACGGGTAATCCGACTACGGCGATCATCAATTCGATTCTCGTGATTGTTATCGCGCTGGTGGTGGGACTTATCTCCTCACTGCGCTACGTGGACACGCTGCATGGATAAAAATCCTGCGCTAAATTGGGGGTTATGCGTCTTGCTGTACTGACTTCCGGTGGCGATTGCCCCGGCCTGAATGCTGTAATCCGTGCGGTTGTGCGAACCGCATCCAACGAATTTGGCGATACCGTCGTGGGCTACGAAGACGGGTGGGTTGGCCTTTTAGAAGACCGTCGGCGCGATCTTTACGACGATGCCGGCATCGACCGGATTCTCTTGCGTGGCGGCACCATTTTGGGTACCGGCCGACTGCACCCCGATAAATTTAAGGCCGGCCTGGAGCAGATCAAGACGAATATGCGCGAGGCCGAGGTCGATGCCCTCGTTGCCATCGGTGGCGAAGGCACGCTCAAGGGCGCTAAGTGGCTTAACGATAATGGCATCCCCGTCGTGGGCGTGCCGAAGACCATTGATAATGACGTCAACGCCACGGACTATACCTTCGGCTTCGATACCGCGGTATCGGTGGCAACGGATGCGATCGACCGCCTGCACACGACGGCTGAATCCCACAACCGCATCCTCATCGTGGAGGTCATGGGCCGCCACGTGGGCTGGATTGCTTTGCACGCAGGCATGGCCGGCGGCGCACATTACACCGTGATTCCAGAAGAGCCCTTCGATATCGCGGAGATTACCAAGGCGATGGAACGCCGCTTCCAGATGGGTGAGAAATACGGCATCATTTGTGTGGCCGAAGGTGCCCTGCCGAAGGAGGGCACCATGGAGTTTGAGGCCGGTGGCGTCGACCAATTTGGCCACCAAACCTTCAATGGCATTGGCCAGGTCATTGGCGATGAAATCAATAAGCGCACCGGCTATGACGTGCGCACCACCGTGTTGGGCCACATCCAGCGCGGCGGCACACCCACCGCGTATGACCGCGTCCTGGCGACCCGCTACGGCGTGCACGCTGCCCGCGCGGCGCACAATGGGGACTCGGGAATGTGCGTTGCCCTGCACGGTGAAGATATCGACCTCGTGCCATTGGAAGAGGCCGTGGGTACGCTGAAGACGGTGCCAGATGCCCGCTACCGCAATGCGCAAGCCCTGTTCGGCTAAGGTCTGTTAAACCTCCGCCGTCTCGAATATTAAGATCGCCCTCTCACATGGTGGGAGGGTATTCTTTTGTATATGAGTACCAATAGCGCTACAGAAAAACAGGAAGAACGGCAAGCGCTCATCGCGGCGCTGGGTTTTCCCATACTCGTTATTATCGGCGGCATTATTGGCTACATCGCCCCGGATACCGCGGCATCCTTTGCCCCGCAGGTAACGCCGCTGTTGGGCATCGTCATGTTTGGCATGGGGCTTACCCTCAAGCCCGTCGATTTTGCGCTCGTGGTGCGCCGGCCACTGCCCGTGGTGCTCGGCGTGGTGTCGCAGTTCGTCATTATGCCGCTGATCGCGCTCGCGGTGGTGGCAGTCATGGATCTGCCAGAAGCGGTTGCGGCTGGAGTGATTTTGGTCGGCTGCGCCCCAGGCGGCACGAGCTCTAACGTGGTGTCCTACTTAGCGCGCGGCGATGTCGCGCTTTCGGTGACCATGACCTCCATCTCCACGCTCTTGGCGCCCATCCTCACCCCGCTATTGACCTTGTGGTTGGCGGGCGAATACATGCCGGTCTCCGCGGCATCGATGGCGTGGTCCATCGTCAAGGTGGTGCTCGTTCCGGTCATCGCGGGCATCGTCATCGGCATGCTGCTTCCCCGGCTCGTGGCGAAGATTCAGGCGGCATTGCCGTGGATTTCGGTTACCGCGATTGCCTTGATCGTGTGCATTGTCGTCGGCGGCGCGCATGACAATATCGTCACCGCCGGTGTGCTGGTCTTTGCCGCCGTGGTCATTCACAACGCGTGCGGCTATGGCTTGGGCTATCTCGCGGGCCTCTTTACCCGCCAGCCGGTTCCGGTCCGCCGCACCATGGCCGTGGAGGTAGGAATGCAAAATTCCGGGCTGGCCACTAGCCTTGCCTCTTCCTATATGAGCCCACTGGCTGCCTTGCCCGGCGCTGTCTTTTCCGTGTGGCACAACTTGTCCGGCGCGATCCTGGCTGCGCTGTGCCGCTTTAGCGATGCCCGCAAGGCCAAAGTCAGCTAAAAGTTAATGGTGACAGCGGGGAAGTTCTGGTCTACGAACCAGGGCTCCTCCGTGATGGTGAGTGAGGCCTGGCCTTCCTCGAAGGCCAAGGTATCGCCGCCTTTGACGGTGGCGCCTTGCAGGATATGGTTGGCGATATTTGCCAGCTTGTAATAGAGGTCCGTGGGATCCATCGAGCTGGTGCGCGCCTGGATTTCCGGGTGGCCCGCTTGGACCAGTCCCATAGAATAGCCGCGGAGCTCGCCGCCCGATTGCGTAATCCACACCGGCGCGATATGCATGGGGGCGAGGTTATTGCGCACGGCATCGTTAAACATCGCCGGGGAGATGGAGACGTTGCCGCGCGGGTTGTGGATGATGAGGCAGTTGGGGTGCTGGGCTACGGCGGACGTCGCTTGGGATAGCAGCTCTAGGTGCTCGCGGCGCGGCTCGCGGAATTGGTGAGAGAGGTCGTGTTCCTGATTATCCGGAAGGACTGAGACTAGCACTTGGGCTCCCGCGGTGTTGAGGTCGCCGGCATCGGCGCTCAAGATGGGGTGGAGGCCGTAACTATCTGGGGTGGGTGCAGAATCGATGGTCTGGTAGTGCAGGACAAACGCGCCATCGATAGGAACGACGAGGCTGCCTGGGTTCTTGCCGGGAGTAATCTCTCCGGCACGCCCCGAAAAGGTCCCGGTAACAGCCTCTGTGATCTCTTCGGTCGAGGGGGCGGTAGAAAAGACTGCGATGTTAATCAGTGGGGCATCGACAAGCGAAGTGTCTACTGTATGTGGAGTCGTCATGACAGTCACCCTAGGGGCTAGCGCGCGAGAGTGCACGGACGTATTAAGATGGCACGCATGACTGCTGCGATGTATGACCTGATGGACTTCGACGAGGTCCTCGACAAGTATGAACCGGTAATGGGCATGGAAGTCCACGTGGAGCTGGATACGGAAACCAAGATGTTTTCCACATCCGCCACGAACTTCAGCGCAGCCCCTAACTCCAATACCGATCCGGTATCGCTGGGCCTTCCCGGGGCTCTTCCCGTGGTTAACTCCAAGGGCGTGGAGGGTGCAATCAAGATTGGCCTGGCGCTTAATTGCTCCATCGCGGAGTCCTCGCGCTTTGCCCGCAAGAATTATTTCTACCCGGACCAGCCAAAGAACTACCAGATTTCCCAGTACGATGAGCCGATTGCCTATGACGGCTACCTCGACGTCGTACTGGAAGATGGCACGGAATGGCGCGTGGAAATCGAGCGCGCCCACATGGAAGAAGACACCGGTAAGCTGACCCACCTGGGCGGCGCCGATGGCCGCATCCACGGCGCTACCGCATCCCTGGTGGACTGCAACCGCGCGGGCATTCCGCTCATTGAGATCGTCACCAAGCCCATCATCGGCGCCGGCGAGCGTGCCCCCGAGGTGGCAAAGGCCTATGTCTCGGCGCTGCGCGAGCTCGTCGCTGCGTTGGGCGTGTCCGATGCCCGCATGGATCAAGGCTCCATGCGCGTAGACTCCAACCTTTCCTTGCGCCCTATCGGCCAAGAAGAATTCGGTACCCGTACCGAGACGAAGAACATCAACTCCATGCGCTCGGTCGAACAGGCCGTACGCTTTGAGATGCAGCGCCAGGCACAGGTATTAGAAGATGGCGGCAGCATCGAGCAGGAGACCCGCCACTACCAAGAAACCGATGGCTCTACCTCTAAGGGCCGCCCGAAGGAGACCGCGGAAGATTACCGCTACTTCAATGACCCGGATTTGCCGCCGGTCATCGCCCCGCGCGAGTGGGTAGAAGAGCTGCGCGCAACCCTTCCGGAGCTGCCGTGGGTCCGCCGCGCCCGCATCCAAAAGGAGTGGGGCATTAAGGACGAGGAGATGCGCGACCTAGTCAACGCGGGCGCGCTGGATCTCATCGTGGAGACGGTCGAAGTCGGCGCGAAGCCGGACGAGGCTCGTTCCTGGTGGGTGTCTTATCTTGCAGGTAAGGCCAATGAGCAGGACAAGACCCTGGCTGAGCTGGATATCACCCCGGCCCACATCGCCCGCGTCATCGCCTTGGTCAAGGAAGGCAAGCTGACCACCAAGCTGGCGCGCCAAGCCGTCGATGGCGTACTGGCGGGCGAGGGCGATGTTGATGAGGTCGTCGCCAAGCGCGGTCTCGAGGTCGTGCGCGATGATGGGGCCATCGAAAAGGCCGTGGATGATGCCTTGGCCGCAAACCCGGACATCGTGGAGAAGTACCGCGCCGGCAATAAGAAGGTCACCGGCGCGATCGTCGGTGCCGTGATGAAGGCGACGCAAGGCAAGGCGGATCCGGGTCAGGTTAATAAGCTGATCGCGGAAAAGCTGAGCTAATACGCCACTAATCTAGCCAGTCTTCGTCCCTGCTTCCACAAGGGGCGGAGGCTGGCTTTCGTGGTTTTTAAATTGACCATAGTTTTCATTTGGGCAGGTCAGGACGGCAACGCGTAGACTATGTGACATGCCAATTAAATCTAAAGTTCTGCAAAAAACGAGCCCAGATGCACCTTTTCGCACCGTAGAAATCGAACGGCGCGATCCGCGCGAAGATGACGTCGTCATCGATATCAAGGCGGCAGGCATTTGCCACTCGGATATTCACACCATTCGCAATGAGTGGGGCGAGGCCCACTTCCCGCTGACGGTGGGCCACGAGATCGCTGGCGTGGTCGAAGCGGTAGGGGACAAGGTCACCAAGTTTAAGGTAGGCGACCGCGTGGGTGTGGGCTGCTTGGTCAACTCTTGCGGGGTGTGCGAGCAGTGCCGCAATGGGCAGGAGCAAAGCTGCCTGAACGGCTCGGTGGGAACCTATAACTCTGAAGACGTCGATGGGACCATTACCCAGGGCGGCTATGCGCAAAAGGTCGTGGTCAATGAGAATTTTGTGTTGACGATTCCGGAAGGCCTCGACTTTGATGTTGCCGCCCCGCTCTTGTGCGCCGGAATTACCACCTACTCGCCCTTGGCCCGGTGGCAGGTCAAGGAAGGCGATAAGGTAGCCGTCGTTGGCCTTGGCGGTCTGGGCCACATGGGCGTGCAGATCGCCGCCGCCAAGGGCGCTGAGGTCACCGTCATTTCCCGCTCCTTGCGCAAGGAACAAGAAGCCTACAAGCTCGGCGCGCAGCGGGTGTTGGCAACGGGTGAGGCCCCCGACTTCTTTGCCAACCACAAGGGCGAGTTTGACCTGATTTTGTCTACTATTTCCGCCTCCTATTCCCTCAATGACTACCTGCAGCTGTTGAAGCCGCGGGGGATCATGTCTGTGGTCGGCCTGCCGCCGGAGGAACTGGGAATCACGATGGGCAACCTCGTTGGTGGCGGTAAAGTATTGACCGGAAACAATATTGGCGGCATTGCCGAAACCCAAGAGATGCTGGACTTTTGTGCAGAACACGGCATCGGCGCGGTCATCGAAAAGGTGGGCGTTGATGACGTTGACGCAGCCTATGAGCGGGTTGTTGCCGGTGATGTGAAGTTCCGTTTTGTCATCGATACGGAAACTTTCGCGGATTAAGTATGTAAGCTACTTCATCGACAAAAGATGATGTATTGTATTTCACGCACGTGCAAGTAGGATTTCGTTATTGGGTTACGTACCATGTGCACAGGAGCACACTCCTGCGCCGCGCCTCCCCGCACGCGTCGGGGGATAAGGAGGGGGCCTAGGACGCGCGCACTGGTGTGTGAAAATTATCCGCTACAAAAGTTAGGCAACTGTGTCTTATAAAAATATTCTCGCCATGGCTATGTCCTTCGTGGGCCTGCTGGTAGGCGCGGGCTTTGCTACGGGCCAAGAGGTCGTGCAATATTTCACCGCCTTCGGCACCTGGGGTATTGCCGGCATTGTGGTCGCAGCGGCCATTATGACGCTGGCGGGCACCGTGTTCTTGCAATTGGGCAGCTATTTCCACGCCACTGAGCACAACACGGTATTCCGCAAGGTCACCCACCCTATCGTGTCTAAGCTATTGGACGTCGCCGTTATCATCACGCTCTTCGCCATCGGCTTCGTGATGCTGGCCGGTGCCGGTTCCAATATGGAGCAGCAATTTGGCTGGCAGGCTTGGATCGGCTCGACGCTGATGTTGGGGCTCGTGATTGCCGTCGGTATGATGGACGTCGATAAGGTGTCCAAGGTCATCGGTATGCTCACGCCGTCCATCATTATTGCCGTCATTGGTGTGGCCATCTACACCATGTTCAATATGCCGGACGATATCGGTGCGGCAATGGAAGCCTCCAGCCAAATCGATACCCCGATCGGCAACTGGTTGGTCTCCGCGCTGAACTACAACGGCCTAGCTTTGATGCTGGCGGTTTCGATGTCGCTGGTTATCGGCGGCGATAACATTAGCCCCCGTGAGGCCGGTTGGGGCGGCATCGTAGGCGGCATCGTCTACTCCGTCATGATGGGCCTGGCAGGCTTCTCCCTGCTGATGAACGCCGAGGAGATTGAGGGCTCCGATATCCCGATGCTGTCCTTGGTCGATAGCGTCAACCCAGTCTTGGGCGCAATCATGGCCATCATTATTTACCTGATGATTTTCAATACCGCCATTGGTATGTTCTACGCATTGGGTAAGCGCCTTTCCGCGGGCAATGAGGCAAAGTTCCGCGTTATCTTCATCGCCGGCTGTTTCGCAGGTTTCGGCGTCTCCTTCTTCGGCTTCAAGACCTTGATGCAGTACGTCTACCCGGTCATCGGCTACATGGGCATCGCGATGGTGGCCGTCTTGGTCTTCGCATGGTTCCGCAGCCAGTCCAAGATTCAGGACGAGGCGCTGCGCCGCGAGCGCGTGCGTTCGCTGATGCACCTGAAGCTGAACCCGAACAAGGAATACGACGCAGATCGCTACGACGACGAGATTGGCCAGCACCTCGAGGATTCCAATATGGATAGCGAATCCCTCTATGAAGAGCTCGTGACCGAGGTGACGGAAAAGCTTGACGGTGATGACGATGTGGACTTTGATAAGGAAGAATTTGAGAAGCAAAACCAGGACGATCACACCTACTACATCGAGCGCGAGGGCGTAGAGCACGACCGCTCGCCGGAAGAGATTGAAAAGTGGATCGAAGAAACCGGTGCTATCGGTGACCCAGAGGAAGACGATGAGTCTTCCGAAGCGGAAAGCTCCCAGAAGTAATCTCGCCTTAGAGCAATAAATTTCCCTCCCCAGGATTTCCCGGGGAGGGATTTTCTATGCCTTGTGCTTGCCGATGCCCCTTTTAACGCTTAGGGCTGGAGCTGGCCAAGGGATTACAGCAGGAGGAGCTTGAGGGTCAGGCCAACCATGATGACGCCGATGCCAACGTTGATCCAGCGCCATACCTCGGGGCGGGAGAGGACGTGGGAGAAGCGGGCAGCGCCAAAGCCAATGACGGGAAACCACGTAAAGCTGGCGGCAATGGCACCGCCGGCGAAAAGCCACCGGCCGGGGTCGCCATACTGGTTGGCGATGCCGCCGAGCATGACCAGCACATCAACATAGGCGCCTGGATTGAGCCAGGTTAGCGCCAGCGCGGTAAGTAGTGGCTTAACCCAGGAGGGAGAGCGCTTAATTTCCTGGCGCTGGGTGGCGGTAGCTGTGGCGACAGAACCGTGCCCGGTGCCGGCCCCACCCGTGGTGTCGCCGTCGAAGGTCGCGACTTCCTCGGTGGAATTAGGGGAAGTGGATTCCACGTCGATGGCCTCGCCCTTGGTTTTGAAGGCATCGCGGAAGCAGGTGAAGGTGAAAAAGGCGAGGTATGCCGCGCCGATGTACTTGAGCGCCTCAAGCGCATTGGGAAAGCGCTCAACCAGGTAGCCGACACCGGCGGTGCCGGAGGTAATGAGGATGACATCGGAAAGCGCGCACACCACGATGATGAGCCCGATGTGATCGCGGCGGATGCCGTATTTCAACAGCATCGCATTTTGGGGGCCGACGGCCACGATGAGGGATAAACCAAGCACAAAACCAGCAAGCACGATGGACATGCCCCTAGTGTGGATCCAAGCGGTAAATAAGTCCAGTTAATCTATCTTCATATGGTTTAGAATAGCTTCATGAACCCGGTACATTTGGAAACCTTGCTGGCCATCGTGGAGGAAGGAAGCTTTGAGGTCGCCGCCTCGGTCCTGGGGATTTCCCCATCTGCGGTAAGCCAGCGCATTAAGGCGTTGGAGGCGAGCACCGGCCGTGTGCTGGTGCGGCGGGCGAATCCGGTGGGGGCGACGGAAGCCGGCGAAGTCCTCGTACAGGCGGCCCGGCGCATGGCGTTGGTGCAGGCGGAAACCGATGCCCGGTTGGGCCAGCGCCTAGCGCGCGTGCCCCTGTCGGTGGCCATCAACTCCGACTCGCTCGCCACCTGGTTTACGCAGGTATTAAGCGATACCGCGCAGCAGGGAGACGTTGCCCTGCGCATACGCATTGAGGATGAGGCCCGCACGCTCGCGATGCTGCGGCGCGGCGATGTTTTGGGTGCGGTAACGAGGGAGCATTCGCCGGTATCCGGGTGCGATTCCACGTTTTTGGGGACCATGCGCTATTTCGCCGTTGCCGCCCCGCATATCGCGGAAGGCTTTCATTCAGGGCGGTTTACCTGGGAGACGATGCCGCTGGTGGGCTATGGCCCCAATGACCAAGTGCTCGATGATGCCATGCGCGAGCGCTTTATTGACTCCCACGTCGTGCGCGCACGGGTCTCGCAAATTCCCTCTTCGGAAGGCTACCTGGAGGCCGTGCGCGTGGGCCTGGGGTGGGGGCTTTTGCCGCAGGTCCAGGCCCAGCCGCTGGTGGAATCGAAAGAGCTGCTGCTTCTCGATGACCACCAGCTCGACATCGACCTCTACTGGCAGCGTTGGCGCCTAGAATCCGAGGTCTTAAGCGATCTGACGCGGTCTGTGATTAACGCGGCTGCGGGGCTGGGAAGAGCTTAAGCTGAAAGTCTTCCGGATTCTTTACTTCCTCGCCGGAGGGAATGGGGCCCGGGAGTCGCACGCCAGGGGCAAAGGGCTGCCCGCCAAAGCGATCGCGGTCGTGCGGCTCTGCTAGCCAGGACATATCCGGTCCCACCGGAACGATGCGGGTGGGGTTGATTTCGGTGTGCGTGGCAAAGTAGTGCTGTTTGATCTCGGTGAAATCGGTGGTATCACCAAAGCCCGGTAGCTGGAATAGTTCTTGCAGGTAGCCGCGCAGGTTGGGCAGTTCCTGGATCTTGTGGCGCGAGCACTTGAAGTGCGAGTAATACACGGGATCGAAGCGCACGAGGGTGGCAAATAGGCGGATATCGGTTTCGGTAATGTGATCGCCAACCATATAGCGCTGGGTGCCCAGGCGCTCCTCGGCCCAATCGAGCGCCTCCCACAGTTGGTCATAAGCCTCTTCGTAGGCTTCTTGCGAGCCGGCAAAACCGCAGCGGTACACGCCATTATTGATGCCGTGGAAGATGTACTCGTTGAGCTCGTTCATCTCCTCGCGGTGCTGTTCAGGGAAGAGATCGGGAGCGCCTTCTGCCTGGAAGTCCGTCCACTTTTCAATAAAATCGCGCACCATCGAGGGGTAATCATTGGTGACTACCCGGCCGGTGGATTCTTCTACCAAGGCTGGCACAGTAATTCCGCGGGGGTAATCTGGAAAGCGCTCGAAGTAGGCTTCCTGCAGGCGCTTGTAGCCCAAAACCGGGTCTACTTCGCCCTCGTCGAGGTCGAATGTCCAGGACCGCGCATCGTGTACGGGCCCGGCGAGGGCCAAGGAAATGGAGTCCTCTAAGCCCAACAGGCGGCGAGCGATGACCGCGCGGTGCGCCCACGGGCAGGCACGGGCCGCCACCAGGCGGTAACGGCCAGCCTCCATGGGCCAGTAAAAGGTGCCATCATCCTGCGCGGTTATCTCGGATACCTTTGGTGAAATGCGGTCTTCGATATAGGTGGTATCGCGAATAAACTCGCCATCTGGTGAAGCATTGCGGGCATCTCCGGCCCAGTCGGAGTCGTGTGAAGTCATCGATTCGTTCCCAATTCTGGTGGATTCATAAGGCGGGGAAAGTGTCCCCGCCGGTAATTAATGTTTATATGTCAACTATGTGACATTGTTGATATTACAACAAGATGGGGGCTGGGGGAAGAGGAGTGCGGGGACAATTGCGGCGCGCCGATAACGGTACCGCAAAACTGCAGGCAACTGTCTTAAGTTGGTCATATGAGCGATAAGCAGCAACCGGATAAAGCCAATCCCTTAGACGAGGATCTTAACGTTCCAGCCTACGATTCCATGCGGCAGGATAACCCCGATGTCTTTGCCCGCGCAGGGCGCGCCGAACCGCAAGAAATTCGGCCGCAGAAGCAAGAGGCGGCGGAGACGGAGGTTTTGCCCAATGCCGCTAATGGGGCCACGCAGCAGGGAAACCAGCAATCCGCAGGTGAGGATACCGCGGTATTGGATCCCGCAGCGGCGTCGCAGGCCGAAGGTTTTGCGGCAGACGATGCCGGCTTGAGTCCAGAAGAGCTGGCGGAACAAGAGCGCAAGCTTCAGCAGGAACAGGAGGATAAGGAAGGCTACAAGCGTTATGGGCGCCGCGGCACCATTGACTTTGGCCTCTTCTTTGTCCGCTTGGCTATGAGCGCCTACCTCATCATCGCTGGCGTGTCCACGTTCTTCTCGCTGGGCGATGGCGCCGGAGTCTCCGGACTGGAAAGCGATTACTCGCAGTACGCTTGGGCTAATTCCTTTGCCTTGGCGGTACCAACCGTGCAGCTGATCGCCGGAGCATTCCTCCTTTTGGGCCTGATTAGCCCTCTTGCGGCCATGCTCGGTTTGGTCGTTACCGGTTTCACCGCCTTGCACGAACTGGCGGAATCGGGCGCTGGTCTGCAGGTCTTTGACTGGCCGGACTCGGTATGGCTATCGCTGGTCCTTTTCGTTATCGCGATTGGCCTGCAATTTACCGGTCCTGGTTTCATTTCCTTGGACTTTGGTCGCTCTTGGGCGCGGCGCCCGCTGGGTACGTCGTGGGTCTTTGTGGTGGTCGGTATCGCCATCTTGGTTGCCGTGTGGTTCTTTGGCGCAGCCGTAAACCCCATCGCTTAGCCTGTTACTCGCTACCGCGTAAGTGGAACCCCGCCGCAGTTAATGCGGTGGGGATTTTCTTTTCACCCTTGCTTTCCATCATGGAAAGTGAAAGAATTGCCATAACGGAAAGTATGGAATCTGGATTTTGGGGATGGTGGTAGAAAATGGAAGATGAGCTAAAGAAGTCGCTCGAGTTTAATGACAGCCTGCAGGATCAAGGCGCTGAGCGAAAGCGGCTTATGCAAAATATCCTCCTAGTGATCGCATTCGCTGTGTTCTATGTGGGAATAACAGTATTCGCGGAGATAATACACCCCGTCGCGTTTCTCATTTTCTACTTTGTCCTTATAGGCCTCATCGTGTGGGCGCTGCTTCATCATCAGAGCAAGGTGCGGACCAGCTATCGCCAGGACCCACATTCACAGCCCAAGGCCGATAAGAAATACTACGCGGGGATGGCAGTAATACTTATCCCGATCTTTATCACCAACATGCTGCGTGAGCACATGTGGGCCTTGGTGATCTTCATCGCGGTGTGGGCAGTGGCAATGGTCTGGGTGCTGCAATCTCGTGCCTTGGACCTTGCAGCGCGGCAAGGAGAAGGCCGTAGTGCTCAGTGATATTGACCCGGTTATCTATCCTCTCAATCGCTTCAAGATCTGCGCGGTATTAAACGCGCGGGGTGCGGTGGAGGGACAGGTGCGCCGCGAAATGCGCTTCGCGGCGCTGCGGGAAGAAGTGGGGCAATCGGCCGCTACTTTATCTAAACAATTAACCGCCTTGGAAAACGAAGGCTATATCAGCCGATTCCGCGAGTACGGGTCTTCCCGCGATAAGGACACCGTGTGGGTTATGCTCACTGCTACCGGCAAGTCCGCATTCGATGCCCACCTCGCCGCGCTTAAGTCGCTAGCGGAGCAGGAGTAGCGCTACGTGTGGTCTGCTTGCGCTGGGCGGCACAGAATGCGGCCGCATACAGCGCTACGGTAAGCACGGTGAGCCAGACGAAGTCATCCACCCAGAATTTCTGGAAGTGGTTCATGGCATGGACATCGACTTGATCTCCCCACCACCACTTCGGTGGAACGGTGAGCAACAGGGCTGCCCAGGCGATGAGGACGGCCAGGAGGTTGCGGGCAGCCCATCCGGTAGAAAGCCAGCTCCACGCGCGGTAGGCTGACGCGCGACGCTATTTAGTACCGGTAGAGCGGTATCGAGTACCGACCGGTGCGGATATCGGGTACCGGGGGTAGTTTTTAGGCACTCTTTAGTGGACGGCCCACGCAGTGTGTACGCGTGGGTCGCGTTCACGTGGAAGGAGTGATGGTGGTGACGGATTACCGTGCCATCATGTTTGCCTTGGTTGCCGGGAATCGTTCCTGGAACCAGATTCGAGCCGATTTAGGGGTCTCGAAGTCGACGATTGATAAGGCCAGTCGCGTTGTAAGGGACCATCGACTCGATGCTCGTGGGATTGCTGGATTGTCGAATGCCCAGTTAGAGGAGCTATTTCCGGATAACCGGCGTCGCAACGATGCGGAGTTCCTCGCACCGGATTTCAAAAAGGTTGCTGAGCGGATGGTCTCTGGCAAGCGCGTGACGTTGAAAGTCGCGCACGCCAAGTACCTGGAGTTCCCTGTTGGTACTGGTCAGCGTCATTATTCGTATCGACAGTACTGTTCGCTGTTTGAGCATTATGTCGATGTTCATCAGCTGTCAGCGCAACTGAATCACGATCCCGGTGACGAGCTCATGGTGGACTGGTCGGGCGATGGAATGGTCGTTGTGGATCCTGTCTCAGGCCAGCGGGTTACCGCGCACTTGTTTGTAGCTTCATTGCCGCACTCAGGGATGATGCATGTATCGGCGTGGCCGGATCAAAAAATGCGGTCGTGGCTTTTAGCCCACCGTGCGGCTTTGGAGTATTTCGGTGGTTGTCCGCTGCGGTTGATCCCGGATAACGCGCTCACAGCCACGCAACAGATTTCCTGTGGGCTGCGGGGGCGTATCCCGGTTGCGGAGTATTCTACATTTGCCGATTTCTATCAGATAGGTATTACTGCGGCGAAAGGCTACCGGCCGCGGTATAAGGCGAATGTTGAAAAGGCCGTGGATATTGCCCAGCAATGGTGCGTGGAATACCTCGACGACCAGGAGTTCTACAGTTTCGACATGCTCAATAAGGCCCTCGAGGACCAAAGCGATTTCATCAACGATCGCCGTCCCTTCCGCGGGCAGGATATCTCTCGTCGCCAGTTGTTTGAAGACCATGAGCAACAGCTGCTGCGCCCATTGCCCGACCGGCGGTGGTCGTGGTCGCGGTGGAAGAAGTCCAAGGTCGCAATGAACTACCACATCCGGATCGCCAATCACTGGTATTCAGTGCCGTGGAAGCTAGCGGGCAAGTTCGTCGACGTGCAACTTTTTGATGACTATCTGGATGTCTTCTACGACGGTGAGATTGTTGCTTCACATCGTATTGCCCCTGCTAATTATGGCTACTCCACCTTGGATGAGCATGTCCCCGACAACCATAAGGACTTAAACACCCAGTGGAACCGGCAACGCTTGGAAGACTGGGCGAAAAGTATTGGGACCGCGACAGCACAGCTCATCGGCCAGATGTTTAACGCTCGTAAAGTCGAAGCCCAAGCATATTCTAGCGTTCTGGGCGTACTGAACCTATCGAAGGATTACTCCCGAATCGAACTCGAACAAGCCTGTGGTCAGCTGTTATCGCGCAAAGCAGTCCCCAGCGTCAACAAAGTAGCCCAAGAGCTCAAGGATCTAAAACAGGCCGCAGCACAGGCGTATTTGCCCACCGATGTACCACTGTCGACGGCCATCGACACTACGCGTGCGCACCGCCAACAGCCCACGGCGGACACGCCGGACTCTGTGTCGCATGTACGCGGGGCCGGGGCGTTTGCCTTCACTGATAAAGAATGGAAGGTATAGCCATGGCTCTTACCGATGAAGACTTCGAACTGCTCGGTTCTCTTCGCGGGATGCGTGTGTTTGCCACGACGCTGCAGGAGATCGTCAACGATCCCAGTCGTGACTTGGACTCCTTTGAAGACAAGATCAAAGAAGCTCTCGATGCTCAGGTAGCTGCACGTGATTCGAAAGTAATCGAAAAACTCGTCAAAGCCGCCAAGCTACCCAACGCGCTTGCGGCTTTGGAACGCTTTGAAGCACACAGCAACCGAGGGATCACTCCAGACCGTATTGAGCGGTTAGCTACCTGCGACTGGATTACCTACGGCAGAGATCTAACCATCGTGGGAGCTACCGGCACCGGCAAAAGCTTCCTCGCCCAAGGCCTAGCCGTGGCTGCGTGCCGGCATAAACTAACCGCACGCTACTTTAGACTCGCCGACTTAGCCGACGAGTTCGACGCCACAGCCGACGCTGCCTATGAGCGCAAAGCCCTCCTTGAGGAACTGACAAAGCCGGCTGTGTTGGTCATCGACGACTTCCTGGCCACGGACGTATCTGCCTTCGCCTTAGCCCAGGTATTCAACCTCCTGGTCAAGCGGGAGCATTCCTCAACCGTCATCGTCAGCCAGCACGAGCCGGAATACTGGTACAGCGTCTTTAGTGAAAACGCGATCGCCGACGCTGTCCTATCCCGACTTGCAAACAACGGCAGCAAACTCACCCTCATCGGTGAAGACATGCGCACCCGTGACGACTTCCAAGAAGAAAGGGGAACACTTAGCAAACAGCTCAAGCAACGTCAACGGTCCAAACGATAAGCGGGGGTAAAACCGGCTACCGGGCGGCTACCGCCACCCCGGTACCTGGTACCGCCTTACCGGTCCCTAAAACAAGCCCGCGTCAGTAGGCGAAGACCGGGATGATAAGCGTGAGCCAGACCCAGTGATGGGACCAAGAAACAGGGGAGATGAGCAGGACGGTGAGGGCGGTGACCAATTGGGCATCGACAAGCAAATGCTCCTCACACAGGCGCTTGATGAGCCACGCTGCAACGACGATGACAATAAGGGAGGCCGCGATCCACGCGAAGCCTATCGTCAGGCCATTCGCCTCCATGGGTTCGATGGATGGATACATGCGCTGAATGGCGCCCTTGATGGAGCTATTGGACTGGTACTCGGTTCCCACGCCGAAGTCGCGGCCGGAGCCCATGTCGAGCAGTGTGGAGCTGAAGAACTCCACGAAAGCCTCCCAGCGGAAGGCGGCGGCAAGAAGGGTGGCCGCTACGGCGGAGAAAAGTGCGGTCGCAATCTGCTTCCATTCCTTGCGCACAAGGAAGTAGAGCAGCATCGCCAGAGGGGTTATCTTGATGGCGGCCGCCACGCCGACGAGGATTCCCTGCGGCAGGAATCGCTTGCGCGGAACGAGGTCGAAGATAACAAGCGCCATGACCACTATATTGATTTGGGCATAGTTGTTATTGAGGTCGACCGGCTCAAAGTGTAAGACAATGGCCCAGGTAATGGCGGTTACGGGCAAGAGGAATTCTGGCTTTTTGAGCACCGCCCTGAAAACGAAGTAGAGGCACACGAGCACTAGGAGATCCGAAAGGATCACCATGATATTGCCGGCCAGGGTGTGGTCGATGGCGTCAAAGGCCGTCAACGGCACCATCGCTAAGGCGCCAAAGGGCGGATAAATGAAGGGCAGCTGAATATCGCCGGCGGGCATCGGCGCGCTATAGACGGAGCGGTGCTCGAGGAAGGCCTTGACTCCCTCGCGGTAGACCACCATATCGATGGGGAAGTCTGTGATGCGGGTGTCTTCAACGACCTTCCGAGCGCCGAAAAGGAACCCCAGCAGGGCCACGGTATATCGGAATAACGGGGTACGAGCGAATTTCATCGCGGTACAAGTTACGCGATTTTTAACTACAGAGCTCGCACCCCACCGAGGTCACAGTGATTTAGCAGCCAATTGTGCTAGTTCACAAAGCCGTCTACCACGCGCACCGCGCCGCGGTCCGCGGAGGTCGCCATCGCGGCATAGGCGCGCAGCGCCTTGGTAATCGGGCGGTTGCGGTCCACCGGCGTCCATGGCTTTTCGCGTTGTTCTTGCGCGGCGCGGCGGCGCTCCAGAACATCATCGTCCACGTCGAGCGTGAGCTCGCGCTCGTGGATATTGATGGAAATGGTATCGCCGTTCTCAATGAGCCCGATAAGCCCCTGGTGGGCGGCCTCAGGAGAAATGTGGCCGATGGAGAGCCCGGAGGTGCCGCCGGAGAAGCGGCCGTCGGTAATCAAGGCGCAGGCCTTGCCTAAACCTGCGCCCTTGAGGAAGGACGTCGGGTGGAGCATCTCCTGCATGCCGGGGCCACCGGAGGGGCCCTCGTAGCGAATGACGACGACATCGCCTGGCTGGACTTCTTTATTCAAGATGATGGACACGGCCTGCTCTTGGGACTCCACCACGCGGGCTGGGCCAGAGAAGGTCCACAGCTCTTCTTCCACGCCGGCTGCCTTGACGATGGCCCCGTCTGGCGCCAGGTTGCCGCGCAGGACCACCAGGCCGCCGTCGGAAGAAAAGGCGTGGTCGGCATCATGAATGCAGCCATTGACCGCGTCAGTATCTAGTTCATCCCACCGGTTGGACTGGGAGAATGGCTCCGTCGTGCGCACGCCACCGGGAGCGGCGTAGTACAGCTCGCGGGCCTGATCGGTTACGCGGGGATTGCGGATATCCCAATCATCGAGCCACTGCTCCGCATTGTCATAGAGGGCGGTGTGCACCTTGAGGTTGAGGTGGCCCGCGCGGCGCAGCTCGCCCAAAATGGCCGGAATGCCGCCGGCGCGGTGCACATCCTCGATGTGATAGGTGCCGTTGGGCGCAACCTTGGACAGGCAAGGCACGCGGTAGGAGATGTCATTAATATCATCCAGCGTGAAGTCCACTTCGCCCTCCTGCGCTGCGGCGAGGGTGTGCAGGATGGTGTTGGTGGATCCGCCCATGGCCATATCGAGGGCCATGGCATTAGTAAAGGCTTCCTTGGTGGCGATATTGCGCGGCAGGACGGACTTGTCTTCCTCGCCGTAGTAGCGGCGGCACATATCCACGATGGTGGAGCCGGCCTTTTCAAAGAGCTCACGGCGCGCGCTGTGGGTGGCTAGGGTGGTGCCATTGCCAGGAAGCGCCAAACCGAGAGCCTCGGTCAAGCAGTTCATGGAGTTGGCCGTAAACATGCCGGAGCAGGAACCGCAGGTGGGGCAGGCGGATTCTTCGACCTGGGCCAAGCCGGAATCGCTCACGCTATCGTTTGCGGATGCGGTGATTGCGGTAATCAGGTCGGTCGGAGCATGAGCAACGCCATCGACCACGACGGCCTTGCCGGCCTCCATAGGTCCGCCGGAGACGAAGATCGTGGGGATATTCAACCGCATTGCGGCATTGAGCATGCCCGGGGTGATCTTATCGCAGTTGGAGATGCAGACGAGGGCATCGGCAGTATGCGCATTGGCCATGTACTCGATGGAATCGGAGATGATTTCGCGCGAGGGCAAAGAGTACAGCATGCCGCTATGCCCCATGGCAATGCCGTCGTCCACGGCAATGGTATTGAACTCCTTGGGCACGCCACCGGCTTCGCGGACGGCATCGGCGACGATATCACCGACATTTTTCAGGTGCACGTGGCCGGGGACGAACTGCGTATAAGAGTTGGCGATGGCGACAATCGGCTTGCCAAAGTCATTTTCTTTGGTACCGGTAGCGCGCCACAAGGCACGCGCACCGGAGGCTTGACGTCCGACGGTGGTTACTTTAGAGCGCAGTGGGAACATGGTTTAAGTCACCATTCCTTTTAGATTGGTCAATGGGGGGAGGAGAAAGTAGATTTAGTTTTCTGCCGAATCTTTAAGCTCGGGGTGTTTTTCTAGGTATGCAGCATATTCCTCTTTGCTTAGGAGGATCTGCTGACCGTCGCGGTGCACGATGACGACCTTGTCATCGGCTGCCTCGCGGCCTTGAGTGAGGGCATCGGGAATGCGCCCGCGGGATGCCTGCGCCAGGCGGGGCAGTGAGTTGAAGGTTACGCCAGGCAGGTTGTGTTTCGCACCATTTTTAGTCTGCGCGAAGGCCCGGGCGCGCTGGAAGCCAATCCCGGCGAAATCATCCCATGCGATAGAAACGTTCTTCCGGAACGCATACGAAATGGAAATGCCTTTCTCAGAGACCCGTGTGCGGGCCTTGAGGACCCACCAGAGGCCGATAACGGGGATAATCAGCAGCCACCCCAGGTATTTGGGCGCCCAGCCAATGCTTAATAAGGCGATCGTGGACAGAATTAAAATGCCCAAGATGTGGTCGCGGGAAGGGGTGAAGACCTCTGCCTGGGTGGTGGACTGACGAGGTTGTTTGTCCTGTGCTGGTGGGGTCATAGTCAGCCAGCCTAATTGACCATGTGGTGGGGAAGCGAACCATTTTTCCACCGCGTTTCAACATATGGGAAAGTTTTCCCAAAAGGGGGTAATCGCTTCCAGATATAATTCTATCGGTATATAGTTGGAAATATGATCATTATTCGACTTCAGGTGGTACGAGCGCGGCGGTGACCGCGACGTTTCCTGAACGTCGACGCTTTCGCCCCCGCAGACCACCGGCCCGCGGGGGCTTTAGTTGTAACTAGGGCGTTTTCGATGATCAGTTTCCATGACAGACCAAACCAAGGAGCACATACACCGTGGTAACGACATCCTCGCCCACGCCTGCTTCCGCGGCCGCTGCAACTTCTGCTGCGTCTGCGGAGCGAATGAGTGGGGCTCATGCTATTGTCCGCACGCTGGAAGATCTGGGCACCGATCTCGTATTCGGTATTCCCGGCGGTGCCGTGCTTCCGCTCTACGATGCACTGCATGGTTCAACGAAGCTTCGCCATGTGCTAACCCGCCATGAACAAGGCGCCGGCCACGCCGCCGAGGGCTATGCGCAGGCTTCCGGAAAGGTGGGCGTGTGCATCGCTACCTCCGGTCCTGGTGCGACCAACCTGGTTACCGCGCTTGCCGATGCCAACCTGGACTCCGTTCCCATCGTCGCCATCACCGGCCAGGTGGGCAGCAACCTTTTGGGCACCGATGCCTTCCAAGAGGCCGATATCCGCGGTGTCACCATGCCCATTACCAAGCACAACTACATCGTGACGGATCCCGCCGAGATCCCTTCTGCAATTTCGGCTGCCTTCCACTTGGCTTCCACCGGCCGCCCCGGTCCGGTGCTCGTGGATATCCCGAAGGACGTGCAAAACGGCTTTGTAGATTATCGCTTCCCGGAAACGCTTGACCTGCAGGGATACAAGCCAGTCACCAAGCCACACCACCGGCAGGTGGCCCAGGCCGTGGAATTGATGTCGCAAGCGGAAAAGCCCGTGCTCTACGTCGGCGGCGGAGTCGTTAAAGCTAATGCCTCCCAAGAGTTGCTGGAGTTTGCGGAACTCACGAATATCCCTGTGGTTACCACCTTGATGGCGCTGGGGACCTTTCCGGACTCCCACCCGCTGCACCTGGGAATGCCGGGCATGCACGGCACGGTCCCAGCCGTCGCGGCGATGCAGCGCGCCGATCTCATCATTGCCATCGGTGCCCGCTTCGATGATCGCGTGACCGGCGATACCTCAACATTCGCACCCAATGCGAAGGTCGTCCACGCCGATATTGACCCAGCTGAGATTGGCAAGATCCGGGAAGTTACGGTCCCCATCGTCGGCGATGCCAAAAAGTGCTTGACCGCGTTGAGTAAGGAGTACCGCAAGAAGGATGTACAGCCGGCCGCCGAGGTGAAACAGTGGCATGATTACCTGCGCGGCATGCAGCAGCGTTTCCCGCGCGGTTATGAGCCCACCGATGATGGCCTGCTGAACCCGCAATTCGTCTTGGAAAAGCTCAGTGAGACCGTGGGGCCGGAAGCTATCTACTGTGCGGGCGTGGGCCAGCACCAGATGTGGTCCGCGCAGTTCTTGGACTTTGAACACCCGCGTTCGTGGATCAACTCCGGTGGTGCTGGAACCATGGGCTATGCCGTTCCCGCTGCCTTGGGTGCAAAGGCAGCGCGCCCAGATAAGGAAGTCTGGGCCATCGATGGTGATGGCTGCTTCCAAATGACCAACCAGGAACTTACCACCGCCGCCGTGGAAGGCTTCCCGTTTAAGGTTGCCGTCATTAATAACGGAAACCTTGGAATGGTCCGGCAATGGCAGACGCTGTTTTATGACCAGCACTATTCGCACACCAAGCTGCGCGAAGAAAACGCCTTCACCCCGGACTTCGTCCGTTTGGCCGAGGCACTCGGTTGTGAAGCCATCCGGGTCACGAGCGAAGAAGAAGTCGTTCCGGCCATTAAGCGCGCGCAGGAAATTAACGATAAGCCAGTTGTCATTGACTTCATCGTCGGCCAAGATGCGCAGGTGTGGCCGATGATCGGTGGAGGTGCCTCCAATGAGGAAATCCAATACGCCCGCGGCCTGCGCCCGCTTTTTGATGAAGCTGAATCCGCCGCGGAAACCCCGGCTGAGATTGACGAAACCATCCAGGAGGCATAAACCATGACGCAAAACGAGGTAACTCGGCATACCTTATCGGTATTAGTTGAGGATGTAGAAAGCATCATCGCCCGCGTGGTGGGAATGTTTAGCCGCCGTGGCTACAGCCTGGTGTCCTTGGTCTCCGCGCACACGGAAACCCCCGGAATTAACCGGCTGACCATCGTTGTGGATGCCTCTGAGGTGATCATTGAGCAGGTAACGAAGCAGCTCAATAAGCTCATTCCGGTCATCAAGGTCGTGGAACTTAAAGAAGATTCCACCGTTGCTCGCGCCATCATGCTGGTGAAGGTATCGGCCGATAATTCCAACCGCGCGCAGGTGGTGGATGCGGTAAATATCTTCCGCGCCCGCGTGGTGGACGTGGCAAAGGAATCGGTTGTCGTGGAGGCTACCGGTACGCCGGGCAAGCTCGCGGCGCTGCTTGAAGTTCTCGAGCCCTTCGGGATTCGTGAACTCGTGCAATCGGGCCACGTAGCCTTGGGGCGCGGCCCGAAGGCGACAGCTCCCAAAAAGTAAATAAAATCTCACGATGTGAACACAATGTCTCGCGCAGTGGTATATACTCTGCGTTAGGACGCTTCATTACAGCTTCTCCTACCAAAGAATTGAGGATTTGAAATGGCTATTGATACCTACTACGACGACGATGCTGACCTGTCGATCATCCAGGGCCGCAAGGTAGCTGTTATCGGCTACGGCTCCCAGGGTCACGCCCACTCCCAGAACCTGCGCGATTCCGGCGTTGAGGTTGTTATCGGTCTGCGCGAGGGCTCTAAGTCCGCAGCCAAGGCGGAAGAGGCTGGCTTCGAAGTCAAGTCCGTCGCGGAGGCATCCAAGTGGGCCGACGTCGTTATGCTCTTGGCGCCGGATACCTCCCAGAAGGAGATCTTCGAAGAGCACATTGCCCCGAACCTGGAAGACGGCAATGCACTGCTATTCGGTCACGGACTGAATATCCACTTCAAGCTGATTGAGCCGGCTGCGTCCGTCACCGTCGGTATGGTTGCGCCAAAGGGTCCGGGCCACTTGGTCCGCCGCCAGTTCGTTGACGGCAAGGGCGTTCCTTGCTTGATTGCCACCGAGCAGGACCCGAAGAACGAGGGCCATGACCTGACCTTGTCCTATGCCGCTGCGATCGGTGGCGCCCGCGCCGGCGTTATCCCCACCACCTTCGAGGCAGAGACGGTCACCGACCTCTTTGGTGAGCAGGCCGTCCTGTGTGGTGGCGTCGAGTTGCTCATCCGCAATGGCTTTGAGGTCCTCACCGAGGCCGGCTACGAGCCAGAGATGGCTTATTTCGAGGTCCTGCACGAGATGAAGCTCATCGTGGACCTGATGTTCGAGGGCGGCATTGCCAACATGAACTACTCGGTTTCTGATACCGCCGAGTTCGGTGGCTACATCTCCGGCCCGCGCATCATCAACGCTGATACCAAGCAGCGCATGAAGGATGTCCTGTCCGATATCCAGGACGGCACCTTCACCAAGCGGCTGCTCGCCAACGTTGAAGGCGGCAACAAGGAACTGGAAGACCTGCGCGAGGAATTTGCACAGCACGAGATCGAAAAGACCGGCACCAAGCTGCGCGATCTCATGAGCTGGGTAAAGAATCCTTTGGACGCTACTGCCTAGGCAATAGCTGAAGCCAGTGCGGCCCGCGGGAGGTTCCCGGCGGGCCGCTTTTGCGGTTTGGCTACGTGCTATCCCAGCACTTAAGTCCGTGAGGTATCGCAGAGGTGTTGCGGGTAGTATTGGCCCTATGGGTTTTACGACGCCAAGCTATGATCTCAAGGATCTTTTTTCGCGGATTGACCGGGGCGATATCCAGCTTCCAGATTTCCAGCGCAGCTATGCCTGGGATGAAGACCGCATCCGCTCACTTATCGTTACGGTCCTGCGTGGTTATCCCATCGGCGCACTGATGGCCCTGGATATCCGCAATGAAAAGATGCGTTTCCGCCCCCGAGTGTTGGCGGGTGCGCCCGAGGCTGGCGTCGAGCCTGGGCTGCTCCTTTTGGACGGCCAACAGCGCCTTACCTCCCTTTATCACTGCTTTAACGGCGAGGGTTTTGTCAAGACCACCGACTTCCGGAAAAAGAAGGTTCGCCGCCGCTTTTTCATTGACGTCCGGGCCGCGGTAAGCGGGGACTTGCTTGCCGATGACGCCATTTTCGCCGTCGACCAGAACGGCGAGATCTGTTCGCACTTCGGCCCCGATATTGATGGGGCTATCACCTGCCGCCAGGATGGCCTGGATAATATGTGCATCCCTGTGGCCTCGCTACTCAGCGAGGAAGGCACCAGCATGCTTTTCGAGCTCGCCGCCACACACGAGCGGTACAGCGCCGAGCTCGCTGCGTTCAATAACCGCATCGTGCGTCCCTTGGCAGGCTATGACATCCCGATGATCCGGCTATCCCGCGAAACGGAGCGGGCCGGAATCGGTTCCATCTTTGCCCAGGCGAATTCCGCCGGCCTGCAGATGGATGTCTTCGATCTCTTAACCGCCGTCTTTGCTTCTGAAGATCCCACCTTCCACCTTGCCAACGATTGGCAGCAGGTGGAAAAGGACCTGCGGGATTCTCCCGCGCTCGATGGCATCGGACGCAATGAATTCCTCTCCGCAGTATCCCTCTTGGTCACAGGGGAGAAGGGCAATGCCGGCGGCCAGCGCGAAGATATTTTGAAGCTGTCCCTATGCGAGTACAAGGCGGCCGCGCACGACCTGCGCATCACCTTCCACGAGGTCGCCGAATTCTTGGCGCAGCGCCGTATTTTAAGCCTGGATCAGGTTCCTTATACGGAACAGATCGTGCCGCTGGCGGTTATCATCGCGCGCTTGGCCAAGCGGCCTGGGGCGCTTTCTAGCCAGCAGGCATGGGATCGCATCGACCAGTGGTTCTGGTGTGGCGTCTTTGGTGAGCTCTATGGCTCTTCCGCGGTGCCGCTGCGCGCCGCCCGCGACGTGGATGAAGTGACCGAGTGGGTGGCCGGGGCCACCGATGACGTTCCCAAAACGGTCGCAGATGCAGGATTCCGGGAATCCCGCCTGCTCTCGGTCGATGAAAACGATGGCGTTTGGCACGGAATCTACGCCTTACTCATGGCTCGTGGCGCGAAGGACTGGCGGACGGGCAGCGAGTTTACTCGCCATACCTTTGAAGAGCTCAAGCCTGGATTTTTCCCAGTATTCCCACTGAATTGGTGCCAGCGCCACGGGGTGGATTCGGTCTTGGCGCAGTCGGTTATGAACTTTACCCCGATGGGCAAACGCACAGAGGTCGTCCTCGATGGATTCGCACCGAATCGCTACCTGCCACGCGTGCAATCCAAGTCCATCATGGAAGACGAGGAATTTGATACCGTCTTGGCGTCGCACGACCTCGATGTCGCTAACTTAAGGGAATCGAAGATTCAGGAATTCTTGGCGGATCGGCGCCATCGTTTTGTGAACCTGGTGGAAGAAACCTTGGGCATTCCCGTCATTCGAGATGTCGATGAAGCAAACCTGGCCGGCGGTGAAGAGGGGCCACATGCATTTGGCCGCTAAGAGGTTCCGGGCGGCTGCAGCGGTTATCGCAGCCTCCCTTGTACTTGTCGGCTGCGGCGATGCCTTGCAGGAGCCCAAACTGGTAAAGCGTGGGCTGTCGGATCTCTCCGAGTCCGACGTTGAGCTTGAGCGCGCCAAGTCAGAGAATCAAAACCGCCTTATCGATCCCAAATTCGCTGGCAAGTTTGAAATCATCGATGATCCTAGCGGCATTGACGCTGCGCGGACTTTTTTCGAGGATTCTGACTCGATGGTGCTCTTTGCACCCGATGCTAAATCCGAACTGCGCGCGGCGACGTTGGCTATTAACCAGCACCTGCCGGCCGTGGAATACGATCGCTCGCGCCGCGGTGACATCCTCAACCTGGTAGGTGACTTGGAAGTAAAACGACTCGTCATCATTGGCGATATTCCATGGACACAATCCAGCGGTGATTTCACTGTCATCAAGGACCCGGGAACGCACGAAGCGTTGGGAGATTTCACGGCATTCCAATATGAGTCCAAGGTGGTCGCCTCGCCGAAACAAATGGTCAAGGACATCGCGCGGCTGGATAAAACACCTTACGTTGAGTTGCGCCCTGCCTGGATTCCTTATGAGGGTGAGCCCGACGACGATGGTAAAAAGTTATCGCCCGTTCCGGCACAGTCGCGGCGCGATGGCCAGATGGCGCCCAATATTGTGGCCACGGCGGATAGCCCGGTAGCCAATGTCATTACGGCCGCGGCCTATGGTGGCTCGGTATTGGTGATGCCGACGGCAGATCCGCTGGAAGATAAGCGGAGTATGGCCATGGTGGCGGGGCTGGACGAGGGTTCACTGATTGCTTTGGGCCCGGAATTCGGTCAAGTGAAAGAATTTAAGGAAAAAATAAGGCAGGGCACCCCAAACTGAACTACACTTCCTTCACACGCGGTGATTTTCGCGTAATGCACAACGAATTGAAACGAAGGATGATATGTCGAAGCCGGTAGTTCTTATCGCCGATAAATTGGCCCAATCCACAGTGACGGCTTTGGGGGATTCTGTCGAGGTGCGCTGGGTAGATGGCCCGAACCGCGAGGAATTGCTTGCTGCGGTTCCAGAAGCAGATGCGCTGCTCGTGCGCTCTGCCACCACGGTCGACGCTGAAGTTCTAGAAGCCGCGCCCAAGCTTAAGATTGTGGGTCGCGCGGGCGTGGGACTCGATAACGTGGATATTGACACCGCCACCAACAAAGGCGTCATGGTGGTCAACGCTCCTACCTCCAATATCCACTCTGCGTGCGAGCAGGCGATTGCCTTGCTTTTGGCCACTGCCCGCCAGATTCCAGCGGCGGATCAGTCCTTGCGCGAGGGCGAGTGGAAGCGCTCTTCCTTCAAGGGCGTGGAGGTCTACGGCAAGACTATTGGTATCGTCGGCTTCGGCCACATCGGTCAGCTTTTTGCACAGCGGTTGAGCGCCTTTGAAACGAAGATTATTGCCTACGATCCTTATGCCAATCCGGCGCGTGCGGCAGCGCTTGGCGTGGAATTGGTCGAGCTTGAAGAGCTGATGGCGCAGGCAGACTTTGTCACCATTCACCTGCCCAAGACGCCCGAGACTGCCGGAATGTTCGATGCGGAGCTTTTGGCCAAGGCAAAGGAAGGCCAGATTCTGATCAACGCCGCCCGCGGCGGCCTCGTAGATGAGCAGGCCTTGGCGGATTCTATTACTTCCGGCCACCACCGCGGTGCGGGCTTTGACGTCTACTCCACGGAGCCGTGCACGGATTCCCCGTTGTTTAAGCTGCCGCAGGTCACGGTGTCGCCGCACCTGGGCGCGTCCACCGTGGAGGCACAGGATCGCGCGGGTACCGATGTCGCCGCATCTGTGCTCAAGGCTCTGGCCGGCGAGTTTGTTCCCGATGCGGTCAACGTCTCCGGCGGCACGGTGGGCGAAGAGGTTGCCGGTTGGCTCGACCTCGCCCGCAAGCTGGGCCTTACCGCCGGGCGCCTGCTTGATCAGGCTCCCGTCGCCGTGGAGATCGAAGCCTGCGGCGAGCTGTCCACTGAGGATGTGGATGTGCTGGGCCTTTCCGCCGTCCGCGGCCTGTTTAGCGGTGTGACCTCGGAGCCGGTTACCTTCGTCAACGCGATGCAGATTGCTGAGAGCCGTGGGGTCGAAGTTTCGGTATCCACCAACCCAGAATCCAGGGGGCACCGTTCTTCCTTGCAGGTCAAGGTCATTAGCGCGGAAGGCGTGACCTCTTCGCTCACCGGTGCTCTCATTGGCATCGATGGCACCGAAAAGTTTGTGCGCATCAATGGCCGCGGCGTGGATATGCGGGCCGAGGGCCGCAACTTGTTCTTCCGCTATGCCGATGCCCCAGGTGCGCTTGGTACCGTGGGTACCAAGCTGGGCGCGGCGGGCATCAACATCATCGCTGCAGCCTTGACGCAGGGCAAGCAGGAAACGGATGCCGTGCTCATCTTGCGCGTGGAGTCCGAGGTACCAGATTCTCTCATCGAGGAGATCAACTCGGCCCTTGGCGCTACGTGCCAGCAATTCGACATGGATGAATAACCTCAGCGCAGGTTAGGAGAGTGGCCTAACCGCGTACTCGTGCCCGCCCATCGCGTAGATTTCTGCTGCGATGGGCGGGTTTCCTTTGGTAAGCTAAAGCCTAATCCACTATGTGAGAAAGGAATCCTATCTAATGAAATTAGCGGTTATTGGCGGCGACGGCATTGGGCCAGAAGTAACGGCGGAAGCCCTGAAGGCGCTGCGGGCGGTGCGCAGCGATATTGAAACCACCGATTATGACCTGGGCGCGCGGCGCTACCTGCGCAATGGCGAGCTTTTAACAGACGCGGACCTGGCTAGCCTGCGCGAACACGATGCCATTTTGCTGGGCGCCATCGGCGCACCCGGCGAGGTCCCCCCGGGCGTCCTGGAGCGTGGCCTGTTATTGAAGATGCGCTTTGCGCTCGATCAGCACGTGAACCTGCGCCCCTCCATCTTGTATCCCACGGCCCACTCGCCCCTGGATAACCCGGGCGAGATTGACTTCGTCGTGGTGCGAGAAGGCACCGAGGGTCTGTACTGCGGCAATGGCGGAACGCTGCGGGAAGGAACGCCGCACGAGGTAGCCAGCGAGGTTTCGCAAAATACCCGCTTCGGGGTGGAGCGCGTGGTGCGGGACGCCTTTGAGCGGGCATCGCAGCGCCGCAATCACCTCACCCTGGTGCACAAGACGAATGTCCTCGTCAACGCCGGCGATCTGTGGCACCGCACGGTAGAAGAAGTCTCGGCAGAGTATCCGCAGGTGGAAGTGGACTATAACCACATCGATGCCGCGACGATCTACATGGTGACGGAGCCGTCCCGCTACGATGTCATCGTTACCGATAACCTCTTCGGCGATATCTTAACGGACTTAGCAGGCGCTATTACCGGCGGGATTGGGCTGGCTGCTTCGGGCAATATCGATGCTTCGGGTGTAAACCCCTCCATGTTTGAACCGGTGCACGGTTCGGCGCCCGATATCGCCGGACAAGGCATCGCGGATCCGACCGCGGCCATCTTGTCGGCAGCGATGCTCTTGCGGCAGCTGGGCGATGAAGGCAATGCGCAGAGGATTGAAAAGGCGGTGGCGGAGGACATCGCCAAGCGCGGCGATGCCCCAATCAAGACCGTTGAGGTGGGGGACCGCATCGCGGAGAGCCTGCAGGCTTAAGCGTAAGAAGTCCTTCGCATGAATGCGGTGTTGTCAGGGAACTGAATAATCTTTGCAAATTAACACCGCAAACTTTGCACACATGTAAAGGCTACCTTTTAGTAGGATGGCCGTTATGCGTTTAGGACGAATTGCACACCCAGAAGGAATTTGCTTTGCCATCATTGAAGGGCCACAAGATGCCCCGATGGAGGAGCTCGTAGCTAAAGAAATCTCCGGCACTCCATTTACCCCGCCGGAGCCCACCGGCCGGGAATGGAAGCTGGGCGAGGTGCGACTGTTGGCGCCGACCTTGCCCACCAAGGTAGTGGCGCTCGGCCGCAACTATGCCGACCACGTCGCGGAGGTATTCAAGAAGTCCTCCGATAAGCTGCCACCAACCATCTTCTTGAAGCCATCGACTGCGGTTATCGGCCCGAATGAGGCCATCAAGATTCCCGATTATGCCACCAACGTGGAATTTGAGGGTGAGCTGGCCGTGGTTATTTCCAAGCCATCGAAGAATATCCAGGCTGAAAACTGGAAAGACCACGTGCTGGGCTATACCATCTGCAACGACGTTTCCTCCCGCGACCTGCAGTTCAAGGACGGCCAGTGGGCGCGCGCCAAGGGTATTGATACCTTCTGCCCGCTGGGCCCGTGGATTGAAACGGACCTGGATAGCTTGGATCTTGATGATCAGAAGATCAATGCTTACCTGACCCACGATGGTTCCCGTGAGCACAAGCAGGATTCCAATACGGATCAGATGATCGTCAAGATGGGCGGCATCTTGGAAGAAATCTCTGCCGCCTATACCTTGCTGCCTGGCGATGTCATCACTACCGGTTCGCCAGCAGGAACCGCACCGATGGTGCCGGGCGATACCATTGAAATTGAGATCCCAGGGGTTGGTACTTTGCGCAATACCATCTCTAGGGCGCAATAGTTTCATCTCGCGTCAGCTGCCGCTGGTGAGGTATTGGTAGAAGGAGAACGGCGTGCCGGATCATTCACATCAAGGCCACCGCGGGTCCGCGCCGAGCGCGCAGGAGATGGAGGAGCGCTACCGTGCCACCGCGCAGGTGTGGTCAGGGAGCCCGAATGCCACGCTGGTGGACTATGTCAGCGACCTTCCGGCAGGTACCGCACTCGATATCGGCTGTGGGGAAGGCGCTGATGCGCAGTGGCTACAGGATCGTGGCTGGCAGGTGCTCGGCATCGATTTTGCTCCTACTGCCGTAGCGCGGACTAGGGCACGTGGAGTTGCCGCCGAGGTTGCTACCTTTGATGAATTTAGCCACGATTCTTTTGACCTGGTTACCGTTCACTACGGCAGCGTCCGTGCCACCGCAGGGGAAGTGGCGCTGTTAGAAAGACTCGTCGCCCCGGGTGGAACCTTGCTCTATGTTCACCATGATATGGAGTCAGAAGAGATTGCCATGCCGGAATGGCTGGCGGATAATCTTACCGAATTGACGGTGCAGACCCTGCGGCGATCGTCGCGCCATGTTACTAGCGGTGCCGGATCCCACCACACAAGCGACGTGGTCCTCGTGGCGAAACGGCTCTAAGCCGCACCGTTTAAAGGCTGAGCGCGCGGAGGATTGTTTGGAGCTTGGCGGTTGTTTCTTCCAGCTCGGCTTGGGCATTGGAAGCACCGACCACGCCGCCGCCGGCCCACGCGCGGGCGGAGAGGCCATCGCCGGCAACTTCCGCGCAACGGATGGCTACCATGTATTCGCCATCGCCGGAGCTATCGCACCAGCCGACGGTGCCGGCATAGAAGCCGCGGTCGGTCTCAGCGGTCTCGATAAGCGCCTGCGCCGCTTCCGTCGGCGTGCCGCAGATTGCGGGGGTGGGGTGGACTACTTCTGCCAGTTCCAGGGCGGTGAGGTCTTTATCCCGCAACGTGCCGGTGACCGGCGTGCCCAAGTGCCACATCTCATTGGTGTGTATGAGCTGCGGGGTCTCGGGGATATCGAGGCTGCTGCACAGCGGTTCTAATACAGTGCGCAGGTGTTCTACTACAAAGGAATGCTCCAGCAAATCCTTGGCGGAGTGCAAGAGGTCTTGGCTGGCAATGTGGTCTGCCGCCTTATTGGCCCGGCGCGGGGTGGAGCCGGCGAGCGGGAATGCAGACACGGTCGAGCCTTGCCGTTTGATGAGCACCTCCGGAGAGGAACCGACCAGCATGGCCCCTGGGCGGCCTGCGGGCGAGAGATCCGCAATGAAGCCATCGCGGTTGACGGAGAGATCGATAAGGCGCGCGGCCACCAGCCTGGGATCGATGGGGGAGGCAAATTCGATATCGACCGCGCGGGCGAGAACCACCTTTTCTAGCTTCGAGGTTTCGATGGTGCCGATGGCCGCCTCCACGCGGCGCAGGTGTTCTTCGGGCTCAGGGTCAAAGCCCACGACGCGGGAATTGAGGGTTTGATTGCGGTAGAACGCATGTGGTTCTAGCGGGCCGTCTTCGCGGATGATCGATTCTGGAACAGTCAGGGCGGCGGGGGTATCGGAGTCAAAGGGGATGGCGCCAACGACCATCTCGGCCTCGCCTCGGTGCAAGGCGTCAACCGCGGTTTCGGCACTGGTAAAGGTTTTCCGCGCACCTTGGGTACGGACAGACCCCGTTGCCCGGGAGAGCAAGAAATCGGGGGCGGTGCTTGGTCTGTCTTCGTGCATGGGGATCTAGCTTAGTGCCTCGTTAAAAGTTGGTAGAAATTGCCCTCGCCAAGCGTGTGGGCACCCTGTGACACAACCGATGTAACTATTGTTACCAAAGTGGCTACTGTGACTAAAGTTTTTCTTCGATTTACCTATCTCTTGACCTCGCTCCTAGTGATAGGCGCCGCCATAAGTGTGCCGGCGACGGCGCAGGAACAAGAAGGCGCCGGATCGCCGGTACAACCGACGCACCCGGAACCTGTGCCAGAACAAGACCACCACTCCGGCGAGCCCGTGATTCCAAAACCAGATGGCTCGCATTTGCTCCCAGAAGGTGTCACTGAATCGACTCCCCGCAATCCTGAGGAGCATACGTCCGCTCCCGGTGAGTCACCACATCCGGGCAATTCGGAGCCGACTCCACCCATGCCTTCTGCTGATCCCGGCATTAATCCTGATCCGGCCATTGCACCGGGAACTATGGAGTCGCTTGAAATGGAACACGAGGGAAAACAGCGTCGCTACCTCGTGCGTATCCCGGATCACTACTCTCCCGAGAAGCCATCCCCGGTGCTTTTTGGATTTGGCGGTTGGGGAGATTCCCCGGAAAATTTCTCTAGTTACGCACGAATGGGAAATACGTCAGCCACCGATGAGGCCATCATCATTTACCCGGAGGGCTACGAACGCGCTTGGGAAGCAGCTCCATATGCCAAAACCCATGATGGCGAAGATATCCGCTTCATCAAGCACATCTTGGATGCGGTGGATGCGGACTATCATGTGGATCGCAATCGCGTCTACGCCACGGGAATGTCCAATGGAGGCGGTTTCACCTCCGTCTTGGGCTGTCACGCGCAAGATACGTTTGCTGCGGTTGCCATGGTCTCCGGAGCTTTTTATAACCCCGTTGAAACCAATTGCGGCGACGCGCCAATGCATACACTCATCATGCATGGCACCCACGATCAGATGATGACCTATGAAGGCGGCGACCGGCACGAAGCTGGCTATCTTCCCGTGCGCACAGTCTTGGGAGGCTATCTTAACCGCAATCGCTGCGAAATGACCTTCCAAACCCAGGCGGAGGTTGGAGGAGCCGAGCGCCTGAACTTCAACGGTTGCCACAAGGACGTGGAATTGATCAAGGTGCCTGCTGAACACACGTGGTTTTGGCAACCGGATACCCCGAATGTTGTGTGGGACTTCCTTTCCACCAAGACACGTGTGTAGCCCTAGGCAGTACTTTTAGAGCTTCTAGTCGACGCGCGGGATCTGCGTCGTGGCATCATCTGCTTGCGGCGGCCCAGGCTGTTCTGGCTGCTCAGACTGTTCTCCAGCTTGCTTCTTCTTGCGGAAGAATTGGACATAGACCAACAGGCCAATTCCTAGCACGAGGGCGAATGCGCCGAGCCCCGCCAAGATGCCCGCCCAAAAGCTGCTCTTGGTCAGTGAGGCGGTGTAGGCGGCACCGGCAAGCGCTTCATTGTTCTGGTTCTTGCCACCTGCAGACGCGTTGGGCGCAGGAGCTGAACTGTGCTTTCCAGACTTCGTTCCTTTTGATTTGCTGTCCTTAGACTTGTTGCTCTTGGATTGCGGGGAGGACTTGCCCGCGGATTTCTGGCCAGAACTTCCGCCGGACTTGGAGTGCGCAGCCTTAGAACCGGAGCGAGAGCCGCTGCTTGCCGATGATCCCTTCGATGAGTCCCCACCCGAATTGCGCGACGCAGCACCAGAGCCTGCCCCAGAACCGTGGGCTTGGTTAGTCTTGCTCTGGCCAGAACCGCGAGCAGAGCCCTTGGTGGAACCGGACTTCGACCCAGACTTGGAGCCTTGGTTGGATCCCTGCTTCGAACCAGAATTTTTCTCTGCGGCCTTCCCACCGGAGCCGCCGGATCCACCGGACTGGCCCTGCTTAGACGGCTTATCGCCGGATTTATCCTTGGAATCTTTCTCCTTCTTTTTATCGCCCTCGAGGAATTTTTGGCCTTCCTTCAAAGTATTTTCCAGCTCCTTATCCAGGCCCGCGATGGCTTTATCTACTCCCCTGATGTCCTTGGCCAGCTGTTTCGGGCGGGAGGTTCCATCGGAAGGGACGCTTCCCTCGGCATCATCGGACTCGTCGTAGTCCACACCACACAGCTCTGCTGGATCCGCGTCATCTCCCACGAGGAATCCGGCGTGCAGGTGGTGGCGGGAGCCATCGGGAAGCTCAAAGGTAAAGCTCACGGCGTAGGTGCCCGGCTTGGTAAAAGCGAAGGCAGGGTGGGAGTGGGACCTGCCCGGATAGTCCCAAGCGGTGCCGTCCTCGGTATCCATACGGACCTTGAGATCGCCGATGCCCTCGTTTTGGAAGGCCACGATGCGCCCATCCTCTGGGCCAGACGCGATGGCCATGCTCAAGGTCGCGGTCTGCTTCGAGCCGAGGTATTCCTCCGAGAGTTCCTGGGTATTAAAGCCCAGCCACGGAACATCCTCAATCTGGGTTTGCGGGAGCACCCATCCCTCGTCAGGCAGGGAAGGGATGTTGAGATCAGAAATACGCTGCTTGTTCTTCTCCGCTACCTCTACCGCGAATTCTTCGGACTGGTATTCCTTTTCTTTTTGGTCGTCTTTGACCACAAAGCTGATATCCCCGCCTTCATCCTTGAGCGCCATGTCTTGGTGGCCTTCGGTGATGCGGATAAAGTCCTCTGCGCTGCAGGTCTCTGCGGCATGCGCGGTGGCCATAACGGAAGAGGGTAGACCCACACCGGTGAGGGTTCCCACGCTGAGGAATCCGGCGGTGCCTAGGGCAAGAGCGGTACGGCACAAGGGTTTCATGATTCGATGGTTTCCTTTCGTGGGGTGTTCTCGGAGGCGTTAGCTGGCACGCGAGGAGAAGAGTGGCCCGGTTTGCGGCGAGAGCGCAGGAAGGGATGCAGGGCCCAGACAATGAGGAAGAGGACCGTGAGCGTGAGCACGATGGTCGCGCCCGCGGGAAGATCGATGGCCCACGCCAAATAGATGCCGAAGAAGCTGCAGACGGCACCGATGATGGCCGAGAGGAACATCATCGTGGTGAGGTTGGCCGTCAGCAGGCGCGCCGTGGCGGCTGGGGTAATCAGCAGGGCGAGGACCAAGATATTGCCGATCGTGCTTACGGAAATGACCACCGCGGCGGTCACACACAGGTAGAGGATGATATCCAGGGCAAAGACCGGCAGGCCCATGGCGCGGGCGGTCTCCCGGTCCAAGCAGGTGGCATTGAGCTGCGGGCCAAAGGCCACGACCACGGCTAGGACCACGAGGCAGACGCTCGCGGCGACGGTGATATCTGTGCGCGAAACGCCGGTGAGCGAACCGAAGAGGAAGCTGGTGAGCGATGCGCTATAGCCATCCGTGCGCGAGATGATCACCATGCCTAAGGCGAAGGCGGCGGCAAAAAAGATGCCGATAATGGAATCCGCGCGCACGTGGTTGCGTTGCGAAAACGCGGCGATAAGCACCGCGACGACCGCGCCGGCAACCGCCCCGCCCAAGAGGACTGAGGTCTGCAGCGCAAAGGCGATGGCCAGGCCTGGGAACACGGCGTGTGAGACGGCATCACCAATAAAGGCCATGCCACGCAGCACCACATAGCAGCCGATGATTCCGCACACGATGGCGGCGATGAGCGAAATGCCCACTGCCCGGGCTAGGAAATCGAGGTGGGGATTGGTTAAATCCCGCAGGAAATCGATAAATGAGATATCAATCATGCAGCCACTCCAATCGCAGCGAGCAACGGGGACGAGGCACTGACGCCAAACGCGTGGGTCCACGGATCTTTCTCGGCCAAAAGCTCCTCGGCGGGGCCGTCTGCAATGACCGTGCGATTAAATAGCACGAGGCGCTTGCACGTGTGCGCCGCCTCAGACAGGTTATGGGTAGACATCACGATGGATTTTCCTTGCGCCGCAAGCTCGGCGAAAAGCTCCAAAAGGGCCTCGGTATTCGGGGCGTCGAGCCCGGTAAAAGGTTCATCGAGTAGCAAGACCTCCGGCTGAATGGCGAGGGCGCGGGCGATCAGTACGCGCTGGCGCTGGCCGCCGGAAAGCTCCTCGATGGGCCGGGAGGCAAATTCCTCCATATGCACCAAGCGCAGCGCTTCTGCAGCGGCGGCATGATCCTTTTTCTTAGGGCGCTTGAACCACCCGATGAGTCCGGTCCGCCCGCTGAGCACGGTGCGGTACACGTTGATGGGAAAGCCCCATTCCACCTCGTGGCGCTGGGGAACATAGCCCACAGAGCCGGTGACGGTGCACGTGCCGGAGGAGGGGATTAGGCCCAAAATGGCGCGCATCAGCGTGGTCTTGCCCGCGCCGTTGGGGCCTAGAAGCCCAATGAATTCACCGGTACCTACCTCGAGGTTGGCGTCCTCAATCACGGTGCGGCCAGATAGCGCTACCTGCAATCCGCGCACCTGAATGCACGGCTTAGACATGGCCATCGCCTCGCTTACGAGATTTCACGAGCACGGCAACACCGGCGATCAGCACGATAATTCCGCCGCCGACCAAGACATACACCCATACCGGTAGGGAAGAATCCTCGGTCGTGGCGTCTGCTGGGCTCCACTCCGCATCCTGGGCGGCCTGGATGGCTGCGCCATCGCCCACGGCGAAGGTCAGCACGCCATCGGTACTAAACTCCTCGCCGTTTGTGGTTTCACCCTTGATCCGGATACCCACCTGGTGGGTGCCCGGCTCCGTAAAAGTCCAGTTGGCGTGGGTGTGCGTATTGAGGTCTACCCAGAACTCAGACTCGCCTTTTTCTGCCGTAGACCACAGCAGCTGGGGTGCCTCAAAGCCGCCGTTTTGCAAGAAGAGGGAAAAATCCCCTGGGCCGGAGTGGCCGAGGAATTCCATGGTGACGCCGCGATCAGCGTTATCGACAAGCGAAGGCGCCTGGGTATTCCACCCCAGCCACGGGACGCCGGCCTGCTCAGTCTGCGGGACAACCCAGACATCCTCGCCAGATTGTGCACCGACGAAGCTGAACTCATCGGTATCCGGCAGCGTTTGCTGGGCCGCGTCGCCTACTGAGAACACCAGGTCATCAAGGTGGCGCCACACCGGGGAATCGCCTGCATCATCGCGGGCCAATAGCTCGGCATCGGAGCCATCCAGCAGCGTGCCGATGTCAACGTGGCCCGCATCGATGACCTTTTCTTCGCCCTCGGGCGCCACGGTTTCATCCGCGCCGACCACCTGCGCGAGGTCGTCGGCCCAAGCAGGCGTTGCGGATACGGCTAAGCCGGCGGTGACGATGCAGGCTGCCGTGCGAGTGGCCGCGCGGGTAACGGTTCGAGAGGCAAGGTTAAGCATGGTTATCTCCATTCGAAGGATGTAGGCAACGCTGCAGCGAGTCAGCATTGAATTTCATGAGATCGATATAAGTAGGCACGGCATCATCAAGCGTGTCGCCGTAAATGGGGCACAGCTCCACGTTTTGCTGCGCGGCGGCCTCCTTCAGCGTGCTGGCACTAGCCTGTTCCACCGGCTCCACAAAGACCGCGGGAAGGTGCAGGTTCTCCAGCGTCCGGCGCAGGGCAATGACCTCCCGTGGCGAAGGCTCAATAGCGGGATTGGGCGTCACGAACCCAGCCACCGACAGGCCATAGCCTTGCTCTAAGTAGGCATAGCCGTGGTGGGTGGTGACCAAGTGCCGGTTGCTCTGCGGGATGGGAGAGATCGCGCGGTCCACATACCCGTCAAGCTCGCGCAGTTCTGCGATATAGGACTCGGCACGGGCGCGGTAATCGGCGCCGTGCGACGGATCCGCATTCGCCATTTCTTCAGCGATGACATCGACATAGGCAATGGCATTGTCCACGTTGTGCCATAGGTGCGGGTCCACTTCGCCGTGGATGTGTTTACCTAAGACCGCTTGGGGGAGCAGGTAGGTATCCGCACCGGGGGTTCCCAAGAAGCGGTAGGCGGGATCCGGCGGAATGGGCTGCAATACCGAGGAGGGGACCGCCACCGCGGTATCAGCGGGATCAAAATGCTGGTCTTGATCGCGCAGATCAATAGATCCCTTAGCCACATCAGCGGCAATATCCACGTGGCCGGAATCAATGACATCCACATCTTCCGGCGGGTTCACGCCTACCGCGACGGTTAGATGCTCTACCTCAGTGCCATCTGCCTGAAAGCCCAGCTTATAGATGCCCGGCTCCGAAAAACCCCACGAGACGTGCGTGTGCGCGTTGGCCGGGAGGGTGACCGCATCTTCGCCTGAGTCGATGCCATCGGCGCTATTAAACAGCACTTCCGGCGTGCCGAAGGTGGAGACCACGTAGGCTGCGACATCGCCTGGCCCCTCGGCAGAGACCATGCGGAAATCCACGCCGGAGTTGCGCTGCTCGGCACCGCTAATGCGCAGGCCCAACCAGATGGCATCCAGGGAGACATCTTCTACCAGCGGCACGAGGGTAGCGCCGCGGGTGGAGGCGGAGTCAGCGACCTCTACCACGGGCGCATCCGTGGACTCGTGCAAGGTATCTATCAGGGACTGCGGTTCCAAGAGGTATCCATTGCTCAAGGCAAGATCCGCATTGGCCACGTTGCGCACCGTGCGCAGCGTCGGCTCAAAGGTGTGCGGGTCCTTTCCGCTTGGGATAAGGCCGGTGACCGAGGCATCCTCGCCTGCGACGTGGCGGGCCATATCCGCCAGAATCGGCGTCGTCGCAACCACGCTGAAGCGATCAGAGGTATCCACCGCTGCCGAGGTCGTGCAGCCTGCCGCGAGGAGGGAGACGCTACAGAGCGCCCCTACGGCCTGCAGCCCGCGCGGTACGAAACGGTAGTGGGGCACTGGCATTAATTCTTTGCCCTCGCGACAGCGAGTCGTGCAATACCCAGGCCAAGGAACAGCATGCCCAGGCCGAGCACACCGATTCCGAGAGGCATGGTGGGGGTCCCAGTATTGGCAAGAGCCGCGTTGCTGCCCTTACCGGACGTATTCGCACCGGAACCGCCAGCGCCATCCTGGCCAGCACCGGAACCATTAGAGCCCGCGCCGGCTGCGGCGCCAACACCACAGTCGCCGCCATCCGGGTTCACTTCCGCGCCCAGGTCGAAGTGGCCATTATCGAAGGAGCCATCTGGCCTGCCACCGCCGACGACAAAGTGCAGCGTTGCTTGGCCTGCTACTTGCTTGCCGGCAGAGGTCTGGGCCACCTGGCGGATCGTCACGTCATAGGTGCCCTGCTTTTCGAAGACCCAGTTAGGGTGCACGTGGGTATTGGGGGCGATATTGTAGCTGCCTTCCACAGCGCCGTTCGCGCCGCGGAACCATTCATCGCCGACGATTTTGCCCAGGCCACCCTGGCTGTAGACCATCATGGCACCAGGGCCCTTCATATCGACGAGCTCCCAAGTAACATCACCTGGAATGTGTTCGCGCATGGAGGGGCTCTGGGTATTCGCACCGAGCCACGGCACGCCATCGACCTGCGTAGAACCAATCATCCAGGCTTGGCCGGCCGAAACAGGTCCAACATCTTCTGGCAGCTCGACGCTGGAATTATCGGAGAGGTAAAAAGTTGCGCCATCGGCATCGCGCCACTGCGGCGGCGAGACCGTATCGTCTTTAATCTGCGGGATAATACCCGGACGGCACTCTGGATCCGTGGACTGTCCGCCGCTTGCAGCGTTGCCGCCTTGGCCACCCTCGGAATTGCTGTGTCCAGCGTCATTGCCGGAGTTATCTGCCTCGCCAGAACCGCCCGCAGAACGGTGACCGGAGACTGTCTCTCCGCCTTCGCCTACCTGCCAGGTATAGGTCACTGCGTTACTGGTTTGGCCATTAGAGGAGGCCTGAACAGTCATCTCATAGGTACCTGCCTCACTAAAGGCCCAGTTGACGTGCCGGTGTGCAGGACTCGGCTGGTTAATAACCTCGCCGCTGGTCAGCTCCATCGAACCGGAATTGGTCACGGCACCGACGTTGCCGAACCCAGAGGTTTCAAAAACATAGACTGAGCCCGGCCCAGAGATATTGGTGAATTCGAAGTCAACGCTGGTGAATCCGCCATCGCGTGCCGGCTGAGTATCCCAGCCCGGCCAGATGATATTTGGGTCTTGGGTTTGGGGCAGGAAGTAGGTCGATTCTCCAATCTCGGGAACGGCCTCGGTGGCATCGGACCATGCCGATTCCACGACCTGGAGCAGCACGTCATCGCCAGGGCGCTGGACGTGCGAGCCGGTGACATCTTCCTGCATGGATAGGTGTAGCTGGCCATCAGGTGCCGTGACGTAGAACGCGTCGATATGTCCGGAATCAAAGACCTCATCGAAGGCCAAGGCCGGTGTGACCGGAACGAAAAACGCGATGAGGGCGGTAATTACCGCCGCGATGATGCGGCTGCCAGGCCGGTGAGCTCTGGTGCGTGAAATGGTGTTGGTATCCATGGTTGTTATTCCTTTAGAGCGTTTGGGCTGGGGTTCCCATTAGCTGTGGATTAGTAGTTAGATGCGCCAGCCAAAGCGCTCACGAATGAGATCTTGGTTGTCGCGGAAGAAGTTGTAGAAGGCCTTGAAGGTGATGCCAAGAACCGCAGGCAAGACCAGAGCCCAAGGATTAAACGATGGCCCCGCAGGAGTAGACGGCTTAGATGGCTCGGACGGCTTCGAAGGCTTAGACGGTTTCGAGGGCTTAGATGGCTTTGCCGAGTCCGAAGGCTTTTCGGACGGCGTCTCGGAAGGCTTTTCCGATGGGGCATCGGATGGCGCAGCCGTAGAACAGGACTTCACCGCGTCATCACCAATGGCAAAGGTCAACGTCTGTGGCTTGGATGCAAGTTCTTTGCCGTCGGTAGTAGTTGCCGTATAGGTT
The DNA here is from genome assembly GCF_046717505.1 of Corynebacterium sp. LaCa78. NCBI lineage: Bacteria > Bacillati > Actinomycetota > Actinomycetes > Mycobacteriales > Corynebacteriaceae > Corynebacterium > Corynebacterium sp. LaCa78. The sequence continues at coordinate 1,111,539 of NZ_CP177112.1, forward strand.
GCCTCAAACGTGTAGATGCCCGGCTTAGTAAAAGCCCAGTGGGTATGCCTATGCGATGCGAAGGTGGTCTCGATCGTGTGATCGTCTTCGGCGGAATTGGCAAGGATGTCATATCCAACGCCCCTGGTTTTATCGATATATACGCCCCACTCAGCGCCCTCTGGCGTGTGCTTGGGCTTGAGGTTCAAATTGACTTGGCCATCTTTCATCTTGGAGTAATCCAATTTTTCGGTGTTATACCCCGGCCAGATGATGGCTTGGTTCTGCGTCTGCGGCAGGTGGTAGAAACGGTCACCGATGTTGCCAAGGAAATCGAACTCCTTATCACCCAGCTGTCGGGAGCGGGGAGTAAGCGCGTTTTTGTGCACGCCAAGTACGACGTCATCCAACGAGCGGTCTACCGAGTTCTTATCAATTTGTCCTGTGTCATCGCGTAGGACGGTGCGGAAACCATCGTCAGTAGGCAGTGCCTTGATATCGACGTGCCCGCGGTCAAGTACCTGCTTTTCGCTGCAGCGCTGAGCTTCCTCGTCCTGTGACGGTTGAGATGGTGCAGGCGTATCGCCGGGTGCGGGTGAATCGCCGGACCCAGGTTTTTCGCCTGGGGTAGCGGCGTTGTCATCCGCGCTGGTAGAAAGCTCGCCTGTCGCTTCGTAGTTTTCGCCGAATTCAAAGGGCTCAGCTAGCACCGTGCTGCCATGTCCTGCCTTGACAGTGGAGTGAGGGAAGACGTTTACTTTGGCAATCGTGTTCTTAAAGAGTTCGCCATTGGTAAAAGTTGCCTCTCCGTGCCCGTTGGTAATTGGGGCTTCCACTGGTGCCGTGGGTTCCGCGTCGTTCTTGTCGTCATAGAGACCACCAGTCATCACGCCGCTGAAGTTATTGTCCTCCATGTCGATGATGATTTTGGTTCCTTCTTCGCCCTGTTTGCGCATCCGCACCGTATAGCCGGTTTCTTGCAGCGTTACCTCTTCGGTGGGGGCCAGCTGGCGCGGATTTTCGGCTTCTTCCCATGCCTCTGCGGCATCAGAAGAGTCGGTGTGGACAGAAGAGCCTGGGGTAAATTCCACCTGCTGCGAGATCCAGCGCGGCGCATCGCCTTCTGGGGTAAATACCGCCTGGATATTAGACGAGTCTGGGCCCATGTACTCATCCCACTCGGCGTGGCCGTCGGCGACAGGCAGATCGGTGAGGAAGTAGCCATCGATAAGCAGCGTAAGCGTGCCGGATGCCTTATTTTCCGCATCGAAGGAAATGGTGGTGAGCTTATCGTCACCGTCCTTTTCCGGGTTCTGCTTTTTGTCCATGCTCAGGCTGTAACCAGCAGCGGCGGCATCGCCGGAGGAGGAGCTATCGAAGCGTTCCTTGAGGCTTGGGGTCTTGTCATCCTTTGGCTTTTGCCCGCCCACTTGGTAGCTGGTGGTTTGCGGCTCACTAGCCACGAGCTGCCCATCCGCCGTGCGAGCGGTGGTGCGATAGGTCAATCGATAACGGCCGGGCTTGGTAAAGAGAGTGGCGTTATGGGTATGGGTACCGGCATTGAGGTATGTAGAGTGCGGTGAGTCTTGGAAGGAGCCCAGCATGCGATGGAGCTCGGCGCCGTCTTTATCGTCCTTGTTGGTAAAAAGCTCCACGTCGCCTGGGCCATCCACGCTTAAGAGGTCGAGGAAGGCGATGTTATCGCGGAAATCTTTCACGGGAAGCCCAGTGTCTGCGCCGAAACCGATCCAGATGGGTTCTTGATTGGCGGAGGCTTGGTACGGGGCCGTGTAGTAGGTGGTGCCTGTAGGACCGATGTAGTCCTGCGTGCCGTTTTCTGGCAGGGAATACATAAAGTTCTGGCGGCGCTTACCGTCCTCGTCTTCGCGGTTATAGCCTTTGCCTATCCAGGCAACGGTGTCATCGATAAGCGGAGTTTGGCCGGAAAATTCGGATCGCAGTAGGAAGTTGTCTCCTTCCCAAAAGCTCTTGGGGGAATCGACGTGGGTTTGGGTTGCGATGTGTTTGCCATCGTCGGGGCCGGCGTAGGCGGTAGCCGGGGCAATCAGCGCGATCGTGCTGAATGCGGCCATGAAGCGAATACGAGGAGAAGCCACCAGCGCGTTACCTTTCTGCAGTTGTCAGTAGTTCACCTCGAAACTATAGAAAATGATTCCCAATACTGGATAATCTTTTGGAAACTGTTCCCGTTTACCTGTGTGTTTATAATGAAACCCGTTATCATCTACCCCTTTTTGCGTGTAATAAAGTACATGGGGGCGCACTTTTGGGTGGTAGGGTGAGGCGCTGGTTTGGGCTGGTGCGGACTGTGTCCTGTGACTCCACTACGATGGTGGCCATGACTGAAGTTCGCGTTAGATTTTGCCCTTCTCCCACCGGTACCCCGCACGTTGGCATGGTGCGCACGGCCCTGTTTAACTGGGCCTATGCCCGCCACACAGGCGGAAAGTTGATATTCCGTATCGAAGATACCGATGCTGCCCGTGACTCGGAAGAGTCCTATCAGGCCATCATTGACTCCTTGACCTGGCTCGGATTGGGCTGGGATGAAGGTGTCAACGTGGGTGGCCCGCATGAACCGTACCGGCAGTCCCAGCGCATGGACATTTATAAGGATGTGCTCAATAAGCTTATCGATGCCGGACATGTCTACCCCGCCTACTCCACCGCTGAGGAGGTAGAAGAGCGGCACAAGGCCGCAGGGCGCGACCCCAAGTTGGGCTATGACAACTACGACCGCGACCTGACGCAGGAACAGATTGATGCTTTTGAGGCTGAAGGTCGCAAGCCCGTATGGCGCCTGCGCATGCCGGACAAGGATTGGGCCTGGACTGACCTCGTGCGCGGCGAGATGTCCTTCAAATCCGAAACGCAGCCTGACTATGTGGTGGCGCGCTCCAACGGCGCCCCGCTGTACACCCTGGTCAACCCGGTCGATGACGCGTTGATGCGCATTACCCACGTGCTGCGCGGTGAGGATCTGCTCTCGTCCACCCCGCGCCAGCTGGCCATGTATGACGTGCTGAAGGAAATCGGCATCGCGGAATTTACCCCGGAGTTTGGCCACCTTCCCTTCGTGATGGGTGAGGGGAAGAAGAAGCTGTCCAAGCGCGACCCGCAGTCCAACCTCTTCAACCACCGCGATAACGGCATCATCCCGGAGGGTATGCTCAACTACCTGTCGCTGTTGGGTTGGTCCCTGTCTGCAGATCAGGACATCTTCAGCATGGACGAGCTGATTGAGAACTTCGATGTCAACGATGTTCTGGGCAACCCCGCGCGCTTTGACCAGAAGAAGCTCGAGGCCATCAATGCCGATCACATTCGCCTGCTCGAGCCCCAAGAGTTTGCCTTCCGCCTGCGCAATTACCTGACGGAGTACACGGATTTCCCGGCCGATTATGATGGCGAGAAATTCGCCTTCGCCGCAGACTTAGTGCAAACGCGCATTAAGACGCTTGCCGATGCCTATGGGCTACTCAGCTTCCTTATCACCCCCGATGCTGAGCTCACCTTGGATGAAAAGGCGGCCAAGAAGAACCTGAAAGACGACGCCGTCCAGCCGCTCGAGGTGGGCATTGACACCCTTGAAGCGGTAGAGGAGTGGAAGACCGACGCTATTGAAGCCGCGCTCTCCAAGGCGCTCATTGAAGATCTAGAGTTAAAGCCGCGCAAGGCCTACGGCGCGCTGCGCGTAGCCATTTCCGGCGCCCAGGTGTCGCCGCCGCTCTTTGAGTCCATGGAGCTTCTGGGTAAGGAGTCCACCTTGGCGCGCCTGCGTGCTGCCCGCGAGGTAACTCCGTACGTTCCAGCTGCGGAGTAAATCGGCACCACCAGAAGTGTGGAGGGCGCAGCCCGTTAAAGCGGCGGATGAACATCGAACTACACAGATGTCATCCGCCGCTTTATTTTAGCTCAAGAAAAACGCCTAAAAATTCCAGTTGCGCTGGCGATTTGGCGCATTGGGAAACGATGATTATAGTTATAACACGTTGCAGCGAGCAAGGGAGCGCAGCCGATAAGGATGCGATTCCAAGCGAGTGAGCAAATGGCCTATGGTGTAATTGGCAACACAGCGGTTTCTGGTACCGCCATTCTAGGTTCGAGTCCTGGTAGGCCAGCAGTGAAAACGCTTTTTTGAAGCAGGCTCACTAGTTCTATGCCCCGTTCGTCTAGAGGCCTAGGACGCCGGCCTCTCACGCCGGTAACACGGGTTCGAATCCCGTACGGGGTACAAATAAAAAGATTCCTCCAGCCACAGTGGTTGGAGGAATTTTGGCTTAAGGGACAAAATGTGTGGGATCTGTGGCGTGTCGTGGTAAGAGACATTTTGTGTGGGATTTATCCGCGTCCAGCCCAGCCTTTGCGCACTCCAAGGCTGGGATTCCATTCGGAATCGATTCCCGTGTCATAGGCGGCTGGTCGACCATCAGCATGGCCTCGGCGCTTGATTTCTTCTTCGGCCCAGGCCGCCTGTGCCTTCTCTTCGCCTTTGCGTCCGAAATCTTGCTCAAGAGCTAGCTGTAGCGGCGGCACTGGGTTTTCCGTGCGGACATAGAGCCACCAATCCATGATGATGCGTTGATGCTCATCGAAGGTTCCACGATGGGCTCTGGCAAGGTCTTTGAGCTGCTTGTTGATTCCGCCTTCAAGCAGGTTCGTTGTGGACTTCACGTCGCAGGTCACGCCTTCAGGCGGATTCAGGTAGGTAAATAGCGTTCCGTCGTTGATAAGTTCATTGAGCCTGTTGAAGCTTCGCCTAGCGCCACGGTGCGTGAACCAGAATTTTTGACTCGGCTTGACCCACCGCGGTATATCTGCGGCTTTTACCTGGCTGCGGTATGTTTTCTCTTTCAACCAGGGGCCGAATGTCACGCTGGCCTTGTGGACTCTGGTGATGAACTCGCGTGCTTCATCCTGAGTTTCGATATGTGTGAGCTGATACGCGAACGTGCGCAGTGCTTTATGCGCTGGATAGCGGGGATGACGTGAGATGTCGGTGAGGATATTGCGCTGAACATGAACGAGACATCGCTGGATTTTAGTATCTGGCCAGTGCTTTTTAATGACTGCGCGGGCACCGCCAGAGCCATCGATCGTGACGATCAGCGGTGGTGCGAGCATGTCCAGGAGTCTGGCGTAGTTGTATTTTGATTCCCCGGTGCACCATAGCCAGGCCACGGGGTGTTCGGCGGTGCACGCAACAAGCAGGCATTTGTTGTGAAAGTAGGTGCCGTCGATAAACAACTGGTCGTAGACGCGGAACTTGTCGGTATGTGAGGGCACCACGATGAACCAGAAGAAGGTAAACCACCGGGTGAGTGTGCGTCGGGTGACGTGAAGGCGGTGTGCTATGCGTTCTGCTGGTTCGCCGGTAAGGACCCAGTCTAAAAAGACTTTGAAGTGCTGGATATTGGCGGTGTTGGCCCTGGTGCCGGTTTGTGAAGCGTTGCAGTTGGGGCAACGCCAGCGTGGGGTTCCTGCTGTTGTTGTGCCGTTCTTGTGCATGCTTGTTCCGCAGATCGCGCATGCTGGGCGATTCCTACGACCTGTCATAAGAATTGCCGTAGCAGGTTCAAATACCACAGGTGGGCAATGACCGGCGTATTTGAGGGCTAAACCTCAGGTTGGAACTGATTCCAATTCAATATCCGCACCTTGCCCCAGCTCAAGGAATGAATCGACACCTCAAATCCCACACAAAATGTCCCTTAAGCCAATTTTTCGTATGTGCGCTTGCGGTCTAAACGGGGGTTAAGTGGGTCTTAACCCGGGGGATCTATTGGCACGAATTCCCTTACTATCTGCTGATTTGTAATGTGTTTACCCATCGTTTACTGTTTAACGAGTCCGCAGCAAGCAAGCTTTAAGCAGCATCGCTTTTGATTTGCGTGCTACGCGCGACCGAGCCCCGTTCGTCTAGCGGCCTAGGACGCCGGCCTCTCACGCCGGTAACACGGGTTCAAATCCCGTACGGGGTACAATTTAAAGGCTGCGAGCGCCACCGCTCGCAGCCTTTTGTTTTGCCATTTTCTTTCTGCGTTTCCCAGGGCTTGAGAAGTAGATTAAGCGGCGCTTAAACGGCTCTCGCTGCGCCACATGGAGCATTGCGTTGGAGAGAGTGCGGTGGGCGAGAAGGCATCGGAAAGCGCCTGCTGTAGCCGCAGCCATCCCTTCGCACTCACCGGGTCAGCGGGAATTGGGGCCGGGTCAGCGCCCGTGAGCGCCAAGGGAGGGGATGGGTCCGCCACTGCAAAAAGAACGCCCAGCGAGCCTCTCAGGCTGCACTGGGCGTTGAATGTAGGTGGAAGGCTATGCCATGACCTTCGTCTTCTTAATCGCCTTCTGGAGGCGCTTGTGGTAGTTATCCATGGCGGGACGCAAGAACAGACCGAGGATGAGTGCCGGGATGGCGAAGAGAAGGAGCATGCCGAGCTCACGGAGGATGTCGGCCTCGTAAATGCCGGCGATGGCGCTGCGGAACGCGTCGATGCCGTAGGTGGCCGGCAGCCACGGGCTGACATTTTGGAACCACTCTGGAAGAAGCGGCAGGGGATAGGCGCCGCCGGAACCGGAGACTTGGATGACCAAAAGCAGAACCGCGAGGGCCTTGCCCGCGCTATCGAATGTGATAACCAGTGAATATATTATCAACATAAACACCAGTGAGATTATCCACGAGGCAAAGAGCATCATGAATGGGTGCTCGGGCTCGATCTCCACGAAGAAAATCAGGCTGAGGACGACGAGGGTGGCTTGAGCGATGCCGATGAGCCCAAAGGTAAGGAAGCGGCCCAGGAAGACTTGGTTCCTGGTGAAGTGATCCTTCTTGTCGAGGCCTTCGTTCTTCTTCAAGTACTTGCGTTCGGCGTTGGTGTGCACCAGCACGCAGGCAAGCAGGGCACCTACCCACAGTGAAAGCGTGAGGTAGAACGGCGTCATACCAACACCGAATGCAGCAACATCGTAGATGGGCTGGCGGTCCACGTTGACCGGCGAAGCGATTCGGGAGGCCAGTAGCTCGGGATCATCGCCAATGAGACCGGCGAGCTGGCTGAGGTCACCGCCGTCGCGGATCTCATCGATCTTTTGGCTGAGCTCGCCAAAGCGGCTCGCCTGCTGCTGCAATGTACCGGATAGGCTTGCGGTTAGATCGCGCACCCGCACGAGGGCATCGTTGTCATTAGAGATGGTATTTCGGATGCCTGCGATATCGCGTTTGACCGCATCAACATCGTTGGCAACCGTACCCACACTATCTCCCAGAGCCGCTAGCTGTGGCTTCAGATTAGAGTTATAGGAGTTGCGGGCGTTTTCGACGGCCTGCTTGGCGCTGGCAATCGCAGCTTGCGTTTGCTGCTTGGACTCTTGGGAATTCCTGCCGTTTTCGATGTTATCGGCCGTAGAGGTCAAGGAATCGTGCAGCGCATTGCTCTGGGCGATGCTGGCATCCAGCTGCCCCATCATGGCCGCATAGCCTGCCGCTACCGGGCCTGGGAGATCGACCTTATCGGCTTCTTTCTGGATGCTGTCCTTCACGCCTTGGAAGGCTGCGGTCTGCTGTCCCACGCGGTCCGCGGCAGTGCGGAAGGTTTGGGCGGTCTGCGCGGAGGTGGCGCTGGCATTGTTCAGCAATTCCTCGATTTGTGAGGATAGGACCTCGTAGCTCTGCGTCGTCGCGGCAAGGGACGCATCCAAGGAACCAGTGGACTCATCCAGCGTGGACTTTAAGATATCGATGGGTGATTCGCCGTTGTCATTGGTGGTACTGGAGGCCTGGTTTCCCGCTTCATTCAGGATGTTATTGGCCGCCTGGGTGAGCGGAATGGTGGAATCTACCAGGTTACTCAGCGCCATGACCGTGCCAGAGGCTGCATCGAGGCGCGACTGTACGGTATTGACTCGGTTGTGCACGTTGTTGAGCGCGGCCTGGGTATCGCCCTCATCAAGGTACTGGTCCAACGAGGAAATGACGCCAAGACCCACATTGGACACAACGCGGGTAAAGGACTCGTCGATCTTCTCGATCACACCGGTAGCGCTGCGTTGGGTAATCGTGGTCGACAGCGCGTTCTTCTTCTCATTGGTATAGAGATTAAGTTTGCTTGGCTCGGTGCCTTCCACGTAGAAAGTGAGGAGGTTTGAGCTGAAATCCTTGGGCAAGACGATGCCTGCGTAGTACTCACCGGACTTGGTGCCCTCTACGGCATCATCGCTATTGGTAAGAACCCAATTGATTTCGTCGTTGCGGCTGAGCTGGGATAAAACCTCATCTCCCAAGTTAAGCTTGAGCGAAGCTAGGTCGCTTTGGTGGCCCTCGTCCTCACTGGCGACGGCGATTTTGAGCTGTTTGGTATTGGCAAAAGGGTCCCAGCTGGCCAGCACGTTAAAAGTGGTAAAAAGCAGCGGGATAATGGCGAGGCCGAAAATGATGACGGCGGTCATTACGTTGCCACGGATGGCCTTGAGGTCATCGCGGAGAATGGTCAGAATATTGCTCATGACTTATCTCCCTTTCCGGTTTCTTCGCCGTCGTCGGCGGGCTTATCTGTGGTATCGCCCTGCGATTGTGGGGTAGAAGATATTTCGGGGTGTTTATCCGACTGGACATCTTCTAGCCGATACTGATTGGGGTTTTGGCGTTGATGTTCTAGGTGCTGCTGAATTTCTTCATCGCTGAGATCCGCCAAGCGGTTATCGTGCGCGATGCTTTGTTTCACGTATTCCAGCGAGCAAATGACCGCGACCGCAATCAGCGCCACAAGGCACGCAATGCCGAAAAGAATCGCTTTCTGTTCCGGCATGAACCGGGAGCAAATCACGAGTGCGAGCACCAAGGCTATCCCGATGGCGATCGTGAGCTTCATTAGCTGAGAATAATTCTTCCGGGCGGTCATCCACTTGGTATCCAAGCTCTTTTGGTATCCCTCGCGGTCCGCGGAAGCATACAGGAGGTCGGTAAAACGGTAGCGGCTGCCGATCAGGTGGACCTGCTCGTTGATAACGAGCCCGCCCTTGGCCAGCTCGTCATTGACCAGCATGGTGACGTTGGACAGCCCGCGCCTTAAGAAGGTGCCCATGAGGTAGGCGACAACTGCCATGCCGGTCAGCGCGGCGATATCGCGGATGTAATGGGTGCCGTAGAACCCGCCTACCGTCTCGCGCATGGCATCGATGCCGTAGGTAAAGGGCAAGAAGGGGTGGACGGCGCGGAAGAAGTCCGGCGTCATTTCGATGGGGTACAGGCCTGATGCGCCGGGAATCTGAATAAAGGCCAAGACCACCGCTATGCCGCGGCCCACGTGACCGAATGTCGAGACGAGGCCATAGGTAATGCTGAGGTAGCACAGGCTGATAAATACAGAGGTAAGGATATAAGCGGTGGCGCTGACGTGCTCAACGCCGATGACTAAGTTACCGATGGAAACAATAAGCGCTTGGGCAATGGCGAAAAAGCCGAGGAGCAAGAAGCGCGAGAAGTACGCCTTATTGATGGTCAGATCCCGGCGGCCCTGTGGGTCAACCTCGGCACGGAAAATGATTAGGAGCATAAAGGCACCGATCCACAGCGTGAGGTTGATAAACAGCGAGGACATGCCGGAGCCGTAGTGCGCGACGGGGAAGACTGCATGGCTTTCCATCTCTGCGGGCGAGGAAAGGAATGAAGACACGTGGTCCGTATCAAGACCGTTGACGGACTTCAGCACGGTATTGTTATTGGCCGTGTTGCTCAAGGCAATAACATCGGTGCGCGCGGAACGAAGCCCTTCTTCAACGCGATCCAGATCAACCGAGAAGCGCTTTACCACTTCTTGGGCGTGGGTCAACTGCTCGTCGACGCCCCCGAGAAGCCCGTCCGTTTGCCCAACCAGAGCCTTTTGGCTGTTGAGCGAGGCAGATAGCCGCCCAGCGGTAGCGGAGACATTAGACAGCGCAGAATTGAGCTTAGGTAAGCCGTTGGCCACGTCATCGCGCAGTCCGTGGGAATCATCGCGGGCCTGGGATGCCATGGAATTGAGCAATTCCGAGGTCTTATTCAGCGAATCAAGGGTGGCATTAGTATCGCTATTAAGGGAATCCAGCTCTCCTAGCACCGCGCGGTTTTGATCGTTGCGGTCACGCAGATCAGAAACCGACTGGTTGATCTGCTGCGATACCTCTGGGGGAAGGGCTGGCAGGGAAGCGACTCCGGCTAATTGGTCGATGGCTTTATCAGCCTGACCGAGGATGCCTTGGGCGCCGTCTGTCGCGGCATCGACGCGGTTGAGAGCGCCGTTTAACCGCCCGGTGACAGAACCGATATTGGCATTGGCGTTTGCGGTGCCATCGGCAAGCGCAGTCGTGCCTTGGATATAAGCGGCAGTGGCATCGTCGGCGAAGGAAGTAACTTCCTTTTGCACCTCGTCGGTCAAGGAGGTGACCTGGTTTAAGGCCTGCTGCGCGTCATCAATCGTGGCCTGCACAGAGCCGAGGGACTGACGAGCCTGTGCGATGGTGGGTCGAGCATCGTCGATAGTGGTGTTGACATCCGCCAAGGAATTGCGCGAATTGGCCACGGTATCGGCGGTCTCTGAGAAAGAATTCGCGGTATCACCCGCGGTTCTATTGATCCTATCGCTGAGGTCGCCGCCGGAGTTTCTCAACTCGGTGGAAACCGATTTCGCGACGTTTTCATTAAAGGTCGCGCTAATCGTGGTTTCTAGGGTAGAAGAACCAGAGTCAGTGACCTTGGGGGCAATGGCATTGATTTTTTCATTGACCTGATACTCCAAGGTGGGCTGAGAATAGGTGCCTTGGAACAGGCTGACAAAGTCGGAAGAAAAATCCTCCGGCACGATGATGGATGCAAAAACGTCGCCGGATTTTACGGCGTGTTCAGCTTCGCCGCGGTCCATAAACTGCCAGCCGAGCCTGTCATTGTTGTGCAGCTTTTCCATCATCTGCCCGCCGACGTCAATATCGCCGGTGAGATCTGACGAGGCACCCTTGTCCTCGTTCACCACGGCTACCTTGAGGTGTTCGGTATTGCCATAGGGGTCCCAGAAACCGGAGACATTGACCCAAGAATATAAGGCAGGGGTAATCATCAAACCGATGAGAATCACCCAGACTTGCGGCGTCCGCCACAGGCGGACGAAGTCTTGGAGAAAAAGCTTCCAACTAGTAATCACTCGAAAGACCGTAGCACCGAAACGGTGTTAACTAATAGTCAAGCAGGCAGATTCGGCGAAATTGACAGCTTGATTGCCTCTTGGCCACCGTGCGACGTACGCAATTGTGGCTAGGGTTAATAAAAGGTTAATTCACGCTGGGCTAATGCGCAGAAAAACGCCGCGATACTCCATGCATCAAAGCGGTGGAACATCGCGGCGCTAGGGTGCTGCAGGGCGCGTGCCGGCGCAGCTTAGTGCTCGTCGTAGTGATCGCCGTGAGCGGCGTGGCGGTGACCGTCGTGGATGTAGTCAACGTGGTCGCCGTGAGGGACAGCAACGTGGCCGCAGCCCTCACCATGGGTGTGGTCGCTGTGAGGTTCAGCCTCAATGTGCTCGTTGGTCTCGCACTCGTCCCAGTGGCCCTCGTGCTCGCGGTGGATGTGACCATCGTGCACGAAGTCGGTGTGATCCTCGTGCGGGAAAGCAACGTGGCCGCAGCCTTCGCCGTGGGTGTGCTCGTGTTCAGTGTGGGTAGCGTGAGTCATAATCATGAATCCTTTCTTTGCCTTTGGGGTCAAGGAGTGTCCTTCTCGTTTTCACTCTGTTTTCATTAAATCATGTTTTCAGTTCGGTTTCAATAGCGTGCGGGAGATTTTCGATATTTTTTCAATAGGCTACGGCGGGGTGGGGTATGTGGAGGTAAAACGCAGCAACGCCCTGGGCCGGTGGGAGGTCCAGGGCGTTGGTGAGGCTAGAGAAGCTCTGAAAGCTCTTGGGCGGCGGAGGTTAGCAGGCGGGCGTACTTCTTGGCGGGCGAGGGGCGGAAGCGCTCAGCGGAACCGGAGATAGACAGTGCTGCGCGGAAAACGCCGGAAGAATCAAAGACGGGAGCGGAAATGGAAGCCAAGCCGGCCTCGCGCTCTTCGATGGATTCTGCATAGCCCTGGCGGCGGGCGGTTTCTACATCGGCGGCACTGAATTGTGCGGCGTCAAGGGGGAAGTCTACGTAGCCTGCGATGATGCGGGCTGCAGAACCGGAGGTCAGCGGCAGCTGGCGGCCTACTGGGACCACGTTGTGTAGCCCTGACGTGGGCTCGCGGGTGGCGATGCAGGTGCGGGTGGTTCCCGTGAATTCATAGAGCTGAATGGACTCACCGGTGCGGTCGAGGAGTTGGTCCATGATGGGGCCTGCGACTTCTAAAATGTGGTCGCGGTTGCCGGGGAGCGCAGGACCGGCTTTCCACTTTCCTTCAGGGGTGCGTACGAGGATGCGGTGCGCTTCTAACGCAGTGGCTAGCCTGTGTGTCGTTGCCCGAGGTAGTCCCGTGGTTTCACATAACTCATTAAGGGTCGATGGGTTGTTTGCGGCGGCCATCATGATGGCCATTGCACGATCTAGTACCTTAATGCCGGAAACTGCGCTATACTCTCCCATATAATGAAATCTACGTCCCAAATTATGAGATTTCAAGTGTGGAGTGATGTTTATGAACCAGAAGCTGACCTTGGCAGAAAAAGTATGGCGTGACCACGTTGTCCAGCAGGGCGACGCGGGCGCACCAGACCTTATCTATATTGACTTTCAACTTTTGCACGAAGTTACCAGCCCGCAGGCCTTCGATGGGCTGCGCCTGCAAGGTCGCACAATGCGGCACCCGGAACTGCACCTGGCCACCGAGGACCACAACGTGCCGACGGAGGGTATTAAATCCGGCAACCTCTTAGAGATTAAAGACGAGGTATCGCGCACCCAGGTTTCTACCCTGCGCAAGAACTGCGAAGAATTTGGCGTGCGGTTGCACTCAATGGGTGATGAGCAACAAGGCATCGTGCACACCGTTGGCCCACAGTTGGGCATTACCCAGCCCGGCATGACTATTGTATGCGGCGATTCGCATACCTCGACCCACGGTGCATTCGGCTCCATCGCCATGGGCATTGGTACCTCAGAGGTAGAGCACGTCATGGCCACCCAGACGCTTTCTTTGAAGCCCTTTAAGACGATGGCCATCGAAGTCACCGGCGAATTGCAGGAAGGCGTCTCCGCAAAGGACCTTATTCTGGCCATCATCGCCAAGATTGGCACCGGCGGTGGCCAAGGATTCATCATCGAATACCGCGGTGAAGCCATCCGCAAGATGTCCATGGAAGCCCGCATGACCATCTGCAATATGTCCATTGAGGCCGGTGCGCGTGCCGGTATGGTCGCACCCGATGAAACGACGTTTGAGTACGTCAAGGGCCGTGAGTTCGCCCCAAAGGGCGCCGACTGGGATAAAGCGGTGGATTACTGGAAGACGCTGCCTACTGACGATGGCGCCGAGTTCGATCGCGTCGTAGAAATCGATGGATCATCCCTGACCCCATTTGTCACCTGGGGAACGAACCCGGGCCAAGGCCTGCCGCTGGGCGAAACCGTACCGGACCCAGAAGACTTCGGCGATGACAATTCCAAGGCCACCGTGAAAAAGGCCTTGGAGTACATGGACCTGCAACCAGGCACCCCACTGCGCGACATCAAGATCGACACCGTCTTCGTGGGATCGTGCACCAATGCGCGCATCGAGGACCTGCGCGCCGCCGCTGAGGTGGTCAAGGGCCGCACCATCGATTCCACTACGCGCATGATCGTGGTTCCTTCCTCCGCGGTGGTCAAGGCCGATGCGGAAAAGGAAGGCCTTGACCGGATTTTCCAAGACTTCGGCGCAGAGTGGCGCACGGCGGGATGCTCCATGTGTTTGGGCATGAACCCCGACCAGCTGAAACCAGGGGAGCGCTCAGCATCCACGTCCAACCGCAACTTTGAAGGCCGGCAGGGCCCTGGCGGGCGAACCCACCTCGTTTCCCCACAGGTTGCTGCCGCTACCGCCGTCACCGGATACCTGTCCAGCCCGGCTGACCTGAAATAAGCACGCGAGAAAGGTTGAAATAATGGAGAAATTTATCACCCATACCGGCACGGGAGTCCCGCTGCGGGCGTCCAACGTGGATACGGATCAAATCATCCCCGCGCGCTACCTCAAATCGGTCAAGCGCACGGGCTTTGCGGAGGGGCTATTTTCCAACTGGCGCTCTGATTCCACCTTCGTACTTAACCAAGAGCAGTTTAAGGACGGCTCCGTACTCTTTGCCGGCCGCGACTTCGGCACCGGTTCCTCCCGAGAGCACGCAGTATGGGCCTTGCGCGAATACGGTTTCAAAGCAGTATTCTCCTCCCGATTTGCGGATATCTTCCGAGGTAACTCGGGAAAGTCTGGTCTGCTTACTGGGCTGATGGAACAAGAAGACATCGAGCTTATTTGGAAGCAGTTGGAGGCCGGGGAAACCCAAGTCACGGTCTATCTGGAGGCGCGCACCTTTCGGATTGGCGAAAACACCTACTCATTCGACATCGATGACTACACGCGCTGGCGCCTGATGGAAGGCCTCGATGACATTGGCATCACGCTGCGCGATGAAGAGGCGATCACGAGCTTCGAGAACTCTCGCACCAGCTTCAAGCCCGCGGTTCACGCGGACTAATCCAGCAGGTGCGCCCCACGCTTTGCCGGGGCGCACACCACCGTCGTCATGATCCGGGGCAGTGGTGGGGTAACGGTCGAGTAACAAAACTGACTTCGCAAGCGTGCAGCTGGGTTTATCTATTATTCTCTGTGGTATGACTTCGCCTTATTCCGGATCACGCGACCATGATGGATACAATCACCGCTCCCAACAGCCCTACTCAGGTGGGCAGCCGGGATATTTTCGTGAGTCGACCGCTCCAGGCGACATCGATGCCGTCAACATTATTGGCGATAGTTTCCGCTATTTCGGTCGCAATTGGGTGCAGTGGCTTTTTGCCCCACTAGTGCAAATGGTCGTCCTTTTCGTCGCATACCTCATCATCGCCGTAGTCTTTGCCGCCGGCGGCGGCTCCCTTTCCATCGAGGCGTCGACCGAGGGAACCGCCTTGGACGGTTCCCTCGGCGTACTGGGCGTGCTATTACTCGCCATCGCGGTAATAGCCCTGTTAATTGTCTATCTGTGGGCAAATGCAATCTGGTACCAAGCCGCTAATAAGCAGGTCAATGGCCAGGATTTGATGTTCGGGGATTTCTTCACGTTCAAAGGCATGGGCGGCATCATGTTGGCCTACCTCGTCACTAGCGTGGTCATCGGCATCGGCTTTGTCTTGCTCATAATCCCCGGACTTTTCGCCCTGTTCTTCTGGTGGTGGGTCCCAGCCGTCAAGGCAGCGCGCCCAGACCTAGGCTTGGGTGACTGCTTTAAGCTTTCCGCGGATATCGCAAAGAGGAACATCGGTACCACCTTGCTGGTCGGTATCGCGCTCATCATCCTCTACATGGCGCTGGGCTCAACCGTGGTGGGTGTTGTCGTGCTGCCGGGGCTCATGGCCTTAGCCCCCACCCTCTTCGTGCGCCGCAACCTTGGCATGCGCGGCTAAGGGCTAGGGGCTCGCGCGGCCCGAGCTATTTAGCGCACAGGCAGGGGGCTGGGAAGGCAATCAGCACCGGTTAATTCACCATTGTTGAAGGACAAAACCCACACCGAGGCCTTTTTAAACTTCAATTCCTCCTGTGGCTTCTTGAGGAATTGCGGGGCTAAGTCCTCGATGATGCCGGGGATGGTCTGTCCCTGGCTAATAATGACCGGCACCCCGCCGTCGTTTACGACGCGACGGAAAGCCTTCTTGGCAGCCGCCGGATTCTTTTCCCACACCTCGTCGCCAAAGTCCTTATTAATGGCAATGTCTTTACCCAGCTCATCGGCAAGCGGCGCAGCAGTTTGCTGGCACCGATGCGGGCGAGCGGAATAGATCGCGGTGGGGTGGTAGGCCGCCAGCATGGGCACGAGCATTTCTGCTTGGCGGCGCCCCTTCTTATCCAGAGGCCGCAGGTTGTCATCGCCCTCCCACTTCTTGCGGTCGTGGGCGTGGGCGTGGCGGACGTACAAGACGCGCGTTGTGGGGGCGAGCTGCAGACGCTTTTGTGCCTTGGCGACGACGTCGTTGTCCACGTCATAGGACAAGAGCTGCTGTGCTTGGTCAATGGGCACCCAACGCAGCTCATCGGTCTCATCATTAGGGGTATAGGTGCCGCTGAGGTAGAACGCCGCCCAGTAATAGACCACCTTGGTGCGCCCCTGTACGGGGTAGGTGACCTTGCCAATCAACTTGCCCAAGCGCACTTGGAAGCCGGTTTCTTCCTCAATTTCGCGCGCCGCGGTGGTGGGCAGGGATTCGCCTGGATCCACCTTTCCCTTGGGCAGGGACCAATCGTCGTAATGCGGGCGGTGAATGAGCGCGATTTCAGGGTTCGCGGGGTCGCCGCGCCAGACTACAGCGCCGGCGGCAAGGGTAGTGCGGGGAAATTCTTTGGCAGGATCCACCGGAATTTCTTGATGCCGGCCGGAAATGAATTTTTCGGACTTTTTATCTTTATCGGTCTCGTGCATCTTCTTCGCGCTCGGCATAGCTTTTCGTGCCTTTCTTCGGTGACTGAAAAATTGGCGTTAACCTCATAATCATTGTTCCACGGGGGAGATCCCTGCCGCATCCTTGCCACGCCCAGAGCGATAAATGCCTTAAGGTGGAACTAATAGGAAAACGTTTGGAGGAAGCCATGGTAAAAGTAGCGGTAATGGGTGCCGGTTCCTGGGGCACCACCTTGGCCAAGGTATTTGCGGACGCAGGAAACGATGTCACCCTGTGGGCGCGACGGGCCGAATTGGCGGAAGCGATCAACGAAACGCATACAAACCCTGATTACCTGCCGGATATCCACCTTCCGGAGGCACTGCGCGCCACGCACGATGAGGAAGAGGTGCTTTCCGGCGCGGATATCGTGGTCTTCGGCGTGCCATCCCAGTCCTTGCGCGCCAACGTGGAGCGCTGGGCGCCCGTATTGCCCGAGGATTCCACGCTGGTCTCCATTTCCAAGGGCGTAGAAACCAGCACGCTCAAGCGCATGAGCGAAGTCATCGTGGATGCCGCCGACGTAGATCCGCAGCGCGTGGCGGTGCTATCTGGACCCAACCTAGCCAAAGAAGTGGCGCAGGGGCAGGTTACGGCCACGGTCATCGCCTGCACTGACAAAGAGCGTGCCAAGGCGGTGCAGGCGGCCATCGCCGCGCCCTACTTGCGGCCCTATACAAATACCGATGTTATCGGCGCGGAGATCGGTGGTGCTTGCAAAAACGTCATCGCCTTGGCCTGCGGCATGGCCTCGGGCAAGGGCTTGGGCAATAACACTATGGCCACGATGATTACCCGCGGCTTAGCGGAGATTACCCGCCTGGGCACGGCCTTGGGCGCGGAGCCGTTTACCTTTTCCGGCTTGGCGGGGTTGGGCGATTTGGTGGCTACGTGTAACTCCACGCTCTCGCGTAATAGGACCTTCGGTTACCGCCTCGGTCAAGGCGGCAGCCTAGAAGAAGCGAAGGCGGCCACCAATGGCCAGGTAGCAGAGGGCGTGTTTTCCTCTGATTCCATCTTCCGCCTAGCCCAGCAGGCTGGGGTAGAGATGCCAATAACGGAAGCCGTCTACGGAGTGTGCCATCAGGGCATGGCTGTAGACGATATGATTATCGCCCTTATGGGTCGCTCCAAGAAGTCGGAGTAGCAGAAAGGTAAAATCATCGCCCATGACTGAAAAGACCCGCGTGGCCGTCCTTTACGGTGGCCGCAGTACCGAGCACTCCGTGTCCTGCGTATCCGCAGGCGCAATCATGAAGCACCTTGATCCGGAAAAATTCGAGGTGGTGCCCATCGGCATTACGCGCGAGGGTACGTGGACGCCGGGCGATACCGAGGGCTTAGAAATCGTCGATGGCGTCATGCCTGAGGTCAAGCGCGGCACGGAATTGGCGCTTTCTGCGGATCCATCGCGTAAGGGTGAAATCCGCACGATTAGTGACGGTTCGCTGTATGCCCACGTTGACGTTATCTTTCCCATTCTCCATGGGTCTTATGGTGAAGACGGCACCATGCAGGGGCTTTTCGAGCTCTCCGGAATCCCTTATGTGGGCCCAGGCGTATTAGCGTCCTCGGTGGGAATGGACAAGGAATTTACCAAAAAGATTTTATCCGCCGCGGGCCTGCCGGTGGCACCAGAGGTCATTGTGCAGGGCCGCACGGAATTAACCGCGGAAGAAAAAGACCGCCTTGGCCTGCCGGTCTTCGTCAAGCCTGCCCGCGGGGGCTCCTCGATTGGAGTCTCCAAGGTAAGCGACTGGGCGGATTTCCCAGAAGCAGTGCGCATTGCCTTGGAAGACGATGACAAGATTTTGGTCGAGCCAGAAATCGTCGGCCGCGAGGTAGAGGTCGGCGTCCTGCAATACCCGGATGGCGAGCTTATTGCCTCGGTGCCGGCGCTGCTCAAGGGCATCGATGACTCCGATGAGGGCTTCTATGGCTTTGAGACCAAATACCTAGATAACGTGGTCACGGCCCAGATTCCCGCGCCTTTCCCAGAAGAACTCACGGCGCAATTGCGCGATATGGCGATTCGGGCCTTCAAAGCGCTCAACTGCGCAGGCCTTTCCCGCGTGGATTTCTTCGTCACTGAAGAAGGCCTGTACATCAATGAGGTCAATACCCTGCCGGGATTTACCCCGATTTCCATGTACCCCCAGGTGCTGGCGGCCTCTGGCGTGGAGTACCCCACGCTGCTTGAGGTACTCATCGCACGCGCAGAGGCCCGGACCGCGTAGGTCTGCGGCTTCCTTTACCTTTCTGGGACGTGCTTCGCGGTGATATCGCTTAGGGCTACCAGTGCTGCCTGTGCGGAATCCTGCGGGGCGTGCAGCGCCAAGTAGTTCTCGCGGCCGAGCGCAAACCAGGTTCCTGCGGTCGTGCCTTGGGCCAAGGTCGTATCCTCAAACCAGGCAATATCGTTGACCTGCTGGAGCTGCACGCCAGCCTCGTAATTTTCCGGCTGGGCGACGCCACAGCGCGCGACGATGTCCTCGTGCCCTTCAGAGCTCCACACGTAGGTGTCTTTATCGTCAACCTCACGGCGGTGGTAGCCATCCGCAATCTCATCCGGTAGCGCCTTTTCTACCGCGGCGCAGCGGTCATTTTTTGCCGCCTTAAGATCGCGCAACGGGGCTGGATGGGTCTCGGCTGGCTTTTTCTCCAGGGTGGCAACGGCCTCATTGAGGTCCTGCGGCTTTTCATCATTAAAGGTCGTTACCGCCACGACGGGAAAGCGCTGGGTCGAATACCAGGTAGAGAGGCTAGAACCAGATGTCGCATCCTTGACCTTGAACCACTGCTCACCGTCGACGTCTTGCGTCGTGGAGTAATCGGTGTACTGGACGGGCATGGCAACACCGCAGCGCGCCGTCACCTTTTCCTGGGAATTAGCGGCCCAAGCGGCAACGCCGGCGGGGACGGGTTCTGCAATATCGGCGCGCGGTTGACCCATGGCTTCATCGGGAAGCGCCTGCACAAAGTCCGTGCACGCCTGCGAATCGGCCTCCTGGGAATCCACCGGGGAAACCGCCACGGGGGCCTTGGCTGTGTTTGTGAATACGTATTTCGCGCCGAAAAGGACCGCTAGAACCATCACTATGGACAACCCAAGTGAAATGAGGATCGCGGTGCGGTTAAATTGGGATGTCATAGGGGTTCATTTTATCGAAAGGATGCCGGTGAACTTAAGTCAGACTCTCGCGGACGTGGGGGAGCAGGCGGTGATTCAAGAAATCACAGCGGCCGCTCCCAGCAGCTTGAATGGGGATGATGCCGCGGTACTTTTCGCGGCACCGCCCAATTCGCGCACGGTAGCGTCTACCGATCTGATGGTAGATGGCCGGCACTTCCTGCGGGAATGGTCCACCCCGCGCGAAATAGGCAAAAAGGCCATCCTGCGCAACTTCGCCGATATCGAGGCCATGGGAGCGCGCCCAGTGGCGGCCCTTTTAGCCATCGCCGCACCGGGTGATACGCCGGTGAGTTTTGTCAGGGGCGTGGCTAAGGGCATCGCCGAGCATTGCTCTTTTTACAACGCCGAGCTGGTGGGCGGAGATATTACGAAATCGGACCTGCTGGTTATCAACATCACCGCCGTCGGCTTTTTGGGCGGTAGCCGGGCAGCGTTGACCCTTGATGCGGCGCGCGCGGGCCAGAAGGTCGTAGCCCATGGCGCGATTGGCCACGCGGCGGCAGGCTTATCTTTGCTGCAGCGCTTTGGCCGCGACCTGCCGGCAGAGCATGCGGATTTGTACCCACTTATTGATGCCCACTGCGCCCCCTGGCTCAGCCCCGGCCGCGGCGTTATCGCCCGCGCCGCCGAGGTCACCGCCATGACCGATAATTCCGATGGACTGATTCAAGACTGCGGAACCATGGCGGAGCGCTCTGGGGTCCACATCGATTTGGAGGCCGATGCCATCCAGCCCGATCCACTCCTGCACGCCGCGGCCACCGTCCTCGATTGCGATCCTTGGCAGTGGGTCCTGGCCGGCGGCGAGGACCATACCTTAATTGGAACCACCGCAAAGCAGGCGCCTTCGGGGTTCCGGGAAATTGGCACCGTCTCGCGCGGCAGCGGCGTTACAGTGGATGGTAAACAACCCCGTTATGCAGAAGGGTGGGCAGGATTTTAGATATGCACCCGACTTACCATCCCTCGTGGGAACCGGTCCTCGCGCCGGTGCTGGAGCAGCAGTGGCCACGGATATCTCAGGCGCTGGACAATCAGGATTACCTGCCGCCGGCAGAAGACGTGTGCAGGGCATTGCAGATGCCGCTTGACGATGTCCGCGTGCTCATCGTTGGCCAAGACCCCTATCCCACCCCGGGCCACGCGATGGGGATGGCCTTTTCCACCAAGCAGGGGGTTAAACCCCCGCGGTCCCTGGTCAATATTTACCGCGAGCTGTATGACGATGTGGGCGTTCGCGGGCGTGAGGACGGCGATCTAAGCGCCTGGGCCGACCAGGGAGTCTTGCTCCTTAACAGGGTGCTGACCGTGGCACCGGGCCAGGCGGGTTCGCACCGGCGTATTGGCTGGGAAGAGGTGACCGAGGCCGCCATCCGCGCCCTCAACCGCACCCCGATGGTCGCGATTTTATGGGGCCGCGATGCCCAATCCTGCGAGCGCTTCCTTCCCGATGTTCCCTGCATTACCTCCCCGCACCCTTCGCCGCTTTCAGCCAGCCGCGGGTTCTTTGGCTCCCGCCCATTTTCCCGGGCAAACGCCCATTTGCGGGACCAAGGCGCGCGGGAGATAGCGTGGGACTTGTAAACTATTGCGCATGTCATATCCCAGCACGCTGGACGCTCACGGATTGCGCAATTGGGCGCACCGCGCTGTAGGCGAGCTTTCCCATCGGCGCGCCGAAATTAACGCGCTCAACGTCTTCCCAGTGCCGGATTCAGATACCGGCTCGAATATGGCGCACACCATGGAAGCCGCCGTCGCCGAGGTGGAAAAGGCCGACGGCGACATTGCGGCTGCGCTAGCCATGGGGGCCGTGCGCGGGGCACGGGGAAATTCCGGGATGGTGCTCTCGCAGGTCCTGCGCGGAGTAGCGGAGGCCACCGTGGATTCCACCATCGATGGCGCCATCTTTGCAGCTTCGCTTATGCATGCGGTAGAGCTCGTGGACCGCGCGATTGCGGAACCGGTGGAAGGAACGGTTATTACCGTACTGCGATGCGCCGCAGAAACAGCGGAAAGCACCGCGCGGCAACCTAATTCCAGTTTTCACGGCGTCGTAGCGGATACTATTTCCGCCGCCCGCACAGCGCTAGCGGAAACACCCTCGCAGCTGCCAGAGTTGCGCGCGGCTGGGGTGGTAGATGCTGGCGGTGCCGGCCTGGTCATCCTTTTAGAAACCCTCCTTGCAGAAATCGAGGGCACGACCAGCCACTCGCCCGAATCCATGCCGGAGACAGTCACCGAACTTGAGGTGGTCTTCTTTTTCGAAGGCGATAGCGCGGTACTGAAGGAGAAGATTGCTCCCTTGGGCACGAGCTTGGTCATCGCGCAGGCAGGCGAAGATAGCGCCTCCATCCACATCCATTCCACCCAGGCCGGTGCGGTCATCGAAACCGCCTTTGCCGCTGGATCGGTCAGCAACCTGCGCCTAGAGGCCCTTCCGGAAGCCCCTGCTCAGCGAGAAAACACTGACGAAGGTCATACGCGCACCGTCTACGCTGCGGCGCCCGCCGGCCCCATGGCCGAGCTTGTGCAGTCCGCCGGGGTTACGGTGGTCGAACCAGGAGAAACCATCCACGCGGCGGGCGAGGACATCGTTTTATCCAGCGGGCTAGAAGAACACGCAACTGCAGCGCATACCGTGGAGATTTCTTCCCTTGCGGCGGGGCTAGCCGCCATCTCCGTCTATGAGCCGGATAATGCGGATACCGCCGCGGTCGTAGAATCCATGCGTGATGCGGCGCAGTCGATGCGGGTGGCGCACCCAGCAGAAGAATCTGAATTAGCCATCGCGCAGATGTGCCGCCAGCTGCTTGCTGCGGGCGGGGAACAGGTCACGGTCATTAGCCCGCTTAACATCTCGCAAGAAGAATTGGCGGCAGAGCTCGGCGTCGATGTGGTGGCCTTGCAGGTGCCGGATATTCCCACCGAGATTGGGGTGGAATAGCGATGCTTGGCTGGCAGGATGACCGCCCTCTGACCGAGGTACTGGATAAAAAAGACGCCACGAAGATCACCAAAGCGTTGGGATATAAGACCTGCGGGGAACTCTTAGCGCACTATCCGCGCGATTACATTCGCCATAATCAAGACGTGGGGCTTGGCGATGCCGCCGAGGGCGATATCGTCACCGTCACCGGAACCGTAACGGGAATAACAACCCGCGATACGGGCAAGACGACTATCATCAACGTCCAACTCGATGGCCATATCATCGCCACGTTCTTTAACGCCATGTACGTCTTGCGCATGCTCCACCGCGGGCAGCGGGTGATGATGAGCGGGAAATTAAAATACTTCCGTCAACAGCCCCAGCTACAGCAGCCGGATTTCGTAGAAATCGATGCCTTCGGGCGCCCAGACGGGGAACTCGCCGCCTACCGCGAACAGGCGCCAGCGACGGGAAAGAAAAAGCCGCAGAAGGCAACCGGATCCCTGCGCAACCTATCCCAATTCGGCCGACTCGATAAATTATTGCTCGAGAGGGAATGGATACCGGTATACCCCGCCACGGCAAAGATCACCTCGTGGTACCTCATGGGGGCCATCCACTACGTGCTCTCGCACACCCCAACCATCCGGGAACCTTTAGATCAGCAGATGATTATCAGCCTGGACCAAGCGGTGCGCGAAATCCATGAGCCCGGCGCGGCTGGCCCACAGCGCGCGATCCAGCGCCTCAAGTACAACGAGGCGCTCTCCATTGGCTTGGTCATGGCGCTGCGCCAACGCGATGCGCACGCGCACACGGCGCCGACGATGCCCGCTATTTTGGGCGGCTTCCGCGAAGAGTTATTGACCCACCTGCCCTTTGAGCTCACGCAAGGCCAGCGCAGGGTCATCACTGAGATCGACGATGACCTGTCTGGCTCCTTACCCATGATGCGCCTGTTGCAGGGCGAGGTGGGCTCGGGAAAAACGATGGTCGCCACCTGCGCCATGCTGCAGGCCATCGATGCCGGGAACCAAGCGGCGCTGCTTGCTCCCACCGAGGTTTTGGCTTCCCAGCACGCGGCCTCTATTGGCACGTCGGTTCCAGAAGGTGTCAAGGTTGTGCTCTTAACCGGCTCCATGCGGACCGCCGAGAAGCGCCAGGCCCTCCTGGATATCGTCTCGGGTGAGGCGAATATCGTCATCGGCACGCATGCCATCATTCAAGAATCGGTTGAGTTCTTCGATTTGGGGTTGGTGATCGTGGACGAGCAGCACCGCTTTGGCGTCGAGCAACGCGATAGCCTGCGCTCTAAGACGCGCGAGGGGATAAGTCCCCACGTCTTGGTCATGACGGCAACCCCCATCCCGCGTACCATCGCCATGACGATTTTCGGTGATCTCGCGGTATCGACGCTCGCTGAGCTGCCCGGCGGGAGAAAGCCGATCCAGTCCGCAGTGGTGGCGGAATGGCGGCCCATATGGGTGGCGCGGGCGCTCGAGCGCATCCGCGAGGAAGTGGCGCATGGCCACCAGGCCTATATCGTCTGCCCGCGCATAGAAGGCGAGGGCGGCGTGCTTGAATTGGCAGAACAGCTTGCCGCCGGCCCGTTTAAGGGACTGCGGGTAGATATCTTGCACGGCAAGATGCCGAATAAGGATGAGGTGATGACCTCATTTGCCCGGGGTGAGATCGATATCTTGGTATCGACCACGGTCATCGAGGTGGGCGTCGATGTTCCCAACGCCACGGTCATGCTCATCCGAGAGGCAGAGAATTTCGGTGTCTCCCAGCTACACCAATTGCGCGGGCGCGTAGGGCGCGGTGGGAACGCATCGATTTGCCTGATGCATACGAAAGCGGAGGATAATTCGGCCTCGTATCGGCGCATAACCCAGATTGCCCAGACTTCATCTGGGTTTGACCTTGCGGAATTAGACCTTCGGCAACGCCACGAGGGCGATATCCTGGGTGCGGTGCAATCTGGCACGCACCGGACGCTGCGGTTGCTCAACCTTGCAGATGACCAAGATATTGTCGAGCGCACTCACGCGGATGCGTATGCCATGGTCCAGCGCAATCCCCAGTTGGCCGAAGAGCTGACGCGCAATTTGAGCCAAAGCGAGCAGGAATACTTGGAGAAAAACTAAGAGGGGATAGGCTATAGGTATGAAAATCTACGCCCCCTTCGCGGGCATCGTTCGCTGCCATGTCGACGTAGGCGAGAAAATTAACACTGGTCAAGAGCTAGCTACCGTTGAGGCGACGAAGCTGGAATCGCCCGTCGTGTCCCCAGGCCCGGGGACGATTTCTCGCATAGCGGTGGCAGACTTTAGCGATGTTATTGGCGGGGACTTAATTATGGAGATTGGAGAAGCGTAAATGACGCGGATTATTGCAGGCGAAGCGCGGGGGCGGACTATCAAAGTTCCAGCGGAGGGAACGCGCCCGACCGCCGATCGCGCAAGGGAAGGCCTGTTTTCTTCGTTGAATGCCCGTTGGGGATTCCCAGGCTCCAAGGTGCTTGACCTATTCGCTGGATCCGGCGCCTTGGGGTTGGAAGCATTAAGCCGTGGGGCAGACGAGGCAGTGCTGGTGGAGTCCAACCCTGCGGCGGTGTCCATCATCAAGCACAACATAGGCGTGGTGAAACATCCCGGTGCTCGCGTGGAGGAAAAGAAAGTATCTACATACCTGGCCAGCGCCCCGCGCGGCTACTTCGACATGGTTTTAGCGGATCCGCCTTATGCGTTTGACGATGTCGCGGGGCTCATCGCCGCAATAGAGCCAGTGCTGACAGATAGCGCGATGGTGGTCATCGAACGCCACGTCGAATCGCCCGAGACCGACTGGCCAGAAGGGTTTGTGCCGACGGGGCAGAAATTAAAGAAGCGTACCTTCGGCATCGCGCGTATGGATATGGCAGTCTATACCCGTCCCGGTACCGACGATGCCGGGGACACCTTAGATAACTAGAGAAAGCGATATTTTATGACCACAGCCGTGTGCCCCGGGTCTTTTGATCCCATCACTCTTGGCCACGTCAATATTTTTGAGCGCGCCAGCCAGATGTTTGATGAGGTTACGGTGCTTGTTACTGGCAACCCAGAAAAGCCTTCCGGTTTATTTAGTGTGCACGAGCGCATGGACCTCATCTGCCAGAGCGTGGATTCGCGCATTAACGTGGACTATTGGTCCGGCCTGCTCGTGGACTATACCTCGCAGCACGGCGTTGACGTTTTGGTCAAGGGACTGCGTTCTTCCTTGGACTATGAATACGAACTGCCGATGGCGCAGATGAACCGGCGCTTGTCCGGCATCGATACGGTCTTTTTGCTTACCGATGAAAAGTACGGCTACATCAGCTCCTCGCTGTGCAAGCAGGTCGCGCAATTCGGCGGTGAGGTCACCGGCATGCTTCCTGATCCGGTAGTACAAGCGGTGAAAGAAAAATACCGCCGATGATATTGGCGCTGATTATTTTTGCCGTCGTTGTCGCGGGATCCACCCTGCAACGCGTCTCTGGCATGGGGCTTGGCCTTATTGGCGGGCCAATTCTGATGCTGGTCATGGGCCCGGTAGAAGGCATCCTCGTGATCAACGTCTTGGCGGCGGTCAATGCGCTGCTGACCACGGTGACTGTTCGCCGCAATGTCAGCTGGAGAATGTTTGGGCTCATCGCGCCCGTCATGATTATCGGTTCTCTGGCGGCCGCAGCGTTGATTAGCAAGATCGATACCGCAGGGCTATTGATAGTGGTGGGTGCAGCGCTTCTTATCGCCTTGGCGGTGGTGACCTACGGCGCTAGGTTCGTCCCGCCGATGGAGGGCAAGGGCCCGGCCATTTCTGCGGGCATTCTTGGCGGATTTACCAATACTTTGGCGGGAGTGGCAGGCCCGGTCATTACCGTCTACGCCCAGGCAGCCAAATGGCCGCAAGCCATGTATACAGCGACCTTGCAGCCGATTTTTGTGGTGGGCGGGCTCTTTTCCGTTATCACCAAGACGGCGCTCGGTGCAGCGACATTTGATGGCTTGCCCTGGATCATTTGGCCCGCAGGCATTGCCGGCATGTTTATCGGCATCTGGCTGGGCTCGCGCATCGCGCATGTAGTCTCCAGGGATATTGCGCGAGCATTGTCGCTATCGGTAGCTAGCCTCGGCGCTCTCAGTGCGCTGATTCGTGGCGTCGTCACCTACGGTGCCTAGGCGGCGACTGGCACCGCGCTATACCCGCTTAAAGCAGGGAGGATAAGAACTCCTTGGTGCGCGGCTGTTGGGGGTTTTCGAGCACTTCAGCCGGGGTACCGGATTCTAGGACTACGCCGCCGTCCATGAAGAAGATTTTATCGGCCACCTCGCGCGCAAAACCCATCTCGTGGGTAACCACGAGCATGGTCATGCCCTGGGCCGCGAGATCCTTCATGACGCGAAGGACCTCGCCAACGAGCTCGGGATCGAGGGCGGAAGTGGGTTCATCGAAAAGCATGAGCTTGGGATCCATCGCCACGGCGCGGGCGATGGCAACGCGCTGCTGCTGGCCGCCGGATAACTGAACCGGGAAGTTATCGGCCTTGGAAGCAAGTCCCACCTCCTCTAAAAGCTCCATGGCACGCTTCCGCGCCTTATCCTCCGGCACCTTCTTGACCTGCATTGGTGCTTCAATGATGTTTTCAATCACCGTGCGGTGGGGAAAGAGATTGAAAGATTGGAATACCATGCCGATATCGGAGCGCTGCTGTGCAGCTTGCTTCTCGCTGATTTCGTACAGGATTCCGTTCTTTTCGCGGTAGCCAATGAGCTCACCATCGACATAAAGGCGGCCCGCCGTGGCCTTATCCAGGTGGTTGACGCAGCGCAGGAAGGTTGATTTACCGGATCCGGAAGGGCCCAATAGGCAGGCAACCTCGCCGGGTTGGACCTCTAAGTCGATGCCCTTGAGCACCTCGAATTGGCCGAAGGATTTGTGCACATTCTGTGCGGAGATCATGGGAGTGTTCATTAGTTTTTACCCTCCTGGATTACGGAGACGTTGCGGGGGATAGTACCTTCGGCATCGGCAAGCGCGGCCAGCTGGCGCCCGGTGAGCTCGCGGGTGGCGCCGCGCTCAAAGTGGCGCTCGAGGAAGTACTGGCCCACCATGAGCAGGGAAGTAATGACCAAGTACCACGAGGCGGCGACCATCAAGAGCGGAATGGGCTGGAAGAGGGCTGCGGAAATGTCCGTGGCGCGGCCGAAGATCTCGTGGGTATAGGGGATGGCGACCACCAGTGACGAGGTCTTGAGCAGGGAAATGAACTCATTGCCTGTTGGCGGGATGATAATGCGCATCGCCTGCGGCAATACGGTGCGCCGCATGGTCATCCACCAAGACATGCCGAGGGCCTTGGAGGCTTCCTTTTGACCTTCCGGAACCGAGGAAATGCCCGAGCGCACGATTTCGGCCATATAGGCGGCCTCATTGAGCCCCAAGCCCATGACCGCCAAGAAGAAGGCATTGGTCAACACACTTTGCAAGGAGACCTCTGCAAAGCCCAAGTTGATGGATTGATAAATCGCAGATAGCAAGCCCCAGAAGACAAGCTGGACATAAATCGGGGTGCCGCGAAAAATCCACAGGAAGATCCAGGAAATGGCGCGCAGGATGGGATTGGGCGACATGCGCATCACGGCGAGGATGGCGCCGCCTACCACGCCAATGATCATGGACAAGATGGTGATCGCAATCGTGTGCAGGGAGGCGATAGCGATGCGCTGATCAAAGAGATACTGGAAGTACGTATCCCACCCGAAGGCCTCATTGCGCGCGGAGGCAATGACAAACCACAGACCAAGAATGAGCAACACGACCGCGCAGAGCCACCGCCAGGGGTGGCGCAGTGGCCGGGCTTCGATCTTAGCGGGTGCCTCCTGCTGTGCCGTGGGGCCGGCTGCCTCTTTGTGCTCGTTAACCATTGATGGGCCTTTCATTAATCATCGCCTGGTCTACTAATCCATCTTCAATTCCCCAGCGGGCCAAGATCTCCGCGTACTCACCGGTATCGATGAGGTGCTGGAGGGCAGCGGCTGAGGCCTTGGCCAAGTCCGAGTCCTTCGGGACCGCGAAGCCGTAAGGAGAGGCCTGGAACATATCGCCCACAGCGCGCATCTTTCCCTCGGAGCGATTGACCGCCCAAGCCGTTACCGGCGAGTCCGCGGATAAAGCATCGGCGCGGCCCATAAGGACGGCGAGCGCGGCGTTATCCCCGGTGTCATAGGACAAGACGGTGAGATCGCCATCGCAGGCTTCTTGCTTGGGGCGCACATCATCGGTCTCTGACACGGTGGTGCGCTGCACGGCGACGGTCAGACCGCAAGGGTTTTGGGGATCGACCCTATTGGGGCCATCGACAAGCTCTGCCCACTGGATGCCCGCATAGAGGTGGTCCACGAAGTCGAATTCATCGCGGCGATCGGCCGTATCCGTAAACCCAGAGGCACCCATGTCTATCTGTCCCGATTGCACAGCCGGCAAAATCATGGAGAAGTCTTGCTCTAGGGCCTGGAATTTCAGGCCCAGCACGCCTGCGACGGCGCGGGCAAGGTCAAGCTCTACGCCCTGCAGATCGCCGTGGGAGTCCTTGAGCTGAAATGGGGCATAGGGCGGGTTTGTACCTGCCGTGAGCACACCGTCATCGTCGTGGTACATCGCGGCAATTTCGGGAACTTCGCTGGTCTGGGGTTCCTGCCAGCCCTCTGGAGTCGAATCCTCCTCGTTGACCACGCACGCGCTCAAGGGGAGTACGCACGCCATCACGGCGGCCGTTAGTGGTCGATGATTAATCGCCCAGGGCATTAATATTCCGCCGTCCTTTCCTCGATGGCTTTCGCGTTCCTGCGGTCTACATAGATGAAGATGGACACGATAATGGCACCGAGGATGAAGTATCCGATGATGGCGCCCGAAGAAGCGTCCTGGTCAGCACCCCACGGCCACAGGGCGCGCAGGGATCCCAGCATGAAGCCCGCCATGGCGGCCAGGGTGGGCGCGCGGTGGGTGCTCAGCAAATAGTTGAGCAATTTGATGAAGGCGGCGAGGCCACACAGGGCACCCAGCGCAAAGACGCCCATGGTGCTTAATTCACGGTCCGATACTGCGCCAATGATCGGCTGGTAGAGCCCCATAGTCAGCAAGATGAGCGAGCCGGAAATACCCGGCAGAATTAGCGCGCATACGGCGATTGCTGCGGCAAAGAAGACCACGATGAGGCTCGGGTCATCCTGCGGCTCAGAGGTAAAGCCCGTGACGATGAAAATCAGGACGGCAGCAGCGATAAACGCGATGATGGACGAGGGGGCGGTGCGCTCCGCCTTAGACAACATGGAAAGCGGAACGATGATGGAGATGACCACCATGCCTAAAAAGAGGGCGCTGGAGGCAGAGACGTTGTTGTCGACGAAGTTAGACAGGAGCGTGGAAAAGCCGAATACGGCGATTAGCATGCCGACGGCAACTGAGGCTAGAAAGGACCACTCGACCTTTTTAAAGTTGCCGGAGATGAGGTCATTGGCATTGCGGACGGCGCGCTCATAAATCCCCACGATGAGGGCGACGGTTCCGCCGGAGATGCCGGGAACCAGCTCGGCCATACCGATGAGGGCGCCACGAATGGCGTTCAAAATATAGTGCATAAATTAAAAATCTACCTGGGTACAAGACATGACTGCGTTTGACGGGCCACTCGGGGTGCCAAAAACTCTTTGCTCAAGACCGTACGGCGAGGTGTAGCACCGCCCGCGGTGGCTTAAGCCTGCATATCTTTCATTACTTTAACGGTTACCCACCTTATATGAGACGGGCTTGTGCTTAAAGTCTCGAGGTAAGAAGGCGTAATTTTGCAGCAGTTAGGCTTCTCGGGCGTTGTGTAAATATGCAATTCGCGGAAGGATATAAGCTGAATCGAGGCCGCTGTAGGGGACATAGGGAACTAGGCGGCATGACGAAACCCCGCTTCCTTCGTGGATATATTTCCGGAAAGAAGCGGGGTTGTACTGTGCCCCTGGTGAGACTCGAACTCACACTGGACGGGTTTTGAATCCGTTGCCTCTGCCAATTGGGCTACAGGGGCAATCAAAAGCGAGCGCCTTTGACTGTTGGAAATACTAGCGCAGGGGTTGGCGCAATTCCTAATTGGGGTCCCTTTCCGGTGAAAAGGCCTGCTCAAGACGGTGAGGTTGGGCGGGGTATCGCCGTGTCCATTGTGTTGCCTAATATGGGGCAGGTGACTTCCAATAAGACCCGCCTTTTGCTCATTGACGGCCATTCCATGGCATTTCGTGCCTTTTATGCCCTCCCGGTGGAAAACTTTTCTACCTCCGGTGGTCAGCACACCAATGCCGTGTATGGCTTTTTATCCATGCTGTCCAATATCGTCTCTGAGGAAAGGCCGGATGCTATCGCGGTTGCTTTTGACGTTGGCCGGAAGACTTTCCGCACGGAGATGTTCCCGGATTATAAGGCGCAGCGCGAGGCCGCGCCGGAAGAATTTAAGGGCCAAGTAGATATCATTCGCGATACCTTAGAGACCTTGGGTATTACGACGCTCTCGCGTGAAAATTACGAGGCCGACGATATTTTGGCAACCCTTGCCACCCAGGCACAGGGCTACGAGACGCTGATTGTCACCGGTGACCGGGATTATCTGCAGCTGGTTACGGATTCGACCACGGTGCTCTATCCCATGAAGGGCGTATCCACGCTGCACCGGTTTACCCCAGAAGCCGTCGAGGATAAATACGGGCTTACCCCCGCGCAGTATCCCGACTTTGCTGCTCTGCGCGGCGACCCTTCCGATAACCTCCCCGGCATTCCCAAGGTGGGAGAAAAGACCGCCACCAAGTGGATAGTCAAGTACGGAGACTTGGCTTCCTTGGTAGAGCACGCCGAAGAAATCAACGGCGTGGTGGGAAATAACTTCCGCGAACGCATCGAGCAGGTGCAGATGAACCGGAAGCTCACCCAGATGATTACAGACATGGACTTAGATGTTGGCCCTGATGATCTGGCCTTTAGGGGAGCCAAGGTTGCCGATGTCGCCGCGAAGTTCGATGAGCTGGAGTTTGGTACCAACCTGCGCGACCGTGTCTTATCCGCCATCCCCAACGATGGTGCAGAGGCTGCTGAGCAAGCTGCGGACACCCCAGACGTAGAGCTCACTATCGATGACGCCTCCTTGAGCGAGTGGCTACCTGGCCGCGAGCACGTA
Source organism: Corynebacterium sp. LaCa78 (assembly GCF_046717505.1). NCBI lineage: Bacteria > Bacillati > Actinomycetota > Actinomycetes > Mycobacteriales > Corynebacteriaceae > Corynebacterium > Corynebacterium sp. LaCa78. The sequence continues at coordinate 1,143,537 of NZ_CP177112.1, forward strand.
GCTGTGTATGTGCAGGGCGAGGGCATCCCAAGTCAGGGTGATGCTTCTGCCATCGCGTTTGTGGATCGCAACCATCATGGCCTGCAGGTGGAACTCGGAGAACTTTCCGCCGATGAGGAAAAGGCCTTGGTCCAGTGGCTAGAATCGTCGGCCCCTAAGTATTTCCACGCCGCAAAGGCCGCGTTCCACATGCTGGCAGGGCGCGGCATTGAGCTCAACGGGCTTGCGCACGATACGGCCTTGGCGGCGTATATCCTGCGCCCAGGCCAGCGCACCTACGAGCTTTCCGATGTCTACCAGCGCCACCTTCAAAAATCCCTCGGCGCCGCCTCGGAGCAGATGTCGCTGCTCGATAGCTCCTCCCTGGTAGATCAGGCGGCGGCAATCATGGAGCTGGCGGAAAAACTCACCGCGGAACTGCAGGACATCGACTCTTTCGAGCTCTATACCGACCTGGAATTGCCGCTGGTGACCATCCTGGCACGCATGGAGACTACGGGCATCGCGGTCGATGTCGATATTTTGGAAACCCAAAAGGATGCCTTCGTGGAGCAGGTGGCTGAACAAGAACGCTCCGCGCGCGAGCTTGCTGGCGATGACAAGCTCAATTTGAATTCGCCCAAGCAGCTGCAAAAGGTACTTTTTGAGACCTTCGATATGCCCAAGACGAAAAAGACGAAGACCGGCTACTCCACGGCCGCGAAGGAAATCGAGCAGCTGGCCATCAAGCACCCGCACCCGTTCTTGGACCACCTATTGGCCCACCGCGAGTACCAGAAGATGAAGACCACGCTGGAGGGCCTTATCAAGACCGTCCAGCCGGATGGGCGCATCCACACGACCTTTAACCAGACGGTGACCTCGACGGGACGTTTGTCCTCGACGGAGCCCAACCTGCAAAACATCCCGGTGCGCACGGAGGCCGGCCGACAAATTCGCTCGGCGTTTATCGTAGGCGAGGGATTTGAACAGCTAATGACCGCGGACTATTCGCAGATTGAAATGCGCGTTATGGCGCACCTTTCTGCAGATCCCGGGCTGATTGAGGCCTACAAGGCCGGCGAAGACCTGCACAATTTCGTCGGTTCTAGGGTCTTCGATGTGCCGGTCGATCAGGTGACTCCTGAGCTGCGCCGCCGCGTAAAGGCCATGTCTTATGGCTTGGTCTATGGCCTATCCGCATTTGGACTTTCGCAGCAGCTGGGAATCCCTGCTGGTGAAGCCAAGTCCATTATGGAAAGCTACTTCGAGCGCTTTGGCGGCGTGAAGAAGTACCTGGATGATGTCGTGGAGCAAGCCCGCAAGGATGGTTATACGGCCACGCTCTTTGGTCGCCGCCGCTACCTGCCAGAGCTCAACTCCGATAACCGGCTGGCCCGCGAAAACGCGGAACGCGCTGCGCTCAATGCCCCAATCCAGGGAACGGCCGCAGATATCATTAAGGTCGCGATGATTCGCGTGGACCGCGCGTTGCGCGATATGAAATCCCGTGTATTGCTCCAGGTGCACGATGAATTGGTGGTGGAGGTCGCCCCCGGTGAGGCCGATCAAGTCCGCGAGATTCTTGAGCGCGAGATGGATTCTGCCATCGAGCTGAATGTGCCACTCGAGGTCTCTGCTGGTGCCGGCACGGATTGGGACGCCGCGGCCCACTAGTTCGATGATGATGCTTAACCGGCGTGAGCGCGCCCGCATGCGCTTGGCCGCCCAGGGGCTTACGGCCCTGCGCTGGCACACCGCCGCAGAGGCAGTCCGCGCCTTTGGCGTCATGCAGGGCCAGGACCTGCATTCGGTGCGCCGGTCCTTGGCACTGCGTGCACCGAATGAATCGGATAACTCCGAGATCGTGCGCGGCTATGCGATGCGCAATACGTTGTTCGCCGCCTCCGTCAAGGATATGGGCTGGATAACCGAGCTATGTGCGAAGCCTCGCAAGGGAGACGCCGCGGTACGGGAAGCCGTGCTGCAGCTTATCGATGCCCCATTAACGCGCGCAGAATTGAAATCACGCGCCGCCCAAGCCTTGCCCGAGTTGCCTTTCTGGCACGTAGTACGTATCGGCATGGAAAGCGGGCATGCGTGTTATGCGGGCGAAGAACAGCTCATTACTCCGGTCGAGCTAGACGGCTTGGAGGCCCTTTTTAACGGCGACTCGGTGGCCGCCACGACGGAATTGATGACGCGCTATTTTCGCACCCATGGGCCGGCGACTGTGCAGGACTTTGCGTGGTGGTGCAAGCTGCCCCAAAGACTTATTCGTCCCGCAGCGGAGAAGTTGCCTGATGACCTTATCCGGATAGGAAGGGAAGGCGAGGAGCTGGTCTCTGCAGAGGTCCTAGAGCTACCAGAGGTGAAAAAGAAGAAATCGGTGCTGCTTTTAGGCGCCTTTGATGAGTATATCCTGGGCTACCAAGATCGGCTTTTGCCATGTCAGTGGATATGCACCACGCTCTCGTTCCCGGAAACCAGGGCATTTTTCGTCGCGCCATCGTTATCGACGGCCAAGTGCGCGGCATGTGGAATAAACAGGGGATTGAGGACTGGGGAATTCCTGCCTATGCGGCACGCCACGTGGAACGCCAGTGGAAAGAGTGCTGAGAAGTGCGTGAAGGAGAATAGGATTTTAAAGTAATTTCATGGAGTTTCTCGGAAAACGTATTAGGTGGAAGTCTCGCCCCTTCGTCTTGCGCTTTTTTGAGTCTATGTGGGCAGCCATGGTCCCATACCCGGCGGGACAGATTGCTGAGAGCGGCTTAAAAGAAGCGGTAAGCAGCGATACATTTTACTTCATTTACTATGCGGTCATGGTTTTGGGCTTTTTCCTTTCTGCTGGTAACGCCGCCAGGGAAGGCGAGAACCCGTGGTGCTACCGGGGACAGGCGGCCGGTGTAATGACCGTGGTCTCCGTGATTGCAGTGGCCTTCCCGTATTCGTGGGTATTCGCGTCCATTACTATTGCTGCCTTGGCGTATTACTTTTGGCCGCGCATCGCGGTGGAATCCTCCTGAGGTCGCTTTTCCACTAGGCAGCCAGCCAAGAGGTCAAAGGGAGTTTGGCCGATGGCTAAAACCGAAAGGCCTAAAAGTGCAACGACTATACCGTCGATGTTCCAACCAGTAAGCGTCAGGGGCGTAAGCAGCAGCCACGAATTGCGCAGGCACGCGGTGACAAACGGCGAGCGGGCCGGGATGATTTCGAGCTGCATCGACCATTTGCCCAGGGACGTAGACTTCTTCGTTTCCACCCACACGCGGTAGGTATAAAAGACCACGGCGAGAGCGACCGCCTCGTAGATCTCTTCGGGGCGGCCGGATAAGGGGGTACTGGCAAGAGCATTAATCAGCCACCGCACCACGGTGACGATGGCGGCCACGAGAAAGGCGTCGATCCACCAAGCCACGGCGCGGCGCAGGAAAATTCCCAGTCTTTCGGCAATCATGTTCTCTACGTTAGCTGTAGGCGCGGCAGATGAAAATCATGCTGCCAGGGAAAATTTCCCCGCGCTGCCTAGACCACTGACCCCAGGTGGTATCTAAGCCTTCGGGCCATTCCGGTTCGATGATGTCCTCGATGAGGAATGGTCCGCGACCTTGGAGCGCGCGGAACCAATCGCTGATGGTGCGGTGAAATTCGGCATAGGTTAGCGTCCCGGCGGAATCGTGTTCCAGATAGGCGCGGTCGAAATAACTTATCTCAGCGGTGAGGCTGGTGGGATCATCGGGGAAGATCCAGCGCATTGGGTGGGTCACGGAGAATACGAAGCGTCCACCTGGGCGCACCACGCGGGCAACCTCCGCGAGCGCGGCATCGAGATCGGCGAGGAAGGGTAATGCGCCGAATGCAGAGAATGCCACGTCAAAGGAATCAGTGGCGTAGGGCAGTGCCAGCGCATCGGCTTGGATGAGCGCCAACCCGGGATCTGCGTGGGAGAGCATGCCGCGGGAAATATCGCAGCCGGTGACAAAGCGGGCGCGGGTGCTGAGCCACTGGGTGCAGGCGGCAGAACCGCAGCCGATTTCGAGGACAGCGGCAGAGGAGACATCGCCAAGCAACTGCGCATCGGCCTCGTGCAACATCTCCGGGCACCAGTAAAAAGAGGAGAGGTACTCGGGGTGCTCGGCATGGTAAGAGACCGCATCATCATCCCAGTGGGATTGATTGGCGCGAGAGGGCGAAGTCATTGGGGTGCGCTACCTTTCTTGGTGGCGTGCAATATTTGCCGTATAAGCTGGACAGATGTAGGCTCTTACAAGCATGTCTATGCCACGGGTTGTTGCAGGCTATTGTAGGAAAGCTTGGGGCAATCACGCGGCGGGATCGAATGCGGCCTCTATCTCCTGTATTTGTGCAGTGTAGACGGGCTTTTAATTCGAGAGACACGCAGTTGTCCACGAACGATTTCCTACATTTATTCGGAGCATTTTTACAATATGCCATCTTCTACTACCCCTCAGGTTGCGATCAACGATATCGGAACCGCAGAGGACTTCCTCGCAGCTGTAGACGCCACCATCAAGTACTTCAACGATGGTGACATTGTCGGGGGTACCGTCGTCAAGGTTGACCACGACGAGGTACTGCTGGACATCGGATACAAGACCGAAGGCGTTATCCCTTCCCGCGAGCTGTCCATCAAGCACGACGTCAACCCCGACGAGGTCGTCGAGGTCGGCGATGAGGTTGACGCACTTGTCCTGACCAAGGAGGACAAGGAAGGCCGCCTGATCCTGTCCAAGAAGCGCGCACAGTACGAGCGTGCTTGGGGCGCCATCGAGGAGCTGCAGGCCAAGGAAGAGCCGGTTACCGGTACCGTCATCGAGGTTGTCAAGGGCGGCCTCATCTTGGACATCGGCCTGCGCGGCTTCCTGCCTGCTTCCCTCGTTGAGATGCGTCGCGTCCGCGACCTGGAGCCTTACATTGGCCAGGAGCTGGAAGCTAAGATCATCGAGCTGGACAAGCAGCGCAACAACGTTGTCCTGTCCCGCCGTGCATACCTGGAGCAGACCCAGTCCGAGGTCCGTTCCGAGTTCCTGCACCAGCTGCAGAAGGGTCAGGTCCGCAAGGGCGTTGTCTCTTCCATCGTCAACTTCGGCGCCTTCGTCGATCTTGGCGGCGTCGACGGCCTGGTCCACGTGTCCGAGCTGTCCTGGAAGCACATCGACCACCCATCTGAGGTTGTCACCGTTGGTGACGAGGTAACCGTTGAGGTTCTGGACGTTGATCTGGACCGCGAGCGCGTTTCCCTGTCCCTGAAGGCAACCCAGGAAGACCCATGGCGCGTCTTCGCCCGCACCCACGCTGTGGGCCAGATTGTGCCGGGCAAGGTCACCAAGCTGGTTCCGTTCGGTGCGTTCGTTCGCGTCGAGGAAGGCATCGAGGGCCTGGTTCACATCTCCGAGCTGGCTCAGCGCCACGTCGAGGTTCCGGACCAGGTTGTCACCGTTGGCCAGGAAGTTATGGTCAAGGTCATCGACATCGACCTCGAGCGTCGTCGTATCTCCTTGTCCGTCAAGCAGGCTGACGAGGACTACTCCGAAGAGTTCGATCCGTCCAAGTACGGCATGGCTGACTCCTACGACGAGCAGGGCAACTACGTGTTCCCAGAAGGCTTCGACCCGGACACCAACGAGTGGAAGGAAGGCTTCGACGAGCAGCGTCAGGCTTGGGAAGCACGCTACGCAGAGTCCGAGCGCCGCTTCAACCTGCACACCGCTCAGATCGAACGCAACCGCGCTGCCGCCGCAGAGGCCGCGGAGTCCGCTGAAGCATCCTCCAACTACTCGTCTGACTCCTCCGATGCAGCTCCGGCATCGGAGACTCAGGCAGAGTCCGGTGGATCCTTGGCTTCTGACGAGCAGCTCGCTGCACTGCGCGACAAGCTCGCCGGCAACTAAGACGCCTTTGGAACTTGGGGTGATATAACCCCTAACTCCACGCAGCTGCACTAGCCGCGTCCTTCTCCTTTTGGGAGACAGGACGCGGCTTTGTGAGTTTTATGACAGTATATGCAAACGATTGCCCGTTATTTTTCGTTTGCGGGTTCTTGACCTGCGGAGAAGTGACTGGGCCTCCAGAAAAGACAACTACCCCCACTAAAGGCCACTGAATTGGGCTTTTGTTTGTGTTGTCTCTCACTTATAATCCGAGTGTGACGTAATAGCCAGTTGAGTACTGACTATTGTTTTGTCTTTATGCAAGGAGTTGAAGTGGCATCTGTTAAGGACACTTCCACACACATCATCGATAGCTTGGGCGGCGCCGATAACATCACGTCGCTGACGCACTGCGCGACGCGCCTGCGTTTTCAACTCGCTGATGTGGGGAAAGTAGATCAGGAAAAGCTAGAAAGCGATACGGCCGTTCTCGGTTCCGTCACGCAGGGTACGCATGGCTACCAAGTGGTCATGGGTGGCGGCGTGGCCAACTACTACGGCGAAATCATCAAGGACCCTGGGGTAAACCCGCCGGATGAGGAGGGCTCCTCATCCAAGAAGAACTACGATGGTGTGCGCGGTAAGTACGATTGGATCGACTACTGCTTCGAGTTTCTCTCTGATACCTTCCGCCCGATTCTGTGGGCGCTGCTTGGTGCCTCCCTCATCATCACGCTGCTGGTGCTGGCGGATACCATTGGCATCCAAGACTTCCGCGCGCCGTTGGAAGAACAGCCTGAGGGCTACCGCTTGGCCCACGCGATGTTCCAATCGGTCTTCTACTTCCTGCCGGTGATGGTGGGTGCCACCGCCGCGCAGAAGCTAGGTGCGAATATGTGGGTCTCGGCCGCAATTCCTGCCGCACTGCTGACACCGGAATTCATGTCCCTGGGTGAACAGGGCGATACCGTGAACGTCTTCGGCCTGCCGCTGGTGATTAACTCTTACGGCTCCCAGGTATTCCCCCCGATTTTGGCCGCTATCGGCCTGTTCTGGGTGGAAAAGGGTCTGAAGAAGGTCATCCCGAGCGCCGTACACATGGTCTTCGTGCCATTCTTCTCGCTGCTCATCATGATTCCGGCCACGGCCTTTTTGCTCGGCCCATTCGGCATCGGCGTGGGCAACGGCATCTCCTGGGTACTGTTCCAGATCAATGACTTCTCGCCGTTCATCTTGGCCATTGTCATTCCGCTGCTGTACCCATTCCTGGTGCCCATGGGCCTGCACTGGCCGCTCAACGTGATCATGATTCAAAACATCACGACCTACGGCTACGACTTTATCCAGGGCCCGATGGGTGCGTGGAACTTTGCCTGCTTCGGTGTCACCGGCGCCGTGATGGTCATCTCCATGAGGGAGAAGAACAACTCCATGCGCCAGGTTTCCGTCGGTGCATTCGCAGCCGGCATGCTCGGCGGTATTTCGGAGCCGTCCCTCTACGGTATCTTGCTCCGCTTCCGCCGCACCTACTACCGCCTGCTGCCGGGTTGTGCCATTGGTGGTGCAGTGATGGGGCTATTCGATGTCCGCGCTAACGCCTTCGTCTTCACCTCCATCTTGACCACCCCAGCCATGACCCCGCAGGTGGGCTACATCATCGGCATCGCCGTGGCATTCTTCACCTCCTTCTCCCTCACGCTGCTGTTTGGCTACCGCACCGCAGAGGAAAAGCAGGCCGACCTCGAGCGCATCGCCCGCGAAAATAACGAGACTGTGGAAGAGGTCGCTAGCCGCTCCGAGTCCCGCATCATCGGAGGATCCGATGATGAGTCGGACGGTTCTGACAATGCACAGGCTGCAGGGGTTGCGTCCGCCACCGGGATCGCCACCAAGGAAGCAGAACAGGCAACCATCAAGCTGGACTCTCCTCTGGAGGGTGAGGCCGTGGACCTGTCCGAGGTACCCGATCCCATCTTCGCCGGCGCGAAGCTTGGGCCAGGCGCTGCAGTGAAGCCAACCGGCAATACCGTCTACGCGCCTGCCGATGGCACCGTGCTCACCGTCCAAAAGTCCGGCCACGCGATCGGTCTGAACCTGGATAACGGCGTACAGCTGCTCATCCACGTTGGCCTGGATACCGTGGAACTCGGCGGCGAGGGCTTTGATGTCCACGTGGAAAAGAAACAGCGCGTTTCCGCTGGCGATAAGCTCATCAGCTTTGACGCAGACTTCATCAAGTCCAAGGACTACAACCTGATTACCCCGGTCGTTGTTACCAACGCCAAGAAATTTGGTTCCGTGAGCGGCACTACCGGCGCTGTCACCCCAAGCGATGAACTCTTGCAGATTCATCCAAAGCCGGAAGAAGAACTCGAGTCCTAATAGACACGCGTAAATTCCGTACCAAGGAGCCCAGGCAGTCGTGCCGGGCTCCTTTTCGCGTACCCTGGTACCTTATGAAGCTAATCGGATTAACCGGGGGAATTGGCAGCGGGAAATCTACGGTAGCGAAGCTGTGCGCCCGGCGCGGCTGGCGGGTGGTGGACGCAGATCGCATAGCGAGGGACATCGTCAAGCCTGGCCAACCGGCATTGGCCGAGCTAGCGGAGAAATTCGGCGAGGACATCCTGCAGGAAGACGGCAGCCTCGACCGCAAGGAACTCGCTCGCCGGGCCTTCGTGGACAAGGAGCATACCGAGCTCCTCAATTCGATTACGCACCCGCGCATCCAAGAAGAGACCCAGCGGCAATTTGCCGCCGCGCGCGAAGAGGGCGTTGATTTTACGGTCTATGACATGCCGCTGCTGGTGGATAATGGGCTCGACGGGGATATGGATTTTGTCATCGTCGTGGACGTGGACCCAGAAGAGCGGGTGCGGCGCCTCGTGGATTTCCGCGGACTCGATGAGGAAGACGCGCGCAAAAGGATTAACGCCCAGATTTCTGATGAGAAGCGGCTCGCGGCAGCAAGCCATGTCATAGACAATAACGGCACGCAGGAACAACTGGCCGAGCACGCAGCGGCGGTCTGCGATGAGATCGAGGCGGCGTCTTCTTAACCTTAACCTTTTTGGTAGGTAGCGTTAACGCATTTTCCTATTAATGTTTACTTTTGGCTCCTACACTACTTGAGCGTGGGAACTTGGGGCACTGGACCATTCGATAATCACGCGGCGCGAGACGTACTCGATAGCCTGCGGGATGGTTCTTTTGATCTCCGGCACTTTCAGCGATCGTGCGGCACGGGGGTGCTCGATTCCGATGAAGCCGAAGCGGTCATAGCATTAGGTGCACTGACGAAGCTGCCTGCCGATGGCCTGCCAGACGGCGTAGCCCCACGGGATCTTACGTCCCTGTACACCCCGCAATCTAAGGCATGGCTGCGCCGGCGCATCAACCAAGCGATGTGCTCTGAGTCCTCGTCGGTCTACGCGCTCTGGGAACCAACGGGGGAGCTGAACCAGTGGCTGCACACCGCCCAGGCCGCGCTGCCGTGAAATGGCTAGCAGGAGCGTCCAAGCAGTAGAATAGCGGGCATGGCTTTTGCTGCTGAACATCCCCTTATTCCAAACTCTGAACACCGCGTCGTCGGCGAGGTAGAACGCACCCCCGGCAAGTTTCAGGTCGTTTCTGATTATGAACCCGCAGGTGACCAGCCTGCGGCCATCAAGGAACTTGATGAGCGCCTCAACCGTGACGAGCGCGACGTTGTGCTCATGGGCGCAACCGGTACGGGTAAGTCCGCGACGGCCGCGTGGTTGATTGAAAAGCAGCAGCGACCCACGCTCGTCATGGCGCCCAATAAGACCTTGGCCGCGCAGCTGGCCAATGAGCTGCGCCAATTATTGCCCAATAACGCGGTGGAATATTTCGTCTCCTATTACGACTACTACCAGCCAGAAGCCTATATCGCGCAGACCGATACCTATATTGAAAAAGACTCCTCCATCAATGAGGACGTCGAGCGCCTGCGCCACTCGGCCACCTCTGGATTGCTCTCGCGGCGCGATGTCGTGGTGGTCTCCTCGGTCTCGTGCATCTACGGCCTGGGTACCCCGCAATCCTATTTGGATCGCTCGGTCATTATCGCCGTCGACGAGGAGCTCGATAGGGACCGTTTCCTCCGGCTTTTGGTGGATATCCAATATGAGCGCAACGATGTGGGCTTTACCCGCGGTACCTTCCGCGTCAAGGGCGATACGGTCGATATCATTCCGGCGTACGAGGAGCGCGCGGTGCGCATTGAGTTTTTCGGCGATGATATCGACTCGCTGTACTATATCCACCCGGTAACCGGTGACGTTATCGAACAGGTCGATGAAGTGCGCATTTTCCCCGCCACGCACTACGTGGCCGGCCCAGAGCGGATGGAAAAGGCCGTGGCCGATATCAAGGAAGAGTTGGCTGAGCGCCTCGAGGATCTAGAAAACCGCGGCAAGCTCCTAGAAGCACAGCGGCTGCGCATGCGCACGGAATATGACCTAGAGATGATCGAGCAGGTGGGGTTCTGTTCCGGCATTGAGAACTACTCCCGCCACGTGGATGGCCGCCCGGCGGGGTCCGCGCCAGCCACGCTCTTGGACTATTTCCCAGAGGATTTTCTTACCATCATCGATGAGTCCCACGTGACCGTGCCACAGATAGGCGGCATGTACGAAGGCGATATGTCGCGCAAGCGAAACCTGGTGGAATTTGGCTTCCGCCTGCCATCCGCGGTGGACAACCGGCCACTGACCTTCGATGAGTTTGAAGAGCGCGTTGGTCAAACCGTCTATATGTCCGCCACCCCTGGCGATTTCGAAATGACCTCCTCCGGCGGCGAGTTTGTCGAGCAGGTCATTCGCCCGACCGGCCTGGTCGATCCTAAGGTGACGGTGAAGCCCACAAAGGGCCAGATTGATGACCTTATTGATGAGATCCGCGGCCGCATCGCCTCTCAGGAGCGCGTATTGGTCACCACCTTGACCAAGCGCATGGCAGAAGACCTGACGGATTACCTCTTGGAGCAGGGGATTAAGGTCCGCTACCTGCACTCGGATATCGATACGCTGCAGCGCGTGGAGCTGCTGCGCCAATTGCGCCAGGGCGAATTCGACGTGCTCGTGGGCATCAACCTCTTGCGCGAGGGCTTGGACTTGCCCGAGGTCTCGCTCGTGGCCATCCTCGATGCGGATAAGGAAGGCTTCTTGCGCTCGACGACGTCGCTCATCCAGACCATTGGCCGCGCCGCGCGTAACGTATCGGGCGAGGTCATCATGTACGCGGATAAAATCACCGACTCGATGCAAGAAGCCATCGATGAAACGGAGCGCCGCCGCGAGAAGCAGATTGCCTATAACAAGGAACACGGTGTGGATCCGCAGCCGCTGCGCAAGAAGATCGCGGATATCTTGGACCAGGTCTATGAGAACAATGAGGAGGAGACCGCCGAGTCGGATCCTTCAGCGGTGGTGGAAAAGCGCGACGTGTCCAGCATGGCCACCGATGAGGTTGAGGCGCTCATCAATGACCTGCAGGCACAGATGGGCGCTGCCGCGCGCGAACTGAAATTCGAGTTGGCCGGCCGGCTGCGCGATGAGATTGCGGATTTGAAGAAAGAACTGCGCGGGCTGAAGGAAGCCGGAATCTAGCGGCGTGCGCGCCGTCCTGGTAACGCTCTCCCCCTAAAAGTGCGCACTACTGCAACGATCGGCTTATTGGTCCGGCGTCCTGACTATACTGGGGGCGACTAAAAGCCGGTTCAATGTGCCGACCTAGTACTTCACCAGCAAGGAGAATCATGCTTTCGTATCACACCATCGCCGTCGGTACCGATGGCTCTGAAACTTCCCTGCGCGCCGTGCGCTCGGCGGCATCCATGGCGCGGGCATACGATGCCAAGCTCATTATCGTCTCCGCAGCCTATAACCATTCTGGGTCCATGCTCGGCGCCCCCAGCGGTGAGGGCTCCAGGCTACCGGTGGTCAGCGAAGAAATGGCCGATACCTACCTCACGAACGCGCAGCGGATTGCTGAGTCCGAAGGGGCGGAAAACATTGAGGTGGTCACCACCCCCGGTGACCCCGTCAACGCCTTAATCGAGGTCACGGAGAAATACGACGTTGAGCTCCTAGTCGTGGGCAATCGCGGCGTTAATTCCATGCGCGGGCGCGTTTTTGGCTCGGTGCCAACGGAACTTACCCATAAATCCAAGGTGGATGTCGTGGTGGTTAACACGAGTGAAAAACGTTAATCACTTTTCATTGTTAGACTTGCAGTAACGCCAAGTTGGCACACTAGAATAGTTAGGGTACACACCCACAAAGAAAGGTCATCATGAGCGACTACAGCACGATTGTTGTCGGTACTGACGGTTCCAAGTCCTCCCTCCTCGCCGTGGAGCGAGCAGCCAAGATTGCCGCTGCATTCGATGCCACGCTGATCATCGGTTGTGCTTACTACGAGAATCAAGAGCAGGCTTCGAAGACCTTGCGTCAGGATTCCGTCACTATTCTTGGTGATGAGAAAGCCGAAGCCAACCTGCAGGCAGGCAAGGAAGAAGCGGAAAAGCACGGTGTTTCCAAGGCAGAAACCGCCGTCCGCCCTGGCACGCCGGTGCAAGCCCTGATGTCCATTGTCAATGACAATGATGCAGACCTGCTCATCGTTGGTAACCGCGGCATTAATTCCCTGACCGGCCGTCTGCTCGGCTCGGTGCCAGCGGATGTGGCGCGTCAGTCCGATTGTGACGTCATGATTGTTCACACCGTCAATTAATCTAGGCTTTCGCCTGACCGGCTTTCGCCTTACCCACCGCGGCGAGTCCACCTCTGGATTCGCGCGGTGGGTTTTGTGATCCCAGCGGGCTAAAGCACGCCGGCAGTATCTCCTACAAGGGTCAGCGTTTGCGTGGCCCGGGTGATGCAGACGTACAGATTCTGCAGCCCCTGCGGGGAGGCATCGACAATCTCGCGCGGGTGAAGCACGATAACGTGGTCGAATTCGAGGCCCTTAACTGCTTCGGCGTTCGTGGAATCAATGACCGCGGTCAGGCGGCCATCGTCCTCGGTGGTAATGCCGGGGGTGAAGTCGGCATCGGCAAGCCGGCGCACCGGCTCGCCATCGCGGATGGCAATGGCCGGGGTGGCATCCGGATCGATGGAGGCCAACAGGCCATTGGCAAGCTCGGTAATGGGCTCGGGCGTGCGGTAATTGACGGTAAGGAGGTGGTGGCGGAAGCGCTGGGCGATGAACGGTTCCAGGGCCTCGCCCCAGTCATCCACGCCGGCAGGGGAGCCCGTCTGCGAGGTATCGCCAACCAACGTCATCCACCGGGACGGGCAGCGGCGGAAGAGCATCCGCCATTCCATCGGGGTAAGCTCCTGCGCCTCGTCCACGATGATATGGCCAAAGGCCCACGTGTGATCCTCCCGGGCGCGCTGCGCGGTGGTGCGCGTATCCCGCACCTCCTGGCGCTGCGCCAGGGTTTCTGCGTCGATCACGTCGTGCGCCGAAAGAATTTCCGCCTCAAACATGTCATCGTCGTTATCGGTCGATTCGGAGGAGGACAGGATATCCAGCGCACCTTCTGCATCCGCGATTTGCTCGCGCCACTCGGCGTCCTTGGCCGCCTTCTTTTCCTCCGGATTGGGCAGCCCGATGAGGACGGCCAACTCATCCAAAAGGGCAGCATCGGAATCAGTCCAGGCGTAGCCATCAGCGCGGTACAAGGCGGCCTGGGTTTCCTCGTCGTAGCCGCGGGCAGCCGAGGCAATGCGTTCGCGGGAAGACAATAACGCGGCGAGTACCTCAGAGGGATCAAGCTCGGGCCAAAAATCATCGATGCAGCCCACCACGGACTCATCAATGGCAAGATCGTCGTGGAATTGGTCCACATCCGCGCGGCTTAAGAGGTTTTCCCCGCCCAGGGGATCCGTGCCCACCTTGGTGGCCATCTCCTGGGCCAGGTCCTCTACGAAGTGCTCGATGAACGCCTCGCGCGCCTGGTTATGCGGCTTGCGTGAGCGGCGGGCGCGGGTGCGCGCCCTCTTCACCATGGACGGCGTGATGGTCAGGGTCAGGCCATCCACGGTGATGTCCCGAGGCTCATTCGGCACCTGCTGATAATCCTTGACGGCGGCGCTCAGGATTTCCGCCATGGCCGCACTGCCCTTAATCTCGCGGCCCACAAGCCCCTCGGTATGGGTGGGAGTAATGCCGGGAAATAACCCACCGATGGTGGAGAGCACGACACCGGTTTCACCGAGTTCTGGCAGCACGCGGGAAATATAGTCCAAGAAATTGGTATTGGGCCCAACGATGAGTACACCGGTGGAAGATAGCAGTTCGCGGTGGGTATAGAGCAGGTAGGCAACGCGGTGCAGCGCGACGGCAGTCTTACCGGTGCCGGGGCCGCCTTCTACGACCATGACGCCGCGGGTATTATCCCGAATGATCTCGTCCTGCTCGCGCTGGATTGTTTCCACGATGGACGTCATGTGTCCCGTGCGGGCGCGTTGCATGGCAAAGTACAGGGCGGACTCGCTCGCCACGCCCGCCTCTTCCTCTCGCACGCCTGGGCCATCTAAGGCCTCATCATTGACATCAGTGACCGTGCGGCCGGACATGCGGATCTGGCGGCGCGTGTGTACGCCTTCAGGTTGTGCGGTGGTGGCGAGGTAAAAGGGGCGGGCCATGGGCGCGCGCCAATCCAGAAGGAGGGTGCGATAGTTTTCTTCGCGCGCATCCAAACCCATGCGGCCGATATAGCGGCGGTCCAGTCCTTCTTCAGTCGGGTTATCGCCGGGAGCATCGATATCGATACGGCCAAAGACGAGCCCCATCTGCGCGACGTTGAGGCGGTCCAATTTGGCCTGCAAGCCGTGGTATTCCGTTTCGCGGCGCACTAAGGCATCGGCATCGGGGGTCGCCGGATCGACCTCGGCCTGGACCTCATTCAGGCGCGCGTTTGCCGCGGCTACCTCGTCATCTAGGCGGTCAAAAAGGCCATCGACATAGTTCTGCTCGGCTTCGATGGCTGAAATTCCAGCGTTATCCGCGCGGCTGGATGAAGATGCGTCAGCGGGAGAATGAGTGGCTGGAGAATTCTTCGGTGCAGAGTTCACAAGACTCCTCAGAATGAAACACGAAAATATGGGGTGGGCGCGCATCCGCGTGCCGTGTAGGGGAGGTTCGAGTTTAGACCTTGCCGTGACAAAGAACAACGGCCCAGCGTAGGGGCTGGGCCGTGTGCGAGGGTTAAGGCGAATTACTTAGCGCGCTTTTCAATCTTCTTGATAGCGGCTTCGATCTTCTTATTAGCCTTTTTTTGCAGCTTATCTGCGTGCTTAGAAGCCTTCTTAGCAGCGCGCTTGGAGTCTGCCTTGTCGAGCTTCGATGCGGCGTCATCGGCACGCTTTTGTGCCTTGTTCGCGGCCTTGACGGCACCCTTGCGGGCGGTCTTAGCGTTGGACTCAGCGGACTTCAGCCAGTCCTGCTTGTTGTCGCCGACGTAGGACTTGGCGCTATCCACGGAGTCCTCGATGAAGGACTTCGCGTTGTCCAAGAAGCCGCGACCGGAATCCTGCCAGTCATCCTTGTTCTCATCGACGTAGTCCTTGGCGTCATCGACATAGGACTTGGCGGTATCCAGGAGGCCGCGACCGGTGGACTGCCAGTCATCCTTGTTGTCATCCACATAGGCCTGAGCCTTCTGGGAGGTCTCATTGAACCAGTCGCCGGCCTTGTTGGACAGCTCGTTGGCGCGAGCGGAAAGCTCCTCGCGCTTTTCCTGGGACTCAGACTTGGTAGGCAGCGCCTGCTGAATCTTCTTATTGGTGCGCTCACCGGCCTTTTGTGCGCGCCAGCGCAGGGAAGGCTTGCCCTCGGTGTCCTGGGTGGTGATAAAGAGCGCGCCGAGCAGGGCGGTGTTGGTAATGAAGCCGTTGCGACGGTCTTCCTTGTCCTTCTTGTTATCTGCGGCCCAGAAGTTATTTTTGCCCACTAAGTTAGGCAGGGTAGCGGCAGCCAGCACGGCTGCGGAGGTGCGGGGTGCCTTGCCCAGAGCCAAGGTGGTACCTGCACCGATCTTTGCGCCGCCGAGGGCGCGGGTAGCTAGTTCCGGATCATTGGGAATCAGGTTCTTGTAACCGGAGGGGACGAACTTGCGCAGGGTCTTGAGGAAGCCTTCGGTTTCCTTGGTGTGCTCCGAGGCATTGCGCAGGTCGTCTACACCTTCCCATACAAATACCGATGCCAGCATGGGGCGGGCAAACTTGCGAATCATAGTCCTTTAAGCTCCTTAGCTCGTTGTTCTAGACCAATCGTGTGATTGACCATTATACGCTGAAATAGCCGCCTAGATCACCAACGGCGCTCCCACCAATCACCCAACTTGGGGCGTTCTTCCCCCAAGGTGGTGGGCTTGCCATGCCCTGGGCGGATGATGGCGTTATCCGGGAACTCCTCGAAAACACGCTTGGTGACGTCCTTATATAGCCGCACGAAGTCGCCTTCAGAGGTCGTTCGACCCAATCCACCGGGGAATACGGAATCTCCCACAAACAGGTTGGTGACCCCGTCAACGGTGGCCACGAGTGCCACGCCGCCGGGGGTATGGCCGCGCAGGATGATGATGGGCAATTTCATGCCGGCAAACTCGATGGAATCGCCCTCGCGCAGCTCAACGTCTACGTCTTCCGGAATGGCCGGCGAATCAATGAAGGAGGCGTAGTGCTTTGCGTTGGTGGCCTCCAAAACCTCGTCGAGAGCCCGCACGTGATCCCAATGGCGGTGCGTGGTGAGAACGGCGGTGATGTCAACCCCTGCCTCGCGCGCCATGTTGAGGATGGCGGGGGCGTTATCGGCGGCATCGACAAGCAAGCCTTGATCGCCGGCGGTAAGCAGGTAGCAGTTATTGTCCATTTCCGAAACGGAGATTTGGTGAAGATGTAGCTCGTTAGTCATACGTCCCAGCCTACGGGTACATTCAAGGGGAGATTAAAATCTATGATGTGGAGGCTGGAGCGCAGTGGCAGAACGATTGATTGTGCGAGGCGCACGGGAACACAATCTCAAGGGCGTGGATATCGATATTCCGCGCGATAAAATGGTGGTTTTTACTGGGCTTTCGGGCTCTGGTAAGTCCTCGCTGGCCTTCGATACCATCTTCGCGGAGGGCCAACGCCGCTACGTGGAATCGTTGAGCTCTTATGCCCGGATGTTTTTGGGCCAGATGGATAAACCCAATGTGGAATACATCGGTGGCCTGTCGGCGGCGGTGTCCATCGATCAGAAGTCTACGAACCACAACCCGCGCTCTACCGTGGGCACGATTACGGAAATTTACGATTACCTCCGCTTGCTCTTCTCGCGCGCCGGCACCCCGCACTGCCCCAAGTGCGATGCCGTCATCGAGCGCCAGACGCCGCAGCAGATCGTTGATGCCGTCCTGGAGCAGGAAGAAAAGCTGAAGTTCCAGGTGCTTGCCCCGGTGGCCCGCAAGCGCAAGGGTGAGTTTGTCGACCTCTTCCAGGACCTTTCGGCGCAGGGCTACTCCCGCGTGCGCGTGGATGGTGAGACCCACCAATTAAGCGATCCGCCGAAGCTAAAGAAGCAGGTCAAACACACCATCGAGGTGGTGGTGGACCGGCTGCAGGTCAAGGCATCGCAGAAGCAGCGCCTCACCGATTCCGTGGAAACGGCTTTGCGGCTTGCCGATGGCCTCGTCACCATCGAGTTTGTTGATAAAGAGGAACTCACGCATACCTATTCCGAGAAGGCGGCCTGCCCCAACGGCCATACCCTCACCATCGAGGAGTACGAGCCACGCGCGTTTTCCTTTAACGCGCCCTTTGGCTCCTGCCCGGTCTGCGATGGCTTGGGCACGAAGCTCGAAGTGGATGTAGACCTGCTCATCCCGGATCCGGATGCCCCGGCTGTCGATGCCGTGCAGCCGTGGCATTCCAGCCCGAATTCCCGGTACTTCGTCAAACTCGTGGAAGGTTTGGGCAAGGCCCTGGGCTTTGACCCGCAGACCCCTGTCAGCGAGCTGACCAAGGAGCAGCGCGATGCGTTGATTTATGGCACCGAAACCGAGGTGCGGGTGCGCTATAAGAACCGCTATGGCCGCCAGCGCAATTGGACCGCGCCCTTTGAGGGTGCCGTCGGATTCCTGCACCGCAAATTGGATACCACGGATTCGCAGTCCCAAAAGGATCGGCTGCTGCAATACACCCGCCGGGTGCCGTGTAGCACGTGTAAGGGAACGCGCCTGAAGCCGGAAATCCTCGCCGTGCGCCTGGCGTCGACCACGCATGGCGAACAGTCCATCGCGGGGCTTAGCGCCCTGTCCATCGAGGATGCCTCGGAGTTTTTGGATTCGCTGGTCTTGGGTCACCGCGAGGAAATCATCGCTGGGGCGGTGTTGAAGGAGACCCAAGCCCGCCTGCGCTTCTTATTGGACGTGGGCCTTAACTACCTCACCCTGGACCGCGGCGCCTCGACCCTGTCTGGCGGGGAGGCCCAGCGCATCCGCCTGGCCACGCAGATTGGATCCGGGCTTGCCGGTGTGCTCTACGTGTTGGACGAGCCGTCCATCGGTTTGCACCAGCGCGATAATCACCGCCTGATTTCGACCTTGCAGCGTCTGCGCGATATCGGCAATACGCTCATCGTGGTCGAACACGATGAAGACACCATTCGCTCGTCCGATTGGCTCGTGGATGTGGGCCCGCGCGCCGGCGAATACGGCGGCGAAGTGGTCTACCAAGGCGAGCCCGCCGGCGTGGAGAAGGTAAAGGAGTCTCTAACGGGGCAGTACCTATCCGGTTCCAAGGTCCTGGCCGTTCCGGATCACCGCCGCGAGATCGATAAGGACCGCACCCTGAAGGTGGTTGGTGCCCGGGAAAATAACCTCAAGGGAATCAACGTTGAGATTCCGCTCGGCGTTCTGGTGTGCATTACCGGCGTATCCGGCTCCGGCAAGTCCACCGTGGTCAATGAAATCCTCGCCAAGACCTTGGCCAATAACTTGAACCGCGCCCGGCAGGTTCCTGGGCGCGCCAAGCGCGTGGAGGGCATTGAGCACCTGGATAAATTGGTGCAGGTGGATCAGAGCCCGATTGGCCGCACCCCGCGTTCCAACCCGGCGACCTACACCGGCGTCTTTGATAAGATTCGCAACCTTTTTGCGGAGACCCAAGAAGCAAAGGTGCGCGGTTACAAGGCCGGCCGCTTTTCCTTCAACGTCAAAGGCGGGCGCTGCGAGGCTTGCCAGGGCGATGGCACCATCAAGATTGAGATGAACTTCTTGCCGGATGTTTATGTCCCGTGTGAGGTCTGCGAGGGCGCGCGCTATAACCGCGAGACCCTGGAGGTCCACTACAAGGGCAAAAACATCGCGGAAGTGCTGGACATGCCGATTTCTGAAGCCGCGGACTTTTTCGAGCCCATTACCTCCATCCACCGCCACTTGGCCACGCTTGTCGATGTCGGCCTGGGCTACGTCCGCCTCGGCCAAGCCGCCACCACGTTGTCCGGCGGTGAGGCTCAGCGCGTGAAGCTCGCCTCGGAGCTGCAAAAGCGCACCAATGGCCGCACCATCTATATCTTGGATGAGCCGACGACCGGTCTGCACTTTGAGGATATTCGCCGGTTGATGCTGGTGATTCAAGGCTTGGTAGATAAGGGCAATTCCGTGCTCATCATTGAGCACAACCTCGATGTCATCAAGGCAGCGGACTGGATTGTGGATATGGGCCCTGAAGGCGGTGCCGGCGGCGGCACCGTGGTTGCGCAGGGTACGCCGGAAAAGGTTGCACAAGTGGAAGGCTCCTATACCGGCGGCTACCTCAAGGAACTGCTTCCTTAAAAACTAAAGTCGATAGTTTCTGTGAAAAATTGTCCCCTTTCTAAAAGATGGGCTAGTCTGTGAGGAATGAATCTGCGGCGGAGAATGGGAGCGATACTGGCGACGGTATCGCTTGCTGCCGTGGCGGCGTGCTCGTCGCCGGAACAGGCGCCGGATACGGCGGGGGAAGGGGCATCGGCAAGCGCTAGCGATAATGCCGATGCCGCAATCGCCAAAGATCTAGACCGCGCCATTGCGGCAGTGTCCAAGGACTATGACGCTAAGGTCGGCGTGGCCATCTCCGTCGGCGAAGAAAAAATTTCTGCGGGCGACAAAGGCGAAGGCCCAGCATGGTCCACCATCAAAGTGCCCATCGCGATTACGGCCCTGCAGGACGGCGCCGATCCATCCTTGGTGGATTTGGCCATCAAGGAATCCGATAATGATGCCGCCTACGCATTGTGGTCGCAAGTGCAGTGGGAAGAAGGTGTGGCCTCGGAGGCGGTGGAAAAGCTCTTGCGCGAGCACGGCTCGAATGCCTCCATTGAGGACGATGCTTTTGGGTACTCCATCTGGCCATTGCAGGAGCAAGCAAATTTCGGGGCGCAATTGCCCTGCATCAAAGAAGCCGAATATGTCCATGAGGTATTAAATGACATCGTGGAATGGCAAAACGTTGGCCTCTCCAAACACACAAGCACCCGGGCAAAAAGCGGGTGGGGGCTCGATGAAAATAGCGATGACTACACCTTCCGGCAATTCGGTGTCCATGAAAAGGACGGTAAAAGGGTAGGCGTGGCCTTGAGCGTCATCGTCGAGGGCGAGGATTATGAAAATGGCTCCGCCGCGATCGATGACCTTGCCGATGATGTCCTCAAGTCCATTGATAAAGCCATTGCGGATGAAAAACTAGAGCCCGATTCCACCTGCGAGGATGCCTAGTATTCTGCGGTTTGCCTTAAATGGTAGCGGCTGCTAGTGTCGTATCCACTACCGCCCAAGGTACCTTTTCTAGGAACCTGGGTCACAAGCGGAGATTCTCCCACCCGATGCCGCGAACTTCAGGTTCGTTGGATAACGGTAAAGGTAACCAGACATTTACGTCTGGCTCTGTGAGATCTCCCGGCTGCCTTTGGCAGACCGGGTTAGATTCGTTTGTGGTCCACGGTAGGTGAACTCATTACCCAAAACCCCTAATCGAGGAGAACCACAATCAGCGCTGAAGCTCGCATTAATGAGCGTATCCGAGTACCCGAGGTCCGTCTTGTCGGCCCCGGTGGTGAACAGGTGGGTATCGTCCGCACCGATGATGCCCGCAAGCTTGCCTATGAAGCTGACCTGGATTTGGTCGAGGTTGCTCCAAAGGCTAAGCCCCCAGTTGCCAAAATCATGGACTACGGCAAGTTCAAGTATGAGCAGGCCCAAAAGGCTCGCGAATCTCGTAAGAACCAGCAGCAGACCGTGGTGAAGGAACAGAAGTTCCGTCCGAAGATCGACGATCACGATTATGAGACCAAGAAGAGTAACGTAGTTCGCTTCCTGGAAAAGGGATCCAAGGTTAAGGTGACCATCATGTTCCGCGGCCGCGAGCAATCGCGACCGGAGCTAGGTTTCCGGCTTTTGGAGCGGTTGGCCGATGACGTCGCTGAGGTTGGCGTAGTTGAGTCCCGCCCCAAGCAGGATGGTCGCAACATGACCATGGTTTTGGGTCCGGTTCGTAAGGGCAAAAAGTAAACCATATTCCACGTAGGATTTAAGGACTTATACTCATGAAGCAGAAGACCCACAAGGGCACCGCAAAGCGCATCAAGGTGACCGGTTCCGGCAAGCTGCGCCGCGAGCAGGCAAACCGCCGCCACTTGCTGGAGGGCAAGCCTTCCAAGCGTACCCGTCGCCTCAAGGGCACCGAGTCCGTCTCCCAGCCAGACACCAAGCGCGTCAAGCGCCTGCTCGGTCGCGCTTAATAGCGCCCAATCAACCCACATCCACCATCTCAACCAGAATTTAAGGAAGTATTACTGTGGCACGAGTAAAGCGCTCAGTTAACGCAAAGAAGAAGCGTCGCGCGATCCTGAAGTCCGCCAAGGGTTACCGCGGTCAGCGTTCCCGCCTGTACCGTAAGGCTAAGGAGCAGTGGCTGCACTCTATGACTTACGCTTACCGCGACCGCCGCGCGCGTAAGTCCGAGTTCCGCAAGCTGTGGATCCAGCGCATCAACGCTGCTGCCCGCATGAATGACATCACCTACAACCGCCTCATCCACGGGCTGCGCTTGGCCGAGATCGAGGTAGACCGCAAGATCCTCGCCGAGCTTGCCGTCAACGACTTCGAGGCTTTCTCCGCACTGTGCGAGACCGCTAAGGCCGCCCTGCCTGAGGACGTCAACGCACCAAAGGCTGCGTAAGCCTTTCCAGCTACATAGCTGCTCGCCCACTCCACGCCGCTCGACGCGGTGAGGGGTGGGTTTTGTTCTATCTCACTGTCTCAAGCCTGCTAATAATCTGTTCGCTGTATGTGCTAAATTGATGAGTCGATAAAACCAGCATTTGCAAGAAGACCGGCGCGGCATGACGAGCCCATATAACTGCGAGCAACCAGAAGGCAACCCTGGTTCAAGTCAATTTTCCGGCCAGGATCGGCCGTATTACTCCCAGGAATTCCACTCTGGTGGCTATCCGCAGCAGGGCTATCCTCAGCAACAATATGCGGCGACTGGTAACCAAAAGTCCTGGGTAGCTGCGTTGCTTCTGTGCTTCTTCTTGGGCAGTGTTGGAGCGCATAACTTCTACACTGGCCGTACAACTTATGCCATCGTGCAGTTGTCGCTGAATATCCTCGGCTGGTTTACCTTCTGGTTCCTGTTGGGCTTCCTTTTCTGGACCGTTCTAGGAATCTGGGTGTTTATTGAGTTCTTCATGATTCTCCTTGGCGTGGGCGATTACGACAAAGACGCACGCGGAGTTCCGCTAAAGAAATAATACTTTTCCCATGGCCTGCCGGATTTCTGGCAGGGCTTTGTTATACCTAAGGTTCGGAACGTGCGCAAACGTGCCCAAGGTAGGGTAGGGCCTATGAATTTAGACTTTGACTCGGCCTTTACTGAACGCACTCCGCGCATCGTCAACGCGGCGAAATTGCACCGGGCTGCTAGCCGTAAGAAGGCGAAACAGTTCATCATCGAGGGCGAAAATGCTGTCGACGCCGCAGTATCCACGGGGGCGGCGACGGATGTATTCGTGACGGAAAAGGCTGCAGAGCGCTTCGCGGACATCGTTACGGCTTGCGGGTATATGGACGTTTATGTTCACCCCATTACAGATAAGGCCGCGAAGCACTTGGCCGATACCGCGACGACGACGGGAATTTTTGCCTTGTGCAGTTCTTCCGTCTTGTGGTCTGCGGGAAAGATTCTTAATGGGAAGCCGAAGTTGATTTCGGTGCCGGTGCTTACCTCTGAGCCCGGAAACGCGGGTACGTTGATTAGGACTTCGGATGCGATGGGCGCCGATGGCGTGATCTTTGCAGGCGAGACCGTGGATCCCTTAGGCAGCAAGGTTGTCCGCGCTTCAGCCGGCTCCTTATTCCACGTCCCTGTCGCGCGCGATCCAAATATCAAGGACGTATTGGGTCAGCTGCGCAAGTCTGGCATGCAAATCGTTGCCACAGCCGCGGATGGGGAAGTAGAGCTTGCTGATGCCGACCTCTCCCAACCCACCGCCTGGCTCTTCGGCAATGAGGCTCACGGGCTGGGCGAGCTGCTTGAAGAGGCCGATATGCGGGTACGCATCCCACTGCGGGGGAGCGCGGAGTCACTCAACCTTGCCACCGCGGCCAGCATCTGCTTGTACGAATCCGCCAAGGCGCAGGACCAGAACTAGGCCGCAATCGCGTTGCTCCGCGTTAGCGAATGAAAAGGGGGTCCCTGGGGCTGTCCGTGTCCTAGTGACAGAGTAAGATTGCACGCGTTAGTTTTCGCGCGAGAAGAAGGTACGAAGTACGTGTCCGATACACCGCAGATCGAATTGACCGAACAGGCCCTCGGGGCCGCGGCCGATAAGGCTATCGCAGCCTTCGAAGCAGCAGAGACCCTAGAGGATCTCGCCGCTGCCCGCCGCGAGCACTTAGGCGATAACGGGTATATCCCGCAAGCCCGCCAATCCCTCGGCCAAATACCTAAGGATCAACGCAAAGCCGCCGGTAAGGCCGTCAACATGGCCCGCGGCAAGATGGAAAAGCGGTTTGCGCAGGTCAAGGAGGAATTGGAGCAGCAGGCCCGCGAGGCCCAGCTCAAGGCCGAAACCGTCGATGTGACCATTCCTACGACCCGAGCGCAAACGGGTGCGCTGCACCCCATTACGTCCTTATCGGAGCGCATTGCCGATATTTTCGTTGGCATGGGATGGGAAATCGCCGATGGCCCAGAGATTGAGGCCGAGTACTTTAACTTCGATGCCCTGAACTTTAAGCCGGATCACCCAGCGCGCACCCTGCAGGATACGTTCCACGTGGGCAAGGAAGGCTCCAAGCAGGTCCTGCGCACGCACACCTCGCCTGTGCAGGTGCGCACGATGCTCGAGCGCGATGTGCCCTTGTACATCGCCTGCCCAGGGCGCGTTTTCCGTACGGACGAACTGGACGCCACCCACACCCCGGTCTTCCACCAGATGGAGGGCCTTGCCGTGGATAAGGGACTTACCATGGCTCACCTGCGCGGAACGCTCGAGCACCTAGCCAAGGTGCTCTTCGGTTCCGAAACCACGACGCGCATGCGCGTGAATTACTTCCCGTTCACGGAGCCTTCCGCCGAGGTGGACGTCTGGTTCCCCAATAAAAAGGGCGGCGCCGGCTGGATTGAATGGGGCGGTTGCGGAATGGTCAACCCCAACGTGCTGCGCGCGGTAGGCGTTGACCCGGAAGAGTACACGGGCTTCGCGTTCGGCATGGGCCTTGAGCGCACCCTGCAATTCCGCAATGGACTAACCGATATGCGCGACATGGTTGAAGGCGATGTCCGCTTCACCCTGCCCTTTGGCGTACAGGCTTAAAACCCAGAAAGGATAGATACATCATGCTTATTTCCCAAGACTGGGTTACCCGTATCCTTGGCGCCTCCAATCCGAATTGGAGCGTGTCCGCTGCAGATATGGACTCCGGTTTCGTCCGCGTGGGCTTTGAAACCGAAGGATATGAGCCGATCCCCGAGACTACTGGCCCATTGGTTATTGGCCAGGTCGTAGAAATCGAAGAGCTCACGCAGTTCAAAAAGCCCATCCGGTACTGCCAGGTCAACGTTGGCCAGGCAAATGGCACCGGTGAATTGCAGGGCATTATCTGCGGTGCGCGTAACTTCCGCTTGCACGATTACGTCGTAGTCTCCCTGCCCGGCGCAGAGCTGCCTGGTGGGTTCAAAATCGCGGCGCGCGAAACCTACGATCACATCTCCAATGGCATGATGTGCTCCGCTGCTGAGCTGGGCCTTGGCACGCAGGCAAACGGCATCATCGTCCTGGGTGAGGAAGTCGCGGATATGGTTGGCGAAGATGCTCGCCCAGCTATCGGCCTGTCCGATACCGACTTTGACGTCAACATCACCCCAGACCGCGGATACGCGCTATCCGCCCGTGGTCTCAGCCGCGAAATCGCCTCTTCCTTCGATCTGCAGTTTAAGGACGTCGCCGATGATCCAGCGGTGGCCGGAATCGATACCTCTGCGGTGCCAGAGGCAGAAGGCTCGCTTATCAACATCGATCTACGCGAGGAGACAAAGGCGCAGCGATTTGGCGTGCGCAAGGTAAGCGGCATCGATCCGCAGGCGCGCACGCCATTTTGGATGGAGCGCGAACTCATGCTGTGCGGCCAACGCAGCGTCAATGTGGCAACGGACGTGACCAACTACGTCATGTTGCTTTTGGGCACCCCGATGCATGCCTTTGATGCCAATGAAATCGCGGGCGATCTCACGGTGCGCAATGCACAAGAGGGCGAGAAGTTTGAGACCCTCGATCACGTCACGCGCGAGCTCTCTGGTGAAGACGTGGTCATCTGTGATGACAACGGCATCCAATCGTTAGCCGGTGTTATGGGCGGCACGCACTCAGAGATTTCTGATCAGACCACGGATGTCTACTTCGAATCCGCTATCTGGGATCCCATTACCGTGGCCCGTACCTCTCGCCGCCACAAGCTGTCCTCTGAGGCATCCCGCCGATTTGAGCGCGGCGTCGATCCTGCCCTCGTTGAGGTGGCCCTTGATATTGCGTGCGCGCTATTGCACTCCATTGCGGGCGGAACGGTCGAAAAGGGGCGTACCCTCGTCGGAGAGATAGCCGAGCCCCAAGCCATTCGCTTGCGTGCCGAAAAACCGAGCGAATACGCCGGCGTCGAATACTCCCGCGAGACCGTTATCTCCCGCCTTAAAGAGGTGGGCTGCACGGTCGAGGAAGGATCGGATTCGGTTCTGCAGGTTACGCCCGCGACGTGGCGTACCGATATTTCCATGGACGTTGACCTCATTGAGGAGGTCCTGCGCCTGGAAGGCCTAGAGGATATCCCCACCGTTCTGCCCACGCCGGCTGGCGGTCGCGGTTTGACCCCAACGCAAAAGCGCCGCCGCGCCATTGGCCACGGTTTGGCTTATGCGGGCTATGCAGAGGTTTTGCCCACGCCGTTTATCGCAAACGACACCTTTGATTTGTGGGGCCTTGCGGCTGACGATGCTCGCCGCAATACCGTCGCCGTGCAGAACCCCTTGGAATCTGACAAGGCCATCTTGGCCACGACCTTGCTCCCCGCAACGCTTGAGGCTTTGGGTCGCAACGTAGCTCGCGGACGCAAGGATCTAGCCCTCTATGGCCTGCAGCAAGTAGCCTTCAAGCGCGCAGAATCTTCGCCCATGCCGTCTGTTGCGCAGCGTCCTGGCGATGAAGTGGTAGAAGAACTCCTGCGCACGCTTCCTGAACAGCCCTTGCACGTGGCAACCGTTGCAACCGGCAAGATGGAGCACGAGGGGCCGTGGGGCGAAGGCCGCGATTACACTTACGCGGACGCGATTGAATCCGCGCGTTTGGTGGCCCGCGCCGCTGGCCTGGATATCGAGGTCGAAGCCGCGGACCACCTGCCGTGGCACCCAGGCCGGTGCGCCGCCATCAAGGTGGCAGGAGCCGATGACATCGTGGGCTATGCCGGCGAATTGCACCCGCAGGTGCTTGAGGCCCTCAACCTGCCACCGCGCACGTGCGCGATGGAGCTTGATATCACCGCGCTGCCGCTGACCGAGCGCTTCCCAGCGCCGGTACTGTCGGCATTCCCAGCCTTGCACCAGGACATCGCGTTGGTAGTGGATGAGGATATCCCAGCGGAAAAGGTGCGCGCCACGGTGGAAGAGGGTGCGGGAGACCTCATCGAGTCGGTCGACTTGTTTGATATCTTCCGCGGTGAGCAATTGGGTGAGGGCAAGAAGTCCTTGGCCTTCCAGCTGCAATTCCGCGCTGCGGACCGTACCTTGACCGATGAGGAAGTCAACGAGCACCGCACGACGGCCGCCGAATTGGCCAAGCAGCGATTCGGCGCAGAAATGCGAGCATAGGACGGGCCAGAAGCCCAGCCTTTTGCATTAAACGGCGAAGAACCAGACTTTGGTGGAACATAAACCACTCGGGTCTTGGGTCTTCGCCGTTTTGCGTTTTCATGCAACATGTTAATTATTTTCATGCCGCCTGAACTGGGGAAAGTAACCCAATTCACTGAATAACATACAGCGTAACGTATTTCTTGCTATAGTTCCTCGTATGACGATTTCAGTAGCAGTGGCAGGGGCCACAGGATACGCCGGCGGTGAGACACTGCGCCTGCTGCTATCCCACCCTGCCTATCACTCCGGTGACCTGCGCATCGGTTCCTTGACGGGAAATTCCCAAGTGGGCCAGCGCGTCGCAGAAATCATGCCGCATCTGCCGCAGCTGGCAGATCGCGTCATTGCTGACACCACGCCCGAAGAGTTAGCCGGACACGACGTCGTCTTCTTGGGCTTGCCGCACGGGCACTCGGCGCGGCTCGCGGAGCAATTAGGCGATGAGGTCACCATCATCGATTGCGCCGCCGACTTTCGGCTGCGCGAGGAGAGCGATTGGGCAGCCTACTACGGCGGGGACTATGCGGGGCAGTGGCCGTACGGTATCCCGGAAATCCCGGGCAATAGGTCGAACCTTAAAGGTACAAACCGGGTCGCCGTGCCTGGTTGTTTCCCCACGGCCATTACCTTGGGGGCGTTGCCCGCCATTGCCCGCGAGCTCGTGGAGCCCGCCCTGTCCGTCATCGCTATTACCGGCGTCTCCGGAGCGGGAAAGAAGGCATCCGTCGCGCAATTGGGCGCGGAGACCATGGGAAACGTCAAGGCCTATAAACCAGGCGGCACCCACCGCCATACCCCGGAAATCGTACAAAACCTGCAACCATTTTCTCGCGACCAGGTATCCGTGAGTTTCACCCCGGTGCTCGCACCCATGCCCCGAGGGATTCTGGCGACGATTACGGCGGAGCTGAAAGGGGGCATCGGCAAGCAGCAGGTGCGCACCGCCTTCGAAGAATTTTATGCAGATGAGCCTTTCTGCCTCGTGCTGCCAGAAGGCCAACAACCGGAAACCCAGAACGTGGTGGGCACGAACATGGTGCATATCCAAGCCCATGTCGATGACAATTCCCACCGCCTCATCATCACCGCGGCGCTCGACAATTTATGCAAGGGTACTGCCGGTGCCGCCGTGCAATGCATGAACCTTGCGCTGGGATGGACAGAAACTTTGGGATTGCCCCAAGCCGCAGTCGCCCCGTAGGGCTGCGCACTAATTAGAGGAGAATTTTATGACTACACCTGGAATAACCGGGCCCGCCGGATTTAGCGCCGGCGCCGTGAAGGCCGGAATCAAGCCCTCTGGCAAGTCGGACTTGGCATTGATTATCAATGAAGGCCCGCGCTCGGACGCCGCGGCAGTGTTCACGCGCAATCGCGTGGTGGCGTCCCCCGTTAAGGTCTCCCGCGAGGCCGTAGCGGATGGCCAGCTGCGCGCCGTAGTCATCAACTCCGGCAATGCCAATGCGTGCAACGGCGCGCAAGGCGACGTCGATGCACGCGCAATGGTCGATGCCGTATCCCATGGCACGGATATCGCCGTGAAGGATATTGCCATTTGTTCTACCGGGCTCATCGGCGAGCCGCTGCCTATGGACAATGCGCTTGCGGGCATCGCGGACGTAGTCAATCACGTGGGCACGACCCCACAGCACGGCAATGACGCCGCCACTGCGATTATGACCACGGATACCGTTCCTAAGGAATCTGTTTATACGGGTGATGGTTGGTTCGTGGGCGCTATGGGCAAGGGCGTTGGCATGATGGCGCCGTCGCTTGCCACGATGTTGGTCTGCATTACTACCGATGCCGTCGCTGACGCAGCGGTCCTGCAAAGCTCGCTGGAGAAGGCCTGCGCACAGACGTTTAATACCTTGGATGTGGACGGTTCGACCTCTACCAATGACACCGTGATCGTCATGTCTTCCGGGGCCTCCGGCGTCCAGCCCAGCGAAGAGGAGTTGGATCAGGCAATCCTTGAGGTCTGCGCGGATATTGCGGATCAGCTCCAGGCCGATGCTGAGGGAGTGACAAAGCGCGTAAAGATCACCGTCGAAGGCACGGGCTCTGATGAGCAGGCGCTTAATGCCGCTCGCACCCTGGGGCGGGATAACTTATTCAAGTGCGCCATGTTCGGTTCCGATCCCAACTGGGGCAGGGTACTGGCCGCCGTCGGCATGGCGGATGCGGACATGGATCCGGACAATATCTCCGTCTACTTCAATGACCAGCCGGTATGCGTGCACTCGACGGGCGCGCCCGGAGCCCGCGATGTGGACTTGAGCGGGGCGGATATCGATGTCCGCGTGGATCTCGGCACCGGCGGTGAGGGAACGGCGTTCGTCTACACTACGGACCTGTCCTACTCCTACGTTGAGATCAACTCGGCGTATAGCTCCTAGGAGGAGAAATGTTTCCCGGATTAAATAATCAGGAACGCGCTACGGTGCTGGCTGAAGCCCTGCCATGGCTGCAGCACTTCCGCGATAAAATCGTCGTCGTCAAGTATGGCGGCAACGCCATGGTGGATGAGGAACTCAAGGAAGCCTTTGCGGCGGATATGGTGTTTCTGCGCACCATCGGGGCAAAGCCCGTCGTCGTCCACGGTGGTGGCCCGCAGATCAATTCCATGCTGGATAAGCTCGGCATAGAAGGAGAATTTAAGGGCGGTTTCCGCGTCACCTCACCCGAAATCATGGACGTGGTGCGCATGGTCCTTTTTGGTCAAGTCGGCCGCGGACTGGTGAACCTCATCAACTCGCACGGGCCATACGCCGTGGGCACAAGCGGTGAAGACGCAGGTCTCTTCCGCGCCACCAAGCGCTTTGTGGACGTAGAAGGAGAGGCAACCGATATCGGCATGGTGGGCGATATCGTGGAGGTCAACCCGGCAGCCGTCAATGACATCATCGAGGCCGGCCGCATCCCGGTGGTCTCTACCATCGCGCCAGGATCTGATGGCGAGGTGTATAACATCAACGCCGATAGCGCCGCGGGTGCGCTAGCGAGTGCACTGGGAGCAGAACGCCTGGTCATTTTGACCAACGTGGAAGGCCTTTATACCGACTGGCCAAATAAAGATTCCCTAGTGTCCAAAATCGAAAGCGATGAACTTACCGGACTGCTTCCCGGCCTGAGCTCCGGCATGATTCCCAAGATGGAATCCTGCCTCAACGCCGTGCAGGGCGGGGTTTCCGCGGCGCACGTCATCGATGGACGAATAGGCCATTCCGTGCTCCTTGAGCTTTTAACCCCGGGCGGCATTGGAACGATGGTCCTGCCCGATGATTACGAAAAACATGATTATCCCGAAGGCACAGTGTTTAGGAAGGACGATATCGCATGAGCATGCAAGAAACACTAACCGGCCGGTGGTCAGAAACGCTGGCCAATACCTATGGCCAGCCACCGCTAGGCTTGGTGTCCGGGGAGGGCGCCACCCTTACTGATGAAAACGGGAAAACCTACATTGACCTGCTGGCGGGTATCGCCGTTACTTCCTTGGGTTATGGCAATGCGGAGGTAGCAGATGCTGTTGCCAAGCAAAGCCGCGCCCTTGTGCATACCTCCAATCTTTTTGCCACCCAACCCGTGCTAGACGCCGGGGCAAAGCTGATTGAACGGGTGGGCGATAGCGAGGCGCGCGTATTTTTCTGCAACTCCGGATCGGAGGCAAACGAGGCGGCATTCAAACTCGCACGGCTGACCGGTAAGCGGCGCATCCTTGCTGCACACCATGGTTTTCACGGCCGCACGATGGGCTCTTTGGCCATGACTGGGCAGCCCGATAAACAAAAGGCATTCCGCCCACTGCCTAGTGGCGTGGAATTTTACCCCTACGGCGATATCGACTACCTGCGCCAGTTGGTGGAGCAAGATGCCGCGGATACCGCCGCCATAATCTTCGAGCCAATTCAGGGCGAGACCGGGGTCATCCCAGCTCCCGCCGGTTTTATGCGCGCCGTTTCTGATTTATGCGATGAACACGGTATTTTGCTCATCGTCGATGAGGTTCAGGCCGGAGCTGGGCGCACGGGGCAATTCTTTGCCCACGAGCTCGAAGATATTTCCCCCGATGTCATCACCATGGCCAAGGGGTTGGGTGCCGGATTGCCCATCGGCGCCACCATCACCCGCGGTCGCGCCAAGGACTTATTCCAGCCAGGTTCCCATGGGACCACCTTTGGCGGAAACCCCGTGGCGTGTGCGGCGGCCAATGTTGTACTCGATGCCCTCGATGAGAAGTTTTTGAATGATGTCTCCGCAAAGGGAGAGTATTTAACGCAGCAAGTCAAAAAGATTTCCGGGGTCAGCAATGTGCGCGGCCGCGGTCTTATGCTAGGTGTTGTATTAAATGCACCGGTGGCTCGCGAGGCCGTCAAGCGTGGATTTGAGCAGGGGATTATCCTCAATGCCCCGAGCGAGAAGATCCTGCGCCTTACCCCGCCACTGGTCATTTCCCAGCAGGAAATCGATACTGCCTTGGAAAAGCTACGCACCGTTGTGGAGGAATTAGTATGAGCTTGCGCCATTTCTTAGCCGATGATGACCTTAGCCCAGAGGAACAAAAAGAAGTCCTCGATCTCGCGGTTAAACTCAAGGCCGATCCGTTCGCGCGTCGCCCGTTGGAAGGCCCAAAGACGGTAGCCGTCCTTTTTGATAAGACGTCTACGCGCACCCGCTTTTCTTTTGAAACTGGAATCGCGCACATGGGCGGCAGCGCCATTACCGTTGACTCTTCGGGCACGCAGATGGGCAAGGGCGAGTCCTACCAGGATACGGCCGCGGTCCTGTCCCGTTACGTGGAGGCCATCGTCTGGCGTACCTATGCCCACGACAACCTGGAACAGATGGCGGAGACATCGACGGTTCCGCTGGTCAATGCGCTTTCCGATGACCTGCATCCCTGCCAAATCCTGGCTGATCTTCTAACCTGCCGGGAGAACTTTGGCGATCTTGCTGGCCGCAAGGCGGTCTATCTTGGGGATGGCAATAATAATATGGCCAATTCTTATATGATTGGCTTTGCTACCGCAGGCATGGATATTTCCATCGTGTCGCCGGAAGGGTTCCAGCCCCGTCCCGAATTTGTCGAGCGAGCACGGCGGCGCGGCAATGTGACGGTGACCGATGATGTGGAAGAAGTTTCCGGCGCTGATGTGGTAATAACGGATACCTGGGTATCTATGGGACAGGAAAACGATGGCCAGGACAGGCGCACCCCGTTCTTGCCATATCAGGTCTCTAAAGACGTGATGGCTAAGGCAAAGCAAGACGCGATTTTCTTGCACTGCCTGCCGGCCTATCGTGGGAATGAGGTGACCGAAGAGGTTATCGACGGACCGCAGTCCCGGGTTTTTGATGAGGCGGAAAACCGCCTGCACGCCCAAAAGGCACTATTGGTGTGGTTGCTTGATATCAATAAGGAGAACAACTAGGTCATGAGCACTCCGAGCACTCGAACTGCCCGGCAGGCAAAGATTTTGGAAATCCTGGACCGCAATCGCGTCACGAGCCAGGTGCAATTATCGGAGCTTTTGTTGGCAGAAGGCATCGATATTACGCAGGCCACGCTGTCGCGGGATCTTGATGAGCTGGGAGCGAAGAAGGTCAAGCGAGACGGTGGGCGCTCGTACTATATGGTCGCCGGCGAGCTGGAGCAATTCGAAGACCAGGTTGGCGGACCGCGCGAGAAGCTGCGGCGCATGTTGGATGAATTGGTGGTCTCTCACGATTCCTCGATGAATATTGCAATGCTGCGCACGCCAGCGGGCGCGGCGCAATACCTCGCCAGCTTTATCGACCGCGTGGGTCTGCACGACGTGGTGGGGTGCATCGCTGGTGATGACACCATTTTTGTGCTGGCGCGCGAGGGAGTTACCGGCGCAGAATTGGCGGAGACGCTGACCTCGCAGAGGATTTAATAAATGGTGGCATTCTCGCAACCGATCGTATATTATGTAACTAACCGAATTGTTTTCAATTAATTAAGGAGTCTTAGCATGTCTGCACGCGTAGTCTTGGCCTATTCCGGTGGCCTCGATACCTCGGTAGCCATTCCATACCTGGCAAAAATGACCGGCGGCGATGTCGTTGCCGTCTCCCTTGACTTGGGCCAGGGCGGCGAGGACATGGAGTCCGTACGCCAGCGCGCACTCGATTGCGGCGCGGTGGAGTCCATCGTTATCGATGCCAAAGATGAGTTTGCGGAGCAATACTGCGTGCCCACCATCAAGGCGAATGGCATGTATATGAAGCAGTACCCGCTGGTATCTGCCATTTCCCGCCCGCTTATTACCAAGCACCTCGTGAAGGCCGCGCAGGAGCACGGCGGGACGCACGTCTCCCACGGTTGTACCGGTAAGGGCAATGACCAGGTGCGCTTTGAGGTTTCTTTCCGCGCCCAGGATCCATCGCTAGAGATTGTGGCCCCAGCACGCGATTATGCATGGACTCGCGATAAGGCCATCGATTTTGCAGAAGAGATTAACCTGCCCATTGAGCAGTCGGCGGCCTCGCCATTTTCCATCGACCAGAACCTGTGGGGCCGTGCGGTAGAAACCGGCTTCCTTGAGGATCTGTGGAACCCACCGACAAAGGATCTCTACGCATATACGGAAGATCCGGGCCTGGGCAATGCTCCGGATGAGATCATCATTTCCTTTGAGAAGGGTGTTCCGGTTGCTGTCGATGGCAAGAAGCTGACCCCGCTGCAGGTCATCGAAGAGGTCAACCGCCGCGCCGGCGCCCAGGGCATCGGCCGCCTAGACATGGTAGAGGACCGGTTGGTGGGCATTAAGTCCCGCGAGGTCTACGAGGCACCGGGTGCCATGGTGCTCATCCAGGCCCACGAGGCGCTGGAGGATGTCACCGTGGAGCGCGAGCTCGCGCGCTACAAGCGCCTGACGGATGCACGGTGGTCCGAAGAGGTCTACGACGGCCTGTGGCACTCGCCGCTCAAGCGCTCCCTGGACGCCTTCATCGAGGAGTCCCAGGAGAATGTCACTGGCGATATCCGCCTGAGCCTGCACGCAGGTACCGCGACCGTGACCGGCCGCCGCTCTGGCCAGTCGCTGTACTCCTTCGATTTGGCTACCTACGACACCGGCGATGCCTTCGACCAGACCGCTGCAAAGGGCTTTGTCCAGTTGCACGGCTTGTCCACCCAGATTTCCAACCAGCGTGACCGCGAGGGTGGTTTCCCCACCAGCGCAGAGAAATAGGCACCGATGGAACCACACAAGACTAACGAAGGCGCGCTCTGGGGCGGCCGATTCTCCGGCGGCCCTTCCGAGGCGATGTTCGCCCTCTCGGTTTCCACCCATTTTGACTGGGTGCTTGCCCCTTACGACGTGTTTGCCTCGAAGGCGCATGCCAAGGTGCTGCACAAGGCAGGGCTGCTTTCCGATGCCAACCTCGACACCATGCTTTCCGGGCTCACCGAGCTCGGGGAGAGGGTAGCTTCGGGCGAATTTGTCCCAGCACCCACCGATGAAGACGTGCACGGCGCCATGGAGCGCGGCCTTATCGACATCGTCGGTCCCGAGGTGGGCGGCCGCCTGCGCGCGGGACGTTCCCGCAATGACCAGGTCGCCACGCTCTTTCGCATGTGGGTGCGCGATGCCATCCGCGATACGGCAGTGCAGGTCTCCGAGCTTGTCGATGCCCTAGCGGATCAAGCCGCCGCGCACCCCGAGGCCATCATGCCGGGTAAAACGCACTCCCAAGCCGCGCAGCCCATCTTGCTTGCGCACGAGCTGCTGGGCCACGCTCAGCCGCTGTTGCGCGATATTCAGCGACTGCAGGACTTGGATAAGCGGCTAGCCGTATCTCCATATGGTTCGGGTGCACTCGCAGGTTCCTCCCTGCAGCTCGATCCAGAGGCCATCGCCGCGGAACTCGGCTTTGATTCAGCCGCGGAGAACTCCTTGGATGGCACCGCTTCTCGCGATTTCGCTTCGGAGACGGCCTTTGTCTTGGCACAGATCGCCGTTGACATGTCCCGGCTGGCAGAAGAGATCATTTACTGGTGCACCCCGGAATACGGCTACGTCACCTTGGACGATGCATGGTCCACGGGCTCATCCATCATGCCGCAGAAGAAGAACCCGGATATCCCGGAACTTACCCGCGGCAAGACTGGGCGCCTGATTGGCAATCTCACCGGGTTGTTGTCCACGCTCAAGGCACAGCCGCTGGCTTATAACCGCGACCTGCAAGAGGACAAAGAACCCATCGTGGACTCGGTGGCACAGCTCAACCTATTGTTGCCATCGATGACCGGGCTCGTGTCCACCTTGTCCTTTAATGAAGACAGGATGCGCGAGTTGGCGCCACGCGGATTCACCTTGGCCACCGACTTGGCCGAGTGGATGGTGCGCCAAGGCGTGCCCTTCCGCGAAGCACACGAAGCTTCCGGCGCGTGCGTACGCATCGCCGAAGAGCGGGGAGTGGACCTGGTGGATCTCACTGATGAGGAACTCATGGGCGTCGACAAGCGGCTGACGCCAGAGGTGCGCGAGGTTCTGACCATTGATGGTGCGGTCGCTTCCCGCACAACTAAGGGCGGGACCGCCGGCGTCCGCGTTGCTGAGCAGCGCGAAACCGTCCGCGAACATGCCGCCGCGGCGCGTAAGTGGGCCACCAAGCCAGTGCGCACGCAGAACTAGAGGGGCGACAGACTAGGCCCCTGGCTTATCTAGAAGATAAAAATGCCCTCATCAATGAGAGGAAGGCATTCCATGAGATGTCGCGGGCTGGCCCTTTATGCCGCCTGCGACGTTGTGCAAAGTGATGCCGCGCCGTTCGCCCTCCTCGGCGAAAGCTGAGATGAAGCTGGCAGAGCGCTTGCCGGAGGCGCAGTACACCCACGCTTCGCTAAGCCCCTCGGCCTGCAGGGAATCGAGCAAGCTGCGCGCTGCCTCTGGATCTTCCAGCCATACGGAGGTTGGTAAGTGGAAATGTTTGGCGGTGGCGTCAAAAAAGAAATCATCGATGGCGGCTTCACTGATTTCGCGCACATCGATGGCCGCGGCGCCATCGCGCAGCTTATCGAATAACTCGTCAGCGCTATCAGCAGCCTCCGGCACGGCACAGGCAGCGCCACCGTAGTCATGCTGCAGCTGGGTGGTTAGTTCGCGTGCTGGGTCGCGGGGCACGCGGAAGTGGTCGATGGAGGCGGTTAGTGCATTGTAGATGCTTAGCAGGCCCACCCGCTCGCGGTTCATGCCCGTTGCGAACTGGATCAGCTCGGTGGACATCAGGCCCGCGACCACGCTGGTGGTCACACCCAGCACGCCGGCGGTGGCGCAATCCGGGACGGAATCGGGGTCGGGCTGCAGGGGATAGAGGTCGCGCATGCCCACGCCCGACTCGGCGCCGGGCCCAGACCACCACACCGCGCAGTCGCCCCGAAAACGCAGCACCGAGCCCCATACCAGCGGGGTGCCGGTGATTTCCGCGGCATCGGCTGCTAGGAATTTGGTGGTAAACGTATCGGAACCATCCACCAGGATGTCCACCCCACGGAGGTAGTCCACGGCATTGTCAGAAGTAAGTCGGTCGCGAATCGCATGCACGACGATGCCGGGCTGTAGTTGCTGGAGCTGTTCGGCGGCGACCTCCACCTTGGGCCTTCCCACATCGTGGGCGCCAAATAGAATCTGGCGGTGGATATTGCTCAAATCCACCGTGTCGTCGTCGATCACAGAGATCTCACCCACGCCGGCGGCAGCCAGCTGCTGCATCAGGGGACAGCCCAAACCACCAGCGCCGATGACGAAGACGTGGGTGGAGTGCAGCGCTTCCTGCTGGGCGATGCCAAAGCCGGGCAGCAGGGTTTGACGGGCCACTCTATGCAGCTCATCGTGGGGCAGTTGGCTCATTACAGGACCTTGTCTTCCCAGCTAGCCAAGCCTGCAAACGATGACGATGCTACGGCGTGCTGTCGCTTTGGAATGCGGCCGGCTTGGCGGGCCAACCGGCCGCCTTCCACGGCGTATTTCATTGCAGTGGCCATTGCCAGGGGATCCTGGCAGCGGTTGATAGCGCTGGCGAGGAGAACGCCGTCGCAGCCCAGCTCCATAGCCAGTGCAGCATCGGAGGCTGTGCCCACACCGGCATCCAGCAGTACGGGCACGTGGGTACGCGAACAGATCAGCTCAATATTGTGCGGATTCAGGATGCCCAGGCCCGTGCCGATGGGCGAGCCCAAAGGCATCACCGCATCCACGCCCACGTCTTCTAGCCGCTTGGCGATGACCGGATCGTCGCTCGTGTATGCCAGCACTACGAATCCTTCGGCAACCAGCATCTCGCACGCATCTACGAGCTCCACCACGTCGGGCAAAAGCGTACGGTCATCAGCGATCACCTCTACCTTCACCCAATTGGTGCCCAGCGCCTCGCGGGCTAACTTGGCGGTGGTTACGGCATCGCGGGCGGTGCGGCATCCCGCAGTGTTGGGCAGCACGTCAATGTTTAACCGCTGTAAGAGCTCGAAGATGGACTCGCCACCGGGACTCTTAGCGCTGTGCCGACGCATGGCGACGGTGGTGAGCTGCGTACCGCTGGCAACCAGGGATTGCTCCAGCATGTCCTGGCTGCTGGCCCCGCCGGTTCCCATTACTAGGTGCGAATCGAATTGTTTGTCTGCAATAGTAAGCATAGGAGATTCCTACCCGCCCTGTACCGCGATGAGGACATCCAATTGGTCGCCGTCGGTAACCTCATGAGACCAGTTGCTGGCGGGGATCACATCGCCATTAATGGCCACGGCCACGCCCTTTGGCGAGGCATCGCCAGTCTCTGCTTCTACGATGGCGCTCACGGTGATCGGCCCATCGCTGTGGCGGGGCTCGCCATTAAGTGTGTAGTCCATGGTGCTTATTCCTTTCTTGTGAGGCTATTCTTGTGAGGCTATCGGGCGTGGCGTAGCGGATCGCAGGCCGAGATGTCCATCCTCGGGGACGTGCCCATTCCCAACTGGGCACCCACCTTAGCTCCCAGGGCGGACAGGAGGATTCCGTGGCGGAAGTAGCCGGTGGAAACCACTAGCCCGTCGCGTACTTTGCCCAGGTAGGGCAAATCATCGGGGGTGCCAGGCCGGGCTCCAACGATAGCCTCGATGAACTCGCAGTCCTCCAGCCCCGGCACCACGCGGATAGCATCGCGAAGGAGCGTGTGCACACCGTCCACGGACGGGCCCTTGCGGTTGTCCTCGCGGCTGGTGGCACCGATAGCGATGGTGCTGTCGGTGCGGGGGATAACATACACCGGCCGATCCTCCACGAATGCGCGCACCACTCGGGTGATTGGCGCTAGCTCTTCTGGTACCCGCAGCCTTAGCATGTCACCCAACACCGGCCGTAGCGCTAGGGGATTGGCGCCCTCGAACCAGCCATCCACGTCTTTGGCGCCCAGACCGTTGCAGAGGTAGATCATGTCGGCGGTGACCAGCTGGGCATCGGCAAGCAGCACAGTGTGCCCGTCGATGCGCGTTGCCGCCGTAGCCACGAAGCGAACCCCGGCGTGCTGCAGGTATTCCAACAGGCACGCGCTGAACATGCGCGGGTTGATCTGGTGATCGCCCGGGATTTCCACTGCGGCGGCCAGCTGGGGGCTGAGCCCAGGCTCTAGCTTTCGGGCCTGCCGAAGTGGCAGCGCGTGGGCATCCATGCCGTGTTTCTGCTGTAGCGCCAGCAGTTCGCGGATGTGCACGCCATCGGCGCGGTCGGCGCCCACCACCAGGGTGGATTCACGGCGATGCCCCGTCGGAGCGGTCGTTTTCGCACTCAACCTGGTTAGCAAATCCGGGAACATCTCGCCTGAAGCAACCATCAGCGGGTACAACGGCTCTTGCCGGTATTGCACCTCCGCCACCGGAGCCAGCATGCCGCCGGCCACGAACGTGGCTCCGCTAATGGGGTGGGGATCGATCACCACGATTTCCCGTGGGTCGACACCCGCATCCACCAGCTCGAATGCGGTGCTAAGCCCGATGATTCCCGCGCCAATGATGGCGTGCTCGGCATTATTCATGTGAACCTGTGGCTGCATTCGCGCGGTCGAAAGCTCGGACAACCGTGGTCGCCAGCGCCGCCGGATCGTCGGAGTCCATAAATGCGCGCACAATCGCGACACCAGCCACACCGGTTTCCGCCAGCGCTTCGGCGTCGGTGGCTTGCACATCACCAATCGCCACCACCGGAACGGCCGAAGCCGCGACGAGCGGGGGATAGCCTTCCAATCCCAGCGGGGCTCGACCAGAGGATTTCGTGGGCGTGGGGCGGAACGGACCCGCACCGATGTAGTCGATCACATCGGCGTACTCGTTAGCACCCTGCACGAGCTCGAGGGTGCCGGTGGTCAACCCGATGATCGCATCCTCGCCAAGAATCTGCCGTGCCAGGCGCGGATCCAGGTCGTCCTGGCCGATGTGTACGCCGTGGATATTGTGCTTACACATTAGCGCGGCGGCCACGTCGACTCGGTCATCGATAAGCACCCGCGTTGCTGAATTGGCCTCTTCGACCGCCGCCGCCACGTCGATAGCAAGCGCGGTCAGATCGCGCACGCTAATGGGCTTACTGCGAACTTGAATCACGCCCGCGCCACCGGCTGCTGCCGCTGCGGCAACCTGTACGACCTTCTCCTGCGGTGCGCCCGTCACGTGGTAGCACCGCAGGTCCAGCTGGTTAGCGCTCACTGTACGCCGCTGCTTCCTTCTGCAGGTCCTCAGAAACTTCCTTGGCCTCGTCCCGGTTTAGGTAGAGCTTGGATCCTGCACGACGGAACTCCTCGGCCATTTCTTCTTCGCCCTCGGCATTAGTGAAGTGCTCTTCGTCCACACTCTGGCGGCCGAAGCCCGGCAAGCCGAGGTCCTTGACTAGCGATTGCTTTTGGTCGGTGGCCAGAGCCTCGTCGATCTTCTCGCCGAACGCGTCGCGGATATCCTGGCTGATGCGCATGGAGCAGAACTTCGGTCCGCACATCGAGCAGAAGTGGGCGGTCTTCGCCGGCTCCGCGGGCAGGGTTTCGTCGTGGTAGGACTGGGCGGTATCCGGGTCCAGGGACAGGGCGAACTGGTCGTGCCAACGGAATTCGAAGCGCGCCTTGCTCATCGCATCGTCCCACTCGTGGGCGCCAGGGTGGCCCTTGGCGACGTCCGCCGCGTGCGCGGAGACCTTGTACGTGATCACGCCGGTCTTCACGTCATCCTTGTTCGGCAGACCCAGGTGCTCCTTCGGGGTGACGTAGCACAGCATTGCGGTACCGCCCATGGCGATGTTGGCTGCACCGATGGCGGAGGTGATGTGGTCGTAGCCGGGGGCAATGTCGGTAACCAGCGGCCCCAGGGTGTAGAACGGAGCGCCGCCGCACCATTCCTGCTCCTTTTCGTTGTTGACCTGCACCATGTTCAGTGGCACGTGGCCCGGGCCTTCGACCATGACCTGAACGTCGTACTCCCAGGCGCGGTGGGTCAGCTCGCCGATGGTCTTTAGCTCTGCGAACTGGGCTGCGTCGTTGGCATCGGCGATCGAGCCGGGGCGCAGGCCATCGCCAAGCGAGAACGCGACATCGTACTTGGCGAAGATCTCGCACAGCTCGTCGAAGTTCTCGTACAGGAAGGATTCCTTGTGGTGGGCCAGGCACCAGCCGGCCATGATGGAACCGCCGCGGGAGACAATGCCGGTCACGCGCTTGGTGGTCAGCGGCACGAAGGGCAGGCGCACGCCGGCGTGGATCGTCATGTAATCCACGCCCTGCTCGCATTGCTCGATCACGGTATCGCGGAAGATTTCCCAGGTCAGATCCTCGGCCACGCCGTCGACCTTCTCGAGGGCCTGGTAGATCGGCACGGTACCGATCGGCACCGGAGAGTTACGCATGATCCACTCGCGGGTGGTGTGAATGTCGTTGCCCGTGGATAGATCCATTACGGTATCTGCGCCCCAGCGCGTAGCCCAGCGCAGCTTGTCTACCTCTTCGCGGATGGAGGAGGTCACGGCGGAGTTACCGATGTTGGCGTTGATTTTCGTGTTGAAGGCATTGCCGATGATCATCGGCTCGGATTCCGGGTGGTTGATGTTATTCGGGATGATCGCCTTGCCGGAAGCAACTTGCTCCCGCACCTTTTCTACATCGCAGTGTTCGCGCAGTGCGACGTATTCCATTTCCGGGGTGATAATACCCTGGCGTGCGTAGTGCATCTGGGTTACGCGCTTGCCGTCTTTGGCCCGCAGCGTCTCGCGGCTTATGCCCTTCCACTCGTCGCTGGCCTCGCCACGCTTGAGGGCGCGGTTACCGTCGTCCAACAGGTTGCGTCGACGCCCCTCGTAGGCCTCCACATCGCCGCGAGCTTCGATCCACTCGCTGCGCAGTGCCTCTAGCCCCTCGGTCGGCTCGGCCCACGGGCCACGGGTGCGGTAGAGCTTCTGCGGCGCGTTCGGTCCGGTCGGGGAATCGTCCAGCTGAACCTCGGTCTCCGGCACCTCAAGGGTGAAGGTCTTGCCGAAGGACTCCACCTGCTTTTCGATGGGGGCGAAGCTGTGCTTCGGGTGGATTTCCGCACCGTACTCGTCGTTCGGGATGGTGGTACGGGTGTGCTGGGCAGACGTATCCGTCATAGTTGACTCTCCTCATTCTTCCTTCGCTGGTTCTAACCAGGCAGGTTCTAGCGGTACTCGCGCAGGTGTACAGCGCGATCTCAGCTCGATACCTCGAGCGCCCGTGTTCGGTTGCGCCTTCCACTGTAACGCACAGCACGCGAGGGTGAAGATATGGGCTAGGGGATTGACCGAGGGGACATCGGCAAGCAACATCAGGGAGTCACTAAATAGGTTGTCTGGGGTACGGGTTAGACTAAGCAGCATGATCGATCAGAAGCTCCTAGAGATCCTCGTGTGCCCCATCGACAAGCAGCCGCTGGAGGATCACGGCGACTATTTGGTGAACCCAAGGCTGAACAAGGCCTATCCGGTGCAGGATGGTATTCCGGTCATGCTGGTCGACGAAGCCAAGGACTGGCCCATTAAGTAGAGCGACGCGCTCTGGAAAGAAAACACGTAATAGGCAACAAGGGAACACCTACGTATGAGCAACACCACGAACATCATCGATGAACTGCAATGGCGCGGGCTGATAAACCAGTCGACAGATCTAGAGGCATTGAAGGAAGCCGCAGAGAGCCCGATCAGCTTGTACTGCGGTTTCGACCCGACGGGAAGCTCGCTGCACGCTGGCCACCTCGTGCCGCTGATTATGCTGAAGCGCTTCCAACAATTCGGTCACCGTCCCATCGCGCTGGCCGGTGGCGCGACGGGAATGATCGGTGACCCACGCGATGTCGGAGAGCGATCCATGCTCTCGGAAGAGCAGATCGCAGAGAATATGCAGGCAATCAAGGACCAACTTGAGGCCTTCGTCGACTTCACTGAGGCGGGCGAGTCCGCAATCCCAGCAGTGATGGTGAACAATGCGGACTGGACTAGCCAGATCAACGTCATCGAGTACCTACGCGATATCGGTAAGAACTTCTCGCTGAATACCATGCTGGACCGCGATACGGTCAAGCGCCGCCTGGAATCCGACGGCATTTCCTACACCGAGTTTTCCTACATGCTGCTGCAGGCAAACGACTTTGTGCACCTGCACAAAGAGTACGATTGTGTGCTGCAAATTGGCGGTGGCGACCAGTGGGGAAACATCGTTTCCGGCGTCGATCTGAACCGTCGCGTGAATGGTGCGAAGGTCCATGGCCTGACGGTGCCGTTGGTGACAGATGCCGAGGGCAATAAGTTTGGCAAGTCCACCGGCGGCGGCAAACTGTGGCTGGATCCTCAGCTGACCAGCCCGTACTCCTGGTACCAGTACTTCATCAATGCTGGCGACGCGGTGGTTATCGATTACCTGCGTTGGTTTACCTTCCTCACCCAGGAGGAGATCGCAGAGCTGGCGCGCAAGGTAGAGGAGGAACCCCACAAACGTGAGGCGCAACGCGTATTGGCGCGGGAGATGACCACCTTGGTGCACGGCGAGCAGGCCACCGAAGCAGTGGAGCTGGCTTCCCAGGCGTTGTTTGGTAAGGCAGAGCTGCAGGATTTGGACGAGGCCACGTTGTCTTCCGCATTGCAGGAAACCGAGATTGCCGAGGTCGACCCAGCGGCCACGATTCTGGATCTGTTGGTTGAGGCGGGACTGGAAAAATCAAAGGGTGCTGCGCGCCGCACCGTGGGCGAGGGTGGCGCCTACGTGAATAACCAGCGCATCGAGGACATCGAGTGGTCGCCGAATTCCAACGATCTGCTGCACGGTTCGTGGCTGGTGCTGCGTAAGGGCAAGAAGCGCTTCGCCGGGGCACGGGTCGTGGATCCTTCCTAAGAGCGTCACCTTAGCTGTTGACTGATCCCTTGGTAATCGCGTTTTGCGTGTTTACCAGGGGATTTGTGTGTTTTTCGGGGTTGGGTGTAACTTTATCGAAGTTGCCGAGAGGTAGCCGGTTGGTTACTTTTGAGTGACTTTTTGTACTGACTTGGCTCGAGTATTTGACTTGGTTCAGGTTGTTGGGTAAGTTAGTACGAGCCGCCAACGAGAGGTTAACGTTTGGTTAATTTTCTTGTGGTGTGTGGATGTTGTTTGAGAACTCAATAGTGTGCCAATGTACTTAT
Source organism: Corynebacterium sp. LaCa78 (assembly GCF_046717505.1). Classification (NCBI taxonomy): domain Bacteria; kingdom Bacillati; phylum Actinomycetota; class Actinomycetes; order Mycobacteriales; family Corynebacteriaceae; genus Corynebacterium; species Corynebacterium sp. LaCa78. The sequence goes on from NZ_CP177112.1 coordinate 1,187,532, forward strand.
TTTTTATTTTTGTGTGCATGGTTGTGTGTTGATTGGTCTGTTGGCCAGCGAATCTTGTGTGGTTTGTTGGTTGGTGTGTGCCGGTAAGGTGTTGGAATACGCATCTTTTTGAATACTGTTTAGTGTTTCGGCTGCATTGATGGATTGGTTGGCATGTGATTGTGTTCAACTTTTTGTCTCCCTTTTTTGCCCCGTCGGGTTGGGGAGGCAATGATTTTTCTTTGTAGTAATTTTTGGACGCCAGCATGGGCCTGCTTTTGTGTGGTTTGTGGTGGTTTGTTCTTTTGGTTAGGTTTGGGCTTTTCACGGCCTTTTCAGTGTTTTGCTGAAATTCTTTTTGTGGAGAGTTTGATCCTGGCTCAGGACGAACGCTGGCGGCGTGCTTAACACATGCAAGTCGAACGGAAAGGCCCTGCTTGCAGGGTACTCGAGTGGCGAACGGGTGAGTAACACGTGGGTGATCTGCCCTGCACTTCGGGATAAGCTTGGGAAACTGGGTCTAATACCGGATAGGAGCCATCTTTAGTGTGGTGGTTGGAAAGTTTTTTCGGTGTAGGATGAGCTCGCGGCCTATCAGCTTGTTGGTGGGGTAATGGCCTACCAAGGCGGCGACGGGTAGCCGGCCTGAGAGGGTGTACGGCCACATTGGGACTGAGATACGGCCCAGACTCCTACGGGAGGCAGCAGTGGGGAATATTGCACAATGGGCGCAAGCCTGATGCAGCGACGCCGCGTGGGGGATGAAGGCCTTCGGGTTGTAAACTCCTTTCGCTAGGGACGAAGCTTTGTGTGACGGTACCTAGATAAGAAGCACCGGCTAACTACGTGCCAGCAGCCGCGGTAATACGTAGGGTGCGAGCGTTGTCCGGAATTACTGGGCGTAAAGGGCTCGTAGGTGGTTTGTCGCGTCGTCTGTGAAATTCTGGGGCTTAACTCCGGGCGTGCAGGCGATACGGGCATAACTTGAGTGCTGTAGGGGTAACTGGAATTCCTGGTGTAGCGGTGAAATGCGCAGATATCAGGAGGAACACCGATGGCGAAGGCAGGTTACTGGGCAGTTACTGACGCTGAGGAGCGAAAGCATGGGTAGCGAACAGGATTAGATACCCTGGTAGTCCATGCCGTAAACGGTGGGCGCTAGGTGTGAGGGTCTTTCTACGACTTTCGTGCCGTAGCTAACGCATTAAGCGCCCCGCCTGGGGAGTACGGCCGCAAGGCTAAAACTCAAAGGAATTGACGGGGGCCCGCACAAGCGGCGGAGCATGTGGATTAATTCGATGCAACGCGAAGAACCTTACCTGGGCTTGACATACACTAGATCGCTGCAGAGATGTAGTTTCCCTTTGTGGTTGGTGTACAGGTGGTGCATGGTTGTCGTCAGCTCGTGTCGTGAGATGTTGGGTTAAGTCCCGCAACGAGCGCAACCCTTGTCTTATGTTGCCAGCATTTGGTTGGGGACTCATGAGAGACTGCCGGGGTTAACTCGGAGGAAGGTGGGGATGACGTCAAATCATCATGCCCCTTATGTCCAGGGCTTCACACATGCTACAATGGTCGGTACAACGCGCTGCGACACTGTGAGGTGGAGCGAATCGCTGAAAGCCGGCCTTAGTTCGGATTGGGGTCTGCAACTCGACCCCATGAAGTCGGAGTCGCTAGTAATCGCAGATCAGCAATGCTGCGGTGAATACGTTCCCGGGCCTTGTACACACCGCCCGTCACGTCATGAAAGTTGGTAACACCCGAAGCCGGTGGCCTAAACGTGTTAGGGAGCCGTCGAAGGTGGGATCGGCGATTGGGACGAAGTCGTAACAAGGTACCCGTACCGGAAGGTGCGGGTGGATCACCTCCTTTCTAAGGAGCTTTTTATTGGGCTGCAGTTGCAGCCAATGGCCCACTGTTTGTGGGTTGCCCACTGTTGTTTGATGGTGGGTTGGTGGTTGAGTAGGCGAGTGTTCTGCTGCCACCGCATTATGGAAATTCCGGGTAGGACATACACCTTAATCAGCAGGACCGAGTGTTGAGACAGTGCTTTGTGACATGCGTAAAAGTGTCCATGCATACAAAAATGAGTGTTTAGTGGTAAGTCGTTGGTGCATTGTTGGGTGTCTGGGGCATTATCCCCTTTTTTGTGTGCCTGACTGGTTGATGGATGCTGCCTTTGTTGGTGGTGTTGGTTGCTGGTTCGGGGTGTTGTGTGAGAACTGTATAGTGGACGCGAGCATCTGCATGGTGCCACTTGCTTTGTGTGGGTGGTGTTTCATGTGTGTGATGTGATTTTTCTTTTTGTTTATTTTGTCAAGTTCACTTGTTGCTACCGCACGTGGGCTGCGTGACCTTTTGTTGGTTGTGTGGTTTGTGTGTGGTGGTTGGTGTGTTCGTTATTTAGGGCGCATGGTGGATGCCTTGGCATGCTGAGCCGATGAAGGACGTGTAAGGCTGCGTTAAGCCTCGGGGAGTTGTCAATAAAGCGTTGATCCGAGGATGTCCGAATGGGGAAACCTGGCCCTGGTTATGTGGGGTTACCCTTCAGTGAATTCATAGCTGTTGTGGGGGTTACGCGGGGAAGTGAAACATCTCAGTACCCGTAGGAGGAGAAAATAATAATGATTCTGCTAGTAGTGGCGAACGAACGTGGATGAGGCTAAACCGTGTGCATGTGATACCTGGTAGGGGTTGTGTGTGCGGTGTTGTGGGGCCTGATTTTGTGTCATCTACCAGTGGCACGCCCTGTGCATTGTTGTTAGGTGAAGTGGTTTGGAATGATCTACCGGAGTAGGTGAGAGTCCTGTAGCTGAAGATGATGATGTGGGGGTTGTTGGGTTCCCGAGTAGCAACGGGCTCGTGGAATCTGTTGTGAATCTGCCGGGACCACCCGGTAAGCCTAAATACTCAGTGTGACCGATAGTGGATAGTACCGTGAGGGAATGGTGAAAAGTACCCCGGGAGGGGAGTGAAATAGTTCCTGAAACCATGTGCTTACAATCCGTCAGAGCACCTTGTGTGTGTGATGGCGTGCCTTTTGAAGAATGAGCCTGCGAGTCAGCGGCATGTCGCGAGGTTAACCCGTGTGGGGTAGTCGTAGGGAAACCGAATCCTAATGGGGTGGTTAGTGGCATGTCCTGGACCCGAAGCGGGGTGATCTACCCATGGCCAGTGTGAAGCAGCTGTAAGAGGTTGTGGAGGCGCGAACCCACGTAGGTTGAAAACTGCGGGGATGAGCTGTGGGTAGGGGTGAAAGGCCAATCAAACTCCGTGATAGCTGGTTCTCCCCGAAATGCATTTAGGTGCAGCGTCGTATGAGCTTGGTGGAGGTAGAGCGACTGGTTGGTTGAGCGGGACTACAATCTTAGCAATGTCAGCCAAACTCCGAATGCCATCAATTGTGTTGTGCGGCAGTGAGACTGTGGGGGATAAGCTTCATAGTCGAGAGGGAAACAGCCCAGATCGCCGGTTAAGGCCCCTAAGGGTGTACTAAGTGGAAAAGGATGTGGGATCGCGAAGACAGCCAGGAGGTTGGCTTAGAAGCAGCCATCCTTGAAAGAGTGCGTAATAGCTCACTGGTCGAGTGGTTCTGCGCCGACAATGTAGTGGGGCTCAAGTACACCGCCGAAGCCGCGGCAAGCAACAGTTTTTGTTGTTTGGGTAGGGGAGCGTCGTGCATGGGTGGAAGCGTTACCGTGAGGAGGCGTGGACTGTGTGCGAGTGAGAATGCAGGCATGAGTAACGAATTGTAAGGTGAGAATCCTTACCGCCGGATGACTAAGGGTTCCTGGGTCAAGTTCGTCTTCCCAGGGTGAGTCGGGACCTAAGGCGAGGCCGACAGGCGTAGTCGATGGATAACCAGTTGATATTCTGGTACCCGTACATGTGCGCCCATGATGAAGCACTGATACTAACCACTGCGGATACGCTACCTAGCATTCTTTGAGTGTTGGTGGTGTTGATGTCGTGGGGCCTGATGTGTGGTTCAAGTGATGGGGTGACGCAGTGAGGTAGCCGCGCCACTTAGTGGATTGGTGGTGTAAGCGTGTAGGCCGTGTGGTAGGTAAATCCGCTACACATGTGGTTGAGGCGTGATGCGTAGACCCTAAAGGGGTTGATGGTGGTGATCCTGTACTGTCGAGAAAAGCCTCTAGCGAGTGTGTGTATGGCCCGTACCCTAAACCGACACAGGTGGTCAGGTTGAAGATACTAAGGCGTTCGGGTGAACTGTGGTTAAGGAATTCGGCAAAATGCCCCCGTAACTTCGGGAGAAGGGGGGCCCTGTGATGTGAAGACCCTTGCGGTTGGAGTGTTGTGGGGTCGCAGAGAATAGAGGGAAGCGACTGTTTATCAAAAACACAGGTCCATGCGAAGACGTTAAGTTGATGTATATGGACTGACGCCTGCCCGGTGCTGGAAGGTTAAGAGGACCGGTTAGTGACTTTTTTGTTGCGAAGCTGAGAATTTAAGCCCCAGTAAACGGCGGTGGTAACTATAACCATCCTAAGGTAGCGAAATTCCTTGTCGGGTAAGTTCCGACCTGCACGAATGGCGTAACGACTTCTCTGCTGTCTCGACCACAGGCCCGGTGAAATTGCATTACGAGTAAAGATGCTCGTTACGCGCGGCAGGACGAAAAGACCCCGGGACCTTCACTATAGCTTGGTATTGGTGTTTGGTTCGGTTTGTGTAGGATAGGTGGGAGACTGTGAAGCTATCACGCTAGTGGTGGTGGAGTCGTTGTTGAAATACCACTCTGATCGGATTGAGCATCTAACCTTGGCCCATGATCTGGGTTGGGGACAGTGCCTGGTGGGTAGTTTAACTGGGGCGGTTGCCTCCCAAAATGTAACGGAGGCGCCCAAAGGTTCCCTCAGCCTGGTTGGCAATCAGGTGGTGAGTGTAAGTGCACAAGGGAGCTTGACTGTGAGACAGACATGTCGAGCAGGGACGAAAGTCGGGACTAGTGATCCGGCACCTACTTGTGGATGTGGTGTCGCTCAACGGATAAAAGGTACCCCGGGGATAACAGGCTGATCTTCCCCAAGAGTCCATATCGACGGGATGGTTTGGCACCTCGATGTCGGCTCGTCGCATCCTGGGGCTGGAGTAGGTCCCAAGGGTTGGGCTGTTCGCCCATTAAAGCGGCACGCGAGCTGGGTTCAGAACGTCGTGAGACAGTTCGGTCTCTATCCGCCGCGCGCGTTGAAACTTGAAGAAGGCTGTCCCTAGTACGAGAGGACCGGGACGGACGTACCTCTAGTGTGCCAGTTATCCCGCCAGGGGTATCGCTGGTTGGCTACGTACGGAAGGGATAACCGCTGAAAGCATCTAAGCGGGAAGCCTGTTTTAAGATGAGGTTTCTTTTGAGGTCCCCTAAAGACTATGGGGTAGATAGGCCAGACTTGGAAGCACTGTAAGGTGTGAAGGCTACTGGTACTAATTGACCAAAACAAACACACCACAACAACCCAAACAATGTTTGGATATGTTGGGTGGACTTGTGAAGCGAGTAAACAAATAAATGAACACATTATTGTGTGTCGCGTCCACTATGCAGTATCTGACACAACACCCGCACACAGTGTGGTGGGTAGTGTTCTTTTAGGTTTGTCGGTGGTTTATAGCTACAGGGAAACGCCCGGTCCCATTCCGAACCCGGAAGCTAAGCCTGTACGCGCTGATGGTACTGCAACCGGGAGGTTGTGGGAGAGTAAGTCACCGCCGACACCAAACAACAAACAACAAAATAGTGTTTATACGATAGTCCCCGAAAGACCATCACCCCGAATAATTGTGGGTGGTTGGTGCTTTTGGGGATTAATTGTGGTTTTACCCCCGCTAGTGTAGCCGACTTGTACTCTGTCGAGCAGGGGTTATGCGTGGTGGGGTGTGTGGGTTTTACCCCTGGTGTCTTTTCGGGTGGGTAGTCTGATGCCTTGGTAGACGAAAACATATTCGACACATTGAAGGGTGTAGTACCCCCCGGGGGGGATTCGACCACAATGAGTACACCACCACCCACCACAGACCACGCGCACGTAGGCGGGCCGGTGCATGACACCACGGCGGGAGATACCCGTCTACCCAGCGCTACTTGCGCGGCAGGCGAATCCGAGCGCGCCGATGGTATAGCTGATGCACGCATGATCACTGCCGCTGACGGCGACGAGGCACCTGATACCGACACTGATGCTGAGGCAGGAGAACCGGTAGTCTTTTATGCCACCAATACCCCAAACAATCCTATTGCTGCTGCTGGAGCACAAGCCCGGAAGAACTCCTGGTTTTTCTACCAGTCACTCCTTCCAGACCTGGGCGACGACGTCGATCTGACACTGACCAGCCTGGCTAAAGACCTAGGGCTTTCCTATAGCATCTTGTCTGGCATTATTAGGGCGCATTTCCGCATGCAGGAACTCCCCCTGGTAGCAGCGACTAACGTGGAGCAGTGGATCCTGGATACACCACGCTTGCGGGTTATCGATAGGGAAGTAGAACGTATAGGCGACAACCACGAACATGTGGGACTGGTCGATGCCGCCCTGGCAGACTATCTGACACCGACAGCACCGAGCCAACATGTACCTACTGCTGCAGAAATCCGCCGGTTTATCCGCGACTTCATCGACACCCACCACCTGGCCATCGACGACACTGACGAGGTCGAACCCACCCTCAACGTATCTGTACACAATAACCGGGCCACTATCAGTGTGACGTGTGATAAAGCCACTGCCGCCATCATCGCCCGCCATATTGATGCCCATGCCGCCAACAACAAGTGCGGTGCCGGTGAAGCCTTAATCCAACTCATCCTGGATAACACGCACACCAAAGTCGCGATCAATACCTGGGCCTGGCCCCCAGAAAGTGGACACGTCGGGGGTTAGTTATGCTGCTTGGGTCAGTGTAGCTGAATTAAGCGCTTCGAAGTCATCGGGGGCTAGAAGGCTGCACCAGGAGTGCCGCCTGCGCGTGTTGTAGCGCATGCACCACCGGAAGATTTCCTGGCGGCAGCTGATTGGACTTTCAAAGAGTTTCCTATCACGCAGTACTTCACGCTTTAAGGTGGCGTTAAAGGATTCTGCTAAGGCGTTATCAGCACTCGTTCCCACTGCTCCCATGGATTGACGCACATCAAGCTGGGCGCAGTGGTCCCCAAACGCCTGTGAGGTGTACACACTGCCATGATCAGAATGGAAAGTTGCCCCTTTAAGGCTTCCGCGGACCTTTCTGGCATGAGACAAAGCCTCGATAACCAGCGATACCCGCATGTGATCCGCGAGTGCATGACCGACAAGTTTGCGAGAGTAGACGTCGATGACCGTGGCAAGGTACATGTTCTTGCCACCCTTACACGGCAGGTACGTAATGTCGCCAACATAGACGTGGTTTGGTCTATCAGCTGTGAATTTACGGCCTACTAAGTCCGGCATGACACGGTGGCCAGGCTTGCGCCTGGTAGTGACACATCGGCGGCGCTTGGTAAAGCCTTTAAGTCCCATGGCTTTCATGATGCGGGCGACCTTCTTGTGATTTATCGGGCCGAAGTCCGTATCGGCTTTAAGGCTTGCAGCGATGCGTTTAGCACCATAAAGCCCGTGCTCATCATCAAAAGTGGTCTTGATTTTTGCACCAATAGCGGCATCGGAATACATTTTTAACCTGCGCTTTTCGCGGGTTTGCACCCATTTATAAAACGAGGAACGATTCAGCTTTAACACGTGACACATCCGCTTGACCGAATACTCGGTTCGGTGGTCATAGACAAACTGGAAGCGGATCACCAGTGAGTCTCTTCGGCAAAATATTTCGCGGCCTTGCGCAGGATATCGCGTTCTTCGCGTAGCTTAGAGACCTCTTTTTCTAGTTGGCGGATCCGTTCGGAATTATTCGCCGTTTGGGCTTTATCATGCACAGCTTTAATGCGCGCACGCTTTCCGGTGCCGTACTTCTTGACCCAAGAATGCAGCGAGGCACGGTTGATACCGAGCTCTGCTGATGCTGCGTTGAGCGAGAGGTCCTCATTGTTCTCATAGAGGGCCACAGCATCGCGTTTGAACTGTTCGGAGTACCTGGACATGGTGGTAGATTACCTTTCTTCCCAGCCCGACTGGGCTGGATATCAGGTGTCCACCAAAAAGGGGTCAGGTCCCCTTCACCACCGCAGCCGCCACCAACACCGACAACAGCGATGACAATGCCGGAGCCGCCGGGACTGCAAATACAAAGGTGTACTTCCCAGGCTACGGCTGGTCCCGCATCACCAACCTAGAAAACATCGACACCTTCACCCGACAACTCAACCCACAAGAAACCGAAAGCTACCAGCCCACCAACCACATCCGCGCCTACACACAAGGAAGAGACCTCACCTGCCGCTGGCCCGGATGCACCACCCCAGCACACACATGCCAACTCGACCACCGCATCGAATACAACAACGGCGGACCCACCAACCCCGACAACCTCGTCACCCTGTGCCAACACCACCACAACATCAAAACCGACCGCCGCGTCCACTACATCATGGACCCAATAACCGGCACCATCGCCTGGCTACACACCAACGGCACCTACCAAACAGACCACCCCACAGGACCACTGGCCACCACAAACACACACTGGCACTACACCTGGAAACAATTCCTCACACACAAAAGAAACAAACACAACAACAAAAAATAAGAGCCCACTAACCCAGCACCACCACACCACTGCGCCCAAAAGCTGAGTCCATGTTCATCGAAACCAAGAACAAGAGCAGGGAAATATCGAGATTCTTTGAATGTCGTTTAGCACTGTAGAATGGGTGCGGTATTTCTGTGCGAGTTCCAACCAAGAAAGGGTAGGACTGAATGTCGGAGCGCAACCAGCACGGCCGTAATGGCCGCGGACAAGACCGTCGGGGTCGAAATCCACGCAACTCGGGGGACCGCGATTCTCGCGGTGGGGGAAAGAAGAAGTCTTTCTCTCCACAGCGCTCTGGGTATCGGGAAGAGCGAATCAACCGTCGTATGACCGATCCGGACATCCCTGAAGAGGTTGATATCAATGACTTGGACCCATTGGTGCTCCAAGACTTGAAGTCTCTCTCTAAAGAGAACTCGGAGACCGTCGCCAAGCACATGATCATGGCGGCGACCTGGATGGACGATGATCCTAAACTGGCGCTGCGGCATGCCCGTGCGGCTAAGGATCGTGCAGGACGTGTGGCTATCGCACGGGAAGTTAACGGTATCGCTGCATACCGCGCCGGCGAGTGGAAAGAGGCACTGGCTGAGCTGCGTGCTGCGCGTCGTATTTCTGGCGGTCCTGGAATGCTCGCGGTCATGGCTGATTGTGAACGTGGGTTGGGTCGGTCGGAAAAGGCATTAGAGCTGGGGCGCAGCGAGGAGGCGAAGGAACTAGACAAAGAATCCGCTATTGAATTAGCGATTGTGCTGGCGGGTGCTCGCCTTGACCTCGATCAACCTGAATCAGCGGTGGTTACCATTCAGCGGGCACAACCAGATCGCAGCGATCGTGGAGTAAGCGCTTGTAGGTTGTCGTATGCCTATGCAAATGCGCTGCTCGCCGCGGGCCGCAAGGACGAAGCCCGCGAGTGGTTCGAGCACACCATCGCCATTGAGGAGGGCGATTGGACCGATGCCGCTGACCGATTGGCGGAATGTAAGTAATGAGTGTTTTAAGCAAACATGACGCCTTATTGTTGGACTTGGATGGAACCGTCTGGGAAGGCGGCCGTCCGCTCAGCAACGTCGTAGACGTTATTAATACCTGCGGCGTTCCCGCAGTATATGTCACAAATAATGCGTCGCGCAGCCCTGAAGCCGTTGCGACGATGCTGACGGATATCGGCTTGACGGCTGATTCAGGTGACATCGTCACCTCCGCCCAAGCGGTATTGCAATTGGCTGCCGAGGAAATTCCGTCGGGTGCGAAGGTATTAATTATTGGCGCGGATTCTTTCCGTGATTTGGCTAAAGACATGGGTTTTTCCGTGGTCTCGAGTGCCGATGAGAAACCGGCTGCCGTCCTACAAGGGTTTGATAAGTCCGTTGGGTGGGAACAGCTAACGGAAGGTGCGCTGGCTATCCGGGCAGGAGCGAAGTTTTTCGCCTCAAACCTGGACACTTCCCTTCCAATTGAGAGGGGGCTAGGCGTTGGCAATGGCTCCCTAGTTGCTGCCGTCCAGAAGGCGACGGGAGTAGAGCCCGTTTCTGCCGGCAAACCTGAACCAGCGATGTTCTTCCTCGCGGCCAAGAAGGCCGGTTCCAAGAAGCCATTGGCGGTGGGCGACAGGCTAGATACGGATATCGTTGGGGGTAACGCCGCAGCGATGAATACCTTCCATGTCTTGACCGGTGTATCGGGCGAGCTGGAGCTTATCGAAGCCCCGGTGGAGGCACGGCCTAATTTTATTGGGGCAGGCATGCACGAGCTTTCATTGCCTATTTCGCAGGTGCGACCGGGACCGCAAGGAGATTTTACCGCGCGATGCGATGGGTATGATGTCCTATTGCAGGGGGGAAATGAATCCTCTACCTCGGTGCAAGCGCTGCGGACAGTCTTGGAAGTGGCGTGGTCGATGCCGGCACCACCTCGGTATATTCAGCCGCGTAGCGAATTTGCGGAAAAGGTTGTGTCGAAATGGCGGTAAAGCCACACGATTTTCGGGCCGTGAAAGAGCCTGAAGAAGTAGATTCGGAGATTTCGACAATTCTTGGCGAAGATGCGCCAACACTCGCAGAAGAAGTCGACCAACTGGACAGGGCGCATTCCGTATTGCGGAATGCTTTGCAGGAGAACTAATGCCACCACAACGCCGCAGGCTGGATGCAGAACTTGTGCGCCGAAAGATTGCGCGATCTCGTGAGCAAGCCCGCGAGATGATCAAGTCTGGCCGTGTGATCGTCGGCGGGTTTAAAGCAGAAAAGCCAGCAACAGTTGTGGATCCTGAAGTCTCCATCAAGGTCGAGGAGTCTGAGGAAGACAGGTGGGCGTCTCGCGGCGCGCATAAGCTTTTGGGCGCACTAGCCACATTCGACGTCGACATGGCTGGCCGCATCTTAGATGCAGGGGCATCGACAGGAGGATTTACAGATGTGTGCTTGGCGTCTGGTGCGCGTGAGGTGCTATCCGTTGACGTCGGGTATGGGCAATTAATGTGGCGCCTGCAAAATGACGACCGCGTGACGGTTTTGGATAGGACCAATATCCGCACTATTAATCCGGAGATGATCAATGGCCTGTGCGATGGCATGGTCGGGGATTTATCTTTCATTTCCCTAAAACTGGTGCTGCCAGCAATTGTGGAGTGCATGAAGGACGGAGCGTGGCTGCTGCCGATGGTCAAGCCGCAGTTTGAGGTGGGCAAAGAGCGCATCGGCAGCGGCGGGGTGGTTCGTTCTCCGGAGATGCGCAAAGAGGTCACGCAGGACGTTGCTGAATTTGCCGTGTCTTTAGGCCTTAGTCTGCACGGTGTTGTGGCTTCACCGTTGCCGGGTCCGAGTGGAAATGTGGAATATTTCCTGTGGCTGAAAAAGGACGGTATGTCCACGGACGTGGCTACAATGAAACAGATGATTGATACTGCTGTTGAAGAAGGTCCGCAGTAATGCGAGAGATATTGTTGGTTCCACATGCCAATCGCGCAGAGAACCTGCAGGCTACCTCCCGTGCAGCCGAGTTATTGCAGGAGGCAGGGATAACGGTTCGCGTTTGTGCGGACGAAACCGTCCTGCCAGGGCTACAGCACGTGCCGCATTCTGATGCTGCGGCGGAAGGATGTGAATTGGTTCTTGTTCTCGGCGGTGACGGCACCTTCCTGCGCGCGGCTGATATGGCACGCGCGGTTGATATTCCGGTCCTCGGAGTGAATCTAGGGCACGTAGGCTTCCTCGCGGAATGGGAAGTGGAGTCATTAGACCGTGCCGTGGCTCGCGTAATAGAGAAGAGCTACCGGGTGGAGGACAGGCTGACGGTGGATGTCTCTATTTCGGATGCTAACGGTCACCATCTGGCTAGCAGTTGGGCTTTGAATGAGGCCTCGGTAGAAAACCAGAACAGGTCGGGCGTGTTGGATGCGATTTTGGAGATCGACCGGCGCCCGGTCTCGTCGTTCGGTTGTGACGGCGTGCTGATTTCGACTCCTACGGGATCTACGGCGTATGCATTTTCTGCCGGCGGCCCAGTGCTGTGGCCATCGCTAGATGCAATCTTGGTCGTGCCGAATAATGCCCATGCACTCTTTACTAAACCTTTAGTAGTTTCTCCCAACTCTTTGGTGGCGGTGGAATCAACCATGCAAACCACACCGGCCGTGGTTATTTTGGATGGGTGCAGGGAACTTATTATGCCGCCGGGCGCCCGCGTTGAGGTGGTGCGCGGTAAGCGCCCCGTACGCTGGGTGCGGTTGGATGATCAGCCCTTTACGGATCGATTGGTCTCTAAGCTGCGGCTGCCTGTGGAAGGCTGGCGTGGACCGAAGGAGAAATAGTGCTTGTCGATATTTCTATCAATGATTTAGGAGTCATTCGCCATAGCTCTGCGGAATTATCGGAGGGCCTGACCGTATTGACCGGTGAGACCGGCGCTGGCAAAACCATGGTGGTTACGGGGCTTCGATTGTTGGCCGGCGGGCGTGCCGATGCCTCTCGGGTGCGCGATGGCGCTAAAAAAGCGGCCGTGGAGGGCCATTTTAGTTCCGCGAAGGAGAGCATCAGCCAGCTGGTGGACTCGGTGGGCGGTGAGCCAGATGAAAATGGTGAATTTATTGTCTCGCGCACGGTTTCGGCTGCGGGGCGATCGCGGGCGTATTTGGGAGGGCGAGCCGTACCGGCCGCCACGTTGGGAGATTTCGCGCGGGAGATAATTACCGTGCATGGTCAGAATGACCAATTGCGCCTCTTGGCCCCAGAGGAGCAACTCGCGGCCGTGGACCGTGCAGACCCGCAACTGGCTGGCGTTCGGGAAGACTATGCTGAGGCCTTTAAAAAGTGGCGCAGCCTGGCCAAGGACTATCGTCGGCGCACCGAGTCTCGTAGGGAGCTTGCCCAGGAAGCTGACCGCCTGCAATATGCGCTAGAGGAAATCAACGGTGTGGCACCCGAGCCAGGGGAAGACGCGGAGCTAGTGCAGTTGGTGCAGCGCTTGCAAGACGTCGACGGGCTGCGCGAATCCGCACACACTGCCTTGGCGGCGATCGATGGAACGGAAGAGCTTGATGAGGCTGCTTCTTCGCTGCTAGGGCGCGCGGGATCAGCGTTGGTGGGATCCTCGGATAAAGAGCTGGCGGATTTGGGCGAGCGCATATCTGAAATCACCTCGCAGCTAGGCGATATTTCGGCCGAGCTCGGTGGATACCTCGCGGGGCTGCCGGCAGATCCGAATCTGCTGGAGAAGTCACTGCAACGCCAACAGGATCTCCGAGCCTTGACCCGCAAATACGCCAGCGATATCGACGGCGTTTTGGCATGGCGCGATGAGGCGGAGTCCAAATTGCAGTCGATGGATACCTCGACGGAAGTCCTCGAGGAGCTGAAGGCGCAGGTCAAAGAGGCCGAGCAGGAGATGATGCAGAAGGCGGCGGAGCTTACGAAGGGCCGCCGAAAAGCAGCGGAGACGCTGGGCAAACTGGTGACTGAAGAGCTGCATGGATTGGCCATGCCCAATTCCACATTGTCGGTTGAACTGTCCGCGGCTAAGTATTCCAAGACGGGCGCCGATGCCGCGGAGTTGCAGCTCAATGGGAAGCCGTTGGCCACCGCGGCCTCCGGTGGCGAGTTGTCTCGCGTCATGCTTGCCCTTGAGGTCGTGCTCGCCAGCGAGGACGGTGCGACATTGGTCTTCGATGAGGTCGATGCCGGCGTGGGCGGGCGTGCGGCGGTAGAAATTGGGCGTCGGCTAGCGCGGCTAGCTGCGCATAATCAGGTTATCGTCGTGACGCACCTGCCGCAGGTAGCTGCGTATGCGGATGCGCATTTGCATGTCTCGAAGGACAAATTTACCTCGGGGGTAGCCGAGCTAACGGAGCAGGAGCGCGTGGAGGAATTGGCGCGCATGCTGGCTGGTTTGGATGACACGGAGACGGGGCGCGCGCATGCCCAAGAGCTTTTTGATCGCGCACAAAAAGAAGCTTCCGCGCGCCTTACCCAGCTGGCGGACTAAGCAAGGAACAATGGAGCCCATGGCTCTGTTTTCCCGTACCCCCGATCATCCTGGTGAGCATGCTGCATTGCGCGATTGCACCCCGGGAGCGAAAGGTCTTAAGAAGTTTTCTGCAGGTGACATCGCCGTTATTGATGCGGCGAATATTTCTCGCCCCGAGGCACAAACGCTTGTGGAATTACAGCCCTCCGCGGTGGTCAACGTCGCCAGGTTTTCTACTGGCTCCATTCCTAATTGCGGCCCGCACATGCTTCTCGATGCCGATATTGACCTCCTCGAAGGCCTCGGCGAGGAATTTATCTCCGAGTTTAAGGATGGCAAGAAGGCACATATTGGGGACGATGGAAAGGTCTACGTCGCGGATAAAGTAATCGGGACGGGGCAGAAGGTTTCCAGGGAGCGCGCAGACAAGAACTTCAAGGCGGCACAAAGCGCACTCATTGACCACATGGAGTCCTATTTCGCGAGCTCCATCGACTTCATTAACTCTGAGGGCCCCTTGCTTATCGATGGCCTCGGGGTCCCCGCATCCGGTGCCGAGATTGCTGGCCGGAAGGTCATCGTTTTATCTCCTACCGAAGACCACCGCTCCCAGCTAAAAGAATTGCGGAATTTCATTCGGGAGTATGAGCCGCTGCTCATTGCGGTTGATGAAGCCGCGGATTCTTTGCTGGAGCAGGGATATAAGCCTGACTTTATCATTGGCGATCCTGCCAAGGTAAGCGATGAGTCGCTGCGTTGCGGTGCGCGCATTGTGGTGCCCGCGGATCCAGAAGGCAGCGTGGAGAGCATTGACCGCATCCAAGAATTGGGCATCGGAGCCATGACGTTTCCGGCGGCTTCGGAATCGGCCACGGATTTAGCGCTGCTCTTTGCGGATTACCACGGTGCGGGCCTTATCGTGCAGGCAGGTGGTGGTTTTGACCTCGATGATGTTTTTGCCAACCGCGTGGCTCCGTCTGCTGTACTGTCTCGGCTGAAGGCCGGAACCAAGGTGGTCGATGCTGAGGCAGTAATCAACCTGTATTCCGCTCCGTCCTCGCACCTTGGTTGGCTATGGGCCCTTTTGAGCATTTTGGTGGCGATTGCAGCGATCATCTTGATCGTGGGCTTCGGCGGGAGCCAGGATTTCTTGAGTAATTTAAGCCAGACGTGGTCGAGCCTATTCTAAGCGGGGGTAAAAATATGGCGAAAGCGCAACTAATTACGGGCCTCGGACTTGGGGCGGCGGTTGGAGTGGCCCTTGGTGCCTTGGTGATCGCGCCCAACCTGACCACCAGCGTGGCCGACGATGACCCGATCCGTGCAGAACACCGCAAGGTGGTGCAAGAAAATAAGATCTTGCAGAATCAAAACGAGGCGAGTGATGACATCGTCAGTGATGTAGCCCCAGATTTGGTCTCCGGTACATTATCGCAGCGGCCAGTGCTGGTTATTTCCACCGATGATGCAAGTAGCAATGAACTTTCTGAAATCACGAAACTCTTAGAAGCCTCCGGGGCCACCACTGCAGGAGAAATCAAGCTAAGTAAAGACTTCCTGCGGGGGGAAAGCAAAGACGATATCGTAAAAATCCTTAAAGATAAGGCCCCGAAAAAGGCAGATCTTAAGGGACTCGATAAAACCGTGGGAAGCTACGGCGGCGAGGTTTTGGGGGCGGCCTTATCCATGGATCCAGAAAGCACGGAGCCAATCGCAAGCGTAAAGGAACGATCTGAGCTGCTGCGTGCCCTGCGTGATGAGGATTTTATTGATTATAAGGACGGGACCATCCTTCCCGCCCAGTCCATCATCATTGTTTCCGGCAGTGGGGTGCGCGGATACTATTCGGACACCTTGGCTGAGTTAGCCACCGCTTTGGATGAGGTCAATGGCAGCGTGGTGCTTAGCGCACGGAGCAAGCAGACCCAAGATGATAAGACAATAGAGCAGTTGCGCACCAAGGACGTGAATCTTTCTACCGTAGATGGTATTGAGCGTGCGGTAGAGCGCATTGCCGTGATTTCCGCTGCCGAAGAACAGCTTAATGGGGGCAGGGGAGACTACGGTTCAGCAGAAAGCGCGGATTCCGCCCTACCTGAAGAGGAGAAATAACAGTGGCCCACGATTTTCAGGTCTTGGATTCAGAGTTAATTTTCGATGCCCCTATCGTGGCCGTACGCCGCGATACCTTGTCCATGCCGGGAGGGAACACCGCGGATAGGGAGATCATCGAGCACTTGGGCGCCGTCGCGGTAGTGGCCTTGGATGAGGATCGGCGCATCGCGATGGTGCATCAGTACCGGCATAGCGTCGGCAAGCGGCTGTGGGAACTGCCGGCAGGATTGCTTGATGTAAAGGGCGAGGATGAGCTTTCCGGCGCGCAGCGCGAGTTGCAGGAGGAAGCGGGCCTTGCCGCGAAGGATTGGGAAGTTCTCACGGATATGGTGACCTCACCGGGGTTTTGTGAGGAAGCCGTGCGGATTTTCCTTGCTCGCGACCTTAGCGAGGTACCGGCGCTGCACGATACCGGCGATGAAGAAGCCGATATGGATTTTGCCTGGGTTGATTTAGATAAGGCAGTTGACAAGGTGCTGGGCGGTGAGATAGTTAATTCCGTTGCGTGCGCGGGTATTTTATCCGCATATGCCACGGTCATTGGTGGAAAGCCGACGCGTTCGGTGGATGCGCCGTTCGATTTGCGCCCAACCCATATGGCTGCTCGACGCAGCGGACCGGATCTGAAAAAGCAGTGACTGCTGCAGAGGACATCGCTCAGACCTGGTTGAATCACCTCGCCGTCGAACGCGGCGTTTCAGCAAATACCCTGAGCAATTACCGGCGGGATATTCGCAGGTATGTGGATTGGCTGGCAGTAAATGGGGTCCAGGATCTACGGCAGGTAACTCGACCTATGGTGGAGGCCTATTTAAAGGATCTGCGTGAAAATATGGCGGTATCTTCTGCCAACCGTGCCCTCATTGTTGCGCGCGGGTTGCATAAATTCGCCGTTGCGGAAGGCGAGGTCGATAGCGATGTTGCCGTCGAGGTAAGCCCACCTTCCACGGGGCAACACTTGCCGGAAACCTTGAGCGTGGATGAGGTGTCACGGCTCATCGAATCGACGCCTACGGAAACGCCGGTTGACCTTCGCGATAGAGCGCTTCTAGAAGTGCTTTATGGCACTGGCGCGCGCATTTCTGAGGTCATTTCGCTGAACGTCGATGACGTAGCTACTGCCGATGACGTCCTAGTCCTGCATGGCAAGGGCGATAAGGAGCGGCTTGTACCCCTGGGCTCGCATGCCGGGCAGGCTATCGACGCCTACCTAGTGCGCGCTCGGCCCGTGCTGGGAAAGGGCAAGACCGCCGCGCTGTTTTTGAATACCCGCGGCGGGGCGCTCTCGCGGCAAAGCGCGTGGTCCGTTATTAAAACCGCGGCGCAGCGCAGCCAGTTGGATAAATCCATTTCCCCGCACACGCTGCGCCATTCCTTCGCTACACATTTGCTCGAAGGCGGTGCCGATGTGCGCACCGTGCAGGAGCTTTTAGGGCATTCCTCAGTAACTACGACGCAGATCTATACGCACGTCACTGCTGATTCCTTGCGGGAGGTGTGGCGGACAGCGCATCCTCGGGCGTAGCTTCCACTCGTCCGGCAGGTACTTAAGTCAAAGTTAGAGGCTTGATATTTGCAAAGTCTCGGTAGTCATAAAGGGGAGCGGGTACGCTATAGTTACAACGTTGTAAGCAACCCTATGCCAAATGTCATGGTCCATGACTTGGCGTCAAGGAAGAAGGTTTGACTGTGAGCGAAGAGGGTCTCTTTTCAGCCTCTGATGTAGAGACGGGGCTAACTGGCCGCCCTGTCCGCGAGCTGCCGGAACCCGCCCCCTTGGAAAAACATGGGCCCGCCACCATCATCTCGATGTGTAACCAAAAGGGCGGCGTGGGCAAGACCACGTCCACCATCAATATGGGGGCCTGCCTCGCAGAGTATGGACGCAAGGTCCTACTGGTTGATTTGGACCCGCAAGGCGCCCTTTCGGCTGGGCTGGGATTAAACCATGACGACATCGAGGACTCGATTTATGACGTAATGCTGGATAGCCATACCTCTATCCACTCCGCCATTCACCACACCAGCGTGTCCGGCATGGATCTGGTTCCGGCGAATATTGACCTTTCCGCAGCAGAGATTCAGATGGTCAATGAAGTAGGCCGCGAGCATACCTTGGCGCGCGCCCTGCGTCCGGTGCGCCGGGATTATGACTTCATCATCATTGACTGCCAGCCTTCCTTGGGTCTGCTTACGGTCAACGCCCTAGCTTGTTCCCAGGGCGTCATCATCCCCATGGAATGCGAGTTCTTCTCGCTACGCGGGCTTGCCTTGCTCACGGACACGGTGGAAAAGGTCTCTGACCGCATCAACTTCGATCTGGAAGTCATGGGCATTCTGGTCACCATGTTTGATCGGCGCACCAAGCATGCCCGCGAGGTAATGTCCCGCGTGGTGGAATACTTTGGGGATCAAGTATTCGATACCGTCATTACCCGTACCGTGCGCTTCCCAGAAACCTCCGTGGCCGGCGAGCCCATCACCTCGTGGGCGCCCAATTCACAGGCCGCGCAGCAATACCGCGATCTGGCGAAGGAAGTCATCGAGCGCTCGACCGTCTAAGCTACCGTGACGCAACCAGAGATTACGGGATTCCGCATTGCCCTGCGGAATTTCGAGGGGCCATTTGATCTGCTTTTGCAGCTCATCCAGGCCAAGAAGATGGATATCACGGATGTGGCCTTGTCTGAGGTGACCGATGAATTTGTGGGCTACACGCGCCAATTGGGCGAGAACGCGGATTTGGATGAGACGACTGATTTCTTGGTCGTGGCGGCGACGCTATTGGACTTAAAGGCCGCACGGCTATTGCCACGGGGTGAGGTCGATGATCTAGAGGACCTAGAGTTGCTGGAGTCGCGTGACCTGCTCTTTGCCCGGCTTTTGCAGTACAAGGCCTATAAACATGCGGCGGACCAATTTGCCCGCTGGCAGCGAGAGGCGCAGCGCAGTTATCCGCGTGCGGTCAGCATCGAGGAGCAATTTGCAGAGCTTTTACCTCCCGTAACCCTGGGCCATACTCCAGCGAGCTTTGCGGAAATGGCGGCGGGCGTCTTTCGCCCCAAGCCGCCGGAAGAAGTGGCAACGGGCCATATTCATGGCGTCGCCGTCTCCGTGCCCGAGCAGGCTGGAAAGATCCTCGAAACGCTCAAACTCATGGGTGCCGGGCAGTGGACAAGTTTTTCCTCCCTTACCCGGGATTGCACCACAACCATGCATATCGTCGGCAGGTTCTTGGCGCTTTTGGAACTATTTAAGGCCAAGGCGGTTGATGCCCAGCAGGAGGAACCGCTGGGCCAGCTGGACCTTTCCTGGACCGGCTTGGACGTAGATCCTGCGGTCGTTGCAGCAGCAAATTGGGACTAGTGCTAGCACCGCCTTCCGTGGTTGTACTCTAAGGGGCATGGATCTTCCGCTCATTTCGCAATTGCGATCCCGGCTTGAATCGATCTTGCTGGTGCTCGATTCGCCGGCATCCGTAGAGTCCCTGGCGCGGGCGCTTAGCGTTGAACCAGCGGTCATTAGTGACTGCTTGCGGGCAATCCAACGCGAATTCGATAGCCGCGGCTCTGGAATTGACCTGCGCGAAACCCCTGAGGGTTGGCGGTTTTATACCCGCCAGGAAAACGCCAGCGCGGTGGAGGAGTTTTTATTGGATGGGGCGCAAACGAAGCTCTCGCGCGCGGCCTTGGAAACGCTAGCCGTCGTGGCCTATCGCCAACCGGTCACACGCCAGCAGGTCTCTGCGGTGCGCGGTGTCAACGTGGACGGCGTAATGCGCACCCTTAACCTGCGAGGGCTCATCCGCGAGCTCCCGCAGGACGAGTTCGAAGGAGCGTCGCACCGGTATGAAACCACGGAACTTTTCCTCGAACTCTTAGGCATAGACTCGTTGGAACGCCTTCCTGATTTGGCACCGCTTCTCCCAGATGTCGATGCAATCGACGAAGAGTACTGAGGTGGGGTAGACTCACGCAGGTAATTTCATATCTTCGAGAGAAAAGGACACTTAAGTGACTCCTCCCGCTCGCCGTGACGGCACACCGGATAAGAAGCAGCGAGACAGCGATATCGTTGTCTCTAATGCCAAGCCGGCTCGTAATCAACACGTTTCCAAGAAAAAGCAGAAGGCCACTGCAGAATCGGTGGCGCGCGATTTGGGCGCTGACTGGCTGGTCGATGACGATAAGCCCAAGGGCGAGCGCCTGCAGAAGGTCTTGGCCAAGGCGGGCGTCGCATCGCGGCGCCACGCGGAGATCCTCATTGATGCCGGCCGTGTCGAAGTAAATGGCAATGTCATTCTCAAGCAGGGCGTTAAGGTCAATCCCGCCGTGGACGTCATCCGCGTCGACGGTGTTCGCGTTAACGTCAACGAAGACCAAGAATATTTCATCCTCAATAAACCCCGCGGAATGCAGTCAACGATGTCAGATGACCTCGGCCGCCCCTGCGTGGGTGACGTGGTGTCTGAAAAGGTTGCCTCGGGCCAGCGCCTATTCCACGTAGGCCGCTTGGATGCGGATACGGAAGGCCTGCTCATCCTCACCAACGATGGGGAATTGGCGAACCGCCTGATGCACCCCAAGTATGAGGTGAAGAAAACCTACTTGGCCACGGTATTGGGTGAGGCCGATAATAAGCTTGTGCGCCAGCTCAAAGAGGGCATCGAGCTAGAAGATGGCCTGGCAAAGGCCGATTTCGTGCAGGTAGTGGACAAAAACCAGGGGTTCTCTCTGGTCCGAGTAGAGCTGCACGAAGGGCGCAAGCACATCGTGCGCCGCTTGCTGAAGGAAGCCGGCTATCCCGTGCAGCGCTTGGTGCGCACCAAGCTGCACACGGTCCAATTGGGCGATATGAAGCCCGGCGGACTGCGCGCGCTAAATTCCAACGAGTTGACGAGCTTGTACAAGGCGGTGGGAATGTAATGATTTCGAATATGCCTGATGAAGGCCTGATTCTTGCGGTCGATGGCCCCTCCGGAACGGGAAAGTCCACGACATGCCGGGCCCTAGCCAAGCAATTGGATGCAAAATACATCGATACCGGCGCCATGTACCGCGTGGCAACCTTGGCGGTATTGCGCCAAGGCGTGGATCCCGCGGACAAGGAAGCGGTGATTTCCGCGACGGCTAACCTCCCCTTGGAGGTCTCCGATGATCCGGATTCCACGCAGGTGCTTTTCGATGGCGCCGATGTCTCCCGCGTCATCCGGGAAGATGAGGTCACCCAGAACGTCTCCGCAGTATCTGCCATCCCGGAGGTGCGGGAGAACTTGGTGTCATTGCAGCGCACGCTGGCGCAGCGCGCCCACCGCGCCATCGTAGAGGGCCGCGATATCGGCACCGTCGTGCTGGCCGATGCACCAGCGAAGGCCTTTATGACGGCTTCTGCGGAAGTCCGTGCTCAGCGCCGACACGATCAAAACGAAAAGGCCGGCATTGCCTCCGATTTTGAATCTGTACTGGCGGATGTGCAGCGCCGCGATGCCGCGGATTCTTCCCGCGCAACCTCACCGCTTCGCCCAGCCGACGATGCGACTATCGTCGATACCTCTGACATGAGCCCGGAGGACGTCGTGCAGGCTCTTATCAACGTGGTTAAGGAGTCCCGCTGATGAGCAATAAAGATTTTGAGTCCCCAGAGGAAGAAGTCACGCAGTTCCATTACCCTGCGGGTAAGTTCGACGAGGAAACGGTAGAGACCTCGCCGGGGTGGGCTACGGACGATTTCGATGCTGAAGAATTTGATTACGACTTTGATGAGTCAGAGTTCGGCGAGGCCGATTACGGGGATGAGGAAGACCTAGAGCAGCCTCTCAGTGAGGACGAGTGGGAGCAGCTCTCGCAATCGCTCGGATTTGCCGATGCCACCGAAGAAGCCCTGTGCACCGTCGCTATTGTGGGCCGGCCGAATGTGGGCAAGTCATCGTTGGTTAATCGCTTCCTCGGCCGCCGCGAGGCCGTTGTAGAAGATCACCCTGGCGTGACCCGTGACCGCGTCTCCTATGTGGCGGACTGGAATGGACAGCGCTTTATCGTGCAGGATACCGGCGGCTGGGATCCCAACGTCAAAGGCATGCACGCCGATATCGCCCGCCAAGCAGAAATGGCGATGGATACCGCCGATGTCATCGTGATGGTGGTAGACACCAAGGTAGGCATTACGGAAACCGATGAGGTCATGGCGCGCCGCCTGCAAAAATCCCCGGTTCCGGTGATCGTGGTATCGAATAAATTCGATTCCGATAACCAGTATGCGGATATGGCGCAGTTTTACGCCTTGGGCCTCGGGGATCCGTGGCCGGTTTCCGCGCAGCACGGGCGCGGTGGCGCGGACGTGCTGGATGAGATCCTGCGCAGCTTCCCCGAAGAACCGCGCGAGACCTCGATTACGTCGGGACCTCGCCGCGTCGCGCTCGTCGGCAGGCCGAATGTGGGCAAGTCCTCGCTGCTCAATAAGCTCACCAGCGAGGAGCGCTCGGTGGTAGATAATGTCGCCGGCACCACGGTAGACCCCGTGGACTCGCTGGTGCAGCTGGATGAGCAGTTGTGGAAGTTCATTGATACCGCGGGCCTGCGCAAGAAGGTCAAGAACGCGCAGGGTCACGAGTACTATGCTTCCTTGCGCACCCGCGGCGTGATCGATGCTGCCGAGGTATGCATCATGCTTATCGATGCCTCCGGGGAGATCTCCGAGCAGGACCAGCGCGTGCTCAATATGGTGCTGGAATCCGGCAAGGCCTTGGTCATCGCGTTCAATAAGTGGGATCTGATGGATGAGGACCGCCGCTATTACCTCGATCGTGAGATTGACGAGCAGCTGCGACACTTGCCGTGGGTCACCCGCGTCAATATTTCTGCTGAGACCGGTCGCGCCCTGCAAAAGCTGGAGCCTGCCATGATTGAGGCCCTAGAAAGCTGGGATCAACGCGTGTCTACCGGTCAGCTCAACAACTGGATGCGGGAGGCCATCGCTGCCAACCCGCCGCCGATGAAGAATAATCGTTTGCCGCGCGTGCTCTTTGCTACGCAGGCATCGACCCAGCCACCGACGATTGTTTTATTTACCACTGGGTTCCTCGACGCATCCTACCGGCGCTACCTTGAGCGCAAATTCCGCGAGCGTTTTGGTTTCCACGGCACTCCCATCCGCATCGCCGTGCGAGTGCGCGAACGCCGAGGCAAAAAGCGGAAATAAGAGTTCACTGCGAATACGAGCGAAGCTTTCACAACCGTGGGGCTTCGCTTGTTTTTATCTACCTCATTACGCTCGGTGTCATTGGCAGCTAAGCTTGAAAGACATTAGATCATTGGATTAGGCCCAGATAGCAAGAAGGTAAATACGGTGTCACAGAAAATCGAGATCTTGCGCGGGCAACATATCACTCTCAAGGCGTTGAGCGTAGACCATACCTCTGGACTGGCTGAGGCCGTACAGGACGGGGAATTATGGAAGCGGTGGTACACCAAGGTTCCATCACCGAGTGAGATGGAAAAAGCCGTGGAAGAACGCATTTCTTGGTATGACTCCCACGGGTCGCAGCTTTTTACGGTGTTCGATTCTGCTGGCAATACGGTAGGAATGACTGGTTATCAGGCCTTAGAACCAGATAACAGGCGCGCACAAATCGGATACACTTGGTACAGGCAATCCGCGCAGAATACTGCGGTTAATGCTGATTGCAAACTGGCCCTCATGGGCCACGCATTTGAGCAGCTTGATTGCTTATCCGTGTTCTTCACTACCAACTCCTTTAACCGTGAAAGCCGCCGCGCGTTGGAATCCCTAGGGGCACATCTTGATGGAATCCTTCGCGGCCACCAGATACTAGATAACGGGATAGTCAGAGATACCTGCGTGTATAGCGTGCTGCGGCATGAGTGGCCCGCAGTGAAAAATCACTTGCACTATAAGATTGACCTGAAGTCTGAGAAGGACAAGGCCTGAGGAATCGACAACTAATAGTGCGCAACAGCTTTCGGGGTTGGCACGTGAGGTGTAGTTGAGCTTGTCTCGCCAGCAAAGCCGGAGCTCATTGAAGAGGCATCAGGACGCCTCAAAACTACATAATTTCGCCGGTTAACCCGGTATTTTACCACTTAGGAGAGCAAAAGTGTCACCAACAATGGTGTGACACTTCGCTCTCCTTTTTACTTCGGTGAGAGCACTATGGCGCCGATAGGATAAAACTTGTCAACCATTTACTTTCTGTTTGAAAGGCATGACATGTTAGCGAATGTGATTGCCCCGGATTCAGTCCTGGCTATCGTGCTTCAAGTCATAATCATTTTAAGTGCTTTGCTTTTGGGCACCCGCTATGGCGGGATCGGCCTCGGATTAATTTCTGGCATCGGCTTGATGCTGATGGTCTTCGTGTTTGGATTGGCACCGGGCGAGCCCCCTGTGTCGGTCATGCTGACGATCATTGCCGTTATCGGCTGTGCAGCCACACTGCAACAAGCACAAGGTTTGGAAGTGATGATGCAGCATGCGGAGAAGTTCTTGCGTGCTCATCCAGAGCGCATCACAATTTTGGCACCACTGACTACTTGGTTCCTCACCGTACTGTGCGGCACTGGCCACGTGGTCTACACCATGTTTCCGATCATTGAAGACATCGCGCTCAAAAAGGGAATCCGTCCTGAGCGTCCGATGGCAGTGGCCTCGACCTCGGCGCAGATGGGTATTACCGCTTCACCGGTGTCTGTGGCTACCGTTTCTCTTGCGTCGATCCTTGCGGAAAATGCTGGAGCTATCGACAAGGCTTATTCGATTCCGCAGATTCTTACGGTGGCGCTACCCGCGTCCTTGTGCGGTGTTCTTCTCGCCGCGTTTTGGTCGCTGCGTCGCGGCAAAGACCTGGACAAGGATCCGGTTTTCCAGGAGCGGATGAAAGACCCAGAGTTTGCTGCCAGCATCAACGAGAGCGCCGACTCGCTCATCGGTAAGGAATTTTCCCGCGAGGCTAAGCGCTCGGTAGTCGTCTTCCTTATCGCTATTGCCTGCGTGGTACTCCTCGGCGCCTTCGAGTTCCTGCGCCCACTGGTCCCTGGTGATGACGGCGAGCTTAGCCCGGTATCAATGAACCTAGTGATCCAAATGGTCATGCTCGTCGCTGGTGCCATCATCCTTCTTAGCTGCAAGGTGGATACTAAAAAGATTGCGTCTACTCCTGTATTCAAGGCCGGCATGACAGCTGTATTTTCTGTCTTTGGTGTTGCGTGGATGGCAGATACGTTTTTCCAATCCCACATCGATGCACTGGAGACGAACTTGGGTTCCGTCGTCGAGGCGGCCCCATGGACGTACGCCGTTGTGCTGGTAGTTGTGTCCAAGTTGGTAAATTCGCAGGCTGCTGCCTTGGTAGCGATTGCACCCATTGGTTTGCAATTGGGCATTGACCCGGCTGTCATCGTCGGGTTCTACGGTGCGGCTTATGGTTACTTCATCTTGCCCACGTATCCTTCAGACTTGGCCTGCATCGGCTTCGATCGCACGGGGACGACGCGAATTGGCAAATACGTCATAAACCACTCGTTCCTTATCCCCGGAGCGATCTCCGTATTCACCTCTTGTCTGGTCGGCTCCCTCTTGGCCCAGGTTCTCCTGTAATCAGTCGCGAGACTTCGCCTCCCGTGCCAGCACGAAAGCATCCGTGCGGTACGGGATGTGTAGTTTTTGCCCGGCAGAAAAGCCCATGTGCTCGTAGAGGTACCAGTTCAGATTGTGGGTCATGCGCTCGTGGATGTCCTCGTTATTTCTGAGCCAGTATGAGCGGGTGCGCATGAGTTGGTGGAGCTGTTCTGGGGTGAGTTCGTGGGTCCAGCTCAGCCGGAGCTCGCGGTCTAAGGTCCAAGGCGCCTTGTACTCCGGATAGAAGCCGGGCTTATGCACGTCGCCAGAGTGCATGATGCGGCTTAGCCGGAGGATCCACGGATCCGCGTGTACATCGAGGGTATTCCACACTAAAAGCACGCGCCCGCCCGGCGCGAGGATGCGGTCCAGCTCGGCGGAAGCGGCGACAACGTCGACCCAGTGCCAGGTTTGGGCGAGGCAGGCGGCGTTGAGGGAGGCATCGGCAAGCGCGGTGTGCTCGGCCGTGGCGCGGATGATGGGAATGTCCAAGCGGTGTTGGAGCACGCGGGCCATATCTGCCGATGGCTCGACCGCAAGCACGTTGGGGTTGGTGAGAGACTCAGTGAGTTTGCCGGTGCCGGCGCCGATATCGGCCACGCGGTGGGCACCGGCGATGAGTTCAGCAACCTCGGCCGGGTAATGGGGGCGGACGTCCTGATAGGTGTGCGCACCGTGGTGAAAGGCGCGCGCTGCCTGGGTGCGCTGGGGATCGGTGCCAAAGGTAGGTTTCTGCTTCGCAGAGGGATTGCGGTAGCTGGGGAAGTGTTGGGGGCTGGGGTGGCGAGTCGACATAGGCTATCTAACCTACCGGGAAGTAGAATGGCTTGTTATGGCAACACTTCCAGAACCATCAGATCCGCGGTGGTTGCTGAAGACTGTCTTCTCTAGGCCTGGGATGACAATCCCCGCCGCTGTGTGCATGGCTATCTCCTTCGTGCTCAACGGCACCACACCGGTCATCGTGGGCTATGCCATCGATGAAGCGGTGGTGGAAGGATCGATCGAGCGACTGTGGTGGTGGCTTGCACTCCTGGTCCTGGCCTTCGCGGTTAATGCCGTCACCGGGTGGTTTGGCCGCGGGCTCAATGCGCGCAGCATGCTGGTTATCGGCCACGACGTGCGCATGGCCATTACGGATCGGATTCTGGATCCCAAGGGGATGGGCGGTCCGAAACGCACGCCAGGAGAGTTATTGGCCATTGCCTCTACTGATGCGACCCGCGTACAAAATGCCGTGATGATGACGGTATTCCCAGTGGCGGAGATTACGTCCATCATTTATGTCGCGGTGATGACCAGCCGGGTGAATGTGCCGCTTGGAGTGGCCATTTTATGCGGCGGTCCCCTTGTGGTGTGGGGATCGCTGCGCTCGGCTGGTCCGTTGCGCAAGCGTTCTGGTATCCGGCAAGCGGCATTGGGCCGCGCCAGTGCGACGGCGACAGATATTGTCCATGGCCTGCGCATTATTAAAGGGATCGGTGCGATAGGTACCGTGCGTAAGCGTTATGCGGGTGATTCCGATGCCGCCTACGAGCGAACCGTTGAAGCCAATGCGGCGCAGGCAGGATTGAATGCTTCTACGGAGGCGCTGGGCTCGATTTATGTCATCGCCGTCGCCGTTGCCGCCGGCTACCTGGCGCTGGACGGGCAGATGAGCATTGGTGAGCTTATTATGATCATTGGCCTTACCCAATTCATCATTACCCCGATGACCATGCTTGGCCGAAATATCGCTTCCCGGTGGGCCGCGGCGCAGGCGAGTGCGCAGCGAATAGTAGGCCTGCTGGGAGCTCTAGGGCTGCCCGGAGACGCTGCACCGAATATTCCTGCGCTGCAGTCAGGAGTCACTGCCATCGATGGGCATGCTCCGGAGGAATTGCGGGAGCTGCCCCGGGAGAAATTCATCGTCGTGCCGCACGAGGTCATGCTGTTTGACGGGACCGTGCAAGACAATATTCATCCGGATGCGGATACGGCCGCACGGGCCCTAGAGGTGGCTGCGGGCGCGGATATTCCCGGTGGGCTTGACCGCGCCGTGGGTGAGCGCGGAAACAACCTGTCCGGCGGCCAGCAGCAACGAGTCGCCCTTGCCCGCGCTATTGCAGCGGATCCAGAGGTGCTGATTCTTTCTGATCCCACCACGGCGGTCGATTCCGTGACCGAGCAAGAGGTAGCCCACCGCGTTGCGGACTATCGGAAGGATAAAACCACCATCGTCTATACGTCGGCGCCCGCCTGGCATGCAGTGGGGGTGGAGTCCTAATGCGTTTTCCCACCGCTACCTGGCCACAGGTAAGAAAGGTTGTGGCGCAGCAGCTCTCGGCCATCCCGCACGCGCGCCGGCGCGCCGTTATTGCCGTGGTGTTCTTGATCGCCGGGGCAGCGGCCAATGTCAGCATTGCGATTCTGCTCGGCAAAATTGTCGATGCCGTGACAACGGGCGCCAGCATCGCCCTCCTCGGAGTCCTGCTCATCGGGGTCGCGGGCGCGTCTGCCGCTTTATCGGCAACGGGATTCTATGTTCTGTCCCAGCTGACCGAGCGCGTCATCGCGTCCCTGCGCGAGGATATGGTCTCTACAGCACTCGGCCTTCCCACACACCGCGTCGAGGACGCCGGAACCGGAGACTTGGTATCGCGCTCTACCGATGACGTGGCGGAGCTTTCCTCCGCGGTTACTGAGACGGTCCCCATGCTGGCAAAGTCCATTTTTGCCATTGCCTCAACGGCAGTAGCGCTGCTTACGGTGGATTGGCAATACCTCGTGGTTATTGTTGCCGTGACCCCGCTGTATTTCTTTGCCAGCCGGTATTACCTGCGGCGCGCCCCTGACCGGTATGCCGCTGAGCGCGCCGCCATGGCGGACCGCGCCCGCAAGCTTTTGGAAGCGATCCACGGCAGGGATACGGTCCGTGCATTCCGCATGGAAAAGACGATGCACGATCGGATCGGGGCGGCTTCAACGCGTGTGGTGGAAAAAGGCTATAACGCGCGCCGGACGATGATGGTACTCCAGGCCCACCTCACCGGCATTGAGCTGGTATTATTGGGCACCGGTTTAGCGGTGAGCTTTTGGGGGGTCCAGGCCAATGCGCTTACTGTTGGCGCGGTCACCGCGGCGATGTTATTGCTCATTCGCCTGCGCGGTCCACTGATGGGGCTGATGCGCGTGCTCGATACGGTGCAATCAGGGTATGCCTCGTTGGCGCGCATCGTGGGCGTGGTCATCGATCCGCCCGAGCCAGTGCCGGATAGCGGTGCGCCGAGGGGCGATGGCAGCGTGGATATGCGGGATATTTCCTTCCGCTATGACGATAACTCCTGGGCCGTCGAGGGGCTCAACCTTGCGATCACGCCTGGTGAAACGGTTGCCCTCGTCGGGGCGTCTGGGGCAGGAAAATCCACCGTGGCTGCGTTGCTCGCGGGCTTGCGCGTCCCGGATCAAGGCACCGTACTTGTCGATGGCGTCGAGGTTGCCCTGCTTTCCGATGCCGAGCGTATCCAACGCCTTGCCCTCGTCTCCCAAGAGGTGCACGTATTTTCTGGGAGTTTGCGCGAGGATCTTGCACTTGCGGCGCCACAGGCCACCGATGCGGAAATGGCCCAGGCGCTGCGCCAAGTTCAGGCTGACTGGTTTTTCGATCTGGAAGCGGGCCTCGATACCATCGTCGGTGCGCAGGGCATGCCGTTGGACCCGGTGGCTGCGCAGCAATTGGCGCTTGCCCGAATCGTGCTGTTGGATCCGCGCATTATCATCTTGGATGAAGCCACGGCAGAAGCAGGCTCGGTGGGCGCTGAATCCTTAGAGGACGCCGCAGAGACTGTGATGGAGGGACGCACCGCCTTGGTGGTTGCGCACCGCCTGGATCAGGCCTCGCGTGCCGATGCCATCGTGGTCATGGATAATGGCCGGGTAGTAGAACAGGGTAGCCATGCAGAGCTGCTAAATTATGGGGGCCGTTATAAACAGTTATGGGCCGCTTGGCAGAAGGGACGAAAATCATGAGGCGGAGGCCGGTGCGCGCGACGTTGAGCACCGCAGTCTTGTGCTGCGTGGCGGCGCTGGGCGTGTCATGCGCAAATAACGAGGAAGAATCGGATTCGGCAGTACGCAGCGAAAGCACGCGATCGCACGGTTCGGCTGCCTCGCAGCTCGGGATTCCTACCTCTGCGCCGCTCAGTGGCCCAGAACCCGGCTCCTATACGACGATTAACCTGCCGTCCGGTCGTTCATTTATTCTCAGCGTGCCGGAAAATTATACGGCCCAAAAAGAGTGGCCTGTCGTGATGGCTTTTCACGGGTGGGGGCAGTCCGCGGAAAACTTGCGAGACTATTCCCGCCTCGATGCGGCACAAGCTATTACCGTATTTCCTGCAGGGAAGGAAAAAGCGTGGAGCCCGGCGCCATACGCGGAAACCAGCGGGAGCGAGGATAAGAAATTCGTGCTCGATATCCTCGACTCCCTGCGCGCGACCTATAACGTTGATGATGCGAGGCTTTTTGCCACCGGCATGTCCAACGGCGGCGGTTTTGCTGCCTACCTGGCTTGTCAGATGCCCGGCACCTTCCATTCGGTCGCCACCATTTCCGCAGCATATTATGAAGATATCCTGAAAGATTGCGCTCATGAACCCGTAGGGCGCCTCGATATGCACGGCACCGATGACCCCGTCGTGGGCTATTACGGCGGAACCCGGCACAAGACCAAGTATTTCTCCGTTGAATCTGTCTTAGAGCAGGACCGCAAGCGCAATAAATGCTCGGAGAAGGTAGATACCAACCGTTTGGTCAATAATGCCCTCGACATGCATTGGCGGGGCTGCACCGCACCGCTGGAGCATATCCGCATCGGTGGCGGCTCCCACGTGTGGCCGGGTGGTATTGGAGACAAAAATAATGAAGTAGGAAAGTTCTTCGCCACTGACCGCGTCCTGGACTTCTTCGGCATTCCGGGCAGACCCGACGGCACCCGCGAAACCTAGATCGCGCGGTAGGCCCGGAAAGAGGACCCAGGCACGGATCGCACGCGCTCGACGCAAATATCCGCGACGCTGAGAAAGCCTGCCCGGTGCGCTGCACTGTCCGGGGCAGTGGGCTCTGGAATTTGCACTAGGTGAAAGCTGCGCTCGCCCTTATCCTCTCGGTTAAGTTCGATGACCGCCTGCGCCGTGGTGCCAGAGCCTGCGAAAAAGTCGAGCACCCGGGCATGGGCGCCGCCGCCAATGGCGATGAGATGCTTGATAAGGCGTACTGGCTTGGGGAAATCAAAGATTCCCTCCACGCCCATGACGTCCTCTGCGTCGCGGCGTCCGGTGCGCGTTACGCCAAACCTTTGCCCATCGAGGATGGAACGCGGCCGCGCCCCTGCTTTTTGATAGTTCTTGGTGTAGACAAAACCGCGCCGAAAGACCAGCTCATCGTAGCGCTTTGCCACCATATCCTTGCCCCAGCGCCAACGCGCTATCTGGCTGTGGCCAGCCGGTTGGTCAGGCCAGTGTTGCGTGCCATCGGGAGAGGAAATGGGAAAATCAAGCGATGGCAGATACCCCAGAGTCTTAGAATCTAAGCGCACCAAGGAGTATTTGCCACGTTCATCCTCGTGGTTATATTTGGTGCTCGTATAGCCCTCAGCATCTACATTGAATCCGGGGTTATCCGGGTTCTTGGCATAGCAGAGGATGTATTCGTGTTCTACCACCGCATACTTGGAATCGTTTTTCCCAGTGCCGGCCTTTTTCCAAATGAATTGCCCGGCATAGCAGCCCTCGCCAAAAACCTCGTCTAAAACCTTGCGGGTATTAGCAGCCTCGTCCTCTCCAATGGAGACGAATATAAAGCCGTTCTCCGCCAAAACGCGCCGCGCCAAGATGAGCCGCGGGAGCATCATGGAAAGCCACTCGGCGTGCCACTGGGCATAGCTGCCGGAATTTACCTCGCGCCGCGCGCGGTAATTATCGCGGTAGACAAAGTCCCGGCCGGTGTTATACGGCGGGTCGATGTAGATGACATCGAAAGTCTCGCCCGTGGAAGCCCAGTGCTGTAGAACCGGCAGGTTATCGGACAAGTGGATGCTATTGGGCGAGGTAGGAGAGGTGCTTAACGCAGCATCGAGCTCGAACTCGGAAGATAGGGGAGCCTCCGCCGCCGCGCGCGCGGCTTGCTTGCCAGGCCATACCAGCCCAAAGAATTCTCCGGCGTTGCCATCTGCACTAGGGCTAGTGTGGGTCATTTGTTGCCTTTTCCGTGCGAGCTGGTCAATGGTCTCATTAACGCTATCACTTTAGGACCTCTGACTAGCTTTGGTGGCGAAGCACCGGCAGTGTCGTTATCGTGGGCAGTGTTGCCGGATGCGGCAATGGTTAGATGAAGTAAACAACGAAAGGATTAGCAATGGGTATCTTTGACAAGGCAAAGGAAGCACTGAACTCCGAAAAGGGCGAGGAAGTTACCAAGGAAGGCCTGGACAAGGCCGAGGACTTTGCCAAGGACAAGCTGGGCGAGGACAAGGCAGACCAGGTGGACAAGGCCCGCGATGCCATTGATGACAAGCTCGGCACCAATGACGACGGTGACGACGAGAACAAGTAGTTCTCGCCCTAATTTCTAATTAAATAACGCTTAAGCCCCGTTCCAGACAGGAGCGGGGCTTAAGCCTAGGTCTATGGCCGATTTTTCTGGAAAACGCGGTCCAATTGGGCTGGAGAAAAATGTGTTCTTTAAATCCAGCCCTGAGTTTGGGCTTTCGTCGCAGCCTCGTAGCGATTATTTGCATCGGTTTTTGTCATGATACTGGAGACGACGTTGCGTACACTGCCTGGACTAAGATGCACTTTGCGCGCCAGTTCTGAGGAAGTCACCCCAGATAATAAAAGCCGCGCGATTTCTCGTTCCCGGGGTGTGAGCGGGTTGTCCGGGGTAAAAAGACTTTCTCGTGCTAAGGCAGGATCGATCACCCGCAGCCCAGCCTTTACTCGGCGAATTGCCTCCGCGAGTTGTTCTGGGGGAGTGTCTTTGACTATGAATCCAGCGATGTCAGCATCAATAGCACGTTTTACATAGCCGCCGCGGCCAAAAGTAGTAACGATGAGGCATTTGCATGGACTGTCGGAGAGCTCTTCAGCTACGTCTAGACCGCTCTTTCCAGGCATCTCAATATCGAGTAGAGCTACCTCCACGTTGTGCTTGGCAACGAGCCCCGCAACCTCGTTGCCAGTCGCGCATTGAGCAACTACGTCAATATCTGGTTCGGTAGCTAGGAGAGCGACAAGGGCGCCGCGAACCAATGATTGATCCTCTGCGATAAGGATACGGATGGGTGGAGATGTATCAGCCATCGGAACCAATTTCACTGTCCAAGGGTAGTAACTCAGTATCACCATTCATAGTAATCAGCGCTACGGTGCGGTCGTCCTTCCTCATAATAATCAACTTTCCGCCGCTGTCCTCTATTCGCTTGTGAAGCCCGTGTAGCCCGCCACTTTGGTACTGCATTTTCGGATCGAAGCCGCAACCATCGTCTACGACTTGGAGCTTATTTTGGGTTATGCTAACCCAGCAGTGCTGTGCTCCTGAGTGGCGAATAACGTTAGTGGTGAGCTCACGTAATGCCCAGGAAAAGGCGGCGTCATAAAGTCCTACGGCTTGGACGTTGGCAGGAAGATGCGCTTGAATCCCTGTAGTATCGAATGCTCGTCGTGCTGCCTGAACTTCTCCCGCCAAGGTCGGCATGCGCATCCGGGTAACTGTGGAGCGGACTTCTGCCAAACTCTTACGGGAAAGGTCACGTATTTCTTGAAGCTCGTTTCGAGCTCGAGTTGGATCTACGTCTACTAACCGCTGTGCCAACTCAGATTTTAAATTGATGACGGTAAGCGAGTGACCGAGCAAATCGTGAACGTCGGTGGCAATGTCTTCGCGTTGGCGAGCGAGATCGAGTTGATGCTCTAAATCCGTGCGGGAGTCTTCCCTTTGAGACATTGTGCCTAGCATCACCAGCAAGATTGGCCAGCCGAATATCACAATGAATGTCCCTAAGAGGTCTTGCGAATCGACGCTCCATAAGGCACCTGTGACTACGAGTCCGGTAAGAAGTACCCATAATAATGCCCGGCGCAGTGGTAATTGAAACCCGAGGAATGCAGCTAGATAGGGCACAAATGTGGTGGCATAAACTCCAAAGAAGGGTATGGCGATAAGCGCTATGAGCGCTAAGGCAGACCACCGAGCGGCCAAGCGATAACGTAAGTTCCAGCCCCGCGGGTAGTAAGTCACCGAACCAAAGCTGAAGAAATATAGGGCGCTGAAAGCGATAACACAGGCAGTGGAACCTAGGCGCTGCGTAGCGTCCACACCAGGCTGAGCGAAATTGAGAATTAAGCCGAAGAGCAGAAATATAAGCCAAACGCTGGCAAACACCGCATTATTTGTAGCGAATCCCGTAAAGGGCGAGTGGAATGAATTCATTACATTCGTGATTTGTCGCGGTGGAGCAGCGCTGCGCAGGCTCCGACGAAAATTGCGGTCCATACGGCGAAGTTTAGTCCCGCGCTCCACAGGGAATGGTTAACCGTGCCATCGGCATCATTTAGCAGTTGCATCCCTTCTGCCAATGGCCATTGAGCCAACACGACTGGGCCAAAAAGGGGTGTAAAGCGGCCAAACGCCATAAGTGAGGAAGATAGGGGGATAAAGACATTGGCGGCGAACAGCAGGAGGACAATAGAGGAAGAAGCAATGGCCACGGAGTTATCCGTCGGTAAAGCAAGTGCCCATATCATTCCATATAAGCCAAAGGGAATAGAGACAATAGCGCAAGCAAGAAAGGACAAAGCCCACTGGTGGGCCTCCATGTCAGCTTTAGTTAATGCACCAGTGAGAAACACTGCTGCAATGGGGAGCAGAGCTTGCAATGCTATGGAGGTGATATTCGCCCAGAAGATCTGGTGAGGGCGCAGCGGAGTAAGCGCTAGTTGGCGTCTCCAACCGGATCGAGCATCAGTGACTGAAGAAGCGGCAGCTCCCACTGCACCGGCGACGCCGCCGTACAGGGCCATGCTGATCATTTGGAGAGCTGCAAATTTACCGGTGTGAATGGGAAGGCTGCCAACGTCCATTAGTGTGCCGAAAAGTAGATAGAAAAATACCGGCAAAATGGTGGTGAAAAATAGCGGGGCGAGGTTGCGGCGCAGCCGGAGGAAATTGTACCCAGCAAAACGCATTGTGTTACTAAACGCAGGCGCGGTGGAACTATTAGACATGGTTGGAATCTTTCGTTTGGGGGCTGGCGGGAGGAGAAATGGGTTAGCTGTGCTCATCGGTAAGCGCGAGGAAAGTGTTTTCCAGACTATGGGCGCTAATGGTGAGGTCATAAGCGCCTGTATGGTTAAGAAGATGGCGGGCCAGTGAATCCGAATCTGAGGTAGTCATATGGACGTGACCTCCAGTGTGGGTGACTTCAGTAACGTCCGGTAGCGAACTGACTGGAGGAATACTGCCGTCAAACTGGGCCGTAATTCTTCGAGCCTCGCCGCGGTTACGTATATCAATTACCTTGTCATCGGCCACAACTTCCCCTTTGTGCAAAAGCACTATCCTTTCAGCAAAACTGTCTGCTTCTTCGAGATAGTGTGTCGCGAAGAAGATGGTGCGCCCGAGCTCAGCCTGGTGCTGCATGGACGCCCAAAAATCCCGGCGAGCGCCTGGATCCATACCGGCAGTCGGCTCGTCAAGGATGAGAATCTGCGGGTCACCCAGGAGCGCAAGCGCGAAACGAAGACGTTGTTGCTCGCCGCCGGAGCACTTACCCACTCGTCGAGACAATATCGGTTCTAAGTTGGTGTGATGGGGCCCGAACCCCGGAAAGTGGACACGGGGATTTAATCAAGATGCGATAGTAAGTGTAGCTGATCCGGCGGCTTCGAAGGCGTTCGGCGAGCGATAGCCGCACCACGAGTGCAAGCGCTTGGTGTTGTAGTGCGTGCACCACCGGAACACGTCCCGACGACATACGATCTGACTTGGGAAAACGGACTCGTCCTGGAGGACTTCCCGTTTCAGCGTGGCGTTGAACGACTCCGCCAACGAGTTGTCCGCGCTCGTCCCGATTGCTCCCATCGACTGGGTGACACCGAATCGTTCACACAGCTTCCGGTATTGCCCAGAGGTATAGACGCTGCCATGATCGGAGTGAAAAATCGCCCCGTCAAGGTTGCCTCGGACCCCGTGGGCCATCGTGAGAGCTTCTTCGACCAACTCCGTGCGCATGTGGTCGGCGATCGCGAAACCGGTCAACTGCCGCGAATAGCAGTCGATGACGGTGGCCAGGTACATATTCGACCCGTCCGCGATCGGCAGGTACGTGATATCGCCGACGTAGATGGTGTTCGGTTTCTCCGCGGTGAACCGGCGTTTCAGCAGGTCGGGCAACTTCGGAGCCCGTTTCGCAGACACGGTGGTCTTCACCCGGCGTTTTTTGGTGTAGCCGAACAGGCCCATCTGGCGCATCAACCTGGCGGTGCGCTTGTGATTGAAAAGGTCGTCGTTGGCTGGATCGGAATTGATGGCCGCCGTCACGCGTTTCGCCCCGTAACAACCGTTCTCGGCCGTGAACACGGCCTTGATCCTCGCTCCCAGCACCGCGTCGTCAAGGACGCGTCGCCGGCGGGCAGGAGCAGCTGATTTCCATTTGTAATACGAGGACCGGTTGATCTTCAAAACCTCACATAACCGCTTGACCTCGTAGAGGCCTCGGTTGTCATCAACGAACCGGAAGCGGTTCACCAGTTCGTCTCTTCCGCGAAATATTTGGCCGCCTTGCGGAGAATCTCTCGTTCCTCCCGGAGCTTGGCGTTTTCGCGTTCCAGCACGCGGATGCGTTCGGCGTCGGAGAGTCCTTCAGCAGGCGTGCGTGCGCTGTTGGCTGCGGCAATGGGGCTGGCGACTTTTTCACCGTTGGCGTTGGTTTTGGTGCCGGTGCCGAAGGCGTCGAGCCAGGTGCGCAGGGAGTTGCGGTTGACCCCGAGATCGGAGGCGATCGCGTTGAGCGTTGCTCCGGGGGTCGACTCGTACAACGAGACTGCGTCGCGCTTGAACTGCTCAGTGTAGGTCTTGCGTGGCATGGTGGAAAGGTACCTCACTTCCCCAGCGAGATGCTGGTTTCAAGGTGTCCACCATCTGGGGGTCAGGTCCATGTGCAACCTCGCCAATGTCTAGCGGCTGGGCAAAGGTAGCGGAAATCATCTTTAAGGTATCGCTTACGGTGAGCTCGGGGAGAAGACCTCCGGATTGGAGCACCGCTGCTAGCTGTGCGTTATTGATCGCTTCCCGGGGGCTTTTGCCTAGGACTCTGACAGTGCCGGAAGATGGTCCGGTAAGCCCTAAGATGAGGTCAATAAGTGTGGACTTTCCAGCGCCGTTAGTACCTAGCAGCGCTACGATTTCTCCGGGGGCGATGGACATTGATACATGATTAAGTGCTTGTACTGAATGCGAGGAGTTCGCAGCGAAGACTTTTTCTACGTCGCGTACCTCAATCGCTGGTGAGGAAATTGAGCTTGGGGTGTGAAGCGTCCTGGGTTTAGTTCCGCTTCTTTTACGGCCCTGTGTTGATGGGCTGGGTGAGATAGTACTCGGTTTCTACTTCCTGTGGGGTGGCGTAGTCCAAAGCTTCATGAAGCCGCTTAGTGTTCCACCAATGCACCCACCGCAAGGTGGCCAGTTCGACTTCTCCGACCGACGTCCACGGGCCCTGGGCATGAATCAGTTCAGCCTTGTAGAGACCGTTGACTGTTTCGGCTAGTGCATTGTCGTAAGAATCGCCGATTGTTCCCACACTCGGGCGGATTCCTGACTCAGCTAGCGCGGTGGAATACTTCAGTGACACGTACTGGCTGCCCCGATCGCTGTGGTGAATTAGTTGGTTTCCATGGATTCGTCCTGCAGTCGTTAACGCATGTTCCAATGCCTCCATGGGCAGCGCATCGGTGCGCATTGTCGAGCGTGTAGCAACACCAACAATTTTTCGGCTGAAGACATCCACGACAAACGCGGTGTAGGCGAATCCTGACAGGGTGCGAACGTAGGTAATGTCGGCAACCCAAAGCCTGCCTGGTGCCTGCGCACGGAAGTTTCGGCGCACTAGGTCTGGGCGATGATCCGGTGCCTTCGGGCTTACCGTTGTTATTGGGGTTCGCCCACGTCTGCGGCCAGAAACACCTGCAAGTTTCATCAGACGTGCGGTCTTGTCGCGACCAATATGAAAGCCTTCGCGGTTCATCGCGTGCCACATTTTGCGGATGCCGTAGACCGAGAAATTCTCCGCATGCACACGCTGTATCTCTGGGATGAGCAGGCTATCGCTTAAGGCTCTTGCGCTGGGAACACGTGTGGTGGCTTTGCGGTAGCCGCGTGAAGTAATGAATCCACGATCTGCTTGTTTAAGGACTCTGCAGATGGACCCGGGCCCCAAACTGATCTTTATACGCGTCGATGTAAGAGATCATTTGGTCGTGGGTCGGTCGAGTTCCGCTGCGAAAAAAGCCGAAGCAGTCTTAAGAATCCCGTTTGCTCGTTTCAGTTCGCGGTTTTCTCGGCGCAGACGCCTGAGTTCTTCTTCCATTGTTTCGCCGCCTGAAGCGTCAGAATTATCGCGTACTGAAGCGCTGTCACGGTACCAAGCCCGCAACGTGTGGTGAGATACTCCAAGCAGCTCACCGACCTCCGTGTAGGCGCGTTGCAGTGAGCAAGACTCCAGGCGGACCATTTCGATGATCTGATGGACCGCCTTCTCCTTGAACTCGACGGAATACTTTCTAGGCATAGTTCAATCCTTCCTTAGCTGAGGTAGGAACTAAACCCAGGACGCTTCAGTGCGTGTCGTTTTCATGTCTTGCACTTAACCAGGCTTGCGTTCGTAATAGCAGGAACTGTGTCACGAGGTTTCCATGACAATTGTCATCGGTGCATACGTTAAGCTAGCTGGGCGCTTACTAATCTCGCATCCGCAATCGCCTTATTCATCGTCACCAATATCGACGATATCGTTGTTCTCTCGCTATTCTTTGCCCGTGGCGCGGGCAGGAAGGGCACGACCAAAGCCATTCTTTTGGGGCAATATCTGGGATTTTTTAGGGATCCTCGCGGTCTCTGTAGCACTTGGCCTGGGACTTAGCGCTATTCTTCCGGAAGACTGGATACGCTTTTTCGGGCTTATTCCCTTGGCCATTGGCCTTTGGGCAGCCTGGGAGGCCTTTCGCGGGGAAGAGGACGATGACGTTTCCGGAAAGAAGCTCAGCGTTGCTGCGGTAGCCGGGGTCACCTTTGCCAATGGCGGCGATAATATCGGAGTGTACCTGCCGGTATTTACCACGTCTTCGCCCTCAGACATCGCGGTGTACTGCATCGTATTCCTCGTTTTGGTCGCCGGCCTTGTAGCGGTAGCGAAGTTCGTGGCCACACGGCCAGCCGTAGCAGAAGCGCTAGAGAAGTGGGAGAGCGTGTTATTTCCCACGGTGCTTATCCTATTAGGCCTTGCCATCCTTTTTGCGGTGTAGACGAGGCATACAGAAAATCCCACGGCCGAGGAGCTACTCCATAGCCGTGGGATGAGTCTTTTGCGAAACTACCCACCCACCTGCACCGGCACTAACCACAGCGGTGGTTTCCGCCGGTTTCCGTTCCCGGTTCCGTCGGCTGGTGGCCGCGGCGGTGTCGGAGGTGGGGTCACATCAGGAGGTTCGTCCCCAGTCCTAGCCCGTATCCGCGAGAAGGGCAGGATAACGCCACGACCGGAGACATAACCCACCTAATTAGGCGACACAATCGGATCGGAAACGCTGAGCAGCCTGCGCCAGGAACCCGCCGAGGAAATCGTGTCCTCGTAGGCAATCACGTAACCCACCTTCACGCCCGCCATATCCGGGTGGCTAGCCATCAAATTGATGGCTTCCTCAGCAGCAGCTCGTTTCTTCTGCACCTCGTCGTTCGCGCGTCCACCGGCATCCTTGCCCTCAACAATCCAGGTTCTGCCCTCCTTATCGCGAACGATGAAGTCCGGGTAGTACGACCGCCGCGGGGCGTAGCCGATGCTGGCTTGATCCTCCGGGTATAGCCGTGTCCACCACTCAACATCCGGGGATACGTCCAGGTCACTAGCCAGTTTCGCTTCGCCTGAGTAGGAGTCAAAGGCAGCAGCGTTGTAAAGTCCTTTCTCCCAGCCGGAGTAGTACTGGCGGCGAACAAACTTCGACTTATCCTCCGGGCGCGGAATGATGTCACGTCCCTTGGGAAGCTGATAGCTACGCCGCTGCTCATGGGGCAAAAGCAGGGGCACGAGTCGCACAGTCGGCTCCAACGACGCAGTGAACTGTTTAACTGCCTGCGAGACCATCGTCCGCAATGCCTCACTGGCTGTGGCTAGTGCGTCCACCGTCCACTCGGTAACAGAGACAGCGTTCATAAAGGCTGGGACAATGCGGTTATCTAGCTGGCTGAGGTTTTCCCTGTTGCGGTCAACCAGATGATTCTTCAAGATGATTGCTTTAATCTCACGTCGGGCAGTATCCGTGTCAATGGCTACCGACTGCACCTGCATCTGTTCCAGGCGGCGTGGGGTGATGGTGTGGGCTTTGAACGTGAGCTTATAGCGCTCCATCTCGCTGGTAGCTTCATCTGTCACCTTGCCCGCGGCTGCAACAATCTCGGCATTAGTGAGCTTGTGTAGCGGGAAAAACTCGTCTTCGCGCATACAGGTCGTGTGCGGGAACCAGAAGGAAACACCCTCAAATCGCTTCACCAATTCCACTACCGCTGGTGTGGTGGCATCATCATGCCAGTTGTCAAGGTCGCGGCCACCACCTCCTAGCTCACGTAGCTTACCCACTGGGCGTGGAAGTGCTGTTTGACCTGCTAATTCCGTGTCCCCTTGGTCGGAAGTATCCGGGTCGGTGGTGTTGGTGTCGGTTGCTGGATCTGATGCCACGGTCAGCGCCGGGCCGGTGCCAGGGTGGGTGTCTGTGTCAGGCTGCGGTAGATCGCTACCGCCGCTGGTATCGGTATCCGGCTTCGGTGGCGCGGTGTCAGTTTCGGTATCAGAATCCGGCTCCGGGGTCTGCGGCCGGGTGTCTACACCGAAGGAATGCAGTACTTTCTCGCTTTTAAGCAGTCGCCTAAACGAATCGTGAGCCACGATCTCCAAGGTGTCGATAGCCTCCACGTCGGTGTAGCGCTTAAACGGCAGTCGGAGGCCTCGACCAAGTGTTTGCTGGGTCAATATGTCGGAGTCCATGGCGCGCAGAGTGACCATCACCGCGATCGAGCGGGTATCCCAGCCCTCTTTGAGCTTGTTAACGCTCACGACCGCGCGCACCGGGGAGTCCGGGTTGTCCAGGCCATTGAGCAGTGCGGTCTTTTCCTCGGTCATGGAGTCTGAATCCACACGCAGTACCGCATACGGGTTGTTGAAGAACTCCGGGCCTGCCAAAAGCTCTTCCACCTCGGTGGCGTGCGCGATGTTTTCGCACACCACCATCATCACCGGATTAATCGGGGACGTGCCATCGTCGGCGTGTCGCGCGGCGTACTCGTCGTAGAACTTCTGCTTGTAGGCGCGCAAGGTGGCCGCGTCTTTAAGCTGCTGGTATTGCTCGCGCTCGCCGTAGCCGTCGCGGCGGTAGACAATGACCGGCGTTTTCACTGATTTGTCGCCTATGGCTTCGCGCAGGGTGTAGCGGAAAACCACATCGTCGTCCTCGTCGGCAGAGGCGGTAAGCCCTACCAGCATGGCTGGGTTGAGGTCAGCAATCGCGGCGTGGAAGGAGGCCGCAGACGCGGAATACAGGTGGTGCTCGTCGGCAATGACTACCAGATCGTCGCGGGAGGCCAGGTCGTCGTAGAGGACTCCGGCGTACTCGGAGAACTTGCGGATGCCGCGCGCGGTGGCTTGTTTGCCGCCCCCCTTGGTTTCTCCCTCCATCTTCTTCGGGGCGATAAGCTGCTGAATGTTAAAGACGAACACGCTAGAGGCCGACTGTTGCTCTGCCTCGGTACGCCCTGCTGCCATGGACTTGTAGTTATCTGGGGTAATAACCACAGGATCCAGTGCGGCACCCTCGATGAACTTGCCGGAACCGCGCGTGAAGTTAGCCACGGTCTTGGTCTGCACCACCAAGCCGGGTGTTACCACCACGACGTTGCGCACGCCACCACGGCGCAGGTATTCGATGAACGCGGCCATGACATAGGTCTTGCCCGCGCCCGTAGCCACGTCCATGACCAGCGCGTGTGCGCCGTCTACGCCGCTATCCATTCGGCGCGCGAGAGTATCAAGTGCTCGGGTATTGGCTGTGCGCAGTCCAAAGCTCGCGGAGAGTTCGTCCACGAGTGCCGGGTCATAATTTAGTTGCAAGGTCATGGTCTAGGCCTCCTTAGCGTGAGAGAGGGTGCGGGTGAACAGTCCATCAGGCAGGTGGATAATTCTTGAACCAGGGCAGGCCTTATGCAGATAGCGGCCTAAGTCAGAATCAGCGGAGGTGGCTGCAACGGTCACCGCTTCACCATCAGGTACGTAGTACACCAGCTCGTCGATGAACTCTTGGGTAAGCGGCTGGCGGGTGACAAACAGGTTCATCTTCTCCCGCTTGGCCGGGAATACCGGGTTGTCCGGGGTCATACGAAACCGCAGGTGCGCGGCGACTGCTGCGGACAGGTTGCGCGCGGTCGCGTCCTCGGTAAGGACGACAAGGCCGGTGTCATCGTCCACGTCGAAGCAGGGTTTGGACAGCCGTGCGGTGGTGAAACCTCCACCGCCGCGCCAGTTGATCGTGTCCGGTGATTTCTTGGTCTTGACCAGCTTCTTTACCGTGCGAAGATCAGCGGACTTTTTCAGCTCTGGTTCGTCCTTGACTGCCTTATTCAGTAAGGAGGTCAGCTTCTGCGCGTCCTCAGCCGACAAGCCCTCCGGTAAGCCGTCGGCGCTTGCGTCCACACGCTCGCCCTTGGTGACGGTAATACCTCCCATATCCTCGCCGCGTACCACCTTTCCAACCGTGGCCGGGTAAAGCGGTTAAACGTATCCTCCACCAGCTCGCACGTCACCCAACGCCTGCCCATCTTGTGTGCTACCGCAGCCGTGGTGCCCGAGCCTGCAAACACGTCCAACACGATGTCGCCGGGGTTGGTAGCAATGTGGATAATGCGCTCTAGCAGTCGCTCTGGTTTGGGGGTGGCGAAAGCTGTGGTGCCGGGGAACAGGGCTTTCAGTTCAGACTTCGCCGCGCGATTGTGGCCCACGTCCTCGTTCGTCCACCAAGT
Organism: Corynebacterium sp. LaCa78; assembly: GCF_046717505.1. Classification (NCBI taxonomy): domain Bacteria; kingdom Bacillati; phylum Actinomycetota; class Actinomycetes; order Mycobacteriales; family Corynebacteriaceae; genus Corynebacterium; species Corynebacterium sp. LaCa78. The sequence continues at coordinate 1,230,732 of NZ_CP177112.1, forward strand.
GCGCGGTGGCTGGCCCTCCTTCGGCGGGTAGGACTTACGGCCAAAGGAAGTCTCCGTGACAAAGAACTCGGGCCAGTTACCCTGCTCCATGCGCTCACGTGTGCGCTGTGCAGCATCATCTGCGTACTGAGGATTAATGATTAGGTCGCCAACGTCCCCACGCAGAACGTCCTTGGACAGTCCCGTCTCCTTGGCGCGCAGCTCCAAATCTGGGGCCTCCCACTTCAAGACTCCGTACTGGGACAGTGAATCGAAAAGTCGCTCTTGCCCAAAACACCAGTGACGGCCGCTCGCGGGATACATCATTTCGCCTGTGAGTGGGTGTTGAATGGCAAACACAGCGGGGTGCTGCATTTTTCCGCTCATGTTTCCCGGTGCACTTCGGTTGTCAGAGAACCAGATACCACGTTCGTCCCCGTCCGGGTTGGTAAACCGGGCGTTATCCTCGGCGGTACGCTCCATGCGGTTCAGTGTCAAAGCGGACGACTTTCCGTACACCAAAATAACGTCGTGGTCGGCAGAAAACCCAGACACGTCGTTCCTCGCGGAGTCCGCTTTCTGCCACACCACCTCAGCCACAAAGTTCTCCGCGCCGAACACCTCGTCCATGAGCAGGCGCATACGGTGGTTTTCCACGTCGTCCAGGTGTACCCAGATGGATCCGTCATTGCTCAGCAGTTTCTTCAGATGCAGCAGCCGGTCACGCACCATGGTCAACCACACGGAGTGCTCTAGGTTGTCCTCATAGTTGGCAAAGGTCTGCGCGGTGTTAAAAGGCGGGTCGATGTAGATGCACTTGACCTGGACGACGTACTTATCAGTTAGTTCCGGTACACGGGTGAGTGTTTCGAGTACGTCGCCGGACTCTCCCAGAATCAGCAGGTTGTCGTCGGTGGGCGTAAAATCGGCGCGCTCAGAGTAGGTTCGTCCCTCCTCCTTGGGTTGCTGTTCGCCGCGCACCGTATCGCCATACTCTAAAAAGTGAGTCTGGCAGTAGCGCGGGTCGGTCGGGTCAACCCACGTGTAGCCATATTTACCCTGCTCAGTGGGGATAAGGGCCTGGTCTTTGTTGTACCACGTTAGCTCTAGACGCTGCTTCGTCATAGGCTGCGCACTCCTTTTGTGTACCGAGGATAGAACGGATCCAGTTTATCCAGCAGGGGCAGGTTTTGGGGTCGCGGTGCCTCTGTTTTAGTGACCCGTCCCCAGTCCTAGGTAGCTAACCATCGAAGCGGAAAGTCACACTCTGTACCCCCACGGGGTGCCTTGGGGAGAAATCTTCAACTACCAGGTAATTCACTCGCACTCTTGCTGCTAGTTCGGCTTATGCAAGATGTTTACCGGGGGAGGTGGACGTGTCGGGCTAGCAACTTCCTCGAAATACATGGATAATTGGGGTGGTTAGAAGTTATCGGCACACCCACTACATGAGTGAAAGGAGCAAGTCATGGCACGTGTGAACGATGTAGCGAGGTACATTTTGGAGCGTCAAGGCGGTCACGTGAGCACCATGAAGCTTCAGAAGCTCGTGTACTACTCGCAAGCATGGAACTTGGTTTGGGATGAAAAGCCGCTTTTCAACGCCCGAATTGAAGCGTGGGCTAATGGTCCGGTGACGCGGGAGCTTTACGGTAAACACCGTGGCGAGTTCACCGCGAACGTTAACATGTTTCCCGGTGATTCCGACCGTCTCACTGCCGACGAAAAAGAAACTATTGACACGGTTCTTGGTGCGTACGGCCACCTAAGCGGGCAACAGTTGAGCGACTTGTCCCATAGCGAGCGTCCTTGGCGTGAGGCACGTAAGGATGTGGCAGATGGGGCTTCTTCTACTAACGAAGTTAGTCAAGAAGTCATGCAAGATTTCTACAGCGCCATGCAGTCGGCTTCTACTGTCTAGCGGTGGGTAGTAAGAAGCGCAAGAAGAAGAAGCTTGCGCGTCAGCAAAACAACGCCGGTGGCAAACACGTCCCACCGTTCAGTCCGATTGCTAACGGCAAAGCTGTTCCTTCTACCGCAACTGGCGAGGAGTCATATCGGGAGAAGCTTGTTCGGTGGACAGTGAGCGAGCTAGATGACAATTCAGGAATTGAAGGGTGTCGTTGGGAGCTAAGTTCAAAGGAGACAAAAGAACTGCTTACCTTTCTAGACACCGTTTCTAAGAAAACTTGGAAAGAATGCCTAACCGAGACGGTCATGTCTGGGAAGAAAAAACGCGCCCGAAATCATGATCATGATGTATCTACCCTCGGCAAAGATGCCCAAGCGCGTATCAGGCAGCTGCCAGAAGCCGAGGAACGAATATTTCGATTTCGGCTATCTAATGAGACCCGGTTGTGGGGGTTTAGGTCAGACGATTTGTTTAGGGTGTTGTGGTACGACCCCGAACACCAAGTCTACCCGTTGGACAACGACAAGTAATACAAAGGCCACCGCTACAGTGTCGGGTGTTGATACGCGCCCCGCTGGGCATGTTGCTACCTCATAAAAATCGGTGGTCAGGAACCTAAAATTTTAGTCCCTGACCACCAGAAATAACGTGGCGGTGCTTTAGGCCAGCACGACCTCCTTACTCGTCCCGCCAGCTACATCCGCTCGATGTCTACATCTCCATCCAACACGCGCGGCTCTACCTCCATGTGGATCCCGCGGTAGGGAAGTAGCGCGCGGATAATGTCGTGGGTGATGTCGATACCTGGTTCTGGTTCGTCCCTCAGCAGGTGGTGCAGACTAGGGCAGTAGTCCACGCCGGGAAACTCGTCCTTTGCTTCGGGAACACAGCCGTCTGGGTCGTGGGTCGTGCAGCGAATGATCAGGTCGTCATGCACAGTATTGGGCAGGTTGAGGGTGAGTCCTGGGGTGGAGTAGGACATGTCGGCAACCGTGGCCTCGTTGATAGACCTGGTAAGTGGGATGGGGCCGCGGGCAGCGTCACCGCCCTGGATTCGGGTGAGTCCCGCGCGGTTGCCGTAGGTGTCGGCCAGGGTGACAAAGGTGACGCGTACGGCAGCGGTGGGTACAGCGGACCTGACCCCTGTTTGGTGGACACCTGATATCCAGCCCAGTCGAGCTGGGAAGAAAGGTAATCTACCACCATGTCCAGGTACTGAGAACAGTTCAAACGCGATGCCGTAGCCCTCTATGAGAACAATGAGGACCTCTCGCTGAACAAAGCATCAGCAGAGCTCGGTATCAATCGAGCCTCGCTACATTCTTGGGTCAAAAAGTACGGCACCGGCAAACGTGCCCGCATAAAAGCAGTGCACGATCAAGCCCAAGCGGCGAATGATTCTGCGCGAATCCGACAGCTAGAAAAGGAAGTCTCTAAGCTGCGCGAAGAACGCGATATCCTGCGTAAGGCCGCGAAATATTTTGCTTAAAGCAACTCACTGGTGATCCGCTTCCAGTTTGTCGATGACCACCGAACCGAATACTTGGCTTATGCGGATGTGCCACGTTTTAAAGCTGAATCGTTCCTCGTTTTACAAGTGGGTGAGCACCCGCAAAAAGCGCAGGTTAAAAATATATTCTGACGGTCTTATTGGTGCAAGAATCACAACCATCTTCGATGATGAGCACGGGCTTTACGGAGCTAAACGCATCGCCGCAAGCCTCAAGGAAGACCTGGCGTATACCCCGGTCAATCACAAGAAGGTTGCACGCATCATGAAATCCATGGGACTAAAAGGCTTTAGCAAACGGCGTCGATGCATCACCACCAGGCGCAAGCCTGGTCACCGTGTCATGCCAGATTTACTAGGCCGTACATTCACCGCTGACGAGCCGAATCGTGTGTATGTCGGCGACATTACCTACCTGCCGTGTAAGGGCGGCAAGAACATGTATTTGGCCACAGTCAGTGACACGTATTCACGTAAACTTGCAGGTTATGCACTCGCAGACCACATGCGGGTCTCACTGGTCATCGATGCCCTAGCCCACGCACATGGTGTGCGTGGCAGTCTTGACGGGGCTATTTTCCATTCTGATCACGGCAGTGTGTACACCTCACAAACCTTTAGGAACTACTGCTCGTCGTTAGGTGTCCGCCAGTCCATGGGAGCGGTGGGAACTAGTGCCGATAATGCCCTAGCAGAATCGTTTAACGCCACCTTAAAGCGAGAAGTCTTGCGTGATCGGAAAGTCTTTGACAACCCAATTACCTGTCGCCAAGAGGTCTTCCGGTGGTGCATGCGCTATAACACGCGCCGGCGGCACTCCTGGTGCAATCTCGTAGCGCCTGATGTCTTTGAAACCAAGTCTTCGGCTATACTGACCACAGCAGCATAGCTAGCCCCCGATGTGTCCACTTTTCGGGGGTCAGGCCCAGCCAGCGAGGAGAAGGCAGTGAGCACGCGGTCGTCGTGGTCGGTGAACCTACCGGACTCGCCGGTAAAAGTCAGGGTGTAGTTGTAGAGCGCGGCGGTAGCCATCGACAGCATGGTGTCAGCTACCTGGTGCCCTGCTCGCAGGGTGGCGGTGATAAGTGGCAGGTCGCTTGCTGTGATTTCGGTGGTGAAGTACTGGCAGTACAGTGGTGTGCTCATGTCGAGTGTGGACATGGTTCGTCCCTTTCCTTTGAGGGTGTGAGCAGTGGAAATGTAAAGTGCCGGGCACGGCAACGGGTAGAAATTTGCGAATATGCAAACCGCCCGCGCGGTGGTCTTCCGATGTGCGAGGTATGGCAATGGGCCACGCGGAACGAGATGGAATTGCGGATACGCAATCGCGCCCGACGGTGGTCACGCTAGCCGGTGTGAGCCGCGCGCCAATCTCCGCCCAGGTCGCGGGTGAAACGGCTAGCCACAACCGGGGGCAGTGGATCTACATGTTGTGGTGGACATAGCTGTGGGCCACAAAGCGGGGCCTTGACGGACTTGGTGGGTAGAGTTAGGGCCACGTCCGAAGCTCGCGCGGGGGTACTAAATATGGCATGTCCCCATACGCAATAGCCCAATATAGTGTGGTGGTTCGTCCGGTAGATTTTTGCGGAACCGCAAACACGCAGGTCATATAAGGAATTCCTGCGAAGTTGGCGGGGTGAGGTCACCTGCTAGCCATATTGCATATCGGCAAACAAGACTATGTGTAGCGGAGTGCACTGCGTGGCCTAGCCACGTAGCATCCACTACACCGCCCCATTCCACTGCGATCGTGCCGACGAAGGAAAGGCCCATGTCCAGTAACTACACCACCGCCGACTATGAGGCGATCATCGCCAACTGCACACCACACGCCGTGCGCTCCGAGCCGTGGAGCCACGTCGCCGACTTCACCCGCGAGTGCGTGCGCGCACTTAACATCACCCCGGATAACACCAGCCGCGACGCACTGCGCAACACACTCAACTGCGTGTCCAAGCTCGCCGCCTGGGTCTGGGTGAGCTACGGCGTGGTGACTGTCGAGACCGTCTTCCACCCCGACATCATCGGCAACTACTTCCTTGCCGGAGATGGCGCAAAGCTCAGTCCGTCCACCGCTGGAACCCAGCGCTCGCTGCTGTGCCGTGTTGCAGAAGCGATCAACGACGACTGGAACCCTGACTACCAGCACCCGATTAGTTATGAGCCAACCCTTGAACCCTACGACACTTATGCCTGCGACAGGCTGTGGGACTGGGCCGAGTCGCAACCCACCGCTGCCCGCCGCCGCAACTTCACCACGGTGCTAGCTCTTACCCTGGGGGCGGGGCTGCGCGCGGGAGAAATCTGCACGCTGCGCGGCAAAGACGTGCGCGTTGACGGCGACGGAGTACTGCTGTTTCCGCACGGTTACCGCGGGGCTGGCCCGCGCGAGGTGCCACTTTTGAAGTCTCATACCGAGCTAATACAGCCGGTCATTATGGCTACCGGCCCGGAGGACTACCTGTTTAGGCCGGGCCGGGACAACGAGAACGTTAGCCAGCTCTCTGCCTACCTGCGCCGGGTAATACCTAGTATATCGCCGGACATGGTGCCGGATACCCGCAGGTTGCGCAACGGACCTGACCCCCAGATGGTGGACACCTTGAAACCAGCATCTCGCTGGGGAAGTGAGGTACCTTTCCACCATGCCACGCAAGACCTACACCGAGCAGTTCAAGCGCGACGCAGTCTCGTTGTACGAGTCGACCCCCGGAGCAACGCTCAACGCGATCGCCTCCGATCTCGGGGTCAACCGCAACTCCCTGCGCACCTGGCTCGACGCCTTCGGCACCGGCACCAAAACCAACGCCAACGGTGAAAAAGTCGCCAGCCCCATTGCCGCAGCCAACAGCGCACGCACGCCTGCTGAAGGACTCTCCGACGCCGAACGCATCCGCGTGCTGGAACGCGAAAACGCCAAGCTCCGGGAGGAACGAGAGATTCTCCGCAAGGCGGCCAAATATTTCGCGGAAGAGACGAACTGGTGAACCGCTTCCGGTTCGTTGATGACAACCGAGGCCTCTACGAGGTCAAGCGGTTATGTGAGGTTTTGAAGATCAACCGGTCCTCGTATTACAAATGGAAATCAGCTGCTCCTGCCCGCCGGCGACGCGTCCTTGACGACGCGGTGCTGGGAGCGAGGATCAAGGCCGTGTTCACGGCCGAGAACGGTTGTTACGGGGCGAAACGCGTGACGGCGGCCATCAATTCCGATCCAGCCAACGACGACCTTTTCAATCACAAGCGCACCGCCAGGTTGATGCGCCAGATGGGCCTGTTCGGCTACACCAAAAAACGCCGGGTGAAGACCACCGTGTCTGCGAAACGGGCTCCGAAGTTGCCCGACCTGCTGAAACGCCGGTTCACCGCGGAGAAACCGAACACCATCTACGTCGGCGATATCACGTACCTGCCGATCGCGGACGGGTCGAATATGTACCTGGCCACCGTCATCGACTGCTATTCGCGGCAGTTGACCGGTTTCGCGATCGCCGACCACATGCGCACGGAGTTGGTCGAAGAAGCTCTCACGATGGCCCACGGGGTCCGAGGCAACCTTGACGGGGCGATTTTTCACTCCGATCATGGCAGCGTCTATACCTCTGGGCAATACCGGAAGCTGTGTGAACGATTCGGTGTCACCCAGTCGATGGGAGCAATCGGGACGAGCGCGGACAACTCGTTGGCGGAGTCGTTCAACGCCACGCTGAAACGGGAAGTCCTCCAGGACGAGTCCGTTTTCCCAAGTCAGATCGTATGTCGTCGGGACGTGTTCCGGTGGTGCACGCACTACAACACCAAGCGCTTGCACTCGTGGTGCGGCTATCGCTCGCCGAACGCCTTCGAAGCCGCCGGATCAGCTACACTTACTATCGCATCTTGATTAAATCCCCGTGTCCACTTTCCGGGGTTCGGGCCCCAACACCTGGATCATTGGCCGCATTGCGGAAGGTGTTCCCACTGATGTGCTGTGTGCTGCGGCAGGGCTAAAGTCTTTGCACCAGTTCGAGGACTACGTGGTCGAGGCCGGAGCTAACCGCCGCCATGCCTACCGGATTCTTTTGGCTGGAGGCTCTACCCATGGCACCCCAGGTGGAGGCCTGTACGTGCTGTAGCTCGGCTCACGGAGACTTCCTGAGCTAGCCCTAGCGATTGCATATCTGCAAAGTCGAATTGCGGATACGCAAAACTGGTCTCATGGTGCACAGAACGCACCAGGGACGAACTACCCTGTGAACTGCGGGTTTAATCATGGAATGAGGTAAGAAGGCACCGCCACCTAGTTCGTGGTGTAGGTGTGCTCACCTCGTGAGCCATGAACGACACCCATGTAACTCACGCCCGACTCACCAGTGTTGGAAACATGCAGTTTCCAACACTGGGGTCATTGACTGCCGTATCGGTGGCTGCGATGGTTCGGCCACAAGGCCTCGCCTGTAGTGACCTCGATATTGGCAATGACACGTCCCGTCGGGATCATCTCGCCGCGGATGATTCGGGTGATGGTGGAGGCGGGGATACCACAAGCATCAGCCAAATGCTTGGCACTGGGGTAGCTCCCGTTCAGGGTGAGCTGCTGGACGTTGCGGGAAAAGTACTGCAATTTCCGCATGACCGGATCGTGGGCCTCGATATGGGCATGAGGCCAGTTGGCGTAACGCCTGACCGGAGCTTCGGCGGGAAGGTCGGAAGCCACGAGACCACTTCCTTTGAACCAGATGAAAAAGACGAACCACCTCAGTCTAAATACAGTGAGGTCTACGCTGTGATCGACACACTGACTACACGCGGATTACTCCCGCCTACTACTCCCACCGTTCAGCGCAACCGCAAGCGCGTACTCGCGACATATTTTTGCTACATGCGCGATCGCTGGTACGACGACATCGACGTGGATGGCTGCATCTACCTGCTGCGCGATGGCGGAAAAATTCGCACCTACCTGCAAGCCCGTACAGCAGATTTATCCAAGCCCAGCCTCAATGCCACCCGCCGCACCTTGAACCGCTGCGCAAGCCATGTCATTGGCCTGAAAGGCGCGCTGGAATGGGCAGAAGAATTGCCGGAGGTCTTTTACCCAGCAGCAAAAAGCTCCGCGCCGAGCCTACAACGCCAGCGAACTTATCCGCATTGATGATTGGGTTCACTCCCGCCCGCGACGCGAGTCGCGGGGCGTGGCCTGCATCATCGTGTCACTGGCCCTGGGTGCTGGCATGTCCACCGAGGAAATCTATCACTGCCGCTATGGCGACTTCACCGACTTTGGCACGGTACTAGCAGTTCGTGCTCGCGGTGGTCGTGGTATTACGCCGCGTACTGTTCCGCTGACGGCACCTTTTGACGATCTCATGCGCCAGGTGCTGCATGGTGTGGGCGAGGATCGCAGGGACGAACCACTTGTGAAACCCAACTCAGCGCGCCGCCGCAATGATGCCACAGGCCCACACCTCATATCTGACTTCATTCAAAGGACGAGCCCAAACCCATCGAGTACCGGCCTTGCCCCGACACTTCCTAGGCTGCGCTATACCTGGATCGCCGACCACGCCGCCGAGCGCGTGGACTTTAACCAGCTGCTCTATGCCACCGGAAACATTCAGCCCTTCCAGGACACGTTTCACCACATGATCGTTGAATCTGGCGCGCTCACCGAGACCGAATACCGTGAGTGGATAAGCGGCAACAGGGACGAACCAGATTACCCGCCGCTTCGAGTCGTCGAACCGAGAGCAGGAGGCGAATTCTAGGTGGCCCACTTCAACACCACACCCACCCCGCTGCTTCGCCTGGATGGAGCCAGCGTTTCCTGGGCATTGACCATCATCGACCGCACCGACATCTGCCACCATCTTGACACCTGGCGGTGCGTAGACGGCTACGACCCCGCCAAAGGAGGCAGGCCTAAATCCGTTAACGACCGCACCATCCTCGCGCTCTACCTGATTCTGGCGCGCTCTGGTCAACCCATGCACTTGACCACCATGACGACACTTTTGGCCTCGCCTGACACGACAGACAAGGCTTTAGAACTCCTTAACCTGCCCAGCCGCGATAGGGCACGACGGGTAGGAGATAACTACTTTGTTCAGCACGACCTGTGGTACTACCGCCTGTGGCGCGCGTTGCACAGATTCCTTAATGTCGTTGACCCATTCGACAACATCCCGCACCGCGCCAGGCTTACCCGCAGCGAGTTCAACCGTCTGATGGGCGAACAAGACTCTGAGCGCCGCGAAGAAAAATGGCAGCGCGCCACCTACGTGTTCAATGAGCTGGTTATGGCTAGCACTCAGGACATGCCCGAAGAATACCGAGCCAATTGGCAGGGAGACCTCACCTTAGACGGCACCCTGATTCCAGGAGTGCGCCGTGGCAACAACCGATGGACGAACCAACCAGACGATCTCATGTCTTCTGAACCGGAAGCAGGCTGGTACTCGCGAGACGAGCGGCAGGAAACACATGGCGAATCAAAGCGAAAGCGAAACGCCAAGCATGTGTGGGGTTGGGAGGCCACACTTGTTGCCGGTGTCATTCAAGACCAAGGCCCATATGCACAGCCACACCTGATTATGGGCATCGGATTCGACCGGCCCAGCCACAACCCTGCGATCCGTGGGCTGGAAGCCATGCGGCATTTAACTGACGACCCCGAGACACCTAAGAGCATAGTGGTGGGCGATCGTGCGTACTTCGCGGTGGCTAAGACCAAACACTTCCATGAACCACTGCGTAAAAAGGGATACACGCTGGTGGGAGACTACAAAACCAACCAGCTGGGAAAGCGCGGATCCTATGAAACCATGGGGTTAGTTGAAGGCCACTGGTACTGCCCGGCCATGCCGAAACCTCTGGTGGAAGCCACTGAAGACTTCTATGCCGGGCGTATTGATGAGGCCACCTACAACCAGCGGATCAACGAGCGCCGCGCCTTTGCCATGCGGAGAAAAGGCAAGAAGCTCTCCGGTGAGAGTCAGATGTTTATGTGTCCAGGTCGAGGTAAAGGAAAGACACTGGCATGTCCCTTGGTGGAAAAGAGTCAGCGCCAGGACGCGAGAGACAGAGGACTACCCTCCATCTCCGGGCCAAATCTATCTACTGCGCGCAAGGCAAAAGGAAAGTGCTGTACCAATAAGGTCTCGGTAACTATCCCGAATAAGGAGGGAATGCGCTACCGCCAAACTGGCCCTGCTTTTAAGACACCGGAATGGAAGAAGGTGTATGGCACCTGGCGCAACGTGATTGAAACCCGCAATGACTATGTAAAGAACAATCGTGGTGGTGCCGCTATTGGCGATCACACCCGCAGGCCCGTTCGTGGTTTTGCTGCGGCCTTTTTCTATACGGCCCTTGGTGTGGTTGCGGCCAATGTATCCATGATTCGGCGCTTTCTTGGCCGGGTGGAAAGGGACGAAAAGACCCCGCCACCTGGCACGCGAGATCCGCAGCCGCCGCGCGATCCGGCGCGCGAGAAGGCAAGCCCGAACGCGCCGCCTGCGCGCGAGGCTGCTTAAGACCAACTGAATACAACTTTGTTTCTAGCTCGGAAAACCACATGGGGTTCCGGGCTAGAAGTCGTTTTAGAGGGGACGAACCATGTTGTGTTTCTTATTAGTCAACGACTGGATCAGAGCGGAAAACGACTAAACCCACCGCGGTAAAGCGGTGGGTTTATCTGTCGGAGACAGTTTCGCAAATGATTCAAGCTAGATTCGCAAAACCGTCGGGATAATTTGTCGGGCTAACAGGATTTGAACCTGCGACCCCTACACCCCCAGTGTAGTGCGCTACCAAACTGCGCCATAGCCCGGCGTCGCATTATTTGTTGCGACTGCCCTAGATTACATCAGGATAATTCCACAGTGAAATCTAGGCCGTGACCTGCATTAAAGCTCGCCGGTGGAATAGACCCATGCGCCATTAAGGCGCCGGAAAGACGATCGCTCCCGCTGGGAGCCCACTGCCTCGCCCTTGTAGAAGGCCTCAAATTCCACGATGCCTTCATCGTCTACAAGACCACCGCCTTCGGTATCGAGGATATCGAGGCGGTAGAACCGGATGGGGGAGTCAGCCAAGTCCAATGAGCTCGGCCGAGTCACCGGATCCCAGGTGCGCAGGAGGTAGTCCTCATCGCCGCTGACGAAGGCGCTAAAGCGTGACCGCATCAAGGCCTCGGCTGTGGGAGCTTTGGCACCGGCATGGTACTTGCCGCAGCATTCGCCAAAGCTCAGCCCGCTCGTGCAGGGGCAGCGGCGGGAATCGGCGATGGGATTGAGGGCCACCATTAGTTGGAGTCCACGATATCGGTGATGGTGGCGCCGGCGGCCATGCGCTCGACATCGGTATCACGCGCGGCTGCGCGCAGTGCATCGATATCGGAATCGCTCAAGGAGCCTTTTAGTTCGATGCGGCGCTCGAAGGAGGTGGTACCGGTCTGGGTGATGGATACGTGGACATCGTCAAGCGCAAGCTTCTTGCCGGCCTCCTTGATGGCCTGGGTGGAGGCAGCTGCCAAGGCCGACATGAGCAGGCCGGTTGCGGTAAAGCCCTTGCCCTTGCCGCCTTCCTTTTTGGTGCGGTCCGCGGTCACGGAGTGATCATTGTGGCGCACCACGACGCCGAATTTGGTGCCAGTAGCAGGGTGGGCAATGGCGGCATCCGTGCCCACTTCTTCGGGTTCATAGTCGGGAACGATAAATTGCCTGGACCAAGCCCCGATCAGATCGGCGGCGCGGGCAGCCGTCCCCTGCTTGGTGAGCAGGTGATCGGCCTTATCCAACGAGACGAGGGATTTGGGGTAGCGGGTCATGCGGAAGATATTCTGCGCATTATCGATGCCCACCGTCTGATCGATGGGGGAATGGAGGGACAATAGGGGCTTGCGCAACCGCGGTAGGTATTCTTCCGGGTTGGTTTCTGCCAAATCCTCCAGGAATTTGCGCGAAATGGTCAGGGCCCTGCCGCCCAAGACAACCTCGACCTCACCATTAGCGTCTACCTCGCCAATCTTATCCGCGTAGTGCAACACGGAGTGTGCGGGATCAAAGGGGGCGCCAATGGTGGCCACGGCCCGAATCTTTTTCATTGCAGTGGCGGCCTTGAGCACCGCCGCGCCGCCCAAGGAGTGGCCAATGAGCATCTGTGGTGCGGAATAGTGTTCTTCTAGCCAGTCCGCTGCGGCGCGGATATCGTCGACATTTTGGTTAAAGGTGGTGTCCGCAAACTCGCCTTCTGATTGCCCCAGACCGGGGAAATCAAAGCGCAGGGTGGCGATGCCGAATTCCGTTAATTGCTTCGAAGTGCGGGCCGCACCAGGGGTATGGCGCGAGCCGGCAAAGCAATGCGCGAAGACGGCGAAGGCGAGAGGGGGAGCATCAGGAAAGTCGATGGTTCCTGCCATCTCGGTTCCTCGGCTGGACGGCAGCTTAACATTGACGGATTGCATGGCACCTACAATAACGGCCCCATAGGTTCCAAGCCAGATGAGGTTGACTAGAGTCGTAGGCAGCCAGCCCCTAAAGGAGGAATTGTCGTGGGAGCATTCGATTGGTTCTGGAAAGCGATGGGCTCGCAAAGCGAGCGAAACGATAAGAAATCCAAGGCCATCGTGGATGAAGCTCGCTCCGCCGCGGAGAAATTCGCGCAGAGCGACGATGCTGCCGTGGCCCAAGCCGCCCGCGATGCGGTGCGCGGCGGCGAGGTCGCAGACAAGGCCCAATTCCTGGGTGCCCTTGCCGTCGCGTGTGAACGCACCCTGGGCCTGCACCCATTCACCGTGCAATCGCAGGCGGTACTGCGACTGCTTACCGGCGATGTCATTCAAATGGCTACCGGTGAGGGCAAGACTCTCGTTGGCGCGATGGCCGCAACGGGTTTCGCGCTGACTGGAAAGCGCGTCCACGTCGTGACGGTCAATGACTATCTGGCCAGCCGCGATGCCGAATGGATGCGGCCTGTCGTGGAATTTTTTGGGCTGCAGGTAGCCTCCGTCACGGAGGGCATGAGCGCGGATGAGCGCCGCGCAGCCTATGCGCAGAATATTATTTATTCCCCGGTCAATGAATTGGGATTTGACCTATTGCGCGATAACCAGATCACCGAACGCGCACAGACGGTGCAGGTGCCTGGCGATGTCGCCTTGGTGGACGAGGCCGATTCCGTCCTAGTGGATGAGGCCCTCGTGCCCCTGGTTCTGGCAGGAAATCGCCCCGGTGAAGCTCCCACGGGGCAAATTACCAATGTGGTCTCCCGCCTCCGAGAGAACCACGAGTACGTCATCTCAGATGACGGGCGCACGGTGCAGCTTACCGATGTCGGCGCAGCCCGCGTAGAGCGAGAGCTCGGCATCGATTCCCTTTATTCCGAGGACAATATCGGCACCGTCCTCGTCAAGGTCAACTTGGCGCTGCACGCAAAGGCGCTGTTGATACGCGATATTCACTACATCGTGGTGGACGGCAAGCTGCAGCTTATCGATGCCTCCCGTGGTCGCGTCGCCGATCTGCAACGCTGGCCCGACGGGCTGCAGGCAGCGGTAGAGGCCAAAGAGGGCTTGGAAGTCTCTGAGGGCGGGCGCATCCTCGATACGATTACCCTGCAAGAACTCATGCGACGGTACCCGCTGGTCTGTGGAATGACGGGTACTGCGGTAGAGGCCACCGACCAGCTGCGGCAATTTTATGACCTGCACGTTTCCGTGATCGATCGGAATAAGCCACTGCAGCGCTTCGATGAACAAGATCGCATTTTTGCCACCATAGGGGAGAAGTCAGCGGCCATCGTCGAAGAAATTGCCCACCTGCACGAAGCCGGTCAACCAGTGCTTGTGGGAACCCAAGACGTTGCGGAATCAGAAAATTTGGCGGAGGCCTTGCGCGATCGCGATATCGAAGTCAACGTGCTCAACGCCAAAAATGACCGCGAAGAGGCACAGATTGTCGCCGAAGCCGGCGATATTGGGCGGGTAACCGTCTCCACACAAATGGCCGGCCGCGGTACCGACATCAAGCTCGGTGGTGCCGATGAGGCCGACCACGATGAGGTGGCCGAACGCGGCGGCCTTGCCGTGATCGGCACCTCCTGGCACCGCACGGCGCGGCTCGATAACCAGCTGCGCGGGCGTGCAGGGCGCCAAGGAGATCCTGGCCTGGCGCTGTTTTTTGTCTCCCTGGAAGATGATGTGGTGCAACAAGGCGGCGCTGGGGAAAAGGTCAGCGCGCAACCTGGCCCTGGCGGGCTCATCGAATCCAAGCGGGTGCAGGACTTTGTCGCCCATTGCCAGCGGGTGACAGAGGGCCAGTTGCTAGAAATTCACGCCCAGACCTGGAAGTATAACCAGCTCTTGGCGGATCAGCGCATCATCATCGATAAGCGCCGTGCAACGCTATTGGATACGGACCAGGCATGGCAGGAACTAGCCGACCGCGCACCAGAGCGGGCCAGCGAGCTTGCGGATATCCCGGAGGTAGTGCGCATCCAGGCAGCGCGCGAAATCATGCTGTATCACCTGGACATGGGCTGGGCAGACCACCTCGAACTGCTCGATGATGTGCGCGAATCCATCCACCTGCGCGCCATCGCGCGCGAGACCCCGATCGATGAGTATCACCGCATTGCGGTGCGCGAGTTTAAGGACTTGGCGCAGCGGGCGGTGGATCAGTCAGTAGAGACCTTCAGGCAGGTGCCTATTGACTCTGAGGGGGCACACCTTGCAGACTCTGGGTTGAACCGTCCAAGCGCAACGTGGACCTATATGGTCTCTGATAACCCCCTTGCGGGGCAGGGAAATTCCGTGTTGAGCGGCATCGGAAACATTTTCCGGTGAAATAATTGCCCACTGAGAGATCACAGACTCGGAAGAGTCGCTATTATTGGTATAAGTAACTCAAAACTAATCCCCGGAGGTAACAATGAGCGAGAACACCGGAACCCCGGAACCACAGGTGGAGACCACCTCTGTATTCCGCGCTGACCTGCTCAAGGAAATGGAAAATGGCACCAAGGGAACCGATACCTCTGCGGTAGGTACGGAAAACCTGGAAGATGGCCAGGCGTTGCTCGTCGTCAAGCGCGGCTCCAATGCCGGTGCCCGCTTCCTGCTGGATCAGGACACCACCACGGCAGGGCGCCACCCAGAGGCAGATATCTTCCTGGATGATGTCACCGTTTCCCGCCGCCACGCCGAATTCCGCAAGAACGATGACGGCCAATTCGAGGTAGTAGACGTGGGATCCTTGAACGGCACCTACGTCAACCGCGAGCCGCGCAATTCGCAGGCGCTCGAGGTTGGAGATGAGATTCAAATCGGTAAATTCCGCCTCGTATTCATCACCAAGCAGGACTAAAACTGCAGCAGACAAACCGTTTTGCCGGACTCGGTTAAAGCGGTTTAGTCTCCTTTTTATATTTAACGACTACTGAGACACCTGTAAAGAGATAGACACAGTGAGCGCAGCAGAATCCGCGGCGGCATCAGCTCGCCGCAAGAGCCCGAACACGAAGAAGGCTAAGACCATGTCCATTGGCGTGGTCTTAGAAACGCTGAATCAGCAATTTCCTGATGTCACTGTGTCTAAAATCCGCTTCCTCGAGTCAGAGGGGCTAATTTCTCCCCAGCGCACTGCCTCCGGCTACCGCCGGTTCACGCAGGAAGACGTGGATAGGTTGCGCTATATCTTGACCACCCAGCGGGATAATTACACCCCGCTTAAGGTTATCCGCGAGCAGCTGGAAGCAATGGATTCCGGCCAGGTCACCGCCATTGTTTCTGCTGGCAATGCGGAGACCTTACTGTCCCCGCAACAGTTCAAAGCACCCGCGGTAACGCGCTTGACCGATGCCGAGGTAGCAGAGCAAGCCGGAGCATCCGAGGCGGATATTGCCACCTTTATCAAGGACAAGCTCATTAAGCCGGATGCCGCGGGATTTTTCAATACCGATGATGTGGCCATTGCTTCTGCCGCAGTTGCACTGCAGGCTTTTGGCTTTAGCTCTAGCCAGCTGAAGTCCCTGCGAAATAGCGCCCGCCGCCAGGCGGATTTAATCTCCCAAGTCGCGGCCCCCGTAGCGCACTCGAATTCCGATACCGCTCACCAGCAGGCAGAAGAACTGTCCCAGCAGATGACGGCGCTAGTGGTTTCTTTGCATGCCACCTTGGTAAAGACGGATTTGCGCCACGAATTTAACGGCTAACTCACCATGGCTGCCTCCCATGTGGGAGAGTGGTAGCTATGAGTGATGTAACCCTTGAATTTCACGGCATTCACCAGCTTGGGCCAGAAGATGATGTCTGCGCACTGCTGCGTTGGCCCGAAGACAATCGCCTCATTCCCGTCTGGCTTTCGGCCGTAGACGGAATCCAATTGGCTACCGTTTTTGCTGACCAGCGCCCGAACCGCCCCACGACCCACGATCTTCTGTGCGAGGTCTTGGAGGCTGCAGGTGGCGTCGAGGCCATCGAGATTGTCAACCACCATCAAGGCACCTTCATGGTGGATATTCAGACCGCGCAAGGTGAAGTTTTTGATGCGCGTGTAAGCGATGCCTTGGCGGTAGCCGAGTACTTTAAGGTGCCCATCGTTGCCGAATCTGCGCTCTTGGCGCAGGTATCCGTCTTCGCCAGCGAGGAGGACATCAAGGAATACTTCGACCTCGAGCTTCCTACCCCCACACAGGACTGGGAAGACAGCGATGCCTCCTCCGCCGAGGAAAGCACCTCTGCATCCGGAAACGCGCAGGCCGATGCCGATTTCGAAGAGATGATGCGCAGCCTTGGCATGGATGAATCCGATTTCCACACGGGGGAAGAAGACGAAAAAAATTAATGACACGCGTGTGACTAATGGTGACAATGTGGTTTTTAAAGTCTAAAGTTGTACTCGAAGGTTAAGCAAGCACCGCTTGACGGGGGTGTGCGCTTGGCATTTAATTGATCTTTAGAGCTTCCAACAAACCCCATTGGAGTAATTACGTGAGCATCACCGAGGACACTCAGTCCGAGTCCCAGTACGTCCAAGAATCCCTCTTTGATGTGGGACCGGACGAAGAAGTGGGGTACCGCGTGCCCATCGCCTGCCAGGTTGCTGGCATCACCTATCGCCAGTTGGACTACTGGGCACGCACCAACTTGGTCAACCCCTCCATTCGCACCGCCCGCGGCTCGGGTTCACAGCGCCTTTATTCTTTCAAGGACGTCTTGGTCCTCAAGATTGTCAAGCGCCTGCTCGACACCGGCATTTCCCTGCAGAATATCCGTTTGGCCGTGGAATCGTTGCATGACCGCGGCGTTAACGATTTGGCTGAGCTCACCCTCGTCTCTGATGGCACTACCGTGTACGAGTGCCGCTCCAATGATGAGGTCATTGACCTTCTCGCCGGCGGGCAGGGTGTCTTCGGCATCGCAGTGCCGGGAATCTTGAAGGAACTGTCCGGCACGATTACGTCCTTCCCCGCAGAGCGCATCGAGGAATTGCCCGATGACAACGTGGTTGGCTTGGATGAGCTCGCCGCTCGCCGCAACCGCAAGAGTTCCTAAGTCTTCTTAATAAGTTCTCCCTCCAGACCCCAGCTCACGGGGGTGGAGGGAGAACTTTTTTGTTTAAACCCCAGCGGCCTTATCCATCGCGGCGTTGAGGTCCTCCTGCGTACCCGCATCGACGCTAGTGAAGTTGTCAGCGGCGTTCTTTAGCTGTTCATCGATAGCCCCTGGGCCCACGTGGACGACGGATAGCTCTACGTTGTCTGACTTCGCGCCGTCAAGAGCGGCGGCAAACTGGGCATCGTCCATATCGAGCTCGGTGCCCGTTGTCACGAGGAGCACCCGTGCCTTCCGGTTGGTACCGGCGGCCTGATCCGCAGCGGTGTTCAGCGCGGCAATTGTGGCGCTGCGCGATTGCGGCACCCCACCGGTGCCGAATGCCGCGAGCGTATCCGGAACCGCAGCGCCATTGCCGAATCCGAGGTTATCGCGGTAACCCACCGACGCGGCCTCCGAAATGGGGGACGAATAGTTCCACAAGGCTACCTGGCTATTGTTGTCACTCAATTTTTCCGCGGTGCCAGATAGCGCCTGTTGCGTTGCATCAAACATCGCGGTCATATTCGCAGAAGTATCAACGAGCAGGAGAGTATTGGGGGCCATCTCCACGGTGGAAGAGGAAGCCGAGCCCGAAGCCTCTTCGCCGTCGTCCGGCGTACTCGGAGCGGAGGAGGAGACTCCTGGGCTGCTTTCCACAGGGGATTGGGACGCGGTTTCTGCGGCCGTAGGCTCTCCAGAGTCATCCCCAGCGCGCAACAGGAAAATCAACGGTGCGATGACGGCAAGGATTGCGATGATGATAACCGCGATAACCCAGCCAGCTAGTGCGAATCTGTTTTCCCCGTTTGAGTGCCGTGCCATGTAGTGCCTTTCTCCAAAACTCCCGAGCCAGCGCATGATGCGTTTAATCTAGTGTAACTGGCAATAAGCCCTTTCCATTACTGCGACAAGCCGCTCGCGCAGCGGTTGCGCTCGCTGCGCGAGGCCCCGTTGACGGTTGACATACGTCGCCTTGCCCTCTGGTGTTTCAATAGGAACTACCCCAAGGCCCCAATTACGGCAATCGTACGGGGAGGCCTCCATGTCAAGGATGCGGGCATCGATAGCCAGATCCAGGCAATCGAGGAAGAGATCACCTGGGACCAGGGGGCCGAGCTTCCACGCCCATTTATAAAGGTCCATGGTCACGTGCACGCAGCCTGCTTGGTCATTGGCAGGTTGATCCTCACGGTGGAGCACCGTCAGATTGAGCGGGCGCGCCGGCAGAGTAAAGAAACGGAACGCATCATAATGCGAGCACTTTAGGGAATGAGTATCAACGACGCGGTTGGTTCCTTCTGCGCCTAAGCGCAGCGGGAGATCATGGCGTGGGGAATCGGTGTGGTAAACCATCGCCCATTCATGCAGACCAAAGCAATCAAAGTGCACCGGGTTGGTGGCAGAGCGCCGCAGCAGATCCAAGATATAGTCAATCGAACTTCCGCGCCGTTGCATATAGGATTCCACGTCCACGGTGATGCCGTCCGCAGTCTCGTGGTAATCGCGCCAGCTAGCCTGCGGCGCGTTACCCTTGAGCGCCGTGTCGATGCCCGGGTGCCAGCGCTTTAGGTGCGATGGGCGGACAGGGTAGTACTCAAAGAGGAAATCAAATACGGGATGATAGCTGCCCGGATGGCGAAACCTCTCCAGGCGGTCCGCCGCCCTACGCTCGTGCTCATTCATGCGGGTTGTCCAGTCAGCGGTAGATAAAACCTGCACGCGCGAATCCTCCTTTCTATTGTGCTAGCGCTTAGCGACGCCGCCCCTTACCCCTCCTGGCTCCACCAACCTGCCGCTTTTGTTGGCGTGGGGGTTGATTCTTTTGTTGCTGGCTCGCGCCGTTAGACCCGTCTTGGCCCGGCGGTGGAAGGGCCGGGCCGTGCGGCTTGCGGGCACCGGTGACCGTGCGCAGCTCAGGAGCACCGGCCGGATTTTCGCGGTGGGAAATATCGTGTTCGGTAGCGCTCACACCGGCCTTCTTGATGAGGGTAGCTACCTCTGAGCGCTGTTCATCGGTGACCAAGGTAACCACCGTGCCTGTTGCACCGCCGCGCGCAGTACGCCCTGCGCGGTGGAGGTAGGCCTTGTGTTCTGCAGGCGGATCCACGTGGACGACGAGTGAAACGTCTGCAATATCGATGCCGCGCGCCGCGATATCGGTGGCAACCAGGACTGGAATGGAGCCATCGGCAAAGCCAGAAATGGCGCGGGTGCGCGCGCCCTGGCCCTTATCCCCGTGCAGTGGATAAGCGTTAATGCCGGCACGCCGAAGCTTTTTCACCTGCCTATCCACGCCGTGCTTGGTACGCATGAACATGATGGTCTTGCCTGCGCGCGCGGCGATGCGCATAACCACCTCGTTGCGAGCGGGGCGATCACCCACGAAAAACAGGTGGTGCGACATCGAATCCACCGCTGCGGCAACTGGAGCAGTGGAGTGGATCACGGGATCGTGCAGGAATTGCTCGACCAGCTTATTAACATCCCCATCGAGGGTCGCAGAAAAAAGCAGCCGCTGACCGGTGGGTGGGGTGTAGTTTAAAAGCTTGCGCACCTGGGGAAGAAACCCCATATCGGCCATCTGGTCTGCCTCATCCAAGGTAGTGATCTGTACCTTGTCAAAGGACAACTTGCCTTGTGCGATGAGATCCTGAGCGCGACCAGGTGTGGCGACTAAGAGGTCCACTGGACGCGCCAGAGAGCGGATGTGGTGGTTGATATTGACGCCGCCGACCACCGCGAGAACGCGCAGCCCTAATGCGGCGGCGGGTTCATCGAGGCGTTGCTGGATCTGCGTCGCTAACTCGCGGGTGGGGGCGAGCACGACCGCGCGGGGCTGGCCCGGGGTAGAGGCGCCCGAGCCAGCCAATCGGGCCAATGTGGGAAGCCCAAAGGTAAAGGTCTTTCCGGAACCGGTAGGCCCGCGGCCAAGTACGTCTTTGCCTGCGAGTACATCCGGGATGGCTGCGGCTTGGATGGGAAATGCTTCCGTGATTCCTTGGTTGTGTAGAACGTGAACCACGCGCTGAGGTAAGCCGAGTTCGGCAAAAGTAGTCATCGTTGGGCAATTCTAACCGGTGGGTGCGCAAAATCCTGCATCGGGCAGCGCACGATTGGTGGACCACCGTACAAGTGAGAAATCCCATAGTAAAAATAGGTCCCTACTTTAGGTATTTCACTGGTTATTACCTAACGTGGAAGGTGGTGCTGGGAAGCACGCAAGATTTATTCCTCCACTCACAGGCCCCTTCCAGGGCCATTACGAACTGTTAAGGAGTCGTCTCCATGGCTCAAGCACAAGCAACCGCAGCCAGTTCTTCTTCCCACTCCTCGCCACAGGAATCAACTGAGCCCACGAAGAAGGAGAGGTATCACCTTGACGCCGTGTGGTTCGCGCTGGCCTTCGTGGCCTTAGCGGCCGTCTTAGTTATCCCGATCCCGGGACTCGACTGGCCTGCCAAAGTGGCTCTGGGCATGCTGGCCTTCGCGGTGATCATGTGGGTGACCGAGGCCGTGAGCTATCCGGTAAGTGCCCTGCTGATCGTCGGCCTTATCTCGCTGCTTTTGGGGCTTGGGCCGGATCCAGAATCCGATGGCATCTACGGCACCTCCAATGCCCTCAAGGTCGCGATGACAGGATTTTCCTCCTCCGCGGTAGCACTCGTGGCCGCGGCACTGATCTTGGCCGGAGCGATGCAGGCTACGGGCTTGCATAAGCGGATTGCCTTGTACGTGTTGAAGATCGCGGGGGAGAAGACCTCCCACATCGTTATCGGCGCCATTGCGATTGCCATCATCTTGGCCTTCTTCGTTCCCTCTGCCACCGCGCGTGCGGGCGCCGTAGTGCCCATCTTGCTCGGTATGGTAGCCGCCTTCGGCTTGTCCTATGAGTCGAAGCTGGGCGCCTTGCTCGTCATTACCGCAGCGCAGGCCGTATCGATCTGGAACGTGGGCATCAAGACCGCCGCCGCACAAAACCTCGTGGCGGTGGGATTTATCGAGGATCAAATGGGGCAGTCGGTCTCGTGGGGCCAATGGTTCATTTGGGCCGCGCCGTGGTCCATCCTGATGTCCATTGCGTTGTATTTCATCATGCGCGCCGTCATCAAACCGGAAACGGAACGCATTGAGGGAGGAAAGGAGCTCATCGCCAAGCAGCTAGAGGACCTCGGGCCCACCTCACCGGAAGAGAAAAGGCTCATCGGATTTTCCCTTCTCCTGCTCTTCTTCTGGGCCACGGAGGGACTGCTGCACCCGATTAGCTCGGCCGTCATTACTGCGGTGGCCGTTGCCCTGATGCTGTTACCGAAGATCGGCGTGTTTACCTGGCCAGAAGCGCAAATATCCGTGAGCTGGGGTACCCTCATCGTCTTTGCCATTGGCATTTCCCTCGGCTCGTTCCTGCTGGATACGGGCGCTGCCACGTGGTTATCAGAAAAGACCTTTGGGCTTATGGGGCTGGATTCGCTGCCGATTCTGGCAACTATTGCATTGGTATCGCTATTTAATATCCTGATCCACTTGGGCTTTGCCTCTGCTACCTCGCTGGCCTCCGCGCTCATCCCGGTCTTTATCGCCTTGGCCGCCACACTGGATGTGCCCAACGGCGGCATCGGCTTCGTGGTCATCCAGCAGTTCGTCATCTGCTTCGGGTTCTTGCTGCCCGTCTCCGCGCCGCAAAATATGCTGGCCTATGGCACCGGCGCCTTTAGCACCAAGCAATTCCTTCGCTCTGGTATCCCGCTGACCATCGTCGGATACCTGCTCATCCTGCTGCTCTCTGCCACCTATTGGGCGTGGCTCGGCTTGGTCTAACACCAGGTACTAAAAAGGGAGGGCCTGCACGGTGCAGGTCCTCCCTTTTTATATGCAGCGCTTAATCCGTCTGCGTCAGGCTGCGATCACCGGACCACTCGACGTGGAAGGTGCCGGGCTTGTCGGTGCGCTTGAAGGTGTGCGCACCAAAGAAGTCGCGCTGGCCCTGGATAAGGGCGGCGGGCAGGCGGGTGGCGCGCAGGCTGTCGTAGTATGACAGCGAGGAGGCAAAGACCGGAGCCGGCAGGCCCATCTGGGTTGCAGCGACGACGACGCGGCGCCACGGTTCGATGAGGTCTTCCAGCTCACCCTTGAAGTAGGGATCCAGGATGAGGGCGGGAAGCTCTGGATTGGTATCAAATGCCTCGCGGATGCGGTCCAAGAACTTAGCGCGGATGATGCAGCCGCCGCGCCAGATGGTTGCTAGGTCGCGCGGATCGACATCCCAACCGAATTCGGTGGAACCAGCCTTGATCTCATCGAAGCCCTGGGAGTAGGCGATGAGCTTGGCGGCATACAACGCACGGCGAACGTCTTCGATGAAGGCATCCTTGTCGATGTCGAAGTCCGCGTTCGTGCCTGCTGGAAGCTGTCCCTCCTGCGCGGCGGCGCGCTGCTGGCTCGAAGAAGACAGTGCGCGGGCAAAGACGGACTCGGCGATACCAGTAATTGGCACGCCCAATTCCAAGCCATTGATGGCAGTCCAGCGGCCGGTACCTTTCTGGCCGGCGGCGTCCAAGATGACATCGACAAGCGGGGCGCCCGTGTCCGGATCCTTCTGGGCCAGTACCTCGGCGGTGATCTCAATGAGGTAGGAGTCCAGGTCGCCGGAGTTCCATTCCTTGAAAATCTCCGCAATCTCGGCAGGCTCCATGCCAGCGCCGTAGCGCAGCAGCTGGTAGGCCTCGCCGATGACCTGCATATCGGCGTACTCGATGCCGTTGTGGACCATTTTGACGAAGTGGCCGGCGCCATCCGGGCCGATGTGGGTCACGCACGGGGTGCCATCGACCTCCGCGGCGATGGACTCCAGGATGGGGCCGAGGGTCTCCCAGGACTCAGCCGGACCACCAGGCATGATGGATGGGCCGTTCAAGGCGCCTTCTTCGCCGCCGGAAATGCCAGCGCCCACGAAGTGCTTACCGCGCTCGGCCACTTCCTTTTCGCGGCGAATGGTATCCGTAAACAGCGCATTGCCGCCATCGATGATGATATCGCCGTCATCCATGGCATCGGCAAGCTGGTCAATGACCGCATCGGTGGCCTTGCCCGCCTGCACCATGATGATGGCCTTGCGGGGGCGCTCCAAGGAAGCCACGAAATCCGCGATGGACTCGGAAGGAATAAAGTTTCCTTCGTCGCCGTGGGCCTCAATGAGGGCGTGGGTCTTTTCTGGGCTGCGATTATAGACGGCGACGGTATTGCCATTGCGGGCAAAGTTGCGGGCCAGGTTGGAGCCCATTACCGCTAGGCCGACAACACCAATGTGCGCAAGTTCGTTCTTTTCAGTCATGGTGCCTATCCTACGTCACCGCCTCACTTTCGCCGCGCTGGCGGCTAAGCTTGAAGGCTATGTCAGATACCCAGATACTCAATGACTTACTCCATACCGCGCATACGCGCCTGCTCAACGAGGAGGAACTGGAGAAACTAAATTCGGTTAACGGCGGGCTTGCTGAGTTCATCGGGCTCACCTTCGACCGCGTGGGCCCGACCGAGGCCCGCGCACACCTCACCGTGACCCCTCAGCACCACCAACCGTGGGGCGTGGCGAATGGCGGGCTATATTGCACCATCGCGGAAACGGTGGCCTCCCTTGCCAGCGTCGCGGCTGCCGATGCCCCAGCGATGGGGGTCAATAACTCCACGGACTTCATCAAGGCGACAGGTGAGGGCGAGCTAGAAGCTGTGGCCACCCCCATTCAATTGGGCACGCGGACCCACGTGTGGAGCGTAGAAATGTGCCAAGGAGACACCCTAGTTGCACGCACCACGCTGCGCACCATGATTATGGCTGAGCGCAGCTAGAGCCAGTGGTTCTTCCGGAACCACGCCCACAGGCCGCCCACGACAGCGACCATGATGATGATTGCCATGGGATAGCCAAAGGCCCAGTGAAGCTCCGGCATGATATCGAAGTTCATGCCGTAAATACCGGCGACGAGGGTCGGCGCGGCCCACATACCGACGACGGCCGAGATCGTGCGCATATCCGAGTTTTGCTGCATGGTGACCTTGGCCACCGAGGCATCAATAAGCGAGGTCAGGCGTTCATCGAAGCTGGCGACCAAGTCATTGACCACGAGCTCGTGGTCATAGACATCGCGCAGGTAGGACCGGATCTGCTTAGAGATGAGATCCTTGTGATCCGAGACCATCGCCTTTAGCGCCGCAGACAGCGGATAAATGGCGTGCTTCATCTCCAAGACTTCGCGCTTGAACATATAAATGCGGTCGACGTCGAATTTGAGGTTCGGGGTAAAGATTTCCTCTTCGAGTTCATCGACTTCATCGCTAATCAGGCGGGCGACCTCGGAGTAGCGGTCCACCATCATGTCCAGGATCTTCCAGGCCATGGCGACGGGGCCGAGCTCCACCAGGTCCTGCTCGTCTTCGACCGTGTAGGCCAGATTGGGCAGCTTCGCACCGTGGCGAACGGTAATGATGAAGTTAGAGCCCATAATCATCTGGATTTCGCCCGTGGAAATAATCTGGCGCTTATCTTTCACCTCATCGTGGTCGCGGTAATTCACCGAGCGGGCCACCACAAAGAGCTGGTCATCGTAGCGCTCCAGCTTCGGGCGCTGGTGGGCCATGACGGCGTCTTCCACGATGAGCTCGTGGATGCCAAATTGCGAAGCGATCTTCGTCATCTGGGATTCATAGGGCTCATGCAGGCCCACCCAGACGAACCCGCGGCCGTATTCCGCCACGGTTTCCAAGGCGGAATGCGCGGAATACTCGCCGGGCAGGGCCTCACCATCGACGAAGACGCGGCAGTGCTCAATGGCGCGCTCCGCGGGAACCGGCGGGAAGGAGGGCTGGCTAGGAGGCGTGGATTTCTTTCGGCCTCTAAAGGGCGTGGGTACGGACGGCATCGTTTCAGCCTCCTTTGCACGGTAGTGCGGATAGTAACGCAATCAAGTAGTAAAACGGGCCACGTTTTACGCAGCGGGTAAAGCTTACACCGACGGTGGGTAATATAATCGAATCTATGCCAACGTGGAAAGAAGTTACCGAAGCCAATCCCGCCCACTCCCATAATTTCGCCCGCAAATGGAAGATGCTTGAGGCGCAGGGCAAAGACATTCATGGGGAGGCCCGGCTTGTCGATGCCATGGTGGAACGCAATTCCACCATCCTCGACGCCGGCTGTGGAACCGGCCGCGTCGGCGGGGAATTGCTGCGCCGCGGACACAGCGTGGTGGGCATTGACGTGGATCCCATTTTGATCGAACACGCCGAACATGACTTCCCCGACGGCGAGTGGTTCGTCGGGGACCTGTGCACGGAAGAGGTTCCTGAAGGCCCCTTTGACTTGGCTGTTTCCGCAGGAAACGTCATGGGCTTTTTGGCCGTGGATGGCCGCGAGGAAGCCCTGCGGAATATTTTTAACTCGCTGACCCCCGGCGGGCGCTTCGTCACCGGCTTTGGGGAAGGCCGCGGATGGGACTTCCAGGACTTCCTCGATATGGCGCAGAAGGTGGGCTACCGCGTTGACTTCACGTTTTCTTCCTGGGACATGAAGCTATTTTCGGAGCATTCCACCTTTTTGGTCGCCGTGCTATCCCGCCCGGGTGCGGACCTCTTGGCCTAAGGCCTTAAAAGCGCCGGTCCGCTTGGTCGAAGAAATCGACCTCGTGGATGCTGGCGCTGATAAAGGCGCGCTCGGCACGGGTCCGAGTGGCCTCATCCGCCTTTTCTAAAGTTTCCTCCACAATCTTGATGCTCTCGCGCACCCCGGCGAGGAAATCTTCCCCGCCGTACACCTCCAACCAAGCATGGTAGGGGTGATCGGGCGAGTCGAATTCCGCCAAGTGCAGGCCTACCTCCGCATACAGCCAGTAGCAGGGAAGTACCGCCGCGATGCCAACCGCATAATCATCCGTGTGCGTGCTGCGGATGAGAAAATCCGTATAGGCACTGGTGACCCGCGATGGCGCCGTAGTAGCAGAATCCTTCAACCATCCGCGGTGCAGTTCAGCCTCCTCCGCGAGGCATTCGTAGGCGCCCTGCGCCCAGTGCAATTGCTGTGCGGTATCGGGCGCTTGGCTGGCCAGGCGAGCCAAGGCCTTCGAGTAGGACGCCAGGTATTGCGAATCCTGATCGAGGTAGAAGCTGAAAACATCGTTGGCAAGTGCCCCGGACCCCAGCTTCTGAATAAAGGGTAGTGCCTTTACCTGCTCCCAGTGCTCCGCCGCGATATTCCACAGGCGCTGCGTGTACGGGCCAGCGGCCGCTACTCGCGGCTGATCGGCATTTTCTACCTCTTCCAATGGCCCGGACAAGTGAGGAAGCGGTACCGAGGACGCAGCCCGCATCAAGCGCTGCGGGCGGTGCAGGTGGTCTACCGGCCCGCTGCCTTTGCCGACGGCCAGCGCATCCGCGTTGGCAATCGCCTCGTGCAGCCAGTCCGTGGACCACTCTAGGGCGGTGGCGGCATCATCGCCTGCACCTAGCCGCGTTGCTAGGGCAGAGGAGAGGGAGCAGCCCGTGCCGTGGGTATTCTTGGTCTGCACTCGAGCCGATTCCACGCGGTGAACCTTGCCATCGGCAGTGACCACGGCGTTATCGGCAATCGCCGAGTCAAGGTGCCCGCCCTTGACGATGACCGCCGTATCCGCCTCAGCGGCCCACGTCTTAGCCACCTCGATGGCACGGTCCAAATCCGTGGCTTCCTCCGTCTGTGTCAGGACGGCCAGCTCCTTGAGGTTGGGCGTGATGACATCAGCTCGGGAACACAGCTCGCGCACCGCCTTTTCCGCCGCGGGGTCCAAGAGGCGGTCGCCACTGGTGGCCACCATGACCGGGTCCAAGACCACGGGGACGGACGGGGCGATCTGGTCGAGGAACGTGGATACGAGGTCGGTGATGGGGGCATCGGCCAGCATGCCGATCTTGATGGCATCGATGTTTACGTCTTCGCGGACGGAATCCAGCTGCTCTTGGAGGAAATCCAGCGGCGGGACGTGGACGCTGCGCACGCCCTGGGTATTTTGGGCCACCAGCGCGGTGACCACGCTCATTCCATACCCGCCCGCGGCGGCGATGGACTTCAAATCGGCCTGGATGCCGGCTCCGCCTGTGGGATCGGTTCCAGCAATCGAGAGAATACGGGGGGAGGTTCCTTTAGCCACAGTAGGCCTCCTTTAGGTTGTGTGCTGCCGCTGCCGGGTCATCGGCAGCCATAATGTCGCTGACCACGCAGATCCCTGCGAAGTCGCTTGCAGAAAGTTCGTGGGCATTGTGTGCCTTGATGCCGCCGATGGCGACGGACTCGATGCCGCGTTCGCGCGCCGCGGTGGCAAGCCGCCTGGCGGCCTCGGCACCGATTCCCGCTGGCGCATTCTTCTTGGTCGCCGTCGAGTGAACCGGGCCGATGCCAATGACATCGGGGGCCTCCTGCGGGTCAATGGCGTCCAGCTCTTCCCGCGTGCCCACAGAAAGCCCGATGAGCTTATCGGGGCCAAGCAGCTCCCGTGCTTGGTGTAAATCCATATCGTTTTGGCCAATGTGCAGGTGGCAGCCTACCTTGGCCGCTACCTCGACACGGTCATTGATAAAAAGCGGTACGCCGCCTAAGACCTTCATGAGTTCGCGGGCGGTAGCCTCGACCTCCTCGTCGCTGGCCTCCTTATCGCGCAATTGCACGACGGTAGCCCCGCCGCGAACCGCCTCTTGCACGATGGGAACGACCTTGTCCCGCCCGCCGGCGAGCTCAGGATCGGTGATGAGATACAGCGTCCAATCGATGCTCATGACAGCTCCGCAACGTCTGCGACCTCGGAGGCAGAGATCCGCTCCTCGATCCCACCGGTGGACAGCTCATACAGCGCATCGAGCCAGGCAACCGCAAAGGAGCCGGGCGCCGTGGATTTCTCCGCGGCAACGCTGCCTGCGGCCCCCACATGCGCATGCGCTGCGATGATCGCTGTGAATGGATCCTCCCACGCTGCCAGGTAAGCCGCGCAGATAGCGCCCAGCGAACAACCCGTGCCGATGACGTTTTGCAGCATCGGGTGTCCAGACTCGAGGCTTACCGCACGCGGCGTTTCGCCTGTCTGCACGATGAGATCCGTGGGGCCAGACACGGCAATTACGGCTCCAGTATCCCGGGACAGTTTGAGCGCTGGTTCCAGTGCCGCCTCCACGCCATCGGTAGATTCCACGCCGCGCCCGCCGGCTCCGGTTCCGGCCAAAGCGATGATTTCGGAGGCGTTGCCGCGAATCGCCGTCGGGCGCTGCGGCAAGACTTCATGCATGAACTCGGTGCGCTTTTGCAGACCACCCGCGCCGACGGGATCGAGGACCCACGGGTTTCTAGCCGCGGTCGCACCGGCGATTGCCTCTCGCATGCCGGCGTATTGCTCGGAATTCGGGGTTCCGCAATTGATAAGCACACCGCTGGCGATCTTCGCAAAATCTTGCGACTCATCTGGGGTATCTACCATTGCCGGGCTGGCGCCGATGGCCAAAAGCGCATTGGCAGAAATATTGCTGACGACCTTATTGGTCAAGCACTGAATAAGTGGAGCGGTATCGCGCACCGCATCGTGGGCACAGAGAAATGAACAATCCACAACAATCCCTTCGCTAGTTCTAACTGAGAGCAGGTTCAATGGGTGTATCTCAGCCACTGCGTGGCACCCCATGTTGTAATGCCCAAGCCTAACAAAAATGGGAAAATAGGAACGAAAACCACAAAAGCCGCCGCCCACAGCCCCATAGCGGGGTAGTAGGACAGCGGCTGGTGCCGAGGAGAATTTAGTTCTTCTTCTCTTCTTCTGCCTCATCGATGAGGTTGCGGGCGATGCGCTGCTGGGTAGTAATCTCCAAGTTGCCGCGGTTGCGGGAGAGGATATTAGCCGCCCAGTTGACCAATACGGCCAAGCGGCTGCGTAGACCAACGACGTAGGTCAGGTGCAAGGCCAGCCATGCCAACCAGCCTGGGAAGCCGGAGAATTCGGTCTTGCCCAGCTTCACAACGGCATTGAAGCGGGTCACGATGGCCATCGAGCCCTTGTCGAAGTACTCGAAAGGTTCCTTTTCATCGGCCGTGGACTCCTCGTCCACCTTGGTCTCGATGAGCTTGGCGACGTGCTCGCCACCCTGAATTGCCACCTGTGCCAAGCCCGGCAGGCGGTTCAGGGACATCATGTCACCGATGATGTAGACGTTGTTGAAGTCACCAACGGTCATGTCATCGTTGACGGAAACGCGGCCCGCGCGGTCAGCCTCGACTCCGGCCTGGTCAGCGACCATCTTGCCCAGTGGGGAAGCGGAAACACCAGCGGACCAGATCTTGGTCGCGCCCTCGAGGGTGACCTCTTCCTCGGTCTTCATGTTCTTGTAGGTTACGGAGTCTTCGTTGACATCGGTCACCATGGCGTTCAGGCGAACGTTGACGCCTTCCTTCTCCAAAGTGCGCTGAGCACGGCGGCCGAGGCGCTTGCCAAACGGCGGGAGCACTTGCGGCGCACCGTCGAGCAGGTAAATCTTTGCGGCGGAGGTGCCGTAGGTGGAGTAGACATCGCTAAGCGTGCGGTTAGCCAACTCAGCGATCTGGCCGGTGAGCTCCACACCGGTTGGGCCGGCACCGACGATGATGAAGGTGAGGAGGCGCTCGCGCTCAGCGGGGTCATCGGTAAGCTCAGCTTTTTCGAAGGCGGAAATGATGCGGGAACGCAGCTCCAGGGCATCATCCAAGGTCTTCATGCCAGGGGCAAACTCCGCGAAGTGGTCATTGCCAAAGTACGACTGGCTGGAGCCAGCAGCGACCACGAGGGAGTCATAGGAGTAGGTGCGCGAAAAGTCATCGAGCTCGGCGGTAACCGTCTGGTCCTCCAGGTTAATGTCGGTCACGTTGCCGTTGACAAAGTCCACATTATCCTGGTTGCGCAGCAGCTGGCGGGTCGAGGGGGCAACCTCACCAGCGGAAATCATGCCGGTAGCCACCTGGTAGAGCATTGGCTGGAACAGGTGGTGGTTCTTCTTATCGATGAGGGTGATCTCAACATCGGCGTTCTTCAACTTCTTCACAGTGTTAAGACCGCCGAATCCACCGCCAACCACGACGACGTGGTGACGGCTTCCGTTTGGACGATAAGGGGTATCAGTCATGGAATTAATGCGACCTTCCTCGAGAAAGCTTATTTAAGTACCCGTATAGTGTAAACGCTCGTTACATAACGTGCATACTTGATACCCATTTACATGCGTTTCAGGTTTCCTTTCATGCGGAGCGCCTTAACCGAAACCGCTCAGAATCTGGCTAAAATAAGCCCAACCGTGACCCTTGCACCCAGGAGCGCTCCCCAAACCATGAGTTTTTCCACCCCCGAGCATCTACGCTCCATCGACGCGGAGGCATGGCCCAATATCGCGACCGTGCCATCGCAGCGCTGGGCGGCGCTAAAATCCCGCCGGGCCGAGGCAGAATTCGCCAAGGCCTGCGATAATGCCGGCTTGGAACTGGAACTCGATGCTGCTGGCGGCCCCGATTTGAAGATAGGCCACGATGCATTATTCGAGCGAATCGCCGCCACCGGATGGTTAGGCTTCGCCGAAAGCTATATGGCAGGCGAGTGGACCGTCTCATCCTCCACCCAATTAGTGAAAGTTTTAGGCAAACTCCTGCAGGTGGGGTATCTTCCCAAACCGCAAGGGGTAAGCGTGCGCGATTCTGAGCCAGGGGAGCTGCCTCTCGACCTAGTGCGCCTCTATGCTGGCGATGGTCTAAGCCACGTTGGCGGGATCTTCTCCAGCGGCGTGCCGACGACGATCCGGGAAACGGTCGAAAGCTTTAGTCCAAAGGCCGGCGGCAGGGAACCGAAGAGCCACTTTGTCGATGTCACCACGGTGAGCGAACCCACCAACGTAGACCGGGATGACTTGGGCGAGGCGCAGCGTAGGGCGGCGGATTGGCTTCTCGATGCCACCCGCACCGGCGCCGGCACCCACCTTCTGGTCTATCCCGCGGCCGGAATGCAGGCCGCGATACGCGCTACCAAACGCCGCGCCACTGTCGATGTCCTGACCAGCGATGTTGAACAAATCACCCAGATGCGCGAGGCGCTTGTCTTCGCCGGAACGGAGGACTCTATCCACGTAGAGCGGATTCCGGATTCTGTTCCGAGCCCGAAGCAATGGCGCGGGCACTACGATGCGATCATCAGCGTGGAAAAGTTCGAGCAATTAAGCCAGCGAGAGCGCAAGGCCTATATCCGAGTCCTCGACCGATTCCTTACCGCAAACGGTCGGGCGGCTTTTCAATCCATCGTGGCCACCGAGTCCATGTCGGAGGCTGCCCGAGCATCCTTGCAGGCCATGCGGGCCTATATCTGGCCAGGACTCGACTATCCGCTGACTATGGACGTGCACCGGCTCGTAGATAAGAACTCTCACCTGCGCATCGTGTCCGAAACGCACGTGGGCAGCCACTATATTGAATCCCTGCGCCAGCAGCGATCCTTTTTTGATGGGCACCTTCGCGAGGCCGCCGCTGCCGGCTTTGATCCGGTTTTCCGCAGGTTATGGACCTTCCAATTCGCACTTCGCGAGGCGCTCATGACCCTCGGAATGATCGATTCCGTCCAATTCGGCCTGACCCACCGCAATCGCGGCGGGCGCCGTTAGGCTTTCTAGTGCTTTTAGTGCGGAAGCTCGTCGAATTCGTCTAGCAAATCGACGCTCGGGACGAAAAAGTTCGTTCCAGTCAGGGCGGTGGAGAAGTCCAGGATTCGGTCATAATTGCCTTCGGGATCGCCGATGAACATATTGCGCAAACGCTCGTTGATATCTTCTGGGTCCTTGGCATATCCGATGAAGTAAGTACCCATCTCACCTGCGGCAAAGGAACCAAAGACCATGTTCTCGCGGTAGATATCTTCCTCGAGGTCATTGAGAGCGACGTGGGAATTTGATGGCTGTGTATCCTCATCGAGCTCCACGTCATCGGCCTTGGTGCGCCCGATAACGCGTTCTTGCTCTTCGGTGCTGATGCCGCTCCACTTATCTAGGTCATGCGTGTATTTTTGCACAGTGACGTAGGAGCCGCGGGGATAATCGGCGTCATCGGCAAGCAGCACTGTCTCTAGGGCTTCCTCGGGGAGGGGATTAGCGGTGCCGTCCACAAAGCCCAGGAGATCGCGCTGGTCCAGGTACTTGAAGCCCTGGGTCTCATCGATGACGGTGGCGGCATCGCCCAGCTGACGCAAGACCTGGCGCGCCATCTCGTGGCAGAGGTCATAAGTATTCGCGCGGAAATGCAACAGGATATCGCCGGGCGTGGAAGGCGCCTTGTACGCGCCCTCGAGCGGCTCGAACTCCTTGAGCTTGTCCGGCCGGGGAGCGCTGGTGAGGCGTGGCCACATGGACGCACCGATGCCAACGACTGTATACAGCTCGCCCTCATTGTGGCGGAAATTGACTGACTTGAAAGTATCGCCAAATGCGGAGAGCATGTCCCGAGTGGCTTGCTCGCCGCCTTCCGCAATGTCCAAGACCAGGAACAGGGCGGCGCGGGAAGGCTTAGTGACAACGCGTTGAATAGTCATGAGTTCCAGCATATGTGTTGGCTTTCGGCGGTGCACGTTTGGTGTCGTGTGCCGGCGTGGCTTGCTGGCATGGCCTGCTGGCGTGATGCGATGGCATGGCGTGATGCGTTTTTGCAAATAGTGAGCCGATTTGGGCGTTTCGAAGGGCACTATTTGTAAATTTGGAACAAACTGCGCCCGGAGTGGCTTTGCCATTCTTGGATGAAAGGCCTTGGCACGATGGGAGGGGCGTTCATGGATCTAAAATGACATAATGTACATTATCGGACAATAATGGAGATATGGAGGTTAAGTTGAGGGTGGTTTGAGCATAATCCCTTAGGCTCGTGGATTCGGTCCGGGGTTTGGCTGGCCCACCTGTTGGCGCGCGCTAAGACCTTGAGAGACTCGAAGGTTCTGTGGCCAAGGTGGGCTCGACCCCTAAGCTGCCAGAGCTTAGATTCGCTGAAGCGAGCCGTGCTTGAGAATTCGCTTCGGCGAGGCTCGTGTGGGGTGTCTGGCAAGCGGCACGCCACGACCTCGGACGGCTCGGACATCCGATTGGGCGCAGATTCGCTTCAGGCGGGCCTTTCCTGCCGCTGGACCTTGGCGCACTTATACCCCGTCATTTAGTCACCGTGACGTTAAAACAAGAGGAACGCTATTGATTTTTGTAGGCGCTCCACAGCTGCCAGATGGTTAATACGGCTAGCAATGCTGCAAACGCCGTGACTAGCCACATCTGTTGAACCGCAACGAAAATCGAGAAAGCTATGACGACTACGAGGCGGAACCACAGTACGGAAATTAAACGTCGAGAATTCACGGTCTAGTCCTTATTCAAGGAGATGCGCAGGTTGATCTCGCCGTCCTCGGCAACCTTTGCCGCCAGCATGTCTGGCGTCTCCACGTTGTAGTCCAGGCGGTTGATCGGAACGTCTCCGCCAATGACGATATCGTCACCGTCGCGCAGGACATCGAACTCGTGGGTGATTTCCTGCGTTTTATCCTTGATCGTGAGGTCACCAGTGAGCTTAACGGAGCCGATGGTGCCGTCTTCGGGGACATCGGCAAGCGAGGCGGGCTTAGTAAGTGTGAAGGAAGACTCTGGGAAGTCTGAAGTCTTAAAGAGCTTGGACTTCATGTTTTGGTCGCGGACCTTCTTGTCCGTGGTGAGGGCATCCATATTGACCGTAATGGTGGCGGATTCCAGCGTGGAATCGGAAATCTCCGCCTGTCCAGTAACCTCTGTGGTCGATCCAGAGGTGGACGTCCTTTCCGCCGGTAGAACCTCGTCGAAGGTAAAGCCCACCGAAGTGTGGTTATCGGCGCGGCCCTTGGCCACGGACCAGGAACCGTCGAGCGGAGTCGAGGCTGCCTTGGCGCCATCGGCAGTCACGGGCTCCGTCTTGACGCCGCCGCTTTTGAAAAGCGAGTACACAATCGGGCCGATAGCTACGGCGGTAAGCACGAGGATTAAAACCACGAAGATGGAAACGACGAGTTTCCGGTTATAAAAAAGCTTTTTCATCTACTATCGAAGTCCTTCTAAACGCCGAGCCAGCGAAATAAGCTCCTCACACAGACTGGAAAGCTCTTCCGCGCTCGCG
Organism: Corynebacterium sp. LaCa78; assembly: GCF_046717505.1. Classification (NCBI taxonomy): domain Bacteria; kingdom Bacillati; phylum Actinomycetota; class Actinomycetes; order Mycobacteriales; family Corynebacteriaceae; genus Corynebacterium; species Corynebacterium sp. LaCa78. The sequence goes on from NZ_CP177112.1 coordinate 1,265,890, forward strand.
CCTTCTTCTGCGGCGGTTTGAATGTCTTCTGCGGAACACCGCAATTCAAAAAGGCCGTCGCGCAAACCTTGCACTTTATCTGGGCTTAAGATTACTGCATCGGCAGGAATATCCGTGCCACTAACATTGTTTCTTTGTTCATAAGCACGCTGTTTGCACGAGGCGCTGCAAAACTTACGTGGTCGTCCCCTACCGCCTTGGTCAATATCCTTTCCACACCATTGGCAGGAACCGACATTGCTTTCACGACTAGCTGTACGGATCACTAGATACACTTTAGTCCATTAAACGGCGGGCTGGGAACAATACCGCGTGGGTGTTCGTTATAATAAATAGCTCTTAGGCGAAACTATCGCCGTCAATCAGGGATCTCTTTGAAAAGGATGATGTTGCATGGCAGATCGCGTACTCCGTGGCAGCCGTATGGGTGCAGTCAGCTACGAAACTGACCGCGACCACGACCTCGCACCGCGCCAGATGGTGAAATACCGCACGGACGATGGTGAAATTTATGAGGTGCCCTTTGCACATGAGGCAGAAATCCCTGAAGAATGGATGTGCAAGAATGGCAAGCTGGGCCACCTCGTAGAGGGCGAAGGCGTGGAAGCTAAGCCCATCAAGCCACCTCGCACCCACTGGGATATGCTGCGGGAGCGCCGTTCCATCGAGGAACTCGATGAGCTTTTGGAAGAGCGCATTAACCACCTGCGCTCCCGCCGTCGGACCGCTGCTCGCCTCCTCAAGGAGCAAGAACAGCAGAAGAAGTCTTAAAGGCTCAAGCGGAATTAATTTAAGCCCGTACCCTGGCTGCCATATTGGCACGGGGTACGGGCTTTTTAGCTGCCTAGGTTATTTCTTCTTGGTCAGCTGGCCCACCTGGTGCTTGACCAAGTATCCCAGCTCATTGGCCAAATTGGTGGCCCAGCCCACACCGTTGCGCGCCTTCTGGCCAGCATTGTGAACGGAGCCGTGTTTGACCTCGTGGTCCGCCAGCTTGGACATCTCGCCGGCAAAATCTTTCACCTGCTCCGCGCGGTGGGCCACGCCCCACTTGGTTACCTCGAAGAGAGAGTCCTTGACAAAGGAACCATCCAGCTTGGACTCGCCGTACTCGCGCTCGGTGAAGGTGATGGGTACCTCGCGGATATCGTATCCAGCCTTGACTGCGCGGAAGGCCAGGTCCACCTGGAAGATGTAACCGGCCTTAGACAGCTCATCAAAGTCGATGTCTTCCAAGAGTTCGCGGCGGAAGGCGCGGTAGCCGGCGGTCATATCGGACAGGTCGGTACCGAGCGCGAAAGAGATGTAGAGGTTGCCCAAGCGGGACAGGTACTCGCGGGATGCCGGCCAGTTGACGGTCTCGCCACCCGGCACGTAGCGGGAACCGATAACGAGGTCAGCGCCCTTGTCAATCTCTTCCAGCAGCAGGTGCAGCTGTTCTGGGGCGTGGGAGCCATCAGCATCCATTTCACAAAGGACCTGGTAGTCGCGCTCCAGTCCCCATTCAAAGCCTGCGATATAAGCGCCCAAGAGACCGCCCTTGCCCTCGCGGTGCAGCACGTGAATGTGGTCATCTTCTGCTGCGAAAGCATCGGCTTTCTCGCCGGTGCCGTCGGGGGAATTATCATCCACAACGAGGATGTGAACCTCTGGCAGCGCCTCGCGGACACGGCCGGTAATCAGGGGAAGGTTTTCAATCTCGTTATACGTTGGGATGATAACCAGCGTCGCAGAATCAAGAGTGCTCACAGTAATTAATGCTCCTACTTTTCTTTAGCGCCGACACCGCGAGGTGTACGACCCAATCGGTTGGTACGCACGGCAACGAGTGCGCAGACGGTACCAATAATAACCATCAGCCACTGCATGAGCGAACCGTAGCGCACCGAAAATGTTTCACCGGTTTTTAGAGGCAGGCTTTCTACCAGTGTCGCGGGCTCAAATAGCTCCGTGGATTGGCTCACGCTACCATCTGGGTGCACGAGTGCGGAGACTCCAGAGGTGGCTGCAACCACGACGGCGCGGTCGGTTTCAAGCGCCCGCAGCCTGCTCATGGCCAGCTGCTGGTACGTCATATCGGAAAAGCCGAACGTGGCGTTATTGGTTGGCGTCGTAAGAATCTGCGCGCCGTTTTTGATGGATTCGTGGAAGGCATTATCGAAGGAGACCTCGTAGCAGGTCGCCACACCTACCGCGACGGAATTCATGGAGACCACACCGGGCCCGTCCCCTGCTTTGAAATCTCCGGCGAGGTCGACGTAGTCCGAGAAATGCGCGAAGAAGTCCCGCATGGGCATGGTCTCACCGAACGGTTGCAGGTACTTCTTATGGTGGTGATCGCCCACACCGTGGCCGGGGGTAAAGACTTGCATGGTATTGCGCGCGCCCACCTCATCGCGGGTGGCGGTACCGACCAACACGGGAGCGTCGATGGCATCGACGGCACCGCTAATGGCCTGGGCTGCTTCGCCGTCGCGGAAAGGATCGATATCGGAAGAATTTTCCGGCCAGATCACCAGATCTATATCGTCTTCGCGGCGCGCGAGTTTCTCTGTTTCCTGGACGTGGTTATTCAGGACCGCACGACGCTGCCCAGCGAAGTCCAAACCGCTGCGCGGCACGTTTCCTTGGATGGCCGCCACCTTGGTATCTCCCACTTTGGTATCTGCGGGATCGATGCCGCGCTCGGCCGCGAGTCCCGCAATGAGTGGGAGAATAAGGGCGGCGCCAGCCGCGATCTTTACCCGCCCACCGCGCAGCAATAAGCCGGCAAGGCCGCAAGCACACAATGCCGTTGTCACCGTAATCAGCGAGGTCCCGCCCCACGGCGCGAGATTGGCTAAGGGCCCTTCAATTTGCCCCCACGCCAGCTTGACCCAGGGAAATCCCCCAAAGGGCACCGTGGAACGAAGGACCTCGACGGCGAGGTACACGAGGGGAAAGACCAGAAATCCATATCGCCATCGCGCCACCGCGGCCCCGAAGATACCTAAAAGGATGGCATAGACCGAAAGCCAGATAGCAAGCGCCGCATAGGGCACGGTCCCAACCAACTCGCCAATCCACGGCAGGCTCAGCAGGTACAAGACCAACCCGTGCGTCACCGCCAAAAGCGCGCCTACGGATCCGCGCACCTGTCGCCCACGCCACGGCATCAGGCTCACATATAACAGGGCGATGCCAATAATCGCGCCCCACCACCAGCCACGCGGCTCAACGGCGGTAAAGGTCAGCGCACCAGAAATGCCCGCTATGACGAGGCGGGCGAAAAATACCGCCACTTATTTTCCACCCTGTGAGTTATCGTCGCCTCCGCGGGGACCGAAGTCATCAGGATCTAGGTTCTCGGACCAGTTGCGCAGCTCTTCCTCATCGATTACCTCGTGGGAGTCGCTCTGACCAGACGATTGCCCAAAAGCCTGTCCAAAAGATTGCCCCGAGGCCTGCCCAAAGGATCCAAAATTGCCATAGCTATCGTGCTGCTGTGCCATGGGCGATGCCTCGTAGATGCGCACACCCATCTTCTCTACCTTGCGGTAGATGGATACGGCCATAAACTTTCGAAAGAGCGACCGCGTTGGGGCGAAGATGAGCAGGATCCCCATAAAACTAGTCAAAAATCCGGGCAGGGACAGCAGCATGCCACCGGCCAGGGTGAGGCCCACATTCCCGGCGGTTTTGCCCATATCGTTATCGCGGACGTAGTAGGTCCCGTCACCAGCCTGCTCTACTTGTTTTCCCATCAACCGGCGCACCTCGATGCCAGCGATGGACATTCCAAAGAACATGGTGATGAACAGGGCAATGAGCGCCCAAAAGACGCCAATCCACTCGGCGACGGCCCAAAACGCTAGGGTTTCCGCCAGCATATAGAGGACGAGATATAAAAACGGCATAGCTTCCAGTTTAACGAGCAAAGCTGACGATATGCTGGCAACACTCGATCCCGGCGCAGGGCTTCTCACCGGCTACACTGGCAAGCTATGCATTACCCCAAATTTTTCCAGCATCCCGAGTCCGGCACCTGCCTGCGCCTGCACGTTGTGGGCGGTTTTACCAGCCCTAATGATTGGATCCATTTGGGTTATTGCGCGGCGCACTGGGCCGATGGCAGCGTTTATATTCGCCCCAATTCCGCCATCGAGTTGCGGGGAGTTACAGACAAGGCCCAGCTCGCGGCGGAGCTGGATAAATTAGAGCTGCTAAGCTTCCACATTCCCGTGCTGGCCTCTCCCCTTGCTCCCGCGGCGCAGCAGGCAGCGCGCCAGCTGACCGCGCACCTGAATACCGAGCAGCCGGGCTTGGAGTCGCTCGCGATTACCACTGACGCCGACGACCTGCCGGTTTCTGCCGCGCAGGTCAGTATGCAGCTGCTTGACGATGCCACCTTAAACATCACCCATTCCCCCGCCACCAACAGCCCGACCGCGGGCCTCTCGCTTGCCGATGCCGCAGCCCACCTCCGTCGCCTCGGTGCCTTGCGCACCGAGGCGAGGAATACCGAAGCAAAAGGCACTGGGGCAGCTGGTGTGGAACTCGCCGCAGAGCCTGGCCCCATTGGCTGGTTGGATGAGCACCAGGCAGAAGGCGTGGTCGACCTTGGTGCGGGGGTCTACCAAGGCGCCATCCCGGCGCAGTTCGCGCAGCTTATCGGTCAGCTAGAAGTGGACATCACGGTCACCCCGTGGGGAGGCCTAGTCTTTCACGACATCGCAGAGGGCGATGCCGAGGTCGTCCTCCGCGTGCTCGCCCCGCGCGGTTTCATCTTCGATATCAATTCGCCCCTGCTGCGGGACGGCGAGGCCGGCTAACGCGGCATATGCCGCCACACGGGCCGGGGCACCAACCGCATGACCCAGGCCAAGGCTTGCAGGGCCTTCGGGATCCACAGGGTGTGGCTGCGCGCCTGACCGCGGCGGTCGTCGTTGTCTATGCAGGCAACGACGGCATCGGCGACATCGCCTGGCCGCACCGATAGCGGGGCCGGTTTCATCCCCAGGGTCATGGACCCAATGACGAACCCGGGGCGCGCGGTAATCAGCCCGAGCCCACTGCCGTGCAACCTGTCCGCGAGGCCCTGGCAAAAAGCATCCAGTCCGGCCTTGGTGGAACCGTAGACATAATTGGCGCGACGGGCTCGCCACCCAGCGATGGAGGAAAAGGCCACGATATGGCCGCGCGGCATCGACTGCGCCGCTACCGTGAGCACGGAGACTTGGGCGGTGTAGTCGATGGTGGCGATCTGTGCCGCGTGGGACGGGTCGGATTCCGCCTTGTCTTGATCCCCCAGGATGCCGAAGGCGACCGCCGTCAGCTCGATGGCGCCGACGCGTTCCTTGGCCTCGGTAAAGATCTGGCGGTGTTGGGAGAAATCCTCCGCGTCAAAGGACAGCTGGTGGACGCTGCGTGCACCTGCGGCCTTAAGCTGGGCGGTAATCTCCTCCAGCCCGTGGGTCCCGCGGGCGGCGAGGACGATGTCGTTACCGCGGGCCACGCGTCGGGCGATTTCGCCGCCGATATCGCTGCGCCCGCCCAGGATCAGTACGCCAGCCACTTAACGCACTTCGCGTTCAACGACGTTGAGGGACTCGTAGCCATCCTTGGTAAGTACCACGATGTCTTCCAGCCGCATGCCCCACTGGCCTTCTAGGTAAATGCCTGGCTCAATGGAAAAGGCCATGCCCTCTTCCAGCGCTAGGTCATTTCCCTCCATGATGAAGGGCTCTTCGTGGGTCGAGAGACCAATTCCGTGGCCGGTGCGGTGGACGAATTTATCGCCCCAGCCGGCATCGGCAATAGCCTTCCTAGCAATCCCGTCGATTTCTTCAGCCGTGCTGCCGGGCTTGGCGGCGGCGCGGGCGGCCGCTTGGGCATCGTAAAGCACGGCATATGCGTCTTGGAAGTCCTGCGGCGCCTGGCTGAGATCGCCGCCTACGACGTAGGTGCGGGTGCAATCGGAGTGATAGCCGGAGGGCAAGGTACCCCCGAGATCCACGACAACGGGCTCGCCCGCAGCCAGCTTCCGGTCAGAGAAGCTGTGGTGCGGATTGGCGCCATTCGGGCCAGAACCTACGATGACAAAGTCAATGATGGAATGCTCTTTGAGGATGAGCTTTTCCAGTTCATGCGCCACCTCGGCCTCGGTGCGGCCGGGCTGCAGGAGCTCAGGAACCCGGGCGTGCACGGCGTCGATAGCCTGGCCGGCATTGCGCAGCTCCGCGATTTCCGCCTCATCCTTGCGGGTGAAAAGCTCCGCGAGCGCATAGGTGGCAAGGACATAATCCGCCTCGGGCACGCGCGCCTGGAACTGCAGAATATGGTCTGCCGTCAGGGATTGTCCCAGCGCGACCTTCTTGATCGACGCAGCACCCTTGAGGGCGAGCTCGTAGGGATTATCGCCGTCATTCCACCCGCGCAGCTCCACATCCAGCTTGCCGACGGGCGCCGATTTAATATCCGTAATATCCGTATTCGGCGAGACAATCCACGGCGTACCGCTTTGGGGAACGGCTAACACCGTCAGGCGTTCGTGGGACGATACCCACGAACCGGTCAGGTAGGCAAAATCAGGGCCGGTGCCAATCAGCAAAAGGTCAATGCCCTGCTGGGCGGCCGCTTCTTGCGCGGCCGAGAGCCGGCGCGAATACACTTCGGGAGAAAAAGCCTGAGTAGTCATGGCCCACAGTCTACTAGCCAGTAGGACGGGCTAGCTTAAGCCCCGATCGCGACAACCCCGCGCTGAATGGCGTCGATTGCGCGGCGCGCATTGCGCTGAATCTGGCCATCGTAGCCAGTCTTGGCGATTTGCTGCAGGAGGTCCACAACTTGGCGGCACCACCGCACGAAATCACCGGGAGTAAGCTCCGCGCCCGCTTCATTGGCCGCCGCCATGCAATAGCCCAAGGGCGCACCCGCCGCCCACTGGTGAATGGCCAGCGCAAATCCGGCTTCAGGCTCGCGCGTTGGGGGCAGGCGGTGGCGGCGTTCATCGGCGCCGAGCTCGGTATAGATGCGCCAGGTCGCATTCATGGCATCGGCCATGCGATCCGTTGCCGCCTCCGGCTGGCCCCCAGTGGCCTTCCTATTTTCAAAGCAGCACAGAGATGCAACGCCGGCCAATTCCGCCGGATCCAGCTCATCCCAAATGCCTCGCTTCAGGCATTGGGCAACGAGCAGATCGGATTCGCTATGAATCTTTGCCAGGCGCTCGCCTTCCTCAGTGATGACCGGCGTGCGATCATTGCCGGCACCAGAGAACTCGACATAGTCCATCTCCGCGAGCAGATCCACGATGCGTTCAAAGGTTCGGCCCAATGTATCGGTCGCCTTATTCACCTTGGCCTGCAGCTTTTCGAGGTCGCGCTCGCGGCGCGCCAACTTCTGCGCCACGCCGGCCAGTTGCTCCCTGTCGGTGGCGGGCCAGTCGTGTGCAGGGTGCTCGCGAATGGCATCGCGCAACTCGCCTATCCGCTTATTTGGTCGCAGACGTGGCTTCGACTTCATTCGCTTTGGGCGGTCAAACTTTTCGCGGTGGAAGACATCCTGGATGTACTTGGTATTGCGCCGCGGATTCTTCCGCACCGGCTTCGGGATCTTAATACGGCCCAGTTGAATCGGCGGATTGCTAATACCAGTGGCATCGATGCGCCCTGACCACCCAGATTCCGTGGTCACCCACGGGCGAGGATCTTCAGTCTGGTTGGCCGGGGTGACCACCGCGGCAAGAGTGGGGCGCTTCTTTCCGGCAAGCGCGATGACATCGCCCAATTGCAGGCGGGCTAGCACCGCAACCACTTCCTGGGTGCGCTGGTGTTCCTTATCGACCTTGGATTGCTTTTCTTCCGCCGTCAACTCGCGGCGCAGCCGGATATAATCCATGAGCACCTCGGCGGGATCCTCGCCGTCCTTGGCTGGTGGTGCGAGGGCATCCACGGCATCGTCAAGCTGCTCACGCAATTCGCGCACGCGATGCTCCGCGCGCTCTAAATCGCGGGTTTCTTCCACCACGGAACCATCGGCCTGGAACTGCGCGAAAGACTTTTCCAGTAGCCGCAGCGAGTCCTCAAAGCCGAGCATGCCCAGCAGGTTGATGGCCATGTTATAGCCCGGCGCAAACGTAGAAATGAGCGGATACGTGCGCGTTGAAGCTAAACCGGCGACAAAACGCGGATCCATAGCCGGTGCCCACTGCACGACCGCGTTGCCCAGGGTATCGATTCCGCGCCGGCCGGCGCGCCCGGTCAGCTGCGTGTATTGGCCTGGCGTGAGATCCACGTGTGCTTCGCCATTGAACTTGATCAACTTCTCGAGCACCACCGTGCGGGCTGGCATATTAATGCCCAAGGCAAGAGTCTCGGTAGCAAATACCGCGCGTACTAAACCGCGGACGAAGAGATCTTCTACGATGTGGCGAAACGCCGGGAGCATCCCTGCGTGGTGGGCGGCAAAACCACGGGAGAGCGCTTCGCGCCACCGCCGGAAATCCAAGACCTGCAAGTCTTCTTCCGGAATGCCCTCAACGCCGGCATCGACGATGGTCTTGATCTCTTCTGCTTCCTCTTGCGTCGTCAGCACCATCCTGCTGCGCAGGCACTGATAGAGCGCGCCATCGCAACCGGCGCGGGAAAAGATGAAGGTAATCGCGGGCAGCATATCTTGCGATTGCAGCACCTTCAGCACCTCAGGGCGTCCTAAGGGGCGGTAGCGATCTTGCGGCCGGGAGGAACCGGAACGCCCGCCCGCTTTACCATGAAATTCGCTGCGCCCGCCGCCCTTGTGGCGCGCCCTCGCGCGAAAACCCTTGCCGGATTTATAGTCCGCGTGCCCATCATCGCTATCGCCTGCCTCCAAGCGCTGAATGCGGCGCTCTAATTCGGAATTGACCTGGCCGCCGGATTCCGGCTCAAAGAGCGGGTAAATCTTGCGGCCCAGCATCATCCATTGATCAAGTGGGACCGGCCGGTGTTCGGTCACAATGACAGAGGTATCGCCGCGGACCGTGGCGAGCCATTCACCGAATTCCTCGGAATTGGACACGGTGGCAGACAGCCCAATGATGGATACGTGGTCCGCCAAGTTCAAGATGACTTCTTCCCAGACCGCGCCGCGGGAGGCATCTGCAAGGAAGTGGATTTCATCCATGACCACGTGAGTAAGTCTATCCAGCGCGGGAGAATCCGCGTAGATCATATTGCGCAGCACCTCGGTGGTCATGACGACGATTTCGGCATCGGCGTTAATGGAGACATCGCCAGTAAGCAGACCGACGGCATCCTCGCCGTGCTCAGCGACGAGGTCGTGGTATTTCTGGTTGCTCAGCGCCTTAATCGGGGTGGTATAAAAGCACTTCGTGCCGCGGCTTAAGGCCAAAGAAACGGCGAACTCGCCAACGACGGTTTTACCTGCACCAGTTGGGGCGCAAACGAGCACCCCTTGGCCATTTTCTACCGCCTCACACCCCTGCACCTGGAACTCATCCAAGGGGTATGGGAGGCCGGCGGCGAAGGTATCCAGGTGAGTTTCAGTCATATCTCACAAGGCTACCCGTGCTTAAAGCACATCGTCGAAAAAGCCGCCTTCATCGGTAGGTCGCTGCGGACCCTTGCGATCCTCAGCCCGTTGGGAAGTGCTATCCGAAGCCCGATTTTCCGTGCGGACGGTCTGCAATGACGCCCCAGCTGCCGCAGGCTTAGGCGAGGCATATACGCCCGACGGGGCATCGACAGGCGCGGGCCCGCCCACACCAGTGGGGCTTTCGTCTAGCGCAGACGCGGATTCATCATCAAGATCCATCCAGTCAGGACGCTGCCGGTTCTGGCGCTTGTCGTGAATGCGGCAGAACTGGAAGGCAATCTCAATAAGCAGCATCAGGCTGGCGGACAATACCACCATCGTGAAGGGATCTTGGCCTGGGGTCACGAAGGCGGCGAAGATCATCACCACGACGATGACGATGCGGCGCTTATCCTTAACGTGGTTATATTCCAAGACGCCGATGAGATTGAGCGAGACGATTAACAGCGGAATCTCGAAGCTGATGCCAAAGATGAGCAACAGCGCCAAGAGGAAGTAGAAGTATCGCTCACCAGTTAATGCTGCGGTTTGATACTCAGCGCCAATGCCGACGAGGAATTCCAAGCCCACGGACAAGATGAAGTAGGCCAAGATGGCACCCGCGAGGAAGAGGGAGACGGCCACAACGACGAAGCTCAAGGTGTAGCGGCGCTCATTCTTATGCAGGCCTGGCACGATAAATGCCCACACCTGGTAGAGCCAGACTGGGGACGAAATAACCGTACCTGCCAACGCACCGACCTTCAGGCGCAAAATGAGCATCTCGAAGGGGCTGGTGGCAAGCAAGCGGCATTCGCCATCGTTATTGAAGTTGGCTCGTTTATCTTCCGGCAATGAGCAATAAGGCTCGCGCAGGATTTCTCCCAGCGGTGGAATCCGGAAGGGCGCCTGCTGGTACCAAATAAAACCGATGATCGCGCCGATAACCAAGGCAAGCAAGGAAATAATGATCCTTCGCCGCAGCTCTTGCAGGTGCTGCACTAAGGTCATCTCGCCCGTTGGGTTCTTGGGCTTGCGTGAAAAACCTCGCCGCTTGCGGCGCACGCGGGATCCGTGTTCACCGGCAGGGTTGGACTGTGAGGACATCAATTTGGCTCTTTCAACGCACAAGAGCGAACACTACCCTGCCCACTCGATTTCTGAGGGCCGGTCTCCGACACGGCCGACGAGTGCATAGGCAGAGCGTGTTCGCCTTTTTAGCTGGCAGGCGTTAATTCTGGGAGGAAGAGTTTCCCTGCTGGTGGCCAGGCTGCATATCTGGGCGGTTCCAGAACTCCTCATCGGACTGCTGGCGCTTCTGGCTCAGTTGAGCTTGGGTCTCAGAGCGCTTGGTGTCCTCCGATTGCATTTCATTGACCTCAGATTTGAAAATGCGCATCGAGCGGCCCATGGAACGAGCAAGATCCGGCAATTTCTTCGCGCCAAATAGCAAGATGATGACGAGAACAATCAGGCCGATTTCCAATGGTCCTAAGGTCATAAGATCCTCTTTCGGTTCTTCTTTGCCTGCGCCAGATGGCCGCCGCGCTCCCTGACTTCGCGGGAAAATTCGCGAGGCAATTTTAAGACGCATGTGCGTGCAGTAACTGAATTTTAAGTATAGCCCTTCAACGCGGCATTTCCGCGTTTCGCAATGAGATTCACAATAGATTGAGGGGCTGTAACGCGTAACCTATCGGCCTGACCGAGCGCAAAACGAACCAGCCAATCAACGGACCCCACCTGCATCGTTGCAGCTATGGTGCCGTTTTCTAATCGCTTGCCTAGTTGCATATCGTAGTATTCTGCAAGCCAGGTGAATTCTTCATGAATGATTAATTCCACGGAATCCGCCGTACCTAAATTAAAGGGTGCTGCAGCGTCGAAATCCAGCTCTTTAAGGCGCGGATGAGCAGTCTCCTCGGTCAACTCGGCATGCTTGATGCGGTCAATACGAAAGGTCCTGTGCCCCTGCTTTTCTTCTTCCCACGCCGCGAGATAGGGCTCGGCATCCACGATAAAAATCCGGGCCGGATCTACCAGGCGCTCGGTTTCCTTATTAGATGAAGCGCTCCAATAGCGCATCCGGATGCGCCGTTTTTCATTAAGCCCGCGGTTCAAGGTTGCCTGGATGTCGGATTCTTGCGGGTCCACCGTGGATAACGTGTCATAGATGCTCAGCGTGCGTTCATCCATAATGGAACGCAATTTCGCGGCGGCAGACTTAATCGCCCGCGTATCTAATAGCCCGGGCATAGCCTCGAGGGATTCAAGGGTAAGTAAGAGCGCGCCCGCCTCAGTCGGCGTAAGCCGCAATGCTTGCCCCAAGCCTTGGTCATTGTAGATGGTGACCCCATCGCGGTAGCTGAAAGAGAGATCGATGAGCTCTTCGGTATTGCGGCCGGTCCCAGAGCAAAATAGGCGGTCCACGGCATCTTTCAGTTCCCCTGGGTCCATCCCCAAATCCGCGGCTGCCTCCATCGGAGTTTTATCCGGATGGTTTTGGAAGTACGGGATGAGGTTCAGCGACCGGACGAGCGCTTGCAGTTTATGAGATCCATCGGCCATTGGTTTACTCAGCTCCGTTGTGGTTGGCGGCTGCGCGCAAAAGGTTAATGATGTCAGTGCGCACCTCGGGGGGATCGAGCACTTTTACTTCTGGGGCATAGCCTGCGGCGGTGCGCACCAACCAATCCTTTTGGACCCCGGTCAGCACTACGGTGCCTTCGGCAGTGCGCCTACCCACGCTTTCTAGCTCTTGGGCTTGACCTTCAGGAATATACAAGGTCGCATCCACCTTTTCGCCGCGTTGTAGCGCCTCTTTGACGAGCTTGTCGATGTCCACCGTCGGCTCGGAATGCTCAGCCGGCTGGTGGGACCGCTTGATATCGGAAAGCCTTAAGGCTCGGAAGACGCGCGGGGCGGCGCGGTCAACATCGAAGCCAACGATATAGATGCGGCTTTGGTGGTTGACCACTCCCCAGGGATCCATGGTGCGGCGCACTGTCTCTGCTGCCGGATGGGGGCGGTAGGCAAAGGTAATGCGGACTTTATTACGCACGGCGGCCAGGACGAAGGTGATGACCTCGGGTGCGAGGCGGGTGATGTCATTGACCGCGGTATAGACGGGCGCGCCCTCCAGGTTGCGAGAAGCGCCCGAGGCGGCGATCTTGGTCCACCCGGACAGGGAGAAATCGCTCAATCCACCAGGGGTTCCCACTCCCCCTGCGATGCCAAGCACCATCGCTTCTTCCGGTGAAAATTCCACCGGCGGGAGCTGGTAATTGCTTTGGTCGAGGCGGTATGAGGCCCCGTCTTCCCCACCGGTGTGCACGATGGGGACTCCGGCGCGTTGCAAGGTGGCGATATCGCGAGCCAAGGCCTTGGTAAAAGCCTCGTCGGATTTATCGCTATAACCTGCGACGTGGCTGCGGATCCAGGCTGCAGAGCGGTCCGGTGAACCACCCGAATTCGCCGCTCCCTGCAGCGCAAAGGATAGGTTGGTGAGCCTTTCTACCGCCGCATCCTGCCGGCTCGGCGTGGATCGTGATGCCACCACGTTGTCTACTCTCCCCAGTGCTCAATGTGCACGCCCTAGGCGTGATTATCGTGCATATAGTCTAGCAATGCCTCAACGCGCGGATCTGTGGACGCGAAGGGATCGAGCAGTTCCTCGGTGCGCGGTTCTGGGCGGTTGACCTTCAGCCGCGTCCAATCCACGGTCACGTGCGCGCCGCATTCTTCTGCTGCAGCCAGGAACTTTCCGCGCAAAGCCGCGCGCGTAGTCGGCGGTGCGCTGGTTACCGCACGCTCGATGTCTTCATCTTCAATCCAACGCTCAATCATTCCGCGGCGAAGCAGCACGTCGTACAGTCCTCGCCTTGGCCGGATATCGTGATAGGTCATATCAACTTGCGTAAGCTTCGGGTGCGCCCAGTCACCGCCCAAACGGGAGCGGTAGCGCTCGAGCAGCTCGAGCTTGATCACCCAATCAATCTCGCGGTTTACGCCAGAAAAATCTCCGGTCTCGATGGCGCGCAGGATGCGCTCCCACAGGTCAACGACGCGCTCCAATTCCGCCGTGGGCGTGCCGGCGTCTTCGCGGTGAGCAAGCCAATCGCGGGCCCGCGCGCAAAGCTGCTGCTGGACCTCCAAGGCTGTAATGGTTCCCCCGCTAACAAGCGGCAACGGCGTTGAGCCGGTCACATCGCGCGCAATGGAGCGAATGTGGTGGATTGGATCTGCGATCTCGAGCTCGGGTAGCTCGAAGCCTGCCTCCAGCATCTCTAACATGAGCAGGGTGGAGCCGACCTTTAGTGCGATGGTGGGCTCTGCCATATTGGAATCGCCGACGATGATGTGCATGCGGCGGAAGCGCTTGGAATCCCCATGCGGCTCATCGCGGGTATTGATGATGGGCCGGGAACGGGTGGTCGCGGACGATACGCCCTCCCATACCTGATCGGCGCGCTGGGATAAGAGGAATTGCGCGGTGTGATCGCCCTTGGCAGGCTGTACCATTCCCGCCCCGCAGATAAGTTGGCGGGTAATCAAGAACGGCAAGAGCGCCACGCCCAGGTCTTTGAGCACCGTGTGCCGGCTAATGAGGTAATTCTCGTGGCAGCCAAAGGAGTGCCCGGCGGAATCGACGTTGTTCTTAAAAAGGTAGACCGCGCGCTCGTTTCCTTCTTCGGCCAAAGCGTCTTCTGCCTGCAGGGCCAGCCGGTTCATCACGCGGTCACCGGCGCATTCATGGGCGATGAGCTGGCTGAGGCTATCGCATTCGGCGGTGGCTACCTCAGGGTGCGAGCCGACGTCGAGGTACAGGCGGCTGGCATTGGTGGCAAAGATATTGGACGAGGCGTACTTTTCCACGATCGGCCGAAAGAGCACGCGCGCAACCTCATCCGGACTTAATGCCCGCTGTCTCTTCGGCGTCGCGGTGGACAGGCCGTACTCGGTTTCGATGCCCATGATCCGCCGGGCAAAAACGGGACGGGTGGATTCCACGCCTACTGTCCGCCCTTTTGGACGTACGAGCGGACGAATTCTTCCGCGTTATTTTCTAGCAGGCCATCGATCTCATCCAAGAGATCATCGGTGCCAGAGGTGTTGATATTGAGCTGGGTAGCGGTAAATTCTTCCTCTGACTCGGGGCCATTTCCCCCATTATTGCTAGAAACCTGGCGATTCGAAGTGGACACGGTGTCATCCTTTCGTCATATTAGGTGATCATTACTTACGATACTCGGGCTGGATGCCGATGGCAGCAAGCCCTTCAAGTAACTCCTCTACGCTGCTGGCGCCCTCGATAATGCCTTCGCAGTCCGCGCGGGTAAGGCCGCGGGTATCATCCATGGCCACGGTGGCCCAGACGCCATTGCGGGAGCGCCCGTCCGTAGCACCACGGCGCAGGGTGAGGCTTTGCCAACTGGCGGCGATGATGTCTTCGCCGAATTTCTGCGTTATGCGCCCGCGGAAATATGCTCGGGTGTCGGCGGGCGGCTCGGCCGCAGCGTGGTGTAGGTCTTCAGCGGTAAAGAGCTGGCGCATCTGCCCCTTGCGCACCAGCGCATGGTGCAGCGACTTCTCGGGATCGATTTCCGCGTATTGCAGGTCGATCAGGCGCAGCTTGGGATCATCTGGGGCGATGCCGCGGTCGAGGTAGCTCTTGATCAACCGGTACTTGGCCACCCAATCTAGGAGGTGGGCGGCCTTGAGGGGGTCATCGGCAAGCAGCTCTACTGCCTCGTCCCAGGCCGCCAGCACCTTGTGGTCGGCGGAAGTCTCCGGCTGCAGGCGGCGACGGTATTCGGCGAGCAGCTCGAGGGCGGTGAGCGTGCGGCCATCGGCAAGCGTGAGCCGGTGGCGCAATTCGAGGTCGCGGCTTACCAGGGGGACCTCCGCGACGGCATCGGCAAGGCGCAGATCGCTAAAGTCCGTGCCGGCCTCAATGGCATCGAGCACCAGCGAGGTCATGCCCAATTTCAGCAGCGTCGAGGTCTGCGACATATTCGCATCGCCGATGATGACGTGCAGGCGGCCGAAGTCATCGTGGATGGCATGGGGCTCGTCGCGGGTATTGATAATGCCGCGGTTGAGGGTGGTTTCCAGGGAGATTTCCTGCTCAATATAATCCGCGCGCTGGGAAATCTGGAACCCCGGTTCCTCGCCAAACTCCCCGCGCCCCATGCGCCCAGCACCAATGACGACCTGCCGGGCCACGAAGAAGGGAATCAGCGCCTGGGCCATGACCGAAAAATCGGTGCTGCGAGCATACTGATAGTTCTCATGCGAACCGTAGCTGGCGCCCTTGCCATCGACGTTATTCTTGTACAACCGCAGCGGCGGGCACGGCTGCCGGTCCGCCAAGACGGAGTTTCCCTGTGCCGTCAGCTCCGCCACAGCATCCCGGGCCTGCAGCAACGTGTGATCGCCGGCGGCGTCATAGAGCGTCGCGTCCCACGCATTCGTGCACTCCGGAGCGGAATACTCGGGATGGGCATGGTCCACATAGAACCGCGCCCCGCTCGGGGTGACAACATTGGCCACACCAACCGCATTGGGGTCTACCACGGGCACCGTATCGTAGCGCTTGAGATCGAAACCACGCGAATCCCGCAAGGGGTGTTCTTCCGCAAAATCCCAGCGCGAACGCGCCCCCGTATACAGCGCGGCATAGGCCACCACTGCATGGGTCGAGGTAATGATTGGGGAATGCTCCGGCGAGTCCGGCGTAGAAATACCGTATTCCGTTTCTGTTCCTAGCACACGGGCCACGTACAGCTCCTTCCACTCAAAAGTTCCACACTGGTCACACGCGATCCGCCGTGATCCGCGGAAACGATCTTGCTCCATTCCTCGGGGTTGGTCGAGGTGGGCATGTATTCCGATTCTTCCTGCTCGGCGGCGATGGCGGTGCGCAGATGCTGCTTGCCGATGCCCCCTTTAACGCCCCCATCGCCTTCCTCCGCGGCGCGCTGCGCACCGTGGTGCGATAACGCCTCCTTGATGGCCAGCTTCTTTGCCCGGGCCAGGATATTGGCGATCATCGCGCCGGAAACGAAATCGCGGTAGTGCAGGACCTGGCGCTGCCCATTGCTAAAGTGCAGCTGCGCAAAAGGCCTATCGCTATAGAGCTCATCCACGGCATCGCCGATAAGCTCGTCGATATCGCCCTCGTGTGGAATGGATGGATCGAAGTGGCGGGCGAAAATCTCGCGCGCGCCGCGCTTGGTAGGCCGATTGATGCGCACCTTCATATCCAGCCGGCCCGGGCGCATGATGGCGGGGTCAATGAGCTCTTCCCTATTGGTGGCGCCGATGATGACCACATTGCTGAGGCCCTCCACGCCATCGAGCTCCGTCAGTAGCTGCGGAACAACGGTGGTTTCCATATCGGAGGAAACCCCGGATCCACGGGTGCGGAAAATAGATTCCATCTCATCAAAGAAGATGACCACGGGGCGATCCGCGCTGGCCTGGGCAAGCTCGCGGGCGCGTTCAAAGATCAGCCGAATGCGGCGTTCGGTCTCACCGACGTACTTATTCAGCAGCTCTGGGCCCTTAACATTGAGGAAGTAGCTGGATCCGTCTCCCCCCATCTGGGTAGACAGGGAGTTCGCCACGGCCTTAGCAATGAGCGTCTTTCCGCAGCCGGGTGGGCCATAAAGCAACACACCCTTGGGCGGCTGCAAGCCATACTGCCGGTAGAGCTCGGGATGGATAAAGGGCAACTCGACGGAATCGCGGATCTGGGAAATCTGCTCGTCCAAGCCACCGATGTCCTCGTAGCGCACATCGGGTACCTCTTCCAGCGAAAGCTGGGAAACCTCTGCTTGATCGACCTTTTCCACGGCCACGGAAGCCTTTGTATCCAGCAGTACTACCTCGCCCGCGCGCACGCTTTCTTGCAGCGCCTGTGCGAGCAGAACAACGCGGTTATCCCCCGCAGAATTAGCCACGACGGCGCGGCGCTGGTCCAAGCGCTCGACCACGGTGGCAAGCTCGCCAGTCCTCGTAGGAGCGCAGCCTTCGACGACCACGAAGCCATCGCCCAGCCGGACCTGTTGGCCCACCTGCAGGCTGCCCGGCTCCACGTTGGGAGAGACCTTGAGCTGCATGACGCGGCCGTTGGTATAGACCTCCGCGGTGGTGCCCACCTCGCTTTGGTGCGGCGAGTAGGCCAAAAAGACCCCATAAGTAGAGGCGGGTTCTGCAAGCGCATTGACCTCAGCAAATAACTGCTCGAGCTCGGCGCGCGATTTCTGTAATAGCTCCACCAGCTTTTGGTTGCGCGCAGCAAGCTGGCTGAGTTGCCGCTTATTATCCGTGGCTTCATCCATGCTCACCACTTTAACGCGCGAAAAGGTATGAGCGAGGCCACTTTAGCAATTAATTACACCCGTGTACTTAAAAACGCCGTACCCGCGGTGCGCGCGCAGTCAGCCCGCGCTATTTACGGGCCCGGCGCTGGGGGCGCGGCGGGGTCACGCCATCGGCAAGCCGCCTAGTCCAAATGAGGAAGGCAGTGTGCGCATTCATGCGGTGCTCCGGGCGGGTGGCTAGGCCTTCTACCTTCCACTCGCGCACCAGGGATTCCCACGCCTTCGGCTCGGTAAAGCACTGTAGCTCGCGGATTCCCTCCATGACCTTCATCAACTGCGGGACGGTAGCCACATAGGTCATAAACACCCCGCCGGGGATCAACAGATCGCGCACAGTTTCCAGGTTCTCCCATGGCTCCAGCATGTCCAAGATGATGCGGTCTACAGGGCCGCCGAGGTCCTCTGCGGTGACATCGCCAAGATCCCCCAGGCGCGGCGACCACCACTCGGGGCGGGCGCCAAAGTATTCCTCGACGTTATCGACCGCGTACTCCAAGTGATCGTCGCGGATCTCGTAGGAATAGACGTGGCCTTCGGGGCCCACGGCGCGCAGGAGGGACATCGACAAGGCGCCGGAGCCCGCACCAGCCTCCAGCACGCGGGCGCCCATGAAAATATCGCCCTCGACCAAGATTTGCGCGGCGTCCTTGGGATAAATAACGGCGGCGCCCCGCGGCATCGAGAGGACGTGATCCACCATGAGGTGGCGGAAGAGCAGGAAGGACGAGCCCAAGGTGGACTCGATGACGGAACCTTCATCCATCCCCACGATGTCATCGTGGTTGATTATGCCTTTATGGGAATGGAACTGGCCTCCTTCTTTCAAAATGACCGTGTAGTGGCGCCGCTTGGCGTCCGTCAGCTGCACGCGGTCGCCATAGGAAAAGGGGCCAGAATAAGCCATGCCGCAAAACTCCTCGAGGTTGTGGGTACTAACCCTTCAAGTATGCCTCAAGAGCCCGCGAGAGCCATATTTGGTCCTGCTCGCCCACCATCTCGCGCGCGGAGTGCATGGAAAGCATCGGCACGCCCACGTCGACGGTGTCGATGCCCAACCGCGTTGCGGTAATCGGGCCGATGGTCGAGCCGCACGGCACATCGTTATTGCCCACGAAACGCTGCACCGGAACCCCAGCCTTGGCACACGCGGTCTCCCACAGCGCAATCGTCTGTGCATCGGAGGCGTAGCGCTGGTTACCGTTGATCTTGGTCACTGGGCCCTGCCCAATGATCGGCTGGTGGGTGGGATCGTGCTTATCCGCGTAATTGGGGTGCACCGAGTGCGCGGCATCGGCAGACACGCAGCTAGAACGCGCGAACATCTGGAAACGCTCTTCCTCATTGGCCCCCAGAGCGCGGGCGGTGCGGGTCAGCACATCCTGCAGGATCGGCCCGGCGGCACCATAGCGGGAGCTCGAGCCCACTTCCTCATGGTCAAAGGCCATCATGACCAAAATATCGGAGCCGTCATAGTCCTGCGCCGCACGCTGCATGGCCTCCAGCGAGGCGTGCACCGAAGATAGGTTATCCATGCGGCCAGCCGCGATAAACTTTTCGCCCGCACCAAAGACGGCACCCCGGGCGGCATCGGCGGTAATCAGGTTGAAGGAAGCAATATCCTGCTTGGCGATGCCCGCCTGCTCCCCCACCACCTGCAGGATCGACGCCTCTTCATCGCCAACCGTCAACACCGGCTGCATGTGCTTTTGGCGGTCCGGCTTAAACTCATCCTTGCGGTACAAGTGAATGGCCAGCGAAGGAAGTCGCAGGACCGGGCCCGTATTCACGAGGTGCTGGCGCCCATCCGTGGTCACCACTTGGCCGGCGACGGTCAGTTCGCGATCGAACCACGTGTGCAGCAAGGCGCCGCCGTAGATTTCCACCGCTACCTGCTGCCAGCCCGCAGCGGAAAAATCGGGCGTGGGTTTGAGCGCCAGCCCCGGCGAATCAGTATGTGAGCCAACGATGCGGAAACCGGAGTTCTTATCGGCACCTTCCGGCACGTACCACGCGGCAACCGCGCCGCCGCGCACCATGACGTGCCCGCCCGGTGCGGCCGACCAGTCCTCGCGCTCATCCTGAACCTGGAAGTCAGATTCTTGCAGCTGGCGCGCTACCTCATGCGCGGCGTGGTACGACGACGGCGAGGCCGCCAAGAAATCAAGGAACTTATCGGTATAACTCATACCTTCTAGCTTGCCACGAAACTATCGGCGATAGGCTAGATACACCATGGCTACTCCATCTACTCCTCACTCCCGCCCCCGTCCCCTTGCCCTGTCGCCTTCGCGCGCCTCCGACTACCAGCAGTGCCCGCTGCTCTACCGTTTCCGGGCCATCGACAAGATTCCCGAGCCCAAGACCATCGCCCAAGTTAAGGGAACCCTGGTCCACGCGGTTTTAGAAGAAACGCATAAGCTTCCGCGCGAAGAGCGCACCTACCCGGCAGCGGTAAAGATGATTAAACCAAGCTGGGCCGCGATGACAGAAAAGGACGCTGAACTGCTCGAGCTCGTGCCCGAAGAAGAAACGTATGACTTCTTCGTCGCCGCCCGTGAGCTGCTCAAGGGCTATTTCCAGATGGAGAACCCGCAGGGCTTCGACTGCCAAGAAACCGAGATGTATGTCAATACGGTCCTGCCCAACGGCGTGCCCGTGCGCGGGTTTATTGACCGCGTGGACCGCGCCCCCACCGGCGAGGTGCGCGTCGTGGATTATAAGACGGGAAAGAAGCCAGCACCGCGGTTTTCCCAGAGCGCCCAATTCCAGATGCGCTTTTACGCCTTGGTGTACTGGCGCCTGCTGGGCACCATCCCCCACCAGCTGCGGCTGATGTATTTAAAGGTGCTGGACTCGATGTTTTTAGCCCCCACCCAGGAAGAACTCGAATACTTCGAGCGCGATCTAGGCCAGCTGTGGGCCAAGATTGAGGCCGATGGGCGCGCCGGGGATTTTCGCCCGAAGCGCTCCAAGCTCTGTGATTGGTGCGCGCATCAGGCGATCTGCCCCGAATTTGGCGGCACGCCACCGGAGTACCCGGGGTGGCCGGGCTCCGCGGCGGATTAAATCCTTTTAGAACAGTCCGGATACCGTGCCATCGGCGGCGACGTCGATATTATTGGCCGCCGGCTTCTTAGGCAGACCCGGCATGGTCATCACGTTGCCGGTCAGCACCACGATGAACCCGGAACCGGTGCGCGGCAGCAGCTCGCGCACGTGCAGTGTGTGTCCTTCCGGGGCACCCAATGCCGTTGCTTCATCGGAGAAGGAATACTGCGTCTTGGAAATGACTACGGGCAGTTTATCCCAGCCATTGTCCTTGATGTACTGCAAGTCCTTCACAGCCTTGGAGCCGTATTCCACGCGGTCTGCGCGGTAGATCTCGCGGGCGATGGTCTCGATGGAGGCCTCGATGCCTTCTTCTGGATCGTAGAGCTGCTGCGCGCCGCCCTCGAGGTTCTCCAACAGGGTCTCGGCCAGCTTCGTCGCTCCCGCGCCGCCTTCGGCCCAGACGTTGGCCTCTTCCAGGGCCACGCCGAAGTCCTTAGCCCAATCGCGCATGAGCTGGCGCTCTGCCTCCGTATCAGACCAGAAGAGGTTCAGCGCGACGACGGGCTTAATTCCAAACTTGCGCAGGTTTTCTACGTGGCGCTCAAGGTTGACGATGCCCTTCTGGAGCGCCTCAAGGTTTTCCTCGGTGAGCTTGTCCTTGGCAACGCCCCCGTTGTACTTCTGCGAGCGAATCGTCGCCACGACCACCGCGCCGGCCACGTCCAGGTCACCAAAGCGGGACTTGATATCCATAAACTTCTCGCCGCCAAGATCCGCACCGAAGCCGGCTTCGGACAGCACGATATCGCCGAACTGCAGCGCGGTCTGGGTCGCCAGCAAGGAATTGCAGCCGTGCGCGATATTGGCGAAGGGGCCACCGTGGACGAGTGCGGGAACCCCGCCGAGAGTTTGCACGAGGTTCGGGTTCAAGGCATCGCGCATCAGCGCGGTCAGCGCGCCTTCCGCATCGAGCTCGCGCGCGGTCACTGGACGCTGGTCATAGGTAAAGCCGACGGTGATATTGCCCAAGCGCTGCTTGAGGTCATCGAGGCTCGTCGCCAAGCACAAAATGGCCATGATTTCAGAGGCGGCCGTAATGGTAAAGCCGGTTTCTGCCGGCACGCCGTGCGCAGGGCCGCCGAGCCCGGTGACCACATTGCGCAGTGCGCGGTCGTTCACGTCGACGCAGCGCTGCCACGTCACGCGGCGCGGATCGATGCCCAGCTGATTGCCCTGGTGAATGTGATTGTCGATGATGGCCGCGAGCGTATTCGTTGCCGCGGCAATGGCGTGGAAGTCACCGGTGAAGTGCAGGTTGATATCTTCCATCGGCACAATCTGGGCGTAGCCGCCGCCCGCGGCACCGCCCTTGATGCCCATTACTGGGCCCTGGGATGGCTCGCGCAGAGCTACGATGGCCTTCTTCCCAATCTGGTCCAGCGCATCGGTCAAGCCGATAAGCACCGTGGATTTACCTTCGCCGGCAGGTGTTGGTGAGACTCCTGTCACCAGCACGAGCTTGCCGCGCTTGTCTTTGGCGTAGTCTACCTTGGTGATATCCACCTTGGCTTTCGTGGAACCAAAGGGAATTACTGCATCTTCAGGGATACCTGCTTTGGCTGCGATCTCCGCAATTGGCTGCAGGGTATGGGCTTGTGCGATTTCAACATCGGATGGCTGCGTAGTCATAGCACCTACCCTACCGATTTCTGGCATAAGCCAAGTCGCATGGGGTATCAAGTGTGAGACACAACATTTTTCTGGTGAGGCGGTCACATAAAAGTGGCGCCCTCTCCGCGGAGAAGACGCCACTGGGAATGCGAATTGAAGGGCTCGCTAGATGATTACCGCGCCGAGTGCGTAGCCCAGGAGCACAGAACCGACAATGCTGACCACGCCAGGGATAAGGAATGGGTGGTTGAATACTGCCTTGCCGATCTTGGTCGTGCCCGTATCATCCATTTCCACCGCCGCCAGCAACGTTGGGTACGTAGGCAGGATAAACAGGGCAGATACTGCAGGGAATGCGGCCACGGCGGTAACCGGGCTTACTCCCAGCGCCAAGGCGGCGGGCATGAGTGCCTTGGTGGTGGCGGCCTGCGAGTACAGCAGGGCTGCGGCGAAGAAGAGCACCACTGCCAGCAACCATGGCGAAGCTTCAATGACGTCGCCAGCCAAGGCTTGAATATCGTCCAAGTAGTGGTTAATGAGGGTGGTTCCCAACCACGCGACACCCAGCACACAGATGCAGGCGGACATACCCGATTTAAATACCGGGGTATTCAGGACGTCAGCGGCCGGAACCTTGGTCTTCAGAACGATGATCGTCGCGGCCGAAAGCATCACGGTCATAATCGCCTCATTGCGCGGCAACGTGGGATCCGTAATAAGGCCAACCTGCTCTGAAGAAATGGTCGCCCACGCCATGACGATAACGATGGCGATAAGGAAGATAACGACGGAAGACTTAGCGCCTTCCTTTGGCTCATATTTGCTAGCACCAATCGGCTCTTTGACCAGGCCCTGCGCCTTGCGCTCTTGGTAGATTGGATCATCTTCCAGTTCCTTGCCAAACCTATTGGCCAGCCACGCTGCGGGGAAGATGGACAGGAAGGTAGCTGGAATGAGCACGCCGAGGACCTGGAGGTACCCCACGCCCATGGGCTCAAGCAGGCCAGCCAGGATGACAACCGCGGCCGAAATTGGCGAGGCACAGATACCCAGCTGCGCGGCGA
Source organism: Corynebacterium sp. LaCa78 (assembly GCF_046717505.1). Lineage (NCBI taxonomy): Bacteria > Bacillati > Actinomycetota > Actinomycetes > Mycobacteriales > Corynebacteriaceae > Corynebacterium > Corynebacterium sp. LaCa78. The sequence continues at coordinate 1,289,615 of NZ_CP177112.1, forward strand.
CGACCGCGATAGATAGCGGGCGCGACGGGCGGACCTTGCCCTCCTTGGCCACCTCAACGATCACCGGCAGCGTGGAAAAGGAGGTGTGTCCGGTACCGGCCAAGACCGTCATCAGCCAGGTCACGATGGGTGCGTAGTACGTAATTTTCTTAGGGTTTTTGCGCAGGAATTTCTCGGCCACGTGAACCAAATAGTCCATGCCACCAGCTTTTTGCATGGCGGCGATGGCCGCGATCACCGTCATGATGATGGCGATGACGTCGAACGGAATGTCTTCCCTAGTTACGGGAACTCCCGCAACACCCAAAAGGAGAACGCCCAGGCCACCGGCCATGCCGATGCCTATGGACCCAATTCTCGCACCCAAGATAATGGCCGCGAGAACGATGACAATATGAACAATAACCATGGATACACTCCACACGTTCTCAACTACACGTGGTGGACCCGCCTTAGCCTGCCGGTCGTGGACCACCCTTACACTTCTATTTTGCCCTGAATGTGTTGTTTTATTGACACAATATGCCCGTTTGTGTCGGTTCCCACATGTGTTCTATCTCGCGTTATAAACCGTTCGGTATATTTCCATGCCACTGCGCTATGGAAACGGGAAACACCAATTCGGGCATAGATGAAAGAGACCGCACACACCGTGAAGGACTCCCCTCCCGCTTTCCACGGGAAGAGTGAGCACGGTGTGTGCGGAATATTGCGTTATGACTCGCGAGCTTTACTTAGTTTTCGTCCAAGAAAAGCTGGCCGCGGAATTCTGGGTGCATGAGGTTTTCTACCGACAGCACCTTGTTCAGCGTTGCCTCATCCAGAAGGCCCTTCTCCAAGACGAGTTCCTTGACGCCCTTGCCGGTCTTGAGGGATTCCTTGGCAATCTCGTCACCGTTGTGGTGGCCAATGAATGGGTTCAGGTAGGTGACGATACCGATGGAGTTCTCCACGTACCGACGGCATACATCGGCGTTAGCGGTAATGCCGGTGACGCACTTTTCGCGCAGCGCATCGACCGCGTTGCCCATGATGCGGATGGACTGGAACAGCGCCTCACCGATGACCGGCTCCATCACGTTGAGCTGCAGCTGGCCAGCCTCTGCGGCCATGGTCACGACGTGGTCATTGCCGAAGACCTTGAAGCAAGTCTGGTTGACAACCTCTGGGATAACCGGGTTGACCTTACCCGGCATGATGGAGGAACCTGCCTGGCGGGCCGGCAGGTTGATCTCGCCAAGGCCGGCGCGTGGGCCAGAGGACAGCAGGCGCAAGTCGTTACAGATCTTGGACAGCTTCATGGCGGTGCGCTTGATGGCGGAGTGCAAGAATACGTAGGCACCGCAGTCAGAGGTGGCCTCGATTAGGTCGCTTGCAGTCTTCATCTCCAAGCCGGTGACTTCAGACAAAGCGGCGGTTACCTGGTGACGGTAGCCGGCTGGGGTGTTAACGCCGGTGCCGATGGCGGTGGCGCCGAGGTTGATCTGCAGCAAGCGGCTCTGTGCATCGCGCAGAACGGCCTGCTCCTCATTAAGGTTATTGGCAAAGCCCTTGAATTCATCGCCCAAGGTCATGGGGACGGCATCCTGAAGCTGGGTGCGGCCCATCTTCAGGATGTCTTGGAACTCATTGCCTTTGTTCTGGAATGCGGAACGTAGGCTGTCGATACGCACGACGAGGTCATCGATGGCAGCGTAAAGGCCCAAACGGAAGCCAGTTGGGTAAGCATCGTTAGTGGACTGGGACATGTTGACATCGTCGTTGGGGTTGATGATGTCGTAGGAGCCCTTCTCCTCCCCCAAGTGCTCAAGGGCGAGGTTGGCAACGACCTCATTGGTGTTCATGTTCAACGAGGTGCCGGCGCCGCCTTGGAATACATCGAGCGGGAACTGGTCCATGCAGCGGCCCTCGTCCAAAATCTGGTCACAAGCCCAGATGATGGCCTCTGCCTTCTTCTTTGGAAGCACGTGCAGGCGACGGTTGGCCATCGCAGCGGCCTTCTTGACCTGCACCATGCCGCGGATGAAGTGCGGAATGGTGTTAATGGTCACGTAGGAAATCTGGAAGTTATCCATCGCGCGGACGGTGTGGACACCAAAGTAGGCATCAGCAGGAATTTCCAAGTCACCGATCAGGTCGGTCTCCGTACGAGTGCTCTTGCTCGACGTCTTTGGCTGCTTCTGCTCAGCTACCTTTTTCTGTGCAGAATGAGTGGTCTTATCCTCCTGCTTTTCCTGCCCTTCCTTTGCAGCAGACTTAGTGTCTTTTTCTTCTTTCTTAGACGACTTTGCCATGATGGCGCGGCTCCTTTGCCTGTCGAGAATGATGTCCGAGTAAATGTTCTCAAGCGCCAATGGTAGCCACGTTTCGCCCCAGTTGGGACGACCAAGAATTTAATACTCCCCCTAAAAGCGGGCAATGCGGAGATCGGAAGCCAAAATGGCCTCCGCACCGAGTTGGGAAAGTCGATCCATAATCTGGTTGGCTTCTTTTTGCGGAACCATCGCACGCACCGCCACCCAGTCTTGCCGCGCCAACGGTGAGACCGTTGGTCCAGTCAGGCCTGGAGTAACACCAGCCGCTTTGTCCAGATTTTCTTCCGCGATGTTGTAGTCGATCATGAGGTAGGTGCGTGCGTGCAAAATTCCTTGAATGCGACCCAAGACAACCTGCTCTTCCGGCGTCACCTCTGCATCGTGGCGCTTAATAACCACGGCCTCCGAGGTTACGATGGGCTCGCCAAAGGGTGCCAAGCCCTGCTGTCGCAACGTAGTACCAGTTGACACGACATCAGCAATGACATCGGCTACGCCTAAGTGGATGGATATTTCCACCGCCCCGTCTAGGCGGATCACATCGGCGGAAATCCCCTTCTCCGCCAAGTCCTGGCGGACCAAATTCGGGTACGACGTTGCCACACGCTTGCCTTCCAGGTGAGAGATATCCCACCCCTTTCCTTGGGGTGCGGCGTAGCGAAATGTTGAGTCACCGAAGCCAAGTGAGAGGACCTCTTTAAATTGCGCGTTGGAATCGAGCGCTAAATCGCGCCCTGTAATCCCTAGGTCGAGCACGCCGCGGGCAACATAGATCGCGATGTCCTTCGGGCGGAGGAAGAAGAACTCCACCCCGTTATCCAGATCCACCACGTTCAAGGTTTTGGAGTGGCCACGGCCCTTATAACCGGCCTCACCAAGTATTTCTAAAGCCGCTTCTGATAAGGAACCTTTATTTGGTACTGCAATTTTGATCATGCTGTCCTCCAGGAATTTTGCTCCACCAAAGGTGGCAACAAGTTATAGGTATTTATAAATATCTTCAGGGCGCAGGCCGCGCTTGATCATCATGACCTGCATCCAATAGATAAGCTGCGACATTTCTTCCGCCAGTTCCTCATCGGACTGGTATTCGGCGGCGATCCATACTTCGCCCGCCTCTTCGATGATCTTTTTGCCAATATGATGGGCGCCTTCTTCCAGCGCCTGGACGGTCCCAGAGCCCTCTGGCTTCCGGTCTGCTTTGTTTAGTAGCTCAGCAAAAAGTGTCTCAAAATCCTTCACAGCTACCCATTGTTCCACAGGTAAGCAGTCAATGCGAAGGGTTTTATTTCATTTCCTGGATAGCTCGGAACCACTCGTAGACATCTACATGGCGTGCGCCTGCGAGGTGGCGAGAATCGCGCAACCGGGAAATCTCCACTACACCTTCCGGTACTTCCACGCCTTCATCCTCGGGCAAACCGATAACGGTGCATCCCGCAGCCACGGCAGCGCGCATACCAGCTGGGGAATCCTCAAATACAAGGCACTGAGCTGGATCAAGCTGCAGGCGCCGAGCCGCTTCCAAGTACATGTCTGGGGCAGGCTTGCCGGTGGGAACTTCATCGCCGCAAATAGTGTCTACAAAATACTCGCTGCCGATGACCGCAATGGCGGCGTCCGCAACGTCGCGGTCCGTATTCGTCGTAACCATCATCGGCATCCCATCCTGATGCAGCGAGGTTAAAAGCTCAGGGATGCCGGGAAAAATTTCGAGGCGGCCGGCAAAAAGAGTCTTCATATAATCAAACATCTTGTGCCGGTAGGCCTCGACATCGCCTTGGCCCAAGACAACCCCAGCGTTGTCGGCGCAAATGCGCAACGTCGTCGTAAAAGTAGCCCCCACCGTCTCCAGACGTTGGCTGGGGGTAAGGCGTTTTCCCAGCACTTCTGAAAGATAGTACGTTGCCTCGCCCCACAGGGGCTCCGAGTTGGTTAAGGTGCCGTCCATGTCCCAGAAAATCGCCGCTGGACGGGACAAAAGCTGGAAATTACTCACTGTGGTCATACACACTCCACCGGCTTTTCCGGCATAGAACTAAAGCTCAGCGAGGGAGAAATTCGCGCTGCGCGGTGATCGATCAACTTCACCTTAGGAATCTACCCACAGTGGGCTGGCGCCGTAAAGAGGCTTAGAAGTCCAACTCCGGGATCTGTGACAGCGCCTCATCATCGGCGCCGGCAGCCGCGGAGGCGTTGTACATCAACTCGGCGATTTCTTCCTTTTCCTCCGGCTCCACCACGGCATCGTGTTGCTTGCGATTGAAGGTCGCGAGTTTTTTAACTGTCTTATTCAGCACCGCGGCGAGCTGGCCGCCATCAGGATCATCCGGCAGCCCGTCTAGCCCGTCCAGCATCTGCTCGAGGTGGCCCTTGAGCTCTGGGAGAACCGCGGCGTTAAACGGCGCCTCCCAGAACTCTTTTTCCTCATCCTTGAGGTAATCGCCGGTGGCAAAGGACTTCAGATCAGCAATGAACTCATCAACGGTGGGTTGGAAATCTGCGCGAATGCTCATGCTGTCGATATTGCCCTAAGTTGGCTAGGCCTGCACGCCGAGCAGCGAATTAAGTGCTGTACGCACTAACTCCGCAGCACCTTCCTCGTCTTCACCCCGGTTACTGCCTGCCCAATCGTCGATGGCGCGCAGCGCGGCGGGGGTATCGAGGTCATCGGCAAGCGCTTGGCGAAGCCCCGCTACTGCACCTTCTGCAGCCGACAGGGACCCAGGGCTTTCCAGGGCAGAGCGCCACGTGGCCAGGCGGGTCTTGGCTTGGTCGAGCACCTCATCGGACCAGTCCCGCTCAGCGCGGTAATGACCGGAGAATACGCCAAGGCGGATGGCGGAGGGATCTTCGCCCTGTTCCACGAGCTTGTGTACGAAGACCAGGTTGCCCAGGGACTTGGACATTTTCACGCCGTCGAGGCCGATCATTCCGGTGTGGACGTAGAACTGCGCCATGCGGTCTACGCCCAAGGCGGCCTCTGCATGCGCGGCGGAAAATTCGTGGTGCGGGAACTTCAGATCGCTGCCGCCGCCTTGGATATCAAAGGTGCTGCCCAAGTAGTTGGTGGCGATGGCAGAGCACTCGATGTGCCAGCCGGGGCGGCCTGGACCGAAGAGAGACTCCCACGCCGGTTCGCCTTCGCGGTGGGCGCGCCAAATCAGGGCATCCATGGGGTGCTTCTTGCCCGGGCGGTCGGGGTCGCCGCCGCGCTCGGCAAAAAATTCCTGCATCTGTTCCATCGAGTAATTGGATTCGTAGCCAAATTCCTCGGTGGCATCGATGGAGGCATACACATCGGGGTACTCAGGGTCATCGACCACGTAAGCGGCGCCGTTATCCAATAGTTTTTGCACCATGTCCACGATCTCATCGACTGCTTCCATGGCGCCGATGAAGTGCTGCGGCGGGATGACCGATAAAAGCTCCATATCGGAGCGGAAAAGGTCGATCTGGGAGGTTCCGAGTTCGCGCCAATCAACGCCGTCGCGCTCCGCGCGCTCAAAGAGTGGGTCATCGACGTCGGTGATATTTTGCGCGTAATGGACCTTCTTGCCAGCGTCCAGGAACTGCCGGTAAATCAGGTCGAAGGTGAGGTAGGTGGCTGCGTGGCCCAAGTGGGTCGAATCATACGGGGTAATGCCGCACACGTACATGGTGGCGGTATCCCCATTTACCTGCACGGGGGCCTTGGTTTGATTCGCGGAGTCGTAGAGATAGAGCTGCGCCGCATCACCTGGGACGCGACTATAAGAAGGTGTTGGCCAAGAATGCATGGCACCTATCCTAACGCGAACTTATGGGGTGATTTAAATGGGCTGTAGGACTCCCAAGGCCAGCAGAATCATCACGAGGATGCCCACTGGGATGCGGTAGGCCGCGAACCATGCAAAGGAGTGGTTGCCCACGAAGTTCAACAACCACGCAATCGAGGCGTAGCCCAAGGCGAAGGCAATTCCGGTGCCGACGAGCAACTGCATGCCGGACGCGGCTTGGCCGGCCTCGGGCGCGAAGGCATCGGGAAGCGAAAAAAGCCCGGACGCCAGCACCGCCGGAATGGCCAAGAGGAAGCTAAAGCGCGTGGCCACCTCTCGGTCGAGGCCCAAGAAAAGACCACCGGAAATGGTGCCGCCCGAACGCGAAACGCCAGGGATCAGCGCCAAGCATTGGCACAGGCCCATGATGATGGCATCTTTCATCGTCAGCTCCTCAAAACCGCGCTTTTTGGAACCCACGCGCTCTGCGGCGATGAAGACGAAGGAGAAGAGGATCAGCATCGCAGCGGTGATCCACAGGTTGCGCAGCGCCCCGCGGATGGCATCTTCAAAAACCAACCCAATAACGCCGATGGGAATGGAACCGGCGATGACCATCCAGCCCATGCGCCAGTCCTGCCCGCGCGAGGCGGGATTGGTCCACCCGCGGAGCCATCCGGAGAGAATTTGCCAAATCATTGGGGCGAAATAGACCAGCACGGCAAGCTCGGTGCCGAGCTGGATGACAGCCGTAAAGGAAGCACCGGCATCGTTGCCCCAAAAGAGCTCGGAAACAATCCGCAGGTGCCCCGAGGAGCTTACCGGGAGAAACTCCGTAAGCCCCTGCACAATGGATAAGACGATAACTTGTGCCCAAGAAACTGCTTCGGTCGCGGTATCAGAAATCACCCGCCATACACTACCGCCGCGCACGGCTTCGGGAAATCGCAACGCGCGCTGTTAGGATAAGTATCCGTGAAATCACGATCCCGCTCCACACTCGTACTATCCAGCTTGCTAGCACTCTCCACTGCTGCGCTGGCCGCCTGCGATTCCACCGTGGGCGTAGGCGGTGATCCCGAAACCGCAGTGAAGGGCAATGCCACCCCGGCCGCTTCTCCGAGCGACACCGATCCAGCCGGCACGGTCATCGACTTCGATGAAGACATCACGGATCTGGCCGCGGTGAAAGATACGGTTGCCGTTCGCACCGCGAACCAAGTGCGCATTGGTGGCCAGGATGACTTTGCCACCAAGAAGGCCAAGAGCATCGATATCGATTCCACCTGCGGCGATTTAAGCTCTTCTGAGTCTGGATTCGTCCTGGCCTGCCCGGACGAGGTCCTGCTCATCGATCCTTCTGTGCCGGAATCACCGGAAGAAATCAAGATGGAGGAGGACTTCCAGGTCACCGCCGCTACCCAGATTTCGACCGGCGAGGTCTTTGTCACCGCTGACGACTCCGCTGTGGTCGGCCGGTACAAGGATGGCACGCGGGACGGCGAAATCTCCGTCGAGGCCGGCTCGGACCAGATGCTCGCCGTTCCCAATGCGGACGGCGATGACGGGATTGTGCGCATTCAGCGTTCGGATTCCACCATCCAAAATATCGATTGGCCCAATGACCGCGCCGGCGGCCGGTTGCGCGCCGGCCAGGGTGTCGGCCAAATTGCGGTGGGTAATAACGGCGTCGTGCTCGCCTCCGATACCGAGGGCGGCCGGATTGCGGTCTACACCTCCGATGACGTCGTCCGCCTGCACCAATACGGCGTGGTCGATGGCACCCCCTGGGCGGTGGCCTGGGATGATTCGCGCGAGCTCGCGTGGGTTACCACCACCGATAACAACATCGCGCACGCCTATTCCATTGACAAGGGCGTTCCCGAATCCCGCGGCGACTTTGCCACGCTTGCCGATGCCCAAAATATGACCGCCCTTTCCAATGGCACCATCGTGGTTGCCTCCGCATCCGGCCAGGGGCTGCAGTTCGTGGCGGATCCACACCTGACAAAGGCAAAGGAGTCTTAATCCATGGTTTCGACCTTAGATTCGCTGCGCAAAGGCGCCTATCAGCTGGCGCTGCGCGGAATGTTTCGCCTCAGCCCCGAGCGCATCCACGGCATTATCAATTCTGGGCTGCACGGCCTGCACTTGGCAGGGCCCGCCAATCGCGCGCTCGGCCGCGTCCTGCCGGTCAACGATCCGGTCTTGAAACAAGACGTGTGCGGGATCACGTTCCCGCGCCCGCTCGGCCTTGCGGCCGGTTTTGATAAAAATGCCGCGGCTGCCGATGCCTGGTCTCCGCTTGGTTTCGGCTATGCCGAACTGGGCACCGTCACGGCGCAGGCTCAGCCGGGCAACCCGACTCCCCGCCTCTTCCGCCTCAAAGAAGATGCCGCCATCTTAAACCGGATGGGTTTTAATAATGAGGGCGCGGCCGCCGTGGCAGAGAACCTGCGCAAGCGCCGGTACAACGACGTCATCGGGATTAATATCGGCAAAACCAAGGTCACCCCGGCCGAACGCGCCGTGGATGATTACCGCCGTTCCGCTTCCGTCTTAGGCGGCCTGGCGGACTACCTAGTGGTCAATGTCTCTTCCCCCAATACCCCTGGGTTGCGGGACCTACAGGCGGTCGAATCGCTTCGCCCCATCCTGCGCGCCGTGCAAGAATCCACCGATGTCCCCGTCATGGTCAAAATCGCGCCGGACCTTTCGGATGCCGATGTCGACGCCGTCGCCGATCTCGCCGTAGAATTAGGCCTCGCCGGCATCGTCGCAACCAATACCACCATCTCCCGGGAGGGGCTTAACACTCCCCGCGCGGAGGTAGAAGCCCTTGGCGCCGGTGGAATTTCCGGCCCACCCGTGGCCGAGCGCTCCTTAGAGGTACTCCGCCGCCTGAACGCACGCGTGGGCTCGCAGCTTGTCCTCATTTCCGTCGGCGGCATTACCACCCCGGAGCAAGCGTGGGAGCGGATTGCCGCCGGTGCCAGCCTCCTCCAGGGCTATACCGGGCTCATTTACGGCGGGCCGGACTGGATTAGGGACATTCACAGGGGCATCGCCAAGCAGATTCGCGCCCATGGCCTAAGCAATATCTCTGAGGCCGTAGGCTCTAACCTGCCATGGAAGGAAATAAACTAGCAGCTCATTAGATAAACAAAATGCCACGTGGTTCTACACGTGGCATTGCTTATTTATAGGCCCGCTTAGGAGGTCGCCATGACGCTGCGCCGCAAGATCAACGCGCAGATGGCGGACATACCAGCATAAAAGAGCAGCCAATACTGCTGCTGAATCAGGAGATCGTGCTGCGGCAGAAAGCGGCTAGCGATAATCAAGGCCACCGCCACCGCTAGGGCGATGATCTGCGCGCGGCTTCCGGCATGCTCTTTACTCATCGTGCTGAAGGCACCCACCATCACCGCCGCGATAATGATCGCGAGGTTACTGTATGTCCAGACAAAAGGTGCGCCCCATCCATCGCTAAAGACGGAGACCAGGGCGAAGAGGACCAGCACGAAAGCGACGACCAAAAACGCGCCGCCCACCCGCAGCGCTGCGGGTGGGGTCACTGGATTTTTAGGAGCAGAACTCGCCATTACTTGGCCTCGTACCAACCCCACAGGATTGCCCGGCCTAGTGCATGGAAGTGCAAGTTGAACCCAAGGACGGTGGGGGAAGAATCCGGATCGATATCGAGGGTTTCTACGTCTACCGCGTGGACTGCGTAGAGGTAGCGGTGCGGCGCGTGGCCGGCCGGCGGGTTAGCACCAAAGTGGGTGCGGTTGCCGGAGTCATTGCGTAGGCTGATAACACCGTCGATGCCAAGGTCCTCTGCCGCGCCGGCGTTGGTGGGCAGCTCAGAGACATCGGTGGGGATATTAAAGGCGGCCCAGTGCCAGAAACCGGAGGCGGTCGGTGCATCCGGGTCAAAGCAGGTTACCGCCAAAGACTTGGTTCCCTCCGGCAGCCCAGACCATGCCAGCTGCGGGGATACGCTTTCCGGCGCGCGGTGCTTTCTGGGATCTCATCGCCTTCTACCAAGTCGGTAGAAGACAGCCCGAAGCTGGGGAGATCGCGCAGCGGGGCGTAGGGGTCAGGTCCGGGGAATCGAGTGTCATCTGCATAAGAAGTCATATACACCTTTGTACCGCAGATCACACGCGCTTGTCGATGCCCCTCCCACTCACCCCACCACTCTGCGGACGCCTTCTTACCGTGCTCCTACCTAGGCGCTGCGGCCGCCCAAGTTACAAGAGTGTATTTCTCCACCATGCAATCGTCCGATTTATGAGCGTATACCTGGCGATTTGTATTCCAATGGACGAACACGATAAAGTTTCGAGGTGCCCAACCGAGAGGTTGCAAACACCCTGCCCGGGTGGCGGAATGGCAGACGCGCTAGCTTGAGGTGCTAGTGTCCTATTAACGGACGTGGGGGTTCAAGTCCCCCTCCGGGCACTCTGTGAAGTCTCGAGACATCGTTCCTACGGTGCCTCGAGATTTTTCTATAAGTACAGTTCTTTTCTATCAGCCCTGCCCCGCCGACTACGATACGAACGCATGACCACTTTCCGGGATTGGATACGCAGCTTTGGTAGCTTCTGCGTTCAACTCGCCCACTCTGCGTGGGGCTCAATCCGCGCGTGGTCACCGCGACGCTGGGCGCTCATCATCGCGCTCGCGTTTGCTGGAGTTGCGCTTTTTATCTGGCTCGACATTCCCGATCTCTCCCAGATGCGGACGGCCGCGGCACACCTTGGTGCGTGGTTTCCGGTCGCTTTCACGCTAGGTTATGTCATATTTACGCAATTTCCCCTGCCCCGGACCATCTGGACGGTTGCGGCTGGCATCCTTTTCGGCCCCTGGCAGGGTCTTGCCATCTCGCTATTCGCGCTCACAATATCGGCCGTATTATCGCTGCTGATTGTGCGCAGCCTGCTCGGAGAATGGATCAGGCCACACCTTGCCCACCCCGCGGTTTATACCATCAATGCCCACCTGGAGCGGCGCGGTTGGCTGGCCATCGCTTCCCTGCGCATGGTGGCGGGGGTACCCTTTAGCCTCCTCAACTACGTCGCCGCGCTTACCCCCATCAGCGTTTCGCACTTTACGGTCGCTACGTTGGTAGGTTCAATTCCTACCACGGCCATCGGCGTCTTTTTCGGCGATGCGCTTACCGGTACAGCCAGCCCTGGGATCATCGCTGCCTTTATGGTCTTTGCCCTCGCCGGCATCGGCGGGCTTGTACTCGATTCGCGCCTGCCGACTCCCGTCCAGTCAAGGTTAAGCGGTAGACTGTAACGAACTGCTCGCGATAAAGGAGGATCCTCGTGCTCGCTGTCCATGCCCGCTACCGTGGACGTTCCGTGCGCCGCGCTGAGCTCGTGCAGCGCTCGGCCGCCGCGCTATCCACCCTCGAGGGCGTCGGCGAGTTTCACGTCCTTGGCGTGGAGGATATTTGCGCCGTTGTCGATTCCGCCACCGCGGTGTGTGAGGTCGTCATGGCATTGCTTGCCGATGGCGACTGGGCCATCGGCATCGGCATCAGCCCCGGCAACCAGGCAGACGAGGACAGCGCGCGCCACGTGGCCACCGCGGCGCTGAAAAATTCCGCGCGCATGGGGCAGGTCTACACCAAGCTCAATAAGCGCGGCCGTTCCGCGGAGGCAAGCGATATCGCCGCCGCCTTCGCGCTCATTGGATACGTGCTGAATAAGCGCACTATCGAGGGCCGCGAGGCGACCTCGCTCGTACGGGCGGGGCTCAATCAAAATGAGGCCGCGGAAGAATTGGGCATTTCCAAACAGGCGATGTCCCAAAGGCTGCAGGCTGCGGGCTGGAGCGCCGAGATGGCCGGGTGGCAACTGGCGGTCAACCTCATTGAACGGGCCAATCTAGCCTAGGGCCAGAAAGCTCGGCCCGCGGCGGCTTAGACAAGGTCTGATTTGCGCAGCTCCGGCGTGGTCACAAAATCCACCAGCCGCTCGACCGCCCCGATAAGGCTCGAGTCCAAATCCCAGAAAGAATGGACCGCGTTATAAACGTGGCGCCACCCATCGGAGGGATCGGACCACCCCACGCGGCGGCAGATTCCGGTCTTCCAGTCTTCACCGCGCGGTACCTCCGGCCATGCTTGCAGGCCTACCCGTTGCGGTTTTACTGCCGCCCAAATATCCACAAAGGGATGGCCGGTGACTAGAACGTGCTCTCCCACTGACTCAGTCATTCGCGTTTCTTTCGACCCCTTGACTAGGTGGTCCGCGAGCACGCCGACCCGGCGACCGGGGCCAGGCTGAAACTCGGCCAGCCTTTCTTCGAGGTTGTCCAAGCCTTCTAGGTATTCCACGACCACGCCTTCTACACGCAAGTCATGACCCCACACCTTTTCCACAATGGCGGCATCGTGGACGCCCTCGACCCAAATGCGCGATGGCGCTGCTACCTTGGCCTCCACGTTTTCTACCCGCCTAGAGCCCGAATTCGATTTGCGGGGTGCTTGCTTGGGCACATACCGAGTGAGCGTCACCGGCTGGCCTTCTACTAAGAATCCGCCCTTAATGAGGTTAAATACTCGCTCGATACCGTGGCGGTCCTCTAGCCGCACGACCTCGCCAAAGACGGTCTTGTCCACGCCTAAAACGGCGCCCACGAAATCATCACCACGCACTTCTACCACCATGCCCGGCTCTGCCGGCACTTCTGGATACTGGGTGGGCTTGCTGCGCCGGTGCCCAGCAAAAATATCTCCGCCATAAGGATCTAAACTCATGGCCCGATAGTCTATCTACTACACTTGCTCGCCATGGATATGCGCGCCGAAGTGTGGTCCCCTCTCCAAAACTCCGCCATCTGGCTCGCTGCGTGGTTGTGGGGACATGAGACAACAGATGAGCTGCTCGATGCATTGACGGAACTGGGCGGGCGCCCCGAATGCTTCGATGAATCCCCCTTCATCGATTTGCTCGCCCTGCTGCGCGCCGAAACGCAAGAGCTCACCTCTCAGCCAGGCGCGGGCGGGGAGCCTCTCCTCCGGCTCATTTTATCCGGGCCGGGTGAAGCGCCGGCGCTTCCTGCGGGCTCAGAGTCTGCCCGTGCGGCCGCGCAAAGTTCAGCGGGCTCCATTGTGGTGCGCACCAATAATCCGGAAGTCTCGCTCGTTCTCATCCCCCATCCCCGTCGAGCCCACACGGCATGGCAGGTGATCTGCGAGGATCAGCCGCTGCCCTCGCCTGCCTGGCTAAGCCCCGGCGAGGCGGACGCATTGTTGACTAAGGCAACGGATGAATCCGCCGATCTCATTACGGCCACCGGCTACCAGTCCACCGCCCTTTCTAATCCCCGGCTCACGGTGGGCACCTTGAGCGATTTCTATGACACGCCCGGCCTGCCACCGGCCACCCCGCCACGGGCTGCAAAGCTCTTTGCGCGCGCGGACCGCGTTGCCGCGATCATCGAAACCGTCACGGATAGGATCAACGATCACAGCCTCGATCCGGAGCTTCTCCGGCTGTGGCGCCATATCCGGCAGGCGCGGATGACGGGAGTGGCTTATTCGGCAGCGGAATTCGCCCGCTAGAGCAGGCTCGCCGGCCCCTTAGTGAGCGCGGATATCGCAGCAGCCCGCAGCGCAAGGCGCGCCGTTGGTGGTACACCCCTGAACGGTGACATTCCCGCTGGTCTCCCACGGTTTCCCCTGTTCGAGTTCTTCCACCAGATCCACGACCATGCCCGCAAACCGCTGGGAGGGGCCAGCGGTACGGGCGCGTTCGACCTGTACGCCCATCTCATCGGCAGCGGCTTGCAGCTCAGAATCCAAGTCCCAGATGACCTCCATGTGATCGGAGATAAAACCGATGGGGCACACCACCACGGCGTCTACGCCGTCGTGGTCATGGATTGCGGTGGTGTGGTCCACGATGTCTGGTTCCAGCCACGGCGTCTTCGGGTTGCCGGAGCGCGATTGCCAGACCAGGTCATAATCCGAGATTCCGGCGCGCTCGGCAACCAATCGGGAGGCTTCGGCTACTTGCCGGGAGTAGAGGTTCTTGTCCCCATCGGCGCCACCGACATTATCGTGTGCATTCGGCACGGAGTGGGCTGTAAACAGCATACGCGCGCTGTCCATTTTCTCTGCGGGGATACGCCGCCAGGCCTCGGCGACGGCATCGACCATCTCCGCGATGAACTTGGGGTGATCATAAAATTGTCGAATCTTGGTGAACTCGATTTCTGGTAGACCCTTATCTGCAAGGTGTTGCCGCATCGCAGCAATGTCTTCATCGTATTGCCTGCACGCCGAGTAGCCGCCCCAAGCGGAGGTGGCGAAGACGGCCACCGAGCGGATCCCCTCTTCCGCCATTTTCTCTGCGGTAGCCGTACCAAAGGGGTGCCAGTTTCGATTGCCAAAATAAACCGGTAGATTATGTCCGCGTTTTTTCAGCTCGCTTTCGACGTTATGGATAATTTCCCGATTCAACCCGTTGATCGGGCTTACCCCATCAAAGTGGTAATAGTGCTTGCCCACTACTTCTAAGCGCTCGCGCGGAATTCCGCGGCCCCGCGTAACGTTCTCTAAAAACGGAACGACCTCCTCGTTTCCTTCCGGGCCACCGAAAGAAAGAACGAGGAGGGCGTCGAATTTTTGGGCAGGATGCTGTGCGTCAATCATGCCCTAAATAGTAGCAACCACAAGGCTAAGAATTAGAGAAGGCGCACAACATCCGGGGTCGCACCAGCCCAGCGCACAGGGGAGACCTGTACGTTCTGCCCAGACTGCGGGGCCTCAATCATTTGGTCATTGCCCAAGTAGATCGCAACGTGCTGGCTGCCGCCGGCGCCGTAGAAGATGAGATCGCCGCGCTGCAAATTGTCGCGCGAAACCTTATTGCCCATCTGGTACTGCGCGCCGGTGTAGTGCGGAAGGTCCAGGCCCGCTGCGGCGAACGCGTACTTAGTCAATCCAGAGCAATCAAACCCGCTCCGGCCGTAGTCGCCAAAGCTATCGGCGATGCCGCCGTCCCGGAGGCCACCAGTTGGGCCATTGTTGTCGCCACCGCCCCACACGTATGGGGTGCCGATGACGGATTCTGCGCGAGCGATCACTGCCTCAATCTGGCTGCTATTGCCCGAAGCAGGGTTGGATGGCGTTCCGGACCCTTGACCGGTGGCGGAAGGATCAGTGCTTGCCGATGGCGCCGTATTCGGGCTGCCAATCCCCAACAAGTCTGCAGATCCCTCCATCAGTGCTCGCACATCGTCTTGGTCGACGGATGCGGCGAGCTCCCCGGCGACGTCCATAACGTCCGATGCCGAGGATCCGGTGCCATAGTCCACCGTGTTAAAGGACGGGGTTGCCCCCTGGTTAAGCGCAGTGCCGAACTCCGCCTTCGGGGTCGCCGGATCCGCCTGCTCGTCCGAACCGACGTCGTTATTAGTCGCCTCAGGTAGCGGAGTCTCGTCGGAAACGATTTCGTCGGTAAAGTTTTGAGCCTTGTCTTTATTCAAGTCTTTTGACTTGACGGGAGCATCGGCAAACACATCCCCATCTACCTTAAAATCAAGGTTATTATCTTGATTTTGCACCTTTGAAAGGTCGCCTTGTTGGGATACCTCCACCGCCTGCTGCTGGTGAGCAAAAGACGCCTCGGCGAAGTTACGGGTGGCATTCATTTGAGCTTCCCGCTGGGCCAAGTTACGGCGGTGCTCTACCATTGCCGATTCGGCTGCGCGCTTATCGGCATAAGCTTGGTCAAGCTCTGCCGCATCGTCCGCAAGCTCAGGATCGTCCGAAAGCTGGGCGATGCGCTCCGTCGCGGCCGCCGCTTGCTCCTCCGCCTGGGCGAGGAGCCGCCGCAGCTGTTCTACGTCCCGCTGCTGAGCATCAACGTTTGATACAGCGCGGGCAATGGAGTCATCTGCACCGGCGCTTGGAATTTTTTCAACCGCGCCGGCTTGGGCGGGATCGGGGTGCTCATCTGCTCCCGCGGGAGCGATGGACATCAGGGGCGATAGCGCTGCGGCACCTGCGACTGCAGCTATAGTTGCGCGAACATGTCGGATGCGCGGTAGACGAATGGTGGCCACTGGAATTCTCCTTGTTTGGACCACCTTCCTGTTAAAGATTGGGACACCATGAACCGCACTTGGGCATAGGAATGCCCGAGACACTGAAGCTTGCGCATTTTCGCACAGCAGCAAGCTCAGAGTCTTCGTTGCGATATTCCGAATCCGATAGCCGCACACCCAAAGGCTTATGGGTATGCGTTATCGCCCTGCCAGCCCTTAGCTCCAGGAGGTAAGCGGCACATGAGCCCGAAAAGTAGAGACTTCACCTAGGGATTGCGCACGTCTATTAAAGCTCTATGCACTGATGCTTGAGCTCAGTAGCCTCACGACTCAATGCCCAACAATCGCTACTATTTCCCCATACCAGCGACATGTATGGTGCACTTTCTCCACGTGTCCTACGCGGTTTACTGTGAGCGTGAGCGCTTTAGCACTGCAGGGAGCATCTACTACTCACCCATTGCAGTTCCAATCTAGGATTGGCGCATCTTCATAGAGCTCCAGTTGTGGCGTGCGGTGAATTTGGGTTGCTGGAAGAGTCCAAGCCCCTTCGCACGCTGCGCTTGGCACAGTGAGAACTGCCCTATGATCCTTGGCGCAACTCGCCGCGGCGCAGTGGATGTACAGCTTTATTCGCGTACTCTTCCGTGCGAGGGCAAGCGGCCACAAACCATGAACAGGCCACACGATGCTGGCCCTAGTGTGATTCCGGTTCCCTCATTCTCTCATTCTGCACGTACCCGACTGCGCTCCTCGCGAACCTCGTGCCTGGATTCCGCTTCTCCGGGAATCCAATATCGAAGGGCTCGACAAAGAACAACACCCGCATACCCACACAACGGAACTCTAGCGAACTCGTCTCACCACTTTTAAGGAAGGTGGGTTGATGTTTATTTTTCGAACATTGTCATCGCTCAAGTGAAAGATTTTCTACTCTCCCGTTCGAGAGTTCGCTCCGTGGTTCATTGACTTCCAAGAACCGCCAATTCCTCGATTCCCGCGAGGCGTGCTTCCCCACATACCCGTGCGAATCTTCAATTGACCGTCAAGGCTAAGCCCATGAACTCAAGAAGATATTCATGTCCCTTGGGTCGACACTCGAACCATACGTCACGACACGCCCTTTTCGCACACATTCCACTTAATTACGTGGAGTCAAGTTAAACCACATGACGCAACAGTCGTACCTAACCTGCAATAATTTTGTTACCATCCCGTTATTGTGATGTTCATCACTTTGGTTTTCGTATTTCGAGGGTCTTGCGCCCCGAGCTGTAACCAATTCGGAGCCATTTCGCAGCTCTAGAACCACTCCCCCAACTCAAGTCAACCACTAAACCTTTACTTTGACCCCTCCCCCGCTCCCCTGACCTTTTAGGCAACCACAGTTTTCTTCATCCGCAGCGACCCGGAGTCACCCGAGGGGTGCCCGTAAGGAGGCCGATGAATCACGCCAATTCCTGAACATCATTTTCTATAAATCTCAGGGCGGGCACCGCGAGTCCCTTCGGTGTGGTACGCCACGACGCTCATGCGGCCGCAAAATTTAGCTCGATTCGGCGGATGGTTCTGGGGCGCGCCGAGCGCTGAAAAAATGGAATTTTTCTTCTACTTTTTCGAACAAACATAGCTAGAAGTTGGATACGTTTGGACGCCTTGATACGTCCACTCTCCCCGGACCCGCGCCCTCCTGAATGGCAGCTACTTATCCCCGAAGTTCGCGGTGAAGGGAGGCGCGCCAATAACTTAAACCGCCGAAAAGTAGGGCGAGTATGGCGACGACTGCGACGACGGCGACCATTGGAAAGCTACTTTGCTCAAGCCCTGCATAGTACTGCTGCACAAGATCGACTTGGTTAAGTCCCGGTTTTAATTGCGCCTGGGAAGATTCAATATCCGCACGGCTATAGTTCTCGCTAACCGAGGAGACATGGCGCGGGGTCTGCACGATGACAGTGTGCAGATCGGTAGCATCATAGAGCTCTTGTGCAATGTCGCGCGCGTCGGCGGCCTTGGAGACAAAGACATCGACCACGGCAACCCCGTCACCCTCACGCAGTTGCTCTGCGACGTGTGCGTTCAGCTGAGTATCCGATTCCAGGGAGGGTGCGGAATAAGCCACGCCATCCTGCTTGAGCTGCTGAGCCAGCCGCGGGACGTCCACATCACCCGGAACCATTCAATCCTCTTCCCTCTATTTCCCTATCACGGAGACTCGTGCACCCGAGATCGGGGGTTATGCACTGCGCATATTCCTCAGTCGTTCTTCATTAAAGATAATGGTTACCGCCGCCGCCTACACAGTAAACGCGCCGAGTGCGACTAAAAGCTTTAAACAGAACGCTTGTCCCGTTACAATTGACGCAACGGAAGGTTTTTGCCTCTACAATAAATAGGTGAACCATCGCGTTCTTTGCCGTCTTTGGCACTGCGGGCCCCATGGCTTCGTCTCGACCACTATGTGGTCGCGCACCTTTTGCTTATCCCGCAACTCCAGTAGGCGGCGAGTACAAAACAGAACAGACTGTTTATCAACAAGGAATGGAGCTCCCTGTGACTGAAAGCTTGAACTCCTTCGACGCCAAGAAGACCCTTGATGTCAACGGTAAGTCTTACGACTACTTTGACATCAACACGGTTCCTGGCATGGAGAAGTTGCCGTACTCCCTCAAGGTGCTGGCAGAAAACCTGCTGCGCAATGAGGACGGCAAGAATGTAAACGAGGACCACATCAAGGCCCTCGCCAATTGGGACCCAAAGTCCGAACCGGATACTGAAATCCAGTTCACCCCAGCCCGCGTCCTCATGCAGGACTTCACCGGTGTTCCCTGTGTCGTCGACCTCGCAACCATGCGTGAGGCCGTTTCCGCTCTTGGCGGTACGCCAGACCAGGTTAACCCGCTAAACCCGGCCGAGATGGTTATTGACCACTCCGTCATCGTTGAGGCCTTTGGCTCCACCGACGCTCTTGAGAAGAACGTTGAAATCGAGTACCAGCGCAACGAAGAGCGCTACCAGTTCCTGCGTTGGGGTGCTGAGAACTTCTCCAACTTCCGCGTTGTTCCTCCGGGAACCGGTATTGTCCACCAGGTCAACATTGAGTACCTGTCCCGCGTTGTCTTTGACAACGAGGGCTTGGCATACCCGGATACCTGTATCGGTACCGACTCCCACACCACCATGGAAAACGGCCTGGGCATCCTGGGCTGGGGTGTTGGCGGCATCGAGGCAGAGGCTGCCATGCTTGGCCAGCCGGTATCGATGCTCATCCCGAAGGTCGTCGGCTTCAAGCTCACCGGCGAAATCCCGACCGGCGTTACCGCAACCGACGTCGTCTTGACCATTACGGAGATGCTGCGTGAGCACGGCGTTGTCCAGAAGTTTGTAGAGTTCTACGGCAACGGCGTCAAGTCCGTCCCGCTGGCTAACCGCGCCACCATCGGCAACATGTCGCCAGAGTTCGGTTCCACCGCGGCCATCTTCCCCATCGACGAAGAGACCACCAAGTACCTCGAGCTCACCGGTCGCCCGCAAGAGCAGATCGACCGCGTCGAGCAGTACGCCAAGGCCCAGGGCATGTGGCTAGCAGAGGACACTCCGGAGCCGGAGTACTCCGAGTACATCGAACTCGACCTGTCCACCGTTGAGCCGTCCATCGCCGGCCCGAAGCGCCCGCAGGACCGCATCCTTCTTTCGGAGGCCAAGGAGCAGTTCCGTAAGGACCTGTCCAACTACACCACCGACGAAGTATGCGTCGACGACTCCTCCGTTGAGGCTAAGCGCATGTCCGGTGAGGGCGGCGCGCCTGGCGACGATGATGTCACCGGTGGCTTGAACAAGTCTCGCGAGGGCCACGGCGAATCCGCCGCGGTTGGCGCTAAGGGACGTCACTCCAACCCGATCACCGTTGAACCTGACAACGGCGGCGAGTACACCCTTGACCACGGCATGGTGGCCATTGCCTCCATCACCTCGTGCACCAACACCTCTAACCCATCCGTGATGGTGGGTGCTGGTCTGATTGCACGTAAGGCCGCCGAAAAGGGCCTGCGCTCCAAGCCATGGGTCAAGACCATTTGTGCGCCTGGTTCCCAGGTTGTCGATGGCTACTTCCAGCGTGCAGACCTCTGGAAGGACCTCGAGGCTATGGGCTTCTACCTGTCCGGCTTCGGCTGCACCACCTGCATTGGTAACTCCGGCCCGCTGCCAGAGGAAGTTTCTGCAGCCATCAACGAGAACGACTTGGCAGCTACCGCAGTTCTGTCCGGTAACCGCAACTTCGAGGGTCGTATCTCCCCGGACGTCAAGATGAACTACTTGGCATCCCCAATCATGGTTATCGCCTACGCTATTGCCGGCACCATGGACTTCGACTTCGACAACCAGCCGCTGGGTCAGGACGAAGACGGCAACGATGTCTTCCTGAAGGACATCTGGCCTACCCCGCAGGAGATCGAGGACACCATCCAGTCCGCCATCTCCCGCGAGATGTACGAGGCCGACTACGCCGACGTCTTCAAGGGCGACGATGCATGGCGCAACCTGGATGTTCCAGAGGGCGAGACCTTCGAGTGGGATGAGGACTCCACCTACATCCGCAAGGCTCCGTACTTCGAGGGCATGCCGACCGAACCAGACCTGGTTGAGGACATCAAGGGCGCTCGCGTTCTTGCGAAGCTGGGCGATTCCGTCACCACCGACCACATCTCCCCTGCTTCTGCCATCAAGCCGGGCACCCCGGCCGCGCAGTACCTGGATGAGAACGGCGTGTCCCGCTCTGATTACAACTCCTTGGGTTCCCGCCGCGGTAACCACGAGGTCATGATGCGCGGTACCTTCGCCAACATTCGCCTGGCTAACCAGCTGGTGGATGAGACCGGTGGTTACACCCGCGACTTCACCCAAGAGGGCGCACCGCAGGCATACATCTACGATGCATGCGAGAACTACAAGGAAGCCGGCATTCCACTGGTCGTTATCGCTGGTAAGGAATACGGCACCGGTTCTTCCCGTGACTGGGCTGCAAAGGGCACCAACCTCCTGGGTGTTAAGGCAGTCATCACCGAGTCCTTCGAGCGCATCCACCGCTCGAACCTCATCGGTATGGGCGTTATCCCGCTGCAGTTCCCTGAGGGCGAGTCCCACGAGTCCCTGGGCCTGGATGGCACGGAGACCTTCGACATCGAAG
This sequence comes from Corynebacterium sp. LaCa78, assembly GCF_046717505.1. Lineage (NCBI taxonomy): Bacteria > Bacillati > Actinomycetota > Actinomycetes > Mycobacteriales > Corynebacteriaceae > Corynebacterium > Corynebacterium sp. LaCa78. Next base: position 1,310,950 of record NZ_CP177112.1, read on the forward strand.
GCATCACCGGATTCAACGACGGCTCCATCCCGAAGACCGTTCACGTCACCGCTACCAAGCAGGACTCCGACGACGCTGTCGAGTTCGACGCTAACGTACGTATCGACACCCCGGGTGAGGCAGAGTACTTCCGCCACGGCGGTATCCTGCAGTACGTGCTGCGCCAGATGGTGAAGAACTAAGCCACTTAATGCGACGGAAAAGTACTAAGCTTTTTGGGCTTAGTGCTCGTCGCTGAGCTTGATGACGCGGGGTCGCACCGCTCTCTCCCGTAGAGGGCTCTGCGGCCCCGCGTTTTTTCATTGTCGTTCTATGTTCGTTTCAGAACATACTTAACTTGAAGCATTAATCATTCCTAAAAGGAGACGACCTCACCATGCCAATCGTGAGTGAATCTGAGTTAAATCGGCGCAGGCACGAAATTCTCGTCGGGGCTCGCCGGTGCTTTGCCGAACATGGCTATGAGGGCGCGACTGTCCGCCTCTTAGAACAAGCCACCGGGAAATCACGCGGCGCCATATTCCACCACTTTGGGGACAAGGAGTCCTTATTCCTCTCTTTAGCCCGCGAAGATGCCGCACGCCAGGCAGAAGTGGTGGCCAATAACGGCCTCGTCGAGGTTATGCGGGAGATGTTGCGTCACCCAGAACGCCACGATTGGCTTGCCACGCGTCTGGAGATCACTTCCCTCTTGCGCACGGACCCATCGTTTGCTGCTCGGTGGAAAGAACACCAGTCCATTCGTGACGAGGCTATCCGCGCCCGCCTCGCTTCCAACGCGGAACAAGGCCGCCTGCGAGACGATGTCGATATAGATACCCTGGTGAGCTATTTGGAAACCTTCATGGATGGGTTTATTAATAGGCTCGCCTTAGGGGATACGGATGGCCTGGAGCGTGTCCTCGATCTGGTGGAGCAATCCATTCGGAGTTCTAGGTCTCCACAGCGCTAACCACGCACCAGCCTTCGTCTCTCTTATCTTTAGCCGGAGCCGGAGGCGAAGGCGCCAGCTGAACGCAGACTCGGTTAGTTGGTACCTTCTGCCAAGCCGCCGGTATTGGAAAGTTCTACTTCCTGGACGCTGACATACTGCGCGATCTCTGCAACGAACCCTGGATCATGGCACGTAAGGACGATTGCCGTTCCTGAGTCCAGCGCCTTATGAATCAGTTGATGCATCAGCGCTCGATCCGTTAGTGACAGCAAGCTATCCGGCTCATCCATGAGTAGGATTGCGTGGCCCATCCCCACCACATGTGCCGTTTGAGCCAGCCTGAGCCGGGAAGCGGACAGATCCAATGGGTGCTCATCGGCATCAAGTTCCAGCAGCTGCCGTAACGCGGTATCGGGAACAAAATCCCCCAAAGTGGAATATATTACCTGGTCATAAGGAGATTGGAGGACCAATCCCCGGGGCTCAGCTGGGCGCTGTGCCCCGTCGAGGCCGGCTGCGGCGCGCAGGAGCGACGTTTTTCCAGTACCGTTTGCCCCGCGCAACCAGGTCACGCCCCCGCCGCGAATGGGGATGGTTACCGGTCCGACGCTAAAGGTATTGCCGGAAGGCTTCGCCGATTGCCACCACCGCTTCTTTTCTTGTCCGCGGCGCGCAGTAAGCGGACCGAGAGATCCCCGGGACCCATAAGAAGAAATCGCGTCTAAGCTTACTGGGGCAGGTTGTGGGATCTCTCCTACGACCTCCCCGCCCAATTCGGGCCAGTGCATGGATGACACGGCAAGAACGCAGGTATTTCGCAGCGAATGCAATAGCTGCACCATCATCGCCAACGATGTGGGGTCAAGCCCCGCGCTCGGCTCGCACATAATGAGCACCTCGGGCTCGCGGATCGCAACGCACGCAGCAGCGAGCCTCCGCGTCTGACCGCCAGAAAGCTGGGTGGGGTTTTTCTCCGCGTAATCGCTTAGGCCCACCGCCGCGAGCATTTCCTCTCCGCGTATCTGCATGCGGGCTGGGTCCTCACCCTGGTTTTCTAATCCTAGGACCACTTCTTCGATGCAGGTATCGCGCAGGTAGCTGATCTGCGCGGAGGAGTCAGTACCAATGATGGCGGATGATGAGAATTTTTCGCCCAGCTCTTGCGCCACGTTTTCGGCGATGGCATCCGAAGGAACAAGTACTTGGATGATGCGTCCCTTACTCGGCTGAATATCGTCTATATCCATACAAAGACCATGACTCCTATGGTTCCAATGGGAACGATGTAGCGTAGCACGCGGGACACTGCTGAATCCGGTACCGGCCGCAAAAGGGTCCTAGTTCCCTCTTCATCAAAGCCCACGGCGGCAAGGGCGTGGCCGCGCTCGGTGCCTTGGATCAGGAGGCGCGAAATTACTGGGATGACCACCCGGGAAATGGTATTCCGCCACGTCACCTTGATTCCTGCCAGCTGATTGGCATCGCGGACGGTCCGCCAGGCTTGCGCACCTTGCGGTAAAGACTGCAGTGAAGCACCAACGATATAGGCAATTTTGTGCCCAGCGCGCGAGACTTGTAGCCATTTCGCAATATCGGATATCCGCAGCACGGACATCGCCACGATGAAGCACACCATGAGCGCGAAAAAGCGCAGGGCTAGTGTGGCGGCGATGAGCAGGCCATCGCTTGTAATAAGCGGAATCAGCTGGTTATCGCCATAGGGGGCGTGGATCACCAACATCGATAAGGCCACCGGAACACAGAGCGCTGCAGAGGCCAAGACGATCGCAAGGGATCTCGTGGCCCACACGCCATAGGCAAGCATTGCGCCAGCTACCACTGCAGAGACTAGTGGGCTATTGAGAGCGAGGATAAGTAGCCAACCGCACGCAGCAATGGTGAGGACCGTCGACGGGTGAAGGCGATACATTAGCGAGGCTGCAAGGATTCCCGGGTGCGCTTAGGCAAGGATTTCACGGCAGCCCACACGATGAGGAAGACGACTGCCTTATCCAGTGGGTCGGAGATAAGTGATTGCATCGTGACGGACGCAATCAAGGAGTTGCCGAGTTCGCGGAAGAGGGACGTGAGCGCGCCGGTACCGACACCAGCCGTACCGCCGTAGACGAACGCGGCCACGGGTGCGGCGAGCATGCCGCAGATGATGCCGATGATGGCACCGCTGACGATGACCTTCCAGATCTTGCTAAAAGCGCCCTTTTGGATGGCCCAGCCGGAAAGGAAGCCGGTAGCCGCGGAAACGGCGGCGAATGGGAGTGCCATCGGGTTGAGCAATCCCCAGACCACTGAAGACAGTGTACCGGTAGCAAGCCCGGCAATGGGGCCTGCCAGTGCCGCCACCAGGATGGTTCCCACGGAGTCGATATACAGTGGAATACCGCTCGAACCGATGATTTGGCCCACCACGATGTTGAGAACCAACGCGATGGGAATAATGGCGATGGTACGAGCCGGCAGGGACGGCACGGTGCCGGCGAGCAACAAGGCCGCACCGATGAGGTAGCCGGCCAGGGTGATCAAGGCTTCGGCGGAGCCCGCTACGGACTCCCAATCAGTTGGGCGGAAAAGCACCAAGTAGATCCACGTGGCGACGACGAGCGCGGCGCCCGCGATGACCATCCCCCGGCGGGCAGGGGTAAGAGAAAGCTGAGGCATAGAGGTATTCCTAATCCATCAATGTGAAAAAGAGATTGGGGCACACTGCTCTTGTAGTCCCAGCCTATGTCACCTCAGCGTAGGAAAAATGTGGCGTATGCGCTGCGGATTAGGGTAAAAGATTTATTCGCCTAGAGCAACACGCGCGCCCAAGATGCGCAGCGCCCTGTCGAACTCGCGGTGAGCAGCTGGAATATCCGCGCTGGTCACCAGAGAGGCATTAGTTGGCCGGCCCCAATGGTTGCGGAGGTCCGCGACGCTGGTACCGCGCATCAGCGCAGAATCCGCTTCCACGTCTATGGTCGTATCCACAGCCTCAAACGGCACCTTCTTAAGCGCAATGATGCAGGTCAGAAGGTCATGGATCTGGGCTTGGTAGCCTTCTTCTTGCACTTGATGGAACTCGAAGTAAAACCGCAGGATCTCCGGCAATTTTTCCGTCATCGGGTGTGTACCAAGAAGCCCCTGAATTTCTGCCAAGCGCTCTGGGGTGATAAGAAATTGCTCGGTGACCTCGAGCGAGCACAGCGTACTGTGCAATTCTGCTGAGGCTGAAAAATGACGTGCTGCCGCGTGGGGATCTACCCAGAAATTCCACTCCGCGGTCGGGGTCGTATTGCCGCGGTAATTAACGGCACCGCCCATGATGGTAATCGAGCCGCACTGCGCAACGGCATCGCCATGCTCCCGCTCGAAGTCTGCCAAATTAGTTACCGGCCCGGTGACGATGAGGTGTAGCCCCGGGTTGCGGGCAATGGCGCTCGACCACAACTCCTGCCACTGAATATCGGCGAAATCGTGATCGGGCGCGGAAAGATAACCCAAGCCGGACTCACCGTGGGTTTCAGGTGTCGTGGTCAGCTCTACTTCGAGCGGAGCCGGCCGCCCTGAGGCGACGGGAACCTCCGGCAATCCACAAAGGTCCAAAATCCACCGTGCATTGGCGGCTGTCTGTTGGACCGCGACGTTTCCAGCAGTCGTGCTCACGCCCACTAATTCGATCTCGCCCGCGTGATGCAGCCCCGCTAAGTACATTAGGGCGAGACAGTCATCAATCCCTGGATCGCAGTCGAGCAAGACGGCTGGGCGCGAAACACTCATTGATAGTCTGGCTGACTATTAATTAATGGAGCTTACTGGCTTGTCGCCGTCAACGAATACGACTGGAGAGCCCGGAAGCTCCTCGCGGCCCAGTACCTCTACGATGACGTCTGCCACCAGGTCACGAGACGAGGTCTGACCTTCTTGCAGCATCTTGTCCTCAACAAATTCCAGCCCCTGCGCAGGCTCCTCCGTCAGGCCAGCGGGCTTCAGGATGATGTGCGGGATAGAGCTATCGGCTAAGCGGTTGTCCACTTCCTTCTTGGATTCCACGTAGGCGTACCACTTTTCATCGGCTGGATCGGTCGTCGCAACCTGGGAGCCGACATAAGAAATCATGACGAACTGAGGAACGTCTTTGCCCAGCTTTTCTAGGGCCTCGATGGCGGCCAAAGCACCGTCGCGGTCGACGGCCCACGTCAGTTCCGCGCCGCCACGGCCGCCGTTTCCGGCACCCCATACAACTGCGTCATAATCTGCGAATAGTTCGGCCCATTGGTCAACGGACTGCTCGGTAATATCTGCAATAACCGGCGTAGCGTTGGCCTGCTCGATATCGGCCTTTTGCTCTGGGTTACGGATAAGCGAGTGAACCTCGTGGCCAGCTTCCGCTAATTTTGGAGCCGCCAGCAGGCCAACCTTGCCGTGTCCACCGATGTACAAAACCTTTTTCTTAGTATCAGCCATAGCGCCCAATGGTAACAGCGCGATTTTTATGCTGCAGCGGTTCTTTTCAGCGGTGCCAGAACATGCCGCGACCGCGGTGCGAGCGTTACACACCGAACCAGATAGAATACTGACTATGTATGCCATTATGACCGTTACCGGTGCCGATAGCACCGGAATCATTGCCGCAGTGACCACGACCCTTGCTGAACTGGACATCAACGTCGTTGACGTCTCGCAGACCTTGATGGGTGACTACTTCACCATGATCCTCCGCGTCGAATTCGATGCGGATGCCGTATCCATCCAGACCATCAAGGAGCGGATGCGCCCGGTTGCGGAGGAAAAGCAGCAATCCATCCGCATTCAGTCCGAAGACCTCTTTACCGCCATGAACGAGATTTAACATGAGCACGCGTTTTAATACCACCAATATCTTGGACACCATCGAGATGATCGAAAACTATCGTCTCGATATCCGTACCGTGACGATGGGCATTTCCCTGCTGGGATGTACGCGCTCGACCATGGAGGCAACCTGCCAGGCCATCTATGACCGCGTAACGCAGCAAGCAGGCCGCTTGGTTGAGGTATGCGAGGGCATCGAAGGTGAGCTCGGCATCCCGATCGTCAACAAGCGCATCTCCGTCACCCCCATTTCCCTCGTTGTAGCAGGCTTGGACGGCAACCCCGTCGATGCCGCGCAGGCGCTGGATAAGGCCGCGAAGGAGGTGGGCGTTAACTTCGTCGGCGGCTACTCTGCGCTGGTAGAAAAGGGCGCGACGAGCGCAGAGCAAAAACTCATTTCCTCCATCCCCGAAGCCTTGGCCGAGACAGACGTAGTGTGCTCCTCGGTCAATATCGCCAGCTCCCGCGCCGGCATCAACATGGATGCGACGAAGCAAATGGGCGAGGTCATCAAGGAAGCCGCTGAGCTGACCAAGGATGATTCCGCAATCGCCTGCGCCAAGCTCGTCGTCTTTGCCAACTCCGTGGGCGATAACCCGTTTATGGCCGGTGCCTTCCACGGCATCGAGGAGCCTGACTGCGTCGTCTCCGTTGGCGTCTCCGGCCCCGGCGTGGTGGACCGCGCCCTCGGCTCCTTGGAAGGCGCAAGCCTGGATCAGGTGGCTGAGGAAGTGAAGAAGGCAGCCTTCAAGATCACCCGCGCCGGGCAGCTCGTGGGCAATATGGCCTCCGAGCGCCTCGGCGTTCCCTTCGGCATCATTGACCTCTCCTTGGCCCCCACGGCAGAACTCGGCGACTCCGTGGCGCACATCCTCGAGCACATGGGCCTCGATCAGGTGGGCACGCACGGCACGACGGCGGCATTGGCGCTGCTTAACGATGCCGTCAAGAAGGGCGGCATGATGGCATGCTCGCGCGTGGGCGGCTTGTCCGGTTCTTTCATCCCCGTCTCTGAGGACAGGGGCATGATCGATGCCGTAAAGTCCGGCTCCATTTCCATGGACAAGTTGGAGGCCATGACCGCCATCTGCTCGGTAGGCTTTGACATGATCGCACTCCCCGGCGATACCTCTGCGGCCACGATTTCCGGCATGATTGCGGATGAAGCCGCAATCGGCGTGATGAACCATAAGACCACCGCCGTGCGCGTCATTCCGGTACCTGGTGCCAAGGTGGGCGACGAGGTCAGCTTCGGTGGGCTTTTGGGCTATGCACCGATCATCCCGGTCAATCAGGTGGGCAATTCGCAGTTCATCAACCGCGGCGGCTTCATCCCTGCACCGGTACACGGTTTCCGCAACTAGGTGTCGAGTACTCCACGCCTAGGGGGAAGCGCGCCTAGGACAAGCGCGCCAAGCTCCTCTTAGGACTCGGAGTCTTCATTCTCTTCGCCCGGCTTCTCGGATTCTTCCCACCGGGCGAGGTTTGCTTTGAAGTGCTGAAAAGAATCTTCTAACTGGCGCAATTCCACCTCGCCGCCGACCTGGCGGCCGGCATCGGAGTAGATGGCCTCCGCTGCTTCATCTAGGACATTGCGGCGCTCCACGGTGCGCAGCAGCGCGACCGCCTTGGCTAGGTTGTTGAGCAGGCTGAGGTAGATTTCGGCGTTATCGGCCGCATCGCGGCGGATTTGGGTGAACATCGCCTCAATGATCTGTTCGTAGCTAAAGGTTTGATAGTCCAAGCGGAACTCGCCATCGATATGCATGATCCCTTGCGGCAAGCGCTTGTCCCCAATGACCACCAAGATTTGCGTGAAGCGGTCAATGATGTCGATGACCGTATAAGGGTCATTGACGCCGGTGCTTAAAGCGCGGGCGGCAATCTCCGCGAGGTGCCGGGCCGTAAACCGCGGGTCGTGCGCGGAGGCATCCTCACGGTGCTGCGTGACCACGATGTGCTTTTCAATGTTTTCCGGCATGTGCGGCACGCCGTGGGCGATGACCTCTCCTTCAAGCACGAGATCGCCGGGGGCCACACCTAAGTGAACCGCGCAATCTTCTTCGGCCGCCGCTTGGGCAATGGACTCGTAGTCCACGAATTTCAGGTAGCCCGTTTGAGAGCTGCGGGTTGCGTCAGCGGATTCATAGAAATCCGAACCTGGTGCCTTGGAGACCTTCTCTTCCTCGCCACGCTCAATGAGGCGCCGCATGTGCTCTTCCACGTCTTGGGCCACCACGTGCACCACGTGAGACATGCTGATGGACTGCGCGATTTGGACGATGAAATAAATCAAAAAGACCACGCAAATTAGCGCCAAGGCAATGTCGACTGCGACATTCAGCGAGGGAACGTGTTCTTGCTTGCCTTCACCACCGGCGCGCACGGCACGCAGAGAGAGCAGCGAATAGGTAAAGGTCGCCAGGTAGATCCCCAGCGTGGACTGGATGGAGCGGTCCTTCAAAAATTCGTGCAATAGGCGCGGCCCCATCACCGTCACCACTCCGGAAAGCGCGGTCAGGGTGATAAAGAACAGGGTTCCGGCCAGGGACAGCGTGGCGGTGGCCACGGCGGTGAGCAGGCCTTGGGCGCTTTCCGCGCTACCGTCATAGAGCCGAGAGAGCGCCAGGTCGAAGTTGCGATCGAGTGCGAGCATGCCTTCGGCCGCCACGACGGCCACCGCCACTGCAACCGCGGGAATGACCCAAAACTTATCCCGCCAGGCGGGCATCCTCTCGATCAGCGTTTTCATCAGGCTTAAGCCAGCTCGACGATTTCCATGTACTCATCGGACCACAGGTCTTCATCGCCATCTGGCATGATGATCACCCGCTCAGGGTCGAGCGCCTTCACCGCGCCCGGATCGTGGGTAACCAAGACCACCGCGCCCGTGTAGGTATTAAGCGCGTCGAGCACCTGCTCGCGAGAGATGGGGTCGAGGTTGTTGGTCGGCTCATCGAGAAGCAGCACGTTCGCGCGGCTGGAGACCAACGTAGCCAGGGACAGGCGGGTTTTCTCACCGCCAGACAGAGTTCCGGCAGGCTGTTGCAGTTTATCGCCGGAAAACATAAACGCTCCCAGCAGCCCGCGCAGCTCTTGCTGGTCCGCATTGGGGCAGGCCTCAATGGTGTTTTCCCATACGCTCTTATCCGGGTGGATACTGTCGTGCTCCTGCGCAAAGTAGCCAATGCGCAATCCGTGGCCACTGACGATGCCACCCTCACCATCGGTGCGCTCCTCCCCCGCCAAGAGCTTGAGCAAGGTCGTCTTACCGGCACCGTTATACCCCAGGACAACGACCCTGGAGCCCTTATCGATGGCCAGGTCCACACCCGCGAACACCTCCAACGAACCGTACATCTTGGTCAAGCCTTTGGCGTTCATGGGCGTCTTGCCGCACGGGGCGGGCTCGGGGAATTTAATATTGGCTACCTTATCCGCAACGCGCACCTCATCGAGGTCATTCATCATGCGCTCGGCGCGGTTCAGCATCTGCTTCGCCGCAGATGCCTTGGTGGCCTTAGCACCCAATTTGGCGGCCTGCTTTTGCAGCGCGGAGGCCTTCTTTTCGGCATTCGCGCGCTCGCGGCGCCGGCGTGCCTCATCTGTAGCACGGGCATCGAGATACTTCTTATAACCCATGTTGTAGACATCCGCCTCGCCGCGCACCGCGTCGAGGAACCAGACCTTATTACACACGGCCTCGAGCAACTCGACGTCGTGGGAAATCATGACCAGTCCGCCCTCATGCTTGGACAGGAACTGGCGGAGCCAGACGATGGAATCCGCATCTAGGTGGTTGGTCGGCTCATCGAGGAGCAACGTGGTCTGGGATTTACCCGAGCCTTCGCTGGCTGCAAAAAGGATCTGTGCCAGCTCCACGCGGCGGCGTTGGCCACCCGATAGCGTCTTGAGTTTTTGATCCAAAACGCGCTGAGGCAAGCCTAGGTTATCGCAGATTTGGGCGCACTCGGAATCAGCCTCATAGCCGCCCAAGGAGTCGAATTGCTCTTCCAACCGGGAGTATTTACGGATGGCCTTATCGCGGAACTTCTCATCCGTGGCCGTTTCCATCAGCTCTTGTTGCTTGGCCATCCGCCGCTTAATATCATCCAGCCCGCGGGCAGAAAGCACGCGCTCGCGCGCGGTTTGCTCGATATTGCCTTCGCGCGAATCCTGCGGAAGGTAACCAATCGGGCCCAAACGAGAGACAGTACCGCCATAAGGCTCGGTCTCGCCTGCCAGGATGCGCATGGTCGTGGTCTTTCCCGCACCATTGCGGCCCACTAGCCCGATGCGGTCGCCGGGCTGGACGCGGAGGTGCTGTCCGGGGGCATCGAGAAGCGTGCGGGCGCCTACGCGTACCTCAAAATCATTGGTCACAATCACGACAAGCCAGTCTAGCAACCAAAGGCCAAGGCACTAATTCGCGCAAAAAAGGCGGCGGTAAAACTACCGCCGCCTTTTAGACATTCCGTGGTGATTAAACCGCAAAGCCCAGAGCTTGGAGCTGCTCACGGCCTTCTTCGGAAATCATGTGTGGGCCCCACGGTGGCATCCAGACCCAGTTGATACGCACGCCATCGGCAAGCTTCTTGCCGGTAACAATGTCCTCAACCTGTTCCGCAATGACGTCGGTCAAAGGGCAGGCCGGCGAGGTCAACGTCATGTTGATCATGGCAAGCTCTTTGCCGTCCTTTTCTTCCAGCCACAGGTCATAGACCAAGCCCAAGTCAACGACGTTGATGCCGAGCTCCGGGTCGATGACATCGCGCATGAACTCGGTGATGTCAAAGGCCTTCGACAGCTGTTCTTCCGTCTGCTCTGGCCGCTCACCGCCTGCGCTGAAGGACGAATTCTCGTTCTGGTAAGGATCTACGGGATCGGTCATTTACTTCTCCACTTCATTGAGCGCATCTGCGGTGGCGGCCTGAAAAGCCTTCCACCCTAGCAGCGCGCATTTAACTCGTGCCGGGTATTGAGAAACACCTGCAAAGGCAACACCATCGCCGATGATGTCCTCATCGCCCTCGTCCTGGCCACGGGAGGTGACCATCTTTTCAAACTCGGCAAGCTTTTTATTGGCTTCCTCCAAGGGCAAGCCGACGATCTCTTCCGCCATGACGGACGTCGATGCCTGCGAGATGGAACAACCTTCGGCGTCGTAGGACACATCTTCAACGGTCTTGCCGTCCGCGGAAAGGTTGACGCGCAACGTGAGCTCATCGCCGCACGAGGGGTTCACGTGGTGAACCTCTGCCTGGAACGGCTCGCGCAACCCCGCGTGTTGCGGATTTTTATAGTGATCCAAGATCACGTCTTGGTACATCGAATCTAGATTCATTAGGCAACTCCAAAGAAATCGCGGGCGGCCTTAATGGCTTCTACCAGCTTATCTACTTCGGCTTCCGTGTTGTACAGGTAAAAGCTAGCGCGCGCGGTCGATTGCGCACCGCAGGCGCGGTGCAGCGGCCACGCGCAGTGGTGGCCTACTCGAATGGAAACGCCTTGGTCATCCAGAACCTGACCCAGATCGTGCGGGTGCACGCCCTCCACGGTAAAGGAGATGGCCGCGCCGCGGTTCTCGGCCGTTTCTGGGCCGATGATGCGCAGGCCCGGAATCTCACGAAGCTGTTCCAAGGCATAAGCGGTGAGCTTTTGCTCGTGGGCATGGATATTATCCATCCCCACCTCCTCGAGGAACTTCACCGCGGCGCCGAGGCCGACGACCTGGCTGGTCATCTGCGTTCCCGCCTCAAATCGCGTGGGCGGTTCCGCGAAGGTGGTTCCTTCCATCTTCACTACCTCGATCATGGAGCCACCCGTGAGGAACGGGGGAAGCTTGCGCAGCAATTCGTCCTTGCCGTAGAGCACGCCCACGCCATTCGGGCCACACATCTTGTGGCCCGAGAATGCGGCGAAATCCACATCCAAGGCATGGAAATCTACCGGCATGTGCGGGACGGACTGGCAGGCATCGAGCACCACCATGGCATCGACCGCACGGGCACGGCGCACCATTTCCTCGACATCGGATACAGCGCCAGTCACATTGGACTGATGAGTAAACGCAACAACCTTGACGGATTCATCAAGCTCGAGCGAATCCAAGTCGATGCGGCCATCGTCAGTCAACGAGTACCACTTCAAGGTGGCACCGGTGCGCTCACAGAGCTGTTGCCAAGGCACGAGGTTGGCGTGGTGCTCAAGCTCCGTGATGACGACGGTATCGCCTTCTCCTACGTACAGCTCGCCCGCGCGCTCATCGGAAAGCGTATAGGCAACCTCATTGAGCGCCTCGGTGGCGTTTTTGGTAAAGGCAATCTCATCGCGGTCCGCACCAACGAAGGCCGCGATGGCCTGCCGGGCCGACTCATAAGCGTTATCCGCCTCTTCAGCCAACTGGTAAGAGCCGCGGTGGACGGGGGCGTTGGTATGGAGAACGAACTCCTCCTCTGCCTTCCACACCGGCAACGGGCGCTGGGAGGTAGCCCCCGAATCCAAGTACACCAGCGGCTTATCGCCGCGCACGGTGCGCTGCAGGATTGGGAACTGCTCCCTAATTGCGTTTACATCAAATCCAGACATAAAACTTCTTCGATTCATCGAGGATGAACCAGCACTGGGCTGGTCTTTACTGCAGGAACTGGTCGTAGCCGTCAGACTCAAGCTGGTCTGCCAGCTCGGCCCCGCCGGTCTTCACAACCTGGCCGTTAGCGAATACGTGCACGAAATCCGGCTGCACGTAGTTCAGGATGCGCTTGTAGTGGGTAATCATCAAGATGCCGCCATTGGTGTCATCCTGGTAGCGGTTGATGCCATCAGAAACGATGCGCAGCGCGTCAACGTCCAAGCCGGAGTCGGTCTCATCCATGACCGCGAACTTGGGCTTTAGGATGTCCAGCTGCATGACCTCGTGGCGCTTCTTCTCGCCACCGGAAAAGCCCTCGTTGACGGAGCGGGAGATGAAGGACTTATCAATCTTCAGGTTCTCGCGAGCCTCAGTAAGTTCCTTATTCCACTCGCGCAGCTTGGGGGCCTCGCCGCGGATGGAGGTCACGGCGGAGCGCATGAACTGCGATACCTTTACGCCCGGCACCTCGGTTGGGTACTGCATGGCCAAAAATAGGCCGGCGCGAGCGCGCTCGTCGACGGGCATGTCGAGGAGGTTTTCGCCATCGAGAAGCACCTCGCCCTCGGTGACCTCGTACTTCGGGTGACCAGCAATGGTGTAGGACAAGGTGGACTTGCCGGAGCCGTTAGGACCCATGATGGCGTGGATCTCGCCGGAGTTAATGGTGAGGTTGACGCCCTTGAGGATTTCCTTGGGCTCGCCGTTTTCTTCGTTCGGCAGAACCTGGGCGTGGAGATTCTTAATTTCCAGAGTAGACATAGTGTGTGGGTTTCCTTCTGTAAGTGCGTTAAGCGGAGATCTTTTCCAGTTCTTCGGAAATGCGGTTTTCCAGTTCCTCGGACAGGGATTGCACCGGGATGCGGTGGATGACCTCATTGAAGAAGCCACGAATGATGAGGCGACGAGCCTCTGCCTCCGGAATGCCGCGCGACATCAGGTAGAACAGCTCAATATCGTCAAAGCGTCCAACCGTTGCGGCGTGGCCGGCGCCGGTGATTTCACCGGTCTCAATCTCCAGGTTCGGGATAGCGTCAGCGCGCGCACCGTCCGTAAGGATGAGGTTATTATTCGTCTCATAGGTATCGGTGCCCTGTGCGTTGGAGCGGATAAGCACGTCTCCTACCCAGCAGGTACGAGCCTCGTTTTTCTTCTCACCCTGCAATGCGCCTTTGTACAGGACATTGGAGCGGCAATTCGGAACCGAGTGATCCACGAGCATGCGGTTTTCGAAGTACTGACCAGAATCGGCGAAGTACACGCCCAGCAACTCAGCGTCGCCGCCGGGAGCGGTGAAGTTCACGCGCGGGACAATGCGCACGACCTCGCCGCCGAAGATGGCGCAGTTATGGCGCAGCACGGCATCGCGCCCCACCTGTGCTACCTGGTTAGACAAGTGGACAGCATCGTTTTCCCAGTCGACGTCCACGATGACGGTCAGGTGTGCGCCATCGCCAAGGATGAACTCCACGTTATCCGCGTGGGTGCCGGAACCAACGTACTTCAGCACAACGGTGGCTTCTGCATGGTGACCGACCTCGATGGAGGTGGCACCGAAAGAGGTCACGTCCTCGCCCTTGCCCGTATAGGTAATGGTGATGGGATCTTCCACCTGCACCTCAGGGTCAATGGCTACCACTTGACCCTCGGGCATGGAGGTCCATGCCTGGGCGGCCACGCGGTCAGAAGGCTTGCCCACGCGGCCAAGACGCTCATCGTCACGGTCTACAGTCTCCGCAGAAACGCCTGGGTGCTCGCTTACCTTGACGTCCTGGGCAACCGCTTGAGCAAACTCCCCGTTGTGCAGGCCCCGCAGCTTGCGCAGGGAAACAAAGCGCCAGACCTCATCGCGGCCGTGCGGTACCGGGAAATCCTCCACGTTGGTAGAGGTAAAGACGTCACCCTTGGTGATCTTATCCGGATTGAATTCGTTCGAAGCGACCATTTCTTTAGCCGACCGATCCTTCCATTTGCAGTTCGATGAGGCGGTTGAGCTCGAGGGCGTACTCCATCGGCAGCTCCTTAGCAATCGGCTCAACGAAGCCACGCACGATCATTGCCATTGCTTCTTCTTCCGCAATGCCGCGGGACATGAGGTAGAACAGCTGCTCTTCAGAAACCTGTGAAACGGTTGCCTCGTGGCCCAACGTGACGTACTCGTTGCGGATGTCGTTATACGGGTATGTGTCCGAACGCGAGATATTGTCCACGAGCAAGGCATCGCATTCCACGTTGGACGTGGAGTGGTGCGCATTCTGGTTGACCTGCACCAAGCCGCGGTAAGCAGCGCGGCCGCCGGCGCGGGCAACGGACTTGGAGACGATATTGGAGGAGGTGTAGGGCGCCATGTGCGTCATCTTCGCACCGGTGTCCTGGAACTGTCCCTCGCCAGCGAAGGCGACGGAAAGTACCTCGCCCTTAGCGTGCGGTCCGGTCATCCACACGGCCGGGTACTTCATGGTGACCTTGGAGCCGATGTTGCCATCGACCCATTCCATGGTGCCGCCTTCTTCCACCTTGGTACGCTTGGTCACCAGGTTGTAGACGTTGCTGGACCAGTTCTGAATCGTCGTATAGCGGCAGCGGCCGCCCTTCTTCACGATGATCTCAACTACCGCGGAGTGCAGGGAGTCAGACTTGTAGATGGGCGCAGTGCAGCCTTCCACGTAGTGAACGTAGGCATCCTCATCCACGATGATGAGGGTGCGCTCGAACTGGCCCATGTTCTCGGTATTAATACGGAAGTAGGCCTGCAGCGGGATATCAACGTGCACGCCTTTCGGCACGTAAATGAAGGAGCCACCGGACCACACTGCGGAGTTGAGCGCGGAGAACTTATTGTCACCGGCAGGAATAACGGTGCCGAAGTGTTCCTTAAAAAGCTCCGGGTAATCGCGCAGCGCGGTATCAGTATCGACGAAGATAACGCCCTGGCTTTCCAGGTCCTCGCGAATCTGGTGGTAGACAACCTCAGACTCGTACTGTGCGGCCACGCCGGCAACCAAGCGCTGCTTTTCCGCCTCAGGGATGCCCAGCTTATCGTAGGTGGCCTTAATATCATCCGGGAGGTCGTCCCAGGTCTGCGCCTGCTCTTCGGTGGACTTGACGTAGTACTTGATCTGGTCAAAGTCGATGCCGGAGAGATCTGCGCCCCAAGAGGGAATAGGCTTCTTATCAAAGATATTCAGAGCCTTGAGACGCTGGTTCAGCATCCACTCGGGCTCGCCCTTCTTTGCGGAAATATCGCGGACAACGTCCTCGTTCAGGCCACGGGCGGCAGAAGCGCCGGCCGAGTCCGAGTCGTGCCAGCCGTACTCATACGCACCAATGGAATCGATGATCTCATCATCGGTCATCTTATTGTCAGGTGCCGATTGTGCTTGGGTCATGACTCGCTCCTTTCAGTATTAGTTTTGACAGGTGTCAAGGGGATATTCGTGGTACAAATTCCGTGGCCATCTGCGATAGACGCCAAAGGTTGTACGTGTTTGCCTAAGAGGGCGGAAAAGACTTCCTGCTCTGCCTCGCACAGTTCGGGATGCTCCGCCGCCACATGGGCAACCGGGCAGTGGTGTTGACAGATTTGCACTCCCTGGCCAGCGCGGTCCACGGTTGCGGCGTACCCGTGCTTATCCAGGGTTTCAGCCAGTTTGCGCGCTACTTCCTCGACCGATTCTTCCGCGTCCACGAAGGGACGCACATCGGCGATGATGCGCTCAAACCGAGCCTTAGCGAAGTTCTTTACAGCCTCTGAACCGCCCGCAGAGCGCAGCGCGGTCAACGCTTCAGAAGCTAATTCATCATAGGCGTGGCCAAATTGCGCACGCCCACGATCCGTCAGGCGGAAGTGCTTTGCCGGTCGCCCACGACCCGCTCCGGAGTGCATCCGCGAACGAGAAACTGGACGGCGCTCGACAACTTCCGTTAGTTCTTCTTCCACCAGAATGTCTAAATGCCGGCGGATCCCGGCGGTCGAAAGACCAAGGCGCTCACCCAGGTAAGAGGCGGTTACAGGGCCATCTTTAAGCAATAGCAGCAGTACCTGGCGGCGGGTATCACCATCCGTGGACCGCGATTCTTTCACCGCCACATGCGCCGCTGCCGCGCGCTGTGAGTTACCCATGCCCTAAAACCTCCCTTCCTTAGGTCAGTTGCCTGCAGCCACCGTGCTCCGTCGCGCCGGAATTGCCGTCGCTACGCAAGCGCCATAACTGCGCTTTCATCATTAGACAACACTAGTGTTCCTTAATTCATTCCGGAATGCCACCATTGCAGTCACCGGGCGTGGCGGCGGGGGTGAATTTCCCACCCCACGGTCCTCGCGTAAGGTCTTAAGCCATGAAAGGGAAACTACGGGGAGTGCTCGAGAGCGTAAAGGCGGAATTGCCACGCTTGGGCACCGCAGGTTCTCGTTCCGCGCAGCTGCATGCCGAAGGCACCGGCGCGCAAGCCGGGGATACTCGCTACGATTTCATCGCCCAGGCGCCAGAGGAACTGCAGCACACCACGGTCTCCCAAAAGCGCACCTTTTTCATCCTGCGGTGGGCCGGAACCGTCGGATCCCTCCTCATTGCCTTTGGCGCTTTGGGAGCAGGCGCGCTGCCTGTAGTGGGCAATCCTTATGACAATGTGCCCTTTGGCTCCCTCATGTCGCGTATGCTCCAGACCTCGTCTGCGCTCGTCATGGTGGGCGTGGGGCTTTTAGTTACGGCCTGGATTTTCCTCGCCCCCTTCGTGGGCACCCCGCTGCGCCAGGCGCGACCCGGCGAGCCCGCCAGCGATCGCTCCCGCCGGCTGGTCTCCCCACGCCAGCTGTGGATCACGTGGGCTGGGTGGGTTATCCCCCTCATTTTCACCGCACCCTTATTTACCCAAGACATCTATTCTTATTTGGCCAATGGCTCCATCGTGGCCCAAGGGATGGATCCCTATTCCGCCGGCCCTGTGCAGCTCTTGGGCGCTGGCAACGAGCTCGCGCGTTCCGTGCCGTTTATCTGGGCAAATTCACCGTCACCGTATGGACCTGTTGCCCTGGGGCTGGCGGCCATAGTCAGCATCGTCACCGGAAATTCCATTGTCTTAGGCGTCATTGCCCACCGCCTACTTTCCATCGTAGGAATCATCGTGGCCGGCTGGGCCATCACACAGCTTGCTCAGCGATGCCGCGTCTCCCCCGCCTCCGCACTATGGCTCGGCATCTTGAACCCGCTGACCGTCCTTCACCTCGTCGGCGGTATTCATAATGAATCCATCATGCTTGGATTGTCGTTGCTGGGCATGGAGCTTGGATTAAGGGGCATCGATAAGCTGGGGCAGGATAAAAGAGGGGCCTACTTAACGCTGATAGCCTCGGGAATTTTCCTATCCAGCGCCGGAATGGTCAAGGTCACCGGCTTTATTGGGCTCGGATTTATCGGCATGGCGTATGCCCGCCACCTACATGTGGAGACACGCGTGCCGCGCTGGCAGGCCTTATTCACGGCCATCGCCGTGCAGACTGCGGTGCTCATAGCCACCATTGCGCTCATCAGTCTCATCACAGGCATTAACCTCGGGTGGATTACCGGGCAAGGCGGCGCCGCCACGATTCGCTCTTGGCTTTCCCTATCTACGGCTGTGGGAGTGGGTGCGGGTTTCCTCGGGATGTTTTTAGGGCTTGGGGACCATACAGACGCCATATTGACCATCACCCGCAGTTTCGGTGTCTTGGTCGCAGTCGCTTTTATGGCCCGCATGCTGTATGCCACCCTGCGCGGATATATCCACCCCGTCGGCGGCTTGGGAATTTCTACCCTGGTACTCGTCATTTTCTTCCCGGTGGTCCACCCCTGGTACATCCTGTGGGCCGTTTTGCCGTTGGCGGCGTGGGCGAACCGGCACATCTTCCGGTTTAGCGTCGTTGCCTATACCGGTGCGATGAGCTTTTTCGTCCTGCCGCGTGGCTTAGGCCTACCTGCGGGAACGGTGCTTTCCATTTATATCGCCGCTGCCTGCACATTCGCCGTAGTGACCGGAGTGTGGTGGGTTGCTATGCGCCGAAATGGAATCCGTGTCTTAAACTAGGCACCCGTGAATGTAATTCCAGCCGATAGCCCCGCCCTGTCCTTGGATGGTGTGGTAAAGAAATTTGGCCCCACGGCAGCCGTCAATGGGCTCAGCCTGAGCGTTGCACATGGCGAAATATTCTGCCTGCTGGGGCCCAATGGTGCTGGCAAATCCACCACCATCGAAATGTCTGAAGGCTTTATACACCCCACCGCAGGTTCCATTAAGGTATTGGGCTTTAACCCCAGCACCGCACCAGATAAGGTGCGCGAAAAAGTGGGGATCATGCTACAAGGCGGCGGATCCTACTCAGGCATCCGCGTTCTAGAGATGTTGGAATTGACTGCTCGCTATAACGCCAATCCACTGTCACCGCAGTGGTTGCTCGAGACCCTCGGCTTGCAAGGCGTTGCGCGCACGTCCTACCGGCGCCTTTCCGGCGGGCAACAACAGCGGCTATCGCTCGCACTCGCGGTCATCGGCAGGCCAGAGCTGGTTTTCCTCGATGAACCCACCGCGGGCATGGACGCCCAATCCCGGCTCGCCGTATGGGATCTCATCCGCGCCCTCAAGCGCGACGGGGCCACCGTTATATTAACCACCCACCTGATGGATGAGGCTGAATCGCTGGCAGATCATATCGCCATCATGGATCACGGCGCGCTCGTGGCGCAGGGAACCCCGGCAGAACTTACCTCCCAGGGCGAGGGCGCCGGTTTTAGTTTTAGCGCCAACTCCGCAGTTGACTTGGACGCCTTGCAGCGAATTGGGATCCCCACGACCGCCTCGCGGCCGCTGCACTACAGGGTGAGCCAGCCCAGTTCGCCGGAACTGATTTCCGCCCTCGCCGCCGATCTCGCCCGGCAAGGCGTGCTTTTGCGAAGCCTGGAATCCCACCACCGGAACCTCGAGGAAGTATTCCTCGATCTCACAGGCAGGCACTTGCGCAGTTGATGAAGCCCTGTGTCCTGTCTTCATCCTAGAATCACCAGTACCTACAACCACCACTTTAAATTCTCAAGGAATAGGCCCCGAATATGAGCGCAACGTTTTCCCCCGGCACCTTCCGCCCGGCACCCAAACGAGCGAGTGCAGGCGCCATCATCCTTGCCCAAGGCGGCATGGAAGCCAAGCTCATGCTGCGCCACGGCGAGCAACAATTGCTCAGCATCATTATCCCGCTCGCCATCCTGATTGGGACCGCACACTTGGAATCCACCACCGGCCATGGTCTGCACGAGGTTTTTCCCATGGTGCTTGCGGTGGCGGCGACATCGGCTGGCTTTACCGGACAAGCCATTTCCCTGGCCTTTGACCGCCGCTACGGGGCCTTAAAGCGCACCGGCGCCTCCGGCGTACCGGCATGGGCGATTATCGGCGGCAAAATCATCGGCGTGTTGACGATGGTGGTATTCCAGATTCTCGTGCTCGGTGCCACGGCCTTTGCCTTGGGCCTGCGCATCAGTGCGCCCGGCATTCTGCTCATGATCGTCTCGCTCATTTTCGGCGTCGCCGCCTTTACCGCTATGGGTTTGGTGCTTGGCGGGACCCTTAGCTCTGAGGCCGTACTCGCGCTGGCTAACCTCATTTGGTTTATCCTTCTGGCGATCGTCGGCTGGGCCCTGTATTCCCAGGGCTTGGGCGATAATGGCCTGCTCAATATCGTTCCTACGGTGGCGCTAGCGGGCGCGCTTGCCGATGCCTCCAATTCCACCTTCCCCGGCATCGAGCTCATTTCCTTGACCGCGTGGCTGGCAGTGGCGTCGTATGCGGCCGTTCGTTGGTTCCGCTTCGACGGCTAAATGTGAGTTATACCCAGTTCCCCGCGAAATAGAGCCAAAGGTTTCGGCTCGCTACACACCCCCTAGTAAGATGCACCTTGTGAATTACTGGACCAGAACTAAACGCTTTTTTAAAGAAGCCGTCCCTACCGTGGAGCAACAGCGACTTATCGCGCTGATCCTGATCTTCTGCCAAGGCGGCATCACCGTATCTGGTTCCATCGTCCGCGTCACCGGTTCCGGCCTTGGCTGCCCCACCTGGCCCCAATGCCAGCCTGGTTCCTTGGTGCCGGTCGAAGGCGCAGCCCCGGCAATCCACCAGATCATTGAATTTGGTAACCGCCTGCTCACCTTTGTTGATTCCGCCGCCGCCGGCGCGGCAGTCATCGCCATGTATATGGCCTGCCGCCGCCCTGAGCTCAGGGTCTATGCATGGCTTAACGTGGCCGGCATCGTCCTGCAGGCCGTCATCGGCGGCATCTCCGTGCACCTAGATCTGCGCTGGTGGTCCGTGGCGCTTCACTTCCTGCCCTCCATGGTGCTGGTGTGGCTTGCCTGCATGTTGTACGCCCGCATCAAAGAACCCGATGATGGCACCGCACAGCCGCGGTTCCCACAAGCTATTCGCATCCTCGCCGTCATCGCGACCATCGCCCTCTCCATCGTCCTGATCACCGGGACGATGGTGACCGGTTCCGGCGTCCACTCCGGCGACTCCGGCGTGGGAATGGACGGCCGCTTGGATGTGGATACCGAATCCATGGCCATCGCCCACGCGATGTGCATGTACGTTTACCTCATCTTTACCGCCATCACCGTCTTCCTGCTGTACAAGCACCGCACCCCGCAGGAGACCAAGAAGACCGGGTGGGTCCTTATCGTCTGCATCCTCATCCAGTGGGCCGTCGGCGTCTTGCAGTTCTACCTGGGCGTGCCGCGGTGGACGGTCCCCTTCCACATCGGTATGTCCGCCGTGGTCACCGGCTTTACCGCCCTGCTCTGGGCACACGGGCGCCACCGCGTCGGCGGCACGCCGGACCTCATCTCAGGCTCTCCCGCCGGCGACGATAAATACGCCGTTCGCCAGCAATCATTAAATGAGGAACGCGCCGCCGTTTAGGATTTAGGCAGCACCATTTTTCTGCAGCTTCTGGGCTTTGTGGGATAGCATGGCCTTATGCATGCTATCCAGATCACAGAAACGGGCGGGCCGGAAGTCCTGCGCTACGCCGAGGTTCCTGCGCCCACGCCCGCTGAGGACGAGGTCTTAGTCGATGTCACCGTAGCGGGCGTGAACTATATCGACACCTACTACCGCGAGGGTATCTATAACGCCCAGACGCCCTTTATCCCTGGCTTTGAGGGAACGGGGCGCGTTGTCCACGATCCCAAGGGGGAAATTGCGGAAGGCACCTTGGTGGCATGGCACCACGCCTTTGGTTCCTATGCCGAGCAGGTCTGCGTCCCCCGGAATGGCCTTGTCGCCGTACCGGATGATTTCCCCACCGAGATCGCTGCCTCCATGCTGCTACAGGGCATGACCGCCCACTTCCTTTCCCACGGCGTGTATGAGCTTGGCGAAGGCGCCACGTGTCTCATCACCGCTGGTGCGGGCGGCGTGGGCCAGCTGTTGACCCAAATGGCTTCCTCTTTGGGCGCTACGGTCTACACGGTCGTCTCCACCGATGAAAAGGAAGAGATCTCGTACAAGTGCGGCGCCGACCACGTCTTCCGCTACAACGATTGTCTGGGCGAGCAGGTTCGCCGGTTTAATGGCGGCCGCGGCGTCGATGTGGTCTATGACGGCGTGGGGCAATCCACCTTCTTCGAATCGCTCGAGGCCGTTCGCCCGCGCGGCACCGTCGCACTCTTTGGCGCCGCTTCTGGCCCGGTTGAGCCCATCGATCCCCAGCTGCTCAATAAGCATGGCTCCATCTTCTTGACCCGGCCTTCGCTCGGCGCGTGGACGGCGCAAGAGGGCGAATTCCAGATGCGCGCGCAAGCAGTCGTCCAGGCCGTCATGGACGGAGACCTCAAGTTCAACGTATCGGCCTCCTATCCCTTGAAGGAAGCAGAGCAGGCCCACCGCGATCTACAATCGCGCAGCACCACCGGTTCTATTGTTCTGCGGGTAAAGCAGGACTAATGCAGAAAGAAGCGCGAGCCACGAAGGCTCGCGCTTCAGCATGCTACTGGGATCTAAAACAGGGTGGCGGACCAACCAAGCATCCGGCCGATTGGCTCCCAGCCCAAGACGGCATCGATGGACAGGCCAATAAAGAGTACCGATAGGTAGTTATTTGAATAGATAAACAGGCGCATGGGTTTTACCTTTGCGCCTTTCTTTACGCCTTGGTGCAGGCGGATGGCTAGCCATAAGAAGACCGCGCCAGAAGTTACGGCGGCGATGAGGTAAATCCACGATGCCGCGGGAACGATAAGCAGCGTGACGATGACCGTGCCGACGGAATACCACACAATCTGGCGGGTTACCTCTTGTTCCGTTGCCACTACCGGCAGCATCGGCACCCCAGCCTTGCGGTAATCTTCCTTGTATTTCATGGCCAAGGCCCAAGTGTGTGGCGGGGTCCAGAAAAAGATAATAAGGAATAGGACTATTGCCTGCCACCAGCGGTCGGGCTCGCCTGCTGGCGCGTTATCGCGGATGACTGCCCAGCCCACCATGGCCGGCATGCACCCCGCTAAACCGCCCCACACGATGTTTTGGGCATTGCGCATCTTCAAAAACTTGGTGTAGACGAAGACGTAGAAAAAGTTCGTCAGAATGACGAAGAACGCCGCCAACCAAGAATTGGCCAGGATTCCCAGCCAAAGCACCGAAACCACGAGCATGATCCAGGCGAAAATCGCCGCATTCCGCTTCGAAATCGTGGCGCGCACTAGCGGCCGCGCGCGGGTGCGTTGCATCTTCTGGTCAATTTCATAATCGACCACGTTATTAAAGGTATGGGCGGCCGCAGCGCCCATCCATCCGCCGAAAATGGTGGAAATGATGAGCCAGATATTTTCAGAAACCGCCTCAACGCCCCGTTGTGCTTGGAGCATCGCCGGAATTGCGGCCACGAGGAGGAGTTCAATAATCCTCGGCTTCGTTAGCGCAAAATAGGCCTTGATGGTCTCCAAGGAATTCCTCCACTATCTGAACAGACGTTGATCTACAGCACACACGCTACACAGTGCGGTATGCCCACGGTGTAGTGGTCGCACACCCCGGCACAAAAGTTCCGGAGAATTAATTCACACTATGGCTTACATTTAAAATGCGCTACACATGGATCGTATCAATGCAGCGGAAATGCAGAGAGTAACTAATGCTGTGCCGTACACCGCTTAGCCATGCCAGCTTACCGGTTCCCCGCGGCTTTCAATAATTCCGCACCGCCGTCAAAAAAGTAACTAGACTGTGTGGAGTTCAGTAATTAACGCCTAGATTTAAGCGAGGCCTTATACCGTGTCGAAAGATAATTTGTCCCCAGACCTGCAAGCTATGGTCGAGCGCCGTTATCCGGACGACTGGACAGACACTGATACTCGCGCGGTCGACACTGTGCGCGTGCTTGCTGCCGATGCCGTCCAAAACTGCGGCTCCGGACACCCGGGCACGGCGATGTCGCTGGCTCCCCTCGCCTATACGCTCTACCAGCGCGTTATCAATCACGACCCCAATGACGTGAATTGGGCAGGCCGCGACCGCTTCGTATTGTCTGTCGGCCACTCTTCCCTGACCCTTTACATCCAGCTCTTCTTGGGTGGATTCGGTTTGGAGATGAAAGATCTCGAGCAGCTCCGCACCTGGGGCTCCCTTACCCCTGGCCACCCTGAGGTGCACCACACCGATGGCGTGGAGATCACCACCGGCCCACTCGGCCAGGGTCTGGCATCTTCGGTAGGTATGGCGATGGCCGCCCGCAAAGAGCGCGGCCTCTTCGATCCTGAGGCACCAGTCGGCCAATCCCCCTTCGATCATTACGTCTACACCATTGCCTCCGACGGCGACCTGCAGGAAGGCGTAACCGCTGAGGCATCGTCTTTGGCTGGTACCCAGAAGCTGGGCAACCTGATTGTCTTCTGGGATGACAACCGCATTTCCATCGAGGATGACACCAATATCGCCTTCAATGAGGACGTCGCTGCGCGCTATGAGGCATACGGCTGGCACGTCCAGACCGTTGAGTCCGGCGAGGACGTCGTTGCCATTGAAGAGGCAGTGCGCAATGCACAGCAGGAAACAGAGCGCCCCTCCTTCATCCGCGTGAAGACAGTCATTGGCTACCCTGCCCCGACCAAGATGAACACCGGCGGCGTCCACGGCGCCGCGCTTGGCGATGACGAAGTTGCCGCCACCAAGGAAGTCCTCGGCTTCGACCCAGAAAAGACCTTCCACATTGATGATGAGGTCTTGGCCCACACCCGCAAGCTGCGCGATCGTGGCGCTGAAAAGCACGCGCAGTGGCAAGAGAAGTTCGACGCGTGGGCAGCGGACAACGCCGAAAATAAGGCGCTCTTCGACCGCATGAGCGCCCGCGAATTGCCGGAGAACTTCGATGCCGAGCTCCCCGCATGGGAGCCAGGGGATGCGATTGCCACCCGTAAGGCCTCTGAGGCGACCATTCAGGCGCTGGCCGCCGCTTTGCCCGAAATGTGGGGCGGATCGGCCGACCTGGCGGGGTCCAATAACACCGTGATTAAGGGCGCGGATTCCTTCGGCCCTGAAAACATCACCACCAATAAGTGGTCCGCACAGCCTTATGGCCGCAACCTTCACTTTGGCATCCGCGAGCACGCGATGTCCGCCATCATGAACGGCATCGCCCTCCACGGAAATACCCGCGTATATGGCGGTACATTCCTGATCTTCTCCGAGTATCAGTACCCTGCCGTGCGCCTCGGCTCGCTGATGTCTACCGATACCTACTACGTGTGGACGCACGATTCCATTGGTTTGGGCGAAGACGGCCCTACCCACCAGCCGGTAGAAACCCTGTCAGCCTTGCGCGCCATTCCGAATTTGTCCGTCATCCGGCCTGCCGATGCCAATGAAACCGCGCAAGCTTGGGCCGCAGCGATGGAATACAAGGCAGCCCCGAAGGGCCTTGCGCTCAGCCGCCAGAACCTCCCCATCTTGGAAGGCACCAAGGAAAAGGCACACGATGGCGTTCGCCGCGGTGCCTACACCTTGGTCGCAGGCTCCAAGGATGAGCCCGATGTCATCTTGCTGGCCACCGGCTCGGAGGTACAGCTAGCCGTCGAGGCCGCCCAGCAGCTCGAAAGCGAAGGCACGGCCGCTCGCGTGGTATCCGCGCCGTGCCTGGAGTGGTTCGACGAGCAGGACGCAGAGTACCGCGAATCGGTTCTGCCCAGCAGCGTGAGGGCCCGCGTTTCCGTCGAGGCCGGCCTCGCTCAGTCCTGGCACAAGTACACTGGTACTTTCGGCCGCAACGTCTCCCTAGAGCACTACGGGGCCTCCGCTCCCGGCGATGAGCTCTTCGAAAAGTTTGGCTTTACCTCTGCTGCGGTGGCCGATGCCGCACGCGAGAGCATCGCCGAAGCCCAAAGCTAAGCCCCACCTCACCGACGCTAAAAGGAATGACTATGAACAACATTTCTGAACTTGCCCAATTGGGCACCTCCACGTGGCTCGATGATCTCTCGCGCCAGCGCTTGGAATCCGGAAACTTGAAGGAGATTATTTCCTCCAAGTCCATCGTGGGCGTAACCACCAACCCGGCCATCTTCGCCACCGCCATGACCAGCGGCACGGCCTATGACGAAGACCTGGCGGCCTTGAAGGAGAAGAACGCTTCGGCCGATGAAGCCGTCTACTCCCTGGCCATTACGGACGTACAAAACGCCTGTGACCTTTTTGCCGATATCTATGCTGAGACCGACGGCCAGGATGGCCGCGTATCCATCGAGGTGGATCCGCGCATCTCCGACGATGCCGCGGCAACTCTCAAGCAGGCCCGCGAACTGTGGGACCAGGTGGCCCGCCCCAATGCGATGATCAAGATTCCGGCTACCAAGGGCTCCCTCCCCGCTATCGAGGATGCCTTGGCAGAGGGAATCAGCGTCAATGTCACCCTGATCTTCTCGGTGTCTCGCTACCGCGAGGTCATCGCCGCATTCCGGGCCGGGCTCAAGCGCGCGGCTGATAATGGCAAAGACGTTACCAAGATTCACTCGGTCGCATCGTTCTTCGTCTCCCGCCTAGATACGGAAGTTGATAAGCGCTTGGAGGCTATCGGTTCCGATGAGGCCCTGTCCCTCCGCGGCAAGGCCGGTGTTGCCAACGCGCAGCGTGCCTACGCCCTCTTCCAAGAGGAATTGCTCGGTGATAACGGCCTCCCCGAAGGCGCGCCCGTACAGCGTCCACTGTGGGCTTCCACCGGCGTGAAAAACCCCGACTACCCAGCAACGCTGTACGTGACCGAGCTGGCTGGCCCGCACACGGTAAATACCATGCCGGAAAAGACCATTGATGCGGTACTGCAGGAGGGTGGATTCCACGGCGATACCCTCTCCACCGCCGGCGAAGAAGCCGAGAAGGTCTTCTCCCAGCTCGAATCGGTGGGCATTGACCTAGAAGATGTCTTCGCGGTCCTCGAGCGCGAGGGCGTGGATAAGTTCGTCGCCGCGTGGAATGACCTCCTTGATTCCCTCAAACAACGACTCGCGTAAACTACGACCGTGGTCCTAGCCCCGCCGGATAGCCGGCGGGGCATTATGCCGCCACTAGTTGAAAGACTACTTAGCTTTTCCCTCCAGGAAGGATAATCCGTGACGGACTCAGCCGCTTGGGTCAATCCCTTGCGTAATGCCGCCGATAAACGATTGCCACGCATCGCGGGCCCCGCGGGCATGGTCATCTTTGGTGTGACCGGCGATTTAGCTTTCAAAAAGCTCCTGCCGGCCATCTATGACCTTGCCAGCCGCGGTCTCTTGCCCGCTGGCTTCACGCTCGTCGGCTATGGCCGCAGGGACTGGGATAACGCGGACTTCTGCGATTATTTCCGCAGCGCGGTAGAAGCCGGTGCCCGCACTGACTTTAACCACGACGTGTGGGAGCACTTATCCCAAGGAATCGAGTTCGTGCAAGGCTCCTTCGACGATGAGGGCTTCGACAAGCTTTCTGCGCGGTTGGCCGAGCTGGATAAAGCCCGCGGCACGGGAAGCAACTGGGCATACTACCTTTCGGTGCCGCCAGAGTTTTTCTCCGATATCTGCCACCAATTGGAACGCGTGGGCATGGCCAATTCCATGGAGGACTCGTGGCGCCGAGTGATCATCGAAAAGCCGTTTGGCCACGACCAGGAATCTGCGCGCGAGCTCAATGAGATCGTCAACGCGGTCTTCCCAGAATCTGCTGTCTTCCGCATCGATCACTACCTGGGTAAAGAGACCGTGCAAAACATCATGGCGCTGCGGTTTGCTAACCAGATTTTTGAGCCGATGTGGAACGCGCACTATATCGACCACGTGCAAATCACCATGGCCGAAGATATTGGGCTTGGCGGCCGCGCTGGCTATTATGACGGAATCGGCGCGGCCCGAGACGTCATTCAGAACCACCTCCTGCAGCTGCTCGCCCTCGTGGCAATGGAAGAGCCTTCCTCCTTTGAACCGGAGGCGCTGCGCGCTGAAAAGGTCAAGGTGCTGCGCGCTACGCAGCCGGTCCATCCGCTCAATAAAACCACCGCCCGTGGCCAGTACACCGCTGGCTGGCAGGGCTCGGAATACGTGAAGGGCTTGCGTGAGGAGGAGGGCTTCGATCCCGCCTCCACTACTGAGACCTATGCGGCGTGCACGTTGGAGGTCAACTCTCGGCGCTGGGGAGGCGTGCCTTTCTACCTGCGCACCGGAAAGCGCTTGGGGCGTCGAGTCACCGAGATCGCCTTGGTCTTCAAGGCCGCACCGAACCAGCCCTTTGTCGATGGCGAAACCGATGCCCTCGGCCAAAATGCCGTGGTCATCCGCGTTCAGCCCGATGAGGGCGTGACCATGCGCTTTGGCTCAAAGGTCCCGGGCTCCACCATGGAAGTCCGCGATGTGAATATGGACTTCGCCTACGCCGAGGCCTTTACCGAGGAGTCCCCGGAGGCCTATGAGCGCCTCATCTTGGATGCGCTCCTCGATGAATCATCCCTGTTTCCCACTAATGAGGAAGTCGAGCTATCGTGGTCCATTTTGGATCCGATCCTCGATTATTGGTCCAAGCATGGTGAGCCCGAAGATTATAAGGCGGGCACCTGGGGGCCCACTTCAGCCGATAAGATGCTGCGCCGCCGGGGCCATTCCTGGCGCCGCCCATAGAAGGGACGTAGTCAATGATTATCCCATTGCCTAATACCACCACCGGTGAAATTGCCAAGAAGCTTGTCGATGCCCAGGAGCATTACACCCGCACCACGGGCCGGGTGCTCACCCTCATCGTTGAGGCACAAGAAGGCGACGATCTCGAGCAAATCCTTGCCTCTGTGCGCGATGCCTCTCATGAGCACCCCTCCCGCGTGCTCGTCGTGGTCCCCGGCGATCCAAATACTGATACCCAGCTCGATGCCCAGCTCCGCGTCGGTGGCGAGGCCGGTGCGTCCGAGACCGTCGTCATGCAATTGCACGGGGCGCTGGCGGATCAAGCCGAGTCCGTGCTCACCCCGCTCTTGCTGCCGGATACCCCGCTGGTTGCGTGGTGGCCGAACCTGTGCCCGCAGGTTCCCTCCGAAAGCCCCGTGGGCAAGTTGGCGCAGCGCCGCATCACCAACGTGGCGCATAAAGGCACCGTGGGCGAGCAGGATCTGCGCGCGCTTTCTAATGGCTACTCCCCCGGCGATTCCGATATGTCCTGGGCCTCCATTACCTTGTGGCGCGGCGTCGTCGCATCGGCACTCGACCACCATCCCCATGAAAAGGTGCTATCGGTAGAGGTCGCCGGCCCCGCCGGGCATCCCGCGCCAAACTTCGCTGCGGGGTGGCTGCTTGACCGCCTGAGCGTCCCGGTACAGCGCATGGCCGAGGAAGCTAATAGTGACTATTTCCCGGTTACCCACCTGCGCTTTAACCGGGAGACGACCCACGTCGATGTGGATGTCGTGGATGAGCGCACCGTGCGGGTGCGCGTGCCTGGTACGCCAGACTCGCTGGTCAGCTTGAGCCCGCGCACGCAAACCGAAATCCTCTCCGAGGAATTGCGGCACCTCGACGCCGATAAAACTTATGCTCAGGCGCTGCGTGCTCTGGGAGAAGTAGACTACAGTAAGCTTTAATAGCGCACTTGCTCATACCGATTCTTTGCAAAGGATTCTGATACCGAATGGTAACGCTTCACCGCGTCAGCGATGTAGATGACCTTATTTCCCAAGCCGCACTCAAATTTATTGAGACCATCGCCGGTATTCAGGCCGGCAATGGTGGCCTCCATGGTGACGGCGTGGCAAGAGTCGTACTAACTGGCGGGGGCGCAGGAATTGGGCTCCTGCACGAGCTCGCGCGCTTGGACTTCGCCGCCCAGCAGCAAGGCGAGAACTACCCTGCCCTGCGCATCGATTGGTCCCGCGTGCACATCTTCTTTGGCGATGAGCGCAATGTCCCGGTCAGCGACCCAGATTCCAACGAAGGCCAAGCGCGTTCCGCGCTGCTCGATCACGTGGATATCCCGGATCAGAATATCCACGGTTTCGACCTCGGTGCGGTCTCCATGGAGGCGGCCGCAAATGCCTACGAGCCAGAGTTGAAGGACTTCGCACCTTTAGGCTTCGATCTACACCTTTTGGGCATGGGCGCAGAAGGCCACATTAACTCCATGTTCCCCCACTCTCCTGCCATCCGTGAGCAGGAAGAACTCGCGGTACCGGTACACGATTCGCCGAAGCCGCCCAGCGAGCGCATCACCCTGACGCTGCCGGCGGTCAACAGGTCTGAGCGCGTCTGGCTCTTGGTTGCCGGGGAGGAAAAGGCCGCTGCCGCAAAGAACATCGTTGACGGCGTCGACGCTGAAGAGTGCCCGGCCGCTGGTGCGCAAGGGACGAAGGAAACGATCCTCTTCCTTGCAGACGATGCCGCGCAGGAGCTGTAAAGCCAGCAGCGCCGGCACCGCCGCTTAACGCATACAGCGCCGGTACCTCGGTCCCTTCTTGCGAAAGGTTAAGGGACTGACGTACCGGCGCTGTTTTGCGCGGTTGGCCGCCGCTAGCGGTTAGCGGGGGCCTGCTGCGTGCTTCCTAGGAAGCGTAGGCCTGGATAAGGTTAAGGCCAACGATGCAGGCCAACCAGATAATCACCATGACGACGGTATAGCGGTCTAGGTTCTTTTCCACCACGGTCGAACCGGACAGGTTCGATTGCACGCCGCCGCCGAAAAGGCTAGACAGGCCGCCGCCTTTGCCCTTGTGTAAAAGCACAAAGATGGACATCAAAATAGCTGAAATTAGCAAAATGATTTCCAGTGCTAAGACCATGAGGTTCTTCCTTTTCTCAACGTGCGCCCAGTGGCACCTTCGATGTACTACCGAAAGTCACGCTAGCCACCGGCGCGAAGTACTTACCGGCTTTGCCTACGCAAAGCAATCACAAGGGCCTACTGTACACCATGCCGCGGGCGGGACTCACCCCAACCCGCGGCACAACAGTTACCTTGTGATGGTTGTTAACGCATGTTAACTAACGGCATTAGCGGCATTGGCGGCCAACTTGGCAAAGTCCTCTCCTACCAAGGAAGCACCGCCAATCAGGCCACCGTCCACGTCCGGCTTGCTGACGATATCAGCAACGGAATCGACCTTCACGGAACCGCCGTACAGGATGCGGATGCCCTCGGCGACCTCGTCGCCTGCAAGCTCCTTGACCAAGCCGCGGATTGCAGCACATACTTCCTGCGCGTCATCAGCGGAGGCAACCTTGCCGGTGCCGATGGCCCACACGGGCTCGTAGGCGATAACCGTCTTGGATAGCTGCTCGGCGCTCAGTCCCTGCAGGGAATCGCGGGTCTGGTTCACCACGTAGTCAACGTGGGTGCCGGCTTCGCGCACATCGAGTGGCTCGCCCACGCAGACGATCGGGCTGATGCCATTGTCCAGGGCCGCTGCGGCCTTTTCAGCGACCAGCTGGTCGGTTTCGCCGTGGTATTCGCGGCGCTCGGAGTGGCCGACGACTGCCCAGCTGCAGCCCAGCTTGCTCAGCATCTGACCGGATACCTCACCGGTGTAGGCGCCGGACTCGTGCTTGGAGATGTCCTGCGCACCGTAGGTGATCTTCAGCTTATCGCCCTCAACGAGGGTCTGAATGGTGCGGATATCGGTAAATGGAACCATGTAGGCTACATCAACCTTGTCGTAGTAATCCTCCGGCAGGGAGAAAGCAAACTTTTGAACGGAGCCGATGGCCTCAATGTGATCGAGGTTCATCTTCCAGTTGCCAGCAATAAGTGGTGTACGTGCCATGATTAATCCTTTCTGTGTACGCCTATATTGAGCTATTTCAGGCGGTTTATGCCTCGAGCACGGAAACGCCCGGCAGCTCCTTGCCCTCGAGGTATTCAAGGGATGCGCCGCCGCCGGTGGAGATGTGGCTGAAGCCATCCTCATCGAGGCCCAGGGTGCGCACGGAGGCTGCGGAGTCGCCGCCGCCGACGACGGAGAAGGAACCGTTGGAGGAGGTGGCATCGATAATCGCCTGCGCCACCCCAGCGGTGCCCTTGGAGAAGGCTTCCATTTCGAATACGCCCATGGGGCCGTTCCAGAATACGGTCTTGGAATCTGCCAGTACGGCGGCAAATTTCTCGACGGACTTGGGGCCAATGTCCAGCGACATCCAGCCCTCAGGGATGCCATCGAGCTCAACAACCTTGGTCTCAGCGTCTGTGGCGAACTCGCTGGCGGCGGTGAGATCTACCGGAAGGACGATCTTGTCGCCGAAGCGCTCCAGCAGGCTCTTGCAGTTTTCAATCTGGTCCTCTTGCAGCAAGGACTCCTGAACGTCGTAGCCCTTAGCGGCCAGCAGGGTGTAGCACATGCCCCCGCCGATGATGATCTTGTCGGCCTTTCCGGCGAGTGCTTCAATAACGCCGAGCTTGTCGGATACCTTTGCGCCGCCCAGAACGACGACGTAAGGGTGCGCTGGATCCTTGGCCACGGTGGACAATACGTCCAATTCCTTTTCCACCAGCTTGCCGGCGTAGGCGGGCAGGCGCTTGGCGACGTCATACACAGACGTCTGTGCGCGGTGAACAACGCCGAAGCCGTCGGAAACGAATGCACCATTATCGGCGGCCAAGGCGACGAGCTCTTCAGCAAATTCGCCGCGCTCTGCCTCATCCTTGGAGGTCTCGCGCGGGTCAAAGCGGACATTTTCTACCAGCATGACATCGCCGCTGTTTAGCCCGTTTGCGCGCTCGTGGGCGTCTTCACCGGTGACGTCGTTGGCCAAGGCAACATATTGATCCAGGGCCTCGGACAGCGCCTCTGCGACTGGGGCCAAGGAGTACTTGGAATTTACCTCACCCTTGGGGCGGCCGAGGTGGGCGGAAAGGATGACCTTCGCGCCGCCATCGACAAGCGCCTTAATGGTCGGAAGAGAAGCGGTAATGCGGCCCGGGTCGGTGATATTTCCGTCATCATCGAGCGGCACGTTGAAGTCAGAACGCACCAAGATGTGGCGGTCCTCTACGCCTTCTTCAAGCAGGTTATCTAGGGTCTTAAAAGCCATGTGTTACTCCTTTTAAAGTGGGTTCTGCAATCGAGGTTCCTACATAAAATGATACCGGCCACAACGTCGTGCCGTCAGGGCGTTCGTTGTGGCCGGTATCGCATTAAAGGGTGCTCGGTTTCAGGACTTTAGAGCTTGTCTGCAACCAGGTTGGTCATGCGGACGAGCTGGGAGGTGTAGCCCCACTCGTTGTCGTACCAACCCAGCACCTTGACCAGGTTGCCGTTGGAGACCTTGGTCATGCCGGCGTCGAAGATGCAGCCGTGCGGGGAGGTCACGATGTCGGTGGAAACCAGCGGATCCTCGGTGTATGCGAGGGTGTCCTTCAGCTCGCCTTCAGCTGCCTCCTTGAGTGCGGCGTTGATCTCCTCAACGGTGACGTCGCGGGAAGCGGTGAAGGTCAGGTCCGTTGCGGAACCGGTGATGACTGGAACGCGCATTGCGTAGCCGTCCAGCTTGCCCTCCAGCTCAGGCAGAACCAAGGAGACGGCCTTTGCTGCACCGGTGGAGGTAGGTACCAAGTTGACCGCTGCGGCGCGGGCGCGGCGCAGGTCCTTGTGAGGAGCATCCTGCAGGCGCTGGTCACCGGTATAAGCGTGAACCGTGGTCATCAGGCCCTTTTCCACACCGAACTTATCGTTCAAGACCTTGGCCATAGGTGCCAGGCAGTTGGTGGTGCAGGAAGCTGCGGAAATAACGTTGTGATTAGCAGGATCGTAAGTGTCGGAGTTAACACCGTAGACGAAAGTTGCGTCAACTTCCTTGCCAGGAGCGGAAATGATGACCTTCTTGGCGCCGGCCTCGATGTGAGCCTTTGCGTCGTTCCCGTTGGTGAACAGGCCGGTGGACTCGATAACGAGGTCCACGTCCAGCTCGCCCCACTTCAGGTTCTTCGGGTCCTTCTCGTTGAAGACCTGGATGCGGTTGCCGTTGACGGTGATGGAGTCATCGTCGTAGGTAATCTCGCCGTCGAAGCGACCCAATACGGAGTCGTACTTCAACAGGTTAGAAAGCGTGTGGTTATCGGTCAGGTCGTTGACAGCAACGATCTCAAGGTCGTTGTCGGTCCGGTTAACAGCATGGAAGAAGTTACGACCAATGCGGCCAAAGCCGTTAATGCCTACGCGGGTAGTCACTGTAAATCTCCTCAAAGAGTCGAGTAATTATTTCTATGGGCCTACCGCGGGTCCTTCGAGTACTTTACTGCTCAGGGTGAGTAAGGTGCCCGAGGCTTTGCCCAACAACCGCAATACTACAGAGCCTTCATGACGCGTGCAGTGGCCTTCAATACTGGGCGCGCAGCATCTGAAAGTTTTCCGTTTTAGGCGTACAATCTTCCCGGGTATTTTTGTTTCTCCCGAATATTCCGGCTGTTCAAGCCCGTTTAGGTGGATTCATGTGGACTTTACACCGTTAATGTGCGATATATCACAGCCCACAATATGTCCAGGCTTGCTCGCACAACGGTCGCCAGAAACGGCTCGCACACTGGTCGCTAGAGACGGAGTACTATAAATTACTTGACCCAAATCACACAGCATTCTTTATGACGCGATATGCTTGCGCTAACTCACTGTGTTACAGGTAGCACTCGGGCATTCGCTGGGCGCTAACTCTCGCCTGAAACGCGTGGGCAACAAATTTAAGTCCCCCGCAGACCGAATGCGCCTGCGATAGTACCCCCGTTAGAATCGAGGATACTCAATGTTTGAGATAAATACCTCTGTTGTGGGAGACAGTCTTGGGCTCACCGCGCTCGTGGCGATTCTCCCCCTCGTGGCTTTCTTCATTATGTTGATGGGCTTTAAAGCCCGTGCACATACTTCAGGAGCCGTCGCCCTTGCGACCTCCATCATCCTTGCCATAGTCGCCTTTGCGATGCCCGTGGATATGGCACTGTCCTCCGCGGTCCGCGGTGGACTCTTTGGCCTCTTGCCCATTGTCTGGGTTATCATCACCGCGATTTGGTTTTACGAGATCACGGTCGCCTCGGGCCGTTTCGAGGATTTGCGTAAGACCTTCGACCTCTTAGGCGATGGAGATATCCGCATCCAGTCGATGCTCATCGCCTTCTGTTTCGGTGGCCTCCTTGAAGCCCTTGCGGGTTTCGGCGCACCCGTTGCTATCACCGCCACGATGATTATGGCGCTCGGCGTCAAGCCGCTGCGCGCAGCGACGGTGGTCCTCATTGCTAATACCGCCCCAGTGGCATTCGGCGCGGTCGGCATTCCGGTCACCACCGCCGGTGAGGTTGGCGGACGTACCGCTGAGCAAACCCAAGATATCGCAGGCCTTATTGCCCTGCAGGTGTTGGTCATCGCCGCGATCGTCCCGTTCCTTATCGCATTCATCCTCGACGGCATGCGCGGCGTGAAGGAAACGGCGCCCGCCGCCGCGGTCATCGGCATTTCCTTTGCCGCCGCACAGTGGCTGACCGCAACCTTCTTTGCTTACCAGCTCACCAACGTTATTGCCTGCATCGTATCTTTGGGTGCCGCCTTCATCTTCCTCCGCGTGTGGAAGCCACGCGGCGTCGCGCAGCTGCGCGAGCGCATGGAGCTGCCCGCCGCAGAAACGTCGACCGACCTCAATGGCCGCCGCATCTGGATGGCCCTGCTGCCCTACGCCGTCGTTACCGCAGTATTTGCCATCGCAACCGCAGCCCCAGCCATCTTCGGCTTCTGGAAGCTGAAGTTCGCGTGGCCGCTGCTGGATGGCACCGTCATCGGCACCAACGGCGAAGCCATGGACACCAGCTTTAGCTTCAATGTCTTTGGCAACCCCGGTACCTTGCTCTTGCTCTCCGGCATTATCGTGGCCATTGTTTACCACTTCTGGAACGAAAATGGCCGCTACAAGCTCAGCTTCGCCCAACCCGTGCAGGCCTTCGGTGAAGTTGCCAACCGCATGAAGTTCTCCGGGCTGACCATTGTCTTGGTCCTCGCTTTGGCCTACACGATGAACTACTCGGGCCAGACCATCGCCATCGGTGAATTCGTATCTTCCGCCGGTTCCATCTTCGCGCTCTTCGCTCCCGTGCTGGGCTGGATTGGTACCGCGGTTACCGGCTCCGATACCTCCGCGAACGCGCTCTTTGGTAACCTCCAGGTCGCCGCCGCTGACCGCATTGGCGTCAACCCTGACCTCATGCTGGCCGCCAATACCTCCGGTGGTGTTGTGGGTAAGATGATTTCGCCACAGTCCCTGGCTATTGCGGCAACCGCCGTATCCATGGAGGGCAAGGAATCCGTCATCTTGAAGAACGTCGTGGGCTACTCCATCGCGTTCTTGGCCGTTGTCTGCGTCATCGTCTTCTTGATGACCAACGTCTTGGGCTTCTTGGTCCCATAAGGCGGTCCCATAAAGCTTAGGCCGCCACCGGCTTTAAGCCCCTGCCCCCGCCTAGCACCAAATCATCCTCGGTGCTGGGCCGCGGCACAACAGAAGGCGGGAGGGACAAGCACTTCAGTGCTTTCCTTCCCGCCTTTCGTGGATCAAATAACTGCTTTAGGCCGTGCCCTGCGGCTAAGAGTCACCAAAAAGATCGTCCGAGATGGATTCATTGGTATCGGGGATATCCAGTTCTTCGGCCCGCTTATCCGCCATAGACAGTAGGCGTCGAATGCGTCCGGCCACCGCATCCTTGGTCATGGGCGGATCCGCCAGCCGGCCAAGCTCCTCCAAGGAAGCCTCGCGGTGCTGCACGCGCAGGCGGCCGGCATCGGCCAGGTGCTCGGGAACGTCATCGCCCAAGATTTCCATCGCCCTATCCACGCGCGCCGCGGCGGTCACGGCGGCCCGTGCCGAGCGGCGCAGGTTGGCATCATCAAAGTTATCCAACCGGCGCGATGTATCGTGCGCTTCGCGCTTTACCCGCTTCTTTTCCCAAGACAGGCGGGTCACTTGCGCGCCCATGCGGGTAAGCAACGCGCCAATGGCATCGCCGTCGCGGACGACCACGCGATCTTCGCCGCGGGTCTCTTTAGTCTTTGCGGAAATTCCCAGGCGCCGTGCGCATCCCACGAGTGCCAACGCGGCCTCCTGGCAGGGGCAGCTGACTTCCAATGCCGAAGAACGCCCGGGTTCCGTCAGGCTACCGTGCGCAAGGAAGGCACCGCGCCACGCCGCCTCGCTATCAGCCACGGTGCCGGAAATGACCTGCGGCGGAAGCCCCACCACGGCGTGACCGGAGCGGGTAATCAGGCCTAGGCGGCGGGTAAGCTCCTTTGCCCCTTTAGTGATGCGCACGATGACGCGCGATTTCTTCACCGTCCCCGCAGGGCCGACAACGTGGCTTTCCGCTTCGATCCCGTAGAGCTCGTCTAAAGCCACGAGGATGCGCTGCGCAATAGCCTGGTTATCAAGCTCCAGCTCATAGGCCATGCTCTCA
Source organism: Corynebacterium sp. LaCa78 (assembly GCF_046717505.1). Taxonomy (NCBI): domain Bacteria; kingdom Bacillati; phylum Actinomycetota; class Actinomycetes; order Mycobacteriales; family Corynebacteriaceae; genus Corynebacterium; species Corynebacterium sp. LaCa78. The sequence goes on from NZ_CP177112.1 coordinate 1,348,299, forward strand.
CCAGAGACATCTACTTCTCCGGCAAAGCGCAGGATCGATGCGAGCTCCGCAGCGCGCGCGGACTGACGTGTCACGCCAACCGCCGCTAGTTCTTCTTTGACCTGTTCGGTCAACGGTGTGGTCACCTAGTTCGCCCCATTTCTCTGTCACAGTCACGAATGACGCTTGTGCAATGCACGGTCCCACGCACACCAACTACTGCGTGGGAAACGGAATTTTCTCATTTTACCGTGTCCCGCGCCCTGAGGACTGGCTGGCCTGAACTTAGCTAGGCCCGCCGGTACTCGTTATAAAGATCCACGATGACAGAAGAAAGTTTGTCTGGATCGTGTTTCATCAATCGCTGTCCATTGTCATCTTGGATACTGACATCTGCAAATACCGCGCGTGCGCCCAAGGCTTGCGCAGCGCGCTGTACATATACCCGTTCGCTCTCATTTGGCAGTGCTGCCGCATCTAGGACGATGCGGTCGATGCGTAGATCTGGGGCGTGACGAGCCAGCACGTGCACGTGGCGCTCCGCGGAAAAGCCTTGGGTTTCTCCCGGTTCGGCCGACAGGTTGAGCATAACCACGCGCAAGGCATTGGATTCAGAAATGGCCTGCACGATCTCTGGCACCAACGTATGCGGCAGCACGGAGCTAAACCAGGATCCCGGACCGATGGTAATAAGATCAGCCTGTCTAATGGCCTCCAGCGCAGCAGGGCTCGCTTGGGGCGCTTCAGGCAGGATGCGCACCCGCCGCACATGGCCCGGCGTCGATGCCACCGCGACCTGGCCGCGGACCTGGCGCATGACCCGGGGGTCATCGTCAAGCCCTGAGACATCGGCCTCAATCTCTAAGGGATGCGGGACCACGGGGATGACCCGCCCGTGCGAGTGGGTAAGCTCCGCCACCGCGTCCAAGGCGGCCTGGTAATCGCCCAAAACCCCGGTCAACCCGGCGATCATGAGGTTGCCCACGGCATGGCCTGCCATAGCGCCATTGCCGCCGAAGCGGTGTTGAAGGGTCTTGCCCCACAGCTCGCCTATCCGATTGTCATCGGCTAGCGCCGCCAAAGCCATGCGCAGGTCACCGGGTGGAATGATGTCCAATTCCCGGCGCAGGCGCCCCGAAGATCCGCCATCATCGGCAACCGTCACGATGGCAGAAATATCCGCTGCATTGCTGCGCCTGGCGGATAAAAGGGTTTGATAAAGACCATGGCCGCCGCCAAGGCAGACCATATGAGAAGGGTGTTCCATACAGTTTTTAGTGCTCCTCAGCCCTAATTGCGGGCGATATCCCGGTGCAAAATACTGACGTCAAGGGTGTCATTGGCGCGCAGACGCTTGGCGATGTCCTCAGCTACCGCCACAGAGCGGTGATGCCCGCCGGTACAGCCGACGCCCACGGTGATGAAGTTCTTGCCCTCGTGCCGGTATCCCTCCAGCATGGTGGAAAACATGGCGACAAAATTATCCACGAATTTCTGGGCGGCCGGTTGCGACAGGACATAATCGGCCACCGGCGCATCGGTACCGCGGCAGCCGCGCAGCTCCGGAATCCAGTAGGGATTGGGCAAAAAGCGGACGTCGACAACGATATCGGCATCGCGCGGGGAACCATTCTTAAATCCGAAGGATTCCACCGTGACGTGCTGGTTCGTATTCTGAAACTCGCCAAACGCAGCTTCGATAGCCCGGCGCAAGTCATGAATCGAGAGGTTCGTGGAATCAATGATGATATCGGAGCGATCCCGAATCTCCGCCACCGCTTGGCGTTCGCGTTGAATGCCCACCTTCAAGGTATCTTCGCCCTGCAATGGGTGCGTACGCCGCACAGAATCGAAGCGACGGATGAGCACATCATCGCGGGCATCGAGGAAGAGCACGGTGGGCTTCATACCCAATGCCGTTAACTCATCGATGGTCTCCATGAGGGACCCCGGAAACATGCGGGAACGCACGTCCGTTACCGCCGCAACCTTTTCAACGGGCGTTTCTTCCTGGTTGCACAATTTCCACAGGTCCACGATGGCGCGCGGCGGGATATTATGCGCCACGTAGTAGCCCTTATCCTCAAAAACCTTGGCGGCGGAACTCAACCCGCCGCCGGACATGCCGGTAATCAAGATGGGCGGAGTCTCGAAGTGCGTCATGCACACCAGTCTAGCGTTTTCGCGCTCTACACTTCTGCCAGAATGCTGCCTATTTACTGTGCGTCGTGCAACTTATCGTAGACGGTCTGCGCCAGTTTTGGCCCAAAGCCGTTGACCTCGCAGATCTCATCCACCGAAGCAGCCTTGAGCTTTTTGACTGAACCAAAATGCTTCACCAAATCCGTCCGGCGCTGCGGACCGAGACCAGGAATTGCATCAAGCGCCGAAGAGCGCATGCGCTTAGACCGCTGTTGCCGGTGGTAGGTAATGGCAAAGCGGTGCGCCTCATCGCGAATTTGCTGCAGCAAGAACAGGGCCTGGGAATTGCGCGGCAAAATCACCGGTTCATCATCGCCTGGCACCCAAATTTCTTCCAAGCGCTTAGCCAGCCCCACGAGGGTGACATCGACGATGCCCAGTTCATCGAATACCTCTTGCGCCGCAGCCACCTGCGGTGCGCCACCGTCGACGATAAAAAGCTGAGGAGGATAGGCAAAGCGGCGGCCTGCCTCGGCGGATTCTTCCGCCACCTTTTCTTCCGCGAAGGAGGATTCTTCTTTTTCCTCGTCCGGGTTCACCAACTTATCTTGGTTATGGCGCTTAAACCGGCGCCGCGTGATTTCAGCAATGGAGCCAACGTCATTGGAATGCCCGTCGCCGGCCGCCTCCTTGATGCGGTAGCGCCGGTAATCGGACTTCTTTGGAATGCCGTCTTCAAAAACCACCAAGGAAGCGACGACATCGGTGCCTTGAATATGCGAAATATCGGTGCACTCAATGCGCAGCGGTGCTTGGTCCATGCCCAAGGCATCCTGGATATCCTGCAGCGCCGCGGACCGCGCGGTGAGGTCGCCGACGCGCTTCAACTTATGCTGGCGCAGCTGCTCCTTGGCGTTCTTTTCCACGGTATCCATAAGGGAGCGTTTATCCCCGCGTTGGGGAACGCGGAGATCGACGCGCGCACCGCGCAGGTCTTCCAGGAGGGAGACCACTTGTTCGGACTCCTCCGGCATGGCCTGGACCAGAATCTCGCGCGGGATGACGTGGACGTGGCGCTGTTCCATATGCGATTCTTGGTCCACGCCGCGCCGCGGCACATCCGCAGCTAAAGCCGCGTCCTCGCGGGCTTCTTGTTCTTCGCGCTCTACAGCATCCGAGTAAAACTGGATGAGGAAGTTTTGCACCAATGCGGGCAAGGCGGGATCGGGTTGGCCCTCCTCAATGGGCTCAGAGGTTGCCTGGTCACCGGCGCGTTCAACGACCCAGCCGCGCTGGCCGCGAATCCTGCCGCCGCGGACGTGGAAGATTTGGACGGCGGCTTCTAATTCATCGGAATTAAACGCAATCAGATCGGCATCGGTGCCATCGGCGAAGACAACCGCTTGTTGCTCCATAATCTTATCGATGGCCCCAAGGTCATCGCGCAACCGCGCCGCGCGCTCAAATTCCAGGTTTTCGGCGGCAGCCTCCATGTCCTTGACCAGCTTGCGCCTAACGCCCGCCGTGTTGCCGTTCATGAACGAGACCAACTCATTGACGGTCTCGCGGTGTTCTTCCTTGCTTACCCGCCCGATACAGGGCGCGTCGCACTTGCCGATGTATCCCAAAAGGCACGGCCGTCCCAGCCGCTCATGACGGTTATATACGCCCTTGGAACAGGTGCGCATGGGGAAGACTCGGGTGAGCAGATCCAGGCTTTCGCGCACAGCCCAAGCGTGGGAATAGGGGCCAAAGTAGCGCACCCCCTTGCGGCGGGGGCCGCGGTAGAAAAAGGCGCGCGGGACGACCTCTCCCACCGAGACGGCAAGCATGGGATATGTCTTGTCATCGCGGTACATGACGTTGAAGTGCGGGTCGAACCGCTTAATCCAGGTATATTCCAGCTGCAGCGCTTCAACTTCGCTGGCAACAACCGTCCACTCCACGGAGCTGGCGGTCAACACCATTTGCCGCGTGCGCGGGTGCAGCTGCGTGATGTCTTGGAAATAATTGGACAGGCGCGCCCGCAGGTTTTTGGCCTTGCCTACGTAGATGACGCGCTTGTTTTCATCGCGGAACTTATAAACGCCCGGCTCCGTCGGAATGGTTCCTGGGGCGGGGCGATAGGTGGTTGGATCTGCCAATGCTTAATCCTGCGGCATGTATTTGGCTTCCAGATCGCGGAAGTCACGGACTTTTGTGATCACGGTATCTTTATCGCCGGATTGCAGCGCCCACACGGGCACGGCCTCAAATTCGGGCAGCTCGAGGCGGGCCATGCGCTGGCCGACGGGGAAGGATAGTCCGTAGACCACCTGCCACGGGTAAAAGCGCGTGCCGATGATATTGCGGACCTCTACCCCATCCTCATTGGCTTGCAGCCGCGGCCGGTTCAGCGCAATCCAGGACAAGATGGAAATGACTACGCCCACGCCGGGGAAAGCGAATTTATCGATGGTGGTCACGTGCGCGCCGGTAAAGGAGATATCGAGCGTGACACCCATGAAAATATGGATGGCCATGACCAGGATGACCCAGCCGATGGCGATCTTGCGCAAGAACGGGGACTTGGCGGTATATTCCCACGGCTTCGACGTGGTCCGTGCGAAGGGATCCGCGCTGGTATAGGCCAATACCTCTGCATCGCTGAGAGAGCGGCGCGGGTGGGATTCATTCGAGGCTGCGGCCTCATTCATGTGCTTTACTCCTCCGGAAGTCCTGCCTGCCTTTAATCTGCGTTTAGTCTACGCAATTGCAGCGCGGTATCTAAAGCCGCAATCATGGATTCTGCGCCCTTGTTTTCCGCCGAGTCAGGAAAGCCTGCGCGATCGATGGCCTGCTGCTGGTCATTGACCGTCAATACCCCATTGCCAATCGGCGTCGATTCATCCAAGGAGATGCGCGTTAGGGCTTGGGTGACGGAATCGCAGACGTAATCGAAGTGCGGGGTACCGCCGCGGATGACGCAGCCCAAGGCAACGACGGCATCGAACTTCCGCGCGGCTGCTTGGACAACCACGCCCAGTTCCAGGGAACCGACGACGCGGAAATCCGCGACCTCTGCCCCATTAGCGCGCGCAGTCTCCACCGCTTGTTGGTGCAACTGATCGCAGACCTCTTCGTTCCACGTCGCGGTCACGACCGCGACACGGAGGCCGCGCGCATCTACCTGCGCGATAGCGGGCAATCCTTCTTTACTCATTTACCTAATTCTCCTTCGTGCTGCGCGTCCCACTGTGCCACCTGCGGAAGATTGTGACCCATGCGGTCGCGTTTGGTGCGCAAATACCGAATATTATCGGCGTTTGCCGCGATGGTCAGCGGGGTGTGCCGACTGACCTCAATGCCAAAGCCGGCAAGGCCTTCGCCCTTGTGAGGGTTATTGGTCAGCAGCTGCGCTGATTCCACCCCAAGGTCCTTCAGGATCTGGCCGGCCACGGAATACTCGCGGGCATCTTCTGGCAGCCCCTGTTCCAGGTTGGCATCGACCGTATCCCAACCTTCGTCCTGGAGCCGGTACGCCTGCAGCTTGTGCACCAATCCGATCCCGCGGCCTTCATGGCCGCGCAGGTAAATTACTACTCCAGTGCCGGCTTCCTGCACCTTGCGCAGGGATTCCTGCAACTGGGGGCCGCAATCGCAGCGGCGCGAGCCAAAGACGTCTCCGGTCAGGCACTCGGAATGCACGCGCACCACAACATCGCGGGCGCCGCGAAGCTGCGCGGGATCGCCGGCGATCAAGGCGATGTGCTCTTGGCCATCGAGGTCATGGCGGTAACCAATCGCGGTGAATTCGCCGTATTCGGTGGGCAGGCGGGTTTCTACCGCGCGCTGGGTTTGCATCTCATGGTGGCGGCGCCACTCGATGAGCTGCGCAATAGAGATCAGGGCGAGGCCGTGCTTATTGGCAAAACGGCGCAGCTCCGGCCCGCGGGCCATGTCCGTTGGGTCCTCTTCGGAGACGACTTCGCACAGCACGCCGGCGGGGCGAAGGCCAGCAAGGCGCGCCAAATCGACCGCGGCTTCCGTATGACCATCGCGCTCCAGCACCCCACCGGGCCGTGCACGCAGGGGAACCACGTGACCCGGCCGGGTAAAGTCGCTGGACCGGGTCGAGGGATCCGCCAAGCGGCGGATGGTTTCCGCGCGGGAGGCCGCAGAAATTCCGGTAGAGCCCGTCGCCGCATCCACGGTGACCGTATAGGCGGTCTGGCGCACATCTTGGTTATGCGCCATCATCGGCGGCAAATCGAGCCGCTGGCAATCTTCCGGCAATAGCGAGGCGCACACGTATCCGGAGGAATACCGCACCATAAACGCGACCAGTTCCGGGGTTGCCAGCTCCGCGGCAAAGATCAGATCCCCTTCATTTTCCCGTCCTTCATCATCCATGACGATGACGGGCTTGCCGGCGGCAATCTCCGCAATGGCGTGATCGATGGCATCAAAATGGATGCTCTCTTCAGTCGCGAACATAACCTAGCAGTCTAGTCCTTTGCTTGAGCAATTCCGGATTCGGGGTGAAGCATCTTTTCCACGTACTTCGCCAGCACATCCACCTCGAGGTTTACGATATCGCCGACCTGAGATTCACCGTGCGTCGTCTCCCGCAAAGTGGTGGGAATGAGGGAGACCTCGAACCAATCTTCGCCTACGGCGCTGACCGTCAAGGACGTGCCGTTGACCGCGATGGAGCCCTTTTCCACGACGTACCGGGCGAGTTCGCGGGGCAAGCTAAAGCGCAGCACGTCCCAGTGCTCCGAGTGCTCGCGCGAGACCAAGCGCGCCGTGCCATCGACATGGCCCTGCATCATGTGTCCACCCAGCCGGGTGGTGGGCAACAATGCCGGCTCGACATTCACCCGCGCGCCTTCTACCAGTTGCCCGAGTCCCGTCCGGTCCAACGATTCTTGCATCACATCGGCAAAGAAGTTGTCCCCATCCAATTCCGCGATGGTAAGGCACACGCCATTGATGGCAATGGAATCTCCTAGGCGCGCGTCACTCACCGTCTGTGGTGCGCGAATGCTCAGCCGCAGCGCATCCGCCTGTTGCTCGAGCGCGGCTACCGTGCCGAGTTCTTGTACTAGCCCTGTAAACAATGAAACCCCTTGTATTCGTCTCTTAAGTATCTAATCTTTTAACGCTCATTCCGCGCCTCGTATTCGACGAGGACATCGGGCCCGAGGCTGGTGGTGCGCACGGTGGTAAAACGTGGGGCATCGGCAAGCGTGTGCGCCACCGCATTCGCCAGAATTCCGCGCCCTTGGCCGAGCAGGATGGGGGCAATATACGCCGCCAGCGCGTCCACGACACCGGCCTCGATGAAGCTCTGGGCCAGTCCCGCCCCGCCTTCCACCAAGACGTCGCGGGCGCCGCTGGCATACAGCTCGTCGAGCGCGCCCTCGATGGTGTCATATTGCTCAAATCCCAGCTGCTGCAGGTGAGAGGCCTTCTCCCCCGCGGCTTGGAGATCGCGCTTGCCGATGACCACGCGGCGCGGCTGGTGCTCCCGCAAACGCCCATCGCTACAACGTGCGGTAAGCGAGGGGTTATCGGCAAGCGCAGTGCCAGTGCCGATGATGATGGCATCGCGCCGCGCCCTATCGGCATGGACCCACTCGCGGGCCTCGGGGCTGGTGATCCATTGGCTCGTGCCATCGGCCGCAGCGGTAAACCCGTCCAAGGTCTGCGCGAATTTTAGGGTCACGTGCGGGCGCTGCAGCTTTACCGCGCGCAACCAAGCACGCACCGCGTCTTCGACGCCATCCGGCGCGGTGAGCCGGCCCACTTCTACCCCGGCTGCGGCCAAGGCTTGCGCGCCACCGCCTGCTTGGGGCGTGGGATCGGGATGGAGGTAGAACACGCGAGCAATTCCGGCATCGATAAGCGCCGTGGCGCAAGGCCCCGTCCTTCCCGTATGCGCGCAGGGCTCCAGGGTAACAACGGCCGTGCCACCGCGGGCCTTTTCGCCGGCTGCGCGCAGCGCCATGACTTCCGCGTGAGCACCGCCCACCGGCTGGGTCGCACCGCGCCCCACAACGTCACCGGTTGCGGATAAAATCACCGCGCCTACGGGTGGATTGGGGCTTGTGGTACCGCGCACCGCCGCGCCGGCCTGCATGGCCTGAAGCAATGCTTCGGAAATATTCGTTGCATCCATCGCGCCGGCCATTATGACCGTGCTGCAAGCGCGCGCAGTTCTTCCACCGCCTGCGCTGGATCATCGCATTTGAATACGGCCGAACCCGCCACGAAGGAATCGCACCCGGCCTCCGCGGCCAAGCCAATGGTTTCCGGATCGATGCCGCCATCGATTTCAATGACGGTATCCAGGTTCTGCTGGTCAATGCTCTCGCGCAGGGCGCGGACCTTCTCCAGCATATCGGGCATAAATTTCTGGCCGCCGAAACCTGGTTCCACGGACATGACCAGCACCTCATCAAAATGGTGCAGCTTATCCAGCCACGGCTCAATGGGCGTATCCGGCTTGATGGAAAAGGCCGCACGCGCGCCCAAATCCCGGATTTTTTCTGCCAATTCCACCGCGGCTACCTCACTCTCAACCGCTTCCACATGAAAAATGATGGTGGTGGCACCGGCATTGATATAGGTCTCCACCCATTTCGCCGGTTCCTCAATCATCAGGTGCACGTCAAGCGGCTTATCCGTGGACCTTTTCACCGTGGCCGTAATATCCGGACCGAAGGAAAGGTTGGGAACAAAGTGCCCGTCCATGATGTCTACATGGATCCAATCGGCATTCGAGATGGCCTCTAGTTGTTCACCTAGCCGCGCGAAGTCAGCAGCCAAAATTGATGGAGAAATAAGTGGTGCAGGCATACCGTTAATCCTAGCGCCCTTCCTCATCGCCGCGCCGCAGCACCGCCATGAACATGGCATCGGTGCCGTGGCGGTGCGGCCACATTTGGACGGATTTTTCTTTCCCTACATTGCCCATATCCGGGATAAAATCCCGTGCGTCCAGTTCCTGCGCACCCAGCTTGTCTACCGCTTGGTCCACGATGGCGCGGGTTTCGCGCAGATCCGGCGAACAGGTGGAATACACCACCACCCCGCCCGGGCGCACGAGCTTTAAAGCAGAGGACAAGAGCTCGAATTGCAGTGTCGAAAGCTCGGCAATATCGTCCTCCGATTTCCGCCACCGCGCCTCTGGGCGGCGCCGCAATGCGCCCAGCCCCGAACACGGCGCGTCCACCAAGATGCGATCGAATCCCGAGCCGACCTGCGGGTTGCGGCCATCGGCCACATGGACGGTCACCGGCAGCCCTTGCACGGTCTTTTCAATCAGTTTCGCACGGTGCGCCGATACTTCCACGGCATCGACGTGCGCGGACTCGATGCGCGCCAAGGCCCCCATCAGGGCCGCCTTGCCACCCGGGCCCGCGCACAGGTCGAGCCAGCGGCCCTGGTCAGTACCGCTGACGGGCACCTCGCAGACGGCGCGAGCGATAAGCTGCGAGCCTTCATCCTGAACCGCGGCCATGCCCTGCTGGACCGGTTCCAATTGGCCTGGATCCCCGGAGTCCATATACACCGCGTAGGGCGAATAGGTACCTTCTTCGTTTCCGGTAATCAGCGCCAATTCCTCGGCGGAAATTTCGCCCGGCCGTGCCACCAGGTGCACGCTCGGGCGCTCGGAATCCGCTTCTAAGGCAGCGGGCAATTCCTCGGGGTCCACAACGCGGGCAAAGGACTCCGCGATCCATGTTGGGTGCGCATGCCTAAAGGCCAGGCCTGCGATTTCGCCTTCTGGGGCAAGACGCTTGAGCCACTCATTCGGCGGCGTGCGGGTAATGGTGCGCAAGATGCCATTGGCAAACCCTTTAGCTTTTTCCTCCCCGCCCGCCACGACGAGCCGGACAGAGGTATCTACCGCCGCGTGGGGTTCCACGCGCGTATAGAGAATCTGGTAAGTGCCCAGGCGAAGGGCATCGATGACCACCGGCGAGATTGCCTCCAACTCGCGCGAGGAACACTGCGCGATCACCGCATCGAGCACGCCCAAGGTGCGCAGGGTGCCATAGGTAATCTCCGTGGCAAACGCGGCATCGCGGCCGGTGAGCTTCTGCTTGCGCAGCGCCTTTGGCAGGACAAGGTTGGCAAACGCATCCTCTTCGCTTACCCGGCGCACCACATCGAAGGCGACGGCGCGGGCCGGATCCACGCCCTGGTCGATGGCGGCCTGCACAAGGGACTTCCCCGCGCCTGCGTTCTGCGCGCCCGCATTCCGGCTACCCCGGCCACCCCGGGTATCCCGATGACCTCGGTTGCCCTGGCGTAGCGGACCACGTTTGCTTTGATCACGCTTGCCTTGGCCACGCTGCGCACTACCGCGCTGCGCATTGCCGCGCTGGGGCGCACCATTCTTGCCGTGCTGCGTAGCCTCCGGCGCCTTGTCGCCGGACTTGCTGCGGGAGCGGAATCCACCAGTCACTGGAACCTCACCTCTGCGTTCTTTCCTAATCCACGCGCCCAATCGGCCGCATTCATCATCTTTTTGCCCGGCGGCTGAATCCTATCCAGCTGCACCGGTTGCGTCGCGGTCCCGATGTACACCGCGTCCTTGCGAATCAGCGCCTCGCCCGGCTGCAGCTGCTTGCCGATGCCCTCGGTAAGACTCACCGGGCCGAGCTTGAGGCGGGCATCGTCAAGCAGCGTCCACGCGCCCGGGCCCGGTGCGTGGGCGCGGATATGCCGGTCGATGGCGAAGGCAGGCTGCGCCCAGTCAATGCGGGCGGCGTCGGTGGAAATCTTCGGCGCATAGGTGGCCTCGCCGCTTTGGGGCTGCGGCTCCAGCGTGCCAGCCTCTAGCCCATCCATGGTGGCGACCAGGAGATCCGCCCCGGCATACGCCAGCCGTGTGAGCAGATCGTCTGCGGTATCCGTCCCGGTAATGCCTTCTGTCACCGTGCCGAATACCGGGCCCGTATCCAAGCCTTCCTCGATCCGGAAGGTGGACGCGCCGGTAATATCATCGCCCGCTGCGATAGCCGCCTGCACCGGCGCCGCGCCGCGCCAAGCGGGAAGAAGGGAAAAGTGCAGGTTAACCCAACCATGGCGCGCGACGTCTAAGAGATCCTTGCTAATGAGGTTGCCGTAGGCCACCACCGGGATGGCCTCGGGCTGCAGCTCCGCCAGGCGCTGGCGCAGGTTATCGCCATCCTCCGTGCCAGGCCGCAGCGTAGATGGGGTCAGCACCTCGATGCCGTGCTCTTGCGCTAAGGCCTTGACCGGGCTCGGGTGAAGGCTGCGGCCCCTGCCCTTCTTCGCATCGGGCCGGGTAATGACCGCTACCACTTCGTGGCTGGAGGCAAGCAATTTCTCCAATGCCACCACCGCCGGCTCTGGGGTGCCGGCAAAAATAATCCGCATACTGGATGAGTCTCCTCGAGGTCTCGGGTGAAAATTCTAGGGTACAACGAGCCTGCCTGCGTTGCCGAAGCTCGCCTACCCCGCGCTATTAAACCAATCGGCTTCGCGGATGGTACGCATGGCGGCCTTGCGGTCGGCATCGCCAAGCCGGCGCAGGAATAACACTCCATCAAGGTGATCGGTTTCATGCTGAATGCACCGAGCCAAAAGCCCTGAGGCGACCATCCCCACCGGCCTGCCTTCTACATCGCGCCCAGAGACAAATACCCGGTTGTGCCGCGGCGTATCGGCGCGAATCCCCGGGATGGATAGGCATCCTTCCAGGCCAGTCTGCATGTCTTCTCCCAGCGGCGTCCACACGGGGTTGATGAGAACCCCGCGCAATCCGGCCTGGATAGGCGAACAGTCATAGACAAAGATGCGCTTGAGTATGCCCACCTGGTTCGCCGCGAGCCCCACCCCGCCGGCGGCATCCATGGTCTCCAACATGTTCTGCGCCAGCGTGCGCAGGCTGGAATCAAAGGTCGTAATCTCTTCGGCCCGCGTGCTCAGTACGGGATCCCCGTAGAGCCTGATGTCTAATTCCGCCACTGATTTATCCCTTTCTCTTGTACTGCCTAACCGCTTAAGTCTATGCACACTTCTAGCCCACGTGAATGGGATCGACCGTGATGCGAAGCGGCAATTCATCTTTTCGCGCGCTGCGCGCCGCATTGGCCTTGCGCAGCGCGCGCCCCAGCTGCGATCGCGGCCCCAGCGGGACGCGCACCACCAGGCGTTGGGGTGGGCCAAAGCGGTCCACATCGTATTCCCCGGGGAGGCTGTCCCCTGGCGGGAGCGGAACTGGGCCTAAGACCTCGGCGTGCTCTGGCAGATCCACCAACTGCTCGAAGGAATCCAGAGCCGCGTCCGCCCCGTCGATGGCGGCGAAGTGCACGGCCGGCGGAAAGCGCACCTCGCGCCGGGCGCACAATTCCTCTGCCGCGGCCGCGACCATGTCCCAGCTCATGAAGTGGCGGACGACGGGAAGTTCCGGATCCGCGGCGATGATGACGCGCCCGCCCTTAAAATGCGGCCTGACCATGGTGGCCGCCTGCGCCCATTTGGCCAGGCAGTCCTCGGTGGCGCGCAAGTCTTGCCGGTTTAATAAGGTGCCCGCGTCCAACAGGAGCGCCGCACCATAGGCGCCGCCATTCACCCGCGGCTCGGCGCCAGGGGTAGCAATCACTAATGCCGGGGCATTCTCAATTGAGCCCACGACCTTATTGCCGCCAGAGACCACGACGGACGTATTGGGAAAGGCGCGCCCCATTTCCTCCGCGGTGCGTTCAGAGCCTAAGACGATGGCGCGCAGGCGCGGCGATCCGCACTCGGTACAGCGATGATTGGTAGCAATGCGCCCGCACCAGCGGCAGGTAGGCATGACGGCTTCCTCGCTTGAGCGCTCGGAGCTCGGAGGCAACCCCAATGGACCATTGCAGTGCCGGCACCGCGCGGGAGAATGGCACTTTCCACAGGCCAAGATAGGCGCATACCCCTTGCGCGGGACCTGCACTAGCACCGGTTCGCCGCGGTCGAGGGCTTGCTGCGCCGCCTGAAAGGCTGGGGCTTGCACAGAGGTCGTACCGCCCTCTAAGTCCCTGGAAATGGATAGCCCGTAGGCGCCAATGGCCAAAATATCGGGCCGGCGGGCCTCGATGGTTGAGGCGCTCGGGATGAGGTCATGTGCCCACCCAGAGTCCACCAATAACTGGGTTTCCGCCGTCCGCGAATGGTTGACCGCAATGAAGCTGCAATTTTCAAAGGCAGAGCGGGTGGTAAGCACCTCCCGGGCGTGGACGTAGGGCTTGATATTATCCACCAAGTTATCGTTACCATCATCAAAAATGACGGCCAGCTGCAGGTTGTCCACGGGGGTAAAAGCCGCCGAGCGCGTGCCAATGACGATTCGCGCCTGCCCCACCAAGGCCGAAAGATAGCGGCGATAGCGCGCCTGCGGGCCCATGCTATTGGTCAGCACCGTAATTTGTTTCGGTCCCACAACACCGCGCAGGGCGTTTTCAAGGGAGTCCACCACCTTTTGGTCTGGGACCACGATTAGGACTCCTCCCCCGCCCAGGGCAACCTTGGCCGCTAAGGCCGCGAGCGCATCTTCCCATTCATCGCCGGGAGCGATTTGCCACGCGGCGCGGGCCAATTTCCCGCCCAAGATGGAATCAACAAAAGTTTCCCCATGTTGATAGGCAGACCACCCGGATAAATCGGGCTCGCTGGCTGCGCCGAGTTCTTCCCACGGCGTATCCAAATCCGCTTCTTCTGCCTTTGCGTGCCGCGGCGGAATGGCGGAGCGAATGATATCGGAGCAAATTCCGCCATAGCGATCCGCAAGGGCTTCCACCAGCCGGGACAGTTGCGGTGGATAGACCTGGAATGGAGAGATGACCCGCTCGATAAAGCGCAGCTGCCCACCAAAATCGGACTCATGCTTGCGCTCGACGATGATCGCATCCACCAAGCGCCCATTAAACCGAATGCGCACCTTCACCCCGGCTTGGGCGCTATCGGATTCGGCCTCATCTACCAGGTAATCAAAGCCCCGATCGAGGTGGGCAACCCCCAAAAGAGGCAACACCCGCGCGACCGGTTTCCGGGCGGCAGGTGTTTTCTTAGGCATAAGCCCACATTCTACAGACCAGCGGCAGCGCGCAATTCCTCCACACGATCCAACTGCTCCCACGGCAGGTCAACGTCGGTACGGCCAAAGTGGCCGTAGGCGGCGGTCTGGCCGTAGATAGGACGCAGCAGACCTAATTCGCGGATAATGGCGGCCGGACGAAGGTCAAAGACCTTATTAACGGCGGCCTGGATCTGCTCATCGGTCAAGTTCTGCTTCGCGGTTCCGAAAGTCTCGACGTAGAGGCCAACCGGCTTGGCGCGACCAATGGCGTAGGCCACCTGCACCTCTGCGCGATCCGCCAGGTCTGCCGCGACGATATTCTTGGCCACCCAGCGCATGGCGTAGGCCGCAGAGCGGTCCACCTTGCTGGGGTCCTTGCCGGAGAAGGCACCGCCGCCGTGGCGGGCCATGCCACCGTAGGTATCCACGATGATCTTGCGTCCGGTAAGGCCAGCATCGCCCATAGGACCGCCCAAGATGAAGGAGCCGGAAGGATTGACCAAGAGGTTGGTCTCATCGGTGTAGTACTTATCGAGCCCGGCATCCTTAATAACCCAATCGAGCACCTCGCTGCGCAGGTGGGTTTCTAGCCATTGGCTATCAACCTCAGGATCGTGCTGGGTAGAAATAACGACCGTATCCAGGTGAGAGGGCTCATTATTGTCGTTATAAGCGAAGGTCACCTGGGTCTTGCCGTCCGGGCGCAGGTGGTCCACGATGTCCTCTTTGCGCACCTGGGTCAGGCGGCGGGACAGGCGGTGCGCCAAGGCGATGGGCAACGGCATGTACTCCGCGGTTTCATTCGACGCGTAACCAAACATCAGGCCCTGGTCGCCGGCGCCGGCGGTATCATTTTCCTCGTCATAATCCGCGCCCTGGTCGCGCGCCTCGGTGGAGGTATCCACGCCGGCACCGATTTCCTGCGACTGCTCGCCGATGGCGATATTGACACCACAGGTATTGCCATCAAAGCCCACATCGGAAGAGGTAAAGCCGATGGACTTTAGGGTCTCGCGCACAAGAGCCGGAATTTCCACGTAAGCGTTGGTGCGGACCTCGCCCACGACGTGCACCTGGCCGGTGGTAACCAGCGTTTCCACGGCAACGCGAGACTCCGGATCCTTTTTTAAAAGTGCATCCAAGATGGCATCCGAGATGGCGTCACAGATTTTATCCGGGTGCCCCTCAGTAACGGACTCGCTTGTAAAAAGACGAGCTTCCACTGCAGCGTTATCAGTCACAAAAACTTCCTTTGATTATTACGTATTCGATACCGAGGCATTCTGCCCCAACCCATCACAAGGCAACCCTAGACCAAGCGGTCTATAAACGCAATATTTAATTTCCCGATTCAATCATTTCATTCACGACGCCCAGAATCTGCGCCGCGACGACCTGCTTAGATCCATGCTCCACGCGCTGCGGTTCCTCGTTTCGTCGCAGGATCCACCCCTCGCTGCTTTCCTGGCCAAAGGTCACGCCGCGGCCAACCTCATTGGCCATCAGTACGTCGCACCCCTTGCGCGCAAACTTTTCTTTCGCATAATCCAGCGCCGAAGAATTGGCATCCCCCGTCTCGGCCGCGAAACCGACGATGACGCACTTCTGCGGCACCTCGCCCTCCTCGCGGGCTGCCACGAGAGACTTCAAAATATCTGGGTTTTCCACCATCTCCAGCGCGGCAAGCGCATCATCCGCCTTGCCCTTTTTCATTTTGGACTCGGCCACATTCGCGGGCCGGTAATCCGCGACCGCAGCGGCCATGATGACGATATCGGCATCGCGGGATTCCTCGCGCATCGCGGCCTCCAAGTCTTGCGCAGAAACGATGTTCCGGATCGTAGCCCCACTCGGTACGGGCAGCTCCGCCGTATTGCCGGCCACAACCGTGACATCCGCGCCCTTGTGCGCGGCCACCTCTGCCAGCGCAAAGCCCTGCCTGCCCGAGGAACGGTTTCCTAAATAACGCACCGGATCCAATTCCTCTTGGGTGCCACCGGCAGAAATAACCACCTTCAGCCCCGTCCAGCTGTGATCGATATGAAAACCCGCGAGCTCGGTGCGCGCGATGGCGGCAATTTGTTCTGGATCCGGCAGCCTGCCTGCGCCCGTATCCTTACCCGTAAGGCGCCCGTGCGCTGGTTCCATGACGGTAATTCCGCGCCGGCGCAGGATCTTTACGTTGTGTTGCGTCGCTGGGTTATTCCACATTTCGGTGTGCATGGCGGGCGCCACAATGATAGGACACGTTGCCACCAGCACGGTCGCGGTCAAGAGATCATCGGCGCGTCCCGCGGCCAGGCGGGCAATAAGATCAGCCGTGGCAGGGGCGATGACCACGGCATCGGCCTCCTGCCCTACAGCTACGTGTTGAACGTCCTCGACGGCTTCAAAAACACTGGTGGAAACCGGATTTCCGGATAATGCCTCAAAAGTGGCGGCACCTACGAAGTTCAATGCGCTTTCTGTAGGAACGACGCGGACATTATCGCCATGTTCTTTGAAATTGCGCACCAAGTGGCAGGCCTTATACGCGGCGATGCCACCGGCAACGCCCAACACGATATTGCGAGGAGAATTTAAGTCAGTCACATCGCCCAATCGTACCGTGCAGGCATGACAAGAACCCCGCCCAGCCACCCCGGTAGTTCCACAGAAGTGAAACCATATGGGGTTGGCCGGACGGGGCTGAAATGAGGCACAAGGTGCGCACGCGAAAGCGCGCGCTAGTTACTTGCCTTCCTCGTGGTCCAACAGACCTGCATCGATTTCGCGCAGCGCGATGGACAGTGGCTTCTCGCCGGGCTCTGGGTTAACCAGTGGGCCGACGAACTCAAAGACGCCTTCATCTTGCTCTTGGTAGTAGCTATTGATCTGGCGCGCACGCTTGGCAGCGAAAATCACCAAGGCGTACTTGGAAGAAACCTTGTCCAACAGCTCATCGATTGGCGGGTCCGTAATGCCAATCGGGTCATCAAATACCGGTTCCGACTTCGCGGATTCAGTGTTAGAAGGGGTGGTCACGTTAGTCACATGCACCTTTACATTGGTTGAAGATGGTCAAAAAAGAGTCTATCCACGCAGGATATCACTAATGGCGGCCACTGCCTCATCTAGGTTTTCATTGACCACAACGTGATCAAACTCATCCTGTGCAGCTAGTTCCTCGTACGCAGTGTGCAACCTACGATCAATGACGTCTTGCGGTTCGGTACCGCGACCGGTCAGGCGCTCTACCAACACCTCCCACGAAGGCGGTGCCAAGAAGACCAAATCCGCTTCCGGCAAGGCCTTGCGAACGCTGCGCGCACCGGCCAAATCGACCTCGACGAGAACCGGGCGACCGGCGTCTAAGGCCTCTTCTACGGGCCGGGCGGGTGTTCCGGAACGCTGCAATCCGCCGTGAATATCTGCCCATTCGAGCATCTCACCGGCATCAATGCGTTCCTGAAAGGCCTCAGGGGTGACGAAGAAATAATCCACGCCATCTTGCTCCCCGGGGCGGGGCTGGCGCGTAGTCATAGACACGCTGAAATACAGCCCCTCGACGTCATGCCGTAGACGCGAGACTACGGTGGATTTCCCCACTGCGGAAGGACCCGCCAACACGACGAGGCGACCGCGAGCAGTTGCGTCAGCCATAGACGTGATTATTCGTCGTCGTAACCGAAGCGCTCAAGCAGAGCACGACGCTGGCGCTCACCCAGACCGCGCAGGCGACGGGTCTGCGCAATCTCCAGATCTTCCATGATTTCCTTGGCCTTGACCTTGCCAACCTTAGGCAGAGCCTCGAGGAGTGCGGAAACCTTGGTCTTGCCGATGATCTCATCGGTCTCAGCCTTTTCCAGCACGTCCTTCAGGTCGGTTTCGCCGCGCTTAAGCGCAGCCTTGAGCTCAGCGCGAGCCTTGCGGGCCTCAGCGGCCTTTGCGAGAGCTTCCTTACGCTGCTCATCAGTCAACTTTGGAAGGGCCACGAGTTTCCTCCGATTCATTAGATTGCTTCTATTACTTCTGATACTTGGTACCAGATTCCGGCTGCCAAACGCGATGGAAATACCGCGGAAAGTTACCCTGAACCTTCGAGCACACCGACTTCTGATTATCCTAGCACCGCTAGTGACACGATGACGATCAACGGCCCAGATGGGCCGCTCGTTTTAGCACGTCAACGCACATGCTTAGACCAAAATACCAGGTAAACGGCGCGGCCGTTAATTGGCCCCGCCGCGTGTTCTAATCCCGGAATTGGTCTGCGGTATCGATCACCGCTTTGCGCAGGTCATCGACCTGGGGGCCGCGTTGCAAGACGGCGCGCGAGACATTGGCGAACCCAAGCTGCGGGCACGCAGACACAGTGGAGTGCACCTGCGCGGGACCCGCCCCCTGGGCGCCGACGCCGGGAAGCAGCACCGGGCCATTAAGCGCGTCCAAGCGGGGCGGGTTCTCGACGGTCGCGCCCACCACAACGCCGACGCTTCCAGCAACGCCAGCCTCAAGCGCTGAGGCATTAAAGGCGGCGCACTCATCGATAACCGCCTGGGCAATCGAGTCCGCAGTCCCCGCGGGCACCGCCTGAATGGCGCGCGCCTCTGGATTAGAGGTTGCCGCGAGGACGAATACTCCGCGGTTGTTTTCTTGCGCCATGGTAATGGCCGCGCCCAGCGCCCCAACGCCGAGGTATGGCGAAAGTGTAACCGAGTCAGCGCGCAGCGGCGAGGTCTCCCCTAGCCAGGCATCGCCATAGCCTTCCATCGTGGAGCCGATATCGCCGCGCTTGGCATCTGCTACCGTCAGGCATCCTGCCTCGCGCAGGCCGGCCAGCGTTTCTTCCAAAACCGCAAAGCCAGCAGCGCCGAAGCGCTCGAAGAAGGCCACCTGCGGCTTTACCAAGGCAGCGGTGTCCGCAAAGGCCTCGACGCAGCGCAGGCTGAAGGTGCGCAGGCCTTCTGCGGTATTTTCCAGCCCCCAGTGCTCTAAGAGGTACGGGTGCGGGTCGATGCCTACGCAAAGCCGCCCGCGCTCGCGGCCGGCGCCTTCCAAGCGCTGGCCAAAGGATTTAGTTGCGTGGGCCATGCTCAAGCTCCTGAAGTGCACGGACCTGCAAATCACCCTGGCGCAGCGCCTCGATGCCCTGCACCGCCGCCGTAATGCCCTGGACCACCGTGACGAGCGGCAGGCCCATGTGCACCGCTGCGGCGCGGATATCGTAGCCATCGTGGCGCGCACCGGCAGAGCCGGCTGGCGTATTGAGAATCCAGTCAATCTCGCCGTTGAAAATCTTGTCCACGATGGACTCTTCGCCCTCCTTGGCCTCAGAGACCTTGACGGCAACCTCGCACTCGATGCCATTGCGGCGCAGCATCTGCGCGGTACCTGCGGTAGCGACGATGTTGTAGCCCATGCGCGCCAAGCGCTGGATGGGGAAAATCAGGGTGCGCTTATCCCGGTTGGCCACGGAGACGAAGATGGTGCCTTCCGTGGGCGGCACGGCAAAGGCGGCGATTTCACCCTTGGCATAGGCCGCACCAAAGTTGGTGGCCAGCCCCATTACCTCACCGGTGGACTTCATCTCCGGCGACAACAGGGTATCGAGAAGGCTGCCGTCTGGCCGACGGAAGCGCTCGAAGGGCAAGACCGCTTCCTTGACCGCAATCGGGTGGTCAAGCGGCAAGGAGCCGCCGTCGTAGGCCGATGGGATGAGACCTTCTTCCCGCAGTTCCGCGATGGTAGATCCCATCATGATGCGGGCGGCGGCCTTAGCCAGCGGCACGCCGGTCGCCTTGGACACGAACGGAACGGTGCGCGATGCGCGCGGGTTGGCCTCAATGACATAAAGGATGTCATCCTTCAAGGCGAACTGGACGTTCATCAGGCCCTTTACGCCAATGCCCTCGGCCAAGCGGCGCGTGGATTCGCGTACCTTGTCGATGTCCTCTGGTCCCAGCGTCATCGGCGGCAGGGCGCAGGAGGAGTCGCCGGAGTGAACGCCGGCTTCCTCGATGTGCTCCATCACGCCGCCCAAGTAGACCTCGTTGCCGTCGCACAGGGCGTCGACGTCGATCTCGATGGCCGAGTCCAAGAAGCGGTCCACCAAGACCGGGTGGTCTGGGGAGAGCTCGGTGGCGCGCTCGATATAGTTCTCCAGCGACTGCTCATCGTAGACGATTTCCATGCCGCTGCCGCCCAACACGTAGGAGGGGCGAACCAGAACCGGGTAGCCGATGGAGGCCGCGACCTTCCGGGCCTCCTCGAAGGAGGTGGCGGTGCCATACGATGGCGCTGCCAGCTCGGCCGCGTCCAGTACCTTGCCGAATTCGCCGCGGTCCTCGGCGGAGTCGATGGCCGCAGGGCTGGTGCCCACCACCGGCACGCCGGCCGCATCGAGGCGCTCGGCCAAACCCAGCGGGGTTTGGCCGCCCAGCTGCACCAACACGCCGGCGACCTCGCCGGAGGCTGCCTCTGCGTGGTAGACCTCCATGACGTCTTCGAAGGTCAGCGGCTCGAAGTACAGGCGATCAGCGGTGTCATAGTCGGTCGATACCGTCTCAGGGTTGCAGTTGACCATCACGGTCTCATAGCCCTTGCGGGAAAGCTCAAGGGCGGCGTGCACGCAGGAGTAATCGAATTCGATGCCCTGGCCAATGCGGTTCGGGCCAGAGCCCAAGATGATGACCTTGCCCTTCGAGCCTTCCGGCGCCGGGTGGACCTCGGTTTCGGCATCGGGGTCCAGCTCATAGGAGCTGTAGTGGTATGGCGTTTGCGCCTCGAACTCGCCGGCGCACGTATCGACGGTCTTGAAGACGGGGCGAATGCCCATGCGCCAGCGCAGGCTGCGCACGCCGTCTTCGCCGTTGAACTCGGGGCGCAGGGCGGCAATTTGGGCATCGGAAAGCCCAAAGACCTTGGCCTCGCGCAGGAGCTGCTCGGTGAGCACGGGGGCATCAACAAGCTCCTGGCGGAATTCCACCAGGCCCTCGAGCTCCGCGATGAACCATGGGTCCACGCCGGAGGCCTCGTGGACCTCGTCGACCGTAGCGCCAAGGCGCAGGGCCAGCTCGATATCGTACATGCGGCCCTCGGTGGGGCGCTCGAGATCCTTGAGCACCGCCTGCACGTCGGTGGCGCGCTCGCCCGCAAAGTACTCATCTGGCTTGGTCCAGAACCCGTTGGGCTTGTTTTCCAGCGAGCGCATCACCTTATTCAGGCCGGAGATGTAGTTGCGGCCGATGCCCATGGCCTCGCCCACCGATTTCATCGTGGTGGTCAAGGTGTCATCGGCGCCGGGGAACTTCTCGAAGGCAAAGCGGGGCGCCTTGACAATGACATAATCCAAGGTCGGCTCGAACGCCGCTTGGGTTTCGCCGGTGATGTCATTTTGCACCTCGTCCAACGTATAGCCAATGGCCAATTTCGCGGCCAACTTTGCAATGGGGAACCCCGTGGCCTTGGAGGCCAGCGCCGAGGAGCGGGAGACGCGTGGGTTCATCTCAATGACGATGATGCGGCCATCATCCGGGTTCAAGGCGAACTGGATATTACAGCCGCCGGTATCAACGCCGACCTCGCGGATGATGTCGATGCCCAGATCGCGCATCTTCTGGAACTCGCGGTCCGTCAGCGTCAGCGCCGGCGCCACGGTCACGGAGTCCCCGGTATGCACGCCCAGGGCATCGACGTTTTCGATGGAGGCGACGACGACCACGTTGTCATCGCCATCGCGCATGAGCTCGAGCTCGAATTCTTTCCAGCCGAGGATGGATTCCTCGATGAGCACGTTGGCCTCCGGCGAAGCCGCAAGCCCGCCGCCGGCGATGCGGTCCAAATCCTCGTTATTGAAGGCCAGGCCAGAGCCCAGGCCACCCATGGTAAAAGACGGGCGCACCACAACGGGAAGGCCGAGCTTGTCGACGGTCTCGTGGACCTCATCCATGTTGTGGCACACCGCCGAGCGGGCGGATTCCCCGCCTACCGAGGCCACGATGTCTTTAAACTTTTGGCGGTCCTCGCCGCGCTCGATGGCATCGATATCGGCACCGATGAGCTCGATATCGTACTTATCCAAAATGCCCTGGCGGTCCAGCTGCACCGCGGCGTTCAGCGCGGTTTGCCCGCCCAAGGTAGCCAGCACGGCGTCGATGGGGTGGCCTTCCTCGGACTCCTTGACCAGGATCTTTTCGATGTATTCCGGTTCGATGGGCTCGACGTAGGTGTGGTCAGCGAACTCGGGGTCGGTCATGATGGTGGCCGGGTTCGAGTTCACCAGGGTCACGCGCAGGCCCTCCTCCTTGAGGACGCGGCAGGCCTGGGTTCCGGAGTAGTCGAACTCGCAGGCCTGGCCGATGACGATGGGCCCGGAGCCGATGACCAGGACGTGATTAATGTCAGTGCGCTTTGGCATAATATTTCTTCCTTTTCCTGGGTGACTACTTTTTCGGGGTGTGGTTGGCCATGAGCTCTAAGAATTGATCAAAGAGCGGGTTGGCATCGTGCGGGCCGGCGGCGGATTCCGGGTGGTACTGCACCGAAAAGGCCATGCCATTGCGCAGGGCGACGCCCTCGACCGTGTCATCGTTCAAGCAGATGTGCGTGATGTGGGCCGGGCCGAAGTCCGAGGCGAATTCGGCGTCCTTCTCGGCCAGGTCGTAGTTATCTGGCGCTTTCAGCGCGAAGCCGTGGTTTTGGGAGGTGATGTCGATCTTGCCAGTCAGCAGGTTGCGTACCGGGACGTTGATGCCGCGGTGTCCGAATTTCATCTTGTAGGTATCTAGGCCCAGCGCGCGCCCGAGCAGCTGGTTGCCAAAGCAGATGCCAAAGAACGGGATGTCCGCCGCGAGCACCTTTTTGATGGTGGCAACGGTGTCATCGGCAGTAGCCGGGTCACCCGGGCCGTTGGAGACAAAGACGCCATCCGGGTTATAGGACTGAACTTCTGCAAAGGTGGTCGTTGACGGCACTACGATGGTCTCGATGCCGCGCTGGGAGAGGTAGCGCGGCGTTGCGGACTTCACGCCCATGTCAAAGGCGACGATGGTGTGCTTCTTTTCTCCTTGGGCCTCAACAACATAGGGCTTATCGGTGGATACCTCGGCGGCAAGATCCGCGCCCTCCATGGAGGATTGGCTCTTTACTTCCTCGAGGAGTTCCTCGACGGGCCGGGTGGCGGCCTCGCCGGAGAAGAGGCCCGCGGAGATGGAACCATAGTTGCGCAGGTGGCGCACCAGGGTGCGGGTATCGATGCCGCGGATGCCGATGACGCCTTGGGCCTGCATTTCTTCGCTCAAGCTGCGCTCGGCGCGCCAGCTGGATACGCGGCGGGACAGATCGCGGATAACCAGGCCTGCGACCCAGATATTATTGCCGTGGGACTCGTTGTCCTCATCGTTCCAGCCGGTATTGCCAATGTGCGGGGCGGCGGAGACGACGATCTGGCGGTGGTAGGACGGATCCGTCATCGTTTCCTGGTAACCGGTCATCGCGGTGGTAAATACGGCCTCACCGAGGGTGGTGCCGGTCGCGCCGAAGCCGTAGCCACGGAAGGTACGCCCATCCGCAAGGACGAGGATTGCTGGGGTTTTATCAGTCACGTCGTGGCCTTTCTGTGCCTTGATTGGTTTCTGTGTGCAAGGTTAGTCATGGGTTGCGGCGTTCAGATCGAACGTTACCGAGCCGCGCAAGATGGTGTGGGTAACTCGCGCACCAAATTCCTCGCCCGCGTACGGGTTGTTCTGGGACTTGGATGCAAGCTGAGCGGAATCGGATACCCAGTGGTGTTGCGGGTCGACGATGGTTAAGTTAGCTGGCTCCCCTACTTCCAAGGGGCGGCCGTGGCCTGGCAGGCGCGTGATCTCGGCGGGGCGCTCGGACATGACGCGGGCAATAAAGCGCCAGTCCGCCAGGCCGGTTTCCACAAAGAGCTTGGCGATGACCGCCAGCGAGGACTCCAATCCCAGCATGCCGGGACGCGCATTTTCGAATTCCACGCACTTGTCTTCGGAGCCGTGCGGCGCGTGGTCGGTGGCGACGCAGTCAATGGTCCCATCAAGAAGCGCCTGGCGCAGCGCCTCCGTATCGCGCTGTTCGCGCAGCGGCGGGTTCACGCGGAAAAGGCCGTCATAGGTGCGCAGCTTGTCATCGGTCATCAGCAGGTGGTGCGGGGTGACCTCTGCGGTAAGCGGAATATCGTGTTCCTTCGCCCACTGCAGGAGCTCCACCGTGCCCTGCGTGGAGGCGTGGCAGATGTGCACGCGGTTGCCGTAATCGCGAGCGAGCAGGGCATCGCGGGCAACGATGGATTCTTCCGCCACGCGCGGCCAGCCGCGCAGGCCCAGCCGTGCGGCGTTTTCGCCCTCGTGGGCGGAAGACCCACCGGTCATGCGGTCATCCTCGGCGTGCTGGGCCAGTAGCACGTCCATTCCCTTGGCGTATTCCAGCGCGCGGCGCATGAGCTGTGGGTTTTGCACGCACTTGCCGTCATCAGAAAACATGCGCACCTTGGCATCGCTACGCGCCATCATGCCGAACTCCGTCAAGGACTTGCCTTCTAGGCCCTTGGTGATGGAGCCAACCGGGTGGACATCGCAAAGCCCCAGCGCCTGGGACTTCGCCCACACGGATTCGGCGATGATGGGCTGATCCGTGACCGGCGTGGTATTGGCCATGGTAAAGACCGCGGTAAACCCGCCCTTGGCCGCGGCCTTGGAACCGGACTCGATGGTCTCGGTATCCTCGCGGCCTGGCTCGCGCAGGTGCACGTGCATATCAACCAGGCCTGGCAGCAACACGTTGCCGCCGCCGTCGATGGTCTCGGTGCCTTCTGCCTGCACCTCGGGGCCGATGGCGTCAATAACGCCACCGCGGATGAGGACGTTGGTGGGCTCGCCTTCCCCGTACAGGCGAATATTTTTAATCAGTAGTGGGTTCTCGGCCGGGGCGGACAGCCGGCCGGTAGCTGGGTACGTAGTCATTTTCTCTCCCTTTTACGTGGCTTATGCTCTGCCCGGTTTAAATCCCGGCGTTGTCCCCATTGGTCAGCAGCGTAAAAAGCACTGCCATGCGCATGTGGACACCGTTATTGACCTGCTGCAATACCGTGGTTTTATCCATATCGGCCACGGCGTAGTTGATCTCCATGCCGCGCAGCATGGGACCTGGGTGCATGACAATGGCGTCCTTGTGCAGCGCCGCGGCGCGCTGCTGCGAGAGCCCGAAGAGCTGCGCGTACTCGCGGTGGGAGGGGAAAAAACCGCCGTCCATGCGCTCTTGCTGCACGCGCAGCATCATCACGACATCGGCATCCGCAAGCTCTGCATCAAAGTCATAGGACACGCGGACCGGCCACTTGTCCACGCCCCACGGCATCAAGGTCGCAGGCCCCACGAGGGTGACCTCCGTGCCCAAGGTGTGCAGGAGATCCACGTTGGAGCGCACCACACGCGAGTGCAGGCAATCGCCCACAATCTTTACCTTCAGGCCTTCAAAGCCATTATTGCCGCGCAGGCCCAGTCGCTGGCGCATCGTGACGGCATCGAGCAAGGCCTGCGTCGGGTGCTGATGCGCACCGTCGCCGGCATTGATAACGGCAGGGCCGTTGCCATCTGGGTCCACCCACTGGGCCAGCTGTTGCGGCGCGCCGGAAGAGGGGTGGCGCATGATGATGGCATCGGCGCCGATGGCCGCCAGCGTCAGGCCCGTATCTTTGAGGGACTCGCCCTTTTTCACGGACGAGGTAGACGCCGAGAGGTTGATAACGTCAGCGGACATCCACTTTCCGGCCGTTTCAAAGGACGAGCGCGTGCGCGTGGAGTTTTCATAAAAGAGCGTATAAATCGTGCGCCCGCGCAGCGTCGGCAGTTTTTTGACCTCGCGGCCATCGAGCGCCTCGCGGAAACGATCGGCCTCATCCAGCAGGCCGATGATCTCTGCGCGGGATAGTTCCGCGCTATCGATGAGGTGTTTCATGAGTGCGTTCCCCTTATCTGCGCGGCATCGCCCGCGGACGTAGAGCGGGTGAGGACTACGGCATCGCGGCCATCGATGTCCTGGATATATACGGAGACATCTTCTTCCCGCGCCGTGGGCAGGTTCTTGCCCACATAATCGGCGCGGATGGGGACTTCGCGGTGACCGCGGTCCACCAATACGGCAAACTGGATAATCGAAGGCCGGCCAACATCGCCCACTGCATCGAGGGCGGCGCGGATGGTGCGGCCGGAATAAAGGACATCATCGACCAAGATGACGGTGGCATTATCGATGCCTCCGTCTGGGATGGAGGTCGGTTGCAGGGCGCGGTGCGGGAAATTGCGCAAATCGTCCCTGTACAACGTGATGTCGAGCGAGCCCCATGGAACGGGGACCCCGGAAAACTCGTGTATCTTTTGCGCGAGGCGCTCCGCTAGGGGCACTCCGCCTGAGGGAATGCCCAGCAAAATGACCCGCGGGGCCTCCGCGGAATCGAGCGCCGTCTTTTCAATAATCTGGTGCGCGATGCGTGCAACGGTACGCGAGACATCATCGGCGCTTAAAAGCTCCAATTCGTTCGCGTTCACGTCAGTTCCACTCATCGTGACCTCCTTCCCCGCCTCACGGTGCGGTCCTTAAAGGATGCCTGTCAATGAACTTGTAGACGTCTATGCTGATAGACACGTATTACTCTAGCACCTTACCCACCCCGTGGGTGAGGCTTAGCCGAAAGAGGTGCATCACGCAGTGAGTTTCTCCGCGCAGCACGTAGTCCCAGCCTCCCGCGAACACGTCTGGCAATGGCATACCCGGCCAGGGGCGCTCACGCGCCTGAACGCCCCCTTCACCTTGATGAAGCCGGTGCAGCAGGCCACCGATCTGGGCACTGGCACCTCCCTGCTCGCCCTGCCCGGTGGTTTGCAGTGGACGGCTCAGCACGACCTTGCGCGCTACCAGGCCGGCTATAGTTTCAGCGATGTGTGCGTCAACGCCCCCATCCGCAAATTTGCCAAGTGGCGCCATACGCACCGTTTTGCCGATCACCCAGACGGGACGCTGATCACGGACGAGGTAGATACCCGCATTCCCGCCGCGGCCCTCACCTCGGTATTCGCCTATCGGCAGCACCAGCTCATCGAGGATATTGCCTTTGAAAACCGCCTGCGCGAAGGCCAACTTGGCCACAAGCCCTTGACCATCGCGATGACCGGCTCGCGCGGCAGTGTGGGCAGCGCGCTGACCGCGCAGCTACAAACCTTAGGCCACACCGTGATCCCGCTGGTGCGCGGCACGGCGGAGGCAGGCCAGCGCGAGTGGCGCCCGCACCACCCGCGGCCCGATCTCCTCGAGGGCATCGACGTGCTCGTACACCTGGCCGGCGAACCCATCTTTGGGCGCTTCAACGATAGCCACAAGTCCGATATCCGCGACTCCCGCGTGGGCCCCACCGAAAACCTCGCCCGCCTGGTCGCCGCGACCGATTCCGTGCAGGCGATGGTGTGCGCCTCTGCCATCGGCTTTTACGGTTCCGAGCGCGGCGCTGAGCTGCTTTCCGAGGACGCCGAGCGCGGCGAGGGCTTTCTTGCCGATGTCGTGGCGGACTGGGAACGAGCCTGC
Organism: Corynebacterium sp. LaCa78; assembly: GCF_046717505.1. NCBI lineage: Bacteria > Bacillati > Actinomycetota > Actinomycetes > Mycobacteriales > Corynebacteriaceae > Corynebacterium > Corynebacterium sp. LaCa78. The sequence goes on from NZ_CP177112.1 coordinate 1,376,071, forward strand.
GACCCCGCCCGCGAGGCCGGAAAGCGCGTGGTCAATATCCGCACCGGCATCGTCATGTCCGGCAATTCCGGCCTGCTGCCGCTCTTGCGCGCACTGTTTTCCACAGGGCTTGGCGGCGCCTTTGGTGACGGCAACTTTTGGTACAGCTGGGTCGCCTTAGACGATCTCACCGATGCCTATATCCGCGCCATCGTGGATGAGAAGCTTGCGGGGCCGGTCAATGGGGCATCGCCAGGCCCGGTGCTCAATAAGGACTTCGTCTCTGCCTTAGCAGCCGAATTGCACCGCCCCACCATACTGCCGATCCCCCAATTCGGCCCAGCCCTGCTCCTGGGCAAGCAAGGCGCGCAAGAACTCGCCTTGGCCGACCAGCGTGTGAAGCCACAGGTACTGGAGGATATAGGCCATACCTTCCGCTACCCCACCATCCAGGGCGCCTTGGCGCACGAACTCGGCGGCGAAAACCTGCTCTAAGGCCTGGCCATTGCAATACTCTTGGCGGCCGAAACGCCTCTACGCAGGCAAGAGCTCCGATGCCTCCCCGACCACGCTGACTAGGAGCATGTCGCGGGCACGCGACGCCGCAACATAAAGCAGCGCCCGCTCTCGTTGAAGAGCTTCATCGGCCTCGGCGGGGGCAAGCCCTCTCAATAGGTAACGCTGAGGGAGGGCCGCGGCGTTGACGTCGAGGAGGATGACGTGCGTAAACTCTAAGCCTTTGGCGTTGTGCATCGTCATCACTGCCACTGGGCGCTCCGTGGAGGTGCGGCGGCCAGCACTGACGGCTACGTCGTGCTCACCCAATTGGCGGGCGATCTCTTCGCCGCGCTGGTTGGTACGGGTAAGTACGCCGATGGAGACGTCTTCTTCGCCCTGGGTCCAGTCCTTAATGTGCGCAGCCAGCACTGCGGCTTCCTCCGCTTTGGACTCCGAATGCAGCACAATCGGTGCTGGGCCCTGGCACACTGAGTGGTATCCGGTGAGTTCATCCACGTCCTCTTCGGAGTCCACCCATTCAGTTCCCTCCAAAATCGCGGTGGCATAGCCCAGAGGGCAAAGAGCAGTCCAAACGAGTCTCAGCGACAGCCGGCAGACTCATGAAAGGAGCCCGAGTTTCCGGCTGGAAACAAGCCATCAACCAGATGGTCGTGGCCTACCCCGACAGCTTCGACAATTACCTATAAAACTAACCCCACACTCAAATAACTTGGCACGCTCAAGCTAAATACATATTCGATCCATCCGCGATCGGGCCTGACCCCGGTGTGTCTACTTTCCGAGACCAAGCCCTACCCTCCCCTCAATCCTGATAGCGCCTATCAACCAAATAAACGTACTAATCCCCCTTCCTCGCTAGTAAACATGACGCGGGCTTGTTTTAGGGACCGGTAAGGCGGTACCAGGTACCGGGGTGGCGGTAGCCGCCCGGTAGCCGGTTTTACCCCCGCTTATCGTTTGGACCGTTGACGTTGCTTGAGCTGTTTGCTAAGTGTTCCCCTTTCTTCTTGGAAGTCGTCACGGGTGCGCATGTCTTCACCGATGAGGGTGAGTTTGCTGCCGTTGTTTGCAAGTCGGGATAGGACAGCGTCGGCGATCGCGTTTTCACTAAAGACGCTGTACCAGTATTCCGGCTCGTGCTGGCTGACGATGACGGTTGAGGAATGCTCCCGCTTGACCAGGAGGTTGAATACCTGGGCTAAGGCGAAGGCAGATACGTCCGTGGCCAGGAAGTCGTCGATGACCAACACAGCCGGCTTTGTCAGTTCCTCAAGGAGGGCTTTGCGCTCATAGGCAGCGTCGGCTGTGGCGTCGAACTCGTCGGCTAAGTCGGCGAGTCTAAAGTAGCGTGCGGTTAGTTTATGCCGGCACGCAGCCACGGCTAGGCCTTGGGCGAGGAAGCTTTTGCCGGTGCCGGTAGCTCCCACGATGGTTAGATCTCTGCCGTAGGTAATCCAGTCGCAGGTAGCTAACCGCTCAATACGGTCTGGAGTGATCCCTCGGTTGCTGTGTGCTTCAAAGCGTTCCAAAGCCGCAAGCGCGTTGGGTAGCTTGGCGGCTTTGACGAGTTTTTCGATTACTTTCGAATCACGTGCAGCTACCTGAGCATCGAGAGCTTCTTTGATCTTGTCTTCAAAGGAGTCCAAGTCACGACTGGGATCGTTGACGATCTCCTGCAGCGTCGTGGCAAACACACGCATCCCGCGAAGAGAACCGAGCAGTTCGAAGTCTTCATCGGTAAGAGCCATGGCTATACCTTCCATTCTTTATCAGTGAAGGCAAACGCCCCGGCCCCGCGTACATGCGACACAGAGTCCGGCGTGTCCGCCGTGGGCTGTTGGCGGTGCGCACGCGTAGTGTCGATGGCCGTCGACAGTGGTACATCGGTGGGCAAATACGCCTGTGCTGCGGCCTGTTTTAGATCCTTGAGCTCTTGGGCTACTTTGTTGACGCTGGGGACTGCTTTGCGCGATAACAGCTGACCACAGGCTTGTTCGAGTTCGATTCGGGAGTAATCCTTCGATAGGTTCAGTACGCCCAGAACGCTAGAATATGCTTGGGCTTCGACTTTACGAGCGTTAAACATCTGGCCGATGAGCTGTGCTGTCGCGGTCCCAATACTTTTCGCCCAGTCTTCCAAGCGTTGCCGGTTCCACTGGGTGTTTAAGTCCTTATGGTTGTCGGGGACATGCTCATCCAAGGTGGAGTAGCCATAATTAGCAGGGGCAATACGATGTGAAGCAACAATCTCACCGTCGTAGAAGACATCCAGATAGTCATCAAAAAGTTGCACGTCGACGAACTTGCCCGCTAGCTTCCACGGCACTGAATACCAGTGATTGGCGATCCGGATGTGGTAGTTCATTGCGACCTTGGACTTCTTCCACCGCGACCACGACCACCGCCGGTCGGGCAATGGGCGCAGCAGCTGTTGCTCATGGTCTTCAAACAACTGGCGACGAGAGATATCCTGCCCGCGGAAGGGACGGCGATCGTTGATGAAATCGCTTTGGTCCTCGAGGGCCTTATTGAGCATGTCGAAACTGTAGAACTCCTGGTCGTCGAGGTATTCCACGCACCATTGCTGGGCAATATCCACGGCCTTTTCAACATTCGCCTTATACCGCGGCCGGTAGCCTTTCGCCGCAGTAATACCTATCTGATAGAAATCGGCAAATGTAGAATACTCCGCAACCGGGATACGCCCCCGCAGCCCACAGGAAATCTGTTGCGTGGCTGTGAGCGCGTTATCCGGGATCAACCGCAGCGGACAACCACCGAAATACTCCAAAGCCGCACGGTGGGCTAAAAGCCACGACCGCATTTTTTGATCCGGCCACGCCGATACATGCATCATCCCTGAGTGCGGCAATGAAGCTACAAACAAGTGCGCGGTAACCCGCTGGCCTGAGACAGGATCCACAACGACCATTCCATCGCCCGACCAGTCCACCATGAGCTCGTCACCGGGATCGTGATTCAGTTGCGCTGACAGCTGATGAACATCGACATAATGCTCAAACAGCGAACAGTACTGTCGATACGAATAATGACGCTGACCAGTACCAACAGGGAACTCCAGGTACTTGGCGTGCGCGACTTTCAACGTCACGCGCTTGCCAGAGACCATCCGCTCAGCAACCTTTTTGAAATCCGGTGCGAGGAACTCCGCATCGTTGCGACGCCGGTTATCCGGAAATAGCTCCTCTAACTGGGCATTCGACAATCCAGCAATCCCACGAGCATCGAGTCGATGGTCCCTTACAACGCGACTGGCCTTATCAATCGTCGACTTCGAGACCCCTAAATCGGCTCGAATCTGGTTCCAGGAACGATTCCCGGCAACCAAGGCAAACATGATGGCACGGTAATCCGTCACCACCATCACTCCTTCCACGTGAACGCGACCCACGCGTACACACTGCGTGGGCCGTCCACTAAAGAGTGCCTAAAAACTACCCCCGGTACCCGATATCCGCACCGGTCGGTACTCGATACCGCTCTACCGGTACTAAATAGCGTCGCGCGTCAAGTAAACCACCTTCACAAGTCAAGTAGCAAGACTGGCCCAAGGCTGACTCTAGATCGTTAGAATAGATAATTGAATGGGTTCAACACGGCACCGCATAGAAACAAAATCTATTGGAAGCGTTTCACCCATCGCGCCCCGCCCGCTAAAGTTGAATAACGCCGACGCATGCAAGCAGTTTCACTACATCGGGAAAATTATGATTCAGAGCCCAGACCAGTCTGTACCGGAGAGCTCTACTACCGCTTCACGCCCGAATCACAAGGGGAAAGGCCTGCCAAGGAGGCCGCAGCTGCTGCGATTTCCAGTGCACGCGGACGGTTCGCATAGCTCCCCGTCGTCGCCATCATCGACGCCTCAACGAGGCGTCGATTGCCCTCTCCTTGAAGCTCGGACTTCACTACGTCCCCGGCACTGGAATGCCGGATGACTAGGAGTTGTACCGACTCGACTGATAAAGGAACCGTCTCGTCGGAACAGTTCTTACTCAGCGCTTCCACGTAACAAGGGCAACGGCACCAAAGAGGACGGTGCCGAATGCCGCAACCATCCACGCGAGTATCATTAGTCCAAGGAACGCATCTGGGGCACCAACAGCTGCTCCCACGAATATTGCGATTGTTAACGCAAGCAAACCTAGAGCTGAGCGCTTGAACCAGCGTGGGGACTTTCTCTCCTTGCCGGGCTGAGAGGTTTCCGGGACCGGCTTTGTAACTGGTTCGGGCACCGGGAATGCTGCTGCAGGGGTCGACTGAGCTGGTTCCGCTGATGGTGCCGGCGCGTAGGGAGATTCTTGCTTCGGCGACGGTTCCGCGAACCAAGATAAGGATTCATCTTGGCCGTTCTGCTCACGCTGCTGTGTCGCATCTGCCCGGGGTGATGGTTGCTGCTCAGGCAACGGCTCTGGTTGAGCCTGGCGTGTCGGCTCCCATGGTGTATGAGACAGGCTCCAGCCTTGGGGCGGAGCCGAGGCGTCGGCGGCATCCCCAAGCTCAGGATCCGTGTTAGTGTCCGGCTCTACTGCTTCCGTAGTGGTAGACGGCTCGTCGTCCACAATGAATGGGTTAGCCGCCTGCAGATCTGAAACTGTTGCGGCTGCAGCAACATCCGTTTCTTCCTCTTCCTCGCGCAGTTGCTCCTGCGCCCATGCGGCAAAGTCTTCACGCTTCACTAATGGTTTGTTGTAACGCACCGCAAGGCTTGCTTTGCCGTCTTGGGCTGTGAGGTCATCAGTTACGAGGACATCACACCGTGTCTTGGTTACGGACTGCTTGTAGACCAGACCCAACCCCGCGCAAAATTCTTGGAGCACCGGCCCTTGTGGGTAAAGCTGATTGTCAATGATGGTAGAGCCACGGAACGCTACGCGGGTACCTGGGGACAGGACGTCCGCGGCCCGCGCGACATTGTTTTCTACCTCCGCAACTTGCGAACCGGTAGCAGCAGCCGTCGGAGCGGCCTCAGTTTCCTTCACTGGAGCACTGGCTGGTTCCTCTACTACTGCAGCTCCGGTGTCCGCTGCGGGGGCGGGCGCTTCGAGGAACGGACCGTGTTCATACCAGTACTCGAAATCGTCCTGCGAGATGATCGGCTTCCCAAACTCGCGAGCTGCCTGAGCTTTACGAGACATCGATGCTACATCGCGAGCGACGAGAACATCACACCGTGTCTTCGACATTCCCTTCTTGTACTCAAGGCGGCGGGTACGGCAGATGCGGTCAAGGCGCTCGTCATCGGCGGGGCCGCCGAGGAGCTCGTTACGCCCGGTAAAAGCGATACGAGTCCCCGGAACAAGGAGACTAGGGACATCCACAGGGGCATTATCGACCGCTGGCAGCTCCACGGTACGGGTATCGATGCGTGCGACGCGGGCCTGGATGTCGTCGTAAAGCTCCTGCGTCCACAAGCCCCGCGATACCGCCCATGCAGAAAGAAGTTCGGCGCACTCTTCCACCTCCGCGAATGAACGCGGCATCACGGTGCCACCGGACATCGCTGCCCATGCATTATCCGAATCCGTGGCCTGCAGCTGGTCCAAGATCATCGGCGCTTTCGGCGCCCAAGAAGGAATAAGTACTGCGCCTTCGGTTTCCCGTTCTGCGCGGGGAACTAGTTGTCCGCGTGACGGGGCAATCGTGCCATTCTCATAGGCAACCGCCATCGACTCACACCGGCTGACGACGTCATCACCTTCTGGTTCGAAGCTAAAGTCCCCCACCTCGTACCCGATGCCGAGAGCAACATCCATGCCTTTTTCTTGATGACGTACGGCACGCTCGAGCATGGCAAGACGGTCACCAACGACGATGCCATCTTGAGCCTGACGAAGGAGAAGTGGCCAGAAATCTCCTAACGTCGGTGCCATAGCGAGCCCGCCCACCGGAATCTTATAGCGCTGTCCAAATTCCCCGAGGTCAGCCATCGGATTAATCCACGACCCAAAGCTCGCAACCCGATTACCATTTTGATACACAATCGCATGAATTCGTGCGACGTGTTCACTCATGCCAAAATTCACGCCGTTGAATGACACGAGCACCACACGGTCGGTATTGACGCCGCTACTTACTTCTCGTCTGACACGACGGACAAGGGCGTTGTTGGCACGTATGTGACGAGGCTCCACCGGAGTAGAAAAGCGCAGATGTTCCAAATCAACTGCACGTGATAGTGCAACGTAGAACTGCCCATCGGTGGAAGTACCGCCGGCAAGATCAATGTAGAGCTTTGGGATTGTCTTGCCTTGGCTCTTATGGATGGTAATGGCCCAAGCCAAAATGACTGGGAACTGCCTAATCGTTCCAATTGTCTGGCTAACCAAGCGTGAGCCATCAATTCCCGGCCGGTTAATTTCCCACGTGTGTGGGGCCAGGGTGACCACTTCACCAGTCGCGTCAATCCTCACATCGATCTCGTGCCCAGTTGCCCGCACGATCTGACCAAAACTACCGTTGACGAATCGGCCCTTCGGATCATTAATCACCGTCATGACGCGTGCCCCCTCGGCATAGTGAAGTTCGTCCTCACCGCTGAAGGAATTGGCTGGAAGATCTCCCGTACCTTCCGCAACCGATACGAACTTTTCTGAAGGAAGGTTGGCTAGCTTTTGGCGGTTAATCCTTGCCACCGTCGACTTACGCGACGTCAACGTCACCCAGTCATCGGGCGCATCGAAATCGGGAGCAACCAACTGGTTCAGGGTTTCCAGTGATTCTTCGCCGACACGTCCCTCACGAACCTCGTTGAGAAGGTCAATAAACGTTGGGTCAGCCTGACGCCAGACCTGAGTTAGGTTTATTTCTTCCAAGTCCAGCCGAGCGTACACCTGAGCGGAAAAGAAGTAAGGGGTCTCCCACACCGAATTGAAAAGCTCGGCTTCATTCGGAGTGACAACCGGCGGCAACTGCAGCAAGTCACCGACGAGTACGAGCTGCACACCGCCAAAGGGCTTCCCATTCCCGCGGATACGGCAAAGAGCCTGATCCATCATGTCGAAGAGATCGGCACGAACCATCGAAATCTCGTCCACAACGAGAATGTCAGTCTTCTTAAGCACGTCCCATGTCATGGTGGATGGGTGCCACGAACCACCCTTTTCTAGATCGCTCAGGACCATCGATGGCCGAAACCCGAAAGCTCGGTGAATAGTGAAGCCTTCGATGTTCAGAGCAGCGACACCGGTGGGTGCGGTGACGAGTACTTTCTTGCTCCCCGTGTTCTCAAGGAATTCCCGCAACAGCGTGGACTTGCCGGTTCCGGCTTTACCTGAGATGAGAACGTTTCGTCCTGCGCTGATTAAATCGAGAGCTTGGCGAAATTCTTCAGTAAACGTGATTGCCACGATTCCTCCGAGAGAGTGAGCGGGTCCATGAGAGGTTTAACGGTCACTAACTTATCGGAGTCTTCGGACAAGAGGTAATTCGCACCAAACAGTTGTTCGCCTAGAGCACGATCCCACCTACCCCAAAAAATGCACTGTGCCACTCTGTGTCGTCGGTAGCATAGTCTCAGAACTGAATGTCTCTTCCCGCTCTCCTTGAAGCGCCCAAGATACAGGGCCCTTCCACCACTAGCGAGCTGGTCGAAGTTGTTCAGGATCTGGCCGAGACTGAAGTAGCTGAGGTTACCCTCGTTTAGTGGACACCCGATTAGTGCGGATCTTGTGTCCGTAAGAGAGGATGTTCATTGTGAGTCAACAACGCCAGAAATACACACCTGAGTATCGACGCGAAGCCGCGAACCTGGTAATCGAATCGCAGCGCCCAATTGCTCATGTAGCGAAAGAAATTGGTGTCGCACCTGGTCTTTTAGGCCGATGGGTAAAAAATGAGCGTCAACGCCTAAGGATCTTCCGATGGATTAAGCGAGGCTGATCTTCGTGCGGAGAATGCTCGTCTGCGTCGTGAGCTGGCAGAAGCCAAGATGGATAATGAGTTTTTGTCAAAAGCGACAGCCTTCTTCGCTTTAAGGCAACGCGAAGAGAAAAGTTCGAATTAATGCAGCAGGAGAAGGCTAACTACAGCATCAAGCGCATGGCACGCTTGTTGAAGGTATCTCGGTCTGGATACTACAAATGGACCCATATACAGCAGCAACGCTTAACCGGTAAGGATGATCGTGCATCATTTTACGATGATGTTGATCGCAAGATTCATCAGATTTGGAAAGACTCCGATGAGGTCTATGGTGCTCCGCGGATCACCGCAGAGCTAGGTGAGCGCTACCAGATCAGTGTGAATCGCAAGACTGTGGCCAAGCGGATGCGTCTGATGGGCATTGAAGGGATTTCACCGCGTGCTTTTGTGCCGGTGACAACGATTCAATCTAAGCGTAAATCTGCTCTTCCTGACCTGGTAAAGCGCATGTTTGATACCGGCGAGCTCAATCGAGTATGGATGTCGGACATTACCTACCTGCGCACCGGCGAGGGCTGGTTGTACTTATGCGCAGTTCGCGACGGTCATTCCCGCAGGGTACTGGGCTGGGCTATGGATAGCGTGCAAGATACATACCTGGTCGAACGAGCGCTGCGGATGGCACATACACTGCGTAGTGATGTTCCTGAGGGGCTGGTGTTTCACGCTGACCGGGGAACACAATTTACCAGCGAGCAGCTCTGGGACGTGTGCCGCAACCTAGGGGTTGCTCAGTCGGTAGGGCGCACTGGGGTGTGTTTCGATAACGCGATGGCCGAGTCGTTCTGGTCGACGCTTAAGACCGAGTTCTACGACCGGAAACGCTGGGCAACCCGCGATACTGCGCGTCAGGCTGTGGCTTACTGGATTGAAGTAGTCTACAACCGTCGGCGCCGGCACTCCGCCCTTGGGATGGTCAGCCCTGTCGATTTCGAAAATCACATCACCCAAACCAGAAACGAAGAAAAAATCGCTGCCTAACCGCTAGGTAGCTCTACTACGTGTCCACGATTTGCGGGCAACCCCAGTCACGTACTTCGGTCCGCGTGCCGGACTGTGAACAAGACCTGCCGCAATCCTCACTTGCCAGAAAGCGCCGGTGTAGTTAGGTAAACTAGAAAGGGTTGACCATTATCCCCGATTAGTACATGGATTGAGACTACTTACGTGTCTGAAGAACCAACCCTGTATCCCGATACGCCCATTGAGGATGTCACCCTCGAGCGCATCGGTGAGATTTTTGACTCCGAAAAGCTCGAGTACCGCGTAGAAGAACAGACCGTCGGCGAAGGTGAAACGGTAAAGATCCTGCGCACCGGCTTTTCCAATATCGCTATTGCCCTGCAGGTGCGTGACGATGTCCTCGTGGCGGACTCCGTCTGGCGCGGTAATGCCCCAGCCTCGGAGGGCCCACAACTGCTCATGGTTCTCAACAAGTGGAACCAACAGCACTTCGCGCCGACCCTGCGCTTTTTTGAATCGTCCGAAAATAATCTGGCCGTCTCCGGCGTGCGCGAAATCAACATTTCCCATGGCCTGTCCCGCAACCAGATCGGTGCCTTCGTGATGTCCACCTTGGACTCCATGCTGCAGTCCATGGCTTTTGTTGAAGAGCACTACCCACAGCTTGTCACCTGGGAGGAGCATAACCATGACTAATGCATCCACCGCATCTACCGAAAACAATTTGCCCGAGGTCGATCTGGACCGCGTCGTTGCTGCCATGGGCACCTTCGATATTGAGCTAACCAAGGTGGAAGGCGAAATCGACGCCGCCACCGCCAACCTCAATGGCCTGCCCACCATGTTTGCGGTCTTGGATTCCGTTATCATCGTGCGCTGCGACGTGCCAACCGATGCCTCGTTCTCCAAGGCCGATGCCGGGCTCTTCCTCGCTGCCAACCAGATCAACTCTGTCGCATTCGGCGCGCGAGCCGTTATTTCTGAGCACGACGATATGCTCGTCGTCCGCACCGAGCGCGATATTCCCGCCGCCGCCGGAATGACCGATGAGCAGCTTACCACCGCTTTGAAGAAGGCCGTCGACGCCGTCATCAACGGCCAGGACGCCATGGTGTCTGCCGCCGAGGAAATGGCCAAGCTCGGATCTGAAACCGCTGCGAAGGCCGGAAACGGCAGCGAGGAAAACTCCACGCCGTCCGACAACGCTTAAGCCGCCTTACCTAAGGCCTTCTCCCCCGCACTTGTTTCGCCCCGCCTCGCGCATTCGCGTGCTAGGGCGCGGCGACGGTGCGGGGATTTTTGGGGCGCCTTGCCCTCTTGGGCTCTAGGCGCCGCGGCTAGTGCCTAGTCCGCGTCGAGGATGCGCTGCTTTTCTGCCTCCGGATCGAATTCGGGCGCAGGCCACGACAGGTTCAGGTGCCGCAGTGCATCAACAATGAGGTACTTCAAGGCCATGCGCGCGTATTTCTTATTATCCGTGGGGATAACAAACCACGGCGCCCAAAGCTCATCCGTCCGGCGGATGGCATCCTCATAGGCCGCCATGTATTTATTCCAATAGCCGCGCTCTTCAAGATCTGAAGGATCGTACTTCCAGTACTTATCCTCGCGCTCGGTCCGCTCAATGAGGTTTTCCTTTTGGAACTCCGGCGAGATGTGCAAAAAGACCTTCAAGATCTTTACCCGCTTTCCGGCGAGCTCTTGCTCATACTCACGAATCGCCTCAAAGCGGCGGTCGATCTCTTCCTCATCCCCCCACTCGTGCACGCGTTGAATCAGCACGTCTTCGTAGTGGGACCGGTCAAAGGCCACGACTTGCCCAGGAACCGGATCGTGTTTGCGGATGCGCCACAGGAAATCGTGTTTCATTTCCTCTTCCGTCGGCTTGCCAAAACCGACGGTCTTCGTGCCCTGCGGATCAAAGACGGAAAAGACATGGCGAATGGCCCCGCCTTTGCCGGAGGTATCCATTCCTTGCAGGACTACTAAAAGCGAGGGTGCATCATCGGCATGCGCCCTGCCATTAGCAAAAAGGCGCTCCTGCAAATCATAGAGCTCATCGTCATAGTGTTTGAAGCGGTCTTCTAAGTCAGACTTTGAGCCATCGAATCCTGGAGTCGCCGTGGGATCGACATCGGCAAGCTGAAAGGTCTTTCCGGCGCGGAGGTCGAGCGCATCTTTGATCTTAAATTTACCCATGGCAATCATTGTACAAACGCCACGGTTGGGGCCGTGCGAACCGGCTGTCTCCCGCGGCATAGCGCAGCGGGAGACGGGGAACGGTTTGATTTAGGAGTTTTCCTCTTCCGCGTCTGCTTCCGCTTCCGCAGCCGGGGCTGACTCTTCGGGCTCCTCTGACTCCCCTGGCGCCTCTGCGTGCGTCGAAGCCGCAGGGTCCGCATGGGAGTCTTCGGATCCCGCGGCGTCGCTTTCTTCCTCATCGCCGCCGTTATTCATCGGGCTTAGCTCGGAACGAGATTGCGCGACGTCATCCAAGACCGCGTGGATATACGGTGCGGCTTGATCGTGGGAATACTGCGAGGCCAGCTCCACGCCCTCCACGACGGCCGTCGCGGTGGGAACATCCGGATTAAACAATAGCTCCCAGACCGAAAGGCGCAGGATAGCGCGGTCGACGGCGGGGATGCGGTGCAACTCCCAATTCTGGGAAAGGTAACGCGAGATCGTGTCATCGATAGCGTCTAGCTCTTCTGCTACGCCTTGGACGATGACCTTGGTGTAGTCCGCGATGGGCGCTACAGCGTGGCGATCCTCGCGCGCCAAAGCAACGCGATCCTCAACAATGGCGACGGGATCGACGTCCCGGTTCTCCGCTTCATAGAGGATATCCGCTGCGCGCCGGCGCGCCCGGTAGCGCGCGGTATGCCGTTTATGATTGATATCCCGCTTAGCAGTGTTATCAGACAAGATAAGGCCCTAGTTGTTGACGCGGGACAGGTACTCGCCGGTGCGGGTATCGATCTTTAGTACATTGCCGATTTCAATGAACAGCGGGACCTGGATCTCGGCGCCGGTCTCGAGCGTGGCGGGCTTGGTGCCGCCGGAGGAACGGTCACCCTGCAGGCCTGGCTCGGTGTGCTCTACCTTGAGGTCGACGGAGATAGGAAGCTCCGCGAACAATGCCTCATCCTCGTAGAAGGAGACCTGCACGCGCATGTTTTCCAGCAGGAAACGTGCGGCATCGCCGAACTTATCCGGCGAAAGCTCAAACTGCTCGAAGGTCTTTTCATCCATGACGACATAGCTGGTGCCGTCGTTGTACAGGTAGGTCATGTCGCGGCGGTCCACCGTGGCGGTTTCTACCTTGACACCCGAGTTCCAGGTCTTGTCCACGGTCTTTCCGGAGACGACGTCCTTCAGCTTGGTGCGCACGAATGCTGGGCCCTTGCCCGGCTTAACATGCTGAAACTCGGTGATCTGCATCAGCTTGTTGTCAATCTTGAGAACGAGTCCGTTCTTGAAATCAGTAGTATCAGCCATTGCGGTTAAACTCCCGAATATTGTGGTTGAAAGGTTGAAAGCAAAGTATAAGCCTACCGGATAGCCCGCACCCGCAGGCCACCGGTACCCCCTAAAATCTCTTCCCAAGAAAGGGAGGAGCCGCAGGGGCCAAGCCTACCTATGCGGGCAGCTCAGTAAAGTCCTTGGAGGCGGCGGTAATGATCTTCGGGGCTCCATCGGTGATAATCAGCGTATCTTCGATGCGCACGCCGCCCTTGCCCGGCACATACACGCCCGGTTCGATGGTCAGCGTCATCCCTGGCGCCAGCTCGCCCTTACCGGTCGTGGCGGCAAAGGGTGCTTCATGCACGTCCAAGCCCACGCCGTGCCCGGTGGAGTGGACGAAGTAGTCGCCGTATCCGGCATCGGCGATAACGTTGCGGCAGGCGGCGTCGACATCGGAAAGCGACGTGCCCGCTACCGCAGCCTCGACGCCGGCCTGCTGGGCGCGCAGCACCACATCGTAGATCTCCTTGGCAAAGTCGTTTGCCATACCCACGACATAGGTGCGGGTGCAGTCAGAGTTAAATCCGCGCAGGTGAGCGCCAAAATCGATGGTAACCAAGTCCCCATCCTCGATCACGCGATCGTCCGCGCCGTGGTGTGGCATGGCAGAGTTCGGGCCAGAGGCCACGATGGTATCGAAGCTCACTCGCTCGGAACCTAGGATGCGCATGCGGAATTCCAGATCGGCGGCAACTTCGCGTTCCGTGCGACCCGCCCGCAGCTCGCCGGCGGCAAGAAGGTCTTCCAAGGCCTGGTTAGCAAGCGCCGCGATCTCCTCCAGCTTTTCTAGCTCTACCGGATCCTTCGTGATGCGGATGTCCTCGATGATTCCAGAAATCGGCACCAAGGTGACCCCATCCGGTGCGGAATCCTTCAGATCTTCCAGTTCCGACACGGACATGTAGTCGGCTTCGAAGCCGACGCGAACCGGGGTCTCATCCTTGTCGAATTGCTGTAGGAGCACCTTGCCCACAGAACGGCCCTCGACCGCCTCAAGATCCGGAACTTCCTGGGCAATCTGGGTGGTATAGCGGCCATCGGTAGCCATCAACGCGGAGAGATCCTTGCGCAGCAGCATCCCGCCGTTGGAACCGGAAAATCCGGACAGGTACCGGACGTGGATCAAGTGGGTTACCAATACCGCATCAATGCGCTGACCGGCTAATTCGGCGGCTAGCTTCCGGCGGCGGTCACTGAAACGGGTATCTGCAAGTGCCATAAAATCATCCTTTGCGGGAACGTAGTGAAGCTTAAAAATTTATTCTTCCACTATAACTATTTCCGCGGCACAGGTGGCTAGGTTCGATGCCTTCTTTCCATCTGCGCCCGAGGGGCATCGGTCTGGCCGGTGATTATTGGCATAGATAGTCCACCGCGGCGCAGTACCCAAAGACTCCCAAACCGGCGACGACGCCGCGGGCAATGGGGCTCAAATAAGAATGGTGCCTAAACTCCTCCCGGGCGTGCACGTTGGAGATATGCACCTCCACGAAGCCGGCGCCATCGGCAATCTCTGCCAGGGCGTCGCGCAGAGCAACGGAGGTATGCGTCAGCCCACCTGGGTTAATGATGACTGCACTTCCGGCATCGGCGGCCTCGTGGACCTTCTCAATGAGCTCGCCTTCAAAATTCGACTGGAAAAACTCGACCTCTGCCCCGTGCTTCTCGGCACGCTTGGAAACCAGTTCTTCGACATCACTTAGCGTCGTGGAACCATAGACGTCCGGTTGGCGCTTGCCCAACCTATTTAAGTTCGGGCCATTGAGAACAACGATTTTCATATCTACTCCGTAATGGCGGCATACGCCGCTTCTAGTTCTTCGCGCGTGGGGCCCTCTATCCGCGTCGTCGCACCGATTCCGGTCAGCGCCACGAAGCGGATCTTCCCGTCGCGGTTTTTCTTATCGTGGGTCATCGCCTCATATAATTCCGCGAATTTCCCGGGTTGATACGCCGTAGGCAGGCCGATATTGGTCAGGATGCTGCGGTGCAATTCCACGAGTTCCGCATCTATCAGGCCTCGCTGGTGGGAAAGGTGGGCAATGAACATCATGCCTACGGCTACCGCATTGCCGTGGCGCCACGCATAGTTTTCTTGCCTTTCTATGGCGTGGCCAAAGGTATGCCCATAATTAAGGGTCTCGCGCAGCCCGGCTTCCTTGAGGTCTTCTCCCACCACCGCTGCCTTCACCGCGATGGAACGCTCAATCAATTCCGGCAGGACACCGCGTGGGTCAAGGCAAGCACCTGGATTTTCCACGTAGCGTTCCACGATGACCGGATCATGAATGAACCCGGTCTTAATGATCTCTGCGGAACCAGCCACGATTTCTGCCTGTGGGAGGGTGTCTAGGCGTTCCAGATCGACGAATACAGAATCCGGCTCGTGGAAGGCGCCGACGAGGTTCTTCCCGACCTTCGTATTGATTCCGGTTTTCCCGCCCACCGCGGCATCAACCATGGCGAGAAGGGTCGTAGGAACCTGAATGACCTTAATGCCGCGCATCCATCCGGCGGCGACAAAGCCTGCCATATCCGTAGTTGCCCCGCCGCCTACACCGATGACGACATCGCTGCGGCTAAAACCCGCCTCACCAAGGCGGTCCCACACGTTTCCCACCACGCTCAGTTGCTTGGCCGCCTCAGCATCCGGCACCTCGCACAAGACGGGGGTGACGCCCTGCGCTTCTACGGATTTCGCGAGTTCTTCTGCGGCGGTACGCAGGGCAGGCTGGAAGATGACCGCCGCCTTATCGGCACCCGTGTCCGCACAACGCCGCGCGATATCTTCGCTAAGACCCGCTCCGATGCGGACCTCATACGGGCTCGGTCCGTTAACGGCGATGGTGAGCATTGGACTGTCCTTTCTACGCAGCGATAACCTGCAGGGATGCGGGTGGGGTTCCCGGCTAGAGGGTTTCTAAAAAGCCCAGGATATCGCCCACGACCTGCTGCGGGGAGCGAGTATCCGTGCGTACGCGAAAATCGGCCACCTCAAGATAGAAAGGCCTGCGCGTTTCCACGATTGACCGGTAATGTTCAACCGGGTTATCCGCCGCCAGCACCGGGCGATTGCGGTCGCCGGCCGTGCGGCGCGCGCCTTCTTCTGCGGAAATATCGAGGAAGACGACGGTGTGGCGCTCCAGAAGCTCGCGCGTGGAGGCCGTCATCACCGCGCCGCCGCCCAGGCTTACTACCCCACCCTTCTGCAAGGCTTCAGCGACATGTTCGGCCTCGAGCTCGCGAAACGCCGGTTCGCCTTTCTCACTAAAGACCTCGCCGCAGGGTTTTCCCTCGGCCATTTCAATTAGGTGATCCGAATCCACCAGATCGCAATTCAGCGCATGCGAAAGCCGGCGGCCAATCGTGGACTTTCCCGCCCCGGGCGGGCCAATCAAAACGACGCAAGGATGTGGCTGTCCCGTTACATCGGTTGGCGTTGTCATCATTTACTCCTGGTTAAAGGCGAGTCGCTGCGAAACGTATTCTTCATATGCAGCAATGGCACGGCAGGTCTCGCTCAAGCTATCCCCGCCAAATTTATCTAAAACTGCGCGCGCTAGCACGAGTGAGACCATGGCCTCAGCCACAACTCCTGCTGCCGGAACGGCGCAAACATCTGAGCGCTGGTGAATTGCGGTGGCATCGGCACCGGTTTCCATATCGATCGTCTGCAAGGCGCGCGGCACCGTGGAAATCGGTTTCATAGCGGCGCGGACCCGCAATTGCTGCCCGTTAGTCATGCCGCCTTCCAAGCCGCCGGCCCGGTTGCTCAGGCGAGTTACGCCATCCTCGGTGCGGACCATCTCATCGTGGGCTTCGGAGCCGCGTCGACGCGCTTCATCGAAGCCATCGCCGATTTCTACGCCCTTGATGGCCTGAATACCCATCAATGCTCCAGCCAGCTGTGCGTCCAAGCGGTCATCGCCCGAGATGTGTGAGCCGAGGCCAATGGGGAGGCCATCGACGATTACCTCGACGATGCCGCCCAAGGTATCTCCCTGCTTCTTTGCGGCTTCGATCTCTGAAATCATCGAAGATTCGGCATCCTTACCAAAGGCGCGCACCGGAGAGTTATCGATGTCCTCGATATCCGCAAAACTGGGGGAAGGACCGGCATAGGGCTGCGATGCGCCGATAGAAATCACGTGGGAAAAGACCTCAACGCCCAACGTTTCCCGCAGGAAGTTCCGCGCTACGGTCGCGGCGGCAACCCGCGCAGCGGTCTCGCGCGCAGAAGAACGCTCCAAGATGGGTCGGGCCTCGCTGTGGTTATATTTCACCATGCCCGCAAAATCGGCGTGGCCTGGGCGCGGACGCTGCAAGGGCGCACCTCGGCCCGAATTCATCGCCTTTGCTACGTCCTCATCCTCCATATCGATGGGATCTGCGGACATGACGGTGGTCCATTTCGGCCATTCAGTATTGCCGATCATGATGGCAATCGGGCTACCAATCGTCAGCCCATGGCGGACGCCGCCGAGCAGCGTAACCTCATCGGCCTCGAACTTCATGCGCGCACCGCGGCCATATCCTAGGCGGCGCCGCGCCAGCTGATGAGAAATCTCAGCACGGGTAATGGGTACTCCGGCCGGCATGTGCTCCACCATGGAGATAAGTGCCTGGCCGTGGGATTCACCAGCGGTAGTCCAACGAAGCATGCGGGTATTATCGCACGGCACCTATGCACACGGAGCAACTAGGCACCCCAATATATTCGCCTCACCCCTCAAAGAGGGGATACGCGGCCATAACCAGCCCAGCCGATAGCACCATCGAGGGCCCGTGGGGCACACCGCCCTTGGCCCGCGCGATGCCGCTTGCGAGCAGCGTGAGTACAGCGGAACCGCCGCAGGCGATAATAACCCCCAGTGGGCCTGCCGTGGCACTAACGAGCATGCCCAGCGGCAGGGCCAATTTAATATCTCCCCCGCCGATGCCGGCGCCACAAAGCGCCACTAGGAGGTATAGCAATGGCCAGGCTAACCCACCCCAAGTGGCAAAGGTGACCGATAACACCCCAACGGGGATGGTCAGTGCATCGGGCAAGCGCCGCTCGCGAATATCCCACCAGCACAAGGCGGCTGCCCACAGGCCATAAAGTATTCCCCCGAAAATCCCCATGGCATAAGGCTAAGCGCCGCTTTGCCACTCTTCATGGCAAGGCGGCGCACATGGGCGTATCCCCAGCGTGCTTAGAGGTTGCGCAGGCGAAGCTCTTCCTGCAGGGCCGCGACCATTTCTTCGCGCGGTGCGGAAAGCCCGGTGAATTGCTCAAATTGGCTAAACGCTTGATGCGCCAGCATGACGTGCCCACCCACGGTGAAGTAGCCATTCGCGGCGGCGCAGGCGGCGAGCGTCGTAGGCCACGGGTGATAGATCACATCGAGCACTGGGGCGTGGGCAAGCTGGAAGCGATAATCCTCCAACGCAGCCGAAGGCACGGTGGAAATAATCAAATCCGCGGAGCGGGAAAGGTCCTCGAGGTCATCGTCAAAGGTTGCATACTGCAAATTGAGCCCGAGCCGCTCGGCCAAGGGCTGCAGCTCCGCTTGGCGGTTGGAACGGTTCAAGATGGTGACCTGATCGATCCCGCGTTCTGCCAGCGCCCACAGCGCCGGGCGGGAGGTTCCGCCCGCGCCGATGATAAGCGCCTGGGAGACTGGGCGGAGCCCAATGAGTTCTTGCAGGGCGCCGCGCACGCCCTCGGTATCGGTATTATCCGCGCGCCACCCATGTTCGGTGCGCACCAAGGTATTGGCGGACCCGATAAGCCGTGCCCTATCACTTTGTTCCTCTGCTACCTCGAGCGCGGCGAACTTACCGGGCATGGTCACGGAAAAGCCGCGGTACTCGGGGCCGCATTCTTCCAAGAATGGGGCAAGGGTATCGGCCGTCACCTCAAAGCGGGTATAGGACCACTCCTTGAGCCCCACTGCGGTATACCCCGCGTTGTGCAGGATAGGCGATAACGAGTGTGCGATGGGGCTACCGAGTACTGCGGCGCGCGGCATGGAGAGCGTCTACCTTTCTGGCTGCGGCCTAGTGCCTACTCAGCCGGTTGGTCCGAGGCGGCATCGCCGTTGCCGGCTCCTGCTCCCTCACCCTCGCGCTGAGAGTCAAGGACGCCGGAGCGGATAGCATCGTCCACACGGTCCAGGTGCTCATCGTAGGTATCGGAGAACACGGTGGTGCCGTCCTTATCCACGGTGACGAAGAACTTCCAGTTACCATCGGCAGGTTCTTCCATCGCGCGGATTGCCTCATCAGAAGGCGAGGAAATCGGGGTATCCGGAAGGCCTTCCTTAGCGTAGGTATTCCACGGAGTCTTCTCACCACGCGCCTCATCGGTGGTGGCCAGCTCGACATCCTCCAGACCGTAGTTCACGGTGGAGTCGAACTCGAGGCGCATGGGCTCGTCCAAGCGGTTCAGGATAACGCGGGCTACCTTGTCGAATTCGCCGGCGGGTGCCTCACGCTCCACCAAGGAGGCAGAGGTCAAAAGCTCGTACGGCGAAAGCCCAATGGCCTTGGCGCGGTTTTCGATATCGGTTTCCTCATAACGCTTGGCAGAGCGGGTAATGAGATCCTTCAGGATGTCCTTGGCGCTCATATTCGGGTCCAGAACGTACTGGCCAGGGGCAATAAGGCCCTCAATACGCTTCGGGTCATTGCCGCGTTTCTTAATGGCATCCAGTGCCCAATCCGGTGCGCCGAGCTCCTTAGGATCGGTTTCTGCCGCCGCCTTTTCCAGCTCTTCCTTCTCCAAGCAATTGCCGTCATCGCAGCTGACTTGGGAAATCAAGGAGTAGATACCGAAGCGCACGTCACCGCCGACGACCTTGACGTCCTCCAAGGTCGCACCGCCTTGAACCTCAAGCATGTCCACGCGGTTGTTTTCATCAAGCAACGCCTCTACCGCATTCGCCGCGCTCATTTCTTCTTGCAGCCGGTAGAAGCCAGGTTGAATCTGGCTGGCGCTGTGGTTCATCGATGCCGCGGAGTCGAATGCCTCTTGGGTCTTGACCACATTCTTTTCCACGAGCGTGGGTCCCAGCTCGGACATGGAGGATCCTTCGGGGACCTCCACCAATTGCGTGGTGCCGTTTCCGGCCCCTTCGTAGTCGGCCGAAGAAGTGCCGATGCGTACTCCGATGTAGATCAGAGCTCCTAGAATGACGATGACGGATGCGACCACCACGGCGATGCCGCGCTGGCGCCGCTTGACGTACTTATCATCCATCGATCGCCCGAGGCGTTGTTGGTTACGGCTCACGTATTTAGTCTCCTGAGTTTGAAGGCTGGGCTACTGCATCATCCGAGCGGAGCGCGTTAGCACGCCCATCCAGCCAGGACTGTAGTATTTCCACCGCTGCAGCTTGGTCAATGATTTTTCTGCCCTTCTTTTCGGACACGCCGGACGCGCGCAGCGCGGTGGTTGCCGCTACCGTCGTCAAACGTTCATCAGCCAAGCGTACTGGTGGTGGAACTTTATCTATATTTTCATCTTGATTCAAGCGGCGTCGAATCCGAAACGCAATTTCTTTCGCGTGTTTTACACTTTTTGACCCATTTCCGTGTAAATCACGCGGCAAACCAACAATGACTTCTACCGCGGAATATGCCTCAATAAGCTCGAGAATTCGATCAATGTCTTCTTGATCGCGGTCTTTGAAGCCGGTCTTCCTGGGAACGGTTTCCACAGGGGTAGCGAGGGTGGCCTCGCGGTTGGATGCCGCGACGCCAATTCGCACTGTGCCCACGTCGAGTGCTAATCGGCGGCCCTCGCCTGGGTCATCCACTCCGGGGGAATCTGGTTCAACCTTTGCCACAATGAATCCTTATCGCGACTGCAACAGATCCTTGACGGCCTCAAAGCCCCGCTGCGCACCTTCCGGCGCGGTACCAGAGCCCTGCGCCATGTCTGGCTTGCCGCCGCCGCGGCCGTTGACGTATTCGCCAAGGCGCTTGACGATGTCCCCAGCTTTCACGCCCTCGTCCACCGCCTTGCCCGTAGCGGCGGCAATGAACGGGAACTTGCCCTTATCCACCGCGCCGAGCACGATGACCGCGGCCGTATCCTTCATGCGGTTGCGGATATCGGTGGCCACGGTCCGCAGGTCGCCGCCCGAGGTGCCATCGGGAAGCTGGAGCGTAATGGTCTTGATGCCATTGACCTCGGTAGCCGAGTCGATGATTTCAGAGGCGCGCGCGGTCAGTTGCGCCTTGCGCAGGCCCTCAATTTCCTTTTCGGCCGCCTTGAGCCGCTCCGAAAGCTGCGAAATCCGCTCCGGAAGTTCCTCAGACTGCACCTTTAGCTCGCGGGATACGCCCTCTACCAGCGCGGTTTCCTTGGAGTAGTACCGGAAGGCATCCATGCCGGAGTAGGCCTCAATGCGGCGGGCGCCGGAGCCCACCGAGGACTCGCCAAGCACGGAAACCAGTCCAATTTCTGCCGAGGAACCCACGTGGGTACCGCCGCAGAGCTCGATGGAAAATGGTCCGCCGATTTCCACCACGCGCACCTGGTTGCCGTAGTTTTCACCGAACAGGGCCATGGCGCCCATCGCCTTGGCCTCTTCCAGCGAGGTCTCAATGGTGTTGACGGCCATATTGGAATCGATCGCCTGGTTGGTAATAAGCGCGATTTCTTCCATTTGTTCCTGGCTCAACTGCTCGGTGTAGTTGAAGTCAAAGCGCAGGTAGCCCGGGCGGTTCAGGGAGCCCGCCTGCACTGCGGTGGGTCCCAGCACCTGCCGCAGGGCCGCGTGGATGAGGTGGGTAGCCGAGTGGGCCTGGGTCGCACCGTGGCGCCACTTCTCATCTACGGAAGCCTCAACGGACATGCCCAGGTCGAGCCCACCGGCGGTAACGGAAGCCTTGTGTACCCACAGCTTCTTGCCAATCTTCTGGACGTCATTGACCTCCAAGAGGGATTCGCCCGCGGAAATGCGGCCGCGGTCAGCCATCTGTCCACCGGACTCAGCGTAGAGCGGCGAGTGGTCCAAAATGACCTCAACCTCATCGCCCTCGTGTACCTCGTTGACCTTTTGGCCATCTTTGACCAGCCCGATGACGTTGGCACCCGAGACCAGTTCCTCATAGCCGGTGAATACGGTGGGGTTATTATCCACCCAGTCGCGGTACAAGGAGAGGTCGGTGTGACCGTGCTTCTTGGCCTGGTTATCGGCCTTGGCGCGGCGGCGCTGCTCGCCCATGGCGGCATTAAAGCCGTCCATGTCCACGTCAAGGCCGGCCTCTTGCGCCATTTCCAGGGTGAGGTCGATGGGGAAACCGTAGGTATCGTGCAGCTCGAAGGCCTTGTCACCGGAGAGCACCTTTTGGGTCTTGGCGCGGTGGGTGGAGCGCAGGTCCTCCACGGCTTCATCGAAAAGCTTGGTGCCAGACTCCAGCGTCTTCAAAAACGCCTTTTCCTCGTTGATGGCCACGCGCAGGATTCGCTCGCGGTTATCCGCAATCTCTGGATAGGACGGGGTCATGGTATCCATGACGGTATTCATGAAGCGCTCCATGGTAGCGCCCTCGGCACCCAGCAGCTTTGCTGAGCGAATGATGCGGCGCAGCAAGCGGCGCAGGATATAGCCCCTACCCTCGTTTCCTGGGGTAACACCATCCAAGATGAGCATCATGCCGGTGCGGGAGTGGTCAGCCACCACGCGGAAGCGGATATTTTCCTGCTGCGTTGCCTTCTCGCCGTAGGTGGCGCCGGTAAGCTCCTCGGCGACGTCAATGACCGGGCGCAGCAGGTCGGTCTCGTAAACGTTGTCTACACCCTGCAAGAGGCAGGCGACGCGCTCGATGCCCAAGCCGGTATCGATGTTTTTCTTCGGCAGCTCGCCGACGATCTCAAAATCGCCCTTTCCGGTTCCCTCGCCGCGCTCATTTTGCATGAACACGAGGTTCCAGATCTCCATGTAACGGTTATCGTCCGCAATCGGGCCGCCGTCCTTGCCGTATTCGGGGCCGCGATCGTAATAGATTTCCGAGCAGGGGCCACACGGCCCCGGCACGCCCATGGACCAGTAGTTATCTTCCATGCCTAGGCGCTGGATGCGCTCTTCTGGCACGCCGATCTTATCGCGCCAGATTTCCGCTGCCTCATCATCATCGAGGTACACGGTGACCCACAGGCGCTCCGGATCCAGGCCAAACCCGCCGTCTTCTACGTCTTTGGTCAGCAGGTTCCATGCATTGGAAATGGCGCCTTCCTTGAAGTACTGACCAAAGGAGAAGTTGCCCGCCATTTGGAAGAAGGTGTTGTGGCGGGTGGTAATGCCCACCTCCTCGATATCCAAGGTGCGCACGCACTTCTGGATAGAGGTGGCAAGGCCTTGCGAAAATGGTGGGGTCTGCTGGCCCAAGAAATAGGGCTTGAAGGGCACCATGCCCGCGTTAACGAAAAGCAGGTTAGGGTCATCCAGGATCAAAGAGGCGCTGGGGACAACCTCGTGACCAGAATTGACGAAGTGCTGGGTAAACCGTTCCCGGATCTCATGAGTCTTCACGAGCAATAATCCTAACTGTCTAAGCTTTTATCTTCCATCAAGAAGCTTTCTAACCCACCCAACTTTACCTACAGGTAGGCAGGCTGTGCCCATCGGTGGGGCCAAAACCGGTCGAGCCGGTTCGCACTTAGCGGCGCTTGCCGCGAAGTATCCTGCGCAAACGGCCAATATAGTCAAAGATTCGCTTTTCCGCGCCGTGCTCGGTGGGCTCATAATATACGGTGCCCTCGAGCTCATCGGGCAGGTATTGCTGCTCCACTACCCCGCGCGGGTCATCGTGGGGATAGGAATACCCCGTGGCATTTCCCAGCCGCTTGGCGCCCTCATAGTGCCCATCACGCAGGTGCGGCGGCACGTGGCCCACCTTGCCGGCCGCGACATCGGCCTGCGCCTTAGTAATAGCAGCGATGACGGACGGAGATTTCGGCGCCGTCGCCAAGTGAATCGTTGCCTGCGCCAGTGGGATGCGCGCTTCTGGCAAGCCGATCAGTTGCGCCGCCTCTGCAGCGGCAACGGCGACTTGCAAGGCGGTGGGATCTGCCATGCCAATATCTTCTGAGGCGTGAACCATCAGGCGGCGGGCGATAAACCGGGGATCTTCGCCGGCTTCCACCATGCGCGCTAGGTAGTGCAGCGCGGCATCGACATCGGAGCCGCGGATGGACTTGATGAACGCAGAAGTCACGTCGTAGTGCTGATCGCCGTCACGGTCATAGCGCACCACCGCCCGATTCACGTTATCCGTAATCGTGGCCGCGGTGATCTCGCCGCCATCGTCGACTGCTTCCGCGGCCGCCTCGAGGTAGGTCAGGCTGCGCCGGGCATCGCCACCAGAGAGCACGACAAGCTGGTTGAGCGCCTCATCAGTAATGCTTAGCTCGCGCTCGCCTAGCCCCCGATCGCTGTCTAACGCGCGGCGGGCTACGCCCTTAAGATCCTCCTCGCTCAGCGAGTGCAACTGCAAAAGCAGCGAGCGGGAAAGAAGCGGCGAGACGACCGAGAAGGATGGGTTTTCGGTCGTCGCTG
Organism: Corynebacterium sp. LaCa78; assembly: GCF_046717505.1. Classification (NCBI taxonomy): domain Bacteria; kingdom Bacillati; phylum Actinomycetota; class Actinomycetes; order Mycobacteriales; family Corynebacteriaceae; genus Corynebacterium; species Corynebacterium sp. LaCa78. The sequence goes on from NZ_CP177112.1 coordinate 1,400,556, forward strand.
CAACCAGCAGGACCGTCCGGTTTTCAACCGCCGCCAGCAAGGCGTCTTGTTGGGTTTTGGAGAAACGGTGCACCTCATCGATGAAAAGGACCGTTCGGCGGCCGTGGATGAGTTCCTGCCGGGCGTGGGTAATGACTTCGCGCACCTGCTTCACCCCTGAGTCAAGGGCGGAGAGGCCGACGAAGTTTTGGCCCATCTGGCTGGCTATCAGCGAGGCAATCGTCGTCTTGCCAGTACCCGGCGGCCCATACAAAATGACCGAAGCCTCGCCGGACCCCTCGACCAAGCGGCGCAGCGGCTTGCCGGGGGCAAGGAGGTGGTCCTGGCCCACGACCTCTTCTAGAGTCTGTGGGCGCATGCGAGCGGCCAAGGGCGAACCGGAGTGCGTGGCAAAGAGATTGGCTGTGGGAAAAGACGATGGCGAGCCTTCGCCGCCCATAGTGCCACCGGCATTGGGAGAGGCGCCGAAGAGAGAATCCTGGCTCATGTGGTTTTAGCTCCCCAGAAAGGTGTAGTGATTATTCGTCGTGGACGCGGCGGGCAACGATGGTGCCAAACTCCGCGATGGACGTGCACGGTGCGGTCCCGCATTGGGCGGCGTAGCGCGCGAGCGCGTCAAAGGTTTCGTACAAATCTTGGCGCACCAATAGCTCGTCCTCATTAAAAGGGCCGCTTTCCGGCGGGCGCAGGATCGAACGCTTTGGGTCATGGACAATCTCCGCGTCACCGCTAGCAAGGGCAACCAGTCCCTCAATTCCGCCAGCGTGCATCGTGGTCACGCTCGACAAGGCCCAGCCAATGAGGGAAGCGACGATAAGCCCGTGCAGTTCGTCTTCGTCGGCAAAGCGCGGCCACACCTCAGATACCTCGCGCGACCATGCGGCGAGGAATATATCTGCTTCCTTATCCGTAATTGGCTTAGAAAACAGGAACTGCGGGAAGCCCGCGATAACGCACGCGACGTCAAAGCCCACGTTCCTAAAACCGGCCCATTCATAGTCCAAGAAGTGCAGGCGCTTGGAGACGATGATGTTATCCGGCGATAAATCGAAGGGAGTAAAGGCCCTATCCTTGCCGGAGGCGAGGGATTCAGCGGCTTGATCGGCTAAACTGCGGAAGCTTTCGGGGGCTTCAAGCCCCGCCTCATCAAGCAGGCTCAGCCCGATGCCGATGGAGCGATACAGGGACTGATCGCGCACAGATTGGTGATCGGCGTATTCCGGGTTATGCCGCAAGGTGCGGTTGAGCAGGGTCTCGAAATCCTGCTCATGATCCGCGGTGCCTACGTGGATATGCCCCAATGCCGTGCCCAAGGAGCGCAGGATCCGAATGCGATCCTCATCGCCGGATTCTAAGAGCACATCCGCAAGGGTCTCGGCCTCCCCCAAATCCGTCAGGACGATGATGCGCCGGTCTAAATCATGCGCAAGCAGCACCGGCCCTGGGCGCACGTCTTCTGCTAAGGCGGTGGTGAATTGATAGGCCACGACCTCGCGCAGCATTGCCGCGTCATCCACGCCGTAGCCGGTGACCGGATTGTATTTGATGACCACAGAGCGATGCGGCAAAAAGGCGCTAGGGGCAACCTTCGCGCGCAGGACTAAAGCATTGCCGGATCCGCCTAGATCCTCAATGTCTGACATTTCCGGCGTGCCACCAAAGCGGCGCGACAACATTTCCGATGCGGCACCAATGACCTCATCGGCCGAAAGCACTGTCTGTGTATCAACCATAGTTCTATCCAGTATGCCCGCCAACACAAAGCGGGGGCTACACCCTCGCCGCACAAGTTTCCGCTGCGGCGAGGACGCGCGCCCCGCTTACCCTAAAAATGGTGTCGTGATAGCGAGCCTAAGAGCTAGTTCTCCTGCTCTGATTTCGCGGCCTTAGCCTCTTCGCCGTTCTTTTTCTTCTCCGGCTTGAAATCCACGCCGGTCTCCTTGCGCTGTGCGGCAGGGATGGGCGCGGGGGCATCGGTAAGCGGATCCACGCCGCCACCGGACTTCGGGAAGGCAATGACGTCGCGGATGGAGTCAAAGCCGCCCAAGAGGGACACGATGCGGTCCCAGCCAAAGGCGATGCCGCCGTGTGGAGGTGCGCCGTAGGAGAAAGCGTCAAGCAAGAAGCCGAACTTTTCTTGTGCTTCCTCATCGCCGATGCCCATGACCTCGAAGACACGCTTTTGCACATCTTCTTGGTGGATACGGATAGAACCGCCGCCGATCTCGTTGCCGTTGCAGACGATGTCATAAGCGTAGGCCGTGGCCTCGCCCGGGTTCTCGTCGAAGGAATCGATCCACTCCGGCTTCGGCGAGGTAAAAGCGTGGTGCACCGCGGTCCACTTGGAGTGGCCCAAGGCCACGTCGCCGGAAGCGGTGGCATCGGCAGAAGGCTCAAAGAGCGGGGCGTCAACGACCCAGGTAAAGGCCCAGTCACCTTCCTTGATGAGGTCGAGCTTCTTGGCGATTTCACCGCGGGCCGCACCCAGCAGCGCGCGGGAAGACTTGGTATCGCCGGCGGCGAAGAAGATGGCGTCACCAGGCTTTGCGCCCACGTGCTCGGCGATGCCCTCGCGCTCCGCGTCGGTGATGTTCTTGGCTACTGGCCCGCCCAAAGTGCCATCTTCTGCAACGGTGATGTAGGCAAGGCCCTTGGCGCCGCGCTGCTTGGCCCAGTCCTGCCATGCATCAAACTGGCGGCGCGGCTGCGAAGCACCGCCGTCCATGACTACGGCGCCGACGTATTCGTTCTGGAAGACGCGGAAGGTAGTGTCCTTGAAGAACTCCGTGCACTCGACGATCTTGATGTCGAAGCGCAGATCCGGCTTATCGGAGCCGTAGTACTTCATGGCATCGGCATAGGTCATGCGCGGGATCGGGGTCTGAATGTCATAGCCGATGAGCTTCCACAGCTCTTTGACAATCTCTTCACCAAGCGCAATGACATCGTCTTGATCCACGAAGGACATCTCCACGTCTAGCTGGGTAAATTCCGGCTGGCGGTCGGCGCGGAAGTCCTCATCGCGGTAGCACCGCGCGATCTGGTAATAGCGCTCCATGCCCGCCACCATCAGCAGCTGCTTGAACAGCTGCGGCGACTGCGGCAGCGCGTACCAGGAGCCCGGCTTCAGGCGGGCAGGGACCAAAAAGTCGCGGGCGCCCTCAGGGGTGGAGCGGGTCAAGGTAGGGGTTTCGATTTCGGCGAAATCGTGCTTATCCAGCACGTTGCGGGCCGCGCGGTTGGCAGCGGAGCGCAGGCGCAGGGCCTTTGCCTGGCGCTCGCGGCGCAGATCCAAGTAGCGGTACTTCAGGCGGGTCTCCTCGCCTACCTCGCCAGAGGCGGAAGGATCATCTACCTGGAAGGGCAGCGCTGCGGATTTGTTGAGCACCTCCAGGTCGGTGACGTTGACCTCGATGTCTCCGGAAGGCAGGTTCGGGTTTTCGGAGCCTTCTGGGCGCGGTTCCACTACGCCGGTTACCTTGACGCAGTATTCCGAACGCAGGTCGTGGGCGCGCTCTGCCACATCGGATTCGCGGAAGACCACCTGGGCAATGCCGGAACGATCGCGCAGGTCAATGAAGATCACGCCGCCGTGGTCACGGCGACGAGACACCCAACCGGTTAGGGTTACGGTCTCTTCTGCCAGTTCTTTGCGGAGCTCACCGGCCAAATGGGTACGCAGCACTATAATTCAATCCCTTCTGAAATGGAGTTACTTGCGGGTCCAGCCACGCGTAAACAGCGCGCGCCCAACCAAGCACAAGACTAGGAACTTGGCCAATTCTACATCCCATCGCCGTTTCTTCTCCTATTAATTCCATTTAAGGCACTAGGCATGGGTGCGAACCGGACGCCGCTGCCAGTACCGCGCATAAATGTGGCCGGTACGCACTGAAGACGCCGAAAAGGTGTGGCACTATTTAGGCATGACGTTTAAATCTGGTGCCGATTTCGATGGCCAGCGCGCAACCTCCGGCGGTGGCGGCGGCCTCGCTTTAGGCGGCGGCATCGGCTCCGTCATGCTCGTCGGGCTCTACCTCTTATTGGGAGGAAACCCCTCCGATATTGGCGCCCTCCTGGGCAATGAGCAGTCCCACTCCGGTGCCGATGATTCTGCCTTCGATCACTGCCAAACGGCAGAAGACGGCAATAAATACGATGACTGCCGGGTCATGTTTACCGCCATGAGCGTGGATAACGTCTGGACCGCCGAGCTGCCCGAGCAAGCCGGCATCGAATACACCAACCCTGGCCGGGTGATTTTTAATGGCTCCACCAATTCCGGTTGCGGCACCGCCTCTTCAGCCACGGGTCCCTTTTATTGCCCCGCCGACCAATCGGCGTATTTCGATACCACCTTTTTCGATTCCCTGAGCAACTACGGCGCGCACAATGCCCCATTCGCGCAGATGTACATCGTCGCCCACGAGTTTGGCCACCACATTCAGCAGCTCGAGGGCACGCTGCAGCTATCTGACTATAACGACCCCGGCGCGGATTCCAATGCGGTAAAGATCGAGCTCCAGGCAGATTGCTACGCAGGTATTTGGGCTTCTCATGCAGATAAGGGCGAGGATGCGCTGCTGGAACCGATTTCCCAGCAGCAGGTCGCTGACGCAGTCACCGCGGCGCAGGCTGTGGGCGACGATAATATCCAGCGGCGTTCCACCGGGCAGGTCCAACCCGATGCGTGGACGCACGGCTCCTCCGAGCAACGCCAGCGGGCTTTCCTTGCTGGTTATAATTCCGGCCGGATGGCTGAGTGCGACACCTTGGGGCGCGGGGTCTACAGCTAATTCCCGTCCCCCTCTTTACTCGTTTGGGAACAATCTCCCCTCCCACGTTGTTGACATGTCACGTACAATGATTATAGGTACGTAGAAAGGGACACCATGCAATTTGGCATTTTCACGGTCGGAGATGTGACCACCGATCCAACGACGGGCGAAACCCCGTCAGAGGCGGAGCGAATCCGCAATATTACGGAAATCGCGCTCAAGGCGGAAGAAGTGGGCCTCGATGTCTTTGCCACAGGCGAGCACCACAACCCGCCCTTCGTCCCCTCCTCCCCGACGACCCACCTGGCCTATATTGCGGCGCAGACTAAGCGCCTGCAGCTTTCTACCTCCACGACGCTAATTACCACCAATGACCCGGTAAAGATCGCGGAAGATTACGCCTTTTTGCAGCACCTTTCCGGCGGCCGTGTGGACCTGATGATGGGACGCGGCAATACCGGCCCCGTCTACCCGTGGTTTGGCAAAGATATCCGCCAAGGCATCCCCTTGGCCGTGGAAAATTACCACTTGCTGCGCCGCCTGTGGCGCGAAAATAGCGTCAACTGGGAGGGCAAATTCCGCACCCCGTTGCAGGCGTTTACCTCTACCCCGGCGCCCCTCGATGGCGTCCCGCCGTTTGTATGGCACGGCTCAATTCGCTCTACACAGATTGCAGAACAAGCGGCCTATTATGGCGACGGGTTCTTCCACAATAATATTTTCTGGAATCAGGAACACACGGCCAAGATGGTCACCATGTACCGGCGCCGCTTCGCCTCCTATGGCCACGGTCAGGCCGACCAAGCCATCGTGGGTCTCGGCGGCCAGGTATTCATTGGCGATACTGAAGAGGAAGCCAAGAAGTTCTTCCGCCCGTACTTCGATAACGCACCCGTGTACGGGCACGGGCCTAGCCTGGAGGAGTTTACTGACTACACCCCGCTGACCGTGGGTACCGCAGAGCAGGTTATTGAGCGCACCCTGAAATTTGCGGACTACGTGGGCGATTACCAACGCCAGCTCTTCCTCATCGATCACGCGGGCCTGCCGCAAGAAGTGGTGCTCAAGCAGATAGAAATTCTTGGCACTCAAGTCGTCCCAGAGCTCCGCCGACGCTTTGAGCAGCGGCGACCAGACCATGTACCCTCAGACCCACCAACGCATGCCACGCTCAAGCAGCACCCAGATTCCCCACACTTTCGCGTAAGCCCTGGAAAGGAGGACTAAACAATGCGATCTTTGGTTGTCCTCACGGCCGGGCTATCGGAGCCATCATCTACCCGGCAATTAGCTGAGACTATTGCAGAAGCCACCGAGGCAAAGATTTCCGCACGCGGTGAAGGCGTGAACACCCACATCATTGAGGTGCGCACCCTTGCTTCTGAATTGGCCACGGCCATGACCAATTGGGCGGCCCCGACGCCCCACTTGGATGAAGCGAAAGAGCTGCTGTCTACGGCCGATGGCTTTATTGCCGTCACGCCCGCGTTCCAAGGAAGCTACTCCGGGCTGTTCAAGATGTTTTTTGATGTTCTGGATTCGCACGCCTTGGAGGAACTGCCTACCATCGTTGCCGCTACGGGCGGTTCACCGCGCCACGCGCTCATCTTGGACTATGCGCTGCGCCCCCTATTGAATTACCTGCACGCCCACGTCGTTCCCACCGGCATTTTCCAGGCAACAGAAGATCTGGGCACCGCCGAGGGCGCGCGCATTCGCAGCCGCATCGAGCGCGCCGCCACCCAGCTTGCAGATCAGATGATCCGCCCAACGGATCGGGTCGCCGGGCTTGCCGATGCCCCTAAGCCCGGACCCCATTCCCGCCCCACTGGGATCGGAGTGGACGAGGAATTTCTGCCTTTCGAGGAAATTTTGTCCCAATACGACGGAAAGCACTAGCGCCGCAATACCTATCGCATATTCTAAAATTGATACATGTCACATATTTCTCTACGCTTGAATTTTAGAAATGTTCCACTTGAATCCCCGCGCCTGAGAAAATCTCTTTTTCATGCTCTTGGACTGATAACTCTCTTGCTACCAAGAAAGGTTTCTTAAGGCTTTCACCATGACTATTAGCGTTACTGACATTTTCGCCATCGGCATTGGTCCCTCCTCCTCACACACGGTTGGGCCGATGCGCGCCGCGAAGCAATTTCTAGAATCCCTCGATACCCATCCCGCCCGCGTCTCCGCGGAGCTGCGCGGTTCGCTTGCCGCCACTGGGCGCGGCCACGCCTCCGACCGCGCCGTCATTCTGGGACTCGCCGGTTGGGAGCCGCTGACCGTTCCCATCGATGCCGAGCCACAAGCCGGCGGCATAATCCCCAGTGAAGGCAACATCTCCGGCCCGTCCGGCTCCGTCGACTACGAAATTGCCTTTGAGAACGAGCCACTGCCCCAGCACCCCAACGGCATGATCTTCAAGGCCTGGGATGCTGATGGCACTATCTTGGCTGAAGACGAGCAGTACTTCTCCGTCGGCGGTGGCTTCATCCTCTCCCGCAAAGAGTTAGACGCGGAGATGGCCGATAGCCACGAGGTACCCGCCGGCGTTGCCGCAGCAACCGTAGAAGATACCGTGCCTTATGAGTTCACCACCGGTGAAGAACTGCTCAACCTCTGCGAGGCCAACGACAAAGATATTTGGGAAATCGTCCTCGCCAATGAGGAAGTACTTCATCAGGACGAGGGCGGCGCGGATTTTGTCCTGCGCCACTTGGACCTCGTATGGGACATCATGCGCGAATGCGTGACCGATGGCATTTCCACCAAGGGCCTCTTGCCCGGTGGTCTCCGAGTGCCGCGGCGTGCCCCCAAGATGTATGCGCAGCTGCTCGAGCAGAAAAATGACCCACACTCTGGATTTTCCGCCATGGAATGGGTCAACCTCTTCGCCTTAGCGGTCAACGAGCAAAACGCTGCGGGCGGCCGCGTTATCACCGCGCCCACCAACGGCGCCTGCGGCATCATTCCCGCAGTCTTGCACTATGCGCGCGATTTCCATGGTGGCTTCTGCCGCGAATCCGCACGCCGCTACCTGCTCACCGCCGGCGCAATCGGCATGATCATCAAACAAAATGCCTCAATTTCCGGCGCCGAGGTGGGCTGCCAGGGAGAAGTCGGCTCCGCCTCGTCCATGTCCGCTGCGGGAATGGCAGCACTCCTTGGTGCAACGCCTGCCCAGGTAGAAAATGCGGCAGAGATCGCCCTTGAACACAACCTCGGCCTTACCTGTGACCCGGTAGGTGGATTAGTGCAGATCCCCTGTATTGAGCGCAACGCCATCGGCGCGGTGAAATCCATTAACGCCGCCCGCATGGCGATGATGGGTGAAGGCACCCACCACGTCACCCTAGATAATGCCGTACAAACCATGGCGGATACGGGCCGCGATATGCTCTCCAAGTACAAGGAGACCTCCCTCGGCGGCTTGGCCAAGACGATGGGCTTTAGCGTTTCCCAGGTGGAGTGCTAATCAGTCAAAAGCACATAAAAGGGCGGCACCGAGTAATTTCGGTGCCCCCTTTTTTGATCCTGCGTTTAGCCTTCTAGATCCTGCCCCAGAATGGCAACCAGCTGCGATAGTTCAACATCGCGCTGTTCGTGGGCGGCCAAGTCCTTCACGGCGACGGTGCCATTGTCTAGTTCTTGGTCTCCCAAGACCAGAGCAAAGCGCGCGCCCGCGCGGTCAGCGCCCTTCATCGCCCCCTTAAGGCCGCGATCACCAAAGGACATGTCCGCGGCGATTCCCGCCTTGCGCAGGTCATTGATGATCCCGGTCATGCGGCGCTTGGCCGCTGCGCCCAAGGCAATGCCGTAGACGTCCACGCGGGAATCACTGCCTTCTAAGGTGATTCCCTCCGCTTCAAGGGCGAGGATGGCGCGGTCGACGCCGAGGCCATAGCCGATGCCCGAGAGATCTTGGCCGCCAAGCTGCGCCATCAACCCGTCGTAGCGGCCACCGCCGCCAATACCGGATTGCGCACCCAGGCCATCGTGGACGAATTCAAAACAGGTCTTGGTGTAGTAGTCCAAGCCGCGCACCATGCGCGGGTTGATTTCGTAGGCAACACCCATATCATCCAGCATGCCGGTTACGGTCTCAAAGTGCTCGCGGCACTCGGCGTTGAGGTAGTCGAGCATCAATGGGGCATCGGCAAGCTGCTCCTGCATGTCTGGGCGCTTATCGTCCAAGACGCGCAAGGGATTGATCTCCGCGCGGCGGCGGGTTTCCTCATCCAAGTCCAGCTTAAACAGGAATTCCTGCAGCTTTTCGCGGTAGGCGGGCCGGCAATTCCGGTCGCCCAAGCTGGTCAATTCCAGGCGGTACCCGGAAAGTCCCAGGGCCCTATAGGAGCGATCCGCCAGGGCGATGACCTCCGCATCCAATGCGGGATCGTCGACGCCAATGGCTTCCACGCCAACCTGCTGAAGCTGGCGGTAGCGCCCTGCCTGCGGGCGCTCATAGCGGAAGAACGGCCCGCTGTAGTTCAGCTTTACCGGCAGCTGACCGCGGTCCAGATTGTGTTGAATGACCGAGCGCATCACACCCGCGGTGCCCTCTGGGCGCAGGGTCACTGAGCGATCGCCGCGATCTGCAAAGGTGTACATCTCCTTGGAGACCACGTCGGTAGATTCGCCCACGCCGCGGGCAAAGAGCGCGGTATCTTCAAAAATGGGCAATTCAATGTGCTGAAAGCCGGAAAGATGCGCCTGTTCCACCATGGTCTGGCGGACCTTATAAAAAGTCGCAGACTCTGGTGGGAAATAGTCTGGCACACCCTTCGGTGCGGACAGTGCCTGGAACCGCTTCTCTTCACTCATGGTCACTAGACTACCCCATGGGATTTTCGCAGGAATGGGTTGGTCGCCCTCTCCTGACGCATGGTCGAGGTTGGGCCGTGGCCGGGAAGAATGTCCAGCTTATCGTCTAAATCCCACACCGGTCCCGCCAATGAGTCCAGCATGGCCTGTGGATTAGAATCCGGCAGATCGACCCGCCCCATTCCCCCGGCAAAAAGTACGTCCCCGGTAAGGGCAAAAGTATCCGAAATGATCAATACGCACCCCGGCGAATGCCCAGGCGCGTGCTGGAGGGTAAATGTATGCCCGATTAGCTCCAGTTCTTCCCCACCGTGGAGTTCGCGGAGATCGGAAATGGGCACCATTCTCGAGGCGTGGAATAACTCCTGTGCCTGGGCGGAAACACCCTCCCCAGAATCCAACATGAACTTATCTGCGGGATGAATATAAACGGGGATATCGAGCTCCTGCGCCAAGTCACCGGCCTCGCGAGTGTGGTCAATGTGCCCGTGCGTGAGCACGATGGCTTCATAGTCATAGTCGTACGCTAGAACCTGCGACGTGGAATCCATGCCTGGATCCACGATGAAAGCGCGCTTTCCCTCCGCCGCGATATAAGTATTGGTGCTAAATGGGCCCGCGGTAAATCCTTGAATCTCCATGCTTTAAGTCTAACGAGACCTGCACCCACAGCGCTCCCGAACGCAGCGCCCCTCTGAACTCAAGGGCCCCGCAAGCATGCAAAAAGCACCCAGCCTTCACCCCCACAGCCACGGTGGGTTATGGGGAAAGGCTGGGTGCTAGATTTAAATATCCTGCCAGCTTAAAGCTTTATTGCAGGGCGGCAAGTGCCTTATCGTAGTCCGGCTCAGTGGTTACCTCTGGCACCAACTCGTTGTAGATGACCTTGTGGTCAGCGTCGGTGACCACAACGGAGCGTGCCAAAAGGCCCTTGAGCGGGGAGCCTTGCAAGGTCACGCCGAACTTCTCGCCAAAATCGGAGCGGAAATCGGAGGCGGTGTCCACGTTTTCAATGCCCTCTGCGGCGCAGAAACGATCCAGTGCAAAAGGTAGGTCGCGGGAGACGGACAAGACAACGGTGTTGTCCAAGCCCGCAGCCTTTTCATTAAAGGTGCGCAACTGCTGCTGGCACACGCCGGTATCGATGGATGGGAAAATCGAGATAACGAGGCGCTTGCCCTCGAAATCCTTTTTGGTGACCTCAGAGAGGTCGGTGCCAACGAGAGTGAATTCTGGGATGGACTCCCCTACTGCGGGAAGTTCACCAGCGGTTTGGGTAGGTTCGTCAGAAAAATTAACTTCAGCCATGGCCCCGAGCGTACTGATACTTTTGCTTCCCCGCTATAGCTCTCCGCTTATTGCTTAAGCCAATCCCCGAGCCAAGTCATCCCCATGGCCGCAAAGCCGCTAAAATCGTCCTAGTTGAGACACGTCACCGATAATCGCTAGAAAGGTTGTCCCACGGTGCCAGATAATAAAAAGCGCGGAGAAGACGCGCTGCACAAGCTCGACCGCGAACTAAAGTCCCGTGACCGCAAACAAAAGACTCGTCCTTTTGGCGTCGCCTTAGCCTCGCTCGTCGTCATCCTCGGCATCGCCGGAGGGATTTACTTCCTCTCCACCCGCGATGACTCTGAGGGCGAAATCCAGGCGGAAGATACCTCGGAAGCACAGACCACGCAGGAAGCACCCAAGGCAGAGCCCTTGAGCGGCAAGCGCGCGGAAGCCCTGCCTGCAACCGTCCAGTGCGAGTACAAGGACAATGGGCAGGATGGCCACGGTGCCAAGAAGCCCGACGGCAAGGATATATCCACCGAGGGCACTGTTACTGTATCCTTCGATACCACCCAGGGCCCGATCGAGATGGACCTAGACCGCGCCACTGCGCCTTGTACTACCCACGCCATTTCGGAACTGGCTGACTCCGGCTTCTACGATGACACCGTCTGCCACCGCATGACCTCCGGTGGCTTGAATGTGCTCCAGTGCGGCGACCCCACCGGTTCCGGTGCCGGCGGCCCGGGCTTCAGCTTTGCTGATGAATACCCCACCGATGAAACTGATGACGAGGACGCGCAGAACCCAGTTGTCTACCCCCGCGGCTCCGTCGCTATGGCCAATAGCGGCCCAGATACCAACGGCTCCCAGTTCTTCCTTAACTACGATGACTCGGAGTTACCTCCTAACTATACCTACTTCGGCACCATCACTGAAGAAGGCCTCAAGACCCTAGACAAGATTGCCGAGGCCGGCGTAGACACCGGTGACCAAGGTAGCAATCCAGGCGGCCAAGAGGATGGCAAGCCTGCAGAAGAGGTAAAGATCAAAAAGGCTACGGTAAAGGCCTAGTCTGCGGCATCGGCGCTTGCCGATGCCTCCCCCATTCCCTCTACATTTGCCTCACCCCAGCACACTGCACGAACTATATCGTGGCGTGGCGCTGGGGAATTTTCATATCCGATGCTTTTCCTTAAATACCCTTCTACCTCGCTTAGCTCCAGAAAGCACATCCTTCCCATTCACACCATCTGCATTAATCACCCCCTCCAAACACCCCCATTCCTTATTGATAATGTTTTTTATTAAAATTAGCTCGGGTAATTCAGACAGCTACGCAGCCGTCTAATATCCAAAAAATTTGAACACCACAAGCTTGACAGGAAACACAATGAAGCTTTTCTCCCGCAAGGCCTTCCTCGCCGGCGCAACCGCCCTATCCGTTACTCTCGCTGGCACCACCGTGGCCACTGCCGCGGAGAATGTGAATACCGTTGCTCAAGGCTCTTCTACTGCCTCCACCAGCACTCCTAGCCAGAACATTGATTCTGATGCAAACAAGAAAAACGACGCCAAGAATACGCAAGCCTTGTCTTCCAAGGACGCGAATCCTGAGTCCGTCAAGGCCTGGATCGAAGTCATTACTGCTGCTGTCGGCGCACTGGGCACTCTCTTCGCGTTCGCCAATAAGTACATCAACATCGATGACCTTCTAAAGAACTTCAAACTTCCTTTCTAGACGTTGATGCCTCTTGAGGGCGATTAACCGCCGTGCTCTTATTTATCTGCACGGCGGTTGTACGAAAAGTAGTCCTGAAGTTCTTCCCCCTCTATCAATTCTTTAAGACTCTTTGGCCTGTTTGATATACCCAGAGCCAACGAGGTCATTAAAGATATCTGGGTCTATGTCCTGACCATTCTTGATGACAGATATGTGCCCGGTGGGCTCTAAAACCATAATCTGAACGTCTTCCATGCGGGCTAAACCAGCCTTTCGCACCGCGGAATACACGTCAGAGCGAGTGATATGGGAAACGGTGAGATTATCGTCAATCATCTCGCCCTGAAAGACGATAAGGACTGGACGCCGATCTAAAAACCGCGTCCATTTCACTACCTTGCGAATGGTCCCGAATGCAGCTTCCAAGGCCATCAGTGTGGTCAGCCCGATAACACCCGCCGCTAGTGTAGGTGGAACACCAATGATCACACGCCCGGCAACAGCACCGAACATAATGATGATGATCGCGTCAGAGGCCGTCATGGAGGTCAATACGCGGGAACCAAAAAGCTTCACCAAGACCATAAAGGCGAGATAGATGCCTAATGTAGACAACATGACAACAGGAACTCGATGTAGCTCGATTCCTAGTTGAAAAGTAGCCTCGCGTAAAAACCGTTCAAAGATATCCACGGCTTTTGAGGTTACTAGGATGCACGACACAGCACAGAAAAATAAGCGCTTTTCCCCCTTTAAGCGAGGAAAAGCGCTTTTCGCGTATCCACAGGATTTGGATCCCTAATTAGATGTGAAAGGTCTTGCGCAGGTCATCAAAGATGGACCGCAGTGGTGCCGGCAGCACCTGGGGGTTCAAACCAATAAAGGCGATTCCTGCCGCTAGTGCCGCCACGATGGCAAGGGCTGCGCCGCCAATAGACGAGCCTTGCGGGAGCTTCGGGGAGTCTTCATCCTCTGAACCATCCTCTTGGGAGCCGGCCTCGTCACCGCCGGCTTCGTCCACTTTCACGGGCAGGATCGCTTGCGTGCCTGCATCGGTGGTGATTTCTAGGTTTTGGGAGCCCGTCAGGCCTTCTGGAACGTTAAGCGTCACTTGCGCACGTCCGCGCTCGCCAAATTGGTCATCGCCTTCCTGCTTGGAATTATCGATATTGGCGGTTGCTTCCTCATCACCAAGCTTCACCGTGACGGTCTTGGCCATGGGCTCTCCCTCGCTGGTGTAATTCAAGCTGGACAGATCGACGGTGATTTCTTTGCCCGGGGCAATGTCACCATCGATGTGGGCGCCAATCTGGCCCTGCCCCTTGCGGACCTCGGACTCACCGGAGGCGATGTAGTCGATCATGGCCTGGGCATCCATGTATCCCACATCGTTCTTGTCCTTGATGGAGCCTGCCTCAAAGTAGCCATCGCCACCCTTTTCGCTGTCGCTGGAGGCGAGGAAGGACGATAGCGCGATGGAATAGTCCTTATCCGCGTCGAGGGGCTCGCCATTGATGGTCACGGACTTGACGCGCTCGCCGTGGGATGCCGTGTGGTCATAGACCACCTGGACGTTATTGGACAGCCCCATGGCTAGACGCGGCCGACTGCTTCCATCTTGCCACTGGTTTTCTAAAGCGGTGATGAAGTCCTTGCCGGAGACCTTCGCGGTAATAACCGAGTTACCAAACGGCTGGACCTCAAAGATGTCCTTGTATGTGACATCGCCGCCCTGTAAATCGGCACGCACACCGCCGGCGTTCATCACGCCAAGATCAATGTCCTCGCCAACCTGCTTGCTCATGGCATAACGTTGCCCGTCAGCGATGAAGTTATTCAGGGTGGACTCGACACCGCGGTTGGAACCTGGCTTTTGCCCCTCATCGGAGCCGCGGAATAAGTCGGTTTCGACTGTGCCAGCGGTCTTCGAGCCTTTTACCTCGGCCTCATCCTGTGCCTTCTTAACGATGCCCGCAATCTCAGCATCCGGCTCTACCTGCGCCGCATCAGTCGCATCGTACTGCTTGAGCTCAATCTTCTTTACCTCGCCCGCGGCCTTGTCGAAGGTAATATCGGCATCGTTAAGCAGCTTGCCGTACTCGTAGCCTTGCGCCCACTGCAGTGGCAGGGCGCCGTCGCGCTCTTGCGTTCCCTGGGTGGTCTGGTGGGTATCGCCTCCAAAGAGGATATCGACGTCTTTGTTGAAGCCTTCTGCGTATTCCTCCGCGTCTTCGTGGAAGAGGGAGACCACGACATCTGCCTCGCCGCTTTCCTTCAAGCGGGTGGCCTCCTTATTCGTTGCCTCGACTGGATCGGTAAAAGTGACGCCCGGAATCTTTGCCGCAGATACCTTGAACTTGGTGTTCTGGGTGACGGTGCCGACGTAGCCGACCTTTACGCCGTCGATTTCTTCCACATGGGAGGCGTCCAAAAGCGGTTTGCCGTCTTTTAACACATTGGCGCCGAGGATGGGATAGTCAGAAGCGGGCTGGATACGGTCCGTTAGGTCCTCAGTGCCCTTGTCGAATTCGTGGTTGCCCACTGCGGTGACCTTCATCCCCATGGCGTTGAGCGCTTCTAGCGTGTACTTGTCATCAGAGATGGCCGAAACGAATGCAGATCCGCCCACGTTATCGCCCGAAGAGGTGAGGTTGAACTCTTGGCCTTCATTGACCTGCTTGATAAGCGATTGCAGGCGAGCCACACCAATCTCATCGCCCGCCTTAGCAGGGTCACTCAGGCCATCTTCCAAGTGGCCGTGCAGGTCAGTGATATTGGTGACCGAGATGGTGGTCGTATCCTCCTGCGCTAGGGCGTGTGTGCCGGAGAGCGCGACGGCGGTGGCGGTAGTAGCGGCCACCAACTGGCCAATGCGGCGGAACTGCATAGTTACTCCTGTGTCGTAGAAAGTATTCAGACAATATATACCGCTTTCTTAACCCATTCGCAGGAAGCATGAAGCCCGTGAAATGGGCTTTTACCTTTCTTCCGCCAAGAGTTCACGCAATCGTCACGTGCGCGTCGCCCGCGCGTTGCTCTGTCGAGCAACCGCACAGGGAGGTAGCCGGGCGGTCAGGCGGTTAGGCAGTCACGCGGTAGACGTCAAAGACGCCTTCGGTATTGCGCAACGTCGTCATCAAGGAACCCAGCTGTTTGGTATCCGATACAGAGAAGGTAAACCGCATCGTGGCAATTTGGTCCTCGCCGCGGTTAGAATTCATCGTCAACACATTGATGTTTTGATCACTTAGAACCCGCGTCAGCTCAGACAGCAGGCCCTGGCGGTCCAACGCCTCAAGCTGCAGAGTTGCGGAAAAGGCGCCGGTAGAAGAGGTGCCAGAGGACCACTCCACCTTCAGCATGCGCTCCGGCTCAGATTTGAGCTTTTCCGCGTTGGCGCAGTCCGCACGGTGCACGGATACTCCCCCGCCACGGGTGACAAAACCAAAAATGGCGTCCCCAGGCACCGGCTGGCAGCACTTCGCAAGCTTAGCCATGACATCGGGGCTTCCCTCCACCAAGATGCCGGTGCCGGAGGCGGAGTCCTTAGTATGCTGCGCGCGGGACTGCTCGAGCTCCGAGAGTGGGGTTCGGGAGGCCAGGGCATCCACGGCATCATCGCGGTCGCCGAACATGGCCACCAATTGGTTGGCCACGTGCTGTGCGGAGACGTGGCCTGCGCCGATGGCCGTGTACAGGGCATCGACATCAGAATAGTGCAGCTGTTCTGCCACCTGCTTCATGGAGCTGGCAGTAAACAGGCGGTGCATCGGCAAGCCGCCGCGCTGCACCTCAGAGGCCAAGGCATCGCGTCCGGCTTCGAGGTGTTCCTCGCGCCTTTCCTTGGCAAACCACTGCCGTACCTTCGCCTTGGCCCGCGGCGAGACCAAGAATTCCTGCCAATCGCGCGATGGGCCGGCGTTGGGATCCTTGGAAGTAAAGATTTCTACCTTGTCGCCGGATTTCAGCGGCGATTCTAGCGCCACCAATTTGCCGTTGACCTTGGCGCCAATGCAGCGGTGGCCGACCTCCGTATGCACGGCGTAGGCAAAATCCACCGGGGTGGAACCCGCCGGCAGATCCACCACATCGCCCTTTGGGGTAAAGGCAAAGATCTGGCGCGCCGTCAGGTCATAGCGCAAGGAATCGAGGAACTCATTGGGATCTGCCGCTTCCTTCTGCCAGTCCAGCAGCTGACGCATCCAGGCCATCTGGTCCACCTCTTCTTGATGCCCAGAATTCTTCCCCTTGGTTTCCTTATAGCGCCAGTGCGCGGCGACGCCGAATTCGGCGTTGTAGTGCATCTCGTGCGTACGGACCTGCACCTCTAGGGTTGCTCCGCCGTCCGCGAGCACCGTGGTGTGCAGAGACTGGTAGACGCCAAAGCGCGGGGAGGAAACATAATCCTTAAAACGCCCAGGCAGAGCCTGGTAAATGGAGTGCACGACGCCAATGGCGGCGTAACAGCTATTGATGTCATCCACCAGTACGCGGATGCCCACCAGGTCAAAAATCTCCGCGAACTCGCGGCCGCGCACGACCATCTTTTGATAGATGGACCAGTAGTGCTTCGGCCGGCCCATTACCTCAGCCTCGATGCCGTTTTCCTTTAAGGCGGCGCTAACTTGGTTGATGATTTCCTTCAAGGCGCGATCGCGCGAGGGCGCACGCTCTGCCACCATGCGGACGATTTCGTCGTACTTTTTGGGATAGAGGATGGCAAAAGACAGATCCTCTAATTCCCATTTCACGCTCGCCATGCCCAGACGGTGGGCCAAGGGGGCGATGACCTCTAGCGTCTGGCGTGCCTTCTTAGCTTGCTTTTCCGGCGGCAAAAAGCGCATGGTGCGCATATTGTGCAGACGGTCGCTGACTTTGATGACCAGCACGCGCGGATCGTTGGCCATGGCGACGATCATCTTCCGGATGGTCTCAGCCTCGGCCGCTGCACCCAAGGCCACCTTGTCCAGTTTGGTCACGCCATCAACGAGCCGGGCGACTTCTGGCCCAAAGTCGCGGGTCAGATCTTCAAGCGTGTAATCGGTATCCTCCACCGTATCGTGCAGGAGCGCTGCAACGATGGTGGTGGTATCCATACCAATTTCCGCGGCAATCGTGGCTACGGCCAGGGGGTGCGTAATATACGGCTCGCCCGACTTGCGGAATACTCCCTCGTGCAACCTTTCTGCGGTGTTATAGGCAGCGTTGAGTAGTTCCGCATCCGCTTTGGGGTGGAATTTCCGGTGAATGGACATGAGGGGATCGAGCGCGGGGTTAATCTTGACCCGCCCGCCGGTCAGTGACCGAGCAAGCCGGGCAGACATGCTCCGCATCCCGTTATTAGCCTGGCGTTTTGCTGACTTATCCGTGGCCATCTCTACCGCCCTTCACAATGCCGCAGCCTGTACTGCTGGCTGCAGCGCCTTTCCAGATCGTGTGATCTAGCTTAGACACACCATCTTAGTCAGCGTCATCCAGCACAATGAGCGGCGGGCCCGATAAGCGTTCGCGTCCATTAAGACCCTTAACTTCTAGCACCACGACGTTGCCCGCGACCTCGGCGCCTGCAGACTCGAGCAGCAGCTTGGCGCCGTGGAGGGTGCCACCGGTGGCCAGGACGTCATCGACAAGCACCACGCGCTTGCCCTTCACATCGACGCCGCTGGCTGGGATCTCCAATGCGGCCGAGCCGTACTCCAGCTCGTATTCTTCGGTATATACCGGCGGTGGAAGCTTGCCCTTCTTGCGGATGGCCAAAATACCCAAGCCCAGCTTGTACGCCACGGCAGAGCCCAACAAGAATCCGCGGGCATCCAGGCCGCCGATAAGATCCGCGCCCAGCTCCTCGCAGGCGGCCGCGAGACCATCAACAACGGCCCGAAATGCCTCAGGATCGGCTAATACCGGTGTGAGGTCTTCAAAAAGAATTCCTTCTTCTGGAAAGTCCTGCACAAGGCGCACCTTGTCGCGCAAAGCTTGTGCTGCTGATTCATAGTGAGAAGTCATCATCTTCCTTGAGAATTAAATAGCGAGAATAAATTTAAAAACGAAAAGGCCTAGGCCTTCTCCACAGGTTCTTCTGCCGGCACGTGCCAACGATCCATATTCCAGCCGATGCCCGAGACGCCAGTGTACGGCAGGACACCCTCCACGTCGCGGTGAACGATAAACGCGCGCGGCTGCGCAGCGACTGGAATGGAGGGAACACTCTCCCACAGCTGCTCTTCCTGCTCCTTGAGCTGAACGGAATTTTTAATACTGGAATCAGCGGCGGAGTACTCGGTCAGCGGATCGACTGGGCCCAAGAAGGCATCAATGGTTGGCTGCCCCGATTCCGGATCAGGGTTGAGATAAAACTGCGATAGGTTCTCCGCCGCAGCATCCTCGATGGTAATCCCCGCCGGCTCGCAAGAGGCGCGCAGCGCATCAACCATCGCCTGATAGCGCTTATCCGGGCCAACGTAGCCCACCCTGATGGTGGACCCGTTCAACTGGCCGGCCGCAGCCATGTCCGTTCCCTCGTGGTCCTTCGCCACCGAGCCTAGCGTTTGGGCCACCGGATCTTGGACAGAGACGGTGCGCACATAAGCCGGGGGAACATCGACACCAGATATTTCGGAGCTCTTTTGTGCTAACGCCGCTTGGTCGACGCAAGCAGCAAATGCCTTTCTAGCAGAAGGCTCCGCAAAAATCCCGGCCTGCGACAGCGTCAACGTATCGGTTTGCAGGCCCACCTTGGTGATCGTCTCAAACTCGGCATTCTCTGTGCCCGCGGAGCCCTCCGCATTGGAGTCGCTTTCTTTATTCGAGCCAGATCCGTTTGTGGATTCTGAGGCGTCGTTGCCTTCCTCGGATTCTGCGTCCTTAACCGCGTTCCCTGAAAGCCAATCGGGCGCCGCGGTGGCGGAATCTGCCACCTTGAGAACGCCCTTATCCGCAAGTTCCTGTGCGTTGGCAGTACCCGGCCATATGACAAGGCGATCCAAGGCAGGTTTGTCGCCGCGATACTGCTCATTGGCTTTTAAAAAGACCTCGCCGGAATCACCAATCTTATCCGCGGTAAATGGGCCGTAGGACACCTGCAGCTGTGGGTCAAAGTCATCCTTGGCTGTAGAAAAACCATAGCGCCACAATTCCGCTACTGGCTGCAGCGCCGCCATGTCTCCTGCATGCAGGGCCGCGTTGAGATCCTCCATGCTCATGTCCGTCTTCTGCGCAAGCGCATGCGCAGGCATAACGGTGCCAGGGCCAAACATTTGGCGCCACCGATGTCCCTGGTCTTTCTGGAAAGTCAGCGTAAAGGCTTTGCTCTGCGGTGTGCACTCGATATCGGCGATGTCATTCATTAGTGGCATATGCGAGGCAAATTCAACCGGGTGCGTGCCAGCCGTATAGGAAAGCAGGTAATCATCGCAGGTGACGGGCGCACCATCGGAGAACGTGGCGTCATCAGCAAGCGTCAAACGCACGCTTTCCTGATCACTATCTGCTGCCGGCGGAAGCTCTTCGGTCTCTACCAAATCCGCATTGGGAATGAGCTGTCCGGAGGGGCCCGGCACAAAAAGACCGGGATAAAGCCGCGCCGAAAGTTGGGCCGCTGAGGTGGTGCTGCCGAAGGCGGTGCCCGCATTCGTCGTGGTCAGCTGAGAGTTAACCATATACCCGGGGTAGTTATAGGACTCCGGATCGGCGGGCGAGGCCTGGTCACCGCCCTCAGATTCCTCACTACTGCACGAGGCCGCTACCAGCGCCAGGGCGGAAAGCCCTGCTGCAACCGCCATGATTTTGGGACGGCGCCCCCACCACCGTGTGGTGCCTAATCTGCGTTCCACGGTACGCACAACCCCTTTTCTCCTAAAAAGACCAAGCCTTACTCTGCCTGATTATGCCGTGTTCAAGGGCATTTAGCGGCCCGGGCGCCACGTAGCACCTGTATGGCCGGAGGCACTGCTGCCGTGATCAGTTTGTTCTTCTGCCACTTCCTTGTGCGTCTTGGCCCCGACATCGGAAGGCGTAACCACCTTGCGCTTTGCAGAACCCGCGTCCGCCGGTTCACCGTCCTCAGACTTACCCGCGCGGTAATCCAGCACACGCTGCGTGTGCTGCTTGACGCGCTTAGTCCAATTAGCAAACGTCACCACCAACGGGGTAGCCAAGAAAATCGAGGAGAAAATACCCTCGATGACGCCGATGAGCTGGATCAGCGCCAAATCGCGCAGCGTACCGATGCCCATAAGCCATACGGCGATGACGAACAGCGCGATAATAGGCAGCGCGGAGATGATGGAGGTGGAAATGGAACGCATGACCGTCTGGTTAATCGCCAAGTTGGCGAGTTCCCCATAGGTCTTAGAACGTTGGCCTTCCAGCCCCGCCGTATTCTCATTGACCTTGTCAAAGACGATGACGGAGTCATAGATGGAGAAGGTCAGGACGGTGAGCAAACCGATGATGACGGCGGGAGAAACTTCAAAGCCGAAGAGGGCGTAGATACCGGCGATGACGATGCCATCGATAATCAGCGCCAAAATGGCGGCAAAAGCCATAATCTTTTGCAAGCGCACCGCCACATAGATGGTCGCTGCAACGAGGAATACGACCATGGCGAGGATCATGCGCTGCGTAATCGAGGAGCCCCACGATTCGGACACGGTGGAAGAACCGATGGCGTCTGGGGTGGCCTCCCCGTTTTCATCCTTCGGTTGGAATTCCTCGTAGATGGCAGACCGGGCGCTGTCTACCTCTTCTTGACTCAAGCGCTCCGAGGTGATTTCAAGCGTCTCAGAATCGCCGGCGCCGACGATGCGAACCTGTTCGGGTTCAACGCCGGTGGAGTCCTCAAAGACGGTAGCTACCTCGTCCTCTTTCAAGTCCCCAGCGGGCATGGACAAGGTGCTTCCTCCCTCAAAGTCGAGGGAAAGGGTAAATCCGCGAATCAGGATGGCGGCGATGGCGCCGACGAGGAGCGCGGCGGTAATCCCGTACCACCGTTTGGTGTGGCCAATGAAGTCATAGCCACGCTCGTCTTCATAGAGGCGATCTAAACGGGAAATCTTATTTTTAGTCGATACGGCCATGATTATTTCTCCTCATCTTCCGCGGCTGCTGAGGGCGAAGAACTCTCTGACGATTTGGCGCCAACGGATGCCGAATTTTCAGTGGAGCGCGCCTGCGACGCACCAGCGGCAGCGCGGGAATCTCCGTAGTAGCCGCGCTCGCGCCGCTCTTCAATTAGCGCATAAATTCCGCCCAAACCATTCATCGATGGCTTGGCTGCCGCTGGACGGCGGCCGATTATTTGCATTACCGGTGCCATGACCAAGAAGGAGACGACCAAGTCGAAGATCGTGGTCAAGCCCAAGGTGAACGCGAAGCCCTTTACCTCACCGATGGCGAGGAAGTAGACGATGACAGAACCGATCAACGTCACCGCGTTACCGGTCACGATGGTGCTGCGCGAGCGCTCCCAGGCCTTCTGCGTTGCGGACCTGAAGGTTCTGCCCTCTAAGAGCTCATCCTTGATGCGCTCGTAGTAGACCACGAACGAGTCCGCGGTTGCACCGACACCAATGACCAAACCGGCAATACCGGACAGGTCGAGCGAGTACCCGATCCAACGACCCAGCAACACGATGGCGCCGTAGGTCAGCAGGCCGGAGCCGAGCAGGAAGATGACGGACACACCACTGAGCGCTCGGAAGTAGTACAAGGAGTAAAGGATGACCAAAATCAAGCCTGCCAAGCCAGCCCACAGTCCGGCCTCGAGGGCTGCCTTACCCAGTGTCGGTGGAATGGACTCCACGGTGCCGCCGGGCTCGCCGTTTTCGCCGGCAAAGGACAGCGGCAATGCACCGTAGCGCAGATTATTGGCCAGGTTATTGGCTTCTTCTTGGCTAAATTCACCGTTAATGGAGGTAGCGGAACCGTACGGGGTAGCCCCCTGGATGACAGGTGCCGAAATGACGGCCGAGTCAAGGGTGATGGCAATCTGGTCGTTCAGGTGCTCCTGCGTAAGGTCAGCCCAGGTCTGGGAGCCGTTCGGGCCATCGCCAGTCTTGAAGGAGAAGCTGATCTCCATCTGACCGGACTGTGGGTTCAGGCCACCGTTGATCGGGGAATTGGTATCAATCTCATTACCCGTCAAACGGGTACCGTCTTCATCCTCAACACCGTTGAGCAACGGGGCTGGCTCCAAGACGTAGGGAGTGCCGCTGTCGTAATCACAGGTCACAAAAGGCTTGGACGGATCGTCCGCACCAGCCAGTGGGTCAGCGGAGCCCTGGCAGGTCAGGAGCGAAGAGGCCGCTGCTTGCGTTGTCGGATCGTCCGATTGGCGGTCCTTCAACAACATTTCGGTGACTTCATCGCGACGCTCTGTCTGCTCAATGGAGTTGGACGGCTCGTCCAAGGGCTTAGCGGAAACCTTCGGTGCCTTGACATCCTTCGGTTCCTTACCCTCAGCCTGCGCTTCTTGCTGGGCAACGGCATTGGTGACGTCTTCCAACTTCTTGTTGGCTTCGTCCTTATCTAGGACACCGTATTTGACCCAGCGGTTAGCCATATCCTCCAGCTGTTTGTCGAGCTTGTCCATGTCCGGCGCAGAGGGTTGCGCCACCGGGCGGAAGTACAACTGGGAGGTCTGCCCCACCGCCTGGGCTTGGGATGCATCCTCGCCCGGTACGGTGATGACGAGGGTATTGCCGTTGATGACGACCTCGGAACCAGAAACGCCCATGCCGTTCACGCGCTGTTCCAAAATATTGCGCGCCTGCCGTAGCTGGTCCTGGGTGGGGTCTTCACCTTGGGGCGCCAAGGTAACGCGGGTGCCGCCCTGCAGGTCGATGCCTAGCTTTGGGGTGGCTTGGCGGTTTCCGGTGAAAAAGACCAGCGCATAGATAACGACCACGATGAGTCCAAAAAGCGCGAGGGCGCGCTTTGGCCATTGGCGGTTCCTATTTTTCATAGCGCCTCGAGATGATGCGGACAACGATATTCTCCTGTGCACTGCAAACCAGGGTGATTAAACATTAAATACGGCCCGCCCGATTCGGCGCGGGCACGTTAACAACGCACAATCGTACGTCATGGAACAACATTTTCCTTAACAGGGTCCGCGATTCAGCGAAAATGTGTCAGGTTCTACGTTTCTCATAAGCCAATGGCGGGCCTAGAGAATTCCCCGCGCGTGCACAGGGAGTGCGCCCGCGTCTTCCTCCACAGAGGTCGCCGGCGCTAATGTCTTCCTCCACAGAGGTCGCCGGCGCTAATAAGGAATTAACGGTCGTTGGAGTGCTCGCCCTCTTCGCCGTTGAATCCATCATCATTATTGCTTTCAGCGTTGTCTGCGCCACCGCGGTCAAGTTTCTGGGCCTCGCTTTCCGTGCGCACCACCGCCATCTTGTCAAAGGTGAGGGTAACGCCCGGGGAAACCTCGAGGTCCACGCTGGTATCGGTGGTTCCGCGCACCACGCCGTGTACACCGCCAGCGGTCACGATGCGGTCTCCATCCTGTAGGGAGTTTTGCAGCGATTGCATGTCGTTTTGGCGCTGGCGTTGCTTACGCATCGCCATAAAGGAAGGAATGATGAACAAAATGACAATGATGATGAGAAAGATGATTTCCATAACTTTCCAGTATGCCAGACCGTTTCGTTCACAAAAACCATGAGCCGGTTCCACCTCTGCGGCCGCACCAGCGAGGTGCCCACGCTTGCCTAAAACAACCCAATCGCGCCATCGGGCGGCGTCAGGCCCAGGTGCTGCCAGGCGGCCGCGGTGGCTACCCTGCCCCGCCCGGTGCGCGAAATCATGCCGGCGCGAACCAAGTACGGCTCGCACACCTCCTCCACGGTAGAAGGTTCCTCACCCACGGCGATGGCCAAGGTATTAACACCCACAGGCCCGCCACCATGGCCATTGATCAGGGCATTGAGGACGGCGCGGTCCAGGCGGTCCAGGCCCATTTCATCGACGTCGAATACCTCCAACGCCCCCTGCGCGGCGGAAAGATCGATGCGTCCGGTGCCATTGACCTCCGCATAATCGCGCACGCGGCGCAGCAGGCGGTTGGCAATGCGCGGGGTGCCGCGCGAGCGCGAGCCGATTTCTACGGCGGCATCATCATCGATGGCGACGTCCAAGATATGTGCCGCACGCTTGATCACATGGGTGAGATCCTCGGTGCTGTAGTACTCCATTTGGGCGGTAAAGCCGAAGCGATCCCGCAGCGGACCGGTAAGCATTCCCGCTCGCGTTGTGGCCCCGACCAACGTAAACGGCGGGATCTCCAAGGGGATCGAGGTAGCACCCGGCCCCTTGCCCACAATGACATCGATTCGGAAATCCTCCATGGCCATGTAGAGCATTTCTTCGGCGGGCCGGGCGATGCGGTGGATCTCATCGATAAAAAGCACGTCGCCTTCCATGAGGTTCGAAAGCATGGCCGCGAGATCTCCCGCTCGTTCCAGCGCTGGGCCCGAAGTCATGCGCAGCGAGGTGCCGAGTTCCTGCGAAATGATCATCGCCATGGTGGTCTTACCCAGACCGGGCGGTCCCGATAACAGGACGTGATCCGGGGTGACCCCGCGGTTCTTCGCGCCCGTGAGCACGAGGGACAGCTGCTCCCTCACCTTGGGCTGCCCAATGAATTCCGTCAGGGACTTGGGGCGCAGGGAGCGCTCGATATCGTGTTCTTCTGCGTGAGCGGTGGCTTCCACATCACTATTGTGCTGGGATTCGTGCGCCTTACTCATCCCCTCTGGGAGGTTGAACTCGGTGCGCTCAATATCGGACATGCTGTAGCCTTTGTGTCTTCTTGACGTCGTGTTCTTTTAGCCTTGCTTACCCAGCTGGGCCAGGGCCGCGCGCAGCAAGGTCGACGTATCCGCCGCAGGGGCTTCGGCGTATGCCGCCTCCACCACGGGGCGAGCCGCCTTCTCAGTAAATCCTAGGCCCAAGAGGGCTTCAGTGACACTATCGACAACTGGGTCACCGGCACCTGTTGCCTCCGGTGCAGCATCGGGCGCGGGAGTTCCAGCAAAGCGCTTTACCTTATCTTTTAGCTCCAGGGTAAGGCGTTGGGCCACGCGCTTGCCGACGCCCGGGATAGACTGCAGCGCCTTAACATCCTCCCCGCCAATGGCTGCGGCCAGCTCTTCTGCGCCCATGACGGATAACGCGGCCAAGGCCAGTTTGGGCCCCAAGCCGGACACGGATTGCAGCACTTGGAACATTTCGCGGTCATCGTCGCTGGTAAAACCGTATAAGGTCAATGCGTCTTCCTTGACCACCAACGTAGTCAGCACAAAGGCTGTTTCTCCGCGGCGCAAGGTTCCCAACGTCTTTGCGGTGGCTAAGAACTTATAGCCCACACCGCCACATTCAATAACGCCGTGGTCTAAACCAATGTGGAGTACCTCTCCCCGCAATGCCGCAATCATTTTCTACCGTGCCTTCCTACCTGTGTGCGCTTTCAACATGACCTAATAATGAACAAAACTTAACCTGTGGGGTGTGGCGCGCTAGGGCTGAACACCCTTCCCCCGCCCGCGGACGCCGCTGGTCTTTGCGCCAAGCCCTAACCCGGTACTATCCATTCTCACGATCGCTGGCGCGCGCCAGCAGTGGCAGACGGCCAGCGCCAATGCATCCGCCGCATCCGCAGGCTTGGGCGGCTCCGTAAGCCCCAGGATACGGGTGATCATGGTCGTCATTTGCTTCTTATCCGCGCGCCCATTACCAGAAATGGCCTTTTTTACCTCTGACGGGGTGTACATATAAACCGGAATATCCCGCTCGGCGGCTGCGAGCACAAGGACTCCTACGACGTGAGCAGTCTGCATGACTGTTGAGACCTGGCCGCGTTCGAAGACGCGCTCTATGGCAACCACATCCGGCGAATAATCGTCCATCCACTCCTTGGCCGCAACAGAGAGCCGCAGGAGCCGCCTGGTCAGATCCTTATCGCTCGGGGTTCGCACCACGCCCACGGAGACGGGAAGAATTGCGCGCCCGCGGCCTGCTTGGACTACGGACAGGCCACAGCGAGTGAGCCCAGGGTCGATGCCCATCACGCGCATGCCTTCGATATTCACACCCGCCCACTCCCCGTTCCGCGGCCTCGTCGTTTCTAGTCTTAATTCCCTATTATGTCTTACACACACATGTTCTACAACACGACGTGAATGTTAGGCTGTCCCAATAAAAACACAACAAAAGCTCGGCACCGGAATCTTCGCATGCGCGAAGTGCCGCCACCGAGCTAGTGCCCCACTATGTGCAGTATTCTTACTCTGCGTTGAGTTCTGCGAGTACCTCATCGGAGAGGTCCATATTGGTATATACGTTCTGGACGTCGTCGGATTCTTCCAAGACATCGATGAGGCGGAAGATCTTCTTGGCGTCATTGGCCTCGAGGGGAACCTCGACGGAGGCACGGAAATCATTATCGGAGTCATCGACCTCAATATCGGCTTCCTTGAGGGCCTCCTTGACAGCCTGCACATCCGTGGGTGCGCAGATGATCTCAAATTTCTCGCCCTGGTCCTTGACCTCTTCGGCGCCGGCATCGAGGACCGCCATCAAGACGTCATCCTCGCTCAGCTCACCCTTTTCCACCAAGACATACCCAGTGCGGGAGAACATATAAGCAACCGAGCCAGATTCGCCCAGGTTGCCGCCATTCTTGCTCATCGCGGTGCGGACATCGGTAGCCGCGCGGTTGCGGTTATCGGTCAAGCATTCAATCAGCATTGCGACACCGTTGGGGCCATAGCCCTCATACATGATGGTCTCCCAGTCAGCACCACCGGCTTCTTCACCAGAACCGCGCTTGCGGGCGCGTTCGATGTTGTCATTGGGGACGGAGGCCTTCTTGGCCTTCTTAATCATGTCATCGAGCGTTGGGTTGGCCGCAGGATCACCACCGCCGGTTCGCGCCGCCACTTCAATGTTCTTAATGAGCTTGGCAAATTCCTTGCCGCGCTTGGCGTCATTGGCAGCCTTCTTGTGCTTGGTAGTTGCCCATTTTGAGTGGCCTGACATTAAGTCCCTTTCTAATTGGGTTCTAAATCTGGTGACAATTATACGTGCCCTGCACGAACTGGGAAAAGCGCCCCCAGGATACGCAAGCTTTTCTAGACGTTATGCCAATTGCCGTGGGCGGAACCGCTGCCTAGGTCCTCATCGAGGAACCGCGTCAAGCCCTCCTGTTTGACCAGCGCGACGAGTTCGCCCTGTTCAGTGAATAATTTACCGCGCGCGATGGCCGTGCCTTGCGACGCTGTGGGCGATACCTGCTCATAAAGCAGCCACTCATCCACGCGGAAGGGGCGGAGAAACCACACCGCATGGTCAAGGCTTGCCAACTGGATCTTCTCCCCCTGGTGCGGAATGAGCGCCGACCGAATGAGGGTCATATCGGACATATACGTCAACGCAGCGCGGTGGAATGCGGGGTCACTCCCAAGCTCGCCGGTATTGCGGAACCAAATATGGCGATATCCAGCACCGGTTACCTCCGCGGCGGCATCATCGCGGCCTTCATCAGGGACCAAACGGATATCCCAATCGGTCCACTCCTTCAAGATGATTCGGGTGGAATAGGGCGCCCCGCCACCGCGGCGAGCGGCTTCATCGGGGCTTAATACCTGCGGTGCCACATCCTGATGTTCGGGACCTGCATCACCATCGCGGTGGAAACTAGCCAGCATAATAAAGACGAGGCGGCCATCTTGGACGACCCGAACCTCGCGGCTGGCAAAGGAACGGCCATCACGCAGCCTTTCTACCTGCAACTCCAGCGGGTTTTTCGTATCACCTGGGCCAACGAAATAGCCATGGAGGGAATGCACCTGCTTATCCTCCACCGTCCTTTGCGCCGCGGTAAGGGCCTGCGCTGCAACTTGGCCACCGAAGGTGCGTTCAATCTGCGAGGGAATCGCCGGGCCAGCAAAGACATCCGCATCTTGGGTGCTTTCTAACGCCAAAACCTCAGAAATGGTGCCCACAGTCATCCTTTCTTGTGCGCCTACTATGCGCTACATCACGTAAGTCTTCGTCTGTCTTGCCACCTTACTCCCCGGGGCAGCCCAACCCGGATGACGAGGAACCTGATTCGAACTACGCAACGGCCAAAATATTCCCTACAATCTTTTGGGTGAAAAGATTCGTGACAGTTCCTGCGGTATGGGTGGGGTGGGCTCTCGCCCGCTTGATATTGGTCTATTTTTTGAAGCTCGACCACAGCGCACGCGGCGATGTTGCCTATTATTTCGCCGGCCTTTTTGGCACCGATCCCACGCAGATGACCGAGTATCCCCACGCGGGCACGTGGCCCACCATCATCTTAAGCTGGTTCACCGGTGGAGACCGCGGCGTATTCTATATCGGCTTTACCATCATGACGCTGCTTGTCGATGCCGCCTTCCTCGCCCTCCTACTTCGCCACCACGAACGCAATAAGCGCGTTTTTCTCGCCGGCTGGTTCTGGGTCTTTTTTGGCACGGCTGCAGGACACGTCTTTGTGTGGCGCCTCGATATTTTTCCTGCCGTCGCCGTCGCAGGTGCCGCAGCGCTGCTTATTTCTCATCCCAAGACAGGCGCCGCCCTATTAGGCTTCGCTACCACCATGAAGCTCTGGCCAGGCGTCCTCGCAGCTGGACTGGTAGGGCGTTTTAATAGTTCTAATTCCTGGCTGCGATTGGCGTCCTTTTTCGGCTCCGTTGCTGCTCTTTCGGCGTTGACAGTTTTTACCTCCGGTATGGACCGACTTCTTTCCCCACTGAATTATCAGGGGGTGCGCGGGCTCCAACTCGAATCCGTTCCGGCGACATACTTGCTATTGCAGGCACACCTCACACCGGGTAAATGGCGTTTAGGTTATGCTCCGTCAAAGAGCTTCGAGATTTCTGGCCCGGGCGTCGATGCCGCCATCATGTGGAGCACCATCGCGACGGCCGGGATGCTGGTCTTCGCCCTGAGCTGGGCGCTATACCGCTTCTTCGCCGGAGGCTGGACCTCGCGAACGACGGTCGCCTTTTTCACGCTCATGGTGCTTCTACTCATAGCCACCAATAAAGTATTTTCGCCCCAGTACATCATTTGGCTCGGACCCCTATTCGCGGTGGTCGTACGCCAACAGCTCCCCGCCGGGTTTGTGCCCATCAAAATCTGTCAGGGTTTCCTCGCTGTATGCGCAGTTGCAGCGGCCGCGCTCGGCACCTACATCTACCCTTTCCACTATGACTACGTGTGGAAGTATGTAGGCGAAAACCTGACTCCGGTCTACGTGCTCGTCGCCCGCAACGTGCTCATCCTCGTCATGGTCTTCATCGCGCTCATTTGGTTCATCCTTGAGATAAGCCTGTCGCGCCGCATAGAAAAGGCCATCGTGGCAGCAAGCGACCCGGAGCAAGCCCAAGAAGCCGCCGCAGAGGCCGCGCCCTCACCAGATACCGGGCGAATCAATGTGCCGGGCTCCGACACCGCCGACGCGGACGCCTCCGAGCCTGACGCGAGCACCGATGACACTAGGGAGGTAACGCGCGGCTAAATTTTCAATCCGCCAGCATGTAGTCGAAGTACTCGGGCAATTTAGCGGTTCCGCCGAGGTGGAAAAAACGCACCGCTGGGCGCAGGCGCAGCGCGCGCGTATCGCTGACCGCCTCGTTATAAAAGCGATGCGCCAACTGGATGCGGCCTTCTGCATCCGCCAAGGCGGCCGGGCGCTGGCCTACCGGAAAATCGCGCACGATGGCCGCCGAAAGCTCGCGTTCTACCATGGTGCGGGCTTGAAAATGCCCATGCGAAAGCTCCGTGGATTCGGCCTTTTGCGCCAAGGCGGCAAGATCTGGGGACACAGCCGCAGTTACCGCTGCCCGGCGGTCCAGCGCCGCCTGCAGCTGCGCCAGCGCAGCGTCGGTTCGGATGTGCAGGAAGTTTAACCGCTGCGCGGTGAAAATGGCCCACGATCCCACAAGAATGAGAATAAGCAGCACGATGGTTATTTCTATCGCCATCATCGCTTCACCCTCACCTTCGTGCCATCTTGCACCGTTTCATAAACTTGAATGACCGCCGCGGCAACATGGTCCCAGTCATACATCTGGGCGCGTTGGACGCCATTGCGCACCAGGTGCCGCCGGTAATCGGCATCATCCAGGACCTGGTTGAGCACGCGTGCCAAGTCAGAGGCATCGCCAGTGCGGAAGAGCGCTCCCGCTGGCTCTTCCGATTCTGCGTTGCAGACCGCCTGGAACGCCTCCAAATCCGAAGCCACGACGGCCGCACCGGCGGCCATTGCCTCTACCAGCACGATGCCAAAGCTTTCCCCGCCCGTATTGGGCGCCACGTAAACATCGGCCCGGCCCAAGATCTGTGCCTTTTCTGCATCGCTAACGCGCCCAACAAAATCCACGCCCTCGACCTCGCGGGCGCGGCCGCCGCCCATAATGGTCACGCGGATATTCTTGTTGACCTGGTGCAATGCGGCTAAAAGGATATCCAGGCCCTTCCGCGGCTCATCGAGGCGGCCGAGGAAGACGACCTCGAGTGGGGCATCGGCAAGCGCGGGCTGGCTTTTCTTGCGCGCAAGCGCATAGACGGAGGTATCGACGCCGTTGGGAATCAGGACAGGATCGCCACCCAATTGCTCCACCTGCCAGCGCCGCGCCATATCCGATACCGCAATGCCACCGCGAATCTTTTCCAAAAAGGGTACGAGCAGCGGCTTTGCCAAGGTAAGAATGAGGGAATTGGCCGCCGAGGCGTGGTACGTCGCCACCATGGGGCCGTGTGCCACGGCCAAGGCGGTCATGGAAAAGCTCGGGGAATTGGGCTCGTGGATATGCAAAACGTCAAAATCGCCGTCCCGAATGAAGCGCTTGACCTTGCGCGTTACCTTCGGCCCCACCGACAGGCGCGCAACCGAACCGTTATACGCAATCGGGAAGGCAGGGCCGCCCTTGACCACGAAATCCGGCAGCGGTGTGGACTTCGCGGCGGGCCCAAGGACCTGAACAAAGTGGCCCTGTTCTATGAAAACGGTGGCCAGGTCAAGGATATGGGCCTGCACGCCACCGGGTTCATCAAAAGAATACGGGCAAATGATACCGATGCGCATTAACGGGAACGTTCCTTTCGCGCTTGCCGGCGCCGCTCCACATCCTCGTTCCATTGCGGCTGCAGCATGTGCCAGTCTGCGGGGTGGCGCCGAATGTTGGCCGCAAACCCATCCGCCATGCGCTGGGTGGTCTCCTGCACATCGGTGACCTCTACTTCTGGAGACACCGACAACCCCCAGCCATCGCCTTCAAACCAGGAGTGCACCACGTGGAGCGCTGCGCCGGTTTCAATGGCTAGCTGTGCGGGACCTGCCGCCATATTGGCTTCCTCGCCCATGAAATCTACCGTGACGCCGCTGCGGGTGATATCGCGTTCTGCCAATAGGCACACTACCCCTCCCTCCTCAAGGGCCTCCTTCAGCCGCGCAAAGGGAGGGACCGCCCCACCGGTAAGCGGCAGGACCTCAAAGCCTAATTCCTCGCGGTAATCCACGAAGGCATCAAAAAGCACCTCCGGCTTCAACCGCTCTGCCACGGTGGTAAATTGCCCGTAATGGCCCACCAAGAAAACCCCGGCCATATCCCAGTTGCCGGAGTGCGGCAGCGCCAAGATGACGCCGCGGCCAGACTGCGCCGAGGCATCAAAGTGCTCGAGCCCTTCCAAGCCCTTCATGAGGCGCTCGTGCAGCTGGGGATCCGCATGAATCGCGGGAAGGCGAAACGCCTCCATCCAATAGCGCATATAGGAGCGCATGGAATCGCGCACCAGCTGACGGGTGACGTTTTCTGCCCCCACCACGCGGGTGAGGTTTCTTCGCAGGCCATCCATGCCGCGCCCGCGGTCGCTCGCGAAATCCGCTACCCACCGGAAGATGGTGCGCGCTACCGGGTCGGGCAACCGGCGAACTACCTTCCAGCCCGCCAAATACCCGGCCGCTGCTACATCTTCTTTATCCCACATGGTGCCGGATCCTCCAGAAAAGTTAGTGCGCAAACCACGAACTAGCCGGAACGATAGCCCCTGCTGCGCCCATGTTCGCTTGATTTACATCTCGGCGTCTTGGCGCGCTGCAATGGCAATGCGCTGGTACACGGTAAAGATTGAGCCTACCGCCAAGATCCACAGCGATACCGCCGCAGCATACTCTACGCCCAAGCCCTCCAGGCCGATTCCGCCTAACGCGAGGATGAGGCGTTCTGGGCGCTCAATCAGTCCGCCCACCATGGTGAAACCAGAGGCCTCTCCCCTAGCCTTGATATAGGAAATGACCTGGGAGCAGACCAAGGTTATGAGGCAGGCCGCCACGGTCCATTTGGACGCGTCTGCGGTATACACCAGCCACCAGACGATGGCGCAGAATAACGCGCCATCGGTAATGCGGTCACAGCTTGCATCCAGCGTGGCGCCGAAAGCGCTCGATTTACCGGTCAGCCGCGCCATCGTGCCATCGAGCATGTCAAAGGCGGCAAAGAGGCCGGATAATACGGCGGCTATAAAGAGGTGGCCGGTAGGAATGAGGATCACCGAAATGGCGATGGTCACAATAGTGCCCACAACCGTGACCACGTTGGGAGTCAATCCCAATTTTAAAAAGGTCTTGGCTATAGGTTCCACCACCACGGCGGCGGGCTTTCGCCCATGCACGCTAAGCACGCGAGTCCTCCTCTTCCATGTCACGCCAACCCTCTGCCAGGACACGACGGGTGTCTTGCAGTAGTTGCGGTAATACCTTAGTCCCATCGAGGACAGTCATAAAGTTACTATCCCCGGGCCACCTTGGCACCACATGCAAATGCAGGTGGTCTCCCACCGAGCCGCCGGACGCGCGCCCCAGGTTAAAGCCCACGTTAATGGCCTCTGGGCGTGACACGCGCTTGAGCACCCGCACCGCCTTTTGGGCAAAGGCCATGAGCTCGTGGGATTCTTCCTCGGTGAGGTTTTCCAGCTCGGATTCCTTGCGGTACGGCACCACCATGAGGTGGCCGGCATTATAGGGAAACAAGTTGAGCAGCGCATATACCGTTTCACCGCGCGCGATGATAAGCCCATCCTCATCGCTGCCCTTCGGGGCTTCCACAAAGGGATCTTCGGACCGCTGCGCAATATAGGCCATCCGGTACGGCGCCCACAGTCGCTCCAACCGGTCCGGCTCACCGGCACCGGTATCGACGAATGTTTCCTCGCTTTGGCCCTTCTGCGGATTAGCGCCGGGCACGAATGAGCTCTTCTGTCGGCTGCTCGTTGGTGCGCTCTGCCACCCAGGTGGTAATGAGCTCAACGGCTTCATCAACTGGCACGCCGTTGACCTGCGTGCCATCCAAGAAGCGGAAGGAGACCGCACCGGCTTCCACGTCGCGGGCGCCGGCGACCAGCATGAAGGGAACCTTGCCCGTCGTGTGGTTG
The DNA here is from genome assembly GCF_046717505.1 of Corynebacterium sp. LaCa78. Lineage (NCBI taxonomy): Bacteria > Bacillati > Actinomycetota > Actinomycetes > Mycobacteriales > Corynebacteriaceae > Corynebacterium > Corynebacterium sp. LaCa78. The sequence goes on from NZ_CP177112.1 coordinate 1,434,624, forward strand.
CGGATCTTCTTCTGCATGCGGTCATCGGAGGTATCTACATCCGCGCGAATGCCCTTGCGGCGCAGCTTGGCGGCGACGTCCTCCAGATGCGGGACGAAGTCATCCGCCACGGGAATGCCCATGACCTGATGCGGTGCCAACCACGCTGGGAATGCGCCCGCGTAGTGCTCAAGAAGCACTCCGAAGAAGCGCTCGATGGAGCCGAAGAGGGCCCGGTGGATCATGATCGGGCGCTTCTTCGTGCCATCGGATGCGGTATATTCCAGCTCGAAGCGCTCGGGCAGGTTGAAGTCCAGCTGCACCGTGGACATCTGCCAGGTGCGGCCGATGGCATCGCGGGCTTGGACGGAGATCTTCGGCCCGTAGAACGCGGCACCCTCAGGGTCAGGAACGAGCTCGAGCCCGGACTTTTCTGCCACGGACTGCAAGATGGCGGTCGAACGCTCCCAAATCTCATCGGAGCCGACGAACTTATTGGGATCCTTGGTGGAAAGCTCCAGATAGAAATCGGACAGGCCGTAATCCTCAAGCAGCGAGATGATGAAGTCCAGGACCTGGGTGAGTTCTTCTTCCAACTGCTCTTCGGTGCAGTAAATGTGGGCATCGTCCTGGGTAAAGCCGCGCGCACGCGTCAGGCCATGCACCACGCCGGACTTTTCGTAGCGGTAGACCGTGCCGAATTCAAACAGGCGCAACGGCAGCTCGCGGTAAGAACGGCCGCGGGATGCAAAGATCAGGTTGTGCATCGGGCAGTTCATCGGCTTGGCATAGTAGTCCTGCGGCTCCTTGACGGTATTTCCCTCGGCGTCGTACTCGCCATCGAGCTGCATCGGCGGGAACATGCCATCGGAGTAGAAATCAAGGTGGCCGGATTTACGGAAGAGGTCGCCCTTTGTGATGTGCGGGGTATTGACAAAGGAGTATCCCGCCTGCACGTGGCGGTTGCGGGAGTGGTTTTCCATCTCCATGCGCACGGTCGCGCCATTGGGGTGGAATACGGGGAAACCGGAACCGATTTCATCCGGGAAGGAGAAGAGATCCAGTTCTTGGCCCAAGCGGCGGTGGTCGCGCTTTTCTGCCTCTTCCACCATGGTCTGGTAGGCAGCCAGTGCATCCTTGGACTCAAAGGCGGTGCCGTAGATTCGCTGCAGGCCGGCGTTGGCCTGATCGCCGCGCCAGTAGGCGGCAGACGAGCGAGTCAGGGCAAAGGCCGGAATGTATTTCGTGGTGGGAACGTGCGGGCCGCGGCACAGGTCGAACCATTCCACCTCATTGGTGCGCGGGTTCACATTGTCATAGTGCGTCAGATCGCCAGCGCCCACCTCGGCGGCCTCGTCGGAGTCCGGGTCCACATTGCCCTTGTCCTGGATAAGCTCCAGCTTGAAGGGCTCATCCTGCAAGGCCTGTTCCGCCTCTGCCGTGGAGGCATAGGTGTGGCGCTCGAAGCGCTGGCCGCCCTTGATGATCTTCTTCATCCGTTTTTCCAGGTTCTTGAGATCCTCCGGGGTGAAGGGCTCGGCGGTCTGGAAATCGAAGTAGAAGCCGTTCTCAATGGACGGGCCAATGCCCAGCTTGGTGCCGGGGAACTCGGCCTGCACGGCCTGGGCCATGACGTGGGCGCAGGAGTGGCGAATGACGGCGCGGCCATCTTCCTCACAGGCGGCTACCGGGACAAATGTCGATTCCTCATCCGGGGTATGCGAAAGGTCATACAAGGTACCGTCCACGCCGCGGACTACCACGACCGCCTCTGGGCCCTTATTGGGCAGGTTCAGCTCGCGGAGGGCCGCACCAACCGCTTGCCCGGCTGGCACGGTGAAGGATTCGTAATTTACCGGTGCTGCGGGAATAAGTTCCGCCATATTCGCGCTCCTTTTTGCGCTCACGCAGATACGGCATACCTGGCCGCATCCACTAGTTAAATTTACGGATCGTCATTCTACAGGCCAGCATGCGTGCAAAGCGATTCCGCCCACCACGTTTCTTTGCCATCGCTGCCTTTAGTTCCCGGAGGGCAGAAATACATCGCCGAACCGATGTGGGTAAGCCACTCATTCAACAGGTCCGCCTCATCAAGGCGCGCCTGGATGGGTTCGAATTGCTTGGTGGGATCCTGCTGGTAACAGATGAAAATCTGGCCAATATTGGATAGTTGGCCATCCTTGTCATCCGGCGGCAGCTCGTAATTATAGGGGCGGCGCAAGATCTTTTGCTCCGGGTGGTCCTTGGGCGCAGTCGCGCGCGCCATGTGGGAGTTCTTATCAATGACGGGCAGGCCATACTCATCCGTGGCCTTAAAGTCCGCCTCATCGAATTCCTTATCACCCGTAAGCGGTGCCCCATTTTCCAGCTTGCGCCCCACCGCATTTTCGCGGGAGGAGCGGTCCAGCTTTTCCCAGGTATCGAGGTTCATGCGGATGCGGCGCACCACCATGGCCGCACCACCCTGCTGCCACTTCGGGCCATCCTCGATCCAGACCTGCTCCGCGAATTGTTCATCGCCGCGCGGGTTTACGGTGCCATCTTTTTGGCCAAACATATTGCGCGCGGTCGCACCCTTTTCGTGGCTGCCGTAGGCGTTGATAAAGCCCTGCTGCAGCCAGCTAACTTCGGCATAGTGCTCGCCTGAGCGCACCATGTGCCGGAGCGCATAAGTATTCATCAGCGGGTCATCGCTGCAGATTTGCAGGACGATGTCAGTTTGGCCCCACTTGTCTTCTAATTGGTCGCGGGAATAGGCACGGACATCGCCAAGCCACTCCGGCTTATCCACGCCCAGCAGGGAGAAAATGCGCTCGCCCAGCCCACACGTAATGGTGAGGTTCGCAGGCTGGCGCACCATTTCCGGTTCCAAGGTCCCCAACGGCGGCTGGCCCGTGCACAGCGCTCGCGCGTCCTCAGTCCACAGCTTCATCAGCCGGGCAAAGCCCTGCTTGCCGATGCCCTCTTTAAGATCAAAGCCCACCAAGTTCAGGTGCGCTTGCTCCGGCGTGTCAATGCCGGCCTGGTGTGGGCCGTCGAAAGCCACGGTGGCATCGGCAAGCGGGGGCTGCTCCTCCGCTTGAGCGTGTGGTGTTGATTTATCCGAGTTGCATCCCACCAGCGCAATGGCGCTGGTAGACACTGCAGCGCCGGTGAGAAATCCCCTTCTGCTGAATCCCGTCATAATTAGTGCTTGTGGTTTTCTTTCTCGTCGTCCTTGCTGGAGTGGTCGTGGCCAGAGTGATCGTGACCGGAGTGGTCATGGCCGGCGTGATCGGAGTGATCGTGGCCCGCGTGACCGTGGTCCATGCCCTCCATGTCGCCGTAGTCCTCATCGCCAGCGCCCATGGTGCGGGCCTGGATGGTGCCCAGGTCAAGCTCCTCGCCGTCAGACAGGGTGACCGTCATCTCGAGGGAATCACCAGGCATGATGCCCTCCTTCATGCCCATCAGCATGAAGTGGTCGCCGCCAGGAGCAAGCTCGTGGCTCTCGCCGGCCTTGACAACCAAGGGGCTGGACTTTTCGCGCATCTGGCCATCGACGGTCTCGTGAATCTGGTTCATCTCTGCGTCCAGGCTCGTGGAGAAACCGGCGATCTCGATGTCTTTATCCGAGTGGTTGACCAACGTACCGAAGATGGCGGTCATATCCTTGTCTTCGTTGGCGCGGACAACGGCGTCCTCGAAGGTCAGGTCCTTATCCGCTGCCGCAGTGGATTCGCTGGCTTCTGCAGTCGAAGATGCAGCTGAAGTCGAGTCCGAGTTGCTGGAATCGTTCTCGTTATCTGGGGAGCAACCGGCAAGAACCACGGCACTGAGGGATACGCCGGCAATCAGGCGGGAAATTTTCTTCGTCATTATTTGTGACCTTTCGAGTCGTTTCGACGGGTTTTTGCGATCAACAAAGCCAGAACGGCCGCTATGGCCAGCACACCGCCCACTCCCAGGATGATTTTCACCGAGGTGGGCATATCGCTCGAAGAATCTGCAGCTCCATCTGCATCTGCAGCGTCGGTGGAGGAAGCGTCATCGCTATCCCCACCTGTGACCGTAAATGAGACCCCACCGCGCGTGGCGTGTCCATCCGAGGAGGTGATGTTGTAACCCACCTGGTAGTTACCTGGGCCGGGATCGACATCATCTGGAGTCGTGATCGTCAGATCGCGTTCATCTAGCTCCGGCTCCTGGCTAAAGATCTGTTCCCCAGTGTCCTTATTGGTTACCGCAAAGGTGTTGAACTGGTCCTTTGGAATGCCGGAGAACTCCAAGGTGATTTCCTCAGGAAACTCCTCGAGCTGGTCGCCCTCCTTCACAGTTCCGCCCACGACGGAATCGTGCGCCAGTGCTACGGGTGCGGATCCGCCGACGATAAGCGCGGTAGCTCCCACTGCCACTGCCGTGCGGCGCAACCAAGGTACGCGATGGCTCATTTTCAGCTCCTTCAGTTCTGAATTTTGCGTGTGCATGCAAAGACATCCTAATCCCACCGAATGGCTTGGTGACAATCGTGGTCATCAGTGTGTCTCTTCAATAGTCGGTAACAGTATCTCTATAGTTCCGCACCGAAGCGAAAAAGTCTGCGATCTCCATCACTTCAGAAGAGTGGGGTGTGCCAGATACAAAAAAGCCGCCTTGCTAACAAGGCGGCTTGAATGGAGCGGATGACGAGACTCGAACTCGCGACCCTCACCTTGGCAAGGTGATGCGCTACCAACTGCGCTACATCCGCATGCGAAACCAGGCCCGGTTTCTAGGACAAAGTCCTTGTGCGCGATACTGGGATTGAACCAGTGACCTCTTCCGTGTCAGGGAAGCGCTCTCCCACTGAGCTAATCGCGCCCAATGCCCAAAGAGGCATTAAGTTGAGGTGGAAACGGGAATCGAACCCGTGTGCACGGTTTTGCAGACCGTTGCCTCACCACTCGGCCATTCCACCGTGGCGATACCGCCTCACACAATACAGTGCTGGAGCGGATGACGAGACTCGAACTCGCGACCCTCACCTTGGCAAGGTGATGCGCTACCAACTGCGCTACATCCGCATGCGAAACCAGGCCCGGTTTCTAGGACAAAGTCCTTGTGCGCGATACTGGGATTGAACCAGTGACCTCTTCCGTGTCAGGGAAGCGCTCTCCCACTGAGCTAATCGCGCGCTATTCATTTAGTTCCACTTTCCTCGGTGGCATAATACCCTCTAGAAAAGTGTGGAGCGGATGACGAGACTCGAACTCGCGACCCTCACCTTGGCAAGGTGATGCGCTACCAACTGCGCTACATCCGCATCGCGCCGCAGTGCTTCATGCTTTGCGGTGCGTGAACAAACATTATCGTGCTCCCTGCCAGTTTCCAAATCCCCAGCCCAGCACACCTATTGCGCGGCGTAAATCACTCACTTATCGGCGCTGTGAATTGCAGAGGTGTCATTTAACCCGCGCGTCAGCCTTACTAGGCCTTTCATCTTTAACCCCCATCTTCCACGCCCTCCATCCAGCCAATTAGGAAAATGGAACGCACCGGGTGTAAATTTATCCCCCGCAAGGTCCTATAGCTCAGTGGGAGAGCGTTCCGTTCACACCGGAAAGGTCACTGGTTCAATCCCAGTTAGGACCACCACCGCCCACTTAAGCTTAATTTTCTTCGCTTAGGTGGGCTTTCCCATTCAAGTGGGCTTTTTGTCTTATCTGAGTAAAGTGTCCACTCGTGTTGTGGATACTTTTGGGAATTCTTGCTGGTCTGGTCTTACCGATACAAACGCTGGTCAATACCCGCCTTCGCGCCTCCACCGGTACCCCGTTTTCCTCCTCGATGATTTCCTTCGCCGTGGGAACGGTCACCCTGCTTATCGTGGCCACGGCCATTACCGGCGGGGATTACGGCATTGCGCAGGCTTTTGATGAACCACTCTGGATTTGGTTCGGCGGTTTGCTGGGAGTTGTGGCTCTGACCGGAAATATTCTTCTCTTTCCACACTTAGGCGCGGTACAGACTGTGGTCTTACCCATTGCTGGGCAAGTCATCATGGGCCTTATAGTTGACCACTTCGGACTCTTCGAGTCCCCTCAATCTTCCCTCACGGCAGTGCGCGCCATCGGTGCCATTATCGTGCTTGTCGGCGTGATTGCAGTGGTAGCTACCCCGAGCGCGGCAACAAGTAGTGAGGATTCCGCGACCGCCCTGTGGCTCTGGCGGCTTGCCGGGTTTATCTTTGGCTGTTTTACCGCCAGCCAATCCGCTATCAACGGACATCTGGGCCAGGTCACGGGCTCTCCGGTCAGCGCTGCGCTGGTATCTTTCGCCGTCGGCGTTACCGCCCTGGTCATCGTCAATATCGTGTTGCGTTGGCGCCCCCGCATCGAGCGCCCAGAAGGAAAACCCAACCCGTGGTGGATGTGGATAGGCGGTGTATTGGGCGCGCTTTTCATCTTCGGCAACGCCGCCCTCGTTCCGCAGATTGGTACTGGCCTCACCGTCGTCGCCGGCCTGCTTGGCTCGATGTTGGGCTCGCTCATCATTGACCACGTAAGCGGCGCCCCCATTAAATCCCGCCAGGTCCTTGGCATTGCCCTCCTCTTAACCGGTGTTGTACTCATTCGGCTGGTGTAATTAACGGGACCCTTCAGGCTCGCACAACCATTACACTGGCAGGACATGGACATAGCTTCGCTTTTAGGGCCCGAGCCCACTGACCTACCCGCCCTCCGGGCCAATATGGTTTCTACCCTCACCGGGTCTGCCACCATCAACGACCTTTCTGAGGCCATGGGCAATGACACCGATGGAAAGCTTTTCCAGGCCCTGCGTGGCTGGGCGGACGTTGTTTTTGTGGGTGGGCAAACGGTCAGGTCAGAAGATTATTCGGGAGTAGAGCAACACTCTCCCGATTCGCCTCCCGCCCCCATTGCCGTACCCACGCAAAGCTTGAAGTTTGATCCGAACTCGAAATTCTTAACCTACTTCACCACCGCCCCGATCTTCCTTGTCCCCCACGCGGCGCTGCAGAACCCGGAGGTCTCCACAAGGCAAGGCCCCCTTGAGGCGGCAGGCGCAGAGGTAATCGATGCAGGTGAAGGCACCATGCAGGACTATCTCCGCGTATTGCGGGAGCGTGGATTTCAACGCATCCTCTGCGAGGGTGGGCCAGGAATGCTCGGCCAGCTGGTGCATGTCGATGCCATCGACCAGATGTATCTCACCTTGGATCCCCACCTGTCCACCGGCGTGGAAAAGCCCGTGGCTACCTTTCATGGCACGCACTCCCACCGCCGAATGCACCTAGAAAATATTGCTGCAGATACTGATAGCACGGTGTTTCTGCGATACTCGCGCGCGTCTGAACCCGTAGACTAAAAGGTCGTGTCTGCTCGAATAAACGCCGCCGCATGGCCTATTGCCGTTCTCCTCGTCATTCAGCGCGTTTTCATCGTCGCGCGCAATGGGACGCTGACTGATGATTTCACGACGGTCTATAGCGCGCTAAGGCGCATGGTTGACGGTATTCCGGTGTATGAGCAGGCCTATAACCATGTGGATCCGTTGTATCTCTACACCCCGGGCGCCACGCTCTTCTTATCGCCTTTAGCGTGGCTCGATTTCGGCCCAGCGCGCGGCCTTTTCATCGTGGTCAACGCGGTTGCCATTATCGCCGCACTGGCGCTACTGACCCACGTGGTAGGTAGAAAGCTCACCTCACCGATCTTTCCGGTCTCAATTGCTTTAGCCTTCGCCACGGAATCTGTCACCAATACTTTGGCGTTTACCAATATCAACGGTGTGCTCTTATTTTGCATGGCGTTTTTCCTGTGGGCTTTTATAGAAGCAGAACGCACCCCGCAGCTCGCGTGGGTTTCCGGTATAGCCATTGGGCTAGCCATTTTGATTAAGCCCCAATTCGCGCCCCTCCTCTTCTTACCCCTAGTCAAACTGCAGTGGCGCAACCTCCTCGCGGGGCTGGGGATTCCGGTGGTGCTTAACGTCCTCGCGTGGCCGCTGGTGCCCGGTGCAAGCGGTTACCTGGACAAGCTTGTGCCCTATCTGTCCACGACCCGCGATTATGCCAATTCCTCCTGGGCGGGATTACGCGCCTATGTGGAATTTAGCCCCGTCCTCTACTGGGTGGTGTGGATAATCTTTGCCGCTTTGGTCGGCTGCGCGGTGCTTGGGCTACTGCGGTGGCGACAATCCGAACCGGTGTTTTGGGCGCTGACGACGAGTGGCGCGATTATGGTGGGGATCTTCTTCTTGTCCTCGCTAGGACAGCAATATTATTCAATGTGGCTATTCCCGCTAATATTCACCGTGGTCCTGCCGCGCTCCGTCTTTCACTCAGTGGGCGCATGGGTGGCCGCGTTCCTGTTCTTGGCGCCTGTGTCGTGGACGTCGCACGCGCACCCGGATGCTGGGCGGTGGATGAACTTCTTCTCCGGCACCGTGGGGTGGAGCCTGCTCATCGTCATCACCTTCGCCTGCGTTGCCGGATGGTGGCGTGCCACGCAAATAAAGGATTAAACTTAAAGTCATGACTGATTTTAAGCTCATTGCTGATGCCGACTGGCAAAAGCGCCTTAGCCCCGAAGAATATTACGTATTGCGCGAAGCTGGCACGGAGCCACCGCACGTGGGCAAATACACCGACACCACCACGGAAGGTGTCTACTCCTGCAAGGCCTGCGGCGAGGAGCTATTCCGTTCCACCGAGAAGTTTGATTCCCACTGCGGTTGGCCGTCCTTCTTCTCCCCGCTAGCCGGTGACAAGATTATCGAGCGAGAAGATAACTCCCTGGGCATGCGCCGCATCGAGGTTCTGTGCGCCAACTGCGAGTCCCACTTGGGTCACGTTTTCGAAGGCGAAGGCTACGATACCCCGACCGACCTGCGCTACTGCATCAACTCAATTTCCTTGAACTTGGAAGAAAAGCCCGTCGAGGAAAACTAGGATTTCACTACTCCGCGCAGTGAGATGAAATGACAGCGCTGGGAGCACCTATAAAGGCTGCCCCCAGCGCTGTTTTGTATCAAGACTTAAGGCAGAACCTTGATGAGTTCCGCGATGTCTTTTACGCGGCGTCCGGTGTGGAAAGGAATTTCCTCGCGAACGTGGTGGCGGGCTTCGGTATAGCGCATCTTGTACATCAGGTCCACGATGCGGTGCAGCTCGTCGGCCTCGAAGGCTAGCACCCACTCGTAGTCACCGAGCGCGAATGCCGGCACCGTATTGGCGCGCACGTCGGGGTAGTCGCGTGCCTGCATGCCGTGTTCCATCAGGATGCGGCGACGCTTTTCTTCTTCCATCGTGTACCAGTCATACGAACGCACGAATGGGTAGACGGAAATCCACTCCTTGGGCTCTTCCCCCATGATGAAGGAAGGCAGGTGGGATTTATTGAACTCGGCCGGCCGGTGCAAGGCGTTTCCAATCCAGGTCACCTCGCTTACCTGGCCCAAAGTGGTCTCTCGGCGGAAATCGCCAAAGGCCTTTTGGATATCGGAAAATTCCTCGGCGTGCCACCAGATCATGAAGTCTGCGGAATCGCGCATCGCGGTCAGATCGTAGACGCCGCGAACGGTGACCTTATTGTCCTTTTCTAGCTCCGCAAAGAATTCTTGGGCTTGGGAGATGATCTCCTCGCGCTCGGTGCCCAGGCCGCCTGGGATCACCTTAAAAACGGCGTGTTGGGAGTACTGCTGTACCTCGTTGAGTTCCTTGAAATCGAGCTTCGCCATTGCCTTCTCCTTTGCAGAAGCTTATTCGAATATTCGGACAAATCCATCATAAGTTGGAGTTACACCGATTGTCATCCCTCTCCCCTGTGTGCCTCCCACTATCGGCGCGCCTCCGCCAGCTCAAGGTAGCGAAACTATAGCTTTATCAAGGTGAGTAATTCCGAATCGACCACGCCCAGCGCCGGTAAGAATGCCGGAGGCAACTCCGGAGATGGCGCAACCTTTACCTCCCTACGCCGCAACGATGAGGCACAAGAGCCGACGACGCCACCGGCTTTTACTCAGGCGGTAGAGTCCATGCACGCGGCCACTCTTCGCCCTGAGATTAGCCTCGGGTCCATTCGCCCACCGCAGCGGCTAGCCCCCTTTAGCCACGCCATTGGCCTCGAGGTGGGCACGGAAGAGGAGCCCGATATAATTGCCACCGATTCAGAGGGCGATGCCTTCGGACGCCTCATCCTCCTCCATGACCCGGGTGCAGAAGAGGCCTGGGAGGGCGCTATGCGCTTGGTGGCGTATATCCAGGCCGATATGGATGATTCGGTTGCAGGAGATCCGCTGCTGCCGGACGTCGCCTGGCAGTGGCTCAATGAAGGCTTAGAAAAAGAGGGTGCAGAGCTTACCAACCTCGGCGGCACCGTCACCTCCACCGCCTCGGTCCGCTTCGGGGAGATCGGCGGTCCCCCGCGCGCTTATCAGATTGAAATGCGCGCTTCGTGGACAGCGGAGGGACTAGATTTAGCACCGCACGTGCAGGCCTTTGCACAAGTATTAGCCAACGTCGCGGGCCTGCCGCCTGAAGGCGTTACTGAGCTCGGCCGCTAAGATGGTGGAATTTCGGGAGCGTCCGAAAGAGGGTATTCCGAAGGTTTTATCCACCCCGGCGGAATTTGCCGAGGCCGCCGCGCGGTTGCAGGCGGGTACCGGGGCCTTTGCCATCGATACCGAGCGCGCCTCAGGCTACCGATATGATGACCGCGCCTTTCTCATCCAGATACGTCGGCGCGGCGCTGGGACGATGCTCTTCGCCCCAGAAGGCCACCGCGCGGAGTTAACCCAGGCGCTGGCCCCAGTGCTCAATGGGCAGCACTGGATCATTCACGCCGCCCCCTCGGATCTCCCCTCTCTTGGGTGGTTGGGGCTTTTCCCCGGCACCATCTTCGATACGGAATTAGCCGCCCGGTTTGCCGGCTTTCACCGCACCAATTTGGGCGCCATTATCGCGGAGCTTTTCGATGTCCAGCTGGAGAAAGGCCACGGCGACGATGACTGGTCCATCCCGCGGTTGAGTGAAGAAATGCGCGCTTATGCCGCGCTCGATGTCGAGCTCCTGCTGGAACTAGCCACGACGCTGCGCGATATCTTGGCTGAACAAGAAAAGCTGGAGTGGATGCTGGAGGAGTGCGCGGCGATCGTCGCCAAGCATGCACACGACACCGCCCCGCAGCCAGGCTCTTGGCGCGATATCAAGGGAGTATCGAGCTTAAAGAATGGGAAGCAGCGCGCCGCGGCTCAGTCTTTGTGGAAACTGCGCGATGATATTAGCCGGCGAACCGATACCGCGCCGGGGCGCGTGCTGCCCAATAAGGTACTGGTAGAGATAGCCCGGATCCAGCCCAGCACGCAGCCGCAGCTCACCCGCATCAAGGGGTTTCCGCGGCGGAGCAAAGGCGTCGCGCACCGCTGGTTGCTGGCCGTGCAGAAGTCCCAGAATATTCCACCGCGCGGGCGCCCGGGCCCGCTTCATGAGGAAAGAACCGTTCCTTCAAAATCGGTGTGGTCCAGGGAGTATCCAGAACTGTGGGAGGAGTATCAGCAGATCCGCGCCGCCGTTGGGAATATCGCCGAAGAACTCGGGTTGCCATCGGAGCTGCTGCTTCGCCCCGCTATCCTCCGCGCCACCGTGTGGGCGGCCATTGGCGGGAGCGGAACCATCAGCCAGCCAGGCGACGTGCCCGCCTTCCTAGAGCACGAAGGCGCGCGGTCGTGGCAGGTGAACCTCGTTGCACCAGCGTTGATCGCGAGCCTATTTTCCCAGCCGCATTAAGCGGTCAGGTTTTCTACCCACTCGGTAATCGATGCAGAAATGAGCTCTGGGCTTAGGCCGAACTCTTCCAATACCTCGCCGCGGGAGCCGTGCTTGGGGAAATACCCAGGAACGCCGAGGCGGCGGACTGGGGTATCCACCTCGGCCGCGCCAAGAGCCTCAGCAATCATGGACCCGATGCCGCCGCGAATGAGGCCGTCTTCTACCGTCACCACCAGATCGTGATCTGCCGCCATAGCGATAACGGAACTAGCCACCGGGGCGACCCACCGTGGGTCAATAACCGTGACGTTAAGACCCTGCTTCTCCAGCTCTTGCGCTGCCTTGATGCTGCGCGCGGACATCGCACCGATAGAAACGATGAGGACCTCGGGGATATCTTCGCCCGCGTCGGCCTCGCCGTAGTAGAGGATATCGACGCCATCGGCAAGCGTATCCACGGCTTCCATATCGGGCAGCAAGTTTCCCTTGGGGAACCGGACAACCGAGGGCCCAGAATCAATGTCCAGCGACTCGTGGAAGAGCTCGCGCAGGCGCGCACCATCGCGCGGGGCGGCGATGTGCATACCTGGGACGATGCTCATTAAGGACATATCCCAAATGCCGTTGTGGGAGGCGCCATCAGAGCCCGTCACACCGGCGCGGTCGAGCACGATGGTCACCGGCAGCTTGAGCAAGGCAATATCCATGATGACTTGATCCACGGCCCGGTTGAGGAACGTGGAATACACAGCCACCACGGGGTGCATCCCACCCAAAGCCAAACCGGAGGCAGAGGCCATCGCATGCTGCTCGGCGATGCCCACGTCAAAGAACCGATCCGGGAAGCGCTCCTGGAAGGGGGCCAGCCCCGTAGGACCCGCCATGGCTGCGGTGATTGCAACGATGTCATCGCGCTTTTCCGCCGCCGCAATCAATTCTTCAGAAAATGCGGCCGTCCACCCCGGCTGCTTGGTGCCCTTGGCAACGCCGGTCACTGGGTCGATAGCGCCCGTCGAGTGCATCTGATCCTTCGGCTCATTGACCGCAGGCGCGAACCCGTGGCCTTTTTCCGTGACCACATGCACGATGATGGGGCCCTCATAATCGCGGGCATAGGAAAGCGCATGCACCAAACCATCGATGTCATGGCCGTAAATGGGACCAATGTATTTAATGCCCAGCTCAGGGAAAATCTCCGTGGGCAAGACGGTGGACTTGACGCCTTCCTTCATGGCGTGGAGTGCATCAAAGGCACGCTCGCCTACCCACCCCATGGACTTCAGGCGGCGCTTGCCCTGCTCCATGAGCTCGTCGTAGCCGTGCTGGGAACGAATGCGCCCCAGGTTTTCAGAAATGCCGCCAATCGTGGGCGAATAGCTGCGGCCGTTGTCGTTGACCACGATGACCGCATTGCGCTTTTTATCTTCAGAGATATTATTGAGCGCTTCCCAGCACATGCCGCCGGTCAAGGCGCCATCGCCGACGATGCCGATGACGTTGCGGTGGCCTTCCCCGCGAATCTTGAAGGCCTTAGAGAGTCCATCCACCGTCGATAGCGAGGCGGAAGCATGCGAGGATTCTGTCCAGTCGTGCTCGGACTCACCGCGGTCCGTATAACCGGACAGGCCGCCCTTTTGGCGCAGGGTATCGAATTGGGCCGTGCGGCCAGTGAGCATCTTGTGCACATAAGACTGGTGGGAGGTATCGAAGATGATGGGCTCGCGCGGGGAATCAAAGACCCGGTGCAGCGCAATGGTCAATTCCACCACGCCCAAATTGGGCCCCAAGTGCCCACCGGTCACCGATACCTTATCGATGAGGCGCTGGCGAATATCCGCCGCAAGTTCCTCCAACTTATCTGCAGGCAGTGCCTTCAGGTCTTGCGGCGAGTTTATGGTATCCAAGATAGTCATGGAGCGGCCTTCAACTCCTTCTGTGCTTAGTTCTTCCTATCCACCGTACCCGTGGTCCGTATTTTCTTTTATATCGGCTCTATACTTCAGGCGAGGTATTTTCGCGTTAAACGGCGTCCTGCGCCGACTTATTCGCTTCCTTATCTGGGGTAATAAGAGCGATAACCTCAAAGTGATGGGTGCCAGGAAAGGCATTGATTAGCGCCATTTTCTCAGGCTTGTACCCAGCGCGGTGCCACAGGGATAGATCGCGGGCAAAGGTGGCAGGATCGCATCCCACATGCACCACGGCCTGCGGCTTTGCCCCCGCCACGGCGCGGATAACCTGCTCGCCCGCCCCAGTTCGCGGCGGATCGAGCACCACGGCACCAGGTTGGGGCAATTGCGCTGCAACTTGTTCTACCCTGGCGGATTTTACTGCGATATCGATATCGCGCAGCCCCGGCTGTGTAGACGCCGTTGCCGCGGGCGAATAGTCCACGGAAATGACTTTTCCACCGGTGGCATCAGACAACGCGGGCGCGAATAATCCGACCCCGCCGTACAAGTCCCAGGCGGTCTTGTGCTGGTAATCCCGGCCGGCCAGCCACTGCCCCGCCACAGCGCTATAGAGTTCCGGCGCCGCCACATGCGCTTGCCAAAAGGCCGTGGCAGGAAAGGAAAACACGCGGCCATTGACGTGTTCGACCACGGTGCCAGAGCCCTCGATGACCTCGCGAATGGTCTCCACGCGCCTGCCCCGCGGGGCCTTACGTGTTTCCACCACATGCCGGTTACCCGCGCCATCGAGAACCGCGACAATTTCAGCCCCCGGGGTAAAACGCCGCGCACCGTCGCCTACCAAACCATCAATCAAGCCATCTGCTAATTGGGTACAACCGACAGAAGTCACCAGCTCATTCGAGCGGTACTTCCGCAATCCGGCGCGGCCTTGCTTGTCGACGCCCAACCGGACCCTCGTCCGCCAGCCTCGTACCGGCGGCAGGTCGTGTTGTTCAATAGCGAGGGATTCGAGCCCTTCTATGCCGCTGCGGCGCAACTGTTCGCGGAGAACGCCCATCTCGATGGCTGGTTCCGCTGCGGGATCCAACTCGGCAAAATCGCAGCACCCGGCGCCTAGCTCTGCTGCGGGACAGCTACTGGGTACGCGCAGCTCACCCGCAGCAACTATGCTATCGAGCTCGCCCTTGATAAAGGACTTTTTCACCTTACCCGCGGTTGCGCGGACCGTGTCCCCCGGAAAAGCCCGAGGGACAAAGACGACGCGCCCGTCCGGGGCGTGGCCAATGCCAAGTCCACCATGCGCCATGCGGTCGATGGTGACTTCCAGGGTGTCTCCGCGAGATAGTGCTGGCTCATTCATTTTCTGCCTCGAACTCTTGTGTACTGCGATCTGAACTTGTGGCAAGCCCGGCATTTTCTGCCGCTTCTACTGCGGCATCTGCGCGGCGCACCATCCACACGGTTAATGCGGTCACCAACAGTGTCAAGGGCCAGCCCATGACGATCCTGGTAATGCCCAAGGCGGTCGTCTCCCCAGCATCATAAATCGCCCGCTGGATGATAAACCGCGCCAAGAAGATGACGGCCCACCCAGCGGTGGCGATGGAATACGCCCTGCGCGCAAGCTTTACCTTTTGCCAGGCCATATCATCGCCGTTCAAGCCCTTCCAGATAACGCCAACGGCCGGCCACCGGAAAAGGATGGATAGCGCCGCGGCGATAAACAGGGCCAGCGACATCCAAATGCCGTATAAGAAGTAGCCTTTGGCATCGCCGGTAAACCAGGCGATGGCGGCGCAAATGGCCACCCCGATAAGGCCAGAAATGGCCGGCTGGATGGTCTGTTTGCGAACAATGCGCCAGATCGCGATCACTACCGCCACACCCAGCGCGGAGATGAGCGCTGGGGTAAGGCCGTAAAGGCTATTAACTGGAATAAGGACGACAATGGGCAACGTGGCCGCAACCAGGCCGGGAAGGCCTCCCATTTGTTCCAACAGAGTTGGCTCATTATCGCGGTCCTGGTCGTCGCCTAGCTGAGGAGCCTGCGGCTCCGGCAAAGAGTTACTCACGTAGCGTTCTGCTTTACTTACTTATCGGAATCGGGGTTAGACCCCTTGTCTTTGTCATGTGTAGGAGATTCATTCTCCCCCTTGCGTGGCTGCGCGCCCAAATCGCGCAGCTGCTTTTCGGCTTCCGCCTCAGCTGCGGGATCGGGGCCGCCTACCCCGTTTTCTGGGTGGCCTTGGGCCGCCTGCGCCTGGGAATTTGCGCCTGCTTGTTCCTGCTGGCGCTTTTCCATGGCTTGTTTGACCTGCTCCACCAGCTGCTTGGGCATGATGACCGGCAGTGCGTTGCCCGCCAAAATAGGATCCTCACCGCGGTAGACAAAGGTGCGCGATGCTACATCGCGCGCGATCTGCGCCAAATCCTCTTCAAGGCCGGTAGGTGCCGCAAGAGTCAAGCGCATCATCCACCGCGGGCCTTCGGCGCCAATGACGCGGAGCTGACCGTTGTCATTCTTGCCGACGATCTCCAGCCCCCAAGGGCCTTGCTCCGTGGTGACGGATAGCCCATCGCGGCTCATGCCTTCCTTGATTTCTTCCACGGATTCTGCCCACTGGCCAGGCTTTCGCGGCGCTGCGAAGGCAACGGGAGTAATACGGCCCGCCTTCGTGACAATGTGCAGCATCTTCGGGCCTTGTTCGCCCATTTCTACCTGGACTTGGGAATCCTTTGGCAGCGGGATGCGCATCGAGCCAAGGTCCAAGATTCCGATGGAAGAATCAGAGAAGTCAAAGTCTTCGATATTGACGGAATCGCCATCAAAGGGGCCGGTTTCGCCATTTACGGCGTCGTGGGCAAACTCCGTTGGCACCTGTCCCGAGGCTGCGGCGGCGTCGGCAGCCGTATCTTTTACGGATGCAAAGGAACTCGATTCAGCCGAAGCCGATCCTGCGGAATCAGCGGCAGGCTCTTGTGGCTGCGATTGTTGAGGGTTTTCCGGCTCTTCTTTCCGGCCGTCATCGTTTTTCTTTTTGCCAAATGGCCAAATGCCCATTTTGTAATCCTTCCTATACGCCGGTTGATCCGTAGCCGCCGGTACCGCGGACGGTCTCATCCAAGTCTTCTACTTCGCTAAAATCCATTAGTTCTACGCGCTGTACCACGAGTTGAGCGATGCGCATGCCGCGCTCGATCTCGATCGGGGTGTGGGGATCGTGGTTAATCAGGCACACCTTGATCTCCCCGCGGTAGTCAGCATCCACGGTACCCGGCGTATTGACAATGGACAGCCCATGTTTAGCTGCCAGTCCGGATCGCGGGTGAATTAATCCCACGGTGCCCAGCGGCAAGGCCATGGCAATACCGGTGCCGACGAGGGCGCGTTCGCCAGGTTGGAGGGTAAGCGCCTCGGCAGCGTAAAGATCGGCGCCGGCGTCACCCCGATGCGCCCGAAATGGCATCGGCAGCTCTTTATCGAGGCGCTTAATTTTGACGTCTCCTACTGGCGTTTGTTCCTGCGGTAGCGAATTCGAATCAGTCACTTAGCCAATCCTACCTGCCCCAGTCGGTTCATTCTGTGCGTGGAGTGGACTAGAATGCCTAGGCGTGTCTGATATTTCTGCTCCTCAACCCGCTGCCCCGAAAGTGTTGTATCGCGAACGCCAATGGGTGCCGTGGTACTTCTGGATTTTTGCAGCCATCGTTGTGGCTTTAACCTCAGCTACGGCAGGTCTCAACCGCTCTGTGTGGTGGACCATCATTCCCGCAGTCCTGCTCGGCGCCATCGCTATCTGGGTGCTCATCACGTGGTCTGGGACCGTTGTTCAAGTAGAACAAGATGAAGATGGAACGCGGTGGCTGCTCGTCAAAGACGCACAGCTACCCAATGAGGTTGTCTCTCGTTCGATTACCGTTCCAAAGTCTGCTCGCCATAACGCGCTGGGCCCGCAATTCGATCCGGCCGCATTCTTGGTCTCTCATGCCTGGATTGACGAGCACGCCATGATGGTCCTCAATGATCCTGAGGATGACACCCCATATTGGCTCATTGCCTCGAAAGATCCAGACCAACTGCTCCGCGCCTTCCTACCGGAGCAGCACGCTTAAGCTTCATGGGTTTCGGAGGAGCTTTAGGCAGAACTCAGAAAGATGGGAAACCCTGGATACCTCCGTGGTGGTTTTCCTTCGTGATACTGCCGCTCATGGTCATCGCTGAATTCTACGTCAGTCAAGTAACCGGTTGGCGGGGAGTGTCCTCCTCCAACGTGGAAGGAGTCTCTTGGAGCGAAGTGAGCTCTGACGGCATCGTCCTTCATGTAGTGGGATACATGGCTTTTTACTTCGTTCTAGTGCTGCCCATCTTCTTGGTTCGTCGATATCTATGGGAGAAGCGACGAAAGCAAGGGAGCACACCGGATAAGAAGAGCAATGACGAGCAGCCTTAGATAGAACAGGATAGCTGAGGGGGCCTGCCCCCGAAAAGAGAAGTCCCAGGGAGTTAGGTCCCGCGCACATTGGGTGTCTGCTAAAAAGGAAAACTTCACCCCCGCCGCGTTTGCCTGTGCAAACTGCGGCGGGGGTGAATCTTTATTTGGGTTGTGCGCAGTAACGGCTAGCTAGGCCAATACTGGCTGCTTAGGCACAATCCTTACAGATGGGCATGCCATCTTCTTCGTGCGAATAACGCTTATTGGACTGGACCAAAAAGCAGGAGCCGCAGGTAAATTCGTCTTCTTGACGGGGAACGACCTGTACGTTGAGCTCTTCGCCGGTGAGGTCAACTGATGGCGGTTGGAATGCTTCGACGATTTCGCCATCGTCATCCATGCCGTTGCTTTCGGGTTCAGCTGCTTTCAGTCCCTCTAAAGAGTCAGTTTCAAGTTCGTCTTCTGCACCGCGGCGCGGTGCGTCATAATCGGTGGCCATACTGCACGCCCCTATAAGTCGATTTGCTTTAGGAATAGTTGTTTATCGATCGCGCATAGTAAAGGACAAACACCGATATGTCATCCCGCTGCTAAGAAATTCTAAGATCCTTCACCCCCGCATCGCTTCCTTAGCGCCATGTCCTGCCAAAAGATCCTCAAATGCGGGTGCCAAATTCACCCCCGCGGCCCAGGTTAATTCACCATCAGCGGACCCCTTGTCCAGCCCTGGGTGATGGACCTTCGCACCCGCCTCGCGGGCAATGAGAGCACCGGCGGCAAAATCCCAAGCGTTAATGCCGTGCTCAAAATAGGCATCTACGCTCCCCTCGGCCACGCGGCACAGATCGAGGGCGGCTGCTCCAATGCGGCGGATATCGCGGACCTGCGGCAGCAACTTGGTCAGCAGCTCCGCCTGTTGCTTGCGCCGCTGTGCGCCATAGCCAAATCCCGTCGCAACCAAGGAAAGCGCGGGGTCATCTTGTTCACCGCACCGTAGCGAAGACCGCGTGCCATCCGCAGTGGCAACCGTGGCACCTTCGCCGGCCGCTGCGGAATACACCTGCCCCCGCGCCACATTGACCACAGCGCCTGCTACCAGGCGGCCATCGTATTCCGCGCCGATGGAGACCGCGTAGTCCGGAATGCCGTAAAGGAAATTGACCGTGCCGTCGATGGGGTCCACAATCCACCTGACCCCGGTCGTCCCGTCGAAGCTCGCGCCTTCCTCACCTAATAGGCCATCGCCAGGGCGGCTTTCCTTAATCGTGCGCGTAATAAACTCCTCGGTGGCGGTATCGACCTCCGTCACCGGGTCGACGGCGCTCGATTTTGTCTGGGTATGTGCCGCAATACCGTCTCCAGCAACCAAGTCGGCGCGGTGCGTGCGGATAAGTGCGGCCGCGCGCACGGCGGTAGATTCCGCAAAATCTCGCAGCTGCAGAAAATCTATGTCATGATCCATGCCAACCATTGTGCCTTCTTCTACACTTGCGAGCATGACTACTCATACTGGCCACTCATTTGGCATCGATATCGGCGGCTCAGGCATTAAGGGCGCAGAAGTCGACCTCAAAAACGGTGAATTCGTGGGCCCGCGGCTGAAGATCCCTACCCCACAGCCATCCACACCACATGAGGTAGCCACGGTGGTCGCCCAAATTGTGCGCGAAAAAGAGTGGGACAAGCCCGTCGGCATCACCTTGCCCTCGGTGGTGTCGAACCACACGGTGCACTCCGCTGCCAATATCTCACCTGAGTGGATAGGCGTGGATACCACCGAGTTGTTTTCGCGTTATCTAGACGTTGACTTTGTGGTCTTAAATGATGCCGATGCCGCAGGCCTTGCGGAAGTCGCGTATGGAAACGAGTTGGCCAAAACCGGATCCGTCATCTTTTTGACGCTGGGAACCGGCATCGGGTCAGCCTTCTTCCTCAACGGTCAGCTCTTCCCCAATACTGAGCTTGGCCACCTCATGGTGGGAACTGACGAGGCCGAGGCGATTGCGTCCTCCGCCGCCAAGGAACGCGAAGGACTGAAGTACAAGGAGTGGGCGCCTCGGCTCAATCGTGTGCTGCAGGAATACGAGAAATTATTTAATCCCCAGGCTTTCCTCATCGGGGGTGGCATATCTCGCAAATTCCACAAATGGGGCCCCCACTTAACTATTGATACCCCCGTAATGCCTGCACAGTTGCAAAATCGTGCGGGTATTGTAGGTGCAGCGATGGCGGTATTAGAAGGCCTAGAGCCATAAAATCGCCGTTGCAGTAACCCTATCTACCGGCATTGTGCAAAAATCGCCTATACTGGGCGGTCGATCCAAAATTGCATGGCTCTCGGGCGTGTCTGACCTGCATAAGGCCTACACCCGCTAGCATTTCTTAATGCTATTGCCACCCTGTGCGGGTGCGGTGAGCTATTCCCATCAAGTAGTAAGTCGAAAGGGCGTACGTGGCAGCCACTGATTCTTCAGACCAGGCACTCGGCGAGGACGATAAGTCTGTCGAGGCATCTACTCCTGCAAAGAAGACCGCCAAAAAGACGGCAAAGAAAACGGCGAAGAAAACCGCCAAGAAGACAGCTAAAAAGACGGCGAAAAAGACTGCCAAGAAAACGGCTAAGAAGACCGCCAAGAAGTCAGCGAAGAAATCAGCCAAGAAAGCTGTCAAAAAGACCGTGCGAGCCTCTGCGGCGGAACCGCAAGACTCCCCCGCAAACTCCGCGGAGAAAGCACCGTCGGAAGCTGAGGACGCAGAGGATCAGCTCGACGCCGTTGAGCAAGACACCCCTGCGGAAGACGTCGACTTCGACCCCACCCATGAGGACATCGAAGAGGACGAATTCGATGCCCCCACTGACCTCGATGAAGACGATATTCAGGAAGAGTTGGGCGAAGAAGAAGACGAGGACGAAGTAGAAGATACATCCTCGGTCTGGGATGAGGAAGAATCCGTCGCCCTGCGCCAGGCACGCAAGGATGCTCAGCTGACCGCCTCCGCCGACTCCGTGCGTGCGTACCTCAAGCAGATCGGTAAGGTTGCCCTGCTGAATGCTGAGCAGGAGGTCTCTTTGGCAAAGCGCATCGAGGCTGGCCTGTACGCGCAGCACCGCATGGACGAGATGGAAAAGGCTCGCGCGGAGGGCGATAAGGCTGCCAAGCTCTCCCCCATGGAAAAGCGCGACCTGCGCAGCATCGCAAGGGACGGGCGCAAGGCTAAGAACCACCTGTTGGAAGCCAACCTTCGCCTTGTGGTCTCCTTAGCCAAGCGCTATACCGGCCGCGGCATGGCTTTCTTGGACCTTATCCAGGAAGGCAACTTGGGCCTTATCCGTGCGGTGGAAAAGTTCGACTACACCAAGGGCTATAAGTTCTCTACCTACGCCACGTGGTGGATCCGCCAGGCCATTACCCGCGCAATGGCTGACCAGGCCCGCACCATCC
Organism: Corynebacterium sp. LaCa78; assembly: GCF_046717505.1. NCBI lineage: Bacteria > Bacillati > Actinomycetota > Actinomycetes > Mycobacteriales > Corynebacteriaceae > Corynebacterium > Corynebacterium sp. LaCa78. The sequence goes on from NZ_CP177112.1 coordinate 1,456,147, forward strand.
GCATCCCGGTTCACATGGTGGAGGTCATCAACAAGCTGGGCCGCATCCAGCGCGAGCTGCTGCAGGACTTGGGCCGCGAGCCCACCCCGCAGGAGCTGGCAAAGGAAATGGACATCACCGAAGAAAAGGTGATGGAAATTCAGCAGTATGCGCGTGAGCCCATCTCGCTGGACCAGACCATCGGTGATGAGGGCGATTCTCAGTTGGGTGACTTCATCGAGGACTCTGAGGCCGTCATCGCCGTCGATGCCGTGTCCTTCACGTTGCTGCAGGACCAGCTCCAGGACGTGCTGACCACGTTGTCTGAGCGCGAAGCTGGCGTCGTGCGCCTGCGCTTCGGGCTTACCGATGGCATGCCGCGCACTTTAGACGAGATCGGCCAGGTCTACGGCGTTACCCGCGAGCGCATCCGTCAGATCGAGTCCAAGACGATGTCGAAGCTGCGCCACCCCTCTCGTTCGCAGGTATTGCGCGATTATCTCGACTAACTAGATCGCCCGCCCCGCACAGCATTAAGGCCGCACCACCGTGGTGCGGCCTTTTAATGTGCCTACTACCCTCCTGCGGGGCTGGCGCGGCGACAGCGGCGCGCCGCCAGCTAGCCGGCCAGCAGCCAACCAGCCACAAGGAGGCACGCTACCACTTGCGCAAGTAATTGATGCGCTCGCGCAGTTGGTCCGCGCTGCATAACGCGGTGGGCGGCCCACCGCAGGCCTTGCGGACCTCGGTATGGATGGCACCGTGCGGCCGGCCAGAGCTTTGCGCAGCGATGGAGACCACCGTGTTGAGCTCCTTGCGCAGCGCGCCGAGCTCATCCACCACACCGGTTTCCTCTGCGGAATCGGACTCTTGCTGCTTCGCGGCGGGCGCATGACCCATGCCGTAAATCTTGCGGCGGTGGGCCTCTTCTGCCTCGGCTGCCCGGCGCGCTTTTTCCTCAGCCTCGCGACGGTCCATTTCCTCGGATTGCTTCTTGCGCAGTAGGTCTTTGACCTGGTCGGCATCGAGGAGCCCGGGGATGCCAAGGAAATCGGCTTCTTCATCAGAGGTCATATCGCCGGTATTAAACTGCGATCCGTTATAGAGCAGGCCAGAGAATTCGGCTTCGGCGCCTAAGGACTCGTAGGACTTTTCCAGCATGTCCGGTTCGGTCTTTTTCTGGTTTGCCTGCTCGAGTAGCTCGTCGTCCCAGCCTTCTTTCTCGGTCTTTTCTTTGCCCAGGACGTGGTCGCGGGATTTTTCCATGTGCTCTGCAAGGCCGAGCAGCACGGGGACGGAGGGCAGGAATACCGAGGCGGTTTCACCCGGCATGCGGGAGCGCACGAAGCGGCCGATTGCCTGGGCGAAGAACAAGGGGGTTGACGCGGAGGTGGCGTAAACGCCCACCGCGAGGCGGGGCACGTCAACGCCCTCGGACACCATGCGTACGGCAACCATCCATTCATCGGTGGAGTCCGCAAATTCTTGAATGCGGTCCGAGGAGCCTGGGTCATCGGACAAAATGACCGAGACTGGGGTATTGGAGAGTTGCTTGAGGATTTTCGCGTAGGCGCGGGCGGTGGTGGTATCGGAAGCGAGCACGAGCCCGCCGGCATCCGGCATATTGCGCCGCATCTGCATGAGGCGGGTGTGCGCCGCCTGCAGCACGGCGGGGATCCATTCGCCCTTGGGATCGAGCGCGGTGCGCCAGGCGCGCGCGGTTTGTTCCACGTTCATGATGTCACCCAGGCGCGCGGAGTGCTCCTCCCCGGCGGAGTCCCGCCAGCGCGCCTCGCCGGAGTAGGACAAGAAGACGACGGGGCGCACGACGCCATCGGCAAGCGCATCGCCGTAATCGTAAGTGTGGTCGGCGCGCGAGACCTTGTGGCCTTCCCCATCGTCCTCATAGCGCACAAAGGGGATGGGTGATTCATCGGAGCGAAACGGCGTACCGGTCAGCGCGAGGCGGTGGTTGACGTCGTCGTAGGCCTCCTTGACGCCATCGCCCCAGCTTTTGGCATCACCGGCGTGGTGGATCTCGTCCAAGATCACCAAGGTGCGCCGCGCGGAGGCAACGGCGCGGTGCTTGAATGGGTGCATGCCCACTTGGGCATAGGTCACCACGATGCCATCCATGCTGGGGTTGACCGCAGAGGAATTCGTGAAGGCAGGATCCAAGGCCAAGCCCACCCGCGCGGCGGCGGCAGACCACTGCGTCTTCAGGTGCTCGGTCGGCACCACAACGATGACGCGCTCTACCGTGCGATCTTCCATGAGTTCCGTCGCGATGCGCAGAGCAAAGGTGGTCTTACCCGCACCTGGGGTCGCCACGGCCATAAAGTCTTGTGGCTTGGTGGCGAGGAATTTATCGAGGGCTGATTGCTGCCACGCGCGGAGGTTCGTCTTCTTAAACGTCCTCACTTGCGGCGGAGACCCTTAAAAACGCGTTCGCAATCGGGGCATACCGGCGAGCCCGGCTTTGCTTGTTTGGTTACCGGGAAGGTCTCACCGCACAGGGCAACGACGTACTTGCCGTTGACCGCGGAATCGAGTATCTGATCCTTTTTGACGTAGTGGAAGAACTTCGGCGTGTCATTATCCGTCGTCGAAGTGTCTTCACGAATATCTGGCCGTTCAATTGTCTTCGTAGTCGTAGTCACGCACCCCATTTTGCCGCATCTGCATCGAACTTTGCGAGTCATGCGTCTACTCTTGGAGAATATGCACACTCTACGCACTCCATTGCCGGCTCTCCTCTCCCCTCTTGTAGGGTTACGCGCCGCGCTCCAGGGAGGTGCGTAATTTAAGTGTTTGGCAAAAAGGAACGTTTTCTCATCACGGATGCCAAGCTCTCGCCCGCACAAGATCGCAGGCGCCGGGAGCTGTGGTACGGATTTTTCCAATTCCTGCGCGTGCCGTCCCTGCTCATTGCCGGGGTCTTTTTATACCTGCATTGGTGGCTGCTCGCGGCGATTATCGTGGGCGTGACCTTTCCTTTGCCGTGGATTGCCGTGGTCATTGGCAATAGCCGCGGGGAGAAGAAGGACAAGCGCGATAAAAATGTCTATAAACCCGCGATGAATCGTCAGCTATATTCGCAGTATCAGAACCAACAGATTTCCCGCGGCGGCTCCAAGGCAATCGAATCTCAGCATTCCGTTATTGACCATGACGATACTGCCTCCGATTAGGCGCATAACCCGCATGAATAGCACGACTGGAAAGGATCTTCTCCCAGCATGACGTCCTTTGGCCCTCATTTCGATGCCGCCGCGGTGCGCGATCTTGCCCCAGAGCTAGCGGAGGCTTTTTCGCAGGCCGGTTTTACTACCGATGGTTTAGCGGGGCATTTGGGCCCGGAGCTTACGGAGGCCCTCTACCGCGGTGAGCCTGCCGCGGTGGTGCGCGGCACCGCCGGCAATACCAAGCTGGATACGCTCATCCGCTTCTTCCTGCTGCATGAGCATCTGCCTGCCACGCTGCTTGCCGATGCCCTCGGGGCCCGCCTTGCCGCCAAGCTCCTAGATGCCGGCGTGGCGCTTTCCGATGATTGCGGCAGCATCTACATTGCCCTCGATATCCGGCCCCATATCATCGTCGGCTCCAACCGCCTCGTCTTTTCCGATGTCGATGCCTCGCTGGTGAGCCACGTCCCCGGCGCGGATCACGTCTTGGGTGTCGGGGCGGCAAGCCTCTCACTCTTGCAATCGACGCCGGTAAGCCCGGTATCAACGGTGCTCGATCTGGGCACCGGTTCGGGAGTGCAATTGTTGGGTCAGCTCGAGTGCGCGCGCAGCATTACCGCGACAGATGTCCACCGGCGCGCGCTTGATTTGGCCGGCGCCACCGTCGCTGCCGCGGGGGCTAGTACAGAGGTAGAGCTTGTAGAGGGCTCGTGGTTCGAGCCCGTTGCGGGGCGCACCTTTGACCGCATCGTGGCCAATCCCCCGTTCGTCGTTGGCCTTCCCGAGGTGGGCCATGTCTATCGCGATTCTGGCTTGAACTTGGATGGGGCAAGCGAATTGGTTGTTTCTCAGGCCGTTGACCACCTCGCCCCGGGCGGAACCGCGCATTTGCTCGCCGCCTGGGTGCATACCGGTGGGCAGACTTGGCAGCAGCGCGTGGCCTCGTGGCTGCCGGATAAGGGTGTGGCTGCCTGGATCATTCAGCGGGATGTCGCCGATCCTTCCCTCTACGTATCCACGTGGCTGAAGGATGAATCGTTGGATGTGCGCAGCGACGAGGGCAAGGCGCGCTCTAAGGCCTGGCTGGATCATTTCCACCATCACGATGTCACGGGTATCGGGTTTGGGTTCGTCGCCATCCAAAAAATTGCCGAAGCCGCACCCTCCGATATCTTGGCTGAAGAAATGCCGCAGTACTTTAGCGACCCATTGGGACCCGAGGTGGAGGAATACTTCGCCCGCGTGGCATGGCTGCGCGACTTGGTTCCTGGTGAGCTGGAGGGAAAGCACTTCCAGGTGCGCCCACAGGTGGCGAAAGAAGAAGTCAGTGTGGCCGATACCGATAATAAACAAGGATTTAGCCGGGCGGTTATCCGCCTGACGCGTACCGATGGTCCCGGTGGAGCCACGAAGTCGATGAACACTTGGCAGCAATCGTAGCTGGCCTTTCTCCCCACGGGCTCAACCTTGGAGAGACCGTTGGCCTGTATGCGGTGGCGCACGGCTTCGATGAGACAGAACTGACCGCGGCCGCGCTTCCCGCCATCATCGATATGGTTCGCCATGGCCTGCTCATCCCCGCCGATCTGTTGCTCGAGGATGACGCTTCCCCGGCTGCCTACACCGATTAGCGCCGAATAACACTGAAGAGCACTGAATAGCCAGGAAAGGAAGATACAAGCATGCGCGCAGTCCTAACCCGCGTATCCGAAGCAGCCGTCACCGTTGCGGGCGAGACCGTCGGCGCCATCGACTGCCCTGAGACGGGTGGGCTTTTAGCCCTCGTCGGTGTCTCCCGAGAGGATTTAGCCGATTGGAAACCGCGTGCAGAAAAGATGGCCCGCAAGATAGCGGAGCTGCGCATCCTAGACGGTGAAGTATCGGTTGCCGATGCCGGAGCCCCAGTCTTGGTGGTCAGTCAGTTCACGCTGTATGGCCGCACCGCCAAAGGGAGGCGCCCATCATGGGCCGATGCGGCCCCGGGAGAAGAGGCCGAGCCGGTCATCGAGTACATCATCGAGCGACTCCGCGAGCGTAATATCGCGGTCGAATCAGGCCAATTCGGGGCTATGATGCGCGTATCGTCCGTCAACGAGGGGCCCTTCACGGTTTTGGTCGAGACCTAATTTCTTCTCCCGCATTTTCTCTTTATCCGGCGCCTACCTGCACGAGTGCCCGCCCACGCCCGCGGCTATCTATGAGCCAGATCGCACAACCGCCCACTTTGTTCAACAATGCATATCTCTGGGTGCCGCGCAAGCTTTTTTAGAGTGATAATTAACCTACTCAAAATGTAATAATTTATTATCAAACAGCATTACCGTGGGCTTATACTTAACGTGTAACGAAGCGAATGGGCTGGATACAAGCTGAAAGATTAATTTCAGGCCCTTGCCCGCGCACGCTGGTGAGAGAAAATATTTTCTCACTCCAGGGTGACAGGAGCCCTCAAGCTTCGGTCAACCCCATGCAGAGGAGGAAAGAAAATGTCCCACAAGCTCTTGCGCCACGGACAAGTCGAGCACCCGGAACACGACGCGCAGATTCCGGAACAACTACCCGCAGAAGAAAAGCCACCCGCTGACGGCATAGAGACCCCCTTTGCGGGGCAAGAAGGCGCCCCAGCGTGGAATAAGGAAGACACCGTATGGATGCTCTCCCTATTCGGCACCGCCATTGGTGCCGGCGTGCTCTTCCTTCCCATCAACGCGGGCATCGGCGGCATCATCCCGCTTCTTATCATGACCGTCGTCGCCTTGCCGATGACCTATTGGGCCCACCGCGGCATGACCCGCCTGGTCCTCTCCAGCTCAAAGCCAGACGGCAATCTCACCGACGTCGTGGAGGAACACTTCGGCGTTAAAGCCGGCGTGTTGATGAATATCCTCTACTTCCTCTCCGTCTACCCCATCCTGTTGGTGTACTCGGTAACCATCACCAACACGGTGAACTCCTTCCTGGAACACCAGCTAGGTATCACCCCTCCAGATCGCTGGCTTACCTCGCTTGTCCTCGTAGGCGGCCTCATCCTCGTTGTGCGCATGGGCAAAAACGTGGTCGTCCACGTCATGTCCTACTTGGTCTACCCGTTCATCGGCATCTTGGTGCTGCTCTCGCTGTACCTCATCCCCAAGTGGAATACCGCACTCTTTGACAGCTTCGACCTCAGCGTCGCACGCGAAGCCTCTGGACACAGCATGGGCATTACCTTGATGCTCTTGGTCCCAGTCATGGTCTTTTCCTTCAACCACTCGCCCATGATTTCTTCCTTCGCCGTCGACCGCCGCCAGACCTACGGCAAGTACGCGGAATACAAGTCCCGCAAGATCTTGCTCCGCGCGGAAATCCTCATGGTCGTCGTCGTGATGTTCTTCGTCTTCTCCTGCGCGCTGAGCCTATCGCCTGCGGATATGGCCGAGGCCAAGGAACAAAACATCACCATCTTGTCTTACCTGGCCAACCACTTTGACAACCCCGTCATCCAGTGGATTGCCCCCATCATCGCCATGATTGCCGTAGCCAAGTCCTTCTTGGGCCACTACTTGGGCGCTGCAGAAGGCTTCGAAGGCCTCCTTGTCAAAGGCAGCAAGAATGCTAATAAAGATGATGCAGAATCCAGCCACAAGCTCGACACCATCACGCTCGTCTTCATGCTGGTTACCGCATGGCTCGTTGCCTGGGCGGATCCTTCCATCCTCGGCATGATTGAGACCCTATGCGGCCCGACCATCGCCATCATGCTGTTCCTTATCCCGATGGTCGCCATCCACAAGGTCCCAGCGCTCGCCCGCTTCAAGGGCAAGGCCTCCAACTACTTCGTCTTCATCATGGGCCTCGTTGCCCTCGCCACCATCATCTACTCCATCGTGCAGGCTTTCTAAGCAGCACCCGCTTCTCAGGATTTTCCAGGAGAAAACCATGTTCATCAGCATCTTCGATATGTTCAAGATTGGTATCGGCCCCTCAAGCTCACACACGCTTGGGCCAATGAAAGCCGGCAAGGCCTTCGTCGATGAGCTCAAAGAAAAAGGCCTCATGGATAAGGTCACCCGCGTCCAGGCTAACGTCTACGGCTCCCTGTCCTTGACTGGTGTGGGCCACTCCACCGATAAGGCCATCCTGTTGGGCCTGGCCGGCGAAGAACCAGAAAGCGTCGATATCGACGGCATCTCCGCCTTCATGAAAGAGGTCAACCAGAGCGAAACGCTCCTGCTCGGTGGCACGCACACGGTGAGCTTCCCCAAGGACGGCGGCTTTTACTTCCACGATGAATACCTCCCCATGCACGAAAACGGCATGTGCCTTATCGCCTTTGCCGGCGAGGAAGACATCCTGCACAAGACCTACTACTCGGTAGGCGGCGGGTTCATCGTCAAGCAAGAAGACTTCGCCATGCGCGGCCAAGATACCGTCGACGTTCCATTCGCTTATTCCAGCGCGGAAGAACTACTGGCGCTGTGCGAAACCAATAATATGACGCTGCCGGAGCTCGGTCGGGCCAACGAACGGGCGCTGCACAGCGACGAGGACATCGACGAGCACCTGCGCAAGGTCCGCGATGTCATGTACACCGGCATCAAGCGCGGCTCCACCACCGATGGCCCGCTCCCCGGTGCCCTGCTCGTACCGCGCCGCGCCGCCGCCCTGAAGCGCAGGCTGGAACAATCCGACCCGCACGATGGCCTCAACATTTTGAGCTGGGTGAATATGTTTGCCCTGGCCATTTCGGAGGAAAATGCCGCGTGTGGCCGCGTCGTCACCGCACCCACCAACGGCGCATGCGGCGTCGTGCCTGCGGTGCTGGCCTATTTCGATGAATTCGTCGAGCCGGTTACCCCGAGCATGTTCGCGGATTATATCTTCGCCTGCAACCACATCGCCGCGCTCTACAAGATGAATGCCTCCATTTCCGGTGCGGAAGTAGGCTGCCAAGGAGAAATCGGCGTCGCTTGTTCCATGGCCGCGGCCGGGTTGGCCCAACTGATGGGGGCAACGCCGGAACAGGTCTGCGTGGCGGCCGAAATCGGCATGGAACACAAATTGGGCCTGACCTGTGACCCGGTCCTCGGCCAGGTGCAAGTCCCTTGCATCGAGCGCAATGCCGTAGCGGCGGTAGACGCCATCACCAGCGCACGCATGGCCCTGGACCGCGAAAGCAAGCCGTGTGTCAGCCTCGATGAGGTCATCTGGACTATGTACAACACCGGCAAGGATATCAACGCCAAGTACAGGGAAACCTCACAAGGCGGCCTCGCCCTTGCCGTCCACCCACCTATCCCGGTATGTGGTTAATGCCGGCAACCTAGGCTCCGGAAAGAGCGCCCTAAAAGGAGGCGAGTACTTGGGCACGGCCGGGTACTCGCCTCCTTTGTCGTTACTTTGTGGTACCTTATCAATAATCTGACAGGAATTATAAGGACATGCTTCAGCTGATGAATCTTTCTAGCAGCCATGCCCCCGAAGAAAACTTCCTCGAGCAGTACATACCACTCGTCGATTTCCTCGGTCAGGCCATGGGCCCCAACACCGAAATCGTGCTCCATGATCTCGATGTACCCGATAAATCCATCATCGCCATTGCCAATGGGCACATTTCCGGCCGCGAACTAGGCGGCCCGGTCACAGACTTTGCGCTCTGGTTCATGAAACAGGGCGACGCCGCGGCCGTTCCTATGATGACGGGGTACCGCGCGGTCAATAGCGAGGGAAAAGTCTGCCGCTCCTCGAGCTATTTCCTGCGCGATGCCACCGGCCATATGCGCGGCATGCTTTGCATCAATGTGGAATTATCCGAGCTTATCCAGATCCGCGATGCGGCTAACGCGTTGATAGGCGGTACCGAGCCGGCCATCGATAAGGCGAAGGCCTTCGGCGGCTACCCCGGCACCACCGCACCGCAGCGCACTCCCGCCCCGGAAGCACCCGCGCAGAAAAAGCCGGAGGCACCTTACAGCGAATCGCTGCGCTCCAACGTCGAGCATCTCTTGGACTCCATGCTGGATTCCGCGATTTCTACGCACTCCACCCCGGTCGAGTCGATGCAGCGCCACGAACGGCTAGAGGTCATCGCTTCCCTCGAGGATGCTGGCTTCTTCCTCCTCAAAGGCGGCATCGCCGCGGCGGCCACCCGGCTCGGCGTATCTGAACCCACGGTCTATCGCTACCTCGTACAGGTCCGCGGCTAAGACTACCCCGCCACGTGGATGTAGCATTTTTACTGCATTCACGTGGCGCATGCGCTTGCCGACGCCCCCAAAAAGGTGGGGCACACCGCCCGGCACGTCGCTGTTTTAAACATTTCAGGATGGGTGGGAACTAAATGCGTCCTCACACCGTTGTACTTTTTGAAACAGGCGACAATTTCAGGAGGCTGAAAAGATGACGAATCCATCTGCCAACACCGCCAATGGCACTTCGACTGCCACTACTGATGAAGAACAGGAAGTAGACCGCGGGTCTCGCCGCAATCAAACCAATGACAATCCCTCCGCGGACTTGGTACGCGTCTACCTCAACGGAATCGGTAAGACCGACCTGCTCAGTGCCGAGGACGAGGTTGAACTCGCGCAAACCATCGAGGTAGGCCTGTACGCAGAATACAAGCTCAATAATGCAGAGAAGCTGACGCGCGCAGAAAAGCGCGACCTGAAGATCTTGGCCCGCGAAGGCAAGAAGGCCCGCTCCCACCTGCTGGAGGCAAACCTTCGCCTCGTAGTCTCCCTGGCCAAGCGTTACACCGGCCGCGGAATGCCGCTATTGGACCTCATCCAAGAGGGAAACCTGGGCCTCATCCGCGCCATGGAAAAGTTCGATTACGCCAAGGGCTTTAAGTTCTCCACCTACGCCACGTGGTGGATCCGTCAGGCCATTACCCGCGGCATGGCCGACCAATCGCGCACCATCCGCCTGCCAGTCCACCTGGTGGAACAGGTGAATAAGCTTTCCCGCATCAAGCGTGAGATGTATCAGTCCTTGGGCCGCGAGGCGACCAATGAGGAGCTGTCTGAAGAATCCGGCATCGATGAGAACAAGATCGAGATGCTGCTGCGCCAGTCCCGCGATCCCGTCTCGCTCGATATGCCCGTCGGCACCGATGAGGAAGCCCCATTGGGTGACTTCATCGAGGATGCTGAGGCCACCGATGCTGAGACCGCCGTCGTGGCCTCCATGCGCCACTCCGATATCCGCGGCGTCATCGACACCCTAGAAAAGCGCGAGCAGGACGTCATTCGCCTGCGCTACGGCTTGGATGACGGCGTGCCACGCACCCTTGACCAGATTGGTCGCCGGTTCGGGCTCTCCCGCGAACGCGTACGCCAAATCGAGCGTGAGGTCATGGCAAAGTTGCGCGATGGCAACCGCGCCGACCGCCTGCGCGAGTACGCGCTATAGAACTTTTCGCCTTCTGAACCTTATTTAATCGCGACCTCGACTGTGCCGCCGAGAAATTTCCCAGTGCGCTTTCGAGGTCGCGTTCTCTATGCAAGCGGCGAGCGAAAACTCGTCTCCTTAAAATCTCTCCAGCAAACTTAGGGCGACTTAAGCTAGTCTGGATACAGAATGTAAAAAGCGCTGTCTGCTTTGCGCACGGCACGCATTACTGTTTTCAAAGAAAGGGATGCCCACGTGAGGGACCTCGTTGATACTACTGAGATGTACCTTCGAACCATTTATGAATTGGAAGAAGAAGGCATCACTCCCCTGCGCGCCCGGATTGCGGAACGCCTAGAGCAATCCGGACCTACCGTATCCCAAACCGTTGCTCGCATGGAGCGCGATGGCCTCCTCCACGTTCGTTCGGACAGGAGCTTGGATCTAACCGAAAAGGGACGCGAACTGGCTACGGCAGTGATGCGCAAGCACCGACTCGCGGAGCGTTTGCTTACTGATGTCCTCGGACTCGATATCAGCAAGGTCCACGATGAGGCCTGCCGCTGGGAGCACGTGATGAGCGAGGAGGTGGAAAAGCGCATGGTATCGGTCCTCGATGACCCCAGCCGCTCGCCTTTTGGCAACCCCATTCCGGCGCTGGCAGAACTGGGCTTCCAGGTCCCCGAGCCATCGATCGGGACGAGGGCTATCGATCTCCCCGATGGCGAAGAGAAGTCCGCCAAGATTATCCAGATTAACGAGATCTTGCAGGTGGATGAGGCCACCTTCCGGGAACTCGCAGAGGCTGGCATCCGCATCGGTACCGAGGTCACCGTGGTCAATAATGGCGGCACGATTTCGCTTACCACTCCCTCGGGTAAGGTCATCACCTTGGCAGATGATCTCGCACACGCCGTGCGCGTGGAGGTCTAGGCCATGAAGCTTTTGGTTACCGGCGGTGCTGGCTATGTCGGAAGCGTGTGTTCCGCAGTCCTCGTTGAGCAAGGCCACGACGTCACCATTATCGATAACTTTTCTACGGGCAATAGGGATGCCGTGCCGCCCTCGGCCCGCGTGGTAGAAGGCGATGTGGCCGACAAAGCCGCAGAGGTACTGGGTGAGGGTGGCTTCGAGGGCGTCCTCCACTTCGCCGCCCGCTCGCTCGTCGGTGAATCCGTGGAAAAGCCGGACGAATATTGGCAGCACAACGTCGTAACCACGTTGCGCTTGCTCAACGCCATGCGCGATAACGATGTCAAAAGCCTCGTCTTTTCTTCCACCGCAGCCACCTACGGCGAACCGGAGCAGGTCCCTATTACTGAGGACATGCCGACCCAGCCCACGAACCCCTATGGCGCTAGCAAATTGGCTATCGACTACATGATTACCTCTTTTGCACAGGCCTTTGGGCTCGCGGCAACGTCCCTGCGCTATTTCAACGTCGCTGGCGCCTACGGCTCTATCGGCGAAAACCGCGAGATTGAAACCCACCTCATCCCCATTGTCCTGCAGGTTGCTCTGGGGCACCGCGATAAGATTTTCATGTTTGGCACGGATTGGGATACCCCGGATGGAACGCCGGTGCGCGACTACATCCACATCCGCGATCTTGCCGATGCCCACGTGCTTGCCCTCCACAGCAATGCCCCTGGCACCCACCGGACCTATAACTTGGGTTCCGGGGAGGGATACTCCGTCAAGCAGGTCATCGAGATGTGCCGGAAAGTCACCGGCCACGAGATCCCGGCGGAGATCGCCCCGCGCCGTGCCGGAGACCCAGCCACGCTGATTGCCTCCTCAGATAAGATCAAGCGGGAGCTGGACTGGAATCCCCAGCGCACCGACCTGGAAACCATCGTGACCGACGCGTGGAATTTCACGCGCCAGCTGGGCGATCGGGCGCATTCGGCGCGGCGCTAAAGCGCGGGGCTACACAAAGCCATCGGCATCAATACCTGCTGCCTCCCGCGCCGCGTCACAACCGCGGCTCAGGCTGGTAATGAGGCGTTCTCCCATTCCGCTGCGATAGGCCTGGGCGATGAGCTGGCTTAAATTGTGCCCCGGTGCCTCATCGATGGCGACGGTAAGCGCCGGGCCGGCATAGAGCCCGAATTTCTGCGCCACCTGGGTCGCGGCAAATAGCGCCAGCGCGTTAAAGCGGATGGTGCCGCCAAAGGTGCGCGCCGTGGCGAGGAGCAAGGTACCGGCCGCGTGCGGGGATTCGACGAGGTCCCGGATGACCAAGTCGCGCATCCACGTCGTCGACATCCACATCGCTCCCACGCAGAGTAATTCTTCGTTGTCTAGGGTCTCTTCCAGCGTCTCTACCTCGCTTAATACATACTGCACATCCGCGATGAGGTGTTGGACCACCCGCGTTGGATCCGTTGTGCCGTAGCCGTGGCCGGCGCGCATCTGCCGCGACAATTCCTCAGCGCAGCGCTGCATGGACCCGATTTCTTCGTGCCCGAAGTAAGGGTTGTGCGGGGCGAATTGTTGGACAAGCTCGTCGCGGGAAAGCTCCGGCAAGGTGCCGTTTTCTACGCAGGCGCGCATAGAGGAACTGGTGGAAATAGCGGGAATGGTTCCCTCAGTCCACGCCTGCATAGGGCCCTTGCCATTTCCGGTGCTAAAGCCAAAGACGAGGTCGTAGGCGGTGGACGTTGCAATTTCTTCTACCAGCCAGCAGGCATCGATTCCGGTGCCCTCGTCATCTTCGAAGTGGTAGAGCGATTCGATCATCTCCCAGAGCTCTACTTCCTCGCGCTGGGAAATGATAAAGCCTAGGACTACTTCCGGGTTGCCGCAGTGAAAGGCGCTCATGATTTCTGGCAGGGCGGCGGGGACATCGGACAAGTCTATGCGCGCGACAGGACCCATGGTGCGGCCTGCTGGGGTTGGTTCGATGGAGATGAGCACGATGGACTCTGCTGGGAAGAATCCGAGGATTCCTGGAATATTGGCAAGGATATCGCCGGGTGTACGGATGGGCTGTAGTGGTGTTGTGATCTTCATGGCTTCTAGCTTCGGGGCCCGCGGCAACTGCCGAAAGCCCAGCGCGGGCAGAGGGCCGAAATCTGTGGATAAGGTGGGTGGAAGGGGGCATCGGCAAGCAGTTATGCACAGGCCCGCCGCACCGGCCCTAGCGCCGGTTGCCTCGTTAGGGCATAATGGGTTATTTAACTACTCCGCGAACACTGAACTGAGTGCGTGTGGGAATAGTGCGGTCCTGGCGGTCGTTGATCTAGATTAAGAGACCAAGGAGGTAACACATCATGCACGAAGAAGAGCGCAGCATGTACGAATTGGAGTACCCCGCTCCGGTGGTCAAGGACAATTCCGGTGAAGGAAAAGGCCCCACCATGATTGTTGCCATGCACGGCTATGCCGATGCGGGCCAGGCCGTTGAGTCGAGCGCCGATCACCTCAAGGCCGCGCTGGAAAACCGCCAGCTAGCCTCCTTTAACTCTGATGAGCTCATCGATTATCGCTCCCGCCGCCCCGCCGTCACCATCGATAATGACCGGGCACTCGAGGTAGAACCCATGGATTTGGGCTTGAAGGTGCTCCGGGATAATTCCGGCAAGTCCTTCCTCCTTCTGTCTGGCCCCGAGCCGGATATGCGCTGGGACGCATTTACCACGGCGGTGGTCAAGCTGGTGGAGAAATTCGATATTGAAGACACCATCATGCTCTACGCTGCGCCGATGCCCGTACCGCACACCCGCCCCACCGTGGTCACCGCGCACGGTACTGCCTCCCGCCTGACGGACAGCATGGTCAAGATGGATTCGACCATGATGGTTCCGGGCGCCGCGGCGCTCTATATAGAAAAGGCCCTAGCGGATAAGGGCCGGACGGTGGCGGGCTATACCGCGCACGTGCCGCACTACTTGGCCGCGTCCCCCTACCCGCAGGCGACCCTGGAGCTCCTTGGCTCTGTGGCTAAGGCCGCCCAACTCAATATCCCGCTGGGCAGCATCGAGGCGGATATTTCCCGCGTCGAGGGCCAGCTGGATGAGCAGGTCAATGGCTCCGAAGAGATTGAGGGCGTGGTCCAGCAATTGGAGCAGCAGTACGATGCCTTCATGGAACGCTACCGCCAGGAGCACCCGCAAGCCATCATGCCGGGCGAGGAAGCCGTGCCCAGCGCTGAGGAAATCAGCGAAGAATTCGAAGCCTTCCTCGCCTCGCTCGATGAAGACGATAGCGAGGAGATTATTCACACGGATATCGATGACCGCGAAGACTCTGCCGACGATGACGATGACAGAGACTTAGGCGACGATATCTAACGAACCCGCCCCCATCGCCGCTAAGGTGGTGGGGGTGAACTTATCTCAACAGCTGCCAGATTTAACGGAAGTCCCCGAGTCCCTCATCGATGAGGCCATTTGGGATACTTTTAACTCGTGGACCACCAGCAAGGGAATCAATCTATATCCCGCGCAGGAGGAGGCCTTGCTCGGTATCCTGGCCAGAGATAACGTTATCCTCGCGACCCCAACGGGTTCGGGAAAGTCCATGGTGGCCAACGCCGCCCACTTCATCGCCCTCGCCCGCCGGCAGCGGAGCTTTTATACCGCGCCCATTAAGGCGCTGGTAAGCGAGAAGTTCTTTGCGCTGTGTGAAATCTTCGGCGCGGAGAACGTGGGCATGATGACTGGCGATGCCACCGTAAACGGCAACGCCCCCATCATCGCCGCCACCGCCGAGATCGTTGCGAATATCGCGCTTCGCGATGGCGCCGAGGCCAACATCGACCAGGTGGTGATGGATGAATTCCACTACTACTCCGATCCTGATCGCGGCTGGGCATGGCAGGTGCCGCTCCTAGAACTGCCCAAGGCGCAATTCCTCTTAATGTCGGCCACGCTAGGTGATACCGACTGGCTGCAGGAAGATCTCACCCGCCGCACAGGGCGCGAGACCAATCTGGTGGCTGGGTCCACCCGCCCGGTGCCGCTGGATTTCTCGTATGTTTTTAGCGCGGTGCACGAAACCATCGAAGAGCTACTCGCTCATAATAAGGCGCCCATTTACGTTGTGCACTTTTCCCAGCGCGAGGCCGCCGAACGGGCCCAAGCCCTGACCTCGCTGTCTGGCA
The DNA here is from genome assembly GCF_046717505.1 of Corynebacterium sp. LaCa78. NCBI lineage: Bacteria > Bacillati > Actinomycetota > Actinomycetes > Mycobacteriales > Corynebacteriaceae > Corynebacterium > Corynebacterium sp. LaCa78. The sequence goes on from NZ_CP177112.1 coordinate 1,471,789, forward strand.
TCATTAGCAAAGAGGAAAAGGAAAACATCGCTGAAGAAATCGGCGGGTTCCGCTTTACCACTGCCTTTGGCAAAGACCTCTCAAAGTTGCTTCGCAAGGGCATTGGCATCCACCACGCGGGAATGCTGCCCAAGTACCGGCGGCTTGTGGAGCGCCTCGCGCAACGCGGCCTTCTCAAGGTCATTTGCGGTACCGATACCCTGGGAGTGGGCATCAATGTGCCCATCCGCACCGTATTGATGACCGGCCTGGCCAAATTTGATGGGCAACGCCAGCGCATCTTGAAATCCCGCGAATTCCACCAGATTGCGGGGCGCGCTGGGCGTGCGGGCTACGACACGGAAGGCACCGTCGTCGTCGAGGCCCCCGAACATGAGATTGAAAATGCCAAGGCCCGCAGGCGCATTGGCGATGACCCGAAGCGGCTCAAGAAGCTTAAGAAAAAGTCCGCACGCGAGGGCGAAGTCTCTTGGTCCGAGAAGACCTTTGCGCGGCTGACGGAAGCAGAACCAGAGCAGTTGACCTCGCAATTCCGGGTCTCGAATTCGATGCTGCTCAATGTCTTAGCCCGCCACGGCGATGGTTATGCGCATATGCGCCACCTCTTGCGCGATAATCACGATCCCCGCAGCAAGCAGAATAAAGATATCCTCACCGCCCTCGACCTCTTCCGTGGATTGGTGGATTCCGGGGTGGTCCAAAAATCCACCAAGGGGCTGGATATCTACGGCCGCCCCTACCACCTCGTGCGGGAGTTGCCGCGCGACTTTGCCCTGAACCAGCCCCTCGGCCCCTTTGCCTTGGCCGCGCTCTCCCTGTTGGACCCGGAGGCGGAAAGCTATCACCTTGATGTGATCTCGGTCTTTGAGGCGATCCTCGATGATCCCCGGCAGGTGCTGCAGGCCCAGCAGAAGAAGCGGCGCGGGGAGGAAATTGCCGCCCTCAAGGCGGACGGGGTGGACTACACCGACCGCATGAATATCGTGGAGGATATTACCTGGCCCAAGCCCCTAGAGGAGCTGCTCGAGCAGGCCTACGATACCTTTGCGGAGACCAATGCGTGGGTGAAGGAATTCGAGCTGCGGCCCAAATCCGTGGTGCGCGACATGGTGGAAAACGCCATGACCTTCTCAGACTTGGTGGCCACTTACGGCTTAGCCCGGTCTGAGGGCGTTATTCTCCGCTACCTCACCGATGCCTGGCGCACCCTCAAACAGTCCATCCCCGATGAATATACGACGCCCCAAATTGAAGACATCATTATCTGGTTGGGCGAGCTTATCCGCCAGGTGGATTCCTCGCTTGTCGATGAATGGGCGCAGATGGTCGGCGAGGACTCCCCCATCGATCAAGATACGCTCGACCGCGAGCTGGCCTTCGGCGTCGAAGATCCTACTGCGCTTACCGCTAACCGACGCGCCTTTGGCATCATGGTGCGCAATTACATGTTCCGCCTCGCGCAACTCTTCGCGCTGGAGGAAGAAGACCGCCTGGCCGAGGTATTGGATTATCTGGACGAGGTCCCCGATTTTGGCGCCGTCTTGGATGACTACTTTGACGAATACGACGATATTGATACCGGCCCTGAGGCGCGCGGCCCGGAGTACTTCCGGTTGGAAGAATCCAGCTCCCGCAGCTGGCCCGTGCGGCAAATTATCAAGGACCCGGCAGGAGATCGCGCCTATCAATTCGTCGCCACGGTCGATCTGGATGCCTCCGATGAAGCCGGTGAAGTCCGCCTGTCGGAGTTGCGCGTCGAGTATTAATCACACGCGGGTTAGCTAAAACGATAAAAGCCACCCCCCTGCGCTGCACCCGGAATCCTATGGGAAACCGAAAGCAGCGCGCGGGGGTGGCTTATTCTCAAGGCTAATTAAGCAGCGCTTTTAGCGTGCAGCCTCAATCTGGACGGCCTGTGCGACTGCCTGAATGACAGAAGCAACCTTGATGGCCTCCCAGACCTGCTCCTTGGTCGCGCCAGCATCGTTGATCTTCTGGGTGTGGGCGCCCAAGCAGTGCTCACAGCCGTTGATAGCGGACACGGCGATATTCCACAGCTCGAAGTTAGCGTCTTCCACGCCCGGCTTGGAGATGAAGTTCATCCGCAGGCCGAACTTAACCTGTGCGTAGTCATCGCCCAACCAGCTCTTGGCGCGGTAGGCAACGTTGTTCATTGCCATCACGGTGGCAGCGCCGTAAGCGGCGTTGATGGCTTCCTCAGAGAGGTGCTCTTGCGCCTCTTCCGCGATTTCAGAAATCACGGTGTCATTGCGGGTAGCTGCCGCCGAGGCCAGCAGGGTGCCCCACAGCTGCTCTTCATCCAGCTCGGTGGTGCGGGTCAACGCGCCGAGGTTGAGCTTCTGATCCTTGGCGTACTCAGGCAGTGCTGACTTCAAGTTCTCGATAGACACAGTCTTTCTCCTTCTCAATCTTTTCTCAGTAACTTAAATTGCAAGTCGGGTGCGGGCCCTCCCCGCCTCATGGGGCGGGGACAGCGCTCACGCGTAACTAATGCTTAAAGCTGGGACTGAACGACGTCCATCTTGTCGATGTTCTTCGTTGGGTCATTCTTCTCCCAGTTGCAGGCGCAGACCTCTTCGGACTGCAGTGCGTCGAGGACGCGCAGGACCTCGTCAACGTTACGGCCCACAGCGTCCGGGGTAACGGAGACGAACTGGATGACACCATCTGGGTCGATGATGAAGGTTGCGCGGTCAGCAACGCCGTCAGCGTTTTCTACGCCCAGTGCGCGAATCAGGTCGTGGCGCACGTCGGAGAACATCGGGAACGGAACGTCCTTCAGGTCCGGGTGGGTTGCGCGCCAGTTGAAGTGAGCGAACTCGTTATCGGTGGAGCCGCCCAGCACCTGGGTGTCGCGGTCCTGGAACTCTTCGTCCAGCTTGCCAAAGGCAGCGATCTCGGTCGGGCACACGAAGGTGAAGTCCTTGGGGTAGAAGAAGACGACCTTCCACTTGCCCTCGTACTTGTCCAGAGAAACCTGCTCGAAGTAGTCCTCTGGCTGGCTAGCGTTAACGTTGTGCAGGTCGCCGCCGGTTAGGGCGGTGAGGTCGAATTCTGGGAACTTTTCGCCAACGGTCATGATAGGCATGTTCTTCAACTCCTTCTTAAAAGGGTAATCTTTTTTAAGTTTCCGACAGTCCTGTGCCAAGGACCACGGGCCGGACCCTCTCCGGCCCAACACCAAAGACAATACCATTAATTCCGGTCACGTCAATAGCTAATCCTATAGATAAATGTTAGAGTGATAGGCATGCATAATAAAGAGTATCGACCAACACTTGCCCAGCTGCGCACGTTTGTCACCGTGGCGGAAAATAAGCACTTCGGCACCGCTGCCGCGAAGCTGGAGATCTCTCAGCCTTCCCTCTCCCAGGGCCTGGTAGCGCTCGAGCAGGGGCTCGGCGTGCAACTCATCGAGCGCTCCACCCGCAAGGTCATCGTAACCTCGGCCGGCGAAACGCTATTGCCCTATGCCAAGTCCACCCTCGAGGCCGCCGATACCTTCCTCGCGCACGCCCGCGGCGCCCATGGCACGCTGTCCGGCCCGCTGACCATCGGCGTCATCCCAACCATCGCCCCGTATATCCTCCCGGACTTGCTGGCGATGATTACGGAGACCTACCCAGAACTTGAGCCGCGCTTTGTGGAGGAGCAAACCCAGCACCTCATCGCGCGCCTGCGCAACGGCAAACTCGATTTAGCCGTCCTCGCCTTGCCTTCAGAGGCCACGGGCATGGTCGACAGCCCTCTGTACACCGAGGACTTCGCCCTCGTCAGCCCACCCGATCACCCCATCGCCGGGCGTACGGACGTCCAGGTTGCGGAGTTGCGGGACTTGGATTTGCTGCTGCTTGACGATGGCCACTGTCTCCGCGACCAAATCGTGGATCTCTGCCGGCACGCCCACGTCAACCCGGCAGAGGCAACGAATTCCGTCACGCGCGCCTCATCACTGACCACTATTATGCAGTTGGTCATGGGCGGGCTCGGCTGCACCCTTATCCCCAAGTCCGCTTTGGCCACCGAATGCCACGGCAAGAACCTCGGCATAGCTTACTTTGACCCCGATGTCACCGCCGAGCGCGAAATCGGCCTCGTCTTCCGCTCCTCTGCCGCACGCAGTGAAGAGTTCCGCGAATTCGGTACCCTGATTACCGCCGCTTATGAAAATGCCCTCGCCCGCTCGCTCGAGCACTAAATCGCCACACACGTTGAAGGCCACCGAAGCAATACCTCGGTGGCCTTCAACAATAGTTAAGCGCTTACGCAGCTTGGCCGGTCGCGCGGCCCGCACACTGGCGGAACAGATAAGCCGTAGACAGTACCGTAACCGGTACGGCGACAATCAAGCCAACCAGTAATAGGATGCCGCCGGCAATCGTGATCAGCGCGTTGAGCACCGTCAGCAGCAAGAGCTGGCCGTAGTTTCCTTTACCGGCCTTAAACCCGTTCTTAATGGCCTGGCCAACCCCGTCACCGTCGGCTGCAAACCACTGCATCAGCATATAAAGCGGCTGGATGAATAGGCCGATGAGAGCCACTACAGCCATGACTCCGAAAAATCCCGCCATGGCTTCCAATGCCTCGTCCTCGGTGGCGTTGGTGCCCGCGTCTGGGCCGAGGAAAATCGAGCCACCAACGAAGATGAACATTACTACCGAGGTAATAATGCCGATGATGATCATGATCGCCAGCGGCTGCCACCACCGCACTTCCTTGCCCACATAGCTCCACCCAGTGCGCGGATCATCGATCTGGAAGAGCGCCAGCCGCATCACCAACAAGGTGACGACGGCCATGATCACGTAGGACACGATCTGCACAATGGATCCCGCACCGGAGGCATCCGCACCCTCTGCGGGAGCAACGGCTATGCTTACGCCGGAAAAAGCGATGACAATGACGCCAACGAGCAAGGCACCGAGGATCCACAATTTCCAATTCTTAGATACCGTGCGAAAGGCCCACGAAATCGAATCAATGGCCGAGGGCTTTCCGGTAAACCCGCCGGAATTTACGGTATTATCCTGTGCTTGGTAGCCCGCATATCCTTGGTTTCCGGAGCTTTCGTGGCTGCCACTCTCGTGGCTGCCGCCATAGGACGGCAGGCTTCCGTAGCTCGGCTGATCTTCTGGGTGGTCAGTCGGTTCATAGCGCGGAAAATCGTCATTTCCACCGGATTTATCGTCGTTCATCAGCGGTGCCTTCCTTCTGCATTCGGGTTGGGCGCAACGAGAAAAGTATCGTTGAGATAAGTGCTTTCACAATAGCAACTTTTTCCACTCCACGTAACCGGGGTAAGCTCATAGATTAGCCATGACACAGCATGAAACCACGACGTCGCAGGCTCCTAGCCGCGATGAACTTTTTGCAGCATTAGACAACGTCACCATCGCCGAGGCCCGCAGCTTCCGCCGCCGCCTGTCGAAGGCACGCGCCCCCAAGGCCCTGCGCGAAATCGGCCAGGATATCCAGGCTGCCGCAGATCGCCTCGCGCTTGTCGATGCCGCCGTCCCCCAACTCACCTACCCCGATTCCCTGCCAGTCAGCGCCCGCAAGGACGATATCGCCGCAGCGATTGAAGAAAACCAAGTCGTCATCATCGCTGGCGAAACCGGTTCTGGTAAGACCACGCAGATCCCCAAGATCTGCCTCGACATCGGCCGGGGCCGCCGCGGCCTTATCGGCCATACGCAGCCGCGCCGCATCGCCGCGCGGACCGTCGCCGAGCGCATCGCCTCCGAGCTCGACCAAGACATTGGGGAGTCGGTGGGCTACGCCATCCGCTTCGATGACCAGGTCTCTGATAACACCGCCGTAAAACTCATGACGGACGGCATCCTGCTAGCGGAAATGCAGCGCGATCGCTTCCTTAATAAATACGACACCATCATTATCGATGAGGCGCACGAGCGCTCGCTGAATATCGATTTCCTCTTGGGGTATCTCAAGAGGTTGCTTCCCAAGCGGCCCGATCTCAAGGTGATCATCACCTCCGCAACCATCGATCCGGAAAGTTTTGCCGAGCACTTCGCCCAACCCAATGGCACCCCCGCGCCCATCATTGAGGTCTCCGGGCGCACGTACCCGGTAGAAATCCGCTACCGTCCCCTCGAATTCGAGGCCGGTGGAAAGCTGGTGGATCAAGACCCGCTCGATGGCTTAACCGAGGCCATCGAGGAGCTCATGGCAGAAGGCGACGGCGATATCCTCTGCTTTTTCCCCGGCGAGCGCGATATCCGCGATGCCATGGAAGCCATCGAGGCCAAAAAATGGAAAAACGTCGAGGTTGCTCCCCTCTTCGGGCGCCTATCCAACCAGGAACAACACCGCGTATTTAGCAATCACCGCGGGCGGCGCATCGTTTTGGCCACCAATATCGCCGAAACCTCGCTGACCGTACCCGGGATCCGCTACGTCGTGGATACCGGCACTGCGCGCATCTCGCGCTATTCCACGCGGACCAAGGTGCAACGCCTGCCCATCGAGCCGATTTCGCAGGCCTCTGCTAACCAGCGCTCCGGTAGGTGCGGCCGCGTCGCCGATGGCATCGCCATCCGCCTCTATAGCGAGCAGGACTTTCAAAGCCGTCCGGAATTTACTGACCCGGAAATCCTGCGTACCAACCTGGCCAGCGTCATTTTGCAGATGGTCTCGCTCAAGCTCGGCGATATCGAGCAATTCCCCTTCCTCCAGCCACCCCAGTTCAAGGCCATTCGCGATGGCCTCAACCTCCTCCACGAGCTCGGGGCGCTCCAGGATAAGCACGAGAAGCCCACGCTGACCGAAACCGGCCGCAACTTGGCCCGCATCCCACTCGATCCACGCATGGCGCGCATGCTTATCGAGGCCCATACCAACGGCTGCCTCCACGATGTCATCATCATCGTTGCCGCCATGACCATCCAAGACGTGCGCGAACGCCCGCTGGACTACCAAGCGCAAGCCGATCAGGCGCACGCGCGCTTTAAGGACAAGACCTCTGACTTTTTGTCCATGCTGAAGTTGTGGGATTACATCAAGCAGACCCGCAATGAGCAATCGGGCAATAAGTTCCGCAAGCGCATGAAGCAGGAGTTCCTCCACTACATGCGCATCCGCGAGTGGTTCGACTTGGTCCGCCAGCTCAAAGACGTCTCCAAGCAGCTGGGGTGGGATTACCAAGAAGCCACCGAGCGCCGCTCCGACGATATTCACATCGCGCTGCTATCCGGACTGCTATCCAATATCGGCGCCCGCGACGGTAATTCCAAGGAGTTCCACGGCGCGCGCAATACCCGCTTCCTCGTCTTTCCAGGTTCCGCCTTATCCAAAAAGCCGCCGGAGTTCCTCATGGCGGCTGAGCTCGTCGAAACCTCTCGGCTTTGGGCCCGCGACGTCGCCGCTATCGACCCATCGTGGGTGGAAAAGCTCGGCGCCGACCTGCTCAAACACAACTATTCCGATCCCACGTGGTCCCGCAAGCGCGCGGCCGCCATCGCACACCAGAAGTCCACGCTCTACGGCGTGCCCATCGTCGCGGATCGCACCGTGCCCTATCACCGCGTGGATCCCGTCGCTGCGCGCGATATGTTCATCCGCAATGCGCTTATCGCCGGCGAGTGGAATGCGCATCATGACTTCCTCAAGGCAAACGCGCAGGCCCTTGATGAGGCCGCCGAGTACGAGGAAAAGGCCCGCCGCCGTGGCCTCATCGTGGATGAGGATACCCTCTTTGATTTCTATGACCAGCGCATTCCAGACAAGGTCACCACGGGCCGGCATTTCGATTCCTGGTGGAAGAAAAAGCGCCGCCAGAAACCCGATCTGCTGAATTTCGACCCAGCCACGCTTGTCGATGACTCCCACGACGTCACCGAAGTCTCCTTCCCCGATCACTGGCGCAAGGGCTCCATCGATTACGAGCTGACCTATAAATTCGAGCCCGGCGATCCCCTCGATGGCGTCACCGTCATGGTTCCCGTTCCCATGCTTGCCGGCCTCGATACCGAAGGCTTCGATTGGCTCGTCCCCGGCCTGCGGCTCGAGCTCGTCAACGAGCTTATTCGTTCCCTTCCCAAGGCCCTGCGGCGCACCGTCGTGCCCGCCCCAGAATTTGCCGAACGCGCCATGGAACGCCTCATCCCCTTCGAAGGACCGCTTACCCAGCAGCTTGCCGATGTCCTGCGCGAGCTCGGCGGCCACGGCATCAACGCCTCCGACTTCCAACCGGACAAGCTGCCGGAACATTTGCGGATGAATTACGCGGCCATCGACAAGCGTGGCACCATCATCGATTCCGATAGGGACCTTGCCGCCCTGCGCGAGCGCCAGGCCGGCCACATTAAATCGTCCGTCTCGCGGGTAAGCCGCACCGCCGAATCCACCGCGGTCAGCGAGTGGACCGACGATACCCTCGGCACCGTTGACGAGACCGTCACCACCACCGTCGATGGCCACGAGGTCACCGCCTACCCAGCATTGGTGGCTACCAAGGAAGGCGTCGAGCTTAAGGCTCATCCCACCAAGGCGGCTGCCGATGCCGCCATGGTCACCACCACCCTCACGCTTTTGATGCGCGAGATTTCCGTCTCGACCGCGCAAATGGTCAAGGGGCTTCCCTTGCAGCAACGCGTTGCCGTGGATTCTTATCCGCATAGCGGCGCAGACGGGCTGGTGAATGACGCCCGCGTAGCGGCAATCCGCGACCTCATGCTCGAAGCCGGCGGCCCCGTGCGCTCGCCAGAGGCGTTTTCCGAGCTCAAGGATACCGTGAAACCGCAGGTCCCCGGCCGCGTGCGACAATCAATCGTCTCGATCGCGCCTGGCTTGGCTGAGTACTCCAACCTCCGCGCCGAGCTTTCCCAGTGGGACGGTCCCGCCATCAACGATATGGAAAACCAACTTAATTTCCTTCTTCCGCCGAATGCCATCACCGTGCACGGAGCCGCGCACCTGCGCCACCTTCCCCGCTACATCCAGGCAATGCGCATCCGCTTGGAGGACATGTCGCTCGATCCGGATCGCGATGCGGACCGCCAAGCAGAGGTCGATAATGCCAAGGCCTACCTAGCAAACCGCCTCCGAAACCTTCCCGCGGGCCGCGAAAAGACCCGCGAGGTCAAGGACATCCACTGGATGATTGAGGAATTGCGGGTCTCGCTTTTTGCCCAGCGCCTCGGCACGGCCCACGCAGTATCCCTGCGGAGGATTCAAAAAGCGGTGGATAAGCTGCGCTAGTCTCCCCAACGTCACGGTCCCACCGCCGACCGAGGACCCCGGCTCCCCGCTACGGACGCCCGGTCCGCTGGCTAGCCGTCCGGCCTGCTGGCCGCTCGGTCTGCTGGCTGGCCACCCGGCCGGCCGTACCTAAGCTAAAAATCTGCTTACTCGGCCGCCGGCGGCGTGAACATTGGGCAGGCTCTAGCGGAATCATGCGCACAAAATGCCATTTAAGACTGCTTCGATCCTGCGCAGGAACGGCCGTATCACGGCTGAGAAATCGTCCTACACTGCGCAGTTTAAAGGTCCCCGCGATCGCGGCGCCGCATCAAACGAATCTCCGATTCAAAGTCATCCGCGCTCTCGAATGATTTATACACCGAGGCAAAGCGCAGATATGCAACCTCGTCTAGGTCACGCAGCGGCTCGAGAATCGCTAGCCCGATTTCGTTGGCATTCACCTGCGAGGAACCATGCCCCCGCACCGTTTCCTCAACCTCTTGGGCCAACTTTTTTAAGGCATCATCGCTAACGTCACGACCCTGGCACGCGCGCCTAACGCCCCGAATGAGTTTATCCCGGCTAAATGGCTCAGCAAGGCCATTTCTCTTAACAACCAGCAGTACGGCCTTTTCCACAGTGGTGAAGCGCCCCTTGCAGGAAGCACACTCCCGCCGGCGCCGTATCGATGCGCCAGCATCAACCACGCGCGAGTCAATAACGCGGGATTGTTCGTTATGGCAAAACGGGCAGTACACACTAGTCCTTTCGCTAATTTAGCTTCTCGGTTTAGTTTACCTCCCAAGGCCAAGCCAAAAACCTGACATCATTGCGAAAGACCTCTCCTGCTCGCGTGCCGGTCTCCGTGAAGCAAGCAGGCCCTATCTGCCGCTGGTAAACAAGCTGCTGCCTAACAAGGCTCCAAGCCTTAAACCCCGAAGTGCCTGCTTTAGTGGCCTGCTTTAGTACACGCAGCGCTACTGACCGATCGCTGCTTCTACTTGCTGTACCGAAGCGCCAGGATCAGTCGGCGTTTCAGCATTCGTACCCATCAGCCCGCCGGCAATCGTGCCGAAAAATACGGCAGCGCCAAATACTGCACCAAGGAGGTAATTCTTGCGCGAACTTTGCGCATCGTCTTCTTTCATCGGCCTGTTCGCGAAATCAGGTAAGAAACTTTCATCAGTCCACGTATTCGAATAACCTTCACGATTCGTTCGATATACGGAATTTAAGGTCCTGATTTCCCTCTTTTCGGAAGGAGAATGCTGCACGCCCCAGCTTTGATCATCAATATCCCAAATGGCGGCTGAAGGGACGATCTGTGGACGTGCCGCGCGTTGTTTAACCATGTTATTGCGAGAGTTAAGTAGTTGAGACATTGCTTTCCTTTCGACGACCGCCGTAAGTCTAAAGCGGCCCCTTGACACAGCAAGAGCTCAATGTCGCCCCTGTGTTCGAGACTGTTTCTATGTTCGATTTATAGCACCCCTTCGAAAACCTGTCCAGTTTTTCGCGTAAATCTCGAACGCTTGTACTTTTCGTGCTACAAATGAGTTATGGCACGCAGGTGTCACCCAGTCCCTTTTCAAGCTACGAACGCAGAAACCTCAGACCCCCTAGCTAGGAGCCGCACATGGGCCGCAAGAAAGCAAGCACCGCAAAGAACGATTACGCCTCCCTTTCCGAAAGGCAACGCCGCATCCTTAACGTCATCAGCGATGCAGTGATGCTCCGCGGTTACCCGCCCAGCATCCGCGAAATTGGTGACGCCGCCGGCCTGCAATCCACCTCATCCGTGGCCTATCAGCTCAAGCAGCTTGAGGAAAAGGGCTTCTTGCGCCGCGATCCCAATAAGCCCCGCGCGGTCGACGTACGCCACCTCAACACTGACGACGCCGAAAAGAAGCCGGGCCGCAAGTCTAAGGAGATCCCCGATACCTCTGCCCGCGGCCCTGAAGAGTCTGCCGCCGTAGCTTATATTCCCGTCGTTGGCCGCATCGCCGCCGGTGCACCAATCACCGCAGAGGAAAATATCGACACGTATTTCCCCATGCCAGACGAGGTCGTCGGCGGGGGCGAGCTCTATATGCTGCAGGTCGTGGGCGATTCCATGCAGGATGCCGGCATCCTCAACGGCGACTGGGTCATCATTCGGTCGCAATCGGTGGCTGAGGAAGGCGAGTTTGTCGCCGCGCTTCTCGATGGCTCCGAGGCCACCGTCAAGGAATTCCACCGCGATTCCTCTGGCGTATGGCTCCTTCCGCACAACGATGCCTACCCGCCCATCAACGGCGATGATGCGGAAATTATGGGCAAGGTAGTATCCGTCTTCCGCAAACTCTAAGCCCCGGCAAGCTACGTTAACCAAGCCGCACGCGAGTTTTCGCCTGCGGCTGTTGTCGCCGCCTGCACTCTGCGCCCGCTTTCTTGAAACCCGCTCTTTGCACTTAGTACGCTGCCCTGTTTCCCCTGCTTGGGGAGCAGGGCCTACGAGTTTTAACACATTCCATGCCTTTCTGCCTCGCAATCGCGCCCCAAAAGCCAACTTAAGCGCGCGGGACTTATTGAAAAAGCACCCCCGAAATAACGGATCTGTAAGTTAAGCGCTACTAGGGTTGGCTTTCAACTAGGGCAAATATAGCTGACTGACCTGCGGCTTTCATCCCAAACCAGACAACGGCGCACACCCTAATTTTTGTTTTCGTCCGATTACCGCCGAATTTTGACACAATGGAGGGAGAAATCCCACATCAGTTAGCTTTCACCGAACGCCTGCATTCGCAGATGGAGTAACCGCCCGGACGAAGGCAAGGAGCAAGGAGGGTCTGTGTACGCAGAGGAGCGACGCCGCCAGATCGCGTCCCAAACTGCCGTCGAGGGTCGCGTGAACGTCACCGAATTATCGGAGCGTTTCGACGTGACTGCTGAAACCATTCGCCGCGACCTAGCCGTGCTAGATCGTGAGGGCGTTGTCCACCGCGTTCACGGTGGCGCCGTGGCTTCGCAGGCGTTCCAGACCGCGGAGCTCACCCTCGATACCCGCCAGCGTTCCGCATCTGGGGCCAAGGCTGCCATCGCGCACGCCGCGCTCGATTTCCTTCCCCCTGGCGGCGGCAGCATCTTCTTGGACGCCGGCACCACGATTAATACCTTTGCCGAGCTCATCAGCCAGCAATACCCGCAGGCGCAGTTCAATATCGTCTCCAATAGCCTGCCCATCGCGCTGTCGCTAGCCAATAGCGGCGTTCCCGATGTCCAGCTCCTCGGCGGCACCGTACGCGCTATCACCCAAGCCGTCGTCGGCGATACCGCCTTGCGCACCATGGCGCTCATGCGTGCCGATGTCGCCTTCATCGGCACTAATGCCCTGACCCTCGACCACGGCTTGTCGACGGCCGATTCCCAAGAAGCAGCCATCAAATCTGCCTTCGTCACGAATGCCCACAAGGTCGTGGTCATGTTTGATTCCAGCAAATTGGGCAACGACTATCTGGTGAGCTTCGCTTCCATTGCCGATATCGATGTCGTCATCACCGATTCCGGCGCACCGGAATCCTTCGTTGACGCCCTGCGCGAGCGAGAGATCGATGTCGTGCTCGCCAGCGAATAGCTCCAACACGCGCACGACTTCGCCCTCCCTACTCCGGTGCCATTTCTCACCGAGGTAGGGAGGGCGAAACCTTTGGCCGTTAGTTGAACTTTTCTATCTGCTCCATCGCTGCGGCGCGGGCGGCGGAGGGGCCTTCGGAGTTGAGGGCGGCATCGGCAAGCTGTTGGCACTGGTCAAAGGTCAGCTCGGCCAATTGGGCGCCAACGCCGGCGACTGCGGTCGACGCAGCCGACAAGGAATTGACGCCAAGGCCGGTCAATACGCAGGCCAATAGCGGATCGGCTGCAGCCTCGCCGCACACGCCAACCGGTACGTTGTATTCGTGCCCTGCAATGCAGGTGTGCTGGATAAGCCTCAGCACGGCCGGCTGCCACGGGTCGGTGAGGTACGCAAGCTGAGGCGACAGGCGGTCAGCGGCCATCGTGTACTGGGTGAGGTCATTGGTGCCGATGGATACGAAGTCCAGATGCGGCATGATCTTATCCGCCATCAGCGCTGCTGCGGGCACCTCAATCATCGCGCCCGCGGTCAGTCCGCGCTCCCGGCACAGCTCCGCAAACCACTGGGCTTCCTTCGACGTCGCCACCATCGGTGCCATGACCCAGGTTTCGGCATCGTCGCCGCGGGACTCCGCGGCCTGGGCGATGGCGTCCAACTGGCGCGTCAACAGGGACTCGTTATCGCGGGCAATGCGCAGACCGCGCACACCCAACGCCGGGTTCTCTTCCGAGGACAACGTGGCATAAGAAATCGGCTTATCGGAACCAGCGTCCAAGGTGCGCACCACGACCTTGGAATTGGGGTAGGCGTTAAAGACCTTCTTGTAGATTTTTGCCTGCTCGTCAACGGAAGGCTCCTCGCTCGCGGACAGGAACGACAGCTCCGTGCGGTAGAGGCCAATGCCCTCTGCCTGCGAGTCGGAGGCGATGCGGGCGGCGTTGCCATCAGCCACGTTGGCCAAAAGCTGCACGCGGCGGCCATCCTTGGTTTGCGTCGGCCCAGTCCATTCGGCCACGCGGGCGGCGCGCTCGCGGTATTCCTCGACCGCCTTAGTGGATTCTTCCTCGTCCGCGCCCAGCGTCACGGTTCCTAGGGCACCGTCGACGAAGACGAGCGTGCCGCTTTCAATCTCCCGCAGCTTATTTCCCACGGCGACGATGCACGGAATATCGAGCTGGCGTGCGATGATCGCGGTGTGGCTGGTGGGCCCGCCCAGTTCGGTGACGAGCGCGCGAATATGCGCGGTATCCAGGGTGGCGGTATCGGCGGGCGCGAGGTCATCGGCAAAAAGCACCGCTTGGCCCTCCACCATGGGCAAACCGGGCTCCTGCTCGCCGCGCAGCTGGGCGATGACGCGGTCGCGCACGTCCTTCAGGTCGGTGGTGCGCTCGGCCATGACGCCGCCGGCCGCCTCAAACATGGTGACGAACTTATCCGTGGCTCCCACCGTGGCGAACTCGGCATTCTTGCCCGAGCGAATGTTCTTGCGCACGGCCTTGTGCCACCCGCGGTCCTTGACCATGCCGGCGGTCGCCGTCAGTACTTCCGAGGCTTGACCCTCGGCGGCTGCGGCGCGGTTTTCCAAGCGGCTGGCGACGACATCGACTGCCTCGAGGAAGCGATCGTATTCGGCTTCGCTGCTGGCCTCTTGGTCAATACTTCCTTCAGTAGGCAGCTCCGGGCGGGGGCGCACCCATACGGCTTCTGCATAGGCAACTCCAGCGACAACGCCGGTTCCTTTAACAGTGGACTGAAGCGTATTTTCCATGGCGATACTTCCTTCGAAGATAGCGGCTTATTTATTTCCAGATCATCACAAATCCAACAGAAATGCAATGTATGCCACACGGTTTCTATTGACTTTCCAACACAATCGGGCAAGAATAAACATTAACGGCGGGCTTAACCGCGAGTTCTAACCGGACCGACTGCGTGTGGCCCCCAATATACGCACTCTGCGAAAGGGATAAGTTCTCGATGATCCTCACGCTCACCCCAAACCCAAGTATTGACGCCACCCTGGCGCTCAATCAGCCACTAACCTCAGGCGATGTCCACCGCGCCGCCAGTGTTACCCAGGTTGCCGGCGGCAAAGGCGTCAACGTCGCCCACGCCGTGCACCTCGCCGGGAAAGAAACCCTCGCCCTCTTCCCCGCCCGCGCGGCCGATCCATTCATCAACCTCATCCAGGAGGTCCACCTCCCCTATGCCCACGTGGACATGGATGGCGGCGTGCGCGTCAATACCACCATCACCGAGCCAGATGGCACGACCACCAAGGTCAACGGCCCTGGCCCGCTGCTTTCCGATGCCACCCAAAACCACCTCATTTCCATCCTTACCCACCATGCCCAATCCGCTGATTGGGTAGCCCTTGCCGGATCGCTGCCCAAGGGCGTTGACGCCGGCTGGTATACCGACCTCATCAAGGAGATCCGCAATGCCGCCCCGCAGGCGCGCATCGCCGTGGATACCTCTGATGCCCCGATGAGGGCCATCGCCATGCAGCTCGCTACCACCGCCCCGGATCTCATCAAACCCAACGGCTTCGAATTAGGGCAGCTAACCGGCCAGGATGGCCTCGCCCTCGAGCGCGCCGCTGCGGCCGGGGACTACAGCCCGGTCGTGGAGGCTGCAAGGGATGTCGTGGGTCGCGGCATCAAGGAAGTGCTCGTCACCCTCGGCGGCGCCGGTGCCGTACTGGTAAACGCAGAAGGCGCATGGGCTGCCACCCCGCCTCCCGTCACGGTGAAATCGACCGTTGGCGCAGGTGATGCTGCATTGGCCGGATACCTCCTGGGGCGCACGCAGGGGCAAGGACCGGCATTCTCCCTCGCGCTCTCGGTGACTTATGGCACCGCCGCGGCCGCCAAACCCGGCACCCAATTCCCCCGTCCCGAAGAACTCGATACCGCCCATACCTCCATCTCCGCTCTATAACTAAGGGAGCCTTCCATCATGGCATCCGATCTCATCACCACAGAACTGGTCGCGCTTGACGCCGACTTTGGCGATAGCGTCGACTCCGTTATCACCAACCTCGCCACCTTGGTGCACGATACCGGGCGCGCAACCGAGGTCACAGGCCTCGCCCAGCCCGCCATAGACCGCGAGGCCAAGGCCGGCACCGGCGTGCCAGGCGGCGTGGCCATCCCCCACTGCCGTTCCGAGGCCGTCACCGAGCCGACCCTGGCTTTCGCCCGCCTTACCCGCGGCGTGGATTTTTCCGGCCCCGACGGCGATGCCCAGTTGGTCTTCCTCATCGCGGCACCCGCCGGCGGTGGCAAGGCCCACCTGCAGATTCTTTCTAAGCTCGCCCGCGCCCTCGTGCGCAAGGACTTTTTAGAGGCCCTGCGCACCGCGTCGACGAAGGAGGAAATCGTCAAGGAAATCTTAGCCGTCGTCAACGCGGAAAAGCCGAAGAAGAAAAAGCAGGACGCCGCGGAGGCTGCAGCTGGGGCTGCGGAAGGGGCATCGGCAAGCGCGGGTGCTTCGGCGCAAGCTACCCGCATCGTTGCCATCACGGCCTGCCCAACCGGAATCGCACACACCTACATGGCTGCCGATGCCCTCACCCAAACCGCCGGCGAGCGCGACGACGTCGATCTCACCGTCGAAACCCAGGGCTCGTCCAATAATGAATCGGTCTCGCAGTCCACCATCGACGCTGCCGACGCGGTCATCTTCGCCACAGACGTTGGCGTGCGCGACCGCGAGCGCTTCGCGGGCAAGCCCGTCATCGAAGCCGGCGTCAAGCGGGCCATCAACGAGCCCGGCAAGATGCTCGACGAGGCCATCGCGGCGGCGAAGAACCCAAATGCCCGAAAGGTCTCTGGCACCGCCTCTTCCTCCTCCGCAGAAGAAGAAGGAAAATCGCTGGGTTGGGGCAAGCGCATCCAGCAGGCGATTATGACCGGCGTGTCCTACATGGTGCCGTTCGTCGCCGCCGGCGGCCTTCTCTTGGCCCTCGGATTCCTCTTCGGCGGCGCCGATATGGCCAATGGCTGGCAGGCGCTTTCCACGGATTATTCCCTGTCCAACCTGCCGGGCAATGAGATTACCGTCGACGGCGAGACCATGTCGTTCGAGAACTCCGGGTTCGGGCTCTATATAGGCGCGGTTCTCTTTGCCATTGGCCAGGCCGCGATGGGCTTTATTGTCGCCGCACTTTCTGGCTATATCGCCTACGCCTTGGCCGGGCGCCCTGGTATTGCGCCGGGCTTTGTCGGCGGTGCTATCGCCGTGACCCTCGACGCGGGCTTTATCGGTGGCCTGGTCACCGGTTTGTTGGCCGGCTTTATCGCCCTGTGGATTGGCAATTGGAAAGTCCCGCGCTGGCTCGGTTCCCTCATGCCGGTGGTCATCATTCCGCTGCTGACTTCCCTCGTCGTTGGCCTGTCGATGTACCTTTTGCTGGGCGCCCCACTGGCCGCGCTGATGGAGGGCCTGCAAGATTGGCTGTCTTCCATGTCTGGGTCTTCTGCCGTAGTGCTCGGCATCATCTTGGGCCTGATGATGTGCGTCGACCTGGGTGGCCCGGTCAACAAGGCCGCATACCTCTTTGCCACCGCAGGGTTGTCCACCGGCGATGCAGCCTCCATGCAAATCATGGCCGCTGTCATGGCTGCCGGCATGGTGCCGCCCATCGCTCTGTCCTTGGCAACCTTCATCCGCAAGTCGCTATTTACCCCTGCCGAGCAGGAAAACGGTAAGTCCGCCTGGTTGCTCGGCCTATCCTTCGTCTCCGAAGGCGCCATCCCCTTCGCCGCGGCCGATCCGTTCCGCGTCATCCCTTCCATGATGGCTGGTGGCGCCGTGACGGGTGCTATTTCCATGGCGCTGTCGGTCGAGTCGCGCGCCCCGCACGGTGGTATCTTCGTTGCCTTCGCTATCGACCCATTCTGGGCCTACCTGGTAGCCATCCTTGCCGGCGTGACGGTATCCACCGTCGCGGTCTTGGCCATGAAGCAATTCTGGCCCAATAAGACCGTCCAGCAAGCTGCGCAAAAGGCTGCTCCAGAGACCAAAACCGGTTCCCAGAACGTGGCGGCATAAACCAAACGCTCGTACACTGGATCACGATAAATTAACTACAGAAAGGATAATTTCCATGGCTTCCAAGACTGTAAAGGTGGGCTCCTCTGTAGGACTGCACGCACGTCCTGCCTCCATCATCGCTGACGCCGCCGGCGAATACGACGAGGACATCTTCCTGAACCTCGTCGGTGAAGATGACGATAACGAAACCGACGCGGCTTCTTCCCTGATGATCATGGCCCTCGGTGCCGAGCAGGGCGACGAGGTCACCGTTACCTCTGACAACGAAGAAGCCGTTGAGAAGATCGCCGGCCTCATCGAGCAGGATCTCGACGCTTCCTAAGCGCTGCTGCTCATAACTAGCGTTTAAACACGACTCGTACGCTCCTCGCCTTGACGGCGGGGAGCTTTTGCGATCCATCGGCGGGTTTCCCAGTGCCCATTGCGCCGGCTATTCAGCTCGCTCGCGCGGCGCATAAGCACGGTCGCTAGGATTTTGACCCTGAACCTGTAAATCCGTGCGGGGTGCGGATCTTTTTGTGCTAATCCTCTTGTCCCGGATTCTTAGGATGGCGGCCTGTCGTTTTCGTTCGGGCTGCCGGGGTTCGTGGCCCACGGCGGAAGCCAGCGGACCTTTCCTTGTATTCGGGCCAATCTCCCGCGCCGCGGCGGGGCCTGCGGGTCATCATCGTTGACGCCGTTATGGTACGGGCAACAAGTAGCGAGGTTAGCGGCATTGGTATTGCCACCGTGCTGCCAGCTTTCTAGGTGGTGGATCTGGCACTCATCGGCAGGATAATTGCATTTTTCCCAGGGGCATACGGGATTGAAGGCGGCCGCCATCAAGCGCTGCTTCGCGTTGGCAAACCGGGACGTGCGGTACAAGTTGACCGGCCCTTCAACGGGATGCACAAGCGTGATGTACCCGTGATCGCTTAAGACGCGGCTCGCGAGGTCGGCACCGCTGATGCGCGAGCCATTGGTAAGCTGCAGGGTTATTTCCTCGCCATCGCCATCGACGATGCGGTCGAGCTCGTCCAAGGTGATGACCACCTGCGTAGTGACGGTGGTGCGCGCCCCAGACTTCCCGCCGAAGAAGATGGATTTGACCGATTCCAATGGGCGCTCGGTATCAAGGGCAGAGTGCATATCGGCGACGTCGGCGGATTCCCCGGTGATGGTCAACGACCACGGTCCGCGCGGCCGGCGGGTGATCCGCACCCCTTTCTTCGGAGTGCGGGGCGGCTGTAGCTCCCGCAAGAGGTCGCGCGCCCGCTTACGCAAGGCAGTGGCGCTTCCGCGGAACTCACATAACTCGGAGCGTATGGCCCAAGCATCGCGCTGAGTGCGAGCGCGCAGCGCGAACTTTTCGATGAGGCTGAGCACGTCGAGCGGGTGCGTCGTCGAGCGCGCCGTGCGTTGCTTGGCGCTAAAGGCACAGCGGCCAAAATAGACATCGCAAAGATGCACCACCTCGCGCGCGGCGATGTCGCTGGCGCCGCGCTGCACCACATCACGCTCGCTTAAGCCCCGGGCGGCGGCGATGATATCCATCCCTTGGCCCAGCGCGGTTAAATAACGGTCGAGTGCGTTCATGCCGCCTAGTACAACGCACAATCCGGCGCGGCCGCGACCGCACGCACGAAGGCCTGTGGATTAGGCCGCGAACCGTACCGCCACGGCGCTATTTCGCGGCGGGGTCAACAAAGTTATCCACAGAATTTAGTATTTAGCGTCGTGGCCTTCGCCCACGGTTTCGTACAGCCGCCGCATGATGGGATACGCAATGATGATGCCGACAGAGCCCCAGGCGATGCCCTCCAAGCTCACCCCACCCACGGTCAGGGTCAGGTTGCCGATGCCCGCGATCAAGGCCACCGCGGCCGCCGTCAGGTTCACCGGGTTATTGAAGTTGACCTCATTATCCATCCAGATCCGCACGCCCAGCATGCCGATAAGCCCATAGAGCACGAGGGTGGCCCCGCCAAGCACGCCGGTGGGGATGGTGAAAATCAGCGCACCGAACTTCGGGACGAACGCCAGCAAAATAGCGGTCAGGGCCGCAACCCAATACGCGGCCGTGGAATAGACGCGCGTGGCGGCCATAACGCCGATATTCTCTGCAAACGTTGCAACCCGATTCCACTACCAGTGGTTTCACAGTTCCGCAGGTCAGAACCGTCCGAGCATTCAGGTTATTCCGGCCATTCCGGGGGTTCCGGCGTGGCTTGCGGGATTTTTGCGGGATCCTGGAGGTGTCCCCCGCTACCCGCGTTGTGTTCTGCCTTGCGAGCTGGGCGGCTTAGGATACTTTCGTACCCCCTGTGACACGAGATACTGGGAGTTGAATTATGGCTGAGCAGCATAAACCGCCAACCTGGAAAGCCGTCCTGGCCTGGGCCTCCACCATCCTCGGGGTGCTGGTGGTGCTCGGAGGTCTCCTCAGCATCGAGAAGGGCGGTGTTGGAGCCTTCATCGGTGCGGTCATCATGGGGGTCGCGATCATCTTGCCTGGCGGCTGGTGGATGTACTGTGAGAAGCACGACAGGGACGCTCTGCGGAAGCCGCGAAGGGGGTTGAGAATTACACGTTCTTGTCCGAAGCGGATCGTACCTGCTTGGTAAGCCGCCCGCCGCTGAGAAGGTCAACCGGCGGTGGCCTGTCATTGCCATCGGGTCCATCGTGGGGCTGGTTGTGGGGTCTGCGATTGTCCCGGCGACAGAGAGCGACGTACCCGAGAAGGAGCCTGTGGTGGAGACTCCTACGGCGATGCAGACCTGCGTTGTGGAGGTGACCTCAGAGGGGGCTGTGACCGCAGAGGTCACCCTGACCGAGGTGGTCACCCAGGAGGAGGAGCCAGAGCAGGTTGAGGAGCCGGTGGAAACCGCTGTCGAGGAGAGCAACGACACCGCTGCGGGGGACGTGGAGGAGGCTAACGCTCCGGCCCCTGTGGCGGATCCTGCTCCCGCCTATGAAGCTCCTGTCGCCCCCGCCCGTGAAGCATCCACCTACTACAAGAACTGCGCAGCCGTGCGTGCTGCCGGTGCTGCTCCGCTCTACACAGACAGCTCCGGTAACAGCCGCGATCTCGACAAAGACGGCGACGGCGTGGCCTGCGAGTAGCCCCACCTAGAAAGGAACCCATCATGCAGTGCACCACTATCCGGCCCATGGGCGTCTTGATCCCCGCTGCCCTGCTCCTGTCCGCGTGCAGCAGCGCTAATGAGGCCAAGGAGGACATCACCACGACTGCGGAAGCCGCTCCTTCCACCGAGGTGGCTGCGTCCTCGGACCCCACACTGGACACCATCAATGAAGGAGAGCCTTTCACCATCACCTGCGATGGTGATCGGACCTGCGACATTGACGTCACTATCAGCAACGTGGCTCTACATGACCAGTGTCCCCGAGTCGCCAGCTACGTAGACGCCCCACCGAGGAGCAGACCTATCTCACCTTTGACGCGGAGATCGCCGTCAATGAGTACTCCTGGTCGGATAACTTCTCCTTCACCACCGGCGACGCGAAAGTGCTCACGAAGGACGGATATTCGGAGCCGCTGGGCATCGCATTCGATTGCGAATCTTTGTCCCCCACAGGGGATAGCCTCACCCGCGTGGGTGAAAACAGCGCACGCAGAACGTCTACGCGGTACCTGCGAACGCGGAAAAGCTCATCATCTCACCCCGAGAGGTGCGACGAAGGCTTGGGTACTGGATCTTCCAGGGGCTCCGGCCCCTGCTCAAGGTGATGACAACACCTCAGAGCTACCCGCGCAACCCGCCCAGCTGGTCGATGACGCCACGGCACCGCCTGCCCCGCCTGTACAGGACACCGGGCAGACCACCTCCCACTGCCTCACCGACCACACCCTTTACCAGCGTGGCACCACGGTATTCACCGACGGCACCACCGGATGGACGAAACAGTGCGCAGCGGAGTTCGACGCCGCCCTGTAGCCCCCTGCAAAACTCCTTACCTGCCCCTGACCTCATGCAAGCCAGGGGCGCTTTCGTACGTATCTGACGTGAGGGGAATCTCTTCTTCTCGGTTGTGAAACCTGCGGCACTACCCTACCATGATTGATATCCCAGTCCCACTAGTTAAGGAGGGGACATGAGAATCAAAAAACTACTTGCGGTCAGCCTTAGCGCAGCGGTATTCGGCCCACTCACTACGATCCCCGCGCAGGCTGTTGACATGCCAGATCCTGCGGTTTGGGGCGCTTGCCCACAAGACGGAGCAAAAGACATTGGCAAGGTGATCCGCACATGGCACGGTGGCCCCTACGGGCCGCCAGAAAACCAGCTTGGCGCTGGCGACATCACCCTGAAATGCGGAACTGAGAACGTCGGATTCCGCCACATTGTCAACCGCCACGGCCCGCAGTGGCAAACACTCGCCGACATCGAGGGACGTAACTGGCGCGACATCGCAGACATGGCGCTCACCAAGAACATCACTAATCCCGATCAAACTGCCCCGCAAGATGGTGGCAAATGGTGTGTCAGCTCAGAGATCTATCTCGTCAACAAGGACTCTGGAGAAGTCGTCAAGACAAAGCGAACAAAGACGATCCTGACCGACAAGCATGAAGTGCTCACCACTTTTCCGACGGATGACGGGTGCAACTGATGTCACCCCAGGCCAACTCCATCAAGGAGCAACTCGTGGCATACTTTGCTAACCACAAGCGGCTCCATCTTATGGAAGATGACGATGGGTTAAGGGTCAATATAGTCCGAGGTCACGCCAAGAACGTAGTCAGTTCCATTCCGATAGCACTAACCGATTCAGAGTGGATAGGCTACTTTGAGAGATGCGCTAGGGATGACAACCATCCAATCTCTCTCATGGCTGTACATCTTGACGAAGCCGTATCCATAGCAGTTGAAGCGAAAATGAGTCCAGCAAAAATAGTGCTAGACGGAACCTTCGCTCCCATACCAAAAGGATAAACCCAGCACAGTGGGACACGGGAACATCACCCGTGGCCCTCCTTGCTATGCTTGGATCCCAATGAGAAAACCCCCGATGGCCTGCGCACCACCGGGGAAACAACGGGCCTGTCCCCCACCACGAGGATCAAACACCTCCAAGGAGTATAGCACGGCTATCCAACGCCGCGTCACCAAACCCCGCAAGAAGGCCGACAGCACCTACACCAAAGGCCGCACCCGCTGGGTAGCCCGCTACCGGAACAACATCGACCGGGAGCACTCCAAGACCTTCGACACCGAGAAGCAGGCCAAAGCCTGGCTCCAGGAGCAAGTGCGCGCGCTTCACCGCGAGGAGTGGATCGACCCCAGCCCGCAAGCGCACCGTCCAGCAGATCATGGAAGCCTGGGCCGCCCGGGCCGTGCGCAAGACCACCCGAGACCTCTACCGGATCACCATCAACAACCTTGGCCCCTGGCCTCTACAGGGTGTACCAGCGTGATGTACCCGTGATCGCTTAAGACGCGGCTCGCGAGGTCGGCACCGCTGATGCGCGAGCCATTGGTAAGCTGCAGGGTTATTTCCTCGCCATCGCCATCGACGATGCGGTCGAGCTCGTCCAAGGTGATGACCACCTGCGTAGTGACGGTGGTGCGCGCCCCAGACTTCCTGCCGAAGAAGATGGATTTGACCGATTCCAATGGGCGCTCGGTATCAAGGGCAGAGTGCATATCGGCGACGTCGGCGGATTCCCCGGTGATGGTCAACGACCACGGTCCGCGCGGCCGGCGGGTGATCCGCACCCCTTTCTTCGGAGTGCGGGGCGGCTGTAGCTCCCGCAAGAGGTCGCGCGCCCGCTTACGCAAGGCAGTGGCGCTTCCGCGGAACTCACATAACTCGGAGCGTATGGCCCAAGCATCGCGCTGAGTGCGAGCGCGCAGCGCGAACTTTTCGATGAGGCTGAGCACGTCGAGCGGGTGCGTCGTCGAGCGCGCCGTGCGTTGCTTGGCGCTAAAGGCACAGCGGCCAAAATAGACATCGCAAAGATGCACCACCTCGCGCGCGGCGATGTCGCTGGCGCCGCGCTGCACCACATCACGCTCGCTTAAGCCCCGGGCGGCGGCGATGATATCCATCCCTTGGCCCAGCGCGGTTAAATAACGGTCGAGTGCGTTCATGCCGCCTAGTACAACGCACAATCCGGCGCGGCCGCGACCGCACGCACGAAGGCCTGTGGATTAGGCCGCGAACCGTACCGCCACGGCGCTATTTCGCGGCGGGGTCAACAAAGTTATCCACAGAATTTAGTATTTAGCGTCGTGGCCTTCGCCCACGGTTTCGTACAGCCGCCGCATGATGGGATACGCAATGATGATGCCGACAGAGCCCCAGGCGATGCCCTCCAAGCTCACCCCACCCACGGTCAGGGTCAGGTTGCCGATG
Source organism: Corynebacterium sp. LaCa78 (assembly GCF_046717505.1). Lineage (NCBI taxonomy): Bacteria > Bacillati > Actinomycetota > Actinomycetes > Mycobacteriales > Corynebacteriaceae > Corynebacterium > Corynebacterium sp. LaCa78. Next base: position 1,496,042 of record NZ_CP177112.1, read on the forward strand.
CCCGCGATCAAGGCCACCGCGGCCGCCGTCAGGTTCACCGGGTTATTGAAGTTGACCTCATTATCCATCCAGATCCGCACGCCCAGCATGCCGATAAGCCCATAGAGCACGAGGGTGGCCCCGCCAAGCACGCCGGTGGGGATGGTGAAAATCAGCGCACCGAACTTCGGGACGAACGCCAGCAAAATAGCGGTCAGGGCCGCAACCCAATACGCGGCCGTGGAATAGACGCGCGTGGCGGCCATAACGCCGATATTCTCGGCATAGGTCGTGGTACCGGAGCCGCCGAAACCACCGGCGAGGGAGGAAGCGAGGCCATCGGCAATCAGGGCATCGCCGGCAAGGTCGTCCAAGTCGCGGTTGGTCATCTCAGAAACGGCCTTGACGTGGCCGACGTTTTCCGCAATCAGCACCACGAGCACCGGCAAGGCCACGGCGATGGCGGAAAGATGGAACTCTGGGGCGTGAAATTCGGGCAGGCCTACCCACGGCGCGGCATCGATGGCAGCCCTGGCATCCTCGCCTAAATTACCGGTCAGGGCGGCGAAAACCCAGCCGACGACCACGCCGATGAGGATGGACAGGCGCGAAACCATGCCGCGCCCGGCAACCGTGGCTAGGAGAATAACCAGCAGCGTGATGCCTGCGACCAAGGGCTGCGAGGCGAAGTTCTCGGCCGCATTCGGCGCCAAATTAAGCCCGATGAGCGCGACGATGGCGCCGGTAACCGCCGGCGGCATCACAGCATCGAGCACCCGCTTGCCGGCAGCCTTGACCACAAAACCGACCGCCACCAGCACCAAACCGGTCACCAGAATGGATCCGGCCTGCGCCGCAATCCCGTATTGCTGCGAGGCGGTCAGCGGGGCGATGAAGGCAAACGACGAACCCAGGTAGGACGGCAGGCGATTGCGCGTAATCAGCAGGAAGAGGATGGTGCCGATGCCGGAAAACAGCAGCGTGGTATTGACCGGAAATCCGGTCAGGGTGGGCACCAGCAGCGTGGCACCAAACATCGCCACCACGTGCTGCATGCCGATGCCAATGGTTCGGCCCCAACTTAGTCGTTCCTCGGGCGCGACCACGGCGCCTGGTGCAATTTTCTTACCGTCGCCGTGGACGGTCCAACCTAGTATGCTCACGAACCACCATTATGGCCCATGGAGCACGAGTTTTAGGAATCTTCCTCCACGATGAATTCGGCGAGCTCGCGGGCGGTGGTGGCGGGCAGGCGGACATCGACAAGCGTGCCGTCCTCGGTGTATTCCTCGCTGCGCACGGTGCCCTCGGCGTGCACGCGCGAGACGACATCGCCGCGGGTGAAGGGAACCTGCAGCTTAACGTGGCTATCGCGGGAGTTGAGGAAGAGCTCCACGCGCGCGCTCAGCTCGTCGATGCCCTCCCCCGTGCGCGCCGAAACATAGACGACGTCCTCATGATCCAGGACGTGGCGCAGCTCCGCGAGCACGAGCGGGTCGGCCTGGTCAATCTTGTTGATCACGATGATTTCCGGCGGGGCCTGCTCACCAGTCTCGCTGACGATATCGTAGATGACCTTATTGACCGCCTCGATTTGCTTGAGCGGGAACGGGTCCGATCCGTCCACGACGTGCAGCATAATATCGGCGGCGAGTACTTCTTCCAGGGTGGATTTGAAAGCCTCCACCAGCTGGGTAGGCAGGTGGCGAACGAAGCCGACGGTATCGGTGAAGACGACCTGGCGGCCATCGGCAAGCGAGGCCCGCCGCGTGGTGGGATCCAGGGTGGCAAATAGGGCGTCTTCCACAAGCACGCCCGCGTTCGTCATGGCATTAATGAGCGAGGATTTGCCGGCGTTGGTGTAGCCGGCGATGGCGATCTGGGCGATCGTGGAGGACTGGCGCCGGGAACGCTTGACCTCGCGGGCGGTCTTCATCCCGCGCAGTTCCTTGCGCAGGCGCGCCATTTCGGTGCGAATGCGCCGGCGGTCGGTCTCGATCTTGGTTTCACCGGGCCCGCGCAGGCCGACGCCACCATTGGAACCGGCGCGGCCGCCGGCCTGGCGCGAGAGATTGCCGCCCCAACCGCGGGTGTGGGTATAGAGGTATTCCAGCTGCGCCAGCGAGACCTGCGCCTTGCCCTCCTTGGACTTTGCGTGTTGGGCAAAGATGTCCAAGATGAGCATGGTGCGGTCGATGACCTTGGTATTGAGCGCGCGCTCTAATGCCGTGAGCTGGCCGGGGTTCAGCTCACCATCGCACACGACGGTATCGGCGCCGGTGGCCTCGACGATATCGTGGAGCTCTTTGACCTTGCCCGAGCCGATGAAGGTGCCTGGGTCCGGTTTATCGCGCTTTTGGTAGATCATTTCGACCACGTCCGCGCCGGCGGTTTCGGTCAGGGCGGCCAGCTCATCCATCGTGGCCTCGACCTCCGCTACGGTGCCTTCGGTCCACACGCCCACGAGGATGACGCGCTCGAGGCGCAGTTTTCGGTATTCCACCTCGTAGCCATCGGTGGTGTCCTCGGCGCGGATGGAGGTCTCGCGGGTAACGCGGCGGAAGGCATTGCGCTCGGCCAAATCTAGATCGCCGCTGGTGGGCGTGGTTTCCTGCGGGGTGTCCGCGTGGTCGCGGAAGGCCTGGGCGAGAAGTTCGTCCTTGCTCGCCGAGCTATCAGAATTCTGCGGGGAAAATTTGTTCATATTGCTATCTATTTTGGCACGTTAGACCGCAAAACGGGAATTGCGGTTTCCGGGCTTACTGGACAAAGCGATACAATGGTGCCTATGGAAACGACGCAGCCTAGGCCAACGACTACTACCCAGAAGAAGAATACCGAGATGCAGGCGATCGGCCTGGATTTCGAACGCTGGCAGGACGCGGTCGAAGCAGCCATCGCCACGAACCGCCTTGCCGTTACCGGCGAGGTCCGCGGTGGCCAGCTCATTCAATACGGCGACCCCTCGGGCGCCCAGCTTAATATCTTGGCGGTCGAACCCTACGCCACCTTTATCGGCTTCGACGCGGTCACGCAGGGTTTCGCCCACGTGGAGATGTTTAATGACGTGCTAGCGATCATGGACATCATCGATCCCTTCGGCACGCCGCTGGCCCAGGTCACGGCGAACCTCGCGCAGGGGCCGCTGTTGGCAGAAGAACCGCGGCAGGAATGGCAGCAGGTATCGCTGACCGCCATGGGGCTCGATATCACCACCTACGAGTCCCCGGCCGCCTACGAGGCCGAAAACGGCGAATACCCCGCCCTCTTTGAATCCGAGGGCGCCCGCGTCATCGCCTCTGGCTCCGGCGCGCAGGCCCCCACGCCGGCGGCTACCTTCGCCGCCCGGGTGATGGAAGCCGAATGGCGTACCAATGAACTCACCGGTGAGAAATTCGCGCACCTCGTCATGGATGGGCTATTCCCCTTCGATCTCTGCCTGCCGGCGGACCGTGGCGAATTGCCGGTCAAGGATTCCGTGATCTCCGGTACGGCCCTGCTCACCGCCGCTATTGACATGCCGTCCGGCGGCTGCGGCGATGGCGGATGCGGTTGTGGATCCGGCGGTTGCGGCTGCGGCGGGCACTAGATTTTTAGGCCATGCCTTTCCTTAGCGATCCGCAAAACCGGAGGACACTTGTCTTTGTCCTCTTGGTCCTTTGCGCGATCGCGATCGTTGTAACGCTAAAACTGCCCGGCCTCATCATCGCCGCCATGCTGGTGGGCGCGGGCTGGTTCATGCTGCGCACGCGCCCCGATACCGCGGAAAGAAAGGCCCTGCGCAGCTCCATTTCGCTTTCGGCGGACGATATCCAGGACGTCATCGCCGAATTCGAGGAATTCGAAACGTCCACAGAGGCCGAGCCGCTGGCGGATCGCACGCTGTACCGGCCTGCACTGCTGGACCTCGACTGTTCCCACCCCGCCATCGATGCGTTCCACTACGAATTGGCTGGGGCACGCCGCTTTCTCCGCCGGCTCAATATCCGCATCCACTCCCACGGCATGCGCACACAGGACTTGGAAGCCCTCCTCCGCGTCACCGATGAGCGCGCCCGCGAGCTGAAAGAATCGTGGTTGGCGGCCCGCCGCGCGGCCTTCCGGCTCGGCCCGGATTACCGCACCCGGCAGTTCGACGACGAAGACTAAGGCTTTTACAGGCTCGTTTCGCCCGTCGCGACGATGGCGGACGGTCCCGTCAAGCGCGTGCCGTTCTCATAGACCTCAACGGTGACCTCGCCGCCAGGAACGTGGACGTGGACGGTGCCGAGGGCTTGGGCGGCATCGGCAAGCGCGGCGGTAGCTGCCGCGACCGTGCCCGTACCGCACGACTGCGTCTCCCCAACCCCGCGCTCAAAGACGCGCATATGCACGTGCCCCTCGCGCAGCGGGGTGACCAGCTCAAAATTCACCCCGCCCGGGAAGAAGGACTCATCGTAGACCGGCGCCGTTAGGTCCTTGGCGGCCAAAGCTGCTGGCTCCAAGCCCGGAATGACGGCCGCGAGGTGCGGGTTGCCCATATCCACCCCGAGGCCGGCGTAGGACTCACCGCCCACGGACGCGGTAGATACCCCGGTCACGCGCGCGGGGCCCATCTCCACGGTGACGCTCGCGTCGGTAGCGTCACAGGAATGCACCGTCACCTGCTTGGCGCCCGCCCGGGTACCGATGGTGAATGCGTCCTCGCCCACCAAGTCGTGCGAACGCAGCCAGTGGGCAAAGACGCGGGTGCCATTGCCGCACATTTCCGCCACGGACCCATCGGCGTTGCGGTAATCCATAAACCAGTCGGCGGAATCCACCCCGTCCGGAAGTGCCGCCAGCTCTCCTGCGTCCACGAGGGCGCCGGCGCGCACTACGCGCAACAGGCCATCGCCGCCGATTCCCGCCCGGCGGTCACACAGCGCCGCTACGCGCTCCGGTGAGAGCGGCGCCTCGGCGTCGAAGTCTTCTACGATGACGAAGTCATTTTCGGTTCCATGGCCTTTGGCAAATTTCATGCCTTCTACCCTAGCGCCGAAGCGCATACAAAGCCTGGGCCATAGTATCGCCCTCGGCATCGAGCCAGGTAATGCGCTTATCGCGGTTAAACCAGGAACGCTGGCGGCGCACGTACCGGCGGGTGCCAGTAATCGTGCGCTCCACGACATTCTCCCAGGTCAGCTCGCCGCGCTGGGCTTGTAGAACCTGCGCATAGCCAATGGCGCGACCCGCGGTGGAATCGGCCACAAGCCCCTTATCCTGCAGGCGCTCGACTTCCTCGACGAGGCCTTGCTCAAACATGAGGTGCGTGCGCTTTTCGATGCGCGGGTTCAACCACTCGCTATCAGTCCGCAGCCCCAGCAGCTTCGTCCCCCACCGGGGCGGGCCGTTCTTCGGCGGCTGGCTGGCCTTAAAGGACTTGCCGGTCAGCTCGATGACCTCGAGCGCCCGGACGGTGCGGCGGGGGTCTTTGTCCTCGATGATGGCGGCGGCGGCCGGATCGACGCGTGCGAGCTCGGCGTGGAGTGCATCCGTTCCGATATCGGCGCGGCGGGCCTCGTATTTGGCCCGCACCTGCGGATCGGTGGGCGGGAATTGCCAGTCATCCACCAACGCCTGGGCATAGAGCATGGATCCGCCGACGAGGATGGGCGTCTTGTCGCGGGACATGATGTCCTCGATATCGCGCAAGGCCGCCTGCTGATAGCGCGCCACGGAAGCAGTCTCCGTCACGTCCCAGACATCGAGTTGGTGATGCGGGATGCCTTCGCGCTCTGCGGGGGAAAGCTTCGCGGTCCCGATATCCATGCCGCGGTATAACTGCATGGAATCGACATTGACCACTTCCCCACCCAGTTCATGGGCAAGGGCCAGCCCGAGCGCGGATTTGCCGGACGCGGTGGGGCCAACTACTGCGATGGGGCGCATGTTACCTCCCAACCTGCCACGTAGCGGCCTACCCCGAGGGTGGCGTCCGTCGCCCGGACCTGCGCGCGCTTGGGCGTGCAGGCGGCAAGCTCGAGCCAGAGCGCTGGCTCTTCCACGCCGCGTTGCTTCAGCCATTCGGCCTCGCTGCTTGCCGATGCCCCCATCAACACCTCCTCGCACCACCGGTGCGCCTCCTGCGCGCCGGGGATAAGGGCCAGCGGTGCTCTCTCGGTAAGCCCCGCGCTGCCGTCTGCGACCACGATGCTAAGGACCTTTGGGTCTGGCGTGCCCAGGCGGTCGCGGCTATCGCGCACCGTTATCTGTGGGACCGTGGAAAGGACGTAGCGGGCCATGATTTCTGGCAGGTAGTTTCCGGCGCCCACGTGCACCTGGTCGGCTCCCCAGGCGCGTAGGCTTCCCGCGTGGCGGGTATGCCACCGCGAGGAGCGGGATCCGATAATTTCTGCTTCGCCAATGCCGGCGGCTGCGGCTTCGACCGCCAGCGTGCGCGCCGCTGCCAGCAGCGCCCGCGAGGCGGCATCGTTGGGGGCTAGCTCGACTGCCAGCGCCGGCGAGGCGGCCATAACCATGAGATTGAACATTATTCCTCCATACTATCTACCCAAGAGGAGGTAATTAAATAGATTCTAGGCACACGGCGATTTTTCGCGGTAATGTAACCAGTGATTTCATCCGGCAGCCGTGACGCGCGGCGATATATGTCTAGGAGGGCTTTCCATGTCTCCCACCCCTACCCCAGGTTCCATGCCCAAGAAGGGCCCCCGCCCCACAGCCAAGCCCGTGCCCGTGCAATCACCGAGCAAGAACGATCCGGCCAAGTGGGGGCGCGTCGATGCCGATGGGTCCGTCTTCGTTTCCGCCCCCGAGGGCGAGCGCAAGATTGGAGAATGGCAGGCAGGCTCTGCGCAGGAGGGCCTCGAGCACTTCGGCGCCCGGTATGATGACCTAGCCACCGAGATCGAGCTCCTAGAGGCTCGCCTGCGCGCCAACCCAGGCGAGGCCGCAGGAATCAAGCAAACCGCCGCCGAACTCCGCGAGACCCTGCCTACCGCTGCGGTCATTGGCGATATCGCGGCGCTGGATCGCCGCCTCGCTGCGGTTATTGATCACTCCGTTGTGGCCGGTGAGCAGGCGCAGGCGGAGCGGGAAAAGCGCCGTCAGGACGCGATTGCGGCGAAGGAAAAGCTCGCCGCCGAGGCCGAAGAGATTGCCGAAAACTCTACGGAATGGAAGGCCGCCGGCGACCGCATCCGCGCCATTTTGGAAGAGTGGAAGCAGATTAAGGGTATCGATAAGAAGACCGATGACGGCCTGTGGAAGCGCTACTCTCGCGCCCGCGATTCCTTTAATAGGCGCCGCGGTTCGCACTTTGCGGATCTCGATCGTGCCCGCGCGGCGGCGCGAAAGAAGAAGGAAGAACTCGTCGAGCGCGCCGAGGCCATCCAGGACTCCACCGATTGGGGCCCCACCGCCCGCGCCTACCGCGATCTAATGGCGGAGTGGAAGGCGGCCGGCCGCGCCCCGCGCGAGGTCGATGACCAGCTGTGGGCGAAGTTCCGCGCAGCGCAGGACCGCTTTTTTGATGCCCGCAATGCGGTCAACGACGAGCGGGACCGCGAGTTCGCCGAAAACGCCAAGGCGAAGGATGCGCTGCTTGCGGAATACGACAGCCAAATCGACCCATCGCAAAGCATGGACAAGGCCAAGGCTAAGCTGCGTGAGCTGCAGGAAAAGTGGGAGGAAATCGGCTTCGTGCCCCGCAACCAGGTGCGCGAGTACGAATCCAAAATTGAGCAGCTAGAAAAGCGCGTCACCCAAGCAGAAGAATCCGAATGGCGGCGCACCGACCCTGAAGCGCAGGCTCGCGTGGCCCAATTCCAGGCGAAGGTGGAAGACTTCAAGGCCCAGTCCGCGGCCGCAGAGGCTAAAGGCAAGGAGAAGAAGGCCGCGGAGCTGCGCGCGCAGGCGGAGCAATGGCAGGAATTTGCCGATGCCGCTGCCAATGCCGTCAACGATAAATAGTGCACCTCGTTCAGATTGCGCGCCCAACCCAGGTAGCCGAGGCTGAACCGGCGGATTGCATCCGTTCCTTTGTTTTCTGGGCAAACCTGGCGGCGCAGGAAGCAAGCGGCGATGCGGCGGCCTCGACTTCGCCTAGCCGCGTGGTGCACCGCCTGCAGGGTTCGGGCGAATCGCAGACCTACCTTTTCGCGGTGGTCGATGGGCCGGCGACGCTCGGGCCCGTCTCCGAGCTCGGTCTGCCCCAGATCCCCGCCACCGCACCGAGCCCCGAGCTGGACTACGTGGGATTTATCCACATCAGCCTGCCGCTTTTAGAAGAGCGCAATGCCGCGGAAATCGAGTGCGTCCTGTGCGATCTACCGCTGCCCGGTGAACCCCTTGATGCCGAGGGGCACAAGGTGGCTACCTGGATGGGAGATACCGCCTTAAAAATCACCCAGCAGCTCGGCCGCAGCGTCGCGCACGTGGGCCTGCTGCACCCGCCGGAGACGGCGCCGGAATATGACGCAATGGCGGCGGTCTACCAATCCCTGGGCTTTACGCAGCGCCATAGCGAGCGGCAACTAGCCATCGATATTCCAGAGCACCCGGCTGCCGCCCTCTTTCCGCCCGGGCTTTCGGCCGCGATATGGCAGGACTATGCCATTCCGGAAGAACATATCGACGATGTCATGCGCCTTTTAACGGTTGCCTCCGCGGATGCCGATACCGGCACCTTATCCACCGAGCCCATCGTCTGGTCCCGGCAGCGGTTGGAAGAAGCGCATCAACGCCTGCGCTCGCGGCGCGGACATACGCTGCTCGTGGCGCTCATCGATGATGCTGGGGGCATCGTAGCGCTCACGGAGCTAGCACGGCACGAGGCCGCAGATCCGGAGGTCTGCGAATGGACCCTCACCGTCACCGACCGCGACCACCGCCGGCAAGGACTGGCGCAATTGGCAAAACTCACCGCCCTGCACGAGGTCAACCAAGCGTGGCCACAGGTGCGCCGCTGCTATTGTTCCGTCGCAGCCGGCGACGCCGCCATGAACGCGCTGTATGCGCGGCTCGGGGCGCGGGAAATCTCCCAGTCTTCTGCCTGGGAGCTCCACCTTTAGCCCTCGTGCTGGTGGCGGTGGCGCTCGGCGGCCTTTTTCCGGCGGTCATCGACAAGCATCTCCTGCGGCTGCGGGGACGCAATATTGGATTGGAATTTGCCTACCTCATCCAGCTGGCCTGCCGAGGCACGAACCTTTTCTTCTGCCGCGCGCTGCTCTGGGCTACGCCGCAGGGCGACGAGGCTAAAGCCCAAGAAGGCCAGGAAGGTTGCCAGCATGCCCACCCACATGCCAATGGCCGGGCCGTCCGCAGTAGAGCCGCGGTACCAAAAGCCCCACAGGTTAACGAAGAAAGAAACCGTCACCATCATCCACGCAATCAGCCCGAAGGTGGCGCGGCGGGTCAGCAGGGTTGCCGTCGTCAGCACGCCCACGCCAAGTAGCGCGAGCCACGCGGAGATGGTCTCCATCAGCGAGATCTTCACCCCGTCCTCGGTGGTGCCAAAACTTAAGGCCTGCCACCCGTGGGCGGAGCCGGCATAAGGAACGATGAGGTAGACAATATAGGCCGCCACAGCGATCCACAGCGTCACCTTTTGCCCACGCAGATCCATGGTTTGTGCTGCTCGGCGCTCCGCCTGTGCCGCTTCCTGGGCGGCGGTGGTGGTATTTCGCTCTCTCATGGCACCCTAGCCTACTCCCCGGTTAGCAGCCGCAAGAATCCGCTGCGGCAGCGCCAGCAGGCTTGCCGATGCCCGGCAGCCCCAAGCCCACCCCAATCGGAGCGGTAGTGGGGGTTTGGCCCGCTGCCGACATGTCGCCGGCCTTGGTGCGGGTGTGGACGCTTACTGCGGCATCGGCAAGCAAGAAGAACGAGCCTGCGCCCGTGACTTTGGTGCGCACGACGTCGCCGGGGCGAATCTCGGCGGAGATATCCGCGCCGTTGTCATCAATAGGGCTAAAGTGCACGAGGCGCCCATCCCGAGCTCGACCCGACATGCGGTGGGTCTCATCGTTCTTGCGTCCGCCCTCAGCTTGGACCAAGAGCTCCACCTCAGTGCCCACGAGCTTCTGGTTCTCTTCTGCCTGGATGCTATCTTGCAGCGCAACGAGCCGCTCGAAGCGATCCTGGACGACTTCCTTGGGGACTTGGTTGTCCATCTCCGCCGCAGGGGTGCCAGGGCGCGGGGAATACTGGAAGGTAAATGCCGAGGCGAAGCGGGCGCGGCGGACCAAGTCCATGGTGGCCTGGAAATCCTCTTCGGTCTCGCCCGGGAAACCAACGATGATATCCGTGGTAATCGCCGCGTTCGGAATCTTCTCCCGCACCTCATCGAGGATGCGCAGGAACTTCTTCGTGCGGTAGGAACGACGCATGTCCTTCAAAACCTTATCCGAGCCAGATTGCAGCGGCATGTGCAACTGTGGGCACACCGCCGGGGTTTCCGCCATGGCGTCGATGACATCCGAGGTGAATTCCGCCGGGTGCGGGGAGGTAAACCGCAGGCGTTCGAGGCCGTCGATCTTGCCCACTTCGCGCAGCAGCTTCGAGAAAGCAAAGCGATCGCGCGGCATTTCTGGATCGGCGAAATTCACGCCATAGGCGTTGACGTTTTGGCCCAAGAGGGTGACCTCAGAGACGCCCTGATCCACCAGCGCCTGTACCTCGGCCAGAATATCGCCTGGCCGGCGGTCCTCTTCCTTACCGCGCAGGGAGGGAACGATGCAGAAAGTGCAGGTGTTATTGCAGCCCACGGACACCGATACCCAACCCGCGTAGGCGGATTCGCGCTTAGCAGGCAATATGGAGGGGAACGCCTCTAGCGAATCGACGATCTCGACCTGGGCTTCCTCGTTATGGCGGGCGCGCTCGAGAAGGGTGGGCAACGCTGCCATATTGTGGGTTCCGAAGACCGCATCCACCCACGGCACATTGTCGAGGACGGTGTCCTTATCCTTTTGTGCAAGGCAACCGCCCACGGCGATTTGCATGCCAGGATGGTTCTCCTTCGTCTTCTTCAATGCGCCCAGCGTGCCGTAGAGGCGCTTGTCGGCATTTTCGCGGACAGCGCACGTGTTAAAGACGATGAGATCCGGCTCCGTGGCCTCGTCTGCGGCCGCGTAGCCAGCTTCCTCCAGCAAACCGGAAATGCGCTCGGAATCGTGCACATTCATCTGGCAGCCGAAGGTTCGGACTTCATAGGTACGGGTTTCAGGAATTGTCTGCTCCACGTCGGCATAGTTTAGCCATCACCCAGAACAACTCATAACCGTCGCAACTCGGCACCCGTGCAGGCACGTGGGTGGGATCGGGCACGCCGTGAGGCGCGTTGGGGCACGGGCCCGCGATGGGTGGGGCGCGTGTGCGAGTCACTAGGTTGGAGCCAACAAGGCACTAAGCCCCATCCGCCGGATTTAAGGAGAAGACAGCTCCTCGCACCGTTCATCAAGGGCGCTAATGGCGATGTTTAAAGACATCCCCTCGTTGAACCCGCGGCGCGCCAATACTCCCACGATCCTGCGTAGCGCCTTTTCCCGTTCCTTCCTATCTGCAGGAACGGATTTCACGCTGCGCGCCTTCTTTTCCGCCAAGGCTCGGGCCATCGCTTCTTCATCGGCCGCGTCAATTTGGGTGAGGGCTTCGTCTCGGTCTTCTTGACTTACGCCCTTCTCCCAGAGCTCGCGGTCGAGGACGCTGCGCGATTTCCCCCTCCGCTTATGCCGCTGCCGCACCCATTCGGCGGCAAAGGCGGCATCGTCAATTAAGCCGGCATGGGCCAAGTCATCGAGGACCTCGTCAACCACCTCAGGGTCGAATTCGGCCTGTACTAAGCGGTCGTACAATTCCTGACGGGACCGCGAACGCTGGTCGAGCAGGCCCAATGCGCGGGACCGCACCTTTGATTTTGCCTCTTCGGCCTCCCGATCAAAAAGCCCGCCCCCGGCTTCTCCTTTTTCATAGGCTTCAAGGGCCTGGCGGAGTTGCTCTAGCTTGTCAGGGGCGGGTTGATTCATAGCGCGGGTGTTAAGCGGTGGGAGTGTTGGTGGACAGGCTTAGTCGTCATCGAAGTCGACGTTTGGGACCAAATCTACGGATTCATCCGTCAATGGGTCATCGGAGCCGGGGACATCCATGGCGGTAGCTTCTTCACCATTTGCCGCCTCTTCCCCAATGCCGAGCTTCTGGAAGATCTTCTTTTCGATCTCATTGGCAAGGTCGGGGTTGTCCTTCAAGAAGGAACGCGCCTTTTCCTTACCTTGGCCCAGCTGATCGCCTTCGTAGGTAAACCAAGAACCGGACTTGCGGATGAAACCGTTTTCTACGCCGAGATCGATGATGGAGGACTCGCGAGAAATGCCCTCGCCGTACATGATGTCGAACTCGGCGATCTTGAACGGCGGGGAAACCTTATTCTTTACCACCTTGAGCTTCGTGCGGTTACCGATGGCGTCTTGGCCATCCTTCAGCGTCTGGATACGGCGGATATCGCAGCGCACGGAGGAGTAGAACTTCAGCGCTTTACCACCGGTGGTGGTCTCCGGGGAGCCGAACATCACACCAATCTTCTCGCGCAGCTGGTTGATGAAGATTGCGGTGGTGCCGGAGTTATATAGCGCACCGGTCATCTTGCGCAAGGCCTGGGACATCAGGCGGGCTTGCAGGCCGACGTGGCTATCGCCCATCTCGCCTTCGATTTCCGCCTTAGGGGTCAGCGCCGCCACGGAGTCCACGACGATAATGTCGATGGCGCCGGAGCGCACCAGCATGTCCGCGATTTCCAGAGCCTGCTCACCGGTATCGGGCTGGGACACGAGGAGGTTATCGGTGTCGACGCCTAGCAGGCGTGCATATTGGGGGTCGAGGGCGTGCTCGGCATCGATAAACGCTGCAATGCCGCCGTCTTTTTGCGCCGAGGCAATGGCATGCAACGCCACCGTCGTCTTACCGGAAGACTCTGGGCCATAGATTTCCACAATTCGCCCGCGCGGGAAGCCACCGATGCCCAGCGCCACGTCGATTGCCGTGTTGCCGGAAGAAATGGCCTTGATGGGCGGGCGATCATCATCACCCAAGCGCATAACGGCGCCCTTGCCATAATCCTTTTCGATCATGGCCATAGCGGCATCTAGCGCCTTCTTGCGGTCATCTCCCTTGGTTGCGGCTGAGGATGATTTCTTTTTCGTTGCCATTGTTATAAATCCTTATCTCGTACGACGCTGCGTGAACACTTAATTAGACTGCTGCAGAACCCTAAATGGTTCCGCCCTCATTGCGATCCCACTGTAGTCGCCCACACCGACACCCCAACTAGAGTACATACATCTGTTCGAATATCGAAAATAGACACACCTTTTCGGCTTTTCTGAGACCCTATAAGGATGGGTAATCTACGCCGAGACGGCGCTCTTGGGGAACATCGAAGTCATTGCACAGCCCTATCCAGACACGGCGGGGATCGACGCCACGTTCGATAAGCTCATCCGGCGTTCCATTAAGCTCTGATAAAACATGCGAATGGCTAATCCACGCCCCTTTTGATTCGCCAAATTCATCCACAACCAGTTGGTGGTACTCCGTCAATCGCATGCGCGCAATCCTACCCACCACCATGGAAATATTTCCAAAACTTTTACCAGGACCCCAGAATTAGCTTCCTTGAACGACGTTCAAATTGGTGTGTCTACAGCGTTTTTCTCCAAGGTGCTAATCTTTGTCCATGCAAAAGAACTCCGTGGCAACCACCATTGCCTATGTAGCGGTATTTACCGCCCTCGTTATCGTTTTAGCCTTCGTTTCTATCCCCGTAGGCACCGCCGGCGTGCCCATCGTCTTGCAAAACGCCGCGCTCATTTTGTCCGGCCTCATCTTGGGCGGAAAGCGCGGGGGCTACGTTGGCTTGCTATTCCTCTTTATCGGTTTGGCATTGCCCGTTTTGGCAGGCGGTGGCACCACGCTCCGCGCGCTTGCCGGCCCTACCGTGGGATACATCATCGGTTACGTACTCTCCCCTATCGCCGCCGGCGCCATTGCTTACCGCGCCCCACGCGGGAAGGGCGGGATGACCGTGGTACTCGCTATCGCAGCCATCGTTGGCCTTCTCGTGCAATACACCTGTGGCGCGATCGGCCTGATGCTTCGCTCCGGATTGGACGTCGGCCCGGCCATCGCAGCGCAAGGCCCATTCGTCCTCGTTGACACCGCAAAGCTCGTCGTGGCCGTTATCATTGCCGTTGGTGTTCACTCCGCATTCCCCGACCTGATGGGTAGGAAGGCCTCCTAGTGCCCACCATCGACTTTTCCTCGGTCACGGTAGCTTTTGATGAGACGGTGGTCCTCAATGACATCAACCTCACTTTAAGCGAGCAGCGGATCGGCGTCATCGGTCAAAATGGCGGCGGAAAGTCCACACTGACCCGGCTTATTAATGGCCTGGGTGAGCCCACCGCGGGTACCGTCACCGTCGACGGCATCAATCCCAGCGAGCAGGGCAAGAAAGTGCGCGAAAAGGTGGGTTTTGTCTTTTCCGATGCCGAAAATCAGATCGTCATGCCCAATGTACGCGATGACATCGCTTTTTCCCTGCGCCGCTTCAAGCTATCGAAGGATGAGCGCAATGCCCGAGTAGACGCCGCCTTGGAACGGTTCGGGCTCTTAGAATTTGCCGAGCGCTCCCCGCACACTCTTTCTGGTGGACAAAAGCAATTGCTCGCCTTAGCCGCAGTGCTGGTCATCGACCCAGTGCTCATCATCGCCGATGAACCAACGACGCTGCTTGATCTCCGCAATCGCGACCGCATCAAGCGCGAGTTCGCGCAGCTTGACCAGCAGCTCATCGTCGTTACTCACGATCTGGAATTCCTCACGGATTTTGACCGTGTCATTTGTATCGATGACCACAAGGTTGCCGCCGATGGCGCTCCCCAGGAGGTCATCGATTTTTACAGAGATCTCATGGCGCGGCGGCCACTCTAGAAAGCCACCTCTAATGACCCGACGCAGAACCAATATTCCGCTATCCGTATATGTTCCGGGCACGACGGTAATCCACCGGATGAAGCCCAGCTGGAAGATACTCATCTTGCTGGTATTTATCCTGGTTACCAGCATCTTTTTCAATACTCTGCCGTGGGCAGGCGGTGCGGTGATCGCCGCAGCGCTAACCTATGTCATCGCCCGCATCCCCCTACGAATTGCCTGGAGCCAACTCTGGCCGCCCCTGGTCATCCTCATTCCCCTTGCCGGTTTCCAATGGTGGGCGAAGGATTTTGACTACGCCGCGGTGATGTTCCTCAATATTTTGGCGGCCATGATTCTGGCCTTTTTGCTAACGCTCACTTCGACGGTCGACGCCATCATGGAGTCGCTGGAAGAATCCCTCCAGCCGCTGAATCGTTTCGGCGTCCCGGTAGAAAACATTAGCTTGGCGATGTCCCTGACTATCCGCCTCATCCCCCTCATGTTCGAAACGATCTACGAGGTTCTCGATGCCCGCAAGGCTCGCGGCGCTGGGTTCTCCCCCTCGGCCTTTGTCACGCCCGTCATCATTCGCTCCATTCGGCGCGCTCGGGCCATTGGCGAAGCCCTTCAGGCCCGCGGCGTCGGTGACTAAGAAAACTTAGGCACATACACTGATAGCGCGACAAAGCCTCCGACTTCCCCACCGCTCAACGCGGCAAAGGAAAGATCGGAGGCTATTTTTCAATTAGCGCTACGACAAGCGCGGGATGAGGAAGTTACTCTCCGCGCAGCTCTCGCAAGCGAGCCTGGACGGCATCATCATTCGAGGTCGGCTGCGCTGCCTGATCCGCAGCAGAGCCAGAGGCCTTATTGCCCTCGATGGCCTGGGTGCGGTTAGATTCTACGGACTTCGTGGAGTTCATCTCGCTACGGATCTGCTCCAAGCGGGAGTGGCCGGCCATCTGGATGCCCGCCTGCTGCACCTCGGCCATACGGTTTTCGACGGAATTTTCCGCCAACTCCGCTTGGCCCAGAGCCTTGGAGTAACGGCGCTCAATCTTATCGCGCACGGCATCGAGCGAAGGCGTGTTGCCGCCTGCAGAAAGCTCGTTCATGGAGTTCAAAGACTCGGAAACCTTTTCCTGCATCTTTGCCTGCTCCAGCTGCGATAGCAGCTTCGAACGCTCATCAACCTTCTGGCGCAGGGCTGCATTATTGCGTTCTACAGCGCGCTTAGCCTGCTCAGCCTGTTGCAATGCCTGGTCGTGGAGCTTCTTCGTGTCCTCCACAGACTCCTCTGCGGTCACCAACTGAGCGGCAAAGGCCTCGGCGGCGTTCTCGTACTCCACGGCCTTGTTTTCATCACCATTGGCGCGCGCCTTATCCGCAAGCTCGAGCGCCTGGCGGGTATTGCCCTGCAGCTTTTCGACCTCGGCTAGGCGACGGTTAAGTTGCATCTCCAGCTGGCGCTGATTGCCAATGACCGCCGCAGCTTGCTGCGAAAGCTCTTGGTGCTGACGTTGGGCATCTTCGATGGCCTGCTCAATCTGAATTTTCGGATCGGCATTCTCTTCGATTTTATTATCGAACAGTGCCATCAGGTACTTCCAACCCTTAACAAATGGATTCGCCATTATGCTCTAGACCTTTCTAAGGAATGTGGTAATGCGTCGCGTTGTCGTGTTCATAGTAACCCAACGCCTAGGGCTCTGCCGCTACTAATCGAAGGTATCCACCGCGGCAATTCTTTTCAGAATCGCGCACGCGTTAAAGCTCAGAAGCAGCCGGCGCGGTATGCGCGAGCTCTTCATCCATCGAGGGCAGCGCCATATAACCGGCAGCCTCGATCAGGACGTCCGACACCGATGCGTCGAGCGCGTGGCACACGGAGGCCAGTAACTCAGAAGAAACTTCCTTGCGGCCCCGCTCGAGCTCCGACAAGTAGCCCGGTGACACGCGGGCAACGCTAGCCAATTCGCGCAGGGTAACCGACTTGTCCGCGCGGAATGCACGCAGGGTCAGGCCCAATGCTTCACGCAGGAGTGGTTCTGGGGCGCGGGCAGGTTGTGGCGCCGATGGTGCCGCTGCCGCAGGTTCCGCGGCAGTCTGCGCCGAGTGGTCTAGGACTGCTGTAGAAATGTTCATCGTACGTTTTAACGCTCCTTCGATGAAATTTGTTCCCCACTGCTAGGAAAATTTTTGATGATCGCACCAAGTTGGGCGATTGCTGCTCCTACCGTGGCCTTTCTGATGTCGTTGCGTTCAGTGCCCAAGTCGCGCAAACAATAAGACTGCGCTATGCGGCCCGCGGAATAGATTCCTAAAAATACCGTGCCGGGATCTTTTCCTTCTTGTTTATCTGGCCCGGCAACGCCGGTAAGCCCTAAGCCCCAATCCGCCCCCGTTTCCGCAACTGCGGCGCGGGCCATATCGACTGCGGTTTCGCCAGAGACGACGCCTACGCGTTCGATCTCAGAGACTGGTTTATCCAAGAAGTGGGACTTTACCTCTGTGGCATAGGTAATAAGGCCGCCGCGCAAGACGGCCGATGCTCCAGGCACCGAAGCGATGGTAGCGCTGGCTAGGCCGGCAGTCAGCGACTCGCAAAAAGCCACGGTCTCGTGGCGCTCTGTTAATAAGGCAACGAGGTCAGATTTTGTGAAAGCCATTGTTTAACTATTTTGCTTTTGTCCATCGATGAGATACTGCACGCCGGTAATGACCGTTACCACGACGGCCATCCACATGATGAAGGAGGTAGGAATATCCATCCACGAGGGAAGCGGCCACAAATATAGGCCTACGGCAAAGGACTGCAGGACGGTCTTCAACTTGCCGCCTTTAGAGGCTGGGACGACTTTTCCGCGGCGCAGCAAGGCCATGCGCCAGATGGTAATGCCGAATTCCCGGATCAGAATAATGACGGTAACCCAAACCGAAAGCTGATCGACGATATTGAGACAGACAAGCGCTGTGGTCATGAGCGCTTTATCAGCAATGGGGTCGGCGATCTTGCCAAAATCGGTAATCAACCCGCGGGCGCGAGCAATATCGCCATCGAGCTTATCCGTGAGCATTAAGGCGGCGAAGACGCCAAAAGACCACCACTGGTGGCCGCCGATGACCAGCCATGCAAAGACCGGAATGAAAACGATACGCAGGCAGGTAAGGACATTTGGCAGATTCCAATTAGAGACCTGCGGATTCACATCCGAGGACTGCGCTGACTGTGCTCCGGGTTGATTCACCCTATACATACTACCCGCTTGGGTTATGGTCTCGCGGCACACTCCCCCGAAAATTTATACTGTCCGGTATGAAATATTTTGCAGTCAACTATGAATATAACCCGGCCAACCCAGAGATAGCGAAGGTCCGCCCGGCCCACCGCGAGTTCACCGGGAAACTATTTGATGAGGGCACCATCGTGGCCTCGGGACCGTTCACGGATTCCCAAGGAGGCGCGCTCATCGTCGTGCGCTTTGACGATGATGGCACCGAGGTCGCCGATGTCATCCAGCTGATGAACGATGATCCCTTCTATCAAGAAGGCTGCCTCCAGGGCCGCAGCTTCCGCGAGTGGAACCCGGTTAAAGCCCGCTTCTAGGCTCTCCCCCCTAGTTGGGTAGGTCTTCCTTGGACAGATCCTCGGCCCTGCCCAGGTAATCGCCGCGCGTATTGCGTACGATCTTATTTCCTTCCTCATCCCAGTCGTAGTGGTTGTGGGATACGGCCACTACGCCTTGGGTTTTATCGCGCATGTTCTTAATAACCGATGCAAGAACCGTGATGACCAAGACTCCAACAATGACCACCAGCGAGCCGATGGTGGAGATTTCCGGCACGGATTCGATATTGTCGCCGCCATTGATAAACGGCAGGTTATTCTCGTGCAACGCGTGGAAGAGCAGCTTGACACCGATGAAGCCCAGGATGATGCCCAGGCCGTAAGGCAGGTAGACGAGGCGGTCCAAGAGGCCATCGATAAGAAAGTACATTTGGCGCAGGCCCATCAGCGCGAATGCGTTGGTGGTAAAGACCAAAAACGCCTCTGAGGTAATGCCGTAGATTGCCGGAATGGAATCGAAGGCAAACATGACATCGATAAGCCCAATGGATACCAGCGCGACGAATAGCGGCGTGAAGGCGAACTTGCCCTTCTTCGAGCCATCGTCCACGCGGTGGGTGAGCTTATCCCCGTGGTACTGCGGGGTGACATCTACCGCCTTGCGCACGAGCTTGATGATGGCCATATCGTTCGGGTTGGTCTCCGGCGCATCCCGAATCTCATCGATGACCAACTTGATGGCGGTATACAGCAGGAAGATGGCAAAGAGGTAGAAGATATCAGACCACGCCGCGATGACCGCCGCACCCAGCAAAATGAATACGAGGCGGAAGACGAGGGCGATGATGATACCGATGAGCAGCACCTTTTGCTGGTACTTGCGCGGGATTTTAAAGGATCCCATGATAAGCGCAAATACGAAGAGGTTATCCACGGAAAGCGCCTGCTCTGTGACATAACCGGTAAAGAATTGGATGCCGTGCTCATGGCCCCATACGGCCCAGACAACGCCGCCAAAAACTAAGGCGACGGCAATGTAGAACAAGGTCCACAGGCCCGACTCTTTCAGGGTGGGCTCATGTGGACTGCGCACGTGAGAATAAAAGTCGAATATAAAAAAGGCTAGAATCACCGCACCGGTGACCAGCCACACCCACAATGGAACGTTCATCGCGAGATCCCTCCGGTCGAATTTACTTTAAGAAAGTGACCGGAGGTCTCCCCCGCCCAGCGGATATTCCTCGCTGGGCCGACACGACCGGGAGCGCACAGCTACCGTGTTGACGATCTATGCCGAATGTGGGGTACTCCCCTCCAAGACCGTAACCATCTTACACTACTTAGAAGGCCCCGGATGATGGGTTATAGGTCGCTTGCACCGTCCGCGTATCGGAATCGGGGGAGTCGGGGGCATCGGAAAGAGCGGAATCTGCGGAATCGCCGCCATCATCGTCTTCTTCCTGGTTCATCTCGTCCTGGATTTCCTTGGGGGCATCGGCAGGGTCGGCGCCCTTAATCATCCACAGGATGGTATCGAGCTCTTCCGGCTTGACCAGCACCTCGCGCGCCTTGGAGCCTTCCGATGGCCCGACGACGCCGCGCGATTCCATCAGGTCCATCAGGCGGCCCGCCTTGGCAAAACCGATGCGCAGCTTACGCTGCAGCATTGAGGTGGAACCCAGCTGAGCGGTGACCACCAGCTCGACGGCCTCGAGGAGATCATCCATGTCCTTGCCAATGTCATCGTCGATCTCCTTCTTCGCCTCGGACTGCTTTTCCTCGGTCACGCCCTCGGTATAGTTCGGGGCGGCCTGGGATTTAGCGGCCTCAACCACATCCATGACCTCGTCATCGGAAACGAAGGCACCTTGCATGCGCACTGGGCGCTTGCCCTGCGGGATAAATAGACCATCACCCATGCCAATGAGCTTTTCCGCACCGCCTTGGTCCAAGATAACGCGGGAGTCGGTCAAGGACGAGGTGGCAAAGGCCAAGCGGGAAGGCACGTTGGTCTTGATAAGGCCGGTAACCACATCGACGGACGGGCGCTGAGTAGCAAGCACCAAGTGGATGCCGGCGGCGCGGGCCTTCTGGGTGATGCGGACGATGGAGTCCTCGATCTCCTTCGGGGCGGTCATCATCAAGTCCGCCAGCTCGTCGACGACGCAGACGATATAAGGATACGGACGAACCTCGCGCTCGGAACCTGCCGGTGCCTGGTACTCGCCGGAGACAACCTTGCGGTTATAGTCCTCGATCTTGCGCACGCGCGCGGCCTTCATATCCATGTACCGCTGCTCCATCTCTTCTACCAGCCACTGTAGGGCCGCGGCGGCCTTCTTCGGCTGGGTAATGATGGGCGTAATCAGGTGCGGGATGCCCTCATACGGCGTGAGCTCGACCATCTTTGGGTCGACGAGGATCAGGCGTACCTGCTCCGGGGTGGCGCGGGTAAGCAGCGAGACCAGCATGGAGTTCACGAACGCGGACTTACCGGAACCGGTAGCGCCGGCAACCAGCAAGTGCGGCATCTTCTGCACGGAAAAGGACGTATATTCGCCCTCGATATCCTTGCCCAGGCCAATCAACATTGGGTCCGGGGAAGACGTCATGCTGGGCGCGTCCAAGACCTCGCGCAGGTGGACCATTTCGCGGTCCGGGTTAGGCACCTCAATACCCACCGCGGACTTGCCCGGAATCGGCGTGAGCAAACGCAGGTTATCGGTAGCCACGGCATAGGCCAGGTTGGACTGCAGGTTCGTAATCTTCGAAACCTTCACGCCTGGTCCAAGCTCAATCTCATAGCGTGTCACCGTGGGGCCACGGCTAAAGCCCGTCACTTGAGCATTGACGTTGAACTCTTCGAAGACATCGGTAATGGCCTCGATGATGCGGTCATTGATCTCGGTGCGTTCCTTCGCAGGCGTGCCTGGGGTCAGCAGATCGGTAGAGGGCACCGCATAGTTGTCGTTGCCAAATTGCGCAGGCGCGGGGGCTTGGGGCTGTGCGGCAGGCTGTTCCGCCCCCGCGGTGGATTCCACCTGTGCGCCGGTGGCCGCATCGCGCCCAGAACGCTCGCGGAATAGGCGCCGGGCCTCCTCGTGCGCCGAAGAGACAGCATCGGAACCGGCCTTGGCGGCACCAGCGGCAGCGGCTCCGGCGGCAGCTCCAGCACCAGCGCCCTTGGCCTTGCCGGCTGCACCTGCGGCACCAGCCACACCAGAAGCAGCGGCAGCACCGGCGCCAGCGGCCCCAGCGGCTCCAGCACCAGCGCCGCGGCCAGCCCGCGACTTGCGGCCGGTGGAAGAACCACCGGTGGCAGAACCCAAGACGCGGGTGGGCTCGCTTTCTGGCAGGGCCTGTTGGGTGGATTCGGAAGCCTCTGCGTAGTCAGCGTCGTCTACTGCCGGGAAGGCATCGGTATCCCCCATTTGGGAGTCCGAGCCGTAGCTCAACTCTTCGTCGTTGCGGTCCACCGGCTCATAGCCCGCGCGGACCGGGGTGTTGAAGGCGACGGTGTGGTCGTCCTCGGGGGCATCGGCAAGCGATTGCACCGGATAGGGGCTGCCAGTCTTGCGCGGAGTGGACGTGCTGCGGCGCTTCGGGGCGGGGCGCTCGGAACGCTCGCGGCCGTGCGCAATATCGTCGATATCGCCAGACACGTGGCCGTAGAGATCGTCATCCTCGTCCGCATCATCGTAATCTGCATCGCTGCCGCCAAAGCGGGAAAAGGCCGAGCGCAGCGAATCCGCCACGAGCTCATAGGCCTCGCGGATGGTGATACCGGTGACCAGCAGCGCGCCGTAAATGATGACGAGGAAGAGCAAGGGTACTGCAACATACGAGGTAAACGCGGCATCGAGAATCCCGCCGATGGCAAAGCCAACAATACCGCCGGCCCCGCCCGCGGTATCGGTGGTAAACCCAAGCGGCGGATTGCCGGCAAAGATGTGGATGAGGCTCAGCATCGCCAGCACGATAATCGTCGTGCCGCCCGCAATACGCGGATTAATGCGCCCGGATGGACCATCCATTTCCATCATGAGCGAAATGGCCAGCGCGACGAGCGCAATGGGAAGTACCCACGCGCCGGCGCCGATGACGTAGCGCACCAGGTTGCCTACCCAGGCGCCCACCTGGCCGGCAACGCCAAACCACACGGTGGCGGCGAGGACGATGGATACGCCGATGAGCACCAGGGCAACCGCATCCGGATTATTGACTCGCAACCCGCCCTGCGGGGAAGCCGCCTCCTCCTCGGCAGCCTGTGCCTCCTCTTCGGCTGCGATATCGCGCGCGCGAGTTACCTTGCTTTTCTTCTTTTTTCCGGCGCTATCAGAAATTTCCTGTGGCTCCCTTGCTCTCTCGAAATCCTCCGTGCCGTCAGCAGTTACATCCTGGCTCGGCTTCAGGCCCGCAAGGCCATTGCCTAGGCCGCGGGCAACATTGCCCATTCCGCGCGCGGTGGCACCAAAAGCGGAGCCAAGCCCCTTGCCGACGGCCCTAAATGCACTCCCCGTACGCTCTTGCGTCGTTCCTGCCGCGCGCCCAGACGAGGTCATCTCCAGCGTCTCTGGCACACCGGCGCTGGACTGGCTGCGACCAGATGGCCGCGACCTGTTCGCTTTCCGGCCAGGCGCGCTTTTCGATGCTCGCGTCTGGTTCCGGCGCGATCCGCGAGAGGAGGCATTTTTGGCAGACATGTCATTTACCTTAACCGGAAAACCCCACAAATCACATACGCCACACGCTTGGCAGTGCTAGTTGGCCGGAAATTATCCCGCGTCCGGACCAAAAAGGCGCAGCATGGGCCACAAAATCGACTTTATCTAGCCTACAGGGTTGACATCTTGATGGCTGACTCGTCGCCATTGATGGTGACCTGCACGACATCGCGCCCGTACGCCCACAGCAGGAGTTCGCCGACCTCCCCGCTTACGCGGACCACGCGATCGCCGCGATCGGCTACCCCGTGCTTATCTGCCACGACGATGCGCGGCATCCCGTCCGGCTGCAGGATCACCGGCTGGGTGGATTTACGCAGGCTCAATTTGGCCCAGATCTTCAAAAAACGGTGCAGCTTCTTCTGCACGGCGACAGAGAAATCGCGGGGTTCGGTCTGGCCATTGGCGCGACGGATATCCTCGTGGTGGATAAAATGTTCGCCCAAATTTTGCTGGGCATCGAGAAAACGTGCGGGGTTGAACTTTGCTGGTCCCCTCCCCCAGGCATCGACAAGCTCATCGAAATCGCGGCGGGCAACCTTGGCGGATTCCTTTTCCAGGTGGGGCTGCAGGACCGAAAGGAACATGCCCGCTGCGGCATCGGGACGGTTTTCGCGCACCCACAGGTGGGCAACTAAGTCGCGCGTGGTCCAGCCTTCACACAGCGTGGGGGCGTCTGGACCTAGCTGATGCAAAAGCGCGACCATCTTGGCGCGTTCGGAAGATGAAAACGACATGTGCCCCAGCATACCGAGGTCATCGAAATGCTGGGGCACAGAAACTATGCCGGAATTAAATCCTTTTGTAGGAGAACCTACAGGGACTCGCGGCTGGCGTCGACATCGGCGTCATCGGCAAGCAGCGTGCCTGAATTCGTCGGCACGATGGTGGGCAAAATAACCGGCTCGCGCTTGTACTTGGAATCCATGAGCTTGGAGACCTTGCGGCGCAGCTTTTGCACCATCCGGTAGGTGTCATTCTCGCCCTCTGCGGCGAGATCGTTCATGGTGTTTTCCACCATCTCCGCAACCTCGGGCACAACGCCGCGGTCATCATCGGAGAAACCGGTGGTTGCCACGGTTGGGTGCTCGAGCAGGCGGGAGGTGCGGTTATCAATCACGCAGGTAATGGATACCACGCCGCCGGCGCCCAGGTTGGTGCGGTCTGCCAAGGTATCGGCATCGACATCGCCCATGGACACTCCATCGACGTAGAGGTGGCCAACCTGCAGCTGGCCGACAACCTCCGCGCGGCCCTTGCGCAGATCTACCACGACACCGTTTTGCGCCAAGACCGTCCGGTCGCGGGCCACACCGGTGGAAATCGCCAATTCCTTATTGGCACGCAGGTGGCGCCACTCGCCGTGGACCGGCATGGCATTGCGCGGGCGCGCCGCGTTGTACAGGAAGAGCAGCTCGCCGGAGTAGCCGTGGCCGGAAGCGTGGACCTTGACGTCCTGGTTGGTAATGACGTTGGCACCGATCTGGGACAGCATATTGATAACGCCGAATACGGCCTCTTCGTTGCCCGGGATGAGCGAGGAGGAGAAGATGATGGTATCGCCATCGCGCACCGTGATCTGGCGGTGCTCGCGGCGGGCCATGCGGGACAGCGCGGCCATCGGCTCACCCTGCGTACCAGTGGTAATGAGCATGGTCTTGTGCGGAGCCATCTTCGCGGCCTCGTCGATGGGGATGATGGTACCGCGCGGGACCTTCAAAAAGCCCATCTTTTCCGCGATTTCCATATTGCGCATCATCGAACGGCCATTGAAGGCCACCTTGCGGCCATTGGCCACGGCAGCGTCGATGGCGGCCTGCACGCGGTAGACGTTCGAGGCGAAGGAAGCCAAGATGACGCGCTGCTTCGCATTAGCCACCAAGCGCTTGAAGTTGGCCGGGATATCGCCCTCGGAGGCGGATACACCCGGCACGGTGGCGTTGGTGGAATCGCACAGCATGAGGTCGACGCCCTCGTCGCCGTAACGAGACAGCGCCGGAAGGTCGGTCGGGCGATTATCCAACGGGGTCTGGTCAAGCTTGATATCACCGGTGTGGATGATATTGCCTGCCGGGGTGCCCAGCATGATGCCGAGCGCATCCGGCACGGAGTGGTTGACCGCCCAGAAGCGAACGCGGAAGCAACCGTAGGTCACGTCAGACTTCTCGTTGACCTCGACGAACTTCGGCTTCTGGCGGTGTTCCTTACACTTGGCCGCAATAAGCGCGATGGTGAAACGGGAAGCCACGATGGGGATATCCGGGCGCAGCTTCAGCAGCCACGGGATGGCACCGATGTGGTCTTCGTGGGCGTGGGTGACCACGAGGGCCTTGACCTTGTCGATCTTCTTCTCAATCGGCCCGAAGTCCGGCAGGATGAGGTCCACGCCAGGCTCGCCAGACGATGGGAAGAGCACGCCGCAGTCAATGATGAGCAGCTCATCGCCGTACTCAAAGACGGTCATGTTGCGGCCGATTTCGGAGATACCGCCCAAGGCGTAGATGCGCAGCGTATCCTTCGCCTGCTTTGGCGGTTCCGGCAGGCGCTTGGTCAAATCAGCACCCTGCATGGACTTCGGCACGTTGCGGCGGCCGCGGTTATTGTTATTGCGGCCACGGCCCTTGCCGTTGCCGTTCTTTCCGTTGCCACCGTTGTTGTTCTTATTATTGCCACCGTGGCCATTGCCGCCGTGGTTATTTCCCTGGCCATTGCCATTATTGCCGTTTCCACCACGGCCACGGCCGCGGCCGCCACGGGAACGCGAGCGGCGGCCGTTGTTATCGCCGTCGTTCTTGTTATCGGCAGAGTTATTCTTGCCAGAGTTGCCCTGGTCTTCATTTCCGGCAGTGCCGGCGTTATTTGCAGGGGCCTGAAATACGGGCGAAGCCGCCTCATTGGAGGCGGTCTCAGTTTCCGAAGGTGGACCCGCCTTGCGGGTGACCTTGCGGGAACGGTTACGGGGTTCAGTCATTCTTAAAGGACTCCAGATTGTTCCAAATCACGGCGAAGTACCTCGCGTTCCTCCTCGCTCGCGGCGGTAACAGGAAGGCGGGGATCGCCAACTTCAAAGCCCTGCAGGCGCAGAGCTTCCTTTGCAAATGTCGCTCCGCCCAACCGCGCCTGAGCGCGGGTCAGTGGAAGAAGCGTTGAGTAATTTATTTCTTGCGCGCGGGCCAAATCGCCCGCATCGAAAGCTTCATAGAGTTCTACCAAGGCACGCGGCGCAGCGTGCCCGATGACGGAGATGAAACCCGAAGCACCGAGGGATAGCCACGGCAGGTTAATCGGATCGTCACCGGAGTACCACGCCAAGTCGGTTTCTTGGATGAGTTCTGCGGCCGCGGAAAGATCGCCCTTAGCGTCCTTCACGGCTTGGATAGTCGGCAATTCCGTAAGGCGGCGGAGCGTATCCGACGCCACTGGGATGCCCGAGCGGCCAGGGATGTCATAGACGCAAATCGGCAGATCCGTAGAATCAGCAACTGCGGCAAAATGCTCGTAGACGCCCTTTTGGGAGGGCTTGGAGTAATACGGAGTCACAACGAGCAAGCTATCGGCTCCTGCGGCGGCGGAAGCTTGGGCAACCTCAATCGAGGTTGCGGTGTTATTCGTTCCGGCGCCCGCACAGATCCGGACGCGGTCTCCCACTTCCTCTTTTACGGCCTTGAGCAGCTCCAACTTTTCGTCCAAGGACGTGGTAGGAGACTCGCCCGTCGTTCCACCCAAGATGAGTGAATCCACGCCGTTGTCTACGAGATGAGCTGCCAGGCGGCGACCCGCTTCTACATCCAGCGCACCGTCACGATCAAACGGAGTGACCATGGCGACGCCAATGCGACCGAAGGTGTCAACGCCAGTCTTTGCTGTCATACCTGTGCTCATAGCCGTCAAGGTTACCCGCTAGTGCACCTTTTGGCCGCATCGGGGTGGCGCGTGTTAAGCGTAAGGGCTTGCGGCCATCTGCGTTCCATCGGCCAACGTGGTGATATGGAAGTCATCGAAAAGCGCTGGTGCTTGCTCCTGCAAATGCTTCAAGCACTCCACCGCCACTTCGCGCAATTCCGTATCAGCATGCTCAGCCGCCCGCGCCCCAATGAAGTGGCGCCACGCGCGGTAATTGCCGGTAACGACGAGCCTGGTTTCCGTCGCATTGGGCAATACTGCGCGCGCCGCCTGCCGCGCCTGCTTCTTTCGCAGCAGCGCATTCGGCTCATCCAGCTTTTCTTCCAAGGCCTCTAGCAGCTCATCGTAGACAAAACGGGTTTCATCCACGGCTTGCATGACCAATCGGCGTAATTGCTCATCTTCTTCCACCAGCTTGGGCAGCGCTACGTGCATCTCATTAGGGTGCACAAAGCGCTGGGATAGCTGCGAAAAGGAAAAATGCCGGTGGCGAACCAATTCATGGCTGGCTGAGCGCGAGAGCCCCGTGATGTACATCGTGGCCGTGGCGTGTTCCAATAGCGCCGTATGGCCTACCTCCATGATGTGGTGCAGGTAGGCGGAGTTCGTCGCGGTGCGCGGGTTGGGTTTGTCAAAAGACTCATAACACGCCCGTCCTGCGAATTCGACGAGGGCCTCGCCATCGGTCGCCGTCTCATCGGCACGCCACTGCGTTCCCTGTGGCGGGTGAAACTCGGTGGCGGCAATGAGCTGGATATTTAGCTCACTCGCAGTGGCCATACCGCTACAGCCCCAGGTACTTGTCTAGCCCGACAACCAATCCCGGGTGCTGCGCAATCTCGCGCACGCCGACCAAAACGCCAGGGGTAAAGGAGGAACGATCGTAGGAATCCTGGCGGATGGTCAGGGATTGCCCCTGCGCACCGAAAATGACCTCTTCGTGGGCCACCATGCCGCGGGTACGCACGGCATGCACCGGGATTCCGTCTACATTCGCACCGCGCGCGCCCTCGAGGGACTTTTCCGTCGCATCCGGCATCTCGCCCAATTCGGCATCGCGGCGCGCCTGGGCAATGGCCTCTGCGGTGTGGATGGCGGTGCCGGAAGGCGCATCCAGCTTGGTGGGGTGGTGAAATTCAACGACCTCTGCGGTCTCGAAAAACTTCGCCGCCTGCTTGGCAAGCACCATGGTCATCACGGCAGAGATGGCGAAATTCGGTGCGATCAGCACGTTGCCAGCACCTTCTTGGCGGGTCCACTGCTCCACCTGGTCCAGGCGCTCTTTATCAAAGCCAGTGGTGCCCACCACGCAGTGAATGCCGTTCGCGATGCAAAACTCCAGGTTTCCCATCACCGAATCAGGCTGGGTGAAGTCCACGATGACCTCTGCGTGATTATCAACCAAGTGCTGCAGGTCATCCCCGCGGCTAATTTCCGCTACGAGCTCTAGATCATCTTCGGCATGAACGCCTTCAACAATCGCTTTGCCGACGCGCCCCTGCGCTCCCAAGACTCCTACTTTGATCGCCATTGCGGGCCTCACTTTCTTAACAACTTTGAGTTAAACCTTTGTTTCTTTCCCATCCTATCGCGCTCGCCCATCCGCGGCGGGCGGGCCTCCGAACGGCAAAAATACCACTGCTAGACTGGGCGTCATGCAGATTTATATTGCGTCCGTTCCAGTAGATGACGTTGCTCGCGCCCACGATTTTTATGTCGATGTCCTAGGTTTCCGGGTAAAAGATGACGTCACGCACGGCGATTTCCGGTGGCTAACGGTCACCAACGCGGACGGCGACGGCAGCGTTGAATTGCTGCTTGAACCCAAGGGTCACCCAGCCGCCAAAACGTACACCGAGGCGCTGAAGGCGGATAATATCCCGGTCACCCAATTCTTGTCGCAGGATGTGGAGAAAGAATACGCCGAACTCAAGGACAAGGGCGTGGACTTTACCATGGAGCCCACCGACGTTGGCCCCTCCATTACCGCAGTCTTTGACGATACCGTGGGTAACCTCATCCAGCTCGTCCAGTTGAAGCGCTAGGCCCACGCCTTCGCTACTTTCCCTTATACAACAATTGCATCACTTCCCCAGTTAGGCCACTTGTGTACCGGTAGAATTGGAAGAGACAACAAGGTAGACAACCTAGGAAGTGGTCAGAATGTCTCGATCTACTCTCACCCGCGCTATCGCTGCTGGCGCCGGTATAAGCTGCATGCTCTCGCTGGCTGCTTGCGCTAGCCCCAGCGATGACGAGGCCGCCGATGCCTCATTTGCCACGCAGGAGGAATCAACCAGTTCCACCGCTGAGTCGACCACGTCTGCGGCAAAGAAATCAGAGCCTACCACCACGACCACTGCCGATGACCCAACCAAGACGGTAGAAGACACCGCCCCGTTAAGCCATCATCAGCAACAAGCGCAGGGCAATGATCCAAAACCTGCTTTTGGCGGTATGGGCACGCCCTCCCTCGAGGATCAGCGCCACCTACCTCCTGGATTGGGTGGCCTCGTCCCCACCGGGATCCGAGTAGCCGCGCATGACTCTTTTACCCGCGTCGTGGTTGATCTTGAAGGCGACGGAGAAGCAGGGTGGTTTACTACCTATACGGATCAGCCCGCCCACCAAGCATCGGGGCTTCCGGTCGAGGTCAAAGGCGCCACTTTCCTCAACCTTGGTATCGAGGGCACCCCGTGGCCATCGACGCCGGAGTTAGAACAAAGGTTTATGGATACTGGCATCACACCAGGTGCCGGTGTCGTGCAAGAGATCAACTACACCACCACCTTCGAGGCGCAAACGCAGTTGGTCATCGGGCTAAAGAAGCAAACGCCTTATTCCGTGACCTTCCTGCAAAACCCCAAACGCCTTGTGCTTGATTTCCAGAACTGAGTGATCACGGCGCAGGCATAGAAAATGGCCCTGTTTCCCACCATATTCGGGAAACAGGGCCACTGCTCTAAAGGGCGCCTGAGGGATTAGTCCTCAACGGGCACTAGGGAGATCTTGCCGCGGTTATCAATATCCGCGATTTCTACCTGTACCTTATCGCCAACGTTAACGACATCTTCGACCTTCTCAATGCGTTCGTCCCCACCCAGGTTGGAGATGTGGATCAATCCATCGCGGCCAGGGGTCAAGGAAACGAAGGCGCCGAATGGAACGGTCTTGACTACCGTGCCGAGGAAGCGCTCGCCCACCTTGGGCAACTGTGGGTTGGCAATGGAGTTAACCTTTTCAATCGCAGCGTCTGCGGCTTCGCCGGTGACCGCAGAGATGTAGACCGTGCCATCGTCTTCGATCGAGACATCAGCACCGGTATCTTCGGTGATCTGGTTGATGGTCTTGCCCTTAGGGCCGATGAGCTCACCGATCTTGTTGACCGGAATCTTCACCGAGGTGATCTTCGGGGCCAGGCCAGACATCTCATCTGGGGAATCGATGACCTCTGCCATGGTTTCCAGAATGGTGGCGCGGGCATCGCGGGCCTGCTCGAGTGCCTGGGCCAAGACCTTAGACGGAATGCCATCGAGCTTCGTGTCCAGCTGCAGCGCGGTGATGAATTCGGAGGTGCCCGCAACCTTGAAGTCCATGTCGCCGAAGGCGTCCTCGGCACCGAGGATATCGGTCAGTGCGACGAACTTTTCCTTGCCCTTGACCTCACCGGAGACCAAGCCCATGGCGATGCCGGCTACCGGCGCCTTGAGCGGAACGCCCGCGTTGTAGAGGGACAGGGTGGACGCACAGACAGAGCCCATGGAGGTAGAACCATTGGAACCGAGCGCCTCAGAGACCTGACGGATGGCATACGGGAAATCCTCGCGCGACGGGATGACCGGAAGCAGGGCGCGCTCGGCGAGCGCACCGTGGCCGATTTCGCGGCGCTTGGGCGAGCCGACGCGGCCGGTCTCACCGGTAGAAAATGGCGGGAAGTTGTAGTGGTGCATATAGCGCTTGGACTCAATCGGAGTAAGCGAGTCGATCTGCTGCTCCATCTTCAACATATCCAGGGTGGTGACACCGAGGATCTGCGTCTCGCCGCGCTCGAACAAGGAAGAACCATGTGCGCGTGGAACCAAGTCAACTTCGACGGACAGATCGCGGATATCGGTCAGGCCGCGGCCATCGATGCGGAAACCATCGGTCAAGATCTTGCGGCGCACGATCTTCTTCATGACCTCGTTATACGCAGCGCGAATCTGCTTGGAAGCCACTGCCTCTTCCAGGTCAGCAAATTGCGGCAGCAGATCTTGTTCGACCTGCTCCATGTGTTCGTTCGTGGCCTCGTCGCGCTCCTGCTTGCCCGGAATGGTCAGCAAGCTCTCCAGCTTCTTGGAAGCGGCCTTTTCCACGGCGGCGAAGACATCGTCTTCATACGCCGGGAAGAGCGGGAACTCCTGGGTCTCCTTGGCGGTGCGCTCTGCCAGGCCGTTCTGGGCTTCACACAGGGTCTTAATGAACGGCTTGGCTGCCTCAAGTCCTTCGGCGACGGCGGCTTCTTGCGGTGCCGGGGCGCCATCGGCAATGCGCTCTGCAACGTTGGTGCCGGCGCCAGCTTCCACCATCATGATGGCGACGTCTTCTTTACGCCCCTTGGAAACGATGCGGCCGGCCACGACCATCTCAAAGAGCGCGCGCTCGTGCTGCTCGTGGTTCGGGAACGCCACCCACTGGCCACCAGGGTGCTTGTCATCGGCGATGAGCGCCATGCGCACGCCGCCGACGGCGCCGGAGACCGGCAGACCGGAAAGCTGGGTTGCCGCAGACGCGCCGTTGATGGCTACGACGTCGTAGTACTCTTCCGGGTCCTGCGACAGGACGGTGATGACCACCTGCACTTCATTGCGCAGGCCCTTGACAAAGGTGGGGCGCAGCGGGCGGTCGATGAGGCGGCAGGCCAAGATGGCCTCGGTGGAGGGACGCCCCTCGCGGCGGAAGAAGGAGCCGGGGATCTTGCCGGCTGCGTACATGCGCTCTTCCACGTCCACAGTGAGCGGGAAGAAGTCAAAGTTCTCGCGCGGCTGGTTCGAGGCGGTCGTGGTGGCCAGCAGCATCGTGTCATCGTCGAGGTACGTGGTTACGGAACCATCTGCCTGGCGGGCCAACTGGCCGGTTTCGAAACGTACCGTGCGGGTGCCAAAGTCCCCGTTGTCGAGGACAGCGATAGCTTCGGTAATACCGAATTCTTCATCGATATTGAACTCTACGGAGTTCTGAACGCTCATCTAGTAATTCTCCTTGAGTGCTTTAGGCGATCGTCGGTGCCGCCTTTTCCACATTGTTTTGACAACGGTGAAAATTCTAACAGAGATTCCGCACTTTTGAGCTACGGCGACCGCAATCGCCCCTGCTCCCTACAAGGTTTAAGAGGGTATAAAACCACTAATTCCCCTTGCCACAGGGCAAGGGGAAAAATTCGGCCGCAGCCGCGTCGCAATTAGCGGCGCAGGCCCAGGCGGGAAATCAGGTCACGGTAACGATCCACGTTGTTTTCTGCCAAGTACTTCAGCAGGCCACGACGACGACCAACCATCAGCAGCAGACCACGACGGGAGTGGTGATCGTGCTTGTGGAACTTCAGGTGCTCCGTCAAAGTGTTGATGCGGGAGGTCAGCAGGGCAACCTGTGCCTCGGGGGAACCGGTGTCGGTCTCGTGCAGGCCGTACTCCTTGAGGATTTCGGCCTTCTTCTCAGTGGTCAATGCCATGAGTATTTCTCCTTTATTTCAGTCCACACTATTCTTCAACGCGCAGCGCCGCCGTTGCGAGCTCCGCGTGCCGCAACTGTCGTGAACCACAGTCGCTAAGCCAACTGGTCATCTTACAGCCAATTAGCACGGCAAATCAAAACGCTGCGCTACTTGGCGCCCACCGTGCGGAAAAGTTCTTCGAGGCGGTCTACAAATTCACTGACAAACCGCTCGTTATCCACGCCCACGGCGACCTTCGCGGTCGGTTCCTGGCTCAGCCTAGTTTCATCCGCGATGGTGCGCCCGCGGGTGGGGCCTTCGGTATCGGTTTTCATATTGGTCTCGATGACTTCCACCAAGGAAGGATCTGCGGCTACCGCCACGGCCAGCGGATCGTGCAGACCGCAGCCGGCCAGGTGAGGAGCCGTGGTGGCATAAGCGCGGATATAGTAATCCACCATATCGGCGAAAATCTCGCCCGCGGCCGTTCCGGTTGCCCGCCAGCGCGCGGTTTCCTTTTCCGTCAAGAGGGTGCGCAGGGTGACATCAAGGCCCACCATGGTGACATCTTGGCTGTGGCGGAAGAGGTAATCGGTGGCATCCGGGTCCTGGGAAATATTGGCCTCTGCCCACGCGGAAACATTGCCGGGAACGGTCAGCGCCCCGCCCATCATGACAATGTGGGCGTTGGTGGCAAAGGAGGCATCGGCAAGCATGGCCTGGGCGATGGTCGTGGACGGGCCGGTGGGGATAATGACGAGTTCATCGCCGTAATCGCGCACGGCCTGCACGAGGAAATCCGCGGCCGGCTGCGTGTCCTCGGTCTTATCGGACGGGCTAAGCGCGACCTCACCCACGCCATTCTGGCCGTGGATGAAGGCCGAAATCTCGCTGGGCTGGAAACCGTCCGGGCTGGGGCCAGCAAAGACCGGGATATCGGGCCTATCCAGCAGCTCCAGCAGCGCCAGGGTATTGCGCACCGCCAGTGGGACGGTGACATTGCCATACGTGCAGGTCACCCCAATGAGCTCAAGCTCTGGGTGGGCTAGGGCATACGCCAAGGCCAGGGCATCATCAATACCGGTATCAAGATCGAGGATCGCCTTCATTTACTTCTCCTTTAAGAAATAGTCTTCGCTATTGCAGCCCTGCGCGCGGGCATCGGCAGCCAGCACCGTGCGGGCGGCAGCGACGTCCTGGGCCATGGCCTCCAAAAGCTCATCGACGGAGTGAAACTTCACCATATCCCGCAGGTGGCCCACGAATTTCACGGTTGCCTCATAGCCATAAAGATCGGCATCGCGATCCAAGACAAAGGACTCCACGGAGCGCTCTTCATCACCAAAGGTGGGATTCGTGCCCACGGAAATCGCCGCGGCGTAGGCCACTTCAGGTTGCATGTCCCCGTCGAGGGGCGATTCGGAATGCACAATGAACCACCCCGCATACACCCCATCCGCGGGAATGGCTACGGTATCTGGAAAGTACTGGTTGGCCGTGGGAAAACCCAGCTCCTTGCCGCCGCGCCCCGCGCCGCGCACCACGGGTCCGGTCACGGTAAAGTGCCGGCCAAGCGCCCAATTCGCCGATTCTATATTGCCCCGGGACAGGCTCTGGCGAATGTAGGTGGAACAAATCTGCACGCCGTCTTCATCCAGCAGCGGGATGATATCGACGCTAAACCCAAACTCCTCGCCCAGCTGCCGCATGGCTTCCGCGGTGCCGCTGGCCCCTGCGCCGAAGGTGAAGTTCTCCCCCACCACCACGTGCTGTGCATGGAGTTTTCCCACCAAGAGGTCGCGCACATAAGGCCGTGGCTCCACGCCATCGAGTTCCTTGGTGAAGTCAATGACAAGTACCATCTCAATGCCCATTTCTTCCGCGAGCTCTAGCCTGCGCTCGAAGCTCACCACGGATAGCGGGGCGCGCTCCGGCAAGAAAACGGAGACCGGGTGCGGGTCAAAAGTCACCATGACGGGGACCTGATTATTCGCCCGCGCATGCTCCACGCAGGCAGAAACGAGCTGCTGATGGCCGCGGTGCAAGCCATCGAAGACGCCAATGGTTACCGAGGTCGGCCCCACATCCGCGGGGATGTCATCGATTCCGTAACAAATATCCACGGAATCCATCGTAGAGCATAGACTTGTACCCTATGACTGATGCGCTCGCACATTCCGGACTTGTCATCGTTGATAAGCCTGCCGGCATGACCTCCCACGATGTTGTTAGCCGCCTACGCAGGTATTTCCACACCAAAAAGGTCGGCCATGCCGGCACCCTGGATCCCATGGCGACAGGGGTGCTAGTCCTCGGCATCGAACGCGGCACCAAATTCCTCGCGCACATGGTCGCCTCCACCAAGTCCTATTCAGCCACCATCCGCCTCGGCGCTTCTACCACCACCGATGATGCTGAGGGCGAATTTCGCTGGGGCAAGCCTGCGGCCGCGCTGCACCGTTCCGCCATCGAGGCCGAAGTTGCCGCGTTAACCGGCGATATTATGCAAAAGCCCGCCGCGGTTTCCGCCATCAAGATCAAGGGCAAAAGGGCGCATGAATTGGTGCGCGAGGGCAAAGAGGTAGATATTCCCGCCCGCCCGGTCACCATCCACAGCTTTGACATTCATGACCTGCGCACCGAGGGCGATTTTGTTGACCTCGATGTATCCGTGGAGTGTTCCTCCGGCACCTATATCCGCTCCTTGGCGCGCGATATGGGCGAAGCCTTGGGCGTCGGCGGGCATTTAACCGCCCTGCGCCGCACAACGGTGGGGCCCTTCGCGCTTGCCGATGCCCACCTGCTCGCCGATCTTGCCGAAAACCCCCGCCTCTCCTTAAGCCTCGATGAGGCGCTCAAGCGCAGTTTCCCCGTCCTGCCCGTCACCGAGGACGAGGCCGCCGCCTTAGCGATGGGCAAATGGTTAGAGCCGCGCGGGCTGTCCGGGGTTCATGCGGCGGTAGCCCCCAATGGCCAGGCCATCGCGCTCATTAAGGAGAAGGGAAAAAGGTTGGCTACGGTCTTTGTGGCACGGCCGTCCACCCTCTAAGTCAGTGGCTGAGGGCATTGATCGAGGCGATCTGAGCGGGTTTCCGGTCAGGCTGAAAAATCAAGGGCCGGAACCAGCGTGGAAACCACGACATAACCGCCTTCTAGGATCCACTTGCCGGTGATAAACGGCACTGGCGTGGGGCGGGCCAGGATATAGGAAATGAAGGTGCCATCCTCGCGGATATCGATCTCCGCTTGATCGAAATCCAGCCACCGATGCGTCATGGGAAACCACGCCTTATAGGTAGCCTCCTTGGCGCAAAATAGCAGGCGGTCTGGGCAGTGCACCCCCGCCTTTTCTAGGCGGGGCAGCTGCTGCATTTCCCCGGCTCGGGCGATCATGGTCAACACGTGTTCGGGCAGGCGCTGCGCCGGCTCCGCATCAAGGCCAATGGAGCGAAAATCCGTAGTGGAGGCTACCACTGCTGCGCGCATGCCC
The DNA here is from genome assembly GCF_046717505.1 of Corynebacterium sp. LaCa78. Lineage (NCBI taxonomy): Bacteria > Bacillati > Actinomycetota > Actinomycetes > Mycobacteriales > Corynebacteriaceae > Corynebacterium > Corynebacterium sp. LaCa78. Next base: position 1,532,350 of record NZ_CP177112.1, read on the forward strand.
TCCGTATGGGTCATGGATCCAATAAATCCTTCGGGCCACAGCGGCATGCCCCGCTCGCCGCGCATAATCGGGTTAGTACCTGTAAAGCCCAGCTCGCGCAGGGCCTGGTGCGCACACCAGCGGGCATCGCCAAATTCGGACTTCCGGATATCGACCGCCTGCGAGACTATGGACTGTTCTTTTGGGTCGAGCTGCTCATAATTGAGCAGGTCGGACTCGCGAGCATCCGTGCGCACATAGCAATACCGGGTAGTTTCTGGGAATAGGTCGGGATACAGCATTAGTCCACCTCACCAAACGTCGAGGTAACTGGGTATGGCCACGGGATACGGTGGGGCTGGTTACGCCACTCGCGCGGATAGCCCAAAGAGACTTCGATATGGTCTACCCCATCCACATTCATCTTGGAGGGCGTGTGCAGGTGTCCGTAGATGACCGCTTCTGCCTTGTACCGCCGCGGCCACGAGCGCGTATGCCGCGAGCCGCTCCACAGGGCGATTTCCGGGAAGCGCAGCACCATCGTGGGCTCTTGCACCAGCGGCCAGTGGTTGATCAAGATGGTTGGGCCCTGCACTCGGGATAAACGCTTAATGGAATACGCCAAGCGGTCCCAACACCAGGCGCGCACATCTACAAAAGGTGCGATAGCTACCTCATCGGTCATGACAAGCTTTTTGGCGCGCGCCTGTTGCACCGCTTCTTCCACCGAGGTCCCCGGTGGGCGGAAGCTGTAGTCATACAGGGTAAAAAGCGGCACGATCGTTATCCCGTTAAAGACCGGGTAAGGGTCCTCCGGGGTGATAACGCCGATTTCCCGGCAGGCGGCAACCAGGTGGTCGTATTTTTCGCGCCCCTTGTACTGGTCTTGGGAACGGGAAAATAACTCGTGATTGCCCGGCGCCCAAATAACGGTGTCATAGCGCGCGGCCAAATCGCGCAAGATGCGCACGATGAGCTCGCTGCGCTCTGCGACATCGCCTGCCACAATGAGCCAATCGGCGGGATCTGGTGGGGCTAGCTCTGCAATGCGCGCAAAATTTTCACGGATCGCGCCGTGCAAGTCTGCAACTGCCCATAACGTTGGCATTACCGCTCCCACCCGCCTTGCTCATCATCGTTACGGAGTTTCCGCTGTAGTTAAATCTGTAGTGCTGTTGCTACTCGTCATAGTCACTGTAGCGCAGCTATTACTCTGCTACTACGGCCCATTTCATGGAATAGAAGCGGTAGACCACGCCGATGAGGCGGAAAGTAATGAATGCGGCCAAGCCGCACCACACACCGGTAAGGCCCGTGCCCATGGCATGTGCGAGGAGCACGCCGGGCAAAAATCCCAAAAGCACAGAGGCAATGGTCAGGCTGCGCAAGAATGCCGCATCCCCTGCCCCCAATAGGACGCCGTCAAGGGCAAAGACCACGCCGCCGGCGATGACCATGCCGACCAGGATCCACCACGGTTGGCTCATGGCATCGATGACCTCCTGCGAGGATGTAAAGACGCGCGGGATAACCCCGACCCCGGCGGCGAAAACCAAGGCGAGGAAGGCTGAGAAGATGGTGGAATACATCACTACCTTGCTTCCCACGCTGCGCGCGTGGCGGGCCGAGCCGGCGCCCAAGGCCGCTCCGGTCAAGGCCTGAGCAGCAATGGCCAAGGAATCCAAAATCAGCGACATGAAGTTCCACAGCTGCATCATGATTTGGTGGCCGCCCAACGCGGCCGTGCCCACGCGGGACACCACGGCCGTTGCGGTAAGAAAGGCCACCTGAAAGCTAGCGGAGCGCAAGATAAGGTCACGTCCCAAGATCAGCTGTTTACGCACGATGTCCCACCGGAACTTCCACGAACCTTCGTGCTGTTTATACAGCTCGCGCACGAAAAGACTTGCGATAATGCTCATTCCCAAGACGGTGGCAATGGCAGACCCGGCAAGGCCCCACCAGTACACGAATGCAGGCACGGCAATGGCGCCGGGAATCATTCCGGCGAGGGTGAAATAGAGCGGCTTCTTGGTATTTTGTACGCCGCGCATCCAGCCATTTCCGGCCATTTCCACGAGTGTTACGGGAATGGCCAGCGCGGCGATCCGCAGCCACAGCGCGGTGCCGGCCGCCGTGGTGGGATCTCCGGTAAGCCACCGGGCAAATACGCCGCCGAAGATCCACATAATAATGGCCAAAAGCCCGCCGACGCCTACAGCCACATAGGTTGCTTGCACGCCTTCTGCTACGGCCTCGGCGCGCTTTCCAGCGCCAAACAGGCGGGACGAGCGGGCCGTGGTGCCGTAGGACAAGAAGGTCAGCTGCGTGGTCACCACGGTATGGATCGTGGTTGCCGCGGCGAGCGAAGCCAATTCCTGGGCACCCAAGCGCCCCACCATTGCGGTATCGAGCAGGAGGTAGAGCGGCATCGCGGCCAGGACGCCAAGCGCAGGAAACGCGAGGCCAAAGACCTCGCGTGCGCTTACTGTCGTGGGGGTTGACTGCCTAGTGCTCATGGATGGCACTCACCAGCTCCGCGACGATGCTTTCTTCGCTTCCTTGTGTCATGTACCCGGCAGCGGGAATATGCCCGCCGCCGCCGAATTGGGCTGCCAGGGCCGCGCAATTGATCGTGGTCGAACGCAGCGATACCGCCCAGATCCCGGGCGACTGTTCCTTAAAGACCACACCCAACTGCGTGCCCTCAAGGGCGCGCACGAAATCCACCAGGGATTCCACTGCAGAGTCCGAATGACCTTCGATATCGGCCAAGCCCGCGACGAGGATGCCCACGCCCATTTCACCAGCATGTTCAATGCGCAGCCCTGCGAGCACGCGGCCAACCATCTGTAGATCATCGGGAGTCGTGGCATCGAGTAAGTCCGTGGCAATCTGCTTGGTATCCAGGCCATAGCGCATCAAGCGCGTAGCCACATCGTGCATGGCGGGCCTGCCCCAACGAAAGCTACCCGTATCGGTCAAAAGCCCAGCGTACAGGCAGTGTGCGATGCTGCTTTCGATTTGCACCGACAGCATATCCAGGATGGTCAATATGGCCACCGTGGTGGACTCGCACTCTGAGTCAACCAAGTTTACTGAGCCAAATCCGAGATTGGACGAGTGGTGGTCGATGCACAGCACGCGCCCTGCCGTCACCAGTTGGGCGATATCTGCGGAAAATAGACCGGTGCGATCGATCGACCCGCAATCCACGGTGACATAAAGGTCATAGCCCTGCGGTAACTCCCGCATGACCTTAACCTGGTCTGCGCCGGGAATGGAGTAAAGATTAGGCGCAAAGTCCCTATCCTGGCCGATGACCGCGCAGGCTTCTTTCCCACTTTGTTGTACGGCTAAGAGCAAAGCCGTGGCCGACCCAATGGCATCGGCATCCGGGCGCAAGTGGGTAATAATACAGATGCTCTGCGCGCCAGAAATGGCGTCGACGGCGCCCTGATATTCCTTGCGGGTCACTTAAGCCTCGTCTTCATCGGAGGTCTTATACGGATTCGCCTCGCCCGCGGGCTGAGCGTTTTCCTTCAACTTTGCTAGCTCTTCATCGCGAGCACGAGCGCGCGCCAAGAGTTCTTCCATGTGCGCGGAGGCCTCTGGGACAGTATCGAGCTCAAACGTCAGGGTTGGGGTAAAGCGGACGGAGAGCTGATCGCCAACGATCTTGCGCAACTGCCCCTTCGCGCGCTTGAGTGCTTCCTCAGCCTGGTCATAATCGGGTTCTGCCTCGATATCGTGGCCACGCACCGTGTAAAAGACGGTAGCGTCATGCAAATCACCGGTGACGCGAGCATCGGTCACGGTGACCATCTCCAGGCGGCGATCCTTAATCTGCAGCTCAATGGCACTAGCCACGATTTCCTGAATTCGTTTTGCTAGCCGCGCCGCGCGTGCGTGATCGACCATGAGAACCTCCAAGCTAAAGGGGAAAATTTATTCCTAAATTACCGTGTCGCGGTATCAGAAACTACCAGTTTAGTTACTCACCGCACCCAATGGAAACCGCTTGAAAACCTCACCGCGAAAACGCTAAACGGCCCGCTCTACCTGCCGCACCTCGTGGCCTAACTCCAAGGAGAAAGGCCCTCAAGGTGGGCACGTACAGCGGGCCGACACTAGCAGCGACTAGTCGCGCGGTACCTCGACTTCTTCATAAGCCTGGATGATATCGCCTACCTGGATATCCGGGTAGGACAGCACCATACCGCACTCATAGCCGGCCTTGATCTCGGTCGCGTCGTCCTTCTCGTGACGCAGGGACTCGATCTTGGCATCGGTAGTAATGACGTTGTTATCGCGGAGCAAGCGAACCTTGCCGTTGCGGACAACCTTGCCATCGGTGACCATACAGCCTGCGATAGTACCCACCGAGGAGGACTTGAACAGGGCGCGGATTTCGGCCGCACCGGTGTCGCGTTCCTCGTAGATCGGCTTGAGCATGCCCTTGAGAGCGGCCTCGACTTCCTCGATGGCCTTGTAGATAACCGTGTAGTAGCGGATATCCACGCCCTCTTGGGTAGCAATCTCCGTGGCCTTGCCTTCCGAGCGCACATTGAACGCAATGATGACGGCATCGGAAGCGGCGGCCAAGGAAATATTGGTCTCCGTTACGGCACCAACACCGCGGTCGATGATGTTGAGCTCGACTTCGTCCTCGGTCTTGATATCCAGCAGGGCATCTTCCAGCGCCTCGACGGAGCCGGCGTTGTCGCCCTTGAGGATGAGGTTGAGAGTCGAAGTCTCCTGCAATACCTTGTCCAGATCCTCCAAGGACACGCGCTTGCGCTGCTTTGCCTGCAAGGCAGAACGCTTACGAGCATCGCGCTGGTTGGCAATCTGGCGGGCCACGCGGTCATCATCGACCACGAGCAGGTTATCGCCAGCACCCGGCACGCCGGACAGGCCTTGTACCTGTACCGGGCGGGAAGGACCGGCTTCCTTAACGTCCTCGCCAAATTCATCGAGCATGCGGCGCACGCGACCGTGCGCATCGCCTACCACGATGGAATCGCCGACGTGCAGCGTACCGCGCTGGACGATGACCGTAGCCACAGGGCCGCGACCGCGGTCCAGGTGGGCTTCGATGGCCACACCCTGGGCATCCATCTCTGGGTTAGCCGTGAGCTCAAGGGCGGCATCGGCAGTCAGGATGACAGACTCCAGCAACTGGTCGATGTTCTGGCCCTGCTTAGCAGAGATATCAACGAACATCGTGTCGCCGCCGTACTCTTCAGGCACCAGGCCGTACTCCGTGAGCTGGCCACGGATCTTCTCCGGCTGGGCCTCCGGCTTATCCACCTTGTTCACAGCCACGACAACCGGGATATCGGCAGCCTTGGCGTGGTTGATGGCCTCAACCGTCTGTGGCATGACGCCGTCATCGGCGGCGACAACCAAGATGGCCAGGTCGGTGGACTTCGCACCACGGGCACGCATGGCGGTAAACGCCTCGTGGCCAGGGGTATCCAGGAAGGTAATGGTGCGTTCGCCATCCACGTCAACCGTGGTCTGGTAAGCGCCGATTCCCTGGGTAATACCGCCGGCCTCGCCGGCTGCCTCATTGGTCTTACGGATGGTATCCAACAGGCGGGTCTTACCGTGGTCAACGTGACCCATGACGGAGACGACTGGAGGGCGGTGTTCGAGGGCTTCTTCGCCGCCTTCGTCCTCGCCGAATTGCAGGTCGAAGGACTCGAGCAGCTCGCGGTCCTCGTCTTCTGGGGAGACGACTTCTACCTTGTAGTTGATCTCGTCACCGAGCAGCTGCAGCGTATCTTCCGATACGGATGCGGTTGCGGTGACCATTTCACCAAGGTTGAACAGTGCCTGCACCAATGCTGCTGGATCGGCACCGATCTTCTCCGCGAAGTCAGACAGCGAAGCGCCGCGGCGCAGGCGGACGGTCTGCCCCTTGCCATCTGGCAAGCGGACGCCGCCTACGACGTGCTTCTGCTGCTCTTCAAACTCATGGCGCTTTTGTCGCTTCGACTTCTTGCCCTTGCGTGGTGCGCCACCTGGACGGCCGAATGCGCCAGCGGTACCGCCGCGACGTCCACCGCGTCCACCGCGGAAGCCGCCGGGACGACCGCCGCCTGGGCCACCTGGGCCTCCTGGTCCACCGTGGCCACCGCGACCGCGGCCACCGCGTCCCCCACCGCTCGGTGCCTTGGACGGCATCGAGGCTGGGTTTGGATGCGAAGGCATCATGGCAGGCGATGGACGACGTCCGCCGCCACCCTGGCCTTGGTTCTGATCCTGGCCCTGACGGTTATTGCCACCTTCATTGCGGCCGCCGCGCTTTCCACCGCGGTTATCGCCGGGGCGGTTGCCGCGCTGGCCCTTAGAGCCACCGGGGCGTGGGCCTGGGCGGTTGTCTCCCCCACCCGTGGAAAATGGGTTATTGGCCACGCGGCGGGATCCGCCGGGCTTAGGCATCGGTCGCGGCATGGCGTTGCCTGGGGTCGGGCGCTCGCCCGACTTCTTGGCATCGCCTTGACCTGCGTTCTGGCCTGGCTTCGGTGCACCTTGGCCGGGCTTAGGTGCTGGCTTGGAAGCAGCGGCGCCTGGCTTTGGTGCTGCCTGACCTGGCTTGGGGGCAGCCTTAGCGGACCCTGCACCTGGCTTCGGCGCAGCGTCGGATGGCTTCGGTGCCTGTGCACCTGGCTTAGGGGCGCCGGGCTTTGGCGCAGCGGATTTCGCGCCGCCCTGTGCACCTTGACCTGGCTTCGGCGCAGGCGATGCCGGCTTCTTGGCGTTGCCCTGGCCGGGCTTAGCGGGCTTGGCAGCCTTCTCAGTCTTGTCTGCCTTGCCTTCGGTGGCATCGCCACCGGACTGTGCTTCATAGTGAGCACGCATCTTCTTGACCACCGGTGGTTCGATGGTCGAGGATGCGGTTTTGACGAACTCGCCTTGTTCCTTCAGGGTGGCGAGCAGTTCCTTGCTGGTTACTCCGAGCTGTTTTGCCAACTCGTGAACACGTAGCTTTCCGGGCACTTGTCTCCTCTTGGTATCGCCTAGGAGCCAAGGCCGCGAAAAACTGGCCTGACTCCTAGTTAAACGTTCTGGACTTTCATCGCTGATGCTTCATCGTTGTGCGCTCATCAGTGTTCGGTCTTCCTTTTTAACTCTGGTGTGTACGAATCTTGTGCAGCTTGTTCCGCACACGGTACTTTTTCGCCCTGTACATTTTCGCACTGTGCTTCCAAGTACCTACGTACCTGACCTGTGTCCACGGATGCGGACGTGCGGAGCGCGCGCTTGAAAGCATGTTTGCGCTCAGCTAGCTCGAGTGCAGAAAGCGTGGGGCTAATCCATGCGCCACGGCCAGGAAGCCGCCGGAATGGATCCGCCACCGCGCGGCTGCCGTGAGGATCATTGGCATCAATGACCACCCGCAGCAGCTCCGTATCGGGCATGCGGCGACGCGTAGCGATGCAAGTACGAAGCCGTTGAGTCTGCGACATCCAACTCCTTAACTTTCGCTGCGTCTACATGTCCCTTTCTGCATCTGGGCCGTTTACTAGCCTACGCTATATATCCGCATTCCCTTAATTCGCGTCCGCGTCTGAATGAATATCGATCTTCCATCCGGTCAAACGGGCGGCTAGGCGCGCGTTCTGGCCTTCTTTACCAATGGCAAGGGACAGCTGGTAGTCAGGGACGATGACGCGCGCCACCTGCTCCTCGCTATCGAGCACGGTCACCTTGATCACCTTTGAAGGAGCCAGGGCATTGCCCACATACACGGTGGGATCTTCGCTGTAATCGATGATGTCGATCTTTTCGCCACCCAGCTGACGCATGATGTTATTCACGCGCTGGCCGCGCGGGCCGATGCACGCACCCTTGGCGTTCAGGCCCTTCGCGTGGCCGATGACGGCGACCTTCGAGCGGTGCCCAGCTTCGCGGGCGATGGCGATCATTTCCACGCTGCCATCCGCAACTTCCGGAACCTCCAGTTCAAAAAGCCCGCGCACCAGCTCCGGGTGGGTCCTGGACAAGTTGATCTGCACATTGGCACCATTGCGGTTTACTCCCACCACATAAGCCTTGATGCGGTCACCGTGCTGCAGCTTTTCCCCGGGGATTTGTTCTGCGGGAAGCAGGATGCCGTCCTGCGATTCCAGCTCGGAGCCGAGCTGGACCACGACGATGCCGCGGGCATTGGCATGCGCATCGCGCTGGACGATGCCACTGACAACGCGCCCGCTCAGCTCCGAATAGGAATCAAAAGTGCGCTCAGCTTCGGCCTCGCGCAGCTTGCGTAAAATGGCTTCGCGCACGGCACGTGCACCCACGCGGCCAAAGTTATCCGGGGTGTCATCGTACTCACTGGTTACTTCCCCGGTTTCGGGGTCGCGCTCGGTAACGATGACGCTGACGGCACCGGTAGTGGTATCGATGTCTACCCGGGACTTGGCGCCTTCGGCCTTGCCCTCCGCGGTGGATTCGCGGTAATCCAGGTAGGAATACAACAAGGCACTTGCAATCGACTCCAACAGGTCATTGACTGGGACCTGCCGTTCGGATTCGATGGTGCGAAGTGCCTCAAGATCAATATTCACTTGTCTATCCTCTCGATTGCCGGTTAGCTCTCGGCTTCTGCAAATGGCTGGTGCACGGCGTCTAGCTCACGTTGTGATGGCTGTGCAAACTCAATTTCTACCACTGCGTGGGCAATGTTTTCCAATCGCTCCACTTCTGTATGAACCTCGTTTTTCTCAGAGGTGATAAGGACAACGGCATCTTCGTCCGCGTTGAGTGCGCCGATGCGCGCGGTATGGCTCTTGTCGTCGCCGCGATTAAAGGTCACCTTCCTCCCCTTGTTGCGGCGCCAGTGGCGCGGTGCAGTCAACGGCAAATCCACACCGGGGGTGGAGACCTCCAAGGTATATCCAGCACCAAAATTCAGCTCGCCCACAGCCTCTAGTTCATCGAAGAAGGCCGAAATATCGTCGGAGACTTCCTCTAATACGTCGGAGCTGGGACGCCTATCGCCATCGATGCGGATGATGACCTGTGATTTCTTTCCCGCCTTGGTGGTTTTAATATCCTCCACGTCGAGCCCGCGGGCTTCTAGGCGAGGTTGGAGCAAATCAGTTAATTGTTGTGCATCTGGGAAAGCCATGCCCACTAGCCTACGTCCTTCAAGGTACAGTCTTTTGGGTGAACCGCCGACGTATTGCTTTAACCTGTGTAGCCTCGACTGCCGCCCTGCCCGCACTCGCGGGCTGTTCCGCGGTCGATTCCGTCGTCGACTATTTTGGCCCGCGCCCAGAAGACGCACTCGAGCGCCTTGCCGTGGCCGCCGCTAGCGATAGCCTCGCCCTCCAGGGCGTCGATGATGCGGCCGCGGATATGCGCAGCTCCCAAGCCGATGCGCTGTATGAGGAGATCGCGCGCCTCTGCGGCACCGATGACCAAGGAAACCTCCCGCACAGCTGTGAGGTGGAACGGCCCACGCAGGCACCGCCGGCCCCAGATTCCTCCCAGGTACTAGAAGAAGCCGCCTCGGCCACCACGGAAGCCGCCGATGAAGTCAGCTCTGAGTCGCGGCCGATAGTTACCCAACAGGCCATCACGCTTAATGCTTGGCTGCCTGGCGATGCCCCCGATATCCCCACGCTCTCCCAGCCGCACCGCGAGAGCGCGGCTGATTTGTTGCAGTGGGAATACGAGCAGGTCTTTGGCCTGGATTTCGCTCGGGCTTATAGCGAACCTGCTGCCGAGGGGCGCATCGATACGCTTTTAAGCCTCCATCATCGCCGCATCGACCAACTGCAAGAGGCGCTTAGCCAAAATGGCGAGGCTCCCCAGCCGGAGCCTGCCTATTCCTCCGGCGCAGCCACGCTTCCCAGCGATGCGGACTCCGCTGCCACCTTCCTCGATACCTTGGTTGAACGAGACGCCGACAAATGGCACGCGGCCGCGGTGGCTGCCGCACAACAAGAAAGCCCAAACCAGGAGTGGCTGAACTGGTTAATCGGCACCGCCGCCGAAGCCAAGGCCGCATAGTTCCCGTTTTTCCCACCGCGCCTACCTGAACATTCACTGTCCGGTGGGCAGCGAAAAATCAGCGAATTATAGGCCGATATTCATTGATAATTCGTCCAACCCCTACGTAACTTGGTGGATTACGTGCTTGATGGAGATTCCACAAGCCCAAAACACAATGAGAAGGAGTGCTTTCTCAATGCGTACTAAGAAGACCTTGCTTACTATGGCCGCAGCTACGTTGGGCATCGCCGGCATTGCCGCACCAGCCGCCAATGCAGCCCCGGCGAGCGCCTGGGACCAAGTCGCCGCGTGCGAGTCCGGCGGTGACTGGCACATCAACACCGGCAACGGCTACCACGGCGGACTGCAGTTCTCCCAGCAAACCTGGGCCGGTAGCGGCGGCACCCAGTACGCGGCTACCGCTGACCAAGCCACAAAGGAGCAGCAGATTGAAATCGCTGAAAATGTTCTTGCAAACCAGGGAGCTGGCGCATGGCCTAATTGCGGCGGCCCCGTGGCTGGCTAAACCTCTTCCGCCCGCAGCGGTCGCGTGATGCTGCGCTAGCGGCGGCATCACGCAAGCTACCGACCCCCGATTTCCTCTGGGTATCTATTTTCTTGGAAAATTGGGGAGTCGGTTCTTTTTGGTTTTATGTCCTACCCTGCGCGATCTTCCATGCGTAGCGAATCAACGGAATCTGCAGCGGCAACCGAATGATGTGATACAGCTTCTTCGGCCATCCCGCGTCGCGCTCGATCCAGGCGTGGTACATATTCGCCGGCCACACGGCAAGAAATAGCGCCGCGGCTGACGCGCCACCGGACTCGCGAGTGGCGCGTTCAGTGAGCAAACAGCCGGTAGCTATTTCCCAGGCGCCGGAAGCAAAGTTATACAACCGCGGCGAGCCCGGCAGCTGCGGCGGCACGATAGATTCAAAATTTTTAGCGCGCAGGAAATGCAGCGTGCCCATCGTAATAAGGGCCATGGGGAGCACGTATTTATTAAGTCTCATGCTTCCCCAGGCTACCTTGCCCCTGCTTATGAGCGCTGGGCCTTGGCGCGGTGCTTTAAGTTAAGCCCGCACAAGCTCGAGGAGTTTATCCACGATTTTCTCCGCCGGAACTTCCAGAGGTTCCTGCCCGCGGATGCGCAGCTCAATGATGCCGTCTTTGAAGGCGCGTCCCAAGATGGCCACAAAGGGCATGCCAAGTAACTCTGCATCTTTGAACTTCACGCCCGGGGAGACCTTGGGGCGGTCATCGAAAAGCACCTCAAGGCCTGCCTGGGATAGCTCTTCTACCAGCTTATCGCCGGCCTCCATGGCCGCTGCATCCTTATTCGCCACCGCCACGTGCACTTGGTACGGCGCCACCGCCACCGGCCAATTCAGGCCCTTTTCATCGTGGCGCTGCTCTGCCAGCACGGCCAGCATGCGGGAGATGCCGATGCCATAAGAGCCCATCGTGGGGATGGCGCGCTTGCCGTTTTCATCGAGGATTTGCACGTCAAAGGCCTCGGTGTACTTGCGGCCCAACTGGAAGATGTGGCCCAGCTCGATGCCTCGCTGCAAGGCCAAGGTGCCCTGGTTATCCGGTGCGGGATCGCCCTCTTTGACCTCTGCTGCTTCCACGAACTCATCGACGTGGAAATCGCGGCCGGCCACGCAGCCCACGACGTAGCAGTTTTGCGCATCCGCGCCGGTGATCCAGGAAGATCCCTTGACCACGCGGGGATCGGCAAAGACCTTCACGCCATTGGAGTTCAGCGCGCGCGGGCCCACAAAGCCCTGTTCCAAGAAATCGTATTGCGCATAGATCTTATCGCTTGCCAGGGTGAATTCTGCCGGTTCCAAGGCCGCTTCAAGGCGCTTGGGATCTAGTTCGCGGTCGCCCGGGATCAGAATCGCCGCCAATTCCTTCTTCTCTTCAGCATCCTCTAGCGCCGGGTGAGTTACCTCCACCATGACGCACTTGAGGATATCCGCGGCCCGAGCCTCATGGCCGTCGACCGCTATGTCCTCGGTCTTCGCCCAGTGCACCAGCGCTTCAATGGTGGCGGCATCCGGGGTACGATATTCCTTTGCCGCGGGCTGACCCGCAATGTCCTTTTCTGGGGGCGCTTGGGTCACGACCGCCTCTACATTGGCCGCATAATCGCCTTCGGTGGAGCGAACAAAAAGGTCTTCGCCCACCTCAGAAAGCGCCAAGAACTCCTCGGAGGCGGATCCGCCCATCGCGCCAGAAGTGGCCTTACAAATGGCGTAATCGATTTCCAAGCGGTCAAAAATATTCTGATATGCCTTGCGGTGACGGGCGTAGGAGGAGTCTAAGCCCTCATCGTTCATATCGAAGGAGTAGGAATCCTTCATCACGAACTCGCGCCCGCGCAGCACCCCGGCGCGGGGGCGTTCCTCATCGCGGTACTTCGTCTGAATCTGATACAGGGTGACCGGGAAATCCTTGTACGAGGAGTACATGTCCTTTACGGCATTGGCAAACATTTCCTCGTGTGTTGGCCCCAGCAGCAGGTCCGCATTCTTGCGGTCCTGCAGCCGGAATAGGTTGGGACCGTATTCCACCCACCGGTTGGTCTTTTCATAGGGCTCGCGCGGTAGCAGCGCTGGGAAAAGCATCTCTTGCCCGCCAATGGCATCCATTTCTTGGCGTACCACGTCTTCAATCTTGCGCAGGGTGCGCAGCCCTAATGGCAGCCAGGTATAAATGCCCGGCGCGACGCGGCGCACGTAACCGGCACGCACCAGCAGCTTGTGGCTGGGGACCTCGGCATCGGCTGGGTCCTCGCGAAGGGTGCGGAGAAATAGTTCAGAAAGGCGGGTAATCATGGTCAAAATATACATCGCTACCCTATCTATATGCTCATTGTCCTCCCTCCTTCAGAAACCAAGGCCCATGGCGGCACGGGAAAGCCGCTCGATTTTGCGCACCTATCTTTTCCAGAACTTACCGATACGCGGCGCGAAATCGCCGCTGAGCTGCAGTCTCTTCCCGTTGATGAGGCGATGGTGACGCTGAAGCTCTCGGAAAAGCTGCGCAGTGAGGCCGAATCCAACAGCCAGCTTTTTACCACCCCCACCATGCCGGCGGTCGAGCGCTATACTGGCGTGCTTTTTGATGCACTTTCGGCATCCACCCTTCCCTCGTGGAGCCGCCTTGCTATTGGCGATGCCCTCTTCGGCCTCCTGCGCGCCGACGACCCCATCCCCCATTACCGCTTATCGGGCGGAACCAAGCTGGGCGGTCGCACCATGAAGTCTTTTTGGGGCAAGCAGATAACGCAGGCACTAGAAAACATCGACGAGCTGGTTGTGGATCTGCGATCGGGCACCTACCAGCAATTGGGCCGGCTGCCTTCGGCGGTGACGGTGCGGGTGGAAAGCGTGCAACCGGATGGCTCGCGCAAGGTGGTCAGCCACTTTAATAAGCACTTTAAAGGCCTGCTGGCCCGGGAGCTGGCGCTTTCGCCCGCCGATGCCTTCAGCGCCGCCGATGTCGCCGCTATCGCCCGCGCGGCCGGCATGACGGTGGAGGAACCGCCGCACGGCTCACGGGAGCTTACCCTCGTCGTATCCCCGTAGGGTGTGAGTGCCTGGCAGGAGCTTAGACCACGGCGCGGCGGCGCTGGACGGCCGCTGCCCCACCGAGGACAGCTACCACCATGGCTAGGACGATAACGCCGGATACCCACTGCGGGGCCATGAGCCCGAAGGTGTTTTGGCCTTGGAAGAAGGTGCGCAGGTTGGCATCGGGCAAAATCTGCAGGATGATTTTGGCCCAGCCCATATCCATCGAGGTCAGTACGCTTTCGATGACGAAGTACTCAATAATGAGCAACATGGCCGCGAAAGTGCCGCTGCGCAGGATATATGCCAAGCCGGTAGCGAGCAGGGTGTAGACGATGTATTCCACAAAGGTAAATAGGAACACGGCGTTATCTGGGTAGTGCACGAAGCTGGAGAAGTCATACGAGCTGCCGAGCGCAGCGTTAAACAACATTCCGAGGATGCCTGCCAAGGCCGCGGCGGCAACGTTAGCCACGGTAATGACGAGGATCTGGCTCGAAAGCACTTGTAAACGCCGGTTGGTAGATAGGTAGCTCCAGGCTACGGTGCCTTTCTGTAAGTCGCCACCGACGAGCGTGGCCGAAGAAAAGATCATGATGACCACGGCGAAGATGGCGCCGATGGCTAGGTCAGAGGATTGGAGGGCGCTGTCGTCATTGCGGATAGCTCCCATCAGCACGTTGGCGGCTGTCAGCCCGACGGTGATGATAGCGAGGTATACCCACGTTGAGCGCAGGGAAAATATCTTGCGGGATTCGGAAACGATGGTATTCATGGCTCGTCATCTGCCTTTCTTAAGCGAGTTATGCGGAGCGGTAGTCCAGGTGGTCTGCGGTAGCGCCGAGGAAGGCGTCTTCTAAGGAGGGATGCTTGACCTCAAGGCTGCTGATGCGGATGCGGTGGTCAAAGCACAATTGGCCGACCTCGTCGCGGTCTAGACCGGTAATGCGCAGCACTTCCCCATCAAAGGAGGTCTCCGCCTGCGAATCGTGCAGCAGGCGAGCCAGCTCTTCGGGCTGGTCCACGACGACCTCCACGGTGGTAGCACCAGAGGCGTTGACGAATTCTTCTACCGTGCCTTCGCCGACGAGCTTGCCCTTGCCGATGACCACTAGGCGGTCCGCCGTGAGCTGCATTTCTGAGAGCAGGTGGGACGACACCAGCACGGAGCATCCCCCGGCGGCGAATTCGCGGATGCGGTCGCGCATCCAGTGCACGCCTTCGGGGTCGAGGCCGTTGACGGGTTCATCGAGAAGCAAGTGCTTGGGCTGTCCCACCATGGCGCAGGCGAGGCCCAGGCGCTGTTTCATACCAAGCGAATAGCCCCCGATGCGCTTTTTCGCCACCTTTCCGAGCCCGACGCGCTCCAGGGTGTCATCGACGTGATTCATCGATACCCCCTGCAGTGCTGCCATATAGCCCAGGTGCGCGCGGGCGCTGCGGCCGGGGTGGAACCAGTTGGCATCGAGCAGAGTGCCCACCATGGAGGCAGGATCGGATAGTTCGCGAAATGGGGTGCCATCGAAAGTGGCGGTGCCGGAGGTGGGATTTTCTAGACCGACGCACATGCGCATCGTGGTGGATTTGCCGGAACCATTGGGTCCAAGGAACCCGGTGACCTGGCCATCGGGAACCTCGAAGGAGAGGTTGTCTACTGCTGTAAAGGAACCGTATTTCTTGGAAAGCTGTGTGACTGTGAGCATGGTTTTATCCTGGCGCTTTCCCGGCGCGAAGTAACCATCCTCGAGGCGGATTTAGCCGTTCATCCCTGGGGATGAGAAAGCAGCTCCTCTACGGTGACTACCCCATGGGTATAGGCATACAGCACGGCCTGGACGCGGTCGCGGGACCCAGTCTTGGTCAGCACGTGGCGCACGTGGGTCTTGACCGTTGCCATGGAGACAAATTCCTCTTCGGATATTTCGGTATTGGAATACCCCAGCGCCATGAGCCTTAAAATATCCATCTCGCGCGGGGTGAGCTCCGCTGCAGGCGGGGTCGTGGCGGCATCGGCGCCGGGCTGCGCTGCCGCAGCGGTATGCGAAGCCGAGTGCTCCTTCCCGCTATCCCCACCCTCCTCGCTGCGGACTTGTTGGAGCACCTGGGCGGTAATGCGCGGCGAAAGCACGGCCTCGCCCGAGTGCACGGTGCGAATGGCGGAGAGCAGCTCCTCGGGCTCGACGTCTTTGAGCAAGAATCCAGACGCCCCAGCAGAGATTGCGCCGTGGACAAAGTTGTGATCATCAAAGGTGGTCAGCATGATGACCTTGGTCTCCGGGAATTCTGGGAGAACTTCCTCCGTGGCCGCAATGCCGTTGACCCGCGCCATTTGCACGTCCATGAGGATGATATCGACGGGCTCTTGCCGCGCAAGGTCCAGTACCTCATCGCCATCGGAGGCCTGCCAGACCACGCTCATATCCTCCTGCGAGCCGATCAGCATGGCGAACCCGGCGCGCAGGAGCGGTTGGTCATCGACAAGCGCAATGCGAATGGGCTCAGGTTCCTGTTCCGGATTAGACATGCGGTACCTCCACGGTGATTGCAAACGTTCCATCCTCGGCCTTGGTGGACACACTGCCACCATAGGCCTTTACGCGCTCTTTCATCCCGATGAGGCCGTAGCCTGGCGTGTGGTCCTTGTCCGGCTGCGCCATGGGGTTGTGCCCCTCGATAACAAGCGCCGACCTATCGCTGCGAAAGCGCAGGGTTCCCCTATTTTGGCTGGAGTATTTGAGCATATTGGTCAGCATCTCCTGCACGATGCGGTAGATGGTGAATTGATAGAGCTCATCGCTATCGGCGGGTAGCTTTTCCATGCCGTAGACGGTGATATCGAAGCCGGCGCGCCGGGCCTCCGAAAACAGCCCGGCGATGTCTGAGGTGCCTGGGGCCTTGGTTTCCCCGCGCGAATCCTCTTCGCGCAAGACGGAGAGCAGGCTGCGCATCTGTTTTAAAGACTCGCGCGAGGTGGAGGCGATGGTATCGAGCGCCTCCGTGGCTACCTTGGGGTCTTTGGTGGCGGCGAACCGGGCGCCATCGGCAAGCGCAATGACGCCAGCGAGGTTGTGGGCGACGATGTCATGCATCTCGCGGGCGATGCGGTTGCGCTCGACGGCGCCGGCCATCTCCGCGCGCTCGATGAGCAGCTGTTGGCCCTCCCGGCGCTTCCGATTATTGGTGCCGAGCAGGTAGAAAAAGCCCAAGACCGGCCAGCCGAGCAGGACCGTGCCGGCATAGGCAAGCAGCGGGCTCATGGTCGCATCGCCCAGGCCGATGTCGCTACCCGCGAAGAGCTTTTCCCCAAATAGGCTTGCGGTGGTTCCGGCCAAAGAGCCCAAGGCGATCCAGGCAAGCCAGATATAGCGCAAGCGCTTGCGGGAATGCGTGCCGATGAGAAAGGCCGTGTAGGCAAAAATCGGGGCGTGGAAGTTTGCCAGGGAGGCCAAGGGCGTGAAAATGCACAGCGTCATGGTGCCGGCAACGAAGAAAATGGACTTTTCTTGCAGCTTGGGATGCAGCCACAGCGCCAGCGGGATGCCGACGGTGTACAAGACCGCGACGATGGCCTGGAAGGGCGAATCGGTGTGTAAAAAGTTCGCGGCGTTGGGCAACAGCACGCCGAAGAACACGGGGATAATGATTCGCCACGGCGGTCCAATCCAGTCGCGCAGACGATCCGGCCAAAGCTTAGTCATAAGGGCAAGGCTAGCGCAGAAGCCAGCCTGCCGGCCTCATCCCCAGGGCTGACTAGACTGGCGGGCATGCAACTCCAGTTCTTTGAAGTCGATGTCTTTGCCACCTCGGCGTTTTCCGGTAACCCGCTCGCCGTCGTGGCCCATGCCGATGGGCTCTCGACGCAGCAGATGCAGGCCATCGCGCACTGGACCAATTTTTCTGAAACTACGTTCTTGCTCGAGCCCACCGATCCCGCGGCGGACTATCGCGTGCGCATTTTTACCCCGCACGAGGAATTCGATTTCGCCGGCCACCCCACCCTGGGCAGCGCCGCCGTCTGGCGGGCACTCGGCAATAAACCGCAGAAGGAAGGCACCATAGTGCAGGAATGCGGGGTGGGGATGGTCTCCGTGCGCGAAAGCGGGAGAATTTATTCTTTTGCCACCCCTCCCCTGCGCGCGAGCGGGCCGCTGAGCAGCGCCGAACTGGCAGAGGCCTGCGCGGGCTTGAATATCGCAGAAGCAGATGTCATCGATTCCGCTTGGGTGGACAATGGGCCTGGTTGGCGGCTTTTACAGCTGCGCGATGCCGCGGCCGTGCGCGCGGTTCAGCCCGCCGCAACCCGACCCAAGGTGGGCGTGGTGGGCATGTGTAATAGCAGCGCGGGTACTGATTCCGCCGCCTATGAAGTGCGCGCGTTTACCGCAGGATTCGAGGATCCTGTCACCGGCTCCTTCAACGGCGGTGCCGCACAATTCATGCGCTCGCGCGGGCTGGTCCCTGCCCGCTACACCGCCTGCCAGGGCAGCCAGCTGGGACGAGACGGGGAGGTCTTTATCCACGATGACGGCGCCGATATTTGGGTCGGCGGCCGCGTCCACATCCGCGTGCAAGGAAAATTGGAGGTCTAAAATGCACCTACACCACGACTATGCAAAGCACCTGCCGGACTTGGTGGCGGCAACGCACGGCGAGGAACAACCGGATCCTAAGCTCGTGGTTCTCAATGAAGAGCTGGCCCGACAGCTGGGCCTCAATACGGACTGGCTGCGCTCTGCAGAGGGCCTGGATTTCCTCTTGGGCCGCGGCGGCGGGCATGCCATGGCCTATTCCGGTTTCCAATTCGGCTCCTTCAACCCGCAGATGGGCGATGGCCGAGCCATGCTCTTGGGCGAGGTGGAAAAAGACGGAAAACTGTGGGATCTCCATGCCAAGGGCACGGGGCTGACCCCCTATTCCCGCCTGGGTGCCGATGGCCGCGGCACCCTTTCATCCATGCTGCGCGAATACCTGATTTCTGAGGCCATGCATGCCCTCGGCGTGCCCACCACGCGCTCGCTCGCCGTGATTTCCACCGGCCGGCCCATCCAGCGCGGCCACGTGCAGCCGGCGGGCGTCCTGGTCCGCGTGGCCGCCAGCCACATCCGGGTCGGAACTTTTCACTATGCCGCGCAGTCCGGCCACCTCCAGGCTCTCGCGGACTACGCCATCGCGCGCCACTACCCTGGGGCAGACTACCGGGAGTTCTTCCAGGGCGTGATGGACCGCCAGATAGCCACCGTGTCTTCGTGGATGCGCTTGGGCTTTATCCACGGGGTAATGAATACGGATAACACCACCATCTCCGGTGAAACCATTGATTATGGCCCGTGCGCCTTTATGGAGGCTTACTCTCCCGATACGGTATTTTCCAGCATTGACCAGCAGGGACGCTATGCCTTTGGCAATCAACCAGCCATCCTGGGCTGGAACCTCGCCCGGCTCGCGGAATCGCTCGTGCCGCTTTTTGATGCCGATATCAATGCCGGGGTCGACTTCGCGCAAGAGACCATCAACGGGTTCCAGGAGAAATTCGCCACCCAGCGCCACAGCGATATAGCCGCGGCCCTCGATTCCACCACCGAGGTAGCCTCCGCCTACCTTACTGCGATGCAGCTATCTCGCCCGGATATCACGTTGGCGCACCGTGCGCTTGCCGATGCCGCCCGCGGCCACACCCTTCCTGCCCAAGAGCTCTTCACAGGTACGGACTTCCTGGATAGCTACCTAGCCACTCACCCCGCCCCGGATGCCGTGGATGCTGCCATGCCCCGGGTCATTCCCCGCAACATGGCCGTCGAAGCCGCGCTGCGCGCCGCCGAGGCGAGCGATATGCAGCCCTTTACTGAGCTCCTCCACGCCGTGACCCACCCGTGGGAGCCGCATCCGTCCTACGAACAGCCCGACCCGAATGGGCTTGCAGGTCTTCTCACCTACTGCGGTACCTAATTTTCTAGCCACCCCGAATTCAAAAGTTGCACAGCACAAAGCCCTCCGCGCAGTACGTTCTGCACGGAGGGCACGGGCTGGGACTTAGTCCCAGCCGAAGGCGTTTTAGCGCTCTAGCTTCAGCGTCTTCTGGGTGTATTCCCACATCTCGTTGTAGAAGTCCTCATCATTGGCCAGCTTCATGCCGTAGGACGGGACCATCTCGCGAATCTTATCGCTCCAGTCAATCATGCGCTCGCCAAAGCAACGCTCCAGCAGCTCCAGCATGACGGCTGGGGCAATCGAAGCACCCGGGGAAGCACCGAGCAGGCCGGCAATATTGCCCTCCTGGTTATTAACCAAGGCGGTACCAAACTCGAGGGAGCCAAAGCGCGGTGCACCAGCAGGCTTGATGACCTGTACGCGCTGGCCGGCAATCACGGTTTCCCAGTCACTTTCCTTCGCATTCGGGACGTATTCGCGGAGGGAATCAACGCGGTCAGAGAAGTCCTTGCGCACCTCATCAATGAGGTACTTGGTCAGGCCGAATTCCTGCACGGCAACGCCCAGGTAGGAGGTGATGTTATCCGGGCGGATGGACTTGAAGAGATCCAGGTAGGAACCCTTCTTCAAGAACTTCGGGCTCCAGCCGCCGTACGGGCCAAACAGCAGGCCCTTCTCGCCGTCGATAACGCGGGTATCCAGGTGCGGCACGGACATCGGAGGAGCACCCACCGCTGCCTTACCGTAAACCTTAGCCTGGTGCTGCTCAATGAGCTCCGGATTCTTGGCGCGCAGCCACAGGCCGGAAATGGGGAATCCGGCGTAGCCAGCTACTTCCTTCACCTTTGCCTTGCGGAGCAAGTCCAGGGCGTAGCCGCCGGCACCGACGAAGACGAACTTCGCCTTCACCACGGTGATATCGCCAGTGTGCTTGTTCTTGGAATAAACCTTCCAGTCGTTTCCGTCGCGGTCGATATCGAAGACCTCGTGGCCGTAACGGATCTCCGTGCCAGATGCGCGCGCCGCGGTCAGGAACTGCTTGGCCAGGGCGCCGAAGTTCACGTCGGTGCCGACTTCGGTCCAAGAGATAGCGACCTTATTGGAAAAGTCGCGGCCGTCCGCCATGAGCGGCAGCTTCTCCGCAAAGGTGGATTCGTCATCAGAGAACTGCATGCCGGGGAACATGTGCTTTTCACTCAGCACCTCGTAGCGGCGCTTCAGGTAGTCCGCCTGGATTTCGCCCTGGGCGAAGGAGACGTGCGGGACTGGGTTGATGAACTCGCTGGGTTCAGTCAGGATGCCGTTGTTGAGCTGGTGGGACCAGAACTGGCGCGACTTCTGGAACTTCTCGTTGGTCGCAATGGCCTTAGAGATATCGATGCGGCCGTTCTTCTCTGGTGTGTAGTTGAGCTCGCACAGGGCGGAGTGGCCGGTACCAGCGTTATTCCACGGCGAGGAGGATTCCAGGGCGGGGCCATCAAGGCGCTCAAAGATCATCTGGGTCCAGCTCGGCTCCAACTCGCGGAGCATAGCGCCCAGAGTGGCGCTCATGATGCCGGCACCGACCAGTGCGACATCGACCTCATCTACAACTTGTGCTGTCTTCTTTGCTGAGGACACTGTGTTATAACCTCTTCGAATTGAAAATTTATATACATCGGCGCGTTCTGCACCATATATTTTAAGCGCTTTGCGCCCCACACCGCGACTGTTGTGCACAGCCAACCTGCCGATGTGTCACGCATTAACGCCTTACCTTACGCTTTTCTTTTCTCGATTGGTTTTTCTCCCCCACCCTGGTCACCACAATATGGGGCGACCTGTTATACAGTTCACATTTCACTGAAATAATGGCAGGTCACGCAGCTACCGTAGTGACGACCAACTGTTGACTAGACTCGTGTCATGGCTACAGCAACTCCGTCATGGGGGCCCGATATCCTCGGCCCCGATTTTCAATCAGCCACCCTCGACCTTGGCCCCGATCCCGATGGCGAGGGGGATATTGTCACCACCCTCGTCCGCTATGCGCCAGGCTCGGCCGCAGGCTCCACGGATTCGGGCCCCGCCGATCCTTCTTCGCCTTCTGCCACTTCCCGCCCGGCCTTGGTATGGCTGCACGGGATGACTGACTACTTCTTCCAAACGCACGTCGCACAGCACTTCGCGGCACAAGGCTATGACTTCTACGCGGTTGACCTGCGCAAATGCGGCCGATCGCACCGCCCGGGCCAGTCCTGGCACTACGTTTCGGACTTGTCCTTATATAACGCGGATCTTTCCGCAGCCCTCGATGCCATTACAAACGACGAGGTAATCGTTATCTCCCACTCCACCGGTGGCCTGATTGCGCCGCTGTGGATGGACTTCTTACGCCGCCATGACGCGGAGCGCTTCTCCCGCCTGAAGGGCCTCATCCTCAATAGCCCCTGGCTGGACATGATGGACGTTCCCAGCTGGGCCGTATCAGCGCTGAAGCCGGCGATATACTCCACCGCCAAGATCGCACCCAAGATCGCCTTGCCTGGGGGCAACCTCACTGCCTATGGCGAATCGGTGCACAGCGACTTCTACGGCGAGTGGGACTACGACCTCAGCCTGAAACCATTAGCCGGGCATAAGAAATATATCGGCTGGCTGGCCGCCGTCTTCCACGGTTTTGACGCCATACACAGCGGCCGCATTAATGCCGGGGTCCCCGTATTGACGCTGCAATCTACCCGCTCGCTATTGGGCACGCCCTACTGCGATGCGGTCAATCATGCCGATTGCATCATCGATGTCGCACAGACCCGACGGTGGGCAAAAGAGCTCAATGCGCACTACACGCTGCGTTCCATCGAAGGCGCGCGCCACGATGTCTTTTTATCCCTCCCCCACCCCTTAGAAGAGGCCTTCGCGGCGTGCGATGCGTGGCTTCCCACCATTGTGGAAGCGCCCACACCAGCATAAATACCCAAATTGGACACATGGATTAAGGTACAAATATGACCACAATTGATACAGCAAATACTCCGGCCGCTGAGGAACACTACGACCTCATCATCATTGGCACCGGTTCCGGCAACTCCATTGCCAACCGCGATTTTCACGATAAGAAGATTGCCATCATTGAAAAGGGCCGCTTCGGTGGCACCTGCCTGAATGTCGGCTGCATCCCCACCAAGATGTACGTCTACGCAGCCGATGTCGCCCTCGCCGCCCGCGAAGGCGAGCGCCTCGGCATTGACGCCCAGGTCAACAACGTGGAGTGGAACTCCATTGTGGAGCGCGTCTTCCACAACCGCATTGACCAGATCGCCCAAAGCGGCGAGGACTACCGTCGCGGCGACAAGACCCCGAATATCACCGTCTACGACGAGCACGCACGCTTCGTCGGCTCTAAGACCATCCAGACCGGCGATCACGTCATCAGCGCCGATCAGATCGTTGTTGCTACCGGCTCCCGCCCGGTAATCCCTGAGGTCTACGCCAATTCCGGTGTGAAGTACTACACCAACGAAGACATCATGCGGATGGACCGCCAACCAGAAAGCCTGATCATCGTCGGCGGCGGCTATATCGCCATGGAATTTGCCCACGTATTCGATGGCCTCGGCACCAAGGTCACCGTGGTCAACCGCAGCGAGACCTTGCTGCGCCACCTCGATTCCGATATCTCTTCACGCTTCAACGAAATTGCCCGCGAGCGTTTCGATATACGGGTTGCTAACGGCACCAAGCTGGAAGAAACCGACAAGGGCGTAAAGCTGAAGCTCGATAATGGCGAAACCCTCGAGGCAGACGCCATCCTGGTAGCCACCGGCCGCAAGCCAAATGGCGATCTCATGGATGTGGACAAGGCCGGCATCAAGCTGCTGGACAATGGCCGCATTTCCACCGATGCTCATGGCCTCACGGATGCAGAAGGCGTCTGGGCGCTTGGCGATGTCTCTTCGCCCTACATGCTCAAGCACGTCGCCAACGCCGAAGCCCGCACCATCCAGCACAACCTGCTCCACCCAGAGGATCTGCAGGATCTTCCGCACGACAATGTTCCTGCCGCCATCTTCACCCACCCGCAGATCGCCTCTGTGGGCTTGAAGGAAGAAGAAGCGCGGGAGCAGGGCTTCGATGTCACCGTAAAGATTCAGAACTTCGGCGACGTGGCCTACGGCTGGGCCATGGAAGATACCACCGGTATTTGCAAGCTGATTGCGGACCGCAAGACGGGCCAGCTCTTGGGCGCCCACCTGATGGGCCCGCAGGCTTCCACCCTGATCCAGCAGCTGATTACCGTAATGGCCTACAAGATCGACCTGCGGGACTTTGCCCGCAAGCAGTACTGGATCCACCCAGCCCTGCCTGAGGTCGTAGAAAACGCCCTCTTGGGCCTCGAATGGGACTAAGGCACCGTAGCTAAGATTCCATAGTAAAAGCCGCCTCCCTGGCCACGCGCAAAGATTCATGCGCGGCGGTTAAGGAGGCGGCTTTCGCCGTGCCTAGGCCTTGAAGAAGGGCCCTAGCGATTAATCCTCATCTGGGATGGTCAGGATTTCATTGCCATCATCGGTGATGACCAAGGTGTGCTCGAACTGGGCGGTGAACTTACCGTCCCGGTTCTGCACGGTCCAGTCATCATCCCAAATATCGTAATCCAGCGAACCCAGGTTGATCATCGGCTCTACCGTCAAGGTCATGCCCGGTTCCAAGATGTCGCGGTACGTGGTGGAATCGTGGTGCAAGACCACCAGCCCATTGTGGAAGGTGGGTCCTACACCGTGACCGGTGAAATCGCGCACGACGTTATAACCAAAGCGCTTGGCATATGACTCGATAACGCGGCCGATAACGTTAATCTCGCGGCCAGGCTTTGCGGCCTTAATGCCGCGCATCGTTGCCTCTTTGGTGCGCTCTACTAATAGGCGGTGCTCCTCTGATACGTCACCGGCCAAGAAGGTGGCGTTATTATCGCCGTGCACGCCGTTTTTATAAGCGGTGACATCGATATTGACGATGTCACCTTCTTCAATCACGGTGGTATCCGGAATGCCGTGGCAGACGATTTCATTCAGCGAAACGCAGCTACCCTTGGGAAATCCCCGGTATCCCAAGGTAGATGGGTATGCGCCGTGATCACACATATACTCGTGCGCCACGCGGTCGACCTCATCCGTCGTTACGCCAGGCTTTACGGCCTTGCCGGCTTCCTTCAGCGCGTTGGCCGCGATCTTGCAGGCCTCCCGCATCTTCTCAATCACTTCGGGGGACTGTACAAAAGGCTCGCCGATGGCCTCTTGTACCTCGTCTTTCCACACATATTCCGGGCGCTCGATATCTTCTGGCACCGGCCGCATGGGGGTTGGTTTACCTGGCTTCAATTTTCCACGAGTACTCATAATTGCCCATGGTAGTCCTCATACCGCGTAGCGCAGTATCCGGGTATCGCGTCCGAGGCTGCGGATTACTCGACCATCGGCGCTGGGCCATCATTGGGACGCGAGCGGTAATCATCCAGCTTCCGCAAGAAGTTATCCGTAATGGCTACCGAGGATTCAGAGCCACCGCCCAGCACGACGAGCGTGGCGAAGGCGATATCGTCTTCTTCCCGGTAGCCCGTAAACCACGCGTGCGAGCCTTCATTGATCTCGGCCTCACCAGTCTTGCCGTAAATGGTTCCGCCTGCTTGTATTCCGCGAGCGGTACCGCTGGTGACCACCTGGCGCATCATGCCGCGCACGTTATTCAACACGTCCTCGGGAATCTGCGCCGGCTTATCCGAGGCCTTGGTCTCGCGGCCCTCAATAAGCGTCGGCGTTGGGGTCTTTCCCGCCGCCACAGAGGCAGAAACCATAGCCATGCCGAACGGACTGGCAAGGTCGTAGCCCTGACCATAACCGGCTTCGGTACGCTCCAGTACTTCCTTGCCCTCCGGAATCGAGCCGGTCGTAGTGGTGAGCCCGGGGATTTCATAATCCACCCCGAAGCCAAACTTCTTGCCGGTTTCCTTCAGCTCACCGGGTGCCAGCTTGGTAGAAATATCCGCGAAGGTGGTATTGCACGATTGGGCGAAGGCCCGGCTTAACGGCACATTGCCGAGCGAAAACGCGTTGTAGTTGGTCACCACGCGGCCATAGATATCCATCGTGCCAGGGCACGGAACGATGGTATCCGTGTTCAGGTTTTGTTTTTCTACGCCCGCAGCGGCGGTAAGGATCTTGAAAACCGAGCCGGGCGGGTATTGGCCTTGCAAGGCGACGTCGCCGTCTTCGTCCGCCTTCTCGGTCTGTGCGACGGCCAGGATATCGCCATTGGAAGGCCGGATGGCCACCAGCATGGCCTGGGCGTCCGAGCGCTGATCCACTGCCTCTTGGGCCGCGCGTTGGACGTCATAATCCAAGCCCACCTTGATGGAGGGGGCGGCCTCGGGCGCATGCTTTTCGACATCGGAAAGCGCCGCACCGTTCTCATTGACGACGGCAATGGACCAGCCGGTCTCGCCGTCGAGCTCGTCATTGACGGCCGAGCGCACGCGCGATAAGAGATCGGGTGCGAGGCCGCGGTCCCGGGTCACCAGCGCGGGTTCTTCATTAATGCGGACGCCGTCCATCCCCTCCATCTTGGCGCGGATGACGGACTCCTGCTCTTCTGTATAAAGGCCCACCGAATAGGCAGAATCTGCCTTTTCTAGCTTTTCGGCGAGCTCTTTGGCGTCCACCTCCGCGATCGAGTCGTCCTCGCGGTGCGCCGCAGCAAGGGCGCTGCTGACCTTGGAGGCCGTGGGGCGGACATCGGAAAGCGAGCTCGTATCCACGATGACACGGTAATTCAGCCCGGGGCTCATCAGCTCCACCCCGTTGGAGGAGACGACGCTAGCGCGCGTGGCTTCCAAGGCGCGCAGCTCCAAATGCTGGTGCGCACCCAGGTCCGGGTGAATAATGCTGGGCTTCCACCGCACCGTCCACTCATCTTCGGCCTTGGTCAAGGTCATCTGCGTGGTATAGCTCAGGCTGCGATCCTTGGGCAGATCCCACGTGACCTTATAATCCGCCGTGGCCACGGTTTCGTCCTGCTTTACCCCCTCGAGCTCAATATCGAGGCCCTCTGCCTGCAAACCCGAGTAAGAAGCATCGAGGGCCTGCGTGGCGTCATCGGGGGAATCCGTAAGCTCTGCCAAGCCCTCGTTATTTCGGCTCTCCATGCCTTCAATGAACTCTTCTGCCACCGGCTGTGCAGATACGGGCTTAGGGGTACAAGCAACCACACCAGTTGCAGCAAGCGAGACTGTAGCAACCAGTGCGAATAACTTCTTCATGCTTTGGCACATTAGCAGCGCACGCAGCAAAAAAGACTGCCCCACACCGAGGTGCAGGGCAGTCTATTAATAATTAGCGTAGAGGCGCGCGGCTTACTGCGTCACGCGGACATCGGCCTTAGCGCCGTCCACGGCTTCGAGGCCTTCCTCATCCGCAATGCGCATTGCCTCTTCGATGAGGGTTTCCACGATTTTGTCTTCCGGCACGGTGCGCACCACTTCGCCCTTGACGAAGATCTGACCTTTTCCGTTACCGGATGCCACGCCCAAGTCTGCGTCGCGGGCCTCGCCCGGCCCGTTAACGACGCAACCCATGACAGCAACGCGGATGGGAAATTCCATGCCCTCGAGGCCGGCGGTAACTTCCTCCGCCAGCTTGTACACGTCCACCTGCGCGCGGCCACACGACGGGCAGGAGACGATTTCCAGCTTGCGCGGGCGCAAGTTGAAGGACTGCAGAATCTGGTCTCCCACCTTGACCTCTTCTTCCGGCGGGGCGGAGAGCGAAACGCGAATCGTATCGCCGATGCCTTCTGCCAAAAGGGCGCCGAAGGCGACGGAGGACTTAATGGTGCCCATGAACTTCGGGCCCGCTTCCGTCACACCCAAGTGCAGTGGGTAATCGGTCTGCGCGGCCAGCTGGCGGTAGGCCTCCACCATCAGCACGGGGTCAGAGTGCTTGACGGAAATGGCGATATCGCCAAAGCCGTGCTCCTCAAACAGGCCCGCCTCCCAGATAGCGGACTCCACGAGCGCTTCTGGGGTGGCTTTGCCGTACTTTTCCAACAGGCGCTTATCCAACGAACCGCCATTGACGCCGATGCGGATGGGGATTCCCGCATCGCCAGCGGCCTTCGCCACTTCCTTAACGCGGCCATCAAATTCACGGATGTTGCCGGGGTTGACGCGGATTGCCGCGCAGCCAGCATCGATAGCCTGGAAGATGTACTTGGGCTGGAAGTGGATATCCGCGATGACCGGGATCGGGGATTTCTTGGCGATGGCCGGCAGCGCCTCCGCATCCACCGGCTTAGGGCAG
The DNA here is from genome assembly GCF_046717505.1 of Corynebacterium sp. LaCa78. Lineage (NCBI taxonomy): Bacteria > Bacillati > Actinomycetota > Actinomycetes > Mycobacteriales > Corynebacteriaceae > Corynebacterium > Corynebacterium sp. LaCa78. Next base: position 1,560,182 of record NZ_CP177112.1, read on the forward strand.
GCCACGCGCACGATATCGCAGCCAGAGGCAGTAAGCTGTGCGATTTGCTGCAGGGTGCCGTTGATGTCATGGGTCTTGGTATTAGTCATCGACTGCACCGAAATTGGGTAGTCAGAACCAACGCCCACTGGGCCTACGTGCAATTGCCGCGTTTTCCGGCGCGGGTGCAATACTGGCGGAGGCCCGTCAGGAATTCCTAGACCGATAGGACTAGACATGAATGCTCCTTATTTCTAGCTCGTGGCTCGTTGCTAAATGTTATTGCACAATAAGTGTTGAACGTCCCCACTCTAGCACTAGATGGTTAAGCGCTAAAGTGCGCGCTCGCGCTGTACACGTGCGCTAAGCGTTGGGCGCTCTACTCACGCCGAGCGGCGGGCACAGGGGCTAACGAACCTAGCCAAATAGCCTGATCGGATTGACCACATCCGCGATGATTATCACTACGCCCAGCGCCATAAGTAAGGCCGCCATGACATAGGTAATGGGCATAAGCCTGGTGTAATCGGCCGGACCCAGCGGCTGCTTGCCCATCAATTTGCGAATGCCATCGCGGATCTTCTCATACAAGATGACCGCGATGTGGCCGCCGTCAAAGGGCGGCAGCGGAATGAGGTTAAACAGAGCGAGGAAGAAGTTCAGCGTCGCCAGCATCATGAAGAACGATGCCCACAGGGAACGCTCCACGAGTTCGCCACCAACCCGCGATGCACCGACGACAGACATCGGCCCGTTGACATCCCGCTCGTGGCCAAAGATGGAGGCCACCACGCCCGGTACCTTAGCGGGGAATTGTTTGATTCCTTCCACCGTGGCCTCGAGCGAATAGGTGGTGAAATGCCACGTTGCGGGGACCGCCTGCGTTGCTGAATACTTCTCGACGATGTCGAGGACCTCATTGCTCAGCCCGATCGAACCGGCGTCGACCAATTCGCCCTGTTGATTCAGGCGCTTGACCGTTTCCAATTCGATGGAGAAATCTTTTTCCTCACCGTCTCGCTCTACTGTAAGAGTCACGGTCTCGCCGGGGCGCTGCATGACCTCATCGCGCAATTGCGTAAAGGAATCTAGGTGCTCGCCATCGAGCGCGAGAATGATATCGCCTTCCTGCACACCGGCCTTACCAGCGGGCCCGTTCCCGGTGCATGATTCCAGCTCCTGGTTTTCTTTTTGGTCAGCGGTGCAGGTTACCTCTCCCACCCGCGGGCGCACATCGGCATCTGGGTTGGGTAGCCCCGCAGTCATCGCCACGAAATACAAGATGACAAAGCCGAGGATCAGGTTGACGCCGATACCACCTGCAAGAACGATGATGCGCTGCCACCAAGGCTTTTTGTACATTGCATAGGGCTTTTCTTCCTCCGTAAGGAATTCATCCTGCGCGGTCATCCCGGCGATATCGCAAAATCCACCCACCGGGAACGCGGCTAGGCCGTATTCGGTATGCCCCTTGCGGAAGGAGAAAACGCGCGGGCCAAAACCAATGAAATACCGGCGCACCCGCATACCAAAGGCGCGGGCAGTAAACATATGCCCTGCCTCATGGAGTGCCACGGTCAGCCCGATGCCAAGGGCGAAAAACACGATGCCCAGCAAATTTGCCATTAAAGAAAGCTTTCTAGTCAGCTAAACGGTCAATGCGCGCATTCGCGCGCCTGCGAGCCTCACCCTCTACGGCGAGGATTTCATCGAGGGTAGAGACTACACCAGCAAACTGGGAAGACTCCCCGAGGATCTCGCCTACAACATCAACAATCTCTGGGAAGTGGATGCGACCAGACAAGAAGGCCGCAGCGGCCTCTTCATTGGCCGCGTTATAAATCACTCCAGTTCCCTGCGCCGCGGCCTCGCGGGCGAGGGATACGGCGGGAAAAGAAACATCATCAAGCGGCTCAAAATGCCACGTATGCGCTTGTGAAAAATCGAGCGCCGGCTGCGCCCCCGGCACACGCTGGGGCCAATTCAGCGCCAGGGAGATGGGCAGCTTCATCGACGGCGGCGAAGCCTGGGCGATAGTGCAACCATCTTTAAAAGTGGCCATAGAGTGAATGACCGACTGCGGGTGAACTGTGACATCGATGCGCTCTGGCTCAATATCAAAAAGCAGCGTGGCCTCAATGAGCTCGAGCCCCTTATTGATCAAGGTGGCGGAATTCAGCGTATTCATCTGCCCCATGGACCACGTGGGGTGCTGCGCGGCTTGCTGCGGGGTAACGTCCCACATCTGCTCACGCGTCTGGCCGCGGAAGGGGCCGCCCGAGGCCGTGAGGACGAGCTTCGCCAGCTCGCCCTCTTCGCCCGCGCGCAGGCATTGCGCCATCGCAGAATGCTCCGAATCCACGGGGATGATCTGGCCTGGCCGCGCGGATTTCGTGACCAGCGTGCCGCCGGCAACCAAGGACTCCTTATTCGCTAGTGCGAGGTACTCGCCCATGTCCAGCGTGGCTAAAGTGGCCTTAAGCCCGAGGGAGCCCACTAGGGCATTGAGCACGGTATCGGCGGGAACCGAGCGCACCAGCTCTTCTGCAGCACCATCACCAGAAAGTACCGTACCGCCTAAAGCCGCAGAAACCTCCGCAGCCGCCGCAGGCTGGGCCACAGCAATGTGGTCAAACGAAAGATGGAAACTACGGGCCTGCTCAATGATCTGCTGCGGGTTAGAGCCGCCCGCGGCAATGCCCACGACCTCGAATTTATCGGGGTTATCCGCAATTACTTCTAATGCTTGCGTGCCAATAGAGCCGGTGGAGCCAAGGATAAGGATTCGCTGAGTAGTCACCCCTCTACCCTAGCGGTCATTTACCGCGCCCTGCTATGGGGTGGAGCCGGTCAAGCAGGCGGGGGTGTTTAATCGCCTTTGCAGCCACGATGTTTTAAAATAGGTGTCAGTCAAATGGCATTGGTGTGCCCCCTCGATTAATGGACACACGCGATAGCGAAGGAGAGCAAGTGTCTTCCCACAAGCCGGTACCGCAGGTTTATGACGGTGTTTCTACCGAAGATGTTCCATCCGCAGGCTTCGGTTGGTCCCGCATCAGCCGCTCTGGTGTGCAAATCGCGGGTTGGATCTCCGTGATCTTCATGATTGGTTTCAACTTTGGTAACCACAAGGGCCACGTGGAGACCGTCTGGCTCGTCGCCCTGACCGTCCTGTTGGTTGTGGGCCTGCTCATCTTCACCTTCGAGCCGAAGCTCAACCAGGTGCGCACCATCACCGCTAATAATAAGCCGGCCGACCACCAAGAACGGGACTGGACTTATGACCAGAAGACCGTTTCTGGCGCCTACACCGAGTTGACCGACTCCCAGCTGCGCGCGTTGAATATCGAGCCTTCCCGCGTAGCCCACCTGCGCGTTGACTCCGCGTCCGACGCTGCCGAGGTAAGCTCCGGCAAGCACGCGCTATAATCCTAGCTACGGAAAACCGCCGATCCTCCTCATTGCGAGGGGCTCGGCGGTTTCGTGGTTTTACCGGGTACGTAGCCGTACTGCGTTTGACTGCACCGCACGTGTAAACGCAGAATACAACGAGAAAACCACCTAAGCACTTATCCAAAAATGCCTAGGTGACTGTGACAGCGGGCTCTTAGGCCGACATGTCTTCTCGTTCATCGGCGGCAAGTTGGCCACAGGCTGCCGCGATTTCATCGCCCTTAGTATCGCGCACAGTGCACGGCACTCCTTGTGCTTGGACGCGGCGCACGAATTCATCAAGCCGCGTCTTAGGAGCTGCGTCCCACTCCGAGCCAGGGGTCGGGTTAAGAGGGATCACGTTAACGTGCACCTTGGAGCCGAGCTTCTGGTGCAGCTTGCGGCCTAGCATATCGGCGCGGAAATCCTGGTCATTCTTATCCCGGATAAGGGCGTACTCGATAGATACGCGGCGGACGGATTTATCGGCGTAGTACCGTGCTGCGTCAAGGACCTCATCAACGGACCAGCGGTTATTTACCGGAACCAGGCTATCGCGCAGCTCATCATCCGGGGTGTGCAGCGACACCGCAAGCGTGCAGGCAAGGTCTTCGTCCGCGAGCTTGCGGATGGCAGGTGCCAAACCCACGGTGGATACGGTCACATTGCGCTGCGAGAGCCCAAAGCCCGTTCCATCCTGGCCGGTAATCTGGCGCACCGCCTGGACCACGCGCTTGTAGTTTGCCAGCGGCTCTCCCATGCCCATGAAGACCACATTGGATAAGCGCCCGCCTTCGGCCGCCATTGCTGCGGCTGCGTGGCGGAACTGTTCGACGATTTCGCCGGTAGAAAGGTTGCGGTCTAGTCCGCCCTGGCCGGTAGCACAGAACGGGCAGGCCATTCCGCAGCCAGCCTGGGAAGAAATGCACAAGGTAGCGCGGCCAGGATACCGCATCAGAACGGACTCCAATAAGGTGCCGTCGTGCAAGCGCCACAGGGACTTGGTGGTTTCCCCATCGTCGGTAGAAGTCGTACGAATAGGCTTCATGAGCTCAGGGAAGAAGGCCTCTTTGACTTCCTCGCGCTTGCCGGCGGGGATATCCGTCATCTCTTCGACGTCGTCAGTGAGATGCTCATAGTAGTGCTTGGCAATTTGCTTAGCACGGAATTTAAGTAGGCCAATTTCTGCGAGCTTATCGATGCGCTCGCTTTCAGAGAGATCTGCAAAGTGCTTGGGTGGCAGACCGCGCCGCGGCGCGGAGAAGTTAAGTTTTACTGGTTGAGCCATAATAACGCCCATCTTTCCACGGTTTACCGGTACTTTTCCAATTGGGAAGGCCTCAATTTATAGCCAAGTGGAATTTTGGAAGGGTTTACAGAAATAATGGACACATGACCAATCCGAAATACCCCGAAGATGACTTTTCCGCCTCCAATGATGAGGCCACCGCGGCAGGCGATAATGCCGCTTTGGCCGAAACCGGAAACAAGGAAGTCTCCACCGGTGCCGGCGCCGACGCTGGGACCACCGAGCCCGCTGCCGCACCACAAAAAGCCCAAGGCTCGTTCGCCGCTAGCACTTGGGCAGCGCTCATTGTCGGCTTCCTCTTGCTGATCGTGTTGATCATCTTCATCATGCAAAACCAGCAAGAAGTGCCGATGAACTTCCTGGGCTGGTCGGGGCAGTTCCCAGCGGGCATTGCCTACCTGATGTTTACCATCGGCGGCGCGCTCATCATGGCGCTTGTGGGTGTGTGGCGGATGCTTGAATTGCGCCGCCAATTGCGTAAGCAGGCCGAAGGCTAAAAGAGCCGTACCGCCGCTCTCCTCCCTGCCCTCGAGATATTTCCGGTGGCACAGGGGAAGCGGCGGTTTATGCGCAGCAGTCCTTATACGCGGTGACTGCGACTCGGTTTAGACCGCGAAATTTGCCATGAGGCTCATGGCCACCCAGGTAACCATGGCAGAGGGAAGCATGCCATCAAGGCGGTCCATCAAACCACCATGCCCGGGGAGGATGTGGGACATATCCTTAATGCCCAGCTCTCGCTTAAACTGCGATTCCACCAAGTCACCCAACGAGGCGCAAATCACAAGGCCGAGCCCCATCAAGGCGCCTATCCACGCCGAATGATGCAAGAGGAAATGGACGGACACGGCACCAACGATGACGCCGAAGCCAATGGAGCCGCAAAAGCCCTCCCAGGATTTCTTCGGGCTCACGGCCGGTGCCATGGGGTAGGAGCCAAACATCACGCCGACGATATAGCCGCCCGTATCGGAGGCGACCACGCACAGCATAAAGACCACGATGGAAGCAGCGCCGCTGGCCACCGGGGTAGAAATCAGCGATAGCATCGCAGCAAAGGTGGCGAAAAGCGGAATCCACGTCAGCACGAAAATGCCGACGGACATGTCCCGCAGATAATTGATGGGTGGGCGATGCCGCCCATTATGGAAAAGCCTGCCGAACATCAAAATGAGTACGGCGGTGACGTAGACGGCCACGAGGCCGGGCGCGCCAAGCGGCCAGGAAATCCACACCATGGCCTGGCCCAAGATGATTAACAGCGTGCGCGGGATATAGTACGAGTTCTCCCGCAGGCGGGTAAGAACTTCCCACATGGCCCCGCCGACGGCGACGGCTACCACCGCATACCAGGCCAAGGGGCCAGCCCACACGGCGAGGACAACGAGGGCGCCGAGCCCCACGCCTACTCCAATAGCCGCCGGTAAGTCACGGCCAGGGCCATTTTTCGGCTGCGGCAATCGGCGGTTCAAGGCGTCACTCACCGTGACCGGCTCCTTTCACTTGGCGTTGTATGCGCGTCGCGGGGCTTATCTATTTCCTATACAAAAATACTACGTACAGAAAAGCGCCGCCGGCCGAGGTGGGCGCGGCGGCAGCGGAAAAGGCCTAGACCTCCATCAATTCGGATTCCTTGTTTTCCACCAGCTTGTCAACCTGCTCGACATAGCCAGCGGTAATCTTTTCCATTTCCTTTTCTGCGGCAAGGACCTCATCCTCGCCCTCTTCGCCATCCTTTTGGAGCTTCTTCAGCTGTTCCATGGCCTTGCGGCGGATATTACGGATGGCAATCTTGCCGTCCTCGCCCTTGCTCTTGGCCAGCTTGACCATTTCCTTACGGCGTTCCTCGGTCAACTGCGGAACGGTCACACGCAGTACGTGGCCATCGTTGGTGGGGTTAACGCCCAGGTCCGAATTGCGGATGGAGTTTTCAATCTCTTGGATCATGGACTGCTCGTATGGCTTGATGAGCAACATGCGCGGCTCTGGCACGGAGATGGTAGCCATCTGAGTAATCGGGGTCGGCGCACCGTAGTACTCCGCGATGAGTCCGTTGAACATCGCCGGGTTCGCGCGGCCGGTGCGAATGGTCACCAGCTGCTCGCGGGTGTGCTCGACGGAAGCGGTCATGTGTTCTTCGGCTTCGAGCTGAATGTCATCGATCATGAGGCTGAATCATCCTTCAACGTTGAGGGGTAGCTGTATAAAAGGTAGCAGGTTCTGTGCCGTTTTAGAATTAGGACTGCACCAGCGTGCCGATAACCTGGCCGCTTGCGGCGCGGGCAATATTCCCCTCTTCCAAGAGGTTAAAGACCAAAATCGGCATGTCATTGTCCATGCACAGGCTAAAGGCGGTTGCATCGGCTACCTTGAGCCCCTTTTCAATAACCTCGCGCGGAGTGATTCGGGTGTAGAGCTCCGCATCGGGGTTCGTCCGTGGGTCGTCGGAGTACACGCCATCAACACCCTTGGCCAGGAAGAGGACATCGGCTCCGATTTCCAGGGCACGCTGCGCGGCGGTGGTATCCGTGGAAAAGTACGGCATGCCCATGCCGGCACCAAAAATAACGACGCGGCCCTTCTCCAAGTGGCGGTCAGCGCGCAGTGGCAGGTATGGCTCCGCGATTTGCGCCATGTTGATAGACGTTTGCACGCGGCAATCAACGCCCTTTTGCTTCAAGAAGTCCTGCAGGGCCAACGAGTTCATGACCGTGCCCAGCATTCCCATGTAGTCAGACCGGGCGCGGTCCATGCCGCGCTGTGAAAGCTCTGCACCGCGGAAGAAGTTGCCGCCGCCGATCACCACGGCGATTTCGATGCCCTGCTCGGCCACTTCAGCGATTTGGCGAGCGACGTTATCGACAACGTCCGGGTCGATGCCAACCTTGCCGCCGCCAAACATTTCGCCACCGAGTTTCAGCATTACTCGTTTGTATCCGGTTCGCTTCTCGTCTGCAGAAGTCACGCCTTCATCGTCTCCTTTTGCGGGGGCTGATTTATTTCTTTTCTATCTTACCTACACTGCCCTCGCTTCCCCACACCGCACCGCGGCCCGGCAGCCGCCCCTTCCCCATTGCCCCTAGACAGCAGAAAAGCCCACCGAGAGGGTGTACCTCCCGTGGGCTTTAAAGGCTAAAAAGCGGCTGAGGCTTAAGCGCCAACCTCGTAGCGGACGAAGCCGGTGATGGTGGTGCCGACCTCTTCTGCGACCTGCTTGACGGTCTTCTTGTTATCGGACAAGGAAGCCTGCTCCAGCAGAACAACGGACTTGTAGAAGCCGTTCAGGCGGCCTTCCACGATCTTTGGAAGCGCAGCCTCAGGCTTGCCTTCCTCGCGAGTGGTGGCCTCAGCGATGGAGCGCTCCTTCTCGACGATCTCTGCAGGAACGTCTTCGCGCTTCAGGTACTCAGCGTTCATAGCTGCAATCTGCAGAGCGGCAGCGTGTGCGCCTTCCTTGTTGCCTTCGTAGGAAACCAAGACACCGACTGCAGGAGGCAGGTCAGCGGAGCGCTGGTGCAGGTAGACAGCAACGTTGTCGCCATCGACGGTGACTGCACGGCGTGCCTGCAGCTTCTCACCGGTCTTTGCGGACTCCTGGTCAACGAACTCGGAGACCTTCTGGCCGTCGATCTCTACGTTGTTGAGTTCTTCCGGCGAGTTAGCCTTGGCTGCGGCTGCAGCTTCAACAATCTTCTTAGCGAAGGACTGGAAGCCCTCGTTCTTTGCCACGAAGTCGGTCTCGCAGTTGATCTCAACCATGGTGTTACCGGATACGGCAACGAGGCCCTCGGTAGCCTCGCGGTCAGCGCGCTTGGACACGTTCTTTGCGCCCTTGATGCGCAGGAATTCAACGGCCTTGTCGTAGTCGCCGCCGTTTTCTTCCAGCGCCTTCTTGCAATCGAGCATGCCGGAGCCAGTTGCTTCGCGCAGTGCCTTCACGTCTGCAGCAGTGTAGTTCGCCATAGTTAGGGCGATCCTCCTTGAAAATCAGTCAGTGTTCGTTGAGACAGCGTAGCCGAAGAAGCGGTCTCGCGCCGTCTTTGGGTGGGGGTATCTACCCCAGTTTCCTTCATCAATGCGATTGTACGGAGGCTAGGTTTAGCCGCCTCCAGCATAGATAAAAGTAACCCCCACCGCCGTAGCACACGGTGGTAGGGGTTAGGTAAACAGCCTTGTACAGGAATTATTCCCTAGCTGCCCCACACCAAAATGTGCGTGGGGTATTCAATTAAGTGCAGTTAAGAAAGAATCCTCACAAGAGGCAGGCCTACTGTGCAGGCTTGTCTGCGGGTGCTTCCTCAGCCTTTTCTGCAGAAGCAGGATCGGATGCGGCTGCAGCAGCCTCAGCATCGCGCTGTTCCTTCTCTGCGGAATCGCCGGCAGCTTCCTTAGCGGCTGCGAGCTGGCGCTCCTCGCGAGCCTTCTTGCCCTCTTCGACGGCGGAAGCCACGATGCCGGACAGCAGCTTGGTGGAACGGATTGCGTCATCGTTGCCTGGGATCGGGAAGTCAACGTCATCCGGGTCGCAGTTGGTGTCCAGGATGGCAACAACCGGGATGTTCAGCTTGTGGGCTTCCTTAACCGCGATGTGCTCCTTGTTGGTATCAACAATCCACAGTGCGGACGGGGTCTTGGCCATCTCGGAGATGCCGCCCAGAACGCGCTCAAGCTTGGCGCGCTCGCGGTTGAGCATCAGAACTTCCTTCTTGGTACGGCCCTTGTAGCCGTCCTCGCGCTCATCCATTGCCTGAAGCTCCTTCATGCGCTTCAGGCGCTTGGACACGGTCTGGAAGTTGGTGAGCATGCCGCCCAACCAGCGGTGGTTAACATAAGGCATGCCGACGCGGGTTGCTTCTTCAGCAACTGCTTCCTGCGCCTGCTTCTTGGTGCCAACGAAAAGGATGGTGCCACCGTGAGCGACGGTTTCCTTAACGAACTCGTATGCCTCATCGATGTAGGTCAGCGTCTGCTGCAGGTCGATGATGTAGATGCCGTTACGGTCGGTGAAGATGAAACGACGCATCTTCGGGTTCCAGCGACGGGTCTGGTGACCAAAGTGCACACCAGCGTCGAGGAGCTCGCGCATGGTTACAACTGCCATGATTCGCTCGCTTTCTTTTAATTGTCTTTCGGTTTTCCAATTGTGCGGTGTTTTATTCCGCACCCTAGCAACGAAGGCCCTGCCAACACCTTGTTTCCAAGGACCGCGTCAGCTGTCGGACCGCCACACCCTTAACTCAGGATGCGACAACTTCGTCGCGCGTAGTCAATGCCTCCGTGAGGGTTAACTCCCAGCGGACGCACTGCTATGAAAGACAATAATCCCAGCCAGCTGGATTTTCCAAACCGAACAAGCACTTTTCCACAAGTTTCTTTGAGCGTTTTACCTCGGTTGTCACTTGAGTTTCTTCCGCCCCACCGCTGCTGGTTTATCCACAGCCGGTCCACCTTTCGCCGGGCATTATTGACCGCAGCGCACCACACTGTGCCACATGCACTTATTGCCACGACCACGAAATACCGCCGCTTGCCGATGCCCCCTTATCCCCACCCTCGCCACCATCCTCACTGGTGCGCTAGTGCTACTGTGCGCCGCGCCCGCTGCCGCATACGTCGATCCCGCCTCGGGTAAACCGCGCCCGGTGCGAGTGCTGCGCGGCTTTGATAAGCCCGAGCATAAGTGGAGTGCGGGACACCGCGGCGTCGATATGGCCCTAAGAATTGGCGGCCGCGTCGTCGCCGCCGAATCCGGCACCGTCGCTTTTGTCGGCACCGTCGCCGGAACCCCGGTCATCTCGATCGACCATGCAGATGGCATACGCACCACGTATCAACCCGTGCACGCGAGCGTCACCCAAGGCCAAGCGGTGCACGAGGGCCAAACTATAGGCAAGCTCGCCCACCCAGTAGACGGCACACCAGGGCTGCATTGGGGCGCCCGGATTGCCAAGGACAGCTACATTGACCCCTTAAGCCTGCTGGATATGCCGGTTATCCGCCTCAAGCCTTTATAAGAATCACTCAGGCCCGCGGGTGGGCCTGGGAATAAACCTGCTTTAGCCGCTTTGCGGAGACATGTGTATAGATTTGCGTGGTACTCAAAGACGAGTGCCCCAGTAACTCTTGGACCACGCGCAGGTCCGCGCCGCCTTCTAAGAGATGTGTAGCCGCAAGGTGGCGCACCCCGTGCGGGGTTAGGCCACTTGTGCCGGTGACCGTGGCGGCTTTGTCCACGATGCGCCGCACCTGGCGCTGGTCAATGCGCGCTCCCCTGCTGCCTACAAAGATGGCCTGGGTATCTCCCCGCGCCATTTCTTTACGCCCGCCGTCTATCCACTGCTGCAGGGCATCGGTTGCGGCGGCACCAAAGGGCACGACCCGTTGCTTATTTCCCTTACCAGTAACACGTGCGGTGGACCGCTTAAAGTCCACGTCTTCTATATCGAGGCGGACCAATTCCGCCACGCGCATTCCGGTGGCATAGAGCAACTCCAAAATCGCGCTATCGCGCTGAAAATGCGCTTCATCGACAGAAACGGCGTTGCCCACAAGTTCGCCCGCCTGTTGCGGGGCCATCACCGTCGGGAGATGCTGTCCCACCTTCGGTGTTACCAATCGTGCCGCAACATCGCGGCTTAGGTAGCCTTCCCTTTCCGCCCAGGTAGAAAAGGCTTTAACTGAGGCTGTCCTGCGCGCCAGCGTTGCGCGCGCCTTTCCTTCTGCGACCGCGTTTCCTAGCCACTGGCGCAGGTTATTGAGGTTAAAGTCCGCAAATGCATCGATGTCTTGGGCCAGGTTTTTTAAGTCCGCGCGGTAGCCACGCACCGTGGCCTCCGCACGGCCCTTGACGTGGAGTTGGAAGTCCGCGAAGTCCTCGATAGCCTCGTCCATCTGCCCGACCGGGCCACGACTTACTGCGGCCTTCCATTTATCACTCATACCCCACGAGTTTACTTGCTTTTCAGCCCATCTCTAAGCGAACCCAGTTATTTCCCTCCCGCACGATCACACACATTTTCTCTAAGGCAAGCAATAAGTGGACGGTGAGGGGCAGGCGGAATCCCGCGTCCCGCGCAATATCTTCAGCAGTAGCCGGAGGGCTTCCTGGCGGCGGGGTCGCATCAAAGACTCGCAGCTCATTCCGCGATAATCGCTGCGTTAAAGACGCCGCAAAATTCATTTCATACTGCGCCTCCGGATCAACCGTCCCGGCGCGGCCCACCAGGGCGCGGACTTCGTCGGCGCTGGCGACCAACTGGGCTCGTCCATCCTGGATGCGCTGGTGGCACCCGAGCGAACCGCTCGTCGTAATTGGTCCCGGCACGGCCATGGCAACGCGCCCCAAGGCTTCTGCCCAGTTGAGGGTATTAAGCGCGCCCGAGCGATATGCCGCTTCCATGACCACGATTCCTTGGCTTAGCGCAGCAACAAGGCGGTTGCGAATGAGGAAGCGATGCCGCTTGGGTGCAGTCTCTGGAGCGAATTCGGAGACGATGCAGCCATTATCGGCTATCTGATCAAAGAGTCCACCGTTGCGGGCTGGATAATTCTTATCGATTCCGCACGCGGCGACCGCGACAGTGCGCCCCGCATTGTGCAAGGCGGTCTCATGCGCCACGGTATCTACCCCCAAAGCCCCGCCGGAGACGATAGTCCACTGATGATTCACTAGGCCTGAGACCACGCTTTGGGTTGCCTGCCACCCGTAGCGCGAAATGGCGCGCGTGCCTACGATTCCAACGGCCTGCCCTACCTCGGGTTTAAGCGCTGAGCCGCGTACCCACAAGCTATGTGGCGGCACCGCTTGCTCATCGAATGTGGCCGGCGCATCCGCGCCATTCTGGTAGAAGCCAAAGGCAGAAGAAAACGCCTCGGCTGGCCACTCGGGGCTATCGGCAGTGATCAATCGCGCCCCCACGCGCTCTGCGGCGGCGAGGTCTTCTTTTTGCCGCACCCAATCAAACCGCGAGGCGGTGCGGGCTAAAAGAGGACCGATCCAATCGGCTCGGTGATAAATCCCGTGGGCAATCTCTTCGGCCGAATGATGTTCCAGCAAGGCCTGCAAGGAGGCGGACGGGCCTTCCACCACGCGATTGAGATATACCCATGTGGCAAGTGGAGTCGATAAATCAAGATCGCTCATGCCGAAATCCTCCCTACCGTCTGGCTCGAACGAAGGTCGAGGGCTTGGCCCACTTCCGCAAGATCGGGTGTGGAGCTGCCGTGCAAATCCGCCAAGGTCCACGACACGCGCAGGACGCGGTCGATGCCGCGCTGCGAAATCTCGCCCTCGGCGAGGTAGGCAGACAACATGATCATGGCGGACTCGGAAGCCGGGCGGTGCCGGCGCAAATATGACGAGGGCACGGCGCCGTTGACGCGCGCGGGAATGCCGTCGGCCGCCCAGCGCACCCGGGCACGGTCGCGGGCCGCGGCGACCCGCTCGGCAATGGCAGCAGAGGATTCTTCGCCCTCCGCATTGATGGTGGCTGACTGTCCGGAGAGGGTGACCACCATGTCCAAGCGGTCGCGCAACGGCCCGGAGAGATTCGATAGATAATTAAGCCGGTCATGCGGATTGCACGTACATTTAGAGGGATCTTCGGCGGCGCACCGACAGGGGTTGGCTGCCATAATCAGTTGGAATCGCGCCGGGTAGTCAATCTCCTGCTGCGCGCGTGCCAGGCGGACATGGCCTTCTTCCAAAGGCGCGCGCATGCCGTCGAGCACTGGGGCGCTTACCTCGCTGACCTCATCGAGGAAGAGCACCCCATTATGGGCCAAGCTCACCGCGCCTGGGCGAGGATGGCCGCTTCCTCCACCAAGGAGCGCCGCGCGGGTAACCGAAGAGTGCGGGGCGATGAAGGGTGCGTGGGACACCACTTCACCGGGAGTTCCCGTCAGCGAGTGGATGGCAGTGGTTTCTACCATCTGGTCTGGGCTTAGCGCCGGAAGAATGCTGGGCAATCGCGAGGCAATCATGGATTTCCCCGAGCCCGGTGGGCCGATCATTAACAGGTGGTGCCCACCGGCGGCGGCGACTTCTGCAGCCCACTTTGCATGGTGCTGGCCGGCTATATCGCAATAGTCGAGCCGTTCCTGTGTGGGTGCCGGTGCGAGTTGGTCAGAGCAGCACTCGGCCGCGCGGGGTAGGTCGCGCTCTCCTAGCGCCCACGCAAAGGCATCAAAGAGCGTGGCTGCAACCAGCACATTCATATCGGGAACGAGGGTAGCCTCGGCAGCATTTCCTGGCGGAATGACCAGCGTAGAAATGCCCTCCTCGCGGGCAGCGAGAAGCGCTGGGATGATACCGGGTACTGCTCTAACCGTGCCGTCCAGGCCTAGTTCCCCAAGCACCAGGGTTTCTTTAAGAACCTGACTGGGTGACTGCACGGAACGCGCGTAGTCAGCGCCGTGCTGTTCTACGTGGGCGGCGAGAATCGCAAGCGCCATAGGCAGGTCAAAATGGGATCCTGATTTTGGGAGCGAGGCCGGCGACATGGACACGATCACCTTGGTTTTCGGCCATGGCAGGCGGGAATTCGCGGCGGCGGTCTTGATGCGGTCGCGGGATTCAGATATCGCGGTATCCGCATGCCCCACCACATGGATTCCGGGCAGGCCGTGCCCTACGTTGGCTTCGACGTTGATGACGCGGGCGAGCACGCCGTGCAGGGAGACTGCTAAGCATTTACCGAGAGCCATCGTCGACCCCCGTAAAGTGCTCTAGTTCAAAACCCTCGCCTTTGACCACGAGGGCTATGACATCGAAGCGCACGGTGGCCAGTGGCTTGCCGTCTAGCCACTGGACGGCGGCCCTGCGCATGCGGGCAAGCTTGTGTGGAGTCACGGCCTCGGCTGTGCCATAGCTCGCGGTAGAGCGGGTTTTTACCTCTACGAAGACGATCGTGCCATCGGGCTCGCGGGCAATAAGGTCGATTTCTCCCACTCGGTAGGAGACGTTGGCGGCGATGATATCGGAGCCACGCTCGCGGAGGTAGCGCGCGGCGAATGATTCTCCCCGCTTGCCCAGTTCTTGCCTGTGCCGAGGGTGCTTCGTAGCGAGGTGATTATCGGATGCAAATTGCATGTGCGGCGTCCTTTTCTTTCGTGCTGTTTGTGCTGCACGCACAGAACATCGCAGGATGCGGGCCGGCTGCAAGCCCGAAAACCAGAAAACCGCCGCGGATGTGAATAACTTCGGCATCACGAAGAGTTATCCACAGCTGCGGCGGGATGAAGCGGGCGCCGAGTTGACAGGCGCCCAGTTCCCTAGTCCGGCATGATGAAATCCGGCTTATCCAGTTCCTCGATATTGACGTCCTTGTAGGTAATGACGCGGACGTAGCGCACGAATCGGGCGGAACGGTACATATCCCATACCCAGGCATCGGACATGCGCACCTCGTAGTACACATCGGGCCCGGCGGTATGGGGAATCAGTTCTACGGCATTGGCCAGGTAGAATCGTCGTTCGGTTTCTACGACATAAGAAAACTGGCTGACGACATCGCGATATTCGCGGTAAAGGGACAGCTCTACCTCTGCCTCGTAGTTTTCGAGTTCCTCTGCACTCACTGTGGACCTCCAAAATATGGGATAGCTCGCCCTAGCTTAGCGCGCAGAAACCACAATTTTCGCTAGGCACGCGCAGTGAAGTGGGCATGCGCGCGCTGCACATTGCTGTAGCTCATGCGGTGTTCTGGACTCGCCCCCAAGGCGGCAATCGCGGCCTCGTGTGCCTTGGTTCCATAGCCCTTATGCCCAGCCAATCCATAACCTGGAAAGCGCTCGTCTAGATCCCGCATGAGGCGATCTCGGCTTACCTTGGCCAGCACGCTCGCCGCCGCGATGCACCGCGCCGCCGCGTCCCCACCGATGATGGGCAGGTGGGGTTGGGTGAGGCCGGGGATAAAGAGGGCATCGGAAAGCACATAGCCTGGGCGCTGTTCCAGGCGCGCTATCGCCCGGCGCATGCCTGAGGTATTGGCGTGCTGGATGCCGCGCTCGTCGATGTCCCCCGCACCAATATGCACCACAGACCAGTCTACAGCCTTGTCTTTGATGATGGGGAAGAGCTTTTCGCGCTGGCGGGGCGTGAGCTTTTT
Organism: Corynebacterium sp. LaCa78; assembly: GCF_046717505.1. Classification (NCBI taxonomy): domain Bacteria; kingdom Bacillati; phylum Actinomycetota; class Actinomycetes; order Mycobacteriales; family Corynebacteriaceae; genus Corynebacterium; species Corynebacterium sp. LaCa78. The sequence continues at coordinate 1,576,010 of NZ_CP177112.1, forward strand.
GGAATCAGTTAAGGTATCCAATTCGCTCACGATGCGCTCGGGCAGGATGCAGGCGGCGACGGTGACGGGGCCGCAGCACGCACCGCGGCCGGCCTCATCCACCCCGGCGACGGGGCCGAGCCCCGCCCGGGCCAACGCCACTTCAAAGGTGCGCTGCTGTTTAAGCCGCCGCATCCTGGATATCCGGATCGTCGATGCCGCCAAAGCGCGATACGGGCAGGATCACGGCTTCTACCTTGCCGCGCACGTTGTCCACCGGTACGGTGCCTTGCAGGTGATCGCCTATGTGCGCGCGAGAGTCCAGGGAATTGGTGCGGTTATCCCCCATGACCCACATATTGCCTTCTGGGACGGTCACGGGGCCAAAGTACTGGCCACCGCAAGCCTGCGAGCCGGAGCTGGGATCGACCGGGATCTCGGGCGGATCCAACGTGAAGCTCTGGTCTATCGGTGCACCATCCACCATCACCGCGGAATCGCCCTCCTCGCACTTGACCGTCTGACCCTCGGTAGCGATAACGCGCTTGACTAGGATATTTTCCCCATTGGGCAAAAGCCCCACCGACGCCAAGGCGTTTTGGGCGCCGCGCACAAGCACGTTATCGGAGCGCTGCACCTCAAATTCCGTATTCCAGGACTCAGGTCCTTCAAATACCACGACATCGCCCGGGTCCGGGTCGTGGAAGTAATAGCTCATCTTCTGCACCGCGATGCGGTCATTATCGCAGCCGGTACAACCATGCAGCGTGGGTTCCATCGACGCGGAGGGGATGACATACATCCGGCCGACGAATGCCTGCAATAAAACTAGGAGCACGAAGCCGCCTATGACCGGCGCAAGGAAATCGCGCGTGCGCAGGCGCTGTTGCTGTGGTTTAGCTTTGGATGTCTGGGTCATCGACCCCACCAATGCGGTTGAACGGCCAGAATACGAACTGCACCTTTCCGCGCACGTTATCTACGGGGATCGTGCCGTGGAAGTTATCGCCCATGTGGTAGCGCGAATCGGCAGACGCGGTGCGGTTATCCCCCATGACCCAGATATTATCCTCAGGCACCTTCACTGGGCCGAAATACGGGCCACCGCAGGCTTCCGATCCGGTCGATTCATCCACTGGGTAGGTCGGCGGATCCTGCACGTAGTCCTGCTTGATGGGCTTGCCATCCACCATGACGGCGGGATCGCCCTCTTGGCAGGACACCGTCTGTCCGCCGGTGGCGATAACGCGCTTGACCAGGGTATTTTCATCTGGTGGCGCCAAGGAGATAAAGCTCAGCGCATCCTGAATGCCGTGAATGACGGCATTGGATGAGCGCGGGGAGACGTAACTCCCGTTCCAGTCGTCGGTGCCCTTAAAGACCACGACATCGCCTGGCTCTGGGCCCTTATCGCCGTAGTAAGAGACCTTTTCTGTAAAGATGCGGTCATTCGTGCATCCCTCACAGCCATGCAGCGTCGGCTCCATGGATCCTGAGGGAATCACGTATTGGCGGCCGATGAAGTTTTGGAATAGCCCCACGACCACCAGCACGGAGACGACGACCACGAGAGTCTCCAGCCACCACGGCATTTGTTTTTTCTCCGTGGTTGATTCCTCCGCGGCCGCTTCTTTGCCCTGCGAGATGCTTTCGTTATTCACCCGTCAGATCCTAGCAACTGCGTGCCCGCGATCCGGATTGGCTCCCGTGACTGCGGGGCGATTCACAGGAAATCGAAATGATTCGAGGAGTGCACAATAAAAATCTCCCTTCCTTTCCGGCACTGTGTATGCAGGAAAGGAAGGGAGATAGGCGCTGCCCAGGGCGGGCGTTAGAACTAGCGACGCTCCTTGATGCGAGCCTTCTTGCCGCGCAGATCGCGCAGGTAGTACAGCTTCGCACGGCGAACGCGGCCGCGGCGGGAGACCTTGATGGACTCGAGGTTCGGGGAGTGAACCGGGAAGGTACGCTCTACGCCGATACCGAAGGAAACCTTACGCACGGTGAAGGTCTCGCGGATACCGGAGCCCTGGCGGCGGATGCAGATGCCCTTGAAGAGCTGTGCACGCTCGTTGTTACCCTCAATAACCTTGACGTTGACGTCGAGTGTATCGCCGGGGCGGAAGGACGGGATGTCGTCGCGCAGCTGTGCTGCATCGACCTTGTCGATAATGTTGGTCATACCAATATTCCTTTTCAGTTTGGGACAGAGGACCCTGGCGGCCGGAGGCCTGACCGGTTCGTGCCCGTTACATAGAACGATGGATTATCTTTCCATAGGAACCGGCCAATTCCAAATTCCTCTACTTCGCGGATTTACTACCCTACCTGGGGCGAGCCGGGCGCGCAGCACGCCTTAGGCAGGCATGGGCGAGCGGAGGATGGAGTGGTGCTCATCGAGGATCTTTGCCGTGCCCAGGTGCCGCGCCCGGAAGACCAAGTACGACGCCACCACGGCACCCACCGTGATGCTAAAGAGGATAATGATGCTGCTCCAGAAGGTGCCATCATGAATGCCGTCGGTGGCGCGGGTGAACGCGTCCTTGGCGTAGGACATCGGGTGGAAAGGGTGCAGCAGGCTGAGCGCGCGCGGAATCGCCAGGACCGGCCAGACCCCGCCAAAGACCATCCCGCCCAGGGCGAACGCGCCGGCGGCAAAGATCGAACCGATCTTGCGCCCGAAGGTAATCAGGAAGAACTGGTAGGTCGCCGCACCCACGGCGGAAATCGCGGCGAGTACGAGCGCAATCATGGACCAGCTTGCCGGCTGCCACCCCAAGGTGGAAGACATCAGGGCCATAAACGCCAGTATGACGAAGTTCAGGCCGGTCAGCGCGGCAAAGGCGTCGAATACGCTGCGGGCCGGGCTGGTGACGCGGGCTCCCCGGCGCGCCATGTAGTACGGCAGCGTCATCGCCAAGAGCAGCATGACGAGGAAGCCAAATACGAGCACGAAGAGCATGGAGGCGCCGCCGGTAATATTCTTTTCGGTCGGGTCCGCTGGGTTGACCACCGTCTGCACGGGGTGGACATTGGATGCGGTGAAGTTAATGGGTACTGCGATATTTTGCGCGGAATCCTCTGGGCGGGAAATGGTAGGTGCCTTGGCGGCGCCTTCGGCAAGCTTCGTGGATAGCTCGCCGGAGCCTTCCTGGAGGCGGTCCAAGCCGCCCTTGAGCTCGGCTCCGCCTTCAGCCAGGCGGCCGGTGCCCTCCTTGAGCGCGCCCGTGCCATCGTGGAGACGAGAGGCGCCATCCTGCAGGCGGGTCGCACCGTCCTGCAGCTGCGAGGTACCGTCACTGAGCTTGCCAACTCCGCCGCGCAGCTCCTTGATGCCATCGGATAGGCGGTGCGCACCGCCGTTCAGTGAGGTCAGCCCGCCGAGGTATTCCGACTGCGGGTCGGACAGGTTGTAGTGCAGCTGCCCGGTGCCTGCGGAAAGCTTCTCCAGCTGCCCCACCATATTTCCACTAGAGGCGGGATCGAGCCTGGATACCAACGAGTAGAGCTGATCCGCTTGCTGGGTCATGCCGAGCCCGCGCAGGATGTCTACCAGCTGGGTAAGGCCAGGAACCACGGCTTGGGCTTGCTTCAGCACGGGGATGAGCATGCCGGTGAGCTGATTGACCCCGGCGTCGATCTGGCCTGCACCATCGGCAAGGCGGCCGGTACCGGCAAGGAGCTTGTCGGAGCCATCGGCAAGCCGGGAGGCGCCGTCATCGAGGCGCGCTGCGCCATCACTAAGCTTGCCCGCACCATCATTCAACCGCACGACGCCGTCATTGAGCCGCGTCGTTCCGTTGAGGAGCTCGGCCGTGCCGTTATTGAGCGTGCCCGCACCGTTGTCGAGCTTGTTGATGCCCTCAACCGCGCGCCCGCCGCCCTCTTGCAGCTTTCCAGCGCCCTCATCAAGGCGCCCCGCGCCGTCCGCGGCATTGCCCAGGCCGTCGCTCAACTTAGTAAGTCCCTCAATAACCTGGTCGGCGTACTTTTTGGAAATGGCGTTTTCCACGCTCGTTTGCACCTGCGGAATGAGGCTGGAGGAAATCACCGAGCCATTCGTGCCGTAATAGTCATTCGTAGCGAAGTTGATCTCCGGTTTTTCGGGCTTATCGCTGATGATGGTCACGGCCTGCTCGGAAAAGTTCTTCGGAATCGTCACGACCATCAAGTACTTGCCCTTGACCAAGCCCTCTTCGCCGTCGTCCTTGTTGACCTCAGAGAATTTGAGGTAGTCAGTCTCTAGCAAGCCCTCGACCACCTGGTCGCCATAGTTGGTGTGCTTGCCCTGCTTGTCCACGCCCGCGTCTTCATTGACCACTGCGAGGTCAATATTGCGCATGTACTTGGATGGATCCCACATGGCCCACATCATGGTTCCGGCCACGATGATGGGCGCAACGAGGAAGAATACGATAAGCACCCGCGACAAAGCGCTGCGCGGGCGCCAATCCAGAAGGCGGTGCCAGCCCAGCACTCCCCGACCCTTGTTCCCCTCGCCGCTTATCGAAGGCATCGCTGCGGTGTCCTCGGCACCGTGACCGCTATCGGCCGCACGACTCATAGTTGTCTCCTTATGGCAGTAGTTCGACGCCCCGTTGTCTCATCCACCCAGGAGTGCCTCGCTAAAGCGGGGAGAAGCAGGACGCCATTTACTTAGTTTTGCCAAACTTACCATTATTGAACGGGAGAGGCCGCATCGGCTGCGATGTCGCGGGAAAATTTCTTCTGCGCGTGCGCGGTTGGCGGGACGAATGCCCCGCCCCCACCACCGCAGCAGGCAGCGGCCCTCCACCGCGCGGCTGATGGGGCCGATGTCGGTAGCTAGAAGCCTGCCTTCTTCAGGGCATCCGCCATGGTCCCCTTGGCTGCCGGGCGCCCGCGGGAGCCACCGCGGTCGGAGTTGCGTCCGCCCTTCTTCCCCGCTGCGCGCGAAGGCTTTTGACCGCCACGCTTGCCAGATCCGCGCTGTGAGTCACCGCCGCGGCGCTTCGGCGCGGGCTGGCCTGGCTCATCATCCAGCCGCAGCGTTAGGCCGATGCGCTGGCGATCGACGTCAACCTCCATCACCTTGACTTTGACCACCTGGCCGGAGCGCACGACCTCGTGCGGATCGGAGACAAATTGATGGCTCATCGCAGAGACATGGACGAGGCCGTCCTGATGCACGCCGACATCCACAAACGCGCCAAAAGCCGCCACGTTGGAGACCGTGCCCTCCAACACCATGCCTGGGGTGAGGTCAGAGACCTTATGCACGCCTTCTTTAAAGGTGGCGGTCTTAAACTCAGGGCGCGGATCGCGGCCGGGTTTATCCAGCTCGGCGATGATATCGCTCACGGTTGGGATGCCGAAGGTCTCGTCTGCGAAATCGGCGGGATCCAGCTTGTCCAGCACCCGGGCATTGCCAATGAGCTCGCCGATGCCCAGCCCCGTCTGCTCCGCGATCCGCGTCACGATGGGATAGGCCTCGGGGTGAACCGCGGACGCATCGAGCGGGTCCGCTCCCCTATTAATGCGCAGGAAGCCGGCGGACTGTTCAAAGGCCTTCGGTCCCAGGCGCGGCACCTTCTTCAGTTCCTTGCGGGTGGCAAAAGAGCCATTGTCATTGCGGTAGGCCACGATATTGGCGGCGATGGTGGGGTTTACGCCCGCCACGCGCTCCAAGAGCGGCGCCGAGGCTGTATTGAGGTCAACGCCAACGCCATTGACGGCGCTTTCCACCACGCCGTCCAGCGTCCGCGCCAGCGACGTCTGGTTCACATCGTGCTGATACTGGCCCACACCGATGGCCTTCGGATCGATTTTCACTAGCTCTGCCAGCGGATCCTGGAGGCGCCGGGCGATGGAGACCGCCCCGCGCAGCGAGACGTCCATATCGGGAAATTCCTCCGCCGCCAGCTGCGATGCGGAGTAGACCGATGCTCCGGATTCGGAGACAACGACGGGCGTCGGACGCTGGCTGCCAGCCTGCTTGAGCAGGTCAGCAATCTCGTGCGCAAGCTTTTCCGTTTCCCTGGAGGCAGTGCCATTGCCGATGGCCATGAGGTCGACCGAGTGCCGTGCGCACAGCGTGGACAGGACCTGCACCGCCTGCGACCACTGGTTTTGGGGCTGGTGGGGATAAACGATGGTCGTATCGAGCACCTTGCCCGTTTTATCCACCACGGCGCACTTGGTGCCGTTGCGGTAGCCCGGATCGAGGCCGATGGTCGCGCGCTGGCCCGCGGGGGCGGCGAGCAGCACGTCGCGCAGGTTCGTGGCAAAGACCTTGAGCGCGCCTTCTTCTGCCACTTCTTTCAAGCGCATGCGCACATCCAGGCTGGAGGAAACATACAATTTGGTGCGCCATCCCCAGTGCACGGCATTATCCAGCCACGCGGAGCTGCGATCCAGATCGAAGCGATCCGCAATGAGGTCCTCGTAGTCGGCGTCATCACCGGCGTCCAGGTGCAGCTGGAGCACGCCCTCGTTCTCCCCGCGCAGTAGCGCCAGGATGCGGTGAGAGGGCAGCGAAGAAAAGGGCTCGTTGAAGTCGAAGTAATCCTTGAACTTCGCCCCCTCGGCTTCCTTTCCCTCTACCACCTGCGCTTGCATGGCACCCTGGTCAAACATGCGCTCGCGCACGCCTCCCACCAAGTCCGCATCGAGTGCGAAGCGATCGATGAGGATGGAGCGCGCCCCCTCGAGCGCCTTCTTGGTATCGGGAAAACCTTCCGTGAGATAGCTCTGCGCTAATTCCTCGGGCTGGGCCGCCGGCTGCGCGATCAGCTTGTCGGTCAAGTCTTCCAAGCCGGCGTCGCGGGCGATATCAGCCTTTGTCTTGCGGCGCTTTTTATACGGCAGATACAAATCTTCGAGCCGCGCCTTGGTATCGCAGGCAAGGATTTGGCTACGCAGGTCATCGCTAAGCTTGCCCTGCTCCTCGATGGCGGCAAGGATCGTCTCTTTGCGCTCTTCTAGCTCGCGCAGGTAGGTGGCCCGCTCTTCGATGGTGCGCAATTGCGCATCATCCAAACCACCCGTGACCTCCTTGCGGTAGCGCGCAATGAAAGGCACGGTATTTCCCTCCGCCAGGAGCTTCAGCGCCGTCGAAACCTGGGTTTCTTGAGCGCCGATCTCCGCCGCGATGGTGGCCGCAATATTCACGTAGATTCCTCACACTTCTATTTCACAGCTTGGCATGGGACCCACCCAATTTACCGCATGCCTTGTCCACTGCCCCGGTCTGCCGCCGCGGGGCACACAAAAATCCTCTCCCTCCCGCACGCTAAACGCAGGAAGAAGAGGAACGGACGTGCTCGGTTTTAGTGGATGACTACCTTGGCCCTATCGCCGCCGGAGCAGCTCACCCGCGAGGAATTACCCGAGCAGTACATCGTGTAGGTACCGCCGGTAGTCGGCGAATAGACGCTCAAGGTGGCATCCGTTCCGCCACCGGACATCCAGTTATTCATGAAGGTGTCATAGACGTTTTTGGCAAACGGATCTGACGTTTTGCTCGAGGCAGCATAATAGCTCGTGTAATCGCCCCATGAATGCCCATTGCCGCTGCTCACAGGCGCCTGTGCCGGGGCGGGCGCGGGGGCCTGCTCGGTCTTGGTTACGGTAGCTTCACTGCCCGACTTCCCGTCGTCCTTGTCCTCGACCTTTGTGGTGTCAACCTTTTGCTGGAATTGGCTTTCCTGCGCGGTGGCGCTGGAGTTATCGCCATTTCCCTTCACAAAAAAGAACGCCGCAGCGGCGATGGCTAAAAGCGCCACGACTCCCAAAATGATCGCCGCAACCATGGCTCCATTCCCGCCACGGCTCTGTTGGGGCTGAGAATACGCGGGGTACTGATTGTACTGCGGTTGTTGGTTGTATCCGCCAAAGTCATGTCCGTTGGGAGAAGTCATGCGAGAGAATCCTTGAAGAGCAAGTAAAAATGCGAGTGTGTGCTGCACTTACAGTATCACTGCCCTGCACCGATACAAGTCTTCTTAGGGCATTATCCTAATTTTCTTCGCTGGACTCTGCGCGCCATACCGGCTTGGCCGACCACGCGAATTCGGTATGGCCAATTTCCGTGCTCCCCAACCACGCGGCGGTGGGCGGCAGGCAAGTGGCAACCATGGGCGCGACGGAGGGCAGGGGTGCTGCGGTATCGCCATTGACGATGACCCGCCACAGCGGCGTCCCCTCCGCCGGGGTTTCATTGCTGAGTTCATATTCCTGGGCGAGCGGGCTATCTGCCGGCGGCGACGGGGCAACCACGGCGGCAAAGATGCTCTCCGGTACAAAGCCTGCGCTGCGCAATTTCTGTGGCATGCCTGCCTGGTATGCTTCCCATACTTCCTGGGGCATCAGCACAGAAAGATCCACGCTCACCTGCACTACTGTGCCTCTCCTTCAGATTCACGCTCGCGCACGTGCGCTAAATATGCCTTGTCCGCCTTGCTCAATTCCACGTGATCCAATAACTCGGGGCGGCGCTGCCACGTGCGCTCCAATGCTTGTTCCCTGCGCCACCGGTCCACCAGCCCATGGTTTCCAGAGGTCAGAACCTCCGGAACCGCAAGCCCGCGCCACTCCCGCGGCTTGGTATAGCTTGGACCCTCTAACAGGCCATCAGAAAAAGAATCCTCCTCATGCGAGCGCTTATTGCCCAATACCCCCGGAATAAGCCGGACGACGGCCTCTGCAATCACCAGTACCGCAACTTCCCCGCCGATGAGCACATAGTCCCCGATGGATACCTCCCGAACGCGGTAGCGCTTCTTTGCATCTTCAACCACGCGCTGGTCGATGCCCTCGTAACGCCCACAGGCAAAAACAATATGCTCCTCGGTAGACCATGCCCGGGCATCCGCCTGGGTAAAAGGCGCCCCAGCCGGGGTGGGCACCAAGAGCAGCGGGAGGCCTTCATCTTCGCTGCCGCTTTCTCGCTCGCCTTGTGCCGCCTCAGCGCCATATGCCTGGGCTTCGACGCCTTCTAGTTCATCGTGGCGCGGACGGTTTAGGTGCGGCAACGAGGACTCGAGGGTGGGAGCGGTGGTCCCAAGTGCGACATCGTCAAGCGCAGGGCCCCAAACCTCCGGCTTCATGACCATTCCTGGGCCGCCGCCAAAGGGCGAGTCATCGACCGATTTATGCGCATCCGTGGCCCACTGCCGCAGATCGTGCACGCCCACCTCAAGGCGGCCCTGCTCGATGGCTTTTCCTAAAAGAGCGTGGCGCAGCGGCTGCAGATATTCCGGGAAGATGGTCACTACATCGAGCCTCATAGGTCCAACAGCCCTTCCGGGGGTTCGATGGTGCAGGTGCCGGCTTCCACATCGACCTCTGGGACTATGGCATGGACAAAGGGCACCAAGGCGGAGCTACCCTTAGACAGCTCAACCTCTAAGAGGTCTTGGCTAGGCCCGTGCACGACGGAAGCTACAGCACCGATGTCTTCCCCGTCGCGGATAACGCGCAAGCCTTCGAGCTCATAATCATAAAAGCCCTCGTCGTCATCTTCTAATGGGGCGGCGAAAAATTGGGTACCGCGCAGACTATCCGCTTGGGTGCGATCAGCAATTTCCTTGCACGTCACCAAAAGCCGCCCCTTGTGGCTGCGCACCGCAGAGATGGTCAATTCGTGCTCCTTGCGGCCCTGCCTGCCCTGCAGTTTTTCTCCCACCGCAAAGCGCACCTCGGGCTCATCGGTGGTGGGCTCTACCACCACTTCTCCCTTGATTCCGTGCGACTTAATGACGCGCCCAATCATCAATTCCATGGCGCAGAGTTTACCGCATGCACCCCGTTGCCTTTATCTCCTGCCGCGTTCCCCACAATCCGGCCGCTAAGGATTAGGCTTGTGGCATGAACGACTCACCCAGCCCAGCTTCCGAGCCACGCGGTGCACATCAGGAGGCACCGCACTCGCCCTTGATCGACCTTGACCTCGTAGCCTTGGCGCCTGCCACCGATCCTGAACGCAAGCGCCCTGGGGTCAAGCGGGTCTTAAACGGTGAGCGCGCAAACCTCATCCTTTTTAGCTTCGCACCGGGGCAAACCTTGCCGGACCACAAAGCCGCCCACCCGATTACCGTGCAGGTCATACGCGGCGAGGTGAATTTCACCTGCGGGGAGAAAACGGTCACCCTATCCCCGGGTAGGATTGTGCATTTGCCGGCCTATAAAGTACATAGCGTTGCCGCGCCCCTACCGGAGATGGATTCGAATTCGCCCGCAGAACAGGCGGACGCGCAGCCTGCACTGATGCTTCTAACGATGCTTACAGGCTAATTGAAATACAGACTATTAGGACAGATTTTGGATACAACGCAGTCTCATAACAAGCCTTATCACCACGGAAACCTCCACGACGAGCTGCTGCGCATCGCCGTGCAATTAGGCAAAGAAAAAGGCCCCGAGGCTATCACTATCCGCGCCGTTACCCGCGCGGCAGGAGTGTCCCCTACATCTGCCTACCGGCACTTTAAGGACCAGGAAGAGCTGCACGATAAGGTGGCCGAACTCGCCACCGATGAGCTCGTGCGCCGCCTGCACCGCACCACCAATGAATCTGGTGACCTCGCCTTCCCCGATCACCTCGTGCAGATAGGTTTTGCCTACCTCGACTTTGCCTTGGATGAAACGAATTTCTTCCGCTGCATGCTGGAGTGGAAGGCGCTGCGCTTTATGCTTGGCGTAGACCCTTCGACTCCCGATGATCCAAAAAGCGAGCACCTGAATATGATTCAGCGCTACTTCGATCTCTTGGCCCGCCACGCCCAGGCCCTCGGCCAAACGCCCAATAAAGAATATTTCCTACACAATAGCTTGCTGTCGTGGTCCGCCGTCCACGGGTTTACCGTACTTGCCATTGATGGGCCCCTGTCTAAACTGCCGCGGGAGGAAATCTATAAGCTGTTTAAGCCTGTCGTCGCAGGCAGCCTGCGCGGAATGGATTTTGAAGATCCGGGCGATGTATACGCCAATTACCCCGAATTACGGCCGCGCGATGAGGAGCGTTAGGCACTAGCGCGGTGCGGCCGCGCGGCGTACACGCGGCGTTTACGCGCGCAAAATCCCCCACTCGCCATCGCTGGTAAATACCGCGATGACGGGTGGGGGATCAAGTTTATGCAGCTTATACACAGCGCCCCTTATCAATAAAGGGGCGCTGGAAACCCAAGCAGATTACTCTGCGGACTCCTCAGAAGCTTCTGCCTCAGCATCTGCTTCGCCGGCAGCAGCGGCGGCAGCCTCAGCTGCAGCGGCCTCTTCAGCTTCCTTCTTCTTCTTTGCTTCTTCCTTGGCCTTCTTCTTTTCGGTGATGGCCTCGATGGTTGGGCCGTTATTAGCCTCAGCCAATGCCTCGTTGAAGAGGTCCAGCTTGGACTTCTTCTCCTCGGCAACCTTCAAGGTGCCTTCGGCACCCGGCAGGCCCTTGTGCTTCTGCCAGTCACCGGTGACCTTCAGCAGTGCCAAGACCGGCTCGGTGGGCTGTGCACCAACGGACAGCCAGTGCTGTGCGCGCTCGGAGTCGATCTTGATGAGGGAAGGCTCTTCCTTCGGGTGGTAGATGCCGATGTTCTCGATGACCTTGCCGCTGCGGCGGGTACGAGCATCAGCGATAACTACGCGGTATTCAGCGGCGCGAATCTTACCTACGCGCTGCAGTTTAATTTTGACAGCCATGATGGCTCCTTTTCTAGTCACTGGGCAGTTCAGACACGCGCTGTTTAGCACGCCGGTTCAACCCTTGGATTTTATCTGCGCGTGACGTACCGGCCGACCGTAGACGGGAACGGTGTTACGCAGAATGAAACGTCTCATTATCATCAGCAGTTCGCACCACTGCGATAACCCGAACCATTTTAGCGTGTGCAGGCAGTATTTTAAAATCTTCGCGTCTCCCGCATTTTACGTTGCCCCGTTATGCTTTCGAGACCTTTAAAGAGTACCCTTATTAGCCGAATGTAAACCTTTGCCACAGAAGGCTTTGAAATACGCCGCGTTTGTTTTCCATGAACAAGCGCACGAAATGACGTTTTATGACAAAAGATTCTCCACGCAACTTTCGATACCGCTATGACCTCGATGGTCTGCGCGGTATCGCAATTGGCCTCGTAGTTATCTACCACGTCTTTGTCGGTCGTGTATCTGGCGGCGTGGATGTCTTCTTACTGCTTTCCGGTTATTTCTTCTTAGGCTCGCAGCTGCGCTATGCCGGAAAGTCCAACGCCTCCTTGAACCCATGGTGGCCAATCTGGCGCACGTTGCGCCGCTTGGTACCAAGCCTCGTCCTAGTCATCGGTGTGACGTATATATTGGTGCGCCTTTTCACGCCGCAGCTCATGCGCACTGAATTTACCCAGCAAATTACGGCAACCATGCTGTATTACCAGAACTGGGAGCTGGCGCGTCAAAACGCTGACTACACTGCGGCCGCCGCCGATACTTCCCCGCTGCAGCATATGTGGTCAATGTCCGTGCAGGGCCAGTTCTACCTGATGGGCATTGCCTTTGCCCTCATCCTGGCCGCGATTATGAAATGGCGTCCGCAGCATTCTTCGCTGCGGACCAGCCGCTTCCCTACGGTCAACCAAATCGCCGGCCCCATTCTCATCGTGGTGACCATCGTGTCCTTTGCCTATGCCTCGCGCCATGGGCTGCACGGAACGCCGGAAAACTATTACTCCACGTGGTCGCGTGCCTGGGAGTTGACCCTCGGTGCGGTTCTAGCCATCTACGGTTCCGCATGGAAGATTCCTGCACGTTTTTATGACCTGTTTACCGGCCTCGGCCTTTTCATGCTGGTCTTTACCGGCGCCATCATCGCAGAGACCACCGCCTACCCAGGACCGCTCTCGCTTTTGCCTTTGGGCGGTGCCGTGCTCATCATCTTGGGCGGTGGCGGCAAGATCTCCAAGGCCATGGCCTCTAAGAAGGCACGCTGGCTGGGCGATATCGCCTATCCGCTGTATCTATGGCACTGGCCGCTGCTTATTTTGTCCACCTCCTACTTGGGCCAGCAGACCCCGTCGTGGTGGCTGGGTATCATTATCATTGCCATCTCCCTGCTGCTTGCAGATATCACGCATCGCTTCATCGAACGCCCCCTGCGCCAGCACCGCAAGCGCCCCTTGGCAGAGGACCTCCCAGCCCACAAGGCAATCTCTAGTCTGTCCACCCGTGCCGGTGCCGGTCGAGCCATCGGCGGTGTCGTGGTCGCCAGCTGCGTCACGGCGCTGCTTCTCATTCAGCCGCTGTGGCTGCGCACCCTTAATATCGCCGACGCGGAAACACTTAATCCCCGGCTATATCCCGGCGCTACCACGTTCATCAATGACATCACCCCGCCGGACGGAGTAGAGATCAAACCTGATCCCGTCGTTGCTGGAGGAATCGAGCCACCGGTTGCTGCAAACTGGTGCTTCGTGCCCGATACTCAGCCCGCTGATTTCTTCTTTGAAACGCGCAGGGACGGCAAGACCCCCTGCATTTTCGGCGACACTACTGCCGAAAAGGAAGTCTATTTGGTGGGAGGATCCCACGCGGAGCAATACTCCTCTGCCCTCGACCGCCTGGGCCGAGAGATGGGTTTCAAGCTGGTTCCCCTCTTGCGCCAAGGTTGCCCCATCGAGCTTGGCGATGACGTCACGGTCAGCCCCGATTGCGCCGAGTGGGGTGAACTGGTCATGGACCGCATTGCCGAAGCCAAGCCAGAGTTGGTTATCTCCAATACCACCCGCCCGCAAAACGAGTTTGGGCATGGCCCCGATGCGGTGCCCGCCGGCTACCAAGCCTTCTGGGATGAGCTGTCCAAGCGCGATATTCCTTTCTTGGGCTTCCGCGATAACCCGTGGGGATTCGACGAGGACGGAGAGCCGCGCGAATTCGATGAGTGCTACGTTGCCAACGAGGACGCTGTGGGCTGTGGCATGCGGTTCGAGCAGGTCTACCAACCTTATGATCCAGGCGCTGTAGTCCTATCGCAGTATGAGAACATGCTGTCCCTCGATACCGCGCCGTGGTTCTGCGATACTAATGGCGATTGCCCGGTCATCATCGGCAACACCATGGTCTACCGCGATATGCACCACATCACCAATGCCTTTGCGGATTCCGCGATGCCGATGATCCGAGAAGCCCTCACCCCCTTCTTGAACGGCGAAAAGGTCCAACAAGAGGCGCCAGAAATCTCCCCTGAAGAGGCGGAGGCAGCACTAGAGGAATCGCCAGCTTCCCCCACCACCGGTGGCGCGCGGCGCGCCAACCCAGTGCCGTACCCCAATACCCCGGAAAACGATCCGGTGTAAACGCTCCCCGCGACGGCACGCACAAAGGTGGCCCATTACCTGTAAGCAATGGGCCACCTTCTATTTATTTCTCTGCGCGGCTACTTTTTACCCTTGCCAAAGTTGAGGTTATCGAGGTCGATATTCTCCATGCCTTTAGGCATCTTGGGCATACCGGGAATCTTTCCACCGCCGAGGCCACCGGCACCGCCAGCGCCTCCCATCTGCTGTTGCAGCTGCTGTAGCTCTTCCATCGACGGCATACCGCCGCCCATGCCTGGCATACCGCCCGGCATCTTGGGTCCGCGGTTGCCACCGCCGCCCTTGCCCTTCTTGCGCTTGCCGTTCTTGCCCTTGCGGCCCTTAGGCTTTTTCTTGGTGGCAGAACGTCCGCCACCTCCCATGCCAAATTGGCCGGCCATCTTGGACATCATCTTCTTGGCCTGGTTGAAGCGCTCGATGAGCTGGTTGACCTCGGAAACGCTCACACCGGAACCATTGGCGATGCGCTTGCGGCGCGATGCGTTCAAAATCTTCGGGTTCTCGCGCTCTTCTGGGGTCATACCGCGGATGATGGCCTGGATGCGATCCAGCTGCTTTTCATCCACCATGGCGGCCATCTCATTCATCTGCTTGCCGCCAGGCATCATCTTCAGCAAGTTGCCAATCGGACCCATCTTGCGGATCATCAGCATCTGGTCCAAGAAGTCATTCAGCGTCAGCTCGCCGGAGCCAAGCTTAGAGGCCGCTTCCTCGGCCTTCTGGTGATCCAGGGTGGCTTCCGCCTGCTCAATTAGGGAGAGCAGATCACCCATGCCCAGGATGCGGCTGGACATGCGCTCTGGGTGGAAGACATCGAAATCATCGAGCTTCTCACCGGTAGAGGCATACAAAATCGGCTTGCCGGTCACCTCACGAATGGACAGAGCTGCACCACCGCGAGCGTCACCATCCAGCTTCGTGAGAACCACGCCGGTAAAGTCCACGCCATCGCGGAAGGCCTCCGCCGTTTGCACGGCGTCCTGACCAATCATGGAGTCGATGACGAACAGCACTTCATCCGGGTTTACGGCGTCGCGGATATTGCGCGCCTGCGTCATCAAGGTTTCATCAATGCCCAAGCGGCCGGCGGTATCGATGATGACCACATCGTGCTGCTTCTGCTTCGCCTCAGCAATACCGCGCTTGGCGACGTCCACCGGGTCCCCGTGCGAGGTACCCATCTCGTGGTCATTGGAATCCAGGGAGGTACCTGGGTCTGGGGCAAAGGTAGGGACCTCCGCGCGCTCGCCGACGATCTGCAGCTGCTGCACAGCGCCTGGGCGCTGCAAATCACAGGCCACGAGCATCGGGGTGTGCCCCTGCTTCGTGAGGTGCTTGGCCAATTTACCGGCCAGGGTGGTTTTACCAGCACCTTGCAGACCGGCCAGCATGATGACGGTCGGAGGATTCTTGGCCAGGTTCAACCGGCGGGTTTCGCCGCCTAGGATCTCAATGAGCTCCTCATTGACGATCTTGACCACCTGTTGGGCGGGGTTGAGCGCCTCAGATACTTCCGCGCCGCGCGCGCGTTCCTTGATGCGCTTGATAAACCCGCGCACCACCGTCAGAGAAACGTCAGCTTCCAGCAATGCCAAGCGAATCTCACGAGTCGTGGCGTTGATATCCGCCTCAGTTAATTTGCCCTTGCCGCGCAGGCCCGCCAGGGCTGACTGTAGGCGGTCTGATAGTGAGTCAAACACTACGGATGCGCTCCCTTAAATTAGATCGATCTAAAGTTCAATTATTCAATCTTAGTCCCTAGCCAGGGCCCTGGTCACATTCCCCACCACCTGGGCGCGAGAAACCGAAGCTCCAAAGAACACATGCACAATCATCGTTGCACCCAAGATTTCATGGCGCAGCCACATAAACTCCGGCAAAGCCTCCACCAGATAGCCCAACGCGCCTATCCTCTCCACGGTGCGAATCTCTAAGATTCCGCCCACGTTAAACGCCGCCGTCGTGGGCTCACCTGCGATCTCGGGAAGCTCGGTGTACGTCCGCGAATTATAGGACTGGATAAACCTGTCCGGTTCCGCGGCCTCTCTAAGCGTCTTTTGCACGGTGCGGATGACAAACTCCGCCTGATAACCACCAGCATCACCGCGCACGAAATTGGCCCGCACAATGGTCCACCCTAGGGCGGAAATCAACGCAAAAATGCGCTTAAAATCCGCCTTATTGGCGCCGGACCAGGTTACTGTGACCACTTCCTCCTGCCAATCAACCGCAAGCCCTACCCCATACTCGTCCTGCGGAACACGCACTAAGGGGCGGGTCACTATGCGTGGCTTATTGGCCTCCAAGGCGCGGGCCACGATAAGGGCCTGCGCCTGAGCGGTGCGAGCGGACCAAACCCCAGGGCCCGTCGATAAGGCATCCGCCTTGGATAAGGTGGCAAGCAGCGAAATGGTCAATTGGTCATAATGGCACGCATTTAATAGGGCATCGCGCGCGGCGTCCGAACTCGGATCCATCGTCGCCGCCAATCGCGCCAGGCTCGTATGCTCTGCCACCACGGTTTGCACGCGAGATATATCCGCAAGGTTAAACCGCATGCGCGCGGCCTGCCGTGCCACCAGCTCTGCCCCTACCTGCTCGTGCGGGCGGTCATGGCCCTTGCCCAAATCGTGATACAACGCAGCCAAGAGGAGGAGATCTGGGCGGGCCACCGAGGTCCGGACCTCGGCGCAGCGCGTCACGGTGGCAACCAAGTGATAGTCCACGGAATGCATGTGGCTGCGTTCCCTGGGCAGTAAACCGCGCACATGACCCCATTCGGGGACCAAGCGCTCCCACAGGCCATAGCGATCCAGCTCCGCAATCACCCGCGGGGTATGAGAAGGCGAAGACAAAATGGCGAAAAAGTCATCGACGGCCGCCCGCGGCCACCGCTCCGGTGGAGCCGGCAGCTCCTGCAACGCCCGCCACGTCGCAGGTAATACGGAATAACCCGTCCGTGCTGCGGCCGCCGCGACTCGGGTCAACAGCCATGGATCCGCACGATTGGGCGTACGGGCCAGGGAGATAACGTCGCCATCGGCCACAACGTCCACGTCGAGGGGACGCCGCACGCGGCTCCTTCCCTGCGACTTACTAGCGCTGCGGCTACCCAAAACGTCGCGGGCTGTGGCCAAGCTACGCTCTACCGCTTCATCGACAGCAGAGGCCGCAGTTACCAATGCCGCCGTTAGCTCATAGCGGCTGTTAAAGCCCATTTCATCAGCAACATCTGCGGCAAAGTCCGGATCCAAAATATCGCGGTGGCGGCGAGCCTTTACGTGCAGCAGGGTCCGTGCATCGAGTAGCAGCCGCCGCTCTTCTTCCAGCACAGGCAGATCGCACAGATTTCCTAGGGCTAAAGCGCGCAGGAGCTGAATATCGCGCAATCCCCCTCGCCCGTTTTTTAAGTCTGGGTTGGTCATGGTGGCAACGGCGCCAGAACGGTTCCACCGGGCGATGGCGATAGCGACGAAGCTATCAAAGCCCCGCTGCAGCTGCCGCCGCCACGCGTGCAGGAGGCGCTGACGGGCGTCATCGACAAGCGGCTTCTCGCCGGCGATATACGTCAGGTCCAATTGTGCGAAGCCAGCCGAGGCGTCCTGCAGAGCGATCTCGGCGCACTCCTGCGGGGTGCGCAGGGCGAAGTCCAACCGATACTTGGCATCCCACACCGGATACCACAAGTCCTCTACCAAGCGGGGATCTGGCTCGTGGTCCTCCGGGAAGATCAAGATGACATCAATATCGGAATAGGGAGTCATCTCCTGCCTGGCTAAAGAGCCAGTTGCAGCTAGCGCCGTGTGCGGCGGCAGGTCTAAGTCCTGGAGCACGCGCACCGCCCCGGCATAAGCCTCGCTGCGAAGAGCGGATGCTGCCACCATCTGTAATTACAGGGCGGTCTCGCCGCGCTCCCCGGTGCGGATGCGGATGACGTCTTCTACCGGGGTAATCCAAATCTTGCCATCGCCAATCTTGCCGGTATAAGCGGCATCCACGATGGCATCAATGAGGTCTTCCACCTGGTCATCAGCGGTCAAAACCTCCAACTTCACCTTGGGCACAAAGTCCGTCGCGTATTCGGCGCCGCGGTAAACCTCGCTGTGCCCGCTCTGCTGCCCAAAGCCTTGGCTTTCGGTCACTGTAAGGCCGTGTACATCCTGCTGTTTTAACGCCTCCCGGATATCCGGCAGAGTAAACGGCTTAACAATGGCGGTAATTAGTTTCATTTAATCCTCCTAATGAAAAGTATAATTCGGTGGCCAAGCGCGGCGCGGATATGCTGCGTTCCAGTCTAGCCCGGCCCAACTTCCGGATGTGCCCGAATTACGGTGGCGATCTGCAATTACAACTGCATCCACTGCGTTAAACACCGCGGCAGCGCAAAGGAAACGCGGGCCGCACACCCTCCATGGAAAAGGTACGAACCCGCGCTGCACACTAGGGTAGGAAATCCCTAGATTTCGTCTTCATTGGCGAAGACGGTCTGAATTTTCTCATTATTGTGTTTGGCGTGCTTGACGTCAGTAACCGCAACGCCATAGATGGAACGTCCCAGGTAGAACGAGCCCACCGAGCCGATAATCCAGACGCCAAAGCATGCGATGAGGCCCTTGATAAGAAGCGCCAAAGAAAAGCCATCTTGACCAAAATCCACGACTAGCTTGGCGAGGATAATAAGCGGAACCGCCAACCCCACGGTCGGGCCCATCAGGTTGGCACGTGTCAGGGCATCCGGTGCGCGCCACAAGGAGACCACGGTTGCCACCACAAGGATGGTAGCCACAATGAGCAGAACCGAAGCAATAATCTCGTAAACAGCCATGGCTTATCGCCGACCTTTCGAAATAATGCGGGCCATAGACAAGGTCGGCAAAATACCGGCCGCGATGGCGCCAATCAGGGCAATGTCATAGGCCAGTGGGGCATTGTTGATCATTGACCAACCGAGGTACATGCAGATCATGCCGTAAAAGACGATGTCTGACATCACCGCGCGGGTGAGCTCATCGCGAGTGCGCAGCGCCAATAGCACCCCGCACCAGGCGGCCCCGCCCATGATGAACACGCACACCAGTACAACCCAACCGAATGGGGACAATGTTGCAAAATCAATCATCGGTCGGTCTCCTTCCTGCGTTGAATTTTCCGGGCGAGGTGCTTGGGCTTTTCGACGTCCGCCTGGCTCTCCGAAAGCGGAGTGTCCTCCGCCCGCGCGAGATCCGGCGAGCGCATATAGCGGCCCAGGGTATCCAAGGGGAATTCGTAGAAAGCCTCATCGAGCTCCGTCGTATCCCCTTGCCCAGGAACGCCATAGTCGATGCTCTTAACGCGCGGTGCCAAGTGCTCTTCCATATCGGCCAAGTCAGCCACGATCGCGGCAGGATCGGAGCCCTGTACCGCTTGTACTAGCACGATGCGGGGCAAGCCCTTGCGCGGTGGTTCGCGCAGTCCCAAGGACAGCGTGCCAGGGGTAGCGGTAATGGAGGAGGTGAACCAGAAAATCTCCCAGGCGCTGGTAACGCGCAGTGGGTACCGGATGATCACCGGGTGGTATTCGTTATCGGGCTTAAATGCTGACATCGCCAGGGTGAACCCAGCAACGAAAATCTCCTTGATGAGCCAGAGTGCATAAGCTACGGCATGCATTTATCGGCCCTCCTGAATGTCATCGATATTAGGTAGTGCGGCTGAGTCATCGCCCAAGATGGTGTCAGTATAAGCCGTCGTGTCCAGCAGTTGTTCGGCTGCGGTTTCCACCACATCAATAACCACGCCGGAAAAAATGAACATGCCCAGCGAGACCAAGATGAGCGCTGCGGAAGGTGCCATCAGCTTCTTGCGGATGATGAGCTCATCGGGAACCTTGTCCGAGGGCAGATCGTGTCCCCAGAAGGCTTCGCGCCAGACGCGCAACATCGCCAAGAATGCCGCGAAGGAGGCGATGATGATGGCGGCAATGGCAATCCAGGCCCAAGCGCCGCCATTGCGGGCGACCTCGAAGACGATCATGAGCTTGCCCCACATGCCGGAGAATGGCGGGAAGCCCACCACAGAGAAGGCACCGGCGGCAAAAATCCAGGCGATAATGGTATCGCGGCGTGCGAGGCCGGATATTTTGGTCAAGTCACCCGTGCCATAGGTCTCTTCGATAGCACCGGACGCCAGGATCAACGAGCCAACGGTCACCATGTGGTGAATCGTGTACATGATACCGGCGGCCAAGGCGCGACTTGGGTCTTCCGAGGTAAAGGCCAGCATCACCAAGATGAACGGCATACCGTTGAGCATCTGGTAACCCAGCACGCGGCGAATCGTCTTTTCGGTTAGACCACCGAAGGCACCGATCATCATCGAGATCAGCATGAGGACGATGATGAGTACGTTCCACCGCTGCTCGAGATCGAAAAGCTGCACGTACAGCCGGTAGAGCATGTAGACGGCGACCTTCGTGTGCAGGCCGGAGAAAAGGCCCATCACCGCGGCCGACGTGCCTGGATAGGTGCGCGGCAGCCAAGACTGCACCGGGAAGACACCGGCCTTGGCGGTAATCGCAATAAGGATAATGCCCGCGGCGACGGTCACCGGGCCGTTGCCGGCGGCGGCTCCCTGCAAGGCAGCCAGGTTGACCGTGCCCGTGACGGAATAGATATAGCCGACACCAACCACCAGCAGCGTGGAGGCAAAAAGGTTAACGAGGACGAACGCGCGTCCTGCCGCCAAGCGCGACCACGTGCCCGACATGGTGATAAGGCCGTAGGACGGCAACAGCATGACCTCAATGAACACGAAGAAGTTAAAGAGGTCAGCGGTCAGCAGCGCACCGCATACACCGGTGATAAGAATCAGCGTGAGCGAAGGGTAATAACGAGATTTCGTCTCCCCGCCCACGATGGCGAACCAGTTAGCGCCAAAGGCCACGATCATCGTGGTGATGATCATCAGCGCGGAGAAGGCATCCGCAACGAGCGGAATACCCACATTTCCTACGTAGAGGCCCACGGTATGCGCCACTACCCCATTGTTCATGGTGTAGATCAACAGTCCCAGGCCGGCGAAGACACCGACTCCGGGGATGATGAGCATGATCGCATCGCGAACGGCGCGCCACGGCGCCAGCAAGGCAAGAGCCGCGGCAATGAGCGGAATGCCCGGGAAAAGCGGAAGAAGTTGGGCTACAACATCAGCCATTATTTTTCATCCTCCTTCTTCCTATTTACCCCGCGCTCAGCCACGGGGGTGTCGTGGTCTACCCGGCCAATGCGATCGAGCTCATTCGCGGACTCTTCCAAAATCGCGCGGTTCTGAGCATCGCGGCCCAAGGTAGAAAATGCGTGGTCAATGGTGTTGTCATCGACGGGTTCCACAACATCGGTGTCATCGTTTTTGCCCATCGCAGCCATGGTCAACAGGATGGTCGAGGTTGCCATGGAGATAACAACGGCCGTCAGCACGAATGCCTGCGGTAGCGGGTCGGCCATCTGATCGTGGGGTACCTCTGAGGGAAATGCTTCGCCTCGGTAGGAGTACACACCAGTGGCCAACAAGGTCAGGTTGGCACCGTGGCCGAATGCCATCATGCCCAACACAATGCGGACCAGGCCGCGTTGTTGAATGAGGTAGACGGCGCCCCCGAAGAGGATGGCGATAGTTAACGCGAGAATCATTACTTCTCCCCTCCTCGGTTGGCGTTAGAACGGCGACGTTGCTTTGTCTTTGCCTCTTTGGGGCTGAGCAAAGCGAGCGGATCCGTCGACGGGTTGATTGGGTCTGGATACGGATCGTCCGCATCCTCAACGGCGATGCGCGGCGTGGCCGGCAGGGCCGAGTCATCATCATGAATCCACGGCAGGAAGTCCCGCTCAGTACCTGGCCTGAGGTAGCCGCCCAAGGCGTTGATGGCCATCGTGAGCATGCCCAACACGGCCAGGTAAATACCGAGGTCGAAGATGAGGGACGTCGTCCAGTGCTGGCCAAAGGCTTCGCCGTGCAAGGCAGTGAGGAAACCACCATTGCCAAAGCCGTCGTGCCAGTAACCAATAAAGCCTGCCAATAGCGCCGTAATGATGCCGATGCCGGTCAGATGCACTGGGGTCATCCGGCCAAAGACGATTTCATCGGAACCGCGGGACAGATAGGTCAGGCCAATGGCCGCACCCATAATCAGCGCCGCGGGGAATCCGCCGCCGGAGGCATTGTGCCCGCGGAAGAAGACGATGACGGACATGATGATGAGCAAAGGAATGACAATATTGATTCCCTTGCGCAGCGGCACGGAGTTCAGCTGCGACTGACCGAAAGGCGCTGGGCGCGTACCCGAGCTGAACGGGAAGCGCGGCAGCGTCGTAGTAATGGCTGCAATAACGACGGCGGCCATGCCCAGCACGGACAGCTCGCCCAAGGTATCGAGTGCACGGAATTCCACGATGATGGTGGCCACGACGTTATCGCCACCCGTGATATCCGGTGCCTCGTCGAGGTACCACAGCGCCAAGTCCGAGCGTTCGTGGCGGCCCATCAGGCCCCAGACGCCGAGGAAGGCAGCGATACCGGCCAATACGGCGATAACGATGGAGCCTACCCTGCGGGATTTATCAGTAACCGGCTGGAAGGTCTCCGGCAGGTAACGCAGCACCATCATCATGACGACCACGGACAGGGCTTCCACCATGAACTGGGTCAGCGCGACGTCCGGTGCGCCCAAGAGGAACATTTGCAAGGTAACGCCCGTACCTGCGATGCCGATCATGACGGCGCCGGTTAGGCGGTTCTTGGTGCGTACCAGCCCGAATACGGACAAGGCAATGATACCCAACGGCAGCAGGTCCCACGGGTTATCGAGACCATCGACGCGCGGTTGCAGCGGTACGCCGTCGACCCCCTCGCCAAACAAGGTAGTCCCCGCCAGGACGATAATCACAATGACGATCGGCAGGATGTGACGGGACGGGTTGTGGGAATCGGACATCTTGCCCAATACCTGGCCGAGCTTGGCGCAGCCATCTTGCAGGCTTTGCAGGAGCTCGTTGCCGCTGCGCGGCATGAAGTTGCGTCCCTCGAAGGCCGGCCACATCTTCTTGCGGGCAAAGAGACCGGCAATACCGGCCACCAGCACGAGAATCGAAATGATGAATGGAACGTTGATTCCATGCCATACCGCAAGGTGAGAATGCGTTTCCATGCCCACGGCGCCAACGGCATGCTCCAAAGGCTCATCGAAAATACCCAAGACGAAGACGAGCGGCAGGGACATAAAGCCCGGCAGCGCCGCGGGAAGCCACAGGGCAACTGGGGCTTCGTGGACATCGTCCATAGAGCGCGGCCCATCGAAGAATGCACCGAAGACGATCTTCGCCGAGTAGGTGAAGGTAAAGAAGGCACCGATACCTGCCACGGCAAGCAAGATTGCTTGCCCTGCGCCGCCAATGGGGGCGTCCTCAAAGGCGGTGAGCATTCCTTCCTTGGACACGAAGCCCAGCAGCGGAGGAACCGCAGCCATGGAGGCGGCGCCGATGACGACAGAGCCAAACGTCCACGGCATCTTATTCCACAGCGGGCCAAGGCGACGGATATCGCGCGAACCCGCTTCATGGTCAATGACGCCGATGAGCATGAACAGCGAGGACTTAAAGAGCGCGTGGGCCAAGGTGTGCACCAGTGCTGCCCCAATAGCGAACGGGGTACCGACACCGATGGTGGCCACAATCCAACCCAGGTGAGACACGGTGGAATATGCGGTCAGCTTCTTCAGGTCCGTCTTTTGCACCGCGAATACCGCGGACATAACCGCCGTGCCCATACCGACGACGATGAGCACCCAGTTCCACACCGCGACATCGTAGAAGACCGTGGAGAAGCGAATGAGCAGGTAAATACCCGCCTTGACCACGGCCGCGGCGTGCAGGAACGCCGAGACAGGCGTAGCGGCGGCCATGGCTTCTGGCAGCCAGAAGTGGAATGGGAATTGAGCGGACTTGGTAAAAGCAGAAGCCGCGATAAGCACGGCAACGCTCGCGGTCACGCCGGGGCGCTCATCCCATACCGAGGATGCGAGGATCTCAGAAATGGTGGTCGAACCGGTGGTCACTGCGGCGATGCCCAATGCCGTCAATAGCGTAAGGCCACCGATAAAGGTCAGGATTAAGGTGCGCTGCGAACCTGCCTCTCCCCCGGAGCCAGAACGCGCAATGAGCATGAAGGAAGCCAAGGAGACAAGCTCCCAGGCGAGGAATAGGACAACAACGTCATTGGCCAGAACCAGCAACAAGATGGACAGCGTGAACGCCGTCATCAATGTATAAAAGCTCGTATTTCCCTCATTTTTCGGGAGATACGCTGCCGAGTACGTCAGCACGACAGCGCCAATGACAAGAGCCAACATGGCGAAGAAGATGCTCAATGCATCTCCACGCAGAGCGAAACTTACATCAACCCCCGGTGCAATAAAATCGCGTACCCAGGTGGCTTGGAAACTGAGTTCCTGCCCCGCTGCAATGGCAGAAAAATCCTTAGCAATGAGCACCGCTGCGATGAGAAAGAGGACGGCTAATGGATAGCCCGCCTGTCGGTCCATGACCTTTACGGTCACCGGTGCCAAGATCACTGCCAATGCTGCGAGGAGGACAGCAAAAAGTAGCGTCACGAAATACTTGCCTCACGAACCTTGGTCTTGGATTGGTGCGAATTTCGCACCGAATCACTAAATACAGCCCTACCAGATTACCATTGCTCACCAGCTCAATGCAGATCACAGCAATCCAGGGCTCCCCATGCTCGCAGGACATACCTGCAAGGCACATAGGCGCGAAAAACTCCCCAGCACCCGCGACTACTTCATTTAATGAGCAGCCAGGTACTGGGGAGTTATCTAAAACGGTTGAGGGAGAAGACCCTATTTCTCACCTAGCAAGGCATCGACGAATCCTTCGACTTCGAATGGCGCAAGGTCATCGGCACCCTCGCCCAAGCCCACAAGCTTGACTGGAACGCCCAACTCCTCTTGCACTTGGAAGACGATGCCGCCCTTCGCCGTGCCATCCAACTTGGTGAGCACCACGCCGGAAATATCCACGACCTCGCGGAAAATGCGAGCCTGTGCCAGGCCGTTTTGGCCCACCGTGGCATCGAGGACCAAGAGGACCTCATCAACCTCGGTCTTCTTTTCTACGACGCGCTTGACCTTGCCCAGCTGATCCATCAGGTCAGTCGAGGTGTGCAGGCGGCCGGCCGTATCGACCAAGACGACATCGACCTGCTGTTCCACACCGGTGGCCACGGCATCAAAGGCCACGGAGGCTGGGTCTGCGCCTTCCTTGCCACGCACGGTTTCGGCGCCCACGCGGCGTCCCCACGTTTCTAGCTGGTCTGCAGCCGCAGCACGGAAGGTATCTGCCGCACCCAACAGGACGCTGTGATCCATCGATACGAGAACGCGGGCGAGCTTACCGGTGGTGGTGGTCTTACCGGTGCCGTTGACGCCTACGACCATGACAATGGCGGGCTTTCCGTCATTGGGCATCGCGCGAATGGAGCGATCCATTTCTGGGTGGCACGCCTCGATGAGGCATTCACGCAGCATGGCGCGGGCCTCTTCCTCGCTCGACACGCCACGCTCAGCAATCTTGTCGCGCAAGGAATCGGTGACCTTCATCGTGGACTTGGTGCCCAGATCCGCCATGATGAGGGTATCTTCGATTTCCTCCCAGGCGTCTTCGTCCAGATCGCCGGCGGAAAGAATTCCCATCAAGCCTTGGCCGATGGCGTTCTGGGAACGAGAGAGGCGCCCGCGCAGACGGCCGAGGCGGCCTCCCGCCGGAGCGATGTCCTCGGTGGGCTGGGCCGCCGCAGCAGGTTCGCCTTCTGGCACCGGAGTTTGTTCCTTGGCTGCTTCCGCAGCATCCGTTTGTGCATCGGCTGCAGCCGCAGCTTCTTCTGCTTCCTCGTGGTTATCGACGCGTTCTTCGATGTGGTCTGCGTCTTTATCATCTACCACCTCATCGAAGACCGGGGATTCATCCTCTACCTCGGCGGCCTCGACGGATACAACGTCTTCCGGGTCTTTTTCTTCATGGTCTGGCTCGCCGCGGTGGTAGTCGTTCGCACTTTCTGCCGCAGGTTTCTCGGCGGCGGCTGGGGCGGAGTGCTCGCTGTCCTCTACTTCTTTATCCTTTGCTTCCGCCTTTGCGGAAGCAGGTGCGGAAGCTTGCGCGGAATCCGGCTTGTCAGAATGATCCTTTGCCTCATCTGCGGCGGATTCCTGGCGGTCACCAGAGGCTGCAGCAGCGGCGCCGACTCCCCCAGCTGCGGCCCCAGCGGCAGCCGCAGTACCGGCAGCGCCTTTGCCTTCAGGCTTATCCGCCGCAGGCTTGGGTTCCGGTTCCGGAGTGGTGGCAGGATCGGACTCGGCCTTAGCTTTATCGCCATCGCCGTCCGCTGCAGGTTGCTCAGGTTCTGCGGACTTCTTTGACTGCTCGTCAGATGCAGATTCTTGGCGCTGCGGTTCTTCCTCCTTGGCCGCCTTATCGGGGGCAGCGTTCTTATCCTTAGCCGGTTCAGGTCGCTTGGCCGCCGGCGGCTCTTCACCGTTGAGCTGGGCATTCGCGATATCGGTGGCGCTGGGCTCTGACTGCTCCGAAGATTCCGGCTGCTGCGGCTGCTTAGCCTGCTGCGGTTGAGTCTGCTGCGGCTTCTCCTGCGCTACCTTTTCGGGTTCTTTTGAGCCTGCTGGGGCAAAGTTGAAGCCAGACTTCGCCTGGTAATTGCCGGACTTTTGCTCCTGGGTTAGCTGTTTGGGCTCTTCCTTGGGTTTTTCGAAAGAAACCTTCTTGGATTCACCGCGCTTTTTGCCGATTGCAATGAAGACGACAATCAGCACAATGACAACGACTGCTATGCCGATCCATAACCATAAAGAATTCATGCCTCTATAGTGCCAGCCTTTCGGGCTTGCGGCACATAAGGGCGGCGAAATCTTCTATTCCGTTGATTGCGGTGCATCAACTCCAAGCCGCGTCGCATCCTGGCTCGCTTGCTCGGCTCCCGGCGCGAGTCCGGCTGGATTCATGCGCTGGGAGATGACCCGGGTGATGCCATCGCCGCGCATGGTCACGCCATAGAGGACATTGGCCACATCCATGGTCGGCTTTTGGTGCGTGATGACAATGAGCTGGGAATCTTTCCGCAGTTCCTCGAATAAGGCGATGAGCCGGCGCAGGTTGACATCATCAAGCGCTGCCTCGACCTCATCCATGACGTAGAACGGGCTGGGGCGCGCACGGAAGATCGCCACGAGCATGGCCAGCGCGGTAAGGGATTTCTCGCCGCCGGAAAGCAGCGACAGGCGCTTGACCTTCTTGCCTGGCGGCCGGGCTTCGACCTCGATGCCGGTGGTGAGCATGTCTTCTGGCTCGGTAAGGATTAACCGGCCCTCTCCACCCGGGAAGAGGGTATTGAATACCTTGGGAAACTCTGCTTCCACATCCCGCCAGGCATCGGTAAACAGCTGCAGGATCTGCTTATCCACGTCCGAAATCACCCCGGCGAGATCCTGGCGGGCTTGGATGACATCGTCTAGCTGCGTAGAAAGGTAGCTGTAGCGCTCTTCCAGCGCCTTATATTCCTCCAAGGCCAAGGGGTTGACCTTGCCCAAGGAGTTCAAATCCTTTTCCGCCTGCTGCAGTCGCGACTTTTCCGCGCTGCGGTCGAAGTCTTCGCCCGGGGTGAAATCGCGCAAAAGGTCAGCGATAGCGATGCCCAGTTGTTCGCCAATCTTTTTTTCGGCTTCATCTAGGCGCACCTGCGCCTGCGAACGAGCTAGCTCTGCTTCATGCGCCCGTGCTGTTAGCCGGTCGCTATTTTGACGTGCGGCCGATACCGCCTGCTTGGCCTGCTGCAATTGGGAATTTAAGGAGTTGCGCTCGTGGACAAACTCATCGCGCTCGGAGGTGGCGCGGCTTAAAAGCTGGTTTGCCCGGGCTGCCAAGTCCTGTGCGTGCCGTGCCACCGCTGATGCCAATTGCCCCTGCGCCTTGCGGCGGGCCATGGCCTGTTCATGGCGGGCCTTCGCTTGGCGCTCGTGTTGGACCTGGCGCCGCAAATTATCGGCCTTGCCGGCAACTTGACCCACGCGCTCTTGCGCCGAGCGGGCCGCGACTTGGGCCTCCATTTCCATGGATTTTACCTCTTCCAGCGCGGCCGAGGCGGCATCCCTATCGGCGGACGAGGGCTCGTCTGGTTGATCGTCGGCATCGACGCGGGCGAGCCTATCGCGGGCATCGGCAAGCTCCTGGTTGGCTTTCTGCAACCGGATCTCGATCTCGGTGGCGCGCTGCGCGGACTTTTCCAGCTCCGCCTTATTTGCCTCGTACTGCTTCTCCAGGCGGTGATGATCGCGCTTCCAGGCATCAACCTCGGTATCGTGCTCCCGCAATGCTGCCTTGGCGGATGCGGCCGTCACGCGGGCATCCTCGGCGGCAATCTTTGCCCCCTTCAAGGTGCCAGAAAGCTCGTGCAGGGCTTGATTTGCCTGCTCTAACTCCTCTTCAGCCTCCGCGATGCGGGCGGTGACCTCCACGGTGGACGAGGAACCGGTGCCGACCTCGACCCACCCTTCGCCGATGACAACCCCGGACGCGGTCACGGCGCGCAGGCGCGGATCATCGGCCACGAGGCGCCGGCCGTGGGCAATATCGGGGACGAGGGCGACATCGGCAAGCAGCCGGTGCAACGCCACCGAAACCTCAGGTTGCACCGTGACGTGATCCAGCAACCAGGAAGCTTGCGGCGGCAGATCGGCATCGACGCGCCACGAACTCGCGGGCGCTGAAGCCGCCGCATCTAGCAGCGCCGAGCGCGGGCCCTTCTCCAGATCCGCAATCAAGCCCTCGGTCAACTGCCCCGCCTGCGCCTCTGCGAAGGTGCCCAACGCGGCCGCAACCGCCGATTCATAGGTGGTGGAAATATACGCGGCCAATGGCTGGAATTCTTCGCCCACCTCGACCGACTCGGGGATGGTCTGGGACAGCGTATCGATGCGGGACCGCAACGTATAGACACTGCGCTCGCGCTCGCGCTGGGCATCGCGGAGCTGATCCAAGCGCTTATCGGCAGCACCGGACTCGCTGGCAGCCCGCGTATGCGCCTCCTCCAAAGGCTGGCGCTCCGCGGCATAATTATCCAACTTCTGCGCTACCTCAGCGGCTTCTGCCTGCGCATTCTGGGTGCGGCGCTGCAGCGAAGCCACGGCCTCTTCCTGCCGCGCCAGCTCTTCTTCCGCGCTGGCTACCTGCCCCGCCGCCTTTTCTTCGGCGGCAAAAAGGCGCACAACTCCCTCGCGGCGGTCCGCAATGGCGCGCACCTGTGCCATATGTTCGTGCTCGGCGGCCTCGAATGCTTGCCGACGCTCCGCCACTTCCTCCCGAATGCTTTCTAACCGCTCCGCAGCTTCTTCTGCCGCTACCACGAGCTCCTCGTGTTCCTCGTCCGCGCGCGTCGCCTTGGCCTCAAGATCATCCGGATCCTGGCCGGCATAGGCGACCTGGGACCCGGCATTATCCGCCCGCTCCTCTGCGATGCGCTGGGTCGCCGCAATGCGCTCGGACAAGGTCGAGAGATCAAACCACAGTTTTTGGGCCGCTTCCGCTTGCGGATTGACCTCCTCCAGCTGGGTTTCCAGCTCCATTTGGTGCTCGGTCGCTTCTTCGAGCTGCGCCGTGGTCTCTTCCACCTGGGTAGATAAGACCGTCGCGGTCTGCTCGGCAGCGGAAAGCTTCTGCCGCAGGCCGACGATGCGGCCTCCGGCCAGGCGCAGGCGCGCATCGCGCACATCAGCCTGCACCGTGGCCGCGCGCTGGGCAGCTTCTGCCTGCCGCGCCAAGGGCTTGAGTTGTTTTCCCAGCTCATCAGTCAAATCCTGC
Organism: Corynebacterium sp. LaCa78; assembly: GCF_046717505.1. Classification (NCBI taxonomy): domain Bacteria; kingdom Bacillati; phylum Actinomycetota; class Actinomycetes; order Mycobacteriales; family Corynebacteriaceae; genus Corynebacterium; species Corynebacterium sp. LaCa78. The sequence goes on from NZ_CP177112.1 coordinate 1,606,218, forward strand.
AGGCGGTCCAAATTGGCCTGCATGCCCGTGAGTTTGCGCTGGGCTTTTTCTTTGCGGCGGCGGTGTTTGAGGACACCTGCGGCTTCCTCGATATAGGAGCGGCGATCCTCGGGGCGCGATTCTAGAATTTCAGAAAGCTTGCCCTGCCCCACGATGATGTGCATCTCTCGGCCAATGCCGGAATCAGAAAGCAGCTCCTGGATATCCATCAACCGGGCCTTTGCCCCATTGATTTCGTATTCGCTCGCGCCGTCGCGGAACATGCGGCGGGTAACAGATACCTCGGAGTACTCGATGGGCAGCGCACCATCGGCATTATCGATGGTGAGCGTGACCTCGGCTCGGCCCAGTTGCTTGCGGTCGCCTGCCCCGGCGAAGATGACGTCTTGCATCTTGCCGCCGCGCAGGGTCTTTGCGCTAGCCTCTCCCATGACCCAGGCAAGGGCATCGACCACGTTGGATTTGCCGGAACCGTTCGGGCCGACAACAGCGCAGATGCCCGGCTCAAATTTGAGAGACGTCGCCGACGCGAATGACTTAAAGCCTTTGAGCGTCAGCGATTTCAGGTGCATTTGGGATAGTGTAGCAAGCCTTTAAGACACGAGTTGCAGCAAGCATTGGGTTGGCTATTAGCGCTCGACAAAGCCGCTTTCGCCCTTCGCAGCAGCCCACTGCTCGACCACTAAATCGACGCTGCCGGGGCGGCGGGTGGTGCTCGGTTGCTCCTGCAATAGTTCCAAGAGCTTCTCGCAGTCTGTGCGCGGGCCCTCAGCAACAACCTGCACGCGGCCGTCTGCCAGGTTGGTCGCATGCCCAGAAAGGCCTAATTCCAGTGCGCGCGACCGCGTCCACCAGCGAAAGCCCACTCCTTGCACGTTGCCGTGCACAAAAGCCGTCATTCTTTCCATGTCACTGCACCATCCTCATTAGTAGCGATCGGCCTCGCCGCGATCGCGCAAGATTTTACGGTCCGCAGCGCTGCGGCGGGTCACTGGGTCAGAACCGTCCCAGCACTCCACGCCGGGCACACCCGGAAGCATATCGCGGTGGAAGACCGGATCGACTCCCTTACTGCGCTGCTCGTTGAAGTTCTTCAGCAATTGAATGGCCACGCCGGATAACGGAACAATGGCGATGATATTCAGGATCACCATCGTCGCCGCACCGGTATCCGCCAGGGCGAAGACCAATGGCAGGGACCCGACGGCACCGAACCAGACAAAGAACAGCACCACGAGGCGGAAGGTATTGAGCACCGTCTTATTGGTGGTGAGGTATTCCAGGTTGGCTTCTGCCAAATAGTAATTGCCCAAGATGGAAGAAAAAGCCAGGAAGAACAGGATGAAGCTGACGAAGTGAATGCCCCAGTGGCCAACCTCGGCGGACAAGGCCGCCTGGGTAAGGGAAACGCCCTCGGCCTCTTCACCGTAGGCAACTTCCGGGCCAAGCAGGATCAGGAAGGCGGTAATGGTACAGACCACGATGGTGTCGAAGTACACGCCCAAGGTCTGCACCAGGCCCTGCTTTACCGGGTGGGAGACGGTGGCGGTCGCCGCCGCGTTAGGAGCAGAACCTTCGCCGGCCTCATTGGAAAACAGGCCACGCTGGATGCCCTTCATCATAGCGGTGCTGATGCCCGCACCGGCGATTTCCTTAAAGCCAAGCGCGTGGCCGATGATATCGCCCAGCATGCCCGGGACCTTGTCAAAGTTCGTAATGACCACGAAGCCACCTATGAGCAGGTACGCCAGGGCCATAAACGGAACGACTACCTGGGTGATATTGGCAATGCGCTTCACGCCGCCAAAAATGATGAGGCCCGCGGCAATCGCGATGATGATGCCAATGATGGAGCCAAAGGTGGCATCGTCTTCGCGGCCGAAGGAAAAGGCCACGGCCTCTACAATGGCGTTGGTCTGGAAGGAGTTATAGACCAAGCCAAAGGTAAAGACGATAGCAATAGAGAAAAGAACGCCGAGCGGGCCCCAGCCCAGGCCACGCTTCATGTAGTAGGCCGGCCCGCCGCGGTACGTATCGCCATTGCGGACCTTCCACAGCTGCGCCAGGGTGGATTCCACGAAGGCGGTCGCACCACCAAGGAGGGCGATGATCCACATCCAGAAGACGGCGCCAGGTCCGCCTACGGAGATGGCCACCGCGACGCCGGCAACGTTGCCGGTGCCCACGCGCGATGCTGCGGAGATGGTAAATGCCTTAAATGCGGAGATTCCCCCGCTTCCTGCGCCCTCATCCTCATCATCGCTGTTGGGTCGCTCGACCACGGCGCGCAGCATATCGGGTACTTTGCGAATCTGCACCACCGCGGTACGAGCGCCAAATAACAGGCCTGCACCGATAAGCAGCCAGGGCAGGATGTATGTCCACACGCCATCGTTAAATGTCGTGACGACATTTTCGAGAAATTCCATGCGAATTAATTTACTGCCTGAAGGTGCACAACGTGAACCTCACGGGTGCGAGATTATTGGCAGTGGGGGCAATAATGGCTCGAGCGTCCCCCGATAACACACCGCTCAATGGGCGTGCCGCAGCGGGAACATGGCTGGCCAGCGCGGCCATAAGCTGCAAGCGAGCGCGCGAAATAGCCGGATTCACCATTGACGTTAACGTACAAAGAATCAAAGCTCGTTCCCCCCGCTTTGAGGGCGGCAGACATCACGGTCTGCGCCGCGCTTAATAGCGCCACGGCGTCTTTTTGCCGCAGCGCAGAAGCTTTCTTGCGCGGTGAAATGCGTGCTGCCCACAGCGCTTCATCTGCGTAGATATTGCCAATGCCAGATACCAGCGATTGATCCAATAGCGCCGTTTTTGCCGCGGTTTTCTTCTGCCGCAGGCGGCGCGCAGCGCTAGCGATATCAAAATCGGGTTCCAGGGGATCCAAGCCGATATGGGAGATCTTGGACCACGGCGCATATAGCCAGTATCCAAAGGTGCGCTGGTCCACAAAGTGCAGGTCGGTGCCATCGCTGAGCCCTACCGTGATGCGGCGGTGCGGCGAATCGGTAGGGCCGATGCGCAACTGACCCGACATGCCTAAGTGAATAAAAAGCACGTCGCGGTGGCTATCCATCGGGTCCTCCCCCACGAATTCCAGCCACATGAATTTGCCGCGGCGGGCCACCGCGGCGATTTCCTTGCCCACGACAAGGCCCGCCAGCGGTTCATCTTGGCCGCGGTTCGCCCGCGGGTGCGCAATGTCTACCGCCGTAATTTCTTTGCCCACGACGTAGGTTTCCACCCCGCGGCGCACCGATTCTACTTCGGGCAACTCTGGCATTATTTAGCCTTCTTTATGGGCGGTCCCTTGCACCAGCAACGGGGTTTCGCGCAGGGTTTGGCATGCTTCTTGCGCGGCCTGCTGCTCCGCTAATTTCTTATTGTGGCCCTGCCCATTTCCCACGGTCAGCCCGGCGACGGTGGCAACCGCGCTGAAGGTTTGATCGTGTTCTGGGCCGGTAGCGGTAGCCGAATAGACCGGCATGGGTGCTTTCAACTCAGCACACAGCTCTTGCAAGGTGGTCTTCCAGTCCAAGTGGCGCCCGCTGACGGAGGCATTATCGATCTTTTCCGCAAAGAGGCGCAGGATGACATCGCGGGCGGTTTCAAAGCCGTGCTCGCGGTAAATGGCACCAAAAATCGCCTCGGTGGTATCCGCAAGGATGGAATCCTTATCCCGCCCACCGGTGGACTGCTCGCCCTTGCCCAATAAGATATGCGGACCCAGGTTAATCTCACGCGCGATATCGGAAAGCCCATAGCGCGAGACAATGGAGGCGCGCATCTTAGAGATATCGGATTCCGGGCGCGATGGATACGTCACGTACAGCTTCGCGGCCACCGATAGCCCTAAGACGGCATCGCCCAAGAACTCAAGGCGCTCGTTATTAGGCAGGTGGCCGTTTTCATTGGCAAAGGAACGGTGTGTGAGCGCCAAGCGCAGACTGTCCGGTTCCAGGGCAACGCCGAGCGATTCCAAGAGCGAGCTGTGGTCCACCGCCGCAAAGGCGGCCTCCCATGCCTCGTGCCCGGTCAGCTTCTTCTTGCGGCTCATAGGAACTTCTCCAGACCTGCCCAGCGCGGGTCTATCTTCTCCTCTTCCTCTTCTTCCCCGGAGATTCCGGTGGTCACACCCTCTGGGGTCTGAATATCGCAGCCGTCTTCGCAGACGGGGGCGAAGGGAAGGTTCAGGCCGACTTCATCAATCACCGCCTGGAGTAGATCCAGCTCATCGTCTTGGATTTCGGGGATTTCATCGCCCGAACCGGCATCGTCAGAATCGGCGTCATCGCCGCTGACAAAGGATTCATCGGCGGCAAAAACCTGGGTCACGTGCAAATCCAGCTGCGGGTGTAGCTCTTTTAAGCAGCGCGCACACTCGCCCGTGAGAACACCCGAGATATCTGCATCAACCAGAACGCCTGAACCCAGCGGGGTCAGGGTCGCGGCAACGGTGAGATCTTCGCCTTTGGGGATGGCGATCATTTCCACGCCGATCCTTTCCGGTGCAGGGCCCGTCTGGGTGCGTTGTTCCGGCATTACGTCAGCGCCTTGGGCGTTTAATAATTCGCCCACATCGAACTTCAATGGAGATGTCATAACAGTTGGTAGTCTACCCTGCCTCGCAAACTCCGCGTAGTTGCTGGCACGACCGCATTTTCTGGCAAGAAACTGAAGGTTTGGGCATAAAGCGCTATGGCTTGCCGGTTTTCCCTTTCCTGCAGGCCGCGGCGGCCTTAGCCTGAAAGCATGACTTACCACTTGGCCGCGGCCTCAGGAGATTTGAGCGCTATCGCTCCTAGATTCGGAGTGTTGTGCTGCCTTCCCGCCACCTTCTTGGTCATCTCTGGGTTAGTCCTCCATCGCCTGCCCAAGGCTGACCACTCTGGCATCTACGGCGACAAGGGCCTGCGCCTTTCCTCCGCCCTCATCCTCAGCATGTGTGCGGGGCTTATCTCCGGCGCGATTTTGGTCATTCCCTCCGGCCTCGACCTCACGGTGCTTACCGGCGCCCTTGTATTTTCCGCCAGCGCCGCCGCCATTACGTGGCTCTCGCGCGAAGCCCTTGCCTGCGCGCTGCTTTGCGTCGGCGCCATGTTCCTGACCGCAGGCGCGGTTATTAGTCTTAGCGCGATGTTCTTCCCCCAAGACTTTATGAGCGGCTCGATGACCTCGCTCACCTCCTACTTCACCACGGCCCTGGTCACCTTCCTCTTACCCGGCCTGGTCAGCGCGGGGATTGTAGCCTTCGTAGCGGTCCAGAGCCAGCGCCCTCACCCTGCTACGAATACTGCTGACGCCGCGCTTGCCGATGCCCCCTCATCGTCCCCCACGCCGCGCTACTCCAACTCTCGCAGCTCGGTCTAGCCTCCCACAAGCACAATAAGTCCTGCTACACGGTGACGCGATTTTCGCAAATCACCCGTGCAGCAGGACTTTTTAAGCGTCGTGCCTTGTAACTTACGCCTTTAGCGCTCGGTGTAACGGCGCTCGTAGCCGTCGCCCTCACCGTAGCGCGGGGTGCTAGCACCACCGCGGGAAGAACCGGCGTTCGTGGACGGCAGGTAGTCGCCGCCGCGAGAGCGCACGCCGGCCCCACCGCGCAGGGCGGAACGATCGGAGTTTACGGTGCGCAAGAGGCCACTGAGGGAGCTTTCAAATTCGCTGAGCTTGCTATCTACAAAGTCATCGCACTCCGTGCGCAGCCGGTTGGATTCGGTGTATGCGGTCTCCACGATCCGGTTGGCTTCTTCGTTGGCGCGGCGCACAACTTCAGATTCGGAAACCAAACGCTCTTGTTCCTGGCGGCCCTCAGCCACCGAGCGCTCGTATTCCTCATTGGCCTGAGCAATGGTGCGGTCCGCATCTGCGCGGGCTTGCTCAACAGTGTTTTGAGCGCGTGCCTCGGCATCGGCCACTAGCCGCTGCGCATGTTCTTCTGCCTGCGCAACCGTGGTATCGGCCTCTTGGCGCGCCTGGCTCACCATGTCGGTGGCCTCCGCAGACGCCTCATTAATGGTGTTATCCGCACGCTCTTCGGCGCCGCGGATAATCTCGTCTTGCTTGTCTAAAACGTCCTGCGCATCGTCGATTTCTACGGGCAGCGCGTTGCGCAGGTCATCGAGAAGCGCCAGCATCTCATGGCGGGGGACCAAGCAATTGGAGGTCATGGGAAAGCCAGAAGCCTGCTCCAAATGCTGAACTAATTCATCAAGGGATTCAAAGACACGGTACATGCTGGGAATTCTACAACGCGCCACCCCGCATTGTGTGGAGGGCGCGCCTTGGATCCTCAGGCCGATGCAACGAAGGCTAAAGCTCTCCGAGTTCAATTCGCTTCCCGTGTGCGATTAACCCATTTTCCCTCCACATACCTGCGGCACTGGCGCATACAGCTGCCGTGCCATCGCAGCAATGCAAAAGCTCCCCGTCTCCCCGCGGGTGCGGGGAAATGGGGAGCCGTGAATGAAGGGGAGTTTAGATAACGCCCTGTGCCAGCATGGCGTCAGCCACCTTCTTGAAGCCGGCGATATTGGAGCCAGCCACGTAGTCGCCTTCACGGTCGTATTCCTTGGCCGTGTTGTCGATGTTCTTGAAGATGTTGCTCATGATGCCGCGCAGGCGGTCATCGGTGTACTCGAAGGACCAGGAGTCGCGGGATGCGTTCTGCTGCATCTCCAGTGCGGAGGTTGCCACACCACCGGCGTTGGCAGCCTTGCCGGGTGCGAAGTTGATCTTGGAGTCCTGGAATACGTGCACCGCATCCGGGGTAGACGGCATGTTAGCGCCCTCTGCAACGTAGCGCACGCCGCCCTCGACGAGCTTCTTGGCGGATTCGCCGTCGAGCTCGTTCTGGGTTGCACACGGCAGTGCAACATCAGCCTGGACATCCCAGATATTGCCGCCCTCGTGGAACTCCACGCCGTTGCCAGCTTCCTTGGCGTAGGTGGAGATGCGCTCGCGGCGCACTTCCTTGACATCGCGAAGCAGGTCAACGTCCACGCCGTTCGGGGTGGTGATGTAGCCGGAGGAGTCAGACATGGCAACCACGGTAGCGCCGAGTTCCTGTGCCTTTGCGGCGGCGTAGATGGCAACGTTACCGGAGCCGGACACGATGACCTTGGCGCCGTCGAAGGACTCGCCGTGGGTCTTCATCATTTCTTCGGTGATGTAAACGGCACCGAAACCGGTGGCCTCGGTACGTACCAAGGAACCGCCCCAGGTCAGGCCCTTGCCGGTCAGGACGCCGGACTCGTGCTGGGTGGTCAGGCGGCGGAACTGGCCGAAGAGGAAGCCGATTTCGCGGCCGCCGACGCCGATATCGCCGGCAGGAACGTCGCGGTACTCGCCGATGTGGCGGTGCAGCTCGGTCATGAAGGACTGGCAGAAGCGCATAACTTCCTGCTCGGACTTGCCCTTCGGGTCAAAGTCGGAGCCACCCTTGCCGCCACCGATGGGCAGGCCGGTCAGGGAGTTTTTAAAGATCTGCTCAAAGCCCAAGAACTTAATAATGCCCAGGTTTACCGAGGGGTGGAAACGCAGGCCACCCTTGTACGGTCCGAGCGCGGAGTTGAACTGCACACGGAAGCCGCGGTTGACCTGCACCTCGCCGTTGTCATCAACCCATGGGACGCGGAAGATGAGCTGGCGCTCCGGTTCGCACAGGCGCTCAACCAGACCGTAGTCTGCGTAGTGTGGGTCCTTATCCAGGACGATCTTGAGCGAATCCAGCACCTCGGACACCGCCTGGTGGAATTCCGGTTCACCGGCGTTACGCTTGAGTAGCTTGTTGTAGTACTCAGAAATCTGGCTATCAACAGACATAGTGTATAAATCCCATTCTCGTGGAGTTTGACTAGCAGGAACTAGTTTCCTATCAATCTACCGATAATGCAAGTACAATTATTTCTCAGTCCCCCAATTACCCACGTTCACCTGCGACAATAAAGATAAATATTTTCTGTAGAGCGTTCGGATTCCTAGCAGAAAGCCGCAGTGCGGGTCGCGGGCTTTATAATCGCGGGCATGCATATTGTCGTCGCGCCTGACTCTTTTAAAGGTACCGCTTCTGCCACGGAAGCCGCAGCCGGAATCGCCAACGGAATTCGCCAGCACTACCCCACCGCCACCGTCACCACCTTGCCCATGGCCGATGGCGGCGAAGGCACCGCCCAGGTGTTGGCCCAGGCCGCCGCGGCGGGCGGGCAAGAAACCCAGACCATTACCCTTCCCACCACGGATGCGGTGGGGCGTTTGACCGAGGCGCAGTATTTCCTCGCTGGGCACACGGCCTTCATCGACGTCGCCGCCGCCACCGGGCTGCCCGCGGTCCGCGACGCGCTCGATCCCCTCCACGCGGATTCTTATGGCACGGGCGTGCTGCTTGCCGATGCCCAATCCCGCGGCGCCACCTCCATCGTGCTCGGCCTTGGTGGCACGGCCAGCATCGACGGTGGCATGGGCATCCTTGCGGCCCTCGGCGCCGCCGCCCACGATGCACGCGGCTATGCCCTGCCCAAGGGCGGCGCCCCATTGGTGCAGCTCGATTCCATCGATACCGCGCAATTAAATATCAAAGCGGGCATGGTTGATTTCACGCTCTTGGCCGATACCCGGGCTAAGGCTATGCAGGCAGCCACCATGTACGGACCTCAAAAAGGCGCAGAGGGCGAACAGATTGCCTTGCTTGCAGGCGCCCTCCTCCAATTGTGCAAGGTCACCGGCACGGATCCGGAGGCGGAATTTACCGGTGCGGCAGGCGGCATCCCCATCGGCCTTACCTGGCTTTCGCGCACCCTATGGGGCACCGATGAGCACGCCCGCGTCGTCTCTGGCGGGGCACATGTGGCCAAGGCCCTCGGACTCGCCGAGGCCATTTCTCAGGCTGACCTCGTCATCACCGGCGAAGGCGCATTTGACGAGCAATCCTTAACCGGCAAGGTCGTCGGCACCGTCGCGGACCTGGCGGCGGAGTCTTCTACCCCCGTCGGCATCGTTGCCGGGGCCATCAACCAGGACACCGAGCACGTCACCGCGGAGCTAGATCAAGAAGGTGGGATGCCGGAGCAGCTGGCTAGGGCTGCCCGGGACATCGTCAAGCAGCTGGGCTAAGGGCGAATCTCGACCGTCCACGGAAAGATGGCGGGGCGTTCATGCGCCAACTCATCCTCCAGCAGCACGTGATCCTTGGGCAATACGGCGTGCGGCGTGAGCAAACGCGACAGCACCATAGCCAGCTGGTTCACGGAGCCGGTTGCCCCCTCCACCGCGATGTTATAGCGATGGGCGTGGGCGCCTTCTAAATCGCGCTCTTCATGTTCATCACGGTAATTTTGCTGCAGCTGCTCCTCCAAGCCCTCAGGGAACTGGGGATCTGCCGGGCGAGTAACCTCGGCGGAGGTAAGCGATCCGCCCGCTACCAGCTTATCGGTGGCAGTGGTGAAAATTTCCTCCACGCGGTCCGCTTGCTCATCTGGAACCAATACATCGAATTGAATAGTCGGCATATAGCTGACCCTACCCTAACCAAAGGGATGAAAACTATGTCTTATTCCACAAACATCGCTTCCATGGTCCACTCTGCGGATACTGACCTGGCGTGGCAGCGGGATTTTTACGAAGATCTGCACCGCCACCCCGAGCTTTCCCACGAGGAGGAACGCACCGCGGCGCGCATCCGCGCCAAGTTAGCGGAGTTTGATTGCGAGGTAGAAGAAAACATTGGCGGGCATGGCATGGTCGCCATTTTCCGCAATGGCGATGGCCCCACCGCGCTCATGCGCGCCGATTTCGATGCCCTGCCGGTCAAGGAGGCCACCGGCGTGGCGTATTCCTCGACCAATGACTACATGCACGCCTGCGGGCACGATATGCACACCACGGCCCTACTCGGTGCCTGTGCGCTTCTCGATGCCTCCCGCGATACCTGGTCCGGCACCTTCCTCGCCCTGTTCCAGCCAGCGGAGGAATCATCCATGGGCGCGAAATACATGATCGCCGATAACCTTACCGAGCGCGTGCCGCGCCCCGATATTTGCTTAGGCCAACACATCATGCCTGGCCGCGCCGGCACCGTTCGCCATACCGCAGGCCCCATCATGGCCGGCTGCGATTCCCTGCGCATACGCATCTTTGGCAAGTCCGCCCACGCCTCCATGCCGCATAATTCCATCGACCCGACTTATACCGCGGCGATGATCGTTACCCGGCTCCAGGCCATCGTGGGCCGCGAGGTAGCCCCGCACGAATTTTTCGTCATCTCCGTGGGCGAGCTGCATTCCGGCGATAAAAACAACATCATCCCGGATTCCGCCGAGCTCGTGCTCAATACGCGCTTTTATGATCCAGCCCTGGCGGAAAAGGTCTACGCCTCCCTAGAGCGCATGGTGAAGGCAGAATGCATGGCCTCCGGCTGCGAGAAGGAGCCCACCTTCGAGTACTACGCGCACGGCGAGGTCACCGATAATGACGCCGCCGCGTATTCGCCCATCGACGAGGTCTTTGCGGCCACCTTCGGGGAAGCATCCGTTACGGCCTCGCCCTCGACCGCTTCCGAAGATTTTTGTTACCTGCCGCAGGCATGGGGCGTGCCGTACGTCTTTTGGCACGTAGGGTGCACCCCAGATGCCGAGTTGGCCGATCCCCCGGTCAATCACCAGGCCAACTTCCTGCCGGAGTATGAGCCGACGGTCAAGGCCTCCACCCAGGCCGCCCAAGCGGCGGTGCTGGCGTACCTGGGCGCTTAACCCCGGCTCATCTTGGCATAAAAATCCGCCGCGTCCCCCTTTGCTCAATGGAGTGTGGAGGCGCGGCGGATTTTTCAGTGCGCTAGTCCTTGATGGTCTCTCCCAAAATGTGGCACTGAATCATGTTGGTATTGCCGGAGATTCCCGGAGGGGTGCCTGCAACGACGACGACCAAGTCATTCTCGTCGTACTCGTCCAAGTCCAGCAGGTACTTATCGATGGCCTCCATCATCTCATCCGTGGACTTGACGTCGGGGCTCAAGAAGGTCTCTGCACCCCAGGTAAGCGCCAGCTGGGCGCGCACGTCCTGGTCCGGGGTAAATACCAGAAGCGGCAGGTCAGAGTGCAGGCGGGCGACGCGCTTTGCGGTATCACCGGAGGAGGTGAAGGCAACGATAGCCTTCGCGTTCAGGCGCTCTGCAATATCGCGGGCGGAATAGGACATCACGCCGCGCTTGGTGCGCGGGACGTGCGCCAGCGGCGGGACCTGGCCATCGGTCTCGGAGCGCTTGACGATGCGCGACATGGTCCGCACCACGTTGTGCGGATCCGCACCCACGGAGGTCTCGCCAGACAGCATCACCGCATCGGCACCGTCGAGCACGGCGTTGGCCACGTCGGACGCCTCCGCGCGGGTCGGGCGGGAGTTTTCGATCATGGAATCCAGCATCTGGGTGGCCACGATGACCGGCTTGGCGTTCTCGCGGGAAATCTGGATAGCACGCTTCTGGAAGAGTGGCACCTCTTCCAGCGGAACCTCAACGCCCAAGTCACCGCGGGCAATCATCACGGCGTCGAAGGCCAAGATGATGGACTCGAGGGCATCGACGGCCTCGGGCTTTTCCAGCTTAGCGATGACCGGCACGCGGCGACCTTCCTCGTCCATGATCTCGTGGACCTTGTCGACATCGGCAGGCGAACGCACGAAGGACAGTGCGATGTAGTCCACGCCGAGCTGCAGGGCAAAGCGCAGGTCTTCGATGTCCTTCTCAGACAGGGCCGGCACAGAAATGCTCATGCCGGGCAGGGAGACGCCCTTGTTATTGGATACGGGGCCGCCCTCGGTAACCTCGCACACCACGTCATTGCCGTCTACTTCCTTGCAGACGACGGCGACCTTGCCGTCATCGATAAGCAAGCGATCGCCGGGCTTCGCATCTTGTGCCAAGCCCTTGTAGGTGGTGGATACGCGGTCGTGGGTGCCTTCGACATCGTCCACGGTGATGCGGACGATCTCGCCGTTATCCCACTGCTCTTCGCCGTTCTTAAACCGGCCGAGACGGATCTTGGGGCCCTGAAGATCGGCCAGGATACCGACGTTCCGGCCGGTCTTTTCGGTGGCTTCGCGGACCCACTTGTAATTGGCCTCGTGGTCCGCATGCTCGCCGTGCGACATGTTGAGGCGCGCGACGTTCATGCCGTCTTCTACAAGGCGCAAAATTCCGTCCCCACTAGCTACCGCAGGGCCGAGAGTACAGACAATTTTGGTTCTTCTATCCAGCATTATTGGCCTATTCCATCGGGGAAATTGAACAACCCCCAACCTACTCCCTCGCGCGCCGACAGGCCACAATTTTTTGGCGCCTTAACTACGGCAATCGGACACGAACACACATAACCGGTCATTTCCGGCCGGTAGCAGTGCCCGAGGTGCCGTTAGCATGCGTGGCTGCCACGCGTTTCTCGTCACCCTCGCCGCCGTTTTCCGCCTGCTCGCGGTAGTAACGCGGGTCAACTTCCTCTGGCGTTTCGGGGCCCTTGCGCTGCCTGTCCAGCAAGAAAAAGACGATGAGACCTGCGATAAAGACAACGGCGGAGACGATGAGGTTTACGCGGACGCCGAAGATATGGGTGGCTTCGTCTGAACGCATGCCTTCGATGAAGAAGCGGCCCAGGGTGTAGCCCACGACGTAGAGGGCAAATACCCGGCCGCGCCCCAGCTTCCATGCCTTGTGCGCCCACAGAAGGAACAGGCACACCAGCACGTTCCAGATGAGCTCATATAAATACGTCGGGTGCACCGAAGCGATGACCTCGCCAGTAGAATGCCCGGAAACCGGCGCGTACTCCCCGGCCTCATCGACGCGGTAGTAAATATCCAGCGCCCACGGAACGTCGGTCGGCCGGCCGTAGAGCTCCTGATTAAACCAGTTTCCCAACCGGCCGATGCCCTGGGCAAGGATGAGGCCAGGCGCCACCGCGTCCGCGAACGGTGCAAGCGGAATCTTCTTGATTCGAAACATCACCCACAGCGCTACGGCGCTTAAGGCAACCGCACCCCAGATGCCAAGGCCGCCATTGGTGACCTTGAGGGCGTCGGCTGGGTTGCAGGTATCACAGAAGTACTTCTGATGATCCGTGATGACGTGATAGAGTCGGCCGCCCACGATACCGGCGGGGATGACGACGATGGTCGCATCCCACACCGTATCGGGATTGCCGCCCCGGGCTGTGTATCGCCGCAGCGTCATCCACATGCCCACGAGGATGCCGGCGATGATGCACAGCGCATACGCATGGATTGGAATGGAGCCAAGATGCCACACCACGCCCTGCGGCGGGGAGGGGATATTTGCAAGATTCTGAGTATGCACGTTGATAGTGTGCCTTATCGGCGTACCCTTGAGCTAGTTTGGGGTCACTTTCCTAGGAACTTTTACGCGACGGGCACGCCGGGTGCTGGCCCGCGGCCACCAGGGAGCGTGCCAAGGCGGTTGGATCCTGAGCCGCCATGACGGATTCACCGACCAATACCGCATCCGCCCCGCGGGAGGCATAGTGGAAGAGATTGCGGGCATTATTCACCCCACCCACGGCGATGCGCAGGAGGGATTCCGGCAGGCCCGGGGCAATATCATTGAAGGCCTCCCGGTTGATCTCATCGGAGGCAAGGGACCACGCATTGATCGCAATGACGCTGCTGCCGGCTTTGATGGCGCGGTTGACCTCCCCGCAGGTTCGCACCTCCACGATGGCGGTCATCCCTAATGATTCCGCCCGGTCCAAGAGGGCTTCCAATCGGGCTTGCTCTAAAAGCTCGACCTGCAGTGGGATCGCATCGGCGCCAAAACAGCGAGCCTCATGAATCTGGTACGGGTCCACGATAAGGTCGCGCGCCATCATCGGGATATCGATGGCAGCGCGCGCGGCCGCCATATCCTCAAGCGATCCGTTAAAGCGCCGCGTATCCGTCTGGCAGGCCATCAAATGCACGCCGCAGTCCTCAAAGGTGCGCGCCCATTCGGCCATCTGCTCGGCCGAGCCCACGTGGGCGATTTCCCCGGTATAAGGAACGGCGCGCTTCAGCTCCGTAATGACCGAACAACCTGGTTTTAAAAGCGCCGCGCGGGCATCGCGGGGAGGCTCCATGTCCCGGGAGCGCGCCTTGATATCTTGGAAGGAAACGCGTGCTTCGCGCGCGGCGACATCCTCTAGCACCCCAGCGACCAGGTGATCGACGGCTATGGGTGTGGGCATGAGCACCTCCCTCCAAGCGCGATTAAAATCACACTTAGATTAACGCTATTCGGGGCGTTTCCGGAAATTGTGCTGCGCGAACGGGGCTATTTACGGCCCACATCGGTCGGGTCGATATCGCTATCGAGCGCATCCCACATCACGCGGCCGGAATCGGATGAGGTCTCCAAATCTTCCGCCAGCTTTTCTTGGCGGGCGGCAGGGGTTTCGTATTTGCTCGACGCCTTGACCTTGTCCTTGCCCGGGTTCTGGGCCAAGAGTACGGCGCCGAAAAATGCCAGCGCGGCCCCGATAATGGCGACAATGGGGCCCAGCTTGGTGGCCTCCGTGGAAATGACGGTAGCCCAATCAGAAATTGCGGCAGAATCCACCGCGTTTTCATTTGCGGACGCGCCCTGCAATATTTTTTGCGCGCGCTCGGCATCAGCGCCGCTGGTCAGCAAACTAATAGGGCTCCACGCGGCGCCTGCCGCGGCGAGGGCGCACACAATGGCCACGATGCGCCGCCCTGTTCGGCGCAGCGCTAGGCCCGCGAGCACCCCGGCGAGGAGGACCAGCGTCAATGCCATCAGTTCTAGGGACCACGCGGAACCCACGATCTCATTGGTTGCCGAGCCCGATTTATCGTCCTCGCTTACCGCTTTTACCCAAGTGCTACGGGAAGAAAACCACAGCACCGCCGTGCCCACCGCAATAAAAAGCGGGCCAAGTCGCCTCGTCATTAGGAATCATCCCCTAAAAGAACTTTCGCATCGAAGCATGTCCGGTCACCGGTGTGGCACGCGGCGCCGCGCTGCCGCACGGTCAGCAAGATGGTATCGCCATCGCAATCAAGGCGCACACCGAGTACCTCCTGCGTATGTCCTGAGGTCTCGCCCTTAATCCAATACTCGCCGCGCGAGCGCGAAAAGTAGGTTCCCTTGCGCGTGGCCAGCGTGTGGGCAAGCGCATGGTCATCCATCCAGGCAAGCATCAGCACTTCGCCGGAATCGGCCTGGGCAATAGCTGGCACGAGCCCTTGCTCATTGCGCTTGAGTAGCGCAGCAATCTGTGGGTCTAGCTCATAGTCTGCGGGATTGCTCATCGGCGCACCTCGTTTCCGGCATCTGCCAAGACCTTTTTAACCTCGCCAATTTCTACCTCCCCAAAGTGGAAAATGCTGGCTGCTAGGACAGCATCGGCACCTGCTTCAACGGCGGGTGGAAAGTCCGCTGCTGCGCCCGCTCCGCCGGAGGCAATGACGGGAATATTCACCGTTTCCCGCACCGCGCGCAGAAGTTCGAGGTCGAATCCGGCCTTCGTGCCATCTGCATCCATGGAGTTTAAAAGGATCTCCCCCACACCCAGCTCGGCGCCAGTCCGGGCCCATTCCACTGCATCGATGCCAGCCGATGTCGTCCCGCCGTGTGTCGTAACTTCGAACCCCGACGGTGCGTGCGCCGCGTCGGTGCGCCGCGCGTCCACGGATAAGACGATACACTGCGAGCCAAAGACTTCCGCCAATTCGCGCAGCAGGCCGGGATTGCCTATCGCGGCGGTATTGACCGATACCTTATCCGCGCCGGTGCGCAGGAGCTCGCGGACATCGTCAACGCTGCGCACTCCCCCGCCCACGGTCAGCGGAATAAAGACTTGATCGGCGGTGCGGCGTACCACATCGAGCATGGTGGACCGGCCATGCTTGGACGCGGAGACATCGAGGAAAGTCAGTTCGTCTGCGCCCAATTCCTCATAGCGCGCGGCCAATTCCACTGGGTCTCCTGCATCGCGCAGGTGCGCAAAATTCACGCCCTTGACTACGCGGCCTTGATCCACATCAAGGCACGGGATTATGCGTACGGCTACAGCCATGCGGGGCTTACTCCTTCACAAGTCGGTCAGGGTTAATTTGAGTGGTGAGATAGGATTTCCAGGATTGTCTCGTGCACCTGCGGGGTACCAGAGACCATACCCCGCGACTGCACGGTCCACGGATTACCCTCCGGATCCGTGACGATGCCCCCGGCCGCCTTGATAAGGAGCGCTCCCGCCGCGTTATCCCACGGGTGCGGCGAGAAATTCACGGCACCGTCAAAGACGCCCTGGGCCACGAAGGCATTATCTAGTCCCACCGAGCCTGTGATGCGCGGGCGCAAGCCGGATTCTCGCAGTTCGTGGAATGCCGCAGTGGGAAGGTTGGAAAAACACCCCACGTGCCCACGGGCATCATCGAATTCTGGGGACTCTTCCCCGCCACCGAAACCGCCGGACGGCCCACCCACAGAGCGCAGCGGCGAGCCGTCGCTGGCCACCAAGCGCCTGCCCAAGAGGGGAAAATCTGAGATGGCCGCAACAGTCTGGCCCTCGTGGACCAAGGCCACCAAGATGCCGGCCATGGGATTGCCCGCGGAATAATTTGCGGTCCCATCGATCGGATCGACAACCCACACGGTGTCGTGGATACTACCGCCGGATTCTTCCCCGTACACCGGGATGCCGGTCATCTGCTGCAAGATATCGCGCAGCTGCTTTTCGATGGCCAAGTCCACCTCTGTGGCGAAATCGCCCCGGCTTTTAAAGTGGGCCGGCGGCGCCCCGATGCCGGACCGAAAGATGGGCTCGACCTGGTCAACGGCCGCCTCCGCGAAGGCCACCAACTCGCGCGGATCCATCATCGCTTACTCTTCCTCGGGGTCATAAGGATCGATGGGCACCTCTGCGGGCAGCGGATCTACCTCTGCCACCGCAGCTAGCGCCTCCTCCAGGCTGAAATTTCCCTCATACAGCGCCTTGCCGATGATCGCCGAATCGATGCCCTCATTTTGATACCGGGCCAGCTCGGTGAGATCCGCCAGGGAGGAAATGCCACCGGAGGCGGTCACCTTGGCATCGGTTGCCATTGCTACCTCGCGCAATAATTCCACATTGGGCCCGGTCAGCGTCCCGTCCTTGGACACGTCCGTAACCACGAAGCGCTGGCACCCTGCGGCATCGAGGCGCTCGAGCTCCTCCCAGAGATCCCCGCCGTCGGAGACCCAGCCGTTGCCCTTCGTGCGCCATTCACCATCTTCTAAGCGCACCGCCAAATCCACGGCGACCTTTTCGCCGTAGTGCCCAAGGATTTTTTCTATCCACTCTGGGTTTTCTAAGGCGGCGGTGCCAATATTGATGCGATTCGCGCCGGTAGCCAGCGCGCGCTCTACCCCGGCATCATCGCGAATGCCACCGGTCAGCTCGACATTAATGCCAAGTTCTTGGGTAATCCCCGCCATCTGCTCGTGGTTGGAACCGCGATTAAAGGCGGCATCGAGGTCAACAAAGTGCAGCCACTGGGCGCCCTGGCGCTGCCATTCAAGGGCTGCATCCCGCGGGGCGCCGTAGACCTTTTCGGTGCCGGCCTCTCCCTGATCCAAGCGCACGGCCTTGCCGCCGGCGACATCGACTGCGGGCAAAAGCGTAAAAGTCATGGTCTCATCCTACCTAGAGCGTGTGCATCCAGTTTTCCAATAGCTGCGCGCCCGCATCCCCGGATTTTTCGGGGTGGAATTGCGTGGCCCACAGCGCGCCATTTTCCACCGCCGCCACGAAAGAATCACCAGCGTGCGTGGACCAGCTCACCAGCGGCGGGCGGGTAATGACGGTTTCCAATTCCCAGCGGCGAACGCCGTAGGAATGCACGAAATAAAACCGCTCATCGGCGTTAAGCCCGGCAAACATGGCGCTGCCATCCGGCATCTCAACGGTATACCAGCCCATATGCGGCAACACGTCGGACTGCAGGCGTTCGACCGTACCCGGCCATTCGCCGCAGCCTGTGGAGTGGATGCCGTGCTCAACGCCGGCATCGAAAAGCACCTGCATTCCCACACAAATACCCATGACCGGCCGCTCTCCTGCCAGGCGCTGGCCGATGACCCTCGGCCCATTCACGGCCTTCAGCCCTGCCATGCAGGCATCGAACGCGCCCACGCCGGGAACCAGCAGCCCGTCTGCCTCGAGGGCCTGATAAGGATCCGCCGTGACGGTGACCTCCGCCCCGACGCGCTCGAGGGCACGCTGGGCGGAGCGAATATTGCCCGCGCCGTAGTCCAATAACACCACAGATTTTGTCATGGGCTATACCTTACGCATTCGACGCAAACGGGTGCGGATATCGTTGGTCTCGCTCACGCGGGTCCGGCCCAAGATGAAGTCCGCCGTGGTGAGCAGCAAACCGGCGATGAGGATCGCAACCCCAGCTCCGAAGGCGCCGTCGTAGCCGTAGCCCGCCACCATGGCGCCGAGCAGGGTCGAGCCCAGACCGGTGCCGCTATCGTAGAAAATATTCCAAATGGCCGAGGCCTCCGAGACCCGCTCGCGGGGCAACCGGTCAAACATGGATAGCAAGGCCTCGTTTTGCGCGATACCGAAGGCACCGCCGAATAGAACCGCGCCGAGCACCAGCCACCAGATGGAGCTTTCCATAAATAGGGTGAGCGAAATCGTCCCGACGCCGATGATCGCCATGATCTGGCTCGGAATGTACAAGCTGCCTGGGGTCCCAGTGCGGTCTGCCACCACGCCGGCGAAGTACCGGAAGATCATCGCCGCGCCGCCCACGATGGACAGCATGATGCCGGCGAGGCTGGCACCCCTTGCGGCATCGAGCTCCTGCATCGCAGGGGACAAGAACGAGGAAATGGCACCGTAGCTCATAGAAAACGTGGTCAAGGCCAAGGCCGGGACCAGCACCAGCTTCCAGGTAGGAACACGGATGATATTGACTTCTTCATCGTTATCCTCGGCCAAGGTGACCTTGATCTTGGGAATGCGCAGACACATAGCAAAACCCAAGAAGCCGATCAGACCGGCGGTGATATAAGTAGAGGCGTATCCTAGCGAATCGGCCATGAACAGGCCGAGCGGCAAGAAGATCATCTGCCCCAAGCCTGTAAATACACCAATCATACCGGTGGCCTTGCCCAGCAGGCGCACCGGGGAGAGCTCTGCAATGAGCGCGGATTCGGACACGGTGAGGGCACCAAAGCCCACCCCGCGCAGGGCGGAAAATAGCAAGACGATCCAGGCGTCGGTGCCCAGCAGGTGGCCGAAGGCCGGCACACCCAAGGTAAACGCGGACAGCGCCATCACGCGCCTGTAGCCCCAGCGGCGCAATAGCCACGGCGATACGATCTGCGTGGCAACCGTAAAGGCCATGAAGATACCAGTGGATCCACCAGCCAGGGTCGCGGAACCGCCGGAGTCAATGACGGCAAGCGGCACCACGGGAAGCAGGATGGACCAGGCGCCAAAGGCGGCGGCGATGGCTACCATCGTCGGCGTATAGCCGGGGACCTTCCAAATATTGGTCTCTTGAGATTCGCTCATTTACTAAAGCCTCCAACCATCCAGGCAATGGCCGCGGCCGCGGTGATAACGGCTAAAAGCGCGGCGACGACCGTAAAAAACTTCGAGTCCTGCTGATACGCGGACCAGGCTCCTCCTACCAAGAGGCCTGCCACCAAAAACAGGATGAGGATCATAAACTGCACGGGCTACAGGGCTCCCTTCGTTGAAGGGATGCCGGTCTGGCGCGGATCGTGGTCCACGGCAGCGCGCAGCGCGCGGGCTACCGCCTTGTATTCCGCCTCGGTCACATGGTGCGGATCGCGGCCGTAGCGTACGTTGACGTGCAGGGTAATGGCTGCGTGCGTGGCCAAGGATTCGAAGAAGTGGCGGTTAATCACCGTGGCATAGTGCCCGCCGATGACCTGCCACTGCAGGTGTTCCGGTTCGCCATTCATCACAAAGTACGCGCGGCCCGAAAAGTCCACTACCGCCTCTACCAGTGCTTCATCCATGGGCAGCAATTGGGAGCCGAAGCGGCGGATCCCGGCCTTATCCCCCACTGCTTCCCGCAGGGCCTGGCCTAATACGATGGCGGTATCTTCCACGGTGTGGTGGGCGTCTACCTCCACGTCACCGGTGGCCTTAACCTGCAGGTCAAAGAGCCCGTGTGTGGCAAATGCGGTAAGCATATGGTCAAAGAACGGCAGTCCAGTGGAAATGTCGCTTTTCCCAGTGCCGTCAAGGTCGATGGAAACGGTGATGTCCGATTCCGATGTAGCTCTTTGGGCACGCCCCACACGGTTTGTCATAAATCACTCCTTTGAAGTATCCGCTCCTACTGTAGTCGCTAGCTTTTCCGCCGCAGCCAGAAAGGCCGCATTTTCTTCTGGCAGGCCGATGGTCACGCGCAAATACCCGTCGATCCCTACATCGCGGATGAGCACCTCTTCATCCAGGAACTGCTCCCACACGCGGTGTTGATCCGCAAAATTGCCAAAGAAAAGGAAATTCGATTCGCTCGGCATGACGGTATAGCCCATCTCGCGCAGGCGACCTGCCACCATGTCGCGTTCGGCGGCGATGGTTTCCACGGTGGCGAGGGTATCTGCGCTGTGGCGCAGGGCCACAGTGGCCGCGGCCTGGGATAAGACGGATAGGTGATATGGCAGGCGCACCAGCATGATGGCCTCCACGAAGGCCGGATCCGCCACGAAGTAGCCGAGCCGCCCGCCGGCAAAGTCGAAGGCCTTCGACATCGTGCGCGAAACCACGAGCTTGGTGGGGTATTTTTCCAAAAGGCTCGTCGCGGACGGCGAGTCAGAAAACTCGGCGTAGGCTTCGTCGACGATGACGATGCCGGGGGCGGCATCGATAAGCGCGGCGATATCCTCCAAGCTGGTTACCCCGCCGGTGGGGTTATTCGGGGTAGTAACAAAGATGACGTCGGGCTGGTGCTCGGCCACCGCCGCTAAGGCGCGGTCCATATCGATGGCGAAGTTCTCATCGCGCGGGCACTCGATAAACCGGGTGTGGGTTCCGGCTGACAGGATCGGGTGCATGGAATACGACGGCGTAAATCCCAGCACGCTGCGCCCGGGCCCGCCGAAGGCCTGCAACAGCTGCTGCAGGATCTCATTGGAGCCGTTGGCTGCCCAGACCTGCTCGTAGGTGACATCCACGCCGGTTTGCTGCGAAACGTAGCGCGCTAGTTCGGTGCGCAGCTCGACCGCATCGCGCTCTGGGTAGCGGTTGAGCGAGCTGGCGCAGCGGCGGACCTCGTCCACGAGGGCATCGACAAGCGCGGGCGAAGGCGGGAAAGGATTTTCGTTGGTATTGAGCTGGTAGGCCACCCGCAGCTGCGGGGCGCCATAAGCGGTCTCGCCGCGCAATTCCTCGCGCAGCGGTAGGTCATGTAGCTGGGCCATTTATTTCTCCTCGAATCGGGCGCGGATGGCCTCCCCGTGGGCGGGAAGGCGCTCGGCATTGGCAAAGGCGATGACGTTGGGGGCGATTTCTTCCAGGGCGCCGCGGTCATAATCGATGAGGTTGACCGGCCGGAGGAAGGTGTGGGTGGAAAGCCCCGCGGAAAACCGCGCCGTGCCCGAGGTGGGCAGCACGTGGTTGGAACCGGCCGAATAGTCCCCCAAGGGCACCGGGGAATACGCGCCGACGAAAATGGCTCCGGCGTGGTTGATGCGCTCTGCCACGGCGCGCGCATCCGCGGTGTGGATTTCTAGGTGCTCGGCGGCATACGCATTCGCCACGGCGATGCCAGCGTCCACGGAATCCACCAGAACGATGCCGGATTGCTCGCCGGTAAGTGCCTCGGCGGCGCGGGCGGAGTTCTCCGTTGCCGTATAGCGGCGCTCGACCTCCTGCTGCACCTGCTGGGCCACGCTTTCCGATGCCGTAATTAACACACTTGCCGCCATCGGATCATGCTCTGCCTGGGAGATGAGATCGTAGGCCACGTAGACGGGGTTCGCGGTCTCATCCGCCAAGATGGCGATTTCGGTCGGGCCGGCCTCCGCATCGGTGCCTACCACCCCGCGCACCGCCCTTTTGGCCGCGGCGACAAAGATATTGCCCGGCCCGGTAATCATGTCCACGGGCTCTACGCCTTCTTCCGCATCTCCGTAGGCCAAAAGCGCTACCGCCTGACCCCCGCCGACGGCCCAGACTTCCTCCACGCCCAGCATGTGGCACGTTGCCAAGACCGTAGGGTGTGGCAGGCCGCCGTGCTCCTTTTGCGGCGGGGAGGCAACCACCAGGCTGGAGGCGCCGGCCTCTTGCGCGGGCACGGTATTCATGATGACAGAAGACGGGTAGACCGCCTTGCCGCCGGGCACGTAGAGGCCAACACGCTCGATGGGGCGGAATACCTCGGTCACGGTGGCGCCGGCGGCCAGCTGCGTGGTGTGCGACTCCGGCTTTTGGTCCGCATGCACGCGGCGCACCCTTTCAATGGAGGCCTCGATGGCCGCGCGCACCTGGGGATCAAGCTCGTCGGCGGCCCGCTGCAGTTCGGCCTGGTGGACGCGCAGGGACGGCGGGCGCACCCCATCGAATTGCTCCCCATAATCCAACGCCGCCTGGACGCCTTCGTCGCGCACCTTATTGACCATCGGCACGACGGTCCCCATGACGGAATTCACATCGGTGCCGCCGCGCGGAAGGACGCGGCGCAGCGTGGCGGGGCGAAGCTGTTGACCGCGGAGATCGATGGTTCGAAGCATTCCTGGCTCACTTTCTGGTTGATCACCGTGGGCTATATCTGTAGACAAACCAATATACTATCGCCCAAAGCGCCGCGGGGACACCCTCTTGGGCGATAGACTCAAAATCAACTTCCAGCGAAGGCGAGTGTGCGGTGCATGATGATCGAATTTGAATCCACCAGTCTTGAGCGGCACCTGCGCGCCATCGTCCGCAAGCTTGATTTTTCCTATTGGGCGCTATCAACTGGAGAACTCGTCATTTCCCATGGGCAGGCGGGGTCCACGCTGGTCTTTGTGTCGCAGACCGACGATGTGGTTGTCCACCTGCACACCACTCTGCGCGGCGCGGTTGACTTGGGCGAGGCCGCCGCGCTGTCCCGATTTATCACCAGTTGGAATGCCGATTGCCTCTACCCCACCGCCGTGCTGGACTATGACGAGGAGGGGTCGCTGGTGCTGTGTGGGCAGAGCCACTTCAGCACTGGAACTGCACCAACGCACGATCAATTGGCCGCTTTTGTGCCCGCCGCGCTCCGCGGCGCAGAGGTGCTCATTAGCGTGGCGACGCGCGAATTTCCGGCCCTGGCCCAAGAACCAGAGCTGTTGCTAGCTCAAGACGATGCCGCTTCCCCGCCCGCGGTCACCCTGGATTTCCTCGCGACCGCTCTGCCGCAGATAGGGATCGACCGCTTCCATAGCGATGGTGAAATCTGCCTATTTGCCCTCGTCAACTCCATCGCCTGCACCTTCACCCTCGACTCTGGGCCAAGCCTCATCATCACAGGCCGGTGGGACCTGAATGCGGATGAGGACGAATTCACCCGTTTGTTTTTGATCTGCAATGACTGGAACCGGGCAAACCACAGCGCCACGGCCTACTGCCGCGCCAGCGACGACGGCCTCCACGTCCACGTCGATGTGCCGACCCTGACCGGGGCGGGCCTTCACCAAGGCCAGCTGCTGCGGGTTTTAAGCCAGAGCCTCGATGCGATCCTGCACGCAATCGATGACATCGCGCGGGAATTCTGTGGCAGCTCCCCGGTCAAGTGGGCGTAACTACTTCCCTTTGCGCACTGGCCTCTTTGCCAGCCGTCTCCCAGTCCGCGTCGGAGCTAATAAACGCGGTGCACCAATAGGAAAACATGGCCAAAAATGGGGCTACCACCCAGGCCACGGCGGGAGAAAAGTTCGGCGCAAATTCCACGACGTCCCCGGGGTTCTCCGGCGGGTGCGTTGCGGTGATGCCACCAAAGACGTAGAAGGAAGCGGCACCGGTAAGCGCGCACAGCCCTACCCACAGCAGCATCGTGAGACCACGCCCGCGACGCTGCGCGAATGCGGCCAGTCCGAGGCACAGCCCCAAGAAACCCGTGACGAGTGCAAAGGTCATAAATGCGACGAATTGCGCGTTGCCCGCGGCTTCAATGGCGTAGCCGCCACCGTCGACAGCATGGCCGGTCATCGTAGGGCGCATAAACCCCCAGAGCGCGCCACAGATGCCGAAAACGAACAGGGAACACGCGAGGAGCCCCGCACCGAAACCGAGTGTGCGGGGCAAGCGAGCTTGGCGGGAAGACATTTTAGTTACAGAAGGTCCAGTTACCGTCCTCGCGGCGGAAACGAACGGTGGAGGTATCGGTACCGTCCGAGTTCGACACGCTCACGGTAGCAGAGGCATCATCGCCATTGACCACAACGTCATTGATCGATTCCAGCTTGGTGGAGGTAGGGATGGCCTCTAGCTGGTCGGCGAACTCGTTGATCTTGGCATTGCCCTGGCTTTGCTGGCGCATGGAGTTTGCGTATTCCGCAAAGGACTGGTTGGGCAGGCTATCGACGTAGTTGAGGTACTGCTGGAAATCCCCGGACTCGCCTTCGCGCACGGCCTTGCAGGCGTGGGCAGGCATGTATCCAAAGTAGTCCTTAACATTGTCAATCTCATGCTGCCCGCGCACCAACTGCTCAATGGCCTGCTTATCGCCATCGCTTGCTTCTTGCCCACCTTCAATGGGCTTGATGTCCTGGGCGTTGGCGAAGGGATCGTCCTCATTCTCAATGGGGTTCGCGTTGGTGCCCTCATTGCCGCCTTCTTCGCCCTTCTCCTTAGGCTCCTCGGCGGCCTTTTTCTTGTCCTTTTCTTCCTTTTCCTTCTTTTTATCCTTATCTGCGTCTTTGTCCTCAGACTTTTTCGCCGATTCCTTCGCGGAGGTCTCAGAGGACGAGGAAGCAGACGAAGACGACGTGGTCTTCGTCGAATCGTCCTCGTCATTTGAGCTGCATGCAGCTAAGGCAAGCGGGGCAACCATAGCGACCGCAAAAAGGGACTTCTTAGCAGGGGTCAAAAAGGACAAGGGAGAGCTCCTGAATCAATCTTTCGAATGCGAAGCCGCCTCACGACGGGTTCTTATGTCCCCGCAATCTTAACAATGCAAGTTTGCAAGGGACATTATTGCAGTCTGAAAAGTACCTGTGAGCTATTCCTTGGCGCGGCGAAACACGTACAATTTCCACTGTGCAACTACATCGCGAGGCCATCATCGACGCCGCCACGACCCTATTGAATACGTATGGGCTTGCCGATGTCACCATGCGCCGCGTCGCCTCCTCCCTCGGCGTTGCCCCGGGCGCACTGTATTGGCACATCGCCAATAAGCAGGCGCTCATCGCCGCTCTTGCCGAAGATATTATCGCCCCCGTCGCCGGTTCCACGCTGGAAGAAATTAGCCTGCACCTGCGCAAATTGCTCCTGGCCCGGCGCGATGGCGCGGAAGTTGCCATCGCCGGCCTCTCCCAGCCGGATTCCACGGCGTGGGATCACCTCGTCGCACAGTTTAGCTCCGCCACCTGCCCCGATTTCGATGATACTGCCCGCAAGGCCGCCGCCCTTTCCGCCGTGCACCTCGTCCTAGGCGCCACGCTGCTCGAGCAATCCCAGCGCCAGCTTTTAGAAACCACCGGCGGAGCTACCCCGGCGGACTACCGCGCCGATTTGGTGCGTGGCGTGCGTATTATCAATGCCGGATTGCAGCACAGCGGGACGGATTAAAACGCTTCACCCCCGCGGCGGATTTCTGCTAAGCACAAGCGAGTACGATCTCTGTGCAGCACCTCCCCCTTAGATTCTCACCTCAGAAGAAAGGCCATTTTCGTGTCGTATCCCGCGCATGGCGTATCCATCGATGTCACTGCGGAAAAAGTCGTGCTTCACCGCAGCCTGCTCTCCCGCAGCTTAGGCGCTCCTGCCACCGCAGAAATCGCGCTCGATACCATCGATGACCTGCGCGTCCACGGACCCACCGCCACCGGTTTTGGTTCCTTGTCCTTAGGCAGCGCCGGCAGCATTGCCTTCGCGCCGCACCAAGATCCCCACAGCGTGGCGCGCGCCATTAAGGCGGCGCAACAGGGCGACACACCCGCGGAAGCCCCAACCCCATCCACTAACGAGGAAACCCCAGGGCTTGATTTCGTCGCGGTTGATGTAGAAACCGCCAATGATAATTGGGGTTCCATCTGCCAGATCGGTGCCGTGCGTTACCGCGATGGCGAGGAAACCGCGTCCCAGTCGTGGCTGTGCACCCCTCCCCCAGGCTTGGAGCACTTTGCAGAAATCAATATCTCCATCCATGGGATTACCGCCGCCGATGTCGAGGGGGCCACGCCCTTTGCCACAGCGGCCGCAGAGCTCTTTGATTTCATCGGCAGCGATGTCATCGTCGCGCACAATGTCCAGTTCGACTCTTCCGCGCTGCGCTCCGGATTGCTGGCCGCCGGCGCCGATGTCCCCACCGTCCCGTTGGCCTGCTCGCTCGCTTTGTCCCGCGATGCGTCCAAGCAAGGTATTATCTCGGTAGCCAACCACAAGCTTCCCACCGTGGTGAAACACCTCGGCGGCGACTCTTTTACCCACCACGATGCCACAGAGGACGCCCGTGCCGCCGGCACCATCATCACCGGGTTGGCCCAGCGCTTCGTGCATACCGGAAGCATCACCGATCTCTTCACCAGCCGCGAGTTTAGCCTCGGCCGGCTCGAGTCCGCGGCCATCCTGCCGGTCCTGCGCGCGCATACCGCGCCCACCTCCGGCGACGATCTGGGCGCCGGTACCGATTTCCGCGATTCCACTCGCTCCGCCGGAACCAACAAGAAGCCCTCGTCTTCTGGCCGGGCGCCGTGGCAGGCCGTGGCCACCCCGGATACCATCCCAGATCCCAATCCCGATGCCGATCCAAAGGGCGCGCTCTACGGCCAGCACGTCACCCTGACCGGCGATTTCGAGCCGTACGATAAGGGGCTGCTGTGGCAGGGCATCGCCAAGCGCGGCGGGCAAGTGGGCAAAAACGTCACCAAGAAGACCACGCTGCTTGTCGTCGGCGAATGGGCGAAGAAGACCTCCAAGGAAAAGCGCGCCGAAGAGCTGCAGAAAAAGGGTCAGGACATCACCATGTGGTCCGGTGCCCAGCTCTTTTCTGAACTCGAGCTCGACGCCGAGCCGCCTTTTTAAGCCCGCAGGGAACCACCCGGCCATTTCTCCAGTCCAATAGGGGCGGATACTCACGACCCTGGAGAAATCACCATGACCCTTACGCTCGACGCTCCCCGCCCCACCACCGCTAATTTGCTGCCGGCGCTCTTCGCTCGGTCGTGGATTAAGCACCAGCGGCTTTCCGATGACGGCTTTTGCGACTCCCTTGCCACCATCCAGCTTTCGCCCAACTTGTCGATGGCGCTGGTCTTTCCCGGGCAGCGCACTTTTCGCAGGCTTAGCCACCGCGGCCTCGCGGACCTCGATGTTTCGGCCCGACAGGCGTGGAATTGCGCCTCGCATAACCTGCAGCGCGCCGCGCTCGACTCGCAGGGCCTGCGCTTTTGGACGCGCCCGGCCCACTGCGCCCTGCCGGCCGCAGCGCCCTATGGCGGCCTGCAAGTTCGCTCCCACGGCGCCCCGGTTTCCTCGTGGTTGGCCCACCCAGAAACCTTCACCGTGCTGGATAAGCACATGCGCCGCCTCATGCGCTCGCATTCTTTAACCTACCTGGTGCCTGATTCCGCGACGGTTTTTGTCTTCGCCCACTTACCCGATGAGTATGCCCGCGACCTCGCCCGCGCCGCCGCCGAACAACTTCCCCGCCATCGCACCGTTTTACATTCGCGCCCGCTAGTATGGTCTAACGGATTTCCCCGCGAATTATGAGAGGAGCACCATGGCGGAAAGCAGGATGTCGAGGCTGAGCAATCAGTACCACGCCTGGACCCGCAGCCACCCCACGGCGGCGGAGGATTTTCGCACCGCCATCGAGGATCTACTCAATGACGCCGGCATCATCTTTGACCGGGTATCCACGCGCGTCAAGGCGTGGTCTTCGCTCAAACGCAAGGCCAAGAAGCGGGGCGAGGGCGGCGATTTCATCTACCCCACCCCGTGGGACGATATCCACGATGTCATGGGCGTGCGCGTTACGCTGTACCACTCCACCACCATTCCCAATGCGCTAGACGTGCTGGGCGAGTCCTTCAAGGTCGTGCGCTCTGTAGATAAGGCGGCCGAGACCCGCATTTCCGGCGGTTTTGGCTACGGTTCCCACCACCTGGTGCTCACCGTGACGGACGATAGCGCGGCGGCCATGGAAGAGCTCGCCGATTTCGTGGGTTGGACCTTTGAGGTGCAAATCCGCACCGTGCTGCAGCACGCGTGGGCGGAATTCGAGCACGATATCCGCTATAAGCAGGGCCCTACCCCGCCCTCGCCCGAGGTCGACCGCCTTTTTACGCTGGCCGCCGGCCTCATCGAACTAGCCGATCAGCAATTCGATGAAATCGCCGCGCTCAAGGCCCCGCGCACGGAGACGGACACGGACGTGGAGCTTACTCCGGAAACCCTGCCTGGCGTCCTAGCCATCATTTTGGGCAACCGCTTCCC
This sequence comes from Corynebacterium sp. LaCa78, assembly GCF_046717505.1. Taxonomy (NCBI): domain Bacteria; kingdom Bacillati; phylum Actinomycetota; class Actinomycetes; order Mycobacteriales; family Corynebacteriaceae; genus Corynebacterium; species Corynebacterium sp. LaCa78. The sequence goes on from NZ_CP177112.1 coordinate 1,634,900, forward strand.
ACTTTCGCGCTCGGAGCACTACCGCTTCCTCGCGGAAATCTTGGAGGAAAACGATATCCGGTCCTTGGACCAGCTCGAGCAGCTGCTTGACGATGACGCCATTGCCCACGTCCACGACACCATGCACTATCGCTTTCGGCCCGGCCAAGTGCGCCTTATCGATGACCTCTTGCTCAATAAATTTGGCAAACAGCATATCGAGGCCACCGCTGAATCCGGCGACCGCGCCGGCCGCCGGCGCCGCCTGAACGCGCGCCTTAAGGCGCTGCGCGCTAATTCCTAGCGGAACCCGCCGCGGAATTTTTCCATATCGCGGCGTTCCTTCTTCGTCGGCCGGCCCGCACCGCGGGGGCGCACCGGCACGGACGGCATGAACTCCTTGGGCGGTGGCGGAGGCGCGTGATCGGTATAGCAGGTGCGCGCCACCGGCGCGCCCACGCGCTTGGCGACGGTAGCCAGCACCTCCAAATCGTGCTCGTGGTGGTTGCGCCACACGCGCACCCTATCGCCTGGCACGACTTGTTGCGCGGGTTTGACCGCTTCACCGTTGATTTTCACGTGCCCGGCGCGCACCGCGGTGGCCGCGGCGGATCGGGTTTTGAACATGCGCACCGCCCATACCCAAGCATCAATGCGGACGGGGCGGCCGCTTGGCTGCGGGGTAGGCATTAATAATTATTGTGGTTCTCGTTGACGATTTTGCGGATCTTCAACCAGTTATACCCGCCGCCCACCACGGCGATGATAAGGCCCAAAACCATCCAAGCGGCCAAATTAGCAGATAGCACACCTAAAACAACTCCTGCGCCGAGGCCACCGGCAACGGAAATAACGGCGTTGCGGGAGTGCTTGCGCACCTGCTGCTTGCGCTGCGCAATGGGGTTATTCGGTCGCTGCTGCATAGTCATGACCCAGATCCTACCTCAACCCAAGCAGAACCTGCTTCGCGCGCGCTGATTTCACCTTGGGAAAGCGCGGCGAGCATCGCCTGGAGCGCATCGAGCCCACCCGGGCGCACGGCGACGGTAAAGGTTACGGCTGCACCGTACTCGGTATCGGTGATATCGATGCCGCGCCCGCGCAAATCCGCTTCGAGGCGCCCGGCCGTGGCGTGCGGGCATTCCACCGTATAAAGCTCCCGGCGCGCCCGAGTGACCGCCTCGACCTTCTCCATGGCCTCGCTGACCGCCCCGCCATAGGCATGCACGAGGCCGCCCGCGCCCAGCTTGATGCCGCCGAAGTAGCGCACGACCACCGCGCAAATATCAAGCATTCCAGAGCCTTTCACCACATCCAACATGGGTTTTCCGGCCGTCCCGGAAGGCTCGCCATCATCGGAGGAACGTTCCACTGGGTTCGCGTCGTCGACGTGGTAGACATAGGCGGAGCAATGGTGGCGGGCATCGGGAAAGCGCTGGCGGGCGGCATCGATAAACGCCCGCGCTTCTTCCTCGTTTGTGACCCGGCCGATCAGGGCAATAAACCGCGAGCGTTTGATCTCATTTTCGTGTTCCACCTGGCCGGTGGGGCGCCGATACGTATCGCGCATTAGGCCACCAGGAAATCGTACTCGGGGGTATTCGGCTGCAGGTGCTGCACCGAGATCTTGGACTCGGCCATCCGCTCCTTCAGCCCCGCCAGGTCCTCGGCGCGGCTTAGCTGTATGCCCACCAGCGCGGCACCGGTCTCGCGGTTATTGCGCTTGAGGTACTCAAAAAGAGTGATGTCATCGCTGGGGCCCAGGATTTCAGATAGGAAGTGGCGCAGCTGGCCCGGTTCCTGCGGGAAATTGACCAAGAAGTAGTGCTTCAGGCCGCGGTGCACCAGGGAGCGCTCCATGATTTCGGCGTAGCGCAGCACGTCATTATTTCCCCCAGAAATCACGCAGACCACCGTCGAACCCGGTTCTAGCGGCACCCGCTGCAGCCCGGCCACGGACAGCGCACCGGCGGGCTCGGCGATAATACCCTCATTTTGATACAGGTTGAGCAGGTCCGTGCACACCGCCCCCTCAGAGACCGTGTCCCAGTGCAGGCGCGATTGGTTGGCCTCCAAAATCTCATACGGCAGCGAGCCCAGGCGCTTGACCGCCGCGCCGTCGACAAACGGATCCACGCTCTCTAGCGCCACCGGCCCGCCATTGCGGAAGGCTGCTCTTAGCGATGCCGCCCCTTCCGGCTCCACACCCACCACCTTCGCGTGCGGTGCCATATCCGCCATATAGGAGGTGATGCCAGAAATCAGCCCACCGCCGCCGACGGGCACGACGATGGTATCGACCGAGGCGCCCTTGGCCGAAAGCTGCGCCAAGACCTCCGCGGCCACGGTGCCCTGGCCGATGATCGTATCGCGGGCATCGAAGGGCTCGATGAAGGTGGCGTGGCGCTCGGCGGCATCGGCATGCGCGGCGGCCGCGGCCTCGTCAAAGTTGGCACCCACTACTACGAGTTCCACTTGGTCTCCGCCGTGCACGTGGATGCGGTCGCGCTTTTGCATGGGCGTGGGCTCCGGGACGAAAATCTTGCCCGGAATCCCCATGGTGCGGCACGCATAGGCCACGCCTTGTGCATGGTTGCCTGCCGATGCCGTCACGATGCCCCGCTCCCGCTCCTCCTGCGACAAGCTGGAGATGCTATTGAGCGCGCCGCGTATCTTATACGAGCGCACGTCCTGGAGATCCTCGCGCTTTAAATAGACCTCACAGCCCGTTTCCGCAGAAAGCCGGGGGCAATACTGCAGCGGCGTCGGCGCGATTTCGGAACTGATACGTGCCTGTGCCTGCTGGATATCGGATGCGTGGATGGTCGATTCAGTCATGATTGCAGAGTCTACTCGTCCTACCTAGTGCTCGACCGATTCACCTAGATTTCATTCCGGTTTAGCGTGACTGTTACGTGGTTTGGAGACAATGGAGTGCTCCACACGAAAGGACTCTCTCTATGTTTAAGCGCACCTCTATCGGCGTGGCTGCCTGCCTTGCGCTCAGCTGCGCCCCGGCCGCCAACGCGCATATCGTCGATAATGTTTTAGAACGCTCCGCCGACGATGCTGCGGTAAAACTAAGCCCCATCGGCTCGTATGAAGCCGGGGTCATGGGCAAATCAGCAGCGGAAATCGTGGCCTACCACGCCGCCTCCCAGCGCATTCTCACGGTGAACGCGCAATCGGGCAAGGTGGATATCCTGGATGCTTCCGATCCCGCCAACCCCACCAAGGCGGCCGAGGTTTCCGCCGGCGGCGATAAGGAAATCAACTCCGTGGCCGTGCGCCCCGATGGCCTCGCCATCGCCGCCGTGCAGCAGGGAGACAAAACCGAAAACGGCGAGGCCCTGATTTTCGATGCCGCCTCCGGCGACGAGCTCGGTCGCGTGCCGCTCGGCGCGCTGCCGGATAACGTGCACATCACTAATGACGGCGCCTATGCCTTGACCGCGAATGAGGGCGAGCCCTCCGATGAGCTCACCGCCGACGGCACCGAATACACAAAAGATCCAGAAGGTACTGTATCGGTCATCTCCCTGCCAGACGGCGTCCAGGCCCCCTCCGCTGCGGATGTCCGCACCGCTGATTTCCGCGCCTTCGACGGCTCAGATGCAGAACTCGACCCGTCCATTCGCGTCTTCGGCCCAGAAAACCACCACAATAAGCCTTCGCTCGACTTCGAGCCGGAGTATATTTCCTCCGCCGATGGCAAGGCCTATGTCACCTTGCAAGAAAACAACGCCATCGGCGTGGTCGATATCGCCTCCGCCACCGTAGAAAAGGTGCTGCCCGCCCACATCGCGGACCACTCCGTTGTCCCCATCGATCCCTCCAATAAGGACGGCGCGGCAAAGCTGCGCACGATCCCTGTGCAAGGGCTATCCATGCCGGATTCGATTGGTGCCTTTCAAACCAACGGCCAGACCTACTTCGCCACCGCCAATGAGGGCGATGCCCGCGATTGGGGCGGCTACACCGATGAGGTCAAGCTAAAAGATCTTGTTGAAGAGGGCCAGGTCTGTGATTCCGTCGACCTGCCAGAAGGCATCGAGGACAAGAAATACGCCGGCAACCTCAAGTTGAGCAATGCCTCTGGGTGGAATGAGGAACAGGGCTGCTTCGATGGCCTGTATTCCTTCGGGTCCCGCTCCTTTAGCATTTACGATGCCGAGGGCAACGTCGTCTTCGATTCCGGTTCCGACTTCGAGGAAATCACCAAGGACATCGAGGGACTTAACTTCAATGCCGATAACGAAGACCCCGACTTTGACGATCGCTCCAATAATAAAGGCCCCGAACCGGAAGCCCTGACGATTGGAACAGTTGGCGATCGCACCTATGCCTTCATCGGCATGGAGCGCGTGGGCGGCATTTTCGTCTACGACGTCACCGACCCCGCTCATGCCGAGTTCGTCACCTATACCAACAATCGCGATTTCGCCGTGGACTATGACGAGGACAATGTTGCCGTCACCAGCTTGGCCGGCGACTTGGGCCCAGAGGGGTTGGCGTTCGTTAGCAAGGAAGACTCGCCTACTGACGATGCCCTCCTTATCGCCGGCAACGAGGTGTCCGGGACCACTACTATCTTTTCTGTCGCCGATCTCGTCGGTGGCTCCCAAGATGAAGACGGCGACGCTCCTGACGATGCCCCCGGGGCATGGCTGCCTGGTGACGGCTCCAGCAGCATCGGGACCTGACCCCCAGATGGTGGACACCTTGAAACCAGCATCTCGCTGGGGAAGTGAGGTACCTTTCCACCATGCCACGCAAGACCTACACCGAGCAGTTCAAGCGCGACGCAGTCTCGTTGTACGAGTCGACCCCCGGAGCAACGCTCAACGCGATCGCCTCCGATCTCGGGGTCAACCGCAACTCCCTGCGCACCTGGCTCGACGCCTTCGGCACCGGCACCAAAACCAACGCCAACGGTGAAAAAGTCGCCAGCCCCATTGCCGCAGCCAACAGCGCACGCACGCCTGCTGAAGGACTCTCCGACGCCGAACGCATCCGCGTGCTGGAACGCGAAAACGCCAAGCTCCGGGAGGAACGAGAGATTCTCCGCAAGGCGGCCAAATATTTCGCGGAAGAGACGAACTGGTGAACCGCTTCCGGTTCGTTGATGACAACCGAGGCCTCTACGAGGTCAAGCGGTTATGTGAGGTTTTGAAGATCAACCGGTCCTCGTATTACAAATGGAAATCAGCTGCTCCTGCCCGCCGGCGACGCGTCCTTGACGACGCGGTGCTGGGAGCGAGGATCAAGGCCGTGTTCACGGCCGAGAACGGTTGTTACGGGGCGAAACGCGTGACGGCGGCCATCAATTCCGATCCAGCCAACGACGACCTTTTCAATCACAAGCGCACCGCCAGGTTGATGCGCCAGATGGGCCTGTTCGGCTACACCAAAAAACGCCGGGTGAAGACCACCGTGTCTGCGAAACGGGCTCCGAAGTTGCCCGACCTGCTGAAACGCCGGTTCACCGCGGAGAAACCGAACACCATCTACGTCGGCGATATCACGTACCTGCCGATCGCGGACGGGTCGAATATGTACCTGGCCACCGTCATCGACTGCTATTCGCGGCAGTTGACCGGTTTCGCGATCGCCGACCACATGCGCACGGAGTTGGTCGAAGAAGCTCTCACGATGGCCCACGGGGTCCGAGGCAACCTTGACGGGGCGATTTTCCACTCCGATCATGGCAGCGTCTATACCTCTGGGCAATACCGGAAGCTGTGTGAACGATTCGGTGTCACCCAGTCGATGGGAGCAATCGGGACGAGCGCGGACAACTCGTTGGCGGAGTCGTTCAACGCCACGCTGAAACGGGAAGTCCTCCAGGACGAGTCCGTTTTCCCAAGTCAGATCGTATGTCGTCGGGACGTGTTCCGGTGGTGCACGCACTACAACACCAAGCGCTTGCACTCGTGGTGCGGCTATCGCTCGCCGAACGCCTTCGAAGCCGCCGGATCAGCTACACTTACTATCGCATCTTGATTAAATCCCCGTGTCCACTTTCCGGGGTTCGGGCCCTCGCGAAGGGCGTTGGAATCATCGCTGGCGTCATTGCCCTCGGCGCCATGTTGAGTGGTGTTCTACACTTCATGCCGCAGGTAGCCGATCAGTTCTATAAGATGCTTCCAGAACCGGTCCGCCAGCTACTTCCGTAGATTTCGGTATTAAAGCGGTGGCGGTTGGGGCGCGCGATCAGCTCTTCAGCCACCGCCTACTTGCTCCGCTTGTACTGCATTGCCAGCGGTAATCGCGCGGGAGCTTGTGCGATTTCACAAATCCGAGTCGTGGACGGCACGCCAACTTCTGAGACAAACGCAATTATTCCTCTGCACGCGAGCGGTCTTCACAATTGGCCCACCGTTACCGCAGGTGCAGCGAAATTGCTTTCTCTGAGCGGCGGTAACAGTGTCCATAGAAGGTGCAGGAGAGTTTCTATCCCAAAATACCTGCACCCATCGTGGCCTTCAGGTCTCCCATGAGGTTGCCCGATCGTTCCACGCGGAGGTGCTCACCGAGGACCATGGTGGTGGATTGGTCGCCCTCGACAAGCTCAAGATAGACATCGGACTCACCGTGGTTTTTAACCAAGACCTGCTTGAGTCGGGCGATATTTTCCATCGTGCACTGGTCCGTGCGCATGGTCAGGCGCAGCGGCAGGCTCGCGCCACCGCCTGGACCCAGCTCGGGAACGCGAATATCGGAACAAAACAGCGACCGGCGCTCATCGCGCACCTTCACGTTGACGCGCGCCAAGATAATGTTGTCTTCCACAATATGCGGCGCCGCCAGCGAATAGACCTTATTGAACACCAAGATCTCTACCTGCGCGCCGTTGTGGTCTTCTACCGTGACAATCGCCCACGGGGAACCATCGCGCTTAGAAAAGCGGCGGTCCACACCGGAGATGATGCCGCCGATGATGAGTTCTTGGCCATTGTGTACCTCGTCGTTGAGGATCTTGGTCAGCGGAGTATTGGTCTGCGCAGCTAGGGCCTCTTCGAAACCATCAAGTGGGTGGCCAGAAACGTAGAGACCCAGCATCTCTCGCTCGAGTGCCAACTCGTGCTTGCGATCCCACGAGTCGTCCGGAACATCAATGGCAAAGGCGCCTTCAGAGGAGGCATCGTCGCCACCGCCGAATCCGGCAAAGAGGTCGAATTGCCCCTTATCCGCCGCCTTCTTGGTGGTCTGCACGGCATCAACGGCGTCCTCGTGAATAAGCATCAGCCCCTTGCGCGGCTGCTGGAAATCATCAAAGGCACCGGCCTTGATCAGCGCCTCGGTCACGCGCTTGGAACACGCTGCCAAATCGATCTTGTCGAGGTAATCGCTAAAGGACGTAAACGCCCCCTTTGCCTTGCGCGAGGCAATGATGGATTCGACCACTTCAGAGCCCACGTTGCGGATAGCGCCCATGCCGAAGCGAATATCCTCGCCCACAGCTTGGAAGTCCTCCTCGGACTCATTGACCGAGGGCGGCAAAACGTTAATGCCCAAGTGGCGGCAGTCCGACAAGTAGATGGCGGACTTATCCTTCTTATCGCCCACAGAGGTCAACAGCGCAGCCATATATTCCGGCGCGTAGTAGGCCTTGAGGTAGGCCGTCCAGAACGAGACCAACCCGTAGCCTGCGGCGTGGGACTTGTTAAACGCGTACGACGCGAAGGGCTCGATGGTCCCCCACAGCGCATCCATGGCGGATTTAGAGTAGCCATTTTCTTGCATGCCGCCCCAGAATTTATCGTATTGCTGGGCCAGGACCTCGGGCTTTTTCTTACCCATCGCCTTACGGAAGCCATCTGCCTCGCCGGCGGTGTAGTTCGCCACCTTCTGCGAGATACGCATGATCTGCTCCTGGTAGACGATGAGACCATACGTCTCATCCAGGATTTCCTTCAGCGGTTCCTCGAGTTCAGGGTGGATCGGGGTGATTTCCTTACGCCCGTTCTTGCGGTCGGCATAATCCCAGTGGGCGTTGACGCCCATCGGGCCAGGACGGTACAGGGCCAAGGAGGCCACGATGTCTTTGAAGCCGGTAGGCTTCATGCGCTTGAGCAACTCCTGCATACCGCCGGAGTCCAGCTGGAACACGCCCAAGGTATCCCCGCGCGAGAGCAGGTCATAGACCTTGGAGACCTTGGGGTCATCGGCATGCAGCTGCTCGAGCTGCACTTCTTCGCCACGGTTGCGCTTGATGTTTTCGATGGCATCGCCGATAACGGTGAGGTTGCGCAGGCCCAGAAAGTCCATCTTCAGCAGGCCAATGGCCTCGCAGGCGGGGTAATCCCAGCCGGTGATATAGGCGCCATCGGCAGGCCGCTTCCACATCGGGATGTGGTCCATCAACCGCACCGAGGCCATAATCACAGCACAGGCGTGCACACCAGCCTGGCGAACAACGCCCTCCAAGCCGCGCGCGGTGTCATAAATCTTTTTCACATCCGGGTCGGATTCCACCATCTGGCGGACCTCGGCGGCCTCGGAATAGCGCTCGTGGTCGGGGTCAGTAATGCCCCGCAACGGAATATCCTTCGCCATAATCGCCGGCGGCAGTGCGCCGTTGATGCGGTCAGCCATCTGGAAGCCGGGCTGGCCAAAGTGCACCTTGGCGGAGTCCTTGATGGCCTGCTTGGTTTTCACCGTGCCGAAGGTAATGACCTGGGCAACCTTGTCCTCGCCCCAGCGCTCGGCGGCATAGGTAATCATCTCGCCGCGGCGGCGATCGTCGAAGTCGATATCGATATCGGGCGCGGACGGGCGCTCGGGGTTCAAAAAGCGCTCGAAGAGCAGGTCATGTTCCAGCGGATCGATATTGGTAATGGTCAGTGCATAAGCCACGAGCGCACCCGCCGCAGAACCACGGCCGGGCCCAACACGAATGCCCACCGAACGCGCATACTTAATAAGCTCCGCCACGATGAGGAAGTAGGACGGGTAGCCCTTCATCTCAATCACGGAAATCTCGTACTTGGCGCGCTCGATATACTCCTCCGGCACATCGCGCCCGGGGAACCGCCGCTGCAGCCCCTCCATCACCTCGTGGGTCAGCCAGGAGGTGGGGGTGTGGCCCTCGGGGACATCGGCAATGGGCATGCGGTCGTGGGTGTGTTCCTCCCACACCTCGCTGTAGTCTTGCACGCGCTCGGCAATCCACAGGGTGTTATCGCAGCCATCGGGAATCAGGTCATCCCAGGTATCGCGCATCTGCGCGGCGGACTTGATGTAGTAGCCGGTACCGCCGAACTTGAAGCGGTCCGGGTCCATGAACGTCTTACCGGTCTGCACGCACAGCATGGCCTCGTGCGCCGGCGCCTGGGACTCCAACACGTAGTGGCAGTCATTGGTCACCAGCGGCGGCAGGTCCAGCTTGCGGCCGATTTCGAGCAGCCCATCGCGCGTGCGCTTTTCGATGTCCAGCCCATGGTCCATCAACTCCAAGAAGAAGTTGTCCTTGCCATAGATGTCTTGCCACATCGCCGCGGCCTCGAGGGCCTCGTTGAATTGACCGAGGCGCAGGCGGGTCTGCACATCGCCGGATGGGCAGCCGGTGGTGGCGATGATGCCATCGGCATGCTCGGCGATGAGCTCTGCATCCATGCGCGGCCACTTTCCCAGCTGGCCTTCGTAGGAGGCGAGCGAGGACAAGGTGAACAGGTTGCGCAGCCCGGTGGCGTTTTCCGCGATCATCGTCTGGTGCAAGTACGCGCCCGAGGCGGAGACATCGTCGCGCTTTTGGTCGGGGGTGCCCCACAGCACGCGCTTTTTATTAAAGCGCGATTCCGGGGCCATGTAGGCCTCGATGCCGATGATGGGTTTAACCCCGGCGCTGGTCATGCGCTTATAAAAGGCATCGGATCCATACATATTGCCGTGGTCTGTCATGCCCACGGCGGGCATGTTTTGCTTGACCACCTCATCAGCCAACATATCGACCTTGGCCATGCCGTCCAGCATGGAGAACTCGGTATGGTTATGCAGGTGGACGAAGGAGGAGTTTTTGGCCATGCGGTCATCTTAGCGGGGCGGTCAAGATGACGATATTATGCGGTGATGATCTACACGCTTGCCGCATACATCATGTGGGGGTTCTTCCCCGCGTTCTTCCCGCTCCTGCTGCCGGCCACGCCGCTAAAAATCCTCGCCCACCGCGTGTTGTGGACCGCGGTTATCGTCACGGCATTTTTAGTATTCAGCGGTGGCTGGCGCGAATTGGTCCGCATGGACAAGCGCACGTGGGGCTGGCTTGCCGCCGGGGGCGTATTTATCACGGTCAACTGGGGCACCTATGTGCTGGCGATTAATACCGATCACGTGGCCGATGCCGCTTTAGGCTATTTCATCAATCCCCTGGTATCGGTGGCGCTCGGCATGATCTTCTTAAAGGAGCAGCTGCGCCCATGGCAGGCGACCACCGTCGCCGTGGCGGCAATCCCGGTGCTGTATCTGACCTTCTTTACCGGCCAGGCGCCGTATATCTCGCTGCTGTTGGCGGCATCGTTTGGCATCTACGGGCTTATCAAGAAGCAGGTGCGGGTATCGGCAGCGGTCTCGGTCGCGGCGGAGGCTTTGGTGGTCTCCCCGTTGCCATCGCCTATATCGTGTGGATCGAGCAGGCGGGCCACGGCACGTTCACTTCGGAAGGCACGCCACACATGCTGCTCTTAATCAGCGCCGGCCTGATCACCGCGCTGCCACTATTGTGCTTTGCCCAAGGCGCGCGGACGCTGCGCTTGTCGACGATCGGCATGCTCCAATACCTCACCCCCATCATGCAGATGCTGTGGGCGCTCTTTGTCACCCAAGAGCACTTCTCCACGCACCGGTGGATTGGTTTCGGCATCATCGGCGTAGCGGTCAGCATCTACATTGCGGATCTCATTCGCGTTCGCCAAAGCGCGCCGCGCAAGAGTGCGCGGCGCGGGAGAATGCGAAATGGTTGCGCGCGCAGGAAAACGGCGCGTAATGGTCGCCGCCGAGGGGCGGGCCTTGGGCCCAAAGCCGCGGGTTAACTGGGGCCAGTATCAACAAGGTCCGGCGGTGGCGGCTGCCAGGGTTTAATCCACCGCACGCCGCCGTGCACGCGTTCGAAGCGGCCATTGCGGGGGCGGGCGGCGCGGTCGTCGTCATTGCGGCCGTTGTGATGCGGGCACGCGACGGTGAGGTTCTTGGCATTGGTCCACCCGCCGCCGGCCCAGCTATAGATGTGGTGGACTTGGCACTCATCGGCTGGGCGGTGGCACCCGCGCGCCGGGCAGACGGGGTTTTCGGCGGCGGCCATCATAAATTGCTTCCACGTTGCCCCGCGCCGCATGCGGTACAGGTTCACCGGCCCCTCCACGGGGTGGAGAAGGGTAATAAAACCTTCCTCCGCCATTGCGCGCTGGGCCAGCTCGGCGCCGCTTATCTGCGCGCCGTTGGTCATGGTGACCGTGACGTCTTTATCGCCCTGCGCGATGGCGCTCAACTTATCCAGCGGGATTACCACGTTGGTGCGCACGGTGGAAGTGGAGGCGCCGGAGTGGAAGAGGGCGGCGACATCGGCAAGCGTGGCTGCTTGGTTATGCAGCTCCGCGACGAGGCTGGAGCTACCTGTAATCGTTAGCGTCCATGGTTTGCCCGCGGCGCGGCGGCGCAGCCTCACCCCTGGTTTGGGTTCGCGCGGCGGGCGCAGCGCGCGCACCTTCTTGCGGGCGAGCTTGTCCATCGCCTGGGTATCGGCGGATACCTGGGCAAGTTCAGCGCGCAGGGCCCAGGCCCGAGCTTGGGTGGGCGCGCGGCGGGCGTGCTTTTCGATGACCTCCAACGTCGGCAGCGAATGCCCATTGCACCGCGCTCCCTCGACCGCCCGGCGCTGGCGGCGCGTAAAGCTGGTCGGCCCGAAATAAATCTGGGCAAGGTGGGCTATCGACTCGGCGGCGGCATCCGGCATGCCGGCGGCGGTCAGCTCGGAGGCGGGCATATCAGCGGCCTCGGCGAGGATATCCATCGCCGAGTTTAAAGCCGCAATATATGCCCGAATGTGTTCCATGTCCCCGATGCTAAGCCGCCACCCCACACCCCGCGCGGCGAAGCGTTCAGGATGGCAATTTTAGCTGGGTGGGCGCACGGCGAAGCTACCCCAGGCGGCATCGGCAGGCGCGGGCTCGACGGCGGCGACGGCGGGGAGGGAGGCGACATCGGCAAGCTGGGTGCCCGTGCCCCACACCACGGCGGCGCTGACCGCGCTGGGGCGCTGGCCGTAGGACGCACCTATGCGGTCGAAGGTGCGGTTAATCACCGCGGCGCGATCCTCGCCGGCGACGGGCTCCGGCACCGCGATAGGCGCGGTCGAGCCCATCAGGATGGCGTCCATGCGCGGAATATCAGTCAGCGCGGCGGCGACGGCGACAGGGGGCAGCTCGGTATCGAAGGTGACCAGTGCATACGTGGCGGCATCCGGATCGATGTCCATGGAATTAACGCGCTTAATATACTCCGCGCGCGATTCCCCGTCCGGGCCCAGCTGGTCGCCTTGCACGCGCGTGGATGCCTGCGTGCCCAGCGTGCCAAAAAGCACCAGAGCCACCACGCCCGCCACCAGCACCAGCACCAGTGCCGCTAGGCGGCGCCGCCAATAAAACTTTCTCATCCCTGCAGTCGCTCCAGGGCATGCTGCAGGTCATCGGGGTAGGGCGCGCGGGCCTCGAACCACTTCCCGGTGCCGGGGTGGGTAAAACCTAGCTGCACCGCATGCAGCCACTGGCGCTCCAAGCCCAGGCGGGCAGAAAGCTGCGGATTCGAGCCGTACATGGGATCGCCGACGCAGGGATGCCCGGTGGCGGACATGTGGACGCGGATCTGGTGGGTGCGGCCGGTTTCCAAGTGCACCTCGATGAGGCTGGCCTCGCGAAAGGCCTCGATGAGGCGGTAATGGGTGACCGCGGCCTTGCCATCGTCAAGCACGGCGAATTTCCAGCCCGATTTCGGGTGCCTGCCGATGGGAGCATCGATGGTGCCTTCGATCGGATCGGGCAGGCCCTGGACCACCGCGTGATAGGTCTTTTTCACGGTGCGGGACTTAAATGCCTGCTTGAGCGCCGAGTAGGCGCGCCCTGAGGAAGCCACCACCATGACCCCGGAGGTGCCCACATCCAGGCGGTGGACGATGCCCTGCCGCTCGGTGGGGCCTAGCGAGGCCACGTTGTACCCTGCCGCGCGCAGCCCGCCGATGACCGTCGGCCCATCCCAGCCCACGCTCGGGTGCGCGGCGACGCCCACGGGTTTGTGCACGCAGATGATATCGGCGTCGCTATATAAAACGTCCATGCCCTCCACCAGCTCCTCGCGCGGCAGCAAGGGCTTTTCCGGCTCTGGGAGCAGGACCGAGACCACCTGGCCAGAAGCAAGGCGTTCGGATTTACCCAGCTCCTGCGAATCCACGGTGACCCCGCCCTCGGCGCACAGCTGGGCAGTGGCCGAGCGGGAGAGGCCGAGGAGCTTGGCAAGCGCGGCATCGGCACGCATGCCCTCCAAGCCTTCTGGAATGGGGAAACTGCGCAATTGCCTATTCATTTTCCGCCCTCCGTTCCGCAATTAGCATGGCGCCGATGAAGATGACGACGCCGCAGGTAATGGCCGCATCTGCGATATTAAAGACCGCGAACGAGCCGACCGAGATGTAGTCCACGACGTGACCGAACCAAAAGCCGGGTTCGCGGAAGATGCGGTCTGCAAAATTGCCCAATGCCCCGCCGGCAATGAGCGCCAACCCCAGCGCCTGGCCCGTATTGTGGATGCGCGGGGCGGCTATGGCAACGCCTAAGACGAACGCCAATTGAATGGTGGTAAACAGCCAGGTCGATCCCTCGCCACCGATGGAAAACGCCGCGCCCGGGTTAAAGAGCAGGGTAAACCTGAACCAGTCCCCGATGACATAGTGCGGCACACCCTCCGTCAGGACGGTCAGCATAAGTTGTTTTACGGCTTGATCCACAACCGCCACGGCGATGACCACCGCGGCGATAAGACCTGTCTGACTCCTTCGTTTTTGGCTCACCCACATCATTCTAATCAGGAGCGTCCGGTATTTTGGTAAGCGTGTTTCGAGTCAAAGTTTTTACAGCCCTTTCCGCCGTCGCCGTAGCGCTAAGCGCCTGTTCTTATGAGACCCCCGGCCCCGCCGTGGAACAGCCCGTCGGCCTGACTATCGATGCCCCGCGCCTGACCGTCGAAGAGGCCGGAACCGGTGAGAAGAAATTGCTGGAATATCACGACATCGATTCCTCGCAGGAGGTAACCTACCGCGCCACGGAGGGATTTTCGCAGGATTTGCTGAATAAATCCGCCGCGGCCGATTTCCAGGCCGCCGACGTGGATAAGGAGACCACTACCCTGCCGCTTTCAGCTTCCGTGGATAAAGCCACCGAGGACGTCGAGGACCAATTGCCGGCCTCGCGCAACGCGTTTGTCACCGCAGGGGATCCGGAATACTCCGGCGATACCGATGTCTCTTCCGCTGACGGGTTCCAATTTGGCTGGCGCGGCCAAGACAACGGCCAGATGAATTCCCTGCGCTTGGCCGCCCCGCAGGAGGCGAGCGATGAGGCGCGCGGCACCGTCGAACAGGCGATCATGAAGCTGACCGCGCTGCCCATCGTCTTTCCGGAAGAAGAGGTGGGCACCGGCGCGACGTGGACGGTAGATTCGCGCGTGACAGGGGAATCCACGCTCTTGCAGACGACCCGCTATACGGTCAAGTCCATCGATGGTGACCGCGTCACGCTATCCGTCGAGGTGGAACAACGCCCCACCCTGGGCGCATTATCCTTCGAAGGTCAGGCCGAGGGCACGGAGTTAGAAGATAAGGAACTCGACGTGCTGGATTCTTCCACCAACTCCTCGGGCAGCATCACGGTAGATCTAACGAAACCGCTCCCCGTGGGCGGTGACGTCTCCTTCGATACGAAGGTAACCTACGGCACCGCCGATTCAGACCTGCGCGTCGTGCAATCAAGCCTGACGGAGCTGGCGTTTTCCGAGTAACAGGACTTACTCGGCGGGGGCCTCTACGGGAGCTTCGGCAGGCGCCTGTTCTGCGCCGGCCGCGGGGGCATCGCCCTGGGCTGGTGCGCCGTCGCCCTCATCGGCAGGCAGCGCGCCCGCACCGGTATCGGCGCACATCTCCGGCACCTGCTCAGGCGGCACCGTGTTTTGGATCAGCGTGCAGGCCCAGGTCTTCGATAGCTTCCAGGTGCCGTCCTGATAAATGAACTCCACCTGGTCCGCGGTCTGCTCCTGGCCATCGGCCGTGGAGAAATTCACCGTGGTCAGCACGGACTGCGGGTCATAGCCGGGCAAAACCGGATCCACGACCGCGAACTCCGCGCCGGATTCCTCCTTAGAGCGCGCCATGGTGTCAAAGATCTCCGGGGCGGATTCGCCGCCTTCCACGGTGGCGGTCTTTTCTTCCTGCGATGCCTCCGGATCCGTGGCCTTTGCCAGGATGGCGTTCAAATCGGCGGCGGTTGGCCGTGCGGGGGCCGCGGAGTCGCCGTCAGCGGACGCGGATTCGCTGGATTCACTGTTCTTGGTGGTGTCTTCTTGCTCGTCATCAGAAGAGCAGGCGGACAGGGCGGCCGCCGCGCTCAATGCGAGGCACGCGGCACCAAATTTGCGGAATTTCACTTCTCACTCCTCACGTCTGGGGTATAAACTCCCATCAGTTTACATTTGCACCAGCTTTTCTGGTCCGCGCCTGCCGCCTCGGCGCGTCTTCTTTTATTCTGGGAAGCATGACTAACCTCGCCCTCATCGCCACCGGCGGCACGATTGCCTGCACCACTGTGTGGGATGGTTCCCTCGTCCCCACCGTCACCGGCGCGCAGCTCGCGGCCGATATCGACGCCGAAGTGGTGGAATTTCGCCAGCTCGATTCCTCTTCTATTACGCTCGCGGACCTCGACGAGCTCATCGCGGTAGTCAACGAGCAGACCGCCCGCGCGGACATCGACGGCGTCATCATCACCCACGGCACCGATTCCATGGAGGAGACGGCGATGGCGCTGGAAATTTTTTGCGCCGACGATACGCCCATCGTGCTCACCGGCGCGCAGCGCTCCTACGATCACCCGCACCCGGATGGCCCGCGCAATCTCCACGATGCGCGCGAGCTCGCCCGCAGCGGGCAGCCCGGCGTCTTCATCCGCTTTGGCGGCATGACCATCCCGGCGCGCGGGGCCCGCAAGCAGCACACCTTCGACCTGCGCGCTTTTGAGTCCCTGCGGGTCCCGGATGCCACCCCGCGGCTGCAGCCGCAGCCCTTGGCGCCGCACCCGGTAGAAATCATCCCTGCCTACCCCGGCGCGGGGCGCGTGCTTGTCGATGCCGCCCGCACTTCCGCCGCCGGCCTCGTCATCGAGGCCATGGGCGCGGGCAATATGAGTGGGGATATGGGCCGCGCGCTTGCCGATGCCCTCAGCGACGACCTCCCCGTCGTCATTTCCACCCGCACCCCGTACGGCGCGACCGCGATGTCCTATGGCGGCGATGGCGGCGGCGCGAGCCTGCGCAGCCTGGGCGCGATCAACGCGGGGGCCTTCAGGCCCAGCCAGGCGCGTATTCTTTTGGCCGCAGCGCTGGCCACAGGCACGAATCCTGCCGAGGTATTCCGGCAAAACCCTGATCCCAAGCGCTATGTTGCTATCTAGTCTTGGGTTTCCAGCCAGTCCTGCCAGTCTAAGGAATCGAGCGGGTCGGCCGGCACCAACTCTGGGTCGCTAGCGGCGAAGGATTTAGTGCGGCCAGGCCCGGTCGAACGGGTTTCAAAACGCACGCTGACCACCCCGTGCCCGGTGCCCTGGATCCACCCGTGGCCAAAATCCGGGTGGTAGACGTCTTGGGTGGCGCGCCACTGATCCTCCACATCGTCTTCGACCACGACGGTGGTCGGCGCCGGTGGCGGGGAGTCATCGCTCACGCCCGTTTCATAGTCGCTATCCGGCAGCACGGGCCGCACGATTTCGCGGTCGAGCTCCGGAAACAGTACGTCTTGGCGCGCGGCTTCCAGCCCGGAATAGCTCACCCCCACCAGGCGGATGGGGCCCAGCTCATCCGGGTAGCGGGCCAGCTTGAAGGCGGCGGCAGTCAATACCTCTAGGTCATCGGTGGCATAGGCCAGGGTGGTCGAGCGCGATTCGATGTGGAAATCTGCCATTCGCAGCTTGACCGTCACGGTTCGCGCGCCGCGGCCATCTTTAAGCAGGCGGCGATGCGCGCCCTCGGCCGCGCGGGTAATCGCCGCATCCACATCCGGTACCGTCAGCAGGTCCTTGGAATAGGTATGCTCCGTGGAGATCTGCTTGGAAATCGCGCGCGGTGCCACTTCCCTATCGTCGATGCCTTGCGCCAGCTGCCACAGCTGCAATCCGACGACGCTGCCGATGGAGATTTCCACCTCCTTTTGGGTCATGGCGGCCAGCGCGCCGATGGTCTCCACCCCGATGCCCTTGAGCTTGGCCTCCGTAACCGGCCCGACGCCCCACAGCTTCCCCACCGCGAGCGGATGGAGCATCTCCAGCTGCTTTTCCGCTGGGATGACATAGGTGCCATCGGGTTTGGCTTCACCGGAGCCGATCTTGGCAAATTGCTTGCCGGAGCCCGCACCGATGGAACACGGCAGGCCCGTTTCCTCGCGGATGAGCGCGCGCAGGCCGTCCGCCCACTGTTGTACCTCGTCCGCCGTCGCACCCACCAGCGCCTCTGGCTCCATAAAGGCCTCATCGATGGATAGCTGCTCGATGACCTCGACGTGCTGAGAAATGATCTCAAATACCCGGCGCGAGGCCGCCGAATACACCGCCCGGCGCGGGCTGACCACCACCGCGCGCAGGCCCACCAATTGCTGGGCGCGATACATCGGCATCGCCGAGTGCGCGCCGTACTCGCGCGCCTCATAGGACGCGCCGGCGACGACCCCGCGGCCGCCAACCCCACCGACGAGCACCGGCCGGCCCTGCAAAGTCGGTCGGGTCAGTTGCTCGACGGAGGCGAAAAACGCATCCATATCGATGTGTAAGACCCAACGTTGCATGCCCTCCAGTCTAAGCCACGCCAACCCCGGAATTGGGAATAGGTTGACGCTTAAACTAACTTGTATGCAAGATGTATGCATGAGCGATACAAGCATGCAGCCTGCCGCGGAGCGGGTTTATGAATTGGTTAAAGAAAGGATCATCGACGGCACCATCGATTCCACGCAAATGCTGTCAGAAGCCGCGCTCGCGGCCGAGGTAGGAGTCAGCCGGACCCCGGCTCACGAGGCTTTCCTGCGCCTGGAGCTCGAGGGCTTTTTGCAGCTTTATCCCAAGCGCGGCGCGCTGGTTGTGCCAATTAGCCCCCAAGAAATCCGGGAGGTCTACGAGGCTCGCCTGCTTGTCGATGCCCACAGTGCCGAAAAGATCTGCGAGCTAGGCGAGGCAGAACGTGGGGGCATCGCCAAGCGCCTGCAAGAAAACATTGCGGCCCAAGACGCCGCTTTGGATGCCGAGGATCTCCGCGAATACACGCGCCTGGATGCCCAATTCCACCAAATCATCATGGATAGCGCCGGCAATAGCCTGCTGGCCAATGTTGGCTACCAGCTGCGCGAGCGCCAGCAGCGCTTTACCGCCACCGCCATCGGGCGCAATGTGGCGCGGGCCCGCGCGTTCGTCGATCAGCACCGCGTGCTTGCCGATGCCCTCCGCACCGCCAACCTGCCCGCCTACCTTTCTGCACTCCGCTCGCACCTGAAAAATTCGAAGGATCAACTATGAGTCAAGACCCCGCCAATCGCGACTGGTTACCCGTTGCAGGCAGCATGGTGGCCGTTGCCTGGGGTGGCAATGAATTTACTCCCCTGCTCGTGATGTACCGCGAGCAATCCCACTTCTCGCAGGTCACCGTCAACGGCCTCCTGGCGGCCTACGTCATCGGCATCGTGCCCGCACTGCTTATCTCCGGGCCACTGTCGGACTATATCGGCCGCCGCCCCACGATGCTGCCCGCCGCACCGCTCTCCCTGGCCGGGTCGTTCCTGCTGTCCATCGCGCCCGAAGAACCCCTCATCATCGCCGCCGGCCGCGTGCTGTGTGGCCTGGCGCTGGGCATCGTCATGGCGGTCGGCTCCACCTGGATTTCCGAGCTCATCACCCGCTCCGGCGGTGACCCCGCCGCAGGTCCCCGAAAGGCATCGATGTGCCTTACCGTGGGCTTCCTTATCGGCGCCGCCCTGGCCTCGGTGTTGGCGCAATGGGGCCCGTGGCCCACCCACTTGGCCTATGTCTTGCACATCCTGCTCACCGTTATTACCGCGGTGTGGCTGTTGAAGACCCCTGAGACCCGCCCGCCCCGCGGCGCAACCGTCAAGGACACGTTCCTGGATTTAAGCATCCGCGATATGTTGCACATGCTGCACATTCCTTCTGCCGCGCACCGCCGTTTTTCCCGCATCGTCCTTCCCGTAGCCCCCTGGGTATTCGGCTGCGCGGGTGCTGCCTATGCCCTCTTGCCCCAGCTGCTTTCCGATTCCGCCGGCGATGCCCCCATCGCCTTTTCCGGCCTCATGACCGTCATTACGCTGGGCTGCGGCGTCGGCATCCAAATGTTTGGCAAGGTCATCGATACCCACCGCTCCGCCCGGGCCTCCGCCGTTGCCATGGCCGTCATTACCGCCGGCACCATCTTCGGCGCCATCGCCGCGCGCACGCTTTCCCTCCCGCTCGGTATCACCAGCGCCGCCGTCATGGGCGCCGGCTACGGCCTAGCACTTGTCGCCGGCCTTTCCGAGGTCCAGCGCATCGCCGGAAAAGATGACCTCGCCGGCCTTACCGCCGTGTTCTATTCCGTGTCCTATACCGGCTTCTTTATTCCCATGGCCTTCAGCGCCCTAGCCCCCTACATTGGCTTCACGGCGCTATTCCTCATCGGCTCCCTTCTCGCCGCATGCTGCCTCATCAACGTGATTCACGGCTGGCGCGCCCACCTGTGACGCGCGACGCTATTTAGTACCGGTAGGGCGGTATCGAGTACCGACCGGTGCGGATATCGGGTACCGGGGGTAGTTTTTAGGCACTCTTTAGTGGACGGCCCACGCAGTGTGTACGCGTGGGTCGCGTTCACGTGGAAGGAGTGATGGTGGTGACGGATTACCGTGCCATCATGTTTGCCTTGGTTGCCGGGAATCGTTCCTGGAACCAGATTCGAGCCGATTTAGGGGTCTCGAAGTCGACGATTGATAAGGCCAGTCGCGTTGTAAGGGACCATCGACTCGATGCTCGTGGGATTGCTGGATTGTCGAATGCCCAGTTAGAGGAGCTATTTCCGGATAACCGGCGTCGCAACGATGCGGAGTTCCTCGCACCGGATTTCAAAAAGGTTGCTGAGCGGATGGTCTCTGGCAAGCGCGTGACGTTGAAAGTCGCGCACGCCAAGTACCTGGAGTTCCCTGTTGGTACTGGTCAGCGTCATTATTCGTATCGACAGTACTGTTCGCTGTTTGAGCATTATGTCGATGTTCATCAGCTGTCAGCGCCACTGAATCACGATCCCGGTGACGAGCTCATGGTGGACTGGTCGGGCGATGGAATGGTCGTTGTGGATCCTGTCTCAGGCCAGCGGGTTACCGCGCACTTGTTTGTAGCTTCATTGCCGCACTCAGGGATGATGCATGTATCGGCGTGGCCGGATCAAAAAATGCGGTCGTGGCTTTTAGCCCACCGTGCGGCTTTGGAGTATTTCGGTGGTTGTCCGCTGCGGTTGATCCCGGATAACGCGCTCACAGCCACGCAACAGATTTCCTGTGGGCTGCGGGGGCGTATCCCGGTTGCGGAGTATTCTACATTTGCCGATTTCTATCAGATAGGTATTACTGCGGCGAAAGGCTACCGGCCGCGGTATAAGGCGAATGTTGAAAAGGCCGTGGATATTGCCCAGCAATGGTGCGTGGAATACCTCGACGACCAGGAGTTCTACAGTTTCGACATGCTCAATAAGGCCCTCGAGGACCAAAGCGATTTCATCAACGATCGCCGTCCCTTCCGCGGGCAGGATATCTCTCGTCGCCAGTTGTTTGAAGACCATGAGCAACAGCTGCTGCGCCCATTGCCCGACCGGCGGTGGTCGTGGTCGCGGTGGAAGAAGTCCAAGGTCGCAATGAACTACCACATCCGGATCGCCAATCACTGGTATTCAGTGCCGTGGAAGCTAGCGGGCAAGTTCGTCGACGTGCAACTTTTTGATGACTATCTGGATGTCTTCTACGACGGTGAGATTGTTGCTTCACATCGTATTGCCCCTGCTAATTATGGCTACTCCACCTTGGATGAGCATGTCCCCGACAACCATAAGGACTTAAACACCCAGTGGAACCGGCAACGCTTGGAAGACTGGGCGAAAAGTATTGGGACCGCGACAGCACAGCTCATCGGCCAGATGTTTAACGCTCGTAAAGTCGAAGCCCAAGCATATTCTAGCGTTCTGGGCGTACTGAACCTATCGAAGGATTACTCCCGAATCGAACTCGAACAAGCCTGTGGTCAGCTGTTATCGCGCAAAGCAGTCCCCAGCGTCAACAAAGTAGCCCAAGAGCTCAAGGATCTAAAACAGGCCGCAGCACAGGCGTATTTGCCCACCGATGTACCACTGTCGACGGCCATCGACACTACGCGTGCGCACCGCCAACAGCCCACGGCGGACACGCCGGACTCTGTGTCGCATGTACGCGGGGCCGGGGCGTTTGCCTTCACTGATAAAGAATGGAAGGTATAGCCATGGCTCTTACCGATGAAGACTTCGAACTGCTCGGTTCTCTTCGCGGGATGCGTGTGTTTGCCACGACGCTGCAGGAGATCGTCAACGATCCCAGTCGTGACTTGGACTCCTTTGAAGACAAGATCAAAGAAGCTCTCGATGCTCAGGTAGCTGCACGTGATTCGAAAGTAATCGAAAAACTCGTCAAAGCCGCCAAGCTACCCAACGCGCTTGCGGCTTTGGAACGCTTTGAAGCACACAGCAACCGAGGGATCACTCCAGACCGTATTGAGCGGTTAGCTACCTGCGACTGGATTACCTACGGCAGAGATCTAACCATCGTGGGAGCTACCGGCACCGGCAAAAGCTTCCTCGCCCAAGGCCTAGCCGTGGCTGCGTGCCGGCATAAACTAACCGCACGCTACTTTAGACTCGCCGACTTAGCCGACGAGTTCGACGCCACAGCCGACGCTGCCTATGAGCGCAAAGCCCTCCTTGAGGAACTGACAAAGCCGGCTGTGTTGGTCATCGACGACTTCCTGGCCACGGACGTATCTGCCTTCGCCTTAGCCCAGGTATTCAACCTCCTGGTCAAGCGGGAGCATTCCTCAACCGTCATCGTCAGCCAGCACGAGCCGGAATACTGGTACAGCGTCTTTAGTGAAAACGCGATCGCCGACGCTGTCCTATCCCGACTTGCAAACAACGGCAGCAAACTCACCCTCATCGGTGAAGACATGCGCACCCGTGACGACTTCCAAGAAGAAAGGGGAACACTTAGCAAACAGCTCAAGCAACGTCAACGGTCCAAACGATAAGCGGGGGTAAAACCGGCTACCGGGCGGCTACCGCCACCCCGGTACCTGGTACCGCCTTACCGGTCCCTAAAACAAGCCCGCGTCAAATTCTTACGCATATTGAACCCACCGATTGATAAGTGCGCAAAGCGGCCCAGTCGAACGCTGTAGATAGCATCCGGCCGGGCCGCTTAACGTTTAGCCTGTGTGCTCTTAGTTCTTGGCTACGGTGGCGGTGACTCCGGTGAGGATATCGTGGGCATCGGCAAGCTGCTCGGTGACTACGGAGAACTCCGTAGCCAGCACCTCGCCAGCGATGGTGTCAGCGTGACGCAGCGCCCACTCCTTCTTTTCTTCGGGCACGGAAAGGACCACGGAGATGCGGTCAGATACGTCGAAGCCGGAGTTCTTGCGGGCATCCTGCAAGCCACGGATGACATCGGCGGCCCAGCCTTCGGCCTCGAGCTCTTCGGTAACCTCGGTATCCAGGACGACGAGGCCATCCAGGCCCTCGATGCGGGCCGTGGAGTCCGGGTTCGCCGCCTGCAAACGCTCGGTGTATTCCTCAGGGCTCAAGACGATGTCCCCGTCAACCACGACCTCATCGCCGCGACGCTCGTAGTTGCCCGCCTTAAGATTCTTGATGGCCCGCTGGACATCCTTGCCCAAGCGCGGGCCGGCAACCTTGGCGTTGCAGACCACCTGGAAGGTACCGACGGAATCGACATCGTCAGTAAGCTCAACCTCTTTGACATTGACCTCGTCGCGGATGATGTCGGCGAAGTCCGCTAGGCTCTGCGAACCCGCGAAGGCCACGGTGAGCTTCGGCAGCGGCAGGCGGTTGCGCAGCTTATTGGCCTTGCGCACCGAGGACGCAGCCGATGCCACCGCGCGGGTAGCGTCCATGGCAGACACCAGGTCCGCATCCGCGGGGTAGTCCTCGGCCTTGGGGAAATCAGCCAGGTGGACGGAGCGCTCACCGGTCAGGCCGCGGTAGATGACCTCGGCGACGTGCGGAAGCAACGGGGCAACCACGCACGTGGTGGTCTCCAACACGGTGTAGAGGGTATTGAAGGCCTCCGGGTTGGCATCCTCGCCGCCCCAGAAGCGATCGCGGGAGCGGCGGACGTACCAGTTGGTCAGCACGTCAGCGAAAAGGCGCACCTCTTCGGTGGCGGTGGCGATATCGGTCCCCGCCAGCGCTGCATCGACGTTGGCCACAAGGTCGTGGGTCTTAGCCAGGATGTAGCGGTCGAGCACGTGCGTGGAGCTCGTATCGAACTTCGCCTCCTGCTCGGCGTAGAGCTGCAGGAAGGTGTACGCATTCCAGATGGGAAGCAGCGCCTGGCGCACGCCCTCGCGGATACCCTGCTCGGTAACGATGAGGTTGCCGCCGCGCAGGATGGGCGAGGACATCAGGAACCAGCGCATGGCATCGGAACCATCGCGGTCAAAGACCTCGTTGACATCCGGGTAGTTGCCCTTGGACTTGGACATCTTAAGCCCGTCATTGCCCAAGACGATGCCGTGGGCCACGACCTTCTTGAATGCCGGGCGATCAAAGAGCGCAGTGGACAGCACGTGCAGCAGGTAGAACCAACCGCGGGTTTGCCCGGAGTACTCCACGATGAAGTCCGCCGGCGAGTGGGTTTCAAACCACTCCTTATTTTCAAACGGGTAGTGCTTTTGCGCAAACGGCATGGAGCCGGATTCGAACCAGCAGTCCAGCACGTCCGGCACGCGGCGCATCGTGGACTTACCGGTGGGATCATCCGGGTTGGGGCGGGTCAGCTCATCGATGTGCGGGCGGTGCAGCGACTCCGGGCGCTTGCCGAAGTCCCTCTCCAGCTCATCCAAAGAGCCGTAGACGTCCATGCGCGGGTACTCGTCATTATCGGACATCCACACTGGGATGGGCGCGCCCCAGTAGCGGGTGCGGGAGATATTCCAGTCGCGGGCGCCTTCCAGCCACTTGCCAAATTGGCCATCGCGGATGTGCTCCGGCAGCCACTCGATCTTGTTGTGGTTAAGCTCCACCATGCGATCGCGGAATTCGGTGACCTTCACAAACCATGCGGGCAGCGCCATGTAGATAAGCGGCTCGCCCGAGCGCCAAGAGTGCGGGTAGGAGTGCTCGATGGTGACGTGGCGCACCACTCGCCCAGCGGCCTTGAGGTCCTTGATGATGGACTTATTCGCATCGAAGACCAGCTGACCCTCGTACGGCGGCACCTGGGAGGTGAACTTACCGTCCTCATCCACTGGGACCACCAACTCGATGTCGTACTCGTTGGTGGTATTCATATCGTCTTCACCAAAGGCGGGCGACTGGTGGACAACACCCGTACCGTCTTCGGTGGTGACGTAGTCCGCCAACAGTACCTGGTAGGCATTGCGCAGGTCTGGGAAAAATCCGAAGATCGGCTCGTACTTAAAGCCCTCAAGCTGCGCGCCGGTGAAGGTGCCCAGCACCTGCGCCTCACCCAGCTCCTTTTCCAGGGTACCCAGCAGGTTTTCAGCCATGATGAACGTGCGGCCAGCGAATTCGCCGTCGGTGGCCTTAAATAGTGCGTAAGAGACCTCCGGGTGAACCGCCAGCGCCTCGTTGGACGGCAGGGTCCAGGGGGTGGTGGTCCAGGCGAGGAAGGAGGCATCGGCAAGCGCGGGGTAATCCGCCAATGTCTTCTCCGCCGCGGTGCCCTCGCGAGCACCTGCGACCGGGAAAGTCACAGTCAAGGTGGGATCCTGGCGCATCTTATAGGAATCATCCAAGCGCGTTTCCTGGTTGGACAAGGAGGTATGCTCCGCCCAAGAGTAAGGCAGAACGCGGAAGCCCTTGTAGATTAGGCCCTTGTCATACAGCTCCTTGAAGGCCCACATGACCGATTCCATGAAGTTGATATCCATGGTCTTGTAGCCATTATCAAAGTCCACCCAGCGCGCCTGGCGGTTAACGTAATCTTCCCACTCATCGGTGTATTCCAGCACCGACTTAGCGCAGTACTCGTTGAACTTGTCCAGGCCCATGTCCTCGATCTGGGCTTTATCGGTGATCCCGAGCTGCTTTTCTGCCTCCAGCTCCGCGGGCAAGCCGTGGGTATCCCAGCCGAAGACGCGGGGGACGTAATTTCCGGCCATCGTGCGGTAACGCGGCACGATATCCTTCACGTATCCGGTCAACAGGTGGCCGTAGTGCGGCAGGCCATTGGCAAAGGGAGGGCCGTCATAAAAGATGTATTCGGGGCAGTCCTTGGTCTTTTCCAAAGAAGCCTGGAACGTATCGTCCTGCTTCCAGTACTTCTGGACTTCTTCTTCCATGTCCGGGAAGCGGCTCGAGCCGCCGGTCATATCGACCTTGGGGTAAATCTTTTTCACCATTGTCTTCCTTCACGCTATAACTTGATGCAGGGACGGGCCAGTGGCTCGCGGTACCACCCTGCTTGAGCTGAAAGCTCCGCTTCATTTCGGTGAAGGAGATAACGGTCCCACCCGTTCAGTTCTACTGAGCCTTATGACCGTTCTTCTGAATTGCTCCCCCGGTGATGGCCGGATCATCGCATGTGCCCGCCAGTATAGCGCCACACGAACGCTGTGCACAAAAGTTATCCACAGGTAGAAATTTTCCTGTTGTACGCGGTTGTGCGTGGCCATAGATTATGAAGCATGACCGCGCTCGAGAATTACTTAGCAGCTATGGCCCCGGGGATGGATATTGTCGCCGGGTGCACTGGCCTGTCTGAGGACGATCTGCGGGCGCATGGCGCGCCGGAGCACACGGCGCGGGAGCTTATCCTGCTCAAAGAGGCTTATTGCGGAAACACCAAATTCACCGGCCGGCGCCGGCGAGCCATGGACGGTGCCCGGCGCAATGGCCATTCCATCGTGGCGTTGTCCATCATCGAAAAGTATGCCCGCAAGATGCCCACGCTTTTCGATGCCTGGCTTCTCCGCGAGCAGCTCTGCACCACCAACGCCGGCACGGCGGATCTAGAAAAACTGGCAAAATCCAAGCTACCTGCGAAAAAGAAGAAGGTTAAGCCTGGGGTGCGCATCATTCGCCGCAAGAACGCGCCGTGGACCCTGGCCATCGATGCGCGTTCCTCGCTTATTGCGGATCTTCATGCCGCGCTAAAAGAGAGCGGCAAGGAGCCGCTCGAGGCAGTGGAACAGACCTTTTTCGGCGGCGGCTCCGCCGTAAAGACCACGGTGATGACCAATGTCCTGGTCAACCTGGATGACTACGTGCGCATCATCAACGGCGATGGCGAGGAAATCCAGCTCCAAATGACCAATGGCGCTACTCTTACCGGCGCCGAGTACCTCGAGCGCGCGCTGAAGGAACGCGGGCTGATTACCCTCATTAGTCCCTATGAGGGAGCGGTGAACCTGTACCGCACGGAGCGCTTCGCCAATGCGAAACAACGCCTGATGGCCGCGGCAGAAAACCCAATCTGCCCGTGGCCGCGGTGCAACAAGCCCGCAGACGAATGTCAGATTCATCATTTGGAGCCGTGGTTGCACGGTGGGTTGACCAACATAGGTAACTTATCCACAGCCTGCGCCTACCACAACGGGGTCAACGACGATGACCCCAATGCCCCGCCACTGCGCGGGCACCTCGTTCGCCGGAATGGGACGATCAGGTGGGAGCCCCCAGATTAGTTAGATCTTTTACGGGGGTTCGTGGCGGGTCCCCGGAGGGGACCGCCGCAGGAACGGGATTCAGGAACCGGACGCGGGTTCCGAGGGATCCGAGGAAACCGCGATCCGGTAAACCGCAGATGGTGCGGATGATTGCGGGCGGTGCGGGCAGTTGGGGTGGTGCGGTTAGTGCGGCTGGCACTGGCGTTGGACCCCACCGGCTAGACGAGGCGCCGCCGTGCGCCTAATTTGGCATGCCGCAATGGCGGGAGCTGATACTTCTGACGGAACATGGCCGAATCTACCCCAGCCTGACCCAGCCGGATCAAGGCTGAGCGATCCTGGACGGCTCTGGGCCTAGTTCTGTTTCCAGCCTTGGGACAGGTCTTCTTCAAGGGCGTTATTATCCGCACGGTACTTGCGCGCCCAGTCGATAATAAACAACACGATGCCGGAGCCCGCTGCGATGAAGACAAGGTACAACGCCCAATCGGCGGTGTTTAAGACATACATCACCAAAGCCACGAAGGCCACAAGGGCAAGGACGAGGGCAGCAACGAGCATGTCAGTTCCTCTCAGAGGGGGTAAAAGTAGCTATGGGAACAATCATAGCGAGGTGGATAAAACCACAATAGCGCCCACTCCCCTAGAGGCGTGGGCGCTACGGGTAACTATTTTGGCTTAGTTACTGCCAACCGGCTACTTAGTTCTTGCCGGCATCGCCGTTTGGTGCGGCGGTTCCGCGGGTCTCGAGCTCTTCCAGCTGGGACTCGAGGAGGGTCTTCAAGCGGGTACGGTACTCGCGCTCGAAGGTGCGCAGCTCGGAGATGCGCGCCTCCAAGGCGGTCTGCTGCTGCTTGACGGTGTTCATGACTTCGGTGTGCTTCTTCTCGGCATCGGCCTGCAGCGATGCGGCCTTCTCCTCCGCCTGGCGAATCTGCGCCTCGGCGCGGGAGGAAGCATCGGACTCGGTCTGCTGAGCCTTCTCCTCTGCCTCAGAAACCAGCTTCTTGGAGCGGGTTTCTGCATCCTGCACCTGAGCGTCGTACTTCTTCTGCGCCTCGGCAAGCTGTGCCTTAGAACGAGAGTCGGCATCAGAAAGCTGCTTTTCTGCGGCCGTGCGGGCCTCGGTCAGCATGGACTCAGACTCGGCGCGAGCCTCAGAGGTCAGGCGATCCGCCATCTCCTGGGCCAAGCCCAGCACACGCGCTGCCTGCATGTGGGTATCAGGGGTAGCCAGGCCGTCTGCACCCTGTGCTGCACCAGCACCTGCGGCGGCCGCTGCGGCGCTGGAGGCGGCCGAGTTGGAGGAACCAGCGGCAGAAGCGGACTTCTTCAGGTTCTCATTCTCGCGCTGGGAAGACTCCAGCTTCTCCTTGGCCTGCTTAGCCTCTGCGCGAGCCTCCTCGGCTTCCTTCTTGGCCTTTGCTGCCTCGTCGCGAGCAGCCTTAAGCTCGGCGGTATTAGCGGCGGCGGTAGCACCCGCTGCGGTGGCATCGGCACCGCTTTCCTTGACCTTTGCGGCCTCGGCCTGGGCGGCCTTTACCTGCTCCTGGGCCTTCTTGGTTTCTTCCTTAGCGCGAGAGACCTCGGACTTGGAATCTGCCAACTTGGTTTCATATTCAGCACGCAGCTTGGCCTCAATCTCCTTGCGCAGAGCTTCTTCATCTGCACCGGAGGTTGCGGCGGCTGCGGCACCAGCCCCTGCTCCGCCGGCCTTGGCGCCTGAGCTAAGATCGCTCACCTGCGCCTGCAGGTCTTCGTTCTCATCCTGCAGTTGGGCAAGGGCGTCCTCAACGAGGTCGAGGAACTGATCTACCTCATCCTCGTTGTAGCCACGCTTGCCAATCGGCGGCTTGCTGAACGCGACGTTGTGTACATCAGCTGGTGACAGTGGCATGACTTGTCTTCCCCTTCGAGTTGATAGAACCCCGGAGGTTCCAGGGCCTTAGGAGCTGCGGTTCCAGTTTATCTAAACCTTCCCCACAAAGTTATATGTGGTTCATGATACGGATTATCGCATTTTATTGTAACCGAAAGTCCACAATAATGGACGTAACGCTGACTCTCAATGTCTACCACAGGTTACGGGGTGATGCGGGGTCGTCCTACAAGAAAATTACCTGCAGGAAAAGCGTCAGGAACGACAGGATGAAAAACAGCACTAAGACGGAAACATCTAGCGCGATTCCACCCATCTGCAGCGGAGGAATGACCCGGCGCAGCGCCTTGACCGGCGGATCCGTGATGGCGAAAAGGGGCTCAGCGATGATCATGAACCAGCGCGGCGGGTTGAATTGCCGCGAGAAAGATTGAATCATCTCAATAATAATCCGGGCGATCAATACCCATGTATAAACCCTCACCAAGAAGATGAGAATAATTCCAATTTCAGTCACGATTACTCAGCCTATCGAATAGTCCCCCGCACGTGCGCATTGCGCACCGTACGGGGGTTAATGGGATGTGCGTCGTTTTACCTAGCCCGCGAACCTAGCGCAGACCGGCGGCGCGCTCTAGTTCAGGCTTGGCAATATCAGCGGACTTAGGCACGACGGCGAATACCTTGCGCTGGGTGTCCATGCCCTTCGACAGGTTGAGCATGCGGCCTTCCAGGCCGAAGCAGAGGCCTGCGGCGAAGTCGATGAAGCGCTTGGCGGTTCCGCGCTCGGCATCGGTAAGCTCAAAGACCACTGCATCGCCATCGCGGAAGGGTTCGCCCACCTTGGCGGCATCGTTGAACGAGGTCAAGGAGATTGCCACGATAGTCGGAACGAACTTCTCCTCGACGGGCGCAGGCGCTGGGGTTGGCTCATAGGCCTGCGGGGCGCGGCGTGGGGCGTAGGCCGCAGAAGTGGCAGCTCCGTTGCCCGCGTAACGCGGCTCGTCGTTGTAGTAGGCGTCGTCTTCTTCGAAATCCATCGGACCAAGCCCGAAGAAATTCTTCGTCCTATCAATGAATGACATTTTGGGTCTCCCTCTGACCTAAATTTGTTCAAGTTCAAGCGCGCAAATGTGAATGATGTGACTCATGTGATTTACGCTGTGAAATGCGCTTTTGCGATATTTTTAACCTACTGGGCGCTTTCCCATGATGCTGGTTCCGACACGCACAATATCGGTGCCCGCAGCAATCGCCGCATCCATATCTGCACTCATCCCGGCTGATAGTTTGAGCTGCCGGCCAAGGCGTTCGGACAGGCGATCCACGTCTGCGCGCACCGTGGAAAATACTTCCCGCGCATCGGCATCGAGAGGAGGAACCACCATGAGCCCGGCGAATTCTAGGTGCTCCGCCGCCTCGACGGACTCGATCACCTCATCCAATTCCTCGCGGATTACTCCCCCGCGCGACGTATCGCCATCGGCAGAAACCTGAATGAATATTGGGAGGTTGTTCTCTCGCTGGCCGCGTTCTTTTGCCAGGCTCACGCCGCGGTCCAGCGCGTTGGCCAGCTTCACCGAATCCACCGAATGCACACTAGTAGCCCACCGCGCGACGTGGTTGGCCTTCTTGGTTTGAATCTGGCCAATCATGTGAAAGCGCAGCTGCTCTAGCTCCTGTGCCTTTGCCCGGGCTTCTTGCTCGCGGTTTTCCGCGACGTCTTCCACCCCGAGCTCAGCCAAAAGGGCGATGTCCTCTGCGGGATGGAACTTGGTCACGACCAGCAATTGCGGTGCCGGGCGCTCATGCTCGGCGGCGATGGCGCTAATGTGTTCCTTTGTTGCGGCGAGGTTATCTGCCAGTTCTTGTTTCCGGTTACTCATGATTAGCCTCCAACCAAATCACACCGGCCTGGCGGCCAGTGGTTCCTTCGCGGCGATAAGAAAAGAAATCCGTGTCCTCAATGGTGCAGCGCGGATCAGAATCGATATTGGTAATGCCCAGGCCCATCAATTGGCGGATAAGCCCAGCGCGCACGTCGATGCCCCACGTCCCTTTCGAGGTCTTGCACTTCGAGCCGGGAAGGCGCCGTTCGACATCGTTGGCCATTTCTTCCGGAACCTCGTAGCTTTTCCCAGATGCGGCCGGGCCCATGACCACCTGGATTCGCTCCGGCTGAGCGCCTAGTTTCTGCATCTCGCGCACGGTATTGACCACGATGCCGTTGCGGGCGCCGAGCCGGCCGGCGTGCACGGCGGCGATGACGCCGGCGGGGACATCGACAAGCAGCACGGGCGTGCAATCGGCGACGAGGACGCCGAGGCCAAGCCGGCGCTGCGTGGTCACCACCGCATCCGTGGCTGGAACCGGGGTATCGCGCGGGCCGTCGATGACGGTGACCGTATTGGTGTGGAGCTGTTCCATCCACACGATATTCTCGAGCCCGGTCACGCGCAGGAGGCGCTCGCGGTTGGCCGCGACGTTGGCTGGTTCGTCGCCGACGTGCCCGCCAAGATTGAAAGACTCATATGGATATGCAGACGCCCCGCCTGCACGGCTGGTAAAAACCATGCGGACGGGGCGGCTGGTGCGATGTTCCTCGTTTACTGGCATGCACACCAGCGTAGCGGTTTGCGCTTAGCGCATGAAGGACGGCACATCGAGATCATCATCGCCATCATCATCGCGGCGCTGACTTGGCCGAGACAGGCGGTAGTCTTCGCGACGCTCCTCGCGGAAGCGATCGGAGTTGGTGAACAGGCCGCCAGACTCGCTGCGGCGCTCCTCGGGGCGGCGTTCTTCCACGCGGCGGTCGTCGTAGCGGCGATCGTCCACGCGGCGCTCATCAGCGCGGCGTTCTTCTACGCCACGGTCCTGGCCGGCGCGCGGCTCATAGGAGTGGCGCGGTGCGTAGTCATCGGCGGCGGGTTGGGTAGGTGCCGGGGTGGCGGAGTTGCCGGACTCGCGGTCGCGGTTATCAAAGAGCGAGCCGGGCTTGCGCTGCTCGGGAGCACGCTGTGAAGATGCTGCCTGGGCGGCATTGGCCTCGGCATCGAAACCGGTGGCGATGATGGTGATGCGGATTTCATCGCCCAAGGTGTCATCGATGATGGTGCCGAAGATGAGGTTGACGTCTTCGTCGGCACGCTCTTCGACCATGGAGGCCGCGGAGTTAACCTCGTGCAGGCCCAGGTCAGAGCCGCCGGCGATGGACAGCAGCACGCCCTTGGCGCCTTCCATCGTGGATTCCAATAGCGGCGAATTGATGGCCTGCTCGGCGGCAGTCATGGCGCGGTTATCGCCCCGTGCGGAGCCGATGCCCATCAGGGCGGAGCCGGCATCAGACATGACGGAGCGAACGTCAGCAAAGTCGACGTTGATCATGCCCGGGATGGTGATCAGGTTGGTAATACCCTGGACACCATTGTGCAGAACCTCATCGGCCGCGCGGAAGGCTTCCACGATGGAAAGCTCTTCCCCACCGAGCTGCATCAGGCGGTCATTTGGAATAACGATGAGGGTATCGCAAACCTCGCGCAGCTCCTCGATGCCGGCCATGGCCTGGCGGGTACGGCGCGCGCCCTCGAACTTGAAGGGGCGGGTGACAACGCCCACGGTCAGCGCGCCCATCTTCTTCGCGATGGAAGCGACTACGGGTGCAGCGCCCGTACCGGTGCCGCCGCCCTCGCCGGCGGTAACGAAGACCATATCGGAGCCCTGCAAGGCGTCCTCGATTTCGGACTTGTGGTCTTCCGCGGAGGTCTTGCCCACCTCA
The DNA here is from genome assembly GCF_046717505.1 of Corynebacterium sp. LaCa78. Classification (NCBI taxonomy): domain Bacteria; kingdom Bacillati; phylum Actinomycetota; class Actinomycetes; order Mycobacteriales; family Corynebacteriaceae; genus Corynebacterium; species Corynebacterium sp. LaCa78. The sequence goes on from NZ_CP177112.1 coordinate 1,667,763, forward strand.
GGGTTAGCGCCTGCGCCCAATCCGCGGGTGGCCTCGCGGCCGATGTCGAGCTTGGTATCGGCATCGGAGAAAATCAGCGCCTGGGAGTCGGTGTTTATGGCGACGAATTGGACGCCCTTTAAGCCTTCTTCGATCATGCGGTTCACGGCGTTGACGCCGCCACCGCCGACGCCGACGACCTTGATATCCGCGAGATTGTTGTTGGAAGAGATCATGTGAGCAGGTCTCACCTTTCGCTACTTTAAGTCTGCACGTGCATTAAACGAGGATTGTATGCGCTTCACGAGCGTGAATCGCGTTCCCCTCCATCTTTAACGACACACCTGTAATTTTCATGCTCATTTTACGCGTGTCGGGACTCTCAAGTACCACTTTAGGGTTGTTGGCCTGCGGTTTTGTCCGCCACTTCCACACCATTGACACCACCTAAAAGAGAAAATAAAAGACCCTGCAGCGCATACGCTTCGGGCGCGGCGCGGCAGGGGATTTTTCGGGTCTATCGAGGCCTCCGCCTAGGTATCTACCCTATCCGCGGGTAGTGACCAGTTCGGGGTTAGAGATATTCCATTCTCGGCCCTCCATCTTCAGCACGGTGGCGAAGGCGCGGGCCTTATCGTCGTTATTTTTATCGCTCGCACCCCAGAAAATGCGGCGATCATCCTTCATGGTGAACTGCAGTGAGTAGGAATCGGTGACTTCGAGGGTGGCGACTTGGTGGCGCACGTCATCGGAAAGCGCGGCGATGGCAGCTACCGCGTCTTGGGCCTCGGTGGAGCCACTGTCGATGTCCCCGGTAAGTTCCACCGCACCTTCGGGCGGCTCGGCGGAGGTAAATTCCTCGCCCTTGTCATCGATGAGGTAGGTGGTGTCATCTCGCTTCACGAAGGCGACGGGTTTATGTTCCTGCACAGAGATGGTCAAGGTCGATGGCAGGTCGCGCGAAACCGTCACCGAATCCGCCCAGTCCAGGCTGGCAACGCCACTGGCGGCCTCGTGTGCATCCACCCGCAAGAGGTTTTCGCCCTCGGGCACGCCCGCGGCCTCCTGGACCTGGGCGGAATCGAGCTGGTGCACGCCCTCGACCTCAAAGTTTTTCACCTTGAAAATGGGCAACGCCCATACCGCGGCGCCCACCACCAGCACGAGGGCGAGCAGGCCGCCAACGATGCCGAAAATGAGCTTCTTCGACACCCGCACTAGTGGGCCCGCAATTCATCGAGGATTTCCGCGGCAACAAGGGTGATGGAACCGGCGCCGATGGTCAAGATGATATCGCCCGGCTGTGCAATGGAGACCACGTCCTTGGCCGCGGCGGAAAAGTCTGGTTCAAAGATAACCTCCATCTCCTCCGGCATCTTATTGGTGATAATGCGGGAGGTAATGCCTTCCACGGGTTGCTCGCGGGCACCGTAGATGTCGAGTACAACGGCGGCATCGGCAAGCGCAAGCGCCTGCGCGAACTCGGCGTCGAATTCCATGGTGCGCGAGTACAGGTGCGGCTGGAAACAGGCGATAACACGCCCGCCATTGCCTTCGGCAGCAACCTTGGCGCGCGCGGCCCGCAGCACCGCGGCGACCTCGGTGGGATGGTGGGCATAATCGTCGAAGACACGGACGCTGCCGCCCTGCCAGTCCACGCTGCCCCGGTACTCAAAGCGGCGGCGCACGCCGCTGAAATCCGCAAGGCCCTCCGCGATGGTGCTGGGATCGCCGCCCGATAGCACGCCGGCGATTAGCGCCGCCATGGAGTTGAGCACCATGTGGTGGCCGGGAATCTGCAGCTGGTAGCTCACGGATTCCTCCACGCCGGGCAGGGACAGCTGCACGGTACACGCCATGCCAGCGGCGGTGGTCTCCTCCGCGGTCAGCGTCGCGGCGAGCGGAACGGAGGTGGTGCGGGCCTTCTCTGCGCCGCCATAGCCGATGACGTTGATGCCGCGGCTGAGCGCCTGCTCACCGATCTCAGCCGCGTGCTCGTCCTCCGCGCACACAACGAGGTAGCCGGTATCCGGGGTGACCAGGTCCGCGAAGTCCGCAAAGACCTTGAAGTAGGCGTCCGCGGAGTGGAAATAGTCAAGGTGGTCCGGCTCCGCGTTGGTGATGACGGCGATATCGGGGCTATAGCGCAAGAGCGAGGCATCGGACTCATCGGCCTCGGCAACGAAGGCCTCACCGGTGCCGCCATGCGCGTTGGTGCCGGCGCGGTTGAGTTGGCCGCCGATGGCAAAGGAGGGATCCAGGCCTGCGTGCTGCATGGCGCTCACGGCCATCGAGGTTGTCGAGGTCTTGCCGTGCGTGCCCGCCAGCAGCACCTGGGTGTGGCCCTCCATCAGCGCGGCGAGCAGATCCGAGCGGCGAATGAGCGGAATATTATTCTCCCGCGCGGCGACGAGCTCCGGGTTATCTTGCGGAATCGCCGCGAAGGAGGTGACGACGGTGGTGGGCAGCTCGCCGGAAAGCTTGAGGTTGTCCGCAGCGTGGCCGATGGCCACCTTGGCACCCATCGAGCGCAAAACCTCCACCGGGGTGGAGTCCTTCACATCGGAGCCGGTAACGACGGCGCCGCGTGCGGCGAGGATGCGGGCAAGACCCGACATCCCGGAACCACCGATGCCAATGAGGTGGACGCGGCTGAGATCGTACTGTGCGGGATCGGTCATTTACTTATCCTTCTTTCCGGCCTGCAATTCTGCGTCCTGCACGCGGGTGGCGATGCGGTCAGCGATGATATTCGCCGCATCCCCCGCCTTAGACTGGGCGGCGGCCTGCGTCATGGATTTCAGGCGCTCTGGATCATCAAGAATGGCGCGGACCTCTTCGATGAGGCGATCGGAGCCCAATTCGGCATCGGGAATCTGCACCGCAGCACCGGCTTCTACCAATTCGCGCGAGTTCAGCGCTTGCTCGCCATTGCCGTGTGGCAACGGGACGTAGATGGCGGGAAGGCCCGCGGCGGAAACCTCTGCCACCGTCATCGCGCCCGAACGGCACACCACGAGGTCCGCCGCGGCGAGCGCACCGGCCATGTCGTCGATATACGGCAGAGCGGCGTAGTTGGGATACGGCTTGGGCGAATCGTTTTTCTTGCCATAGGCGTGCAAGAGCTGGAAGTCCTTAGTGAGGTCCTCCGCTGCGCCCGCTACGGCGCCGTTGATGCTGGCCGCTCCTTGGGAGCCGCCGGTAATGAGGATGGTGGGCAGCTGCGCTAAATCCCACTTCGTGCGGGCATCCGCAGCGGTATTCCCGTCCTTATCCCCGGCAGCCGCGGCCAGGCTGGGGCGCACTGGGATGCCGATGACCTCGCCCTCCATGCCGGAATTGGCGTGGGCATTAAGGCCGATGCCGCCGAGCTTCACGCCCAGCTTATTGGCCATACCTGCCAAGGCATTGGTCTCGAGGACGTAAAACGGAATACCTAAGGTCTTCGCCGCTATATAGGCGGGCCCAGAGACGTATCCGCCGGTGCCGAAGACGACATCGGCCTCCACGTCCTTTAAGACCTTCCGCGCCTGGCGGACGGACCGCGCAAGCTTGACGGGTAACTTGGCCAGGTTGGTGCTCACCTTGCGGGGAATCGGCACGGGCGTAATTAGGCGCAGGTCCACGCCGCGGGCGGGAATAATATCGCTTTCCAGCCCCTTTTCGGTCCCTAATGCGGTAATCCTGGCGCCGTAGCGCTCGCGTAAAGCTTCACCGACGGCAAGGGCGGGCTCAATATGTCCTGCAGTGCCGCCACCTGCAAGGACGACGGAAAATGGCGTGGAATTCATAGCCTAAAGGCTACCAGCGCCTACCGCCTCGGGCGGTGCTCGGCGCGCGGATACCTCCGCCCACTTCCGGTCACCGGCCGGCCGTAGCGCTCGTCGCGCACCCGCGGACGGGTCTCCTGCGGCTGGGCGTGCCGGCCCCGCTTTTTCTGCTTCCTCGCCGTCAGCGGTTGCGGCTCGCCAATGAAAAAGAGGCGATCAAATAGCGGGCGCCCAAAGTTCTGCATGGCAGAAATCTGCATCGGCTCGTGGCGGGCCACGTTGCACAAAATGCCCATCGAGCCAATCGTAATAATCGCGGCCGTACCACCCGCGGAAATCATCGGCAGCTGAATACCGGTCACCGGCAGCAAGCCGACGACATAGGCGATATTGATAAACGCCTGGGTCACCACGCCAATGGTCAGCGTCGCGGCCAGCAGGGATTGGTACTGGTTCTGCGCGCGGGTTGCGGTGCGCAGCCCCACATAGCCCAAGGCTGCAAACAGGAAAATCACCAGCGCGCCGCCCCACAGGCCGAGCTCCTCACCCACGATGGCGAAGATGAAGTCATTCTTGGCTTCTGGCAGGTAGAACCACTTGGCACGCGATTGGCCGAGGCCAACGCCCCAGAAGCCGCCATCGGCAAGCGAGAGAAAGCCCTGGTAAGACTGGAAACCCGTGCCCTGGGTATCGGAGATATTGCCAAAGAGGGCATCGAAATAGGTGTGGAAACGGTGGGAGCGGAAGCCGCCGATGAGGAAGACAGCGACCAGGCCCAGCGCACAGAGGATGCCGATGATGATGGGCACGCGCCTGTTAACGCCGGCGAAAAAGAGCGTGAAGACCACAACGAGGGCAAAGGACAGGGCCATGCCCAAGTCACCCTGCCCCACGATGAGCAGGAACATGAGGCCCGCGATGAGCGAGTACATCATGAACGGGTCCGAGAGCTTGAGGGAATGGTGTTCCTTATCCGCGAGCACCGAGGCACCGAACATGCCCACCGTGATGCGTGCTAGCTCGGAAGGCTGCAGGGAAATCGGGCCAATGTAGATCCACGACTGGGAGCCCACCTCCTCGCGGCCGGTACCGATGCCGGGGATGAGCACCGCGATCAACAGCAAAATGGAAAGGGCCAATAGCCACGGGATGAATTTGCGCAGCGTGTGCGGGGAAACTTTGAGGCCGAGCCAGAATGCACCCAAGCCGATAATAACCATCGCGGTTTGCCGCAGCGCCTGATTCCACACGCCACCATCTTCTGTCAGCGACGTAGCCATGGACGAGGAAAAGACCATGACCACGCCAATACCAATGAGCGAGAAGATAATCAGGCGCAGCAGCTGATAATCTAGCCCGGCTTGCTGGCGGGCTTGTTCGCGCACATCACGAATGCGCTCGCGCATGCTCTTTGCGCGGGGGCGCTGCGGGGAGGTGGCCGTCATGAAGTCTCCTAGATTGAAAAAGGTCTAATGCGCGCGGGCGATATCCCGCGCCGCCGCGGCAAAAAGGTCGCCGCGTTGGGCCATTCCGGTGTACATATCCAACGATGCCGCAGCCGGTGCCAAGAGGACGGTATCGCCCGCTTCGGCGTGTTGCACGGCGGTGCGCACTGCAGCGTCCATCGCCACCTGTGGGTCGGTATCCTCGATGAGCTCAACCGGGGTTTGCGGGGCGCGGCGGGCCAAGGCTTCGGCGATGATGCTCTTGTCGATGCCCACCAGCACCGCCGCCTTCAACCGCGCGGCGTGGGTGGCGATGAGCTCATCCACGTCCGCTCCCTTGAGCTGGCCGCCGGCGACCCAGACCACCGAATCGAAGCCTTCTAGAGCGGCATCGGCCGCGTGCGGGTTGGTGGCCTTGGAGTTATCGATATAGGAAATCCCGCCGTGCTCGTGCACCACGGCGCCGCGGTGACCGGCCACCGCGTAGGCGGCTAGGCCTTCCTGTATGGCGGCGGGGCTGGCACCTGCCAAGCGGGCCACGCTCGCGGCCGCCGCCGCGTCGAGGACTCCCGCAAGGCCCGCCGGCTCGATGCCCTCGGCGGGGGCGAGATCTATGGCGTCCTCCCCGTCCAGCCTGGAGACCAAGCGCCCGGCGCTCACCCCTACCTCACCAGTGGCCGGCTCGCCGGCGGTAAAGCCATACACGCCGTCGATTCCCTCAGCGTAGCAGCCCGCCGCGGCATCGTCCTTGCCCACCACGGCGCGCGTGCCGTGCAGGGCCTTGGCCTTGGCGCGGGCATAAGCGTCAAAGGAACCGTGCCAATCCAGGTGGTCTTCGGCCACGTTGAGCAGCACGCCTACATCGGGGCGAAGCTCGCTGGACCAGTGCAATTGGAAGGACGAGAGTTCGGCGCACAGGACGTCGACCCGCGGGGAGGCGGTCAGGGCATCAAATAGCGAGACGCCAATATTGCCCACGGCTTGCGCGCGCAGACCGCTGCGAGCGGTATCGGCCTGCATGATTTTGGTCAGCATTCCCGTGGTGGTGGTCTTACCGTTCGTGCCGGTGACAACCAGCCAAGTCCGCTGCGGGCCGAAGACCTCGGCGCGGTCGAGGCGATAGGCCAGCTCGACATCGCCGATGACCTCCACGCCGGCGGCCTGGAAGGAATCTAAGAGGGCGGAATTGGGCCGCCACCCCGGCGAGGTCACCACCAGGTCATACTCGCCCGGTGCTGGGTCGTCTGTCGAAACCGTCGCCACGCCGAACTCTTCCGCCAGGGCCGCTAGGGCCGCGGCGTTGGAATCGGCGACGGTGGTATCCACGCCGAGGCGCGCGAGCATCGCCACGCACCCGCGGCCAGAGACGCCGGCTCCTGCGACGAGGACGCGCCCGCGCAGAAAAGGTGGTAGCTCAGCCATGATGAGTGCCTCAATCCTTAAGTATCTAGTGCCAAAACTTTATTGCAGGTTTCCAAAGCTGGCTGCAGAGAGCCAATCGCCGTAGAAGATGCAGATGCCCGCCATCGCGGCCATCGCGCTTAATAGCCAGAAACGCGTGACAACCGCGGTTTCGGCCCAGCCGCCGTTTTCAAAGTGGTGGTGGATGGGCGCCATGCGGAAAAAGCGCTTGCCCGTCGTGCGGAAGACCACGATCTGGATGACCACGGAGACCGTTTCAATGACGAAGATGGCGCCGATGACGATCATCAGCAGCTCGGTGCGGGTGGTCACAGAAAGGCCGGCGACGAGGCCGCCAAGCGCGAGCGATCCGGTATCGCCCATGAAGATCTTCGCCGGTGCGGCATTCCACCACAGGAAGCCGAGGCAGCCGCCCAGGCCCGCGGCTGCGAGCACTGCGAGATCCAAGGGATCGCGGACCTCGTAGCAGCCGGCGGCCGGGGAAATCGAGCACGAGTTGCGGAACTGCCAGAAGCTAATGAGCGTATAGGCACCCATCACCATGGCGGTGGTACCGGCGGCGAGGCCGTCCAGCCCATCGGTCAGGTTGACCGCATTCGACCACGCGGCGATGAGCAGGTATAAAAAGACCAAGAAAATGATCGTGCCAATCACGGCGCCGCCAACGGCGATATCGAACGTATCGAAATCGCGGACGAAGGACAGGTTGGTCGAGGCAGGGGTTAGCCCATTGGCATCCGGGAATTGTAGGGCGAGGATGCCGAAGATGAGCGCGATGGCCAGCTGGCCTACCAGCTTGGCTGTTTTATTAAGGCCGAGGTTGCGCTTTTTGAACAGCTTGATGAAGTCATCGGCAAAACCCAGGCCGCCGAGTCCCATGGTCAAGAAGTAGACCAATAACCCCGAGGGGCTAAATCCACCGTTGCCGGTTGCGCGGGCATAGATGCCCACGATGAGGTAGGCCACCGTGATGGCCAGCAAGATCGCCAGACCGCCCATCGTCGGGGTGCCCCGCTTGCGCAGGTGAAGCTGCGGGCCGTCTTCGCGGATTTCTTGGCCTTTTCCGACGCCAGAAAAATACCGAACCAAAACTGGGGTGGTAAAAATCGCGACGAGGAAACTAACGACGCCCGCGATAATGATCTGAGTCATTGCTAGAGATCTTTCTCCTTGAGATAGGGACTAACGGCGATTGAGCTGTTCTGCCACGCGCCACAAGCGCTGGGCATTCGAGGATTTCACGAGGACGACGTCCTTGGCCGCGCGCGTGGACCAGTCCTCCACCCCGGCAGGGGCTACCCGCAGGATATTTTCTACGGCCGTCGTCGCGGCCTCAATATCGGGGCAAAGTTCGGTCTGGATGCCGTGCGCGTGCGCGGCCTCCACCATGGCTACGGTATGCGCGCCTTCTCCTACCGCAACGAGGTGATCCACGTGGTATTTCGAGAGCACCGATCCTAGGATGCGGTGAGCTTCGACGGCTTCGCCGCCAAGCTCGCCCATCTCCCCCAGCACCGCGATGGAGCGGGCATCCGGGCGGGCCGCGGAGGTATAGGCCAAGGCGGCAATCGCCGCGTGCATCGAATCCGGGTTGGCATTATAGGAGTCATCGATGACGGTGACGCCATCGCGGCGGGTGCGCACGTCCATGCGGTGCGCCGAGCTCGTCTGGTGTCCGCTGAGCGCCCGCGCGGCAACGGCGGGTTCCACGCCCGATTCGATGGCCGCTGCGGCCGCGGCCAGGGCATTAGAGACCTGGTGCTTGCCAAAGACCTGTAGCTTAATGCTCATCGGCTCGACGCCGGGGGCGTGGAAGGTAAAGGACGGGCGGGCGACATCGTCAAGCTCAATATCGGTGGCATAGTACTGCGCATCCGCGGCCTGCGGGCGGTTGGCGGAATAATAGACCACCTTGGCCTGCGTGCGCGGTGCCATCGAGGCGACGAAGGGATCGTCCGCATTCAGGACCGCTACCCCGCCGTCTGCCGCGGCGGGCAGGGACTCGATAAGCTCGCCCTTGGCCTGGGCGATATTCTCCCGCGAGCCAAACTCGCCTAGGTGGGCGGTGCCCACGTTGAGCACCACGCCCACCGTCGGGGCCGTGATCTCGGTCAGGTGGCGAATATGGCCGATGCCGCGCGCGGACATTTCCGCCACGAGGAAGCGGGTGTGCTCATCGCAGCGCAGGGCGGTATAGGGAAGGCCTACCTCGTTATTGAAGGAGCCGGGCGGGGCGACGGTTTCGCCCTCGGCGCGGAAAATGGTAGCCAGCAAATCCTTGGTAGAAGTCTTGCCCGCAGAGCCAGTAACGCCGACGATATCCAAGCCCTGTTCCGCGGCGAGGCGGGAGGTCACCTCGCGCGCGAGATCGGATAATGCCCCGATCACAGCGGCGGCGGAGCCATCCTCATCGTTGGCATAAATATCGGCATTGGCGGCGTTACCGGTCACGCGGCCTTGGGGCTTGACGATGATCGCCGGTACCCCCACCGGCCGAGCGGCCAGCACGGCCACGGCGCCTTGCTCTATGGCTTTTTCTGCAAAATCATGGCCATCGACGCGGGCACCGGGCAGGGCTACGAACAAGCTGCCGGTGGTGACCTTGCGCGAATCAAACTCCACGAAGCCGGTCACGCGTTCATCGGGATCATCAACGCCATCCAGGCTACCGCCGGTTATCGCGGCGATATCTCCAATAGAAAGTGGAATCATTACTACTCCTTCGTATCCCTAAGAGTATCGCGATGCGCCGTTCCTGCCAGCTTTTCCTCAATGGCGCGCGCCATTTCCTCTCGGTCATCAAAGTGCAGCGTGCGCTCGCCGACGAGCTGGCCTACCTCATGGCCCTTGCCGACGACGATGATGGCATCGCCCGGCTCCGCCCAATCCACCACTTCATCGATGGCGTGTGCGCGCGAGCCCTGCTCCCGAATATCGGCGTCCGGTGCGGCCTGGCGAGCGCCCTCAATGACCGCTGCGCGAATCGCGGCTGGGTCCTCGGTGCGCGGATTATCATCGGTCACCACCGTGAGATCCGCCCGGGTGGCCGCAGCCTCTCCCATAATCGGGCGCTTGGTGCTATCGCGGTCACCGCCGGCGCCCACGACGACGCCGACGCGACCGGTAGTGCCCTCCAATTGCAGGCGCAGGGTATCGAGCACCGCCGCGATGGCCGCGGGCTTGTGGGCATAATCCACCACGGCCACGAAGTCCTGACCGCGGTCGATCCTTTCCATGCGCCCCGGAACGGCGACGTTTTCCACGCCGGTCAAAAAGACCTGCGGGTCTTCGCCCACCGCAGTAGCCATCCCTAGGGCGAGCGCAGCATTGGCGATATTGAATTCGCCGGGCAGCGGTAGCCGGAAGGAATAGTCGGTGCCGTCTAGGTTGAGGTCAACCTCCTGTGCACCGGTCGCCTCGGTAGCCGTCTGCCGGGCGGAGATCGTGGCATCGCCTGTACGCGTTGCCACCGTCGTAACCGGAGAACCGGCGTCTTCTATCTTTCCGCGGAGGCGCTCGCCCCACTCATCATCAACACAGATGACCGCGCGCTGGGCGGCCTGCTCCCCTAGGAATAGCCGGGACTTGGCCGAAAAGTACTCCTCCATCGTGGGATGGAAATCCAAGTGGTCTTGGCTGAGGTTGCTGAACCCGGCCACAGCAAAGTTGGTTCCGCGCACGCGGCCGAGCTCCAAAGCATGGGAGGAGACCTCCATGACCACGTGAGTCACGCCCTCGTCCTTCATGCGGGCGAAAAGTTCTTGCAGCCGTGGGGCTTCCGGCGTGGTCAAAGAGGTGGGCACCGGCGTGCGATTGATGCGGGTGCCGGTGGTTCCGATAAGGCCGACGGAGTGCCCGGCCTGCAAGAGGCCAGCCTCCAGCAAGTAACTAGTCGTGGTCTTGCCGGAGGTGCCGGTAATACCCAAGACCGTGAGATCGCGGGTGGGGTGTCCGTAGATTTCTGCTGCAATCGGACCTAGGACTGCGCGGATATCTTCTACCACGATGATCGGCCGGGTTTCGTTAGCCTGGCGAAGGTGATCGAGCCCGGGGGCATCGGTAAGCACCGCGCCCGCCTTGGTATCGCCGACGAACTGGGCGCCGTGCACGCGCGTGCCCGGAAGGGCGGCAAATAATGCGCCTTCGGGAAGGCTCGCGGAATCCAAGCCGCACGCGCTGACCTCAACGGTGCCATCACCGATGACGCGTCCGTGCGAAAGCTGCGCAAGTTTTTCTAAGGAAACAGACATTTCAAGCTCCTATTGTTCCCGCAGGGTCATCCGCGGCGCTGGTGTCGAGGTAGGAATATTATCGCGGTTAAGCAGCCAGGAAGAGATATCCCGGAAGATTGGGGCCGCAGACTGGCCGCCGCCGCCATTGTCTTCCACGCCGGATTTGGGCTCATCGAGCATGACTGCGACGACGAATCGTGGGTCATCGGCAGGCGCAATGCCCGCAAAGGTGATCCAGTAGGCAGAATTAGAATACGCCCCGGAATTCGGGTCCACCTTCTGCGCGGTACCGGTCTTACCGGAGAGCTGGTAGCCATCCAATTGGGCGTTGGCGGCCGTACCGTTTTGCACCCCGGCATCGTCATCTTGGAAGACGGCGCGGAACATATCCACCGCAGTCTTGGCGGTTTCCTTGTCCACTACCTGGGTCTTCTTAGGCTCGGGTAGCTTTTCCGTCTCGCCATCGGGGTCTTTGATCTCGTCGATGATGCGCGGTTCGATGCGCTCGCCGCCGTTGGCCAATGCTTGATACACGCTAGCCATCTGCAGCGTCGTCCACGCCTGGCCCTGGCCGATGGGCAAGTTGGCAAAGGTGCCGCCGGACCATTGCTCTTGGTCTGGCACCGTGCCGGCGGATTCATTCGGAAGCTCAACGCCCGTGTTAGCGCCCAAGCCAAACTTCTTCAGGTACTCGGCATATTTCTCGGGGCCAAGCTTATCCGCGATCATCAAGGTGCCCACGTTGGAGGACTTACCAAAGATGCCGGTGGTGGTATACGGCTCGGTGCCGTGATTCCAGGCATCGTTGACGGTCACGCCAGCCATGTCGATGGAGCCCGGAACCTGGTGCACCTCATCCGGAGTGGTAATACCCTCCTGCAATGCGGCTGCCGCCGTCACTATCTTGGCAACGGAACCCGGCTCATAGGGGTGGGAGATGCTACGGTTCTCGAAGTCCTTGCCCTCTTTAAGCTGGTCTTCGATATTCTTATTCGGATCCACCGTGTCGGTATTAGCCATGGCGAGCACCTGGCCCGTCGCGGCATCAAGCACAACGGCCTCGGCACCCTCCGCCTGGGAATTGGCCTTGGCCTTTTCCAGCTTTTGCTGGACGTAAGTCTGCAGGTCCAAATCCAGGGTGAGGGTGACATCGCGACCATCGACGGCATCCACAACATCGCGCAGCGTGCCGGGGATGACCTGCCCATCGGCGGAGACATCCTCCGTTGACTGCCCATCAATGCCGGTCAGCTCGGTATCGCGGGCCGCCTCAAAGCCGAATTGGCCGTGGCCATCCATAGAGACCTTGCCCACAGCGTTTTCTGCAATCGCCCCATTTGGGTACTGGCGGATATCTTGCCGGTCGGCCGCCACGCCGTGGTACTTATTGGAAATCTCTACGGCGACATCTGGGTCCACATTGCGGACCAAGACCTCGTACTGGGTATCGGCCTTGAGCTTGTTTTTAATATCGCTCGCATCAACCTTGGAGGCAGAGGCACCCGAATCCTCAATCATCTTCGGGATGCCCTCAGCCATCTCCTTGAGCTTGTCTTCCATTTGTTTGGTGAGGTACTCGTCCTTCTTGCCCTCATCCATGCCCTCGAGTTTTCCCTCGGAGGTGGCTTCCATCTTGGCCTGCTCTTTGAGCTCATCGCGCAGGCGCGTGGGAGAGACAGTCAAGGAACGAGACTTCATTGTATAGGCCAAACGCTGGCCATCCCGGTCCAGGATCTCTCCCCGGCGGGCCGGGTCGATATAGACGCGTTCGCGCTGGGTAACAGCCTTTGCCGCAAGATCTGGGCCCCAGACCAATTGGACCCACGCAAGGCGCCCGCCCAAGGCGACGGTGGCGACGACAACACAGGTCAAAATGATGCGCAGGCGCTGGCGCATGATCGCTTTTTGGGGCACAACAGAGCTAGCGGTGCGGCGCGGCCGCGGACGGTATCCACGGTTGCCACCATTATTCGGTGCAGTCACGGTGCTCAGTCACCTTCCCTTCGCCGCCACAGGTTCTTGCGTGTATCGATTGTGCCCTACAAGATGGGCAGTGCCCGCGCTACCACGCGCGAGCACAGAGAATTTCACCACTTATTCTGTCCGTTTAATCGGCCTGGCTGGTGTACGGCGCGCGGGCGGGAAGGTTGGGGCGATTATCGCTGGCGTCATCGCGATTATCGTCGTTATCGCTGCCGCGGTGCTCATCCCGATCCTCGTCCGCATCATTACCGCGCGCATGTTGCTGCTGCCCGCGCGGCACAGCGTTAAGGGAATCAGACATTCCCTCCGTATCCTTCGGGTCGCTCGAGGCTTGGCCCGGGCGGATGGGTTCACCGTTAACATCGATAAGCTTTTCCGTATCAGGAGTGCCTTCGCGCTTGGCGATGATCTCGCCATCCCCGCCGACCTCAGTCACGCCGGGTTGCTTGGGTACGGCCAAGCCCAGCTCATCCGCGCGGCGGGCAATATCCGCCGAGGAGCTTAAGTTCTCTGCATCACGGTTCAGCGACTCAATCTGATTATCCAACTGCGATTCCTGCACCGTTAGCTGCTGGATCTTAAACGTCTGCGAGGTGGACAAACCAGATAGCCACATGGCCAGCACTACCCCGCCAATCAGCAAGGTAACGGCTAAGACAGCAACGCGGGTAAAAGCATTATTCTGCTTCGTCTGCTGTTGCACCCGCCGGCCGCGGAAGCTGACGACCTGCTTCGAACCAAGCCGCTTCGCCCCGCGGTGCGGAACCCGGGTACGGCTAGGAGCCGTCCGGCGCGCCGTTTTCCCGGTAACCCTAGGGGCGGTGCGCTCGCGCACAGCGGTAGGCACTCCGGTGTCGATTCCGGTGGTGAAGTCTCGGCTGGCGCCCATGCTGCGAGTGGCCTCTCTGTCGCGGCTGTCCGTCAAGTGCTGGTTTCGGCGTGGGATGGTGCTCATTTCTTGCCTCCCGGGGGTAAAAATTCTGGCGTGCCTTCGAGCCGTTCTAGAGCCCGCACGCGCACCGACGCGGCGCGGGAATTTTCTTCTACTTCCGCCGCAGATGCTTTTTCGGCCCCACGGGTAACCGTGGCGAATTCCGGTGCGGTGCCCGGCAGGTCCATCGGTAGACCGACAGGCGTGGTGGACGTAGATAGCTCCTTGAATGCTGCCTTTACGAGGCGGTCCTCTAAGGACTGGTAGCTCATAAAGACCGCGCGCGCCCCAATGGAAAGCGCACTGGTGATTACGGGAAGCACATTTTCAATGGCCTCCAACTCGCGGTTGACCTCTACTCGCAGCGCCTGGAACGTGCGCTTTGCGGGATGCCCACCCGTGCGGCGCGTTGCCGCAGGGATGGTCGAGTATAGAAGCTCAACCAAGCGGCCCGAGGTGCTAAACGGTTCCTTCTCGCGCTCCTTGAGCACAGCGGAGGCAATCTTGCCCGCAAAGCGCTCGTCACCATAGGTCTTGAGAATCCGCGCCAGGTCCCCGTGCGAATACGTATTGAGCACGTCAGCGGCGGTAAGCCCGTGGCTCGGATCCATCCGCATATCCAGCGGTGCGTCCGTCTTATAGGCAAAGCCGCGCTCTGCCTGATCCAGCTGCATGGAAGAAACGCCCAAATCGAAGAGGGCTCCCGCGATTCCGTGGGCGCGGGCAGCATCAAAGATATCACCCTCGCCCTGGGCAATGGCGGTACCCAACTCATCGAAGCGAGCATTAACCGCGCAAAAACGCGGGCCGAAGGGCTCTAGCCTGGCCGAAGCATTGCGCAATGCCTGCTCATCGCGGTCCACACCGATAACGCGTGCCTGCGGGAAGGTCTGGAGGAAGTACTCGCTGTGGCCGCCGGCACCCAAGGTGGCATCGACAAGCACAGCCTGCGAGCCCGCAGCCTCCACTCCGGGGCGCAGGAGCTCTGCCATGCGCTCGCGCATGACCGGCACATGGCCGTGGTTATCCGCCACATTGTAATTAAGGTCAGTTGTAGCCATTACTCCCCGCGTCCCCCTTTCTTATTTCCGCTGTGCAGGACTTCCTATCGTGGAAAGCACGACGAGTGCATATAGGGCCCTGTCCGAGGCAGGTTTCTGATATCGGGGAAGTACACCAGAATCATCCGCCTCGGACAGAGTCCTTACACGCACTCGAGATGCGGACTTTTACAGCAAGCCCGCAAGTACGTCATCGGCATCTGCTGCCGAATAAGCATCTTCAGTTTGCGATTGATACTCAGCCCACGCGGCTGCATCCCAAATTTCGAGGAAATCTACTGAGCCAACCACCACGCACTCTTTGGACAAGCCCGCGTACTCACGGTGGCCTGCGGACAAGGTGATGCGACCATGCCCGTCGGGCCGCTGTTCGTCCGCACTTGCCGCCAAGTTACGAATGAAAGCGCGCGCTTCCGGGTTGGTTCGAGAAACCGCCGCAGCCTTCCGTGCGCGTTCGGCGAACTCTTCGCGCGGGTACACGGCCAAAGAATGGTCCTGCCCCTTGGTAACCATCAGGCCACCGGCGAGCTCGTCGCGAAATTTTGCAGGAAGCGTTAAGCGCCCTTTGTCATCAAGCTTCGGAGTGTAGGTTCCGAGAAACATCCCGGCGTCCACCTTCCTCACTCGACAACTCCGGATTCCCTCACGTCAGAAGAGAGTTTTTCAACCCCATTCCTCCGCTGCGCCCCACTCTACCCCACGTTCCCCCACATACCCCACTTAAATCGCCATATTCTTAATAACTCAAAAAATATGTGCAGTTAAAAGGGTATTTTTACGGTGGGGAGAAATCCCGCGCCCCACCTTGACAACCCCGAAAATCCACCCCTTTAGCCCCATTTACAACATCGAGATCGCCCCACCTCATACACCACTTACAGCGCAATGCCTGCATATCCGACCTGCTACCACCCTCTGCCACCCACAAGCCCCCACCGCGCCGCGGTTTTGGTCAGAAGGTGGGGCAAAGTGGGAAATTTTGGTAAGGCGTAAAAAATCCCCAGCCACCCTTCTTGGTGACTGGGGAAATGAAGAGTTCGCAGCTAGCTTTCCTCAAAGCGCCGACGGAAGTTTTCTTCCAACTTGCTGCCTACCCCACTGTTACGAGACGAGGCTGCTTTCTTTGACCGCCCATTGGTGGACTTTTTCTTTCCTGCACTAGCGGGCTGGTCGCCGCGGAGCATCCACACGCCAGCGGCGAACATGACGAGGAATCCGGCGATGGAGAGCGCAATAAACCACAAGCTTTGCTGCGCCAAGGCCACGCCGCCAACAAGCATGCACAAACCAACCACGATGAGCGCGACCCCACGTAGGGTAACTGCGCCGCCGGATCCGCCGATCGAGGTAGATTCAGACACAGAAGCGCCAAATTTAGGATCGTCCGCTAATAACGATTCCTCTATTTCACGGAGCGTGCGTTGCTCCTGCTCAGAAAGAGACACTTTTCCTCCAACTAGGGACTGGGCTTCGGCCGATATATCTTCTACCAATACTAACGCCCAGAGTAACCAGTATGTTCCCCAAAAGGTAGTTATTCCCCTCAACAGTGATTATGGCGCCGCAATGCTGCTGCTATGCCGCAAAGGATCCCAGAATCGTCTCGGTTTCACTCTCATCTAAAAATTGCGCCGCCTGCTCCATTAGCCCGTAGACATACTCCTCATCCGGAGTTGCATCCAAGCCAGATCCCACCCGGGCGCGAGTACGAGAATAGGTCTTAAAAGCTTCCGCCCACTGCTTTTCTTCGGCCCCGACCAGAGCCAAGCGGTCCCACGCGCTCGTTGGCAGGCGCCGGCGGCGAGAGACCACCGACACGGCTACTCGCGCACCCGCCGTACGCAATGCGGACTGATAAGCCACCTCTAGCGCTTGGTCAAAGCGACCATCCGCCGCGTAGCTTCTGGCCTGATCTAGAAGCTCGCGGGCCTGGAAAAGAAAGTGGGCCCGCTTTGCGCCCTGCTTGCCAGCGAAGCGACCGGTAGAGCGGGACTGCGTTGCCGAAATAATCTGTGCCATTGTTTTTCTCCTGTACTGCGCTAATAACTAACCGTGTTCGATTGCCGTTGACTTTAAGTAGCCAACCGGACATCTACCCCCTATTCTAGTTCACCTGTTCGAATTACTCAAGAGTTTTACCAGCCATAAATCGATGCATATCGAACAACGTTCGATAGTTTTCTTTGTTCGACTGAATAACCCCGCCCCCACCCTCGTCCGCCGGTAGCCACACGTATCTGGTGTGATAGATACCGTGAGTTTCGAAATCCGCCGCTTAACCCCGCAAGAGTTCTCTATGCTGGCTCCCCAACTCGTGGAGATCTACATCGAGGCCATGGGATATGACCCGGTCACGTTTTCGCGCAGCGTGGACAATTGGCAGTCGGATTCCATGCGGCCCGGGTTTACAGCGCTTATCGCTGCGCATGACAACGGCGTCGTGGGAGTGGCCTATGGATTTTTAGGCTCACCAGATACTTGGTGGGATTCCGAACTGCGCCGCGCCCTGCGCCGCAATGGCGGGATAACTGAGTCCGAATGGGGCATGCTGCGCAGCTACTTTGAGGTGGCCGAAGTACACGTGCTGCCTTCCTTTCAAGGACACGGTTTAGGCAGGCAGCTACTAAAAGGGCTGCTGTGGAATATCCCTGCCCAATATGCTTTATTATCAACGCCGGAATCGCCACGGGAAGCCAACGGGGCTTTTCGCCTCTACCGGTCTGTGGGCTTCTTTGATGTCGTGCGCCACCATCGCTACCCGGCGGATCCCCGGCCCTTTGCCATTTTAGGAGTGGGCCTGCCGCTATAAACCTGCGTTATTTCTTCTCGGCTCTAGGCGGTATCGTGTGAAAGTGTGACTATGACGAATATTCCTGAGCTTGCGGATATCCCCGGCGCGGTGCGCGAAAAACTGGCCATCTTCTTGGATCAGCGCCGGGAACACGTGGCAGAAATCGGTGCCCCGGTCAGTACCGCCATGAGCTTTTTGGAATCATTCGTCCTCGATGGCGGGAAAAGGGTGCGCCCCATGTACGCGTGGGCGGGTTACCTTGCCGCCGGGCGCGGTTCGGAATCCCCAGAGGCGATGCTGCGCGCGGCATCCTCGCTGGAGTTCATCCAAGCCTGCGCGCTTATCCACGATGACATCATTGACGCGTCGAATACGAGGCGCGGGAAACCGACGGTGCATCGGGAAGCAGAGCGCCTTCACCGGGAGTCCGATTTCTTAGGGGATCCGGAATTCTTTGGCACGTCCGTGGCCATCTTGGTGGGCGATTTTGCGCTGGTCTACGCCGAGGATATGTTTCAGGATTCTGGGCTCAGCCCAGAGGCTTTGCAGCGTGCGCGCGAGCCCTGGCGGGGAATGCGCACCGAGGTTTTGGGCGGCCAATTGCTCGATATTTCCCTCGAGGCAGCCGGTTCGGAATCGGTGGAGCTGAGCAATTCCGTCAATCGCTATAAAACCGCCGCCTATACCATCGAGCGGCCCCTGCATTTGGGCGCTGCCATCGCGGGAGCAAGCGAAGAATTAATCTCGGCTTTCCGCGGCTATGGGCACGATATCGGCATCGCGTATCAGCTCCGCGATGACCAACTGGGGGTCTTTGGGGACCCCGAAATTACGGGCAAGCCCGCCGGCGACGATCTGCGAGAGGGCAAGCGCACGGAGCTTCTTGCCTTAGCGCTACAGCGCGCCGATGAACGCGACCCCAGTGCCGCCGCTACCCTGCGGAAATTCATCGGCCGCACCTCCGATACGCAGGACTTGCTGCGCCTGTCCCAAATCATTGCGGATTCCGGCGCCCCGGATGAGATTGAGCGCCGCATTACCGCGTTGACGGAATCCGGGTTAGCCCATCTGCGTGCGGCGAACGTGGATCCGCAGATCACGGAAACGCTAGAGCACTTGGCCATTCAGGCGACGACGCGCCAAAAGTAGGTATCACCGTGGCCAAAACCTACTCCTTGCCAGTCCCCCGCGCGCTCCCGCTGGGCCTCGTGGCCTCGTGTGTGCTCCTTTTCTCGTCCTTTTCCGGCGGCTCGACCCGCAATCGCGGCGGCGTGCTCGAAGCGCTCAATATCGGCTTCTTCTCCTATGGTCACGGGCGCAACCTTGGGTTGGTGCTGTATTGGGTGGGCATTTTCCTCCTCGCCGCCGCCTGGGTGCTTGCCGGGCGCATGATTATCCGCCGGCAGCTTAAAAACCCGCGCCCAGAGGGAGGGGTGCGCGAGCTACGACGCATCCTTATCGCTTGGGTCACCCCACTGCTTTTCGCCGGCCCCATGGCTTCTAGGGACGTGTATTCCTACCTCATGCAGGGCGCCATGGTCCGCGATGGGTTCGACCCTTATACCGAGGGCGCCGCCATCAACCCCGGCCCCTTCCTGCTGGAGGTCTCCCAAGACTGGCGCAATACCACCACCCCGTACGGTCCGCTGCACCTGTGGATAGGCAAGATCGTGACCACCGTTGTGGGCGATAACGTCACCGCCGGGATCATCATCTATAAGCTGCTTTCGCTCTCGGGCTTTGTCCTCATTGCGTGGACGGTCCCGCGCATCGCCAGAAAGCTCGGCGCGGACCCGGCGGTCGCGCTGTGGATTGGCGTTGCCAACCCGGTCATCATCTTGCACCTCATTGGCGGCATGCATAATGAATCCCTCATGGTCGGCCTGGTGTCCTTGGGGCTTTTGGCCGCGCTGCACCAGCGCTTCCACGCCGCGCTACTGCTAGTCGGCACGGCGGTGGCGATGAAGGCTACCGCGATCTTTGCAGCCCCCTTCATCGTCTGGCTGATGCTGCACCGCTACGCGCCCAAGGGTTCTACCGCGGCGCGCACGGCGGTAGTTTTCGTCTGCTCAGGGCTCATCGCTGCCGTGGAAATCATCGCCTCCGTGGCGCTTATTACCTGGGCCTCCGGCACCTCATGGGGCTGGCTATCCCAGGTCAGCGGAAATTCTAAGGTGATTAACCCCTTGGCGGGCCCGACATTGGCCGCAGACATCATCGTCCCAGCGGTCCACATTTTTGACCCGGACGCATCCTATAACGCCATCCTGGGCGTCCTGCGCACCATCGCGATGGTGTGCATGCTCATCGGGCTGGTCATCGTGTGGTGGCTAAGCCGGCACACGGCCCGCGATGCGATTATGGGCACCGCGGCGGCCTACCAGGTTGCCTTCGTCTTCAACTCGGTGACCCTGCCGTGGTACTACGCCTCCATCTTTACGCTCATGGGCACCTTCCGCCCGCCGCTGTGGCTGCTGAAGTTTACCTCTGGCGTAGCGCTATTTATCAGCTTGAGCTTTTCCGGCGATGGCAACCACCAGCTCTATAACTGGTTCTGGGTCATTGGCGTCATCGTTTTGTCCTGGTCCGCAACGCAGTGGATGTTCGATGGCGTGAGCCAAAAAGGCCCTCAACTCCCCAAGCGCTGGGCTAAAAAGCAGACGCCTGAGCCCGCCGAATGACCTCGCGCGCCAGGTGCCCGTGCAGGGCGTCGATTGGCCGGCCAGGCAGGGAATCATCTGCGGTAAAAAGGTGGCGCAGGATTTCTTCGTCGTCATAGCCGCCATCGGTAAGCACGGTGATAACGCCAGTGATATGCTTGGCGATGCTCCCCTTGTCATTGAAAAATGCGAGCGGCACGCGCTTGCCTTCGGGCGAGTCCCAGACAATGAATTTGCGGTCCTGGAGCAGGTCATAGGCGCGCGTGATGGGAAGGCCTAGCTTGTCTGCCACCTGCTGCATGCTGAGCAGCTCTTCGCCGGCCAATAAGGAATTCAGGGAGTTTTCTGCGTTAGTCACGCCACCTACTTTAACGCGGCCTAGGGGATCGGCCATACTGGGAGGTATGACTAGGTTGGAAATTGGTGACGTGTTGGAAGACCGTTACCGCATCGATCGCCCCATCGCCCGCGGCGGTATGTCTACCGTCTATCGCTGCGTGGATATGCGCTTGGGCCGCCAAGTGGCCGCAAAGGTCATGGATGAGCGCTATGACGATGACCCGGTTTTTATCAAGCGTTTTTCCCGCGAGGCCCGCGCGATGGCGCGTTTGCAGCACCCCAACCTCGTGGCCATTCATGATTTTTCCGCCGATGGCGAGCCCATTTACCTCATCATGGAGCTTATCGATGGCGGCACTTTGCGGGAGCTGCTTGCCGAAGGCGGCCCGCTTACCGTTCCTGCCGCATTATCGACGCTGCGCAGCGTGCTCCAAGGCTTAACCGAGGTGCACTCCACGGGGCTTATCCACCGCGATATTAAGCCGGATAACGTGCTCATTACCTCGCATCACCGGGTGAAATTGGGCGATTTCGGCTTGGTCCGTGCGACGAATGCGCAGGCCACCTCGAATATGATCGTCGGCACCGTCTCGTACTTGGCACCGGAACAGGTCACCGGCGAGGATATAACCCCCGCTACCGACGTGTATTCGGCCGGCATCGTGCTTTTTGAGCTCCTGACCGGAACCGTGCCCTTCTCCGGGGATACCCCGATCGCGCACGCCACCGCGCGCCTCTACGATGATGTTCCCGCCCCATCCACGCGCGCTGAGGGCGTGCCCAAGCTTGTCGATGCCCTCGTGGCCACCGCCACCGCCCGCGATCCCCGCGAGCGCTTTGCCGATGCCGGGGAGTTCCTCGATGCCATCGAAGATATTTGCCGGGAGTTGGATCTGCCCACGGTGACCATCCCGGTTCCCCGCAATGCGGCCGCCGCGCGCACCGCGCAAACGCCGACGGATTATTCCGGCATCGGCGCCACGGATGTATTTGAGCCCACGCGGACCATCCCGCAAGGCGCTACCGAGCATTTAGACGGCGGGCCCACCGAGGTCATTCCCCCTGAGCCCGAGCCGGATCCGCCGCAGCCAGACTTTGAAACGCGCCTCGATGTCCCCCAGGCGCCCGCCGACGATTCCCCCGAGCCGCCGCTGGCTCCTGCTCCAGCACCAGCGCCGGCCCCGGCTCCTGTCCCCGCCCCAGCACCCGCTGCGGGCGTGGGTGCAGCAGCACATTCTCCCGCGCAGCCGCCGGCACAGGCGGCAGAAGAAGAACCCGCCGAGCGGCCCCTGACCAATCGCCATCCCGCCTCACTGCTGGTCTTTCTCCTCGCAGTGGCGGTGGCTACCGGTGCGGTCGCTATCAGCGGGTGGTGGTTTGGTTCCTCCTACTACGAAGGAACCCCTTCCCTCTGGGTCTAGGTGGTGCCCTAGTTCCGCAGCATCTCAGCGATGAGGAACGAGAGCTCGAGGGACTGCTGCGTATTCAGGCGCGGATCCACGGCGGATTCATAGCGGCCCGGCAGGTCCAGGTCGGTGATGTCCTCGGCGCCACCGAGGCATTCCGTCACGTCTTCGCCGGTGAACTCGAGGTGCACGCCGCCCGGGTGGGTGCCCAAATCGCGGTGTACCTCGAAAAAGCCCTGCACCTCGTCGACGATCTTGTCGAAGTGGCGGGTCTTGTACCCGTTGGACGAGGTAAAGGTATTGCCGTGCATGGGGTCGGACTGCCAGACCACGGTGTGCCCAGAATCTTCGACGGCCTTGATGATGGGCGGCAAGACGCTACGAACCTTGTCGTGGCCCATGCGGGAGATGATGGTCAGGCGGCCAGGCTCGCGGTTGGGATCTAGCTTTTCGGCGTATTCCACGGCCTGCTCAGGCGTGGCTCCAGGTCCGAGCTTGATGCCCACTGGGTTGCCGATCATGGCGGCGAAATTAACGTGGAAGTCATCCAGCCCACGGGTGCGCTCACCAATCCACACCTGGTGCGCGGAGAGGTCATAGAGCTTGGTATCGCCATTATCATCTTGGCCCAAGCGCAGCATGGAACGCTCATAATCCTTGAGCAGCGCCTCGTGCGAGCAGTAAATATCCGCCGAGTGCAGGGTGGAGTCCTGCACGCCGCACGCATTCATGAACTTCAAGCCATTTTCAATCTCGCGGGCCAAGTCTTGGTAGCGGGCACCGGCGCGCGATTTCCGGACGAACTCGCGGTTCCATTCGTGCAGGCGGTAGAGATCCGCGGTGCCGGAGGAGGTCAAAGAGCGCACCAAGTTCATGGCGGCAGAAGAGTTAGCGTAAGCACGGATCATGCGGGCAGGATCGTGGCGGCGATCCTCATCGGTGGGGTCCACGCCATTGACGATGTCCCCGCGGTAATTCAACAGGCCATTCGCGTCCGTATCCGAGGAACGCGGCTTGGCGTACTGCCCAGCAATGCGCCCCAGCTTCACCACTGGAACGGACGCGCCATAGGTCAATACGACGGCCATCTGCAGCAGGGTCTTAACGTTGCCGCGAATATGCGGTTCGGTATTCGATTCAAAGGTCTCGGCGCAATCGCCGCCTTGCAACAGGAAGGCGTTGCCTAGTGCGACATCGGCAAGCTGCAGCTTGAGCTTCTCAATCTCTGGGGCAACCACGATGGGTGGCACCGACTCGAGAATCTTGCGCACGTTATCGGCTTGGGTGGGATCCCAACTGGGCTGTTGCTTTGCATCGCGCTTGATGACGTCCTGGAAGACCTCCTCAATGCCCTCAGGCAAGGGCGGAAGATCAGGCAGAACACTTTGGGGAATATCTACTGTCCAACTCACTCTTCCATTTAACCATTTAATGCCTGTCGCTTGGTAGTTAACTGCTAGAAATTGATTCTATTACCCTTGGACAAGGGCAAGACCTCGGTGCAGGCGCGGAATTTGACGAGGTTATGGCGGGCATCGACAAGCGCATCGTGGTTGCCCTTAGGCACGGCCGGCAAGCTAGGACGCCCGGCGAACTCCCACAGCTGCTTTAGCTCGCGAGTATAGCGCGGCAGGCGCTTGGGAAAACTCGCCATGTCGCCCCACAGCTGCGCCAATACCACGTGGTCATACGCGCCGACCCACGCCCACAATTCAATGGGCGTAGAGCTGCGCGTTAGAAACTCCAGGATTTCCGTGCGGATGGTGCTCGCCGGCTTCCATGCGGAATCCTGGGGACTGGGCAGTTTGGCCAAGACGTTTTCCTTAACCCAAGAGTTGGCCTTGGACGGGTCAAAATCCGTGGATACGGCATAATATTCACTTCCGTTCTCACCGACGATGCCGATGGAGACCAATTCAATGGTCTTGCCATCCTCGATAAATTCGGTGTCATAGAAGTAACGCACGTTGTACAAGCCTAGCGCTGCGGCGATGGGCGCGGGAAATTGGCCCCACGATCGCGCCGCTGTAAAATTTTGCAGGTGAGCCGAACCGATAATAAATCCCTGTGGACCACCGCCCTCCCCCTAATCCTGTCAGCGCTTGCCGCCCTGTGGTGGATTATCGATATTCCTGCCTTATTCTCCGGTGATTTTCGCGCCTTTTACCACATTGACCTCGATGTTTACCGCGAAGGCGGGGCCGGATTCGGCAGCGACCTTTATAACCGCGACTATTTCGTAGGCACCGACCGCAACGTCTCTCTCCCATTTACCTACCCACCGTTTGCGGCCCTGCTCTTCGCCCCGCTCCAGTGGATCCCCCTCACCGCTGCCGCCGTGGTGATCACGGTCCTCTCCGTGCTCGCCTTGTGGGTCTGCATTGCGCTGGTATTGCGTACCCTCAACTGCCAACAATGGGCGGCGTGGTGGCTTTTTGCCGCCATGCTGGCCGAGCCAATTACGCAGACCTTTAGCTTTGGCCAAATCAATATCCTGCTCACCGCACTCGTGGTCATTGATTTGCTATGGGTGAAAAAGACCCGCGGCATCCTGACCGGCATCGCCATCGCCATCAAGCTCACCCCGGCGGTCTTTTTGGCTGTCTTCTTCGTCCGACGCGAATGGAAGGCCTTCTTTACCACCCTGGGTTCCTTCGTGGCCGCCGGCCTCATCGCCTTTGTTGCCAATCCGCATAGCTCGATTGAGTATTGGACCTCTACCCTGCGCGATTCCGAGCGCATCGGCGGCCTAGCCTATAGCGCCAACCAATCCTTGCGCGGCTTGTTTACCCGCCTCAGCCCCAATAACGCAGAAACCCTGTGGCTCGTTGGCGTCATCGTCGTCATCGCGATCGTGTGGTTTGCCATGGAGCGCCTGTCTCACGGTAACCAGGTTGTGCTCATGCTCCTGGCAGCCTCCGTATCGCTGCTGTGCTCCCCCGTATCGTGGTCGCACCACTTCACCTGGCTGGTTTTAGTGGGCATCTACCTAGTGGCCAGCCGCCGCTGGATTCTCGCCGCTCTCACCTGGCTGGCGCTTTTCGCCCGCGGCCACTGGCAGGTTCCGCATACCGAGGACCAAGAGCTGGATTGGACGTGGTGGCAGCACATCGTTGGCAATGACTACGTCATCATCACCGTGTTGTTGGTTGCTTGTTCGCTACCATTGGCTCTACGGCGGGGCGGCGCCTACCGATCCGCGGCGGAACCAGCGTCCAGCCAAGGATAGGGACCTTCCCCAGCGCCCACAGCGCCAGGGAAGAAATGGCCGTAAAGATAAAGCACATGGCGATCCAGAACCACGTATTTTCCAGCGGCCACGACCCGGCCAAAGACACAGCATAGTCATGATGCGCCATGTAGTACCCATAGCCCACGGTCAAGCCGATGGGGTGCGAGAGATAAATCGGCAGCGTGTGCCGGCCGACGAACTTCACGCCTTCTGCAATCCACGGAATGTGGCTAATGAGCACGGCCCCAATAATGCCCGCGGGCACCTCTAGCACCTGTTCCACAAAGCGCACTAATAGGTTTATATCTCCCCAACCCAAAAAGTCCGCGCCCAGCAGGGGCCAGTTAAAAGCAATGTCTGCTTCGTTGCCGTCCCACGCGTGGCGCAGGGCCAGGCCTGCACAATAAGCGCCGATGGCCGCGGCATACGCTCCAACACTGCGCACGGTCCACGAGCCGTGGAATACTTCTTCTGCCGCGGCCGCAAAACGGGTAATCGGTTCGCGAAGGTAGGCGGCGCCTACAAAGATGGGAAGGAACATAATGGCCTTGCCAATAAACTGAAACTGTTCCTGCCAGGCAATAAAAATAACGGGGGTAAAGCTCAGCCCGATGCCCGCCCACGCAGGCAATTTGCGCACGCACCACAGAAATAGGTTGAACAAAATGAGCGCGTGGATAAACCACGCCATCGTATGGCCAAGTAAAAGATTTTGCAGCATCTCGGTCATACCCATGGAGGAGTCACCGAAAACCCACTGGTATTCCAGCTGTTTGGTCATATGCTCCACGGACATCCACACCAAATAAGGAATGAGGAAAAACCAGAGCCGGCGGGTAAATAACTCCGCGAAACTGTAACGAAAGACTTTATAAGAGAAGTAGCCGGAGACCAGAAAGAACAGGGGAAGGCGCAGGGGGTCGAGATAGGTATTGAGACTTGCTAGCCACGTTTGTTCGGCTCCTGGCACCTTCAGCGTGATGTGTAGGAGCACCACGCCGATGATAGAAATTCCTTTTGCGGTATCCGGCCACGCTAAGCGGGCCTGAGGAATTGTAATTACCTCCCTTTAATCTCCGCACCGGCGGGGTACCCGTGGCCGGCCTTTAATGATTCCTTTACATCAGCCGCATAGACATCCACATAGGGGTTGCCGGAGAGCTCGGCTAATGTCCCCATGACCATGTCCGTGAACGCGCGTATGGTCTCGTGCTGCTGCGGATCCAGGCCGTGTTCGCGCGCCCAGTCATGCGGGTAAATGGGGTCTCCCACTCGCACTCCCACCTTGGCGGGGCGGACAATCCACGAACCGATCGGGTTAGCCTTGCGGGAATTGATCATAGCGATGGGATAGACCGGCTGATTGGTCTCCATGGCAATGCGCCCCATCCCGGTACGCCCCTTGTACACACGTCCATCTGGGGACCGAGTGCCCTCTGGGTAGATACCAAAGAGATCACCGCGCCCCAAAATCTTTCGCGCGGTCTCGAGCATGGCCTGGCTGGCTGATTCATGATCCCGTTCAATGGGAACTTGCCCGACGGAGCTAAAAAACCATTTCTGCATGCCGCCCACGAGGCCGGGGGTGGTGAAGTACTCTGACTTGGCCAAAAAAGTAATTTGGCGCGGGCACAGCAGGGGGAAGAAGAAGGAATCCATCACCGCTTGATGGTTGGATACCAAAATCGCGGGACCTTCAGCAGGGATTTTTTCCATTCCTTCTGACCAAGGGCGGTTCCATACACGCAGGGCGGGCCCGAAAAAGATGTGCTTAAACGCCCAGTACCATTTGTTTTTCATCTCCAGCTCGTCCTTCGCTCATTCTAGTGGCCGCGGCGGGCCAGGTCAGCTACGCCAATCATACCTGCTGCCGAACCCAATTCCGCGGTTGCAACGCGAGCAAGGGGGCGATGTCCAGCGCCGACTATATCCCGGCCCATGGCAGCGGTGGCTTCCTCTAAGTACATATCCGCATCTTGGGACACCCCGCCGCCAATGACAATGAGCTCCGGATCGAGCACATCAGACACGATGGATAAGCCTTGGCCCAACCACTGTCCAAAGTTCTCCATTACCGCAATACCGAGTGGGTCTCCCCCACGTGCCGCGCGTGCAACCTGCTCACCGGTGGGATACGGCGGCAAGGAGGTCTCATAGTCTGGCCGCAGTTCGCGCGCGGTATCCGGCAGGGCCGTGCCTGAGGCATAGCGCTCCAAGCAGCCTCGTTTGCCGCACGAGCACTGCCTGCCATTCGGCACCACGACGATATGACCAAATTCCGGAGCAGTGCCAAAGGCGCCTCGGTAGATGGTGTCGTGAGTCATCAAGGTAGCGCCAATGCCGGTGCCAACGGCAAAAAACACCCAATCCTTCGCGCCGCGCCCCGCGCCAAAGCGCCATTCTCCCCAAGCAGCGGAGTTGGCATCATGCTCCAGCCGGACATGCAGCCCCAAGCGTTCCGCGAGGTTTCTCCGGACCGGGGCATTCCGCCACGGCAGGTGCGGGGCGAAGCGGACTGTCTCACACTCTGGGTCTAAAAATCCCGCCACGGCAAGGCCCACCGCGCCCACGGGGTAGTCCGCGCGCAGCTCCTCGACGATCGCTACCAGGTCATCATTAAGCTGGCGCGGATCCCCCGAGGTTGGCATGGTGCGACTCGCAAGGATTTCCCCGTCTCGAGTGATTACTCCACCGCGCACATTGGTGCCACCGACATCGAAGCCGATAGTAAGATCGGCGGAGTTGTTTTCAAGCATGGATATCAGAATATACCGACAACCGGGCCAGGGTCACATCAAGCCATAAGCTTTCTCAGCCGCTGCCCCATGATCTCCCAGCTCCAGTGCTTTTCAACGTCCCTGCGCCCCGCCTGCCCCATACGATCACGCATTTCTGGCGAGCGCAAGAGCTGCTTCAAGGCCTCCACGAGCTCATCGACGGACGCGCCCTTGACGACGATCCCCGTCTCTTCCGTAATGGTCTCCGGCGCTCCCCCAGAATCACCGGCAACGACCGGCAGCCCGCAGGCTTGTGCTTCCAGATAGACGATGCCCAGGCCTTCCACATCCAAGCCGCCGCCCCGGGTGCGGGCCGGCATGGCAAAAATATCTGCGGCATGAAGCGCGGTCTCAATGCTGGGGGCAGGCTGAATCACTGCATCGGGACAGTACACCTCTGCCAATTCTTGCAGTACGTCGTGATAGCGCCCGCGACCAATCAACATTAGCTGCGCATCGGGGAATTCTTCTCTGACCTGCGGCATCGCCCGCAATAATTGGTCTTGCCCCTTGCGCGGGACCAATCTGGAAATACAGACGATGGTTGGCCCGCTCACCTCGAACTCCGCTTTCGCGGCCGCGCGCTGCGCAGGGGTTGCGGGGGAAAGTGAATCTAGGCTGACCCCAGAAGGCAGGTGAGCCCACTCCGGGTGCGGACCAAACGGCCCGCGCAGGCGCCGTAGAGTGTAATCCGAGATATACGTAATGACATCGGCGTTATTGCCAATCAGCCGCAGGCATTGCCGGGCCAGTGGAACCATAGACCACCCCACCTCGTGGCCATGCGTCGTTGCCACCACGCGGCGCGCCCCCGCCTGCCGCGCGGCTTTTCCCATCAGCGCCAGCGGTGCCGCTGCACCAAACCACACAACCTCAATGGCCTCTTGCCGGATGATTTCCTGCATGCGGCGCATGGTGGCCGGGGTGGGCAGCATCACGCGGTGTGGCCACCGAATGACTTTGTAGGCGACAGAGGCGTCATAGTCCTCAGGTGGCTCTTGGGTCGAAGCGAATACTACGACATCGTCTGGGTTGAGCGCTTCTAGGTAGTCCCGCAGGTAGGACTGGATTCCTCCGACTTTGGGAGGAAAGTCATTCGTTACCAGCAGTATGCGGGCCACTTAGAATCGCGCAGTCCCCGAAATAGGCATCGAGTTGAGTGGCACGACCTGAACTGGCACGCCATAGGTCGAGGCGTGTACTACCTGGCCGTTGCCAATGTACATTCCGACGTGGGTAACTCCTGGGTAGTAGCCCACGATATCGCCGGGCTGCAGCTGATCCACCGGCACGGACGTGCCACCTGCAATTTGTGCTTGCGAGGTACGCGGAATGGTCTTTCCAATCTGCTGGTATGCCCAGTACATCAGGCCAGAGCAGTCGAACTGGTTCGGACCGGCAGAACCCCAGCCGTAGGGCGAACCCAACTTGGACAGAGCCGCAGAGCTAGCGCCATCGGCGATCTCTCCCAAGTCGAAATCCAGCTTATCCGTGCCGCCGAATTGTCCTTCCCAAGCTTCGCGCTGCTCATCGCTCAGCGCATCCACCTGAGCTTCGATATCTGCCTGCTGCTCTTCCAGCGCATCCTTTTGCTTTACCAGTTCATCGCGCTGCTTTTCGAGGTCCTTCTTTTCCTCGCGCACCTTTTTCGCAGCGTCAGCGGCTTCTTGCTGAACCGCTTCAGCCATTGAGGCTGCATCTGCCTTGGCATCGAGGGTGCGTTGCGCCTTGCGCGAAAGCGCGCCCAAGTATCCCATGCGCTCTACGGCGTCTGCTGGGTCTTCCGCAGCCAGCGCACCCGAAACGGCGGAACGGGAGTCTCCCCGGTAGCGAGACTGTGCCAAGTCGTCCACGCGGCCTTGCTGCGTGGAGACATCGCCCTGCGCGTCATGTACGCGTTTTTGGGCCTCTGCGGAGTCTTGCTCCGCTTGAGCGACCTCTTCTTCCTTGGCCGCGAGCTTATCTTCTAGCTCTTTGACTTCCTCATTCTTCGCCGAGACCTTTCGAGCAACCTCTCCGACGCGATCGACCAGATCATCGACGTTTTCAGAAGCAGACTCTTGGTTCGGTTCCGCCTCCTGCGCAATAACTTGCGGGAGGCCAGAAAGTGAAGTGACAGCGAGGACTGCGGTTAATGCGGCAGCTGGGAGCACACGTTTAGACACGAAAAGACCTTCAACTCAAAATTTTCAAAAATCAAATTTACTATAGCGGGTTTTAGCCGCCGTTGCACAACAAAACCCTTCCCTTTTTCACAAAGGGAAGGGCATGTCATATCACTGCCAATTAGAAGCGCACGGCATTGTTAATCGGCATGTAGTTCAAGTCGCGCTCCTGCACAGGGGTGCCGGAGTTAAGCGCGTCAATGATGGTCCCGTTGCCGGTGTAGATACCGACGTGGGAAGCGCCACCGTAGTAGGAAATGATGTCACCAGGCTGGAGCTGGTCCAAGGAAACAGGGGTACCGCCAGCAGCCTGAGCCTGGGAGGTACGCGGAATCTGAACGCCAGCCTGGGAGTAAGCCCAGCTGGTCAAACCGGAGCAGTCGAAAGCGTTCGGGCCAGCAGCGCCATAAACGTACGGCGAGCCAAGGACGGAGCGTGCAGCTTCCAGAGCCTTCTGACCAACGGTGGACGGGGCCGGAGCAGCCTGCTGCTCTGCAGCAGCGACGAAGTCGTCGCCACCCTGGTTGGAAACCTGGCCCAAGGACGGGACGTACTTGTCAATGTTTGGGACCTGGTCAATGTTCGGGACGTTTTCCAGACCGGCAACCTCGAAACGGTAGTCGGTATTAGGAACAACGACCTCGGCAGCCTGAGCGACGCCCGGGGCGGCGACAGCTGCGGTTGCAGCGATAGCTGCAGTAGATGCGATACGACGGGTATTTACAGTGCCCTGACGACGGTGCTTTGCCACGAGAAAAACTCCAAATCTTCCTACGCGTCTACTTTCCTTGTAGAAAAGCTCTGACCCTAGGGCCTAGTGTTCATTAGAAGACCGTTCCTTTAGGCCTTCCTCCACTCGGCCCCTCACTAGGAGGAGCCAGATGCGACGCTTTAAATTTTCATTTCCTATTGAGCACCTTTCGGGCGGTAACTCAATGTCTCGAATAGGTTACGAAATCATCACAATCAATGTCCATTCACTACCCCGGATCTAGCTTTGTTACACGTTCGTTATCTTATTTTGACCAAGCCGAGACAAACCGGACCTGTCGAAGATTCAATAAAGCTATTACTGATTTTTAAGGCCCCTACACTGGGACAATAGCCTAGGCGTACCCCACCTCCGGCGGTTACTCGTTCCATAAACGAGGGCTTCAACAAGTTCAAAAATTATATTTGGTGACTTTAGACACATACTATGTGTGACAATCACTTTCGTACCATCAGCCCCGTCCTTTAACGCCCTCTGATCGCGTAAAACCGGCCGCCCTATGCAGCGGTACCCCCTCCGGGGTTTTACTGAACCCGCGAGCCTATTGCGCGTTAAACCTAGGGGCCCATCCCCCGGCTTGTTGCCAAGCACTGGGCCCTGTTAGGTAACGCCGCTTCCACTACCCACCGGGCAAAGGAGGATGAGTCTAGCCCGGTCCCTCGCTTTACGGCGTGCGCCCCTATAGAAAGGCCTTGGTCCGCCTAGTCATTGCAGCGGCCGGCAATACTTGTTTTAAAGGTCCGGCACGAACGAAAACCTCACTGCAGTATCTAAGGGCGGAGAATAACGCCTACTCTTCGCGCTCCGAGGAACGGTCGCCTGCCGGCTCCCGACGAGTCTCAAGCCAAGTGTCTGCACAGAGCACGGTGCTCTTAAATTACCCAGGCGAAATGGCGAAGAGGATACGAACGTGGATCCTGCGACTGCTCATGGAGACGATACGCTCGAAGAGTCCTGGCATCGGCAAAAAGCTGTAGCAAAGGACCTAGGTAAGTCTCACGCTTCTAGTGGTGATGACTACAGCAGAAAAGCTGCCAATAAGAACTGTGCTAACTGTGTCCAAAAGTGAAGCAACGGGAAAAGAACACATGAGGGCTGGAGGGTGTGCAATAGCTATTCCGAAGCCCTGAAGACCACGTTTAAAGGCAAATGCCGGCTATGGACTCGTTTGAAGGCCCTCATTACGGAAATCTTCCATCCCAGGCTCAGTGGCAACCTCATGCTCCTAGGACGGCTACCCTACTGCTAACTAACAGGGCTGGCGCTATTGCCCACCGCTAGACAAGGCGTTTCCGCGTGAGCCGGCGTTTGTCGGTACTTCCATTCCCGTATGTGAAGGACGACGAAGTTCTTACCTCCTAGGTTGACCCCGCGTTTGTGCGAGGCCATCTACCAAGTTATTTCAGGCAAATATCCGGTTTTCGCCCAAAAGAGACAGTCCCAGGATGTCTGCATTATGTGCCGACTCCTAGCTCGATAGCCCAGCAACAGTAAGCCGCGATTCCTTAAAAAGCGACGGTCCCAAAACTGAAACGAGCCCGCTTACCACCAAGTATTGGTGGCTTAGCGGGCTCGTTTAGTGAGCGTGTATCGAGCTAACCCAAGGAAAGGTTAGATGCGACCGTTTTCCTCGTCATCACGGCGGTTGGCCTCGTTGAGGCGACGGAACATCTCCGCTTCCTCTTCGTGGTTCTCCTCGTGAATCTCGTGAACGCGGCGCATGAGTTCCGGATCGTCCGGGCTGAAGGTGCCCTGAATCTCGGAGTCAGCGTAACCGAGGTGGTTAAGCTGCTTCGGCACCTGAGCGCCTGCGTACTCAAGCGGTACTGCGTGGCCGTGCTCATCAACCGGGCCGAGCGGCTGGTGGACCTCAATGAAGGCACCGTTAGGCAGCTGCTTGATGACACCGGTAGCAATACCGTGCTCGAGCACCTCGCGGTCAGAGCGCTGGAGACCAACGCAAATGCGGTAGGTCATAAAGTAAGCAATCGGCGGCAGGACAATCAGGCCGATACGTCCGACCCAGGTCATCGCATTCAACGAAATCTGGAAGAAGTGCGCAACGTGGTCGTTACCACCGGAGAGAGTAACCAGCAGGAAGAACACGATTGCTGCTGCACCGATTGCAGAACGCGTAGGAACGTCACGCGGTCGCTGCAGAAGGTTGTGGTGCGCATCGTCACCAGTGAACTTCTTCTCCAGGAACGGGTAGGTGATAAGCAGCACGACCATCAGGCCACACAACAGCGCGACCCAGAAGGCGGAAGGAATCGTGTAGTTACCCAGGTACAGCTCCCAAGCAGGCATGACACGAGCCACACCGTCTGTCCAGAGCATGTAGATATCGGGCTGAGAACCTGCAGAAACCTGAGATGGGTTGTACGGACCAAGCAACCAGATGGCGTTGATGGTCAGCACACCGGACATCAGAGCCAGGACACCAGCGACCATCATGCCCATACCAATTGCCTTGGTGGCGAAGACCGGCATAATGCGGACGCCGACAACGTTATTCTCTGCGCGACCCGGTCCAGGGAACTGGGTGTGCTTCTGGAACCAAACCATGATCAAGTGGGCTGCAATGAGGCCCAGGATGATGCCTGGGATAACCAGAACGTGGAGGATGTAGAAGCGGTCCAGCATCAGGTCGGACGGGAAGTCGCCGTTGAAGATGGCCCAGTGCAGCCAGGTACCGATAATCGGCAGACCCAGGATGATGGCGGACATAATGCGCAGACCGACACCGGAAAGCAGGTCATCCGGCAGGGAGTAACCGAGGAAGCCCTCGATCATGCCCAGCAGGATAAGGGTGCAACCAATAATCCAGTTGGCTTCGCGCGGGCGACGGAAAGCACCGGTGAAGAAGATGCGCAGCATGTGCGCAACCATCGACATCATGAACAGCAGGGCTGCCCAGTGGTGCATCTGGCGAACAAAGAGACCGCCACGCACCTCGAAGGAAATATCGAGTGCGGTTGCATAGGCGCGCGACATCTCAACACCGTTCAGCGGTGCGTAGGTGCCGTCGTAGATGACCTTCGTAATGGAAGGATCGAAGAAAAGCGCTAGGTATGTACCGGTTAGTAGAAGAATGATGAAGCTGTACAGCGCCATCTCACCGAGCATGAAGGACCAGTGGGTCGGAAAGACCTTGTTTAGCTGCGTCCTTAGCACGCCGGCGGCGCTGTAGCGCTCGTCCATGTTGTTGCCCATTTGGGCGAGTTTATTGCTCATTATGACTTACGCTCCCAGAATGCCGGACCGACAGGCTCAATGAAGTTGCCCTCTGCAACAAGGTAGCCCTCATCGTCCACCGTGATAGGCAGCTGTGGCAGAGCACGGGCGGCCGGGCCGAAGACCGGCTTACCGTAGTGCAATGCGTCGAACTGCGACTGGTGGCAGGGGCACAGGATTCGGTTGGTTTGTGCCTCGTACAAGGAAGTTGGGCAACCAATGTGAGTACAAATCTTGGAGTAGGCGTAGTAATCGCCGTGGTGGAAGTCTTCCTGTCCCTCACGCTCGATTGCCTTCTGCGCATCGGAGTGGCGCAGACGAATCAACATCACCGCGTTGCGGTTGCCGTGGATGGAGTGCATGTGGTGTTCGTACACGTCGCGCTTAGCGTCGTACTGGTCACCGTCGTTGACGTCTTCTTCCGCAAGCGGGAAGACGGTCTCCATGCCACCGGCGGCCAAGTCCTCAGGGCGAACGCGCACAAGGCGGGTAACGCCTTCGGTGGTGTAGTGCTCTCCGGACTCACCAGAGTGCTTCTCAGCGATGGTGCCGGTGTCACGAGCGAGGTAAAGCTTTACGCCCTTCTCGTACATGGTCCAACCGGAGGTCCACAGCGTGCCGTCACCGGCGTAGTTCACCTCGTGGCGAACCTTCCATGGATTACGGATTGCGCCGCCCAGCGGAGCAATAACAGTCAAGCCGAAGAGTACGCCCGCACCACCGAGCAGACCTTGGATGGTCTTACGGCGGCCAAGAGTGGAGGTCTTCCACGAGTCGTTCAAGAGAGCGGTAAGAGTACGACGGTCAACTTCTTCCGAAGGGCCATCGTGGCGACGCTGCACGGAAATCTCTTCCGGCAGAATCTTTTTGACGTACTGCACGATGGCAAAGCCGAGTCCAAAAATGGACAGTGCGGCGGTAATGCCAAGCAGCGGGGTGTAGAGAGTATGCCAAACAAGGCCGTCCTCCCCTAGCTGCTTGTACTGCCAAGGCCAGAAGAGGTAAACAGCCAAGAAGCCCAATCCGCCGATAGCGGAGATTGCCAACCAGATGGCGACATTGCGCCCCGCGCGCTTATCTGCGGGGTCACCTTCAACCGGGTAGCGCTCCTTGCGGAACGCTACGGTGACATCATCGAGCTCGGTACCAAGTGCAGCAAGTTCATCATTGCTCATCTTATCGAGCTCTGCGTCAGTGTAATTCTTTTTCACATTGCTCATGAGCGCGATCCAATCCACATAGCAGCGGCGCACAGGGCGCTGATACCGATAATCCACATTGCCAGGCCTTCAGCCACTGGGCCGAGACCGCCAAGATCCCAACCGGCAGGAGACGGAGTCTCTTCCGCAGACTTCAAGTAGGCGATGATGTCCTTCTTTTCGTCTGCAGTCAGCTGGCGGTCAGAGAACTTTGGCATGTTCTGCGGACCGGTCAACATTGCCTGGTAGATCTCCTGCTCGTTAGCGGGCGCGAGCTCAGGAGCGTATTTACCGGAGGACAGCGCGCCGCCCTGGCCGGTGAAGTTGTGGCAGGATGCACAGTTCATGCGGAACAGCTCGGAGCCCTTAGCAACGTCTTCGGCCTGAATCTGACCATTGTAGTTAGCGCCACGAAGGGATTCCTGAGCAATGCTTCCATCATCGTTGTAGACGATGTCCGAGCCGCCGCCGTTAGCTGCAACATAAGCGGCCAGCGCCAAGGTCTGCTGCTCGGTGTAACGAGGAGCCTTGCGCTCTGCCTGAGCGTCGTTGGACATCATCGGCATACGCCCAGAGTGAACTTGGAAGTACACAGAGCCGGCTCCGATACCTACGAGAGAGGGGCCACGGCCTTCGATGCCCTGCAGATTGGCACCGTGGCAGGTGATACAAGCGGTGTCGTAGATGTCCTTACCCTCTTGCACGAGGGCTTGATCATCTTTTTCCGCCGTAGCGACCTGAGCGTCGGGCGTCAAGGCAGAGGCCAAGACGCCAGCGCCAGTCAAACCGATGGCCAAAGCAAAGCCACCTGCAAGGGTGCGCTTCGCCTTGCGGCGACGGCGGGTCTTCTTAGCCGCGACAGTGGTCTGCTCCACTGACTCGGACTGCGAATTGTTATCCATCATTTTCCTTTAGATAACTCGAACACGGGAGGACTGTTTTGGGGAGAGGTTCGCCGACACTACTGAATCAAGTAGATAACGGTGAACACACCGATCCACACAACGTCAACGAAGTGCCAGTAGTAGGACACTGCCATGGCGGCAGTTGCCTGTGCCGGCGTGAATTTAGATTTAGCGATACGGGCCAGGATGATTGCAAAGGAAATCAAACCGGCGGTTACGTGCGCAGCGTGGAAGCCGGTGATGATGTAGAACACCGAACCAAAGACGCTGGACTGTACCGTCACGCCTGCGTGAATCAACTCAGCCCACTCAAACGCCATGATGCCCAAGAAGACAACACCCAATACCAGCGTGATGGTGTACCAGAGTCGAAGCTTGTAAACGTCACCCCTTTCTGCGGCAAACACGCCGAACTGCGAGGTCACGGAGGAAGAAATCAACACTGCAGTAATGAGAAAACCCATTGGCAGGTTGATATGGGCAGTGTGCTCCGCCCAATCGCCTTCCTGGCCGTTCGCTCGCGAGGTGAACCACATCGCGAACAGTCCGGCAAAGAACATCAATTCCTGAGACAGGAACACGATGGTGCCCACGCTGACCATATTGGGTCGGTTCAGCGAGGCAACACGTGGTGCTGTCATACCTTGGTTAGAAACTACGCTCGTCACAGTGGTAATTATGGCCGTTCCGGACCCTAAAGTCACTTCAATTCCCCCCGCCTTCGCTAATCGTTTTTTACCGAATTGCCAGCCACCAATAAGGAAGCGTGTGGAACTCGCTATTAATAATTACCTGGGAACTTTTTCTATTCTCATCCGACGAGACATCAATGCAGGTGACGCCTGCAAACT
The DNA here is from genome assembly GCF_046717505.1 of Corynebacterium sp. LaCa78. Classification (NCBI taxonomy): domain Bacteria; kingdom Bacillati; phylum Actinomycetota; class Actinomycetes; order Mycobacteriales; family Corynebacteriaceae; genus Corynebacterium; species Corynebacterium sp. LaCa78. The sequence continues at coordinate 1,704,917 of NZ_CP177112.1, forward strand.
TGAAGTTCTGTCACAATCCACTCCGCTGTAGCCGTCTCGGCCGCGACGGTTCAGCTCTCGTCCGCAACCGGTTTCGGCAATTTTCTTAGAGAGATAAATCACATGGTGGTTTTCGGGAAAAATGGCCCATTTGCAACTTTCGGTTGACCCCCACAGAAATAGCCGTTTACGTGCTGGTATGCACTTTTGCTGCCCACTTAAAACCTGGGCACAACCCCTCTCCCCCTCCTCTAAAAAAATTGGGCACCGCGGGAACTTTGCCCGTCGATTTCCGACGCAGATCGCCAAAGCCCTCCCCACCGAGGAATGGTGAGGAGGGCTGAGAAGTTTAGGCAGTGGCTGCGACTAGATGATTTCTAGTGCTTTTCCTTAGGCAGACCGTATTGCAAGGACAGGCCGGCGCAGGCAGCAATCAAGCACACGGCACCCAAGGCGATGAGCCAGTAGTACAGGAAGATGACGCCGAGGCCCAAGAAGCCGATGGAGCCTGCCATGGCCAGTGGCCAGATGGAGCTTGGGGAGAAGAAGCCCAAGATACCGGCGGAGTCCTCGGTCTCTGCTTCTTCCCAGTCTTCCGGCAGAACGTCGCTGCGGTTATCGGTGAAGTGCAGGTAGCCGCCCAGCATGAGGCAGAGCACGACGGAGAGAAACATACCCACGATGCCCACCCACTCGGCGCCGTAGAGGTAACCATCATCCTTCACGAGGGTGACGCCAAAGATATAAACAATCAGCGAGACGAAAAGGTAGGTCGCGATTGAGTAAAAGACTTTCGATGTTGCACGCATTGTGTAATGTCCTTATCTCTTATGCCGCGGTCTTAACGTAGTTGTCACCATCGGCGGTGTCACGCTCACCGGAGAACGGGTGGGTGGTAACTGCGTACGGATCCTGGCCGATTTCCTTCAGCGCCTCGGCGTTGGTGGCGTTCGGGTTCTTCTCACGGAAGTCCATGTAGGCATTGAAGTCCTCTGGGGACACAACGCGAACCTCGAAGTTCATCATGGAGTGGTAGGTACCGCACATCTCAGCACAGCGGCCGACAAAGGCGCCTTGCTTATCAATCGATTCGATCTGGAAGCTGCGTTCCTGGGCGTTGGCCTCAGGGTGTGCATAGACGTCGCGCTTGAACAAGAACTCCGGCACCCAGAACGCGTGAGAAACGTCAGCGGAAGCCAAACGGAACTCGATTGCGGTATCGGAAGGAAGTACCAGAACCGGAACCTCTTCGGTGGAGCCTACGGTCTCAATCTTGTTGTAGTTGAGGTAGGAAAGGTCACCCTTGGACTTACCGTGAATTGGGTTGGGATTGTCCACACCCTCAGGGTCATGGGCGGTCTTTTCCGCTTCAGCCTGACGTGCTTCGTCCGCACCGTTGTAGTTCTCACCGTTGACGTGGTTCTCGGCGTAGCCGAACTTCCAGTTCCACTGGAATGCCGTGACATCAACGGTGACCTTTGGATCCTTATCCAATGCGGTGACCTTCTGCTGGGTCTGCACCGTGAAGAAGAACAAGGTCATGATGATCAGGATTGGAACGATGGTCAATACCATTTCCAATGGCACGTTGTACTGCGTCTGGCGCGGGAATTCACCCTTTCCATCACGCTTTGCCTTCTTCGCGCTCCAGCGGAAAATTGCAGTAAGGAATAGGCCCCACATGATGAAGCCGACAATCCAAGCTGCAACCCAGACCCAGATCCAGAAGTTGTACATTGCTTCAGCCTCAGGGGTAACACCCTTTGGCCAACCGAATCCCAGGAGGTTCTCTACAGCAGTTGGCGCCTGAACGTCACAACCAGCCAGGGCGAGACCGCCTAGGGCAAGTGCGCCAGCTACGCCCGCCTTACGGGCGAAGGTGCGCTTATTACGCTGTCCCACGTGTGTTCTGCCTTTCTGTCCACACAAACTTCTCGAATACTCACAGAGCACCCTTACCCAATCAGAATAATGGATAAATGCTTGGTTCCCAGCCATTTTGAAACTTTAAAAGAAACCCAGCGCGCTCAATTTATATCCACGTTTCAGTAGGTTACCGCCCCACCTGCACAATGTTCCAACCGTACCCCCAGTCTGCGCTTTCACCATGTGCCTTAACTCACAAGGAACTATTCCGACCATCATACGAAAGTTCGCACCCTTACGGGGAAGCTTAATTTAAGCTTTTCTGCAGCTTCCTCCAAGCCGTGGCGCTTTCTGGTTTCCACCCCACGCACCGTAAAGTAGAACAACGAGCACCAGTCGCTTAATTAAAAGGAGCTATCTTTACATGTGCGGACTTCTTGGCATGCTCGCGGCCACCGGTGACGTGGACAAATATGTCGACGCGTTGGAGCGGTCGCTTCCTTGCATGCACCACCGCGGACCGGACGCAGCCGGTACTTGGCATGATGGCGACGCCGCCTTCGGCTTTAACCGCCTGTCCATTATTGACTTGGAACATTCCCACCAGCCCCTGCGCTGGGGCCCTGAGGACGAGCCAGAGCGGTATGCCCTTACCTTTAACGGCGAGATCTACAACTACGTTGAGCTCCGCGAAGAACTCAAGGCCTTGGGCTATACCTTCTATACGGAAGGCGATGGCGAACCCATTGCGGTGGGCTACCACCACTGGGGCAAGGACGTTGTCGAGCACCTCCGCGGCATGTTTGGCATCGTCATTTGGGATACCAAGACCAAGACCATGTTTGCCGCGCGCGACCATTTTGGCATCAAGCCGCTTTACTATGCCACCACGGACGCCGGCACGGTCTTTGCCTCCGAGATGAAGTGCATCTTGGACATGGCCGAGGACATTGGTCTAGAACTCAACCTTGACCGCCGCGCCATCGAGCACTACGTGGACCTGCAATACGTGCCGGAACCGGAATCTTTGCACGCCAATATTCGGCGCGTGGAATCCGGCTGCACGGTGACCTTGAAGCCGGGCGAGGAGGTCGTATCCGAGCGCTACTTCAAGCCGCGTTTCCCGGTCCAGCAGGTTCCAGAAGGCGAGGAACAACAGCTCTTTGACCGGATTGCAGAAGCGCTGGAGGATTCCGTCGCTAAGCACATGCGTGCCGATGTCACCGTGGGTTCCTTCCTCTCTGGTGGCATCGACTCCACCGCCATCGCTACCCTGGCCAAGCGCCACAACCCAGATCTGCTGACCTTTACTACTGGCTTCGAGCGCGAAGGCTATTCCGAGGTGGACGTGGCCGCGGAATCGGCGGCCGCCATCGGCGTGGAGCACATCGTCAAGATCGTCTCGCCGGAAGAATACGCCGAGTCGATTCCTAAAATCATGTGGTACCTGGATAACCCGGTGGCCGATCCTTCCCTCGTGCCGCTGTACTTCGTGGCCCAAGAAGCCCGCAAGCACGTCAAGGTGGTCTTGTCCGGTGAGGGTGCCGATGAGCTCTTCGGTGGCTACACCATCTATAAGGAACCGCTGTCCCTCGCGCCATTTGAGAAGATCCCTTCTCCCCTGCGCCAAGGCCTGGGCAAGCTCTCCCGCGTGCTGCCGGATGGTATGAAGGGTAAGTCCCTGCTTAACCGCGGCTCCATGACCATGGAGGAGCGCTACTACGGCAACGCACGCTCCTTTAACTTTGAACAGATGCAGCGCGTTATCCCATGGGCCAAGCGCGAATGGGATCACCGCGAGGTCACCGCGCCCATCTATGCGCAGTCGGAAGACTTTGACCCAGTAGCCCGCATGCAGCACCTTGACCTATTTACCTGGATGCGCGGTGACATCCTAGTCAAGGCCGATAAGATCAACATGGCCAACTCCTTGGAGCTGCGCGTGCCATTCCTAGATAAGGAAGTATTCAAGGTCGCAGAATCCATCCCGCATAACCTGAAAATCTCCCACGGCACCACTAAGTATGCGCTGCGCAAGGCCATGGAACAGATCGTTCCCGCGCACGTGCTCAACCGCAAGAAGCTGGGCTTTCCGGTTCCCATGCGCCACTGGCTGGCCGGCGACGAGCTCTACGGCTGGGCACAAGACACCATCAAGGATTCCCAGACCGAGGACATCTTCAATAAGAAGGAAGTCCTGGAGATGCTCAAGGAGCACCGCGATGGCGTCTCCGATCACTCCCGCCGCCTATGGACCGTGCTTTCAGTTATGATCTGGCACGGTATCTTTGTGGAAAAGCGCATCGACCCGCAGATCGAGCAGCGCGACTACCCGGTCAAGCTTTAAGCCGAACTGGGCAAAGTTCCACGCTGAGCTTTAAAGACATAAAAAGAGGGTGAGCGCCGCGAAGCGCTCACCCTCTTTCTTTATCCTTCTGTTTAGTTGAAGGAATCGCCACACGCGCAGGAGCCGGTAGCGTTCGGGTTATCGATGGTAAATCCCTGAGACTCGATGGTGTCAGCAAAGTCGATCTTGGCGCCGGTAAGGTATGGCACGGACATCTTGTCCACGACGAGCTTGATGCCACCCACCTCGTCGACCTTGTCGCCATCAAGGCTGCGGTCATCGAAGTAGAGCTGGTAGCGCAGGCCAGCGCAGCCGCCGGGCTGTACTGCGATGCGCAGGGATAGATCGTCGCGGCCTTCCTGATCAAGCAGGCCCTTTGCCTTTGCGGCTGCGGCCTCGGTCAGAATGACGCCGGTTTCGGAAACTGGAGCGGTCATCACTTCTCCTCAAATGTGTCTTGGTTGCGTAGCCACTACCCTACCCGCATCTACAAGGAGGGAAAAGGTAGCCCATAGTAATAACAACGCCGTGGGCGGGCCTATTCCCCTCTTGGGGCCGAAACCTTGTAGTCTGATCAGCGTGAAACTTCCGTGGCAAAAAGATGACAAGACCTCCCCTGAACCCGCTCCCGTGCAGGAAGAAGTTCAGGAAAATACCCACCGCAAGGGGTATACCCCGCCGAAGGGTCGTCCCACGCCAAAGCGCCAGGAACAAGAAATCGCGCGCGGTGTGAAGCGCGATCCACATGGGGTATCCGATGCGCAGCGCTATAAGCGCCGCAAGGAACTCAAAAAGTCCATGAGCAAGGACGAATGGAAAGAATATAAAAAGCAAGAGCGCAAGGAGCGCAACCAGCGCAACCGCGAAAGCCAAGAGCGCATGGCCGAAGGCGATCCACGCTTCCTCCCAGCCCGCGATCAGGGCGAAGAGCGCGCCTACGTGCGCGATTGGATCGATGCCCGCCGTACGCTTTCGGAATGGGTAATGCCGATGGCGCTTGCCCTTATCGTCGTGGTCTTTGTGACCTATGCAGCTCCAAGCATCGCCGGCCTCATCAATGCTATTGCCATGGTGGTTATCCTCATCTTCGCCATCGACGGCATCTGGCTGGGTCGCCGCGCTAATAATGCTGTCCGCAAGAAGTTCCCCGGAACCACCGCCACCGGTTTTGGCCTGGGATTCTACGCGTTTTCCCGCGCCAGCCAGCCCCGCAAGTGGCGCATTCCTCGCCCGCGCGTAGAGCGCGGGGCCGACGTTTAAGGAAGCACACTGATGGCTGATTCCCTGCAGCTTTATCCCTATGGCCGGCTAAGCGATGCCGCACAGTGGCTCGCCGCCTGCCAAGATCGATCCCCCGCTTCCGAGCCACAGCGGGTGCGGGCCGTAATTTTCGCCGAGGACGGTGAAGGGATCCCCCTGGCCACGGAGACCGCGGCGCGGCGGGTTGGGGCCAGCATTAATTCTGTCACGGTGACGGATTGCTCCACCGCCTATGACTTAGGAGTGCAGGCGGCGGATGCGGAAATCGATGGCGGTGCGGATCTGCTTATTCCGGGCGGCATCGACAGCACGCAGGTTGCCGCAGCCGTCATGGGTGTCTTGGCTCAGGAGGAGCCGGTGGTGGTCGTCGGCAAGCAGCCGAGCGTCGAGGACTGGAAGACGAAGGTTGCGGCCATTCGCGATTCCATGTTTCGGATGCGCGATCTGACTGGGCGGGAGCTCATTAAGGCCTGCGGCTCCCCCGTATTGGCCGCGCTGGTGGGCTTTATGTCCCAGGCGGCTAGGCGGCGCACGCCCCTGCTTGTCGATGCCCCCTTAACCGCCACCGCCGCCGTATCCGCCGCCGCAGACACGCGGATCCATGACTGGCTCCTAGCTACCAACATCTCGCCGCAGCCGGCTCACCGGTTGGCCTTAAAGAAGCTGCGGCTGGATCCCCTGCTGGATCTGCAGATGGAGCCGGTGCCGGCGCTTGGCGCCTTGGCTGCCCTACCCCTTTTATTGCTGGGCGTAGAAATTACTGCGGACGCCGCGCAGGCAGAGGCCTAACTGCGCGGCGCAGGTCCTCCTCGCGCCGCGTTACACCGTGGCGTGCTAGACCAAAGTCTGCAACCAGCCGTGGGCATCCTCCACAGCACCGCGCTGGATACCGGTCAGGCGCTCGCGCAAGGCCATGGAGACCTCGCCGGCCTCGTTATTATTGACACTGAAGTCGATATCCTCACCAAGCACGCGCCCCACCGGCGTAATGACTGCGGCGGTACCGCAGGCAAAGGCCTCGGTCATCTTCCCTGATTCCACATCTCGCTGCCATTCTTCGGCGGTGATGCGCCGCTCGATTACCTTGTACCCCATGTCTTCGGCGACCTGCAGCAGGGACTGGCGGGTAATGCCGGGCAAAAGGGAGCCGGACAGCGCCGGGGTAACGATCTCGGCGTCGTCGCCGGTGCCGTAGACGAACATGAGGTTCATCCCGCCCATCTCTTCGATGTAGCGGCGTTCGATGGCATCCAGCCAGACCACTTGGTCACAGCCCTTTTCTTCGGCCTGGGCCTGCGCCAATAAAGAGCCGGCGTAATTGCCAGCGAATTTCGCGGCACCGGTTCCGCCCGGCGCGGAGCGGACATAGTCGGTAGACAGCCACACCGAAACAGGCTTAATGCCGCCACTGAAATACGCACCGGCGGGCGAGGCCAAGAGAATGAAACGATACGCATTAGCCGGGTGAACTCCTAGTGATACCTCGGTAGAAATCATAAAGGGGCGCAGGTAGAGCGATGCTTCCCCGCCGGCCTCTGGAACCCAGCTCTTATCGATGTCCACCAGCTGGCGCAGCGCCTCGATGAACTCTTCTTGCGGTAGCTCGGGCATCGCCAAGCGCTGCGCCGAATTAATAAAGCGTTGCGCGTTTTGATCGGGGCGGAAGGTCACGATGGAGTCATCGGGCTGGCGGTAGGCCTTAATGCCCTCGAATACGGCCTGGCCGTAGTGGAAGACGTTGCTCGCCGGGTCCATCGTGAGTGGGCCGTAGGGGCGGACTTGCGCGTCGTGCCAGCCCTTGTCCGTGGACCAATCAATGGTAACCATGTGGTCCGTAAAGTGCTGGCCAAAGCCGGGATTGGCCAGGATTTTATCTAAATCTGCTGCCGCCGTTGGTTGATTCGTACGGGTAATCGTGTAATCAAGCATGACCACAATCTACTCCTTTTATCTATAGCTGGGTAGGAATATGTTCACTTTAGCGCGGTATCATGGGCAGAAGTTTCATTAGTACCAATTAAAAAGGAGGATTTTATGTCTCAGCACGATGGACCCGCACGTGGGGCGTTTCCGGAACTTAAGCTAGAAAAGAAGGCCCCGAAGAATGCCCAGGCGCTACTCATCGCGGCATTCGAAGGTGAAGACAACATTGAACTTCCAGGGACTTCGCTGCTCAAGCCGGCCGCGCTGCGCGAAGCATACGAGTCCTTCATTGCCGTGGGGGCAACCGGTAAGGCCAATGAGGTCACCCGCATCCCGGCGCCTGAGAAGGCAGAGGTCGATTCCATCATCGCCGTCGGCCTAGGCGATGCCGAGGACCTCGATGCAGAAACCTTGCGCCGCGCCGCCGGCAGCGCCGCACGTTCGATTTCCAAGCTGGAAAAGGTGGCCACCTCCTTGGGCGATTTTGGCATCGCACCCACGGTAGAGGGCCTTACCTTGGGCGGCTACAAGTTCAAGGGGCTTCGTTCTAAGTCCGGCAAGGATTCCGAGCAGCCCGCCGCCTTTACCGTGGTGGCAGAAAAGTCCGCCCGCGAGGAGTTCGAGGCGGCCAAGATCACAGCGGAGTCCGTGGTGATTGCCCGCGATCTGGTCAATACCCCGTCCAACCTGCTGTACCCAGAGTCTTATGCAGACTTCCTCTCCGACCAGGCTAAAGAGGTTGGCCTCGAGGTAGAAATCCTGGATGAAAAGGCGCTGCAGAAGCAGGGCTTTGGCGGCATTACCGCCGTTGGCCGCGGTTCCGCTCGCCCGCCGCGCCTGGTGCGCCTGAGCTGGAACCCGAAGAAAGCGAAGAAGCACGTGGCGCTCGTGGGCAAGGGCATTACCTTCGATACCGGCGGCATTTCCTTGAAGCCGGGTTCTGGCATGTGGGACATGATTTCCGATATGGGCGGTTCCGCCGCCATGGCCGCCTCCATCATCGCTGCGGCCAAGCTCAACCTGCCGGTGAAGATCACCGCTACCCTGCCGCTGGCAGAAAACATGCCGGGCGATAACGCCACCCGCCCGGGCGATGTCATCACCCACTACGGCGGCATCACCTCTGAGGTTCTCAATACCGATGCGGAGGGCCGCCTCGTGCTTGCCGATGCCATCGCGCGCGCCAGCGAGGATAAGCCCGACTTCCTCATCGAAACCGCCACGCTAACCGGCGCCCAGATGGTCGCCCTAGGCGAGCGCACCGCCGGCGTCATGGGTTCAGAAGACTTCCGCGACCGGATGGCGGGCATCGGCCGCGAGGTCGGCGAAAATGCCTGGGCCATGCCGCTATTGGAAGAGCACGAAGAATCCGTGAAATCCGCCAGCGCCGATATCCGCAATATCAACGCCAAGCGCGAGGGAGGCATGGAATACGCCGGCACCTACTTAAAGCAGTTCGTGGGCGAGGGCATCGAATGGGCACATATCGATGTCGCTGGGCCTTCCTTCAATACCACCGGCGCTTATGGCTATACGCCAAAGATGGGTACGGGCGTTCCCACCCGCACCGTCATTGCTGCCCTGCGCGAGATTGCTGAATCAAAGTAATACCCCGCGCAGCCGCCTGAGCATAAAATGGCGGAGTTATGAACACTGCTTTAATCATCGTTGATGTCCAACACGATTTTTGCCCAGGCGGCGCGCTTGGCACCGATCGCGGCAACGAGGTTGCAGAGAAGATCTCTTCTTTGCAGACCGAGTATGACACCGTCGTTGCCACGCAGGACTGGCACATCGATCCGGGTTCCCACTTTGCTAAGGACCCGGATTTTATCGATTCTTGGCCGGTGCACTGCGTCGCCGATTCCTATGGGGCGCAGATGCACGAGACGATCGGTCCTGCGCAAGCATATTTCCGAAAGGGCGAATACACCGCCGCGTATTCCGGATTCGAGGGCGCGGCACACGGCGTTTTGCTGGCGGAGTGGCTGCGCGAGCACGATATCGACGCAGTAGATATCGTCGGCATTGCCACGGATCACTGCGTGCAGGCAACCGCGGCGGATGCTTTAAAGGAAGGCTTTTCCGTCCGCGTCTTAAGCGAGTATTGCTCTCCCGTTGATCCGGACCGCGGGGATGCCGCCTTGGCTAAGTTAGAAAAGGCCGGCGCCACCATCGTCTAGGCCGATTAACTTAAGTCCTGCCCCGAATCAGGGTTTTCGCCGCGCTCAAAGCGCGCGCGGCGAAGGCGCTGTTCTTCCCTTTTACGCAAGATACGTTGGCGTTCCATGCGCTCGCGCATGCGTTGGGGGTACCCGGTTTCTTCGACATCAAAAACGTCGCACTGCAATAGTTTTCCTACCGCGTCAATCCCCTTCGGCCCGCCGATGCGTCGGCGAATAAACTCACCCTTTTCATCCACAACGACCACGGACATTTCATTGACCACGGTCTCTGGCTCGATAAATGCCTCAATAAAAGCCTTATCGGCGGCCCACATTTTGAGTTCTTGTTCGTCTTCTGGGCGGATAGTTTCTCCCGGACCGCGGGGCGGTCGCAGTGGCGATCGGGACTTATTGCGGCGGAAGAGGTTGAACATAACCCACTAGTTTACCCGCATGGAGGGTATTACTAACCCCACTACTGCACGATGACGGTCATCACGCTGTAAGATTGTGCGGTAGCGATAGAATACTTCCAACTTTTCGAGGAGTCTTAAAACTCATGGCGAACTCCGTTGAGATGCCCGAGCTGGGCGAGTCCGTAACCGAAGGCACCATTACCCAGTGGCTTAAGTCCGTCGGCGACACCGTCGAGGTGGACGAGCCTTTGCTCGAGGTCTCCACCGACAAGGTCGACACCGAAATCCCCTCCCCCGTTGCAGGCACCATCCTAGAAATCAAGGCCGAAGAAGACGACACCATCGAGGTCGGCGAGGTCATCGCACTCATCGGTGATGAAGACGAGGCTGATTCCTCTTCCGATGACTCTGACGACTCCGACGATGACAAATCTGAGGACAAGGAAGAATCCAAGTCCGAGGAGAAGGAAGACAAGGACGAGAAGAAGTCCGGCTCCAGCTCCAAGGCTTCCGGCGAGACCACCGATGTCGAAATGCCAGAGCTCGGCGAATCCGTCACCGAAGGCACCATCACCCAGTGGCTCAAGTCCGTCGGCGACACCGTCGAGGTAGACGAACCACTACTCGAAGTCTCCACCGACAAGGTCGACACCGAAATTCCTTCCCCCGTTGCCGGCACCCTGGTAGAAATCCTCGCCGAAGAAGACGAAACCATCGAGGTCGGCGAAGCCATCGCCCGCGTCGGCGACGAAAACGCCGCACCATCCTCCGACGACTCTGACGACTCCGACGATGACAAGTCCGAAGACAAGGAAGAATCCAAGTCCGAGGAGAAGGAAGACAAGGACGAGAAGAAGTCCGGCTCCAGCTCCAAGGCTTCCGGCGAGACCACCGATGTCGAAATGCCAGAGCTCGGCGAATCCGTCACCGAAGGCACCATCACCCAGTGGCTCAAGTCCGTCGGCGACACCGTCGAGGTAGACGAACCACTACTCGAAGTCTCCACCGACAAGGTCGACACCGAAATTCCTTCCCCCGTTGCCGGCACCCTGGTAGAAATCCTCGCCGAAGAAGACGAAACCATCGAGGTCGGCGAAGCCATCGCCCGCGTCGGCGACGAAAACGCCGCACCATCCTCCGACGACTCTGACGACTCCGACGATGACAAGTCCGAAGACAAGGAAGAAACCAAGTCCGAGGACAAGAAGGAAGAGTCCAAGTCTGACGAGAAGAAGGAAGAGCCGAAGCAGGATTCTTCCCTGAACACCTCCGCCAAGGTCAACAACGGCGATAACGTTCCATACGTCACCCCGTTGGTGCGCAAGCTGGCTGATAAGCACGGCGTGGACCTCAACTCCATTGAGGGCACCGGTGTAGGCGGACGCATCCGCAAGCAGGACGTCTTGGCCGCTGCTGGCGAGGGCGATGCGAAGGCATCGGAAGGCGACGATAAGAAGGCTGCTGACTCCCCACGCGCACGCTGGTCCACCAAGTCCGTAGATCCGGAAAAGCAGGAGCTTATCGGCACCACCAAGAAGGTCAATCGCATCCGCGAAATCACCGCTACCAAGATGGTGGAAGCGCTGCAGATTTCCGCACAGCTTACCCACGTGCAGGAAGTCGACATGACTCCTATCTGGGATATGCGCAAGAAGAGCAAGCAGGCGTTCATTGATAAGTACGGCGCCAACCTGTCCTTCCTGCCGTTCATTGTGAAGGCCACCACTGAGGCTCTGGTTTCCCACCCGAACGTCAACGCCTCCTATGACCCAGAGACCAAGGAGATGACCTACCACGAGGATGTCAACGTCGCCATCGCCGTAGACACCCCGAAGGGTCTGCTCACCCCGGTCATCCACAAGGCACAGAACCTGTCCTTGCCGGAAATCGCGCAGCAGATTGCGGAGCTGGCTGATAAGGCCCGCAATAACAAGCTGAAGCCGAATGACCTGACCGGTGCCACCTTCACCGTGACCAATATCGGTTCCGAGGGCGCCCTGCTCGATACCCCGATCCTGGTTCCGCCACAGGCCGGAATCCTGGGTACCGCGGCTATCCAGAAGCGCGCCGTCGTGGTCAACGAGAACGGCCAGGATGCCATCGCCATCCGCCAGATGTGCTTCCTGCCATTCACCTACGACCACCAGGTCATCGATGGTGCAGACGCTGGTCGCTTCATCACCACCATCAAGGACCGCCTGGAGACTGCAGACTTCGAGGCTGACCTCGATATCTAAAGCAGTTAGCTAACTGGCATACCTCCCGCTCCTTCCACGCGAAGGGGACGGGAGGTTTTGTCGTGCCTGGGGTACTCCGCGGGGGTGTAGCGGGAGAACTTCCGGCACAAATATCAGAGGAGTTTTATCCCGGCACTACAGGACATATTTCACTAAGTGGGAGGTAAGCAGGCTACAACACATTTTCATCGGTGAGTTACTGCATAAAAGTTTGTCAAGGGCGCTGTTTTTACCGGTTATTAAACATATACTTAGGGGCGGTTAAGACCATTGCACCCGATGAAGGAGACCTCACAGATGGATTACATCTCCCGCCACCTAGGGCCGGATTCTGCCGAGCAGTCCGCCATGCTCGGGACGGTGGGCTACGACAGCGTGCAAGCGCTTGTCGATGCCGCCATTCCACCCAAGATCCGCGCTAAGGAACTTCCCCACCTGCCAGAAGCGCTCTCTGAAGACGGGGCACAGGCCGCTTTGCGGGAGTTCGCCAACCAAAACACTGTACTGAAGCCCTTCTATGGCCAGGGCTACTCGGACACCCTGACCCCGGCCGTCATCCGCCGCGGCCTGCTTGAGGATGCCGGCTGGTATACCGCGTATACCCCCTACCAGCCCGAGATTTCCCAGGGCCGCTTGGAGGCCTTGCTCAACTTCCAGACCATGATCGAGTCTTTGACGGGGCTGCCCATCGCGAATGCTTCCTTATTGGATGAGGCTTCCGCCACCGCCGAGGCGGTCGGTTTGATGTCGCGCGCGGTAAAGAAGGGCCGCCGCGTCGTGCTGGACTCCCGCCTCCACCCGCAGGTGCTTACCGTTGCCGCTGAGCGCGCCCGCGCCATTGACCTCGAAGTAGAGATCGTGGACGTGCGCGAGGGCTTGGTGGGCGAAGACCTCATCGGTGCTGTCATCGCCTACACCGGCACCGAAGGCGAGATTTTAGATCCCTCTGCCCTGATTGAAGAGCTGCACACCCGCGGCGCGCTGGCCTCCGTGGTCACTGACCCGCTGTCCCTGCTGCTTCTGGAAGGCCCCGGAAACTTGGGTGCCGATATCGTCTTGGGCTCGTCCCAGCGCTTTGGTGTGCCCCTCTTCTTCGGCGGCCCACACGCTGCCTACATGGCGGTAACGGATAAGCTCAAGCGCCAGATGCCGGGCCGCATCGTCGGCGTCTCCAAGGATGCCGATGGCCGCCCGGCCTACCGCTTGGCGCTGCAGACCCGCGAGCAGCACATCCGCCGCGAGCGCGCGACCTCCAATATCTGTACTGCCCAGGCCCTTTTGGCCAATGTCGCCTCGATGTACGCCGTCTACCACGGGCCAAAGGGCCTGAAGGACATCGCCGAGCGCGTGCACGGCTTGGCCTCCTCCTTCGCCCAGTCCATCGTGGATGCTGGCCTGGAGGTTACATCGCAGAGCTTCTTCGATACCGTCACCGTTAGCGGTGTCGACGCGCAGAAGATCAAGGCCGAACTGCAGGATGCGGGCTACTTGGTGCGCGCAATTGGCACCGACAAGGTATCCGTATCCTTCGGTGAATCCGCCACGCAGCGCGATGTCGCGCACCTGGCAGAGGCCTTCGGCGCCAGCCCGGCTGAAGCGAACTTTGACCTGCCGGAGAATCTGCAGCGCGCCGAGGAACCGCTGGAGCACGAGATTTTCCACTCCATCCATTCTGAGACCCAGATGCTGCGCTACCTGCGCAAGCTCGCGGACAAGGACTTGGCGCTGGACCGCTCCATGATTCCGCTGGGTTCGTGCACCATGAAGCTCAACCCCACCGCGGCTATGGAGCCCATCTCCTGGCCAGAATTTGCCGGCATCCACCCATATGCCCCGGAAGAAACCACGACGGGCTGGCGCGCACTGGTGGAAGAAATCGAAGGCTGGCTCGCCGAGCTTACCGGCTATGCCAAGGTCTCCATCCAGCCCAATGCCGGCTCCCAGGGCGAGTTGGCGGGCTTGCTGGCCATCCGCCGCTACCACGTGGCCAATGGCGATAATGAGCGCGATGTCGTGCTCATCCCGGCCTCCGCGCACGGCACCAACGCTGCCTCTGCGACCCTCGCAAACCTGCGCGTCGCCGTAGTCAAGACCGCCGAGGACGGCTCCATTGACGTCGCGGACCTGGAAGAAAAGATCGAAAAGCACGGCAACCACATCGCCGGCATCATGGTCACCTACCCCTCCACCCACGGCGTCTTCGACCCCGAGGTGCGCGATGTCTGCGATAAGGTGCACGCGGTCGGCGGCCAAGTCTACATCGATGGTGCCAACATGAACGCGCTGACCGGCTGGGCACGCCCGGGCGATTTCGGCGGCGATGTCTCCCACCTCAACCTGCACAAGACCTTCACCATTCCCCACGGTGGCGGCGGCCCGGGCGTTGGCCCGGTAGCGGTGGCAGAGCACCTCATCCCGTTCCTGCCCAGCGATGCCGCATCCCCTGAGCTGGACGCCACCGCGGAAACCCCGGTGAGCCAGGGCGTTCCCATTACCGGTAGCAAGTACGGCTCCGCCGGCGTCCTTCCCATTTCGTGGGCCTACCTGGCCATGACTGGCGCCGAGGGCCTTGCCGCCGCATCCGGCCACGCCGTATTGGGCGCTAACTACCTGGCAGCCTCGCTCAACGAGTACTTCCCCGTCCTCTACACCGGCAACGAGGGCTTGGTGGCGCACGAGTGCATCATCGATTTGCGCGAGCTTACCGATGCCTCCGGGGTCACCGCCGCCGATGTGGCCAAGCGCCTCATCGACTTCGGCTTCCACGCCCCCACCCTGGCCTTCCCTGTGGCCGGCACCTTGATGATTGAGCCCACCGAGTCTGAAGACAAGGGCGAGCTGGATCGCTTCGTCGAAGCCATGCGCACCATCCGCGCCGAAATCCAGGAGATCATCGACGGTGAGGTGGCCTACGAGGACTCCGTTATCCACCACGCACCGTTTACGGCTGAGTCGGTAGCAACCGATAACTGGGAGTACTCCTTCGGCCGCGACAAGGCCGCGTGGCCAGTCAAGTCCCTATTGCATAGCTACAAGTATTTCCCACCGGTTCGCCGCCTCGATGAGGCTTACGGTGACCGCAACCTGGTGTGCAGCTGCCCGCCGCCAGAAGCATTCGAGATCGACGATTCCGAGGAGTAACAATGACCGAACTTCTAACCTCCCCGCTCAATGCCAAGCACGAGGAACTCGGCGCTACCTTCACGGCCTTTGGGCCGTGGAATATGCCGCTGAAGTACAACAGCGAACTGGAAGAACACCGCGCCGTTCGCACCAGCGCCGGCCTGTTTGATCTCTCCCATATGGGAGAAATCTGGGTCAATGGACCCGATGCCGGCAAGTTCTTGTCCTACTCCTTCATCTCTAATCTAGATTCGCTGAAGGTGGGCAAGGCCAAGTACTCCATGATCACCGCTGAAGACGGCGGTATCATCGATGACCTGATTTCCTATCGCTTCGAGGAGAAAAAGTTCCTCGTTGTGCCCAATGCTGGCAATGCCGATACCGTCTGGGACGAGCTCAATAAGCGTGCCGAGGGTTTTGACGTTGAGCTCAAAAACGAGTCCCGCGACGTCGCCATGATCGCCGTGCAGGGCCCCAAGGCCGCGGAAATCCTCGTCCCGCTGGTAGAGGACAATAAGCAAGACACCGTCTACGAGCTGGGCTACTACGCCGCCACGATGGGCAAGGTGGCGCGCACCTTCGCCATCATCGCGCGCACCGGTTATACCGGTGAGGACGGCTTCGAGCTCATCGTCTATAACTCCGATGCCCCGCAGCTGTGGGAAGAATTGCTCAAGGCGGGCGCGGAATATGACATCAAGCCGTGCGGCCTAGCCGCGCGCGATTCGCTGCGATTGGAGGCTGGCATGCCGCTCTACGGCAACGAGCTCTCCCGCGATATCACCCCGGTAGAGGCGGGCATGTCGCGCGCCTTTGCTAAGAAGGAAGCGGACTTCGTCGGCGCAGAGGTCATCCGCAAGCGCGCCGAGGAGGGCCCACAGGTCGTTATCTCCGGGCTCACCTCGGATCAGCGCCGCGCCGCGCGCGCCGGCGCCGAGGTTTTCCTCAATGACACCAAGGTCGGCACCGTCACCTCTGGCCAGCCCTCCCCCACGCTCGGCCACCCGGTGGCGATCGCGCTGCTCGATACCAGCGCGGATCTCGAACCGGGCACCGCAGTCGAGGTAGAAATCCGCGGCAAGCGTTATCCTTTTGAGGTAACCGCGTTGCCGTTCTACAAGCGCGATAAGTAAACCATCCGCACACCCTAAATATTCAGCCCGAAAGGACTACATACTATGTCTAACCTGCCCCAAGACTTTTCCTACTCCGAAGACCACGAATGGGTAAACGCCGCCAAGGACGCCGTAGAAGGCAAGACCGTTCGCATCGGTATCACCTCCGTGGCCGCAGACCGCCTGGGGGAGGTCGTCTTCGCAGAGCTGCCTGAGGTTGGCGATACCATCACCGCCGGCGATTCCTGTGGCGAGGTCGAATCCACCAAGTCCGTATCTGACCTGTTCTCCCCGGTCACCGGCACCGTGAAGGCCGTCAACGATGCCGTGCACGATGACTACGCCGTCATCAACAACGATCCCTTCGGTGAAGGCTGGCTCTTCGAGGTCGAGGTGGATGAAGCAGGCGAGCTCATGGAGGCTGACGAATACGCCTCCGCGAACGGCCTGGACTAAAAGACGGTTCGTTCGACCCACTCGAACAGAAAAATAGGCGGGAGGATGCCATGGCATTCTCCCGCTTTGCTTTTCCTCGCTTTGCTTTTCCCTACCAAAGAAGACGACACTAGAGATTATGACTGCACCACGCGATCCTTTCTTTCCCGCTGAACGCTCCATTCGCGCCTCGGACAATCCCCTTGAAATACGCCACTTGGGCCGCATGGATTACCAAGAGGCGTGGGATTATCAGGCGGAGGTGGCGGCGGCGCGCGCGCAGGGCACGCAGGACGATGTGGTCTTAGTGGTCGAACACCCCAATATCTATACTGCGGGCAAGCGCACGCAGCCGGAGGATATGCCGGATAACGATCTGCTGGTTATCACCGTGGACCGCGGCGGGCGCATCACCTGGCACGGGGAAGGGCAGTTGGTGCTCTACCCCATCATCAAGCTGGCGGAGCCTGTCGATGTCGTCGATTATGTCCGCCGCCTCGAGGAGGCCACCATCCAGGCGGTGCGCGAGCTGGGCGTGACTACCGCAGGCCGCATCGATGGTCGCTCTGGGGTATGGGTTCCCTCTACCACCCAGGCCAAAGATCCTTCCGCCTCGCAGCGCGATCGCAAGATTGCCGCGCTGGGGATCCGCATCACCCGCGGGGTGACCATGCACGGCCTAGCGCTTAACTGCAGCAATACGCTGGAGTACTACGACCACATCGTGGCCTGTGGCATCGATGATGCTGATATCACCACGCTTTCGCTGGAACTCGGCCGCGAGGTCACGATGGAAGAAGCCTCACAGCCGCTATTACGGGCGCTTGATGATGCCCTCTCCGGCCGCCTCATCGTCGCCGATCACAGTTTCGGTTCCGCACCCGATCCCACAAAGATTGCGAATGAGAAGGCGCGGGAGCGGCGTCGGCAAGCGCAGGCTTAAGCCCCGTGGCCCTAGTTTGGGGCTAGCGTGGAATAGTTGTGTGCCCGCGCGCCTTGAAGCTAGAAGAGCTATTAGCCATCACCATCTTTGATCGATAAAGTGAGTATTTGTGACTGTAAAGCCTGAAGGACGCAAGATGCTCCGCATTGAGAAGAAAAATGCGGAGTCGCCCATCGAACAAAAGCCGCGGTGGATCCGCAACCAGGTACGCACCGGACCGGGCTATGAGGACATGAAGTCCCGCGTGGCCGGCGCCTCCCTGCACACCGTCTGCCAAGAAGCCGGTTGTCCGAATATCCACGAATGCTGGGAATCCCGCGAGGCAACCTTCCTCATCGGCGGCGATAAGTGCACCCGTCGTTGCGACTTCTGCGATATTGCTACCGGCAAGCCGGAGCCGCTCGACCGCGACGAGCCGCGCCGCGTGGCCGAAAACATCCAGGAAATGGACCTCAACTACACCACCATTACCGGTGTAACCCGCGATGACCTCCCGGATGAGGGCGCGTGGCTGTATGCGGAGATCGTGCGCAAGATCCACGAGCTCAACCCACACACCGGCGTGGAGAACCTCACCCCGGATTTCTCTGGCAAGCCGGACCTGCTCGAAGAGGTCTTTGAGGCACAACCGGAGGTCTTCGCCCACAACCTGGAGACCGTGCCGCGCATTTTCAAGCGCATCCGCCCGGCCTTCCGCTACGAGCGCTCCCTCGATGTCATCCGCCAGGCCCACGACTACGGCCTTATTACCAAGTCCAACCTGATTTTGGGCATGGGCGAGACCGAGGACGAGGTTGAGGAAGCATTGCGCGACCTGCGCGAGGCTGGCTGTGACATCATCACCATCACCCAGTACCTGCGCCCCGGCCCGCGCTTCCACCCCATCGAGCGCTGGGTGCGCCCGGAGGAATTCGTGGCCCACTCCAAGCTGGCCAAGGAGCTGGGCTTCGGCGGCGTCATGTCCGGCCCGTTGGTTCGCTCCTCCTACCGCGCCGGCCGCCTGTACGTGCAGGCCATGGAAAAGCGCGGCTTGGAATTGCCGGAAAACCTCCAGCACCTGAAGGAAACGTCCCAGGGCGCTACCGCCCAGGAGGCATCCACCTTGCTGGATAAGTACGGTCCCTCGAAAGAAACCCCGGTGACCACCCGCATGGCCAAGACTCCGGCCAATGCTAATTCGGTCGCGGCAACCGTGCGCTAAACCGCGGAATATTCTTACTCGGCCCTCGCCATCTGCGGGGGCCGTTTAACATTTATGCCACCTGACCTTTAAAGTAGGAACCATGGCGAAAGATGACAAAGCAGCCCTGAAAGCTGCCAAGAAGCAAGAACGCGCGGCTAAGCGCCAAAAGCGTAAGCAAACCTGGTCACAGTTGTGGCAGGCATTCAATTTGCAGCGCAAGCAGGATAAGGCCCTCATCCCTATCATGCTGGCCGCCTTCCTCGGCGTCGGCCTTCTGTTCTTCCTCATTGGCATGCTCTTTAATGGCCAGTGGTTCATGCTGATTATCGGCTTGGGCCTGGGCGCGCTTTTGGCGATGTTCCTGTTTACCCGCCGCTTGGAACGCGATATGTACAAGCGCGTCGAAGACCAACCCGGCGCCGCCGGTTGGGCCTTGGAGCAGCAGCTGCGCAATACCGTCGGCATTGTATGGTCCGTAAAATCCGGCATCGCCGCCACCCGCCAGCAGGACCTAATCCACCGGGTCATCGGCAATGCGGGCGTCATCTTCGTGTGCGAGGGCAATAAGAACCGCCTTCGCCCCACCCTTAACCAGCTAAAAAAGCGCGTGGACAAGATTGCCGGCGGCGTGCCGGTCTATGAGGTCTACGTCGGCACCGGCGAAGACGAGGTGCCGGTATCCAAGCTGCGCAACCACCTCATGAAGCTGCCTCGCAACTACAATAAGAACGCCACCTACGACAATATCCGCCGCATTGAGGCCATGGACTCCATGCCTGGGACGATGCCGGGCATGCCCAAGGGCCCAATGCCGCAGCAGGCGCAGAACATGTCCGGCATGAACCGCCGCATGCGCCGCGCGCAACAGCGCAAGGGCAAGGGCTAAACGCACCGTTAGCCACTCGCCTTGGCTAGGCTTTCGGCTCTCGCCTTGCTCTACAACACAAACAGTCCCTGCAACCGCCCGATTGGGAAAGGTTGCAGGGACTGTCGTGGTTTTCGTAGTTTTACGGTGCGCGGGACTTATCCCCGCGCGCCGCTAAGAATTGATAACGACGGTGCCCGTCGCCCGGTCGTGCATGCCGCGCCCGTCCGCGTCCACCATGGCGGCTGGGAAGATGACGCCGGTAAGCAGCGTGCGCACTGCCGCGCGCCAGAAACCCACCTGCGCGCCAGGCACATCCAAGCGGGCCACGCCCATGCCAAGGATGAGCATGCCCGGGGTGCGTGCGAATAACCAGCCACATACGATGCCCATTAATGCCCAGAGCGCATAGCCCAAAAAGGACACGCCGCCGAGCTGCGTGGTGACCATGTGGATGACGTTGGCCAGCAGCATGCAAATGATCCAGTCAATGGCTACGGCGCCTGCGCGGCGGCCTACCGACGCCATGGACCCAGGTCCGGATTCCGGCAAGCCCAAGTTTTCACCGGGCCACCGGCTGGGGGTTCCTGCATCGTCATATTCGCCCGGAATATTGGGCCCGTCGAGCCACGTGCGCTTGTCTGCCATGCTCACCAATTTAGTTGCCCCTCACCCAGAAGTGAAACGAGGCCAATGGCCATGCTGGGTGGATAAAACTAGTAGGCTATAGGCAGATAATTCATCGGCCAACAAACAGGAGGCAATCTTGTCTTTCGAGACAGTGCAGGACATCGTCCAATATATTCAGGATGAGGACGTAAAGTTCGTGGATGTCCGCTTTACGGACGTCCCCGGCACCGAGCACCACTTTTCCATCCCTGCCAGCGAATTTACTGAAGAAGATGCCGAAAATGGCTTGGCCTTTGATGGTTCTTCCATTCGTGGGTTTACCACCATTGAAGAATCCGATATGACGCTGCTGCCGGATCCGGCCACCGCGCATATCGATCCCTTCCGTTCGGCGAAGACCCTGAATATCAAGTTCTTCGTCCACGATCCCTTTACCTTTGAGCCTTTTACCCGTGACTCGCGCAATATTGCCCGCAAGGCCGAGGAATACTTGCAGTCCACGGGCATCGCCGATACCTGTAACTTTGGCGCCGAGGCCGAGTTCTACCTCTTCGATTCCGTGCGCTATGGCACCGATATGCAACACGGTTTCTATGAGGTGGACTCGAACGAAGGCTGGTGGAACCGCGATAACGAGACCAACTTGGACGGCACCCCCAATACCGGTTACAAGACCCGCGTAAAGGGCGGCTACTTTCCCACCCCGCCGTACGATAAGCACAGCGAGGTCCGCGATGACATCGTGGCCAACCTGCAAGAGGTCGGCTTCCAGATCGAGCGTTTCCACCATGAGGTGGGCGCGGCCCAAAACGAGATCAACTATCGCTTCAACTCGCTGCTGCACGCCGGCGATGACATCCAGACCTTCAAGTACGTGGTCAAGCGCACCGCCCAGGAGTGGGGCAAGACCGCGACCTTCATGCCTAAGCCGCTGGCTGGCGATAATGGTTCTGGCATGCACGCCCACATGTCCTTGTGGAAGGACGGCGAGCCCCTCTTCCACGATGAGGCTGGCTACGCCGGGCTTTCCGATATCGCCCGCTACTTCATCGGCGGCATCCTCCACCACGCCGGCGCCGTGCTCGCCTTTACCAACCCAACGCTGAACTCCTACCACCGCCTGGTTCCTGGCTTCGAGGCGCCGATCAACCTGGTGTACTCCCAGCGCAACCGTTCGGCTGCGATCCGCATCCCGATTACCGGTTCCAACCCGAAGGCTAAGCGCATCGAGTTCCGCGCCCCGGACCCATCCAGCAACCCATACCTGGCCTTTGCCGCCATGATGATGGCCGGTGTGGATGGTGTGAAGAACCGCATTGAGCCGCACGCCCCGGTGGATAAGGACCTCTACGAGCTGCCGCCAGCAGAGGCTGAGTCCATCCCGCAGGCACCAACCTCCCTGGAGGCTTCCCTGGAGGCGCTGAAGGAAGACATGGACTTCCTGACCGAGGGCGATGTCTTTACCGAGGATCTCCTCGAGACCTACATCAACTACAAGTACGAAAACGAGATCAACCCCGCGCGCCTGCGTCCCACCCCGCAGGAGTTCGAGCTCTACTTCGACTGCTAAGCCGTCACTGCAAGTTCTCAGCTTGCATTTTCTACAAAGCAGCCACCTAACCAATGCTTAGGTGGCTGCTTTCTTTTGCTTGCGGTGGCACTGCTAGGTATATCCGAGAGCTTCGCCATAATCGCTGCCCACTTTGAGGATGGACGCTCTCCAGCGCACGCATGAGGGTTTTCACCAAATTAAAAGCGGCTCAGTCTAAGTAAGAAGCTCTAGATGAAATTAGAATCTAGGTAGTGACTGATAAATTCCGCCAACTTCCCCCTCCTGGTCCTGCCTGGGCCGGCAGCCTCATGGGCACCTCCATCGTCTCGCGCATGTTGGTTGAAGAAGACATGCTCGTTGCCGCAGGTGTATTTGCGGCACTCGCATGCGCCATCTTCGTCGTGCTGACTGCCGGTTACGCCCTCTACCGCAGTCCGCGGTTTGAGCGGACCACCATGGCGGAATGGTCCATGTTTTTCATCGGCGTCCTCGCGCTTGGGGCGGCACTATCCGGGTTGACGGGCATTGGAGTATTCCGCCTCGTCGGCTTTTGGATCGGTGGCCCCGTCACCGTTATCACGTGGGGCATTCAGCTCACCCGCTTCGATGGAGAGCCGCGTTTTACCTGGGGCCTTCCCTTAGTAGGGCCGATGATTTCGGCATCGGTAGCCGGGTGGCTGGCCCGCGATTATGGGCAGATTTACCACATCATGGGCACCGCGCTCTTCGCCATGTCCTTGCTGACGGCAGTCCCGGTATTTGCCTACGTCTACTGGGCGGCCTGGCACGGCACGGTGGATTTTAGTGGTGGTAAATCCGCCACCGCGTGGGTGCCGCTAGGCGTGGTTGGGCAATCTACCACCGCAATGCAGATCCTCTACCCCGGCAGTATCTCCGTGTACTACGGTCTTATTGCCCTTGCTATTGCCATCCCGCTATCGCTTTATGCGATGGTGACTTTCTATCCGCAAGCAGCCCGCTGGGTTCCCTACTCCCCTGCGTGGTGGGCCTGCACCTTCCCGCCTGGCACCGTGAGCATGGGCGGGCACCAGACAGCATTGGTCAATGGTTCAGAATGGCTTGACGTTATCGCGCTGAGCATTCCCCTGCTCCTTATCGCGCACTGGTGCCTGTGCTCGGCGCGTTTCTTAGGCTGGCTCTGGGAGGGCCGCACGCGCAAAGAACTGACTCACTAGGAGGTGTCTTTCCTCGTCTATCATCGGGCTATGAGCTCTTCGCCTATTACCTTCATCGCCTGGGATGCTGCGGACCTTACCGGGGTGAGGGAAGTGCTCGCCGGTCTGCGGCGCGACGGGGTCTTTTTGTGCCGAGCAGGCCTGGTTCTTGAAACCTCCTGGCTTGGCGATGGCGCCCAGGATTTCTATGGCACCGCCTGGGAATGGGGTCCAGAAGATTGCGAGCTATTTTTTGAGCTCGCGCGGCGGGGAAAGCTGCTGATGACTATCGGTGCCACGGTCATCTGCTGCGGATCCGATAAAGACGCGGCGGAGGCTCAAAAATGTATCGCTCAAGAGCTGGTCGTAGCGAAGAGCGCGGATGAGCTCAAGCAACTACTCATCGGCGCGGAGGAAACGCGCTAGAGCCCGGGCTGCTCGCTGCGCTTCATCCAGCCCATGCGGGGAGAAAACCCCTGCGGGTGCTTGAGGTGCGCCACGGCATCCGCGACCATCAGGCGATGGCGGCGCGACAAGCTATCCGGAAGGTGGGCCACCGAGAACCACTGCGCTTCGGTGTTTTCTTCATCGCTAATGACGGGCTCAGCGCCGTCGGCGACAGATAGGCGCAGCGCGGTGCCCATGAACATGCATTCATCGCCATTAGGATAGGTCACTGGGCCGGACTGGCCAACGCCAAGGAGCGCTTCCACCTTGGCATCGAGGCCTACCTCTTCCTTGACCTCGCGCAAGGCGGTGGTCGTAATCTCCTCGCCAGGCTCACAAATGCCTTCCACAGGGGTCCACACGGCATTATCCGCGCGCTTGACCAGAAGTACGGACGGCACCTCCCACAGGGCCGCACCGGTTGGTACATCGCGGAGAATGATGGCGCTGCACGCGGGGACGAAGAGCTGATCGTGGCCGATAGATTCACGCAGCTTCACAATATAATCAGGCGTTGGCATACCACCTAGCGTAGCCAATCTTGGCTGGTCTTATGCCACGGGGCCGAGGACCTTCAGCGCCAGTTCCTGGATATCCGGTGCGGTGGTAAAGGCCACGTCGATGTTTTGTTGCGTGTCTTCACAGCTATGCCCCTCGTCCAAGGGCTCGGTGATTCCAGAGACCAGCCCCACGATGGTCTGCCGGCCGTCTACATCGCCGTAGACGGGCCCGCCGGAATCCCCGACCGCGCTGCACATCTCCGCCAGGGCCGCATTGGAATCATGTTCTAGACCCTGGTAATTTAGTTGTGTGGAATCCACCGCGTTTTTCACGTTCCCACAGGTCACAATGGTGGAACTGCCCAGCTTGCATACCGCATCCGGCAGCTTGTCCAGCTGCGTCGCTACGGTGGTGGCTACCTCGCCTGGGGTGTAGTAGTCCGCGTCGCGGTACAGCTCGATGAAGGCAACGTCCAAGTGATTAGTCTCCTCGGCAAAGAAATCCGAATAGATCACCTCGCCTACCGGATCGGCTGGGTATACAAAATCGCCCTCTTGGGTTCCGGCCCAGACCTTATCGCCAGGTTTGCCGCAATGGGAGGCCGTCACGGCGATGGTGCGGCCATCGGCAAGCGCGAAGGACCACGCCGCCGTGCAGGACTGGAAGTTAAAGTACTCGCCCGGCTGTGGGTCGCTCGTGGTTAAGTTCAGCGCGGCGCCTGGGGGCACCGGCACCACCGCGGGCTCATAAAACTCGTTCGGCGGCGCCGGCGGTGGCGTGTCGGTGGATTGCGCAACCACCCCATCCTGCTGCTGGGTGGCATCGGTGCTACACGATGCCACCATAAACAGCCCTGCTGCTGCCAGCAGACTACTGGCTATCCGTACCCGCGTCACCTGCAGAGTCCTTGTCCTGTTCTTCCTTATCCGCCTCTGCTTGTGCTTTTAAGTCGCGGATGAATTTTTCCGGATCGAATTCGGTATAGTGCTCCGGCCCTGCGAAGTTTTCTAATGCCATGTGTTTGCTACACCTCCGTGTTCTTGATGCTCGAGGTAATAAAGTCCTTGACCGCTGCGGCATCGTTGGGCAGATCCGCCACGTGGCGCTCCGCGTTCAAGATGTCAGCAAACCGCTCCGGTGGCTGCGGCGCGCTCCCGATGGCCTCGGTGATGGTTTCGCTGAACTTTACCGGCAGTGCCGTCTCCAAGCAGACGATAGGCGTCGTCACGCCCTCTTTTTGGGCCGCACGCGCCACCTTGATGCCATCGGCCGTGTGCGGATCCGCCAGGTAACCATAACGCTCGTTCACGTCCTTGATGGTGGCGAGGCGGTCTTCATGGGTGGAGGAACCGGACAAGAAACCGTAGTCTTCACGCGCGGCCGTAATGAGATCTTCTTCAAGGTTAAACCCGCCTTCTTTGACCTTGGTGCCAAAGAGATCCGCAACGCGGGTGACATCGCGGCCTAAAAGATCAAAGGCGAAGCGCTCGAAGTTGGAGGCGCGGGAAATATCCATAGACGGCGACGAGGTGGCCATGGTTTCCGCGGCCGGACGCGGGCGGTAGTTGCCGGTGCGGAAGAACTCATCCAATACGTTATTCTCGTTCGTCGCCACGATGAGGCGATCGATGGGAAGGCCCATGCTGCGGGCGATATGCCCGGCGCAGATATCGCCAAAGTTACCGGTGGGAACGCTAAAGGATACCTTTTGTTCGTTATTATCGGTGACCTTGATCCAGCAGGAAATATAGTAAACCACTTGGGCCAACAGGCGGGCCCAGTTAATGGAGTTGACCGCACCGATGCGGTAGTTGGCTTTAAATTCCGCATCGCTGGAGACGGCCTTTACCACGTCCTGGCAATCATCAAAGACACCATCGAGGGCGATATTGAAAATATTCGGATCATCCAAGCCGAACATTTGCGCCTGTTGGAAGGCGGTCATGCGCCCAGCCGGAGTCAACATGAAAACGCGGATGCCATCGCGCCCGCGCATGGCGTACTCAGCAGAAGAGCCGGTATCGCCAGAGGTAGCGCCCAAAATATTCAGCGTCTCCCCGCGGCGGGCGAGCTCGTATTCAAAAAGCTCGCCCAAAAGCTGCATGGCCATGTCTTTAAATGCAGCGGTGGGGCCCTCGGAAAGGTGGCCTATAAAGAGGTCATCGCCAAGCTCAGTGACCGGGACGATCTCAGGGGAGGCAAACTTCGGGCTGGTATATGCTCGGGCGGCGATTTTATCCAGATCTTCCTCTGGAATATCATCGATAAACAGCTTGATTACCTCAGCCGCAAGGGCGGCATAGCCGTCAGTTTTGACCACTGTGCGCCACGTATCCAGCGTGGCGGAGTCCAGTTGCGGGTAGGTTTCAGGCAGGTATAGGCCACCATCGGGCGCTAGCCCTCCTAAGAGGATATCCGTAAAGGATGCGGGCTGGCCGGTGGTATCACGGGTCGAAATATACTTCACAAGATGAATCCTAGTAGTTAACGCGTAAGGTATCAGCCATGTCGCAGCCAAATCCAAGAGAAGTTATCACAACCCAGGCGTTAATGATTTGGGTCGCGGCCATGGCGGTCTATCTCGTAGCCATTACCGGGCGGTCTTCCTTCGGCGTAGCCGGCCTCGATGCCATCGAGCGCTTCGGCGTCGATGCCGGGCGCATCGCGGTATTTACCTCCGTGCAATTGGGCGTCTATGCCATCGCACAAATCCCCACCGGCATGCTGATCGATAAATTTGGCCCCCGCATCCTGCTCGTCGTGGGCGCGGTCATTATGGGCGTCGGCCAGGTCATACTCGGCTTTACCAGCAATTACGGGGTAGCCATCTTCGCGCGCGTGCTCATCGGCGCCGGCGATGCCACGGGATTCTTATCGGTAATGCGCATCCTGCCCTACTGGTTCCCGCTGCACCGCACACCGATGTTTACCCAGGTGACCTCCTCCATTGGCCAGATGGGTCAATTCATTTCCGCCGTCCCGTTCCTCTGGTTACTAGGAACAGCCGGATGGACCGCGGCATTCGTGACCTTGGGTGCAGTGGGCATCCTCGTCGCCATTGCCGCCGCAGTCGCGGTCGCTGACTCCCCAGAAAAGCTCGGGGTTATTCCGCTGGAGAAGGAACCACCAAACTCCCAGGGCAGCAGCATCGGTGCGCGCTTGAAGGCGGTCTTTACCTCGCCTATTGCCTGGCAGGCATACTTTATCCACTACAGCGGCATGTTGCCGCTGATTGTCTTTGTCATGCTGTGGGGCATGCCCATGATGACCCAAGGCATGGAGTTGTCCAAGGGCAAGGCCAGCCTCGTACTGACCCTCTTGGCCGTGTTTTTGGTTCTGGTCGGGCCCCTGCACGGCCGGATTTCTTCCCGCGCGCAGAATATCCGCCCCTGGGTCGCGCTCGGGTTCGTCAGCCTGCACGTGCTGACTTGGGTGCTATTCTTCGCCTTCGGCACCGGCGGGGGCCTCGCTGCCATCACCGCGGTCTCCTTCATCCTGGCGCTGTGCACGCCGACGTCGAATTATGGCTTCGACATCGTCCGCGAGAACATGGACCGCTCTGTCGTCGCTACCGCAACCGGCTTGGGCAATATGGGCGGGTTTACCTCCGGCATGTTGGGCGCGCAATTATTCGGCATGGTATTGGACCACTCTGCCGATGCCCCCAATTACTCCATGCCCGATTTCACCTCCGCCTCCCTCGCTGTCTTGGCCGTATGGTTGTGCGGCATGGTCGGAGTCGTCATCACCCACATCCTGCGCCGACGCGGTGGCTACGCGGGGCCCTCCGTGAGGATCGTGGAGGTAACCTAACGCTGCTTATTCGGTCCTTTCGGCCTCATCGACAGCCGCTATCTCCGTGGCTTCCGTCTCTTCTTCCGCTTCTTCTGCCTTTGGATCCAAGATAAAGTTGATGGTTCCCTCTGGATCCGCGAGGAACTCCTTGGTCGCTGCCACGGCTTCGGCCTCATCAAAGGAAATGCGCTGGAAGCCGGTGTCATTTAATTCCACGATATCGGCATTGGGGCAGCCCAGCAAGATCGGTGAATGCGTGGCGATAAATACCTGTGCACCGCGGTCAACGGCTTGGGCGATTTCAGCGATCAGCGCCAGTTGCCGGACAACGGATAAGCCCGATTCTGGTTCGTCAAAGATATATACCCCCGCGCCATCGACGCGCTCATAGAGCACATCGAAAACGGACTCGCCGTGCGAGCGGGCCTGCACGTCCACCTGGGAGGGCAGGATGGAACGCCCGCCGGATTCCTCGGGGGATTGCTCGCGCGAAAGGAGGTATTCATGGGTTTCCGCGCGCAAAAAATAGGCCCGCTGAATGAGTCCCGTGCCCTCGCAGACCACCGGGCTTAACGGCAAGATTGCTTCCGGATCCCCCATCCGGCCGCCCTTGGGAGAACACCCAAGATCCGTTGCCATGGCGGCCAGCAGGCTGGATTTTCCTATGCCGTTATCACCGACGAAAATCGTCACCGGGCGGGTAAAGGAAAAGCGCCTTAAATCTGCCAGGTAATCAAAGACAGGCAGGCTACGGCGATAATCCCGCGGCATGGATTTCAGGCGAACGGCATCAACCAACATGCCTGGCACTTTAGCAGCTGCGGCGGTGCGCGGATGGGGTATTCACGTCATCGCCGCGCTATTGCAGTTGCTAGATCGAATGCGGACTTGAGGTGCAGGAGTAATGGGTCCCCGGTTGCTGCTTGGGCTATGGTCTCTGCTGGAACCGCGTTTACCGCAAAGGCAATACCTAATCCCCCGCTAATAGGAAAGACTATGGCTGCGGCCACCGCCGCGGTTGTGGATAACTTATTCTTGATTGTCATCGTCTCCTCCAGTCCCTCGGTAACGCTCAGCTTGCTTCGTTACCGTTTCGTTATGGGATAACTCTAGGGAGACGAGCTGTTAAAGCCATGCCCCCAGTCTGCCGGTTTCCTGAAACTTCTTGGGCATTCCTCGACTGGAAGGCGCTCAAGCGGCTGCCCCAGCCGAAGCACGAGTCGGGGGCTAAGCAGAGACTGGTACTGACCTAATTAGCCGGGGCGCTTTCAGCCACGATGCCATCGCTGGCTGGGATGACAATCCCCTTTTCAAAGGCACCGATGATGGCCTTTTCATCGTCTTCATCCAGCTCACCAGAGGCCACGGCGCTCTTTAACTCGCGCTCTAGATACTGCCGGACATCAGACTTTCCGGATTTATTCTGGGTAATATCGCGCGGCACCGATTCCAACGGAATACCCAACGCCTTCGCCAGCGACATCACGCGATTGGCCTCTGAAGACGCATCGCCTCCCACTGCACCATTAACCTGGGCGGGCGCTTCTTCCTGCACCACGCCCCCGGCTACGGCATCGCCCACGGTCATCGTCCCTTTAGGCGGGTGATGGCGGTTGGTTGCCCACGTGCCAACGACGACGGCGATTATGGCCGCCACGGCGATACAGCCCCAGAGGTAGATAAGCTTTCTGCGGTGGGCCCCCGGTGATTTAGCCATGGTAATCCGAACTTCCCCCGAAGAATCCGTATCCATTACCGCGCGAGGAATTGCCAGTGCCGCGTTCATTCAAGATATCGATAAGCGAGCGGATCGTGGCCTCCCCAATGCGGTCGCCGCGCCCGCGGGAGCGGGAGTCCGCACTGCCCTCGCGTTCGAAGTCGTCTGCGCGCTGCGGCGCATCGACGTTCTGCCCGGCGCGGGACGCGCCCGTCTGCGGGGCCGAGACCGCGATGGTCAAGGTGGTGCCATCTAATTCTAGGACGTCATCATCACGGACCCCAGCCGCGCGAGCGGCAGAAAGCAACGCGGCCAATTCTCCAACCGTGGCGGAGTCCACATCGAGCTGCAGCTGAAATGACATAACCAAAGATCCTTTCTCTAACTTGTTCCTACTTTAGAGTCCGATACTTTAAAAGTTAAGGGAATTAGCGCTGCATAGACCAAGTTATGCGGCAACTTTAAGAATGCTCGAAGGATTCCTCCTCTCCCCAAAAGACTTCATCGACCACCTTGCGCGCGTGCCGGGTCAATTTCAGGTACGTATCTAAGAAATCCTGGTTATTCTCCGGCGTCCAGCCGGCCGCACCGGCCACCTGTGCCAGTTGTGGTCCGGGCCCAGGCAATTGATCCACGCGCTTGCCGCGCACCAGCACCAACGCATTGCGGGCATCCGTTGCCATCAACCACGCATCTCGCAGGTCACCGGTTTGATCGGCGCTTAATATGCCGCTTTCTTCCAGCGCATCCAATACCGGCAAGGTCCCTGGCTGCCGCAGCTTGGGATGTTCGTGCCCGTGCATCATAATCAGCAGCTGCACCGTCCACTCAATATCGGTCAGGGCGCCACGCCCCAACTTCGTGTGAGTGGTGCGGTCAGCTCCCCGCGGCAAGCGCTCGTTATCCACCCGAGCCTTCATGCGTCGGATGGCGCGAATGGTGGACTGGCTCGCGCCGCTATCCGGGTAGCGGTATTCATCGATCATCTCCATAAAGCGCTGGCCCACTTCCTCGTCCCCAGCGATGAAGGCCGCGCGCAGCAGCGCCTGCATTTCCCAGGCCTCGCCCCACTCGCGGTAATAGCGCTTGTAGGAGGCAATGCTGCGCACCACCGCACCAGATCGCCCTTCCGGGCGCAGGCCCAGGTCGACGTCCAAGGGCGGATCCCCAGAGGGCTTGGCAAGGCGGCGTCGCAGCTTATCGACGATCCCGATGGCCCACCGCATGGCCTCGCCTTCATCGTCCGCAGCCTCAGGCTCTGCCACGAAAAGGACATCCGCATCGGAACCGAACCCAAGCTCACGGCCGCCGAGCCGGCCCATTCCAATCACCGCAATGCGCGCCGGCGGTTCCGCATCCTCGTGGTCGTTCCGCCAGGCCCGCACCTCCGCGCGGAGGGCGGCTTCCAATACCGCGTTCCAGATGGTCGACAGCTCTTGGCACACCTGCTCAACGGGGATAATCCCTAAGAGATCGCCACTGGCGATGCGCGCCAACTCCACCCTGCGCAGCGAACGCGCGACCGCCACCGCCTTATCCGGGTGCGCATGGCGCTTGCTGGAATTGACCAGCGCCTTAGACACCTGCTCCGGCTTGGTTTCGAGCAGCTTGGGGCCGGTCGCGCCATCGGAAAGCTGCTTCACCGAATCCGGGGCGCTGATGATAAGGTCCGCGGTAAATGGCGAGGTTCCCAGAATATGCATCAAGCGCTGGCCGACTATCCCCTCATCCCGCAGGATGCGCAGGAACCACGACCTATCCCGGGCGGCCTCAGATAACTTGCGGTAATTGAGCAACCCCATATCTGGATCGGCGGTGTCTGCCAGCCATTCCATCAAGGTCGGCAGCAAGATGGCTTGAATGCGTGCCTTGCGGGACGTACCGGATGCCAAAGAGGTCAGGTGCTCGAATGCGCGATCCGGCGAGCTATAGCCCAATGCCGCAAGCTGCAGCTTTGCCGCCTCCGGCGAAAGTTTGAGCTCATCGGCGGACATGGTCACCACGGAATTGAGCAGCGGGCGATAAAACAGGCGCGAGTGCAACTCAGAAATGCGCATCCTGATGCGCCGCAAATGCGCGAGCATGCCCTGCACCGCAGACTTAGTGCCCTGCGGGGAGAATCCAGAAATCACCGCGAGCCAGTTCAAGCCCGCTTCATCATCGTCTGCTGGCAGGGTGTGCGTACGGCGGAAGCGCTCCAATTGCAGGCGGTGTTCTAAAAGGCGCAAGAATTCATAAGCCTCAATGAGCTGCGTGCCGTCTTCGCGACCCACGTAGCCTGCAGAGATAAGCGCGTCGAGGGCATGTACCGTCGACAGCGCGCGCAGGGATTCATCAGAACGCCCGTGCACCAATTGCAGCAATTGCACCGCGAATTCGATATCGCGCAGCCCGCCGACGCCCAACTTGAGCTCGCGGTGTTTGAGCTCATCTGGCACATTATCCAATACGCGTCGGCGCATGGCTTGGACGTCTTCCACGAAGGAATCGCGCTGCGAGGCCGTCCAGACCATCGGCCGGATTTGCTCCAAGTAATCCTCTCCCAGCGGCAGGTAACCGGTCATCGCCCGCGCCTTGAGCAGCGCCTGGAATTCCCAGGTTTCTGCCCACCGGCGGTAGTAGGTCACGTGTGAATCCAACGTGCGCACCAGCGCCCCAGACTTACCCTCTGGCCGCAGGTTCGCATCGACATCAAAAAATGTCGTCGACCCGATCCGGTTAAACTCCGCGGCGAGCCGGGTGGCCTTGGGAGTTGCCTCGCTGCCGACGAAGATGACGTCCACGTCGGAGATATAGTTCAGCTCCCCGGCACCGCACTTGCCCATCGCCATGACCGCAAGCTGTGCATCGAGCGGATCGTCGCCGTAGATCTTGCGCACCGCAACGGCAAGGGAGGCCGTGAGGGCGGCATCGGCAAGCGCCGTAGTCAGCGTGGTGACTTGCCGGAAGCTTACCTCCGGCTGCGGTCGGGATTGCCCCTTGCGGGAGTGGAAGGTACCCGCCACATCGTGCGCGGCAAGCCGCATCATCAGCGTGCGGTACTGGGTCCGCATCTCTTTTTTATGCTCGCCCTCGCTCGCGCGGTACGTACCCGGCGCGCTGAGATCCTCCCTCGCCGGATCGGGAGCATCGAGCTCCGCAGCGAACGTTGCCGGCTGCGCGCCGACCACTTCAAGCAGGCTAGTAAGCATCTCTTCTGGCTCCGGAAGGGGCTTTTTCAGCTCCTCCCACAGCTCCGGGTGGGCGGCGAGGTGATCCCCGAACGCCGTCGACGCACCCAAGAGCGAAAGAAGGCGCACCCGCACTTGCTCATTGCTGCGGATTTCCGCATCGAGCTCCGGGGCCTGCTCGTAAATGCGCACGAGGTTATTAAGCGCTAAATCTGGATCACCGACCGCAGCCAGCGTCCATAAGAGGTCAACGGACTCCGGGTTATTCCATCCCAGTTGTTCTAAGTCTTGTGCGGCATGGGACCGGCTAAGGCCCAGCGACGCCGGCGACGGCACCGTGGCAGGACGCATTATTCTCCTAGAAGTTCAGGTTGTTGCGCAGCTCGACTGTCGTAATTTGGCGCTGGTAATCGCGCCATTCTTCCCATTTGGCGCGCAAGAAGAACTCGAAGACGTGCTCGCCCAAGACCTCTGCCATAAATTCGGACTTTTCGAACTCGCGCAGGGCCTGATCCATGCTGGAGGGAAGATCCTTATACCCCATGGCCCGGCGTTCCCGGTGGGTGAGCTGGTGGACATCGTCTTCTGCGGGATCGTCTAATTCGTAGCCCTCCCGGATGCCCCGCAGCCCTGCGGCGAGGATGACGGCATAGCCCAGGTATGGGTTCATGGAGGCATCGATGGAGCGGATTTCCACCCGGCGCGATTCTTCCTTGGTCAGGCGGTACGTAGGCACGCGCACTAGGGCGGAACGGTTCTGCACACCCCACGTGGCCGAGCCCGGCGCCTCATTGCCAAACATCAGCCGCTTATAGGAGTTGGGCCACTGGTTGATAATGGGGCTCATCTCCGTAGAGTGCTCCAAAATCCCGGCGATGAATTGCTTAGCGGTGTGTGAGAGCGAAAATTCATCGTCCGGATCGTGGAAGGCATTGGACTGGCCTTCAAACAGGCTAAAGTGCGTGTGCATTCCTGAGCCCGGAAGGTCCTCAAAGGGTTTGGGCATAAACGTTGCCCGCACATCGGAATCCGTGGCCACCTGCTTAATAACCCGCCGGAAGGTCATAATATTATCCGCCATGGTCAGCACATCGGCGTGGCGGAGATCGATTTCCTGCTGGCCCGGCGCGGTTTCGTGGTGGCTAAATTCGGTGGCGATGCCGAGTGATTCCAGCGCAAGCATGGCGCGGCGGCGAAATAGCGGCGCGGTATCGTGCGTCGCTTGGTCGAAATACCCGCCATTATCGGTGGGGACCAAGTCTGTCAGTTCCTTGCTGTGTTCCAGCAGGTAGAACTCAATTTCTGGCGAGGCCATGCAGGTAAATCCATCATTGGCGGCCTCGGTGACCTGGCGGCGCAGGATATG
Source organism: Corynebacterium sp. LaCa78 (assembly GCF_046717505.1). Lineage (NCBI taxonomy): Bacteria > Bacillati > Actinomycetota > Actinomycetes > Mycobacteriales > Corynebacteriaceae > Corynebacterium > Corynebacterium sp. LaCa78. The sequence continues at coordinate 1,739,127 of NZ_CP177112.1, forward strand.
GCGCGGATCTACCACAGAGGGCTGGCCGTCTGGCTGCGCAATATCGCAGAACATGCGCGCCGTTTGCAGGTCCGGTTCGTTGTCATCAAAGGGCAGGATTTGGAAGGTGGAGGGATCCGGCAGCGCAATGGTGTCTGATTCCGAGATGCGGGAAAACCCCTCTACCGACGAGCCATCAAAGCCAATCCCCTCCTCAAAGGCGGATTCGAGTTCGGAGGGGCTCATCACTACGGATTTGAGGGCGCCCATGATATCCGTGAACCACAAGCGGATAAAGCGGATATCGCGTTCCTCAACGGTGCGTAAGACGAATTCGTGTTGGCTATTCATGCCCTAAACCTTACCGGCTCACCGCTAGCCAGTGTGCAGTTCATTAGTCAATTTCCACATGGTCAGATTCGCAGGTCGGCAGAGTATTCAGGGGGTAGCAAGCGGGGGTTAATGCAGCAGGTACGGCTTCGTGGACGTGCTTTGCTAGTGGGGCAAGCGAACACCTGTACAACCTTTCTAAAGGAAGAAACTAGTATGACCTCCCACGTTGATGAACTTTCTGCCAGCGTTATCGATGCCGTAGTTACTGCCGCCCAATACGGGTGGTCCCCGGACGATTTGTGCCACGTCCTGGGCGCTTATTCCTATCCCCTCATCTACCGCGCTAGCCCGCACGTACCTGCCCGCATCACCTCACCCGCGCTACGCAAAGCGTGGCTGCAATTAGAAGCACCGCAAGAAAATTTCATTCCCCGCGATAAGATGCGCGCCATCATGAAAGAGCTGGTGCACCTGCCGCGTCTGCGCGATACCGAGCTTTTGTCCGGCGGCGAACTCAGCCAGGCCGATGGCTCTAGCGACAAGCAGGATAAAATCCGACAAAAGGTCTTGGGGCTATTGCGCAAGGCCGAGTCCACATCCTTTGCAGAAGAGGCAGAGGTGCTTATTTCTAAGGCCCAGTCGCTGCAGCAGAAATACCGCATCGAAGATCTCTTAACCGTGGACCAGCCCCGCCTCATTTCCCACCGCGTGCACGTTCACCCGCCATATATCAAGCACCAGGTCACATTGTTAGGCACCATCGCCAATGCCAATGGATGCACCACCCTCCTCATCCACGAAAAGGGTCTTGCCTGCATCATCGGCGCGCCCGAAGACGCCGCCCACTGCGCCGATCTGTTCTCCTCGCTGAACCGCCAATGCGATTGGTACATGCGCAATAGCGAGGGTGCCGAGTTTGCACGCGCGACACAGACCACCGCGTCCTATCGCCGGAGCTTCCGGCTTTCCTATGCCGCCCGGATCGGGGAGCTGCTGGAGTTGGCCAATGAAGAGGGCATCGAAGAAAAACTCGATGAATCTCCCTATTGCAGCCACCACGCAGAGCTCACCGCCACCCAGACGCTACCTGCGCTCCAGGCGCGCACCGATCATGCTGTGGAAACCCGAGACCGCCTATTTCCCAATCTGACCACATCCTCGCTATCCATGAATAGCCTGCATGGCATCACTGATGGCATCACGGCTGCGGATAAGTCTCACTTGGGTGGGCCTGCCACTGGCATCGATTCTTAATACCGACGGCCCCTCACCCCGCGGCTTCTTCTGCCCGCTTTCAGCCCATGGTGCCGGCTGCGCATTTCTACCTGTGCGCACAGCAAACGCTGCGAAATTTTTCAGGCGCGTGCTGCTCGTCACGGGTAGGATCACAGGTGAAATTAATTGTTGTAAAAGCTTAAGGGTATGTGAATGTCAACACAGACTTTCCTGGAAGTAGAAGCGAAATTCGCCGTAGCAGAATCGACTCAACTGCCTGAACTCACTCGACTCGAATCCGTTGACCATATTGCAGAAACGCGCCACCACGCTCTATCCGCCATCTATTACGACACAGAAGATTTGCGCCTAACGCACGCCAAAATCACCTTGCGCCGCCGCACCGGCGGCAATGACGATGGCTGGCACATCAAGATCCCCAGCGAGGGTGGCCGGACCGAGCTCCATGCCGAGCTGGGAGAACCGGTAGACGGCAAGTACGAGGTACCCCAAGAGCTGGTACGGCAGGTGCGTTCCATCGTTCGCCACAACGAGTTAAACCCCATCGCGCAGGTGGATAATAACCGCACCGAGATGCTGCTTGCGGATGAGCACAATAATCCTGTCGCGGAATTTTGCGATGACCACGTCACCGCCTTTTCCTTCCTGCCCGGCGGGCAGCAGCAATCCTGGCGCGAATGGGAAGTGGAGCTTGCCGGTGAGCTTCCAGGCACCGAAGAAGGAAGCCACTTCATTCGCCGCGCCACTTCCCTTCTCATCGGCGCTGGGGCTCGCGTTTCCTCCTCCCCGTCTAAGTTGAAGTCAGCCCTGGGAGATTCCTACAACAATGCTCCCCTACCGCCAGCACTCGTAACCCCGGATGTTGACGAGGATTCCCCGGCAGCCGCAGTTATTACAGCGCTGCAAGCCAACCGGGACAAGCTCATTGATTACGATCCGCGCGTTCGCCGCGATGAGTGGGACTCGGTGCACCAGATGCGCGTGGCCACCCGCGAGCTGCGCAGCCACCTGCAGACTTTTCACGGCATTGTCGTCGGCCCACAGATTGAGAAGATCGAAGCCGACCTCAAAGAACTCGCCGGCATTTTGGGCGTAGCCCGCGATGCAGAGGTCGTGGAAGAGCGCTGGCAAGAGCTCTTGGAGTCCGAGGACTCCGATACCTTGGATGCCGCCACCCGCGAACACATCTCCCGCGACATGGGTACCGCCTACCGCCGGGCGCACCGCAGGGTTGTCGCCGCGCTAAATTCTGAGGAATACCTCGAATTGCTCGAGTCCCTCGACCGCCTCTTGGCGGATCCCCCAACGGCCGGTGCCCAATCTGCAGAAGATGCCGACGGCGAGGACGATTCCGCTACCGTGGACGCGGACGGGGATACGTCTGAGGATGCAGCCGAAAGTTCAACCGATGAATCTGCGGAAACGCACCCCGCAGAGGAAGAATCGGCCGCTGAAAAGAAGACGGAAAAGTCACCTTCCACCGGCGATGCGGAAGCCGAGGACGTCGATGCCGTCATGGCACGCCACTTGGAAAAGGCCTATAAGAAGCTAGTCAAGCGGCATAAGAAGGCCGTGGACAATTGGGATAACGCGGAGCTTTCGCTGCACGAGCGCGAGGATTATTTCCACGATATGCGCAAGGCTGCCAAGAAACTGCGTTACGCAGCAGAAGCAGCCGGTTCCGCAACGAAGCTAAAGACCAAGCGCCTATACAAGGCCTGCAAGAAGATGCAATCGGTCTTGGGGGATTTCCAAGACTCGGTTACCTCACGGGATAAATTGCTAGAACTGGCCCACGCTTCGCACCGCCGCGGGGAAGATACCTTTGGTTACGGCCTGCTGTACCAGCGCGAACGCGCCATCGGCCTGGCCGCCTTGGATGATTACAACGAGTCTTTCAAGGACATCAAGGCCGCATTTAAGCCGCTGCGCAAGAAGCTGAAGAAGTAGCGCGCGGCAGCGGCACCAGCCGTGCCGCATTGGTAGCTGCTAGATGATGGTTGGGAAGTTAACTAGTCCCAGCCATCATCTTCTTTATCTGCAGCATCGGCGGCCTTGGTGCGAGCGCGCGCGATTTCTATGGCGTGCTCGGCCTCTTCGCGGGTGTCATAAGGCCCCATGCGGTTTTCCCAGCCGGACACTTTGCCTTTGCTAACTTCCTTGGTGGAAGGGTCGTAATACCACTTCTCATCTGCTGTAGTCGCCACGGTAGTCCCTTTCGTCTATATACTTTGGACAGCACGTGTGCGCTGCCCGCCTGTGGTTGGTGCCCACACTACCCATGCATGAAAACACGCGCCCGCTAGAATATGAGGGCAGTATTACTTTTCATGCCTCCCTTGCACCGTCAAGCAGAGCAAGGGAGCCGCTTTACCGGCTACTTTGTCCATGGCGCTTGACCGCGCCACGTAGCCGCGTGATTTTTATCCGCCGAATTGGAAAAGGAGCTTTTGCCTTCATGCCACTGTGGTCGACGCCTAAGTCCCCTATCGCTGAGCGCGTTGCACAACAACACGCTTCTATCGTGGGAACGGAGCCCACCCATGTCGCCAGCGCGCCCGCGACCTGGCCGCTCATTGGTGAGCATATCGATCATTATGGAGGCATCGTCGCCGCAAGCCTGTCGGATCTCCGCGCAGCGGCGGCCGTCAGTTCGCGCACGGATGGCATCGTTTCCGTCCACTACGTGCCGGCAATTGGGGAGCCTGCGCACGATTCCATTGGCCTGAAGGAGGTGGCTGCGCTCGCTGCGGCGCAACAGCCCACGACGGATTCGGAGGGGCAACCGGTCATTCCGCCCGCACCAGAAGGTGGGCTGGCCGCGCGCATCGGCGGCATCGTACACACCATGGTCAACCGCCAGTTACTGTCCAGGGAGACGGCTGGGGCGGATATCACCATCGTGAGCGATATCCCCAACGATATCGGCTTAGGCGCCGCATCGGCGGCGGATGTTGCCGTAGCGCTTGCCTTAATGGGCCCAACAGATAACCTCGACGCGCCCTTGCGCGTGCGCGTTGCGGATGTCTGCACGCAGGCGGTGACCACCTTTGCCCATAAGCCCGCCCTTCGCGCGCGCCACACCGCCGCGCTGCGCAGCAGTGGCGACGGTGTGTGCATCATCGACTATGCCGATGGCTCGGTCACCCACGCGCCCCACGTCGTGGACCAAGACGTGGTGGCCTTCGCCGTGGCGGTGCCCGGGAACACTGCGGAAGAACAGTCACAGGCAATTGACTCCATCCGCCAGCGCCAGCAGTTTGTCGATGATGCCTGCCATTCTTTCGGCACAGAGTCGCTGCGCTTATTGCCCGATGCTCAACAGCGCGTGGTGGAGTGGCTCCAGGCGGTGCACAAGGTCTACGGCGAGGAGGGCCGCCCCAGCATCAATGCGGCTACCGAGTGGATGGCATTTTATGAGGAAGAGACCTCCCGCGTGGAGCACTTCGTGCGCTACCTGCGCTCGCACCGCCGCAATGAGCTTTTCCCCATTGTGCTGCAATCGCAGGCCTCGCTGACCAATATCTATGGCTTCGATTCCGCAGAAAAACTCGCGGAGCTGGTCACGGTCCGCGGGGCGGTGGCCGCGCGCTCGGCGCATGCGGGGTTATCTAGCGCCGTTATTGCTTATGTCCCCAGCAACCGCGCGGAAAACTTCGCGGCGGATCTGGCAGAAGACGGTTTCCTGCTGGTGAATCTGGCCGCAGGCGAGCCAGCCAAGGTAGAAGATTAAGGGCGAATGAGCCGGCCTATAAGCCGGATTCTGTCTAACCGCGGCGCCCCATTAAACAGAACGCCGCGCGGCGAACATCCATCTAGACCAACCGTTGCCGGTTGGTTCCAGCAGCTACCTTCAGGCTCGAGCGAGCAGCCTTAAAACGCCTGATCGGGCTCTGCAACGTGGCAGGGCCGTGATGCCTTGCTCCCGGTGGGGTTTACCCAGCCACCGCCATCGCTGACGGTGCTGGTGCGCTCTTAACGCACCGTTTCACCCTTACCTTGTGCCCCCAACTTGGGCCGAAGCGCAAGTGGAGGCACAAGGCGGTCTACTTTCTGTTGCACTTGCCCGCGGGTCGCCCCGGGTTGCCGTTAGCAACCACCGTGCTCTGTGGAGTCCGGACTTTCCTCGGCGCCCACGTAGCAGCACCAACGCTGCCCGTTTGCGGCGACGCGATCGCCCGGCCGGCTCATTCGCGCTCTTTAGTCTAGCGCAGCCCCTCCAGGTGTCCCACATCGTTGAATCCATGCACCATAGAGCCGCCGTCCCAGAACTCAACGTCCGATAGCGCCGCCAGATCCAAAAACAGGTGTTGGAAGGTGGCAGGACCTGCGTTCAGGGCCTGGCAGAGGAAGGATTTGATGGGGTTGACGTGGCTGACAATCAGCACCGTCTTGCCGCTATAGCGCCGCTGCAATTCCTTGCGGACAGCCCGCACGCGGCGGTTGACGGCCTGCAGCGACTCCCCGCCGGGGCACGGTGTGGCGGCATCGTGGAGCCATTGCTCGTGGATCTCAGGATCGCGCTGGTGCGCTTCGGCCGCGGTCTTTCCTTCCCACTCGCCAAAGTCCACCTCGCTCAGGCCCTCTTCGGTCACTACCTCGATATCGCGGCCATGCGCGACGGCGGCAGCCGTTTCTTGGCAGCGCTTCAGCGGCGAGCACACGATAGCGTCGATGGTGGTACCGGCAAGGGCCTGCGCGGCGGCGAGCGCCTGCTTTTTGCCCAATTCCGTAAGCTCCGGATTGGCGCGGCCAGAGTATTGCTTGGCGGCAGACATTTCGGTTTGGCCATGGCGCAGCAAAATAAACCGGGTTGTATCGCCGCGCTCGCCCAACCAGTCGGAGGGATGCGGCGCGGAGGTATCCCACTCCTGCTCGCCCTTAGCTGGCTCGGCATCGGACGAGGATTCGGCGGCAGGCTCGTCGGTCTCGCTCTTGACGATGCCCACCTTGTGCCCCGCCGCGGCCGCATCCATCGCGTCATTGGATAGCGCATCCGCCACCTTGTTTTTCGCGCGCGGGACCCACTCGAGACTGAAGGAAGAAAAGCCGCCGATAAGCGTGCGAGCCTTAAGGGCCAGTTTTTGCATATCGGGGTGCTTGATTTTCCAGCGCCCGTTGATCTGTTCCACGACGAGCTTGGAATCCATATAGAACTCCACCTCGCTGGTACCGAGCTCAGAGGCGGCCTCGAGTCCGCGCAATAAGCCGTGGTACTCCGCCACATTATTGGTGGCCTTAGTACCTACCACATAGACGATTTCGCGCAGGGTGGTTGTGCCATCCGCGGCATAAACGACGGTGCCTGAACCGGCTACTCCGGGATTGCCGCGCGAGCCGCCATCTGCGTAGATGATGACCTTCATGATGCCAGGCGCACCAGGTAGGAGCCGCAGTCGCTGCATTGCGGCAGCTCATCGGCAGGCGCATTGCGCACGGCGTTTTTATCGGCGGGTGGCAAGACGATGAAGCAGCCGCCGCAGGCCCGGTTGGCCTTAAACTGCGCGGCGCCAACGCCGTTTTCTTGCCGCTGCGCGTCGTATTCCTCCAGGACATCGGAGGGCAGCTGTTCGCGCAAATCCGCGATGCGCACGGCGGGATCGGGCTGGTTATCCGCGGCCTCTTGGGCGGCGTCGGCGGCGCGGCGCAGCATTTCTAGCTTGCGCTCGGAATCCGAGACACGCGCGCCGTGGACGTCCAAGTTGGAGCGCAGCGCGTGGATCTCGTTGTGGGCTTCTTGCAGCTCACTCATTAGATCTGCGATGCGGGACTTGGTGGCGTAGAGATCGTGCTCGATGTCCTTGCGCTTTTCGGTATCCAATTCGGCACCGAGCTGGCCCTTGTCATCGCGTTCGCGCCGGCGCAGCTTGCGCTCATCGGCCTGGATGCGCAGGATTTCATTTTCCATGTCATCGACTGCCATCTGCGCGGAGCCGGAAGCATCGAGCAGGCGCTTGTGTTCCTGCTGCGCCTTGTCGTACTCAACCTTTTCTGGCAGCTCTTTTTCCCCGCCAATGCCTTGCGAGCGTTCCAGGTTGGCCAATTCCAGCAGTACCGGCTGTAGTTCTTGCGATAGTTTCACTTATGACTCCTTTGGGTGCGCGGAGATAGTCCACGGATCAGTGCGCAGGCTAATAATTTCCGTATCTAGTTCTAATGCTGCTTCTACGATATCGCTTGCTTGGGCCGTCCAGGGAAATTCGCTGGCCCAGTGGGCCGTATCGATGACGGCTGGTCCCCCGGCGCGCAGATGCTCGTCCACCGGGTGGTGGCGCAGATCGGAGGTGACATAGACATCGACGCCCAGCTTTGACGCAGCTGCCAGGAAGGAATCCCCGGCGCCAGACGAAACCGCCACGGTGCGCACGGTCTGCTCCGGGTCGCCGGCAGCCCGGATGCCCCACGCGGTCTCTGGCAGGGCGTTGGCCACCTGCTGCGTAAACTCCCGCAGCGTCATCTCGCGGGGCAGTTCGCCCACGCGCCCCAGGCCCAGCGCGGTATCAAGGTCGCCGTTTCCGGCCGTTTCCACGATGTCATAGGCGGGCACCTCATACGGGTGCGCCTCGTGCAGCGCCGCAATCAGCGTGGCCCGCAACGAGGCGGGAGCCACAAACTCCACCCGTATCTCTTCGCCGCGGTGCAGCTTGCCGATGTCCCCTTCTACCGGGTCCGCGCCCTCCTCCGGCTGGAATTGGCCTTTGCCTGCGATATCGAAGGAGCAGTGAGAATAGGCGCCGATGTGACCTGCGCCGGCATCGAAAAGCGCCTGCTTTACCTGCTCCGCACTGCCGGTAGGAATATGCACTCCCCACTTATCGATGGTCTCTGGGGCCTCCGGCACGATGGGCCGCCCCGGAGTAATGCCCACGAGTTCCGCGAGCTTATCGTTAACCCCTGGACGGGCCTTATCGGCGTTGGTGTGGGCGGCAAAAAGCGCCACGCCATTTTTAATCAGGGTGTGTACGGCCTTGCCCTTGGGCGTGTCGGCCGCCACGGATTCCACGCCGCGCAGTAGCAGTGGGTGGTGGACTACCAACATATCCGCGCCGAGCTCAACCGCGCGGTCCGCAACCTCTTGGGTGCAGTCCAAAGCAAAGGCGACGGTGCGCACCTCGTCTGCGGGATCGCCGCAAATAAGGCCTACGGCATCCCACTTTTCGGCCAAATGGGGCGGATAGGCCTGGTCCAAAACGCGGCGCACATCGCCCACTCGCACAGCAGACATGGGGATACTCCTTTATGCTCGATTCTTGTAAATTACGCTAGTGCTATATCCTGTCTCCCGCACTACAGTACTATCTGCGCAAAGGGTTTTCGCATGACTGAATCTTCTTCTCACTCGGGTCTCTACCTCGTCTTTGTGTGCACCGGCAATATTTGCCGCTCGCCCATGGCCGAAATCATCGTGCGCGATGAAATGGAAGATGACATGCTGGATCTCCTCGCCACGGTGGATTCCTGCGGGCTCGGCGGCTGGCACGTGGGGCAAGGCGCGGATGAGCGGGCCGTGGCGGAGCTACGCCGCGCCGGACACGATGGCGCCTCCCACCGCGCATCCAAATTGGGCGAAGAGCACATGGACGCCGATCTCTTCATCGCGATGGATTCCGGGCACTATGATTCGCTCATCGATTTAGGTATCGAGCCCGCCAAGGTCCGCCTGATGCGCAGCTTCGATCCCAATTCCCCGGAAGGCGCCGAGGTCGCAGACCCCTACTACGGTACCGAAGAAGACTTCGAAACCGCGCGCAAGAATATCGAAGCCGCCGTCCCCGGCCTGCTGGATTGGATTCGCGAGAACCACGACTAGACTTGGGGGCATGCTAAAGACGTTCCTCAAGCCTGGCTGGGTGCTCATGCTGCTTTTCGTGGTGGCATTTTCCTACCTGGCCTTTAGTGTCCTTGCCCCGTGGCAACTGGGAAAGGACGATGACATTGTGGAGCGCAATGAAAACATCACCCACGCCTACGAGGCCGATCCGCAGCCGATTGACCAGGTCGTGGACGCTGACGGGGCCATCTCCGGCGATGAATGGTCCCGCGCCACTCTGAAGGGCCACTACCTGCCCGAGGATGAGGTGCTGCTTCGCCTGCGCCCCGCCGGTTCCGGCCCGTCCTATCAGTCCTTGGTTCCTTTCCGCACCGATGCGGGCCTGACCATGCTGGTTAACCGCGGTTGGGTCAGCGCTGAGGAGGGCAATGCGGTGCCGGATATTCCGCCCGCCCCCTCCGAGGAGGTAACGATTACCGGCATGGTGCGCTCGAATGAGGCCGAGCACAAAACCGCGCCCATCACGCAGGAGGGCTACCAGCAGGTCTATTCCATCCGCACCGAGCAGGTGGGCTCGCTTATCGGTGCTGACTTAGGCCAAGACTATATCCAGCTCTCCGAGGACCAGCCGGGAGTCCTCAACGCCATGCCCATCCCGCAGCTCGACCGCGGCAACCACCTCTCCTACGGCTACCAGTGGATTGCCTTTGGCATCATGGCCCCGCTGGGTTTGGGCTACTTTATTTGGTCCGAGATTCGCGAGCGCCGCCGCCTGCGCGAAGAAGAAGCCGCCATGCAGGCCCTCGACGCGGATGCAGAATCGCTTGCCGATGCCCCAACCTCCAACGGCGAACCTGGCACCGCTGCCACTGCCGCTGCCGATACCAACACCGATCCGGCACCTCTCGCCACCGAGCTGCGCAACCGCTCCCGCTACGGCGATTCCAAGCCGGACCACTACGCCAAGCTGAAAAAGCGCCGCCGCGAGCGCTACTAACTTTCCGAGCTCACCTGGCCCGCACTCGATTCTGTATCGCTGGCAGACCGGTCCCACATGAGTAATGCGAAGCCTACTGCTATCCAGGCCGCGAATACCCACCACGCGTGTCCTGCGCCTTGGCCATCAAAATAGGACAAGGAACGAACGAGGTACCCCGTAGCGCCAATGGGCATCCACTGCCCCAAGGTAACCCAGCCAGCAGAGAGCAACCATGGTCCGGTGGCTAGGCCTGAGAGTGGGTTGTCAAGGAAGATAGTCAGCACCTCGCCAATTCCCACACCTGCGGTACCGATCACCGCAGCTAGGCCTGCCGTGAGCAATGAGGTGGAAAGAATACCCAGTGCGATGGCCAACCATTCCATACCAAAATTGAAGTGCCCCGAGTTTGAGAGTGTCTAATGGTTTGTGTGTAGGTTCCCAACCTGCATAAGGAGATAAGCCGAACAGGGACCTTCCGTTAGTAAACATTTGACTCGGCAACTACTTCATCAGAATCGGGACCAAACAAAACAATTCTTTGTTCTATGGAGCTAGCAACTACTTCAAAAAGTCGCGCAGCCGCTCCAGTATCAGTTTGTTCATAAACATCGACAACCGTTTCATATTCGTCGATATCTGGTTTCAAATCCCAAAAAGCAGTTACATAAGCACCACTAGGAGTGTTAAATCTGTAAGTTTCCTGGGAATCATCATCAGATTTTAGGTTAAGGCACTCTCCAGCTGTATCGAGAATCTTAATTACTCTAGCCAGCCGAGCATCAGTAACAAAAGCTATACTTTCCGCCACGTTTCCGTTTCACCGCCTTATTATCCTGTGAAACAGTAATTATTTCCTAAACGCGATCATACGGTCCTGACCCCGGAAAGTGGACACACCAAGCAGCACAAGCCACCAACGGCCGTGGAGACGACCGACCAGCATGTTTCAACAGCGGCATCGACTCTAGCTACAACCACTCTATGGGAATATACAAAGGTCACATGCTCTAAACCACACACCCCACCAACACAAAATGTCATTTAGGCCGGATGCCGCATGGTTGTAGTAAAAATGTTAAAGACCCCCTCTTCGATTTCTCGAAAAGCGGGGTCTAATTTGGTGCGGCCTGAGGGGATCGAACCCCCGACCTATTGGGTGTAAACCAATTGCTCTTCCAGCTGAGCTAAAGCCGCATGCGCCCTTGCGCTGTTATGTACAGTAGCGCAGGATTGTGAAGCTACACAAATCAGCTGGTGAAGGCTATTTTTTGGTGTAGCCGCGCTGTACCAGGCAGGAACCCTGCCACTCGCCAAAGCGCTCAGCTTTGGTCTGCACCAAACCGGCTAGCTGCGCCGATTCGGAGATGAGACCAGGCTCGACGGTGCCCGGCTTGCCGGCACCCGGAGTCAGCAACCAGACGGAGCCATTGTCTGCAAGCGGCCGACTGGCATCCACCAAGCCGTCCACGAGGTCACCGTCTTCCTCGCGCCACCAGAGAAGGACTACATCGCACAGCTCATCATTTTCCTCTTCGAGGAAATCCTCACCGAGTACGGCTTCGATCGATTCAGAGATTGTGTTGTCACAATCCTCGTCCCAACCAAGCTCTAGAGCGATTTGCCCTTCCTTGATTCCGAGCTTGACTGCAGCGTCAGCCACTATGCATTTCCTTCCTTATCCGGTGAATTCTTACTCACGCCCGGCCCGCGCTTAACGCGGAGGGCGTGTGTTATTACATGTAGTTTAACGTCCCAGGGCGTCTTTTACTTGCTATAGCACCCCTTTCCCCCAATTTGCAGGCCCTTTTCTGCTCACACCGACGTCTGTTTTGTGGGAGAACTAGCGCCGTTTAGGGGCCTACTACCCACGTTTGCACACCGGGTGAGGGAAGCAAACCGCAGGTGGTAGGGGGTGCATCGGCAAGCACGGCGTTTTATCCGGGATAGACTCCCACTCGTGATCTGGGAACGCGTATCGTAGGAGATAAACTCTGCAGACCCTTTATTAGGAGGTTTACATGGCCGAGAAGGACCCCGCCAAGGGCGATTCCAACTTCCCGCTTATCCGCGATGGTGTTGCATCGTACCTTCACGACAGCGACCCAGAAGAAACTCGCGAGTGGATGGATTCCCTCGATGGTCTGCTGGACCATTCTGACCAAGAGCGCGCGCGTTACCTGATGCTGCGCCTTCTGGAGCGCGCCACCGCCAAGCGCGTGGAGCTTCCCTCGTTGACGTCGACGGACTTCGTCAACACCATCCCCACCAACATGGAGCCGGAATTTCCTGGCGATGAAGAACTAGAAAAGCGCTACCGCCGCTGGATCCGCTGGAACGCTGCCATCATGGTGCACCGCGCACAGCGCCCCGGCATCGGCGTCGGCGGCCACATCTCCACCTACGCGGGTGCCGCCCCGCTGTACGAGGTTGGCCTCAACCACTTCTTCAAGGGCAAGGACGATCCTTCAGGCGGCGACCAGGTCTTCTTCCAAGGTCACGCCTCCCCGGGCATGTACGCCCGCGCCTACATGGAAGGTCGCCTCTCTGAGGAAGACCTCGACGGCTTCCGCCAGGAAGTCTCCCTCGGTGAAGGCAAGGGTCTGCCCTCCTACCCGCACCCGCGCCTGATGCCATGGTTCTGGGAGTTCCCCACCGTGTCCATGGGCATTGGCCCGATGAACGCCATTTACCAGGCACGCTTTAATAAGTACCTGGAAACCCGCGGCATCAAGGACACCTCCAAGCAGCACGTCTGGGCCTTCTTGGGCGATGGCGAGATGGACGAGCCAGAATCCCGCGGCCTGCTGCAAACCGCTGCGCTGTACGAGCTGGATAACCTCACCTTCGTGATTAACTGCAACCTGCAGCGCCTCGACGGCCCAGTGCGCGGTAATACCCAGATCATCCAAGAGCTGGAGTCCTTCTTCCGCGGCGCCGGCTGGGACGTCATCAAGGTCATCTGGGGCCGCGGCTGGGACAAGCTGCTGGACAAGGACACCGAAGGTGCCCTCGTCAACGTCATGAACACCACCTCTGACGGTGACTACCAGACCTTCAAGGCTAACGACGGCGCTTATGTGCGCGAGCACTTCTTCGGCCGCGATGAGCGCACCGCAAAGCTGGTAGAGGACGTCTCCGATGAGGAAATCTGGGCGCTGCGCCGCGGCGGCCACGACTACCGCAAGGTCTACGCAGCGTATGCCCGCGCCCTGGAGAACAAGGGCTCCGGCAAGCCGACCGTCATCTTGGCCCACACCATTAAGGGCTACGGCTTGGGCCACAACTTCGAGGGCCGCAACGCTACCCACCAGATGAAGAAGCTGACGCTGGAGGATCTCAAGAACTTCCGCGATAAGCAGGAGATTCCCTTCTCCGATGAAGAGCTGGAAAAGGATCCTTACCTGCCGCCGTACTACCACCCGGGCAAGGACTCCCCGGAGATCAAGTACATGTTGGAGCGCCGTAAAGAACTCGGCGGCTTCCTGCCTGAGCGTCGCACGGACTTCACCCCATTGGAAGCACCTTCCTTGGACAAGCTGCGCTCCGTGCGCAAGGGCTCTGGCAAGCAAGAAGTCGCTACCACCATGGCCTTGGTGCGCACCTTCAAGGAGGTCATGCGCAATAAGGAACTGGGCAAGCGCATCGTGCCCATCATCCCGGATGAGGCCCGTACCTTCGGCATGGACTCTTGGTTCCCCACCATGAAGATCTGGAACCCGCGCGGCCAGAACTACGTGCCGGTGGACCACGACCTAATGTTGTCCTACCGCGAGGCCACCGATGGCCAAATTATGCACGAGGGCATTTCTGAGGCCGGTGCGGCAGCATCCTTTACCGCCGCCGCTACCTCGTATGCCACCCAGGGCGAGGCCATGATCCCGCTGTACATCTTCTACTCGATGTTCGGCTTCCAGCGCACTGGCGATGCCTTCTGGGCCGCCGGCGACCAAATGGGCCGCGGCTTTATCATCGGTGCTACCGCCGGCCGCACCACCCTGACCGGTGAGGGCCTGCAGCACATGGATGGCCACTCCCCTGTCTTAGCAGCCACCAACCCGGCGGTCATTTCTTATGACCCAGCCTTCGGCTTCGAGGTTGCCCACCTGGTAGCCCGCGGTATCGAGCGCATGTACGGCGAGGACAACGAGCCGGTCATGTACTACCTCACCGTGTACAACGAGCCGGTACACCAGCCGGCCGAGCCGGAGAACTTGGACGTGGAGGGTCTGCACAAGGGCATCTACCACTTCAATACCGCCGAAAAGGGTTCCACCCCGGCCAATATCCTGGCCTCGGGCGTTGGCGTGCACGAAGCTCTTCGCGCACAGAAGATGCTGGCTGAGGACTACGATGTCAAGGCATCGCTGTTCTCCGTGACCTCCTGGAACGAGCTGGCCCGCGACGGTGCTCGCCGCAATAAGGAAGCGCTGCGCAAGGGCGAGGAGCCTTCCGAGGCATTCGCTACCTCCCAGCTCAAGGACTTCGAGGGCCCATTCGTTGGTGTCTCGGACTTCACCACCGAGCTGCAGGAACAAATTCGCCCCTACGTCCCAGGTACCTACATCACCTTGGGCACAGACGGCTTCGGCTTCTCCGATACGCGCGAGGGTGCCCGCCGCTTCTTCAACAACGACGCGGAATCCATCGTCGTCGCCGTGCTCGATGGCCTTGCCCGCGACGGCAAGATTGAGCGCTCCGTCGTAGAAAAGGCGGCCTCCGAGCTGCAGTTGGATGATCCAACTGCACCTAATAGCGGCGAGTAATATCGCCCGCACCTCCGCCATGGAGATGTAGCTCAGGCGCTTCCGGCTTAATGCTGGAAGCGCCTGAATTATTTTTCACCCAATCCCCCTAACCAGTACCGCGTGAGCCTATTTCTCCTATGTCACGCACCAATCGCTACTACACTGGTCACTATGGCAAATGACCTCAGTGCCCAATTGCAGGCAAAGTTTCAGGGTTCTGCTCCGGATAAGAACCAAAACCAGGCTCGTGATACGTTGAGCGAGCTCATCGCCCTCATCGTCAAAGTCACCGGAACCGAGGCCGAACTTGGCAGGGACACCGCGCTTTCCGATGTCGGCGTGGAATCCCTCGAGCTTATAGAGCTCACCGTGCGTGCCGAAGAGCTCTTTAAGGTACGGCTTACTGAGGAAACAATGCTTAACTGCGAGACCATCGGCGATATCGCTGACTATTTGGAGGACCACCAATGATTTCTTACCTATCCGATATGGACGGCGTACTCATCAAGGAAGGGGAAATGATCCCCGGCGCTGATAAATTCATTCAAACGCTGAAAGATAACGACATTGAGTACATGGTGCTCACCAATAATTCCATGTCCACCCCGCGCGACTTGGCGGCACGGCTACGCAATACCGGACTTGATATTCCGGCCGAGCGTATCTGGACCTCCGCCACTGCGACGGCAAACTTCTTGGCCACCCAGGCCAGCTCCAGCAAGGCCTACGTCGTGGGAGAGTCCGGTCTGACTACTGCGCTGCACGAGGCCGGTTGGATCCTCACCAACGATGACGCCGATTTTGTGGTCCTTGGTGAAACCCGCACCTACTCCTTTGAGGCGATTACCACCGCTATCAACCTCATCCGTAATGGCGCCCGCTTCATCGCCACGAACCCAGACGTTACGGGTCCTGCTCCCGAGGGCGTGCTCCCAGCAACCGGCGCGGTGGCCGCATTGATCACCGCCGCTACCCACCGCGAGCCCTACTACGTGGGAAAGCCTAATCCTGTCATGATGCGCTCAGCGCTCAACCACATAGGCGCGCACTCTGAGAACACCATCATGATTGGTGACCGCATGGATACCGATGTGAAGGCGGGCTTAGAAGCAGGTATGCGCTCCATTTTGGTGCGCTCCGGCATTTCCGATGACCGCGAAATCTCCCGCTATCCTTACCGCCCAACCGCCGTGTTTAAGTCGGTTGCAGATATTCCCGATAAGATCATGGATCCCTTCGCCGACGAGGAATCTTAAGCGATGCCCCGCCGCGCTACCTAAGTCGTGCGGCGGGGCACATGTGGATTCGCTCGAGCCGATTCCATTCGAGCCAACTAACTCGTACGTTTTAGCTAGAACTGTGATGTCTAGTGACTTTTTGGACTCGGAGTCCATTGACTTTTTGGACTCGGAGTCCAGTTAGTTTTTGACGCGGCGTCCAGGAAGTTTATGGACAGGATGTCTAACGACTTTTTGGACTCTGGCTTCTTGACAATGTGGGGATGGCAATTCCCATTACTCTCCGCAAGAAGATAGCGGATTTCGACCCCATCCGTGAGGGCATCACGGTCCAGCAGTTCTGCAAGAACATCGGCGTATCGAAGCAGACGTACTACAACATCAAAGCACGTATCGCCGAACGCGGGCGGGCTGGCATCGTGCCGGACAGCACGGCACCGCTGAACCCGCGACGGGTCTACGATGACAAGATTCGACAACAGGTCCTGCAAGCTCGCGGTACGTTACAAGCCCGCGGCCAAGACTGCGGCCCATGGTCAATCTTCTACTTCTTCATCGACGAACTCGGCTACGACCAACCACCGTCACGAGCTTTAATCGCACAATGGTTGCACGAGGCTGGCGTCGCTGACATCAATGCACGTAAACGACCGCGTAAGTCTGGGGTTGCCCGCAAATCGTGGACACGTAGTGGAGCTACCTAGTGGTTAGGCAGCGATTTCTTTTCTGCTGGTGGTTAGGCTGGTGTGGTTTTCGAAGTCGACGGGGCTGACCATCCCGAGAGCGGAATGCCGGCGTCGACGGTTGTAGACGACTTCAATCCAGTAGGCAACGGCCTTGCGGGCAGCATCGCGGGTTGGCCAGCGCTTCCGGTCGTAGAACTCGGTTTTCAGCGTCGACCAGAACGACTCGGCCATCGCGTTATCGAAGCACACCCCGGTACGCCCTACAGATTGAGCAATGCCCAGGTTGCGGCACACCTCCCAGAGCTTCTCGCTGGTAAATTGCGTCCCACGGTCGGCGTGAAACACCAGCCCGTCAGGAACGTCACCGCGGAAGTGTATGCGCCATCCGTAGGGCCCTTTCGACCAGGGAAGTATCTTGCACGCTATCCATAGCCCAGCCCAGTACCCTGCGGGAATGACCATCGCGGACCGCACATAAGTACAACCAGCCCTCGCCGGTGCGCAGGTAAGTAATATCTGACATCCACACCCGGTTAAGCTCACCAGCATCAAACATGCGCTTGACCAGGTCAGGAAGACTTGACTTACGTTTAGATTGAATCGTTGTCACGGGCACAAAAGCACGCGGTGAAATCCCTTCAATTCCCATCAGACGCATCCGCTTGGCCACAGTCTTACGATTTACACTGATCTGGTAGCGCTCGGCGAGTTCTGCGGTAATCCGCGGGGCACCATAGACCTCGTCGGAGTCTTTCCAGATCTGATGAATCTTGCGATCAACATCATCGTAAAAAGATGTCCGATCATCATTACCGGATAAGCGTTTCTGCTGTATATGGGCCCATTTGTAATATCCAGACCGAGACACCTTCAACAAGCGCGCCATGCGCTTGATACTGAAATTCGCCTTCTCCTGCTGCATCAATTCGAACTTTTCTGATCGCGTTGCTGTGCGGCGAAGAAGGCTGTCGCTTTTGACAAAAACTCGTTATCCATCTTGGCTTCTGCCAGCTCACGACGCAGACGAGCGTTCTCAGCACGAAGATCCGCCTCACTTAGCCCATCGGAGGATCCTCGGCGTTGACGCTCATTTTTCACCCACCGACCTAAAAGGCCAGGTGCGACACCAATCTCCTTAGCCACATGAGCAATCGGGCGTTCTGACTCGATTACCAGGTTCGCGGCTTCACGCCGGTACTCCGGCGTGTATTTCTGACGTTGTTGACTCACAATGAACATCCTCTCTTACGGACACAAAATCCGCACTAATCGGGTGTCCACTAAACGAGGGTAACCTCAATACCGTAAGCGCCTTTCTTCCGGTATTTGTCTTAGCGTGTGTCGGCACATCGCCTGCGCATGGGTATGAAATACGGAGGCGTCTCAGTGAAAGTGGGTTTGGTGACTTCAAGGGTGGAACCATTTATCCACTGCTGAAACGCATGGAAGAAGCTAATCTAATCTCTTTCAAGTAGGATATTCCCGATAGAGGCGCTGCGAGAAAGGTGTATTCCTTAACGATGTCAGGAGAAAAAACTCTCCAAACAGAGCTAGAAAAACTAGAACGCTTACTGATTCTGATGAAAGTACTTTAGAAAAGGATGAGAGCATGAACGAAAACGACGTATATCTGGCGAAATTGTCAAAAGAGTTGAAAAGGCATAGCGTTTCAACCTCGGAGATGCAGCATACACTAGCAAGAGTTCAAGAAACTTTAGAACATTCAGGCTCAACACCGGTTGAAGAATTTGGAACTCCCGAGACATACGTTCGAGCCCTCTACCCGGACCGAGAGCAGCAGAAGTACTACCTATTCACATTGGTGGGACTTATTTTGGGAGCCGCAGGATTCGCTATGTTACATGTATATTTCCACAATCAGGGTATGCAAGAGACAATGGAAGCCCTATGGAAATTCACTCCTCTGCTTGCCATCCCGCTCGGGATGCTGGTTGATTTTACTCGATAATTAAGAGCATGACCGGGTAGCCTTCCATGGCGCCCGGCCATAAAGGTTTCCGTTACAGAATATAGGTGGAAATAAACTCCCAAATAGCAGACGCAGCTATGCCACTGAACAAGTTCTTAATCCATGCTGGAACTGATGCATCCCACCAATTAACGAATGCGTCCTTTCCTTCTTTGGCTTTAGATACGACTTTGTTGTACCACCCTTTATTGATCTTCTTGAGGGCCGCAAGAGCAGCCTTGATTATTGCTGATATCTTTCCCTGTTCCTCGGCTTCGGGAGTGCCCGAATTCTGCTTGATCTGAACTTGCTCAACCGGAACTCGTTCGATGGAATTAGTGCGTGATGGGCGCTCCCGCGTTTCCGTCGCGTTGGACACGGAGGCCGTGGAGATGGACTCCTGGGCTGAAGCAACCACCGGAACAGCGAAGATGAGTGAAGCAGTTAGGGCACCTGCGATTGACTTGCGGTAAAACTTCTGAAGTGACATAGATAACTTTCTGGGATTCGGTTTGCAATGAAATCAGGGCTTTCGCCATAAGGCCCCCTGAGGAAAGTTATTACAGAAGCGGTCATTTAAGAATGTTTAGTTCTGTGAAGGATACGAAGGTATCACTTAGGGGAGATTCGGTTGATTTCTACGGCGGTCGGCTGTACAACCGGCCATTTCATGGGTGTGAAGCACTTTCTGAGGGGTACTGGGTTTGTGACGGGCATGGACTTACATAGGAGATACTTGGCCCATAACTGTTGCGAAGTACGATCAGGATACCTGTGAGCGCGCGTTAGGCTTGTACTGCGAGGCTGTGGCCGAAGATGGTGCCACGAAGTCCGGTGCACGCCAAAAGATCGGCGGGATATTCGATATCAATCCAGCCACACTGCACAAGTGGATCCGCAAAACTAAGGCCACCACTGCACAAGCAATGGCGAAATCCCAGCAATAAAAAGACACGGAGCTTGCTCAACCCCGACTTAGGCCATATTAGTGCACACCTTGGTTCCCTGAACTCAGCCGTCCCAGCAGTTCCGTGACGTCATCAGGTACCGGTGAAGCAGCATGGATCGTCTGCCCCGCCACCTGCCCTGGAAGGTCCGGTACCTCCGCAACGTCCGCACCAGCCGCTTCAACGACAACCCCGAGCGCTCCTCCAGCAGATGCCCCACAGCCATCGCCGCCATCACCACACTTAGGTGCGCCTCGATGGATTCCCGCTTGTGGTGGTAGATCGGCCAGGCCTCGAGATCGGACTTCGACATCCGAAACGCCTTCTTAAATCTTCAACAACTGCCGGTAGGCGTGGATCACCTGTTCGGCAGGCAGATCCACCCGGGACGTCTGGTACCCCTTGAGCTCGGCCAGGGCCTTGTTCTTGGTCACCAACGCCCAGTTGACCTGCTTATTCGGCGCCTTGAGATCCACGAACCGGTTGCGCTTGACCGGCAACTTCCCGGCCACGGCCTTCTCCGCTTTGGCGACCTGCTCATCAATACCCTTCAACGTGCGGCGTGCTCTGTCCCAGGAGTACCGGTAGTAGGTGACCGAATGCGGCACACCGCCTGGGCCACGGCCCGTCCGGTCGGCTCACGTCCAGATCTGCTGGTCCTCATAGTCCTGGCCGGGGTTGTTCTTGCGCCACTGCGCCACCGGATAGGGGATGTCGTTGAATTTCACTCCGAGGATGCAGTGCAGGCCGGCCTCGATGATCGAGGCCTTGTTGCCGGCAGAGAACATCCCGGCGTCGACGACAACGGTGACCTCTTCCACGCCGTAGGCGTCCTGGACGTTTCTGATCATAGGAAACATGGTGCGTGTTTGAGCCATGTTCCCCTCAAACGCACCCACGGCCAGCGGGAAGCCCCGGGCATCCGCCAGCAGGCCGACGGTGATCTGCGGCTCGAGCCTGCGTTTTTGGAAAAGCCCGGCTTGCGGAACTTATCGCCCTCATCGGTTTCAAAGTACACGGTAGTCACGTCGTAAAGAACCAGGACACCGGGTCCGATCCCGGCATGGTTCGCGCAAGCCTGGGTAAGCCGGTCGCGGAAGTCGTCGGTGGCGTAGGCCGGCAGGTGTCGTTGGATGGTGCGGTAGCTGGCGAAGGCCACACCGAGTTCCGCCAGTGTCTCAATGCTGTCGACCTTCGATCCTGCCTGCACGATCCGGGCGGTGACGAGGTCAAAAACACCTGATCATCCCTGGTGGCCTCATCGAAACCCAGCTCGCTGTACGCGGCACGGATGACCTCGAGGAGGCGGCCGGCGCGCTCGGAGGTAATCGGCACCGGCGCATCGGCGGATCCGCTGCCGGCGGGTGTGGTGTCCACACCAAGATCCAGGCTCACCTGGTCGCCGTCAAGAAGACACTGGTCCTAGGCCTAAAGCAGTGCAAGATCTTCGTCAGTGTGCGCCGAACCGAGATGTTTCATGGTCTTGGCGCCGCGTTTCTGCGAGTACACGACCTGCACGGCAGTCGACCCGAAGGCGGTGCGCACGGTGCGGATATACGGGCTCATGAAAATCAATCTAACCGCCCACCCCGAAACCCACCCCCTTAGCGCACACTTTCCACCCGTAGTAGCCATGAATCTGCTGGTCTACGTGTCAATATGCAATACCTCACAGCAAAAAGGCCCAAGTCGGGTAAGTCGTGCGGCCGGAGCACGTGCGGATTCGCTCGAGCCGATTCCATTCGAGCCAACTAACTCGTACGTTTTAGCTAGAACACACGGTGGCACTAAACCCATAGCGCCGGGCAAGGTAGCCTACCGCGCTGTCCAACGCCGCAAGCTCCACCTCAGTTCCAGTAAGGACCTGACGGCAGCCGATGCCAACGCTTTCCGCACCCACGCCCGCGGCTTCACCATATACGAGCGCCTCCATAGAGATCTCGTCGCGGTACCACCGAGTACACCACTGGGCGGTCAGCGGGTCATCGCCTGGGACGATGAACTCCGATTCGGTGCGAATGCACCGATCCATGGCGCGTTCTACCTCTGGGCGCAACGCACGCGGCATCCCAGAAATTTTCAGCACACCAGTGACCACGACGGCCGCACCATTGCGGCTGGGCCACGTGTAGTTGGAGGCCGGTTGATCAACCGGCACTGGATTGACGCAAGTATTCATAGCCGATATCTCCCTCGACAAATCACCACTGCTATCCACACGCGTGGCGTGCGGCGCAGTGCAAGACGAGCTTCGTCTTCCCCAACGAACTGTCTTTTGCGTCTGCACCCAATTTTCCTGCGCCACACCACCCTCTACAACCCTCAACTTTCACTTCAACCCCCAAGATCTAAACCTCAACACAAAGTCCAGACTGTGATTAAAGTGACTAAAGAAATTGAAGTTACAACAGTGAAATTTGCCCCTTGAACCGCTTTCCCTAAAACAACGTCCCGGTACGAGTCGCTCACAAGGCAGTTAGCTGCGGAAACACTTGCCCAATAGCGCTCACCCCTAGGGCCCCGGCCGAAAACTACCCCAGTCCCCCTAGGGGCTAAGCTCTCCAAAAAGTCCCAAGTGGTAAACCCACGGCGGGGGTAGCCAGGCGCCAACCCCACTCTCATCCCCTGATTTGAAAAAGAGACGCACGCCCCCATCAGTAGAGCGGTCGATATTCATTTATTTTGTGTTAAAAAACAGTTTGACACGATCCACGCACTCTGCTTATGCTGAGATAAATTCAAACAATCCCGTTTGAATTCTCCCTATTGAAAGGAACCCCCTATGTTTGATCTTTCTTCTGCTCTCGGATTCCAGATTCTCTCCCTCGTTGACGGCATCTTCACCCAGTTCGCCATGTTCCTCGAAGGCCTCGGTCTGCAGGTGTTCTAAAAAGAGCAGCTTTAAGCTCCCCACTCCACTGGAATGGGGAGCTTTTCTCGTTTTTCCTATTAAGGAAAATCTGCGACGGAGCCCCTTACAGCGCCTTCCAGATCTTTGTATTGGTTTCATTCCACAGTGGCTTTGCCCAATCACCAAAATCTCGGTCTGTCAATGCCACCATGGCGTAGTCGCCGGCCAGCCAGAGGTAGGTTCCGGACATGCCGAAGTGCCCGGTGGCATCGGCAGGCAGGGCTCCCATCCAGTGGTCTTTCTCACCGCGGATCTCAAATCCAAGTCCCCAGGTGCAATCCTTAAAGCTCCCATACCCGGGCACAATGCCGCGCAAACCAGGAAAGTGAACGCGGCGCATATCGGCCACAGTGCTGACATGCAAGATCTGCGGGTTTTGGATCTCGGCTGCAAATGCCGCGAGATCCTGCGCGGTAGAAACCAAGCCGTGCCCAGCCGAACCCTCTAAGTGGGTGTAGGACATGCCCAGCGGCTCACACGCACCTTCACGCAGGTACTCTGCAAATTCGATGCCAGTGGCATCTTCAACGATCTCTGCAGCCCACTCATAACCGGCAGAGGAATAGATGCGCCGCTCGCCCACTGGTTTTTGTTGTTCACGCGAATCGAACTTCACGCCCGAGGCGTGCGCGAGCAGATGCTCGAGGGTCGAACCCTCCGGACCGGCGGGCTGCTTCAAATCCACCGCGCCTTCCTCCACGGCCATCATCACCGCGTATGCCGACACCAGCTTGGTAACGGAGGCAACCGGAAATTGGCGCGATGTATCGCCTACCGTGTCTATCACCTCACCGCTGTGGATCAATGCTCCGGCCACGGTATCTACGGGCCATTGACTTATCTGCTGCAACTCGCTCATATCTTCCAGCCTACTGTGCTCTCGACCTCTGAATAAGGCGTGCCGATCGGTACGGAGGTAAACCCGTGGTTACTGATAAAGGAATTTTTGGTGTAATGCGGTCTGAGCGGTTGCAGGCCCTTTCAATCTTAGAAAACTTATGAATATGACAAGCAGAAACCACAGCACGCAATCAGAGATGTCTCATGTCAACCGCCGCAAATTCCTCCAAACCAGCGGCACAGTCGGCGCAGCCTTGGCGCTGACCACCACTGCCAGCACGGCCAACGCCAGCACTGCTCATGCACAAAGCAGCCTCTCCTCGCGCCCAGAACCGCACATGGTAGAGCCCACACTCGGTGAACGCCTCTTCCTGCACGGGGTAGCCTCGGGAGATCCCATTCAAGATTCTGTTGTCTTGTGGACGCGCGTGACCCCAGATGCAGATGCGATGCCTGGCTCCGGTGCAGGCGCGCCTACCACCGTGGAATGGGAGATTGCGCGGGATGAGGAGTTTAGGGACATCGTCAAGCGCGGCGAAGTCACCACCAATCCCGCACAAGACCACACGGTCCACGTGGATCCTCACGGCCTCGAACCAGAAACCGTGTATTACTTCCGCTTTCGTGCCCAAGATAGAATCTCCCCCGTGGGTCGTACCAAAACCGCACCGGCGGTTACGGCATCCCCAGAAGAACTAACCTTCGGTGTAGCCAGCTGTGCCAACTGGGAGTCCGGCTTCTTTCAAGCCTATGGCGATATCGCACAGCGCGGACGAGCCGGGCAACTAGATTATATGGTCTTTCTGGGAGACTATATTTACGAATACCCACAGCGCGAGTACGCCGGTTTCGGTCCAGTACGCCTGCACCACCCCGCGCACGAGATTACGACACTGGAAGATTATCGCACGCGCCTCGGCCGCTACCGCACCGATGAAAATCTCCAAGCAGCACATGCTGCCCTGCCGTGGATCGCGGTCTGGGACGACCACGAAACCGCAGACAATTCTTGGAGGGACGGCGCCCATAACCACACGGAGGGAAAGGAAGGCGCTTGGATCGATCGCCGCAATGCCGCGATGCAGGCCTACTTTGAATGGATGCCGGTACGGGCAAGCAATCCATCCGATAATGGCCATCTCTACCGGTGTTTGACCTTTGGCGATCTCGTGGAACTGACCATGATGGATCTGCGCACATACCGCGATAAGCAAATTCTCTTTGGCCCTGCCAGGATGGCCGCCGAGGGGCGAAGCATGCTCGGTTCGGAGCAGTACGACTGGCTGGTCAACAAGATCGACACCTCCGCCGCCGCGTGGAATATGCTGGGCAACTCCGTCATGTTCTCCCCCATGAACCTGGCTACCCTGCAGCGCGACGACAAACTGGCACCCGTATCGTCCTCACTGTCATCCAATATCACCGGCATTCCCGTCAACGGCGACCAATGGGATGGCTATTCGGCAGAACGCCGGATGCTTATCGATGCCCTTGCCAAGCACGACTCCCACGCCCTCTTTGTTACCGGGGATATTCACTCCGAATGGGCACACAATATCAGCAAGGATGGGCGCATCTTCGGAGCCGAAATGGTGTGCTCCTCTGTCTCCGCCCCCAATGTCAACGAACAGCTCCATCTTCCCGAGGACAACGAGCTTTCCAAGTTGGCAGAGCGCTACCTTTTGGAGGCAAACCCCCATACACGCCACGTAAACCTCGATCACCACGGATATAGCTATGTCACCATCCGCCCGGATTCTGCGGAAATGCACTGGCTGCGCGTTGAGGATCTACTCAACCCCACCGCAGCAGTAAACGAAGCCGTCACGCTGACATGGCGCCCGGATGAGGGATTTAGTTCTTAATATTAAGCGGGCAGTTGTTAACGCTCGCTAGGTTCACGTTCGATATAGAGAGTGAAAGATCCTCTCTGGGATATTTCACTCTCTATCACTCGCGCTCTCTCCCCCCTACCTGCCGCGGACTACGCGTTAGTCCGCGGCAGTTTCATAATCAATGTAGCCGCGCTCGCCGCCGACGTAGAACGTGGCCTGATCTGGCTCATTAAGGGCCAGGCCTTCTTCCCACCGGCGTACCAAGTCCGGGTTAGCAATGAGCTGACGGCCCACGACAACGGCATCCACGTGGTCCAACTTCAGCTCGCGCTCGGCATCTTCCTTGGTGGTGACAGTGCCGAAACCATCATTCATCAGGACCTTGGTTTCGCCATTGGCACGAGCCTTCTTTGCCAAGGCCGAGATGAGCTCGCCTTCCGGCTCGGCGTGCAGGAAGGAGACATAAGCCAGGTTCAGCGGGGCAATGGCGTCCAAAAGTCCGCCGTAGGTGGCCAACATATCCGCCTCGTCATCTTCAACAATGCCTTGTACAACGTGGGCCGGGGAGAAACGCACGCCCACGCGGTCAGCACCAATTTCATCTACGACAGCACGAATGACCATCTCTGGCAGGCGCCACCGGTTTTCTGGGCTGCCACCAAATTCATCGTCGCGCTGGTTGGCAGACGGTGCCATGAATTCGTGCAGCAGGTAGCCATTCGCGTTGTGAATCTCTACACCATCAACGCCCGCGTCGACGGCCCGGCGTGCGGCGGCCCGGAATTCCTCAACGATGCGCGGGAGCTCATCGGCTTCTAGTGCGCGCGGTACCGGTGCATCCATCTTGCCGGCAAAGCCGCGAACCTGGCCGTCCCAATCCAGCGCGCTGGGGGCTTCTGCTTGGGCGCCATCAATAAGATCCGGGTGGCTGGTGCGGCCGCCGTGCATGATCTGCATGAACAAGACGCCGCCCTTGTCGTGCACTTCGTTGGCTACCTCGCGCCAACCGGCCGCCTGCTCATCATCGACGATTCCCGCCTGACCCGGGAACGCGCGGTTGGTCCATGCGGGGAAGGTTCCCTCCGTCACCACGAGACCAGCGCTAGCGCGCTGGGAATAATACTTTTTGTGCAACTCGCCGGGCACACCGCTGTGACCTGCACGCTGACGAGTCAGCGGTGCCATGGTCACGCGGTTATTCAACGTATAACGGCCAAGTTCCAAAGGTGTAAATAATGATGTCATGTCTACTGAAACAGCCCGGGTATCAAATTTGTTCCACCCTGTGGCCTGCTTTCTATAAATCCACAGCTAGATGCTGGTTTAAGTGCTAAAGTTTTCACCGTTCACACCGCCGATTTTTACCCGTTCTTATGATGTTGAAACGCCACACTTCCTTAATGCTTGCCGCCTTGTCCCTTACCATGCTGAGCGCCTGCGGTACCTCCGATGATTCCGATTCTGCCGAACCCGAACCTGCTTTTGTGCCCAGCGAGGCTTCCACGGCCCCTACGACCGTGACGGAAACCATGGAGAATTCTCCAGACTCCACCGCGGAAAAAGGCGATAAAGAAGGCGCCGAACATGGCGATGCCGGCTCGAATGATGACGCTCCCCCAGCTGGAAATCACACGCTTTACGCTGGGAAAATTGGCGGCGACTGCGGATATACCAACCAGGGAGACACCATCGAAGCCGGCGAGCATACATCCTGCGAATTTACCGGTGCTATTTTCGATGAAGCGATCAAGCACTCCTATCCATTCCGGCAGTCCGATCCGAAGGCCAACGGCGCGTATAGCTCCGAGATTTCCGTCGCCAGCCCCACCACCGGTAAGACCTATGATCTTCACTGTTTTATTGGATCAGATGGTCGCGCACTCATATGCGGAAAAGACGGAGACAATAGCTTAAGAGTCACCTACCAAGACGAGAAGAACGATCGCCGTTGGCCCGACCGCCTCGAGGTATACGGCGGTTTGCACTAGCGACTAGTGGGGTTCTGAAGGAATCGCGGTCTGTTGGCTATTTGCGGCCCCGCTATTTCCGTCTGCGCCCGAGTCTCCGTCTCCATTCCCTTCGCCATCGCCAGAATCGCCGTTCGAGTCAGCCGGCCCGTCTTGATTGCTGCCGTGCCCGTCTCCGGAATTAGGAGTCGAATTGGGGTCCTGGCTGGGGTAGCTAGGAACGGTCGGCGTATTGGTGGTCGTCGGTGTTGACTCAGCATCCGTCGGCTCGGTTGGGGTGCCGGTAGTAACAGGTTTTTCCGAGGGCAGATTCTCTTCAGATTCCGTCGGCGCCTCGGAAGAAGATTGCGTATCCCTTTCCTTCCAATACTCTGGCGATAGCCAACCTGCATCCGCGTCCTCTGGGTTGCTTGCCGCGAGGATGAGCAGCCCAACGACGAGAAGGGCCGCCACAAGGCCTGTGGTGGAGGCGCGCACGCGCCCGCCGATGGTGGCGATCTTCTGGAATCGCGTATTTGTCTGAATCGAGCGCCAGATCTTCCGGCGCGATGTCGCCTCGTCTTCTGCGGCATCTTCGCCCGCTTCATCCGTGACTGCCTGCTCATCGAGCTTGGTCTCAGCAAGCTCAACTTCCTCTGGGGCCAGTTCCTCTTCCACCGTGGGGTCATCCACTGGCGTATTGGGGCGGGATCCTTCCCCGGCATCCAAGGCGTCCTTGGCCGATTGCGCCGCGGCATGCTTTGGTTCTGCCGAATGCTTCTTTTTCTGTTCCTGCAGCTCATCAAAGTCGATGGCGGAACCGTAGTGGTCCCAGAATTCCGAAAGCAACGCCGAGCGGATAGCGCGCTCCACGGACCACTGGCGGGCGGGATTCACAGTCACCATGATGCGGTAGCCCACCTGCCACGGCTGACCGGCAACCTGCGGGCTGACCAATTGCGTAGCGGGAAGAACCGTGAGCTCGCCGGCGACATCGACAGAGATATCTGGGGCTTCAATAGCGTGCTCAGAAATCTCTTTGACACGGCTCGTAATCTCCGGCAAAGATTCGCCCTCGTGCACGGGGACGTTGATATTAACCACCGCACGGGACCATTCCTTGGAATAGTTGGTCACCACACCGGCAGAACTATTGGGGATGGTCACCAGCTCACCAGTTGGGGTGCGCACCTTCGTGGTGCGCAGGGTCAGCGTCACCACATCGCCTTCCACCCCAGGAATGCCAGCAAAGGAGACGTAGTCACCCACGCCGAATTGCTTTTCCGTGAGGATGAAAAATCCGGAGAGGAAATCCGAAATCACGGACTGGGCGCCGAAACCAACTGCGGCGGAAACTATCGTCGCAGGCACCGCAGCGCCCAGCGCCGGAACGCCGAGGTTAGTCAGCGCGGCGGCGACCAATAGGAAGTACGCAACCGCCTGGACGATGTAGACCAATGCTCCGGTCAGCGCCAGCCGTGCCTTCGTGGACTCTTCTTGCTCATCCAAATTATGTTCAATGATCCGGATGGCTAGGCGGCCCATGCGGGGCAGAAGAATGCCGATTATCACAAATGCGATGAGCGGCAAGCCATGGTCAACAATGAGGCCCCACAGCTCAAAAAAGAAATACCTCAAGTTCATGGTTCAAGGATATGGCACCTAGCTGAGAAATTGATGCCAGTTTTCTGCCAGAAGTAAGAAGGCAGGAGTGGGAAGATGGGGGCATCGGCAAGCAGATGCCCCGGGGCCTAGTCGCGCGATTGGTAGCGGTCCATCAGGCGATCAATCAGCTCATCAGTAAGCTTGTCATCTTCCAAAATCGTATCGAGCAGCCGCTGGGATTCCTCGCTGGAGGTCTGCTCCTCTTCCTCATAGGAATCGCCGCTAAAGTCCACGCCAAAGTCCATATCCTCAGACTCCGCTGGCGCCGTGCTGAACTGATCGACGTCTGATTCGAAGGACTGCAGAAACTCGCTGGCCTCCTCCGCCGCATCCTGTCGGCGCTTGCCGGAACGCACTTGCTTTTCGATGCGCCGTTGCAGCGCCTCTTCCATCTGCCGGTGGCGCCACGAGCGCACGCGGTGTGGCTCCAGCTTGCGCCCGACCGCGCGGCTCTTGTTCTCTGCCTTTTTCGCCAGCACCTTGACCTGCGCAGCCGTATCATTAATCGGCGCCCACTCCTGATTCGCGGGCACGCGCCACCCGGCCCAAATTCCCAGCAGCGCCAAGAAAATAGAGACCAATGGCCCCACGATCATGCCAACGGCCAACATATCGAAGTGGTTTCCCACCAGCACGATTACCGCACAGGCGATGGCTGGGATCACCGTGGGCTGATTATCGCCAAAGACGGCGGGCTCGCGCCCCATGGCGATATCGCGAATCATGGAACCGCCGGTAGCGGTAAACACGCCCATCATGATGCACGGAATTGGCGGCAGCCCATAGGTAATGGCCTTCACGGCGCCGGTGCCGGCCCATAGGCCGGAAACGACGGCATCGCCATGCGCCTGGATATAATCCCAGGTCTTGCCCTTAAAGTAGACAAAGCGCGCAATCAACGCACCCGTAAACGCCAGGTACAGGTACTCCGGCTCGCTCATCGCCGCCACGGTGCCGCGATTAATAAGTACGTCGCGCACCATGCCCCCGCCCAGGGAAGAAAACATCGCGATGAAGAAAAACCCGATGATGTCATACCCGCGCTTGCGCGCAATGGTGCCGCCGATAATTCCCATCAGCAATACACCGCTGACATCGGACCAGCGATAGAGGGATTCAATGAGCGGATCTACTTCTGTCATGCCGTTTATTAGACTGCACTGCTCACCCACGTGCAATTCGCCTGCCCACATGCTCTGCGGTGCTACACTTTTCCTGTTCTACTGCCCCTTCTATCTCTCCCGGCATTCCGCATAAAAAAGATTCTCGCGCTCTTTCCTGCACTCCTGCTGGTTGGGTGCTCGTCCACCCCCGCTGACGAGGAGCCCAATTTCACCGGTACCAGCCCACACAGCGCCAGTTCAGACAGTGATGCGCTTGCCGATGCCGCGCCTGCCAAGCCTTCCAAGCTGCAGAAAGCGGAGAAAGACGATGATTCCGCACTCGCTGCGCAGGTAGGCGGTATTTGTGGCATCCGCGATTACGCACAAATCATCGCCGATGATGCCACCGACTGCGCCTTTGCCCTAGACATTTATAAGCACGCAATGGATGCCCCATACAGGCTCGAAACCCCTGATCCAACCGTTACTGCAGCCTGGCAGAGCGACATTGCTGTAAAGAACCCGAGCTCTGGTGAGAGCTACGATCTCCACTGCATCATGGCCACGAATCAAAAATCCGTCCATTGCAGCTCCCAAGAAGACGAAAATATCGGCACCCGCATCGAGCTGACCGCCAGGCCGATTTTCTCCGAGCGCGTGCACACCGAATACTAAGAAGGAGGCGCCAGCATTGCTTGCCGACGCCTCCTTCTACCGTGGGGCCACCGGGGCTCGAACCCGGGACCGACGGATTATGAGTCCGGAGCTCTAACCGACTGAGCTATAGCCCCACGCAGATTGCACGCCTATTTGGGCGATTATCTGCCCTCAAAAGATTAGTCAAAGAGCGGCCAAAGACCAATTTGCCCCCTTCGCTATTGAGTATTTGTACGCTTCCTACCCCCTGAGGGTAGAAGTTAATTATGCGCAACTACTCTCTTCTCTCATTCTCGTCTCTGCACTTACGCTTTCCTCCTGCTCGGATAGCGGTAGTGAGAGCTCAAAGACAAGCGACTCCAGTAATTCCGCGTCCGATGCACAGGTTGATGCGAAGTCCGTAATTGGAACGTGGAAGCAAGAGGACAGCGCTTCTGACGATGGCTGGATAGAGGCCAGCATCACTGATGACGTCATCACCATCGAATGGGTCATGGACAACGGCGAAAATCGCATGATCTACTGGATTGGCACTTTTGATGCCCAAGCCGCTGCATCCGGTGAGACCGTTACCTCAAACCGCGATACAGTTGCCACCGCCTCTGAGTGGATGGCCGCTTCGTCAGACAAGAAAGATTTCTCTATCGATGACAACACCTTAACTTTCAAGGTCGCGATTGAGGATAAGGAATTCACCACACATATGAAGAAGGTGAAGGATGATCCGACAACCGTTAATGAGCTAAAGAGCACAGATTTTAGCCAAACCTTTGAAGATGGAGTCTTGGATGTTCCAGCCGCCAAGTTCAAAATAACCGATCACCGCGTTATCAAGCCCGGTGAGCCTGGCAATGAAACAGGTGAAAAGCCACTTCTCGTCTTTAGCTATGACGTAACGAATAAAACGGATGAAACCCTGACTACCACCGACTTTGTCGCGTACTTCACCGCCATCCAAGACAATGATCCGAATAAGGTAAACGAGCTCGACGTCGGTTCCTATATTGATCCTGAAACTTCCGATACTCAGCTTGAACAGATTAAAAAGGGAGGCACTGTCGCCGGAACAATCGCCTACGAGCTCGATGATCTAACGACACCTGTGGACCTTGTTGCATCTAGGTCCTTTAGCCAAGATGAAATTGGCCGCCAAACTTTCGAGCTCGATTAACTGCCCGGATACAACGCGCGTAAATCTTCCGTTCTAGCCACTACAGGAAGCGAAGCCCGCCGAGATGCAAAGCCCGAAAGAAAATCGAGCCTATTTCTCACTGGGGCGGGCAAAACTTGACAGGCAAAACCAGCTCCCTCCCGTATACAACGGGAGGGGCCTGTGGTAGTGCTCAAAGCAGCATTTTCGCTGTGTTTCTCCCCGCGCCAGCGGGGATTTCTCATTTCCGCTCCCTTAGCACGGGTCCATTTCTAGGTCCGGCCTTTCCGAAAGCACACGGCTTCCCCTTGTATTGCGACCAATCCAAAGGACTATAGAGCCAATCCGACCACCCTTTGAGCGGCTCCAACCACCCCGTGCATACGTTACCCCCTGCTTTCACCTCCTATTTCGCTGCGCCCTAGAATCATGAGTGACATTCACCCTGATGCCACTATTTCTGTGATGGGAGATACACATGGTCACACTAGATTCCCTCTTGGTGCCCGGCGCCGTGGAGATACATGGCACCGCCAAGGACTGGAGAGCAGCCATCCGACTGGCAGGATCACTGCTGGAAGAAGCGGGCACGATCACCGCAGACTACACGGAAGCAATGGTGCAATCTGTAGAAGAAACGGGCCCATACATTGTGGTGTCACCTGGTTTCGCTTTTGCGCACGCACGGCCTTCGGAGGCGGTAAAGGAAACTTCTTTATCGTGGGTCCATCTGGATAAGCCGGTGGAATTCGGGCACGATTCCAATGACCCTGTTGACCTCGTCGTGGCATTTGCCGCACGGAGCGACTCCGAACACCTGCAGGCGATGAAACAGCTAGCAAAGCTGCTAGCCACCAAGCGTGATGAACTTAATCGTGCAGAATCCGAAAAAGAGCTCCGCGCAATCCTCACGGCATCGACTTCGAGTAAGAAGCGCACAACTTCCGCAGCACCGGCGGAGTCAACGGCTCGTCCAGCAAAGCAAACGGCCGCAGATTCTGTCGCGTCCAAGGGAAAAATCCTCACGGTATGCGGCAACGGCCTAGGCACGTCTTTATTCCTTAAGAACACCCTGGAACAGGTACTTGATGAATGGGGCTGGGGGTCATACCTGACCGTGGAAGCCACCGACACGATCTCAGCCAAGGGTCGGGCGAGCGAGGCGGATTTCCTTCTCACCTCCGGCGAAATCGCTGCCACGCTGGGCGATGTCGGCGTTCCCGTATACGTCATCCAAAATTTCACTTCCACTTCCGAACTAGATGCGGCTCTTCGCGAGCTCTATGACATTTAAGGAATAACGCATGGATATTCTTCTGGCCATAGCCAACTTTCTCGTCAACGAAATCCTCGCTGTACCTGCTTTTCTCATCGGCATCATCACCGCCGTCGGCCTAGGTGCCATGGGGCGCGGCGTCGGCAAGACCATCGGCGGCGCGATTAAAGCCACGCTGGGTTTCCTCCTTATCGGCGCCGGTGCTGGCCTAGTATCCGATTCGCTAGAACCACTGGGTGCCATGATCACCGGCGCGACGGGTGCACAGGGAGTGGTGCCGACTAATGAAGCCATTGTCGGTATCGCGCAAGACCAGTTCGGCAGCCAAGTCGCTTGGATCATGATTTTGGGGTTTGTTGTCTCCCTCATCTTGGCCCGTATTACACCGCTTAGTTATGTCTTCCTCACTGGCCACCACGTACTTTTCATGGCCACATTGCTGACGATGGTGCTCGTTGCCACTGGATATCCTTCGTGGGTCATCGTCGCCTTTGGTGCGGGACTGCTTGGCATTTTGATGGTGTCTTTGCCCGCTATAGCCCACCCCTTTACCCGCCGCATTACCGGCGATGATTCCGTGGCAATTGGGCATTTTGGCACGGCTGGGTACTTGGTCGCAGGTGGCGTCGGCAAGGCCGTAGGCGGTAAGGGCGATAAAATGTCGCCTTCATCTGAGGACCTGAAACTCCCAGAGGGCTTACGCTTCCTGCGCGATTCGATGGTGGCGACGGCTCTTTCTATGGCACTGATGTACCTTGTGCTCGCGGTATTATTTATTGCGCGTGCAGGGTCCGATGAGGCTTTCACCGCCTTCCCGGATGGCGCCACCGATGTGGGCAATTACCTCATGCAATCCATAACGCAGGGCCTACAGTTTGGCGTGGCCGTTGCCGTCATCCTTTTCGGTGTCCGCACCATTTTGGGCGAGCTTGTCCCCGCCTTCCAAGGTATTGCGGCAAAGGTGGTTCCCGGCGCGATCCCAGCGCTCGATGCCCCGATTGTCTTCCCTTACGCTCAAAATGCGGTGCTCATTGGTTTCATTTTCTCCTTCACCGGCGGACTCGTCGGCTTGGCTGTGCTATCACTATGGCTCAACCCGGCTTTTGGCGTTGCCCTCATTTTGCCCGGCCTCGTGCCACACTTTTTCACCGGCGGCGCGGCCGGTGTGTACGGCAATGCCACCGGCGGGCGCCGTGGAGCGGCTTTGGGTTCCTTTGCCAATGGCCTGCTCATTACTTTCCTGCCCGCCTTCCTGCTTAGCGTGCTGGGATCTTTCGGCGACGCCCATACCACCTTTGGCGACGCCGATTTTGGCTGGCTTGGCCTGCTGCTCGGCTGGTCCATCCAAGCTGGCGGTGTATGGAGCGGCATTCTCATCGCAGTGATTGGCCTGGCCATCCTCGCGGTGGGTTGGGTGTGCCAGCGCAAGCTTGTCGATACCCACTGGGACCCCGCACCCCATCGACCTTCTCCGGCAAAGACGGCCGAAGTAGTCGGCGCCGCTGCGCCCACCACGGGCGGTGCCGCCGAGAGTGCTGGGAAATCAAGCCAATCCAAGCGCTACCCCAAGGTACTTCCGCCCGAAGGAGCACCCACTCCCCCGGCGCGGGTTGAGTAGGCCTGCGCCGCACACTTGAGCCGTACCACCTTTCCTAGCGCGTCCTTTCACTTCTTAGGTCGCTGAACTGGAAAAACACCGTTAGGAATTCTGAGTACAATAGGCGGCTGTACTCACCGCTAGTACGAAAATCACTTTAGAAAAGGAGTAATCATGGATACCCTCTACACCACTGAAGCACTCGCTACCGGGGCAGGCCGCGACGGCCGCGCCGTAGTGCAAAATTCGGACCTTGACTTCAAGATGGCCACCCCAAAGGAAATGGGCGGCGATGGCAACGGCGCCAACCCGGAGCAGCTCTTCGCTGCTGGCTATGCCGCTTGCTTCCACTCTGCCCTGCAGGCGGTGGCTCGCAGCGAGAAGGCTGAGTTGGGCGATTCTTCCGTCGGTGCCCGCGTGTCCATTGGCAAGGAGGGCGAAGGCTTCAAGCTCGCCGTTGAGCTCGAGGTCATCATTCCCGCCCAAGAGCACGACAAGGCACAAGCGCTTGCCGATGCCGCCCACCAGGTCTGCCCCTACTCCAATGCCACCCGCGGCAATATTGACGTCAACGTCACCGTTGCGCAGGACTAAGCAGGACTAATAAGGACTAATACAGTCTCTTAGTCCTCGGCCCGCAAGGGCCACCATGCGCGGGCGGATCCACTGATTCGAATAAGTGAGTCAAACTACGCTGCATGTGTCCGGCATAGCTGGCAAAATCGAATCATGTCTGTTGAAGCTCGCGCCCTTTCACTGCGGCGGTTATTACATGATTCCGCGGCAGTGCGGCTGCTGGCGGCCGATAATGCCCCGGTGATTTTGGCGCTGATTGCTGAGTATTTTCCCCGCGGCACTCGCGCGCGGCCGGCGGCAGAAGTATATGAGCTGATGGTCACCGATTTTGAGGTGCTCGCCAGTGAATTCTCAATGCCGCGCACACCGCAAAGTTATTGCAATGACTGGGTAAAAGCTGGTTGGCTAGTCCGTAAATCTGGCAAGAGCTCGCGCGGTGAAACCTTGGAACCGAGCGAGGAAGCGCTGTCCGCGCTCGAGGCCGTTGAGCGTTGGGAAACGCCGGTTACTACGGTCACGGCATCGCGTGTGGAATCTATAGGCTCGGCGCTACAACGCTTGGCGCGAGATACAAATGAGGATATTTCGAGCCGCGTCGCCAGCTTAGAGGCGGAGCGAGACCGCATTGAGCGCGAAATTGAAAAGGCTCATTTAGGGCAGTTTGAAAGGCTGACTGCGGCAGAGACGCAGGAGCGCGTCCAAGACGTGCTGAACATGGCCATGGCGGTGCCAAGCGATTTCGCTAGGGTGCGCCACGAACTCGAAGCCCTCAATCACCGGTTGCGTCGCCAGCTTTTGGATCCAGAAGGTTACCGCGGCGAAGTGCTCGAGGAAATTTTCAGCGGTGTAGACCACATCGCGGAATCGGACGCTGGGCGCAGCTTCCGCGGATTCTATTCCTACCTCATGGATAGAGAACGCAGTGCGTGGCTAGATCAGTGGATTAAGCAAGTTTTAGAAAGCGAGGTCGGCCAAGAGCTGGCGCCAGAAAACCGTCGTCAGCTGCGGAATCTCTTCCGCGATATGGAAGAAACGAGCTTCGAGGTCAATCAAACGATGACTGGCCTGGCGCGCAGCTTGCGCAACTATGTCTCTTCGGAACAATTCGCAGAAGACCGGCGCATGATTGAGCTACTGCGTGAGGCACGGGGCATGGCCATTGATGCAGCACAGGCATCGGAGTTAAAAGCCTTTCACCGCATGGAAACGCCCTTGCAGCGCATCGGTATGTCCATTCACTCCGTCTCGCGCATCCAACTAGCCAACCCAGGACGCGAGGTCGTGGAAGAAGCACCGGAAGCCTTCCAGCCAGGCCAGGAGAACGCGGAGGCGTTGTACGAGTTAGTGCGCGAGTCAGAGATTGACTTTGAGGAACTGCATGCGGCGATTCGCGGGGCCGTCGGCAAGGCGGGTCCGTGCACGATTGGCCAAGTATTGCAGGCGTACCCACCCACGCAGGGCCTGGCCAGCGTCGTGGGATTGGTACATATTGCGGACCAGCACCCGCTACCGGCTTTGCATGATGCGCACGAGAAGGTCACCTGGACTGAGGAAGATGGGACCATTCGCGCGGCGTATATCCCTACTATGTATTTCGATAGCACCACCGTTGAGGAGTTGTAGTGAGCGCTACTGATAATCACCGCGTCGATTCGGCGCATGAGCCCCCGCTGTGGGAAAGCGATAAAGGATCGCTGACCTATAACTCGCGCCGCGCCTTGGTGCAGCTTTTGAAAGGTCCGCTGGTGCGTGCGCACAAGGAACCTATCTTATGGTCCGCCATCATCTCGGACGAAGACAACCTGCGTGCCCGCTTGCATGAGGTATTCCTCGAGCTGGTCGTCGATGAAGCGGAAGGGTTTGCGTTTACCCGGATGGTAGAAGAGGAAACTCTGCCCATTCCGCAGGTACTGCGCACGGATAAGCTCAAGCACATCGATACCGCCATCCTGCTGAACCTGCGCCAAGAACTTGGTCTGGCGCTGCCCGGTGAACGCGTGATTGTGGATGTAGAAGATCTCCGGGAGGGCATTGGCTACGTCCGCGCGGTTGATAACCGCGATGAAGCCGGGTTCAATAACCGCTTCAATGCGGCGATTAAACGCATCCGCAATGAATACTCGCTGCTCAGCGCCACCGAGACAGAGGGGCGCTACGAGGTTTCACCCGTCTTGCGCCAGCTTTTCGATGCCGCCACGGTCACCGCCATCCGGGATGAATACGCCCGCCTCGCAGAAGCCGAGGGCGACCAGGAGGAAGCTTCCGATGACTAACCTGTATCCAGGCCAATTCCGCATCAGTCGTATCCAGCTTATTAACTGGGGTACTTTTCACGGCTACTTTTCCATCCCGGTAGCCCGCAAGGGCTTCCTCATCACCGGCGGATCCGGTTCGGGTAAGTCCACGCTGCTTGATGCGATGTCTGCAGTATTGGTGCCGCAAAAGGACCTCAAGTTCAATGCGGCATCGCAGCAAGACCTCGGGCGGCATAATGGGCGCACCCTCGTTTCCTATATTCGCGGGGCGTGGCGGCAGCAAGAAAATGCGCACACGGGTGAAATCGCCCCGGAGTATTTGCGTGAAGGCGCAACTAACTCGGTGGTGGCGTTGACCTACGATAATGGGGCTGGCACGCAGCACACCCTCATCGCCATCTTCCGCCTCAACGGCGGTGAAAATTCGGTGAGCCAAATTAAACGCCTCTATGGGGTGGTGCAGGGAGATGAGGACATCGATAAGCTCAGCCCCCTACTCACCCGCAGCCTGGATACCCGCAAGATTAAGGCCATGTACAAGGGGCCTGGTGCGTCATTTACGCCGACGTACACCACGTTTGCGGATCGCTTCCGCAAACGCCTGGGCATAAAGAGCGAGCAGGGGCAGGTCCTGCTGCACCGCACGCAGTCCGCCAAATCTCTATCCAGCCTGGACCAGCTCTTCCGGGACTATATGCTCGATACGCCGTCTACCTTCGAGCGGGCGGAGGAGTCGGTGGAGCAATTTGAAGATCTGCGCCAGGCATACCTGCGGGTAGAGGACGTCAAGGCCCAGATTGAGACGCTGGCTCCACTCCCCCAATTGCACTCCCAGCGCACCACCGCGGAGGCGGATAAGCACAAGGCCGAGGCGATGAATGAGGCGCTGCCGGCGGTGCGCGCCCGCTTGGTGGCAGAAGAACTGGATTATCGCATCCGCGCGCTGACCGCCCAGCAAGCAGAGGCACACTCTGCGGCCGAGGCGCTCGAGGCGGAGGTCACGCACCTTGACGATGCCGAGCGACGCGCCGCCGTAGCCGTCTCCCAACTCAGTGCCGGCGAGCTGGCCGCCCTAGAAGCCAAAATTGAAACCGCGGAGAAGGAAATTGAGCACCGCTCCAAGGAGTTTCACCACCTTGCCGCTGCCGCCGACCAGTGGACCGACCACTTTGAGCTCAACCCGCACGGCTTCGCCGAACTGCAGGCAAATGCCCACCTGCGCATCGCGGACTTCGAGGCTGACTCGGCCCAGCTTACTGAGCAGCAGCAAGAAGCCGGCGTGGCCGCCCGCGATGCAGCGACAGCATCCGCGTCCTTAGAAAGTGAGCTGCACTCATTTAGCTCGCGGCGCACCAATATCGATAAGGCCCTGGTAGAGCTGCGCACCCAACTCGCGCGGGATACTGGCTATGCCGAATCGGAGCTTCCCTTCGCTGGCGAGCTACTGGATATTGCCCCGCAGCAGGCGGAGTGGGAACCGGTGATCCAAAAATTGCTGCACGGATTCGCCGCCACCCTGCTCGTTCCGGAAACCGCGCGGGAAGCCATTAACCAGTGGGTCAATTCTCGCAATGTGGGTACCCGGCTCGAGTACCGCACTATCCCGGAGTTTGCACCGGCGCCTGCGCCCGCGCGCAGCCCGCAACAGCTCATCCACAAATTGGAGTTCCAGGATCACCCCATGGCGCAGTGGGTGCGCCACCATATTTCGAGCCGTTTTAACTACGAATGCGTCAACTCGGTGGCGGCGCTCGAACAGGTAACCAAGACCCCGGCCGTCACACGCGATGGCTTGGAAAGCCGGCCTAAGGACAAGGATGGCTCGACGCGCTTTATCAAGGATGATCGCACGCGCTTTACAGGCACGCGGTGGTACCGAGTAGGTTCCACCAATACTGCCAAGATTGAGCTCCTGCGTTCCCAATTGGCGGAAGCGAAAGCCACTGCTCGTGCCATGGCTAAACAGGTCCACGAGCTCAACCGGAAGATGGATATCCTGCGCACGCAGCGCGATAAAGCGCAGCGCGTACTGGAGACTAAGTTCCAGGATATTGATACCGCTTCTGCGGAGGCGCGCAAACGCGATTTGCAAGAACAGTATGATTCTTTGGCTTCCTCCCCAGAGGCGCAGGCATTGGCCACAGCACACGAGCAGGCCAAGGAAAAGCTCACCGCCGCCCGCGCCCAACTGAACGAAGCACAAAAACACCTCGGCAACGTGGAAGGCGAGCTAAACCGCTCCACCCAGCGGCGCCAGAGCATCGGAACAGTGCCCACGGTGGCGGATCAGGGCATCGCCAAGGCGGTCGAAGAGGCTCTGCACAAGGGCAGAAGAAAACTCACCATCGATGACATCGATGCCCGGCGCGATGAAGTACAGGCCAGCCTGCAAGAAACCGCGCGCAGGGCCGCGCGCCGCATCGAGGAGACGAATGCCAAGATTGTCTCCGTCCTGCACAAGTACCTATCGCAGTGGCCGGCGGAAGCGGCGGATTTGGAGCCACAGGCCAGCTTCGCCGGCGAAGGCATGGAGAAGCTGAAATTCCTGCGCGCGGACCGCTTGGCGGATTTTCGCGCTCAGTTCTTGGAGCTGCTCAATGGCACGACGGTGCAAAACCTATCGCACCTCGCCTCCTCCCTTCGCCATGCCCGTAGCGATATCGAACAGCGCATGGAGTTTATTAATAAGTCCCTGGAGCGCACGCCCTTCAATGGGGACCGCACCCTGCGCATTGATGTAAAAGATGCCCGGGGCCAGGTGGTGCAAGACTTCCAGCGGGATCTCGATGCCGCAACGTCCCATAGCCTGGCGGAGATTAGCGCCGATGAGCCCGAAGCTGCGGTAGCGCGCTACCACGCCCTGGACAAGATTCTCAGCCGCTTGGGCTCGTCTGAGCCGGAGGATATTCGGTGGCGAAACCTGGTTCTGGATACCCGCAAGCACGTCAGCTTCATCGGCCGCGAGTGCTACCCCGATGGCACGACCGCCAATACGTATCAGGATTCCGCCTCTCTTTCCGGCGGCCAGGCCCAAAAGCTGGTGTTCTTCTGCTTGGCTGCGGCGCTGCGCTTCCGCCTGGCGGAGCCGGATCAGGACGTTCCTACCTACGGTTCCATCATTTTGGATGAGGCCTTCGACCGCGCCGACCCGGCCTTTACGCGCACCGCCATGTCCGTGTTTGCGTCCTTTGGTTTCCACATGATTTTGGCAACGCCATTCAAACTCATTCAGACGCTATCGCCGTACGTGGATGGCACCATCGTGGTCAATTACGACGAGCCCATTATCCAAGGCCGCCCGCAGGCGCGTACGGGCTATTCGCTTATCGATGCCACCTCCTACTCCCAGGAATCCCCGGAGTCCACCGATGCGGATGCCTAATGACCTGCACACCCATGCGGCAAAATACCTGCGCAACCACTTTGCGGAGGCTTTGTCGACTCCCGATTCGCTGAGTATCGATTGGCCGCTGCACCCGCCAACGGCCGCCAACGCCGCGCGCGATGTCCCCGCCACCCAGGAGTTCATCCGCGCCTGGCAGCGCTGGCCGCACCAAGAAGAGATCCACTACGAACCGCGCAATTGGTCCCGCACGGGCCTAGGCACCAATTCCGTTCCCACCCGCGCAGTCCTTACCGGTGCGCCCCGCATCGCCGCGGCCGCAGGCCTCAGCGCCGAATACTCCCGTGCGCAACAGCGCGCACACGACATCGCCGCGATCTTCCCCGACTCCCCTGCATTCGCCGACGCCGTGTACCGCACCTATGCCCAGTGGAAGGAGCTAAACGCATACGATCTGCGCTGCTTGACACCATGCTTGACTTGGCTGCGCGCCCACCCGGACTCCGGCGAGTGGGAGCGCGCCGTCC
This sequence comes from Corynebacterium sp. LaCa78, assembly GCF_046717505.1. Classification (NCBI taxonomy): domain Bacteria; kingdom Bacillati; phylum Actinomycetota; class Actinomycetes; order Mycobacteriales; family Corynebacteriaceae; genus Corynebacterium; species Corynebacterium sp. LaCa78. The sequence goes on from NZ_CP177112.1 coordinate 1,780,691, forward strand.
CAGTTGAAGGAGTAGACGGCAAATGGATAGGCACCCACCGCCGCCTGCTGCTCGCCCTGCTTTCGCCCTTTGGCATCACGGATTTGGGACTGCGCCGCACCGATGCCCGCCTGCGCCTGCGCTACCTCAACCACGCCCCAGCGCTGTCCGATATCGAGGTTCCCCTTTCCCAGGCTGCACAGCTCTTTCCCGCCGCTCCCCCGCGCGTTCTCATCGTAGAAAACAAGCAGACCTTCCTAGCCCTGCCCCTGCTTTCCGATGCCGCCCCACCCACCATCGCCATCCTCGGCGCCGGCCATGCCGCCCGCCAACTTCACGCCCTTGCCTGGCTCCACGATGCCGAAATCACCTACTGGGGCGACCTTGACGCCGCCGGCTTCAGCATCCTCAACGGCGTGCGCGCCCACTTTCCCCACACGGAGTCCCTGCTCATGGATACCGCCACCGTCACCGCGTTCCGCCACCTCGCGGTCCCCGATCCCGGCGACGGCTCCGCAGCACTTAGCCACCTCACCACCGAAGAGCAGCGCGCCTATCGCCACCTTTTCACCGAAGGCAAGCTACGCATCGAACAGGAACGGATTCCGTTCGCGCATGCCACTGACGCGATTCAATTTATATTCGGAGGTCATAAGGTTTAGTAGTGCAGTCTAGTTCCGTCCTTCCCATAACCGCTACATTCAACGGAATAGTCTCCTTCAAAAGGAATAGAGTTGTTTAAACTTTTCATCGACGAGTCCTACCGGCGCGATCATTATTACGTTGCCGGAGTATTAGTAAACGAACGTCAAGAGAGGGTTTTAACCGACCGCTTGGACTATCTGGCATACCAAGCTCAAATGCGAAATCATTGGAAGTACTCGCCAGAATTTCATGGGCATGCGCTAATGAACGGCCTTTGAAGACTGGGTTGACCTGCGCGAGCGCTTTGGTGCCTGTATCTCCATATATCAATCGGTAATGCACTCGGTCCAAAATTCCGGTGCCCTGGTATTTCTGGAGGGCGTGGATATAAGGCGTCTGCACTCGCGATATCGCTATCCACAAAGCCCACACGAAATCACCTTGCGACATCTCTTAGAACGAGTCAATGAATTTTGCGCCGCAACAGGGAAGAAAACCACAGCAGCAAGTCTGTGAAGCGAGCAACTAAACGTCTAGTCAAAGCGTTGGGGCCAGCACTAATTCATGAGCGTAAGTGGAATCCCTAAATAAAGCTCTGGAGCCTACGCGGCTCCAGGCGACAACGTTCCGGTAACCGGCTCGTCGTACCACTTGTTTAACCGTTTAGGCTGACAGATTTCAACAGCAACATTCGTCGGATTTCCCCTAGTCGTGGTCCGGTGGCACAAAAATCGCTGCAGAAATCATCTGGCGCAGTGGTCGTTACTCGCAACGCCTTAATCCGCCATGCTCGCCTCACCTATCAAGGCATCGCAGTCCACTCTATGTCTTCGAAGCCCCAGTCGGAGAAATGCCAGGTGATGGTCTCGGTGGCATCGATAAGCGCGTGCTCCATTGTCTCTTCATCGTCGCCGGTAACGGAGAGCTCGAGCATCACTGAAGTATCTTCTTCGTCCAATAGCCCCACGTCCAAGGGGCCGCCATCATCGAGGCCGGACACAAAGCGCGCGGTCCAATTTTCGCCGCCAAAGAAACTGGAGTCCTCTTCTATAGCGTGCTTTTCCTCCAAGTCCCAGATAGCTTCAATAATGTCCCAGTTGCCGGTAATTGCAGCGGACAGCTCGGCGTCACGCCCGTACAGCACCAGCTCGTGGAGCCACGAATAGTCAATGATAAAGCTGCTCATAATGCCTGCCAGTGTATGCGACGAGAGCCTACTCTCTGAACGCACTCACCGAGCGTTTTGCTTATAAACCCAGCTGTTCAAGTTCTGTGCAGAGGGCATCGATTTGTGCGCGCGTATGGGTTGCCATGAGGGTAACGCGGAGTATCGCAGCGCCACGTGCAACAGTGGGCCACCGGATTGCCGGGACGATAAATCCATGGTCAAGCAGTGCAGCGCTAGCGTCCATTGCGGCGGCCTCATCGCCCACGTGCACGGGGATAATCGGCCCTTGCTGTGGCGTAGTCCCGCGTGTGCTGTGCCAATAAGCAATATTGCCTTGCAGTTGGCTAACCAGACTGGGATCAGACTCAATGAGCTTTAACGCCGCGAGCACGGCGGCCGATGTTGCTGGCGTGGGAGAGGTAGAAAATACGAAGGACCGGGCTTGTTGCCGCAATAGCTGGGCAACCGGCTTGCTCGTTGCCACGAGGCCGCCTTCGGCGCCAAGCGCCTTGCTAGCGGTAATAAGCTGAATATCGGGCTGGACGCCGAAATATTCTGGGAGGCCAAGGCCGCGGTTGCCGACGGTGCCAAACGAATGGGCATCATCGACCATAAGCCAAGCGCCGTGTTCGCGTGCCAGCCGCGATAGCTCAGGCAAGGGTGCAAGCACCCCGTCCATGGAAAAGAGGCCATCGGTAATAACCAAGGCATACTTGGTGGTCCTGGTGACCAAAGCGTTTTCTACAGCGCGGGTATCGCGGTGCGCCGTAACGACGAGGGAGGCGCCACTCGCCTTTGCGAGCCGGCAGCCATCGATGATACTGGCGTGGTTGCGCGCATCGGAAACAATGGTGAGCTCGGGCGAGGCCAACGCCTGCAACGTCGATAGATTGGCTTGGTACCCGGTGGCAAAGAATACCGAGTCTGGATACCCAGTCAGCTGGGCCGCAGCGGCTTCTACCGCAACGTGTAATTCAGACGTGCCGGTGGTCAAACGCGAGCCGCCTGAGCCTGCGCCGTAGTGATCAACGCTGTCCTTTACGGCGTTTTTAATCTCCGGATGCTCTGCCAGGCCCAGGTAATTCGACGAGCTAAAGAGCACCGCGTCTTTGGCCGTCTTCCCGGTGGCCGTCCGCAAGGAGCTTTCCGGGACTTGCCCACTTCCAAAGACCGAAGGGCTGCGCCATAGGCCGTCTTCTCTCCACTTATCCAGGCGCGCAGATGCGACTTGTTCTAGGCTCTCGTTCACTTTTCTGCCCCAAAATCCACGAGTACGGCGCGGCTTTCCAAATAATCAATCAACGCTTCGATATCGGCACCTGGTTTGATAATGAATGCCCGCGCCCCCTCATCCGACCCAGGCTCTTTAATGTGTGGAAGACGGTGGTACGTGCCATCTATGCAGACGTAACCGGTGGTATAGGCCGGATCATCAGACACACAGACTTCTGCTAGAACGTCAGGATGCGCGGCGACCTTGCTCGCCAGAACAATGGCTTCACGGGCCGCGTCCTTGCCTTTGAATTCCGCGTCTTGAGCGTTGTGCGCGTCCATGTGGCTCACACGGACGCCGCGCTGTGCGTCTGGCTCGCAGCGCGTGCCAGTATCGGCCGCAATGAGCATCGCACCGCGCATATTCCTAGCGGTAAACGTCTCTTCAATGACTACTTGGGAATGAGCGGTCATTGAGCGCAATAGTTCCTCGATGACGTCCCTAGCCTGCGAGGGCGATTGCACCGCTTCTTCTTTTACTCCTACGGAAGGGACGTGCAGAATATCGGACTCGGCCAAAGCCTCCACGGTGATGAAGGTATTTTCCGCCATTCCCTTCGGGTGCGCCAAAGCACGCTCGGATAGCGCCGCACAGACCGCCGGAACCTCGTGTTCCCTGACGATTCGCTCTGCTCCCGAAATGTGCTGGCCTGCGGAATCAGACCGCATTCGCACTGAGAAATAAGTCATAATCTGAGGGTACCGGACGTATTGAACGGTGTTCAGGAAAAGAGAAAATTGGCCAGCCTCGACCAGGCTCCAGGCGGCGCTTCCCACACAGGAATACACAGGCCCTACGCTTTCCGATGCTTCCCGTCTCACCCTACGTCCTACGCCCCTAAATTTTTCCGGCTAACCAGGCGATTTGTGTGAAAACGGCGTTAGCCTATATAGTTAATTCTCGTTGCACGGAGAACGGCACGTTCGAAGTACAACATGGATATTCCTCCATAGCTCAGTTGGCAGAGCATTCGACTGTTAATCGAAGGGTCACTGGTTCGAGCCCAGTTGGAGGAGCATTGTATCTACCCCCTTTTACCAGTAAAAATGCTGGTGGGAGGGGGTTTCTTAGTTTTTCGTTTCCAGTCGTTTCCAGTGGTTTCCAGCCGTTTCCAGTGGTTCTTGTCGTCAAAATGTCGTCAAAATGTCGTCACGTTTTCACCCCAAAATCTGCTGCTAAAACCACCCAAACCAGCACCTGCCCCAGGACATAAAAATGACTCCGAGCCGACGAAACATCGACCCGGAGCCATCTCCCCCGAACGGCAGCTGCCACCAAACATCATAGCACACTATACTAGAACTGGACAGCTAACAGCACACGAAAAATCTGGGGGAAGCAATGGCAGGACGCGGTCCCGCACCGAAGAATCCAAAATCACGTGCGAGAAGGAACCAACAAATCATCGAGCAACGCGAAATCGTTGTCACTTTCGTACCGCAGCCCAAACTCACCGATATCTACGGCCCCACCAACCCGGCCACAGACGAGGCCTGGACCAACCAGACCCTACGTTTTTGGGACACCCTCGCAGAATTCCCGCCGCTGAAAACCCAAGGCCTCCAAGAAACCCAGTGGCTCGATTTAGCACGCACCATGATTCTCGACGACGCCTACAATCGCGGAGACACGAAACTAGGACCAGAACGCCGCCTACAGCTCGCCCAATACGGCATCACGCCTGACAGTCTTGCTCGCCACCGCATCACCATGGCGACGGCAGACGAAGCTGAGGACAAGCGCCGCGCCTCTCGTGCCGCAGCCGACGTACGCGGCCGCTACCGCAGCCTGAAGGCGGTGGATTAAACCGATGGCATTCAAACCCCGAGAGCCCGGGGAATTCCCCTCACTCGGCTGGGAATGCCTCGCCTGGATTGAAGAAAACCTCGCCCAGCCAGACTGCGCCGAATACCAACCTCTAGTACTCACGCCTGAACAAGCTCGCTTTATTCTTCGCTACTACAAACTCGACCCTGAGACTGGGCAGCGTGTCTATACACGCGGCATTCTCTCCCGCCCCAAAGGCTGGGGTAAGTCACCAATCATGGGAGCTATTGGCGCCCTAGAAGCACTAGGACCAGTGTGCTTCGGCGGGTGGGACGCATCAGGGCAGCCTGTGGGGGTTCCATGGTCTGAATTCACCACACCGAAAGTACAGTTTGCCGCGGTCAACGAGGACCAATCCAAGAATGCCTATGGACCACTGCTAGAGATGCTGCGAGACGGCCCAGCTATGCGAAACTACGACATTGACCCAATGGAGACGTTTGTCGCTCTCCCCAAAGGCCGCATCGAATTCATTACCGCGGGAGCATTGTCAAAAGAAGGCGGCAGGCCTGTATGGTTTTCTGCCGACCAGACCGAAGCGTGGACCCAGAGCAACGGTGGCGTGAAGCTAGCTGCAGTGCTACGTCGCAACACAGGCAAGCTAGGCGGTCATTCTATCGAGACTCCTAACGCCTATAGACCAGGCAGTGGTTCGGTTGCTGAGGAAACGTTTAAGGCCCTCGAACTGCAAAAGCAGGGGCGACTTAAGCGAGAGACGATTCTGGTGGACCACCGTGAAGCGCCAGAGGATACGGACTTAGCTGACCATGATTCCCTTTACCACGGACTGGTTCATGCTTATGGCGATTCCGCTAGAGATAATGGTGGCTGGGTGGATATTGAGCGCATCATTACCGAGATTTGGGACCCGTCGACTGACCCTTCTGATGCGCGACAGTTCTACCTCAATCAGATTGTCTCTTCGTCCGATTCCTTCCTCTCCCACCTCGAGGTAGATGCCATTGAGGACAGGGATAAGGCTATCCAGCCAGGCGACAAGATTGTATTGGGCTTTGACGGCTCAAGAGGCCGTGTGCGTGGTAACGCGGATGCGACCGCGCTGATTGGCATGCGTGTGACAGATGGGCATTTGTTCGAGATTGCGGTGTGGCAGTCGAAGACGCCCCGCGACCCGGTCTGGGAACCGGACACACGCCAGGTTGATGCCGTCGTGCGTGACTGCTTTTCTCGTTACCGTGTCGTGGGCATGTACTGCGACCCGTCCGGCTGGACGGAGCATGTTTCCGCGTGGGAAGCGGAATTCGCCCCGAAGCTTAAGGTGCGGGCCACCTCGTCGCATCCGTTGATGGCGTGGCCGAGGGGCAAAAGTGCCGCGGTATACCAATCGCTAAGCGAGTTTAGGCAGGCAGTAGTCAACCGCGACATTACTTACGACGGCGGACCGTACCTGCGCGCACATCTTTTGAACGCGAAGCGCAGGGAGACACGTACTGGATATTTGCTTTATAAGTCGTCTCCAGAGTCTGCTGATAAAATTGACGCAGCGTATGCCGCAGTCATGGCCTATAAGTGCTACTTGGATGCTGTCTCGCACGGGGTGACGAAAAAGAAGAAAAAGAGGGGGTCGTTCATTTTATGATTCGGGGGCTAACGCAAAATGAAGAAGATATTCTAAGTGTATTAACAACTGAGGTCACAGGACACCGGCAGGGTAATAAGCAGCTGGCGTCATACTATGACGGGACGCATCGAGTGCAGCGCATTGGCGTTGCGGTGCCGAACTCATTGTCGGATATTGGGGTTGTTTCCGGATGGCCGGCAACTGTGGTAGATACCTACGGTGATTTGCTACGCATGGATGGGTTCATATCACCGGACTATGGCGAGGAGATGCGGCTAGTCACGCGTCGGTTTAATGTTCCGCTTCGAGTGTCTGAAGCCATTTTGGACATGCTGATTTTCGGCCTGGGCCTATTAGCTGTAGAGCCCGACCCGCACGGCGTATTCCGCTTGCGGTCAGTATCGCCTTTGTCTGGCTCACTATTGTGGGATGACGCCACCAACGGTCCAGTGGCCGGGTATCGCCGCTCGGGAGTTAATTCGGAGGGCGTGTACCGCGAGGTGCTCTACCTGCAGGGCGAGGTCATTGTCATTTCCAAAGACTCAACCGACGTGGGTACGGTGCGCTCAGTGGAGCGATTCGACGTTCCTGGCGGCGGATTCCCTATGTTCCGGCTGCGCAATCGCCTGCGCACATCGCACTGGTCGGGTCAGTCAGAAATCACCCCGGCCGTGCGGTATCTGACAGATGCAGCTGCCCGCACGTTAGAGAACATGGAGTATAACTCTGAGTTTTATGCCTCCCCACAGCGATGAGCTACCGGCGCCTCACCTGAGGATTTCGGCTACGACCCAGAGGGCATGACGGAGTTCGACCGCGTAGAGATGGGCTGGCGGACTTCTATCGGCAAGATGCTTGTCCTCAACGGCGATGAGGACGACCCCAAGCAGCCCAGCGTCGGACAATTCGCATCGTCTCCTCCTACCCCATTTATCGAGCAGGTACGCGCCTACTCTCAGTTGATTGCTTCTGAGTCAAAGATTCCGGCCCAGTATTTTGGTTTCATGACGGAAAATCCGCCCTCGGGTGACTCGATTCGCGTGTGGAAAGAGCAATTGATTCGCGCATCAGAGATTAAGACGGAGTTGATGAATCCAGACCTGTTGGAGCTGGCTCGCGTACTCGTGCAGCTTTCCGACTTCGACAATGACGTCGATGTTGAAAGCCTCGTCGACGGGCTCGAAGTGGATTGGCGCGACCCCGCCACCGCGTCCAAGGCCGCCGACGCCGACTGGGCGCTAAAGCTGCTTACTTCCGGTGTGCTCGCCCCCGATTCCGAGGTACTACTGAAAAACCTGCACTTTTCAGCCGCCGACCGGCTCCAAATCGAGCAGGAAAACCGCAGTAAACGCCTCTCCCAGTTGGCAAAGGTACTCCAAGCTTCGACACCACAAGACCAAGAAAATACCGAATCGTCACACCAAACCCCCGACCGGGTGGCACCGTCACCGCGTGAAAACGCCAGCGACGACGCCAAGGAGGCACGCTAGATGAACGCGGTAGACCCACAACGCCCTTGGGCTTCAATCACACCCGTCGTTGATTCCATAGCTCGCCAAGCCGTTACGGACCTCAATTCACGCGCCCTCATCATCCCGGACATCACCGCCGACCCCTACCGCCAGAAAGAACTTCTTCGGCAAATGGTGCGCGAAGCCATCGACTCCTACGGCACAGCCGTTTCTGATGCCACGATGGCGTGGCTAGAAGAACAAGAAGACTACATGGAGATGCGGCCGGTGGAATGGAAGCCACGCCGGGTGGATTCCGAGCAGGTTGAGGCTCGAATGGCGAAGGATTTCGCACCGTTATTCTTTGAAGAGCAAGGTTATAATCGCACGTTGAATTCGATGGGGTTCATCGTCGCTGATGAGTTGTATTCCAGGCAGCGTAAAAACACTGAGCATACGGCGTGGAAAGGCGGTGGGTCGTGGGCTCGTGTTGCTCATCCTGGGGCGTGTGCGTTTTGTACGTTGTTGGCGTCTCGAGGGTTTGATTATTCGTCTCAGTCGACTGCTGGTGGTGGGTATTCGGGGGCGCATTTTCATGACCATTGCCGGTGCCTTGTGATTTGCCGTAAGCGCGGCCATGTTGAGCTTCCAGAATCGACGATTAGAGCGCAAAAGATTTATAAGAAGGCTCAAGAAGAAGTTGATAGCACGGACCCCGATGTGTTGTTGCAGGCGATGCGTCAGGTGGGTGACCTTAGGAAATGAACAGGTGTGCTATTCTTTGGGGTGGTTACGGTTTGTATCCGGAAGGGATGAATGAGGCCGTAGTCCACAAACTGAACATTTAGGGGGACGCTGTGTCGCACGAGGACGCAAACGCTGACAATTCCGAAAAGGAAACCACCAGCGGGGATACTGCAACCAACGCCGCAAAGGCGGAAACCGAAACCGCATCAACTGACTACCGTAAAAAGTACGAGGACATGCGGGCCCACTCTCGCACGTGGGAAAACCGGGCAGAAAAATCGCTAGCAGACGTTGAGCAGCTTACCGCGGACAAAGAGAAACTCGAATCCACGATTAAAGACCTTCAGGCTGAGCTTTCGACGGCCCATAGTCAGGTTGAAGATGCTCAGCATAATCGGGATTTAATTATCCACATCGCGGGGCTCGGCGGCGACGTAGAGCAACTATTCGATTCGAAAAGCTTCTGCGCAGCCATTGATAAGCTCGACGCTGACGATGACGATTTTGAATCCACGCTTAAAGACCTCATCGGCAAGCACTCCCCCGCCGCCCCTGCATCGTCGCGGCTTACCTGGGAATCACCGAATCAGGGTATTTCTCGGGGTGAGGAGCTGTGGCAGAGGCGTAAGAAGCGCCAGGGGGCGTAGTCCGCATTCATCACATCATCGGGGGATATTATGCACTTTCGGCCAGAATTTGACCGTTACTCTCCCAGCGACCTGTCGTGGCTGGGCTCTCGCCACGCAGTAGACAACGCCGAAACCGGCACGCTGGGCGAAAAGACTACCCATATTCGCACGTCCGTCCTACCCTCTGGCACCGCCTTGCACCGCGAAGGCGACTACTGGGTGCCAGTCACGTCCAAGACTCAGTCCGTGGACGGGTTCCTGCTGACGGACCAGGACAATAACCCAGGCGAGGTTGTGCCGATTGTCTGGCACGGCCGTGTTCGCGTTGACCGCCTTCCGGATTCCAACAATCGCGTGAACATCGCAGAATGCGACCACGCAGAATTCACGTTCGTGCACGAACCGCACGGTTCTTTGTGGAATGAGGATGGCTCCACCAACTTCGATGCCATCGGCGACGTACGGGAGGATTAATCATGGGTTCGACGCAAATTTGGAACGAGGTCCTCTCACCTGAGGACCTGACTATCTACGCAAACCACTATCTAAACGACCTGCAGGCCGCCGGTGGCTCCCTGTCTGCTTACTTCCCAGACCAGCTAATTAACGACGTGTTCTTCAGCTGGATGACCGAGCAAGACACCGGACGCCTGGCTGAGGTGCGCTCTGCAGACGCTGAGACGCCGATTGGCTCCATGGGCGGCGGCCAGAAGGCCATGATGCAGATGCCTCTGATTGGTCAGAAGGTCCGCATCAACGAGATGGACCAGCTGCGCAGCTTCCACCAGGGTGATTCCCGCTTCCAGGAAGACGACATGACCAAGGCCACCGAGACGGTCGTCCGCGCAGTCGCCAACCGCGTCGAGGTAGCCCGCGGCGACGTCCTCACCACCGGCCGTGTCCGCTATTCGGAAAACGGCGCCATCGTCGACGCCGGCATTGGCCGCGATGAGGAATTCGAGGTCACCCCGAAGAAGCACTGGGATGACCAGGATTCCGGCGCCCTGGAAGACATCATCTCGTGGGCTATGGCCTACGAGGATGCCAACGGTACTAAGCCGGGTACGATTATTGCTTCGCCTAAGGTCATCCAGAAGCTGCAGACGAATAAGCAGTTCCGTGATGCGGCGAATACCACCGGCGAGCTGGCTCGTGTCTCCTCTGGCGCTATTAACGCTGTGCTGCAGGACCAGGGGCTTCCGGGGATTACGTCGTATTCTCGTTCGGTGCGTGATGGTAAGGCTGCGCGCCGGATTCTGGATGAGAATACGTTGTACTTCCTGCCGCCGGAGACTCAGTCTGGCCTGCTGGGCTATACGGTGTGGGGTCAGACGGTGGAGATGAATTCTCCGGAGTATAACCTGTCTGGTGCTGGTCAGATTGCGGTCGGTGCTTGGCGTGAGAACGACCCGATGGCGTATTGGGTGCGTGCTAACTGTGCTGTGCAGCCGATTCTGACGAATCCGAATATGGCCATGGTTGCTCACGTGGTGAAGCCTGGTCCGGCGAAGAAGGCTGGCCGTAGCGCTAAGTAGTCCTGTTGGGGGGTTCACGTGGACACATATTGCACGATTCTTGACGTTACTGACCGTTTGACTATTGAGCCGGATGAGGACGATAAGAGCCTTATTGTGGCGATGGTTGATGAGGCTACGGTCGCTATTGATGCTTATTTGGGTAAGCATTTTGATGAGTCAGTTCCGGCGGCGGTTCGTGTGGTGTGTGCCCGTGTGGCTGCCCGCGCTGTCTCTCGTGGTTTGTCGTCGGCTCCTGTGGGTGCTGAGTCTCAGTCGTTTACTGCTGGCCCGTTTTCGACGAGTCAGAGTTTCGGGTCGAATTCGAATGCTGGCGGTGTGTTCTTGACGGCTGAGGATAAGCGTATGTTGCGCTCGGTTGGGGGTGGTCGGCGTGGCGCGTTCACGGTCTCACTCTACTAAGTCGGGGTACCCACTCCCCTACGATGTGCGGGTTCGTCGGCGTGAGGATTCGGGTGAGGATTCGGACCTGACCCCTTTTTGGTGGACACCTGATATCCAGCCCAGTCGGGCTGGGAAGAAAGGTAATCTACCACCATGTCCAGGTACTCCGAACAGTTCAAACGCGATGCTGTGGCCCTCTATGAGAACAATGAGGACCTCTCGCTCAACGCAGCATCAGCAGAGCTCGGTATCAACCGTGCCTCGCTGCATTCTTGGGTCAAGAAGTACGGCACCGGAAAGCGTGCGCGCATTAAAGCTGTGCATGATAAAGCCCAAACGGCGAATAATTCCGAACGGATCCGCCAACTAGAAAAAGAGGTCTCTAAGCTACGCGAAGAACGCGATATCCTGCGCAAGGCCGCGAAATATTTTGCCGAAGAGACTCACTGGTGATCCGCTTCCAGTTTGTCTATGACCACCGAACCGAGTATTCGGTCAAGCGGATGTGTCACGTGTTAAAGCTGAATCGTTCCTCGTTTTATAAATGGGTGCAAACCCGCGAAAAGCGCAGGTTAAAAATGTATTCCGATGCCGCTATTGGTGCAAAAATCAAGACCACTTTTGATGATGAGCACGGGCTTTATGGTGCTAAACGCATCGCTGCAAGCCTTAAAGCCGATACGGACTTCGGCCCGATAAATCACAAGAAGGTCGCCCGCATCATGAAAGCCATGGGACTTAAAGGCTTTACCAAGCGCCGCCGATGTGTCACTACCAGGCGCAAGCCTGGCCACCGTGTCATGCCGGACTTAGTAGGCCGTAAATTCACAGCTGATAGACCAAACCACGTCTATGTTGGCGACATTACGTACCTGCCGTGTAAGGGTGGCAAGAACATGTACCTTGCCACGGTCATCGACGTCTACTCTCGCAAACTTGTCGGTCATGCACTCGCGGATCACATGCGGGTATCGCTGGTTATCGAGGCTTTGTCTCATGCCAGAAAGGTCCGCGGAAGCCTTAAAGGGGCAACTTTCCATTCTGATCATGGCAGTGTGTACACCTCACAGGCGTTTGGGGACCACTGCGCCCAGCTTGATGTGCGTCAATCCATGGGAGCAGTGGGAACGAGTGCTGATAACGCCTTAGCAGAATCCTTTAACGCCACCTTAAAGCGTGAAGTACTGCGTGATAGGAAACTCTTTGAAAGTCCAATCAGCTGCCGCCAGGAAATCTTCCGGTGGTGCATGCGCTACAACACGCGCAGGCGGCACTCCTGGTGCAGCCTTCTAGCCCCCGATGACTTCGAAGCGCTTAATTCAGCTACACTGACCCAAGCAGCATAACTAACCCCCGACGTGTCCACTTTCTGGGGGCCAGGCCCACCGTCTACAAATCCCAAGGCTGTACGCCTCCAGAATGATATGTGGAATCGAATCAGAACGATAAGAGAAGCTGGACAAATTAGAATTTGGCCTTAAGATGCACGAAAGCCGCCGTCAAAGAATGACAGCGGCTCAAGGCGATGTGGTGTTGTATACCCATACAATCACTACATGGAACATGATATAAGCATCTCAGCTAGATAGCAATAATTTAACCCCTGTGGACTATGGAGGTCCTGACTGGCGGGGTTAAGTGGTTGGGTCTACAAGGACGATTGATGTCGCGTTGAGGGCAAATCGTCCGTCTCTAGTGGCGCCATGCACCACATCGCCGACACGAGCAGCAAAAGTGACACGGTCAGCAATCTTCTCCGGGTCAAACGCGGCCGGGAAAAGAACTACTCTCCTGCCCTTGTACTGGGGAAGGTCGGCGGCTTGAATCTTGACGTAGCCCATCAAAATGGTGGTGCCTGGTCTTGCTGCCCTGCTTGCGCCGGCGGCTGAGACCACGCCCCACTAGCCGCGGTTTGCCCCTGCTGGACGGCAGTATCCCACGATTGCTGCGCCTGGCTCGGCTGCTGCTGCGGCGCGGCAGGAAGCTGGTAAAAACGCATAGCACTGAACTCAACCTTGCTGCGCTTTTCACCATCCTTCGTCTCCCACGAACGCGTCACAAGCTTGCCAGTCACCGCAACCTGGTCGCCCTTTTTCAAATCAGCAGCCATTTGCGCCCACGGCGTAGGATTCTGCTTATTGCCTTGCTCGTTCCAGATGGTGACGTCCAGGTACATGCTGCGAGTCTTAACCCACTGATTCTGACTCTCGTCATAACGATTATCCGAATTCGCCAACGTGAAATTCGCAACCGCAGCGCCCTGCGGCGTGTATCGTAACTCCGCATCCCGCGGCAAGCCTCCGGTGAGAGTGATGACATCAATCATTAATTCTTCTCCCCCTGCAGCTCATTCCAACGCCGGCGCCCAAGGTCAATGACCTCTTCGGGAACATCACCGTCATTGCGGATTTCCTGCATGAAACTCGTGACCTCATCAGCAGTAGTGAGCTCAGCCAAAGCCTGCTTGACGTCCTCCACAAACTGGTCCGACTGCCCATCTTGCTGCGACTCCCTCACCGCCGGCACAGGAGCAGCCAACGCCTGCGCAGCAACATCCTGACGAGAGGCGCTCATATTCACCGGTTCCAACTCCAGGTCCTCTGCAGCGTACTTAATGCCCAGAAGAACGTTAGGGGCAAGGCGGCGAGACACTTCCGAAGCAGCCTTAGCGTACAACATGGCCTGCGGGTCAGTCTGATATTTCTTATTAGAGGTATAGTTAGCCTTCTTAGCGCGGTCGATAGTCCACGTGGAAGACTCCTGCTCCCCGCTCGGCGCCACGCCACGCACCGTTACAGACTCATCACTGGACTCCACGGTCTCGAACTTATAGCCCTTGCCCTTAAGCAAAGCCACCATAGTTCGAGCGTAAATAGCTGGCTGCCCATGAATGACGAATACTTGCTGCAGTGCCTGCTGAGGCTTCAATCCAAGCTCAGCACCATAGAGGATGGCGGCGGCGCCATCATCAGGCTTACCGCGAAAAGTCTGCGGCACCATCTGGGTATTGCACAACACCGTCGCCAGCTTATGCGCGGCATCCATAGCCTCAGCTTGGCGCATGAGACCGCTGAGCCCATTATCGCTGAGCTCAGGCATAGAAGCGTTGACAGTATCAAGTTGATTATTCACTGTTAGATGTTCCTTTCGTCGTCGAATCGGTCGAGGGTGATTTCTGTGAGTGTGAGGGCGGTTTCCTCATCATGGCCGCGGACGGTGAAGTACTCTGTGAGGTAATGCGCCTGGTCTGCAAAAGCAGTCAACGCCGCATAGTTTTCCTCCATCGAAGTGCGTGCGACCTCGAGTCGACGCCGCGGCATATCACTCGGAATAGGATTCATAGGTTCGCTCGCTCTCTGTCTATCTGCTGCTCAATCTGGAGGCATAAATCCCGCAATTCTGGTGAAAGGTCACTGTGGTCCCTCACCCAATCCATGACCTCTATTTCGAGGCGGGCATACGCAATTTTGCGGGCCTGCCTACTGGGATATTCAGGCTCATACATCAGTCGCATCACTCTTTTACCCTCGTAAGTATCAGCCGCGTCGCACCACGACGCTTCTTCGTCGCATACTCGCGGTACAAGTCAGGATGAGTCTTCTTAAACTTGGTCGAATCGAACGCCATACTGTCAGCAGCTGTAGAAACACTGACTTTAAAGCCACCATGCTGACCGGCGTAGTCTCGCCCAACCTTGGCCAAAATCTCTGTGCGATATTGTTCCTTCAACTCCGCCCAGGATTTAGCTTTAGCGTCCGCATCCGCATACTGAGCAACCAAGTCCTCGAGCTCGTCCACATCGTCCAAACTGGATAGTTCAACCATCCACTCCGGAGTCTGCCCATCAAGCCACGCAAACCACTCGGCAGCGGTCTGGCGCATGGTCTCTACCGTTTCGGGGTCGTATTCAATCACTCGAGTCTCGCACTCGAATGGGGTGAACTGGCCGTCTTCCTCCCGGTAGTACTCAACGAGCAGGACACACGCTTCAGCACCTGCGTGCCACATGTTCGCCTGCACCTGCAGGTAATACTGGTCAGGGCACCAATCATGGAACATTCCGCCCGTAAACTCGTGATTCGCGGTCTTAATCTCACCAATCACTGCCCCGTCCTCACTGAACAAATCCGGGGTGCCACACAAGCGCTCATCAGCCTCGTTGATGATGATGGTCTGAGGGTCCTCGTTGTAGTTCAAGCGGCTATCAATATCCGCAAACAGCGGGGCCAACTTCAGTTCACGGGCCTTCCCCCACTCCGTATACTGATTACCACCCCAACGCTCCCCCGATTCCTTCTGCCTACGTAACTCTTGCCAATTCCTAGCGGTATGAATCAGGTGCAGCGATGCCAACTCCGTCGACGTTAAATGCTGGCGTCGATACTTAAACCACTCATCATCATCCTTCGTCTTAAAAAGCTTCATTTCTTCCTCCTTCTCCTACGCCAAAGCACACGCCGCGCCACAGGCGCATGCCACGAACAAAACCGAAAACCAACGCCCAAACCATCAATCTCCCCACCTGGGACATGACAGCCCTCAAATAAACAAGGGCCGGGCAAATCAAACACCCGACCCAAAAAATTCCAAGCATCATACTCAGACAAAAAAGAAATAAGACGCCCATCAAACTCCACCCAAAACCGACCACCATGCTCAACAGGCTCAATCCCCTCCGAACCATGGCCTACATCCATACAGGCGGCACCGAAATAACCCAATGGAAAACAAACCCAGCAACACCACCCAACGCCCCAGTCTGAGGTTACCCTCGTTTAGTGGACACCCTATTAGTACGGATCTTGTGTCCGTAGGAGAGGATGTTCATTGTGAGTTCGTCAAGGAAGAAGTACACCCCGGAGTACCGGCAGGAGGCCGCCAGACTGGTCATTGAGTCTGGGCGCCCAATCGCTCATGTGGCTAAGGAAATTAGCGTATCAGCCACAATTTTAGGCAGGTGGGTCAAACTTGAGCGGGAACGCCAAGGCTCGGTAGATGGCCGCAGTGATGCCGATATACGAGCCGAAAACGCTCGCCTGCGTCGTGAGTTAGCTGAGGCCAAGATGGATAATGAGTTCTTGTCAAAAGCCACCGCCTTCTTCGCTGCGAAGCAACGCGATCGGAAAAATTTGAGCTAATGCAGCAGGAGAAGGCGAACTACAGCATCAAACGAATGAGCAGGTTATTAGAGGTTTCTCGTTCTGGCTACTATAAATGGCAAAAGGCTCAAGCAGTACGGCTTCGTGGTGAAAATCAGCGTCAGAGATTCCTCGACCAGTTAGACAGGAAAATTCATGACATCTGGGAAGATTCTGACGAAGTCTACGGTGCCCCACGGATTACTGCAGAACTCGCCGAGGGTGGGGTCTATGTGAATCGCAAAACCGTGGCCAAACGCATGCGGATGATGGGTATTGAAGGCATCTCACCCAGGGCGTTTGTTCCCGTAACGACGATTCAATCCAAGCGGAAGTCAACGCTTCCAGACCTAGTGAAACGCCTATTTGATCAAGGGCAGCTTAATCGAGTGTGGATGTCGGATATTACCTATCTACGCACGAATGAGGGCTGGCTGTACCTATGCGTTATCCGCGATGGACACTCCCGCCGAGTCCTAGGCTGGTCCATGGATAGTGTGCAGGATTCTTACCTAGTTGAACGTGCACTGCGCATGGCTTACACCCTGCGTGGTGAAGTACCCGACGGCGTGGTCTTCCACGCCGATCGTGGTACCCAGTTCACCAGCGAACAGCTGTGGCAGGTCTGTCAAGAACTAGGGATTGCACAATCGGTCGGCCGTACTGGTGTCTGCTTTGACAATGCGATGGCCGAGTCGTTCTGGTCGACATTGAAGACCGAATTTTACGATCGGAAGGAATGGCGAACCCGCAACGAAGCCCGGAAGGCGGTGGCTCGCTGGATTGAGATTGTCTACAACCGGCGCCGTCGCCACTCGTCCATCGGGATGGTAAGCCCCGTCGATTTCGAAGCCCAGCTCGCTGATCAAAATGGTAATAAGAAGGCCGCTGCTTAACCCCTAAGCAGCTTAACTACGTGTCCACGATTTGCGGGCAACCCTAAGTCGCCCAACACAACCGAAAACGCTTAGCAGCCGCATCCTTCCAATAATGCAACTCACGCAACTCCCGCGTACCCCGCGCCGGCACCTTACTTGTGTTCCGGGTGCACATTACGAACCCTCCTGTCATACGACTCAACCAACGAAGCAATCACATGCGCCTGCTGCGCACTATCCTTAATCTGACGACGAATCTTCTCCGGAACACGCGCATACCGATACAAAGCGATATACCGGCCCTCAATATCCTTCAAAGTCCGAACCGCATGGTCATGACTAATCTCAAACACTACGGTCTTACCTCCACATCATCGTGAAAACATTGAACTGACGACGCCGACGCCGCCCACAACAAAAAATCTGCCTCAAAAACCTCACAAAGCATCTCCTCTCAAAAACTCATCGCACCACTCAGGTTTCAACCGATAACGCCGACCAACCTTCACCGAACGAAGCTCCCCACGCTGCAAATGCACATACAACGTCTCCGGATGCACGCTCATATAGTCAGCCGCCTCTTTAGCAGTCAGCCACGATGTGCTAGTATTCATATCGTCCTTTCAGAGGTGAGAAGATTGAAGAGGGAAAGCCCGGATAAACACCGCCAGGCTTTCCCTCTTTTCACGTAAAAATAAAGGAGCTGCAGGACAGCAGAGCGCAGCAGCGGCAAGTGCTCAACCACCAAAAGCCTGGGATGCTGCCCTTAAGACGGTCAGTGTCCAACCCGCCGTTGACAACCCCTAGTGCGCAGCCAGGGAGTTGCACCCTGGTAGCTTTTGAAAATCACACAATCACTAACCCACCGGTAGTAGGTAAAAATGAAAGCGAAACATGTACTACTCTGCGCTCAACAACGCCTCCAAAACCGTCGGAGACGCTCGATAGAATAAAAGAATGACCGCTTTCGAAATCACCTCCACAGTCATCGCCGTAATCTCCGCCATAATCGCAATCTGGCAGGCAACAGAAGCAACCAAATCACGCAAATCAGCAGAGGCTGCACAAGCCGAAGCCGCAGAAAGCTCCGACCGAGCCGCCCGCAGCGCCGAAAAGGCCGCAGAAGAACAACGAAAAATCGCCGAAGCACAAGCAACAATCTCCGCATACACGCAGAAACTCGCCGCAGCAAACCGACGAAACGTCACCCTGCGCCACGAGAGCAAACAGCTCTACGTCATCGCCAACGAAACCGGCGAAACCATCACCAACGTCAGCATCAACGCAACCAGAGACGACCAAGCAGCCCACATGCACGCCGAACCCGCCACCACGCTCCACCACGGCGACTCCCTCGAAGCGCTCCTCGGCTACCGCGGGCAATACATCCTATGCTGGACAGACAGCGACGGAGAAGAACAACAAAAGACAACAACCGCTAATGCCGATTGATGTAGCTGACATAAATAGCGCACCCCACAGAAACCAATAGGGTTGCCCGCAAATCGTGGACACGTAGTTAAGCTGCTTAGGGGTTAAGCAGCGGCCTTCTTATTACCATTTTGATCAGCGAGCTGGGCTTCGAAATCGACGGGGCTTACCATCCCGATGGACGAGTGGCGACGGCGCCGGTTGTAGACAATCTCAATCCAGCGAGCCACCGCCTTCCGGGCTTCGTTGCGGGTTCGCCATTCCTTCCGATCGTAAAATTCGGTCTTCAATGTCGACCAGAACGACTCGGCCATCGCATTGTCAAAGCAGACACCAGTACGGCCGACCGATTGTGCAATCCCTAGTTCTTGACAGACCTGCCACAGCTGTTCGCTGGTGAACTGGGTACCACGATCGGCGTGGAAGACCACGCCGTCGGGTACTTCACCACGCAGGGTGTAAGCCATGCGCAGTGCACGTTCAACTAGGTAAGAATCCTGCACACTATCCATGGACCAGCCTAGGACTCGGCGGGAGTGTCCATCGCGGATAACGCATAGGTACAGCCAGCCCTCATTCGTGCGTAGATAGGTAATATCCGACATCCACACTCGATTAAGCTGCCCTTGATCAAATAGGCGTTTCACTAGGTCTGGAAGCGTTGACTTCCGCTTGGATTGAATCGTCGTTACGGGAACAAACGCCCTGGGTGAGATGCCTTCAATACCCATCATCCGCATGCGTTTGGCCACGGTTTTGCGATTCACATAGACCCCACCCTCGGCGAGTTCTGCAGTAATCCGTGGGGCACCGTAGACTTCGTCAGAATCTTCCCAGATGTCATGAATTTTCCTGTCTAACTGGTCGAGGAATCTCTGACGCTGATTTTCACCACGAAGCCGTACTGCTTGAGCCTTTTGCCATTTATAGTAGCCAGAACGAGAAACCTCTAATAACCTGCTCATTCGTTTGATGCTGTAGTTCGCCTTCTCCTGCTGCATTAGCTCAAATTTTTCCGATCGCGTTGCTTCGCAGCGAAGAAGGCGGTGGCTTTTGACAAGAACTCATTATCCATCTTGGCCTCAGCTAACTCACGACGCAGGCGAGCGTTTTCGGCTCGTATATCGGCATCACTGCGGCCATCTACCGAGCCTTGGCGTTCCCGCTCAAGTTTGACCCACCTGCCTAAAATTGTGGCTGATACGCTAATTTCCTTAGCCACATGAGCGATTGGGCGCCCAGACTCAATGACCAGTCTGGCGGCCTCCTGCCGGTACTCCGGGGTGTACTTCTTCCTTGACGAACTCACAATGAACATCCTCTCCTACGGACACAAGATCCGTACTAATAGGGTGTCCACTAAACGAGGGTAACCTCACCAAGGCGCACACCGAAATAACAATCGGAGCAACCATACCGAAACACCTCCCCTCTACACTCAACTATCCGCCTCACACACTGTGAGGCCAGTGCCGCGCCCGGGACTCGCACCCGGGGAGTAACTAATTCACGGCCTGGTGTTTTACGTCCTTGGTGGTTCCCTCCCGCTTACGGCGGGGTTCCTGCCTGTCGGCTTGGCCAATGCTTCACGGACATGTCAACGTGGTTCTTGGCCCGGTATCTTCTATCAGGACAATTCACTAATTCAGTTCTCTGTACAGCGTTTCGACCCAACCAATACCCCTTGGGGTTATTGTCACTGTGTCGAAATTTTGGGACATGACTGCCCCCAGTGCCCGCGGGGAGGCTCGCACTCCCCCGCCTGCTAAGTCGGGCTAAAATACACACATGGCAATAACCGCACTCATAAGCGCAATAACCGGACTTGCCGCACTACTACTAGGAATCAAACAATTCCAACACGCCCGCCAATACGACGGCGCACACCAAATAGCAATGGGCTTCAGCAACTACGGAACCCCCACCGTCACCTCAGGAATGAAAGAACCCATTGACGAAATCGAAATACAACTCCACTACCAGGGCTTCCAACCCCTCCACGGAGTAAAGATGTCCCTCCTCTGGGACAATGGCGAACACTGGGACCTCTACCCCGAGCCCCATCTTCAGCCTGGAGAAAAATTCGGCCCGAAGGTTCTAAAAATACCGTGTAGCGACCTGGATAAAGTACACCTACATGTCGCATGGCAGACTCCACATCCTGCCATTCTGAAAAACAAGATTCGGTATCAAGCACTCCGGATGAACCTGGCTCAAGAGGCTCAACAATGGCGATGGCGTCCATTCGAACACCTCCATCGGCGCCGGCACTCGCCACTCGGAAAGTGGAAGGCAATTCATAATCCCCCAACCGACCAACAGAACTTCCCCGGCTGGCCCCACGGCCCCGCAGCCAAGACCATAGACTGGTAAACATCAACAACACTCCTTTAAACGAAACATGAACCTCGACACCCTACTGACAAGCATCAGCGCCACCACCGGCATCATCAGCATGCTTATCGCAATATTCGCCAAACTCGACTCGAAAAACGCCAACAACATTGCGCAAAGAAGCCACAAGCGAGCCGCGGAATCCATCACCCTCGCCCAACAATCGAACAGCATCGCCATAGATGCCCGCGAGCTCGCAAAGGAAGCGAACACGATTAGCCGCAGGGCCGAAAAGCGAGACACTGAACTCAACTACGTCAGCTGGAACTACCACTGGAAAAACACGACGACCTGCAACATCATCAACACTGGACAAGATAAAGCCCTCAACACCCACATCACCGTCACCGTAAATGGGGAAAGCATGTCTCACCCCAGGACTGACATCAAACCAGGCCACGGAATCAACATCACGCTTCCGAAACTTCTCAACCAAGTCCGCAACCACGCTGAAGAATTCCGAACCGAACAAAGGAACTTCGAAACCAGAAGACAAGCCCACAACACCAAAAGCACCACCCTCAACACCCCCTTCCTTGAGGTCAACCCCATCTACATCCCCCTCACCTTCGATGTCACAGTCACCATCCAATGGCACACCCCACTCGGTACACAACACGAGAGAGTCTTCCAAGACCCCAGCCACACGTTCAGTCTCATCGACTGACAAATCCCACAACTCCCGAGACATCAACAACACCTTTTCCTAAACCGAATAAACCCGGAATAAACCTGAATAATCTGATACACTCGACACCGTCGAATATGTCCGACAAGCCCCGCCCACACGCGGGGCTTTCCTCACACCTAGGCGTAGTACTCATCCCACACTTGCTGCATGAGTGGCCGGTCGGCTTCGGTATAGCCATTGACTTGGCGAACCTGACCATTAGGCAAGGTAAGGTCGTACTTTTCTGGTTCGCGTCCCTTTTCCAGCGTGTACAGTGCTTTCATGCGCTTGCCGAACATCGGGGCTACGGACTTCATCTTCTTGCTAGAGAGGTTCTTCGACTTCAAAAAATCCGCCGTATACAGTGGCCGCGTCTCCGGATCCAACTCCGGCACCTCACCCAAACCACGCGCCAAAACAATCCGCGCCTTCGCCTCCAAATGGTCAGGATGAATCAAACCCTTAGCCGCCTGACACAACTCCATCCGCATCTGCGACTCACGCACCAAAGCATTCAACTGGTGCTCCTCGGCGCGAGGATTAATAGCACCACCCTTATGGAAGTAAGCGTCCAAGGCGTTAGCAGCTTCAAGCTGATAGGCCTCAAGCGTTGGGCGGGCCGCTTCGGAGACGCGGTTAGTGTCGATGGTGGCCAGCCACATCGTGAGAGTACGACGATCAACCATGCTCATTTGGCGCTGTTTGCCGTCCGCGCCAACCGTGGTCATGATGATCATGGTTGCCCAGTTCTTGTCCTTGAGCTTTCGGTGCTGTGGTTCCCAGTTGATTCCGAGGGCGTCGCAAACATGGTTTGCTGCTGCCCATTCAGTGCCATCGTGCTGCACAGCCATGATGGGGTTAGAAGTTCCGGGAACCGGGATAGTCACCAGTTCGTTATCCATTGTGTTACTCTCCTAAATAGGTTTCTTTGCTTTTTGGCTCGGTGCTCCAGCACCGGGCCATTTCTTATGCGGCTAGTTCTTCTGGGTCGTGTTTGACGAGGATGCGGTCTGGTGCCGCTCCTAGTTCTGCTAGTGCGTTGAGCACTTGTGGAGTTGGGCGGCGGTTCTTGATTGCACTGTTCCACGTGTTTCGCGATAGGCCCGTGCGGTTTGCTAGGTCTACTGCGGTTGATAGGTGGTTAATACGCTTTACCCGGTCCAACTCGTCAAGACTGATAAGAAACATTGTCTTTTCTTTCTCCTGTTTATCGGGTGTGACAACATAGTATGTCATTCTTGACCAGATTGACAAGGTTGCAATTCACACGGGGGAACCCATTTTGTCTTTCCCCAGCTACACCCCCACTTGCCGACAAGATTTTTATGCACTAGGGTTTAAGTCATGACAACCCCAGCAGACGTAAAAGACGTATTCGCCAGCCTCGCCGGACACCGCGTCACCGCCCAAGACATGGCAGATATTCTCGAAACCTCACGAAATACCGTGAACCTTCGATTGAAAAATGGATTGGTAGCGGAGGACATAATCGCCATATCCCGTGGGTTAAACATCAATCCCGTCGAAGCTCTAGTAGAACTGGGGAATCTGACCCGCGATGAAGTCTTTGATTTCTTGGACGGCGGCGCCAAACTCCTATCGCTAGCCAGCATTGAAGAACTCGTCTATCGCCTGGCCGAAGACACCCTAAGCAACGCCGACAAGATAGAACTAGGCGGTGCAGCACGTGCCCTGCTCGAACGCGATGACCTGGCTGCTCGTCGTGCGGGTGCCCCCGTGTCCGACGCGGATGGTTCAATGCCAGATGATGATGACGGCATTGTCCGCGAATTTGACTACTCCCCCGACGAATACGCCGCAGACTCATCAATAAACGAACAAGAAGAACGCGAAAAACGAGGTGAAGATTTGATTGACTAACACATAGTTAGCGAAAAACGCCGGAGTCAGCTACAATCAGTAAACACAGTGGCGGCATTGAAATACATGTACCGCGCTCATTCCGGCGGCTAGAGCATTTAATGTTCTAGCCGCTGAGTCATTTCAAGGACGTTATGCTTATTGCTTACTTGGATGAATTCGGCCACCAAGGCCCCTACATCAGACACGACCACCCTAAATTCAACACACACCCCGTATTCGGTTACGCCGGATACATACTCCCCGCCGAAAATGTACGCCAGATGGGTGGCTACTTCGAATATGTAAAAGAGCACCTACTTGCCTGGGAAATCGAACGCTTGAAGGTTCACCCGAAACGATGGGAGAAGAAAGGCTCAAAACTTCTCACCACAACAAACATCGAGAATTATGGCGAGGAAATAAACCCCGCGATGAACCGTATATTCCGAAAGCTAGGAGAATTAGACGGAAGGATATTCTTCTTCGGTCAACAAAAACCCATCGGAACAGTCAAAGAAACCAATGAGACTTCCCAAGCCCGCGAAGAGCATTGTCTCATTCAATCAATAAACCGACTCGGAACCTTCGCTTCTAAAGCAAACCAAAAACTAATGGTCATCATGGATGCCACCGACACAGACAACCGTGAACGGGCCGTCGCCACTTTAGGGAAAACGATATATTATCGCCAGAACAAGGAAAATAGAAGCATCATTGAGATACCTGTTCAGGCCGATAGCAGACTATACGGAACAATCCAATTGGCAGATTGGATATGCGCGATACTTGGCCGACTAACGGACTATCATTTTGCAGAAACTTCCGCCTTTGGTTGGGCCGTAGACATGGAGCAAAACCTCGCACCACTATGCCAAACGACTAACAATTCAATTATCTGGTCTAACTCCCCCAGCAAAGACTCTCGATGCTTTCCAAACCAGTTAGTGAAAACCACCAAATTTTGGCAGTCTGAAGCTAGAGCCGAAGCTAAGAAAAACCGGCAAAATCAAAGAAATAACCAAATGATGCAGAATATGCTTGACGCTAGTTCGCCGGAGCTTCAGAAGAAACTGGAACAAATCAGAGGCAATCGTTGATGATTGAATCTCTTATACAATCCGCTGAGGCCCGGGGTTATAGAATCCGCTGGCACCGCGGCGGCCCAAAAGCAGCATGGCTCCCCCACCGGTCCACCATCACCCTCCGCGTAGGCATGGATGACACAACTACCCTGTGCTCCCTAGCCCACGAACTAGGCCACGCGCATTATGGTGACCCGCCCGGCCACCACGGCGCCCACGAAATACGCGCCGACAGGTTCGCCGCCCGCCTCCTGGTCTCCCCCACCGAATACGCCACCACAGAAGCAATCTACGGACCACACCCGGCCACCCTCGCCAACGAACTCGGGGTGACGGTCAAAGTCCTCAAAACTTGGCAAAACATCTACGAAAAGACAGCAGTATGAAAAAGCTCTCAATTCTTCTCATCGCAGTCCTCGCACTAGCGAGCTGCACCTCCAACGAGGAACCCACGGCAACCGATAAGCCGTCCTCAAACACCTCAAGCACATTCAGCACCTCGAGTACCAAACGCAGCAGCTCGACCAAAACCGCGGACCCCTCCAACACACCCCTAACCACAACACAGGAACCTGCTGCTGCCAATAGCGCCTTACCCGAGGCGAATCCGCAAATGGCACAACCGACCGTAGTCGAGTGCCTCCAAGGCACCCCTGGGCCCGCTCGATGGTCAGACGGCACTGTCTCCTTCTCCCAATGGTGTTTTGACAACCGCGGAGGACAGCAGTACCTCGAGAATGAAAGCCAAGCCGGTCTAGTAGAAAACGGAGAATGCGTAGGGCCGGCGGCAGAATGCGGATACGGCACCGCAGCCAACGGCGCCCGAAATCCGACTTCGGGTGAAATCCAGACCTATCACGGCTGCCAAGACGGATACATCAACGACCCTGCTTTGTGCTCTCAAGCAGAGGGCGCTGTCCGGGCTGCGGACCCAAACGGCTCTATCTATTAGGAGCCATGCGCTTTCAACGCAATCCCCGCCCCCGGTGCTCACTGAAATGAACACCAAGGGGGTTGAGGGCCCAACAATCGGCAATGCGAACTAAAAAACGCATCGAGATCAAACTCAGAAACCCAACTGGGACTTTCCAACAAAACATCATTTCACAAGCATGACCAAAGCAGTACAAAATCCAGCATGATAATATGCGATTATGGAAACGCACAGCGGGAAACTACCCCGCCCAAACTACCGAAAAATAGCCGGACAAAAAGCAGCCGACACCCGATGGGGACGAAAAATCGAACGAGCAACCCACCAAGGAACCCTAAACATAGCCGGAACAGACCTATCCTGCTACGTACTCGAAGACGGACGCCGGGTAATCAGCCAATCCTCAATCATGAACGCCATGGGACGTACCCCTCGCGGACGACGCGCAAGCCACGACAATCGACCACCCTTCTTAGAAGCAAACAACCTAGCCGCATTCATCTCACCCGAGCTCCAAAAAGCAGTCGCTGGAATCGACTATCGCGTCGGGGATAACCCGAACGTCATCAACGGACACAACGCCGAAATCCTCCCCAGAATTTGCAACGTCTACCTCGACGCAGAAGAAGCCGGCGTGCTTACAACCACACAAAAACCAATCGCCAAAACCGCCCGCAGAATCATCAAAGCCCTAGCACTGGTAGGAATCACCGCTCTAGTCGATGAGGCAACTGGCTACCAGGAAACTCGCGCCAAAGACGAACTGCAACGACTCCTTGATGCCTACATTGCAGAAGAATTCCGCCCCTGGGTTCGCACTTTTCCCGAGGCGTTTTTCAAGGAAATATACCGCTTGCAGGGCTGGAAATTCGTCCCCGGCAACCATCACCACCCGCAGTACGTCGGAAAGTTCATCAACAAGTACATCTATACGCCAATGCCGACTGGCATCCTAGACCGTCTTAAAGATCTAAACCCTAAAAATGAGCAGGGTAACCGGCCGCGGAAGCATCATCAGCATTTAACTGATGACATTGGGGTCAACCACTTAGAGCGCCAGATTAACCAGGTAGTCACGCTGATGCAAGCATCCGATGACAAAGTTCAGTTTGAGAATCTTTTTGAGCGCGTTCACTCAAGAAATCTTCCAGTTCAGCAAATGCTCGACATTTAAGAACCCCGCCCTGGCGCTACAGATGTGAAATTCGCGTGCCGGGACGGGTATCACCCCATCCGATTAAAGAACAGAACAGGTCTGTCTTATGGCATCAATCAAGCAATACAAGACCGCCAAGGGTAAAGCTTGGCGCGTGCAGTACCGCTCCCCCGATGGGCGGAATCGCACCAAGCGTGGATTCCGCACTAAAAATGAAGCACAAGCCTGGGCTGACAAAAACGCCGTCCACATGAACGAGCAAAACTGGATAGACCCCAACGCCGGCAAAGTGACTATTGGTGAGGTTGCTGTGCCGTGGGAGGCGAACCTGACTCACCTGAAGCCTAAGACGCGGCATGACATGCTTGCGGTGTGGCGTAACCACGTGGAACCAAAGTGGGGCGGGCGTCAGGTGGCCGGCATTAAACCCTCGGAGGTACAAGCATGGGTGTCCAGCCTGGATAGGTCGGCGTCGTTGGTTAGGCAGGCCCATGCGGTGCTGGCGCAGATTCTTGACCTGGCGGTGATGGATAAGGCGGTGCGGGAGAACCCAGCGCGGGGCGTGAAACTACCGCGTAAGGGTGCGGCGCGGAAAGTGTATCTCACAGCGGAACAGCTAAGCCTATTGGTGAGTGAATGCACACGCTATCAGGAGTTGGTCTGGCTGCTTGGCACCGTGGGCCTGCGTTGGGGTGAAGCCGCAGCACTCAGGGTACGAGATGTGAACGTGCTACGGAATCGCATCAACGTGGAGCGTAATGCGGTCACCGTGGGCAGTGAGGTGATTATTGGTACGCCTAAAACCCATGAAGTGCGGGAAGTGTCTGTGCCCGTGTCCGTGATGCGGATGCTGGTCCCTGTGATGGAGAGTAAGGGGCCGGATGAGTTGCTGTGGCCGCGTCGTGACGGCACTCCGATGAAGCCGCCTACGCATGGCAAGTGGTACTACAACGCACTGGATAGGTGCATGGATAAGTACCCGGATTTTCCGCGAGTCACCCCGCACGGGCTTAGGCATGTGGCGGCGGGATTGATGATTTCCGCCGGGGCGAATGTGAAGGTTGTGCAAAGGTAACTCGGGCATTCTTCGGCTGCGATGACCCTTGATATTTACGCTGAATTGTTTGATGAGGATTTGGAGGCGGTGGGCAGTGCTGTGGATGAAAAGATTTCAGATGTCGTCAAATTGTCGTCACGTAGGGCTTAAAAAGGGTGTTTATGCAGGTTAAATGGGGTTTAGGTGGCTGGTGACGCGCGACGCTATTTAGTACCGGTAGAGCGGTATCGAGTACCGACCGGTGCGGATATCGGGTACCGGGGGTAGTTTTTAGGCACTCTTTAGTGGACGGCCCACGCAGTGTGTACGCGTGGGTCGCGTTCACGTGGAAGGAGTGATGGTGGTGACGGATTACCGTGCCATCATGTTTGCCTTGGTTGCCGGGAATCGTTCCTGGAACCAGATTCGAGCCGATTTAGGGGTCTCGAAGTCGACGATTGATAAGGCCAGTCGCGTTGTAAGGGACCATCGACTCGATGCTCGTGGGATTGCTGGATTGTCGAATGCCCAGTTAGAGGAGCTATTTCCGGATAACCGGCGTCGCAACGATGCGGAGTTCCTCGCACCGGATTTCAAAAAGGTTGCTGAGCGGATGGTCTCTGGCAAGCGCGTGACGTTGAAAGTCGCGCACGCCAAGTACCTGGAGTTCCCTGTTGGTACTGGTCAGCGTCATTATTCGTATCGACAGTACTGTTCGCTGTTTGAGCATTATGTCGATGTTCATCAGCTGTCAGCGCAACTGAATCACGATCCCGGTGACGAGCTCATGGTGGACTGGTCGGGCGATGGAATGGTCGTTGTGGATCCTGTCTCAGGCCAGCGGGTTACCGCGCACTTGTTTGTAGCTTCATTGCCGCACTCAGGGATGATGCATGTATCGGCGTGGCCGGATCAAAAAATGCGGTCGTGGCTTTTAGCCCACCGTGCGGCTTTGGAGTATTTCGGTGGTTGTCCGCTGCGGTTGATCCCGGATAACGCGCTCACAGCCACGCAACAGATTTCCTGTGGGCTGCGGGGGCGTATCCCGGTTGCGGAGTATTCTACATTTGCCGATTTCTATCAGATAGGTATTACTGCGGCGAAAGGCTACCGGCCGCGGTATAAGGCGAATGTTGAAAAGGCCGTGGATATTGCCCAGCAATGGTGCGTGGAATACCTCGACGACCAGGAGTTCTACAGTTTCGACATGCTCAATAAGGCCCTCGAGGACCAAAGCGATTTCATCAACGATCGCCGTCCCTTCCGCGGGCAGGATATCTCTCGTCGCCAGTTGTTTGAAGACCATGAGCAACAGCTGCTGCGCCCATTGCCCGACCGGCGGTGGTCGTGGTCGCGGTGGAAGAAGTCCAAGGTCGCAATGAACTACCACATCCGGATCGCCAATCACTGGTATTCAGTGCCGTGGAAGCTAGCGGGCAAGTTCGTCGACGTGCAACTTTTTGATGACTATCTGGATGTCTTCTACGACGGTGAGATTGTTGCTTCACATCGTATTGCCCCTGCTAATTATGGCTACTCCACCTTGGATGAGCATGTCCCCGACAACCATAAGGACTTAAACACCCAGTGGAACCGGCAACGCTTGGAAGACTGGGCGAAAAGTATTGGGACCGCGACAGCACAGCTCATCGGCCAGATGTTTAACGCTCGTAAAGTCGAAGCCCAAGCATATTCTAGCGTTCTGGGCGTACTGAACCTATCGAAGGATTACTCCCGAATCGAACTCGAACAAGCCTGTGGTCAGCTGTTATCGCGCAAAGCAGTCCCCAGCGTCAACAAAGTAGCCCAAGAGCTCAAGGATCTAAAACAGGCCGCAGCACAGGCGTATTTGCCCACCGATGTACCACTGTCGACGGCCATCGACACTACGCGTGCGCACCGCCAACAGCCCACGGCGGACACGCCGGACTCTGTGTCGCATGTACGCGGGGCCGGGGCGTTTGCCTTCACTGATAAAGAATGGAAGGTATAGCCATGGCTCTTACCGATGAAGACTTCGAACTGCTCGGTTCTCTTCGCGGGATGCGTGTGTTTGCCACGACGCTGCAGGAGATCGTCAACGATCCCAGTCGTGACTTGGACTCCTTTGAAGACAAGATCAAAGAAGCTCTCGATGCTCAGGTAGCTGCACGTGATTCGAAAGTAATCGAAAAACTCGTCAAAGCCGCCAAGCTACCCAACGCGCTTGCGGCTTTGGAACGCTTTGAAGCACACAGCAACCGAGGGATCACTCCAGACCGTATTGAGCGGTTAGCTACCTGCGACTGGATTACCTACGGCAGAGATCTAACCATCGTGGGAGCTACCGGCACCGGCAAAAGCTTCCTCGCCCAAGGCCTAGCCGTGGCTGCGTGCCGGCATAAACTAACCGCACGCTACTTTAGACTCGCCGACTTAGCCGACGAGTTCGACGCCACAGCCGACGCTGCCTATGAGCGCAAAGCCCTCCTTGAGGAACTGACAAAGCCGGCTGTGTTGGTCATCGACGACTTCCTGGCCACGGACGTATCTGCCTTCGCCTTAGCCCAGGTATTCAACCTCCTGGTCAAGCGGGAGCATTCCTCAACCGTCATCGTCAGCCAGCACGAGCCGGAATACTGGTACAGCGTCTTTAGTGAAAACGCGATCGCCGACGCTGTCCTATCCCGACTTGCAAACAACGGCAGCAAACTCACCCTCATCGGTGAAGACATGCGCACCCGTGACGACTTCCAAGAAGAAAGGGGAACACTTAGCAAACAGCTCAAGCAACGTCAACGGTCCAAACGATAAGCGGGGGTAAAACCGGCTACCGGGCGGCTACCGCCACCCCGGTACCTGGTACCGCCTTACCGGTCCCTAAAACAAGCCCGCGTCAGCTGGTTCGACCCCAGTTGGAGGAGCAGACTACATCCCGCCCAGCATTGCGCTGAGCGGGATTTTTCGTATACGCCACACAGCTCGAGTTCAGAGGGTTGCGGAAGATACAGGTTAAGCACAACGGGGACAGGAAAAGGGGCCTAGCCAATCAAGGCTAGGCCCCTTCCCTACTGCACTCTATGCGCTCGCCGCAGGCTCAGGGAGCGCTGAGCGAGCGTCAACGAGTAATTAGTCGTTGATGTAGAGGTACTGCTTGTTCACGAACTCGTCCAGTGCGAAGACGGAGAGCTCGCGGCCGAAGCCGGAGTTCTTAACGCCACCGAATGGCAGTACTGGGGAGAAGTACTGGCCCAGGTTGACGTGAATCATGCCGGTTTCGATCTGGTCAGCAACCTTGGTGGCGCGCTCGGTATCATCGGAGAAGACGGCACCGCCCAGGCCGTAGTTGGAGTTGTTGGCCAGCTCTACGGCTTCCTTCTCGGAGGAAACCTTGTAGATCTCTGCTACTGGGCCGAAGAACTCTTCGTAGTAGGAGTCGGAACCGACGGGGACATCGGTAAGCACGGTCGGCTCGTAGTACGCAGCGGTCTCGTGCAGGTTACCGCCGGTGCGAACCTTAGCGCCGTTGTCCACAGCGGTCTTGACCTGCTTGTCCAAGTTCTCTGCTGCTTCGCGGGAGGACATTGGGTAGTACTGGTTCTCGCCCGGCTGGGTTGGGTCAGCCTGCTTCATGCCCTCAGCAATGCGGACCATTTCATCGACGAACTCGTCGTAGATGTCTTCCATGACGATGATGCGCTTGTTGGAGGTGCAAGCCTGGCCAACGTTTTCGATGCGCTTGACCCAAGCGTCCTCGGCAGCCTTGGTGATATCGGCTGCATCCAGGATGATGTAGGGGTCGGTGCTGCCAAGCTCCAGCACAACCTTCTTCAGGTTGCGGCCAGCGATCTCGGCCACGGCGGCACCGGCGCGCTCGGAACCGGTCAGGGATACGCCCTGGACGCGCTTGTCCCCGATGATCTCTTCAATCTGCTTGTGGTCGGCGTACACGTTGATGTACACGCCCTCTGGCAGGCCAGCCTCGCGGAAGATCTCCTCGATGGCTGCAGCGGACTTCGGGGTAATTTCGGCGTGCTTCAAGATGATGCAGTTGCCGTTCATCAGGTTCGGGCCGGCGAAGCGGGCGACCTGGTAGAAGGGGTAGTTCCACGGCATGATGCCCAGCAGGGTACCAATGGGCAGGCGGCGGAGGGTGGCCTTGCCGCCTGGCACGTCAACCGGCTGGTCCTTGTTGTGCTCTGGGGCGTTGTCTGCATAGAACTGCAGGATGTCGCCGGAGAAGTTAATTTCCCACTCGCCTTCTGGGGTGGACTTACCCATCTCCTGTGCGGCAATCTTGGATAGCTCGCCCTTGCGCTCCTTGAGCAGTTCCGCGGCGCGGGACACAATCTTGGCGCGCTCCTCAATTGGGGTCTCGCGCCAGGTCTGGAAAGCCTCGTTGGACTTAGCCAGAACCTCTTGGATCTGCTCATCGCTAAAGGTGTCGAATTTCTCTACTACTTCATTGGTAGCGGGGTTAGTTACCGCAAAATCCTTGGACATTATTGGATCCCTTTCTAATTGGATTCTTGGAACTAATGTGGCGACGAACACAGTCTGTGTGCGCCTGCCACAAGAGTACTTAAAGTTCTAGTGACGTGTCACCCATGAAAGTGGGTAATTTGTTTTAGGAGGCCGCGACGACCGAGCCATCCTTCATCTTGATGCCCTCATCCTGCTTCATATAGGTGGCATCGCGGGTGAGCATCTGGCGCACCGCCTCCTCGTTCTTCTGGATTTCCGCTTCGAGCGCTTCCGAGTCTTGGCGGAGGAGGTCAAAGCGCTCCTGCACCAGCGGTGCCTCCATTTGCAGGATGGGGCGCATGACGGAGTCGGCCACGCCACAGGCATCGGCGACCTCATCGCCGTGAATGATGCGCACGTGCGCGGCGGTCCAGTCCGCCAAGGTGTCATCGGGCATGCCCGTGAGCTCCTTGGCGTTGACGACGAAGCCGTCCATGAGGGCATCAACAAGCTTGCGGGCCGATTCGTTGATCTCGCCGTCGACGGTGTGGATGGCATCCATGGTCTCCTGGGAGGCCTCTACCCCATCTTCGCCTTCGAAAAGGTCCGCGGAAATGCCCAGCATGCGCCCGGCAATCTTCCACAGGTAGAACGCGTCTTTTTCTTCTTCTGCGGTAAGCTTCCAGCCCATGTTGCGCAGGCCAGCGTATGGAATGTAGGTGAAATCAAACCAGGTGCGCAGCATGTCGAACTCGCTGATCGGAGCACCGTAGTGGGAGTAATCCAGCTCCTTGCGGGTGTGCACACGCCGCACGTGGGCGTGGATGGCGCGCACCATGCCGGTGTGAATGAAGCCTTCGCCGCCGGGTTGCAGCGCATTCGGCAGGTAGAGCGAATAGGTCCAGTTGGTGGTGTAGGCAAGGCGCTTGACGGCGCCATCGGTAAGCTCACCGGTGTTGACCAGCAAGTCCGCGATCGCTGGGGTGGAATAGGTGTGGACCAGCGAGCCCGGGCCCAGCGCCAGGCCGTGGCTAAGCGGCGGGATGGACAGGTAGACGCGGCGGCCGCGCTCCAGCTTTTCGGCGTCGATGCCGTCAAGTGCCTTGGTCATGTCCTCAATAAGGGCGGCAACCTCGGGGAAGGTGTCCTCGTTGGCGGTGCCGCGCGCGAGGGCATCGCGCAGGTTAGGCATGATTTCCTTGACGGTGTGGCCGCTGGTAAACAGCGCATCAGCCACCGGGTCCATCTTCCAGAAAGCCTCGTGGTAGCGGTCTGCGCGCTCTTGGCCAAAGGTGGCGATGAATTCATCCTTATCGCCGCGGCCAGCAGGCCACTCGCCGACGGTACCTAGGGACATAGTGTTAGTCATGGTGTTCTCCTCTGAGAATGTTATGGGGGATGGGTTAGCTGCGAGCTTCTTTAGAGTCATCGTGCAGCGTGTAATCGGATTTGGTCTCGGGCTCGTTTTTCGCGATGTGTGCCTTGATCACCGCGGTGACATCGGACCATGGCGGCTTATTCTTATTGGCGCGCTTAATCTTTGCCTTTTGCGCACCCGGCAGCTTGTCCCGCAGGCGCGCAACCTTGGCTTCTGCGCGCGCGGCACCCCGATACAGGATGGCCCACGGCTTGTAGTTCACCTTTTCCCAGCGCGTGCCCTTAACCATGAACTTGGTATCTTCCACGCCGCAAATGGTGGTCAGCGCACCAAGCGCCATCTTGGGAACCAGCGGGTGGATGGTTTCTAGAATGCTCATTAAGGCGGTGGCCACGCGCTCGTGATAGGTGGAGGAATACCCGCCATTGGCGTAGATATAATCCGTCATCTTGCGCATTTCATCGCCAGTCTTGGGGATGAGGCGCTCTTCGGCGCCCATCATATAAAGGATGTATCCCCAGTACTGGGCCACATCGTCCCAATCCTGGCCGGAGTGCGGGCGGCCAAAGCGCTCGTCGATGGCCAACGGCATCATCCCGAACCAGCCCTCACCGGAGACCAGGAAGCTGGAGCCAATCGGCCGTCCGAATTCGTTGTAGTGCTCCTTGCCCCACATCTTTTCTAGGCCACGATTGGCCTGGGAATGCAGCAAGCGCACGCGCACGGCGGCCTTGCGACCTTCGCCGAAGCGGTCAAAGACGTCCTTTTTGCCCAAGTCAGTGAAGAATTGCGCCGTTTCAATGGAGCGCTGCATGGCCTTGAACTCGAA
The DNA here is from genome assembly GCF_046717505.1 of Corynebacterium sp. LaCa78. Taxonomy (NCBI): domain Bacteria; kingdom Bacillati; phylum Actinomycetota; class Actinomycetes; order Mycobacteriales; family Corynebacteriaceae; genus Corynebacterium; species Corynebacterium sp. LaCa78. The sequence goes on from NZ_CP177112.1 coordinate 1,815,143, forward strand.
CATGCCGGTCTCGCCCGTGGCCGCCGATGTGCGGTCCTCCATCGTGGTGGCCCAGTATGCGAAGGCGATGGCCAGAACCTCTGAGGTGCGCGTGACGTTGTAATAGGCCACACGGCCGCGCTCTGCGGCCTCAAGATCCAGCCACTCCGGAATGCGGTCTACCTCTTTGAAGAAGTCCACCAGCTCCGACGCGGGGTCTTCTACCGTCTCGATGCCGTGGTTAAGCGCCTGCTCAAACTTGGCGCGCGATTCCTTGGCGCCATCACGGCGGAAGGCCTGCGCCAGCTTTTCACCGGTCTCATCGGTCTGCCACATGTGGTCATCAAGAAGCTTGGTTTGCAGGCTATCGTAGCCAGACCATTCATCTTCTACGGTGTGCCAGGAATCGAAGATATTGTGTCGCAGCTCGGACCAGCCTGGGGCCGCGGTGCGACGCTTCGGCGCCGGGCGCAGGTCCATGCCATCGCGGTAGAAGTAGCGGAAATCCTCATAGGGATTATCGGACATAGGCAGAACCTTTGGTTCCACCTGCGACGTGTTGGCAGCCTCAGACGTATCTGTGGGAGCAGTCATTGTATTTCATTCCCTTCCTTATTATTAGGCCTTGATAACTAGCTGTGGGGCGCAGCGGCTAGTTCCGGCGGGCTTCCTTGGAGTCATCGTGCAGGGTCCACTCGGCCTTGACGTCTGGCTCATGGTTGTTGATGTGCTCTTGCACTTCCTCCAAGGCATTGATCCACAGCGGGCGCCCTTGCGCGGCGTTGTGCTTCTTGTATTCCTCCGCGCCCGGCTTTTCATCGGCTTCGCGGGCTTCCTTTGCCTCTGCGCGCGCCTTGGCCTCAAAGTCTTTGGCTGCCTGAGAAAAGTCCATATCGGCCCAGCGGGTTCCTTCCACCATGAACTTGGTGTCTTCTTCTCCCACTAGCGTTGCCAGCGAACCCAACATTTCCAGCGGAAGGTCCGGGTTCATCTGCTCCACGATGGACATCAGTGCCGTGGCCACCCGCTGGTGGTACGTGGAAGAGCGCCCGCCGTTTGCGTAAATGAAATCGGTCATCTTGCGCATTTCATCGCCGGTCTTGGGGATGATGCGTTCTTCGCCGCCCATCATGTACAGCACATATGCCCAGTATTGGGCGACATCGTCCCAGTCCTGGCCGGAGTGCGGGCGCCCGAAAAGCTCGTCGATGGCCAGCGGCATGAGCGCGAACCAGCCTTCACCGGAGACCAAAAAGCTAGAGCCAATCGGCCGGCCGAATTCGTTGTAGTGCTCCTTGCCCCAAAGCTTTTCCAGCCCGCGGTTAGCCTGGGCGTGCAGCAGGCGGACGTGGACTGCGGCCTTGCGGCCTTCGCCAAAGCGGTCGAATACGTCCTGTTTGCCCAAGTCCACGAAGAACTTGGAGGTCTCCAGCGCGCGCTGCATGGCCTTGAACTCAAACATGCCCGTCTCACCGGTGGCCGCAGAGGTGCGGTCTTCCATGGTGGTGGCCCAATAGCCAAAGTTGAAGGTGAGAAGGTCCGCGCTCGGGGTGGCGTTGTAGTAGGCAACGCGCCCGCGCTCGGCGGCTTCAAGGTCGATCCAGTCTGGGATGTTATCGACCTGCTCGAAGAAAGCCACCAATTCCGGCGATGGGTCCTCGACGGTCTCGATTCCTCCATTCAGCGCCTGCTCGAACTTTGTGCGCGATTCCTTGGCACCATCGCGGCGGAAAGATTCTGCTAACGCGGCACCCAGTTCATCAGTTTGCCACATGTGATCATCGAGCAAACGAGTCTGCTGGGTGTCGTAGCCTTCCCACTCGTCATGAACGGTGTGCCAGTGGTCAAAAATATTGTGGCGCAGGGTGGACCAGCCGGGTTTGTCCACGCGGCGCTTCGGCGCCGGGCGCAGGTCCATGCCATCGCGGTAGAAGTAGCGGAAATCCTCATAGGGATTATCGGACATGGGCAGAACCTTAGGTTCAGTCCGAGTATCAGTAGGAGCAGTCATGGGGAGTAAACAACCTTTCCAATCTTGGTGCCACACCACACACGTTTCCTGTTTATGTGGCGTAGTTCACCATTTAGCTGTGCCCGTAAGCCTATAGAGACTTTGCTCGCGACCGCAATGAATTTTGAATCCAATTTTCTGGGAAATTTCTGGCCGCCAACGCCGCTACTACGCCCGCCTTCACAGCACCTATCCCCTCCTGCGCAAATAGCAAAAATGGCCATCTTGGCAGATTTTGCAAACCTTCTGCCTGCTCACCCCATATAGGTGTACCAGCCGTACATCTGTCCGCTATGCGAACGCATTTGTAACCTGTATCTCGCTCCAGGCTGTACCATGATGTGCATTACATGCAGTGAATTGGCACTGAACTACAGTCACGAAAGTGAGGTCTATTCACCCCTATGCCTACTTCTCCTTCTCAACCCGCGCCCCAGCTTGCCGATGTCCCCTCCACCACCGCCACGGTGCACAACGTCACCGCCGTAGCCGATGACCTTTCGGTCATCGCGTTTTCACTGGACGGTGATGCTCCGCTCGCGGATTACTCCCCCGGCTGCCACGTCGATATCACCCTCCCGGGAGCCAACGGTGAGATGCTTACCCGCCAGTACTCGGTTTTTGAGCTGACCGGCATCTCCTCCCCTCCTGCCGGCCAACAGGAACGGCCAACGTATGGCGTCGCGGTAAAGCGCGAGGAAAACTCCACGGGTGGCTCGATTGCGATGCTCAAACTGCGCCACGGGGATAGTTTTAAGATCTCGCAGGCATTTAATAACTTCGAGCTCGTGGCAGACGCCGGCTACTACGTCTTGGTCGGCGCCGGAGTGGGCATTACCCCTATGCTCTCTATGGCCCAATCCCTCGAGCGCGAGAACAAACCGTATATAGTGCTCTTTTTCGCGCGCGATAGCCACCACGCGGTGCTGCTCGAGCAATTGCGCGAAACCTGCGGCGATAAACTCATCGAGGTCTTTGGCCGCCCGCGCGAGAAGCAAGCAGATATCTACCGGCACCTGCTGGGCCAGGCGCCAAAGGAGACGGCCTTTTATGTCTGCGGTCCGCAAGGATTTATGGATTCCGCCAAAGAAATCGCACTCGACTACCTGCCCGAGCACGCCTTTCACTGGGAGAACTTCCACCCCGATCTACAAGCGCTATCCGGTGAGAAAAACGCCGGGGCCGGCGACGGTCCGTTCGAAGTAGAATTTTGCGGAGAGACGGTAGAAATCCCAGAGAATAAGACGGTCCTAGAGGTCCTCGAGGATCTCGATCTGCCCGTAAAATCGCGCTGCCTGGAAGGAACGTGCAGCACCTGCCTGATGCGCGTGGTTGACGGCGAGCCAGACCACCGGGATTCCGTCTATGACGCGCAAATGTATGCCGAGGGCGCCTTCGCGCCATGCGTCTCCCGAGCACTAAGCCCCAAGCTCACCTTAGAGCGCTGGCGGCAATAACCCTTCGCTCCGGTCCCAGCCGGGAGTGGGAGCGAAGGGGAATAAAGGGGGTATCGGCAAGCGCGGCACAGCCCTAAAGGGCGCGCACCATAATCACGCCGATGATGACCAAGACCAGGCCGATGATGCGGTGGACCGGCGGCAGGCCGCGCTTGGCATTGCCCCAGCCCAGCGATTCAATGACCTGGCCGCAAATGATTGAGCCCACCAGCGAGCCGATGACCGTCGTGCCAGTGCCGATCATGGGCGAAAGCGTCGCTCCACCAACCACAAAAAGCGCGCCGAGCACACCGCCGAGCCACATCCACCAGGGCCCAGGGGCGATACCGCTCAAAAGGGCACGGCGGGGTGCCTTCCAGCCCAGGGTGAGCAGGGCCAACAGGATCACGCCGACGCCCAGGGAAATGACGCTGGCGGGCATGGGGCTGTGCAACGCGCCTCCCAGGTAGCCGTTGACGGCGGTTTGGGTGGCAGAGCCCATGCCGATGAGCACGCCGAAGACCCGCCACAGCCACAGCGAAAGCCCGGTGGCTTGCGCGCGCGTGGTGGCAGCGCCCCGGCCGATTTCTAGCACCAAGGCGATGCCGCCCACCACGATGAGGGCGCCGAGGATGCGCAGCGGGCCGACGGGAACCAAGGGGGATTCGAAAAGGCCGGTCAGATCATAAATAAGGCCCATCGTCACCTGTCCCAGGATGGGAAGGATGACGGTTTCTACGCTGCCGATGCGCGGGAAGAGCAGGATATTTCCCACGATGAAGGCCACGCCCATAAAGCCGCCGAGCCACACCCACCACGGTTGCGCGGCCGCCAGCGCCAGGTCCGGTATCGCGTCACCGGTGACTATCAGCGCAAGGATGGCGGAGACGGCAAAGCCGATAATGAAGGAGAAGAACCCGGCGGCGATGGGCGAGCCCACGGACTCGCGCAGTCGTGTATTAATGGCCGTTTGCGCCGGCACGATGGCGCCGACCAGCATGGCGGCAATAACCAACATTGTTTTTCCTTCCCCCACAGGTTTAGGTCTAAGCAAAGCCTGGAACCAGGCGTTAAATAGAGATGTAATTTTAGAGGCTTAAAATGCAAAAAAGTGCAGGCCGGCAAAAGCGGAACCTGCACTCTCTCGCTAGAAGGAGCCGAGTTTAGTCATCCGTAGGGATCGAGTCGGTGCCTTCCAGCAACTTGGCAACGTAACCAGTGTTGAACTCGCCACTGCGGAACTTTTCACTGTCCAACAGCATGGCCTGGAATGGCGCCGTGGTAACAACGCCTTCTACCTGCAGCTCGTCGATGGCGCGCAGCATGCGGGTAATGGCCTCATCACGGTCTTCTGCCCATACGATGAGCTTGCCCACCATGGAGTCATAGAACGGCGGGATGGTGTAGCCCGTTTCGATGTGGGTATCCATGCGCACACCGAAGCCACCTGGCACGCGGTAGTGCTCGATCTTGCCCGGCCGCGGCGCGAAGTTCTGGTTCGGATCCTCGGCGTTGATGCGGCACTCGATGGCGTGGCCACGAATCTCCACATCATCCTGGGTGATGGATAGCTTCTGCCCGGAGGCAATGCGCAGCTGCTCCTTGATGAGGTCCACACCGGTGATCATCTCCGTAACCGGGTGCTCCACCTGGATGCGGGTGTTCATCTCGATGAAGTAGAACTTATCTTCGGTGTTATCGAAGACGAACTCGATGGTTCCGGCGTTCTTGTACTTCACCTCTTTACACAGGTTAATCGCGGCTTCCTGCATCTCCTGGCGCAGCTCATCGGTCAACACCGGCGAAGGGCCTTCCTCAATGAGCTTCTGGTTGCGGCGCTGCGAGGTGCAGTCGCGCTCGCCCAGGGCGACGGCGTTTTCGCCATCGGCCAGCACCTGGATCTCAATGTGGCGGATATCCGTCAAGAAACGCTCGATGTAGACCGACGGGTCATTGAACGCGGACTCAGCCTCATTCATGATCTCGTTGAGGTCCTTTTCCAGCGTGTCCTCGGATTCCACGACGCGCATACCGCGTCCACCACCACCGGCGGCCGCCTTAATCAGCAGCGGGAAGCCGGTGTTATGGGCAACCTCAAGCGCTTCGTCGAACTCGGTGACCACGCCGTCGGAGCCCGGAACGGTGGGAACACCGGCGGACTTGGCGATGCGCTTAGCCGCGATCTTGTCACCCATCAAGCCAATGTGCTCAGCCGAAGGGCCAACAAAGCCGATCTCTTCTTCTTCCACCATGCGGACAAAGTCCGGCTTTTCGGACAAGAAGCCGTAGCCCGGGTGAATGGCATCTGCCTTGTACGCCATGGCTGCGGAGATGACCAGCTCGGGACTGTTGTAGCTCTTGGAAACATTCGCCGGGCCGATGCACACTGCTTGATCAGCGAGTTTTACCGGCAAGGAGTCCTTATCGCCTTCGGAATAAGTAAGGATGGACTTGATGCCCAATTCCTTGCAGGCGCGAATGATGCGAAGCGCAATCTCACCGCGGTTAGCGATGAGCACGCTACCTAGTAGATCTGACATATTTTCCTCCAGGTCGATTACTTCGGCTGGATGACCATGATGGGCTGGCCGTGCTCCACGGCGTCCTCGTTATCTACAAGGATTTCCTTCACGGTGCCAGCAACCTTGGACTCGATGTTGTTCATCAGCTTCATAACCTCGACGATGCACAGCACCTGGCCAACCTCAACCTCGTCGCCCACCTTGACGAACGGATCTGCGCCAGGCTTCGGAGCGGCGTAGAAGGTACCGACCATGGGAGCCTTCACGGTCTCGCCTTCTGCGGACGGCTCACCGGAACCGGAGGCCTTTGCCTCTTCCTTCGGAGCTTCCTCCTGCGCCGGAGCAGGCTTGGACTCTGGCTCAGCGGCTGGGGCTGGGGCGGCCTCTGGGGCTGCGTCCTGTGCTGGTGCGGCAGCTGGAGCTGCGGCCGGAGCGGCTTCCGGAGCCGGTGCCGGGCGGTTCAGGCCGCCTGGGGTGCGGGACATCGCGAGCTCGACGTCGCCGTACTTGATCTGCAGCTCTTGGATGTCATCAGACAGGTTGGCCCACTTCAGCAGGGACTTCAGGTCGTGCAAGTTGGTGGAATCAGTCATGGTTACTTTTCTCCTTTGGTGAGGTTGATTTCCAAATCGGAAGTCTTGAGGTGGAAGTCGGTGGTATCGGAAGAGTCGTAGATTTGCTGTACCAGGGAGGTAAGGACGCCGCCCTTGACGCCTTCGCCCTCGCCGCCGCGGCCTTCGGCCACGAAGCGCTTCATTTCATCGACCTGGCTGCCGGCGAACATCACGCGCAGCAACAGGGTGTCGATGTCCTCGTCCGGGTGGGCCTTCTTCAGGTCCGGCAGAACCGGCTTGAGCTCTGGGATTTCCTCCGTAATTTCGGAGGAACCGTTGGCCATAATCTTCTCCAGCACGTCTGGGTCCAGCGGGGCGAGCGGCTCGCCATAGTAGCCCAAGGCGTACTTTTTAATCTCGTTCGGGACCACGGAGTATCGGTCACCCGTCGTCACATTCATGACGGCCTGGGTTCCTACGAACTGGGCGAACGGCGTAATCATAATGGGGTATGCGAGCTCTTCGCGCACGCGTGCGACCTCGTACAGCAGCTCTTCGAAGCGGTCACCCAACCCAGCGGTTTCCAGCTGGGATTCGAAGTTGGTGAGCATGCCGCCGGGCAGCTGGTGCATGTAGTGCAGGCCATCGAATGCGCGCGGAACGCCAACTGGCTTATCTTCCGTATCGGCGATTTCCTGAATGCGCTCGCTGGCGGAATCGATGCGCTCATCGTCAACGTCCACCGTGTAGCCCAGTGCGCGAAGATCGCGCACTACGGCCTGGGTGGCCGGCTGTCCCGGGCCATTGGCCAGCGGGGCGATGGAGGTGTGGATGGAGTCCACGCCCAATTCTGCAGCGTAGAGGTAGGTCAGCGGGGACAGTCCGGTCAGCGAGTGGGTGTGTACCTCGAGCGGGACGTCACCGATGGAGCTGCGGATCGCCGGGATGAGGGTCTTCAAACGATCCGGAGTAAGCAGGCCGCCGGCGTCTTTTAGCATGATGCGGTCCACATCGGTGCGCTCGAGCAGCTCCGTGGCCTTTCGCTTGTACAGGTCATCGGTGTGTACGGGGCTCAAGCAGTAGGACAATGCGCCGAAGGTTTCGGCACCGAGTTCCTTAGCCAGCTTGAGGCCCTGGTCGATGTTGTCGATGTCATTCAAGCCATCGAAGGAACCGATCACACGGAAGCCATTGGCGTAGAGACGCTCGGTCCAGTTCAAGATGGCGTCATCCGGCAGGAAGTCAAAGGAGGCCAGGTTCTTGGAACGAATCAGGGCGCGGAACTTGGTGCCCGGCGCGGCGTTCTCGTGTACGAGGCGAACGCGCTCCCACGGGTCTTCCTTGAGGTAGCGCACGGACACGTCGAACTGGATGGGCGCTACCAAGTCCACGTGCTCGAAACCGGCGTTGGTGATGTCATCCAACAGCGACAGGATGTGACTCGTGGTCATGCGGGTGGCCCAGATGCTCTGGTGCGCATCACGCAGGGTGGTATCGATGATGTTGATCTTGCGCTCGCTATCGGCCGGGCGTCCGCCCGCGGCCATGATTTCGGCGAGGCCTTCTGTGCTTAGTTCCTCGGGACTAAGAGCAGTCATAAATCCCTCCTTAGGGTGTGGCTCCGGAAAGACTCGGTTGGTTCACAGTGATGGTTCACTTTGGTGGTTCAAGACTCTTCGAGAACCTTCCGTGTCGTGGCTCACACGCTACACCACACCTAAATTTTCAGCGCCGGAATTCCGGCCAAAAATGACCTTTTCCTACGAATTCCAAGCTCGTCACGGCAAAGAATTTATACAAATACCCCTATACGGGGTCACAGTGCGCACTACCGTTCACTTAGTGAACAGCGAGTTTTTATGGGCATTCCCCCTGAAAAGTGGTGGACGACATGCACTTTCTAGTCGGTAACCAAATCAGCCCCTGTAGCGCTGCCGCTTTCGTGGCCTACATCGCGGTCTAAGCGAAGTGTGATGTGCGTAATATCCTTCTCAACATTTCGGACCCATACCTAGGAGGAACAATGACTTCTACCGCCCCGCCGAGCCCCACGCCCACTAAGTCATCGGGCGCGACAAAAACAGACCGCAAATCCCTCGCAGCCAGCCTGACCGGCCAGGTCCTGGAATGGTACGAGTGGAGCTCCTATGCGGTCTTCGCCCCGTTCATCGCCGCGGCGATGTTCGACAAGGGCGATAACGCCTCCGCACTGCTTGCCACCTTCGGTGTCTTCGCCGTCGGCTTCTTGGTCCGCCCGCTGGGCGGCATCGTCTTTGGCCACATCGCCGACCAGCGCGGCCGCAAGACCGTCTTGATGACCACCATCATCATGATGGCTAGCGCCTCGGTCCTCATCGGCTTGCTGCCCACCTACGAATCCATTGGTATCTGGGCCTCCGTCGGCCTGCTCTTCATCCGCGTGCTACAGGGGTTTGCACACGGTGGTGAATCCGCAGCTGCCAATAGCTACATCCCTGAGATCGCCCCGAACGCCCACCGCGGCCGCTGGGGTTCCATGGTCTATGTCTCCATCTTCGGCGGCTCGGTCATCGCCTACGTCTTGGGTGGCGGCATTTCACTGGTCCTGACGGACGAGCAGATTGGCGCTTGGGGCTGGCGCATTCCGTTCCTCCTGGGTGCCGCCGCAGCGTTGGTTGCGTTGTACCTGTGCCGCCACATGAAGGAATCGGATCACTTCCAGGAAATCGATAGCGCCGAGCCCACCGTTGAGGCTCCGAAGCGCACCAAGAAGTCCGTGAACTCGGAAAAGCCTGCCTCTGTTGTCCGCCCGGCGTGGCAGAATATCTTGCTCGTCGTGGGTATGGTCTCCGGCGTTACGGCCTCGCACTACACGTGGACCTCCTATGTTTCCACCTACGCCATTAGCCACGAGGGGATGTCCATTCAGGGTGCTTATTGGGTCACCGTGGCCGCACAGACCGCCGGTCTCATTGCCCTACCGCTGTGGGGCAGCCTGTCCGATAAAATCGGCCGCAAGCCAGTGATCTACATCTGCGCCATCGGCCTAGCCATCCTGCAGATCCCACTGATGAACTTCATCGATGATCGCCCATGGACCCTGCTGGTGGCCTCCACCGTCGGTGTGGTCATCGTTGCCGCCGGCGGCGCGCTGTTGTCCTCCATCATGTCCGAGGTCTTCCCCACCGCCCAGCGCACCCGCAGCATCGGCCTGGCCTATTCGCTGTCCGTTGCCGTCTTCGGCGGTACCGCACCGTATATCTACCAGTGGTTCGTAGCCCACGGCCTTACCTGGGCTTCTGGCTTCTACGTCGTCGCACTGTGCATCCTGACGCTTATCAGCATGTACATTCTGCCTGAAACCAAGGGCGTGGACCTGCGCGATGTCTAATCCACCCGCGAAACACTAAATCGCCGCTTCCCAGTCTCTCCCGGGAAGCGGCGATTTTCACGTCCACAACTAATTAATCGAGCGCTACCTTAAAGGGTGCGTCCGTGACCTCACGGATGGACTCCTCGGTTTCACCCTCGGCGACCTCGATAAGCGTCAGGCCCTCCAGCTCGTCCACGGTGAATACAGCGCGGTCGGTGATAATCAGATCCACACAGCGAGCGCCGGTCAGCGGCAGCTGGCACTCTGCCAGAATCTTGGAATCGCCGTGCTTGGATACGTGCTGCATCATCACCACGATGCGCTTGGCGCCGTGCACCAAATCCATCGCACCGCCCATGCCCTTGACCATCTTGCCGGGAATCATCCAGTTGGCCAGGTCGCCGAACTGGGATACCTCCATGGCACCGAGCACCGCGACGTCAATGGCGCGGGAGCGGATCATGGCAAAGGACTCGGACGAGGAGAAGAAGGATGCACCTGGGGCCTCGGTAATGGTTTCTTTACCGGCATTGATGAGCTCCGGATCAACCTTGTCCTCTTCAGGGTAGGCACCAACGCCCAGGATTCCGTTCTCAGAATGCAGGACCACCTCGCGGCCCTCTGGCAGGTAGCCCGGGATGAGCGTCGGCATGCCGATGCCCAGGTTGACGTAGTCACCATTGTCCAGTTCTTGTGCGGCGCGTGCCGCCATTTCTTCGCGTGACCAGGTCATTACTTGCTCACCGTCCTGAATTCGATTCCGGTTTCTTGTTTGCCCACTTCCACTACGCGGTCCACGTAGATTCCGGGCACATCCACCTCTGCGGGCGGAACCGCTTCAACCAGCTGCTCCGCTTGCACGATGGTGACATCGGCGGACTTGGCCGCATCGGGGTTGAAGTTCTGCGCGGTCTTATTAAAGGCAAGGTTGCCAAAGCGGTCCGCGCGGGCGGCATGGACGAAGGCGAAGTCCGGGGTAAGGGCTTCTTCCATGACGTAGAGCTCGCCGTTGAACTCGCGGGTTTCCTTCGGTGCGGAGGTCTCCGCGATGGTGCCGTCGGGGTTGTAGCGGGTGGGGATATCGCCATCGGCAAGCGGCGTGCCCACGCCAGCCTTGGTGTAGAAGGCCGGAATGCCCGCGCCACCGGCGCGCATGCGCTCTGCCAGGGTGCCCTGCGGGGTAAATTCGACGGTAAGCTCGCCCTCGAGGTACTGGCGCGCGTATTCCTTATTGGTTCCCAGGTAGGAACCAATGGAGCGGGCGATGCGGTGATCCTTGAGTAGTAGGCCAAGGCCGAAATCATCCGTACCGAGGTTATTGGAAATGATGGTGAGCTCGCTCGCGCCTTGGGAACGCAGCGCGGCAATGAGTTGCGCTGGAATACCCACAAGGCCGAATCCGCCCACCGCGATGGAGGAACCGTCCGGGATATCCGCGACGGCCTCCTCTACTGAGGCTATGACTTTATTCAACATGGGCCTTAGACTACGTGCGGTTCACAGACAGCACAAGGGTTCAGAATGCGAACACGATCGGGTACACTGAAGAGACCTGGGACACTTAACCCTAAAAATAGCTTGGAGGACACACCGTGGCAGATACCCCCGTAGTGCAATCATTAGCCCGCGGACTCAATGTCATTCACTCGTTTAATGGCGAACGCCCGCGGCAAACACTGGCCCAGGTTGCCGAGGTCACAGGCCTAGCGCGCGCCACCGCACGTCGCTTTTTACACACGCTTGTCGCGGAAGGATACGCCCGCACCGATGGCTCGGATTTTTGGCTCACCCCGCGCGTTTTGGAACTGGGCTACTCCTATCTATCGAGCTTGGGACTGCCGGATATTTCCCAGCCCCATTTGAGGGAGTTATCCACCAAACTCGATGAGTCCTGCTCCGTGAGCGTGCTCGACCGCGACACCGTGGTCTATATCGCCCGCGCCGCCGCTCACCGCATTATGTCCACCAATATCACCATCGGTACGCGCTTCCCGGCGCACGCCACGTCCATGGGCCAGGTGCTGCTCGCCGATTTAACGCCGGCGGAGCTGGATGAGTACTTCGCCACCACCGCTCCGCTCGAGCAGGTCACCCCGCATACCCTGGTATCCCAGGATGCACTGCGGGCCCGCCTCGGCGAGGTCCGACGGCGCGGCTGGGTCATCGTGGACCAAGAGCTAGAAATAGGCCTGCGCTCCATCGCCGTTCCCATCCGGGATCGCACCGGGCGCGCTGTGGCGGCCATCAATATTTCCACCCAGACCTCCGTGTATTCCACCCAAGATCTCACCGCGCAGCTCCTCCCCGAGCTCCTCACTACCTGCGCGGCCATTTCCCACGATCTCACTACCACCGAAATTTCCTAAGGAGAATCCATGCATACTCAAGACGTTGTCCTGTGCTACCCCAAGCGCACCCCAGTCGGCCGCTACGGCGGCGCGCTCAAATCCGTCCCCGTCCAGGATCTGGCCAGCCTGGTGGTATCCACCATCGTGGAAGAATCCGGCATCGACCCGAACATCATCGATGACATCATTCTCGGCCAAGCCTCCCCGAACGGCGCTGCGCCTGCCTTGGGCCGAGTCGCCGCCCTCGATGCCGGCCTCCCCGTCTCCGTGACCGGCATGCAGCTCGACCGCCGCTGCGGCTCCGGCCTGCAAGCCATCGTCACCGCCGCCGCCCACGTCGCCACCGGCGCGGCCGAGGTGGTCATCGCCGGCGGTGCCGAATCCATGTCGCGCACCGAGTACACCGTGGACGGCGATATTCGCTGGGGTGCGAAGGGCGGAAACATGGTCTTTCGCGATCGCCTCCAGGAGGCCCGCGAAACCGCCGGTGGTAAAAACCACCCCATCCCCAGCGGCATGATCGAAACCGCCGAAAACCTCCGCCGCGAGCGTTCCCTGTCGCGCAAGGATCAGGATGAGCTTGCGGTGCGTTCCCACCACAACGCTGCCCGCGCGCAGGAGCAGGCGCTTTTCGATACCGAAATCGTCCCCGTCTCCGTCCCCCAGCGCAAGGGTGATCCCATCATCGTGGACAAGGATGAACACGTGCGCGCTGATTCCAGCGTGGAAAAGCTATCCAAGCTCCGCCCGGTGATGGGCAAGCAGGACGACGAGGCCACGGTGACCGCGGGTAACGCCTCCGGTCAAAACGACGGCGCCGCCGCCGTCCTCGTTACCACCCGTGACAAGGCCGACGAGCTTGGTCTCGAGCCGATGGTGGTCTTGAAGGGTTGGGCGCTTGCCGGCGTGGAGCCAGAGCGCATGGGCATCGCACCGGTTGAGGCAACCCGCAAGGTCATGGACCGCCTCGATCTCACCTTCGATGACCTCGATCTCATCGAGCTCAATGAGGCCTTTGCCGCCCAAGCCCTCGCGGTACTAGATCAGTGGGGTATTTCCCCCGAAGATCCTCGCTTGAACCCCAATGGCTCCGGCATCTCGCTGGGCCACCCAGTGGGAGCGACCGGTGCCCGCATCGTGGTTACCGCCGCGCACCACCTGCGCCGCACCGGCGGCAAGCGCGCGCTGGTTACGATGTGCATCGGCGGCGGCCAGGGCCTTGCCGCCATAATCGAAACCGCCTAGTCCTCGCAGTGAGGGCCTAGGCGGTTTCGGGGCGGGCGACCAAGCTAGCCTTGGACGCTCACGCTGCCATCTGCATTGACGTTGACTTGCGCCGCCATGGCACGGGCAACGTTAAGCCGCTGCCAGGAGCCGTCCTTGCCTTGCCAATCCAATGGATTGCCGGCAGGGCGTGCGGTCTGGCGTAGCACCTCGGCGCGCTGTTCCGGAGTCAGGTCCGGGTGGGAAGCGGCGAGGAGTACCGGGGCGGCCTGCGGCACAACCATCGACGCATCCGTCGGATTGCTTGGAGTGAAATCATAATCCAAGAAATCCGTGTATTCGTCTACAGCATCTGTAGTGGATCGGTATTCCTTACCATCGGCCCTATCTTGTGCGACGAGTTCTTCTACAGATTTGCCCGTACGCCACTGAATCTCTTCACGAATTTCCTGCGCAGCCTGCTGCAATGCATCGCGCATGCGGTCATCGTTCAAGCGATCCGCCGCCGCAGCTTGACCGGTCATGCGTCCACCAATGACGTCCAATGGGTAGTGCACACCCAGTACGACGCGGTGGTTTCCTGCTTCGGCGCCGCGCAGCATTAGTTGCGGGCCTACCTCCGGAAGCATAGAAGCCATCAAAGTGGTGATCCACGTTGCCTGGTTAGTGTGCCCAGAAGGGAAAGCCGGCGAAGTGGAATAGAGATCCTTCGACTCGTCTTCGTAGCGGTTAATAGCATCGGGTGCCTGCACGAATGGGCGGTCATAGCGGAAGTAGTACTTTTCTGCGAAGGTGGAGCTAGCCAGTCCACCAGCACGGGCGGCGTAGCCATTGCCCAGCAGGTACTGAGTCTTTGGCAGTCGATGCTCTGCCAAGGCCTCGCGGAATGCGCCGCCTAGGCTCTCCCCCATGGAGTCAGAAATGGCCTCGAGCATCCCACCGGAGCTTGCCTTGGCATCGGATTGCGCACGGGCGATCAGCTCAGGGTCATCGGCAGCCGCATTGTTAATGGCCACTACCTTATCCATGTTTTCTTCAAGGACCTCAGGCTGGTGCTTAATCTGGTCAAACTCGCGGACAACCTGCCAATAGTTGCCAAATTGGTAGGACGAAATATCGGATTCAAAGCCTGCCAGATAGTCCACACCAAAGGGCTGAGGAACCGGCGCGCCTGGGTGCTGCACTGGAGAGGGGCCGATACTGGATCCACTGCTAGATCCCTGTACCTGCGGCACCTTGGACGAAAGCTCACCCGCCTGCGCAGCGGGTGCAAAGGAAGCAACGGTGAAGCTGGCGGCCGCTCCGAGAGCAAGTACTCGACGCGAAACACCACGATTGAAAATACGGGTCATATAACGCAACTTTCAGCTAGAAGTGATTTCCTCTGCACACTAACCAGCTAACGTTAAGGAAATATGAACTGCGCGCTAACCTTTCTCAGCGCTTTTTTAAACAAATAGTTATATGACCGCTCAAGCTAATCGATGCCTCCCTGCCTACTCCACCCAGAACCATGTTTCCTCGGACGGTTCGGCACCAGACGCGGACAAGCCCGCCGTGGCGAGTGCAGCAAATGCCACCGCGGCGGCCATGGCCGAATCTCGCTGCTGATGAAGAATCATTAACTCAATCTAGCGCGAATGGGCGCCGATGAAAACAGGAAGGCACTTCCAGCGGGCGGTTTCGGCGCGAAACCGTACTTACGCGGTAAGCTAGAGAGGAACTTTTGCTCGCATAGGATAAAGGGGAATTAGTCAATAATGATCCAATTCGTCTTCGGCGCCGCCGCAGGGTACGTATTTGGCACCAAAGCGGGCCGCAAGCGCTACCACCAAATGAAAAGCGCCTACCAAAAGACCGTCAACTCCCCCGCCACCAAATCCGCGGTGCGTTCCGCGCGCAAGATGGTAGCCAACCGCCTGGATCCCGAGCCACGCATGCGCGAAATCCACGACCTTTCCGAAAAGCGCCGGGGCAAAGGCAAGGCTCGCGGGAACCAGGCTCCACAGGCAGACCGGATTTATGAACCCGATGAGGATTAAAACCTTTCCCCGTTAGCCCTTCCCCGCGCAGCACCTGAACTAGCGCTCGAGTGCCTGCCCGGGGATTTTATATACCTGGCGTACCGCGAAAGGCGCGGTCATTTAACTCGCGGCGGGCCTGCTCCAAGGCAATGAGGTCCGCGAACAGGGAGTTATAGCCGGCCTCATCATCGGTAGGCCGCATCCGGCCCAACTGGGCTTTCAGCTGTGCAATCTGATCGCCCACGACGGTTTCCTGCAGCCGCGAGAGTACGGAATCCGCATATTTTTCTGCGCCTACGTCCGTGGGCAGGATGGCCTCGACTGCCAGCTCGGAGACGAAATTCCTTCCCGTCAGATCCTGCATTTCCCCAGCAACGGCGGCAATCCAATCCACCCCGGACATAGTGGCGCCCTTGTCTGCCCCGCCCACTGCGGAAATCGCCTGCCGGACAATGCGGTAGGCGTCGTTGGTGTAGGCATCGGCAGTAATGCCATCAAAGTACGAGCCAACTACCTCCGGCATCTGCAAGGCCAACTTTAGCGCCTCCCGCTGCGGCCACAGATGGGTCTCCTTCGGGCTGGGCGGATGGATCATGGGCACATCCTGCTGCGCCGGCTGCGGCTGTGCATTATCAAAGCGGCGTATCGTCGGCTTATCCGCCTTCTTCGGTTTCTTCGCCTCCGCGCGCACTTGGCGGAGCACCTCTTCCGGATCGTTCCAGCCCACCCAGCCGGCAAGCCGGCGGGCGTACTCGCGCTGCAGGGGCTGGTCCCGGATTTGCGCGACGATGGGCACCGCCCGCCGCAAAGCCTGCAAGCGGCCTTCGGCAGTATCAATCCGGAAATCAGCAATAACCGACTGAATGACGAATTCAAACATGGGGATGCGGTCTGCCACCAGATCGCGCACCGCGGCATCGCCCTTTTCAAGGCGCAGATCGCACGGGTCCATGCCGTCTGGCGCCACAGAGACGAAGGATTGTCCGGTAAATTTCTGCTCCCCGTCAAAGGCACGCATCGCGGCCTTCTGTCCCGCCTCATCACCATCGAAGGTGTAGATGAGCTCGCCGTGGAAATAGGAATCATCCAGCATGAGCCGGCGCAGCACCTGCAGGTGCTCCCCACCAAAGGCCGTACCGCATGAGGCCACGGCAGTCTTAATGCCTGCCGCGTACATGGCCATCACATCCGTATAGCCTTCCACCACCACAGCTTGGTGTCCTTCTGCGATATTGCGCTTGGCCAAATCCAGCCCAAAGAGCACCTTGGACTTGTGATAAAGCATGGTCTCGGACGTATTCATGTACTTGCCCAGCTTGTCATCATCAAAGAGCTTGCGCGCGCCAAAGCCAATGACGTTGCCGGAAAGATCCTTAATGGGCCACAGCAACCGGCGGTGAAAACGGTCAATGGGACCGCGCTTGCCCATCTTGGAAATGCCGGCCGCCTCTAGCTCTTCAAAGGAAAACCCCATGCGCAACAGGTGCTTTGTGGCGGTGTCCCAACCTTCTGGGGCGTATCCGCACTCGAAATCATAAATAACCTCGCGGCTAAACCCGCGGTCCAGCAAAAAATTGCGCGCCGTTGCCGCCTCCGGGGTTTCCAGCTGCTTCCGGTAGAACTCGTGCACCGCCTTATTCGCAGCGATTAGCCGCTGCCGAGTACCCGGCTTCTCATTGCGGGCACCGGTCGAGCCGCCCTGGTAATTAATGTGGTAGCCGATCTTCTGCGCTACGGCTTCCACGGCCTCCGGAAAAGAGACCTGTTCCATTTCCATTAGGAAGCTGAATACATCGCCGCCTTTTCCGGTGGAAAAACAGTGATAATAACCGCGCTGCGGGCGGACGTGGAAGGACGGTGTCTTTTCATCCTTGAAAGGGCTCAAGCCCTTCAAAGAATCATGCCCTGCTGGTTTGAGCTGCACATATTCGCCTACAATTTCTTCTAAAGGCGCGCGTTCACGGATAGCTTGGATATCACTGTCCGGAATTCTGCCCTTTGCCATGGCTACAGACTACCCCGCCCATTTATCGGATGCTTAACTGCCAAAGCCAGGATGGTCGCATTGGGCGGTGCCACTCAACAAGTACACAGAATCACCGTGTTTTACCCACATGTGTGGCGGCCTCTCCCCGGGTATTCCCACCCCCGTGACGGGGCAATTTTGAATATTGGCCTTGACACGGTGGACGTTTATGTTTTCGAGATATTTCCTGCAACAATAGGGAGCATGTCCAAGTCCAAAGCGTCTAAGAAATCGCTTCCAGTGGCCCTTGGTGGACTCGCCATCGTCGCAGGTGCTAGCTACTTCGGCTTCGACCTCGGCGGTGATGAGGATGCAACGTCGACGGATGAGACCTGCGCTATTTCTTCCCTTCCCAGCGAGGCCGAAGAAACCGCAGGCGATATTCTCGCCGGTGGCCCCTATGACTACCCCGACAATGACAATTCCCATTTTGGCAATTATGAAGGCGTCCTCCCCAAGCAGGCGCAGGACTACTACCGCGAGTACACGGTAGAAACCCCTGGCAGTAACCATCGCGGTTCGAGGCGCATCGTCACCGGCGGCGGCACCGAAACCGACCCCGATGTGTGGTACTACACCGACGACCATTACCAAACATTCTGTTCTATCCCGGACGCAGAGGACTAATAGTGCACCGCATTTTAATTACGGAACCCATCCGTACCCGTACGGATTTCTTCAATGCCTTAGGACGCACCCATGGTTGCGTGGATTGTGGCCCGCGCAGCCTAGAGGATCTAGCTAAATTCCTACGCGAGAATGAGGTCTCCACCATCGTCGCAGCCAACATGGAAATGGAATTGGATGACTTCGCGGCCATCGCGGCCATCGCCCAGGATGAAGGCGTTAGGCTCGCACGCTAATAGCTACTCTGCAGATGCTGACATTCCGCGATGCTATAGGTCCACTGCAATAACTGAGCATTGCGCGCCCTCAGATATCACTTTTCCGCCTCAAAAATAGCAGCAGAGGTTGCACTTTTCGCGAACACCAGCGCCGAAGTTCCTCCGAAGGAGCCCCACGGCCTGCATAGCTACTAGTCCAAGAACCCCGAAAGGTCAGCGCTTCGGCGGGCAAGCCGCTCGAGGCGGGATTCGGTCATGGAAGCGATCTGATCAATGATGGCGCGGTCGCGAGCGGCGTCGGTATCGGCCTGCTCCCACCACAGGCGGAAAGTGGCATCGAGCGAACCGGGCGCACCGGCAACGAGGTAGTCGTAGACGCGGTAGATGCGTTCGCGCTGGCGGTCTTGGCGCGCTAGGTGCGCTGGTTCATCCATTACATAAAGCACAGCAATCGTCTTGAGGAGCTTGACCTCTGCCTGCGCCAAGGGCGGAACGTGCAGGTCACCGTGCATGCGGCCGAGCGTATTGGCACTGATAAGTTCGGCATTCGCCTCCGAGGTGGCACCGATGGTGGCGCCCACATAGCGTCCCACCAGCTCAGAGGTCATCTTTTTCAGCTTGGCATAATCGCGCAGGGTGTAGTCGAAATTCCCAAGAGCGTTGATGACATCGAGGTTGCGCAGGCTATCGGCGGCTTCCAAGAGCTCATCGGCAGTTCCGCCAAAGGCCTCGGCGCCCTTTTCTGCAAGGTGGGCTAGCTCCACCAAATCCCACAGCACGTTCAAGGAAATGCGCTGGGAGATGATGCCGTCTTCCACATCGTGCACGGAATAGGCAATATCATCGGACCAGTCCATGACCTGGGCTTCGATGCACTTTCGCTTATCGCTATGGCCTTCGCGCAGCCACGCTAAAAGGTCAGCGTCCTCATCATAAGCGCCGTATTTGCGGTTGATGGTGCCATCCGGATTGGTCTTGGTCCAGGGATATTTGCACGCACCATCGAGCGCGGCCCGGGTGAGGTTGAGGCCAAAGCTGTAGGCGGTGCCATCGGCGTCCTCGACTAAGACCTTGGGTTCGAGCCGCGTGAGGATGCGCAGGGTTTGCGCATTTCCCTCGAAACCGCCCTGCGCGACCTCATTAAGGGCATTTTCGCCGTTGTGGCCATAGGGCGGGTGGCCGATATCGTGGGTGAGCCCGGCCATGTCACAGAGATCCGGATCGAGTCCGAGGCCTGCGCCGATGCCGCGGGCGATCTGGCCGACCTCGAGCGAGTGGGTAAGCCGGGTGCGCGGGGTATCGCCATCGCGTGGGCCTACGACCTGAGTTTTATCCGCCAATCGCCGCAGAGCAGCCGAGTGCAAAACGCGGGCGCGGTCGCGGGAGAATACCCCGCGGTGTTCTTCAATATCGCTAATCGTGGATCCCTTGGGCCGTTCTTCGGCCAGCCGGGCAAAATCAGCTGCAGCATAAGAGTAAGACACGGCGTTTTAGTCTATTCCCCCTGCGTGCGGTCTGCGTCTTTATTTTGCATCGTTTCGTGCCGCAGCTTCTGATTCGGCCGCAGCATCAGCTCGATGCGGTACAGGCGCCTTTTCCAGGCACGCGCGCACTGGGGAGAAACACTGCTGGCGAGCCCAATATAAAACAGCCCGCCGCATTCGTGTGCGAGGTAGCGCCACCAAGGCTTGGACAAGCGCCGAGCGGGATAATAGGGTGTGCCAGAAACTTGAGCGTTGAGCCCTTCCTGCTTGGCGATGACCCACGTGCGCAACCTGTGCAAGGGATCGGTGACGATGATGGCATCGGCAATGCCGTGGGCATCGATAACTGCTGCTAAGGACTCGCGCGTATCGAGTCCTTCCTCCACGGCGGATACCTGCAGCCCAGGGAAGTTCTCGCGCAGGTAATCGCGCGCGACCCCGGCCTCGGTAAATCGATCCCCGGGCAGCTGGCCGCCGACGGTTATAACGGGCAGGCCGCGGGAGGTGGCCAGCTCCCCGGCATGGCGCAGACGCCCGGTTAGGATGCGGGAGGGGCGGCCATCGTATTGCGCGGTGCCTAAAACAACGACATATTTCACAATACTTCCCACCCTACTTCCTGCGAAGGAGGTTCTCCGGATTGGGCGTTCGGGCAGGTAGAGTTGTGGGCATGAATCTTAGTGCACGAATCGGCCGCGCTACCATCGCGGCATTTTTGCTCGGCTGCACCTCCATTGGCGCAGGCCAGGCCTTAGCCGCGGAGACCACTACCATCGCCCAAGCCCCGGATACGGCGGCGGTGACGGATAGGGTAAATGATGAGGCAGGGGTCTTAAACACCGAGGAAATTAGGGAGATCAATGAGAAGATTACCCAGCTACAAAAAGACCAGTCGCTCATCATCTTCGTTGTCTTCGCAAACGATCTAGGCACTGATCCGGAGAGCTATGCGCGCAACATCGTCAACGAGAAGGGCCCGAATTCCGCGGCCTATGTCGTTGGTGTGAACGAGCGCCAGGTGGGCGTGCAGACCGGCGATCAATGGCCCGAAGGCCGCCTGGATCAGATGTACGATGCCGCCTATAGCAAGCTCTCCGCCGAGGAATACGGCGCTTCTGCGATCGCACTCGCCGATGCCGCCCTTGGTAACTCCAGCTCCTCCGATTCTTCTGGCATGGCCTGGCTGGGCGGTGGCGCCGCCGCCATCGTCGCTGCAGGCGGTGGCATTTGGTACTACTCGCGCCGCAGCACGAAGAAGAATCAGGCTAAGACATTAGAGTCCGCCCGCGAAATTGCGCCAGAAGATACCGATCAATTAAACCGGCTACCGCTAGATACCTTGGATAAATTGGCCCAGGAAGAGTTGGTCTCCACGGATGAATCCATCCGCCGCGGCAAGGAAGAGCTCAATATCGCCCTGTCTGAATTCGGGCCCGAGCGCACCCGCCCGTTTACCAAGGCGATGAATCATTCCACCTCTACCCTGCAAAAGGCCTTCAAGATTCGCCAGCGCCTCGATGATGCAGTTCCGGAGTCCCAGGCCGAGCGCCGGCAAATGTTGGTAGAAATCGTCTCTACCTGCGGCCAAGCCGATGACGCCCTAGATAGCCAGGCAGAAGAGTTTGCCCGGATGCGAGACCTGCTGCTGCAAAGCGACTCTAAGTTAGACGAGCTCACCCAGCGCACCGTCGGGCTGCGCACCCGCCTGCCGGGCGCCGAAGGTACCCTGAAAAAGCTCCAAGAGGACTACTCCGCAGAGGTCCTATCCTCCATTGCGGATAACCCAGAATTGGCGAGCGCCTCCCTCGATGAGGCGGAAAAGCTCCTGGACCAAGCCCGCGAGGTGCAAGGTCAGCCTGCCGGCCAACAGGGTTCGCTCGTGGGGCTTATCCGCGATATCGAGCATGCCACGGAGGTCACCGATAGGCTCCTGACCGGTGTAGAGCACGCCGAGGAGAATATTTCCTCCGCGCGCCGCAATCTGGGCGCGCTCATTACCGAGGTCGAGGGCGAAGCCGAGGAAGCCCGCGAACTGGAGCGCCAAGGCAAATCCCAGGGAACCCAGGCGGATTGGGAGGCCCTCGAGGAGCTGCTTAAGCGCGCCTCTGCCGCGGTCACTGACGCCAAGCAACAGGGCGATACGGATCCCTTGGGCCAGCACACCGCCCTTATGAGCATCGATACCGAGCTTGATGAGGGCCTCGACCGCGTGCGGGAAAAGACCTCCACTCACGCGCGCCAGCTCGAGCTTTTCCACCAGCAAATGTCGGTGGCGGAATCCAATATTCAGGCCGCCGAGGATCTCATTTCCTCGCGCGGGCGCATCGTTGGTTCCGGCGCCCGCACCGCGCTTGCCGATGCCAAGCGTCTCCACGCCCAAGCCCTGCACACCCAGCGCAGCGATATCCGCGGCGCTCTGCAATCCTCCCGCGAAGCCGTTGCCGCAGCGCAAGCCGCCTTGCAACGGGCCAAGGATGATTCCGATGAGTACCGCCGCCAGCAACAACGCCAGCAGACGAGTTCTGCGGCCGGCAATATCATCACCGGTATGGTCTTAGGCCAAATCTTGGGCGGCGGTGGCCGCGGCTTCGGCGGTGGTTTCAGCGGAGGCGGCGGCAGCTTCGGTGGCGGCGGAGGAGGATTCTCCGGCGGCGGTGGCGGAGGCGGTTTCCGCGGCGGCTCCTTCTAAGCGGGGCTCCCCTTAACCGCGGCGCAGAAGGCCTGCTTTGTTGGCGCTTAGCCGCGCACGATGCGCGGTGTGGCATCGACAAGCAGGCAGCTATAGCTCAGCACCACCGCATCCACGTCCGGAAGGCCATTGTTATCAGAGGCCGCGACTTCCAGGCCATTGCCCCGCGGGGTAAGGCGCGCAACTTCGGTGCCCTCCGCGCTACCATCTTCGGCAAGGGCCACGATGCGGCGCTGCTTGCCAAAGATGGCGGAGCGCTCCAAAAGGTAGTGGGCATCTCCGCAGGTCGCGCGCAGGCGCGTGACGGTCAATCCCGCCTGCGAGACTTCACTATGCTTCACGGCACCGGAATCCGCGCCGCGGCTGGCACGCGGCCGGGCCCGCAGGAAAAAACGCGGGGAGGCGGTTGCACCGTCCAAAGACGTCTCCACGTCAAAAAGCATATCGGGGCGTGCGGGATCCCCGGAAGGCGCGCCGGCAATGGTCAGTACTCCATCTCGCACCCAGGCGATGTCGGTTCCGCGTACGTCGCGCAGGGTATTTCCGTTCCACTGCCACGGCATCGTTCCCGCCATTAGAAGATGAGCACCGCCAGCAGGGCAACGATGGAGGCCAACACCAGCGTGATGATCCATACCAACGCGGAATTTTTGGTGTTCTTTTCCAAAATTGCGCGGGTGAACCAGCTCAGGCCGGCGATCTCGGCGGTGCTTAGACCCTCCGCATCGTCTTCGAATTCCAAGATGGCCTTGCGCACACCAGAATTCTTGGCGGAAAACTGTGCCACCTTGTTGTCATCGACGTCATCAATGATCCAATCGCCGCTATTTTCATTGACGTAATGAAAGGTGCGGCCATTGAGCGAGGCCTCCAGCCGCTTATCGCGGCCGAGGCGGCCGGCGAGGCGGTAGACGGAGCCATCATCAAGCGTGACCGAAGCGCCCAGATCGCTGACCTCAACGCGCCAAAAATTGCCGTCCACCTCGGCGGAATGCTCCGCAAAGACGCCTAGGCGCTCCGGCCCTTCCTCAGCGAGGAGGACGGGCTTTTCGCGGTCGGAGCGATCCCAGCTGGTGTAGTGCATCTGCTTAGCATCCAATCAGGCGCGCGGAGAGGTAGGACTCAAGATCCTCAATCTTTACGCGCTCTTGCTCCATGGTGTCGCGCTCGCGCACGGTCACGGCGTTATCCTCGAGCGAATCGAAGTCGAAGGTGACGCAGAATGGCGTACCGACCTCGTCTTGGCGGCGGTAGCGGCGGCCGATGGCGCCGGAGACGTCAAAGTCCACGTTCCAGTAGGCGCGCAGCTTATCCGCGAGCTCGCGGGCCGGGGTGGACAGCTCCTCCTTCTTGGACAACGGCAGGACGGCGACCTTGATGGGCGCCAAGCGGCGGTCCAAGCGCAGAACCACGCGCTTGTCGGTGCCGCCCTTAGCGTTCGGCGCCTCTTCCTCGTCGTAGGCATCTACCAGGAACGCCATCATGGAACGGCCCAGGCCGGCGGCCGGCTCGATGACGTACGGAATCCAGCGCTCGTCATTGGCCTGGTCATAGTAGGACAGGTCCTCGCCAGAGCCCTTATCGTGGACGGACAGGTCATAGTCGGTGCGGTTGGCCACACCTTCCAGCTCGCCCCACTTGGAGCCCTTGAAGCCGAAGGCGTACTCCACATCCACGGTGCGCTTGGAGTAGTGCGAGAGCTTTTCCTTGGGGTGCTCGTACAGGCGCAGGTTTTCTTCCTTGATGCCCAGGTCGGTGTACCACTTGTAGCGGTCATCGATCCAGTACTGGTGCCATTCTTCGTCCTCGCCCGGCTTGACGAAGAACTCCATCTCCATCTGCTCGAACTCGCGGGTGCGGAAGATGAAGTTACCAGGGGTGATCTCGTTGCGGAAGGACTTACCAATATTGGCAATGCCGAATGGCGGCTTCATGCGCGAGGAGGTCATCACGTTCTTGAAGTTGATGAAAATGCCCTGTGCGGTCTCCGGGCGCAAGTAGTGCAGGCCCTGCTCGTCATCGACTGGCCCCAGGAAGGTCTTCAGCAGGCCAGAAAAGGCCTTCGGCTCGGTCCAGTCACCCGGCTGGCCGGTTTCCGGATCGTTGATATCCGCTAGGCCGTTTTCTGGCTCGTGGCCGTGCTTTTCCTCGTAGGCCTCGATCAAGTGGTCGGCGCGGTAGCGCTTACCAGTGTGGCGGGATTCCACCAGGGGATCAGTAAAGACCTCCACGTGGCCGGAGGAGACCCACACCTGGCGCGGCTGGATGACGGAGGTATCCACACCCACGACGTCGGGGCGAGATTGGACCATGTGGCGCCACCACTGGCGCTTGATGTTTTCCTTCAACTCCACACCGAGAGGACCATAGTCCCATGCGGAGCGGGAACCGCCGTAAATCTCACCCGCCTGGTAGACCAAGCCGCGGCGTTTACACAGATTAACAACGGTATCGATAAGGGATGCCATGGTTGTAAAGGACTCCTCTGGTAGGGGACAGTCGTGACAATCTCATTCAGTTTAACCCTTTTCGCCCATCCGTAGTGCGATCAGGGGGGTGCAAATTTAAATCGGTTAATGTACAGGTAATGACCAACTTGAGGTAATATAGTAGTGGTCGACAGATAATAGATACCGTATTGAAGGTGCCCACTCCCTATGACGACCGTTCAATTAGCATTTAATAACTCTGCGGCCGCAAGCGTTATCGCGGCCCTCGATTCCCCGCTGCGCATTTCCATTATTACCCGCCTAGCGGAGCGCGACCATTACGTACACGAGCTGGTAAAAGCCACTGGCAAGTCTCAGCCACTGATTAGCCAGCACCTGCGAGTACTTAAGTAGGCAGGGATTGTCAGCTCTGAACGCAATGGGCGCGAGGTGACCTACTCTCTGGTCGCACCGGAGGTTTTAACCCTTTTGGAAGACGCGGCGAAAATCGCCTCTTAATAACAGGTCTGCATATAAAGACGATTTATTATAGCGCTTGTTGAAAAAGAGTTGATAATATGAATGTCATGTCCATTCATGAGAGTATCCCCAAGCTCGGCTCGCGCAATACTAAACAGCGCACCGCGGTTGTTGAGGTCCTGCGGGACATCGACAAGTTCGCCTCCGCCAAGGAAATTTATCACCAGCTCCAAGAGCGGCAAGAAAAGGTCGGCCTCACCACCGTCTACCGCACCCTACAGTCTCTGTCCGATATTGATGCCGTAGATGCGCTACACATGCCCAATGGCGAGACCCTGTACCGCCATTGCGAAACCGACGCGCACCACCACCACTTGGTATGCACCAAATGCGGCCGCACCGAAGAAATCGATGGTGGCCCCATTGAAAAGTGGGCTTCGGCCGTAGCTACCGAGTACAACTTCGAGCTTACCGGCCACGACGCGGAGATCTTCGGCGTGTGCTCGCAGTGCGCCGCCGCACAATAATCACGCGCGCTGTTTTTAATCCCCTATTTCCCTACTTCACGGCACCGAAGCGGCGATCGCGGCGGGCATATTCCTCAATAGCGGCAAAGAGATCCTCTGGGGTGAAATCAGGAAATAGCTTGTCCTGATAAATCATCTCAGCGTAGGCAGACTGCCACAATAGGAAGTTCGAAGTGCGCTTCTCACCGGAAGGCCGCAAGAATAGGTCCACGTCCGGCATACCGGGATCATAAAGATGCTCTGCGACGGTGCTTTCTTTAATATCGCGCGGGCGAATCTCACCAGCGGCGACCTTTTCCGCAATCTGGCGCACGCCATCGACCATTTCCGCCCGGCCGCCGTAATTCACGCACATGGCCAGCGTCATTTTCGTATTATTTTTGGTCAATTCTTCGGCGGTCTCGAGCTCTTTAATTACCGAACGCCACAGGCGCGGGCGTCGGCCCACCCACACCACGCGTACGCCACGCTCATTGAGCCACTCTCGCTGCCGACGCAGCACATCGCGGTTAAAGCCCATCAAAAAGCGCACCTCTTCCGGGCTGCGCCGCCAATTTTCAGTAGAAAACGCATAGGCCGAAAGGTACGGGACACCGGCGGCGAGGCAGGCATCGACGACATCGAGAAGCACCGCCTCTCCCCTGCGGTGGCCTTCCGTGCGTTTCATGCCCTTTTCCTGGGCCCAGCGGCCATTGCCGTCCATCACCAACGCAATATGGCGCGGCAGCAGCTCTTCCGGGATAGTCGGCGGGGTCAGGCGGCGAGAAGGATCTGGGGTAATCACGGACTACAGTTTACTGTTCCATCACCTGTAATGCGGACACATTTCGCTCCATGTGCCACTGCAGGTGCGCCCGCGCTAGCCGATGCCCCTCCTGCCGCTGCGCATTCGTCGGGTCCGTCGGGTAGCCGTGTGCCAAAAGCCACAAGTGGTGCAGGGTTTCCGGATCCACCTCCGCAGCACCTGGCGGCCGGCATTCGTGGCAAGCGGCGCCGCCGACGGCCGGGTGAAAGGCGTGGTGCGGGCCGGGGCGCTGGCACTGGGCGCAATCAAAGAGGCTCGGCGCCCATCCGGCATGCGCCATGGCCTGCAATAAGAACGCATCAAGCGTTTGTGTCGGCTCATCGGTTTGCAATTGCTCGAGCGCAGCTACGCCTGCGTTGTAGAGGTACGGGTCGCCGTCGCCATCCGCGTAGATGAGCCGCTCCGCCGATTCCAAGACCGCGCAGGCGGCCGTATAGCGCTCGTAGTCTTCAATGAGGCGCGCGCCAAAATAATTTACCGTATCTGCCTGGGAAATCGTGGCCAGGTTCTTTCCCACATACAGCTGAACATCCAAATTGACGAAGAGCTGCAGCCGCGATCCAAAGCGGGATTTTGCCCGGCGCACGCCCTTGGCCACCGCACGCACCAACCCATGGTTTTGGGTGAGCAGTACGATGACGCAGTCGGCTTCCCCAAAATCATAGGAGCGAATGACCACGGCGCGGTCGCGATAATTTTCGCGCATGGCCTTTTAGAACCCGAGCCTGCCCAGCGACTTGGCATCAGATTGCCAGTTCTTCAGCACCTTGATGCGCAGATCCAGGTACACGTTCTGGCCCAGTAGCTCCATGATTTCCTTGCGGGCATTGCCCACGATGCGGCGGAAACGCAGGCCATCTTTACCCTCGATGATCCGCTTTTGCCCTTGACGCTCCAAGTACATGATGGCGTGAATATCCAGCACTCCCTCACGCGTGCGCGAAGGCAGCATTTCATCAATCTGCACCGCAACCGAGTGTGGTAGCTCTGCCTTCAGGCCAGAGAGCGCAGCCTCACGGATGAGTTCTTCGATGCGCTTTTCTTGCCCCTCATCCGTGATGTGATCATCCGGGTAGAACTTCGGGCCCTCCGGCAAGTGCTCCACGATGACCTGCACCAAGTCATCCAGTTGCACGCCCTTTTTACTAGAAACCGGAATCACCACGGCCTCCGGATCTTCTTGCGCCAAGAGCTCGTGCAAGGCCAAAAGCTGCGCGCCCACCTGGTCCTTAGAGGCTTTATCCAGCTTGGTCACGATGCCGATGATGGGGGTCTTCGGCGCAATCGAGCGCACATTATCCAGGATCCACCGGTCACCCGGACCGATCTTCTCATCAGCAGGAATGGTCAAGCCGATGACATCCACATCCGCATACGTTTCTTTAACCACTTCATTAAGCCGCTCGCCCAACAAGGTGCGGGGGCGGTGCAGACCCGGTGTATCCACCACGACGACCTGTGCGTCCTCGCGGTGAACCAGACCGCGGATGGTGTGGCGGGTCGTTTCCGGCTGGTCCGCGGTAATGGCGATCTTTTGGCCCACCAGCGCGTTGGTCAGCGTGGATTTACCCGTATTCGGGCGGCCCACAAAGGATACGAATCCAGAGCGGAATCCTTCTGGGGTATCCGTGTACTGCGAATAATCTAACGGAGCTGCCTTCTCCCCGGCGGCTTCCGGAGCAGCATCATCGGGGTCATCTGGCAGGCCCTCGAATGCCGCATCAAACTGTGTATCAATGTCAGAACTCATTACCTGCAATGATAACCCACCGCACCAAAATCTCCGATTGTTTCACGCGCTAACAAATCTGCAGGCTAAGCTAAGACCGTTCTCTCCTCCTCGGTGTATTTCTCACCGCTTCCTGAAAGGCACTCCGCCATGCCAACCGAGTTTCCCCTACTGCTCCTGGGCGCTCTTCTCACCATTTCCATTAGTGCCTGTTCATCCCCTGATGCTGGCCCTTCGCCTTCCGAAGAGGAATCCACAAGTACTTCTACTAGTTCATCATCCAGCTCATCTAGTGCGTCCTCTTCGAGCAACGTTGCACAATCCACTACTCAAGAGCCCACCTCCGAAACCCCAGCAGAGCCAGAAGCCCAAGTAGCAACTGAGGAGTCAGGCGCACAACCACAAGCGGCAGCCGCTGAGCCAGAGCTGTTGTACTGCGAAATGGGCCTTGGCGCAGTCGGGAGATTTTCTGATGGCTCTTCGCACCAAACTGAACTGTGCAATACCCCTGCACTCCAGCGTTCCGTGAGCGCAGAAGGAGTATGCGGTGGCCTTAATGGATACTTGCTTTATCCAGACGAGTGGCCAGAACTTTGCAACGGCGGCGCTCCATATTCGGGACCGCCGCAGGGTGGAGCCTCGTCAGAATTCTATGACGAAGATTCTCTCGCGGGAACGCCCTCGGAAACACAAGGGGAAGGCCTCTAGAGCGGTGCCTCGAACCTGTATCCCGTCTACCTTTTCGCAGATGCTACAGGTCCACTGCAACAACTGAGCATATTCGCGCCTGAAATGTAGCAAATCGCGCTCAGATATACCCGAGGACCCTGACCTTTTGATTTTCCCTCTAGGCCAACACCAGCCCGAAGGCCCCGCACCCTCAAAATAAACGAGGGTGCGGGGCCTTCAATAGCTAAGAGATTTAGCCGGGTGTCTATTTCTTGAATTCATCCGGAAGCGGGCCAAGCTGCGGTCCGTCCGGGTAGTACTTCCAGCCGTCCTTGATGCGGACATCATCGGACCACGGTAGTTTGTACTCGCCCTTGGCAAGGTCTTCTACCCAGGTGAGGTAGTTTTCGGTCTTTCCGCCTGGGTAGCCAACGTAGCCGCGATTGCCCAGGTTGAAGATGTTGTTTTCGAGGCCCCAGTTGATGCGCGCCTTATCAGCCAGCGCTGGGAATACCTCTGCAGTAACGATTTCGCCCGGGTTGCGGTGGCCCTCAGAAATCATGTGGCCGTCATAGTTGCAGACATTGCCTTCACCGAAGTAGTAGAAGACTTGGTCATAGCCCGCCAAGTTCACCGATGCCGTGTACATGAGGTTCTGGAAGGCGTTGGTCTTGTTGGTCATGATCCACTGGTCTTGGGTTTGGGTGGAATAGCCCGAGATGCGGATGTAGACATTGGCGCCCTTATAGGCGGCTTCGCGGGCGAGCTCAGGGAACATGCCGTCGTGGCAAATATTGACCGCGAGCTTGGACCCCTTCGGGCCATCGCATACCGGCATCCCCAAGTCGCCCGGGTACCACGGCTCGATGGGGGTCCATGGCTGCAGCTTGCGGTAGTGCAGCGCAATCTCGCCATCGGAGTTGATGATAATCGCCGTGTTGAACGGGGGCTTCCCCTCTTCGTGGTTGGGTTCCATGATGGAGAAGACGCCCCAGACGTCGTTATCCTTACAAGCCTGCTTGTACTGGTCCACCTTGGGGTCATCGAGGCCGATGAGGAATTCATCGTAGGACCAAATCTTGGTGTTCAGGCCCGAAGAGGAGTATTCCGGAAAGACGATGAGATCTAGGTCTGGGTAGCCAGCCTTGGTCGAGGCCACCATGCGGCAGATTTCATCGACGTTTGCTTGAACGTCTTCCGGGGAATTGACTACGGGAACTGGGTATTGAATAAGGGCCATCAACAGGCCGTCGGGGGATGCGCTGATACTTCCGGTGCTGGACAAGACGGGACTCCAATCACGTCGTTGATTACGTTACACCTATCACTTTATAGGTATTCAGCAAGTTATGCACCAAAACAGCGGATTACTTGTCTCGGATTGCAGACCACACCACTCCACCAGTGCAGCTTTAGAGCTCCTCCGCCTGGAATTGCATACTCGGGTGGGCGAAGGCGTCCTGAGCTTGAATAAGCTGCAGCTCAGTGGATTCCGCTTCATACGTCGTACGCAGAAGCTCGTAGACGGAAGATGCGGTGCGGCGCAGCGCTTCTTTCACGTCATGGGTTTCAACGTAGTGGCCGGTAAACAGCGCGGCGGTCACGTCGCCGGAACCGTTGCGCTTAAACGGCAACAGCGGGGTCGAGAGCAAGAATGCGCGCTCACCGTCCACGGCGAGCATCTCGATCTGATCCGCAGGGGTTTCCGGGCGCTTGACGGAGGTAACCAGTACCGTCTTCGGCCCCATTTCCTGCGCCTTCTTCACCGCCGCCAAGGTCTGGTCCAAGGTGCTGACCTCGGTATCGGTGAGGTAGCCCAGCTCGAATTGGTTGGGAGTGATGATATCGGCAACGGGTACTACGCGGTCACGTAGCAGCGGCGGGATGTCATCGGAAACGAAGCAGCCCGACTTCGCATTACCCATCACGGGGTCGCAGGCGTAGAGCGCCTTGGGGTTGACGGCCTTGATGCGGCGGACGGTATCCACGATGGCATCGGCAATGTCGGAGCCGCCCTGGTAGCCGGAAAGGATGGCGTCGATGTTTTCAAAAGCACCGCGCTTTTCGATGCCATCGATGATCGACGTGACATCACTGGCTGGAATCATCGGCCCGCCCCAGTCACCGTATCCGGTGTGGTTGGAAAAATTCACCGTATGCACGGGCCACACCTCGTGGCCGGCGCGCTGGAGGGGAAAGACGGCCGCGGAATTTCCCACATGGCCGTAGGTGACATGAGACTGGATGGAAAGGATAGTCATAGCTATCCATTGTGCTACTGACTGTGCACAGAGACAAAGGAAGGGGCGAAATTATTCTCGGGGTTCCTCGTCGCGTGGTTCCCCAATCGCGGGAATGCCGCCGCCCGGTACCTGCTCATCAAGGCGTGCTCGCTCGGCAGCGTCTGGGAAGGCCTTCGGGCCCGAGGGCTTTGGCTGGTAGCTCTTCCCGCGTGCGGCGAGGTCATCGTACCAATCCGCCAGCAGTTCATTCTGCCGGGCAAACATTTCCTTTTCTTCCGCCGCGGTGGCGTGATCGTAGCCCAGCAAGTGCAAGCAGCCGTGCACCGTCAACAGCGCGAGCTCGTGGCCGAGCGAATGCCCGGCGGCATCGGCCTGGCGGAGGGCGAACTCGGGGCATAAGACGATATCGCCAAGCATTGCAGGCCCCGGATCGGCGGCATCGGGGCGCCCGCCACCAGAAGTGGCACCGGGGGTAAGTTCATCCATGGGAAAGCTCATTACATCGGTAGGGCCTTCCAAGTCCATCCAGCGGATGTGCAGATCCTCGATGGACTTCAGGTCCACGCAGGTAATGGTGCATTCCGCATCGGGGTTGATGTCCATTGCGCCGAAGGAATAGGAGGCGACATCGATCAGCATCTCCTCGTTGACGCCATCAAAACCCGACTCATTGAGAAACTCGATACTCACTTATTTCCCCTCGTTTTCCGCAGCCTGCTTATTGTCAAAGGAATCATAGGCATCCACGATGCGGCCCACCAGCTGATGGCGCACCACGTCCTGGGCGCTGAGATCCGCAAAGTGGATATCGTCCACGTTATTGAGAATTCGCCGCACAATACGCAGGCCAGATACCTGCCCGCGTGGCAGATCTACCTGGGAGATATCGCCGGTGACCACAATGGTGGAGCCAAAGCCCAGGCGGGTCAAAAACATCTTCATCTGCGCCGGGGTGGTGTTTTGCGCCTCATCGAGGATGACAAAAGCATCATTGAGCGTGCGCCCGCGCATATACGCCAGCGGGGCAACCTCGATGATGCCGGCATCCATCAGCTTGGGAATCATCTCCGGATCGAGCATGTCCCGCAGCGCATCATAGAGCGGGCGCAGGTACGGGTCGATCTTGTCATTGAGCGTGCCTGGCAAAAAGCCGAGGTTTTCGCCCGCCTCAACCGCCGGACGGGTAAGAATGATGCGCGAGACCTGCTTATTTTGCAGCGCCTGGACGGCCTTCGCCACCGCCAGGTAGGTCTTGCCGGAACCGGCCGGGCCAATGCCAAAGACCACCGTATTATTGTCGATGGCCTGCACGTATTCGGATTGCCCCACGGTCTTAGGGCGGATGGACTTGCCGCGGCGCTTGACGATGTCCGCCGCCATCGCCGCTGCCACCGACTGCGGCGCCTCTACGGCCACCATGTCCATGGTGTGCTTGACCGTATCGGTAGATACGGCATGGCCGCGCCTGGCGATGGCCTCGAGCTCATCGAGGATCTTCGCGGCGCGGGCTACCTCGTAATCGGGACCGGTGACGGTGACAATATTGCCGCGGGCAAAAAGGTCCGCATCGAGGCGGTCATTGAGCACGCGGAGGTTATCGTCCGCGCTGCCCAAAACGCTGCTGACATACGCGGAATCGATCTCACATTTCTTGGTGATGATAGGCACGTCTAATAGGCTACCAGCGCTCAGTCCGCATGCCGATAGCCGCCAAGGCCACCATCGCCGCGCTGGCGGTGCGCAGAACCTCCGGGCCTAATTTGATGGGCACGGCTCCTACCTCGCTCAGCGTTGTCAGCTCTTCTTCCCCGATGCCGCCCTCAGGTCCGACTAAGAGGAAGACCTCGCCGCGCAAGTCCACCTCGCGGATAGAGTCGGTGGCTTCCTCGTGCAGGACTAACACGCTCGCGGATTCTGCGTGCTCTGCCAGCTCCGCAACCAATTGGCGGGTAGTCAGCGGGCCGCGAACCTGCGGGATACGGTCTCGCCGGGATTGCTTTGCGGCCGCTTCGGCCGCGGCCTTCCATTTGACGACGGCCTTCGGCGCCTTCTTCCCGTCCCACTTGGCCACGCAGCGATCCGCCTGCCAGGCGATGATCTCATCCGCCCCGGCCTGTGTAGCCAGGTCAACGGCTAGCTCGGCGCGCTCGGATTTGGGGATCGCCTGCACCACGGTTACCCGCGGATTCGGCTCCGGAAGCTGGGTAACGGACTCGATGGTGCCGGTCAAGTGATCCTTGCCCGAGGTCTCGGTGACGGTGAGGGTGAGGCGGATACCGGTGCCATCGATAAGCGCCAGCTTCTCCCCCTGCTGCATTCGCTTGACCGTCACGGCGTGGCGCGCCTCGGGCCCAGACAGCGTGATGCTGTCTCCGGCCTGGGCGGCGGAGAGATCTGGGTGGATGAAGACTGGCAACGACATTAGCGGCGGAACTTATCGCGCAGGCGGGTAAAGAAGGAGTCTTCCTGCCCGTCGCTGGCGGTGCGCACGCGGGCACCCTCATCGCGGGTATTGCGGATCTTTTCCAGCGCCTCGCGGCTCTTGCGGTCCAGATCCTTGGGCACGACCACGTCCACGTGGGCAAAGAGGCTACCGTAACCGTCGGTGCGCAGGCGTGGCATGCCTGCGCCTTCCACCTTGATGGACTCGCCCGGCTGGGTGCCCGGCTCGATATCGATGGTGAGCTCCTCGCCGTTGAGCTGATCGATGGTGAAGTTGGTGCCCAGCGCAGCATCGATCATCGGCACGTGCACGGTGACGTTCAGGTCATCCGCATTGCGCTGGAAGACCTCATGTTCTTGCGTGTGCACCTCCACGTAGAGGTCACCGGCAGGGCCACCGCCGTGGCCGACCTCGCCCTGGGAGGCCATACGGATGCGCATGCCATCGTTGATACCAGCCGGGATGGAGACCGTAAGGTCGCGGCGCTTTTTCACGCGGCCATCGCCGGCGCACTGGTTGCAGGGATCCTCAATGATTTCGCCAAAGCCCTGGCACTTCGGGCACGGGCGGGTGGTCATCACATTGCCCAAGAAGCTGCGCTGCATCTCCTGAATTTCACCCATGCCGTTGCAGTTATCACAGGTAACGGGCTTGGACTTGGAGTTCGAGCCGGTGCCGCCGCAGGAGTCACACAGCACCGCGGTATCGACGGTGACCTTCTTCTTCAGGCCCGTATAGGCTTCTTCCAGGGTAATCCGGGTGCGCAGGAGGGCATCGTTGCCGGGCTGCACACGCGACTTAGGCCCGCGGGATCCGCCGCCGGCGCCACCGCCGAAGAACTCGGCGAAGATATCGCCCAAGCCACCGCCGCCAAAGCCGCTAAATCCGCCGGCACCGGCGCCTTGCTCCATGGGGTCGCCGCCCATGTCGACGATCTGGCGCTTTTGTGGATCCAGCAAAACTTCTTGGGCAACCGAAGCCTCGCGGAATTTCTCCGCCGCTGCCTCATCATCCGGGTTCACATCCGGGTGATACTTGCGGGCCAGCTTGCG
Organism: Corynebacterium sp. LaCa78; assembly: GCF_046717505.1. NCBI lineage: Bacteria > Bacillati > Actinomycetota > Actinomycetes > Mycobacteriales > Corynebacteriaceae > Corynebacterium > Corynebacterium sp. LaCa78. The sequence continues at coordinate 1,850,014 of NZ_CP177112.1, forward strand.
GTACGCCTTCTTAATTTCCTGGTCCGTTGCGTCCTTATCAACACCGAGGATGCCGTAATAGTCACGAGCCACTGTTAGAGATATTCCTTCTCGATCGTTTTGTTGGTATTACCTTGCAAAAATTTATGTAGCGACCGGCTAGTCTACTCGCACTACTCGCCGGCCAAAATTTCACTCACGTATTGTGCAACAGCAGAGACTTTAGAGATTGTTCCCGAATAGTCCATAAACGTCGGCCCCACCACTCCAAGGCCACCTAGCGTCGCCGCCTGTCCCCCGGTTCCAAAACCATACCCGGCGGCAACGACGGAGGCATCGCGCAGTTGATCCTCTTCGTTTTCGTCCCCGATCACCACGGAAACATTGCCTAAGTCCGGCACGCGTGCCAGCAATTTCAACACGACGACCTGTTCTTCCAGGGCTTCGATAATTTTGGGCAGTCCTTCCGGAAATTCGCGCGCGACGCGGGTGAGGTTCGAGGTACCCGCCAAAATCAAGCGATCGGAAGGCTGTTCCACCAAGGTTTCAATGAGCGTGGTCGCCACCTTGAGCACGTGGTGGCGAATATCCAGCGGGGCGTCATCGACGAGGTGGGCGAGCTCCACGGAGGCATCAGTAAGCGTCTTGCCCACCAGCGCATTATTGACGATGTCCCGCAGGCGATACGTCTGATCCTGGTCGATGACCTCATCTAGTTCCACGTTGCGCTGATCCACGCGGCCGTTATCCGTAATCAGCACCAGCAGCACCCGCACCGGGGACAACGTGACGACCTCGCAGTGCTTGACGCGCGAGACCTTCAAATTGGGCAGCTGCACCACGGCCGCCTGCTCAGTGACCTGGGCCAAAAGCTGCACGGAGCGGCGCAGGACATCTTCGAGGTCTACCCCGCCTTCCAAGAAGCTCAGCATCGCTTTGCGCTCTGGGGTAGAAAGCGGCTTGACCTCGTGCAGGGAATCAACGAACTGCCGGTACCCCTGCTGCGTGGGAACGCGCCCAGAACTGGCATGCTGCTGCGAAATCAGCCCCTGCGATTCCAGCACGGCCATGTCATTGCGGATGGTCGCGGAAGAAACGCCCAGCCGGTAGCGCTCTACCAGCGTTTTAGAGCCCACGGGTTCCTGGGAGGCAATGTAATCCGCAACGATGGCCCGCAGGACCTCCTTGCGGCGGGCATCAGTTGAGGTAGACACTTCTCAGCGCTCCTATTCTCTACGGCGTTTAATAAATTCTTGAAAATTGGGGACGGTATATCGCACCTTGCCATGTTCGGGTGAATAAATCAGCCCCTTATTAATAAGGTTTGCTCGAACTGGACCCAATTTACTGGTTTCCTTATCCAAAAATTCAGCAATATCCTTGGTCTCAGCGGATTCACCCCCGATTTCCGCCATAGCGATCAGGTATTCCCTTTCAGCAGGGGTAGCCCGGTCCCACTGAGCTTGAAAGAACCCAGAATCTAGTTGGTTGATGCCCAACCGTGCTGCCTGCTGCGCATGATTGAGCGAAAATGGAGAACTCTGTCCCACTCTCCAAATCTGCGAACCGAATTCTTGCAGAAAGTAAGGATACTGGCCGCTAACTTCTACGAGATGATCCAATGCATCATCCTGAAATTCCACGTCTTGGCGTTCCGCAGGTTCAGATAAAGCGAGCCGTGCCGGCATCATTCCTAGACGGTCAATATTGTGAATTTCAAACATTCGCTCTGCGTAAGAGCGTGAACGCGCCACCTTTCCTGGAAGGCTCGGCAGTCCAGCCCCGATGATATAAAACGGGAGCCTATTTTGACCTGCCTCGTGCTGCGCAGAAATCAAGGCCTCGAGCATCTCTTCATCGAGATCTTGCATTTCATCAATGAACAGCGCCACCGCTCTTTTCTCTTTCCGCAATGCTTCCGCAGTTGCAGAGACCACATCTTGTAGATCAAGTTCCAGATTTCCTGTTAAAGGTGGAAATTCTTTCGGCTCCACACCCAAATCAATCGTGCCAGCCCCTAATGAAACATTAAAAGCCGCAACTGCCCGCGTTAATGCCGCTGCGCTTTCTTTAACTTTGATTTTCGCACGAAAACGAAGAGATGCTTTTGCCAGCCCATCCGCAATCGCTCTACGGACGCTTTCGTGACCTCGTGTTCCCTGGGAAGCCTCGACTTTAACCGTCAGCCAGTCGTTTTGATCCGCACGAGTTTTAAGCTGATTCAATAAAACTGTTTTTCCCACGCCCCTTAAACCAATGAGCAGCATTGGGCGTCCCAAAAGATCGTTTTCCGCGCGCTTGATGAGGTTATCGAAGGCTTGTAAATCCTTGTCTCGCCCCGTAAGAACCGTCGGCGCAAGCCCAGAGCCTGGGGTATAGGGGTTGAGTGCGTCGTCCATGCCCAAAGTCTAACAAGAATAAGGCCGAATAAGGGGTTTTGGTGGTTCAGGGACAAATATAAGGGGTTTTGGTGGTTCAGGGGCAAATATAAGGAATTTCTGACGGCGGCTAGGACTCTTCGGCGATGAGGAGGTCGGAGACGATACCATCGGCAAGCAGGCGCCCAGGCTTGGTCACTCGCACGCGCTGGCCGGCGCGCTCGAGCAGGCCGCGGTCGATGAAGTCCTCCAATGCCGGGGCAGCGTGGGCATCGAGCCAGGATTCTGGGATGCCCTCGCGCAGGCGCAGGCCCAGCATCACCTTTTCCATGTGGCGATCGGCACCCGTTAGGGTTTCGCTGTCTTTGATGGGCAGCTCGCCGTTTCCTAGCGTTTGGATATAGCGGCTAGGGTGCTTGACGTTATAAAAGCGCTCGTCGCCTAGGTGGGAGTGCGCACCAGGACCTGCGCCCCACCAGTTGCCGTCCACCCAATAGATGCGGTTGTGCTCGCATTCGCCGCCGGGCAGCGACCAATTGGAGACCTCGTACCACTCGAAGCCGGCGTCTTCGAGGGTGGAAGAAATCATTTCATAGCGCCGGGCCAGCACGTCTTCATCCGGGGCGGGCAGCAGCCCCTTATTCACCTTGCGGGCCATACGCGTGCCGTCTTCTACGATGAGCGAGTACGCGCTGACGTGGTCGACGCCGGTCTCCAGCACGCGGTCCAAGGTCTCGCGGACGTTATCGTCGGTTTCGGTGGGCGTGCCATAGATCATGTCGAGGTTGACGTGCTGGAAGCCTGCCTCCCGGGCCTCGCGCGCGGCGGCGAAGGCGCGTCCGGGGGTGTGGGCGCGCTCGAGCACTTGGAGCACGCTGTGCGAGGCGGACTGCATGCCGAGGCTGATGCGGTTAAAGCCGGCATCGGCAAGCGCGGCAAAGTACTCCGGCGAGGTGGACTCCGGGTTGGACTCGGTGGTGACCTCGGCGCCTGGGCTAAGCCCAAAGGTAGAGCGCACCGTATCCAGGATGCGGCTCAGGCCCTGCCCGCCCAGGAGTGAGGGCGTGCCGCCGCCGATGAAGACCGTATCCGCGGTGCGCCCCACGCGGGTGGCCGCCATCTCCAGCTCCTTGTTCAAGGCATCGAGGTAAGGGCCGGTGAGATCGCGCGGGCTGCCCAACTCGCCGGGGGTATAAGTATTAAAATCGCAATAACCGCAGCGGGTGGCGCAAAAGGGAACGTGGATATACAGCCCGAATGGTTCAGTCATGAATCAAACTCTAATAGGCAGGGAACAAAATGGCCGAAATGGGTGTTAAACATGTAGTATATTGCCAACTTCCCGCGTATAGAAAGGTACCTTCAGTGGAGCCTCCCAGTCGATGTCCCCGCCACCTTATAGGCGGTGGGGAGTAACTCATGTTATCGGCTATTATGATGATCCTGGCAGGCTTTATCGTCATCGGGCTCATCATCGTCGCGAACGCTTATTTCGTGGCACAAGAGTTTTCATTCATGTCCGTGGACCGCACCCAATTGCGGTCCATGGCCGCTGAAGGTGATAAATCCGCCCAGCGCGCGCTGGACATCACCAAGCGCACCTCCTTCATGCTTTCGGGTGCGCAGCTCGGCATTACCATTACCGGCCTGCTTATTGGTTATGTGGCAGAGCCCCTGGTGGGCCAGGGCCTTGGCGTGCTGCTTGGCGGAGTGGGAATTCCCACCGGCGTGTCCGTGGCTATCGGCACCATCGCGGCGCTATTTATTTCCACCATCGCCACGATGCTCTTTGCGGAGCTTTTTCCTAAGAACTACACCATCGCCGCGCCCATGAAAACGGCGCTGCGCCTGGCCGCGTCCACGCAGTGGTACCTGCGCATTTTCGGCTGGCTCATCCGCTTTTTCGAGTATTCCTCCAATGCGATTTTGAAGCTCTTTCGCATCGAGCCGGTAGAAGACGTCGACTCTTCCGCTACTGCCGATGACCTCGAATCCATCGTGGATTCCTCGCACGAAACCGGCGTCTTGGATGAGGACACGTACATGGTTTTGGACCGTTTGCTCGACTTTCCCGAGCACGACGTCGAGCACGCCATGATCCCCCGCTCCCGCGTGGACGTCATTGATCCTGGCACCACCCTGGGCGAGGTGCGCGAATTGATGTCTGAGAACCATACGCGCTACCCCGTCATCGATGATGAGCACAATCCCATCGGCGTGGTGCATCTTTTCGATGTCCTGGGCTCCGATCTCCCTGCCGCCACCAGCGCCACCGCCATCATGCGCGAGCCCCTGGTGGTTCCGGAGCTTATGCCGCTTCCCGATGTCGTCGATGAACTGCGCGGCGAAGAACAAAAGCTGGCCTGCGTCATCGACGAGTACGGCGGATTCGTCGGCATCGTCACCATGGAGGACCTGGCCGAGGAGATTCTTGGCGATGTCACCGATGAGCACGATATCGAGGAAACCGAAGAAATTACCGAGCAGGACGAATCCCACTGGCTGGTCGATGGCGATACCCCGCTGGATGAAATCGAGCGCGCCATTGGCCACGATCTTCCAGAGGGCGATTTCGAAACCATCGCCGGCCTGCTCATCGCGCACGCCGGTGCCCTGCCTGAGGTGGGCGAAATCCACACCATCGCCTTGGAGGCAGAGCCGGATGACTGGGTGGATCAGGATGAAGCACCCACCCGCTCCATCCGCATGCGCGTGGATGACGTGGACCGCCACGTGCCATCCTCCCTGGCCATCGAGCTCATTGAGGACTATGTCCACGACAGCGATGACGAAGAGGAGGAGGCATAATGACCGATACGTGGTGGTTCAACCTCATCGTCACGCTGCTCATCATCGCCGCATCCGGCTTCTTCGTGGTCATCGAGTTCTCCCTCATGGGTTCGCGCCGCAACCGGCTCGAAGAAAACGCGGAGTCTTCGCGCACCGCCCGCGCCGGTCTGCGCTCGCTCAATGAGCTGACCATCATGCTGGCTGGCGCGCAGTTGGGCATTACCGCCGCCACCTTCGTGCTCGGTGCCGTGACCAAACCGTGGGTCCATCACCTTCTGATGACCCCGCTAGAGGCCCTTGGCCTGCCGCTGGGCATTGCCGATGTCGCCAGCTTCATCCTCGCGCTGTTCATCGTCACCTTCCTGCACCTGGTGCTGGGTGAAATGGCGCCTAAGTCTTGGGCCATCGCCCACCCAGAATCCGCCCTGCAGGTCATTGCCATTCCCGCCCGCGGGTTCGTGTGGGTCTTCCGCCCGCTGCTGAAGTGGATTAACACGATGGCCAATAAATTGGTGGCCATGACCGGCGAGGAACCGGTCGACCGCGCCGGCGCCGCCGGCTACGATGCCGAGACGCTACGCACCTTGGTCGAGCACTCCCGCGAGACCGGCGCGCTCGACGATAATTCCGCCAACCAAATTTCCGATGTCATCGAGCTCGAGAACTCCACGGTGGGTGCCATGGCGCGCGCCCACGGCTCAGAGGTCGTGCCCCTGCCTTCCGATGCCACCGTGGAACAGCTCCAAGAGCTCGTCCTGCGCAAGAACATCATGCGCGTGCTCGTCTTCCCCAAGGATTCCCGCGTCCCCCGCGTGGTGCACGTGCGCGATACCCTCATGGCGGATCCCGATACCCCAGTCCTCGAATTCTCCCGCGCCCCGATTTCTGTCTCTTCTGCCACCACCGTGCAAAAGACGCTGGATCACATGCGCTCCCGCAATGAGCAGCTCGTCGTCGTGGGCAAGGCAGATAAGGACAAGGCCGTGTGGATCCTTACCTGGGATGACATCATGGGCCAGCTGTGGCCGCAGATTACCGAGCAGCTGGACAAGGTCACCCCTCCCCCAGCGGTATAGCGTCCTCATCGAAACCAACCGTCCCCGTTGGTTTCGATGCCTAATAGTTTTATAAACAAAATTCAAAAGATAAACAAGCGTACACAAGCGCAGTGTTTTACACTTGGACTATGACCACCCGGAAGAATCCGTTTACCGCCACGCTTGGGGCCACGCCTCCCTACCTGGCTGGCCGTAAAGACTCCATCGAGGAGTTTGCTTATGCCTTGGACGATGGCCCCGGATCCCATGAACGCATTTCCCTCGTCGTGGGTCCGCGCGGTATCGGCAAGACGGTATTGCTCAATGCCTTCGAAGACACCGCGTCAGATCGCGGGTGGCGCATCCTTAATGACACGGCATCTGCCGGTTTTGCGGAACGGCTCCGTGCTGAAATTATTAATACCCTTCACCTCAACCGGGCAGCGCTAAAAGGTTTCAACCTGCACCTTTTCCAATTGGGCATCGGCATGGAATGGGATTCAAGAACATTATCCGCGGAAACCTACCCCTTAAGAAGGGCCTTGAAAGACCTCCTCCATGCGCAGCGGGAACTAGACCGGATTTCCCACAGCGAGCCCACTGGGGTGCTCATTACTTTGGATGAAATGCACCACCAGCGCAGTGATGAGGTCATCGATTTTGGAGCTACCATCCAGCACCTCGTGCGAGAAGGGGAAAATATTGCTGTAGTCATGGCAGGAATCCCATCCTCAATTAAACCGCTTTTGGCTAGCCAAGATGACTCTAATCCTGTCACTTTTCTTCGCCGTGCGAACCGCATTGAATTGGACCGAGTGCCGGATACGGACGTCCGGAAGGCACTCAATGCTCCCGTAGAAGAAACAGAGGTTAATTGGGACAAGGACGCACTGAATTCTGCCGTAACCGCTTGCCAGGGATATCCCTTTATGATTCAGCTCGTCGGCCTATGGGCTTTCCGCCACCGAACAGACAATACGATTTCGGTGGAAGCTGCGCAGGAAGGCATTTCCAAAGCGCGACGAAAGCTAGGGCAGCTAGTCCATGAGCCCGCCCTAGCGGAGCTTTCCCCCATCGATCGGACATTCCTGCTCCACATGGCTCAAGACAATGGCCCCTCATCCATGAGTGATATCACGGCCCGCCTAGGAAAAAGTTCGCAATATGCATCCAATTACCGGCGCCGCTTGCTTGACTCGGAACTAATCGAAATACCAGCCAGTGGCCAAGTAGACTTTGCCCTGCCCTACCTTCGGGACTACTTGCGCGAGCATGCAGCTAGCTTGGTCATCGATTCGTACTAATCGAACTCAGTCACGCAACCCATTGTTATCGCAGGTGTGGATAACTTGAGCTCGTGGCGCCACTGGGGAATCATGATTAACACTTAGTGAAGATTCAACGAGAACTCCACAGCCTGCGCGCATTCGGGTAGCGGGCATCATGCTCCTCGTATGTGCTCGAGGGCATGAACCAAGCATTAACTAATATTCCGTCCATCCGGCACAACCATCCCACCTTCTGGCACGAACTCGATAACGGCACCTACCTCAAACTCGCACCCCGCATCGCGGTGCACCGCGAACATTACCACAGCCTGAACCTGTCCTCTCAGCTGCGCCTGCGCGCCATTGCCGCCGCCCGCAGCGCCTATACCGCGGTGCTCATTTCCAAATCCGCCGCCCGCGTCCACGGGCTATGGGTGCTTGCCTCCGCCGAAGAAAAGGTGGAAATGGCCCTTCCCCATAACTCTTTGCCTAATAAGGACCGGCGCAATCCAGAACGCATTTACCGCAAAACGAAATTACCCGAACCGATGCTGGTACACGGCGCCCGTACCGTTTCTCCGGCTCGGGCGGTAATCGATATTGCCCGGTTCCACGGTTTTCGCGAGGGCCTCATTGCCGCCGATTCTGCCCTGCGCGCAGGAATTACGAAGAAAGCTCTTAGTCAGGAATTCGCCCAGATGGGCAGGGTACGCAATAGTGCCGTCGTGCGAGAAGCTATCCACCACAGCTGCGCCGCCTCCCCTTCCCCCTATGCTTCCTTTGCCCGTGCCCTGCTCATCCAGGCGGATTTTCCCTGGCCGATGTTTTTCGAGGTCCACTACACCGCCCTGCCCGGCATCACCGCGGAGCTCTGCATCAATAAGACCTACGTCATCGACATCACCGAACCAGGCGATGACACTACCACCTCCATACAGCCGCTTGCCGATGCCCCATCCACCGCGGCACCAACGAAGCCGCGGGACCACGCTGAGCGGTCCCGCGACAAGCGCCTGCGCGATGCTGGCTTTATCGTCATACGGTGCTCCCCGCAGCAGTTAGTTCAGCACCCGGAGCGCTTTATCTCTGAGGTCACGGCCACTATCTCCGCGCGCCAGAACGCTATACGCTCCCAGCAGTCCCACAACTGAGCCATTCAACGCTAAAGATGAAGCCACGCAAGGTTCTAGTCCACGCAGGGTGTCCATCTAAAAATGCGACGGCCACCGAGAGAGGGAATCTCGGTGGCCGCTAAATTCCCCTTGCCTTAAGCAAGGAAGTCTAAAGGAACTATGCAGTTGTGGCCCGGCGGGCTGCCTCGCGCTTGGCGCGGACTTTTTCTACGACCACGGCAATGCGGGCGCGTTCTTCTAGGAATTGCGGCGGGTTATGCCCGCGCATGGAGCGCACGTACGCCGGGTGCGTATCGAGCACGGTGTGCTTCCACGCCTGCACGGCGATGAGCGCGGATTCCCCGGTACACTTATACAGGTGCGGTAGGGAGACCATGTCGAGGTTGCGGGCGACGGCATCCGTTTGCTCCAGCACGTATTCCACGACCTCACGCAGGTAATCTGCTACCGCCTGTGTGCGCTGGCGCAGCGCTTCTGCCAATTCATGCACAACGATGGGCTTGGCAATGGGATAGCGCTCATCCAACAGGCGCGGGGTGAGCTGCTCCGGCTCCTCCGCATCATTCGCGCCGGAGGGAGCGGCAGAAATGGTTCCCGAACGCACGCCGGACACGAGCGCTTGGCGAAGCCCAATTAGCTCACCCACGCAGCGCCCCGAGTCCACGCGGGCGTCGTCGACGATATCGCCGAGTTCCGCCAAACAATCCATGGACAGTTCCTCATCCCAATCCTCGATTGCTTCAATGAGGTGCTCGAGGTATTCCGCGACTTCGTCGCCGATATTGTAAATCTCCTGGGTGAGCTCGCGGTGACGCAGCTCGGCGGCGATCTTCTGCATAGGCTTCGAGCCACTCCTTCCGCGGTTTTCATTTTCTAACCTCTAGTAGAGGTTGAGGTTTTCGGCGACGACTCATGACTCTATGCCAGATCGTCTACCGCGAGAGTGCGACACTCCGAAGCGTTTCACAGGTTTATGGCAGGTTCGCGCTTCGCCCATGGTGACCTGCAAGAAGGAAAACACCCGAGGAATAAAATCCTCGGGTGTACCCGTTTCACGCCTTTCTAGCGCTTGTAAATGTGCTCGATGGCGCTGGCGTAGCGTTGCGCCACCACGTTGCGCTTGACCTTCATCGTTGGCGTAAGCTCATTTTCATCCTCGGTAAGGTCGCTTTCTAGGATGTAGAACTTCTTAATGCCTTCCGCATGGGACACCGTGGAGTTGACCTTGTTGACGGCGTCTTGCACTTCGGCGCGCAGGGTGGCATCGGTAGCGATATCGTCCATAGAGCGGTTTTCTGGGATATTGTGGTCCAGCTTCCACCGCTTGAGGATGTCCGGGTCCAGGGTGATAAGCGCTCCCACGAACGGCTTGCCATCGCCTACGACCATGGCCTGCGAAATCAGCGGGTGGCCGCGCAGGATGTCCTCCATCGGGCCAGGCGAGACGTTCTTGCCACCCGCGGTAACAATCAGGTCCTTCTTGCGCCCGGTGATGGTGAGCTTGCCATCATCGTCGATTTCCCCCAAGTCACCGGTGTTGTACCAGCCGTCCTCAAAGGCTTCCTCCGTGGCCTCGGGGTTATTCCAATACCCTTCGAATACCATGCCGCCCTTGATGCAGACTTCGCCGTCATCGTTGATGCGGAGGGTAACCCCGCCGAGAGGCGGGCCGACGGTACCAATGGATTGGTCCACGTAGTCCACGGCAGCGGCCGCGGCGGTCTCGGTCAGGCCGTAGCCCTCATAGATGGGCACGCCGATGCCGCGGAACCAGTGCAACAGATCGTGGCCCATCGCGGAGCCGCCGGTAATGCAGTACCGAACATTGCCGCCTACGCCCTGGCGAATGGTGGAATAGACCAGCTTGTCAAAGAGCTTGTGCTTAATTTTCAGCAGCCGGTCTGGGCCGTCCGGCGTATCGAGTGCCTTCGAGTATTCGATGGCGATCTTTTCGGACTGTTCAAAAAGAAAGCTCTTGATGCCAGAATCCGCCGCCTTCGAGGCCGCGGAGTTGCGAACCTTTTCAAATACGCGCGGCACGCCCAAAATGACGTTGGGGCGAGAGCGGGCGAACTCGATGGAGATGGTGGAAAAATCGGACCAGTGGTTCTGCGAGGCACCGCGAATGGCCACGGCAATCGATACGGCGCGGGAAAAGACATGTGCCAAAGGCAAAAATGTCAGCGTATGGCTGCCCGGCACGGCGAAGACACCGATGGGGTTGGTGGTCAGCGCCCTAGCCTCCGAGAGCCAGTTCCGGTGCGTCAGGATGCAGCCCTTCGGGCGGCCGGTGGTGCCGGAGGTATAAACCAAAGAGGCCAGATCATCGGTATTGGTGGCGGCGATGCGGGCAGACACCTCGTCGGTGCCAACGCTGCGGCCTTCGAATTTCAAGGTATCGATGGCAGAGGAATTAATCTCTAAAACGCGCCGCAGCTGCGATGGCGAGCCCTTCAAATTCGGTTCCCCATCGTCTTGTAGGACCAGGTTTTCAACTAATTCGGAGTGCTCGCGGGTTTCGGTAATCGCCAGCACCGCGCCGGAGTCCTCGATAATCCAGCGCACCTGGGAGGCGGACGAGGAAGGATAAACCGGAACCGATGCCGCACCGGCGGCCCAGATGGCGTAGTCCAGCAGGGACCATTCGTAGCGGGTAGCAGAAATCAGAGCGATGCGATCGCCCTGCTCGACGCCTAGCGCGATTAAGCCTTGGGCTACTTCAAAGACCTCATCGATAAACTCTTTACCGGTGACATTGACCCACTCGTAATTAGCTGGGCGGGTAAACATGACGCCGTGCGGGCGCTTCTTCGCGGTATCCATCAGGGCGGTGAGGCAGGTCTCCCCCGGCTCAATGGTAAAATCCGCCGGAGTGTGCACTTGTTGCAGGGTCACGCGATGTCCTTTCGCACAGCTAATAATAATCTGTGCCTACTGTACCAACCGGTTGGCGTATCAACGCGTTTCACCCACGATCGAAGCTGTAATTATTCACGGCTTATAACACCAGAGTGGTCCATTTATTGGAGCAGTCCACCAGTTTGTCCTAGGGCCACAGGCTGCCGATAAGCGCAACGATGAGAACTAACGCAATCATGGACCACAGCGTGAGCGAGACCCGGGATTTAGGCAGAGAGCGCTTGCGGCGAACGGGCTGAGAGGTGCCAGCAACCAGCGGGTTTGCAGCGCGCTCATCCTTTTTGCGCTCTGGATCCCACAGGCCTTCGCGGGGATCGACCGGCTGGATCCTATCCGAGCTGGCGCTGGGCACGTCGCCGCTCGCTGCGTTATCGCCCGCGCCCTCCGAATGTTGTTCAGCCATGGTCTTTTACTGTAGTGCCGCGATTGCGAAACTGGGAAATTAGGACGGCGCTGCGGTCCACGGCCCACATCAGGCACCAGGCCAGCCCAATCATGATGGGCACCACGATGATGACCACGATGATCATCTGTACCCACACGGGCGCCTGCACCAAGAACTGCGAAAATGCGCTGCTCACGTCAGTCAACCACTCCATGGGTCCTTATATTACTGCCCCACGGTAATCTGGCAGGTATGTCGAGCGCACAGATACCCGTTACCATTGCCACCCCATCTGGACGCATCACCGGCTTTAGCCGCGATGGCCTCTCCTACTTTCATTCGCTGCGCTTTTGCGAAATCCCTAGCCGCTTTTCCACGGCGCGGCCGCTGGATGAGCCCCTCGACCAAGATGCGCGCACACCGCAACCGGATGAGGTAGCGCTCAGTATTACTGCCCCGGAAAACGCGACGGATTGCCCCGTGGTGGTCTATATCCACGGGGGAAGTTTTGAAGGCGGCTCGCATGAGGACGAGCGGGTGCCAGGCACGGTAACGGCCCGCAAGGGCATCATCCAAGTCCGGGTGGGCTACCGCGTGGGCCTGGCTGGTTTCGCCCGCTTTGCCGACGATGAAGCGGACCGCTACCGGGGCATCGATGACTGCGTGCTGGCGTTGGAGTGGCTACAGGACAATATCGAATCCTTTGGCGGGGATAAAACGAATATCACCCTGGTAGGACAATCCGCCGGCGCGGCGATTAGCCTGTGGCTTGCCCGGCGCGATCACTATCGCGGCGCTTTCCGGCGCGTCCTCGCCCTCTCGCCCGCCTACCCCCGCGATACCTTTGAGCACCGCGTGGCGGGATTGCACAGGTACCTCTCGGTACCTATTGAGCGCAGCGCCCTGGAATCGCTCTCGCCCGAGGCATTGGAAAAGGGCTATAAAAAGTTCCGCAAGAAGCACCGCTATGACTTGGCCCTCGGCCCGGCGCCGATGCAGGCATCCGAACTGGCGGATATCCCCATCGTGGTGAGCTCCACCCGGGATGAGTTTTACGATCTCCCGGCCGGCAAGCGCATCGATAATATGGCCCTGGGCAAGTTTATTTGTAACTACCTGTCCCAGCGCTTCGGCTTCCCGCACGGCCGCTACACGCAATGGCGCCAGCTCGCGCAGTACGTGGACCCGGACCGCCTGATGGGCCGGATGATCGGCGATTCCCTCGTTCGCCGCTGGACGGCGCAGGTGGCCTCCGGCGCACCGGGGCCAACCTGGATGATGGAGTTTACGAGGAAGCTTAAGCCAGCGCTGCACTGCGATGAGCTCTACCCGCTCTTCGGCACCGACTGCGAGCTGAACGAGTGGCTCTGCCACTTCGCCACCACCGGCGAGCCGGGCTTCCCCAACTATGGCAGCGACCACCGCGTGCTCGAATTTGATTTGGATACCGGGGATAGGCGCATCGCCTATGCCACCCTTGATTACGTGGCGGCGGCGTTTTATGAGGAAGACTAACTGCTACTGCGCCAAAGACTGAAGCGCCGCGCGCAATTCGGCTTCCGCCAGTTCCTCGCACATCCACGGGCTAAATACCGCCGGCACGGCATCGGCCGCGGCGATAAGCCGGGCGGGCTCGACCCATTCCCAGGAGTCGACCTCGTCCGGGTTCGGCTGCCACTGCGCTTGGGAGTCGAGCTCTACGCAGTAGACGGGGCAGATTTCGTTTTCCACCAAGCCGGAAGAATCCACCGCACGGTAGGAAAAGGTGGGCAGCACCACGCGCAAGTTGGATAACGCATCCGCGGGAATGCCTAGCTCGAATTCGGCGCGGCGAGTAACGGCATCGGCAGTCGCCTCCCCCGGACCAGGATGCCCGCAGAAGGAATTGGTCCACACGCCGGGCCAGGTTTGCTTGCCCAGCGCCCGGCGGGTGATGAGCACCTTTCCGTGGCAGGTAACCCACGCGGAAAAGGCAAAGTGCAAGGCGGTGTCGGTGGTATGCACCTCGGATTTGAGCGCAGTACCAATGGCTTTTCCATCAGCACCCGCCAGGACTACCCGTTCCGTCATAGGTTCAGATCCCCCACCCACGTGACGTTTCCAATGTGCAGGCGGGCATTCCAGAGGTTACCCGGCGCGACATCGTAACGGTATTGGAGGTTGACCGCGGCGCCCGCGCCCAGCGGGTGATCGAGGCCCGGGGGTTCCACGTCAGGCGCGGAGTTCTCGTCATACGGCAGGGCTTTTACCTTAGACCAGCCGCCATTCCCGTCGGCGCGCTCAAGGACGGGGTCATCGAAGGCATCGGTGGGCAGGGCCATTTCGTTTTCGTTCTTGAGCAAAATGGTTACCACGGAGCCGCCGGAATTATTGTCCGTATACACTCCTTGCAGCTCCCAGCTGACACCGAGGCCGGCATCTTTGACCGGGCTCGCTAGGTTGGAAGTGACTTCCTTATCGTCGGTGTCTTCCGCTTGATAAGGCGCTTCTTCTGAGCTGGAGACGGTGATATTGTCCCCCAGCCCGGTCTCTTCCGGCTGGAGAATGCTGCATCCGGCCAGGGTCACGGCGAGAAGGCTGACCACGCCTGCGCCTAAAGTGTGAGAAATTTTCACCGTGGATGGATCCTTTGCACGCGAAGATAACTTTATTTCTGCACAGATACCTTAGCCGAAAGCCCGCCCAAGGTATGCATCTGGGCTGCGCGCCGTGGCGTGTGGCATACTGGACTGTCTCTTTTAGGTACTCTACTTCCCTACGCGTCTTTGAATTGAGCATCCCTCCATGAAATCCCTCGTACGCATTACCCGCAGCGCTTCTGCCCTGTGGCCCTATTATCTCGGCGTGTTGCTCGCAGCGACGGTCACCGCCGTCCTTGCGTTGATTTCACCCTTTTTCACCAGGGAAGCCACCGACATCATCGTTGAGGCCCTCCAAACAAGCGAGCCGCTTGGCGATGCCCTTCGTTCCGTCCTTTTCCTAGCCCTCGCCCTCTTCCTGGCTGATGCCGCCAATGCCCTATTCCGCAATATCGGCAGCTACATCGGCGATGTCATGGTCTCGCGCCTGCGCCAGATTTTATCCAACCGCTACTTTGCCAAGCTCTTGGCGCTGCCGCAGGGCTATTACGATAATCAGGTCACCGGCACGATCATCGCCCGACTGGATCGCTCCATCGCGAATATCACGCAGTTTATCCAGTCCTTTGCCAATAATTTCTTCACGATGATCATTCAGACCATCGCGGTATTGGCCATTACCGCCTGGTACTACTGGCCGCTGACCATCTTATTGGCGCTGCTTTTCCCCATTTATATGTGGCTGACCGCGCTGACCTCGAAGCGCTGGCAAAAATTTGAAGCCATTAAAAACGAAAACATCGACCAAGCCAATGGCCGCTTCGCCGAGGTCATAGGCCAGGTCAAGGTCACCAAGTCCTTCGTCGCCGAATCCCGCGAGTTGGACCACTTTGCCCAGCGCTATGGCACCGTAGTCGATACCACGCGGCCGCAGTCCCGCTGGTGGCACATGATGGATACCTTCCGCGGCATCGCCATGGCCGTAATCTTTTTAGGCATCTATGCGGTCATCTTTTGGCGCACCCTTGAAGGCCACTTCTCCATCGGCGATATGGTCATGCTCTTGCAGATGGTCACCATGGCCAAGCAACCCGTCTTCATGATGAGCTGGATGATCGATACGGCCCAGCGCGCTATCGCCGGCTCACGCGACTACTTCAAGGTCATGGAAGAAGACCTGGAGCCCACCGCCTCGCGCGAGCTGGTCGCCGCCATCACAGACTCCGGCACCCCCGATCTGAACCTCACCCCTATTACCCCATTGGAGCCCACGCCCGGCGCGCCGGTCTTTGCCTTTGATGATGTTTCCTTCGCTTATGAAGAAGGAAAACCCGTCGTTACAAATATCTCCTTTAGCGCGCACGAGGGCCAGAAGGTCGCGCTCGTGGGTGAATCGGGCGGCGGTAAATCCACCCTGGTCAACCTGCTGCTGGGCCTGTATCACCCCTCGGCTGGCCACCTCGACGTGCTGGGCCACCGCGTCGATGACCTCACCGCTTCACGCCTGCGCGCGTCCGTCGGCGTGGTCTTCCAAGAGTCCTACCTCTTTTCGGGCACCATCCGCGACAATATTGCCTATGGCAAGCCGGGGGCTACTGAGGAAGAAATCGTGGATGTGGCCAAGCGCGCCAATGCCCATGACTTCATTGAGGCCTTCCCGGATGGTTATGACACGGTCATCGGCGAGCGCGGGTTGAAGCTTTCCGGTGGGCAGAAGCAGCGCGTGTCCGTCGCGCGCGCCATGTTAAAGGATGCGCCCATCCTGGTGCTCGATGAGGCCACCTCCGCGCTGGATACCAAGGCCGAGCGCGCGGTCCAGGCTGGCCTAGACGAGCTGATGAAGGACCGGACCACGCTTATTATCGCGCACCGCCTATCCACCATCGCGGATGTCGATACCATCATCACCCTAGAGGCAGGGCGAATTGATGAAATGGGCTCGCCTGCCGAGCTCGCGCAATCCGGTGGTATTTATGCCGAGCTGCTCAAGCTCACCCAATCCAGCTCCGCCGCGGACCGCCGCCGGCTGAAAAAGTACGGCTTTGTCACCGGGACCAATTCCCGCAGCGAGCACGGCGAAGAAAGTGAATAAATCCACTGGGACTGCTGCGCTTAAAGCGTTAAGCTTGTGTGCATGCAGTTTCCTAGCCTAGAAGAGTTGCAAGCCCGCGGAACCCGCAAGTGGACCGTCTTTGATGAGGACGTCCTCCCGCTGTGGATCGCGGAGTCCGATTTTCCCACCGCCCCCGCCGTCAAAAAGGCGCTGCAGGAGATGGTGGATAATGAAACCTTCGGCTATACCCCCTCCCCCAAGGCCTCGGGGCTGCGCGAGGCAGTCGCCGATTTCTATGCGGAACGCTACGACTGGCGCCCCAATGCCGATCACATCTTCTGGATAGGCGATGTCGTCCGCGGCCTCTTGCTCGGCGTGCAGTACTTCACCCGCAATGATTCCCCCGTCATCGTGCCCGTGCCCTCCTACCCACCGCTGCTAGAGCTCCCCCGCACGGCTGGGCGCGAAAAGATAGAAACTAGCCTCGAGCTAGAGGAAATCGAGCAGGCCTTCAAGGACGGCGCCGGTTCTATTCTCTTGGCCAATCCGTATAACCCGCACGGCCACGTCTTGTCGGAGGACTACCTCCGCGGGCTGGTGGAGTTGGCGGAGAAATACGATGCCCGCATCTTGGCCGATGAGATCCATGCCCCGCTGGTTTATGAAGGAAAGCATATCCCGGTGGCATCGCTAAGCGAG
This sequence comes from Corynebacterium sp. LaCa78, assembly GCF_046717505.1. NCBI lineage: Bacteria > Bacillati > Actinomycetota > Actinomycetes > Mycobacteriales > Corynebacteriaceae > Corynebacterium > Corynebacterium sp. LaCa78. Next base: position 1,867,234 of record NZ_CP177112.1, read on the forward strand.
GAAGCAGCGCAGCGCACCATCACCGTCACCGCCACTTCCAAGGCCTTTAATACCGCGGGACTCAAGTGCGCGCAGATCATCTTTTCCAATGCCGCCGATGCCCAAAAGTGGAACGGTCTGACCGGCGTAGCCAAAGACGGGACCGGCACCTTGGGCGTGCTTGCCGCCGAGGCCGCTTACCGCCACGGCGGGGGCTTCTTAGACGAGGGAATCGAGTACCTGCGCGAGACACGCGACTGGTTGGTGAAAGAACTCCCGCAGCGCATCCCTGGGCTAAAGACCTCGCAGCCCCAAGCCACCTACCTGTTGTGGCTAGACTTTTCCGATACCGCCCTCGCTGGCAATCCCCAGCCCGCCAAGTGGCTGCGCGAAAACGCCCGCGTCGCCCTCAACGAGGGCGATACCTTCGGCACCGGCGGCCCCGGCCACGCGCGGTTGAACTTCGCCACTTCCCGCGAGATCTTGGGCGAGGCACTCGACCGCATGGAAAAGGCCTTCGCCGAGCTCGACTAGCTCCCCCGCCATCCTTTCTCCTCGCCCCATCGCACGCGCGATGGGGCTTTTATTGCATTTTCACCATGCTTTGATTTCTCAACAGGTGGGCAGTAATATCTCATTACACGAATAGCCCCTATAGGGCTACAGAATTCGCATTCTCGTTCGCGCCCCGCCACCACGGCTCTCGGCGCGGCCGATGGTTTTAGTACGCAATGTTAAGGAGCCAGGATGGCTACCACCACCGCCTCAGGCACCCCCAAGAGCAAGGCCACCGTTGTCATTGCTTCGCTCATGCTCTTTTCGATGTTCTTCGGCGCCGGCAACCTCATTTTCCCGCCCATGGTGGGCGTATCCGCCGGTACCAACTTCTGGCCCGCGGTGCTGGGCTTCCTCGCTGCCGGCGTACTCTTGCCCGTCCTGGCCATCATCGCGGTCGCCATTTCCGGCCGCTCCGTGCGCGACCTGGGCGCGAATGGCGGCGCTATCTTCGGCGTCGTCTTTTCCGCCATGGCCTACCTGTCCATCGGCGCTTTCTACGCGCTCCCGCGCACCGGCGCGGTCTCCATGGAAACGGCGATTACTCCCCTTTTGGGCTGGGAAGGCACCCTGGCTAGCGGTTTATTCAATACCATCTTCTTCCTCATCGCGCTCGGCCTGGCGTGGAAGCCCAATTCCATCATCGATACCCTGGGCAAATTCCTCACCCCAGCCCTGGTTGCGCTGCTGGTCATCCTCATTACCTTGGCCGCGCTGAATCACCCGCGCGATCCCCAGATGCCCACTGAAGATTACGTTTCTTCCCCCATGGTCACCGGCCTTTTCGAGGGCTATAACACCATGGACGCCATCGCCGGCCTGGCCTTTTCCATCGTCATCGTGGGTTCCCTGCGCTCTAAGGGCTTTAAGACCCAAAAGTCCCTGGTGAAGGGCACCATCACCGCGGCGCTCGTCGCCGGCGCCCTGCTTGCCGCCATCTACCTGGGCCTTGCCTGGGTAGGCCAGACCTTGCCCGATGGCCAGTCCTATGATTCAGGTGCGCCGCTGCTTGCCGAGGCCGCCAATCTCACCATGGGCACCTTCGGCCAGGCCCTCTTCTCCGCCATCGTCGTCCTCGCTTGCCTGACCACCGCGGTGGGCCTTATTACCGCCACCTCCGCGTTCTTCGAGATGCTGGTGCCGAAGACGACCTACCACCTGTGGGCCTGCATCTTTACCGCGATGTCTATCCTCTTCGCCTTCCAAGGCCTCGACACCGTGCTATCCATTGCGGTGCCGTTTATTACCTTCCTGTACCCACCGGCCATTTCCCTTATCCTGCTCACGCTTATCCAGCCGGCGGTAAAGAAGTCCGTCGTGTTCTACTGGACCTACCGCCTGGCCCTGTGGGTATCGGTCATCTGGTCCGCCCTGACCGTCATTTCCGCGCAGGGTTGGGGCACCACCGCCCTGGATCCCGTCTTGTCGCTGTCGCCGGGCCAAGCGGTGGATCTTGGCTGGATCGTGCCGACCGTCATCGCGGCAGTTATTGGCCTGATTGTGGATATCTCCACCAAGGCCGGGGAGAAGCACTCCAACTCCGTGACCGCGGCGGCCGATGCTGATGACGAGGCCGTCGTTGACTCGCCGCTCGATGCCGCGGCATCGCCAAAGAGCTAAGCTCTCTCCTTCCACACCCCGCCGTGGGCCCGCATTCCTCGGGCTCCGCGGCGGGGTTTTGTCTGCGATTTCAACTCAGCTAGGGACGCCGGGATGCGCATGGTCGCGCGAAAAAGTACGGAATAGCCCCGCCCCACGTACCGTTGCACTATAGGTACTATCCCCGCGAGAAAAAGGATTATTTTCCCATGACTGATCAGGCGCCGCTTTCCGTATTGGACTTTTGCACCATCTATGACGGTGAAACCCCTGCCCAATCCATTAACCGGTCGGTGGAATTGGCCCAAGAAGCCGAAAAGCTGGGGTATTCCCGCATGTGGTACACCGAGCACCACAATATGAAGTCCATTATGTCCTCCGCGCCCGCCGTCCTCATCGCGCACATCGGCGCCAAGACGGAGCGCATCCGGTTAGGCTCCGGCGGCGTGATGCTGCCCAACCACTCGCCGTACGTCATCGCCGAGCAATTCGGCACCCTGGAAGAGATGTACCCGAACCGCATCGACTTGGGCGTCGGCCGCGCCCCCGGCACGGACATGAATACCTTGGGCCGTGCGCTGCGCCGCGATGGGCAGTCTGCCGAGCGTTTTCCAGAAGACGTCAAAGAGCTCAATGCGTACCTCGAGGGCAAGGCCTATATCCCTGGAGTTAGCGCGATTCCCGGAGCTAATACGAACGTTCCTATCTATATTCTGGGCTCGTCCATGTTCGGCGCTTCGCTCGCGGCAAAGCTCGGCCTCCCCTACGCCTTTGCCTCCCACTTCGCCCCGCAGCACCTCGAGGAAGCAACCACCTACTACCGGGAAAACTTCCAGCCTTCCGAGCGGTTTACCAAGCCCTACGTCATCGCCGGGGTAAACGTCACAGCCGCCGATACTATGCAAGAGGCAGAAGCCGAGTACGAGCGCGTGTGCTTCAACCGCGTGAAGTCTTTCGCCGGCCGCGGCAAGTACCTGACCGATCAGCAGGTAGAGCAGATCATCGAGTCCTACCAGGGCCAGCAAATCCTGGACATGCTGCGCTACTCCGCGGTGGGTACCACCAAGGAAGTCACCGAATACTTAGAGAAGTTCCAAGAGCACGCCAAGGCCGACGAGCTTATGATTTCCCTGCAGTCCAGCTCGCACGAGAACGTCATCAAGAATATGCACGTGCTTGCTGAGGGCTGGCAGCTCGATCCAGCCAACGTAGCGGGTACCCCGCGCTAAACCCCGCCTCACTGCGCTACAAAGCGCCGCGTTGGGCCGCCCTCGGCCTCAACGCTGGCCGCTCGGTGCCACCGAGGCTCGCCACACAACAGCCGCTGAGATTGCCCTAATTAATGGCAATATATGCCTCCCCCCGAATGGTTTTAGAGCGTTTATGTGTTGAGTAACACACACGTTATTCTTCATTTATGAAAATTTTGCGCGCGCGCTCAGCGCTGGGCTGTCTCGCGATGGTGACAGCGCTGGGCGCGGTAACAGCTTGTTCAGCGGGCCATACCGCGGTGGTAGATACCACCGGCGACGACGCCGTCCTAACGGTGGCGTCTAGTTCTGGGGCCACCTCGCTCGATTTCACCACTACCGGTGGGGCCGCCGCGCCCTCGGCGCTTATGGATAATGTCTATGAAACCTTGGTGCGCATCGATGAAGACGGCTCCATCACCCCGGGCTTAGCCAAGGACTGGGACATCAGTGAGGATGCGAAGACCTATACTTTCCACCTGCGCGATGGCGTGACCTTTTCCAATGGCGACCCCTTTACCGCGCAGACCGCAGCCTTTTCCATTAATTACGTAAAAAATGACTGGGCCAACGGCATTTCCGCTGCCATGGACCCGGTCGAAAGCGCCACCGCAGTAGATGACCACACCCTCAAGGTGCGCCTAGAAAAGCCCTCCAATGGCTGGCTGTGGTCCATGGGCACCACCATCGGCGCAATGATGTCACCTAAGGGCATGGATGACCTCGCAGCGAAGCCTATCGGCACCGGCCCCTACGAGGTGGCGGGATTTTCCCCCGCAGAATTCGTCTCCTTGCACAAGCGCGATGATTACTGGGGCACACCGTCTGAGCACGATGTCACGGTGCGCTACTTCCCCGATGCCATTTCCTCGGTCACCGCGCTGCGTTCGGGCGGAGTGGACGTCGTCTGGGGCGTGGGTAATCCCGAAATCCTCGATTCCCTGGATGATTCCATCGATACCAACGTAGGCACCACCAATGGTGAGGTCCTGTTATCGATGAATAATGACCGCGCCCCCTTCGACGATCCGCGCGTGCGGCAGGCCGTGGCCTACGCCGTCGACCGCGAGGCGGCCAATGACATCGTGTGGTCCGGCATGGCCACCGATACCGGCGGCGCGCCCATGCCGCCCACCGATCCTTGGTTCGAGGGCAAGAACTATTACGACTTCAACCCGGATAAAGCCCGCTCGCTGCTTGCCGATGCCGGCGCCGAGGGCACCCCACTCACCATCACCGTGCCCACGCTCTACTACGCCCAGGCCATTTCCGAGCTGCTGTACTCGCAGCTTTCCGATGTCGGTTTTGATGTCACCCTCGAAACCGCCGAGTTCCCCGCCGTGTGGCTGGGCCAGGTTCACGGCGCCAAGGACTACCAGATGTCGATTATCTCCCACGTGGAGGCCCGCGATATTCCGGCGCTTTTTGGCAACCCGGATTACTACCTGAATTACGATTCCGCCCGCACGCGCGAGCTGCTCGATAAGGCCGATACCGCAGCGCCTGAAGACTATCCCCGCCGCATGACGCAGGTGGTGGACCAAATCATGGCCGATGCCGGCGCGCTGACCGTGATGAATATGCCGAATGTCGTTTTAACGCGCCACGGCATTAGCGGCTTGCACACAGATCAGGTCACCGACGCGATAGTCTTGCGCGATCTCACCGACGACAAGGAGGACCAATGAGTACCTCTCGAGCCCAGGCCTTAATCCGGCCGCTGCTGCGCTTTGTGCTCACGCTTTTTCTCGCCTCCCTCATCATTTTCGCGCTCATGCGCGCCGTGCCCGGCAACCCGGCGCGCGTCGCGTTGGGGGTTAATGCCACTGATGATGCCATCGCCGAGCTCAGCGCGGAACTCGGCCTGGACCGGCCGCTGCTCGCACAGTATGTCGAGTGGGTAAAGGGCCTGGCCACCGGCGATTTCGGCAAGTCGCTGTCCTCGCAGCAGGACATCACCCCGCTCGTCCTTGACCGCCTGCAGGTCACGCTCATCCTCATCGGCCTGGCCATGGCCTTGGCGCTGGCCTGCGCGATTCCCATCGGTATGTGGTTGGCGCACAACCGCAATTCGCGGGTTGCCGGCTTGGTCTCTGCGGGAACGCAGCTGGGCATCGCCGTACCAAGCTTCTTGGTCGGCATCATCTTAGTGGCCATCTTCGCGGTCCACCTGGGCTGGCTGCCGGCCAATGGTTGGGTGCCACCTAACCGCGGCGTAGGCGATTTCCTGCGCCACCTCATCCTGCCGGTCATCGCCTTGGCCCTGGTCCAGGGTGCGATGCTCACGCGCTATATGCGCTCCTCGGTGCTCGACGTTATGGACCAAGACTATATCCGTACCGCGCGCGCCCTGGGCGATTCCCCGCGGGAGGCCCTGCACCGCCACGGGCTGCGCAATGCCGCGCTGCCGGTACTGACTGTTTCTGGCCTGCAATTGACCTCGATGGTGGTAGGCGCCGTGGTCATTGAATCCGTCTTCGTCATCCCCGGCGTAGGTTCCATGCTGCTCGATGCAGTCTCCGTGCGCGATCTGACCACGGTGCAGACGCTTGTCATGCTGCTGGTCACCTTCGCGCTGGCAGTAAACATGCTTACCGATGTCGCCTACCGCCTCATCGATCCCCGAATCAAGGCAGGTGACGCACGATGAAAATGCGTTTTTCTGGTTGGCTAGGCGCCGTGCTCGTCGGCGCGGTCGTAGTAGTCGCCCTCGTATCGCTGGTGTGGACGCCGTACGATCCCACCCTCGCGCAACCGGGCAGCCGCCTGTCCGGCCCCACCGCAGATCATCTCTTGGGCACGGACCGCTTCGGGCGCGATACCGCCTCGCGCATCATGGCGGGCGCGAAAATCACGGTCTTCGTGGGGCTTATCGCCGTCGGCATCGCAGGGCTTATCGGCATCCCGCTGGGGATCCTCGCGGGCATGCGCCGCGGCACCTGGGTAGAAGCGCTGGTCATGCGCGGCGCCGACGTCGTAATCGCCTTCCCGGCGCTTTTGCTAGCCATTATCGCCGGCGCGGTCTGGGGCCCATCGACGCTTACGGCCATGATTGCCATCGGTATTTCCGGCATCCCGTCCTTTGCCCGCGTGGCGCGTTCAGGCACGCTGCAGGTGGTCACGCAGGACTATATCGCCTCCGCCCGCATCTCCGCCGTGCCGGGATGGAAGGTGGCGGTGCGCCATGTCCTCCCGAATATCGCGGGCCTTATCATCGTCCAGGCGTCGGTGTATTTTGCCCTCGCCATCCTCGCAGAGGCGGGCCTGTCCTACCTCGGTTTGGGGACGCCTCCCCCGGCCGCCTCGTGGGGCCGCATGCTGCAGGACTCCCAATCGCTGCTGAGCACCGATCCCCTCCAGGCCCTCTGGCCAGGCCTTGCCATCGCCGCCACGGTCTTGGGCTTTAACCTGCTTGGCGATGCCCTCCGTGATGCCCTCGACCCCCGCATGAAAGGAGCCACGCGATGAGCCTTTTAAGCGTGCGCGATCTCAGCCTCAGTGCCTCCGAATCCTCCCTCGTCGGGCCTCTTAACTTCGAGCTCGAGGCGGGCGAAAAGCTCGGCATCATCGGCGAATCCGGCTCTGGTAAATCACTGACCGCGCTGTCCATCATGGGCTTGCTGTCCACGGGCATTTCCGCCACCGGCGAGGTCACAGTGGCCGATCACCAGATCATCGGCGCGCGGGATTCCGCTATCCGCCCGCTGCGCGGCAAGACCATGGCCATGGTCTTTCAAGAGCCCATGAGCGCGCTGGATCCCTTAATGCGCATTAGTGCCCAGCTCACCCACGCCGGCGCACACGATACCGCCGCGGCCCTAGAGGAAGTCGACCTCGACGCCGACCTCGCCTCGCGCTTTCCCCACCAGCTATCCGGCGGGCAGCGCCAGCGCGTCCTCTTAGCCATGGCCATGGCGGGCAGCCCCGACGTGCTCATCTGCGACGAGCCCACCACCGCCCTCGATGCCACCACGCAGGACGGTGTCCTCCGCGTCATCGAGCGCGTTACCGAACAACGCGGCACCGCACTGCTTTTTATCACCCACGACCTCAATGTCATCCAGCGCATGTGCCCGCGGGTGTTGGTCATGCGCGATGGCTACATCGTGGAAGAAGGCCGCACCGAGCGCGTGCTTACTAAGCCCCGCCACGCTTATACCCAAGAGCTGGTCTCGGCCTCGCAGCCGCCCGACTTCGCCCTCACCCCGGCGGGCGAGGGGAAGGATGTGGTGGTATTGGAGGGCATCGGCAAGCAGCATGGCTCCCAGGCCGCGCTGGCGGGGATCGATCTCCGCGTGCGCCGCGGCGAGCGGCTCGGCATTGTCGGTGGCTCCGGTTCCGGCAAGACCAGCCTGCTGAAGATTGTGGCGGGCCTGGATGCCCCGACCTCTGGAACCAGCACCGTGGACGGGCGCGTGCAGATGGTTTTCCAAGACCCGCAAGGTTCACTGAACCCGCGGCTGAAGATCTGGAAATCCATCGCCGAGGCCATGCCCGGGCGCCTATCCAAGGCCGAGCAGCGCGAGCGCGCCGCCGCCGCACTGGAAGAAGTGGGAATTTCCGGCAAAGCGCTCGACCGCTATCCCCACGAGTTTTCCGGCGGGCAACGCCAACGCATCTCCATCGCCCGCGCGCTGTGCGGCGAACCGGATATTCTACTTGCCGATGAAGCCGTCTCCGCCCTCGATATGTCCGTGCAAGCCCAGGTGCTGGAATTGCTCGCCCGCCTCATTGAGGATCGCGGGCTGACCCTGCTATTTGTCACCCACGATCTCTCCGTGGTGCGCGGGCTCTGCGATAGGGTCGCCGTGCTCAACCGCGGCGAACTGGTCGAACACGGTCCCACCGAGCGCGTGTGGTCGAAGCCCGAGAGCGACTACACCCGCCGGCTCATCGCCGCCGCAGGGCAATAAATTCCCACGGCGTAAGGTGGTTGCGGTAGACGTTTTTAGCGAAAGGAGTCCCACAGGCTCGTGAGCATCGACCACCCTATCCCGCAACGCCCCAGCACCACCCAGTTGCTGACCGCCTTTAATACCGCCTCCGTGCGCTGGCCCGGTGCCCTGCGCGCGGCCCTGGCACTGCTGATTCCCGGCACCTTCGCCCTGCTCACCGGCCACGACTACGCCATCCTGCTGCTGGCCACCGGCGCCTTCGCCGTGATTTTCGGCGAAGGCCATCCCTTTCGCACCCGGCCCCGCGTCATCCTCACCGCTGGCTTAGCCCTGACCACCGTGGCGACCGTGGGCGTGCTGGTCGGCCACCTCATTTTCGTCCCCGGGCACGGGCACTGGTGGCTGCTGCTCGCCGGTCTTTATTCCCTCCTGCTCGCCGCGCTTTGTGGCTTCACCCAGAACGCGCTGCGCCTGCCGCCGCCGGGCGCCTTCTTCCTCGTCTTGGTCGGCGGCGGTTCGGTGATGTTGGCGCGGACGGATACCAGTGTTAGCCAGCTGTTCCTCTGGTCCCTGACCGGCGTGCTGGCCAGCCTGCTTTTGGGCATGGCGCCCGCGCTCATTGATGTGCACGGCCCCGAACGCCGCGCCGTCGCAGCCTTGGAAAAGGCCACCGCCGCGTTTGTCTCCGGTGAAGATGATTCCCTCGCCCGCCACCACCAGGCCCAGACGGCGTTGTCGACGGCCTGGCAAGCGCTTGCCGATGCCGGCATCATCCGCGGCGGCCGCATCATCAATACCGCCGCCGCGGGCTTGGTGGATCGCACCTTGCAGGCCCAAGGGCGCATCGTCGCGCATAACCGCGCGCTGGATCTGGGATCCTCTTCGGACCTGCTCACCGATCACGCTACCGATGTGGATCCGCACCGCACCGCCATCCCGCACACCCACCCCACCGGCCGCTACCGCATCTACCGCGCCGCGGTGCGGGATTCGCATGCCATGGTGACCACGCAAAAGATCGTGGTCTCCGCCGCCATCACAACGGTGGTCAGCCTGTCTTTAGGCTTTGACCGCCCGGACTGGGGCGTGGTCTCCGCCTTCCTCATGCTGCAGTGGGGACCGGACCACGTCGCCGGCACCGTCCGCGGCATCCACCGCATGCTCGGATCCATCGTCGGCGTCATGCTGTTTTCTATCTTCCACTACTTCGGCGTATCCGGGTGGAGCTTGCTCTTAGCCCTCGCCGCCTGCCAATTCTGCGCAGAGATTTTCGTGGCCAAGAACTACGCCATCTGCGTCATCTTCTCCACCCCGCTCGCACTGCTCATGGGCAATTCCGCGCAGCGCCCCCTCTGGCCCACCATCCAGGCGCGCATCAGCGAGGTCCTCATCTCCATCATCGTGGCCACCATCGTGCTGTGGTTCTGGCAGCGCTCCGCGCCCGTCCGCAACCAGCACCGCTTGCAAACCCGCGCCATGGAATCCATGTCCACCCTGCTCGGGTTGCTGTTTATCAATACCCCCGAAGAGGTCCTAGCCAGCCGCCGCGACCTGCAATACGAGTTGTTATCCGAGCGCCGCGCCATCCAATCCCTCGCCGCCGATAACCCCGCCACCGCTCGCGAATTGTGGCAACGGCACATCGCCATCCAGCACGCGGGCTATTTCCTGCTCGATTATTGCTCCACGCACCCGTTCAGGATGGCGAGCAGGGAGGAGCTAGATGGCATCGTCAAGCAGATTCACGCCGCGCATGCCCAACCGCGCTAGCTTGTGGAATGCGCTGCGGTGCTGAACAATTGAAGCCACGACTCCCGCCGAGCTAAGGACACCGTGACTTCTTCCTCCCGCGCCTATAAGCGCTCCCTCGAACCGCACGATAAGGGCAGCGCCGTCGGGCTCTACCCGCACAATATGCACCCCGGGCTGGTGCCCGGCATCAGCGTTGAGGACCAACGCAACCGCTTCGGCCTGGATAAATCGCTATTTTCCATCACCGCCGTCCTCATCGTAGCCTTCATCATTTGGGGCATTACCATGCCCGATAACCTGGCCGCCGCCTCCTCCACCGCCTTTAACTGGGCCATTACCAATACCGGATGGCTGCTGAACATCACCATGCTGCTGGCCACCGTGACCATGGCCTATATCGGGTTCTCCCGCCTCGGCCGCATCAAGCTCGGCACGGATACAGAAAAGCCCGAATTCAGCTACTTTAGCTGGGTAGCGATGATGTTTGGTGCCGGCATCGGCGTCGGGATCTTCTTCTATGGGCCCTCCGAGCCGCTATCGCACTACCTCAGCCCTCCCCCGCACACCGTGGATAACGGCAGCTCCGTCGAGGCATTGCACCAAGCCATGGCCCAATCGCACTTCCACTGGGGCATTTCCCCGTGGGCGGCCTATGCTTTGGTTGGCGCGGCGATTGCCTATTCCTCCTACCGGCGCGGGCGCGTTCCCCTCATCTCTTCCATCTTCCAGCCGCTCTTCGGCTCCCGCGCCACGGATGGTCCGCTGGGCAAGCTTATCGATGTCATGGCGCTTATCGCCACCCTCTTCGGCACCGCCGCTACCCTGGGGCTTTCTGCGATTCAAATCGGCGAAGGTGTCAGCATCATTCGCGGCGCAGGCCCCATGACCAATTCCGCGCTCATCATCGTCATCGCCGTTTTGGGCTGCGCGTTTATCGTCTCCGCAGTCTCTGGCGTCGCGCGCGGCGTGCGCTACCTGTCCAACTTCAATATCACCTTGACCTTGGGGCTAATTGCCTTCGTCTTCTTGGTCGGGCCCACCCTATTGCTGCTAAACCTCATTCCTTCGGGCATCGTGGTCTATATCGATCAATTCCTGCCCATGATGGCCAAGGGGCTGTCGTGGGGCGATGAAACCATTGAATTCCAGTCCTACTGGACGGCGTTCTACTGGGCCTGGTGGATTGCATGGACGCCGTTTGTGGGCATGTTCGTCGCCCGCATCTCCCGCGGCCGCACCATCCGCGAATTCGCCGCCGTCACCATCTTCGCGCCCACCGCCATTTTGGCGCTGGCTTTTACCATCTTTGGTGGCACCGCCATTTCCTTCAATCAGGATGGCGTAGCGGGTTTCGACGGTGAATCCTCCAATGAGCAGGTGCTCTTTTCGATGTTCCAAGATCTCCCCCTCGGCACCATCACCCCGTTTATCCTTTTGGTTATCCTCGCGGTCTTCTTTGTCACCTCGGCTGACTCTGCCTCTGTGGTCATGGGCACCATGTCCTCCAAGGGCGACCCAACCCCCAATAAGCTCATCGTCATCTTTTGGGGCCTGTGCATGATGGGCATCGCCATCGTCATGCTGCTGACCGGTGGCGAAGACGTGCTCACCGGCCTGCAAAACCTCACCATCCTGGCCGCCCTGCCCTTCTGCCTCGTGCTGCTAACTATGATGGTGGCGTTCATCAAGGATCTGCGCTCTGATCCAATGTTTATCCGCCGCACCTATGCCCGTTCGGCGATGGACAATGCGGTCATGCGCGGCATCGCGGAGCATGGCGATGAGTTCGAGTTCTCCGTCCAGCACGCCGAAGACGACCGCGGGGCCGGCCATGACTTCGATTCCGCCGCGGACCGCTACACCGAGTGGTACCAGCGCACGGACGAAGAAGGTCGAAACGTCGACTACGACTTCGAAACCGGCGAATGGTCCGACGGCTACGACCCAGAGGAGGAGAAGTAATGGGTCTTCCCAGCGAGGTTGTCCTCGATGGCTACACCCTCATCGAGCAACACGAGATTGACCACGAATTCTTATTGCGCGGCTCGCCGCTTAGCACCAACACTCCCCTGCTCTTCGCGCTCACCATCGCCGGCATCGCGCTCGTCGCCGCCAGCTTATTCCTGCGCGGGCGCGGGCGGGTCATCGCTGGTGTACCGGGCGCGGTGCTCACGGTGAGCAAGCTGTGGTGGATGCCTTTCGCTTTGGCACGGCACTTCGATGACGGTCAGGTCTTTGGCTATACACTCAAGTACTTCCCGCAATACTGGCCGGTGGCCTCGGTCATTGTCGGCGCCATCGCGCTCATCGGCCTTGCCTCTGCCTTTATCCGACGGCCTTAGCCGCCGAGCACGGCACCTCCAGCGACCTGCCCACTACTCTGGCGCACGCGCAGTTCACAGGGATGAATTACTTCTGCACGCCGGCGGCCTCGCGCATGGCCTTGGTCTGCGCGGAAGGGTGCTCGTTTTCGGTGGCTAGGCGCTCGAAAGCCACGGCGGCGAGCGCTGCCGCCTGCATACCGAGCACGGAGTCGTCGAAACGCATCATCGGCGAGTGGTTCCACTCGCGCTGGTTTTCGGGTGTCGAAGGGTTGGCCGTACCCATCCACATAAACGTGCCCGGCACCTGCGAAAGGACATAGCCGAAGTCCTCGGAGGCCATCATCGGGGCCTCGAAAGGCTGCATGTTTTCCGCGCCAAACATCTGCCCCCACAGCGTAGCGGCGAATTGATTCTCCCGCGGGTTTGTCTTCGTCGTGGGATACAACACCTCGAAATCCACCTGCGCGGTGCACCGGTGCGAGGCGGCCACCGAGCTGGAGACCTCGGTAATCATTTGGCGGACGGCGTCGATCTTTTCGTCGCGAAGCACGCGCACCGTCGCCCCCAGCGCCGCGCGATCCGGAATGGCGTTATACGCACCATTGCCCGCCCATAGGTTGGTCACGGTGATCACGATGGGCTCCAGCGCGTCGAAGCGGCGCGTGAGCGCGGTCTGCAGCGCCATCTGGATTTCCGCCAGCGCCGCGACGGGATCGATGGCATCGTGCGGGCGGGACCCGTGCCCGCCCTTGCCCAGCACCGTAATGGTTAGGTTGGACGAGCTTGCCATCATCGGCCCGGGAACATAGTGGAACGTGCCCCGATCCTGCGGGCCGACGTGCAGGCCGTAGGCGGCGATTGGGCGTCGGCCAGCGGCATCGAGCACGCCCTCCTCGATCATCAGCTGCGCGCCGCCGGGGCCTTCCTCGCCGGGCTGGAACATAAAGGTGACATCGCCATGCAACTCCTCGCGGTGCTCGCACAGCATGCGCGCCGCCCCAATCAGCCCCGCGGTATGCAGGTCGTGGCCACAGGCGTGCATGTATTCATTGATCGACGCAAAGGGGCTGCCGGTCTGCTCATGCACCTCCAGGGCGTCCATGTCCGCGCGCAGCAGCACCGAAACCGGCCGCTCGCCGCGCTTGCCGCCGCGCAGCACCGCCACTACGGAGCTGAGGTCCTGCCCCACATGAATCTCCAGCGGCAGGCCCTCGAGTGCTTCAAGGACCTTTTTCTGGGTGCGCGGCAGGTGCAGCCCGATTTCCGGGTGGCGGTGCAAATCGCGCCGAATGTCCTGCAGGTCCTCCACCATGGATTCGCCCATGTCCTGAAAAATCTCCGTCGCCGGCTGCTTGCCAATGCGCGCCCTTGTCACCGGCAGCGGCGGCAACTCCTGCGCCTGGCGCGGGACGGACTTACGGCCGGGGTGGTTGGGGCGAACAATTTTCGTGGGATCAGTCATGTGGGCTCCTTTACTCGCTGTCGTATTCGACAATACCGCAGGTTATCCACAGGGTGAATGGCGGCGAGGCATCAGGTGTGACGCGTGGGGCGAGTTATCCACAGGCGGGGCGGCGCGGGCTTTCCCGCGGGTGGCCGGTGGATTAACCTCGCAGGCATGACCCGCTTGCAGGACTACGCCCGCCAATTAACCTCGCCGATGGAGCTTCTCGGCGAGGTCTTCGTCCTTGCCGAGGCGGACCTGCGCCGGACTGGCATTTCCCGGCAGGAATCGCGCGAATTGCTGCTGCTTGCCGATACCTACTTCGGCCCCACCTCCTTCACCCGCCGCCAGCGCACGTGCCGGGCGACGAAGCACTGCTTAACCACGCTCAAGTTGATTGAAAAATACGTCTCCCGCACCAACACGAAGAGGGATGCTTGGGCGCTGCGGGCAGAGTTGTGTGGGACTTCGGGGGACATTGACAAGCTGGCGCGCACCCGCCTCAAGGAGATGTATCCTCCCCGCCAGCCCCAGCGCGGGGTGCGCATGACCCGGCGAAAGGGCGGGCCCTCCACGCTGTCGATTACCGGCGATTCCGATTTCATCGCCGACCTGCATTCCACCATTGGGGAGGATTCCCCGCTCGAGGCCGTCGATCGCATCTTCTTCCGCGGTGGCGCCACGCGCCCGGTGGCTAGCACCAATATCGTCATCCACCTCGATGAGATGGACAAGATCTTAAGCGGTGGCGGCGAAGAGGTCACGCTGCAGATGACCAATGGCGCCGAGATTTCCGGGGCCAAGTTGGTGGAGAAAAAGCTTGCCGAGGTCGGCCTTGTCACCCTCATTCACCCCTTCGAGGGCCCAGTCAACCTCTATAGAACCTCGCGGTTCGCCTCCGAAAAGCAGCGGCTGATGGCCGCCGCTGAAAACCCCTCCTGCCCGTGGACGGAGTGCAATTATCCGGCCGATAAATGCCAAGTCCACCATCTCCAGGCGTGGAAGCACGGCGGCGAGACGAATATGGACAACTTGACCATTTCTTGCCCCTATCACAACGGCGTCAATGACGATGACCCGCACGCCCCACCGGTGCGCGGCCGCCTGCATCGCCATCGCGGCCGCATCGAATGGCTTCCGCCCTGGGCCTCGCCGCCCAGCTAAGTGCCGCCTTTACTTGATTCGATTGAGCCGGGCCCGAGAAGTTCTGCGGTTCCTAAGTAAGTGGCTCCTTTTCCTACCGTTGCTCTTCTCATTGCCGCCGATAGCAACCGCTGGTTTAGCGGTTGCCGGTTTGGCATGCCATAAGCCTTCTACCCTGCGGAGCGTATGCTGTGAGACCCGTGCACCGTGGGAACCGTGTGCCATGAGACCCGTGCGCCGTAAGGCTCGCGCGCCATGGGAACCGTATGCCAAGAGACAGGACGCCCTGGGGTCCGGCCGCCGTAGCATCTTTGTGCCGCCGGTGCGCTGTGGTGTGTCCTCAACGCTGGGTGGTGGCTAAGTCACGGCCTTGGCGCGGTGGTAGATGTTCGCGAGCGACCAGTGGTTAGCTGGGTAGGAGGCTTTATGCTTCGAGGAGGCTGCGGCCGAAATAATCGGATTCATCGGCAATGCCGGGAAGCGCGTAGAAGTAGCCGCCGCCGTAGGGGCGGATATAGTCAGCCAGCGGTTCGCCTTCGAGGCGTTTTTGCACCGTAATGAACTGTCGTTCCAGGTCCTGCTGGAAGGAGATGAAGACCAGCCCCACGTCGAGGGTGCCGTTATCGCGCACGCCGTTGTCGTAATTATAAGCGCGGCGCAACATAAGTTGGTCAGCGGTTTCTGGGGTGCGGGGGTTGGCCAGGCGGATGTGGGCATCGGTGGGAATGACATCGCCGGTGGCGTCGTCGAGGTAATCCGGCTCGGCGTGCTCGTCGCCGCCCGATAACGGGCCGCCCGTTGCGCGGTCGCGGCCGAAGATTTGCTCCTGCTCAGCAATGGAAATGCGATCCCAAAACTCGGTGTACATGGCAATAAGCCGCACCGCCATATAGCTGCCGCCCGTGGCCCAGGCAGGCTCATCCGAACCGGCCCACACGAGCGAATCGTAGTCATCGGGGCCAGGATTGACGATGCCATCCTTAAACCCCAGGTGATTGCGCTGCGTACCCGATGGCCGCGGCGAGTTCATATAACCATTTTGCCGCCAGCGCACCGCCACATCGCCGCGCGTATGTCGCAATATATCGCGCAGGGCGTGGAGAACGGTATCGCGTTCATCGGCGCAAATCTGCAAGGCTAAGTCACCGTGGCACATTTCTTCTTGCAGGGTGTCATCGGCAAACGATTCCATCGCGCTCAAGTGCGCGGGCTTGTGGGCGGCAAGGCTGAAGCGGTCATCGAAAAGCGAATCGCCCACCGCGAGGGTGATGGATAAGTGATCGGCCGGCAGCTCTGGGCCCAACTCGCCCGAATCCATCGCCGGATAGGCAATTCCGTCGGGGGCGAGCGTGCCACCTGCGGTTAAGATGCGCGCCCTTTCACTTAGCGTGCGCAGGAGCTTGTCCAAACGGGCTTTTGTCTTCACCTGCACGTCCAGCGCCACTATTTCCGAGTATTTCTGCGGGGGATTGATGATGCCTTGCTGGTGTTCGCCGTGAAAATCCAGCGCGCCCGGCTGATCCAAGGAGTCGGTGGATTCCAACGGAAGCGAGGGGGACTCAGCTTCTGCTCCCGGGGCTGCGCCGACGGCCGCGGAGGCGGCGAGGCCAGATAAAAAGGAGCGGCGGGAAAAGTTAAACGGGCACGGCACTAGTTCATCCTCCGGATAACGGTCATGGTGGCAACCGGGGCGAGCAGCTCATTCGCCTTGGCGACGCCCGCCTGCAAACGCAAGCGGTCCTCCTGCGGCCAGTCCGCAAAAGCGACGCTAGGCGCACCACCGTATTTATCGTCGAATTCCTCAGCAAGAGCGTCCAAGTCCGCGAGCTGGTCGTAGATGGGCTCGGTGTCTAAGCCGCGATCCTCGACCAAAGAGCGCACGGGATCCAACGTCACCCGCGTCGATGTAATAACCCCGCGCAGGGCGGAAGGAAGGGCATGGGCGCCGAAATCGCACTCGCCGCGCAGGTCAAAGCGCTCGAACTCCTCCATCACCTCATGCGCGCGCAGCCCATAATCCGGGGCGGGGATGGCGAAATGGGAGGTATCGAGGGCGTGGGCGGTTTTGTCGGTGGCATCGGCAAGCGCGGTGGCGGGCAGGGTGGCATCGCTGGGCGGGCGGTTGGACCACAGGATGCGCTCGATGTCTTCGTAGCCCTCAAAATCCGGGCCCGGCCACTCCGCGCTGGAATCGTCGAAGGAACGGTAATACTCCAAGTAGTCGAGGTAGGCGGCTCGGGCGGCGGAGCGGGAGGAGGAGGTGGCATCGGCAAGCGCATGCGCACGCTTTTGCAGCTCCGGCACGCGCTTTTTCTGGTTTTCTGCCTGCTTGATGGACACCGCGGCGACCTCGTGATCCGTAATGGGAACCATCTTGGGAGCATCAGCCACGGTAGAGCCCGCCACCGTGAAATCATCCGACTCCACCGCGGAATCGTTGTGAAATACACAGGTCAGGTGGTAGGTTCCATCCTCCAGCTGGGGGTTCCACTCGCGGATGGCGGGGGTACCGATACGCTCGAGGACCTGGTAGGCATTACCCTTGTCATCTGAAACATAGACCGTGAGGGCAAGCCCGGTGGTGTTATTGATCTTCCATTTCGCCTCGCCCTGCACGTCCTCAGGCACCGGGCAGGAATACACATCGCGCACGGCGAGCTCGCGCATGGGTTGCTCGTCGCTGTGCCCGCCGAGCCTCGCCTGGGCAGCCGTTTGCGGGATGGAAAGCCCAACGGCGAGCGCGAATGCAATGGCGAAACGGGAAATCTTCATAACTTAGAACGGCAGGTTCTTCAAATCTAGGCCGGGGTGACCGCTCATGAACCAGCCGATGATGCCGGCGGCGATGCCCAGTGCGGCGAGGATGCCGATGATGCCTGCCTTGGAGGACCCGGAAGCGGCGTGGTTGGTGTCCGGCTGCTGGGCCTTATCCAGCGTGGTCACGGCGGGAACGCCCTGCTCGGTGACCTTGGTGTCATTCATGCCATCGACAACCGGCTTCAGATTGGTGCCAGCGCGTGAGGTGTCATCCACGCGCTCTACGGAGTCATAATCTTCTGCGACAGTGCCATCGGTTTCATTGAGGAAGAGCTTCGGAGCCTTATCTGCAGCCGCAAAGTCGAACATGCCGGTGAGCGCACCTGCGCGGTCATCGAAGGAATCGCCGCCCAAGCGGCCGAGGCCCCAGTTGTCCTGGATGAACTGGGTTACCGAGGTCTGCTCGGTATAGGTGGAATCGATGTGGTTGGTCTTGGCGTAGGGGGATACAACCAGCAGCGGCTGGCGGGTGCCGGGTCCGCACTGGCCGTTCTTATCGCCCTTGATGCCTACCTTTGCGGCAGCGGCGGTGCAGATTTCCTTATCCTGGTGCGGGTCGGCGGAGCCATTGAGGATTTCCGGCGCCTTGTGGTCGTACCAGCCATCGGAATCGTCGTAAGCGATGACGACGGCGGTGGAATCCCACTCCGGGGAGTTTTGCAGCTCGTTGATGTAGTGGGTGATAAACGCCTGCTCATCCAGTGGGTTGGAGTAGCCGGCGTGGCCATCCTGGTAGTTGGCGGCCTTGAGGAAGGACACGGAGGGCAGGTTGCCCTGCTCGATGGCGGTATCGAAGTCCGCGAGGTCGTACTGGTGGTTTGCCTGGTCGGTCTTGCCAATCATGTCATCGCTGGACGGGGCCAGGTGGTGCGGGTTGGCGGTAGAGGCGTAGTACTGGAACGGCTCGTGGTGCGGGTTGTAATCCGTCTGGTTCTGACCGGTCAGCGTGGTGTGCGAAGAACCGCAGCGGGCGCGAGAGTCCTTCGTCGCCTCATCGGTGGGGCGGAATCCGCCTTGGAACCAGCCCCAGGTGACGTCCTTATCGTTGAGCTGGTCACCGATGTTCTTGGAGTGCATCGCGGTGACCTGGTTGGTACCGGCGGAGGACTTATTGGAGCAGTCATCGAAAAGCGGGTCCGGGTCGCCCACCACGGTGGCAGTGCTGCCGTCCTCGGATACGCCGGCCAGGGCGTGGTTCTTGCCATCTTCGATTTTCTGCTGGTCACCCGTGGCTGGGTCGTGCATGGTGGCATCCGCGACGGTGCCGGAAATCAGGTTCAGCGCTCCCGGGGTGGAGGGGCCGAAGATGGTGGAAAAGCTGTTGTCATTCAGCGCGAAGTTCTGCGCGTAGTTCCACATGCCGGTCACGGTATTGCCGTCGTAGTATCCCATGGTCATGCCGGGGGTGGCGTACGAGCCTTCGCCATACTTATCGATGTCCGTGGACACCGTCTCCGGGAACTTGTCCATCTTGCCGCCGTTGTAGGCTTCCTGCTCATCGGCGTAATGGTGGTTCTGGTCCGTGGTCACGGCGTGTTCGGGAGCGATGCGGAAGGGCTTGATGGAGTTGGGGTTCTTCTCCCCCAGCAGGTCAGTATTTTCGAGGTTTTCTGCCCGAGGGGTGTCGTCCTTGGCGGTGAATTTGGGGGCGGGCTTCTCGCTGCCCTGGAGTTTCTCGTCGTCGTTATTTGCGGCGTGGGGGTAGGTGCCGAAGTAGTGGTCGAAGGAAATGTTTTCGGAGTAAATGACCACGACGTGATCGATGGGGGTCTTGGTTTCGGCCTGTGCGATACCGGGGGCCAAGAAAGTTGTGGCAGCGGCTGCGGCGCACACTGCCACAGCGCGAGAGCGAAGCTTCATCTTATTTTCCGCCTTAAGTTAAACGAGTGAAACAAAGAGGGAGAAAGTGGCTGTGGCTCGCCGAAGAGTCATCGGTCGCTTTCGAATCGAAATTAAACGCCGCGAAACCATAAACCGCAAACACTCAAAATGGGCATTCCCAGTCTCAGGAATGCCCTATAGGTGCAGCTCAGCCTCGCTTTTAGGCGGCGGCCACCGCGGAGATTGTTAACTGAAAGTTAAGGTACTATTACGCTGCGCTTTCCAGTGCCTAGTCGTCCCCGTCGGTCGACAGTGCCGCCACAAAGGCCTCCTGCGGCACCGACACGGAGCCCAAGGTCTTCATGCGCTTTTTACCCGCCTTCTGCTTTTCCAGCAGCTTGCGCTTACGCGAAATATCGCCGCCGTAGCACTTGGCCAGCACGTCCTTGCGCATGGCGCGGATGTTTTCGCGGGCGATGACCTTGGTGCCAATAGCCGCCTGGACGGGGACCTCGAATTGCTGGCGCGGGATGAGCTCTTTGAGCTTCTTGGTCATCTTATTGCCGTACCACTGGGCGGAATCGCGGTGGATGATGGCGGAGAAGGCATCCACCGGGTCGCCGTTGAGGAGGATATCCACCTTAACGAGGTCCGATTGCTGCTCACCGGCCTCCTCATAGTTGAGCGAGGCGTAGCCCTTGGTGCGGGATTTCAACATGTCGAAGAAATCAAAGATGATTTCGCCCAAGGGCATGGTGTAGCGCAGCTCCACGCGGTCTTCGGACAGGTAATCCATCCCGCCCATCTGGCCACGCTTGGATTGGCATAGCTCCATCGTCGGGCCGACGAACTGCTCGGGCACGATGACGGTCATGGAAACAATGGGCTCGTAGACCTCATTGAGCTTGCCTTCCGGCCAATCTGAAGGGTTGTGAACCCAGCTTTCCTCGCCGTCTTCTGCCACCACGCGGTAGGTCACGGACGGGGCGGTAGAAATCAGGTCGAGTCCGAACTCGCGCTCCAGGCGGTCGCGGGTGATTTCCATGTGCAGCAGGCCCAAGAAACCGCAGCGGAAGCCAAAGCCTAGGGCGACGGAGGTCTCGGGTTCGAATGTCAAGGAGGCATCGTTAAGCTGCAGCTTTTCCAGCGCATCGCGCAGGTCGGGGAAATCGGCCTGGGAGATGGGGAAAAGCCCGGAATAGACCATCGGGTCAGGGTCCTTGTAGCCCTTCAGCGGGGTCTCGGCGCCGCCGTGGGACCAGGTAACGGTATCGCCCACCTTGGTCTCGCGCACGTCCTTCACGCCGGTAATCAGGTAGCCCACCTCGCCAGGGCCCAATCCCTCACACTTTTGCATCGTGGGCGAGACGATGCCGATTTCCAGCAGCTCGTGGTTGGCGTTGGTGGACATCATCGTCACCTTCTGGCGCGGGGTGAGCTTGCCGTCCACCATGCGGATATAGGTCACCACGCCGCGGTAGGTGTCATAGACGGAGTCAAAAATCATCGCGCGCGCGGGGGCATCGGGAGTGTGCTCCGAGGAGGGCGGCGGCACCAACTCGCAGACCTTATCGAGCAGCTCGACCACGCCCTCGCCGGTCTTGCCCGATACCTTCAGCACTTCCTCGGGCTCGCAGCCGATGATATTGGCGATTTCCAGCGCGTACTTTTCCGGATCCGCCGCAGGCAGGTCGATCTTATTGAGCACTGGGATGATTTCCAGGTCATTTTCCATCGCCAGGTACAGGTTGGCGAGGGTTTGGGCTTCGATGCCCTGGGCGGCATCGACAAGCAGAATGGCGCCTTCACACGCCTCGAGCGCACGGGAGACTTCGTACGTAAAGTCCACGTGGCCGGGCGTGTCGATCATCTGCATGACGATCTGCTCGCCTGCCGATGCCCCAGATTGCGGCACCCACGGCAGGCGCACGTTCTGCGCCTTAATAGTAATGCCGCGTTCGCGCTCGATATCCATGTTATCGAGGAACTGGTCACGCATATCGCGCTCCGCAACCACCTTAGATAGCTGCAGGATGCGGTCTGCCAGCGTCGACTTTCCGTGGTCGATGTGAGCAATAATGCAGAAATTACGGATCCGGGAGGGATCCGTAAACGTCGTGGCCGCAAAGTTTTCAGACATACGTCTACAATAGTCGACATGAATTCCGGCATGCTCACCCGTCTGCGCGAGGCGCTCGGAATCAGCGAGCGCGAGCCCGTGGACTCCGGCCTCAACCGCATCAACTCCCAGTTAGGGCTGGATAGGTCCACCCACAACCACGAGCCGCGCAAGGCCGCCTCCATCCAGGTCGAGGCCACCGCGGCGCACCCCCGCTCCATCTTCTTCTCCCCCGATATGGATGGCCAGGCCGATTCCGGCGAGGTGGTATGGGTGTGGACGCCATCGGAAGGCAAGCAGTCGCCTCCCCGCGAGCGCGCCATCTTGGTGATCGGGCGCACCCGCACCACCGTGACGGGCCTGCTCATTTCCGCCAACCCGGAGCATGCGCTTGACGATGCCTGGCTCGAAATCGGCAGCGGCGAATGGGACGCCTCCGGGCGCAATTGTTGGGTGCGCTTGGACCGTTTATTGGAGGTTTCCGAGGAGCAGGTGCGCCGCCAGGGCATCCTTTTTCCAGAACGCAGGTTCGAACGGATTGCGAACCGCTTGCGCTCGCGCTATCACTGGGCGTAGCTCAGCGGCGTGGCGGCGGCAGACTTGGCTGATGCGCGGTTGCGCTGCTACTATGTGCAAGTTACTTACTTTCCGGGCGCGTTGGTCGGGGCGGGCAGGACCTTGGGTTCGCTCTTCGAATACCAACGCCGAGCGCTTCTCCACGCTTAGTGGGGATCACGGGACACGTCCGGCGGGTTTGTTTCTGAATCAATCATCTTCGATTATCAAGAGGTATTTTCATGGCTAATATCAAGTCCAAGCAGAAGCGCGTTCTGACCAACGAGAAGTCTCGTCAGCGCAACAAGAGCGTACGTTCCGCGGTTCGCACCGAGATCCGCAAGTTCCACGCAGCCGTAGAGACTGGTGACAAGGCTGCAGCTGAAAAGCAGCTGCGCGTCGCTTCCCGTGCGCTGGATAAGTCCGTTTCCAAGGGCGTCTTCCACCGCAACGCTGCTGCCAACAAGAAGTCCGGTTTGGCCACCGCCTTCAACAAGATGGACTAGTAACTAGCCTTCTTGTCTCCCCCGAGCAAAGCGCTGCCTGTGTGCAGCGGCTTGTTCGGGGGATTTTTATTGCGCCGAGGTGGACCTAGGCTAGGTCATCATCGAAGTAGGCCTCGAAGATCTTGCCTGCATCCGCATAGGCCACCGACAAAGATGTACGGCCATGGGTTTCGACGAAAGTCTGGATGGCGGTTTGAAACTGCGTGTGGATGATATTGACCGTCGGAATGAGCCTCAGATCCGAGGCCTTCCACCCTTCGCGCGCTTGCAATGCCCGGCGGATGTGCATCATGACGCGTTCGTTTCGGCGCCAATACATGGACAATAACTTCCCGTCTTGGGAAAGCGCCTGGGCGGTTAATTGGGAAATCTCCGGGAAATGATCGTTACCCACGGCGTGATCAAATTCCGCATTCGCCATGATGGCAGAATCCTCCCGCAGGCTACCCGTGGGCAGGCCTGCGGCGAAGTTCTGCAATTGCTGGTCGAACTTTTCCGAAACCTCTGGGCCCAGAACCGCCGATTCCTTATCCTTGACGTAGTTAAAAAGGGTGCGCCGCGATATCCCTACGTCTTGTGCAAGCTCTTCCATGGTGAACCCGTCATATCCGTGGTCAATGACGAGCCGCAGTGCTGCGACGCGGATTTCTGAAATGCGCGGCATACTCTCTCCCCTCTTCCTCACGATATTCAACCCGTGGAAACCCAACTATTCAACCCCATAAATATGGTATTTTTCTTCACCTTATAGTCTTTCTGCCCACCACGAAAAACCGACCCTTGGTAGGCTTGCCTAACCGTCTTAAATCACCGAAGTTACAGCATGTCAATACGACGTTCCCAGCCCACGACGGCAAAGCAGGCGCCTACTCAAACGCTAAGACAGCTACTGAAGCAGGCGCTTGATCGCCGGGACATTTTACGCTGTAGCAACCAGTTTATGGGCTTATACGTTCGAAAGGGTGATGGTGTTCGTGTCTGCGGGGGCGGCTAAGATAAGTCACCAATGAACAACGTCAAGCCTCTGGTGAAATGGGCCGGCGGAAAACGCCAGCTCTTGCCGCATATTCACGCCGCCCTGCCCGCTGGGACGCCGCGGCGTTATTATGAACCCTTCATCGGCGGCGGAGCGGTTTTATTTTCGCTCACCCCGGCCTCAGCGCGGGTCAATGACCTCAACTCGGAGCTGATTAATTTATATGAGGTAGTGCGCGAAGGTGTCGACGAGCTCATCGGCTTGGTATCGACGTATCCGAACGACGCGGACTTTTTCTACCAGCTGCGCGCGGTGGACCGGGATGCGGAACGATTCGCGGCGCTTTCTGCCACCGAGCGCGCCGCGCGGACGCTGTATCTGAATAAGACCTGCTATAACGGCCTGTACCGGGTAAATTCCGCGGGGCAATTCAATGCGCCTTTTGGACGCTATAAAAACCCCACTATCTGTGATGCGGATACGCTGCGCGGGGTCCACCGGTATTTTCGGGACAATGACGTTACCTTCACGCAGGGCGATTTCGCTGCGGCGGTGGCAGGTGCTGGTGAGGGAGACTTTGTCTATTTCGATCCGCCCTATGACCCGGTCAACGTCACCAGTTCCTTTACCGGTTATCAAAAGGGCGGTTTTGACCGCGCGGAACAAGAGCGATTGAAGGCGGTGTGCGATGACCTCGATGCCCGCGGGGTGAAGTTCCTCCTCTCTAATTCCGCCACGGAGTTCATCCGCGACCTCTACGCGGATTTTTCCATCGACACCGTTGCGGCCACCCGCGCCATCAACTCCGTGGGATCGCGCCGCGGCAAGGTAGATGAAGTGCTCGTGCGTAACTACGAGGTGGGCCATGAGTAAAGTACCGAGCGCCCAAGAACAGCGGGAGCTTCGCACGCTGTTCGGTGTCCCAGAGGGCGAAAAGCTTGGCCTCGATGATTGGGGCTGGCTGCGCATCGTGGCCTCGGGGTGTGGCGAGCAGCTAGAAGAAAAAGGATACTTCTACCTCACGGCCAAAGAGCTAAAGGAGCTCTCCGGCCGGGAGCCGCGGCTGATGGCCAAACACGACTTTTCCACCTCTCGGCCGTGGATTTTCAAGGAATTGGGGCTTGGGATTCTCCCGGTTAGCCGCAGCGAATACTTTGTCGGGCCATTGGACCTGTATGAACAGTTCCCGGAGCCCACCCACGCCGGGGCGGGTTCCGTGCGCACGCTGGACATGCCCGCGGGCCTTGACACCCTCGATATCGAAAGCGTGAACTCGGAATCGATGGCGTTGAATGTGGCATCGGCAAGCGGCATGCTTGAGCACTTCTTGGGATGCGAACCATTGCAGGCCACCGTCGCTGGGCGCATGTCGTCGCTGGAGATGACCATTCCGGTGCCGGATCTTGGGCTGAAAGTCAAGGTCGACCGCGCGCAGATGGAAATCGACGGCGGCTTCGAATCCCTCGAGCATTTGGTGCTGGTGGAGGCGAAAAATCACATCTCCGAAGACTTCAATATCCGGCAATTGTATTTTCCGTACCGGCGTTTCCAGCAATGGCTATCCAAGGCCGTGGTGCCGGTCTTTTTGGTCTACTCGAATGGGATTTTCCACCTGTATCGGTACGACTTCAGCGATCCCGCGGATTTTCGCAGCATCGCGCTGGTAGACCACGCTCGCTACGCCCTGAGCGCTTCGCACCTCAACGTGGAGGATGCGCTGGGCATCATTGGCTCCGTCGAGGCCGAGCCGGAGCCGGCGGGGATTCCCTTCCCACAGGCCAATAGCTTCGAGCGCGTGGTCAACCTGGTGGAGCTCATCGCGCAGCAGCCGATGAGCAAGGAGGACATCGCCGAGCAGTACGATTTCCATCTGCGCCAGGCGGACTATTACGCCAATGCGGCCTGCTACCTCGGGCTGCTGGCGCTTGCCGATGGTCACTATCAGCTCACCCCTCGCGGCGAAAAGGCCATCGCACAGCCGCGGCGCGATGGGCGCAACGCTGCCCTGCTGCGCGCGTTGGCGGCGCGGCAGGTATTCCGGCAGGCGCTAGAGGTGAGCCTGCGGCGTGGGAAGGTGGCCGAGGCGCACGAGATAGCGGCGGCGATAGAAGGACTCGGCTTGGGCGCTGGCACGGCGAGGCGGCGGGCCTCGACGGTGGCGCGGTGGATCCAGTGGGCGCTGGATGTGGTGGCAGAGGGCGAACCTGAAACCCTGCCCGGGCTTTAAGCCACGAGCTGCTGTACACCAGCGACCACGAGCGCGAGGCCGGCGATGATGAAGAACAGGCCCGATCCGATATCGATCCACGGGCCCGCGGCGATGAGCTTGCGGCGCACCGCATTCGTGGAAATCACCGTGGCCACCACGAGGAAGAAGGCGAAGGCCGATAGCGCCAGCGCCAGGGTTAAGGCGATGGCCAGCCACAACGGCGGGGATGCCGGCAGCTGCGGGGCGATCATGGCGGCGAGGAACAATACGATCTTCGGGTTGGACAGGTTCGTTGCCAGCCCCATCTTGAAGGAATGGCGCAGCCGGCCCAGCTTGGCCTCGGCGTCCTCCAGATCAACGGGCGGGTTGGTGCGCTGTTCGAGGCCGCTGCGCAGCGCCCGCCATCCCATGAAAACGAGGAAACTGCCGCCGATTGCCTGGACCGCGCCTAAGATTCCGGGGAAAGCGGTCAGGAGGGCGGCCGCACCAAAGACCGTGGCGCCGCACCAGAACAACACGCCGATTTGAATGCCCGCGGCCGCGGCGATGGCATGGCGGCGCGACTTGGTGGCGTAGCGGGTGACCAGGATGATATCCGGGCCTGGCGAGGCCACACCCACCAGGTTCATCAGGAGGATGGTGAAAAATGAAGTCCAGCTCACTGCGCGGACTCGCCTTCCAGGCGGCCGAGCAGATCCTCGCGGCCAAACATGCGGGCCGAATCGATGGCGGTTGGTTGGCCGGCGGTAGCGGAGGCGCCGGCGTTTAGGAGGGCATCGACAACCGCGTCTTCTTTTTTGAAGATCGCACCTGCCAGGGGTGACTGGCCGCGATCATTGAGCAAGTTCACGTCGGCGCCGGCCTTCGCTAGCGCGGTGACGAGTTCCGCGTGGCCGTGGTAGGCGGCAAGCATGAGAAAAGACTGGCCTTCTTGGTTGACCAGATTGATATTGACGCCCTGGTCAATATAGTTCAGGAGATCCGGGTTTCCTTCCCGCGCCATGTCAAAGAGCCGGCCGGCGAATTCTTGCACTTGTTCCTCAGACATGGACTCTAGCTTAACGTGCCAATTCCGCGATTCGTTTTACGGCCGCCTCAACGGCGAATTCGGGCTCGCCACCTTGGCCTTTAACGGCGGCATCCAGTTCAGAGACGAGGATGACGGCGGCGGTGATGTCATCGGCAGTCCAGCGCCTGGCTACCGGTTGGGTCATTTTTACAACGTACGGGGCAAGCCCGGTTTGGCTGGCAAGTGTGTACTGGTCCCCGCGGGCGGAATACAGGCGCGCGATGGCACCCACCTTATTGGCCAAGGCCGCGGCGATGGCCACGGGGCTGGCGCCGAGTTGGAGGGCGCGCCGGCAGGTAGAGACGGCGGCCTCAACGCGGCCGGCGACGGCGGCATCGGCAATGTCCCAATTGGCTACCTCGGCCACGCCGACGTAATAATTACGCACCGCTTCCTGCGTCACGTTTCCACCAGTATCGGCCACGAGCTGGGAGATGGCGGAGGCAAGCTCGCGGAGGTCGGAGCCGACGCCGTCGAGTACCGCGTGCACGACATCCGGGGTGGGGCGAACGCCGTGGGAGGCGAACTCGCGGGTGGCCCACTGGCCCAGCTCATTGGGGTAGAGCGAAAAGACTTCGTGCACCTCCGCAATCTTGCGCAGCTTCGCCACCAGCTCGGGCGCCTTCTTCTTTTTCTTCAGTGTCTTCGCGGCCACGGAATAAACCACCACCATGGTCATGCCCGGCGCGGGATTAACGCAGGCGCGCAGGATGATATCGACTACCTCTTTCCCGGCGCGTTCGCAGTCCGTGATGACGATGACGCGGTTATCGCCAAACAGCGACGGGCTGGTGGCCTCCAGGATTTCGCCCTCGGAAACCTCGGAGGCCTTGAGCGTCATCAATTCGGGGCGAGTGGCCTCGCCTTCGGCCGCTGCCTTGTGGATGGTGTGGCGGGCGCGTTCGGTGAGGAATTCATCGTCGCCGAGAATGAGGTGTACGGGAGGCATGCCCATCATTTTAGCGCTAGGCGGCAAACGCACCCAGACAAACGATGCCCGCGATAACCCCTGCCAAGGTCAGCCATGGCCGGTGATACAGCAGCCCGGCGATGACCCATCCGTACGCAAGGAGCGTAAACAGCGGGTGGGCGGTGATGGTGACCACGGGCAGGCTAGCCACGCCGTGGGCGATGGTATTGATCCACCACGCTGCGGGTTCGATGAGTTTCAATAATCCCGCGGCGACGATGCTTAAGGGGCCTAGCTGCGCGGCGATGGCCGCGAGCAACCCCACCACAGTAATGGGGGCGGTGGCGGGTGCTACCAAGACATTGGCGAGGACCGAGACGACGGATACCTCGCCGGACATGAGGGCGATAAGCGGCAGGGTGAGGATATCGGCGGCAATCGCCACGGCGACAGCGCGCAGGAAGATGGCGGGCCAGCCGGTGACCGCGAGCTGCGAATAGATAAGCGGGCTCAGCATGACGATGCCGAAGGTCGCCGCACACGATAATGCAAAACCAAAGTGCACCGCGAGGTCCGAATCCACGAAAAGCAGGGTGAGGATGCCGAGGCTGAGCGCGTGGATGGGTTCCATAGTGGACGAGTGCAGCACCGCGAGCAGGCCTACTACCCCGGCGACGGCCGCGCGCTGCACCGACGGTTCAAGGCCCACCAAGACGACATAGATGGCTAGCGCGGCCAAGGACACCGCCACTCTGGTGCGTGGACCGGCGGCGCACGCGGCGCAGACGATGGCGGCAAAGGAACAGACGATGGCCACATTGGCACCGGATACAGCGCTGAGGTGCGATAGCCCGGTATCGATGTAGAGTTCGCGGTCCGCGGGGCTTTGCAGGGAGGTATCGCCAAGCACCATGCCTGGGATAAGCCCCTGGCTGCTCGGGCCTACTGTCTCTAGTACGACCGCGCGGAAGTTATCGGCCACCCGTGCGGCCCAGCCGGCCAGGCCCGAAGGTGGCGCAGAGATGCTCAGGTGGGAGGCGTTTGCTATCACGGTCCCGACTCCGGGTTGGTCGGACTCGGAAAGCTGTACCGCTACCGTGACCTGCGTTCCGGCGGGTGCGCTCAGTGGTTCGGGGCTAAAGACCGGAAGCTGCGCGGGATAGCCCGGGACATCGAGCCGGATGAGCCAGCCGCCGGTGCTCGTTTGGGTCGGCGCGGTGACCACCCGGCCGGTGATCTCGCGGCCGAACTCGAAGGCGGCCGCTCGCGCCTGCCGCACGGCGGCTACGAAGGCGGCGGCGCTGGCGAGTACGCCGCAAAAAATGGCTTGGCCCCAGTGCCGGGCGAGCAGGCATATCCCTACGACACTGCCGATGCACGCCACGGCCCACCCCTGCCCGAAAACCAGCACCGCGATGACCGCCACCCACGCGGTCAGGGCGCCGGGAAGCAGACGGAGTTCTTTCATCTCGGCGTGGCCTCTTACGTCTACAGCTGCACGTTATCTTTGAGCTTGGCAAACTTGGCAGGGCCAATCCCACTGACCTCGAGGAGTTCCTCGACGTCCTTAAAACCCCCGCGCTCTTCGCGGAAGGAGACGATGGCTTCCGCGGTGACCTCCCCTACCCCGTTGAGATCCATGAGTTCGGCGGCGGTCGCGGAATTGAGGCTGACTTTATCGCCGCCGGCGGGTGCGGCGGTGGGGGCATCGGCAAGCGCGGGGTCGGGCGGAGCACCTTGGGGCAGGATGCGGAGCTGCTGGCCATCGGCAAGCCGCTGCGCTTGGTTGAGCGTCATGGTCTCCGCCTCCGGCAAGGGCGTGGCGGCCGCGAGGGCATCGGCGACGCGGGCACCAGGCTCGAGGGTCTTCAGGCCGGGCGCTGCAACTTCGCCGACGACGGATACGACGATTTCGCTCGCCTCCGCGCTAGGCTCGGCGGTGGTACTGCCCATCGCCGCGGGTTCGGGCATGCCGGACTCATCCGAATTGCGGGTACTAAGGCCCAGCCAGATAATGACGCCCACCACCACAATGATGGCTACCGCGCAGGCCTGCCAGCGGCTGATGCGCACGCGCGGGCGCGGGTAATCGACGTGGAGGAGTTCTTCCTCGCCGGTGGGTTGGGTAAATTCGCGGAGTCGTTCGCTGATTTTGGGTGCCGCCATAGCCCACAGGCTAGGAAGCCGCCGCGTGCGGTGCGAGAACGTGGGCGGAGGCGCTGTGGATAAGTCGTTGTAGGAAGCAACCAAACGGGTCCTGGCGGGGTGGTTATCCACAATCGGGGGCGCACAGGCCGTCGGGCTTCGCCCGTGCGTGCGAGGGCCTAGGAGCTAAATACCGCAGATACCCCAATGGCGGAGGGTCCAGCGTGCACGGCGAGCACCTCGGTTAGGGGCGTGGTGATAAAGGACGTGCCTTCTGGTAGGGCATCGCGCAAGAGGCCCTGCAGCTTGTCCGCCGCTTCGCCGGCCTGGTTATGCTGAATGGCGATGAAGGCGGGCTCCCCGGCGGCGCGGGCGGCGATGATCTCTACCACCTTGGTAAAGGCCTTGGTCTGCGTGCGGGTTTTTCCCACCAACTCCAGCTTGCCATCTACGATGGACATAATCGGCTTGGTGGCTAAAAGCGCGGTGGACAACATGGCGGTGGCCGCGGACATGCGGCCCGAGCGGCGCATATCCTCCGTGGAATGCAGGTACACCCAGGTAGCCGCGCGTTCGATGCTGTCTAGCGCCGCCGCGTGGCATTCTTCCAGCGCCGCGCCCTGTGCCGCCTTGGTAGCAGCCGCCATCGCCGCCGCGCCCATGACCATGCCGGCCGAGCCGGAATCGATAACGCGCACCGTATCGGGAAAAACCCCAGCTGCGGCCACCGCCGCCGACCACGTGGACGAAAGCTCCTTGGACAGGTGGATGGCGATCACGCCATCATCCTGCGCCTTTTCCATTTCCCGGCCGTAGGCGGCGGCCAATTCGAGGGAAGACAGGCCCGAGGTGGTGCGCAGCTTTCCGCCCTTATCCTCGCTATCCATCACGTGTAGGTCAATGACGGTGATATCGAGTTCTTCAGCGATCTCTGGGGGCAGGCTGGCCGCGGAGTCAGTAATGACGCGAACGGTCACTAGGTATCTGCCCCTCCATCACCGGTGACCTCGCCACCCATATTCCAGCCGTCGAAGTACCATTGTGCGCTCGCCACCGTCTCCGGCGTAAATTCCAGGGAGGTCACGGGGGTTTCTGGATTGAAATCCGGGCGGGCGGTCAGCTGCGACCAGTGGGTATTTTTCAGACCGGATAAAATTCCGTACTGGCCGTGATCCAAGCCCAACAGGTGGCACGTGAGCGCGGAGATTGCGCCACCGTGGGCGACGATGAGTACGGCGCCGTCATCCCAACCGGAAAATTCCTGCATGAGCTCGTCAATGACCGGGCGGGCGCGCCGTGCCACGTCCACGCGGGACTCGCCCTCTGGCGGGGCCCAGGTGGGATCGTGGCGCCAGATGGCGCGGGCGCCGGGGAATTCCGCATCCACTTCGGCAGAGCTCTTTCCCTGCCACTGCCCTAGATTGGTCTCGCGCAGGCGAGGGTCCGTAGAAAAGTCCAAGCCGAGTGATTCTGCCACTACCCGCGCGGTTTCCCGAGCGCGCTGCAAATCGGAGGCGACGATTTTTACCACGCCCTGATCCCGGAGCAGGCGCGCAGCGGCGCGGGCCTGTTCGTAGCCGACATCGGAAAGCTCAGTATCCAAGTGGCCCTGCATGCGGCCGGAGGCATTGTAGGTGGTTTGTCCGTGGCGGATCAGAATCAGGCGGCGGCTCATGGTGGGGTTAAAGCTCCTCGTCCTCGCCAGGGGCCTTTTGCGCCAATGGCAGCTCATCAATGGAATCCACGGTGCGCGGATTGATGCCGTTGGTCCAATCGCCGGGGCGCTCGGGTGGCTCAATGCCCTCAATGTCCACCAAAGGGCAATCGTGGTAGAGGCGGTCGAGCCCATAGTGCTCCCGCTGGTCCGTGCGCTGCACGTGGATGACGATATTGCCATAATCCAACAGCACCCAGCGGTTTTCGCGGTTGCCCTCGCGGCGCTGCGGCTCGAAGCCCTGAGCCGTCATCTGGTCCTCCACCTCATCCACGATGGAGCCGACCTGGCGCTCATTATCGGCAGAAGCCAGCACAAAAACCTCGGTGATGGCGAGGACATCGGAGACATCGATTGCAGCGATATTGCTTGCCAGCTTGTCCTGTGCGGCATGCGCCGCGGTTGCCGCCATGCGGCGGGCGAGATCAGAAATAGACAATGTATAAAAATTCCCTTTTCGCGTCTGGTGAGGAAGTGTCTTTTAGCTGTCTATTCTTGCACGTTCGGCGCGATTGTGCCCAAACTTGAACTATAAAGGTTTATCCGGCTGCGCCGAGTAGAGGTTATTTTTGGTGATGTATTGCACCACCCCATCCGGAACCAGGTACCACACCGGGCGGTTTTGGGCGGCCCGCTCGCGGCAATCCGTGGAAGAAATGGCCATGGCCGGGATATCGATAAGGTTGATATCCTCCCGCGAACCGGCGGGCAGCATGTCCGTACTCAGCTCGTAGCCCGGGCGCGTGACGCCCACGAAGTGCGCCATTTCCAGCATCTCTTCCCAGTTATGCCAGCTCATAATGGATTGCAGGGAATCCGCACCGGTGATGAAGTAAAACTCGGCGTCCGGAAAAAGCTCGCGCAGATCCCGCAGGGTATCGATGGTATAGGTAGGGCCCTTGCGGTCGATGTCCACGCGGGAGACGGTAAAGCGCGGGTTGGAGGCAGTTGCCACCATCGTCATCAAATACCGGTGCTCCGCGCCGGTGACCTCGCGGGAGGCCTTCTGCCACGGTTTGCCGGTGGGCACAAAGACTACGGTATCGAGGGCAAAGCGGTGCGCCGCCTCGCTGGCGGCGACCAAGTGGCCATTGTGGATTGGATCAAAGGTGCCGCCCATGATCCCAATGCGCTGGGAATTAGTCATGGCTGGAGAGTATAGCCGCTACCCTGCTGGGGAGTTAAGCCAGCCAGCCACGGTATCGGCCACGCGGGCATTGTCCTGTTCCACTGCCGCATCGCCTTCGCTATCGCGGAAATATGAGGCGTGGTGGGCGGCCTTGGTGGCCAGGGTGTCTTTGGCATTGCGCAGGTTGAGGTCGCAGACGAAGTCGCCGGCAAGGCAGTAATCGATCCGGCGATCGGCCTGCAGTGCGGCGCTGTGAGGAATGAGATATCGCGGAATCGGCCCGGCCATGCCGCCGGGACGCCGCAAGGGATTGCCCAGGTAGATCGCCCCGGCGAGCTTGTCCTGGGACGCGAGGTAGCGCTCCGCGCTGGTGGCGATAATGGCTCCTTGCGAATACCCAGCGGTGATATAGCGCGGGCTGCAGCCGGTTTCCTCTTCGTACTTCTCCACCACGCGCGGCGCGTTGTTCATACCGCTGCGCAGGCTCTGCACAAAGCCAACGGTGACCTGATAGACCAGCTCATGCAAGGGATGTTCCAGCAGCACCCCGCCCAAGCGGCGCATCAGCTGCAGCGGGCCCAGGTTTTCGCCCTCTTGGGCCAACGGTGGAAGGTTCATAGAGGCCGGATATGCATCCGCATCCAACGCCAGCACGTAGGCATTATCCATGGTTCCGGGGTGGCGTTGTTCTACCAGGTGGAAGAGCGCTGCGAGGTTGGGACCTTCATAGCCATTGGATTCCGCGCCCTGGTCCGAATAGCGCTGCGGGCCGAAGTACTCCCCGTGTTCCTCATTTTGGTCCGAGCCGCGCGCGGCAAGGAATACATAGTCGGGGCAGGTCTCGGCCGGCGGATGAGTCTCCCCCGCTGCCGCGACAGGTGTGAGCACAGACATGCCAAGCGCCGCCGTGGCGGAGATAGCTACAAAGCCAGCGGCGGCGCGAGAGAGAGAGGAAAAAGGCGCACGTTCTTATGGGCGTACGTGACCGGTGCCTTGGAGGACCCACTTGGAGGAGGTCAGCTCCGGCAGGGCCATTGGGCCACGAGCGTGCAGCTTCTGGGTGGAAATACCGATTTCTGCACCCATGCCGTAGACCTCGCCATCGGTGAAGGCAGTGGAGGCATTCAGCATGACGGCTGCGGCATCAACCTCGTTGCCGAACTTGACCAAGACGTCCGCATCCTGGGCGGCGATGCCCTCGGTATGGCCGGTGGTAAATTCCGCGATGTGGGCGATGGCAGCGTCAACGCCGTCGACCACCTTCGCACAGATATCCATGGACAGCGACTCTTCGCGCCAGTCCTCCTCGGTAGCCTGAACAACGTCCGTGGCGCCGAAGCCCTCGAGCTCGTCTACATCACCGTGGACGGTGACGTCTGCGTCCTGGAGGGCGCGGACGATACGCAGCTTGGTGGCATCATCAAGCGCGGCATCAATAAGCACGCACTCGGTGGAGTTGCAGACAGAGGTGCGGCGGGTCTTGCCGTTGATGACCATGTCGATGGCCTTGTCCATATCGGCCGAAGCATCGATGTAGAAGTGGCAGTTGCCGGTACCGGTCTCGATGGCCGGAACGGTAGCGCCGGTAACTACAGCCTCGATGAGCTTGGCACCGCCACGGGGAATGACTAGGTCCACCAAGCCGCGGGCGGTAATCAAGTCCTGGACGGAATCGTGGGTCTCACAGGGCAGGAGCTGGACTACCTCGCGCGGCAGATCAAACTCTGCAAGGGTGTCCTGCAGGAGCTCCACCAGCTTGGTATTGGAGTTGCGCGCGGACTTGGAACCGCGCAGCAGCGGCACGTTGCCGGATTTCAAAGCGAGGCCGAAGGCATCCACGGTGACATTCGGGCGGGCCTCGTAGACCATGCCCATCACACCGAGCGGGACGCGCACCTGCTTCATCTGGATGCCGTTATCCATGGTGCGGCCCTGCAGGATCTCGCCTACCGGGTCTTGCAGGCCAGCGACTTGGCGCAGGCCATCGGCAATGCCCTCGACGCGGGCAGCGTCCAAGGTCAGGCGGTCAATCAGGGAATCGGACATGCCGCGTTCGCGGCCTGCCTCAATGTCCTGCTGGTTGGCAGCAAGGATGTCATCGGTGTGGGCAATGAGATTTTCGGCTGCGCGCTGCAAGATTTCATTCTTGCGCGGCGTGGACAGCTGCGCCACGACGGGCGCAACGTCCTTTGCAGCACGGGCTTTGGACAGAACTTCTTCGCGTTCAGTGTTGCTCATGTCATACCAGAGTAACGTACCCGCCCGAGTTTTTCAGCCGCCCGCCGTGAACCTCACGCTTTGCCTGAATTGGACAGGCCACGCAGAGAAAACCACTTCCCTACCCTAGCCCGAAAGTGCAGTGAACCTCACAATACCAAATCTTATTGTTCAATACCTTGAAACTTTTAATTGGGTATGTTTATTCTTTGTTTGATAAGTTTCAGCCTGAAAAAGGAGCACTCATGAAAAAGAACGTGGCCAAGCTGGGCCTGATGTTGACCCTGAGCGGGCTCGCCCTCGCCGCCTGCAGCACGAATGACGGAGGCAACGGTGCCAACGCGGGCTCCGGTTCGGGCGACGATCAGACCATCAAGGCTGTTGCCACCACCACGCAGATCTGCGATTACCTCACCCAGATTGCCCAGGGTGGCATGACGCTCCACAAGGTGGATTCCAGCGGCAAGGAAACCACCGAGGGCGATGGCGATACCACCCTCGATCTCACCTGCCTGTTGGCGCCGAATGCCAGCGCGCACGAGCACGAGATGACCCCGCAGCAGATGAGTGCCATGGCAGATGCGGACTTCCTCTTTAAAAACGGCGTCGATCTCGAGCACTTCCTCGATAACGCCGTGGAGTCTTCCGGCTTTGACGGCGAGACCATCGTCACCGCCGGCGATGACAACTCCAAGCACAAGGTAGACCTGCGCGAGTGGCCTTTCCCCGGTGAGGACGGCGAGGAACCAGAATTCACCCACGACCCGCACGTATGGACCTCCCCCAAGAACGCCAAGATCCAGGTAGAAAACATCGTCGATGCCTTGGCCGATAAGGAGCCATCCGTGAAGGAAGTCGGCGAAAAGTACACCAAGCAGCTCGACGAGCTGGATAAGTGGGTCACCGAGTCCCTGGAGACCGTCCCCGAGCAGGACCGCATGCTGTTTACTTCGCACGATGCCTTTGGCTACTTCTCTAACGATTATGACGTGAAGTTCATCGGCTCCGCGCTCACGGACTTCAATAACCAGCAGGACGCCACCTCCTCGCACATCGAGGATGCCGCTAAGGAGGTTCGCGATTCCGGCGCCAAGGCCATCTTCGCGGAAAACTCCAATAACTCTAAGTCCATCGAGGCCATCGCCCGCGCCGCAGGCGTCAAGGCCATTATGGATGACGACGCCCTGTACGGCGACTCCTTGGGCGTGCCGAATAGCGACGGCGCCACCTACATCGGCTCCATCATCCACAACGTCACCACCTTGGTAGATGCCTGGGACGGTGAAGCGGCCGATCTGCCAGAAAGCCTGGATAACGCACGATGAATGCACCGCTTTTAGAACTTTCCCATGCCTCCTGCGGCTATGGCACCACCACCATCGTGGACGATGTCTCCTTGACCATCCACGAAGGTGAGGCCATCGCGCTG
The DNA here is from genome assembly GCF_046717505.1 of Corynebacterium sp. LaCa78. Taxonomy (NCBI): domain Bacteria; kingdom Bacillati; phylum Actinomycetota; class Actinomycetes; order Mycobacteriales; family Corynebacteriaceae; genus Corynebacterium; species Corynebacterium sp. LaCa78. Next base: position 1,903,791 of record NZ_CP177112.1, read on the forward strand.
CTGGGGGCTAATGGTGCTGGTAAATCCACTCTCTTAAAGGCCATCGCCGGCCTTGCTACGCTGCGCGGCGAGCATCAGCGCACGGCGACGCTGGGCTATGTTCCCCAGCACCACACCTGCGATCCCACCTTTCCCGTCACCGCCGGCCGGGTCGTGGAAATGGGCCTGCTCAATAAGGCCTCGTGGTGGGAGCGCATGGGCAGCATGCGCCGCCTGCGCCCGCAGATCGACCAAGCGCTAGAGCTCGTCGGCATGGCGGATAAGGCGAAGACCCGCTGGGATAAGCTATCGGGTGGGCAGCGCCAGCGCATCTTTATCGCCCGCGCGCTCGCCGCGCACCCGGACTTGGTGCTCATGGACGAGCCCTTCAATGGCCTGGACCAAGACAGCAGGCAGGTGCTTTTAGGGATCATCGCCAAGCTTAAGGAAAGCGGGGTTGCCCTGCTCATTTCTACCCACGATCCCATTTTGGCGCAGCGCGCTTGCGATGCTGGAATGCTCATCGTGGACGGCCACAGCGAGGTCCTCGATACCGAGGATGCAGTCGAGCGCTACCTGGAGGCCACGTCGGTATTACAGGGGGACATGTGACGCTTCTGCTTACTGCTCCCTACATGCAGCGCGCCGCCCTGTTCTTGCTGTGCGTGGCCTTAACCGGCGCGGTGGTCAGCGTGGTGGTCAACCTGCGCCGCATGGAATTTAGCGTTGAGGCGCTGGTCCACTCGGTATTCCCGGGCATCGTCATCGGCCTGGCCGTGGCGGGCTTTCCCGGCATCTTGCCCGGTGCCGCCGTCGCCGCGGGTGTCGCCGTGCTCATTTTGGCGCGCCTGAATTCCGGCAGCGATGGCCACGACCATGAATCCGGCACCGCGGTGGTACTGACCTTGATGTATGGCATCGGCGTGGTCATCAGCCTCGCCGTGGGGGATCGCTCCGGCCAGCTGGAGGCCCTTATGTTTGGCCGCTTGCTCGATATCACCACTGACCGCATGATCCCCTCGATCATCTTGTGCGTGGTTGCCGCCCTGCTCATTCTGGCCACCTGGCGCTCGCAAGTAGCCGTCGCCTTTGACCGCGAATCCGCGCGCGCCACCGGCATCCGCGTGGGGCTAATCGATGTCACTGCCAACGTAGCGGTGGGCCTTATCGTCGTCGCCGCGAGCTCCGCCATCGGCGTATTGCTCGTTTTGGGTTTCGTGGTGGTCCCGGGCCTGGTCGGGCGCGTCCTGGCTAGCACCCCACTGCAGATGCTCCTGTGGGCGCTGGTGGGCGCGGTAGTCGCCGTATGCGTGGGCCTGTGGCTCATGCTTTCGGTGACCTCCCACCAGATTTCCCCGCAAGCCATCGTCGCGCTGTCGCTGTCCCTGACCGTTCCGCTCGCACTTTTAGGCAGGCGCATATGGGTGTCTTAACTTTGCCATTCTTCGAAGCCATCGCGGTAGGCTGCCTCTCCGGGCTGGTAGGTACGCTCATGGTGTTGGGCAATCGCGTCTTTTTTGCTGAGAGCCTCTCCCACGGCACCTTTCCCGGCGCGGTCCTCGGCGTCGTCGTGGCCAATGCGCTGGGTGCCAACTTGAGCGATGGGCTCATGCTCGGCTCCGTGGCGGTCTGCATTCCGCTGGCGATTTTCATGCATTACCTGGGCAAGGTGCACGGCGTCTCCTCCACCGCTGCGGCGGGCACCACGCTCACTCTGGGGTTTGCGATGGGTATCTTGTTGCTGCGCTGGTTCCAGCCGCTGCCGCTGCACGTCGATAGCTTCCTGGTGGGCTCGCTTACCACGGTCAACCACCGCGATGTCGCCGTCGCAGCCGGCCTGGTCATTATCTGCCTACTGGCGGTACTAGCCTGCCGGCGCCGCCTCTTCCAGGCGTATTTCGACCCCACCACGTCCCCGCATAGCGGGCTTTACGATGCCCTGACGCTCGGCCTTATCTGCTTGACGATGGCCGCCGTCATCCCCGCCGTCGGCACCATCTTGTCCATCGCCTTGCTCGTGGCTCCAGCCGCGGGCCTGCGCCCGTGGGTATCGCGCCCGGAGGCGCTGCTTATCGGGGCGGGCATCATCGGCATCACCATCGCGGTGGCCGGGCTTTTTATCGCTGCGCACTTGAGCCTTTCGGCCGGCGGCACCATCGCCATTGTGGCCGGCGTGTTCTACCTCGCCAGCATGACGGCCTATAAGGCGGTCTCCTAACGTGCGGCGCAGCATGGCGTCGCACGGCGCGGCGCAGCACTGCGTTGCTGCGCCGCGCGTTAATTAGACGAGGACAGGCGGACTGTGATCTCGCGGGCGGCCACCTCCGCCAGCGACATCTCGCCGCCTTTGGTCTGCACCGTCAATAAGCCGGCCACGCTATCGCTTACGCGCAGCTCATTGCCCAGCTCCACCCCAAAGCGGTCGAGGTAGCGCAATAGGCCAGGATCCTCATCGCAGACGCGCTCCACGGTCACGGGCGCATCGAGCGGGGCGCTGGCGAGCGTGAGCGTGCCAAGATCCTCGATCCCGCCGCCAATATCGGGAATGGGATCGCCGTGCGGATCGCGGTCGGGGGATCCCAGCAGCGCATCGATGCGGCCAATAAAGCGATCGGAGCAGGCGTGCTCGAGGCGATCAGCGTCCTCGTGCACCTCGTCCCAGGAATAGTCCAGGGTCTCTACCAAGAAGGTTTCTAAAAGCCGGTGGCGGCGCACCATCTGCATCGCCAGCTCGCGGCCCGCAGGGCTCAATGAGACGCCCTGATAGCGCTCATGCTCCACCAGCCCTTGAGCGGCGAGCTTTTTAATCGCCTCTGAGGCAGTAGGCACCTTTTGATCCAGGCGCCCCGCCACATCCTTCAGCCCCACTGGGGCGCCGCCGGAATGCTCCGATAAGTCCCACAGAACTTTGAGGTAGTCCTGGCTGCGGGTAGGGAGTTCTTCTAGGTGCATGTCCACCATCTTAATAATCGTGCTTGTGTTGCCCTTGGATAAGTGTTAAATTAGCAGTAGTTCAACACATTGAACTTTTAATTTCACTTGCCACGGACAGTGGGCGGTACGTCCTTTCTTCGGTACACACACGACGCACCCAGGCTTCGCTGTCCGTTGCTCTTAAGCTTTCTAGTATCCCGCCTCCGGATCTACCTGGGTGGGCATGGGCTCACCCTTATCCCACGCGACGGCATTGGCATTAAAAATATCGCCCATGTGGTACTGCGCCACGTGCTTTGTTGCCCCGATGTGCGGGGTCATGGTGCAATTGGGCAGGGAGAGCAACGGGTGGCCATCGGGAAGCGGCTCTGGGTCCACAACTTCCAAGCCGGCCCCGGCGATTTCACCCTCGCGCAGGGCATCCACGAGGTCATCGGTAACCACGGTGCTGCCGCGCCCGACGTTGATAAACAGCGAGGACGGTTTCATGGCGCGGAACTTTGCGGCATCGATTAGCCCCTCCGTTTCCTGCGTGGCGGGCAGGATGCAGAAAATAACATCGGCCTCGCCCCACACGTGTGCGGCATCAGCCATGGCAACCACCTCATCGGCGCCCTCCACGGGGCGCCCAGAGCGATTCACGGCGGTGATGTACACCCCAAAGGGCTTGAGCAGGGCAATGAGCTGCTTGCCGATGCCACCAGCACCCAAAATCGCTACCTTCTTCGGCCCCTGCTGGTCATAGATCCACTCCTGCGCTTCATCCAGCTCCTTGGCCACCGACCAGGTGCCGGCCTGCACAAAGGCCTTGTGCTGATGAGCTTGGGAGAGCAGTAGGCCCAAGGCGCATTCGGCCACCGGCTTGGCAAAGGCGCCGGCGGAATTGCACCACGGCAAGCCCTCAGGGGTAATCAATCCAGCATCAATGAGTTGGTTTACACCGGTAAAACAATGCTGCACCCAGCCGATATTGTCCGGCATCTCTGGGATGCGGCGTGGGCTGGGTGTGTTATTGACATAAACCTCTGCGTCTTCGAGGTTTTCTACGCGTTCGTGGCCGGCAGCGCTTAAGTCATCGACCATCGGCTGCCACGTTTCTGGTCCCATAAAATACTTCATGGGACCAGCGTACGGCACTTAGCTAGATGCGAGAGGCGAAGTTGGACAGGTAATCCGCGTGCACGACGGAGCGGCGCTTATCTTCTGGCAGCTCACTCATCTGCATGCCCTTGATGGCGTTCAATTCCTCGGAATCGAAGCGGACCTCACCGCGGCCGATAACCTCGCCCTTCGGGCCCAAGATATCGATGATCTCGCCCTTGTTGAATTCACCGCGGACATCGGTAATACCCACGGCGAGCAAGGAGGTACCGCCCTTGGTCACGGCCTCCTTGGCGCCCTCGTCCAGGCGGACGGCTCCGCCGGTATCGGCGCAGTAGAGCGCCCAGAACTTCCAAGCCGAAAGCTGGCGTTCCTCGCGGGTGTGGAAGACGGTGCCCACGGAGGCATCGGAAAGCGCGGGGCCAATATTATCGGTAGAGGTCAACAGCACAGGAATGCCGCCGCGGGTGGCCAGGCGGGCGGCGGAGACCTTCGTGGCCATGCCGCCGGTGCCGACCTTGCCGCCATCGCCGGCAACAACGCCCTTGAGATCCTTACCGGTGCGCACCTCATCGATGAACTTCGCATCCGGCTCGGCCGGGTTCTTGTCATAGAGGCCATCGACATCAGAGAACAGGAAGAGCGCGTCTGCGCCCACCAAGTTGGCGACCAAGGCCGACAGGCGGTCGTTATCGCCGAAGTGCATCTCAGAGGTAGCAACGGCGTCGTTTTCGTTCACGATGGGAATGGTGCGCAGCTGGCGCAGACGATCAATGGTGCGCTGCGCGTTGCGGGCGCGGTCGCGGTGTCCGGCATCGGAGGCCGTAAGCAGCACCTGACCGATGGTGCGCTGATAACGCGCAAAGGAACGGCCCCACTCATAGGCGAGGTGTACCTGGCCCACAGACGCCGAAGCCTGCTTCGTAGCCAGGTCGGTGGGGCGCTGGTGCAGGCCGAGCGGGCCCATACCGGCAGCAACCGCACCGGAGGAAACGATGATGACATCGGAGCGTCCCATGCGTGCGTGGACAGCATCAACGATGTGATCGATCTTTTCCTGCGCCACGCGGAAATTCTCATCCGTCAGCGACGAGGAACCAATCTTTACAACGACGCGCTTGGCCTCAGCGATAGAGTTGCGCAATTCGGATTCAAACCCGGAGGCTATCGGGTTTTCATCAAGGGCTTCGGGGAACGGAGTATCAGCGGTAGGGCCATCAAACGGCTCTACGGGGAGCGGAAGAATGGGCTCTTTCTGTTGATCAGAAGACATAACTCAATAGTGTACAAAGCTTATGCCTCCCGCCCCCTTCATTGGGGCACATTTCCCCCATGTGCGCAGCATAATGTGTCTGAACTGGGGGCAATCGTCCGGTGGAATTGCCCCCACTTCCCTTCGCCAGAAGTTAACAACTAACCCTGCCACCGGTCACGGTTAGCGCCTTCGCGGGTGATCTCTTCCTCATCTCCGTAGTCGAGCTCATCGACCAAGCCACGCCGGGCTTGGGAGGCACGCTTGCGCTCCGCTGCCGACACGCGGTTGGTGCCCTTCAGGCGGGCATCCTCGCCGCGGCTGGCCATAGTTGGATCGCCGCCGGTCATCGGCTCCCATTCGAATGTAATGCCGCCGATGGTCACGGGACAGCCTTCCACCGCGCCCTGCTTGTGCAGCTCGTCTTCCACGCCGGCCTTGGCCAGGCGGTCCGCCAAGTAACCCACGGCCTCATCGTTTTCAAAGTCGGTCTGGGTAATCCAGCGCTCGATCTTTTCGCCTTCCACAATGAATCCGCCCTGCACTTCTGGGTCCGGTCGCACGCTAAAGTCTGCGAAGCTGCCGGTGTTTTTCTTATGCGCTTGGGCCTTGGGGTGAATAACGGTATGGGAAGGATCCCGCTTCGGCTTAGGCTGTGCCTTGTGATGCTCGGTGACCATTTCCATGAGCTTGAATTTCAGCGGGTCCAAGCCCTTGCGTGCTGCCGCAGAAATGATGAACACCGGCCAGCCAAACTTTTCCTTCAGGTCATCCTTGACGAACTCCGCAAGCTCTTCCGCCTCCGGCACATCGGCCTTATTCAAAATAATGACGCGCGGGCGCTCGCGCAGGTCACCCAAACCGGTATCGCTTTCTAGCGCCTCCTGGTACTTAGCCAGCTCATTTTCCAGCGCCTCAATATCGGATTCCGGATCGCGGCCAGGCTCGATGGATGCGGTATCAACGACGTGGGCCAGCACGGCCGTGCGCTCGATGTGGCGCAGGAAGTCTAGGCCTAGGCCCTTGCCATCGGCGGCGCCAGGGATAAGGCCAGGGACATCGGCAATGGTAAAGGAGCTATCGCCCATATCCACCACACCCAAGTTGGGCTGCAGGGTGGTAAACGGGTAGTCACCAATCTTCGGCTTGGCTGCAGAGAGCACAGAGATCAACGAGGACTTACCCGCCGAAGGAAAGCCCACAAGCCCCACATCCGCCATGGATTTCAGCTCGAGCACCAAATCATGAGCTTGGCCCGGCTCGCCCTGCAGCGCAAAGCCCGGTGCCTTCCGGTTCTTAGACGCCAACGCCGCGTTGCCCAAGCCACCGAAACCGCCCTCAGCCGCGACGAAACGCGTGCCCGGCACAGTAAGATCCGCCAGGGTCTCACCCTTTTCCGTGCGCACAACCGTACCCGCGGGAACCTCCAGAATCAGGTCCTCACCGCGCGCGCCATTGCGCATATCGCCGGCACCGTTGCCGCCTCGTTCGGCCTTAATATGCGGGCGGTAGTGGAAGTCCATCAAAGTATGGATCTGCTCTGAAACTTCCAAAACGATGTCGCCACCGTGGCCGCCATTGCCGCCATCCGGTCCGCCCAATGGCTTGAATTTCTCGCGGTGGACAGACACACAGCCATGCCCACCGTCGCCAGCCTGCAAGTGCAAGACGACGCGGTCAATAAATCGTGCCATGATGTGCCACACCCTTCTTATTTAAATCTATTGTCTTAGCCAGTGTAATGCGTAGCCAAGCTCGGACTCCAACCCATGCCCTGCCAGCACAGTGGGAGGTAAAACGAGAAAATCCTCGAGCTGCCCTCACCCGTAGTGAAAGCTGCCCGAGGATTGACCGCTGCGGTCGTGCTTAAGCAGTAGCTTCTGCAGCAACCTCTTCAGCCGGGATGATGTTTACCATCCGGCGGCCGCGCTTGATGCCGAACTTCACGGAGCCAGCAGCAAGTGCGAACAAGGTGTCATCGCCGCCGCGACCAACGTTCTCACCTGGGTGGAACTTGGTGCCGCGCTGACGCACGATGATCTCGCCGGCGTTAACCTGCTGACCACCGAAGCGCTTGACGCCGAGGCGCTTGGACTCGGAATCGCGACCGTTGCTGGAGCTGGAAGCACCCTTCTTGTGTGCCATGTCGTTTCCCTCCTTCGGGGATGATTTGCAGCCCGGTTAAGGCTTACTTGATACCGGTGATCTTCAAGGTGGTCTGAGGCTGGCGGTGACCCAAACGCCTCTTGTAACCAGTCTTGTTCTTGTACTTCAAGATATCAATCTTTGGACCTTTACCCTGTTCAACGATTTCCGCAGCAACGGAAACCTTCTCCAAGTCGGAAGCCTTGGACTTCACAGCGGCGCCATCGACGAGCAGAACCGGGGTGAGAGCCACGGCAGAGCCTGGCTCACCCTCGATCTTCTCGACCTTGACGAGGTCACCTTCAGCAACCTTGTACTGCTTGCCGCCGGTCTTGACGATCGCGTACATAGAGGGTTACCCCTTATCTAAACTCGCTCGGACACGGCATCCAGGCCGTTATCCGAATGGACACTTACATATTGCGTTCAGACCCCGCGCGAACATGTCCGCAATCACCGGGCGGCAATTGTGGGCTGATCCAGCGCCGAGAGTTCTAAACAGCGACTGTCAAAGACTACCCCGCCGCGGGTACAAAATACAAACCACGCACTTCGCACCCGCGTGGCGATGCCCTAGGAAGTAGCTCGCCGTGCTACGCGGCGCCGCCGCCGGCCCGCGTCCTTAGCACCAGTCTGCGGGGTCTCCGGCGCGTTAGTGGACGCCTTTTCCCCAGTACGTTCCTGCCGCGCGGCCGCTGCCGGCGCCCCGGTCTTTTTCACCGCGCGCTTCTTCCCGCGGCGAATGACCTTGGTTTCAGTCTGCGGAGCACTAGCCTTCTGGGAATCCTTCTCCCCTTGAACAGGTGTAGCCGTTGGGCCACCCGCATTGTGCGAGGTGGCCTTATCCCTCGGGTTCGTACGCACCACCCGGCGCTTGCCGCGACGGCCTCCCTGTACCGAGGATTTATTCTTCCCGCCACTGATATTCTCGTGACGCTGCTCCGCAGTTCGCGAGGTGTCCCCGCGCTTGTCGTCCTGCTTTACATCCTGCGCGTTTGCCCGGTGCGAGGCCCGCACATTTGCCCGGCGGGAATTTGGCTGGGTGCGAACACTGCGACGCCGACCACGCCCGCGTGACTTGCTGCGAGGCTTTTGCTGCTCGGCGTCCTGCTGTGCCGCACCGTCACCGCGTGACTTCTCGGCGGAACCCGTGGATTCCTCTTTTTGTGGCTGGGCAAAAGCCTCTGGGCGCGGGCGATTATCGGAACGCGAATTTCCGCGCGTGCGCCGCTTCCGGCGCGGAGAAGCCTCAAACTCGGCTACTGCCTCCTCGTAGGTCTTCTCCGGGGCATCGGTAGCTACCGCCTTCTTCTCTTCAGCCGCCTGCTGGCGCTGTTTCTGCTGCTCCTGCACGCGGCGGGAAGCTGGCGAGGTCCGCGTTGCCCGGCGCGGCTTCTTGCCCCGCTGGGTGCGCTTCTTCTCCTTCGCCGGTGATTCTTGGCCATCGGGCACATAGGAATTAAATTCCTGTACCTCATCGCTTTCGGCGGCGTTTTCTGCCGCAGCATAGGCGATGGCCTCGATTTCAGAGACCTCGGACTTCTTCTGCACTCGGCGGCGCTTCTTCTGCTTGTCTTCGCTGCGGCCACGGCTGCGCTCGTCACGGTGTCCGCGGGCGTTGTCGGCTCGCTTCTGTGGGGCCTTCTGTGTGGAGTCGGCGGTCTCATCGTCTACGACGACATTGGCCACGAGCTCCTCCAGCGACGGTGACTGCTCGTCCTCGCTGCTGTAGAGGGGAGCGTTGGTCTTTTGGTACTTCTGCGGCTGGTTAGCGGCCTTATGCCCCTTGTGGTGCTTCTGGCCCTTCTTCTCCGCGCGCTCGTCTTCATCGTCATGCTCGTGCATGGCCACGGCAGCCGGGTGCTGCTGGGGATCGTGGTCTGGCTTCTTGTGCGACTTGGAGGAACCGTGCGAATGCTGGCCGGAGTGGTTGTCTTCAGCTTCATCGACCGGGTACTCGTGGATGATGATGCCGCGGCCATGGCAGTGCTCACACTCGGTAGAAAAGGTCTCTACCAAGCCAGTGCCCAAGCGCTTGCGCGTCATTTGCACCAAGCCCAGGGAGGTAACCTCGGATACCTGGTGGCGCGTGCGGTCGCGACCCAGGGCCTCCTTCAGGCGGCGCAAAACCAGGTCCTGGTTTTCCGGCAAGACCATGTCAATAAAGTCCACCACGATCATGCCGCCCAGATCGCGCAGGCGCATCTGGCGCACGATTTCTTCGGCCGCCTCCAGGTTATTGCGGGTCACGGTCTCTTCCAGGTTGCCGCCGGAGCCGGTGAACTTGCCGGTGTTGACATCGATGACGGTCATGGCCTCGGTACGATCGATGACCAAGGTGCCGCCAGATGGCAGCCATACCTTGCGCGAGAGCGCCTTATGCAGCTGCTCATCAATGCGGTAGGCGGCAAAGGCATCCTGGCCGCCGTGGTCCTTGGGCTTATAGCGCACCACGCGGTCTGCAAGGTCCGGGGCCATGGATTCCACGTAGGCATTGACCGTATTAAAGGAACGCTTCCCGTCCACGATCAGGCGATGGAAGTCTTCGTTGAAGAGATCCCGGACGACCTTGATGAGCATATTCGGCTCTTCATAGAGCGTGACCGGCTTAGCACCCTTGGAGGATTTTTCCTTCTTAGCTTGGGTGGAAATATCTTCCCACCGGTTATGCAGGCGCTGCACATCTGCTGCAATGGCCTCCTCGGGAACGTTTTCGGCAGCGGTACGGATGATGGCGCCGCCATCGCCTGGCACCACGCGGCCCAAGATGTCCTTTAAGCGCTTGCGCTCCGGTGCCGGCAGCTTGCGCGAAATTCCAGCACTGCGGCCGCCTGGTACGTAGACGAGGTAGCGCCCGGCCAAGGAAATCCGGGTGGTCAGGCGCGCACCCTTGTGGCCAATCGGGTCCTTTGCCACCTGCACCAAGATTTGGTCGCCGGATTTCAGGGTATTTTCAACCTTGCGGGAACGCCCGTGCAATTTGGTCTTGCGCCAGTCAATCTCGCCGGCATAAAGCACACCGTTGCGGCCCTGGCCGATGTCCACGAATGCCGCCTCCATGGACGGCAAGACGTTTTGCACGCGGCCTAAGTAAATATTGCCAATGAGGGAGGCTTGGGCCTCGGTGGTAACGAAGTGCTCGACCAAGAGGTCATCTTCAAGCACGCCCACCTGCGTGACGATGCCCGCGCCGTCCTCGCGCTGCTTATCGCGCACCACCATGGTGCGTTCCACGGCCTCGCGCCGCGCCAAAAATTCCGCCTGGGACACGATGTGCTGGCGCTCGCGGCCCTTCTCGCGCAATTCTGCGCGGCGGCGCTTCTGTGCCTCGATGCGGGTGGAGCCACGGATGGCCTTGGGCTCATCGATAAGCTCCGGCTCCTTATCCGCCACATCCTTCTTGGCGTTCTCGTGCACGCCGCGCCCACGGGAGGTACCACGGCGGCCGCGGCGACGCTTGTCAGAACCCCCGCGCGACGCCTTATTGTCTACCTCGGCCTCGTCCGGCTCTGCGTCGTCGCCAGGTTCCGCCGCATCAGCGGCTTCAGCGATCGCCGCCATGTCCGCGGCCTCATCCTCACCAAGCTCGGCGGCGTCCTGCTGCTGCGGCGGCATAAACAGCGGCGCGAAGTCATACGCAGCGGAATCGTCGTCCGTCTCCGCGCGCGGGACTATGCGCGGGGCATAGTAATCATCGTCGAAGTCCTCGCCGGCCTCTGCCAGCACCTCATGCAGCTTGGCCGGATCCACGGTCCCAGTCGCTTCGCCAGCTCCGGCAGCGGCAGCGTCGGTGGCATTAGCATCGGCATCATCTTCAGCGCGCGCGGGCGCGTTCGACGGCTCAGGATCCGGCAGTGCGCTCTTTACCAGCGAAGCATCGACCTTTTCCTCAATCTGGGAGATTTCATTGTCCACGTTCTTGCGCACGCGGTAGCGCAGGTTCTTTTCTTCTTCCGCATCGGCGGCGGTGTTTTCAGTGGGAGCGCCATCTTCTTCCCCATCATCAGCTTGTACTGGCCCTTTCTTTGCCGCAGGCGCAGACTTCTTCGTGGCTTTGCGGGTGCGCCGAGCGCGCTTGGTGGTCTTGGCCTTGCCCTCGGGCTTTGCTTCCGCTGGGCTCTCGTCCACGGTTGCAGGCTGCTCCGCATCCGCGCCCCCTGCATGGCGGGCTAGAGCAGCGAAGAGGTCGCCTGCTTCTGCGCGGGTAATGGAGCTCTGCGCGGTCTTGTTCAGGCCCATGTCCTTGAGCTGGGCCACCAGCTGGCGCGAGGATAGGCCGAGCTTTTGGGCCAAGGCATACACGCGGGTTTTATCTTTGAGCTCGCTCGGGTCTATCCGCTGGGCCAAAGCCGCGGCTGCCTGGAGGTTTTCAGTTGTTTCTTGAGAGTTCTGTGCCGCCATTAGTTGGGCTTACTCCTGTACTTCGATTGTATGGTGCGCCGGCTATTCGGGCGCAGGCACAGCCCAAAAAGGACCGCGCCGCTGCCGCACGAATAGCAACGAAAACGCACTGCGTTAAAGCTTATGGGTTATGAAATTATGCGCGCGCTGCGCGTGAGTTCCATTGTGTCACAGAATCTTGGCGGGGCGAGCAGGCTGTGGGCGATGATACGTTTGAACTTATGGCAGAACTGGCACCACGTCCCGCCCGAACATTATCGCAGTACCGGCAGCGTAATGAGATTACGCCGAAAGAGGCGTGCTTATTCGGCGTTCCGGCCGGTTTTGCCCTCGGGTTTGCCCAAACGGAGGCCAGCTACATGCTGATGGGCGCCGGCGTTTTTGCGGTCTTCGCGGTCATTGGATTGGTGCACCTCATCCGCCATTATCCCCGCTCTATTGGGGCTAGCCAGGATGTCTACCTCGAGGGCGATTACCCCGCCATTGCTTATTGGGCGCCAGTGATACCACTTGCTCTACCGCTGGCCATGGCCCCGCTGTCCGCGGCTGGCTGGTTGCCAAACATCTCGCTGGCCCCGCCCGTGGAAGGCATCTTAACCGGAGCGGTGTCGGCGTTCGCACTCCCGCTGGGCTTGTGGGCCATGCTTTCCCAGTCCTTTCGCATTGGCCGCCGCCGCATGCAGCGCATCGTGGCTGAAGATCCCTTAGAAGGGGTCACAGATCATGCCATGCAGCTTGCCGATGCCCACCTAAATATCCTCACCGCCCTCGTCACCGCCGGGGCCGTCCAGGGCAATACGACCACCACCAAGGCCTTGTCCCGCCTGATGCAGGTGGAACTAGATACCCTGCCGGATGCTCTTCAGGAACTAAAAAAGCATGGGCTCGTGAAGGTAGAAGATATTGGACTGCGCTCCAAAGTAGAAAGCTGGCGCATCACCCTCACCCCTACTGGAGTGCGGTGCCTGTATCAACTTGGCAGACGCTAATTCGGCAGACTCGGGTCTCCTGGAAATAACTTAGGACCAATCCAGAGCATTACGTATACCAAACCAACCAAAACCGGAATTTCAACAAGAGGCCCAATGGTACCGGCTAACGCTTGAGCAGAGGTGGCACCAAAGGTACCGATGGACACCGCGATGGCTAACTCAAAATTATTTCCCGCTGCGGTAAAGGCCACTGAGGCAGACTGTGCATAATTCATTCCGGCAACTTTAGCTACGCCCAAAGCCAGAAAGAACATCCCGACAAAGTACAACATCAGAGGCACCGCTACCCTAACCACTGCTACCGGCTGCTCCACTAGCTGTTCTCCTTGCAGGGAGAACAGTAAGACGATTGTATACAGCAAACCGATCATTGCCAAAGGAGACACCGCAGGAAGGTAACGGTTTTCGAACCACTCACGCCCTTTAGTTTTCTCTGCCCATACTCGGGAGATAACCCCGAGCAAAAGCGGGATGCCTAAGAATACGAGCACTGAAGTAACAATGGACCAGAAAGAGAATTCGACAGAGGTGGTATCAAGACCCAGCCATCCCGGCAGTATCTGCAGGTAGAACCAACCCAGGACACCGAACATCGCAACTTGGAAGACGGAGTTGATTGCTACTAATACTGCCGTGGCTTCTCGGTCGCCGCAGGATAGGTCTGACCACACCAAGACCATGGCGATGCAGCGGGCAAGGCCGACAATGATAAGACCCGTGCGCAGCTCGGGTTGATCCGCCAAGAATAGCCAGGCCAGTGCGAACATGAATGCTGGCCCCACAAGCCAATTCAAAACGATTGACACGGTCATCAGCCGTCTGTCAGTGGCAATCTCCCGGGTCTTTTCATAGCGCACTTTAGCAAGCGGTGGATACATCATCACCAACAGCCCTAAAGCAATTGGAAGGGAAATACCCCCAACTTCTAAAGCTGAGAGCGCTTTTCCAATTCCTGGAAGAAAATGACCTATAAGCAGGCCAAGGACCATAGCGATGATGATCCACACGGGAAGAAAGCGATCGAGAAAAGCCAATCGCGGCTGCTGTGAGGTAGCCATACCTGTCTCCTTCATTGACCCAAGTCGCACCGTACCGTGCTGCACTGTACCCATTCATATCGATACCTGTCAATATGAATGGGTGGGAAAACGCCCATATACTGAATGCATGGTTTCTTCGCACGGCATGACCAAAAATCCCTACATCAACGAATGCTGTTCGCTTAGCAACGGCCCCCTAGATCAAGACAATGCCGTGCACTTTGCCCAGCAGTTCAAGGTACTTGCAGATCCCGCGCGCCTTCGCCTTTTGTCCATTTTGTGCGATGAAGGCTGCGGCCCGATGAGCGTCTCAGAACTGACCGCATTATCCGGTCTGAGTCAGCCGACGGTGTCTCACCATCTTGCAAAAATGCGGGATGCTGACCTCTTAGCCAAACGACAGACTGGCCGCACCGTCACCCATGAAGTGCAAAAACAAGCTTTCACTGCACTGCGCGAACTACTCTCTTTCGACTAAACAGCCACTAACAATGAAATCTTGGCCTTATATGTTTGCAACACTGTGAGCCAATCAAAGTATTTCGCCCCGCAATAAACCCCCTCTTAAAGGAAAAGGCCCGAGCTTAACGCTCGGGTCTCCTTGAAATCTAGGTAGATTCAGTGCTTAGAGGTTGGGGAACCAAATTCCAATCTCGCGCTCAGCGGACTCTGGGGAGTCGGAGCCGTGCACGATGTTCTCGCCCACGCTGAGTGCGAAGTCACCGCGGATGGAACCGGGTGCGGCCTTGGAGACTGGGTCGGTGCCGCCGGCCAGCTGGCGCCATGCCTCGATGGCGCGCTCGCCTTCAACAACGCCGGCAATCAGCGGTGCGGAGGTGATGAAGTCCACGAGCTCGCCAAAGAATGGCTTGTCCTTGTGCTCTTCGTAGTGCTTTTCTGCGGTCTCGCGGTCAGCCACGCGCAGGTCCAACTCAGCCAGCTTGAGGCCCTTGCGCTCGATGCGGGCGATGATCTCGCCCACGTGGCCGTTCTTTACGCCGTCCGGCTTAATGAGGATCAATGTACGTTCAGTCATGCCCCATACTGTACCGAATACCCACAACTCGTCCACGACCGAGGGCCATAAGCGGGGGCAGCGTAGTGGGCGGCATTTAATAAGCATTAAGTAAGCTGCTGGACTATCTCCGTCGCGCGCTCGTGGGAGGTACCCCGAAACCACAGGCGCACTTGGTTAACCGCCGTGCCAAACTGGCCGTTGCCCAGCAAACGCTTAATCTCTGCTCGCTGCTCTTTATCCAAATCATCAAGGGTGGCTTCTTCTGCCCGCTGAAAATTAGCGCGCAGGGCAAGGGCCAAAAATACGGCGGCAATGATGAGTGCTACCAGCGGCAGCCACGGCGCGCCCGTGGCCGCGCGGGCAGCGACCGCGGCAATGCAGGCTAGGGCCGCGAGGACGAGATAGACGGTGCGCATGGCCACTACTTCTGGTTGAGGTGCTGGGTAGTTAAGTAACCGCGCTTCATGCGGGCGATTAAGTTACTGCGCAAATACGCCGCAAGGAGCCACTCCATGCCAAAGATGATGAAGATCGCGGCGATGGACCAGTGCGCCATAAAACCCAGGATAAGGCCCAATAGCTGCGCCCACACGATGACGGTCAGCGCCCACTTCTTATTCATAAACGCGATCATGCCCAAGTGGAATATCAGGGCACCTATGACTACGCCGTAGTTAAACGGCGTCCACAGCGTACCGTCATACAGCTTGTACAACAGCGGCAGCGCCAAAACGAGCGTGATCGACTCCATGATGAGCGAGCTGGCGATGACCATGCCATTAAAGCTCTTGAGCGGATCCTTAACGGGATCCTGCCCTAGGCCCAATGGGCCGATTTCATTGTCCGCTATGTCGTCGCCGCGGCGCGGCTGACGAGGCAGGCGGGACCTAGGATTGGGGCTGGTCATGCGGGCTCCTTTCCAAACATAGCGCGGGCTTCGCCGGCGGTAACCACCGAACCGGTAATGACAATACCGGAGCCGGATTGCACCTCAGATTCCTCCGCCAGCTCCACGGCTTGCGCGTAGGCACCGGGCAGATCATCGGCCACATAGACGCGCTCTTCGCCATAAATATCGCGGGCCGTTTCCGCCAATTCATAGGCATCGATCGCGCGCGGCGAGGAGTTCTGGGAGATTACCACCTCGCTCAAGTACGGCTCCAGCGCGGCGAGGATGCCTTGGGCATCCTTATCGCCAAAGATGGAGAGCACGCCGATGAGCCGCGCAAAATCGAAATCGCGGTCGAGCGCCGCGCCAAGCGCCTTGGCGCCGTGGGGATTGTGGGCGGCATCGATAAACGTCGTGGGCGAGGTGCGCACTCGCTCGAGGCGGCCGGGCGAAATCGTCTTGGCAAAACCGTTGCGCACGGAGGCAATATCCAGAGGATGCCCGGAAGAGGCACCGAAGAAGGCTTCGACCGCTGCAAGGGCAACGGCCGCATTCTTGGCCTGGTGCTCGCCGTGCAACGGCAAGAAAATATCCTCGTACATGCCGCCGAGGCCCTGGATATTAACCTGCTGGCCACCGACCGCAATGCGGGATTCTAAGGCCGCGAATTCCGCTCCGGAGCGGGCCACGCCGGCATCCATATCCACCGCGCGCTGCAGGATGACCTGCATGGCCTCAGGGTCTTGCTCGGCAATAATGGCGATGTTTTCATTCGGGGTCAGCGGGTCTTCGGCATCGGCGCGGCGCTTGATGATACCCGCCTTCTCCCCCGCAATCTCCCGAATATCGCTGCCCAGGTAATCCGTGTGGTCTAGGCCCACCGGGGTAATCACGGAAACGTCCGCATTGACCACGTTCGTGGCATCCCACGTCCCACCGAGGCCGACCTCGACGACGGCGACGTCAACGGGGGCATCGGCAAACGCTGCATAGGATAGGCCCACCAAGACCTCGAACTTGGACATGGGGACCTCAGAGCGCGCATCCACCATCTCCACGTACGGCTTGATTTCGTGCCACAGGCGCACGTAGTCGCGCGGGTGGATGGGCCGGCCATCGATGCCGATGCGCTCGGTGACCCGCTGCAGGTGCGGGCTGGTGACCAGGCCCACGCGGCGGTGGAAGGAACGCAGCAGCGAATCGACCATGCGCGCGGTAGAAGACTTACCATTGGTGCCCGCAATGTGGATGACATCAAAGGACTGTTCGGGGTGACCGAGCAAATCCATGAGCATCTCGATGCGCTCCAGGGTGGGCTCGATCTTAGTCTCCGGCCAGCGCTGGTTGAGCTCGTCTTCCACCTCACCGAGCGCCTGCAGCTCCTCCGGGGATACCTCTTGGGGCGCGGCGTCGTTATATTCTTCGTCTTCGCCCATGCCGAGGTTCAGGGTCAGGCCCGATTCCGTGATCTCCACCGGGGTGCCATCGGTGCCTTCCTTGAGGGCATCGACGATTTCAAAATCGTCCTCTCCCCCGGCGACCTCGCCGTTCCCGTTGGCGTCGTGATTGAAGCGCTGATCTGTCACTACTTAAGGCCCTCCAAACGGCTGGTAATGCGCTCGACTTCCTCGCGTGCGATGTCTTGGCGCGCCCGAATCTTATTGACCACCTCTTCCGGCGCCTTGGCCAGGAAGTTCTCATTGCCCAGCTTCTTGCCGGTCTGTTCCAGTTCCTTATTGGCCTTGGCCAGATCCTTTTCCAGGCGCTTGCGCTCGGCTTCAACGTCGACCGCGCCGTGGGTATCCAGCGTTACCTCCACGGTGGCCTGGGACAGGCGCACCTCAATGGAGGCCGAGGGGTTAAAGTCCTCGCCCGGCGCGGTGGTATTGGCCAGGTTGCGGACCAATTCCTCTTGGCCCTGCAGGTCTGCCGCGGCGAAGTCGAGGCGGCCCGGCACCTTTTGCGAAGGCTTAACGCCCTGATCGGAGCGGAAGCGGCGCAGCTCGGTAATGAGCTTATCGGCATCATCGATGCGGCGGGCGGCCACCGCGTCCTTGGTGGCGCCGCCGTTGGTATCGGCCACTGTGGGCCACGGGGCGATGACGATGGATTCCCCGCCGGTCAATGCCTTCCACAGCACCTCGGTCACATACGGCATGGTGGGGTGCAATAGGCGCAGCACCACGTCGATGACGCGGCCCAAGACGATCTGGGTATTGCGGCCTTCTACCGTTTCGCCATCGCTCGGGATCTGCGTCTTGGCAATCTCCAGGTACCAGTCACAGAGCTCATCCCAGGTGAAGTGGTAGAGCAGCTCGTTGGCCTTGGCAAATTGATAATCGTCCAAGTAGGCATCGACCTGGGTGCGCACCTCTTCGGCGCGGTCAAGGATCCAGCGGTCGGCATCCGAAAGCTCCGTGCGGCTAGGCAAAGGTGCCACGCCGGCGCCGTTCATCAGCGCAAACTTGGTGGCATTAAAGAGCTTGGTAGCGAAATTGCGCGATGCCGCGGCGGCATCAGAGCCCAGCGGCAAATCCACGCCCGGGTTGGCGCCGCGGGCAAGGGTAAAGCGCAGCGCATCGGCGCCGTAATCGCGCACCCAGTCCATCGGGTCAATGCCATTGCCCAGGGACTTGGACATCTTGCGGCCCTGCTCATCGCGCACAAGGCCGTGCAGGTAAAGGTCTTTGAAAGGAATCTGCGGGCGGCCATCGGTGCCCTTACCCAAAAGCTCTGGGGTCTTGGTGCCGGCGAAGGTGCCGAACATTATCATGCGCGCGACCCAGAAGAACAAGATGTCATAGGCTGTGACCAGCACGTTGGTGGGATAGAACTTCTCCAGATCCGGGGTCTTATCGGGCCAGCCCAGGGTGGAAAATGGCCACAGCGCCGAAGAGAACCAGGTATCGAGGACGTCCGGATCCTGCTCGTATCCTGCCGGCGGCTCCTCATCGGGGCCGACGCACACGATGTCACGCTCGATCTCACCGGACTCGTTCGTGCGCTCCGGGCCGTACCAAATGGGGATGCGGTGGCCCCACCACAGCTGGCGGGAGATGCACCAATCGTGCATGTCATCGACCCACTCAAAATAGCGCGGCTCCAGCGACTGCGGGTGCAAGACGGTATCGCCCTCGCGCACGGCATCGCCAGAGGCCTTCGCCATCTGCGCGACATCGACGAACCACTGCAGTGACAGGCGCGGCTCGATGGGCTCGCCGGAGCGCTCCGAGTGGCCCACGGAGTGGACATTGGGGCGGATTTCTTTGACGATGCGCCCCTGCTCCCGCAGCGCCTCCCGAATTTCCACGCGCGCTTCTTCGCGCGTCATGCCATCAAAACGGGTGCCGGTATGCGCGATGTGGCCGGTGGTATCCATCACCGTCGGCATATCCAAGTTATGGCGGGTGCCCATGGCGTAGTCATTGGGATCGTGGGCCGGGGTGATCTTTACCGCACCGGTACCAAACTCCATGTCCACGTAATCATCAGCGATGATCTTCAGCTTCAAGTCATCGCGGAAGGGGTGTTCCAATTCCTGGCCCACGAGGTGGGCGTAGCGCTCATCGTCGGGGTGGACGGCAATGGCGACATCGCCAAGCATGGTTTCCACACGCGTGGTGGCAACAATGAGGTGCGGCTCATCGTCATTGAGCGAGCCATAGCGGATGGAGACCAGCTCGCCCTCGACGTCCTTGTAGACGACCTCGATATCGGAAACGGCGGTCTCCAGCACCGGCGACCAATTGACCAGGCGGTTGGCCCGGTAAATCATGCCCTCATCGTAGAGGTTCTTAAAGATGGTCTGTACCGCACGCGACAGGCCCTCATCCAGGGTAAAGCGCTCGCGGGTCCAGTCCACGGAGTCACCGATGGCGCGCATCTGGTTCTGGATGGTGCCACCGAATTCTTCCTTCCATTCCCAGACCTTGTCGATGAACTCCTCGCGCTCATAATCCCAGCGCTTTTTGCCCTCGGTCTCCTTGAGCTTGGCCTCAACCTTGGTCTGGGTGGCAATGCCCGCGTGATCCGCACCGGGCAGCCACAAAGTGGAATAGCCCTGCATGCGCTTGCGGCGAATGATGGAGTCAATCAGCGTGTGATCTAAAGCGTGGCCCATGTGCAGCTGGCCGGTCACATTCGGCGGTGGCAGCACGATGGAAAAGCCCTCCGCCTCCGAATTCGCATCCGGGGTGAAGTAGCCGCGGTCGACCCAACCTTCATAGAGGTCTTTTTCTACCGCCTGCGGCTCCCAGGACTTGGGAAGCTGGTCCGCGCGATTGGTGCCAACGAGTTGCTCTTTATTCTGATCAGTCACCTGGCCAACTCTACCCTGTGCGTCAACTGGCACCAGCGCCCTGTCTAAAGTAAGGGCATGTCTCACAACCCTGGCCACCGTGCCCGTCTCCGCACCCGTTACTTCGCCCAAGCCAAAGATAACTCTCAGGCCTTCGCGTGCCTGACGAGTTATGACTGCATGACCGCCGAGATCTTCGATGAAGCCGGGGTGGATCTCCTGCTCGTGGGCGATTCCCTGGCCAATGTAGTCCTGGGCCGCGAAACCACGCTCTCGCTCACACTGGATGAAATGATCCCCCTTGCCCGCGCGGTGGTTGCATCGACCTCCCGCGCCTTCGTGGTGGTGGATCTGCCCTTTGGTTCCTACGAAGCCGGCCCCGCCCAGGCGCTCGAGACCGCTGTGCGCGTCATGAAGGAAACCGGTGCGCAGGCCGTGAAGCTAGAGGGTGGTGCGGAGCGCGCACCGATTGTTGCCGCGCTTGCCGCCGCCGGCATCCCAGTCTGCGCCCACATTGGCTTTACACCCCAGCAGGTCCACGCCTTAGGCGGCTTCGTAGTCCAAGGCCGCGGTGCCGGCGCGGAGAAGCTTCACGACGACGCCCGCGCCCTCGCCGAGGCCGGCGCCTTCGCCGTGGTGCTGGAGATGGTCCCAGCAGCCCTTGCTGAGCAGGTGACCAAGGAGCTGCCCATCCCCACCATCGGCATCGGCGCCGGCGCGCAGACCGACGGCCAGATTCTGGTGTGGACCGATGCCTTCGGCCTAGGCGGGCCCAAGGCGCCGCGTTTTGTGCGCCGCTACGCGGATCTGCGCGGCGCGCTGCTGGAGGGCGCGAAGGATTACGTGTCCGATGTGAACGAACGCTCCTTCCCCAACGCCGAGGAGTCCTTCGAGGACTAAGGTTTTGGCCATGCAGATCCTGAAAACTAAATCTGAACTCCGTGCCTTCCGCGCGGCAGCGTCCGGCTCCGTGGGCTTGGTGCCCACGATGGGCGCGCTTCACGACGGCCACGCTTCCCTCATTCGCCGCGCCCGCGAAGACAACGACACCGTGGTGTGCTCGGTCTTTGTCAATCCCCTCCAGTTCACAGAACTGGGCGATTGCGAAGACTACCGCGCCTACCCGCGCACTCTCGACGCGGATGCCGCGGTGCTGGACTCGGTGGGAGTCGATGCGGTCTTCGCCCCCAGCGTGGAGGAGATGTACCCGGGTGGTACCCCGCGGGTGTGGGTGCGCACGGGTGAGATGGGCTCGGTCTTGGAAGGCGCTTCGCGCCCCGGTCACTTCGACGGCGTAGCCACCGTAGTGAGCAAGCTGTTTCACCTTGTTGCACCAGACCGCGCTTATTTTGGGCAAAAGGATGCCCAGCAGGTAGCCATCATCCGCCGCCTGGTGGCTGACCTCGATGTGCCGCTGGACATCATCAGCGTGCCCATCGTGCGTGCAACGGACGGCGTGGCCGAGTCCAGCCGCAATGCGCGCCTCAGTGCCGCCGAGCGTGAGCAGGCGGTCGCCTTATCCCAGGCACTCTTCGCGCTGCAGGATGGCGCCTCACGTGAAGAAGCTGAGGCCCAGCTCGCTTCCTCCCCCGGCGTGACGGTGGATTACCTCACCGTGGTGGACCCGGCCACGCTCGAGCCCGTAGATGCACAACACCGGCCCGCCTTGGCGCTGGTTGCAGCGCAGGTGGGGCCGGTGCGGCTCATCGATAACTTGGTGCTGGAGGCTTAGCCCTTCAGCAGGTGGGCTACGGCCTCGCGCTCCTCACGCAGCTCCTGCACGGAGGCCTCGATGCGCTCCTTCTGGAAATCGCTGAGCTCGAGGCCCTGGACGATTTCCCACTTGCCGTCGCGGGAGACCGTGGGGAAACCTGCGACGAGGCCCTCGTCCACACCATAGAAGCCATCCGAAACGATAGCGGCGGTGCGCCAATCCTCAGTGCCGTGGATCCAATCGTGCATGTGATCCACCGCGGCGGAGGCTGCGGAGGCTGCCGAGGAGCGGCCGCGCACGGCGATGATCTCGGCGCCGCGCTTGGCCACCTTAGGAATCATCTCCTCCTTGTACCAAGTCTCATCTACCTCAGCGTTGGAGTAGGTCAGGTCCGGGAACTGGGTGGCGGAGTGGTTGCCCCAGACCGCAATCTTGGAAAAGTCCTTGGTGGCCTTGCCCGTCTTGGCCGCCAACTGGCCCAAGGTGCGGTTGTGATCCAGACGCATGAGCGCGTTGAACTGGGAGCTATCCAGATCCGGCGCGCTATGCGCGGCAATCAGCGCGTTGGTATTGGCTGGGTTGCCCACCACCAGCACGCGAACATCACGCGCCGCGTAGTCATTGATGGCCTTGCCCTGCTCGGTAAAGATGGCGCCATTGGCCTCGAGCAGGTCAGCGCGCTCCATGCCCTTGCTGCGCGGGCGGGAGCCCACAAGGAATGCGGCGGAGGCATCCTCGAAAGCGACCTTGAGGTCATCGGTCACCGTAATCGAGTTCACCAGCGGCAGGGCGGAGTCGCGCAGTTCCATGGCCACGCCCTCGGCCTTTTCTACTACCGCGGGGATTTCCAACAGGGCAAGGTCAACCGGGGTGTCCTTGCCAAATACGTCGCCCGCGGCAATCCGCCACAGCAGGGAGTAGGCGATATTTCCGGCGGCACCGGTAACGGTTACTTTTACTGGCTGGGTCATGCTCATTCCTCCTCAAATGTCGTGGAGATGTAAGCGTCCCTCATGCACGCCACCCTCCACGGGATGTATCCACCCCCGAGCTTAGCGCTATACGGAGGTAGCGTGTTGTGAAATAAATCCCCCTCTTTCGGAGGGAAAACGCCGCCAAATTTCCGGATATTACCCCCATTTACCTCCAAATTAACGCCCCCAATGGGCACATTCCTCCCGCGGGGTGGGGTTAATCGGGCATGATGGAAGCGGCACAGACCCCACTTGGGAGCGCGCTTGCAGGGATGCATTCACCGCCTGTGGGCGGCTGCACGGTGGCCAACCACTGCCGCATCGAACCAGCATGAGGCCGATCGTGCAGTTCCCGAGACACTACCCACCATCGCCACATCGGCGCCGCGAAGCAGAGATAGGACACATGCTATGAGCACTGAGCACACCGAACCGCTGCACGCTGCGGAGCAGGCGGAGGACTCCGACGCTCACGCTGCGGATTCCATCAGCACCGATGCCGTGGTGGATATCGCCATTTCCCAGTTTTCCGCGTGGGGTTTTTCTGAAACCAAGCTGGACACCATTGCCGCGGAATCCGGCATGTCCAAGCGCATGATTCACTACCACTTTGGCGATAAGCAGGGCCTGTATTTGAGCGCTCTAAGCACCGCCGCCGAGCGCCTCCGCCCCAATGAAGAGGACTTGGAGCTCGATTCCGCGGTCCCGGTCGAGGGCGTGCGCAAGCTGGTGGACTGGATCTTCTGGCAATACGTCAACCACCCCGAGGCCATTCGCATGATGACCTGGGAAACCGCCCAGTCCATCGTGGGCTCTTCCACCAATCCCGTGGCGGATTTCAGCGGCGTCGCCCTCCACCTCGACCGCCTGCTCATGCTGGGCCAGGACGCCGGTGCCTTCCGCCCGGGCATTTCCACCAACGATATTTTCACCATCATCGCCTCGCTCACCTCGTACCGCGTGACCAACCGGGCGATGATGGACAACCTATTGGGCGTGGATATGTCCAGCCAGGCAAATACCGACGGCATGCACCGGCTTACCGTCGATACCGTGCTGGCATTCCTCACCGCCAATATCCCCGATTCCGGCCACGAGTCTTATTTGGTGCCTTCTGATGCCGACGAGGGCGATGAGGCCTCCCCGCAAGATATCTACGGCGAGGCATAAAAGTAGGGGCACCGGCTGCTTGCCGATGCCCCCTTCTAACTAAGCCGATTCCTTCGCCTCATCCTTGTAGGTGAATTCGGGCTCTGCGCCCTGGGTGACGCAGCCCGCGGTGATGTGCACGGCGGAAATATCTTCCCGGTCCGGCAGCTCAAACATCACTGGAACGAGCAGTTCTTCAAGGATCGCGCGCAGGCCGCGCGCGCCGGTTTTGCGCTCGAGGGCGAGCTCTGCGATGGCATCCAGCGCCCCGTCATCCATGTGCAGCTCGCAATCATCCATCTCAAATAGGCGGCTGTACTGCTTGAGCAGCGAGTTCTTGGGCTCAGTGAGCACCTTAACCAGGGCCTCGCGGTCCAAGTTATCCACCGTCGCCACCACGGGCAGGCGGCCGATAAATTCTGGGATCAAGCCGAACTTCACGAGGTCTTCCGGGCGCACCTGGGAGAATAGGTCCACCTTTTCCCGCTCGTCTTCGGTGCCGAGCTTCGCGCCAAAGCCAACGCCCTTCTTGCCCACGCGATCCGCGATCACCTGGTCAAGGCCCGCAAACGCGCCGGCGACGATGAAGAGGATATTGGAGGTATCTAGCTGGATAAATTCCTGGTTCGGGTGCTTGCGCCCGCCCTGCGGTGGGATGGCGGCCACGGTTCCCTCTAGGATCTTCAGCAGCGCCTGTTGCACGCCCTCGCCGGAGACATCGCGGGTAATGGAGGGGTTTTCAGACTTGCGGGAAATCTTATCCACCTCGTCGACGTAGATGATGCCGCGCTGGGCGCGCTCCACGTCAAAGTCCGCCGCCTGCAGCAACTTCAAGAGGATGTTTTCTACGTCCTCACCGACATAACCGGCCTCCGTCAGGCTGGTGGCATCCGCGATGGCGAAAGGCACATCCAGCAGGCGCGCCAAGGTCTGGGCCAGGTAGGTCTTACCTGAACCGGTGGGCCCCAGCATCAAAATATTGGACTTGGAGATCTCTACCTCTTCGCCTTCGGCCTTCTTACGGCGCGCATCTAGCGCGGCGGATTCTTCGGCCTTAATGCGCTTGTAGTGGTTATACACCGCTACCGACAGCACGCGCTTGGCCTTGTCTTGGCCAATGACGTACTTATCCAAAAAGGAAGAAATCTGCGAAGGCTTAGGCAGGCGCACCTCCGCTTCGGAAGATTCCTCGGCCTGCTCGTGGCCGAGCTCTTCTTCAATAATCTCATTGCAGAGCTCGATGCACTCATCGCAGATGTAGACCCCGCCGCCGGCGATGAGCTTTTTCACCTGCTTTTGGCTCTTTCCGCAGAAGGAACACTTCAGGAGATCAGCGCTTTCTTGCATACGTGCCATTCAGTACTTTCACACTCGCTCTTGTTTACCGCTTTTTAAAGGTGGGGCGGAAGGCTCGCTTACTTCCATCCCCGCGGTTGGTTGTTCAAAAATCTACCTTAGTAAATCAACCCGACACGGCTCTTATTCATTCCCTCCGCGTGGCGAAATTCGCAGATCTTTATCCGCCCACACCACTAAACTTGGGATTGGATCCTCCACTTCCTCCACCACCGCCGAAGGAGCCATTTCATGTTTGACCTCACCAACCGTACCGCGATTGTCACGGGCGGAGCTGCGGGCATCGGCAAGGGCATCGTTGCCTGCCTGCGCGAAGCCGGCGCCAGCATCGTCATTGCCGATATCGATGCCGACAAGGCCGAAGCAACCGCCGCAGAGCTCGGCGCGACCGCCTACCCCGTCGATGTCACCGATAGGGCCTCCATCAAAGAAATGTTTGCCAAGGTCCACGCCGCGCACGGGGCGATCGACATCGTCTGCTCCAATGCCGGGGTCTTTCCCAACTGCCCGCTGGAAGAGATGACCGATAAGCAGTGGGAGACCATGTTTGACATCAATACCCACGGCACGTTCAAGGTCGTGCAAGAAGCCCTGCCGTATATGAAGGAGCGCGGCTACGGGCGCATCGTCATCACCACCTCCATTACCGGCTCACACACCGGCTTTCCTGGCTGGGCGCATTACGGCGCCTCCAAGGCGGCCCAACAGGGCTTTATCCGCTCCGCTGCGCTAGAAATCGCCCGCGATGGCATCACCATCAATGGCGTATTGCCCGGAAATATCCTCACCGAGGGCCTCGAGGCACAGGGCCAAGAGTACCTCGATGAGATGACGCGCTCCATCCCGCTGCACCGGCTTGGCAGCCCCCGCGATATTGGCAACGCCGCGGCCTTCCTCGCCTCCACCGAGGCCGGATATATCACCGGCCAAACGCTGATTATTGATGGCGGCCAGCTCCTGCCCGAAACCCCGGAGGCCATCCTGCCGCCGCGCTAGCGCTTGCCGATGCCCAGCCCTATAACGCAGATAACCCGCCAGGCACCTAGGATGGTGCCTGGCGGGTTATCTAGTGCGGCTTTTATTGCAGCCAGCCGAATTCGAGCAAGAATGCCTCAACATCGAGCATTTCCAGCTCATCTGGTGCATGGCCGACAACGAATGCGAAGGACTCAGCGACGTCCTTGGTCGTCGCGGGGGTAAGCCCCGCGTCAACGAGATTTTCCGCTACGCGGGCAGAAACCGGTGCCTGAGACACGGTATCCAAACCCGTACCCGTGGTGGAGTCCTTGAACATATCGCTAATGCCACCAATGAAGGTCCGCATCGTGTTCATCTCTCTCACCTCTCAATGTTGCTCTGTTGATAGGTACAAATATACTTGGTACTTACCCACTAAGCAACCCCTAAGCCATTTAAAGTTAATCTTTTGTTAACATTAAATGGCTATGAGGCATATTACATGGTCACGGGCTTGCTATATAGTCCGCGGGTTACTCTTAAAGGTCGCCAAATGGTGCGAAACCAAAGTAGTGGTCTAGGGAATCGCGCGCGATCCACGCGATTGCCACCACGATAACGACACCCAGTACGGCATAAACGGTCCAACCCAGCAGCTTCATTTGGCGGCTAGCGGGAGTATCTCCTACCACCACACCATTGTCATCCCGAATGGGATCACCTGTCATGGAACGCATGCCCAAGGCGAAGAGCAAGGGGATACCAGCACCGAAGACAAGGGCCAGGCCAGCGACGCGGAGTATAGATTCGAAGATTTCTGCAACAGTCATGTTCTAGCGCTCCTCTTGTGGAGTAGATGAGGTGGAGTCGTTGTCCCCGTTGACCGCCGCTACCGGGGTCATGCCCCCTGAAGCTGCGACAGACTCTTTCGCACCAACGCGTGGCTCCAAGGACGAATCCACGGACTCAGCGTTCTCATCCCAGTCATTATTAACGTTGGATGCATCAACTGGGTTCATACGGGAGCGGATGACGATGAGCGCCGTCATGGCCAAGAGTAGAACGAAGTCCACGATAGCGCCGGTTGCCACATTGGTAGCGGAAGAGACGCCGTGCACCAACCACCACGATGCGAAGCCAACAAAGGCGGCACAGGGCAGCGTAATGAGCCAGGCAGCCACCATGCGCATTGCAACACCCCAGCGCACTTCCGCGCCACGGCGGCCCAAACCAGTACCAAGGATAGAGCCGGTGGACACGTGGGTCGTAGACAGAGCCATACCACCGGCTGAGGAAGTCAGGATGATGGCCGCGGAGGTAGCCTCGGCTGCCATACCTTGCGGGGATTCGATCTCCACCAAGCCCTTACCCAGGGTGCGGATAACGCGCCAACCGCCGGACAAGGTACCGGCCGCAATGGCAATCGCACAGCCGAAGATGACCCAGGTTGGAATGCGGGCATCGGCAGCCGCGTGGCCCGAAGCCACGAGGGCGAGGAAGATAACGCCCATGGTTTTCTGAGCGTCACCGGCGCCGTGTGCCAGCGATACCAAGCAGGCGGTCACAATCTGGCCATGGCGGAAGTGCTCGTTCTTTTCCTTTTTCGGAATGGTGTTGGTCACCCAATAAACGAGGAAGGTGGCGCACGCAGATACCAAGGCGGCGATAATCGGGGACGCCACCGCCGGAATGATGATCTTGGCCATAATGGAGGTCCACTCCACTCCCCCAGTGCCCATGGCGGCGAAACCAGCGCCGATAAGGCCACCGAAAAGGGCGTGGGAAGAGCTGGACGGTAGCCCGAGCAACCAGGTGAAAAGGTTCCACAGAATACCGCCGATAAGACCGGTAAAGACCACCATCAACAGGGCTTGGCCATCCGAGTCGGCGGCTGCACCCGAAAGGTCATAGGAATCGAGGTTGACGATGCCTTTGGCCACCGTTGCCGCGACATTCACGGACAAGAATGCGCCAACGAGGTTAAGTACGGCAGAAATCGCCACCGCAGTAAATGGCTTCAGCGCGCCAGTAGCAATGGAGGTTGCCATCGCATTGGCTGTGTCGTGAAAACCATTGGTGAAGTCGAAGGCTAAGGCGGTAAACACCACAATGCCCAAGATAATCAGAGTCGCTGTCACAGCATTGGCCCCTTGTAAGCAATTAACAAATGAGAAGAAAGTGTTATTGCGGCGCCATCACGCGTCGCGTACGAAGTGCAGCGTACTCCGCAACAATAAGTTGAGCCAATAGCTTTTCTAAGAAGTAAACTGCACTTTGCCTAGTGTTAACCTTCCACATATGCCTGAGCGCTAGGCACCTGCCAAAGATCTGCGGTTTACCAGCAATTTTTAAGACACCTAATCTATTTTCACCCTTTAATAGCGTGGCAGAAAACACTTAGAGAGGTGCGCCGGCTTAACACCAACACACCTCTCGAAATAAAGGTTTTAGCTTCCCTTTTTAGCGGAAGGTAGCAAACTTCTTGACCACCCAGCGGCTCAGCACGAGTAGGACGATGCCCAGTGCGATGGAGACGACACCTAAGGAAATAAAGAAGGTGTTTTCCGCACCCGCATCCTCTGGGTTGTAGAAGCTAGCCAGCGAACCGGCAAGTGCGGTACCCATGGCCACGGCCATCATCCACACGGCCATCATGCGCGATGGGAACGCCTCAGGTGCCACCTTGGTGGCCAGAGAGTTGCCCACTGGGGACAACATCAGCTCACCCATGGTGAATAGGAAGAGGATCCAGATAATGACATACATTGGCGTGGAGTTTGCGCCCGAGCCGGAGAATGGCAGGAAGAAGAACAGCGAGATACCGATGATGATATTGGCCACGCCGAACTTCACCGGCGTGGACCACTGACGGTCACCGAGCTTCGTCCACATAGCCGCGAAGATTGCAGAGAAGATAACGATGAAAATCGGGTTAATGGACTGCACCAATGACGGCGGAATCTCGATACCAAAGATGTGGCGGTCCAGGCGCACATCGGCGTAAATGGTCATCACGGTAAATTGCTGCTGGAAGATACCGAAGAACAGCACACCGGAGATGAACATTGGAATAAAGCCCAAGAGGCGGTTCTTTTCTTTCCGGGTCACCAAATCAGAGGTGTACATCTGAATCCAGAAGTACACGGCGGCGATCAGGGCAACGGCGGTGACGATATTAGACAGCCACTCTACCTTGATGATCCCAGTACCCAGGCCGATAACCATGACGAGGACAGCGACGACAATCGCGCCCAAGCCCAGCATGCGCTGTTTAAAATCTGCAGGATTAGGAATTTCGTGACCAGCGTCCTTAATCGTGGTCTTACGCATGGCAGTATACTGGATAAGGCCTAGGGCCATACCGACGGCAGCGATGCCGAAGCCCCAGTGGAAGCCCTTCCAGCCCCACATTGCGGTGGTAAGAAGCGGTCCGAAGAGGGCACCAATATTAACGCCCATGTAGAAGACGGAGAAGCCGCCGTCACGGCGAGGATCGTCGCGGCTATACAGCGAGCCCAGCACCACCGAAGCGGTAGTCTTTACACCGCCGGAACCAACGGCGATGAGGATCAGGCCGATAGCCAGGCCGGTTACGGCAGGAATGAAGGCCAAGACGAGGTGACCAGCCATCACCATGAGTGCGGAGTAGAACAGGGTGCGCTCCGCACCGAGGATGCGGTCAGCTACCAACGATGCCAACAGGCATGCCATGTACACCAAGCCGCCGTAGGCACCGACGATCGACGTCGCGTCGCCACGGTCGAGGCCTAGGCCGCCATCGGTGGTGGCGTAGTACATATACAGCAGCACGATGGACTGCATGCCGTAGAAGCTGAAGCGCTCCCACATCTCCACGCCGAACAGGTTAGCCAGCCCCCACGGGTGGCCGAAAAATGTGCGCTCCCCGCTCGAAGCAGCGGGTGCGGAGGTTCGATCCTCCGCTTCTGGTTCCTTATTTGTCATAACATAATACGACCACTCAGAGGCCTAATTCACAAATCGGCCATTATACGTGAAACATCGCACTAAATAATCTGCCTAACGACCTGCAGATATTTCTCTGAAAGATTCACCCCGTTTGGGGTAGATGTGCGTGCACCGTTACTCGCCCAGCGCACCTTCTCATAGGCATATACCGCAGTCGCTTATACGCAAATAATAAAAGCCCTGCGAGGGCTTCTCTCGAAGCGGTCTCACAGGGCCTCCGCTGATGGATTCAGTCCATCAGGACCGAATTAAGAATTGAGCTTGCGGTACTCAAAGACGGTATCGATGATTCCGTATTCCACAGCGTCTTCCGCAGTCAGGATCTTATCGCGGTCGGTGTCGATGCGGATTTGCTCGGACGTACGGCCGGTGTGCTCCGCCAAGGTGTTTTCCATCAAGGTGCGCATACGCTCGATCTCTGCGGCCTGGATCTCCAAGTCCGAGACCTGACCCTGGGTGCCCTGGGTTGCAGGCTGGTGGATCAATACGCGCGAGTTCGGCAGCGCCGCACGCTTGCCCGGAGCACCAGCGGCCAACAGCACTGCAGCAGCAGAAGCCGCCTGGCCCAGGCACACGGTCTGCACATCAGGGCGCACGTAGCGCATGGTGTCATAAATTGCCATCAGGGCAGTAAAGGAGCCACCGGGCGAGTTGATATACATGGTGATGTCACGGTCCGGATCCTGGCTTTCAAGAACCAGCAGCTGGGCCATGATGTCATTGGCAGAGGTGTCATCGACCTGGGTACCCAAGAAGATGATGCGCTCTTCAAAGAGCTTAGAGTACGGGTTGGTTTCCTTCGTCCCCTGAGCGGACTGCTCAATAAAAGAAGGCAGTACGTAACGGGAACTTGGCATCTGCGACTTATTCATAGTGATTTTCTCCTTATTCCCTAGTTGCTCAGCGGGCCGTTTACAGACTCGATTACGTGGTCAACAATGCCGTAATCCTTGGCTTGCTGCGCAGTCATCCAGCGGTCACGGTCAGAGTCCTTGGTGATCTGCTCGAAGGTTTGGCCGGTGTGCTCTGCAATGAGCTCGGCCATCTCGCGCTTGGTCTGTGCGAATTGCTCCGCCTGGATGGCGATATCGGCAGCGGTACCGCCCACGCCAGCGGAAGGCTGGTGCATCATGATGCGAGCGTGCGGCAGTGCATAGCGCTTGCCCTTCGTACCACCAGAGAGCAGGAACTGGCCCATAGAAGCGGCCAAGCCCATGCCGTAGGTGGAGATATCGCAGGGCGAGTACTTCATCGTGTCATAAATGGCCATGCCCGCGGTCACGGAGCCACCCGGGGAGTTGATGTAGAGCGAAATATCGCGCGTGGGATCCTCTGCGGAAAGCAGCAGGATCTGTGCGCACAGCTTATTGGCAATTTCATCGTCTACCTGGGTGCCCAAAAAGATAATGCGCTCGTGCAACAGGCGCTCATAGACGCTGTCACCCAAGTTCAGGCCGGAGCCTGCTGGGGTGGTCATCTGAAGCTGGTCAGATTTCTTAGACATTCGAAAAGTCTCCTTGAGGACGGTTAATCTCTAATGCCACCACACTACTTAATGTGGCGATAATTGTGGGGTCTGTTCGCTATCAGCGTTTGCACCGATCTTTGTCTGCTTTTTCGACCCGGCGATGAGAAAAGCCCAGCCAGACTTCCTCGCTGGTGCGAGGGGCCAAGCTGGGCTTTTAAGGAGAAGATTTACTCCGCGTCGGTAGCTTCGTTCTCATCTTCTTCTACTTCACCGAAGTACTGCTCAACGTCAACGTCGTTGCCTTCTTCGTCCTTTACGGTGGTACGGCAAATGGCGGCAGCCAGTGCCTTGCCGCGGCGTACGTCAGAGAACAGGTTGGCAATCTGGCCGTTGGACTGCAGCTGCTGGATGAACTGGTTCGGGTCCATGCCGTAGGACTGCGCGGTGAACAGGATGTGGTCCGAGAGCTCCTGCTGGGAAACTTCCGGCTCTTCCTTTTCTGCCACGGCATCCAAGAAGATCTGCGTGCGCACGGACTCTTCGGCCTGCTCGCGGGTCTGCTTATCAAACTCTTCGCGGGAGGTGCCCTGTGCCTCGAGCAGCTGTGCCAGTGCCTTCTCATCGTGTGCGAGCTGGCCCAGGATCTGGTGCAGCTGGGCGTGAGCCTGCTCGTCGACTACGGACTGGGGCAGCTCAAAGTCGACATCGGCAAGCGCAGCCTTCAGAACCTCATCGCGGATCTGGCCGGCCTGCTCAGCCTTCTTGGACTCCTCAACCTCGGTCTTGGTGGCTTCGCGCAGCTCCTCGATGGTGTCGTACTCGGAGGCCATCTGGGCAAACTCATCGTCCATATCCGGCAGCTTGCGCTCCTTGGTCTGCTGCACGTGGACCTTGAAGGTAGCCTCTTCGTCCTTGTGCTCGCCGGACTGGATGGTGGAGGTGAACTCGTTATCCTCGCCGGTCTTCATGCCGCGCAGTGCGGTGTCCAGCCCCTTGATGAGGTTGTCATCACCAATGGAGTAAGACAGGCCCTCGGTGGAAGCCTCCTCGATCTTCTCGCCGTCCACCTCTGCGGTGATGTCGATGATGGCGTAGTCACCGGTCTTCATCTTGCGCTTGGTGTCCTTCAGTTCACCGAAGCGCTCTGCAAGATCCTCGAGGACCTTGTCCACGTCTTCCTCGCCGGCCTTGATGGCCGGGACGATGACGGAGATTTCGGAGAAGTCCGGAACCTCGAACTCAGGGCGAATGTCAACCTCGGCGGTAAACTCGACGAAGTCCTTGTCCTCGATCTTGGAAATGTCTACGTCCGGCTGGCCGATGACCTTCAGGTCCTCGGACTGAACGGCCTGCTCATAGCGGGAAGGCAGCATGTCATTGACAACCTGCTCCAGAATCGGGCCGCGGCCGAAGCGAGCGTCGATCAGCTGGCGCGGGGCCTTGCCCTTACGGAAACCTGGAATAGAAACCTGCTGCGCGATTGCCGCGTAAGCTTGATCGATTTCCTGGTCTAGCTCCGCAAACGGAACGTTGACGGTGAGCTTAACGCGGGTATCGCTCAGCTTGTCTACGGTGGTCTTCACGAGTGAATCTCCCTGGCTTCATTGTTTTTCTACGTACATAAAAATTAAAGGGGGTCTGAAAAACCTTATTAGGGCATTTTCAGACCCCCATACGTCGGGGCGACAGGATTTGAACCTGCGACCCCCTGCTCCCAAAGCAGGTGCGCTACCAAACTGCGCCACGCCCCGTATGTAGGCCACCAAGTTGCCTTGGCTGCGTTGCATACCTGAGACAGTTTAGCGTGTTGGTTTTAAATCTCCTAAATCAACCCCCTGTTAAGGGCGTAGACGCAGGTTAACGGCATAATTTCTGGCCGCTTGACTTAGAAATCGAAATCAAACATACCGTCAAAGAAGCCGCCGCCATCGCCGTCAGATAATCCATCGAAGAATCCGCCACCGTCACCGGCGTCTCCCCCTCCGGCATCGCCGCCCATATCACCGGGGTCACCGGCGTCTCCGGCATCTCCTACGTCTGCGCCGCCGTCGGCTCCGTCTATGCCGCCGCCTTCGGCGCCGCCCCAGTCGCCGTTTTCTGCGGCGGCTGCGGAATAGCCCACGCCGGACATGCCGGCAAACATGGCGTTAAACATCATGGAATAACCCATCATCCACACGCCCGTTTGCAGGGCATCTTCCCACCAAGGGCGGGAGTACCAACCGGCCGGAACGGGACGGCCGGCCACGGTTCCGCCTGGGTAATAGTTCGGGGTTTCCTCAGAGGCGTAGGGGGAGGCAGTCAATTCCTGCCCATTGGCATCCACCGTGCGCTTCTCGGTGACCTTACCGGCGGCGCGCTGCCCCTCCAGCGGCGGCAATTCCGGCCCTGGGTTCATGTCCATAATCTCGCGGGCGGCATTGACGTAATGCATGCCCTCAAGCGCCGATTCGCGGGCCAAATTGGCCTGCTTGACCGTGGTGGCCCTTGAAATAGCGGAGTTAGCCGCAGTAAAGCGCTCTGATGCGTCCGCCATCGCCTGCTGCGAGGCGGTATCCGTACCGGAAATCTGCATGACCTGGCCACCCAGGCGCTCAATCCAGCGGCGCGCATCCGCCTGGGCATCCGCTAACTGCTGCGCCTCTCGCTCCTCCCGGCTCTTTTTTGAGCTGCGCGAGGATAGATACCACGCGCCGCCACCGAGTACGACTACAAGAAGTAGAAGTTCCACAACAATCATCGCTTTCTTTACTGGAATTGGTCCTACCTATTTTAACGGCCTACCCACTGCGCGTGTTCCCTATTTTCATTTTGGGGCGCTCATGCGCTAAAGTAGCCGACAGCGTTCAAGGTAACGCTGTGGGAATGTCGTATAGTGGCTAATACCTCAGCCTTCCAAGCTGAAGACGCGGGTTCGATTCCCGTCATTCCCTCCATGTTTGTACTGCAATAATTGACTATTGCAGCTGGTTGTTAGCGGTAAGTGGAACCATTGGTAGAACCATTTTGGTTGGCGTGTTTAAACCCTCACAGATTGTATATTCTGTGGGGGTTTGAATATTTTTAGCTTTGGTTAGAGTTTCTTCCAGAGTGCGGGCACGGCGGGCGCCCCCATCCGGCTCGTGTGGTGTGGGTTTGGGTTGTTTTTGGGAAATATTCTTAAAATGTTCGTTCTTCCAGTTTACCAATAACGCATTACTGTGTTATACTAGTGAATGTAAGGCTGCAAGGCACTTACAAAACTGAAGAGGTGATGGAGGTCGCGGCGCTAATTATTTCACTGTGTAGCCTAGCTATTCAGATAAAGCAGCACCGCAACGACCACCCACCAAAATCGGGTAGGCATCGCAAATAGCCTCTAGGGGCACACCTCCCAATATACCGAAAGGACACATTACAGTGACATTGAAACAGGCCTCCGCCGTCTCAGGCATCGTAGTCGCCGCCGCCTACTCGATAATTGCCGATTCGCCCATCTGGCTTATTGTCATAGCCTTAGCGGCACTATCCGGCTACAACCTAGCTACAGCCACTAACCAAGGGAGGAAAAACCGTGCAGCCTAAAATCATCGATGTCGATACCGGCGATGAATTGTGGACTGGCTCGGATTGCGCCGCCCATATCGGCGTGAGCTACGCAACCTGGCGCAATTACTCAGCTAATCACCGCACCCCTGAGCATGTGGCCACGATTTTGGGCCGCACGCGACTGTGGCTTGCTGAGGATATTAAGCGCTGGCACGCGTCCCGGCCGGGGTCACCCAGCCAGCTCCGCCGTTAGGCCTCCTTGCTGGTTCCTTAGCTTTATCGAGGTCCCTGCTTGCCGATGCCTCCCTCCATCCCGCCGCCCATCTCCCGCCAAGCGCGGCTATAAATACATCACATTGGGGCGGTAGCCAGAAAAGCGTAATCTGGTGTCCATGACCGTACCTAATATTACTTTGAACGATGGAAATACAATCCCCCAGCTGGGCTTTGGCGTCTTCCAAATGGACCCGGAAAAGACCGAGGAATACGTAGCTGAGGCGCTGCGCGTGGGCTACCGCCACATCGATACCGCAGCCATCTACGGCAATGAAGAAGGCGTGGGCAAGGCCATTGCCAACTCCGGCATCCCGCGCGAGGAACTCTTCATTACCACCAAACTGTGGAACGACCGCCACACCGATGCCGCTGCAGCGCTGGATGAATCCCTGCAGAAGCTGGGCCTTGACTACGTAGACCTGTACCTCATCCACTGGCCTACCCCAGCCAAGGGCACGTACGTGGAGGCTTGGAAGCAGCTCATTGAACTGCGTAAAGAAGGCAAGGCGAAGTCCATCGGCGTGTCCAACTTTGAGCCGGAGCACTTAGATCAGTTGGAGTCACACACGGACGTCGTCCCCGCGATTAACCAAGTGGAGCTGCACCCTTACCTGCAGCGCTGGCGCGAACTGGACGCTGGCCGCGCCCACGGCATCGCCATTGAGGCATGGGGCCCGCTGGGTCAGGGCAAGAGCGATATCTTGGAGGCACCAGAGGTTACTGAAGCCGCCGAGGCGCACGGTGTTTCCCCAGCCCAGGCCATTATTCGCTGGCACCTGCAAAATGGGGTCATCCTCTTCCCCAAGTCCTCGACGCCATCGCGCATTGCAGAAAACTTCGATGTCTTCGGCTTCGAGCTCACTGATGCAGAGATGGCCGCCATTACCTCTTTGGAGGAAGGCGAAGACGGCCGCGGTGGGCACCACCCCAATGACATGAACGACGCCTAATGCGCTTGGTGTAACCACCACATAGAAACGCCGCGTGGCACAAAGGGCCCGCGGCGTTCATTTATGTCTATTTAAGGAACCTGGCGGTTTTAGCGCGGGTCCTTGGGCAGCTCGGGTGGGATATTGGTGCGCTCGTATTCTGCGAGGATATCGATGCGGCGCTGGTGACGCTCGGCGCGGGACCATTCTTGATCCAAGAAAGCATCCACGATTTC
Source organism: Corynebacterium sp. LaCa78 (assembly GCF_046717505.1). NCBI lineage: Bacteria > Bacillati > Actinomycetota > Actinomycetes > Mycobacteriales > Corynebacteriaceae > Corynebacterium > Corynebacterium sp. LaCa78. The sequence continues at coordinate 1,940,413 of NZ_CP177112.1, forward strand.
TAGGGCCTCTTCCTGCGAGTGCATGCGCCCGCCGATGCCGATGAGCTGCGCATTATTGTGCTCGCGGGCTAGGCGTGCCGTTTCTGGCGACCATGCCAGCGCACAGCGCGCGCCCTTGACCTTATTGGCGGCAATCTGCTCGCCATTTCCGGATCCACCTAGCACGATTCCCAGGGAACCTGGATCGTTGACGGTGCATAGGGCCGCTTCAATGCAGAATGCGGGGTAGTCATCCTCGGCGTCATAGGTATGAGCGCCGCAATCGATGACGTCATGGCCTTGTTTGGTGAGGTGTTCAGAAATCAGGTTTTTGGTCTCAAAACCTGCGTGGTCAGCTCCAAGATATACGCGCATAGCCCCTACAGTACCGGCACCGCCGCCTTCTGGGCACCACTTTCTACAACCTATTTCGTTCATCGTCCGGTGCTGTTAAGCTAAAGCGCAGATTACGTGCTGCATAGAAAGGCTAAAGCATGGCCCCTCGCGTCCTCGCACTCTACGGCAGCATCCTTGCTATCGCGGTGCTGTTATTTGCGGCGAATATCTTCTTAACCAATAAGAACTACCTCGTGCCGCTTATTCATACCGTACTTTTCACTGTCGCCCACCTTGTTCTTGGGCTGTGGTGGCTGAATCAGAGGGTACTAAAGAAAAATCGCCTCGGCGGTTTAGCCGCGGTGATTGGGGTGTTATCCCTGCTTACCGCGGCCTCATGGGCTACGTGGGTGGCCGCCGCTTGGTCAGAATTTCAAGCCCAGACGGCCCTGCCCATTATCAATATCGCCGGGGTGCCGGCGTTTTTACTCACGCCGGTCATCGCGGTGTGCTGCCTGGCCGCCGCCGTGCGCCGCAAGCAAGGCCAGCAGCGCTCATAACTAGTCCTCTTCTACCTGTGGCATCTCTGTGCGAGAGCGCTTGAGTTCGAAGAAGTAAGGGAACTGGGCTAGGCGCACGGAGGCATCGAAAAGCTCACCGGCTTCCTCACCCGTGGGAACGCGGGTAATAACCGGGCCGAAGAAGGCGGTATCGCCCAACTTAATAACCGGGGTTCCTACCTCATCGCCCACGGAAGAAATGCCGTTGTGGTGGTATTCGCGCAGCTTCTCGTCGTACTCCTCGGTGCGTGCCACCTCCGCAAAGTCTGCGGGGAGGCCAACCTGCTCTAATGCCTGGGCGATGATCTCGTCATAGCCGCCATCCCCCTTCTTTCCGCCATTGCCCTTGGCGTGAATCAGGGTGCCCATGGCGGTATAGAGCTCGTCTACCTTTTCTGGCTGCTCGGTCTTTACCTTGGCAAATACGCGGGCAGGGCCCCAGTTGGCCTCCATCATCTCCATGTATTCGGGATCGAGATCGCGGCCATCATTCAGCACCGACAGGGACATCGGCTCGAATTCCACCGTAATATCGCGGACCTTTTCTACCTCTTTGATCCAGCGGGACGTTGCCCATGCGAAGGGGCAGGAAGCGTCGAACCAAAACTTAACTGGGGTGGTCATTATTCCTCCTTGAAATAAGTGCAGTTTGCCCCACCACTGTAAACGCGCTGCTAACCTTGATGCATCACTATTTTCGTTAGCAAAGGAGAATCTAGGCAATGACCTCTGTAAACCTCACGTGGGAGGAAGCAAAAAATCGCTCCCAGATGCTCAAGGTTGAGCATTACGATGTCGCTTTAGACCTTAAGCATTCCGATACCCACTTCCTGTCCACCACCACGGTGCGCTTTAGCACCCAGGAGGCCGGTTCTACCTTCATCGATCTGCGCGCGGACAAGCTGCACGAGGTGCGCCTGAACGGAAACCCGCTGCCCACGCAGTCCTATGACCCCACCTACGGCATTCCCCTCTCCGGGCTGCAGGTAGCGGATTACACGCTCAAGGTCACCGCGGAGATCCCCTTCTCCCGCACCGGCGAAGGCCTGCACCGCTTCGTGGACCCTGCCGATAACGAGGTCTACCTCTACACCCAGTTTGAAACCGCCGATGCCAAACGCGTCTTTGCCTGCTTCGACCAGCCGGATCTGAAGGCCACCTACTCCCTGCACTTTAAGGCCCCAGAGGAGTGGACCATTATCACCAATGGCCCGGTCACCCGCGAGGGCGATACCTCCCATTCTGAGATCGACTACCCGCTATCGACCTACCTGGTTGCCCTGTGCGCAGGCCCCTACCACGAGGTCACCGATACTTGGCGCGGCGAGCTGACCGAGCACCCCGAAGGCAAGCCGGCGCAAAAGCTCGAGGTCCCGCTCGGTATTTACTGCCGCGCCTCGCTGGCAGATTCCCTCGATGCCGAGCGCCTTTTTACTGAGACCAAGCAGGGTTTCGACTTTTACCACCGCAACTTCGGCTTCCCCTACCCCTTTGGCAAGTACGACCAGATTTTCGTCCCAGAGTTCAACGCCGGCGCGATGGAAAACGCCGGTTGCGTAACCCTCCGCGATGAATACGTCTTTACCTCGCAGGCCACGCACTACAAGTACGAGCGCCGCGCCGATACCGTCCTGCACGAGCTCGCCCACATGTGGTTCGGTGACCTCGTGACCATGCAGTGGTGGAATGACCTATGGCTCAACGAGTCCTTCGCCACCTGGTCCGCGGCCATCTCGCAGGCGGAAGAAACCGAATACGATACCGCCTGGGTCACCTTTGCCAACGTGGAAAAGTCCTGGGCCTACCAGCAGGATCAGCTGCCTACCACCCACCCCATTTCCACCGATGCCAGCGATATCGAAACCGTGGAGCAAAACTTCGACGGTATTACCTACGCCAAGGGCGCCTCGGTGCTCAAGCAGCTGCAGGCCTACGTTGGCCGCGAGAACTTCCTCGCCGGCGTGCGCCGTCACTTCGCCGCTCACGCGTGGGGCAATGCCACCTTCGACGATCTGCTCCGCCACCTCGAGGAGGCCTCCGGGCGCGATCTCTCCTTCTGGGCACAGCAGTGGCTGAAGACCACCGGTATTAATACCCTGGCGGTTGCCACGGGGGCCGATGATGACGGCACCATCACCCAGGCGCAGCTCACCCAGCGCGGCGATACCCTGCGCACCCACCGCGTTGCAGTGGGCCTGTACAGCACGCAGGACGGCAAGGTTGTGCGCACCGAGCGCCTCGAGATGGACGTGGATGGCGAATCCACCGAGATCCCAGAGCTGGTCGGCCGCAACCTGAAGGACATCGACTTCATCCTGCCCAACGATGACGATCTGACCTACTGCCTCATCGATTTGGATGCAGGATCCCTGCAATTTCTGCTGGATAATATCGAGAAATTTGATGACCCCATGGCGCGCACCCTGTGCTGGTCCACCGCCTGGGAGATGACCCGCGCCGGCACCATGCGCGCCCGCGACTTTATCCGCTTGGTGGCCCGCGGTATGAAGGCGGAGACCGAGCTCGCCGTCCTCGAGCGCATCGTCTCGCAGGCCTCTACCGCACTGAAGAACTACGCCGATCCGGCGTGGGCGAAAGACAGCACGGTTTTGGCGCAGGCGCTTGTCGATGGCGCCCGGAGCACCGATGCGCAGCGTTCCATCATCTGCACGCAGGCGCTGTCTAGGATTCGGCTGCACCAGCCGGCCCGCGACTACCTGCACGATCTCCTCGCGGATTCCGATGATGCCGGGCTGCGCTGGTCCGCCGTCGCAGCGCTCGCTGCCGCGGGTGCGCTTGCCGATGCCGAGGCCGCCATCGCCGCCCAGCTCAAGCGCGATAATTCCGCTACCGGCTACTACTCTTCCCTGCGCGCCCACGCCGCGATTGCCACCGCGGATAATAAGCGCGCGGTATGGGAAGAAATCGTAGCCGGGGATCTCACCAACCGCGAGCTCACCTCGAAGCTGGAGGGCTTAAACTACCCGCACTCCGATGATCTCTTACCCACCGCGGAATTCTTCGAGGTGGCCGAAAAGATCTGGGACTCCCAGTCCTCCGAGGTGGGCCTGACCACCGTTACCGGGCTATTCCCGTCCTGGGATATCAGCCAAGATGGCCTCGATCGCGCCGATGCCTTCCTGCAGAAGGATCTGGCAGGCGGCCTGCGCCGCACGATTACCGAGCAGCGCGACCGCGTGGCCCGCGCCCTGCGCAACCGCGAGGTCGACGCCGCTTAATGCTTAGTTCTTGCGGAGGTTCAGTTCGATGCGCGGGCGCACCTGAATCTCCGTGAGCTGGGTGGTGGGCCCAGCCTCCACGACGGTGCGGATGGCGCGCGCCACCTCCACGGGCGCAATAACCTCGTTCGGGTTGTAGTCCTGCAGGCCCTCCAGCATCGGGGTATCGGTGGGCCCCGGCGCCACGGTGGAGACGCGGATGCCGGGTTCGGAGATACGCAGGGCATCGGCAAGCGCATACAGCGCGTGCTTCGTCGCGGCATAAACCACGTTATCGCCGTAGCTCTTGCGCCCCGCCCCCGAGTTGATGAAGACGACGGTGCCCTCCGCCTTGCGCAGCTGCGGCAAGAGCGCGCGAGTAACCTCCGCTGGCGCGTGAACGTTTAAGTCCATGTGGGCGCGCCAATCGTGCGGGGTGGCCTCTTCCACCGAGAACTTCGTGGCGCGTGCCGCGCCGTGCACGAGCACATCGACCCGCTCTAGCTCGGGCAGCTGCATGCCCTCATCCAGCCCGGCTACCAAGTCGCTGGCAACCGGCGTGATATTTGCGGCTTTCGGCAGCTCATCGGCTCTGCGGCCCAGCGCATACACGTGGTGATCGCGGGCGAGATCCTTGATGATCTCGCGCCCCATGCCACCGGTGGCACCGGTAACGACGGCGATTTTCTCTGGCACATTCGTGGTATCAGTCATGCCACCCCATCATAGGGAAAATGGATGCTAGCGGTGCGCGGCGTTCGTCCCCGTTCCGCGATGTGGAACGATAGGGGCTATGGCTACTCCTGCAATCGCGATCGTCGGCATGGGCCCGCGCGGCATCTCTATCTTGGAACGCCTCGCCGCTCGCATGGATGATTCCAGCTCCCCCGTCACCGTCCACCTCATCGACGAGGCCCAGCACGGCGCCGGCCGGGTCTGGGACACCGCCCAAACCAAGACCCTGTGCATGAATACGCGCGCTGGCGCCGTCACGCTTTTTACCGAGCCCGGCGCGACGGTGAACGCCCCGGTGCTCGAGGGGCCAACGCAATACGAGTGGATCCAGCTGCTGCGCGGTGAGGGCGATAAGGTAGCTCCTGCCAAGCGCGAGCTTTATGCACAGCACCCTCCCGCCCCACACATTGCCACCGAGTACCGCGCGGAGCTGGCCGCCACCCGCCCAGAGTCCAATCCCACGCGCGCTTTATACGGCGAGTACCTGCGCTGGGTCTATGACGTGGTGCTGGCGCGCCTGCCGGAGAGCATTTCCACGGTGAGCCACCACCACCGCGTGGAGACCATCACCACGGATGGCTCAGCCGATATCCTGCACCTGGACGATGGCTCGCAGGTGCACGCCGATGCCTCGGTCCTAGCCTATGGCTGGATGGCGCCGCGCTTTAATGACGAGGAGCAGCACTTGGCGGAATCCGGGCTGCACTGGATCGCGCCGGGCAATCCCGTGGAACAAGACTATAAAGCCATTCCCGCCGGCGAAGACGTGCTGGTACGCGGGCTTGGCATGGGTTTTTATGACATCATGGCGCTAACCACCATTGAACGCGGTGGCAAATTCGTCGAGGATGCCACCACTCGCTCTGGCCTGCGCTACGAGGCGAGCGGGAAGGAACCACATTTCATCGTCGCCTCCGGCCGCGGTTATCCCTTCCATCCCAAGTCCGAGTACAACGAGCTGCCGCCCACGATGCCGCGGCGGCGGTTGCATGGGGTCATCGGAAAGCTCAAGGGCGCCGAGGACATCGACTTCGACGCCCAGGTTTGGCCCGCCATCGCGCGCGATAGCTACGAGGCGTATATCACCACGCTGGAACGAGTGAATCCGGCAGCTCTCCTTCGCCCGCGCGAAGAGATCCTCACGGTCATCGATGCCACCGCGCCTTACGATCTCGGCACCGCCCTTGCTCCCCTAGTCACCCAGCCGTGGGATATGACAGACCTTATGTACCAAGTTGCTGGATTTACCGGCGATATTTCGGCGCTCACCGCCCACATTGCGGATTCCCTGGCGGGCGATATCCAGGAGGCGGCCGCCGGGTATGATTCGCCCATGAAGGCCGCGCTGTGGTCACTGTCCCAGTCGCGCAAGCCCTCCTCCATCCTGGGTGCAGAAGGCCGCTATACCCGCGAGTCCCGCACAGGCCGCTACGCGCAATTCATGTCCTTTGGGCAGATGGTGGGCTCGGGCCCTCCGCTGTTCCGCGTGCGCCAGCTGCTCGCGCTTGTCGATGCCCACCTGGTCCATTTCCTTGGTGATCACCCCACCCTCGCGATCGAGTCAGACCATTACACCCTGACTTCTGGCCCGCGCTCGGCATCGTCGCCCACGCTTGTCGATGCCTTCATGCACAAGCCCGATATCCGCGTCGCCGGCGATCCGCTCACCCGCGGATTGGCCGAGGGTGGCCGGGTGCGCCCGTTTGCTGATCACGGGCAGGACACCGGCTCCCCCGAAACCGATGGTGCCACGCGGCGCACCGTCCACCCAGATGGCAGCCTGGATGAGCGCCTGCATATCGTGGGCATTCCCACCTATGCGCAGTGGCCGGATACAACGATTTCCCCCATGCCGGGCACGGATCCACTCATGCTGCAGGAAACCGATAAGACCGCCGGCTCCCTGCTCAAGGTTGCCGGCGGCCGGTAAACTCGCGGTTGCGCTGTGAGCGCGATTTAAAGGGCGTCGAGCGCCTGCTGCAGATCCGCTAGCAGGTCATCGATGTCCTCGATGCCGATGGAGATGCGCACCATGTCTTCCGGTGGCACCAGTTCCGATCCTTCGGCCGAAACGTGGGTCATGTTCTGCGGGTGCTCGATGAGCGATTCCACCCCGCCCAGCGATTCCGCCAGGCAAATAAGGCGCGTATTCAAACAAATCTGCTTGGCGTGCTCTGGGTCGTGGAAGCGCACGGACATCATGCCGCCGAACCCGCGCATCTGCTGCGCCGCCAGTTCGTGGCCCGGGTGCTCTGCCAATCCCGGGTAGCGCACCTGCTTAACCTCTGGGCGGGCCTGTAAGAATTCCGCCACCTTTTGCGCATTGGCGCAGTGGCGATCCATGCGCACGCCAAGGGTCTTAATGCCACGCGCAGTCAGGTAGGCATCGAAAGGCGAGGCGACCGCGCCCACGTTGCCCTGGAAATACAGCAGCTGCTCATCCACCTCGGGGTCATTGGTAACTACGGCGCCACCGAGGACATCGGAATGCCCGCCCAAGTACTTCGTGGTGGAGTGCAGGACGTGGTCTGCACCGAGCGCGAGCGGGTTCTGCAGGTACGGCGTGGCGAAGGTATTATCCACCAACACCTGCGCATTGCCCTTGACCTTAGCCACCGCCGCAATATCGGTGATATTCAGCGCCGGGTTGGTCGGGGTTTCCAGCCAGATGAGCTTAGTATTGTCCTTTACCGCAGCGGCGACGGCATCGACATCACAGGTGTTGATAATGGACATCTCCACGCCCCACTCCGTGAAATCATTAAGCAGGCGATAAGAACCGCCGTAGGAATCATTGCCCAAAATGACGTGATCGCCGGGGCGCACCAAGATGCGCACCATCGTATCGGCGGCTGCCATGCCGGTGGCAAAGACGCGGGCGTAATCCGCGCCCTCCAGTGCAGCCAAGGTCTTCTCGAGGGAGCGCACCGTCGGGTTGGCCACACGCCCGTATTCAAAGCCGCCGCGCAGTTGCGCGAGGCCATCCTGGGCGAACGTGGTCGAAGCGTAGATCGGCACGTTGATGGATCCCATGTGCGGATCCGGGTGATATCCAGCGTGAATGGATCGGGATGAAAATCCTTTTGCCAAGTTATGCGCGCTGTGTTCAGTCATGCCTCCCAATCGTAGACTAAGCGGTTCATCCACACCGGCCATTCGGCAATTTATATTCTGCCCTCTCCACGCGTTGCCGATTCGGCGCCATCAGTGAGATTTCAGGATTTTCTCTAGAATGGGTGCGGTTAGTTTGTGTCCACGATCAAGAAAGAATGATGAGTACGAACCTATTTACCATGGCTCAGGGCGCTGCAGAGAAAAAAGACGATGCAGTAGAGTCCGTATCGAGCTTCTGGAACGACGAGAACGTTCAACTTTGGCTTATCGAGCGACCCATCCGCATCGGCCTCATTATCATTTTGGCCTTCATTGCGCACTGGGCGCTGCGCCACCTCATCAACCGGCTGGCGAAAAACAGCATTAAGGCCTCCACCCTCAAAAAGCCCAGCCGCAGCCGCAGCAGGTCTGCGGAGGACGGCCAACCGGATGACACCCTGCGAGAAACCAGGGAGGCGCGCCGCGCCTCGCGCATTAAGACCCTCGCCGGCGTAGGGCGCTCGGCGGTCGCCATCGTGGTCTGGGTTTCTGCCGGCATTGCCATCCTGGACGAGTTGGAAGTCAACGTCGCCCCGCTGATCGCCTCAGCCGGTGTTATCGGTGTTGCCCTCGGCTTCGGTGCGCAGGAACTGGTCCGAGACTTCCTCTCCGGTATTTTCATGCTCATTGAGGATCAATACGGCATTGGCGATGTCATTGACCTGGGCAACGGCGTCTTCGGTGACGTCGAGTCCATTTCCCTGCGCATTACCACCGTCCGCGATATCGACGGTGCCCTGTGGTACGTCCGCAATGGCGAAATCCTGCAGGTGGCTAACCACTCCGATGAGTACTCCGTTGCCCGCATCCAAATCCCCGTCGGGCTATCCAATGACCCAGAGGTTGCCGGCGAGGTCATCGACAAGGCCGTCAAGGATGCCGTCAAGGACGAAAAGATCCGCAAGATGGTGCTCAGCACCCCGCGCATCGACGGCATGTCCAAGTTCGAGCCGGATTACGTATCCTTCCGCGTGTCCACCAAGACGCTGCCGGGCCGCCAGTGGGATGTCCAGCGCTTTGTCCAGTCCCGCGTCCTCAACGTCATGCACGCAGAGGGCATTACCACCCCGTACCCACACGGCATCGGCATTGCCAATCCGCATAAGGGAGACGATGCCTAAATGAATTCCGTCTATGAAGCCATCGGTGGCACCCCTACCTTTGAGCGCCTCGTGCATGGCTTTTATGACCAGGTCAAAGAAGACGACGTGATTGGCCCCATGTACCCGGATCAGGATTGGGAAGGCGCGGAACAGCGCCTTACCTGGTTCCTGATTCAGTACTGGGGCGGTCCCCAACACTTCTCCGAAAACCGCGGCCACCCGCGCCTGCGCATGCGGCATGCAACCTTTCCCATTGATATGGAAGCTCACGACCGCTGGCTCGAGCTGATGGGAAAATCCCTCGATAGCATCGAGGAAGACACCATCCCGCCGGCGTATCGCACCATGCTTTGGGATCACATGCAGCGCGTCGCCGCCATGCTCATCAACAGAGCGCCTTAATTTTTCAACTGCTTGTAGCGCTGCCTGTGCAAGCGTTGCAAGCTGTACAAAGAGGCCCGCGCACTTTCACATTAGGTAGTGCGCGGGCCTCTTTTACTGTGCGCTAGCGCCAAGTTAGCGCTGCCGGATGCTTAGTCTTTCCAGTCGAAAGCCTGGCGTACCGGCTCAGATACCAGCTTGCCCCCGCGGGTCATCACGCCTGAGCGCAGACCTGGGAAGCGCTCGATCGCGGCATCCAGGTCGTCGTTAGCCACCGCGCGGATATACGGCAGCGTCGCCGAGGCCAAGGCGCGGGCCGAAGTATTGGCCACCGCACCGGGCATATTGGCCACGCAGTAGAAGAGGGTGTCGTGCACCTTGAAGGTCGGTTCGTCATGGGAGGTCTTGCGCGAGTTCTCGAAGCAGCCGCCTTGGTCGATGGCGACATCGACAAGCACCGCACCCTCCTTCATCTTCTTCACGGTCTCCTCGCGCACCAGCTTCGGTGCCGCAGCGCCTGGAATCAGGACGGCGCCAATGACGAGATCGGCCTCCTCCAGCTCCTTATCCAGAGTGGATGGGTCAGAGATCAGGGTACGCACGCCGCCGGCGTACTGGTCATCAAAGCGCTGCAGGACGTGTGGATCCACGTCCAGGACCGTGACTTCTGCGCGCAGACCGTGCGCCATGGCCACGGCGGACGCACCTACCTGGCCGCCGCCGATGACCACCACGCGCGCAGGCTGGGTGCCCGGGATGCCAGAAACCAAGAGGCCGCGGCCGCCCTGGGTGGACAAAAGGTGGTGCGAGCCCTCGATAACGGCCAAGCGCCCAGCAACCTGGGACATAGGGGTCAAAAGCGGCAGGGTGCCGCGGCGGTCCGTAACGGTTTCATAGGCAATCGAGGTCGTCTTCGATTCCGTCAGCGCCTCCGTCAGCGGGCGATCCGCCGCTAAGTGCAGGTAGGTAAAGACGGTGAGATCCGAGCGAAGGTACTGGTACTCGGATTCCAGCGGCTCCTTTACCTTCAGCAGGAGCTCGGCCTTGGCCCACGTCTCGTCCGCAGAATCGACGATGGTGGCACCAGCCTCTACGTATTTCTCGTCGGGAAAGGACGCGCCTACGCCCGCGCCCGATTCGATGAAAAGCTCGTGCCCATCAGTAACCAAGGTCCGCACCTCGGTTGGGGTGAGGGCGACGCGGCTTTCATTATTCATGATTTCTTTGGGTACAGAAATGCGCACGGAGGTTCTCCTTCATGTGTTGGCTACAGCGGCGAAAAATTATTTCTAGCTGTCAGGCTAACGCAGAATGCGAAGGAGAATATAAGTTTGTGCGTATTTCACGAACGGGGGTGACAATAATAATCGCGCTTTACTCGATACCGCAGTGTATGGGGTTAAAAATGCACACTCGGAAAATACCCACTACCCCCGACTATTGGGTTATAGGTATTATTCACTGTCTGTTTTTAGACGGTGAGATCCCAGATTCGGGGAGTAACTACAGAACCGATAGCCGCGTGGAACGGTAGATGCTGCCAAACGGCGCATCAAGGCGCACCCACCGACCTAGGCTCGATACTCGCAGGTGCCGCGGAATATCCATAGAGGCAGAAAACCCCGGAATGAGGCCTAGATTGGTACAGGCGAAGATCATCCGCATCGGGATTTCCACCGTCTGTCCATTGCCTTCAACCGTGACCACGGTTTGATTAAGCAGGCTGGGTGGCGGGCCCATGGGTCCAGAAAACTCCCGGGTCAGCTTCTGGCCTTGATCTGAAAGCTCGCGAACCACCGTCACCGGCAGGGTATCCACCACGCTAAAACCGGTGGCCGGCGGCAATGCGCCCGGCCACGACACATCACGGGCTGGGCCGAGTTCCATAATGCCGGTGCCATCGTGTTCCGCTAGCTGTTGCTCCAGCGTCCCAGCGGACCCCACTGCCCCATCGCGAGAGGCTTTCCCCTGCACCCGCCGGGAGGCGACAACCTCGAAGGGGGTGGTAACGAAGGCATCAACGACGTCATCGGCAAGCTGGCGCAGGCGCACCGATGCATTCGCGTCTACCCCGACTGCGCGCGCAAGAAGGGCCCGTAAGCCAGGTCCTCCGCTGCGAACTTCAAGCGACTCGGTGACCATGGCTTGCGGGCCCTACCTTTCTATGTGTGCACAGTGCGCCGTTTAAGAGGCGCTCATCTGCAGAATATCCTTTTCCTCATCCGTCAACGGGCGCGGGGTGTGCTTCTTCTTGTCAATGACAACCTGCACACAGTTCACCGTGGCCGCTACCTCCCCAGCAGCGGTCTTGACATGCTGGGTCGTGGTAAAGGATGACGAACCGATCTGGGAAACGGAGGTTTCCACGATGACGTGGGCATTGCCCTCAAAGGGAATGGGCCGCATATAGTCCACGTCGAGATGACGCACCAAGGCCATGAAATCGATGCCCTTGGCATAGATATTCTCCTTGGCAAAAGCCAAGCGTGCCTCCTGGGCAACCTCGATATAGTTGGCGTTCATCATGTGGCCGTACATATCGAAATCGCCCCAGCGGGTGGGCACTTGGTGGGTATGCGCGTTATCGGTCGCCATCATTCTCCTCAGGGATTATCGGGTGAGCTTGCGGTGAGTGACGCGAGAAGGACGGGCGGCGTCTTCTCCCAGACGCTCCACCTTGTTCTTCTCATAGTCACCAAAGTTACCCTCAAACCAGAACCATTGCCCCTCGGCAACGTTTCCTTCCCACGCCAGAATGTGGGTACAGGTACGGTCCAAGAACCAGCGGTCGTGGGAAATAACAACGGCGCAGCCCGGGAATTTCTCCAAGGCGTTTTCTAGCGAACCCAGGGTTTCGACGTCCAAGTCGTTGGTTGGCTCGTCAAGAAGGATAAGGTTGCCGCCCTCTTTCAAGGTCAGCGCCAAGTTCAAGCGGTTGCGCTCACCGCCGGAGAGCACCTTCGACGGCTTTTGCTGATCCGGGCCCTTAAAACCGAAGGCGGAAAGGTACGCGCGCGATGGCATCTCATTTTGGCCAACGTGAATATAATCCAGCCCGCCGGAGACGACCTCCCACACCGTAGCCTCTGGGTCGATATTCTCGCGATTCTGGTCCACGTAGGACAGCTTGACGGTCTCGCCGACCTCAACGGAGCCATCATCCGGTTCTTCCAAACCAACGATGGTCTTAAACAGCGTGGTCTTACCCACACCGTTCGGGCCGATAACACCGACGATGCCATTGCGCGGCAGGGTGAAGGACAAGTCCTTAATCAGGGTGCGATCATCGAAGCCCTTGACCAGGTTCTTTGCCTCGACGACCTTATTGCCCAAGCGTGGCGGCGTAGGAATCTGGATTTCCTCGAAGTCCAGCTTCTTATACTTCTCCGCCTCTGCAGCCATCTCTTCGTAGCGCTCCAAACGAGCCTTGTTCTTGGCCTGGCGAGCCTTGGCGCCGGAGCGTACCCATTCCAGCTCGTCCTTCAAGCGCTTGCGCAGCTTGGCGTCCTTCTTGCCGGCGACCTGGAGGCGCTCTTGCTTCTTATCCAGGTAGGTGGAGTAATTACCCTCGTACGGGTACAGCTTGCCGCGGTCCACCTCACAGATCCAGCCGGCCACGTGATCTAGGAAGTAACGGTCGTGGGTGACGGCTAGGACGGCACCTGGGTAATCCGCCAAGTGCTTTTCCAGCCATTCCACGGACTCGGCGTCCAAGTGGTTGGTGGGCTCGTCCAAAAGTAGCAGGTCCGGCTCCGTCAACAGGAGCTTGGCCAGGGCCACGCGGCGGCGCTCACCACCGGAGAGGTTGGTCACCGGGGCATCGGAAGGCGGGCAGCGCAATGCCTCCATCGCCTGCTCGATCTTGGAATCAACCTCCCATGCATCGGCGGCATCCAAGTCCTCTTGCAGCTTGCCCATTTCCGCCATGAGCTCATCGCTGTAATTGGTCGCCATCTCTTCGGCGATTTCCTCGAAGCGCTGCTTCTTTTCAAAGATATCGCCGAGGCCCTCCTCGACGTTGCCGCGCACGGTCTTTTCTTCATTCAGCGGCGGCTCCTGCTGCAGGATGCCCACGGTGGCACCCGGATCGAGGAATGCCTCACCGTTAGAAGGCTGATCCAAACCGGCCATAATCTTCAGAATGGAGGACTTACCGGCACCGTTGGGGCCGACCACACCAATCTTGGCGCCCGGGTAGAACGCCATCGTGACATCATCAAGGATGACCTTATCGCCAATTGCCTTGCGCACGTTTTTCATCGTGTAGATGAATTCGCCCACTTTTTACCCCTTTGCAAAAATTTGGGAGACGTATTTATCTACACAAACACTACATCAGAATGCGCGCCTAGGTGCCTCGGGTCGGGCGAACCCGAGGCGGATGGCAGGCGCTATGCATGCACGGTTTCGGCGGCCTCCTCTTCTTGCGTTGCTACTTGCTCGCCGTCCTGGGCTGCTGCACTATTTCCCGCTTGGATGCGGTCTGCAGCGGTATCAGCGGCGGTATCGCCCGGCGCGGAGTTATCTACGTCCGGTTCCACCTCATTATCGCCAAGCTCAGGGATGGCGATGTTTTCCTGGTTATACTGCGGCGCCAAGCGCTTTGCGCCGATGACGTGGCGGTTTAGGTCTAGGCCCACATACTGCGCCTTGATAAAGGTGCGGTAATGGTCCTTGCCCTCATCATCGCGCCACTGATCAGAGACGATCGAGCCGCAGACCAATAGCGGCATGCCCTTGGCCAGGGATTTCTTGACGTTGATGGCAAATTGGTTCCACATCTCCACGTCAATAAAGAGGTGGTCTACATCGCGCCACTGCTGCTGGCCGCGTTGGTTTTCGGCGTCGGTACCGGTATCGGCGGGGCGATCAGGAACGCGCCGGGAGGATGCGATGCGCAGCTTGGTTTTATATGCGCCGGTCGAGGTCTTGGTCAGGATGGGATCTTGGGTAAGGCGGCCGGTTAACATTACTGGGTATTGAGACATGGTGCTGAAATTCCTTTACTAGGTTGTGAGTTCGCGAGTGGTATGTCCCTCGCTCGCCTTCACATCCTGCTGCCGCAGCGCAAACCGCACCATGCCATGCCGCCCAGCGCTGTGGATAACTTGTTGTTCCCCTCAACAAAGCGGCCCCAGGATGGTCACTTTCGGGCGGGTTATCCACAGGTGGGCAATAAATTAGTGCCCGCGGAAGCCGCTTTCATCGCCGTGGCTCATGTCCTCCAGCATCGCGTTATAGCGGGCGAGCTCAGCATCGTCGTCCGCCTCCGCCTGCACATCGTGGCGCCGTGCGGTCGCGCGGTCATCGCGCAGCCAATCCAAAAAGAGCTTGCCAAAGACAATGACCAAGGGGAATTGGCCAAAGCCCCAGGCAATACCCCCGCCCACGCGCTGATCCTGCAGCAAGTCCTGATCCCAAGGCAGCTCGAGATACTGATAGAAGTCGAGGCCAAGCACCGTTTGCAGCTGCATCAGGTAGACCCCGGCGAAGAGGTGGAAGGGCATCGACAAGAAAAGCATGCCAAGCCGGAAGGGCGTGGAATGGCGCTTAGGCAAGGGATCTGGGCCAATGACCTCCCAGAAGTAGAAGTAGCCGGAAATGAGGAACACGTAGTTCATGATGAGATGGCCGGCGTGCTCCGAAATGGCGAATTCGTACAGGCTCGGGAAAAGATAGAGCACGTAGAGGAAAAAGAGGTACTGCGCCAAGTTCACGAAGGGATTGGTAATGACCCGCACGAACTTAGATTGGGTCAGCGCCAAGGCATAATCGTGCGGGCTCGGCTGCCCCTTTGGACCCGGCTCGTAGGCCTCCATGACCAAGGTGACGGGCGCGCCTAGCACCATGAGCAGCGGAATGGTCATGGACAAAATCATGTGCACCAGCATGTGGATGGAATACATTGCGGGCATGTACAGGCCGAGGCCGGTGGACATGACAAGCGTAAGGCCCAGCGAGCCGACCATAAACCACGCGGTGCGTCCCTTGTCCCAGCTCAACCCGCGCTTGTGCACGCGGTAAACGCAGTAGCCATATGCCGCGGCCATGAGCAGGCCAATCGTGCCAAACATGATGTCAAAGCGGAACATCGTCCAGATATTGAATACCGTGGGCGCCTCATGCAGGTTATAGCCCATGAGGATCTGCATGGAGCTCAAGTTCGGATCCCGCGGTGGCGGCGGCACGGTGCGCCCCAGGGTGATGGCTACGCCAATCGTGCCCGCCATGACCGCGAGCTCCACGATGGCGATGCGGATAAAGAGCCGCGGGTTTTTATCTAACTGCGGGATGGTGAGTTCGCGGTGGATAAGCCCCAAAATGCCCAGCAGGATGGTGAGCACGAACTTGGTGATCAGGATAATGCCGTAAGGCGATTGCGGCAGGTCCGAAATATCCATCCGGATGAGCGTATTGATTAGGCCGGATACCGCCAGCACGACGATGGCCATGAAAGCGATGGCGGAATATCGCTTGACCGCGAAGGGGAGGTTCGGGCCCAGGCGCCGGCCATGCGCGATGAGCGCCATGAGGCCGCCCACCCACAGCATCACAAATACCAGGTGCCACAGCAGCGAGTTCGTGCCGTAATCGTGATCGCCACCGGTCGCAGAGTGGCCTTCAAGGCCGATGGGGACTACTTGCAGGATGGACAGCAAAAGCAGCACCGGCTGCATGGCCCAGGTGCGGCTGAGGCTGCCAATAATTCCCACGGTAAGGGCGATGAGCACCGCAATGCCCCACACGATGGTGGAGGAAATTTCCGTAAAGGCCATTTTCAAAATGGTCAGGTTGAAGACCTTAAAAAACGGCGTGCCGGTCAGGTCCGACATGATCATCGGGATTTCTACCAGCCCCACGGCCGCAGCACCGAAGGCCGACCACGTGCCAGTGCGGGCGGCGATATGGCCGTCGACCGATAAAGGCGCCTCGATGAGGGAATCGTTCTCCCCGCGCGGGGCGATGAGAAACGACGAGGCCAAAAAGGACCCCACGGATAGCGCCATCAATAGCCACGCCAGCCCACGGAACAGCGGCAGGCCGAAGGTGGTAATCCGTCCTGGGTCCGGAATGCCCAAGGCGGCCAAGGAATCCGCCAATAAGAACAAGGAAATGAACCCGGCGAGCAAGCCAGCAAAAAGCATTGCTGCAATAAAAATCCCCCAGGAAGGACGGGGTTTTTGCGTTCCAGACTGCGTGCCTTTGACCAGCTTATTGACCATAGCTCGCATTCTATAGGGCCACCCTAATGCAAAGCGAACGCATATTTTCTCCCTGGATGTGCCATGATAGGACTTATGGACACCCGTCAACTTCTTTATTTCCGTGCCGTTGTAGACAATGGGTCCTTTACCCATGCCGCCGCAGCCCTCGAAATGACCCAGCCCTCCCTGAGCCTTTCCATCCGCAAATTGGAAAAGGAGCTCAATACCCAGTTGCTGTCCCGGGGTCGTTCGGGCGTAACCACCACGGAGGCAGGTGATTATGTCTATGACACCGCCCTTAAGGTCGATGCCCTGCTGGCCGATGCCCAGCGCCACATCAGCGAAATCACCGGCGATAACGCCAATACCGTCTCCCTGACGTCGTGTCCCATTTTGAACTGGGAATTTACCCCCTCCATCCTCTCCGAGCTCACCGAAATCCACCCCTCAGCTCGCATCAGCCTGGATGATTCCACCGCCGCCACCGCCATCAAGCGGCTCTTGGAGGGCCAGGTGGACCTCGCGCTCTTGCCGACGTCCGACCCCAAAGCCTTCATCCGCCGCTACTCCCCCGAGCTCACCGTCCACGACGTCGCCGAATTCGACTACTCCCTTGCGGTGCCAGAGAGCATGGCAGATCTTCCTTCCCCCGTCTCCTTGCAGGACTTGCGCGAGGAAACCTGGCTGGTTCCTCCCCACTGCCGCGAGCTTCCCGGCATGGCGGAGCTTTACGATGAACTGTGGGAACACCACCCCTCCTACAAGCCGGATCACATTCAAGACGTCGCATCGCTGCATGCCGCCATCCCGATGATTTCCAGCGGCTTTGGCATCAGCTTCATGCCGCGATGCGCCCCCGCACTGCATCCGCAGGGCATCGCTAAACTAACGGTCAAAGAGGATCTTCCACGATTCCATGCCATCTTGGCGTATCGCTCCGACCGCGAACTGACCCCTGCCGCCCAAGAATTGATCGAAATTCTGCGCGCGCACGATTCCGCCCGCCCCCTGGCTTAGGAATCGCCGTGGCTGTGGGCTAATATGAGTGTGCTGTCCAGCCCCCATAGCTCAGCGGATTAGAGCAGTGGGTTTCTACCCCATGTGTCGCGGGTTCGAGTCCTGCTGGGGGCACCGTCTGAAGTCTCGAGGCATCGTTTCTTAAAGCTACGATGCCTCGAGACTTTTTCGCAGCGTGCCGGCTTTTTGTCTACGCTGGGGTCTTTAGAACCTAGCCCCCCCCTCGAAAGGCTCGACAATGTCACTTCCGGCACCATCTCGTACCTCCTACGCCCTAGTTACGGGCGCTAGCCAGGGCATCGGCAAGGCGATGGCCCACGATTTCGCGGCGATGGGCTATAACGTCATCCTCGTTGCCCGGCGCGGCGAAATCTTGGAAGATTTAGCCACAGAACTTCAGCGCCGCCACCACATTGAGGCCAGTGCCCTACCCGCGGATTTGGCCACCGATGAGGGCGTCGAGGCGGTCATTGACACCATCTCCTCCAAGAAAGTCTCCATCTTGGTCAATTCCGCCGGCATCGCCAGCTTCGGGCCCTTCATGGACCAGGACTGGGGCTACGAGACCTCCCAATTCGCCTTAAACGGCACCGCCGTGCACCGCCTGACCCGCGCCGCGCTGGAACACATGCTCCCGCGGCGTGCGGGCGCCATCTGCAATGTGGGCTCAACGGCCGGCAATATCCCCATCCCCAATAACGCGACCTACGTCTTTACCAAGGCCGGGGTGAATGCGTTTACGGAGGCGCTGCACTATGAGCTCAAGGGCTCTGGCATCAGCTGTACCCTGCTAGCTCCTGGGCCGGTACGTGAGGCGACCATCGCCGAAGAGGACCAGACCATCGTGGATAAGGTCGTGCCCGATGCGCTGTGGACCACGTATGAGTCCTGCTCCAAAGAGACCATCGCGGCCATGCAAAAAGGCCAGCGACGCGTGGTCCCTGGCCCCTTGTCAAAGGCGATGAACGTGGTCAGCAAGGTGCTGCCGACCCCAGTCATCGCGCCGCTCATTGGGCGGTTTTATTCCCAGATGAGCTAGCGTTCCGCATTCTCGCCGGCGGCTTGCTTGCTGGCCGCTTGTGCCGCCGCACGGGCGTTTTTGCGGTCCACCCAGAAATCGGCATTCTTGATGCCCACCGCCTCTGGGTCGAATTCCGGATCCTTGCCCGCCTTCTTTTGTTTCTCGTAGTCCTTCAGGACCTTGAGCGCCGGCACCTGCAGGAAGAGGACGGCGATGATATTTAGCCATGCGGTGGTGCCCACGCCGATATCGCCCAGCGCCCAGGCCGAGCCCGGAGTCGTGGTAGCACCCACGATGACCGAGACGATAATCAGGATGCGCAGCGCCCATACTAGGCCGCGACGAACCGCGCGGGACTTGACCCAACGGTTGAAGTAGGTCAGGTTGACCTCGGACATGTAGTAGTACGCCAGCACGGTGGTAAAGGCGAAGAAGGCAATGGACACGGCGATAAACGTCGGGCCCCAGCCAGCAAAGACGCTATCGAGGCCGGATTGGACGAAGCCGGGGCCGACTGCGACGTCATCGGGAAGCGAGCCTTGGTAGACAACCTCGCCATCCTCGGATTCGCCGCGGAAGACGGTGTACATATCCGTGGAGATGATCATAAACGCCGTTGCGGAGCACACGAAGAGGGTGTCGATGTACACGGCGAAGGACTGCACGAAGCCTTGCTTGGCCGGGTGGGAGACCTCCGCGGCGGCAGCGGACTGCGGGCCGGTGCCCTGGCCAGCCTCGTTGGAGTAAATACCGCGCTTAACGCCCCACATGATGGCCACACCCAGCATGCCGGAGAACCCGGCCTCGAGGTTAAAGGCAGACTTAAAGATAAGGCCAAAGACCTCTGGGATCTGCGAGTAGTTGATGAGCATCACGACGATGGAGATGCCGATGTAGATCGCAGCCATAAACGGCACGACTAGGGTGGCGAAGTTAGCGATGCGCTTGACGCCACCGATAATGATGGTGGCCAAAATGCCGGCCAGGACTACCGCGGCCCAGGTGGAATTGATACCCCACGCGGTATCGGCCGCTGCGGCCACAGCATTGGCCTGAATGCCCGGCAGGAAGTAGCTGGTGGCCAAAATCATGGCGATGGCAAAGAGGATGCCATAGACCATCATGAACGGCGCAGCCTTGGTGTGCTTATACGCCTTTTCGATGTAATAAGCCGGGCCACCGCGGTACTCGCCGGTGTCCTGGTCCTTTTCTTTATAAATCTGCGCCAGGGTGCACTCGATGAAGGAGGTGGACGAGCCCAAAAGCGCCACAGCCCACATCCAGAACACCGCACCCGGGCCACCGAAGGCAATGGCCGTGGACACGCCGGCGATATTACCCACGCCCACGCGGCCGGATAGAGAGACCATCAGCGATTGGAAGGAAGAAACACCGTCGTCAGATTTTTCGCCCTTGGAAATTTGCCGCAGCATATCCGGTAGGCAACGGACCTGCAGGCCCCGCGTTATCACGGTGAAATAAACACCCGCACCCAAGCACAAAAACACGAGGGCGGGCGACCAAATTATGGAATTGAGGGCATCGAGAAAGTTTGCCATCGAGAAACTCCTTAGTCATTCGCACCTCCCTTGTGAAGCACGATATAGAAAGTATGCCGTAAATCACTCCCCCGTGTCGGTAAAACGATAGGTAAATTTTTCTTTTGCTTTTCGGGGTGCAGATCGGGGCGCGCGGAGGGCCCCGTCAGTCGGGGTTAGAATGGAACGCATGTCTTCTCCCGAAATCGCCGCAAAATATGATCGCCTCGTGTGGATCGACCTGGAAATGACCGGCCTCGACCCGGAACGCCACGTCATCGTCGAGGTGGCCGCAGTCATCACGGACGGCAACCTCAACATCCTTGGCAAGGGCATCGATCTCGTCGTCCACGCCACCGAAGAGGAACTATCCCAGATGGATTCCTTCGTCACCGAAATGCACGCAAACTCCGGCCTCGATAAGGAAATCCGCCAGTCCACCACGACCATCCGCGAGGCCGAGGACGCGGTACTGGCGCTCATCAACGAGCACTGCGAGCACCCGGCTCCCCTAGCCGGCAATTCCATCGCCACCGACCGCACCTTCATCCGCACCTATATGCCGCGGCTAGATGAGGCGCTGCACTACCGCATGATCGATGTCTCAACCATCAAGGAGCTCGCCCGGCGCTGGCACCCGCGGGCCTACTACAACCAGCCCGATAAGGGCATGGCCCACCGCGCGCTGCAGGACATCATCGAGTCCATCCGCGAGCTCGATTTCTATCGCCGCAGCGTCTTTCGCACCGATGAGGGCCCAACTTCTACCGAAGCCAAGGAGCTCAAGGCCGAAACCACCGCCGATTACCAGGCGTTTTTGTAATTTACGCGGCGTGAGTTAACCTATATCTCGTTGCTTTCGCGCAACGATGGTGGCTGTAGTTCAGCTGGTAGAGCACCAGGTTGTGATCCTGGTTGTCGCGGGTTCGAGTCCCGTCAGCCACCCCAATCTCCCGAGCCCCGTGCTCGGGATTTTTTATATCTCCACCACCATTTCCTCCGAGCGGGCCCTCCCCGCGAGATCCGGCATGTCTCCGGTAATCAGGAACTCATCGACGCCCAGCTGCTTGCCGATGCCCCTTAGTTCCTCCCCCACTTCCCCCACCGTCCCCCAGACGTCGTGGCCCAGGGACTCGTCGATGCGGCGCTGTTGCTGGCTCGTTAGCCCCTCCAGATCCAATTCGCGGGCTGGGCGCAGCGGCGCGAATTCCCCGGTGGACTGGGCCATGACCTTTGCATAGGACTCCGGCAGCAAAAGGTCCCGCGCTTGGTCCGCGGTATCGGCCACGGCGATATTGAGGGAGGAGATGATAGGTGGGGCATCGGCAAGCGCATGCTCGCGGTAGAGCCGCGCCGCCTTTTCCTGCATTTCTACGGGCCCGCCCAGGATGACACCCAATCCCAGCCGCGCGGCCACCCTGACCGACCGGAAGCCGGCGAGGATATAGATGGGCGTGCCCGCATACTCGGGCCGCACCGTCACCGCCGCCTCTCCGCGCAGGTAGCGCAACAGGGCCTCGACCTCGTTCTCGAACTGCGGCTTGAGCTCCAGCGGATCGCCCTGGCGCAGCGCCTTGCGCACTGGCGCCGTAAAGCCCACCGAGGAGCCCAACCCAATATCGATCCTGCCGGGGTACAGCGCCTCCAAGAGGTTAATCTGTTCCGCGACTAGAAACGGCGGGTGGTTGAGCACCATAATTCCTGCGGTACCCACGCGAATGCGCTGCGTGCGCGCCGCCACGTGCGAAGCCAACATGCCCGGCTGGCCCGCTGGGATGCCCGGCACCCCGTGGTGCTCGGCGAGGAAAAACCTGCGAAAACCCAGCCGCTCCACATGCTGCGCATGCTCGGCTATCCCATCGAGTCTGCCTGCCGCCCCGCGGTCCAAAATAGAAAAGCGCATGGCCACCACTGTAGCCATGCGCCTAAAAATTGTGCGGATTATTGATTAGCGTCCGCGTTGCCCTTGGACCATTCCTCCCAGGGCATATTCCAATCGCCCAAGCCGTCCAAGGGGTTAAGCGTCCCACCATAAGTATTGATTACGTGGACGATATCGCCGCGCTTGACGGTGTTCTGGAACCACTGCGCGGCCTCTGGCGTGACGTTGATGCAGCCGTGAGAGGTATTGGAATTACCCTGCGCCCACACGGACCACGGTGCGGAGTGCACGTAAATGCCGGAATAGGACATCTGGGTAGCCCAGTCCACCTCGGTGCTGTAGCCGCCCGCATCGTGCGCAAGCCCGAAGGTCTCAGAATCCATCAGCAGCGACTGGTGCTGATCGCCAATGACATAGCGCCCATTCGGGGTGTCATATTGATAATCGCGACCCAGCGATACCGGAATGGTGCGCAAGAGCTCCTTGTTCTTGTAGACCTTCATGGTCTTGGTGGCATTATCCACCAGCGTGACGGTGCGATCCCCGATGGTGAAATCCGTCCCGGTATTTTCCCCGCCGTAGATGCCGCCACCGAGGTCCTTGCCGTATTGATCGACCTTGACCTCAACCTTGGTGCCCGGCTCCCAATACTCCTTGGGGCGCCAGCGCACCTCTTGGTTATTCACCCAGTAGAACGCGCCTTCCACCTCTGGGTTGGTCTTAACCGTAATCGTGTCCTCTGCCGCCTTGCGGTCGGTGATATAGGTGCCGAAATTGACGCCGATAACCTGGCCCACACCCACCTCAGAGCCGGGGATAGGCGTCATCGCCACCTGGGCGACGCCCGCCGCCTGGGAGGTGGAAAAGCTCAGGTTCTTCTTATTGCCATCCTTGTCAGTGGCCACGATGGAATAAGTGTGGTTATAGCCAAGATCCTCCGCCGTAGTCCACTTCTTGCCGTCCTCAGAGAGTTTTTCTTCAACTTCCACGCCCAGCTCATTGGTCATGGTCACGCTCTTGAGCTCGGTGGTGGATTCCACGGTGACGGGCTTGGATGGATCGACGTCTTCTGCCCCATCCTTCACGGAGGCCGAAAGCTTCGACTTTTCTTTCTGCTCAGACTTCTCTGCTGAGCTCGAGGTAGATTCCTGGTCCCCCGAGCGGTTTTCAGCGGCGGAATTAACGGAGCACGAGGCTACTACCAGGGAAATGCACGCAATGCTCGCAGCAGCAATGCGGCGGGGTTTAGGGAGGGAAATAATCACTAAGTAGACCTTAGAAATACAGTAGTTCTTTCAAGACCAATCCAGACTATCGCCTTGCCACCCCAAATACCAGAAACAAGCGCACCATTATCCAAACTGTTATATTCCCCCAGAAATGTACTATGAGCTGGCGATTTTACAGTTTTTCAACCGGAGTGCTAAAGTTTCTACTCGTTGCACAGAGAGCCACACGGCAGGACGTCGACACTGCGCCATTAGCTCAATTGGCAGAGCAACTGACTCTTAATCAGTGGGTTCGGGGTTCGATTCCCTGATGGCGCACAACAGCAAAATCGCGAGGCAAGTACCTCGCGATTTTTTCGTTTTCAAAGCTAGCAGTTCAAGGCTAGCAAAAAGGCCGAGCATCTCGCTCGGCCTTTGCTTATTTCACGCGTTGGGGCGCGACGACGGGAACACCGCGGTGCTCCACGATGTCCGCCTCTACCCCATAAACACTTTCCACCAGTTCGCGCGTGAGCACGTCTCCAGGCGTGCCCTGGGCACGAATACGGCCGGATTTGAGTACCACCAGCTGGTCACACATGCGCGCGGCCAGGTTGATGTCATGGATGGCCACCAGCCCCAGGCTGCCTTCGCGCCTAGCCTTCTCGCGCACCTCCTCGAGGACGAAGAACTGGCGATGCAGGTCGAGCGCGGACGTCGGCTCGTCCAAGAGCATCAGGCCGGGATTTCCCACCAGCATCTGCGCCACGGCGACGAGCTGACGCTGGCCGCCAGATAGCTCGTTGAGGTAGCGCGAGGCAATGGCGTCCAGCCCCATCGCGTTCAGCACCTCGCCGGTGCGGGTAATAGGGTCCTCGCACGCTTCCCGACGCGCCGCGATCAGCACCGTCTCAAACGCCCGCAGCGCCGCGGTGCTGGGCAAATCCTGCGGGACGTAGCCAATCAGCTGGCGGCGGCGCTTGCCCCGCGGGCTTTCTCCTTCCACCAGGAAATCCACCTCGCCCTTGTACCCGCGGTGCACGCCGGCAAGGGACTTGATCAGCGTGGTTTTACCGGACGCGTTGGGACCTAAGAGGCCGACCAGTTGACCGCCTTGCAGCGTATCCACGTCTACCGCTTCGAGCACGGTGTGCTTGCCGTAGGCCGCGCTTATACCGCGCAGGGTAAGTTCTACGTCCACAGCGCCCTCCTTCGAGTCATCACGATGGCGATAAAGAACGGCACGCCCAAAAGCGAGGTCACGATGCCAATCGGAATGGCCAGACCCGGCTTAATCATCAGACTCGCCGCGTGCGCCGCGCACATCACGGCCGCACCGGCGGCCATGGAGGCGGGCACGAAATAGCGCTGGTCCTCGCCCACCAGCATACGAGCGATGTGCGGGCCCACGAGGCCGATAAAGCCGATGATGCCGGCGAAGGCCACCGTCGTTGCCGCCACGAGGGAGACCACGATGAGCACCACCACGCGTAGCCGCGCGGTATTAATGCCCATGGCGGCAGCGCGGGCATCGCCAAGCCGCAAGGCCGTAAGCCGCCACGACAGCGCCCACAAAATGGGCAGGGCAACCAGCAGCACACCCGCCAGCACGCCGTTGGCGGCCCAGTTCGCACGCGTGAGCGACCCCATGGACCAAAAGACGATCTGCTGGAGCGCCTCGGCCGAAGACTGGTACTGGATAAGCGCGAGCATGGCCTGGAAGAAAAAGACCAAACCAATGCCCAGCAGCACCATGGTCTCCGCTTTCGCACCCCGGATAATGGCCGCCACGACGATGATCGCCGTCGCCACCGCCGCAGACAACCACGCCACCAGCGCCAGGTTGAACTGCGGCTGGGTTAGCAGCTGCCACTTGAGCACGATGGAACTAGCGCCGCCGAAGGCCGCCGCGGCGGAAATACCGAGGGTAAACGGCTCCGCCAGCGGGTTATTCAAGATGGTCTGCATCTCCGCGCCGGCCAGCGAGAGGCTGACGCCGATGAGCAGGGCCATAACGGCCATCGGCAAGCGCAGCTTCCACAGCACCGTATGCGTCTGGTCATCCAGGCTCGAGGGATTCACGATGCCCCTGATGACCTCGCCGGGGCTGATGTCGATGGCGCCGACGAAGTTGCTGACCACAAACGCCACCGCCGCAATGAGGCACAGGCCCGCGACGATGCTGATGCGCTGCCAGGTGAGCTTCTTGTGTTGCTGCGTAAGGGCAGCTACCTCCGCACTCACCATTAATTCGTGCTAAAGAAGGTTCCCTCGCCAGCAACCGGCGAGTACTTTTCTTGCGCTTGCATCCACTGCTTGTCGATGTCCATATCCTCATACGCCTCCGGGTTGATCCATTCCGCGATCTGCAGCAGCGCCAGGTAGTTGAACGGCGAGTTGTAGAACTGGTGCCACATGCTGTGCAGTTTGTGTTCCTTGACCGCGCGCAGGTTCTCAAAACCGGGCTGGTGGCTCGGCAGCTTGGTAACGCTCGACTCCGCCTCATCTTCACCGATGCCATAGCCCACCGCGGCGTAGCCCACGGGGTTGCCCTCATCGTCTTTCATTTCGGACCAATCGCCGCCGGTGGCAATCACCATGTCTGGGTCAGTCTCGAGGACCTTTTCTGGGGTCAGGGCACCGGATTCGCCTGGGATGATGCCGTCGGCCACGTTTTCGCCGCCGGCGACGTTGACCAGCTGCGAGATATTGGAGTCATTCCACGAGCCACAGCAGTCCGAGACACCGGCCGCGCGCCAAACGAAGGTCTTGGGCTTGTCCTTTACCTTGTCCGCACGCTCCTTGACCAGGTCCACGGTTTCTTGCCACTCTTCGTTGAATTCCTTGGCGCGCTCTTCTTTACCGAAGATCTCACCGAAAATATCCATGGACTTGGTGGTGTTTTCCAGCGGCTTGGCGCGGAAATCGGTCACGGCGTACTTGAGGCCTGCCTGATCCATCTTCTCTGTCAGGCCTGCCTCTTGCGAGGCGTCGTACTGGTCCTTGGACAACACGATGAGGTCTGGATCCAAGCTCACCAGGTTTTCCACGGTGACATCGCCCTTGGTGAACCCGCCGATTTCCGGCAATTCATTGACCTTGGGCAGCTTTTCTTCCAAGACGTTGTAGTAGTCCGGCACGTTCTTCTTCAGGTCGGATCCGATGCCTACGACCTTATCCAGCGGATCCTCGGTATTGAGGATGCCGGTGGCGAAGATGGAGCGGCCCTCGCCTAACAGGACGCGCTCGGGGGCCTTGTCGAGTTCTACGTCGCGGCCCGCGAGGTCGGTGAAGGACAGGGCAGCATCGTCGCTGCCGCCGCCGTTGTTGGTTGTTTCTTCGTCGGTGCTGCAGCCTACAAGTGCGGTGGCGGAGGCCGCCACCACGGCCATTACCTTGGGGAATCTATATGCCATCTTGAGTCCTTGGTTAGTCGGATTCCTCGAATTGAGGATAAGTGCGAGCTTATCCTAGCTTAACCAAGTAAGGTGAACCAAACCTAAACTACCTCCTCGGCGATTGCGTAATCTTCCGGCTCACCCTTGGGCACCTCAGTGCCGTCCGCCATGGTACGGTCCTCCAATTCGCCGTCCGGATCCACGATGGCGATATCGAAACCAGCCTCGCGGATGCGCCGGAGGCCTTCCTTCAGCATGCGCCGGCCCATCCGGTTGGATCCGGTGATATGGGATAGCTCCAGCACCACCGTGCCCTCACCAAATTCGCATTCGGTGAGCTGATGCAAGATGGTCTCCGCCGCGTTGAAGTTGATAAGGCCCTGCAGGAAGATCACCGTGAGGTCGTCCTCGGTCTCCATCCTGCGCACGGGGTGCACGCCGTAGCGCTCATCCGTGGACATCAAGTGCAGCCCCATATCCTTCGACAGCAAGGTCAAGGCATCCACTCCGCGGACGGAATTGCCCTCCTTATTAAGCCGCGGCGAGAAGGTCGCGACCCCCAATTGGCCGGGCAGGGTTCCCAGCAGGCCGCCCGAAACGCCGGATTTCGCTGGGATTCCGACCTCGGCCATCCATCGCCCAGCGCCGTCGTACATGCCCGCAGAGCTCATGACAGAAAGCGTCAGGCGGCAGACATCGGCATCGAGGATCTTCTCCCCCGTCACCGGCTGCGTGCCACCATTGGCCAAGGTGGCAGACATCACGGCGAGGTCGCGCACCGTGACCTTAATCGAGCACTGCTCCACGTAGGTCGAAACCGCATCGTGGGCCTCGTCCTGGATGATGTCGTAATTGCGCAGCATGTGCGCCAAAGACAGGTTCCTATCAGAGACCTGCAGCTCGGAATCGCGCACCTTTTCATCGAGTTTCAGCTCGCGGCCCGCCAGCCGCGAAAAGTAGGTGCGCAGCTGTTCCACGCGCTCGGCCGGATCCGAATCCACGCCATTAATTAGCTGCGTTACCGCGATCGCGCCCGCATTAATCATCGGATTCACCGGCCGGTGATCATCGCGGTTGAGCGAAAGCTCATTGAAGGCCTCGCCGGACGGTTCCATGCCGACGATCTCGCGCACCGCATCCAAACCGAGCTCCTGCAGCGCTAGGGCATACGCAAAAGGCTTCGACACGGACTGCAGGGTGAATTCCACCTCAGCATCGCCGGCGGAATACACATGCCCCGTCGTGGTGCAGATGGCCACGCCGAGGTAGTCCGGTTCCGCCTTCGCGAGCTCGGGAATATAGTCCGCCACCGCGCCGCTGCGATTTCCTCGCACCCGAGTCAAAATTTCCTGCAAATAAAAAGGAATTGGAGTTTTCATCGCGACCTAGCATACGAAAAAAGCCCCCACGGCGCGCGTGGGGGTAAGGCGGGGAAAATTAGTGGCGCTCAGACAGCAGGCGCTGCAATTCCTTCAGGTCGCTCTTGCGGCGACGCGAGCGGAACACGGAAAAGGCAATCAGCCCAACGACGGCGGCGCCGACGCCACCGAGTACCAGCTGCACGTTGCGGTCCTGCAACTTTTCGGTGGCGGCATCCTTGGCGTCATCGACGAGGTTTTGCGGCTTGCTGCGATCCGCAATTTCATCCAGGGTGCTAGCCAGCTGGCGCCGGGTGCGTTCGATATCGCGTTGAATATCTTCAATATTGCGTGCCACGGAATTCTCCTCTTAGCTTAAGTTTCGCTCTTAACGAGCTTATCTTACCGTGCAGGGTCTCCACCGCGCAGGCTGGGGAGCACGTAAAGTGGGGTCCATGACTGAAACTCGTTTGAACGTAGGAGATACCGCCCCCGCTTTTTCGCTTGCCGATGCCACCGGCAACACCGTTTCCCTTTCCGATTACGCAGGCCAGCGCGTGCTGGTGTACTTCTACCCGCGCGCCAATACCCCAGGCTGCACCAAGGAAGCCTGCGATTTTCGCGATTCACTAGAAGAACTCAATGAGCTCAATATCGCGGTGGTGGGCATCTCCCCCGATAAGCCCGAGGCGCTGGCGAAGTTCCGCGATGACCACGATCTCAACTTCCCGCTGCTTTCTGATCCAGATAAGTCCGTCATGACTGCGTATGGCGCCTTCGGGGAGAAGAAGAACTACGGCAAGGTGGTCCAGGGCGTTATCCGTTCTACCTTCCTCGTGGAGCCGGATGGCACCATCGGCCAGACCCACTACAACGTGAAGGCCACCGGGCACGTCGCGCGCGTGATGAAGGGCCTCGAGTAAGCCGGTGGAGGAAATCCTCGTCCCGCGGCGCCGGCCAGCGCAGGCGCGCAGCCGGGAGCGCTTTGCTCGCATCGTGCAGGCGGCGCGCGCCGTGCTTGTCGATGTCGGCTTTGAATCCTTCACCTTCGATGAAGTCGCCCACCGTGCTGGGGTCCCGATCGGCACGCTGTATCAGTTCTTTGCCAATAAATACGTGCTCATCTGCGAGCTCGACCGGCAAGATACTGCCACCAGCCTGGCCGAAATCGAGCGCTTTTCGCGCCTCGTGCCGGCCCCGCAGTGGCCGGATGTCTTGGATGAATTCATCGACCACTTGGCGCGGATGTGGCGCGAGGATCCTTCCCGGCGCGCCGTTTGGCACGCCATCCAATCCACCCCGGCGACACGGGCTACGGCCGCCGATACCGAGCTGCAGCTCTTGGAGCCGCTCGCCGAGATCCTCCGCCCGCTGGCCACCGAGCACAGCGATGCGCAACGCATTGAGCTGGCGCGCTTCCTTATCCACACCGTGGTTTCTCTGCTCAATTACGCTATTTCGGGCGAACCAGACAAGTTCGATTCCGTGGTCATGGAGCTAAAGCGCATGTTGATTTCGTATCTTTTTGCGGTGGCCGCGGGATAACTTTGTAGACGTTTATACAAGTTATCCACAGGTGGGCGCCGCGCCCGATTGGTACTGCGGTAGCGCGCGCCTAGATTTGCAGGCATGAACGCACTGCAGGCCTATGCCACCCAGATTTCCTCGGCGATGGATATCCTCGCCGAGGCCCACGGCATGCCTGAGAGCGACCTCATCGAGCTCGGATTGCCGGATGTCGAGGCCCGCGAGCTGCTCGCGCTGGCAGAGGTTTATTTCGGCACCACTTCCTTTAGCCGCAAGCAGCGCCTTGCCGCCGCGGGCGCGCGCCACCACGATTTGGTGACCCTGAAGCTCATCGAGAAGTACGCCACCCGTGCTGCCACCAAGCGCGCCGCGTGGAACCTGCGCGTAGAGCTGTGCCGGCAACACGGACCGGCCTCCGAGATTGCCCAGCTCGCTAAAAAACGCCTGCGCGAATGGCGCCCGCGCCGCCGGCCGCCGCGCGAGGGCGTACAACTCCTGCGCCGCCCGGATGGCCCGTGGACGATGCGCATTACTGCGCCCTCGTCCTTCCTCGCGGATCTCGATTCCGCCCTCGACCCCGATAACCCACTCGCATCCTTCCGCGAACTCCTCCGCGGCGAGGGCGCTGCCACGGTACAGACCACGACGAACGTGATTATCCCGCTCAACGCACTGGATCAAATACTGGAAGGCGATGGCGACGAGGTCACGCTTCGGCTCACCAACGGCTCGACCATTACCGGCGCGCAGCTCGTCGAGCGCACCTTTAGCGAACACGGGCTAGCCACGCTTATCCACCCAGTGAAGGGCCCGGTCAACCTGTATCGGACCTCGCGGTTCGCCTCGGAAAAACAGCGGCTGATGGCCGCCGCCGAAAACCCCACCTGCCCGTGGCCGCCGTGCAATCACCCGGCGGATAAGTCTCAAATCCACCACCTGCAGGCGTGGAAGCACGGCGGGATGACCAACGCGGACAACCTCACCGTGTGCTGCCCGTACCACAACGGGGTGAACCAAGACGATCCGAACGCCCCTCCCCTGCGCGGCCGCCTTGCCCGGGTAAACGGCAAGGTCCGCTGGGTCCGCTAGCGCTGCCTCATCGAGGTAGCGCTACTCGGCGTGCGCAAGCAACTCCGCACACACATCACCGGGAAAGAGCTCTCGGGTCATCCGGGCGAAGTCCTCCCGGCCCAGCGCTCCGGCCCCCTCCTGCACGCTGCCCCACAACCGGCAGCCCGTGACCGCAGGAAGCTCGTCCACGTTCAACCGCGTCGCCAGATCCGGCCTCGCGGGCAAACTGCCGCCGATAAGCCCCATCACGTTAATCCTGCGCCGCTGCGCCTCGCGGACGGTGAGCTCGGCGGCGTTGAGGCTGCCAAGACCGAGGGAGGTGACAATGAGGAGGTTGGTGGCGACATCGGCAAGCGTGTAGTCGTCTGCCAAACGCACCAGCAGGCCGCCGGCACCTTCCACCAGCACCACCCGGCCTGGTGCGTCCAACCCTGCGATCCAGTCCCAGAGTTCCTCTTTGCTCGGCGGAGTCATGCGGGCCCGGCGCGCCGAAAGGTTCGGTGCCAGCGGCTCGGGAAAACGCACCATCTCCGTGACCTCGACCCCGGCCAGGGCCCGCACCGTCGCCGCATCGCCGCTATTGCCCGGCTCGCCGGTCTGCAGGGGCTTGGCATAGACGACCTCGCGCCCACTCTGGGCAAGGGCGCTGGCGAGCACCGCCGTGGCCACCGTCTTTCCCACGTCGGTATTGGTGCCGGTGACAAAGATAATCATCGCTTTCCTCCTCCTACCGCAGCGCGCACACCGCGGCAAATCTGCGCGACCTCGTCTTCGGTACTGATAAAAGGCGGCATGGTGTAGATAAGGCGGCCGAACGGGCGCAGCCACACGCCTTGGTCCACCGCCGCGTCCGTAGCACCTGACATATCGACGTCGCGCTCCATCTCCACCACGCCGATAGCCCCCAGCACCCGCACGTCCGCCACGCCCGGCTCGTCCTCTAGCCCGGAAAGCCCGGCGCGCAGCTGCTTCTCGATGCCCGCAACCTGCCCCCGCCACCTTCCCTCCAGGATCATGGAGGTCGCCTCGGCAGATACCGCGCAGGCCAGCGGGTTGGCCATAAAGGTCGGGCCGTGCATCAGCGCGCGTGGGTGCATACCCTCGGCAACCCGGGCGGTGGCGAGCGTGGCGGCCATCGTCATGAAACCGCCGGTCATCGCCTTACCCACGCACATGATATCCGGCACCACTCCCGCCGCCTGGGTGGTAAAGAGGTCCCCGGTGCGCCCAAAACCCGTGGCTATTTCATCCGCGATCAGCACGATTCCGTGGCGGTCGCAGATTTCGCGCGCCCCGCGCACCAGCTCGTGGTCGTGGAAGCGCATGCCGCCGGCGCCTTGGACGACGGGCTCGATGATCAAGGCTGCGACTTCGTTCGTAATGCAGCCTTCCAGCTCGCGTAGGTAATCCGCGCGCGCCTTCTCGCTCGCCCCGCGCGTGGGCGGTGCTGGGGCGAAAACCTGCTGCGCCAGGGTGCCGGTCCACATCGAGTGCATGCCGCCATCGGGATCGCACACGCTCATCGCGGCAAAGGTATCGCCGTGATAACCCGAGCGCCAGGTCAGCATCTTGGTGCGCTCCGGGTGGCCGATCCCCTGCTGGTATTGCAGAGCCATCTTGATGGCGACCTCTACCGAGACCGATCCCGAGTCCGCATAAAAGACCTGCGCGAAGTCGTGACACGTAAGCTCCATGAGATTGGCCGTCAGCCGCGCCGCCGGCTCGTGCGTGAGCCCGCCGAACATCACGTGGCTCATGCGATCGATCTGCTCCTTGGCGGCAGCGGTGAGCCGCGGATGGCTGTGGCCGTGGGCGGCGGCCCACCAGGAGGACATGGCGTCGATGAGGTGGGGGCCATCGGCAAGCGTGAGGTGGACTCCCGCAGCCGACTCCACGACGCGCGTGGGCGCGCCGGGCTCGGCGTAGGGGTGCCAGATGTGGTGGGCATCGATTGTAGCTATGTCGTTAGTAGAAATATCCACCAAATTAGATCTAGCACACACTGTCGGCCGCTATAGTCCTTTTTATGAAAGTTCTTGAACGGCGTTCAATTCGCCGCGTACCCGTGGTTTTGCCGGCGGTTGCGGGCATCGAAATGTGGGAGCGCTTCAGCTTTTATGGCATGCAAGCCATCCTCGCGTACTACCTCTACTCCACCTCCGGCGGGCTCGGCATGGAGCAAACGCAGGCCACCGCGCTCGTCGGCGCCTACGGCAGCCTGCTCTATCTTTTCACGTTTGTGGGCGGCTGGGTCAGCGACCGCCTCTTGGGCGCCGAGCGCACCTTGCTTACCGGCGCTGGGCTGTTGGTGTGCGGACACTTTGCCCTTTCGTTTATCCCCGGCACCGCTGGGCTCATCATCGGGCTCTTGCCGCTCGCGCTTGGCTCGGGGCTGCTCAAGACCGCCGCGATAACGATTCTGGGCGCCGCCTTCCCCGCCGAGGCCGGCGCGCGCGACGGGGCCTTTCAGATTTTCTACCTCGGCATCAATGTCGGCGCGCTTTTTGGCCCCATGTTGACAGGCTGGCTAGCCGAGGAATACGGCTACCACGCCGGATTCTTCGCCGCAGCGGTGCTCATGTGCTGCGGGTGTGCCACCTACGGCGCGCTGCGGAAAAAGATAGATGTGCCATCGCGCCCGCCTCACCCCACCCAGGCCCCAGGCAAGGCGGGGCTGGTCGCGCTGGCGGCGCTCCTAGCCGGCGTGCTGCTCATTATCACCGTTTCTCCAGCAACGCTGACGGTGCTGCTTCTTATCGCCACGGTGGCGGCCGCGGCGGGGCTTTTTGCCAGCATGCTGCGATCCCCGCAGATTAGCGCAGACGAGCGACGCCGCATCCTGGATTTTATTCCGCTTTTCGCTTGCTCAACGGCCTACTGGACCCTGCAACCGCAAATCTACGGAGTCCTCGCGGTCTACTCGGATCAGCGCCTCAACCGATCCATCGGGGGATTCGAAATCCCGCCGGCGTGGACGCAATCGCTCAACCCGCTATTCATCCTCCTGCTCTCGCTACCCTTGGCCGCGGGCATGACGCGCTGGGCCAACTCGCGGCGCGCGCTCATGGGTTGCGGCATCATCTTCGCCGGCGCAGGCATGTTCCTCCTACTGCCCTTTGTGGGAGGCGGGGAAAATTCCACGCCGTTCCTGGTGCTAGCGGGCACCATCTTGTTCATGTCGCTCGGCGAGCTCTTCATCGGCCCGGTGGGCATGGCCGCATCCGCCGCCCACGCCCCGCGGGCATATGCCACCCGCTTTTCCGCGCTGTACTTCCTCACCATGGCCATCGGCACCTCGCTGGCTGGTTCGATGTCGCAGCTGTACGACCCTACCTCGGCATCTGCCGAAACGACCTACCTCATCATCATAGGCGGCGTCCCCGTCCTCCTGGGGCTGGTCCTCCTCCTGCGGCGCAGGTAGGCTCCTATCGCCCGGCTGACTCATCCAGGGCGCGGTCCGCCATGAGCACGTCGCGCATGCCGCTGAACAGGTCGCCCATGCCCTGCGGATTGGACGGCATGTAGAGCACGGAGGCTCGGCCGTTATTCGAGACATCGACCATCGCGTCGAGGTACTGCGATACCAGCATGAGGACCTCGGGGGATTCCTGGACCCCGGCATCGCGCAGTAGCTCGTACTGCTGGGCGATGCCCTCTACAATCTCCTTGCGCTGCTCGGCAACACCCCTACCCTGCAGCTTCTTTGCCTCCGCGGCACCCTCGGCTTCTTTGACCACGCGGATTTTTTCCGCCTCCGCCTGGGCGATGGCCGCCTCGCGCTCGCGCTGCGCCGCGTTAATGGAGTTCATGGACTCGCGCACGCGGGAATCCGGGCGAATATCGGTTACCAGCGTATTGACGAAGTTCCAGCCGTATTCGGCCATATTATCCCGCAGCGAGGCCGCCACGTTCTGCGCGATGGTGTCCTTGGAGGAAAAAGACTCGTCCAAGCCCATATTCGCCACCGACGAGCGCACATTATCTTGCACATAGGCCACGATCTGCTGCTCGTGGTTGGAGAGCATATAAAAGGCCTCGCGCTCGCGGCCCTCTACGACCTCGTACTGCACCGCGACCGGGATTTGGACGAAGACATTATCCTTCGTCTTGGTTTCTACCATCACGTCTAGCTGGCGCACCTGCAGCGAAATCTTATCGCGCACGCGGTCGATCCAGGGCATC
This sequence comes from Corynebacterium sp. LaCa78, assembly GCF_046717505.1. NCBI lineage: Bacteria > Bacillati > Actinomycetota > Actinomycetes > Mycobacteriales > Corynebacteriaceae > Corynebacterium > Corynebacterium sp. LaCa78. Next base: position 1,975,285 of record NZ_CP177112.1, read on the forward strand.
TTGAAGTGCAAGCCCGCGTGGGCGACCGTCTGGAATTTACCCAAACGCTCCAAGATGGCCGCCTCGCGGGTACGCACGATGTAATAGCCATCAAATACGGTGGCGAGAATCAGCAAGATGATGATACCGATGATGATTAAGCTCAACATTTCCTCTCCCTAACTACGTATGTGAAATTAATTTTCGCACAGGCGGAAAGCGTTCGCTAGTGGTCATCGATAAGCGCAAAGAGCTTGCCCATCACCTCCGCGCCGTTCTCGCCGATGCCATTGTGCTGGTACTCATTCGTCACCCACGGCCGCAGATCGCCCAAGTGCGCGGCGGTGGCCAAAGATTCCTCCAGGGGAACGAAGATATCGTCGAGGTAGATGGCGGCGGCGGTGGTGGGGGCATCGGCAAGCGCATAAGGCGCACTAAATTCCCGCTCCGCCAAGCCGTGCGCACCCTCCTTGAAGGCCTGCAGCGCCGGGTCCTCGTCGAACTGCCACGGGGAAATATGCTCGCCGGTCAGCCAGGTGCCGGACTCGGCAAACTCCGGGAACTCCTCGCGCACGCGGTGCGCCGACCACTGCGTCGACGCCTGCCCGCCGCTGCCGGCATAAATGGACTCGTGGATCGCCGCATAAAGCGGCGCCTCCGCAAAGCTCACGCGCTCGCCGATGCCCCACAGGAAATCATCCCGCAGCACCTTCTCTCCCCGCACGGTGCGGAAGGGCTCTTCCAGGAGGTAAGCCAGGCCGTCGAAGCCGGTGCCCCGCCCCAGATCGGTGCCGATGGTGCGAAAACGCAGCGAGGACAGCCGCTCGCCGGTGTGCAGGCGCTCGTCGGAATTATCGAGGTGGGCGATGATTTCCTCGATGCGGCGCTGCACCCAGGGGAACTCTCGGTAGAAGCGCTCCTGGCGGGCCTTGAGCTTGCTAAAAGTCGCGCGGTAAAGGTGATCCGCGCCCTGCAGCGTGGGGATGCCACCGGTGAAAAACGCGTGCTTGACGGACTCAGGAGCCTGAGACAGGTACGCAGTGATGCAAAAGCCGCCGAAGGATTGGCCGAACAGGGACCAGGTCTCAAGCCCCAGGTGTTCGCGGAGGCGCTCGGCATCGCGCACGATACTGTCCTGGTGCAATAAGGCCAGGTGCTCGGCGCTGCGCTCTTCTGCGGGGCTTAGCCTATCGATGCGGTGCGAGCGCCCCGTGCCGCGCTGATCGAGGAGGATGACGCGGTAGCGCTCGAGCGCCTTGCCGATAAGCCCCGTCGGTTTCACCGGCCGCGGGGCCGGAAAACCTGGGCCTCCCTGCAGGTACAGCAGCGCCGGCAAGTCCTCGCCGCCTGGCGGGATGATTTCGCGGGCATAGAGAGCAAAAGTCCCGCGCGGATTGTCATAATCCCACGGGACTTCCAGGGTGTGTTCAATAATATCGTGGCCGAAGCGGCGGTAGTGAGTCATGCCCACCCAGGTTAGTAAACCTCCAGACCCTTCGCGTGGAAAACGTCGCGGACTTTTTCCACGTCTTCCGGCTTTGGCGGCTTGGTATCTGCCAAGTGGTAGGTCATATCGAGCCCCTCCCACTTGTCCTTACCCATATTGTGGAAGGGCAAGACCTCGACGCGCTCCACATTGGACTTCCACCGCGCCACGATGGAGGCGACGTTTTCGACGTTCTCGGCCGAATCCGTCAGGCCCGGCACGACGACGAAGCGAATCCACACCGGCTTGCCTATCGCGTTGAGGCGGTCGCCAAAATCGAGCGTGGGCTGCAGCTGGCGCCTCGTTACGCGCTGATAGGTTTCCTCGTCGCCCGACTTCACGTCCAGCAGGACCAGGTCGATATTGTCTAGGTCCTCATCGCGCAGGCGCGAGCCCAAGAACCCAGAGGTATCGATTGTGGTGTGGATGCCGGCGTCGTGGACTTCCTTGAGCACACGCCGGGTAAACGCAATTTGGAAGAGGGGCTCACCACCGGAGATGGTCAGGCCGCCACCGGAAGCTTGGAAGATGGGCTTATAGCGCTTGATGCGTTTGACCACATCGTCGACCCGCTCCAAGGTGCCGGTCTTCATCTCCATGGTGTCCGGGTTATGGCAATACTGGCAGCGCAGGGGGCAGCCGGACATGAACATGGTCATGCGGGTGCCCGGGCCGTCGACGGCGGTTACCAGCTCCCAAGAGTGCACGAGGGCGATATCGCCGGTGCGGCGCGCCTCCATTAGCTCGGGGCGGGTAATCTCATCGAGTTCGTGGTCGGTTCCCAGGCCCGCGGCAACACCGCGAACGCGCTCGCCGGATTCCGGCGACAGGGTGACCACACCAGTAATGCCATCAGCCATGATTATGAACCCTGGTGGAAGGTGCGGGAGATGACGTCAAGCTGCTGCTCCTTGGTGAGCTTGACGAAGTTGACCGCATAGCCAGAGACGCGAACGGTGAGGTTCGGGTATTTCTCTGGGTGCTCGACGGCATCTTCCAGCGTGGACTTGTCCAGCACGTTGATATTGGCGTGGTACAGGCCAGAGTTCATCTTGTGCTCGTCGCGGCTGGCCTTCATGTCTGAAAGGCGTTCTGCAAAGGTTGGGGTTGCCATGATGGTTCTCCTTGTCGTGATTCTTATTGTTCCATGATGAAGCCGGCATCCAGCACGCCCACCAAGTTGGTGATGCGCTCTTCTGGGGTGCGGCCCAAACCGGACGGGGTGATGGTATTGGTCAGCGAGATGCCGTCCAGGGCATCCTTGTAATCCAACTTGCCCACCGACAGCATGGAGGCAACCATGCCGTGGTTATCCGCGCCGTTTTCGGGGTTAGCGCCCGGGGAGAAGGGGGTGCCGGCCTTGTGGCCCGACGGGAAGGAGCCTGTTGCCTTGCCGTAGACCACGTTGGAGGTAATGGTCAGCACGGACTGGGTGGGGATGGCATTGCGGTACATCGGGATGGCCTTAATTTTCTCCATCACGGTGTGCACGATGGTGGCGGCGATGTCATCAGCGCGGTCGTCGTCGTTGCCGTAGAACGGGAATTCGCCTTCGGTGATGTAATCCGTAATCAGGCCGGTCTCATCCCGGACCGGGGTGACCTTGGCGTACTTGATGGCGGATAGCGAATCGGCGACGATGGAAAGCCCCGCGATGCCGCAGCCCATGGAGCGGATGATATTGGAATCATGCAGCGCCATTTCCACGGCCTCGTAGGCGTACTTATCGTGCGAGTAGTGGATGATGTTTAGCGCCTCGACGTAGGTGCCAACCACCCAGTCCAGCATCTCCTCGTACTTTTGCCAGACCTCGTCGAAATCCAACGGGCCATCGCCTTGAATCGGCTCGTAGCCTTCAACGACTTGCTTGCCGGAGACCTCATCCCGGCCGCCGTTCATGGCGTAGAGCAGGGCCTTGGCGGCATTGACTCGGGCGCCGAAGAACTGCATCTGCTTGCCCACTTCCATCGGGGACACGCAGCAGGCAATCGCAGCGTCATCGCCCCACTCGTCGCGAATCTGGCGATCAGACTCGTACTGGATGGAGGAGGTTTCAATGGAGATGTGCGCGCAGAATTCCTTGTAGCCTGCAGGCAGCTCCGGATCCCAGAAAATGGTGATATTCGGCTCCGGTGATGGACCCAGGTTGATCAGGGTCTGCAGGAGGCGGAAGGAGGTCTTGGTGACCATGTGGCGGCCGTCGCTGCCGAAGCCGGCATCGGACCAGGTGGCCCAGTACGGATCGCCGGAGAAAATCTGGTCATAGTCGATGGTGCGCAGGAAGCGGACGATGCGCAGCTTCAGCACGAGCGCGTCGATGATTTCCTGTGCCTGTTCCTCGGTGATGATGCCAGCGGCCAAATCGCGCTCGAAGTAGCAGTCGAAGAATGCGGACAGGCGGCCGATGGACATGGCTGCGCCGTCCTGGGACTTGATGGAGGCGAGGTAGCCAAAGTAGGTCCACTGCACGGCCTCGTGGGCGGTGCGCGCCGGCTCGGAGATGTCAAAACCGTAGGACTCGGCCATCGCCTTGAGCTTCTTCAGGGCCTTGATCTGCTCGGAGTGCTCCTCGCGGTAGCGGGCCCAGTGCTCGGAAAAGCCGGCATCGGCAATGGCATCGCGGGCCTCAATCTTTTCCTGGATGAGATAGTCCACGCCGTACAGCGCCACGCGGCGGTAATCGCCGATGATGCGGCCGCGGCCATAGGCATCGGGCAGGCCGGTGATGATGTGTGATGAACGGGCGGCGCGGATGCGCGGGGTGTAGATATCGAAGACCGCATCATTGTGGGTCTTGCGGTAGCGGGTGAAGATCTTCTCCACCTCGGGATCAACCTCTTTGCCCGCCTCGCCGATGGCCTGCTTCACCATGCGCCAGCCGCCGAACGGCATCATGGCGCGCTTGAGCGGTGTATCGGTTTGCAGGCCGACGATGACGTCATCGTCTTCTGAGATGTAACCGGCCGGGAAGGCATCGATATCGGTCGGGGTGTGCGTATCGACATCGTAAATGCGCTTTTCGCGCTCGACTGACAGGTAGTCCTTTTCCAGGGTGTCCCACACGCGTAGCGTCTTATCGGTGGGGCCAGCGAGGAAGCTGGAGTCGCCGTTATAAGGCGTGTAATTGCGCTGGATGAAATCGCGGACGTTGATGCCCTCGGTCCAAGGGCCGGGCGCAAAACCTTCCCACCCTTGATACTGCTGGGGCTTAGTTGCGGTAGTCATAATTCCCTTCTTCTGGGTCAAATTTCCCGGGGCGCATGCCGCCTTTTTCTTCCCGCAGCATCAAGCCCCGTCACCTCTTAATTGTCGGCTCGATTCGCGAAATTAACAACCGTAAACTTCCCTTTGAGCACCAGTTATAAACCGGTCGTCATACTTTGCTGGTTACCCGATTCATATAAACCACCCGTACGTTTTTGTTCGGGGGCAATCTAGCCCCGATCGTGGCTTTGCTCACGTACACTTTGGCGCCGACCTGCGTGTACCTCTACTGTTAAGGCGGTCAGCTTCGCTTCCGTAACAAGGAGGACTTCGTGGCGTCCCAGCCCAAGCACCCCGTAGACATCGTTCCCCCCGCGCCGAAACTCGCCGCCCTTGGGCTGCAGCACGTCCTCGCGTTTTATGCCGGGGCGGTCATCGTCCCGCTGCTCATCGCCAGCTCGTTAAACCTGGACGCGGAAACTACCATCCACCTCATCAATGCAGACCTTTTGACCTGCGGCATTGCAACGATCATTCAGTCGGTGGGCATCGGCAAGCATATTGGCGTGCGCCTGCCCATCGTGCAGGGCGTGACGACGACGGCGGTATCGCCCATCATCGCGATTGGGCTGGGTGCCACCGACGGCGAGGGCGGGGTGGCATCGCTGCCCACGATTTACGGCGCCATCATCGTCGCGGGCCTTTTTACCTTCTTCGCCGCGCCGGTCTTTGGCAAGGTGCTGCGCTTCTTCCCGCCGGTGGTTACCGGTTCAGTGCTGCTGGTGATGGGTACCTCACTGCTGGCGGTATCGGCCAATGACTTTGTCAATTATGCCGAGGGTGTGCCGGCCACGCGCGATTTGCTCTATGGCTTTGGCACGCTCGCGGTCATCATTATGGTGCAGCGTTTTTCCTCCGGCTTCGTGGGCACGTTGGCGGTGCTCATCGGCTTGGTCCTGGGCACGGGCGTGGCGCTCGCGCTTGGCGATGCCTCCTTTAGCGAAGTCTCCTCCTCCCCCGCCCTCGGCATTACGACGCCGTTTTATTTCGGCATGCCGCAATTTGACCTCGTGGCGATCTTCTCGCTGATTATCGTCATGATCATCACGATGGTGGAAACGACCGGCGATGTGTTTGCCACCGGTGAAATCGTCAAAAAGCGCATCCACCGCGATGACGTGGTGCGCGCCATCCGCGCCGATGGCGTTTCCACCCTAGTGGGCGGCGTCATGAATTCCTTCCCCTATACCTGCTTTGCGCAAAACGTGGGCCTGGTGCGCCTGACCAATGTGAAATCGCGCTGGGTGGCCGTAGCGGCTGCGGGGTTCATGATCGTGCTGGGCCTGTTGCCGAAGGCCGGCGCGGTGGTTGCCGCGATTCCGTCGCCGGTGCTCGGCGGCGCATCGCTCGCGCTTTTTGCCAACGTGGCGTGGGTGGGCCTGCAGACCATCGCAAAGTCGGATCTCAGCGATGGCCGCAACTCCGTCATCGTCACCTCCGCCCTGGGCCTGGCCATGCTGGTGACCTTCAAGCCGGAGGTTGCCACTGCCTTCCCGGAGTGGGCGCAGACCTTCGTCTCTTCTGGCATGTCCATCGGCGCGATTACCGCCATCCTGCTCAACTTGTTGTTCTTCCACACCGGCAGCGCGAGCGCACAGGTCTCGCGCGCCGATGGCAAGGGCGTGAGCCTCAACGAGCTGAACGAGGCCTCGCGCGAGGAGTTCACCGCCGCGCTGCGCCCGCTCTTTAATAATGAGACCTGGCCGCTGGATCTGGCCTGGCAGTCCCGGCCGTTTAGCGATGTCAACGAGCTGCGCGCCGCCATCCAGGTTGCCGTGCTGACCGCGGATGCTGAACGCCGCGATGCGCTCATCCACGACTACCCCGCGATGGACGAGCTGCTTTTGGCCTCGGCCGATGAGGCGGCGAATATTTCCGCCGACCGCGGCTCGCTGGGACTCAGCGAGCTTGACGACGTGCAAACCGAGCGCATTACCGAGCTGTCCGCCGCCTACCGCGAGCGCTTTGGCATGCCGTTTGTGGCTTATTTGGATACCAATGACACGGTGGAGCGCGTCATCGATGCCGGCGTGCGGCGCCTGGCCAATTCCGATGCGCAGGAATACCGCATTGCTCTCAGCGAAATCGTTGAGATCGCTAATGACCGCTTCGATATCCTGCTTGCCGATGCCAACCCCGTCCGCTCCTCCTGGGACCGCAAGTTCACCGAGGTGGACTAAGATCCGCAAAAGCACCGCAGTTCTTCAAGCAAGTACTGCGGTGCTTTTCTTGTGCGCCCGGTGAGACTTGAACTCACACGTCATAAGACACTAGAACCTAAATCTAGCGCGTCTGCCAATTCCGCCACGGGCGCGAGCAACGTTGAATAGTGTACACGGCGGGCTGATAAACAAGAAACCAGGGGCATTCCGTATTGCGGCGGTGGATAGGTAGGCTGGGTGGGGTGAGTATGCACGAGGATCAGAAGAAACGGCGCGTGAAGGTGCGGTGGTGGCACATCGCCCTCGTCATATTTTTCGTGGTGCTTTTCCTCTTCCTCGCCTATTGGCAGTGGACGCGCTTCCGCTCCGGCTCGGGCACCTTCCAAAACTTGGGCTACGCCTTCCAGTGGCCGCTTTTTGCCGTGTTCGTGATCTATGCTTATCGCACCACGCTGCGCTATGAAAATGAGCGCCTCGCCGCGGAAAACGAAGCCCGCGAGATGGATTCGCTGCAGGCCTCAGGAAACGCCTCTGAAAATGTCGGCGAAACCGCCGACGGAATAACAAATTCGACCGATGGTTCTGAGGTGAGGGACTCGGCGGAGAAAACCGCCATCGATGAGGATTTCTTGCCGCAGCGCCCGCAGCTGAATGTGGAAGAGTTTAATGCGTTGAATCAGCCTCGGCGCCGCCGCGGTTCCCCCGCAGAGGGACGCGACGAAGGCACAACAGATAAAAGGAGAAAGTAAATCATGACAAACCAGGTACACCCAGACCGCAAGGCGCGCATCCGCGGCCCGCTGAAGTTCTTTTCCATCGCGGCCACGGTGACCGGTATCTTCCTGATCATCCTGGTCATCCGCATGTTCTTCCAATACGTCATGGGAGCAGAGATCCCGGAATGGGCGACCTATATCGCCATCGTGCACGGCATCGCGTACATGACCTACCTGCTGTCCATCCTGATTCTGGGCCCGCGCGCGCTGTGGCCCGCCGGCAAGCTGATTACCACCGCGCTCGCCGGCGTGGTGCCCTTCCTGTCCTTCTGGATGGAGCACAAGCGCCGCAAGGAAATCGAGGAGCAATTCCAGCTCAACGCCTAATTAGCCGGCCAGCTCCGCGATGAACGGGGCTAGCTGGGAAAGGGCGCGGCCGCGGTGCGAGACCGCGTTCTTTTCCGCAGGCGACATTTCCGCCGCAGAACGCGACTCGCCTTCTGGTTGGAAGAGTGGGTCGTAGCCAAAACCATTAGCGCCGCGCGGCTCGCGCAAAAGCTTGCCCTCCCAGCGGCCCTCGGCCACGCGCTCTGTGCCTTCGGGGGTCACGAGGGCGCACACGGAGACGAAGGCAGCGGCGCGCCGATCATCCGGCACATCCGCCATCTGCGCCAAGACTAGGTCATTATTAGCCTGGTCGTTGCCGTGTTCGCCGGACCAGCGGGCCGAGAGCACGCCGGGCATGCCGTTGAGTTCCTCGATGGCCAGCCCAGAATCATCCGCGATGGTCACCAGACCCGTGGCGGAGGCGCCGGCACGGGCCTTGATGAGCGCGTTATCGGCAAAGGTGCGGCCGTCCTCGACGGGCTCTGGGTAGGGTTCGACCTCGGAAAGCAGGCGCAGCTCCACGCCCTCGATGCCGGCCTCGGACAGGATGCGATCGAGCTCGGCCAGCTTCTTCGGATTGCCGGATGCGACGAGGATTACCATCCCAGCGCCGCTTTCTGCGCCGCGATGAGCTCGCTGCAGCCCTTCTGGGCCACATCCAGCATGCCGTTGAGCTGCTCGCGGCCAAAGAGGCCGTGCTCGCCGGTGCCCTGGATTTCTACAAAGTCGCCGGATTCCTGCATCACCACGTTGAGGTCCACCTCGGCGCGGGAATCTTCCTCATAGGGCAAATCCAGACAGATTTCGCCGTCGATGATGCCCACGGACACCGCGGCGATGGGATCGAGCAGCGGCTCGCCGGGGACGACGCCTTCGGACTTGAGGTGGGCGATGGCATCGGCAAGCGCAACGTAGGCGCCCGTGATGGAGGCGGTGCGGGTGCCGCCATCGGCCTGCAGCACGTCGCAGTCGAGCTGGATGGTGTTTTCGCCCAGCTCCTCCAAGTCCACGGCGGCGCGCAGGGAGCGGCCGACTAGGCGGGAAATCTCGTGGGTGCGGCCCTTGACCTTGCCGCGCATGGACTCGCGCGGCATACGGTCGTGGGTGGCGGATGGCAGCATGGCGTACTCGGCGGTTAGCCAGCCCTCGCCGGAATCGCGCTTGAAACGCGGCACCCCGAGTTCGACGGAGGCGGTGCACATCACGCGGGTATTGCCAAATTCCACCAAGACGGATCCGGCCGGGTTGGTGGTGAAATTGCGGGTAATGCGGACGCTGCGCATTTGGTCGAGCGCGCGCCCATCGGCACGAGTAAATTCAGTCATGCCCTCCAGCGTAACTTAGAACTGCATGCCCGCAGTACCCAGCACGATCTCGCCGTCGAATTCCTCCCGCGCCGCCGCCACGGTGGCCTTAGCATCGCCCCAGGGCTGGATGTGGATCAACACCAGCGTGCCAACGCCCGCTTCCCGCGCCGCGCGCCCCGCTTCCGCGCCCGACATGTGCATGCCGGGTGCCATGCCCTCGGAGGAAGCACCCCAGGTGGCCTCGCAGAGGAAGAGATCGGCGCCCCGGGCGGCATCGACAAGCGCAGGCGTATAAGACGTATCGCCGGAATAGGTAATGGTCTGGCCGGTCTTGGCGTGCTCGATGCGCAGCGCATAGGCCTCTACCGGGTGGTTGACGGGGAAGGGGGTGATAAAGACGTCATCGACAAGCTGGCGCTCCCCCGCCACCCACGGGCTAAACGCCAAGGTATCGGACATATCGTCGATCCCATTTACCTCGTCGGAGGACAGGCGGCCCAAGTGCGTCGGCGTGGCAGACGGGCCGAAGCAGAAGTTGCGCGAGGCTGCCGGGGCGGTGGGATGGAAGCGGCGCCACACCATGAGGGAGGGAAAATCCGCGCAGTGATCCGCGTGCAGGTGGCTAAAGGCTACGTGGGCATCGCACGGATCCTGCAGTTGAGCTAGCTGGCCCAGCGTGCCCGAGCCCATATCCAGGATGATGGACGGTGCATTGTCGAAGGACACGACATAGCCGGAGGCAGGATTGTCTGCGGTGGGTACGCTACCGGAGCAGCCTAGGATGGTCAGCTTCATGGAACCAATAGTTCCATGAATCCGGACCGAATGCTGGTACCGCGCGCAAAAAGGGGGAGGAAATTCGGCTGTCTTAGCCGATCTGCGGGCCCAAAAAGCGCGTGGCCAGCTGGGCGAAGACCTCTGGATCGCCGGTGGATTCGAAGGAATGGACCGGCTGGTTGCCCTCGGGGGCGAGCATGTCCGTTTCCGTAAGAAGGCGCATGACGTCCTTCGTGGTCTCCTCTGAGGAGGCCACCAGGGACACGTTTTCGCCCATGGCGAGCTGGATGATACCGGTAAGCAGCGGGTAGTGCGTGCATCCCAGCACCAAGGTGTCCACGCCCTGGGCCTGCAGGGGCGCAAGGTACCCCTCGGCGACGCCGAGGATTTGGCGGCCTGCCGTAATCCCGCGCTCGACAAAGGGCACGAAGTCCGGACAGGCGGCGGCTACCGCCTCAACATTGGGGTTAACCGCGAAAAGGTCCTGGTACGCGCCGGATTTGATGGTGCCCTCAGTGCCGATAACGCCAATCTTGCCATTGCGCGTGGTGGACATGGCGCGGCGCACGGCCGGGTGGATGACCTCCACGATGGGGATATCGTAGCGCTCGCGGGCATCGTGCAGGAAGGCTGCGGTGGCGGTATTGCAGGCTATGACGAGCATCTTGCAGCCACGCTCTACCAGCTTATCGGCAATATCCTGGGAAAAGGCCCGCACCTGCGAGATGGGCCGCGGCCCGTAGGGGCCGTGGGCGGTATCGCCCATATAAATAACGGATTCTTGCGGCAGCTGCTCCATCACCGCGCGGGCCACGGTCAGCCCGCCGACGCCCGAGTCAAAGATGCCGATGGGAGACGATGCGTTAGGCATTATTTCCTCCCTGCCTTTGCCGGATCATCGGAGGTGATGAACATACCGGCCAGTACGCCGCCCAGGGCGCCGAAGAGGTGGCCTTGCCAGCTAATACCCTCGGCGACGGGCAGCACGCCCCAAATCAGTCCGGAATAGGAAAAGCCCAGGATAATGCCCAAAATGATCTGCAGCAGGGAGCGATTGAAGACGCCGCGCACCACGAGGTAGGCCAGCCAACCATAGACCAGCCCGGACGCGCCGATATGCGAGGTACCGGCCCCGCCCAAGAACCACGTTCCAAGGCCCGCTACCACGGTGGTGATCAAGGTGACCTCCCACCACACCCTGCGCCCGGACAAGCCAATGAGGAAGCAAAACAGGGCACCCGGCAACGAGTTGGACATCAAGTGCTCCAGGCTGCCGTGCAAGAGCGGCGCCGTGATAATGCCCCACAGGCCATCCACGTCGAGCGGGCGGATGCCGTAATTGGACAGCCCGCCGCCGAAGACGACGGCGTTGATGAGGTGGACCGACCACTCCACTGCGAGGAACCCCAGGGCCAAGGATAGGCCGGTGCTGATGCGGCCACGGCCGCGGTTGTTCGTGCTGGTCGACGCCAGCTGATTACGTGAAGTTCCACCCATAGTCATAATGGGCAATATCTTAGCCGAGCAAGTCGCGATACGCGCGAAGCCCCAGGCCAGGGCGTGCGGCGGTGACCGCGGTGACGATGGCCTCCTCCACCACGTCGGCTGCCGCAGCGCACAGCTGGATCTTGTCCACCTCGGCGGGTTCCTGCGCCGTCGACAAGGCGAAAATGGTATCTCCGTCCAGCGGCGAATGCGCGGGCCGAACGGCGCGCGCAATCCCGTCGTGGGCCGTCATGGCGAGGCGTTGGGCTTGGGCGGTGGTAACGGGGGCATCGGTAAGCACCGCGCCAATCGTCGTATTCAGCTTCGCGGCAGCGTGCGGCAGGTCGCGGTAGGCGTCCGCGTTGACCGGCGTGCGGCCCGGCGCGCCGTAGAGGCGGCCGGAGTGCGGGTCGATGACCTCGCCCACGGGATTGGCCACCATCGCGGCGCTGACCTCGTAGTTTCCCACCTTGCGGGTGGCCAGGCCGAAGCCGCCGCGCAGCTTGCCCGCCGTAGCGCCCACGCCCGCGCCGACCGTGCCCACCGTGTCGTCGTGGCCGGCCATTGCCGCCCGCAGCGCCGCCGCGCCATCCTCCGGCCCAGGGCGAGAAGGGCCCGCCAGCAGATCGAAAATCACCGCCGCCGGCACAATGGGCACGCGCGGGCCGGGCTTGTCCTCGCCAAAGACGGGGAAACCCACCCCGTGCGCTTCCAATTCGCGCATGACGCCATCCGCGGCGGCCAAGCCAAAGGCGGACCCACCCGCAAGCACGATCGCATGGACGCGCTCGACGGTATTGTGCGGCTGCAACAGATCGGTCTCGCGCGTACCGGGCCCGCCGCCGCGCACATCCACGCTGGCTAGCGCGCCCTTCGGGCCGCAGTAGAGCACGGTGGCACCAGTGTCCTCGGCGGAAAAATGGCCAATGCTAATGCCGTCAATCATTAATCCATCAACACTTCCAGCAGGGAATCCTGGCAATAGGCCAGCCATTCCACCAAGGTATCGCGGTCCGTCATGAGGTTTTCGTCGGTCGCGTCCCCAGCCGCGACGTATAAGCGCAGATCATTGAGCCCCGCCACGAAGGCTTGGGCTTCCTGCTCCGAAATGGAGACCTCTACCCCGCCGGTGGGGCCCAGCGCATTGCCGATGACCTGCAGGTTCTGCAGCTTCGCCCGCGCGATGTCGTTTTCGTGCAGCGAGCGCAAGAGGGAGGCGTCGCCGTCGTATTCCTCATCGCCGGGCTTTTGGAAGTCCGGGAACAGCCGCGCCAGGGAGGGATCCTCGGGGGCCTCGGTATGGCCGGTGGGCATGTCCAGCATTTCCGCGAGCTCATCCTTCGGCGCGGACTGGGCGCGGCCGATGATCGCCTCAGAGACGGTGGCGGTGAGGTTGCCGATGACTTCGCGCTCCATGGGCTCGAATACCGCCGTGATTTTGGACCCGCGCATGAGCGATTTCTTCTTTTTCCACGGTTGCATCTATCTACCCTGCCTGTTGCATTGTCGCCCACAGACCCGCGATCTGGAGCTTTTTAACGTCCGCCTCAACCTTGTCCTTCTCGCCGCTGGACACGGCGGCCTTGCCCTCCGTGTGGACCTGCATCATCAGCTCGTTGGCCCGCTTTTTGTCGTAGCCCAAAACGGTTTGGAATACGTAGGACACGTAGCTCATCAAGTTGACGGGATCGTCCCAGACGATGCACATCCACGGCAGGTTCTCGCTCGCGGCCACATCAACTTCGATTCCTTCATCCAAGTCGGGCGTGGCCATGGGAGAGCTCATACGGACTTCGGGGTTTTGCGGCTTCATGCCTTATAGCCTAATCATTTTTCGCTGGCATTTTGGGCATTGGGTCTCCCCACAGCTCACTAGGGTGGTGGCCCGGGTATGCTGAAAGCTTCTTAACCTGTGAGTAGTATCAGGCTCATGAATGACATAGCACGCCCTATCGATCGCTCCACCGCTTTGCTCACGGATAAATACGAGCTCACCATGCTGCAAGCCGCGCTTCGCGATGGCACCGCCCACCGCAACGTGACCTGCGAGGTCTTTTCCCGCCGCCTGCCCAATGAGCGTCGCTACGGCGTCGTCGCCGGCACCGACCGCGTGCTGCGCGCGGTGGAAGACTTCCGCTTCTCCCCCGAGCAGCTGGAACAGATGGATTTCCTGGATGAAGATACCCGCAAGTACCTGCGCGACTGGCGTTTTTCCGGGCAGATCGACGGCTACCGCGAAGGCGAGCTGTATTTTCCCAACTCTCCTATCTTGACGGTGCGCGGCACCTTTGGCGAGTGCGTGGTGCTCGAAACCATCGTGCTTTCTATCCTCAACGCCGATTCCGCCGTCGCCTCTGCCGCATCCCGCATGGTCACCGCCGCCGATGGCCGCCCCATTCTGGAGATGGGCAGCCGCCGCACCCACGAGTACGCGGCCGTGACCGCCGCCCGTGCCGCTTACCTCGCCGGGTTTACCGCCACCTCCAACCTGGAGGCCGGCTTCCGCTACGGCATCCCGGTATCTGGCACCGCCGCCCATGCCTGGACCTTGGCGCATACGAACCCGGATGGCACGAGCAATGAGGAGGCGGCCTTCCGCGCGCAAATCGATACCCTGGGCATCGATACCACCCTGCTGGTGGATACGTATGACATCACCAAGGGCGTCGAGACCGCGGTCAAGGTCGGTGGCCCGGAGCTTGGCGGGGTGCGCATCGATTCCGGTGACTTGGGCGCGGTGACCCGCCGCGTGCGCAAGCAGCTCGATGAGCTAGGCAATCACAATACCAATATCGTTGTTTCCTCCGATTTGGACGAGTTTGCCATCGCGGGTCTGCGCGGCGATCCCGTCGATGTCTACGGCGTGGGCACCTCCGTGGTCACCGGCTCCGGTGCCCCGACCGCGGGCATGGTCTACAAGGTCGTCGAGGTCGACGGGGTCCCGGTGGCCAAGCGCTCGTCGTCCAAGCAATCGGTGGGCGGAGCCAAGCGCGCGCTGCGCACCTACCGGTCTTCCGGCGTGGCGGTAGAAGAGGTGGTCTACCCCTTCGCCGCAGACGCGCCGGATACGGGCCAGCTGACCACCCGCGAGTTGACCATTCCCTTGATGCGCGATGGGCACATCGTGGAGGACCTGCCCGATCTTGAGGCCTCCCGCACCTACCTGGACGAGGCCCGCAAGACCCTGCCATGGGAGGGCCTGGCGCTCTCGCGCGACGACGCCGCCGTGCCCACGCGAATGGTGGGCTTTAAGGACTAGGTCGCTAGACTGTGTGGGGTGAGTGACCCCGCAGATGATCCCCTAAACCACGACACGGAAACGCTGCTCGGCGCGGCGGTGGATGCGCTCGGCGGCTCCCGCCGCGCCGGCCAGGTTCGCATGGCAAACGCGGTATCCAAGGCCTTGGAATCCGAGCGCCACCTCGCCGTCCAGGCGGGCACGGGAACGGGTAAATCCCTGGCCTACCTGGTTCCGGCTATCCGGCATGCAATGAACTCGGGTTCCACCGTCGTCGTCTCCACCGCCACGCTGGCCTTGCAGCGCCAGTTGGTGGAGCGCGACCTCCCGCGGCTGACGGAGGCGCTAGCCGATGTCATGGAGCGCACCCCCACCTTCGCCATCATGAAGGGCCGCAATAATTACGTATGCCTGAATAAGATCGCGGCCACCCCGGATGATCCGGAGGCTCTTATCGATGAGTCCGATATCTCCTACCGCGGCAAGGCCGTGCGCCGCATCCACGACTGGGCGCAGGAGACCGAAACCGGTGACCGGGACGATTTAGACTTCGGCGTGCCGGATTTGGTGTGGCGGGCGGTATCGGTGACCTCGAATGAGTGCTTGGGGGCTGGGCGCTGCCCGCACGGTGCGGATTGCTTCGCCGAAGAGGCCCGCCGGGCGGCTGCCGATGTCGATATCATCGTCACCAACCACGCCATGCTCGCCATCGACGCTATCTCTGAGGCCAATATCCTGCCCGACCACGATGTGGCGATCATCGATGAGGCCCACGAGCTCGATGGGCGCATTACCTCCGTGTCCACGGCGGAGATTACTTCCCGCTCCATTAAGATGGCGGCGAACCGGGCAAAGTCACTGGGCAATGCCGGCAACCTGGCGGAGTTGGCGGATGAATTCGATGATCTGCTGCGCGTGCAGGAGCCCGGCAGGTGGACGGATTTGGATGAGACGTCGCAGGCGCATTTGCGCGCGCTTGCCGACGAGTTCCTGCGCGTCAAATCCCTCATCTCCCGCGCCCCAGAAGGCGAGGCCAACGATGACCCCGAAAAGAATGCCGAGCGCCAAAACTTAAGTAATCACCTCACGGACCTGGCCGAGGCGATCGGGAGGATCTTGGAGGTCTTCGCCACCGACGATCCCGCCGCACAGGACGATGTCGTGTGGCTGGAGGGCACCGATACGCTCGCCGTCGCGCCGCTGTCTATCGCGCATATGCTGCGCGAGAACCTATTTGGGGAGCAAACGGTGGTGCTTACCTCGGCCACGCTGGCCCTAGGCGGGCGATTCGACGCCATGGCAGCACAATGGGGCCTACCGTCCGGCACGTATGACACTCTCGATGCGGGAACGCCCTTTGAACCGGCAAAATCCGGCATCTTATATACCGCCAAACACCTCCCGGCACCGGGGCGCGATGGCCTGTCCTCCGAAACCTTGGAAGAAATATACGAGCTCATCATGGCCGCCGGCGGGCGCACGCTGGGGTTATTCTCCTCGCGCCGGGCGGCGGAAGAGGCCGCGGAGGCCCTGGCGCCGCGTTTGCCGTTTGACCTGTATGTGCAGGGCGAAGATGCCATCGGCACGCTGGTAGATAAGTTCTCCACGAAGGAGAACTCCTGTCTCTTTGGCACCTTGACGCTTTGGCAAGGCGTGGATGTGCCGGGGCCATCGTGCTCGCTAGTCCTCATTGACCGCATCCCCTTTCCGCGACCCGATAACCCACTGCTGCAGGCCCGCTCCCAGGCAGCCGACGCCGCCGGCCGCTCCGGGTTCATGGAGGTCTCCGCCAATCACGCGGCGCTCCTCATGGCGCAGGGATCCGGGCGGCTTTTGCGCCACGTAACGGACCGTGGGGTCGTCGCCGTGCTGGATAACCGGCTGGAATACAAGCGCTACGGCGCATTCCTCAAGGCATCCATGCCGCGGTTCTGGCAAACCACGAACCCAGAAACGGTGCGCGGTGCCCTTAAGCGATTGGTCGCCGCAGCGCACACACGGTAGCCGAATCCGGGGCGATCTCAGTAAACCCGGCATCGATGATGACTACCGCGTCCTCCTGCGCGCAGGCGGTGCGAAATGTCTCTGCGTCCGCCTCGCGGACAGAGAGCGGAAAACCTTCTGCCGCCCAAGCCGCAGCCTCCTCTTGGCTCATGGCGGCGGCGAGCATCATCGAGCCGTGGCCCACTTGGGCGGCGGCCTTGCCCGCGGTCATGGCGAGGCTGCGGTCGACGTAGATAATGGGGGCATCGGCAAGCGGAGGCCCTGACTCGTCCATCGCGAGGTCGGTGTGGCCGATCTGCAGCTTGCTAATGAGCGGGTCCACCTCCCCCACCGCTGAAGGTGCAAAGGCACGCGCGCGGTCATCCACGGTGACACCAGGCAGCAGCTGCACATCGCGCCACGCCTTATTGCGCGCCCGGCGGGCAATCTTGCGGATGCGGTGGCCGTACCACTGCGCGAGCGCCGCGGCGAAGGCACCGTCCTCGCCGGCGCGGTCATCTAGACAGGCGGCCACCACGGCGCGGGCGGCCGCGGTAAGCACCTCGCTGCGCGCCGGGGGATCCTGCTTGGGGAGGTGGAGGGCTATCTGCATCGCCTGCACGGTCGACGGATCCGCGGGGTCCTCGTGGGAATCCCGAGCGGTACAGGCGGCAACGAGGCGTTGGTGCGCTATCTCGAACTTAGACATTGGCAATTCCCAACATCGGTAGGACGGCGTCGAGGCGGCGCGGTGTGATGCAGGCATCGGCGGCCTCGCGCAGCGCCGGCTTCGCATCAAAAGCGACGCCCAGCCCGGCGGCGGTGACCATGGCGATGTCATTGGCGCCATCGCCCACCGCAACGGTGGACTCCATCCCGATTCCGGAATCCGCGGCGAATTCGCGCAGAAAGTCTTCCTTGGCCTGGCGGTCGACCACCTTCCCAATGACCTTACCGGTCAGCTTGCCATCGCGGATTTCCAGAGTATTGGCCCGCACGTAGTCGAGCTGGAGGTCTGTGGCCAAGCCCTCGAGCACCTGAATAAAGCCACCCGAGACCACGGCGGTGCGGTGGCCCAGACGGTGGAGGGTTCCGATCGCTTCCTTAGCGCCGGGTGTCAGCTCGATATCGCGGGCGACCTCATCGATAATCGAGGCATCCAGGCCCTCCAGCACCGCGACGCGCTCGCGCAGGGACTCCTCAAAGTCCAATTCGCCGCGCATGGCGCGCTCGGTTACGGCGGCCACTTCTGCTTCCTTGCCTGCGTGGGCGGCGAGCATCTCGATGACCTCACCTTCAATCAGGGTCGAATCGCAGTCGAAGCACACCAAACGCTTGCCGCGATGGCCTAGGCCCTCGAGGGAGATATCGATACCGCGTTCAGCGGCAATCTCCCGCAGAGCCCGCCGCGCCGCGGCGGCATCTTCTAGTGCCACGGTAAGTTCCACGGCGAAAAGGGAATCCAGCGCTATCCGGCGCATGCGGACCGTCTCCCCATTCACGGCGCTCTGCACCGCGCTAATATCCCCCGCGTTTATCTCCTCACCAATAATGGCAACAGCATAGCTTTGTGCAATAGACACCTCATGCTCGAACGGCGCCATGGCCTCGCGCACGCGATCCCCTAGTGCTGCGGTATCGGTGCTGGACAGATCGCACTGCGCGGTGAGGGCGAGGTGGTTGGAGGCGGTGGCGAGGTGGACATCGGCAAGCGGGACGGGAAAATCAGCCAACGCAGTAAAGAAAGCGGCGGCCGCTCCGGGAGCGTCTGGTCCGAGACTAGTAATGGTCGTGGTGTCAGCTTGAGTATTCACAACGACCATTATCCCACACGCGCCAAAGCCGCCCTCCCTACCTCTAAGAGGCTGGGGAAGGCGGCTGTAGTCAGGAGTTAAAGTGCGGCCTTAGTGCTTGCCCACGTGAGCTTCCTCGCGCATGCGCTCAACCATGTGCGGGTAGTGCAGCTCGAATGCCGGACGCTCGGAACGGATGCGTGGCAAGGAGGTGAAGTTGTGGCCCGGAGGCGGGCAGGAGGTTGCCCACTCCAGAGAGTTGCCGTAGCCCCATGGGTCATCCACGGTAACGACCTCACCGTAGCGCCAGGACTTGAAGACGTTCCAGACCAGCGGGATAACGGAAGCGCCGAGGACGAAGGAGAAGATGGTGGAAATCTGGTTGAAGACCGTGAAGCCATCGGACTCCAGGTAGTCGGCGTAGCGACGCGGCATACCCATGTTGCCGACCCAGTGCTGAATCAGGAAGGTGCCGTGGAAGCCGATGAAGGTCAGCCAGAAGTGAATCTTGCCCAAGCGCTCGTCCAGCATGCGGCCGGTCATCTTCGGGAACCAGAAGTACAGGCCACCGAAGGCGGAGAACACAACCGTACCGAACAGGGTGTAGTGGAAGTGCGCAATCAGGAAGTAGGACTCAGCCAAGTGGAAGTCCAGCGCCGGAGAAGCGAGCATAACACCGGTCATACCACCGAAAAGGAAGGTAGCCATGAAGCCCATGACCCAAATCATCGGGGTATCCCAGGTGATGTGGCCCTTCCACATGGTGCCGACCCAGTTGAAGAACTTCACACCGGTAGGCACCGCAATAAGGAACGTCATGAACGAGAAGAACGGCAGCAGGATGGCGCCGGTGACGAACAGGTGGTGTGCCCACACGGCCATGGACAGCGAGCCGATGGCCAGAATGGCGAAGACCAAGCCGATGTAGCCGAAGACCGGCTTGCGGGAGAAGACCGGAACGATTTCGGAGACAACGCCGAAGAACGGCAGTGCGAGGACGTAGACCTCAGGGTGGCCGAAGAACCAAAACAGGTGCTGCCACAGGATGGCACCGCCGTTAGCTGAATCGTAGATGTGGCCGCCCAGCTTGCGGTCATACAGCACGCCCAAGGCGGCTGCGGTCAGCAGCGGGAAGATCATCAGCACGATGGCGGAGGCGGTGAAGATGCCCCAGCAGAAGACCGGCATGCGGAACATGGTCATGCCCGGTGCGCGCAGGGTCAAGATGGTGGTGATCATGTTGATGGCGGAGGCAATGGTACCGACACCGGTAGCGCCCACACCGACGATCCACATATCGGCGCCGATGCCGGGGGTGTGTACGCCATCGGCAAGCGGCATGTACATGGTCCAGCCGAAGTCAGCCGCACCACCAGGAGTGATAAAGCCCAGCAGCATGACGACACCGCCGAGCAGGGTTACCCAGAAACCAAAGGAGTTCAGACGTGGGAAGGCCACGTCCGGCGCGCCGATCTGCAGAGGCAGGATGTAGTTACCAAAGCCCCAAACAACTGGCGTAGCGAACAGCAGCAGCATCACGGTGCCGTGCATAGTGAACAGCTGGTTGAACTGCTCATTGGACAGGAACTGCAGACCCGGGGTGAAAAGCTCCGCACGGATCAGCAATGCCATAAAGCCACCAAGGAAGAAGAAGCTGAAGGCCATGATCAAGTACATGATGCCGAGCTGCTTGTGGTCGGTGGTGGTTAAAAATACCCAAGCCTTTGAACCGGTCTTTTCCCTACCGGTTGGCTCTGGACGTGTGGGAGCGACGTAATCGTCGACCCGTGGCGCCACAGCGGTCATAGAATCCTCCTGAATAACAGAGTGTCAGCGGACTGGGTCCACCTACACCTAGGTTTACTTCGATTATATTAGGACATTTTCCCCCGTTCTTGCCAGCTTCTCTTAATGGTCCTCCAGCTTGGGGGTATTCCCTCAATAACCACAACCGTCACATACCCCCTGCACGTGGGGCGGGCATCATTTAAGGTTTACATTCTTTGGGCTAGGTATGGGTGTCGCATGTCACAGCGGTTGCGAGATATGCAGGTCAAAAACCGGAAAACGCACCCCCGCTCGTTATCAACCTTTCGGTTGAGTCCGAAGCGAAGGTGCGCGGGGACTAAGAACGGCTAGAAGTCCCAGTCATCGTCCGTGGTGTCCTCGGCCTTGCCAATGACATAGGACGAACCCGAGCCCGAGAAGAAGTCGTGGTTCTCGTCGGCGTTGGGAGAAAGAGAGGACAGGATAGCCGGCGAGACGCGGGTCTCATCGGCTGGGAAGAGGCCCTCAAAGCCCAAGTTATTCAGGGCCTTATTGGCGTTATAGCGCAAGAAGCGCTTGACGTCTTCGGTCCAGCCCAGCTCGTCGTAGAGGTCCTCGGTGTAGTCGATCTCGTTGTCATAGAGCTCAAAGGCCAGATCAAAGGTGTAGTCCTTCAATTCTTCCTGGCGCTTTTCATCCAGCTTCTTGTATTCCTGCTGGAACTTATAGCCAATGTAATACCCGTGCACGGCCTCATCGCGGATGATCAGGCGGATGATATCGGCAGTATTGGTCAGCTTCGCCCGGGAAGAGAAGTACATCGGCAGATAGAAGCCGGAGTAGAACAAGAAGGACTCCAGCAGCGTAGAGGCCACCTTCTTCTTCAACGGATCATCACCGTTGTAGTAGGCCAAGATGATCTTCGCCTTCTTCTGCAGGTTCTCGTTTTCCTCGGACCAGCGGAAGGCATCATTGATCATCGGGGTGGAAGCCAAGGTCATAAAGATATTGGAATAGGACTTGGCGTGCACCGACTCCATGAAGGCGATATTGGTATACACCGCCTCCTCGTGCAGGGTCTGCGAATCCGGAAGCAGGGAGATCGCACCGACCGTGCCCTGGATGGTATCCAGCAACGTCAGGCCAGTAAAGACCCGCATGGTGGTTTCTTTTTCCTTTTCCGTCAGCGTCTTCCAGCTGGGGAGATCATTAGAGACTGGGACCTTTTCCGGGAGCCAGAAGTTACCGGTCAACCGCTCCCATACCTCGAGGTCTTTGTCATCGGGGATGGTATTCCAGTTGATAGCTTTTACCGGGCTGTCATGACTAGCAACGTAGTCATCGTATTCGTGCGACACGCGATGTCACTCCAATGCTTCACTGTGTAGAATTTCGAGTCCCAGCATACCCAATGCCAACCCGCATCATCCCGCCGCACCGCACCTATAATAAAAGCGCAGTACACAGCCAGGAAAGGACGCCCGCGCCATGGCAGAAACCACTCCCCTTTTAGGCCCTGTAGTAGACCAGCTGGGCACGGATATCGTCAGCGGGGACATGGCGGAAGGCACGCGGTTTCGCCTTGGGGACATCGAAAAGCGCTTTGGCATCTCCCGCACCGTGGCGCGCGAGGCCATGCGCACCCTCGAGCACTTAGGGATGGTTTCTTCTGGGCGCCGAGTGGGGCTCAAGGTGCTGCCGCGCAGCAGTTGGGCGGTCTATGATCCCGCCGTTATTTCGTGGCGGCTGGCGCACGATAAGACGCGCGCGGAACAGGTGGCGCGACTCAACGAGCTGCGCCTTGGTATCGAGCCGGTGGCGGCGCAGCTTGCCGCGCGCAATGCCAGCCCACAGCAGCGCCGCGAATTGCTGCGACTGGCGGGCCGGCTCAGCGAGCTCGAGACCACCCCTTCCCCCCGGGTAGGCGAAGAACTCGAAACCGACCTGCAATTTCATACCCTTATCTTGGAGGCCTCCGGCAATGAGATGATCGCGGCGCTGGCACCGGCGTTGCTGACTATCTTGAAGGGCAAATCCGTTTTTGGCTCCCGCAAACGGGATCCAATTCGCGGCACCACTCAGCTACATATGGATTTAGCGCGGGAGATTGACGCCGGCGAGGCCGAAGCCGCCGAGCGCACCTCCCGCGCTATCCTGGACCGCGCCCGCGCTTAGAGCATGCAGGAAACGCAGCCCTCGATCTCGGTGCCTTCCAGCGCCATCTGGCGCACGCGGATGTAGTACAAGGTCTTAATGCCCTTGCGCCAAGCGTAAATCTGCGCCTTATTCACATCGCGGGTGGTAGCGGTGTCCTTGAAGAACAGCGTCAGCGATAGCCCCTGGTCCACGTACTTGGTGGCCTCAGCATAGGTATCAACGATCTTCTCGTAACCAATTTCGTACGAGTCCTTGAAGTACTCCAAGTTGTCGTTATCCATATGCGCAGCCGGGTAGTATACGCGGCCGATCTTGCCTTCCTTGCGGATTTCAATCTTGGAGGCAATCGGGTGAATGGACGAGGTGGAATTGTTGATATAGGAAATCGAGCCCGTCGGCGGCACCGCCTGCAGGTTGCGGTTGTAGAGGCCGTGCTTGGCAACGTCCTCCTTCAACTCCGCCCAGTCCTCTGCGGTGGGAGTGTAGATGGAGGAGGCATCGAAAAGAGCCTTGACCTTCTCCGTGCGCGGCTGGAACTCCGCCGGATCGTAGGAGTCAAAGAACTCGCCACTGGCGTAATCGGATTCGGGGAACTCGGTAAAGGTCGTGCCGCGCTCGCGGGCAATCTTATTGGAGGCGCGCAGGGCTGCGTACATGATGGCGGCGAAGTAGGCGTTGGTGAAGTCCAACCCCTCCTCGGATCCGTACTCGATGTTCTCGCGACCCAAGTAACCGTGCAGGTTCATCTGGCCCAAGCCGATGGCGTGTGAGTCATCGTTGCCCTTGCGCACGGATGGAACGGAATCGATGGAGGTCTTATCCGCCACCGAGGTCAGCCCCCGAATCGCGGTCTCCACCGTTTGGGAGAAGTCCGGCGAGTCCATGGTCATGGCGATATTCAGCGAACCCAGGTTGCAGGAAATATCGTTGCCCACCTGGTCATAAGAAAGATCCGCGTTGAGCTCGGAAGCGGAGTTGACCTGCAATATCTCCGAGCACAGGTTGGACATATTGATGCGGGAGGTCTTGACCGGGTTGGCGCGGTTTACCGTATCTTCATACATGATGTACGGGTAGCCGGACTCGAACTGCAGCTCCGCCACGGTTTGGAAGAAGTGGCGCGCGTTGATCTTCTTCTTCCGGATGCGCGGATCCTCCACCATTTCTTCGTAATGCTCGGTAACGGAGATATCGCCGAAGGCCTTGCCGTAGACGCGCTCGACGTCGTACGGCGAGAACAGGTACATGTCGTCGTTGTTCTTGGCCAGCTCGAAGGTGATATCCGGGATCACCACGCCCAAGGACAGGGTCTTAATGCGGATCTTTTCATCCGCGTTCTCGCGCTTGGTGTCGAGGAAGTTCATGATGTCCGGGTGGTGGGCGTTGAGGTACACCGCGCCCGCACCCTGGCGCGCACCGAGCTGGTTAGCGTAGGAGAATGCATCCTCCAGCATCTTCATCACAGGGATGACGCCAGAAGACTGGTTCTCAATGTGCTTAATCGGCGCGCCGGATTCGCGGATATTGGACAGCAGCAGGGCCACGCCGCCGCCGCGCTTGGACAGTTGCAGCGCGGAGTTGATGGAACGACCGATGGATTCCATATTGTCTTCGATGCGGAGCAGGAAGCAGGAAACCAATTCGCCGCGCTGCTGCTTGCCGGCATTCAGGAAGGTTGGCGTAGCCGGCTGGAAGCGGCCGGTCATGATCTCATCGACGAGGCGCTCTGCCAGCTCACCATCGCCATCACCAAGGAAAAGCGCCGTCATGGAGACGCGGTCCTCAAAGCGCTCCAGGTACCGGCGGCCGTCGAAGGTCTTCAGCGTATAGCTGGTGTAGTACTTATAGGCGCCAAGGAAGGACTTGAAGCGGAACTTATAAGAGTAGGCGCGCTTGAATAGGGACTTGATGAACTCGAAGTCATAAGCCTCAATGACCGCTGGGTCATAGTACTTATTGCGCACCAGGTAATCGATCTTCTCTTCCAAGTCGTGGAAGTAGACCGTGTTCTGATTAACGTGCTGCAAGAAGAACTGATTGGCGGCCTCGCGGTCCTTATCAAATTGAATCTTGCCGTCTCCGTCGTAGAGATTCAGCATTGCGTTGAGCGCGTGGTAATCCAGCTGCTCTTCCTGCGATACTGGCTCTGCTACGGTCTTTCCCAATTGCGTACTCACAGCTGACGCGACCTTTCTTAAAATCAGGATTCTATTAGGTGTGTCGCACCGCGGCTAGGCTGCCCCATCCAGTCCCAACTGGGAAGCATTAGCCAGCAGGCCTTCGCGACAAATTTTTATATCTTCATCGTTTCCGAGCAATTCGAAACGATATACATAGGGCACCTTACATTTGGCGCTGATGACGTCACCAGCCTTGCCAAAATCGGCGCCGAAGTTGCTATTTCCTCCGGCGATAACCGCCCGAATAAAACTGCGGTTGTGCTCATTATTAAGGAATCTAATTACCTGCACCGGTACGGGCCGGGAGTTTTGGTGGCTAATGGAAGCTCCTCCGCCGTAGGTGGGACACACCAAGACGAAAGGCTCGTTGACCACTAGCGGCTCATCGGTGCGGCGCAGGGGGATTCGCGCGCTAGGGAAACCTAGCTTCTGCACGAACCGGTGCGTATTTTCCGTAGTAGAGGAAAAATACACGACCAACATGACGGCACCTCCCTCCTCGGCTACTTACGCAGAGGCGGCTAGCTCGGCAAGGTTCTTGATGCGGTCGGGGCGGAAGCCGGACCAGTGCCCGCCGTTGGCTTCTACGACGGGTGCTTGGACGTAGCCCAGAGCCATAATGTAGTCACGGGCCTCATCGTCCACGGTGACATCTACCACGTTGTAATCCAGACCCGCGCGGTCAAGGGCCTTCTTGGTGGCATTGCACTGAACGCAAGCAGGCTTGGTGTAGACGGTGATAGACATAATAACTCCCTAAAATCCTTTTGCGAGATAGCTTTTGCTCGTAGAAAGCGGAGGTTCTGACCCCTTTTCAGGCCACTTCCTGCACCGCTCTGAGCGACACCAACGACACTATACTTTGGGGGAATTGACCGCAACTAACACAACATATAGTAGTTACACCCATGATATTCCCAGGAGGGCCAGGAGCGAGACCCCACATGTTGACCGCCCCGGCACCCAACCGTGAAACTACACGCCTGACATTCCTGCGGGTTTACCTTCTATTCACCTAAACATGTGGCAAAGTTCACATTCTGGCGTCGAAGCGTAGAAATAAAAAATCCGCCCCGCTCCAAATTCTCGGAGGAGGCGGACTTTCTTAAGTTTCAATTAGCCCTGACGGGCCTTGAAACGGGGATCCTTCTTGTTGATCACGAAGACCTTACCGTGGCGGCGAATAACCTGGGCGCCCGGCTTCTTCTTCAGCGACCGAAGGGACTTACGGACCTTCATCGGGCGCTCCTTTCGTTATGCGCAATCTACATGCGGTTGAGTAAATAAAGCACGGACTGGGAATCCCCAGCCATGACACGAGGAATAATTTTACCTCACGCGGCCATTAAGACCAAAACACTAGGACTTAATGGGGTGCGGATTCCCGCGAGTAGCGGGATTTCATCTCCTCGCCTACCTCATCCAGGCTACGTCCCATGGTCTCTGGTACCAAAATGCGGGTGTAGCCGATGGCGATGAGCCCCAGCACGCCAAAGACTCCAAAGGCCACCGGGCCGGTGAGCCACTCCACCAGCGGCAGGAAGTACTGGGCCACGGCCCAGTTGGTGGCCCACAGCGAGAGCCCGGCGATGCCCATGCCCAAGCCGCGTACCTGCAGGGGCACGAGCTCCGAGATGAGCAGCCAGGTCGTCGGCGAGACCGCTGCTTGCTGGAAGGCAATGAACGAGGCCATGAATACCAGTGAGACCATCGCCATCGTGGTGGAATCGGCTGCGTGCGAGTACGCCACGGACAAGATGAATAGCGAAATCACGTTGCCGGTCAGGCCGATAAGCAGCAGGCGCTTGCGGCCAATACGGTCGACCACCTTGAGGCCCACCCAGCAGGCGATGACGGAGACCACACCAATGACAATCGAGGTATAGACCGAGTTGGTGGTGGAAATTCCTACCTGGCTCATCATGGTGGGCGCGAAGTAGACGATGGCATTAACGCCGGTAATCTGCTGGGTCAGGCCCATCAGCATGGCGAGCAATACCGTCACCTGCATCCAGCGATTGGCCTTCAGTGCCTTCCACTCGGAGCCGCTGGAACGGCGCGCCGTTTCTTGGGAGGTAAGCTCTGCCAGATCCATCCCGGCGCGGCCTGCAACCTCACGGGCCCGCGACATCTTGTCGTGCGTGGCCAGCCAGACTGGGGTCTCTGGCAAGAAGAGCATGCCCACGGCGAGGGCCGCGCCCGGTACGGCCGCAAGCCCCAGCATCCATTCCCAGCTTTCCGTGGGCGCGAGGGCAGAATTTACAAGGTAGGCCAAGAGCTGGCCCACCACGATCAGCAAGGTATTCAGGGAGACCATGCGCCCGCGGATCTTGGCCGGCACCATCTCTGAGATATACATGGGCGAGACAATGGATACCGCACCGACGGCAAAGCCCAAGAAGGTACGGGCCGTGGCCAGCATGGTCACCGATCCAGCCAGCGCGCACCAGATGGAGCCCAAAACGAAAATGATGCCGCCGGCAATCAGCGTAAAGCGGCGGCCAAAACGGTCCGCGATGCGGCCTGCGGTCAACGCGCCCACCGCGGCACCCACCAGCAGCATGGAGGTCACCCAGCCCTCTTGGTGGGCGGTCATATTAAATTCCGGGGTGATATACAGCAAAGCACCGGACATCACGCCGGTGTCGTATCCAAATAATAAACCGCCAAGGGCGGCAATTCCTGCAACTACCTTGACATAACTTTCTTTATTCACAGCACGCAATTGTGTCAGGAGACTACGATGAACGTCATGTCACCCGATGCCGAAAACTTGCAACAATCCATCATAAAACAGCTGGATGTACGCCCCTTTATCGATCCAGAAGAGGAAATTGCCCGTCGCGTGGATTTCCTCGTGGAATACTTGGAAATGACCCATGCCAAAGGCTACGTGCTAGGCATTTCCGGCGGCCAGGATTCCACCTTGGCGGGAAAACTCACCCAGCTAGCAGTAGAGCGGGTAGAAGGCGCCGAATTTTGGGCCGTGCGCCTGCCCCACGGCACGCAGGCGGATGAGGATGATGCCCAAATCGCCCTCGATTTCATCCAGCCCGATCACCGGCTCACCGTTGATATTCAACCGGCCACCGCGGCGCTAAGCCACGAGGTCGCCCGTGCGGTAGGCCAAGATTCCTTGAACGATTTCAACCGCGGCAATGCCAAGGCGCGCTTGCGCATGACCGCGCAATATGCCATCGCCGGCGAGGTGGGCGCGCTCGTTGTGGGCACGGATCACGCCGCCGAAAACGTCACCGCGTTCTACACCAAGTGGGGCGATGACGCGGCAGACCTACTCCCCCTGGCCGGGCTGAATAAGCGCCAAGGCGCGGCATTGCTCAAGCACCTGGGCGCGCCAGAGTCCACCTGGTCCAAGGTCCCTACCGCGGATTTGGAAGACGATAAGCCGCAGCTTCCCGATGAAGAGGCGCTCGGCGTCACCTACGCCCACATCGATGACTACTTAGAGGGCAAGGCGGTTCCCGATGCCGCCCGCGAGCGCATCGAGACCCTGTGGCACCGCGGCATCCACAAGCGCCAGATGCCGCAAGGGCCAACCGCCTAGGCCAGCGCCTCCAGCGTGGCAAGAGCCGCGCGCTCCAGCGGCCGGTTATACGCCGAGCCGTGGGTCAGCGCGTGCACGGCCAGCGGGTGCAGTTGGTGCATGGGAATCCAGGTTTCAATATCTTTCGGCGCCCCATAGCCGCGGAAGATTTCTTCTATATAGGGCGCGCCGAATAGGGCCAGCATGCCCAAATCAGTGTGCGGGTGCCCGCCGTGGGCGGCGGGATCGATCATGATGCCACCCTGGGCATCGAAAAGCAGGTTGCCCGCCCACAGGTCACCGTGGATGCGCGCGGGCGCCACGTCCCAGCTACGGGCGGCAATGGCATCGCAGGCCCGCTTGACCAGGTCCCGCTGCGCGGTGCTGATTCCGGCCGGCTCCGCAAAGGGCAGCACGCGCTGCTGGGTATAAAATTCACCCCAGTCATCGGTGGGCGTGCACTCCTGTTCAATGGTGCCGATGAAGTTTTTGCCTTCCCATCCCTCCGGCGCGCTGCCAAAAGCCGCGGCCCCGGCGCGGTGCATGCGCGCGAGCTCCGCACCAAACTTCCGCGCGGCCTCTGGGGTGGGCGCTACCTCGTCAATGCGCTTGGTTACGATTTCCTTCCCGTCCGCGCGCACGACGGTGACTACCGCATCCGTGGCTTCCGCCAGCCACCGCAATCCGGCGGCTTCGGCGCCTGCTTGATCTTCATCGCGTACTCGCTTCGAGAAAGTCTGCATACCCGCCAGCATAACGATTTTCGCTACTCCATTTTTGCTTGTCTCAGAAAACCTTTAGGATCATCGTGGCCTTAATCATCCCCTATCAGTGTGGCTTCCGTCCCTGCGGAAGCCTTGAGGTACACCATGAAAAACTTCAGTAAACTTGCCGCGATTGCCGCTTGCACTGCCGCACTCGTGGGAGGTAGCACCGTCGCTACCGCGGCCGTGCCTGGCAATACGGTCCTGACTGGCGATAGCGTCGTCGCCAACCCTAATTTCCTTGATTACGCGCAAAACCGCGCCGGTATAAAAGCAAACACCAAGGTCGGTTGCATTACCGATAACTCCATCGCCAACGAAATGACGCGGGTATCCGGTGCGCATGTGGATCAGTACCAGTGCGCTGGTGCGTCCTTCGGCACCGGCGGCCAGCACATCGATGACACCCTGCGCACGGCCGCCCGCAACGGCGATCTCAATCCCGAGACCCGCAATGTTGTCATCCATGCCGGCGCCAATGACACCTACCCGCACAAGGACAATATCGCGGCTTCCGAGCACTTCCTGCGCACCGGCATGCGCAGCGCCATCGATGTCGCCCACCACTTTGCGCCAAATGCGAAGGTAACCATCGTGGGATACCCGCGGGTCTCCAATAACAACTCCGCGTGCCTGACCTCTGCCACCATCCCGATTCCGGCTAGCAGGGTTGCTTCTACCGAAGAGCGCCTGCAAAACACCCTGCGCGAGGTAGCTGAGCAGAACGGTGCTTCCTTCTTGGACGCCCACCCGATATCCACGGGCCACGATAACTGCTCTCCTGACCGCTGGTGGATCAACCTAGTAGACCCGCTTCCACCGGCGCCAGGCAACCTGCCGCTGCACCTTAACGCCAACGGCACCCACGCGCTGGGCGAGCTCATCGGCCACTCGCTGAAGTAAGAAAAAAGAGTCTCGAGAAGCTATCTAGCCTCTCGAGACTCTTAATTTGTGGAGCTAACGGGATTCGAACCCGTGACCCCCACACTGCCAGTGTGGTGCGCTACCAGCTGCGCCATAGCCCCATATACGAGGTGCAACCCTGTGGGCCGCAACTCGTATGAATATACATGGCAAGTATTTAACTCACCAAATCGCCTGCTACTTGGTGGCGATGTCTACCCAGTCATTCAAGGACTCGCCGGATTCACGGTCCGGAATATCCTTGCCATCCTGGACAATGCGCGGCGAGGAAACCGAGCCGGTTGCCTTATTCAGCTTATCGTAGTTGGCCTTGGCCACCTTATTGCCCTGCTTGATATCCACGTTCTTGATGGAATCAACCACGTCATCCTCGGCGCCGAGTTCCTTGGCTTGGTCAGCGATGTCCTCCATATCCCACTTAGTGGCGATGCTCTGCTGGTTCTTCATCATGTAGTCGCGCAAATTCCAGTAGGTCTTTACGTCGCCAGACTTAGCCAGCTCTGACATGGCTGCGACGGCCTTGGTGGAGTAACCGTCCTCGTTTTCGACATCCTCGCCGTCTAGGAAGTTCAGCGTGCGCACGTGGACGACCAGCTTGCCATCCTCAATTGCCTGCTTCATCTCCTCATCGGTGCTTTTCGCCAGGTCCGCGCAGTGGGGGCAGGAGAAGTCTTCGTACAGGTCAACCTCTGGAGTATCGTCATCGGCCGCATCGGACTTCAGGGTAATCGCGTTGTCCTTATAGTCCATGGACATGTTGACGTCTTGCACCTCGATTTCATTGGCCTGCTTGCCATTCCACACGATGTAGCCAATGACCACGGCGATAATGACGAGTAGGACGCCGACGCCCCAGATGAAACCATTGCCAGACTTGGCATTCGGGTCACTTACTTTGCTCATTTAAACCTTGCCTGTTGATACTTTCGGACTCTTGCAACCTACTGTGCCCACCGCTACGGGTGGAGCGCAAATTTCGTGAACGGGCGTTTGATGATCCATGCGGTAAGGGCGAGGAAGGCGGCATCGCGAAGCAGCGTCAGCCCATAGTTCATGCCCGGCTCCGCAGTAGCGTCACCAGCACCAAAGCACCCGCAATCGATATCCAGCCCACGCAGCCATGCCTGCAGGATGCCGACCATGAAAAGCACCATGACCACGGCCGCTACCTTGGAAGACTCGCGAAGGAAAATCCCCAGCAAGAGCAGCATTCCACCCACTAGCTCCAGCGGCCCAATGAGCTGGGCCAGATACCCAGACCATTCCGGCGTGAAAATCTCATAGGCCTTGATGGATTGCATGGTATCCAGCGGGTGCGCCATCTTTTCTACACCGGCGATGATCCACACCACGGCCATGCCAAAGCGGGCGATAAAGCTCACCACATCAAACGCGTTATTCACGCCGATTAGTTTAGCGTTTAACCTCCCCTTTTCGGATACAAACCCCTGTGCTTTTTCCTGAGACTTCGCCCACTATGATGTACCCCATGCCGCACTCCCTCATCTTCGGTTCCGGTGCCGCACTCGGCGCCGGTGCCCGCTACCTCTTAACCATCGCTCTCGGCGGCGGAATGCTCCCGCTCCTCATCCTTAATATCGTCGGCAGCGCGCTGATGGGATATACCCGCCCCGGCCCCTTCTGGGGAACCGGATTCTTGGGTGGGTTTACCAGCTTCGCCAGCTTTGCTTTCTTCACCGCGGAGTCCCACTGGAGCATCGCCCTGGCCTATGTCGCGGCCACGCTCGTGGGCTGCACCGCCGCCTACCTTGCTGGGGATAAGCTGCGATGAACCTGCTCTTCGTCCTTATCGGCGGCTTTTTCGGCGGCGCGGCGCGCTACGGCTTTACCCGCCTGTTGCCCTCGCCGTATTGCACCTTCGCATCCAATATCCTGGGTTCCTTGATCTTCGGCCTGGCGGTGGGCTTTGCGCAGCTTGCCGATGCCCCCTTCGCCCATCCCCTCTTCGCCCTCGGCCTCGCCGGTGGCCTATCCACCTGGTCCACCATGGCGAAAGAGCTAGGGGAAATGGTCAAGCAGCGGCACTGGTGGCCGCTGTGTAAGTACCTATTTTGGACCATCGGGATCGGCGTGGTCCTAGCCTGGCGCGGGGTGATGTGGGCCGAACTTATCTATCACGGAATCTAAGTACACAATTCCCAGCTCGCTCCTAGCTACAGTGACCCCTACGATTTCTCTGCGTGCACTTCTTCCTGTACTTGGATCCGGCGGCAAAGAAGTTCCAGCCCGAAGCGCACCCATGGTTCCTGTGCTACGACGACGAGCTGAAACTTCTTAATATCAGTCAAGGCCTAGATGCCTAAGCCTTAATCCGCAATCGCCTCCAGCGGCGGCGTCTTTGC
The DNA here is from genome assembly GCF_046717505.1 of Corynebacterium sp. LaCa78. Lineage (NCBI taxonomy): Bacteria > Bacillati > Actinomycetota > Actinomycetes > Mycobacteriales > Corynebacteriaceae > Corynebacterium > Corynebacterium sp. LaCa78. The sequence goes on from NZ_CP177112.1 coordinate 2,007,561, forward strand.
CGCGCGTTGCGATGGCCATACCGCTGCGATGACGCCCACAACCGCGGATCCCAGCAGCATGATCACCAGCATGCCCCACGGAACCTCGGCACCGCCAAGGCCTTGGTCATTCAGGATCTCGATGAAGGACCAGCCCAAGCCGAGGCCGATGAGGATGCCCATGATTGCGCCAAAGAGCGAAATCTGCACCGACTCCAGCGTGATCATCCGGCGGATTTGGCGGCGCTGCGTACCCACCGCACGCAACATGCCAATCTCCTGGCGGCGCTCGATAACACCCAAGGTCAAGGTATTGACAATGCCCAGCACGGCAATGATCACGGCGAGTGCGAGAAGACCGTAGAGAATGGCCAGCATCTGGTCGATGAAGCCAGCGGCCTGACCCGCATATTCCTTACCGGTGTTGACCTGCACCACCACGAGATCCTTGACGGCATCCTCGAGGTTCTGGCGTAGCTCTTCCTTGTCGTAGCCTTCTTTACCTAATACGCCCACCATCTGCACAGAGAATTCTCCGTCAGCGGCGACTTCTTCTGCCACGTCCTGCGAAACCACCATATTTTGAATGGTCTCGATGGGCTCAAAGGTGCCGACCAGTTTGGCTTCCGCAGTCTTGCCCGGCTTGCTGCCGGTGACCTCGTAGGTCTCTCCTACCTTCCAGCCATTTTCTTTGGCGAAGTCTTCCGTGGCGGCAAAGCCGCCTTCAATATTGGCATCGCCTTCCACCATGTTCATCGCCAGCATCGAGGTGGGGTCAGCATCCACCGTCACGGTGAACAACCCGCCGGCGCCAAAGTCCAAGGAGGCCTGACCGTCCACGGCAACCGGGGCCGAGCCAACGGTAATGACCTTATCCACACCGTCTGCCTCTGCGGCACGCTCGCCGGTTTCCTTCGGCGTCGGGAAGTTTCCGGAGCTCGGGCCGGACAAAATGTAGTCCGACGTAATAGTTTGGTCCACCGTATCCGAGATGGAGGCCTTCATCGTCTGGCCCAGCATGCCGATGCTCGTGACCAATGCCACGCCCAAGGTCAGGGCAAAGGCCGTGGCGGCAGTGCGGCGCGGGTTACGCCGCGAGTTGGTAGCAGCCAGCTTGCCGATGGACCCGAAAGGCGCTCCAATAGCCTTGCCCAGCGTTGGTACTAGCGGCAAAGAGAGCGCCGGTCCTGCCAAGAAGAAACCGATAATCACCCCGACGGCGCCGAGGCCGACGAGGATGGCGCGGACGTTCGTTTCGGCATCGCTAAGCACGCCCGCAAACGCCGCAATAATGCCGCCGATCATGAGGATCGCACCGAAAATCGTCCGGACCTTCAGCGAAGAACCGGAGGCCGATTCCGTCGTGCGCATCGCTTCGACCGGCTCCACGGCACCCGCGCGCCGCGCCGGGGCCCACGCAGAGACCACGGTGACAATCGTGCCCAAAATGATCGGAACTACCACGGCGGAAACGCTCAGTCCCAGACCGCCGCCAATGTCCATACCGTTGGCGCCCATCACCGCCTTGATTACGGCGACCAATCCCACGCCGGCAACAACGCCGACGATGGACCCCAGCACGCCCACGATGACGGATTCCACCACAACGGAATTGGTGATCTGGCGGCGCGACGCACCCAATGCACGCAAGAGCGCGAACTCCTTAATGCGCTGGGCCACGATCATGGAGAAGGTATTGGCAATAATAAAGGTGCCCACCAACAAGGCGATTAGACCAAAGGCAACGAGGAAGTAGTTCACAAACTTCAACGCCTCGGTCATTGCCTCACTGGTCTGCTCTGCAAGGCGTTCGCCGGACTCTGCTTTGATGTCGAATTTGTCATTCAGGTCATCGACAAGCGCATTCGCATCCACGCCATCGGCGGCAGAGACCTTCAGCTGGGAAGGATCACCAAAGCGCTCCAGGTAATCCGACTCGTCCATGCGCAGCTCGATGCTATCGCCCTGCTCCACCGGCGGCTCCACGATGCCCGTGACCTTAACCTCATCCTGGCTATCCGAATGGACTACCAGAAGCTTCTGGCCAACGGAGATATCGTATTTCTCCGCTGCAGAAGAATTGATCGTCACCTCATCTTTGGCCTTTGGCTCATCGCCTTCAGTGAGTTCGCTCGCGCCACCGACCGTTTTATCCGCGGGATAGTATGGCACGAGGCTCGCAGTACCGCTTTGGGTTTGGAAAGCCTCCGAGTTTTCATCGGCTACAACCACAGTCTGCGAGTCAGCGACGTTGATGTTTTTAACGTCGTCATCATCAAGCAGCTGCTTGCGCAGCCCTTCATCCAGCTTCTGGTCGCTGTCATCGTTCTCACTAACCACCGCGTCTACCCCGCGGAACTGGTTATCCACCGCAGAATCAAAAGTGGCCTTCAATGAGTTAGTGAACATGAAAGAGCCTGCAATAAAGGCGGTGCCCAAGACCACCGCCAAAATTGTCAGGCCAAGGCGCAATTTATGCGCCAAAATATTGCGCACGGATACCCTGCGCATTGCGTTTCCGCGTGCCATTTAACCCTCAATCTCTGCCATTACATTGTGAATGGCCTCCATCGTTGGATCCTGCAGTTCATTAACGAGCTTGCCATCAGCAAGGAAAACAACACGATCGGCGTACGACGCCGCCTTAGCATCGTGCGTCACAATGACCACAGTCTGGTTATCCTGGTCCACCGCAGTGCGCAGAATATCCAATACCTCGGCCGAAGAATTGGAATCCAAGTTACCCGTAGGCTCATCGCCAAAAATAATCTCCGGCCGCGACACTAAGGCGCGAGCACAGGCGACACGCTGCTGCTGACCACCAGACAGCTCAGCCGGGCGGTGCTCCAAACGCTCCGCCAGCCCCAGGCGACGGGTGACTTCTTCAAACCATTGCTTGTCGACGTCCTTGCCCGCGATATCAGTCGGCAGCGTGATGTTTTCCGCAGCCGTCAAGGTAGGGACCAAGTTGAAGGACTGGAAAATAAATCCTAAGCGGTCACGACGCAACGCCGTAATTTCCTTGTCATTGAGGTGCGACATATCGGTATCACCGATAAACGCCGAACCAGAGCTAGCAGAGTCCAACCCTGCCATCGTGTGCATCAACGTGGACTTGCCCGAGCCCGAAGGGCCCATAATGGCCGTGAATTGGTTCTTTCCAAACTCAATGGAAACGTGATCAAGGGCGATAACCGCCGTATCATCGCTTCCGTATTGCTTAAACAAGTCAACGGCGCGCGCCGCGGCATCAGTCATAAAGCGTGTTCTCCTTGTAAATGGGAAATTACCTTTCTACATAGTAACCCGCCTGGTCGCAGTGTCCCATCATCCCATGGGCTGATTTGGGGGCCAGTTCAATTTTTTGGCGGGTGGGGCGTCCTTTTCGTTTGGAAGCCAAACCTGCAGTTCAGCGCCCGTTGACGGGTCGCTCTTCATTGCTGGTGGCTCGGGGGCGATCGGCACGGTCGCCATCCAACTTGCACGCCAACGCGGATGGCACGTTGCCGCATCCGCGTCGAAACCCAATCACGACTACATGCTTTCGCTCGGCGCGCACAAGGTAGTTGACTACGGCAACCCCCATTGGCGCGAGCAGATCCTGGAGTGGATGCCCAATGGCGTCGACGCTGTCTTGGCGGTGCAACCGGGCACCTCGGCGGAAAGTTTGCCCGTCGTGAAGGACGGTGGAACATTGGTGTCGATCTCCGGAGATGCACACATCTCCGAACGTGGCATACACATAACGGGGTCCCCTATCAAATGGACGTTCTCGATGATTTGGTGCAACTCATGGAGCAGATCGCCGCAGGGGAGATTCATTTGGAGCTTGAGCAGGTTTATCCGTTTGCAGATGCCCTGGCTGCCCTGGCGAAAGTACAGACCCGGAGGGCTCGAGGCAAACTCGCGCTCAGACGAGAGTAAAGCACATGGCCGAGGAACCATGCGGATTCAAGAAGGTGCTGCCTTGCCGAATTCTCAGCCGGTCCGGGTTATTTACAACTCTCTACCCCGTATTTAATTCATGGCTTGCGGGTAAGAGGCGGACGATGTTGAGCCGGAAGGGTTGGCATGTCAGACCGCCCAAGGCACGGGCACTGCTTGGGGCTCGGGACTACAGGGGGAGCATCTTGTACGGATGCTGATGACTTCTTCGAAGACGGGACTTGCTGCCACCGGCTACGGTTTGGCAGCGGCCACAGCGACCAGTTCGGCCGCGACTCCTGTCAATCGTCGAGGTCCTGACCAGACGGCCGTCAGGGGGCGGCTGATCCCTTGACCCTCAAAGGGAACGCGCAACAGGTCCCCGCTCTCGAGCTGGCTACGAAGGGCGAGTTCGCTCAGGACAGCAGGACCCGCCCCGGAAGCAACAGCAACGCGCACCGCGGCGTTGCTGGCAAGCACCTGCATCGGCTCGACAGTGACGGCCCCAGCCAACACCTCTTGCAGCGCCTCGCGGGTACCTGAGCCAGGCTCCCTGACAACCAAGGGGGTTTCCGCCAGCTCTTGCAAACCGATCCTGCTCGTACGGTTCGCCCATTCATGGTTGGGAGCGACAACTACCAGCAACTCATCCTCTTGGACGACCCGGGCATTCAACCGCATGGGAACGTTCGGGGTCTCAACGAAACCCAGTTGAAGAATGCCCCTTTGCACTTCTTGGAGAACCTGCGCCGAATTCAGCACCTGCACCTCGATGCGGACCGGCGGCAATCGACGTTTCAACTCTGTCAGCCAGACCGGTAGCAGGGTTTCTGCGATGGTCATGCTGGCCCCCACACGAAGTTCCAACGTTTCGTTGCTGCGGCTAGACCGTGACCAATCGTTGAAGCGTTGCCCGGCATCAAGTAGTTCACGGGCTTGAACAGCCAGCAACAACCCCAGTGCCGTCGGTTCCGAACCGCGGGGGCTGCGCTCAAGCAAAGCCGTTTTCATCCCCGTCTCCAGCTCCGCGATGGCTCGGCTTGCGTTGGGCTGCGCCATCCCCACTTTCCGTGCGCCTGCCCCCACGCTGCCTTCGTCCACCACGGCAACGAAGAGTTCCAGTACTTGAAGGTTCGGCCAAGCTTCGCTCATATCAAAAGCATATACCATGATGCGAAATTGCCGTCTAGCGGGCTGACGGGGATCAGTGAAGTATGGAAGTATGTCAACGCAAATACAACAGACAGATCCCATAACAGCCCGCCGCGGCTCCTACGCACTGAAAAAATATTCCCCCGGGTTGCTTTTGTGTGCGGTCGCTGTGGCAATCGCGATGACCGTTAACGTCTTCCTTCCCGGTGTCAGCCCACTGATCGTCGCGATCGTGCTCGGCATCGCCCTGACCAACGTGGTTCGCCTACCCGAGTCCACGGCACCGGGACTGACGCTGGCTTCCAAGAAGCTGCTCCGATTGGGAATCGTCTTCCTGGGCCTGCAACTGGTGCTCTCAGACATTGTCTCCCTCGGTGCGCCCATGCTCGTGGTCATCGTGTGCATCGTGGCCGGAGGCATTTTCGGAACCATCCTGATCGGGCGGCTGATGAAGATGCGTTCCGCCCAGGTTCTGCTCATAGCATGTGGTTTCTCTATTTGCGGCGCCGCCGCTGTGGCCGGAGTCGAAGGGGTCACCGACTCAGACGAAGAGGACGTGGTCACCGCCGTGGCCTTGGTGGTCATCTTCGGCACACTCATGATTCCGGCGATTCCCTTGCTCGGCCAGCTGCTGGGCATGGAGCCTGAACTCAACGGCATGTGGGCCGGTGGCTCCATCCACGAGATCGCTCAGGTTGTCGCCGCCGGAGGAATAATCGGCGGCGGGGCGCTGGCTGTCGCCGTCATCGTCAAACTCGCCCGCGTCCTGCTGCTCGCCCCGATCGTCGCGATTTTGAGCATTCGCCAACGCCGGTCAGGAAACGTCAAACCCGATGAAAAGCGTCCTGCGATCGTCCCACTGTTCATCATTGGCTTCCTGGTCATGATCGTGCTCCGTTCCACACTGGACCTGCCCGAGGGCCTCATCCACGCAGGAAGCCTCGCGCAAACGGCTTTGTTGTCCGCCGCAATGTTTGGACTGGGATGTGGGGTGAAGATCCGCAACCTCATCCGGGTCGGAGCCCGACCCTTCATCCTGGCCGCAGCCTCAACCATTCTCGTCACAGGCATCGCACTTGCAGGCATCGAACTCGTCCACCTCTGATAGGGAACCACATCCTGCAGTCTCCGCCCAAGCTGATACCTCGTCCGCCCACCACATGACCTTTTAGGAAGGAACCTGACTTGACATTTCTCACCGGTCCAGCTCCGATTATCGTCGGCGTCGACAGCTCCGATTCTTCAAGGTGGGGGCGCCCTTTCTCTTTATTCGGTGAACGTTGCCCAGGCGGAGAAAGTGCAGGTAAAACCACACGCTAGCGAGACCTGGGGGCGTGCCTTCGCCAGCCCTTGTAAAAGCCGCCCACGAGGGGAAATGTGCGTAAGGCTACCTGTAGGCGTGCCTGGAACCGTAAATGTCCTGCCATGTGGCAAGCGCCGTGGGGCGTATATTCACCCGCCCCCATCGCCGCATCTATGCGTTCTTCAACGCCCGATACACAGTAGGGCGAGTGACTCCGAATTCCCGTGCCAAGGCTGCTTTCGACTCCCCTGCCATTGTGCGCTGCTTAATCTCCGCTACTTGCTGCGGGCTAAGAGCAGGCTTGCGGCCTTTGTACTTTCCTGCCTTTTTCGCCAGCGCAATCCCCTCTGCTTGGCGTTCGCGGATAATGGCCCGCTCAAACTCCGCAAACGAACCTAAAATGCCTAGCATTAAATCCGCGCGTGGATCTGTGGTGTCTTTCGCATGAAGCGTCCTGGGTTTAGTTCCGCTTCTTTTACGGCCCTGTGTTGATGGGCTGGGTGAGATAGTACTCGGTTTCTACTTCCTGTGGGGTGGCGTAGTCCAAAGCTTCATGAAGCCGCTTGGTGTTCCACCAATGCACCCACCGCAAGGTGGCCAGTTCGACTTCTCCGACCGACGTCCACGGGCCTTGGACATGAATCAGTTCAGCCTTGTAGAGACCGTTGACTGTTTCGGCTAGTGCATTGTCGTAAGAATCGCCGATTGTTCCCACACTCGGGCGGATTCCTGACTCAGCTAGCGCGGTGGAATACTTCAGTGACACGTACTGGCTGCCCCGATCGCTGTGGTGAATTAGTTGGTTTCCATGGATTCGTCCTGCAGTCGTTAACGCATGTTCCAATGCCTCCATGGGCAGCGCGTCGGTGCGCATTGTCGAGCGTGTAGCAACACCAACAATTTTTCGGCTGAAGACATCCACGACAAACGCGGTGTAGGCGAATCCTGACAGGGTGCGAACGTAGGTAATGTCGGCAACCCAAAGCCTGCCTGGTGCCTGCGCACGGAAGTTTCGGCGCACTAGGTCTGGGCGATGATCCGGTGCCTTCGGGCTAATCGTTGTCACAGGGGTTCGTCCACGTCGGCGGCCGGAAACACCTGCGAGTTTCATCAGACGTGCGGTCTTGTCGCGGCCGATATGAAAGCCTTCACGGTTCATGGCGTGCCACATTTTGCGGATGCCGTAGACCGAGAAGTTTTCCGCATGCACACGCTGTATCTCTGGGATGAGCAGGCTATCGCTTAAGGCTCTTGCGCTGGGAACACGTGTGGTGGCTTTGCGGTAGCCGCGTGAGGTGATGAATCCACGATCTGCTTGTTTAAGGACTCTGCAGATGGACCCGGGCCCCAAACTGATCTTTATACGCGTCGATGTAAGAGATCATTTGGTCGTGGGTCGGTCGAGTTCCGCTGCGAAAAAAGCCGAAGCAGTCTTAAGAATCCCGTTTGCTCGTTTCAGTTCGCGGTTTTCTCGGCGCAGACGCTTGAGCTCTTCTTCCATTGTTTCGCCGCCTGAAGCGTCAGAGTCATCACGTACTGAAGCGCTGTCACGGTACCAAGCCCGCAACGTGTGGTGAGATACTCCAAGCAGCTCACCGACCTCCGTGTAGGCGCGTTGCAGTGAGCAAGACTCCAGGCGGACCATTTCGATGATCTGATGGACCGCCTTCTCCTTGAACTCGACGGAATACTTTCTAGGCATAGTTCAATCCTTCCTTAGCTGAGGTAGGAACTAAACCCAGGACGCTTCAATAATGCCCTGGCAGAGTCATTTAACGCCACCTTAAAGCGTGAAGTTCTGCGTGATCGGAAAGTCTTTGATAATCCCATTATCTGCCGGCAGGAAGTCTTTCGATGGTGCATGCGCTACAACACCCGCAGACGGCATTCCTGGTGCAACCTTCTAGCCCCCGATGACTTCGAAGCACTCACATCAGCTACACTGACCCAAGCAGCATAGCTAACCCGCGTCGTGTCTACTTTCCGGGGGTCAGGCCCGTATGCGTGTCATCCAGGATGAGTTGGATAAGCGCCTCACCGGCACCACACTGATTATTGTCGGCTTGGGAATCGATGTGGCGGGCGATAATAGCGGCCGTAGCTTTATCACACGTCAGACTGATAGTGGCGCGGTTGTTATGCACTGACACGTTAAGGGTGGGCTCGACCTCGTCGGTGTCTTCGTCTGTGAGATTGTGGGTGTCGATGAAGTCGCGGATAAACCGGCGGATTTCTGCCACTGTGGGTACATGCTGGCACGGTGCTGTCGGGGTGAGGAAGTCTGCTAGGGCGGCATCGACTAGGCCTATGTGGTCGTGGTTGTCGCCTATACGTTCTATTTCCCTGTCGATAACCCTCAGGCGTGGTGTATCCAGGATCCACTGCTCAGAATTCGTGGCTGCCACTAGCGGTAGTTCTTGCATGCGGAAGTGTGCCCTGATAATCCCCGACAGGGTGCTATAGGTTAGGCCTAGGTCTTTAGCCAGGCTGGTCAGTGTCAAGTCCACGTCGTCGTCGAGGTCTGGCAAAAGTGATTGGTAGAAAAACCAGGAGTTTTTTCGGGCGTGTGCTCCAGCTGCGGCAATAGGGTTGCCGGGTGTGTTGGTGGCATAAAAGACTACCGGTACCTCCCCCTCAGCCTCACCATCAGAGTCGTAATCAGGATCAGTGTTGGTGTCGTAGTCCAGTGGCGCGCCGGCTTTACGGGTATCTGCCGTCATGGACTCGCCTACTAGCTCGTGGTCTGTCGTGGTGGGTGGTGGTGTGCTACTTGTCATCGTGGTCGTATCCCCCGGGGTGTACTACACCCTCATAAATGTCGAATGTGTTTTCGTCTAACAGGGATTCACCCTACCCACCACACCTGACACTAGGGGGTAAAACCACGACACCCCACCACACATTCCCCCTGCTCGACAGAGTACACGTCGCAAATACAAGCAGGGGTGAAACGACAAGTAGTCCCCGAAACACCAACCACCCACAATTATTCGGGGTGGTGGTCTTTCGGGGACTACCGTATAAACACTATTTTGTTGTTTGTTGTTTGGTGTCGGCGGTGACTTACTCTCCCACAACCTCCCGGTTGCAGTACCATCAGCGCGTACAGGCTTAGCTTCCGGGTTCGGAATGGGACCGGGCGTTTCCCTGTAGCTATAAACCACCGACAAACCTAAAAGAACACTACCCACCACACTGTGTGCGGGTGTTGTGTCAGATACTGCATAGTGGACGCGACACACAATAATGTGTTCATTTATTTGTTTACTCGCTTCACAAGTCCACCCAACATATCCAAACATTGTTTGGGTTGTTGTGGTGTGTTTGTTTTGGTCAATTAGTACCAGTAGCCTTCACACCTTACAGTGCTTCCAAGTCTGGCCTATCTACCCCATAGTCTTTAGGGGACCTCAAAAGAAACCTCATCTTAAAACAGGCTTCCCGCTTAGATGCTTTCAGCGGTTATCCCTTCCGTACGTAGCCAACCAGCGATACCCCTGGCGGGATAACTGGCACACTAGAGGTACGTCCGTCCCGGTCCTCTCGTACTAGGGACAGCCTTCTTCAAGTTTCAACGCGCGCGGCGGATAGAGACCGAACTGTCTCACGACGTTCTGAACCCAGCTCGCGTGCCGCTTTAATGGGCGAACAGCCCAACCCTTGGGACCTACTCCAGCCCCAGGATGCGACGAGCCGACATCGAGGTGCCAAACCATCCCGTCGATATGGACTCTTGGGGAAGATCAGCCTGTTATCCCCGGGGTACCTTTTATCCGTTGAGCGACACCACATCCACAAGTAGGTGCCGGATCACTAGTCCCGACTTTCGTCCCTGCTCGACATGTCTGTCTCACAGTCAAGCTCCCTTGTGCACTTACACTCACCACCTGATTGCCAACCAGGCTGAGGGAACCTTTGGGCGCCTCCGTTACATTTTGGGAGGCAACCGCCCCAGTTAAACTGCCCACCAGGCACTGTCCCCAACCCAGATCATGGGCCAAGGTTAGATGCTCAATCCGATCAGAGTGGTATTTCAACAACGACTCCACCACCACTAGCGTGATAGCTTCACAGTCTCCCACCTATCCTACACAAACCGAACCAAACACCAATACCAAGCTATAGTGAAGGTCCCGGGGTCTTTTCGTCCTGCCGCGCGTAACGAGCATCTTTACTCGTAATGCAATTTCACCGGGCCTGTGGTCGAGACAGCAGAGAAGTCGTTACGCCATTCGTGCAGGTCGGAACTTACCCGACAAGGAATTTCGCTACCTTAGGATGGTTATAGTTACCACCGCCGTTTACTGGGGCTTAAATTCTCAGCTTCGCAACAAAAAAGTCACTAACCGGTCCTCTTAACCTTCCAGCACCGGGCAGGCGTCAGTCCATATACATCAACTTAACGTCTTCGCATGGACCTGTGTTTTTGATAAACAGTCGCTTCCCTCTATTCTCTGCGACCCCACAACACTCCAACCGCAAGGGTCTTCACATCACAGGGCCCCCCTTCTCCCGAAGTTACGGGGGCATTTTGCCGAATTCCTTAACCACAGTTCACCCGAACGCCTTAGTATCTTCAACCTGACCACCTGTGTCGGTTTAGGGTACGGGCCATACACACACTCGCTAGAGGCTTTTCTCGACAGTACAGGATCACCACCATCAACCCCTTTAGGGTCTACGCATCACGCCTCAACCACATGTGTAGCGGATTTACCTACCACACGGCCTACACGCTTACACCACCAATCCACTAAGTGGCGCGGCTACCTCACTGCGTCACCCCATCACTTGAACCACACATCAGGCCCCACGACATCAACACCACCAACACTCAAAGAATGCTAGGTAGCGTATCCGCAGTGGTTAGTATCAGTGCTTCATCATGGGCGCACATGTACGGGTACCAGAATATCAACTGGTTATCCATCGACTACGCCTGTCGGCCTCGCCTTAGGTCCCGACTCACCCTGGGAAGACGAACTTGACCCAGGAACCCTTAGTCATCCGGCGGTAAGGATTCTCACCTTACAATTCGTTACTCATGCCTGCATTCTCACTCGCACACAGTCCACGCCTCCTCACGGTAACGCTTCCACCCATGCACGACGCTCCCCTACCCAAACAACAAAAACTGTTGCTTGCCGCGGCTTCGGCGGTGTACTTGAGCCCCACTACATTGTCGGCGCAGAACCACTCGACCAGTGAGCTATTACGCACTCTTTCAAGGATGGCTGCTTCTAAGCCAACCTCCTGGCTGTCTTCGCGATCCCACATCCTTTTCCACTTAGTACACCCTTAGGGGCCTTAACCGGCGATCTGGGCTGTTTCCCTCTCGACTATGAAGCTTATCCCCCACAGTCTCACTGCCGCACAACACAATTGATGGCATTCGGAGTTTGGCTGACATTGCTAAGATTGTAGTCCCGCTCAACCAACCAGTCGCTCTACCTCCACCAAGCTCATACGACGCTGCACCTAAATGCATTTCGGGGAGAACCAGCTATCACGGAGTTTGATTGGCCTTTCACCCCTACCCACAGCTCATCCCCGCAGTTTTCAACCTACGTGGGTTCGCGCCTCCACAACCTCTTACAGCTGCTTCACACTGGCCATGGGTAGATCACCCCGCTTCGGGTCCAGGACATGCCACTAACCACCCCATTAGGATTCGGTTTCCCTACGACTACCCCACACGGGTTAACCTCGCGACATGCCGCTGACTCGCAGGCTCATTCTTCAAAAGGCACGCCATCACACACACAAGGTGCTCTGACGGATTGTAAGCACATGGTTTCAGGAACTATTTCACTCCCCTCCCGGGGTACTTTTCACCATTCCCTCACGGTACTATCCACTATCGGTCACACTGAGTATTTAGGCTTACCGGGTGGTCCCGGCAGATTCACAACAGATTCCACGAGCCCGTTGCTACTCGGGAACCCAACAACCCCCACATCATCATCTTCAGCTACAGGACTCTCACCTACTCCGGTAGATCATTCCAAACCACTTCACCTAACAACAATGCACAGGGCGTGCCACTGGTAGATGACACAAAATCAGGCCCCACAACACCGCACACACAACCCCTACCAGGTATCACATGCACACGGTTTAGCCTCATCCACGTTCGTTCGCCACTACTAGCAGAATCATTATTATTTTCTCCTCCTACGGGTACTGAGATGTTTCACTTCCCCGCGTAACCCCCACAACAGCTATGAATTCACTGAAGGGTAACCCCACATAACCAGGGCCAGGTTTCCCCATTCGGACATCCTCGGATCAACGCTTTATTGACAACTCCCCGAGGCTTAACGCAGCCTTACACGTCCTTCATCGGCTCAGCATGCCAAGGCATCCACCATGCGCCCTAAATAACGAACACACCAACCACCACACACAAACCACACAACCAACAAAAGGTCACGCAGCCCACGTGCGGTAGCAACAAGTGAACTTGACAAAATAAACAAAAAGAAAAATCACATCACACACATGAAACACCACCCACACAAAGCAAGTGGCACCATGCAGATGCTCGCGTCCACTATACAGTTCTCACACAACACCCCGAACCAGCAACCAACACCACCAACAAAGGCAGCATCCATCAACCAGTCAGGCACACAAAAAAGGGGATAATGCCCCAGACACCCAACAATGCACCAACGACTTACCACTAAACACTCATTTTTGTATGCATGGACACTTTTACGCATGTCACAAAGCACTGTCTCAACACTCGGTCCTGCTGATTAAGGTGTATGTCCTACCCGGAATTTCCATAATGCGGTGGCAGCAGAACACTCGCCTACTCAACCACCAACCCACCATCAAACAACAGTGGGCAACCCACAAACAGTGGGCCATTGGCTGCAACTGCAGCCCAATAAAAAGCTCCTTAGAAAGGAGGTGATCCACCCGCACCTTCCGGTACGGGTACCTTGTTACGACTTCGTCCCAATCGCCGATCCCACCTTCGACGGCTCCCTAACACGTTTAGGCCACCGGCTTCGGGTGTTACCAACTTTCATGACGTGACGGGCGGTGTGTACAAGGCCCGGGAACGTATTCACCGCAGCATTGCTGATCTGCGATTACTAGCGACTCCGACTTCATGGGGTCGAGTTGCAGACCCCAATCCGAACTAAGGCCGGCTTTCAGCGATTCGCTCCACCTCACAGTGTCGCAGCGCATTGTACCGACCATTGTAGCATGTGTGAAGCCCTGGACATAAGGGGCATGATGATTTGACGTCATCCCCACCTTCCTCCGAGTTAACCCCGGCAGTCTCTCATGAGTCCCCAACCAAATGCTGGCAACATAAGACAAGGGTTGCGCTCGTTGCGGGACTTAACCCAACATCTCACGACACGAGCTGACGACAACCATGCACCACCTGTACACCAACCACAAAGGGAAACTACATCTCTGCAGCGATCTAGTGTATGTCAAGCCCAGGTAAGGTTCTTCGCGTTGCATCGAATTAATCCACATGCTCCGCCGCTTGTGCGGGCCCCCGTCAATTCCTTTGAGTTTTAGCCTTGCGGCCGTACTCCCCAGGCGGGGCGCTTAATGCGTTAGCTACGGCACGAAAGTCGTAGAAAGACCCTCACACCTAGCGCCCACCGTTTACGGCATGGACTACCAGGGTATCTAATCCTGTTCGCTACCCATGCTTTCGCTCCTCAGCGTCAGTAACTGCCCAGTAACCTGCCTTCGCCATCGGTGTTCCTCCTGATATCTGCGCATTTCACCGCTACACCAGGAATTCCAGTTACCCCTACAGCACTCAAGTTATGCCCGTATCGCCTGCACGCCCGGAGTTAAGCCCCAGAATTTCACAGACGACGCGACAAACCACCTACGAGCCCTTTACGCCCAGTAATTCCGGACAACGCTCGCACCCTACGTATTACCGCGGCTGCTGGCACGTAGTTAGCCGGTGCTTCTTATCTAGGTACCGTCACACAAAGCTTCGTCCCTAGCGAAAGGAGTTTACAACCCGAAGGCCTTCATCCCCCACGCGGCGTCGCTGCATCAGGCTTGCGCCCATTGTGCAATATTCCCCACTGCTGCCTCCCGTAGGAGTCTGGGCCGTATCTCAGTCCCAATGTGGCCGTACACCCTCTCAGGCCGGCTACCCGTCGCCGCCTTGGTAGGCCATTACCCCACCAACAAGCTGATAGGCCGCGAGCTCATCCTACACCGAAAAAACTTTCCAACCACCACACTAAAGATGGCTCCTATCCGGTATTAGACCCAGTTTCCCAAGCTTATCCCGAAGTGCAGGGCAGATCACCCACGTGTTACTCACCCGTTCGCCACTCGAGTACCCTGCAAGCAGGGCCTTTCCGTTCGACTTGCATGTGTTAAGCACGCCGCCAGCGTTCGTCCTGAGCCAGGATCAAACTCTCCACAAAAAGAATTTCAGCAAAACACTGAAAAGGCCGTGAAAAGCCCAAACCTAACCAAAAGAACAAACCACCACAAACCACACAAAAGCAGGCCCATGCTGGCGTCCAAAAATTACTACAAAGAAAAATCATTGCCTCCCCAACCCGACGGGGCAAAAAAGGGAGACAAAAAGTTGAACACAATCACATGCCAACCAATCCATCAATGCAGCCGAAACACTAAACAGTATTCAAAAAGATGCGTATTCCAACACCTTACCGGCACACACCAACCAACAAACCACACAAGATTCGCTGGCCAACAGACCAATCAACACACAACCATGCACACAAAAATAAAAAATAAGTACATTGGCACACTATTGAGTTCTCAAACAACATCCACACACCACAAGAAAATTAACCAAACGTTAACCTCTCATCGGCGGCTCGTACCAACTTACCCAACAACCTGAACCAAGTCAAATCCTCGAACCAAGTCAGTACAAAAAGTCACTCAAAAGTAACCAACCGGCTACCTCTCGGCGACTTCGATAAAGTTACACCCCACTCCAGAAAACACACAAATCCCCAGTACACACCGTGAAAATGCGTACTGGGGAGAGGTTAATTAGAAGATTTCTTCTTCCTGCGTCCTTTCGATGGTGGCTCCAAGCCGCGAAAGGTTCTCCACAAAGTGGGGATAGCCGCGGTCGATATGGAAGACATCGTGAACGGTCGTGGCTTCGTCGGCACACAGTGCAGAAAGAACCAGGCCAGCGCCGGCGCGGATATCGGAACTCCATACATGCGTAGAGGAAAGATGCTCCTTACCTCGCACCACCACGTGATGGCCATCAACTTGGGCATCGGCACCCAGGCGCAGCATCTCGTCAACGAAGCGGAACCGGGATTCAAAGACGTTCTCCGTGATCACGGTGGTTCCTTCGGCGATGGCGGAAATGCCGATGGCCATGGGTTGGAGGTCCGTCGGAAAGCCTGGGAAAGGCAACGTCTGGTAATCCACCGCGGTGGGGCGCTTTTCCATGCGCACGCGGAAGCCGTTTTCATAGGTTTCAATATCCGCACCGGCGGACTTCAGCTTTTCCAGCGGAAGGTGCAGGTGGCGCGGGGCAATGCCGCCGACGGTGATATCGCCTTGCGTCATGGCGGCGGCATAAGCCCAAGTGCCGGCCACGATGCGGTCACCGATGACCTCGTGCTCCGTGGGGTTAAGCCGGTCCACGCCGTGGATGGTGACCTCGGAGGTACCTGCGCCTTCGATATTGGCGCCCATGGATTTCATCATCTCGCACAGGTCCACAATCTCGGGCTCGCGGGCGGCATTGTGGAGGACGGTGGTGCCTTCGGCCAAGACGGCGGCGGTCAAGATGTTTTCGGTCGCGCCAACGGACGGAAAGTCCAAACGGATTGTGGAACCGCGAAGCTCGGAGGCCTCAGCAACCACAGCGCCGTGTTCAATGCGGGTGGTGGCGCCGAGTTTTTCTAGGCCGGTCTGGTGCATATCGAGCGGGCGCGAGCCAATCGCATCACCGCCGGGCAACGCAACCTTCGCATGCCCGCAGCGCGAGGTCAGTGGGCCTAGGACGCATACCGATGCCCTAAATTGGCGGACCGCATCAAAGTCCGCGTTCGATTGCGGCGTCGCGGGGGTGGTGATGCGGACGGTACTGCCATCAATTGTCACCTCACAGCCCAAGCCCTCGAGCACCTTCTTCATCAAAGGTACGTCCAGAATCTCTGGGCAATTGGTCAGCGTCGTCGTCCCCTCCGCCAGCAATGCGGCGGCCATGAGCTTAAGGACGCTGTTTTTGGCGCCATCTACTTTGACGGTGCCTGCAAGGCGGGCACCGCCGGAAACAATAAACTGATCTTTCACAGCTTTCTACGCTACCGGTTATCAGGGCAACGCGCCGATCCGGCGGGCGGCATTGACGGCTTCATAGCGAGTGTGCGCCCCCAACTTGCGCATTACAGAGCGCAGGTAGGATTTGACGGTTTCGGCGCCGATGCCCATTTCTTCCGCCGCTTCCACGTTGGTGTGGCCGAGTGCCACGCAAGAGAGGACGTCGAGTTCGCGGGCGGAAAGCTTGGTCGATTGCTTCACGCGCACGGGGGAGACCATCTGATCGCAGAGTGCCTCAAGTTCCTTGCGCAACTCCTCGTCCTCGACGCGGTTGGCCAGCATGCGCAGCTTGGAGTGGGTGGAACGAACCTGTTCCCATTCCGCACCGTTCATGGCATGGCCGCGGGAGGCGCCCCCCTTTCCACCATCGGCGCGGCGCATCGCGGAATTGACCGCGAGGTCTTGCTCCAGGGTCCGCGCCGTCATCGTAACTTCCTCGATGACCTTATCCCCCAAGCGCACTGGGGAGTGCACGCCAACGTAAAGCACTCCGCGGATTTCACGCTGCACGGTAACCGGTACCGCAACAATCGAGTGCAGGCCTTCGTCTTGGATTACGCTGTCGTTCTCGTGGGAAATGGTGGTGGCACGCGTGTAGTCCGAAACGCCCACCGCGCGGCGGGTGGTGATGACGCGCCCGCCGACGCCCACGCCGGCATCGATAAGCAGATTCTGCAGCGCCGGTGTACGCAGGCCCACCCACTGGGTAATTTGTAGGCGATTATCCGCCAATAATGTTGCGTACATCGTCACTGGGATTCCGGTGGCGGTTTTGAGAGACGACAGTGCCGCGCGTACGGATTCTTCATCATCTTTGAGGCGATGCGACTCCATGAGACTCTTTCCTCGTCGGGGGTAACCAAGTAGGTGCACCCGATATCCCCGAAAACTTGGGGACCAGCGGGTAACTACGTGGAATTATAGACAGCAAGTGGGGGTAATTCGAAATCGTCCCTTTGCCTCCGCGGCTGCGAATCCCACATTTCATGCCCGAATAGGTTGTCTGTAATAAATATACCACTCTGTCTACTTAAATAGTGTATCCTTACGCTTGTACCTGATTTGACCACGAATATGATTCCCAAAGGAGTCCTAATAAATGGCTATTTACAACAATGTCCTAGAGACCATCGGCGGTACCCCCCTCATCCGCATTAACCGCTTGGCAGAGGGCAAGGGTGCCACCGTGCTGGCCAAGGTGGAGTCCTTTAACCCTGGTAACTCCGTTAAGGACCGCATCGGTCTGGCCATCATCAAGGCCGCCGAGGAGTCCGGCGACCTGAAGCCAGGCGGCACCATCGTTGAGGCCACCTCCGGTAATACCGGTATTGCCTTGGCTCTGGCCGGCGCCACCTTGGGCTACGACGTTGTCCTCACCATGCCAGAGACCATGTCCAATGAGCGCAAGGTCCTGCTTCGCGCTTACGGTGCAGAAATCATCTTGACGCCGGGCGCTGCCGGTATGCAGGGTGCGGTTGATAAGGCCAACGAAATCGTCGCCGAGCGCGACAACGCCATCTTGGCTTCCCAGTTCGCTAACGAGGCCAACCCCAAGATCCACGAGGACACCACCGGCCCGGAGATCTGGGAAGACGCCGAGGGCAATGTCGATGCCTTCGTCGCAGGCGTCGGCACCGGCGGCACCGTCACCGGTGCAGGCCGCTACCTGAAGTCCAAGAACCCAGACGTCCACCTCGCTGCTGTTGAGCCGGCTGACTCCCCTGTGCTGTCTGAAGGCCAGGCTGGTCCGCACAAGATCCAGGGCCTGGGCGCCAACTTCGTACCGGACGTGCTCGACCGCGAGCAGCTGGATGAGGTTCTGACCGCCTCCCTCGAGGAGTCCATCAAGCTCTCCCGCGCCCTTGCTACCGAGGAGGGCCTGCTTGTTGGTATTTCCGCCGGTGCAAACCTCTCGGCCGCACTGAAGCTGGCTGAGCGCCCCGAGTTCGAGGGCAAGACCATCGTCGTTGTCCTGCCGGACTTTGGTGAGCGCTACGTTTCCACCGTTCTTTTCGAGGACATCCGCGAGGCATAATTAGCCCCCCCCCAGCCTAGTCCGTGAATAAAAGGCACCCGCCAATCTTGGCGGGTGCCTTTTTGTGATCAGTACTATAGTCCGCATGAGCATTATTAAATATATCCGCGAAGATTTAGCCAATGCCCGCGACCACGACCCGGCCGCCCGCGGCGACGTTGAGAACGCGATCGTCTATTCAGGCCTGCACGCCATCTGGTCGCACCGCGTATCTCACTGGCTGTGGAAGCGTAGCCTGCGGGGTCCTGCGCGCATCCTGGCCCAAATTAACCGCTTTTTTACCGGCATTGAGATCCACCCAGGCGCCACCATCGGGCGCCGCTTCTTTATCGACCACGGGATGGGCATTGTCATCGGCGAAACCGCGGAAATTGGCGATGGCGTCATGCTCTACCACGGCGTGACGCTGGGCGGTCAGGTGCTCACCCAGACCAAACGCCACCCCACGGTGGAAGATAACGTCACCATCGGCGCGGGCGCCAAGGTCTTAGGCCCCATCACCATCGGGGCCGGTTCCGCCATCGGGGCCAACGCCGTTGTGACGAAGGACGTACCGGCAGATCACATCGCGGTGGGCATCCCCGCCAAGAATCGGCCTTCAAATAGGCATGAGCGGGTCAAGCTCGTGGATCCGGACTATTACATCTAAATAGACTAAAAGCGGCCCACAGTCCTGTGTGGGCCGCTTTTTGCTGTGCTTAACCGCGCAGCAGATCTTGGTATTCGGGGTTCTTTTCCATAAAGTGCGCCACAGCAGAGCAGGTGGCGATGACCTTCATGCCGGACTCCCGGGTTTTATCCAGGGCAGCCTTAATCAGCGGTGAGGACAAGCCCTGTCCACGGAAGTCATCCCCGATGACCGTGTGGTTGAACTCGCGGGTATCACCGGAATCTACATACTCGCAGATCCCCGCTTCCACACCATCAACGGTAAGCACGAAACGGGACAGATCGGTCTGATGAGAAATTGCTTTTTCCATGTCCCCCATTAAACCAAAAATGGCCCCTCCTTGATAATAAGGAAGGACCATAGTTGTGGCCAGAGCCAGGATCGAACTGGCGACCCCACACTTTTCAGGCGTGTGCTCTACCGACTGAGCTATCTGGCCAGAAACCCGAAGGTTTCCGCGACCTTGACGGGACTTGAACCCGCGACCTCCGCCGTGACAGGGCGGCGCGCTAACCAACTGCGCCACAAGGCCATTTTCAGTTTTTGTGCCCCTTGGGCACGGGTAGTTACTTTACACAGGCGTCAGGAAACAACACAAATCAGCACTACAATGCCTATTTTTCCGCTGCGCTTGCCGATGCCCCGTTAGCGGTGTGGCACCTGCAAGCAACCGTCCAAAACCAAAAAAGAACAGTACCCGCCGAAGCGTGTACTGTTCAGAATGCGACCTTGACGGGACTTGAACCCGCGACCTCCGCCGTGACAGGGCGGCGCGCTAACCAACTGCGCCACAAGGCCAAACGAAAAATTATTTCGTACCAACACAAGGGTGTTGGTACCCCCAACGGGATTCGAACCCGTGCCGCTGCCGTGAAAGGGCAGTGTCCTAGGCCGCTAGACGATGGGGGCCAGTCGCTTCTTGGCGACTTCTAGAAATATACTGGAGACATCACCAAGAAACAAAATCGCTCCCCCAGAAGGAGTTTTAACCATGTCTGAGCAGCAGAAAACCTGTTCGTGCCACGAACCAGATGTACACGGATACAACGCCGATAGTAAGAGCAAAGCGCGTTATCTGGCGCGCTTAAAGCGCATCGAAGGCCAAACGCGCGGGATTCACCGGATGGTCGATGAGGACCAGTACTGCATCGATATCATCACCCAAATCTCCGCGGTGACATCAGCGCTAGAAAACGTCTCTCTGGCGCTCCTAGAAGACCACATAGAGCACTGCGTGGCCGGCGCGGCGGCCGAGGACGGCGAGGTGGCTAAGGAGAAGCTAGCGGAGGCTATGCACGCCATTAAGAAGCTCGTGAAAAACTAGAAAAGGAGCCGCCCGAAGGCGGCTCCTGATGTGGGCCCTGTGGGGATCGAACCCACGACCTGCGGATTAAAAGTCCGTAGCTCTACCAACTGAGCTAAAGGCCCAACGTCGCTCTATATTAGCGTGTTGACTTTTAGATCTCCTAATTAACCCCTCGCCTGAGAGTATCCACACAAAGCAGAAGGAGGGCTTCCCAGCTGGGAGGCCCTCCTTTGCCGTGGCGGTGGGGATTAACCGCGCATGTCACCCTTTTCCATGAAGTTAACCTGGAAATCGAAGGCAGTCTTCAAGTCGTGCGGGGTGTGCTGGAACTTGTTTTGCTTCGCACGCTCGTAGTACTCCTCCAACAGCGGACGGTAGTCTGGGTGAGCCACGGCGATGATCTTCTCTACGCGCTGCTTTGGAGCCAAGCCACGCAGGTCAGCCACACCGTATTCGGTGATGATGACCATGGTGTCGTGCTCGGTGTGGTCCGTGTGGGACACGAACGGAACCAGAGCGGAGATGGCACCATCCTTCGCGATGGACGGGGACACGAAGGTGGAGATGTACGCGTTACGGGTGAAGTCACCAGAGCCACCGGTGCCGTTCATGATGCGGGAACCGGACACGTTGGTGGAGTTGATATTGCCGTAGATATCTCCCTCGATCATGCCGTTGGAAGAAATCAGGCCGACGCGGCGGATGACCTCAGGGTGGTTGGAAATCTGCTGCGGGCGCAGGATGATGTGGTTGCGGTAGCGGTCTGCCTCCGCGTTCATCTTTTCTGCGTACTCCGGCGACAGCGCGAAGGAGGTTGCAGAGGCCACGGTCATCTTGCCGGCATCGATAAGGTCCAGCATGCCGTCCTGGATAACCTCGGTGTATGCCTGAATGTTTTCGAACTTGGAGTCCAAAAGGCCTGCCATCACGGCGTTCGGCACGTTACCCACACCGGACTGCATGATGAACTTGTCGTACTCGAGGCGGCCTGCAGCAACCTCGCCCTCCAAGAACTCGATGAAGTTAGCGGCGATCTTCTCAGAAGTCTCGTCTGGCTCGCGGAATGGAGCGTTGCGGTCTGCCGAGTTGGTCTTGACAACTGCAACGACCTTCTCCTCCGGGATCTCCATGTAGGTGGTACCGATACGGTCGCCAGGCTTGTTAATCGGGATGGGCTGGCGGTTAGGCAGCTTGTCGATGCGGTAGATGTCGTGCATGCCCTCAAGGTTCTCGGACTGCCACTCGTTGATCTCAATGATGATCTTGTCTGCAGCCTCGACGAATTCGAGGTTATTGCCCACTGCGGAGGACGGCACGATATTGCCTTCCTCGGTAATGCGTACGGCCTCGATAATGGCTACCTGGAAGTCACCGTAGAAGCCCTCTTCTACCTGCTGGCCCAAGTGGGACAGGTGAATATCTTGGTAAAGCGCGGTGCCGTCGTTGAACTGCTTACGCAGCAGCGGGTCAGAGTTGTATGGGGAGCGGAAGTTAATGGCCTCTGCCTCTGCCAAAACACCGTCACAGTCAGGGGCGGTAGAAGCACCGGAGAAGAGGTCGATCTTGAACTCTTCGCCCTTTTCGTGCAGCGCCTTCGCCTTATCTGCAATGGCGGTAGGCAAGCCCTTAGGGTAACCGGCACCGGTGAAGCCGGAGATTCCTACGCGGTCACCATTGTTGACGTACTTCGCAGCCTCCTCTGCAGAAACTACGAGCTTCTCAAACGGGGCGTATGCGATTCTATCGGACAACTGTCATCCTCCTTCATATACGAGTAGACCGCTGTTACGGCCAACCCAATTTAGTTACACAGACCACAGTAGCGAAAATTAACGTTTTCGCCACCATCATTTTGTGACGTTCACCCCAATAATGGGATTCCTCAGTAACCGCCACCTTCGTTTCAGTTGCTAAATTCTGCGGTTAACGAGCACAATTAGGGCGTGAATTTGCGCATTGGAAACTATGATCTCTCCTCCCCCGTCATCCTCGCCCCCATGGCGGGGGTAACCAACGTTGCCTTCCGCACGTTGTGCAGGGAACAGGAGCTGGCCCGCACCGGGACGGTGTCGGGCTTGTATGTCTGCGAGATGGTCACCGCGCGGGCCCTGGTGGAGCGCAACGAGAAAACCATGCACATGACCACCTTTGCCCCGAATGAAGATCCGCGTTCCCTGCAGATTTATACGGTGGATCCGGAATATACCTATAAAGCAGCCAAGATCATCGTGGATGAGAATTTGGCGGACCACATCGACATGAACTTTGGCTGCCCCGTTCCCAAGGTAACCAGGCGTGGCGGCGGCTCTGCCCTGCCCTATAAGCGCCGCCTCTTTGGCAATATCGTCTCCGCTGCAGTCAAGGCCACCGAGGGCACGAATATCCCCGTCACGGTGAAGATGCGCGTAGGCATCGATGACGAGCACCATACGCACCTCGATGCAGGGCGCATTGCCGTGGATTCCGGCGCCGCCGCCGTAACCCTGCACGGTCGCACGGCCGCACAGCGCTATTCCGGCGATGCCCGGTGGGATGAGATCGCCCGGCTCAAGGAACACCTCGCGGATACCGGTATTCCGGTACTGGGCAATGGCGATATTTTCCGCGCCGATGACGCCCGCCGCATGATGGAGGCCACCGGCTGCGATGGCGTGCAGGTGGGCCGAGGTTGCCTGGGCCGGCCGTGGCTTTTCGCAGAGCTGGGCGCTGCCCTGCGCGGCGAGTCTATCCCCGCCGAGCCCACCTTAGGCGAGGTCACCCAGGTAATCCTGCGCCATGCGGAGCTGCTCGCACAGCACGAGGGCGAGGATCACGCATCCAGGGACATCCGCAAGCACATTGGCTGGTACCTGCGCGGCTTCCCCGTCGGCGGGCAGGTGCGCGCCGGCCTAGCCAAGGTAGATTCCTTAGAGAGCCTGCGCGAATTGCTGGCCCCTTGGGCGGATTCTGATGCTTTGGCTGCCGATGCCGATGGTGCGCGCGGGCGCCAGGGCTCGCCCTCCAAGGTCGCGCTTCCCGATGGCTGGCTTGATGACCCCGAGGATGAATTCGTTCCGGTCGGCGCCGATATTTATAACTCCGGCGGCTAAAATCGCGCCGGTGTGACTCAGCAAGCATTTGCGCGGTTTCTGAGCTATCATTTTCTGCATGCGTACTGCCTACCGTGAGCATCTGGACAACTTCTCGCACGACCTCATTGTCATGTGCGATACCGTCCGCACCATCATGGATAAGGCCTCCCAGGCGCTGCTCGAACGCGCCTTGGAACCCGCGGAGGATGCGCTCAGCCTCACCGAGGAGCTCGATGACATCCGCTCACGCTGCTCCGAACGCGCGGTAAAGCTTTTGGCGCTGGAAAATCCCATGGCCCAGGATCTGCGCCAAGTGGTCTCTTCCATCTACATTGTCGAAGACCTCTTCCGCATGGGCCAGCTGGCCCAGCACATTGCCGATGCCGCGCGCCGCCGCCACCCAGATGCCGTCGTACCCGCTGAATACCTCGGGTTCATGGAGGAAATGTTTCGCCTGACCCAGGAAATGGGCTCGGTGGTACACGATATTTTGGTCACCCCAGATGCCGAGCTATCCGTTAACCTGCGTTCCGATGATGATGCGGTAGACGATATTAACCACCACCTGCTGCGCATTCTCACCCAGCGCGACTGGGAGGGAACGGTGCGCGAGGCCGTAGAGACGGCGCAGATTACCCGCTACTACGAGCGCTACGCGGATCACTGCGTCTCCGTGGCTGGCCGCATCATTTACTTTGCCACCGGCCTATTGCCGGAAGAGTTTGAAAAGAAGCTCCAAGAGGACCAAAAGGATGCCGAGTTCGAGGCCCGCATGAGCGAATTGGAACGCCAATTCCGCCGCTAGGACCATAGACCTAAAGCCGCTAGGACCATAGGACTAAAACTGCCACAAGGGCGGTACCTCCCTGCGCTGGAGGTACCGCCCTTGTCGGACAATCAGAGGCTACGTATTAGCCGAAGCGACCGGAAATGTAGTCTTCGGTCTCCTTCTGGGAAGGGTTCTCAAAGATGCGGGTGGTTTCATCGAATTCCACCAGGTGGCCCGGCTTACCGGTAGCTTCCAAGGAGAAGAAGCCGGTCTTATCGGACACGCGGGCGGCCTGCTGCATGTTGTGGGTCACGATGACGATGGTGAAGTTTTCCTTCAGCTCGTGGATGAGGTCCTCCACAGCCAAGGTAGAAATTGGGTCCAGTGCGGAGCAGGGCTCGTCCATCAGCAGAACTTCCGGCTCCACGGCAATCGCGCGGGCGATGCACAGGCGCTGTTGCTGACCACCGGAGAGGCCGCCGCCCGGCTTATCCAGGCGGTCCTTGACCTCGTCCCAGAGGTTGGCGCCGCGCAGGGACTGTTCGGCGACTTCCTTGAGCTTCTTCTTATTCTTTTCGCCGGATAGCTTCAGGCCGGCAACCACGTTGTCTTCAATGGACATGGTGGGAAATGGGTTGGCCTTCTGGAAGACCATACCGATGGTATTGCGCACGGATACGGGGTCCACCTTGGGGCCGTAGATATTGGTGCCATCGAGCAGGATCTCGCCCTTGACGGATGCGCCAGGGATGACCTCGTGCATGCGGTTCAAGGTGCGTAGCACGGTGGACTTACCGCAGCCGGAGGGACCGATGAAGGCGGTCACGGCCTGCGCTGGGATCTGCATATTTACGTTCTGCACGGCGTGAAAATCGCCGTAGAAAATATCGACGTCATTGAGCTCGAGCTTAGACATTGTGGAGGTTTCTCCTCTTAAGGGGTGTAAAAGTGGCGGAATCGAGTGCGGCTATTTCTTGACCGAGAACTTCGCGGAAATTACGCGCGCCGCAATATTGAGGATGGCGATGAGGATAACCAGCGTCAGCGCTGCGCCCCACAGCTTATCCAGCACGGCAGGCTGCGCGCCGGCCTTGTACATATCAAGCATCATCAGCGGCAGCGAAGACTGCGAGCCCTTAAACGCGTCCCAGTTGATGACCGAGGAGGAACCAACCAAGACCAGCACTGGGGAGGATTCACCCATCACGCGGGCAATGGCCAGCATGATGCCGGTCACAATGCCGGACAGGGCGGTTGGCAGCACGATGCGTGCGATGGTTTTCCACTTGGGCACGCCGAGCGCATAGGAAGCCTCGCGCAAGTCCATGGGAACCACGCGCAGCATCTCTTCGGTATTGCGCACCACGATGGGAATCATCAACAGGACCAGGGACAGGGCGACGGCAAAGCCGGAGCGGCCAAAGCCAAAGAGCGTGATCCACATGGCGAAGATAAACAGCGCCGCGACGATGGAGGGCACACCGGACAGGATGTCCACCATGAAGGTGGTGGTGCGGCCCAGCCAGCCACCCTTGGAGTATTCCACCAGGTAGATGGCGGTAAAGATGCCGATCGGGATGGATAGGATGGATGCTAGGGCGGTCTGGACAAAGGTACCGACGATGGCGTGGGCGGCACCGCCACCTTCGGCGCTATTCATCACGCCGCGCTGGGACAGCGTCCACCAGTCAGCGGAGAAAATCACGCCGCTACCGCGCGAGATCAGCTCCCAGAGGACCCAGATCAAAGGGACCATCGCCAAGGCCATAGCGGCCCATACAACGACGGTGGCAATACTATTGGCCGCCTTGCGGGAACCGGAGATTTCCAGGAAGGTTGCCCCACCGGCGGAGGCGGGCTTGTTATTTGTCGTAGTAGTCATTGTTGTCCTTCCTTACTTGCTTTTCACGATGGCGCGGGCAATGGCGTTGACCACGAACGTCAGCAAGAACAGCATCAAACCGGCAGCGATATATGCACCGGCGCGCGTCTCGTTACCGAACTCGGCAGCTGCGAGGGCGATGGCCGTGGCGAAGGTAGTGCCGCCATCGAAAAGCGAGAAGCGGAAGTCCACCAGCGGCGAGACCACCATGTACAGCGCCATGGTTTCACCCAAAGCGCGGCCCAAGCCCAGCATGGAGCCGGCGACGTAGCCGGACATACCGAAGGGCAGGACGGTCATGCGGATGACTTCCCAGCGCGTAGCGCCCAGTGCCAGGGCGGACTCGATCTGGCCGGGAGGGGTTTGCACGAAGACCTCGCGGGCGGTGGCGGCGATAATTGGCAGGATCATCACGGCGAGCACGATGCCACCGGTAAAGAGGTTGCGGCCGGTAGCAAAGGCGGGCGAATTATCGTAATGGGTAAACAGGAAGAACCCGCCGGCCCAGGATTCCAGCCAGGTATAGAAGCTGGACAGGGCCGGGCCGAGGACCTGCCAACCCCACAGGCCGTAAACGATGGACGGCACGGCGGCCAGCATATCCACCAAGAAACCCAGCGGCTTAACCAAGCGTGCAGGGGCGTAGTTGGACAAGAAGATGGCAATCGCAAGCGCCACTGGCATGGCCAGGATCAGGGCGAAGACCGAGATGAGGACGGTGGTGCCGAACATGGTCGGGATACCGAACTTCATCGCGGAGGTATCGGTGGTCTCCCACCGCTCACCGTGGGTGAAAAAGCCCAGCAGGCCGTTCTCGTTCACGCTGAGTGCCGGGACGGCGCGCCAGATGAGGAAGGCGGCAATCGCCGCGATCATCACGGTAATCAGCGTGGCAGAGGCCGTGGAGAGGAATTCGAAAATGCGGTCACCGGGGCGCTTGACGGAGCTACCGGAGCTGGAGGTAGCCAAGTCATTCTCGTTATCGCCACGGGTATGAGGCTGTTCAACGCCAGAGACGGGGAGGGTCTCCGAGGTCGATGCCTTGGTGAGATTATTGTCTGCCATGAGACGTACTAATCCTTATTTAAAGTGGAACAAAGGGTCATGCGTTACATGCCTGCGCCCCCAAAGCGCGTCTCGAGGGCGGCAGTGGGGGCGGGCGGAACGTTATTTCGCGAGGTAAAGCGCGGTTTACGCCTTACTGTAGTGCGTCAACGGCGCTCTTCAGGCGGTCAAGGTGGTCACCCTTAACTGGGATGAAGCCCTGCTCTGCCAACTGGTCATCCTGGTGATCCAGAACGTCGTTGAAGAAGGTCTTGACCAGTTCAGCGGTCTCGTCATCGTAGCCAGCGGAGCAGACGATGTTGTAGGTGGTCAGGATGAGCGGGTATGCACCCTCAACATCGGAAGCGAAGAGAGCCTTGGAGTCAACGACCATGTCGTTCTCAGAAGCGGTGTCCTTGAACTCCAGGTTCTCCAGTGCCTTGTTGACGGTGTCGTCATTCAGCTCAACCGGGCCGTTGCCAAAGTCGATCTTGGCCTTCTTGACGCCGTCAGCTTCCTTCTGGTCAGCGAAGCCGGCCTCAACGTAGGTGATGGCACCCTCGATGTTTGCTACTTGGTCAGCAACGCCGGAGGAACCGTTTGCGCCCTCACCTACAGCGTCAGGGAACTGCTTGCCTTCGCCGTCCCAGTTACCGGTGGAGGCGTTCAGGAACTTCTGGAAGTTATCGGAGGTACCGGACTCGTCAGAGCGGAAGATGACGTGGATGTCGGTGTCCGGCAGGTCTGCGCCCTCGTTATCAGCGGCGATGGCCTCGTCGTTCCACTTCTTGATCTCGCCCTTGAAGATCTTGGCAATGGTATCGGTGGAGAGGTTGATCTCTTGGTCACCCAGGTTATAAGCAATGGCAACCGGGCCGATGGTGGAAGGCAGGTGCCATGCGTCGTTGCCGTCGCAACGCTCCTTGGCGGCCTCAATCTGGCCGTCGTCTTCCTTCAACGGGGAGTCAGAACCAGCGAAGTCTGCCTGGCCGTTGATGAAAGCCTCAACACCCTTACCGGAACCGGAAGCGGTGTAGGACAGGTTTGCGTCTGGGTTGTCCTCTGCGAAGGCGGTGCCGAAGTAGGACATTGCGTTCTGCTGGGAGGATGCGCCCTCACCAACAAGCTCGCCAGCGACGCCGCTGCCGTCGGAGGAACCCGAGGAGTCAGAGGAGGTGTCCTCAGAACAAGCTACGAGAGCGGTAGAGGTAGCGACCACGAGGCCGAAGATAGCGGCAGAGCGCTTGAAGTTGCGAATCACGGGAAAACCCTTTCCGGTGCAGATCAGAGATTGATTGTCCGAGGAAACCGCATCCCCATAAAAAAGGGGAACCTACATCCCACGTCCGCTCTTCGGAAGCGGGGTGCAGGTGCGCAGGTGCGGCTTTCTCACAATCAGTAAAGCTAACCGGAGGAATTAACCAGCAGGGTGCCGTGAGGTAAACAATTAATGAACAAGCTAGAAAGTTGACATGACCTTAATCACACTAGCCCCAGACGACATGCTCTTCATCAACGGAAAAGCCTAGGCGCTTGTAGGCCTTCAGTGCCGGTTCATTGTCCGCTTCCACGTACAAAATAACCCGCTGAGCTCCCTTTTCTACCATGCGGCGCAGGCCAATCTGCAGCAATGGTCCGCCTAATTTTTGGCCGCGGTACGCCTCCGCAAGGCCCACCACGTAGACCTCGCCAAAACCGGGATCTTCCTCCTCGTGCCACTTGGTCCAGTGGAAACCGGCCAGGGTCGGGTGCCCCTGTTCTTTTTCGTCCCAGAAGAACAAAACGTCCTTAGGATCGAACCATTCGGCCTCCATGCCGCGGTGCAGGCGCTCTAAATCCCAGCCGCCTTGTTCTGGGTGCCAATTAAAGGCCTCATTATTCACGCGCAGCCACTCGTTTTCCACGGTGTCCTTGCCCCACTTGTCCACCGCTTCGCTGTAATTGGCGGCCTGCAGCGGAAGCTCGCCTACTTGGGCTGCACTATCCAGATCGCCGCCCTCGATGCCCATGACCACGAGGGTGCGGGTGACCTTCAGATCGCGGGAATTAGCCAGGGCCTGAGCCGGCTTGCCGTTGCCATGCGCCCAGGTCTCGAGGTTGGTGGTGGCGTTAGCGGTGGCATCGTAAAGCGCGGTGCCATAGCCCTTGCCGCGATAATCGGGGGCGATAAAAAGCTCCGCGGTGGAATCCTCGCAGCTGGATACGCCGATGGGCTCGCCGTCCAGCCAAGCCACCAAATGCTTGTGGTGCAGGCGCTCATCGCGCAGGCCGTTGAGGAATTGCTCCGACAGCGGGGCGATGCCGTCGGCTTTTTCTGCGTGCGCTGCTAGTTCTTCCAGGCTGCCCGCCAGCTCTGGGGAGGCGGGGAGGTTTTCTTCGGTGATATTCATGGTGTCCATAATACGTAGGCTAAATTTGAAGGCGTGAGTGTAGTCAAAGTCGACCGGCGCATTGTCCACGTCCTCATCCTGGTGGGCGTGGTCTTTGCCGCATGGGTGGCCGATGCCTGCGTGGCCATGCATTCTGAGCACAAGATTGCCCAGGAGGTAAAGGAGAACTCGCGGCTGGAAAACTCCCCCCAGGTGTATATCGGCGGCACCCCGTACCTGTTGGCGGCAGGCTCTAAAGAAATCCCCTACTTGCAGGTCAAGGCGCTCGACGTGGAGGTTCCCAAGCTGGGCATGGTCAATGCCTCGACCGTGCTGCGCGATATCACCGTTACCCCTGAGCAGGTAGTAAACGGCGATATTGAAGGCGCGCCCGTATCCACATATTCGCGCGGCATTTCCCTGGACGGCGTGGCGTTAGGGCGCCTTCTGGGCATTACCGATCTCTCCATTGCCAACCCGGATGATATTTCGCCCTCCGGCGGCGTTTCTGCCGAGGCAGAGCTTACCGGCACCCTGCCCGGCGATAAGGAAAAGTCCACCGCGATGGTCACGCTGCGGCTAGTGGGCCCGGAGTTTCGCATGGAGGTCTACGGCACCGATGATCCGCGCCTCAAGGAGGCGTTTTCCCTCAACTTCGATACGCGCGAGCTCCCGCTGCCGGCGCAGGCCACGATGGTAAGGCTGCAGGGCGGAACCCTTTACTTTGAGGTCCAGCGCCGCAATATCAAGGTCCAGATGGCTCAGCTATCCCCGCTGGAAATCGAGGGTTCGGAGCAACGGGCCGTTGAAGAGGCCGAAAAGAAGGCGGCCGATACCGCCAATAAGGTAGGTCCTGCCCCAGATGAGGAGGAATCCTAACGAAGGCGAATAAAGTCCCGCAGCACTTCCTGCACGGAGCGCTGGGCCACCTGCCGCCTGTCTTGCGGCGCGTAGACCTCGATGGCATCGGCCACAGAGGTCAGCGTCACGTGGCGGAAGGTCCCCTCGGATTCGCCATCGGCCTGGAAGCGCTGCGGGGAGTGGCAATCGAGTTCGACGCGCTTGGCATCATCAAAGCCTAGGGTCTTCTCCTTCACCAGCCGCTTGAGCCAGCCGTGCTTATCGGCACCAAAGAGGTGCAGCAGGCCGATAACCCCACGCACGCCACTGAGCTTTTCCAGGCCGAAAAGCGCCAGCCCCTCATCAAAGGAATTGCGCGGGTTGGTCACCACCGGCAAGGGGCCCAAGAAAGTCCAGGGGTTGGTATTAGACGTAAACAAGAGTGGGAAATCCTTCTTATGAAGCGTCTGCCCCAAGCGGGATTCCGCGTGCACCGTGATCTGTGGCGGGTTGCGGCGAGCCCGCAACCAAGCCCGAATGGCCACGTTGAGGTAGCGCAGCGGGGTGGCGGAAAAGCCTTGTTCACGGGCGCGGTCCACGCGCGCGAGGACGTCCGCATCCATGCCAAAACCGGCGTTGACGGCAAACCAGCGTTCGTTCCAGGTGCCCAGGTAAATGGTGCGGCGCAGATCGCGCTCTAGCATGCGAGCCAGAACGTGGATGGCCTCAACCGGAGTATTGGGGAAGCCAAGGGCGCGGACGAAGACGTTCGCGGATCCGGTGGGAATGACGGCGAGCGCCGGCACATCGTGCGGGCTGGGGAGATCTCCACCGGCCGGCCCCAGCAGGCCGTTGACAATCTCATTGACGGTGCCATCGCCGCCCACAGCAATGATGACATCATAATCATCCCTGGTAAGCCCCCGGACGATGTCTTCTGCATGCCCTGGGTAATGGGTGAATTTCACCAATAGGTGCATGCCTTCTACGGCCCGCAGGGCGGGCACGATTTGGCGAAAGAGCCCGTTGGATTGCGAGGTCGAATTGGGATTGGAAATCATCAGTGCATGCACAAAGGACCAGTCTAGTAGTTAAAGCGGCCCCGGCACGACTAGGCTGGACGCCCATGAGCGAAAATACCGAGAACACCAATACCCCGAACGTCGAGACCGCCGCCGCGTCCCACCCGGAAAACACCTCCGGCGCGCTCAATGGCAATGACGCGGTCAACCAGGCCGCCGAGCAATGGAAGGATGCGGCCAGCCACAATATCCCCGCCATCGAGCTTGGCGATGCCCCCGTTCCCGCCGATACCGCCAACCTGCGCCAGGGCCCGTCGCTACACGATGGATTGCTAGGACTCCTCCCCCTCGTCGGCGTCTGGCAGGGCGAGGGCCAGGCCCACGACACCGATGGCAGCGAATACACCTTTGGCCAGCAGCTGGTCGTCGCCCACGACGGCGAGAATTACCTGACCTTTAGCTCGCGCACCTGGAAGATCGATACCGAGGGCAAGCCGCAGGGCCCGTCTACCCGCGAGACCGGTTTCTGGCGCATCTCCGCCAAGGATGAAATCGAGGTCACCTACACCTCTTCAACCGGCATCGTGGAAATCTTCTACGGCGAGCCCTTCAACGAGCGCGCTTGGCAGCTCGAATCCGCCTCCACCATGGTCACCGAGACCGGCCCGAAGAACCTGGGCCCCGGCAAGCGCATGTACGGACTCATGCCCAATAACAACCTGGGCTGGGTAGACGAGCGCATGGTCGATGGCGAAATGCGCCCCTACATGTCCGCCGAGCTCACCCGCATCGCCGGCTAAAAAGCTGGCTAGGCCCCTAGCGCGGCATCGATAAGCCCCCGGATTTCTTCCTCGTTATCCGGGGCTTTTAACGTTTTTTCATTCAGCTTGGTCACCCGCACCGCCACGCGCACGGAAGAGACCAGCCACACCGAATCGGACTTTTCCAAGTACTCCACCGTCAGCGGCTTGGCCTTGCAGCGGTAGCCGCGATCCTGGGCGTAATCAAAGAGCGCGGCCTGCGTGGTGCCGGGCAAAATGCCGCGGCCGGCGGCGGTGCGCAGCTTCTTTCCCCGCACCGCCACGACGGTAGAGGTAGCGCCCTCTAAGATTTCGCCGGTATCTGGATCCGTGAGGATGAGATCGTCGTAGCCCTTGTCCTTGGCCATGCGCAGCATCGCCATCGTCGCGGCGTAGTTGAGTGTCTTGGCCGGTAGCTCTTCGGCCACGTGCCACAAGCGCGGGCTCGTCAGGACGGTGACGCCGGTGGTGCGTTGGCGAAGAGGGGCATCGCCAAGCGGCTGCACCGTCACCCACGCGGTGGGCACGCCGGTCGAAGCCCGGCCGCGGGTATAGGTCCAGGTGCATTTGGCATCGGGATGATCGGCATCGGTACCGCAATAATCCGCGATCGCCAGCCGGGTCGCCTCCTCCCACTTGTGCATCGGCGGTTCCGGCAAATCGAGCGCCCGCGCCGAATCGCGAAAGCGCTGCGCGTGGCGGGCGAGGTTAGCTGCCTTACCGCCGCGGACCAGGAGCGATTCAAAGATGCCATCGCCGCGGGTCACGGCGGCGTCATCGGCATAAACCAGCGGCAGGGAGGGCGAATGCTTGCGCACCGACCCACCAAAGGGTTCCACGACGTAGATGACCGGCTCTTTTCGCGGGGAGGGTTTCATAGACTCGATTATGCCCTACCATCGGTAGATGTGAGTTATTCTTCGCCACTTCTTCAACGCGCCGGTGCCGCCGAGCACCAGGACGCGACTGTACTCGATGCCCAAGGTGTGGCCTGGCACTATGGCAACCCCCTCGGGGAACAGCGTGCGGCCGAGACCGGGACCATCGCCATCGACCGCTCGCAGCGCCGCGTGCTGCGCGTCAGCGGTGCGGATGCACCGGGTTTTCTTAATAATCTGCTCTCGCAGAAGCTTGACGATGCCCCCTCCGGCTTCTCCGCCGGCGCCCTCGACCTAGATATCCAGGGCCACATTTTGCACCACATGGATATCACCCGCGCGGGCGAGGACCTTTACCTCGATCTGCCCGCCGCGCAGTTCGAATCCGCCCAGGACTTTTTGACCAAGATGGTCTTTTGGTCTGAGGTCACGGTCGAGGAAGCCGATATCGCCATCGTGACGTTGCTGGGTGAAGCCGATATTCCTACCCCACCCACCGTGGTCTTTTCCCGCGAGGTGCAGTGGCCGGGAATCAAGCGGGTTGACCTCGCCGTTCCGCGCGAAAAGTTGGTGGAATCCATGGCTGCCCTGGAGGCCGAGGGCGCGCGGCTGGCCGGGCTCATGGCCTTTACCGCCGAGCGCGTGCGCGCCCGCGAGCCGGAACTTGCCGCCGACTTGGACAATAAATCCATCCCGCACGAGGTTCCGCAGTGGATTAGCCGCAGCGATGCCAATCCCGCCCACGTGCACCTGAATAAGGGCTGCTACCGCGGCCAAGAAACCGTGGCGCGCGTGGAGAACCTGGGCCGTTCTCCCCGCCTCTTGGTGCTCCTCCACCTCGACGGATCCGCGCCGGAACGGCCGAATGTGGGCGATGACATTTCATTTAATGGACGTAAGGTAGGTCGCATCGGCACCATCGTGGATGACTGCGATTTCGGCCCCATTGCCTTAGGGCTAGTCAAGCGTTCTGCGCTAGATGCAGGCACATTGGATATCGGCGATACCGCGGCGTCGATCGATGCGTCCTCCATCCCCGAAGATGAGGGCCCAAAGGCCGGGCGCGAGGCGGTAAACCGGCTGCGCGGGCGGTAGATTTTCCACTCATCGGGGGGCCGGTGCGGAATTTTTTCGTCACACGCGCTATTGTGTCTTACAGGAAGATACACAATTGACAAGCCGATGGGGCGCCCAAGAATCCCTGGAGCGCCCTACTAGCCCAAGGGGGTCATGCACATGGGACGCGGACGCGCTAAGGCAAAGCAGACCAAAGTTGCACGCCAGCTCAAGTACAACTCACCCGAGATGGATATCGAGTCCCTTCAGCGGGAACTCGCTGCTCAGCAGGAGGGTGACTCCCACGACTACGAAGAGGATGATCCCTACGCCGAGTATGTCGACGAATGGGATGAGGACAACGACGACGAGCGCTAATCTTCCGCTCGCCGGATAAATCCACAAAAGGCCTTAGGTTTTTAACCTAAGGCCTTCCTCTTGTACCTAGAAGTTTGAGTGTTCGCCCTGCATGATAACGCGCGGTTCTTCGCCGTCTGCTTCGCGGACGCTGCCCAGCTCCCACGCGTCGATGTGGCGGGCGGTGAGCATGGCCAAGGCGCGGTCACGGTCCTCCGGATTGACCACGGCAATCATGCCCACGCCCATGTTGAAGGTCTTTTCCATCTCCGCCAGCTCGACCTTGCCCATGGACGAGATGAGCTTAAAGATCTGGCCCGGATTCCACGTGGAGCGGTTGACCTCAGCGCTCAGGCCCTCTGGAATAACGCGCTCCAGATTGCCGGCCAACCCGCCGCCGGTGACGTGGCAGAAGGTGGATACGGAGCATTCCTGCGCCAGCGCCAGGCATTCCTTGGCGTAGATGCGAGTGGGTTCCAAAAGCTCCTCCCCTAGCGGGCGGCCGAGCTCTTCCACGTACCCGTCTAGCGGCATGCCCGCCTGCTCCAGCAAGACGTGGCGCGCGAGCGAGTAGCCATTGGAGTGCAGCCCAGACGAGCCCATGGCGATGAGTACATCGCCCTCGCGCACGTTGTCTGGGCCCAACACGCCATCGGCCTCAACCACGCCGACGGCGGTAGCGGAGACGTCGTATTCGTTCTCCCCCATCATGCCTGGGTGTTCGGCGGTCTCGCCGCCGAGCAGCGCAGCGCCTGCCTGCACGCAGCCCTCGGCAATGCCCTTAACTACCTCGGCTACCTTTTCCGGCACGACCTTGCCCACGGCGATGTAGTCCTGCAGGAATAGTGGCTCGGCGCCGCAGACGACTAGGTCATCGACGCACATGGCCACCAGATCGATGCCGATGGTGTCGTGCTTATCCATGGCCTGCGCAACGGCGAGCTTGGTGCCCACGCCATCGGAGCCAGCGGCGAGGATGGGTTCCTTGTAATCGCCCAGCTTGAAGAGCCCCGCAAAGCCGCCGAGGCCGCCCATGACCTCCGGGCGGGTGACGCGCTTGGCGTGTGGGGCAAATAGGCTTACCGCGCGGTCGCCTTCTTCGATATTGACGCCGGCTGCGGCGTAGGTGTTGTCACTCATGTTTTTGAAAGTTCCTTAAGTGTTTTTATTGGGTTCCGAGCAGGGTGCGCATGGCATCGGCATTGGGGTTTCCGGCGGGAAGGCCAAGGGGGTAATCGCCGGAGAAGCAGGCGGTGCACAGCTCGGAGCGAGGCTGCTCTGTGGCGGCGACCATTTCATCGATGGAGACAAAGCCCAAAGAGTCAGCGCCGATGGTCTCGCAGATGGTGGAGCAAATCTCTTCCGGGTCATCGGACGGACTGGCGTTGGCAATGAGCTCGCCGGGCGAGGCGAAGTCAATGCCATAAAAACACGGCCACTTCACCGGCGGGGAGGCAATCCGCACGTGGACCTCGGCGGCGCCGGCCTCGCGCAGCATGCGGATAAGCGCGTGCTGGGTATTGCCTCGCACGATGGAATCATCCACCACGACGAGCTTCTTGCCGTCGATGACCTCGCGCAACGGGTTGAGCTTTAGCCGGATACCCAGCTGGCGCAGGGTCTGCGTGGGCTGAATAAAGGTGCGGCCCACGTACGCATTTTTTACCAAGCCATGTGCAAAGGTGATGCCGGATTCGCGGGCGTAGCCCACCGCGGCCGGGTTGCCGGATTCCGGTACGGGGATGACCAGGTCTGCATCCTCAACCGGGTATTCGCGGGCCAGGCGGCGGCCGATCTCCACGCGGGAGGCATTGACGGAGCGGCCGTTGATATCGCTATCCGGGCGGGCCAAGTACACGTACTCGAAAACGCAGCCGCTGCGCTTGACGGGCGCGAAATTTTCAGAGCGAATGCCCGCCTCATCGATGGCAACGAGCTCGCCCGGCTCGATCTCGCGAATAAACTGCGCACCGCAGATATCCAACGCGCAGGTCTCGGAGGCGACGACCCAACCTTTGGCCAGACGGCCCAAGACGAGCGGGCGCACGCCCTGCGGGTCGCGCGCGGCGTACATGGTATGGCCATCGGTAAAGGTCAAGCAGAATGCGCCCTTCACCCGCGGCAGGAGCTCGCGGGCGGAGTCGAAGACGGAGGTGGTGTCATCGACGCCATCGGCAAGCAGCATGGACAAGCACATCGAGTCAGAAACCGATTCCTCGTGCGGCTTAATCAGGCCGCGCTCGACGGCCTCTGCGCGCAGCTCGAGGTAATTGACCAGGTTGCCGTTGTGGCCCAAGGCAATATCCACGCCCGTAGAGGAGGTGGAAAACATTGGCTGCACGTTGGACCATTCCTTGCCACCGGCCGTGGAATAGCGCGTATGGCCCACCGCCACATTGCCGTTTAAGGCAGAAAGGGTCGATTCATCGAAAATATTGGCCACTAGGCCCATGTCTTTGAAGACGACGATGCGGTCATCATCGCCCACCGCAATGCCGGCGGCTTCTTGGCCGCGGTGCTGGAGAGCAAAAAGGCCAAAGTAGGTAAGTTTGGAGACTTCCTCCCCGGGAGCCCAGACGCCAAAGACGCCACACTCTTCGCGGGGTTCCTCCTCGTTACGATCGTCAAGGTCAGTGATACTAGGAGTATGTACTTCTACCACGGCGTTTATATTAGCGCGTTGGGCCGTCGAAAACTAACGGAATAATCGGCAGCCACTGTGCAATCTCCCCTGAACGCGACCCGGAAGCATCAACGCGACCTGTGTTTTTGACCTCGTCCCAGTCCGTGACACCGGTGGCCAAACGCAGCCAGGTCTCCGCATCCATTTCCACCACATTGGGTGGGGTGCCGCGCGTGTGACGGGGGCCTTCAATGCACTGCACCGCAACAAATGGGGGTACGCGCAGCTCCACCGAATGCCCCGGCGCGTCGGCCTCGAGGGTGCGGGCGGTGCGACGGACGGCATCGGCAAGCAGGGCCCTGCCTGGCTTTTGTTGCCCGTCCGGGTCCTGAATCCAGTCCTTGATGGCGATGACGGCCGCGCGCGTGGCGGCGGGATCAACGGGTTTATGCATAGCCACAGCATAGCGACTGTTATCTTGTTGTTTATGTCATCTACTGACTCCGCTGCGGATTCCCCAAAGTCCCCTGCTCTCACGCTGCGCTTTATGGCATCGCCTACCGATGTCACCATGGCCGGCGCCCCCGGCATCAATGGCGGGCGCGTGCTGGAATGGATCGATAAGGCAGCCTATGCCTGCGCCGTGCAGTGGTCCGGCCAATACTGCGTGACCGCATATGTGGGCCATATCCACTTCACCCGCCCCATTCCCTCCGGGCACATCGTAGAGGTGCGCTCGCGCATTGCGATGACCGGCCGGTCTTCCATGCACATCATCAACGAGGTGCTTTCTGCTGATCCCCGCGAAGGCATTTTCACCCGCGCCTGCGACTGCTTGGTGATCTTCGTAGCCAAGGACCCCGAGAGCAATAAGACCACCCCGGTGCCCACCTTCGTGCCGGATTCCGATGAGCACCTGCGCGTGGCCGAGGCCGCGAAATCCCGCATCGAGCTGCGCAAGGCCATTGAGCAGGAAATGGACAAGCAGACCTACGATGGGCCATCCGATGCCCCGCGCATGGTCAACCGCTTTTTAGCCAAGCCCACCGACGTCAACTGGGGCGGCAAGGTACACGGTGGCACCGCGATGCAGTGGATCGATGAGGCCGGCACGGCCTGCACCATGGAGTGGTCCGGCGAGCGCACCGTGGCCGTCTATGCCGGCGGTATCCGCTTTTATCGGCCCATTTCCATCGGGGATCTCATTGAGGTCGATGCCCGCATGATGCGCACCGATACCCGCTCCATGCAGATGTCCATCCACGTCCGCGCCGACGATCCCCGCGGCGGCCGCGACAATTTAAAGACCGCCATCCACGCCACCGTGGCCTATATTGGCATGGACCGCGATGGGCAGCCGATGACCGCGCGCACCTTCACCCCGCAGACGGAGGAGGACATCCGCTTGGCCGAACACGCCAATATCTTGCGCGAACTGCGCGGCGAGTACTCCCCTAAGCCGCTCATTGTGGCGCCGCATCACCAACACGTGGATTAAATTTTCAATACATTTTCTATGGCGCGGCGCTTATACCCTAGCGTGGTATTAAATAGGTAACAGAAACCACGCTAGAGAAATGAGCTGATATGTCTAACCCACGCCTGCGCCGCAGGGTGCAGAACTCCGCCGCATTAGTTGCCTCCGCATTATTGTTGGCCTCCTGTCAGAACCCGGCCAACCAGACAGACAAGGATGATGCCTCCGCCACGCAGACGACCAGCTCGTCTGCGTCCACCACGGAAGAAACCTCGGAGTCATCCACCACGGCGTCGAGCTCCAACTCCGCGACCAGCTCCAGTAGCGCCAGCAGCTCCGCTACGAGTTCGAGCTCCAGCAGCGCCACCTCCTCCAAGGCGGCTGGCGCAGCGGCCAAGGAGCGCTCCGCCATTGAAGGCCACGTCGTGGTTCTTTCCACCGGCGGCACCATCGCCAGCACCCATGATGACAAGGGCGCGGTGGTTCCCACCGTCACCGGCTCTGACCTGGTAGAGCCACTGTATGGCGAATTCGATAAAGACAAGCTCGATCTTGAGGTCAAAGACATCGCTAATCTCGATTCTTCCGCGATGAACTTGGCTGATACCGATAAGATCATCACCGCCGTGCACGAACAGCTGCAGCGCGATGACGTCGATGGCATCATCGTCACCCACGGCACGGACTCCATGGAAGAAACCGCCATCGCGCTCGATACCTTCCACGACAGCGACAAGCCCGTGGTGCTCACCGGCGCGATGCGCCCCTTCGATGACTCCGACCCAGATGGGCCAGAAAACCTCGCCACCGCAGTAGAGACCGTCACGAACCCTGATTACGCGGGCCACGGGACGTTCATCGCCTTTGGCGGTAAGGTCATCCCCGCCCGCGGCGCATTCAAATCCGATACGGAAAAGGCCGACGGCTTTGCCACCAATAGCGAAGAGAAGTTCCCCGAGCGCCCAGCAGCCCTCGACTACTCGCCTCTTCGCGATGTTCGCGTCGACATCATCGCCGCCTACCCCGACGCGCCCGCCGATCTGATTGAGCAGTCCCTGGCCAAAGGCGCACAGGCCATCGTGATTGAGGGCATGGGTTCCGGCAACATCGGCCCGGATCTGGCCAACGCCGCCATGGAAGCCGCCAAGACCGTTCCGGTTGTACTTACCACCCGCGTGGATCACGGCCCCGTCGCCGGTATTTACGGCGGTGCCGGTGGCGGCGCCACGCTTGCCGATGCCGGTGTTATCACCTCCGGCGATCTCCGCGCGCCGCAATCCCGCATGCTGCTGGCTGCCGCCGTGGCCACCGGAACCGATGCACAAGCGCTCTTTCCTGCTAACGGATGAGGCCGTATAATTTGTCGCAGCACTGAAAGGAGGAGAGCATGGCTAGCATTGTAGATGCGGGACAATACATCACTGAACGTATTCCCAATGTAGATAAGCTTAAGCTGTACAAGCTGTGCTACTTTTCCCAAGGCTGGCATTTCGCGTGGACAGGGCGGCCAATGTTTTGCGAAGAGTTTCAGGCTTGGCGGCATGGCCCCGTCTCCCGTGAGCTACACGCTCGGACATGGCAGGTAGCGGGCTCCCACCGTCCTTGGCCGGTTCCTTGCGTGCCTGGGGGCCTTAGCGAAAATCTAAGTGCATACGAGCGCGAAGTAGTAGATAGCATTATTACTTTCTACGGTGGCGTTGACTCCACCGAGCTGTCTGATTTGAGTCATGGACTTGCCTGGAACAAGGCCCGTCGTGGCATTGCGAAAGATCAAAAATCGAACGAGGTTCTCCAAGCTACGGCAATACTTCAAGAGTTTTCCCAAGCATTAGACTCGCGCAAGCCCACTCCTCAATCTCCGCTTCAATCACCAGAAGTTCTCTTACCCAATGTCGAACTCGACGAGGACGTGGAGCAGATTTTAGCTTCACCACAAGCCAAGCAAGTCGAACACGACTGGCGGGAAACTTTCCGGATTTTGGCGAACCGCTAAACAGGCATGCCATCTAATGAAGAAGTACCAACGGACGAGGAAAAGGTCGCCAACTTCCTCGTCCGTGTCGCATGCAAAATGCAGAAGCTGGGGCAGATTTAGTTACTTCTATAACCGCTTCTGAAGACGATCTTGACAACCTCGTATTACGAGCCAGCGCTATTTTCAGAAAATGGACGGTACCGGCTTAGTGTTGCTTAAGTAAGAGATTCGTATACGCGCTCACCCAGGCACTTCGGATTACGATGAAGAACGTGGTTTAGCTAGCCCCTACGACAACCTGCCACACCGCCACGAGGTGCACCACCGCCGCCGCGATGGTCGCGGTGTGGAAGTGCTCGTGATAGCCGTAATAACGCGCGTTGCGCCCTGGCCACTTAAAGCCATAGACCAGCGCACCCACGGAGTAGACCACCCCGCCGGCCAGCAGCAGCCAGACCACCGCCGGACCAGCCTGGCTCCACAGCGTGGGCAATAGCGGTAGCACCAGCCAGCCCAGCGCCAAATAGACCACAACGTCCAACCATCTCGGGTGCTCAATCCACACCAGGCTCAATATCACGCCCAAAATCGCACCCGCCCACGCAGTGGCTAGCATCCAGGCAGCCTGGCCTGGGGATAACGCAATCAAGCACAACGGTGTGTAGGTCGCGGCAATGAACACCGCAATCGTGGCGTGATCCGCTCGGCGCCACCACTGCACCGCCCGGGGACTAGCCCACGGGTAGCGGTGGTAGAGCGCGGATACACCAAAAAGGCCCACCAAGCCCAAGCCGTAGACAGTAACGCCTAGTCCCTGCCACCACTGCAGCGTCATCCACGCATACGTAATAAGCACGGTGGAGGCAATGACAGAAAGCAACGCCGCCAGCGCATGACCCCAGCCACGGGTCAGCGGCCGCTCGCCGCGGTCCGCCATCCAATAGGTGCGCTGCACCAAGCCTTCCTTAAAGGAATACTTCCCCGCTTCTTGACTGCCTTCAGTATGTATCTGAGCCACAGCGATACTTCTTTCTCCCACTAAAGCTAAGTTACGATACCGTAAGTCTACGGGCGTAGGCGGGAAGCTTCAAGGGTGCAAACCACAACTATGCACCTGTATCAGAATCCAAGTCATCCACGATCCGCACGGTCTCCATCGCCACGCGAGTAACCTTGCCAATCAGGTCCACGATGTAGCGCGGGTTGCCCACCTCATCGGCCCAATCGTTCGGGTCATTCACAATCCCGGAGGCCTTGTCCTTCTTCACCTGATACCGGTCAATCAACCACGCCACCGCTGAGCGCGAGCCCAGCATGTACTGATCCGCCTCTGCCGGAATACCGGAGATGGTCACCTGCTTGTTGTAGATCAGCTTCGTCACATCGTTGACGTTCTTGCCCGTTTCCGGGTCCTTGCGCTTGGCCCACTTCATCTTCTGCACGCGCCAAGTCTCACGGTTGGACTCATCACCCTTGACCTGGATATCCAGCGGCCACGGTTCCACAGACTCATAATCCACGTGCAACGCCATGAGTTCCTTACCCGCCGCGACAAACTTATCGAACTCCGCACGCGAGCTTGGCGTTTCAATATGCGGCAACATCTTCTTCAAATCCGCCGCATACTGCGTGCGATAGGCCGGGTCATGCAACTTTCCATACACAAAGTGGAAGATGTCATCACCCGAGACATCACCGCCCAACGCATCCCGGTAAATCTGCTTAATCTCATCCGTGATGTTGTCTACCCGCACATACCCATCAACAACCTCACCGACCTGGCCGTACGTACTGGCTTCGCCCTGCTTAACGATGCCTCCTTTACCGAACAGGCCACCGTCTTCCGCATCGACCGGCGACCAGGTAAAGCGGGTAAAGAATTGCGATCCTTCAGAACCATAGAAATTGAGATCTGGAATCTGGTCCACCGCGAGCATGGTGTACGGCTTGCTTGCACCAACCGTGGGTTGCAGATACCCAACATTGGAGTGCTCTGGAGTCGGGAACATTGAGGGGAGTTGATACTGGCGGTGCATCAATCTCGGGTCTCGATACAACCTTTGAGGGAAGAACGGTCGATAATAAGCATTTGCTGTAACCCTCATATCTAGCTCGATTTTTTCGTTCTTCTGAGCCCGCTTTTGAAGAATGTCAGTCCACTTAATTCCGTTTAAGAATTGGTCATTTTCTTTCAACCAATCCTTAAAGGGAACTGAGCTTTCTTCGCTATTGTAAGATTTTGTCGCCTTTGAATAATTATCGAGAAAAACCTGCATATTGTCTCGCAAGTGTTTCATCGACAATGAATACACCCATGCGTCACGGCTAGTTGCGACGCCCGATGAAAGTTTTCCGAAGATCTTCTGGGCCACCTCACCTTTACTACCTATAGCGGGCCAAGTCTCGAACTCTTCAGAGCGTTGGTTCAACCAGTCGCCTTCTTTGTTCGGTTTGATAGATTGCCAGTCAATGGTTTCTATCGAGGAGGAATCGACGATACTTAGTTTTTCTTCAGCGGTGAGGTAGTCACC
The DNA here is from genome assembly GCF_046717505.1 of Corynebacterium sp. LaCa78. NCBI lineage: Bacteria > Bacillati > Actinomycetota > Actinomycetes > Mycobacteriales > Corynebacteriaceae > Corynebacterium > Corynebacterium sp. LaCa78. The sequence goes on from NZ_CP177112.1 coordinate 2,050,953, forward strand.
GATGTCTCGGTAGTGCAGCTGGAAACCAGACTTTGTGGGATCTTTGATGCCGATGGTGATGGCTACAGTGCTACGAGAACCAGAACCGAAGATTTTTCCGCCTTCCTTTCGTGACTGTTCACCAGCAGTGCGCTGGTTGCCGCGTAAGTTAAAAATATAAAGATCGGTGAAGTCCTCGGCCATCGACAAGCGCACGCCGTCACCCGTATTGCCGTCGATCCACCCGCCGTTCGAGACAAATGCTACGACGCCCTGGTCACCGATGCGGTCGGTAGCCCATCGGAAAGCGCGCAGATAAGAATCATAAAGTGAATTCTTTAACTGTGCCGTGGATTTGGCCGCGTAGGTATCAGCGATACGCTTATCCAGGCTGGGATACTTCTGGTTAGCGTTGAGGTCGTTCGCGGACTTTTGGCCGGCGGAGTATGGCGGATTACCAATGACCACGTTGATGGGCGCGTTCTTTTGACGCTCGATGGTGGCGTTGTTCTCGCGGAAAATGTTGAGGTCTGGAATATCGCCATCTTCGTGGACTTGGAAGGTATCCGCCAAGGCAATATTCGTAAACGGCACGTAGTCCGGTGTTGGTTCACCATTGCGCTGCGCGGCTTCCTCACGCAGGGCGTTGTAGGTGGTCTCGATATTGACGGTGGAGACGTAGTACGCCAGCAACATAATCTCGGTGGCGAATAGCTCGTTGGCATATTTGCGTGCCATGTCTTCTGGCTTAATCAGCCCAGACTGCAACAAGCGCACCATAAACGTCGAGGTCCCAGCGAAAGGATCGAGGATGCTCACGCCCTCATCGCTAAGCCCCTTGCCGAAGTGCTTGCGGGAGACCTCATCGGCAGCGCGCAGGATAAAGTCCACGATTTCCACTGGGGTATAAACAATGCCAAGGGCTTCTGCTTGCTTCTTAAAGGCCTTGCGGAAGAAACGCTCATACAGTTCCTTAATCACCTGCTGTTTACCGGAAGCAGAGGTTACCTCGGACGCACGCACGCGCACGGACTCGTAGAACTTTTCCAGCGATTCGGTTTCTGTATCAAGGTTCGCCCGGGATAGAGCCGCAACCATTTTCTCCATGACTTGGGCTACGGGGTTGTGCGTAATGAAGTCATGGTTTTCAAATAGCGCATTGAACACCGGTGCAGTAATTAGGTGTTGCGAGAGCATGGAGATGGCATCATCAGCGGTGATGCCATCGTTCAAGTTATTGCGCAGGCCCTCGACAAACTCATCGAATTCTTGGCGCAGATCCTCATCGGCGTTGTCTACCAGCGCGGTAATACGGGTGACTTGGTTTTCTGCGATGGTGGCCACGTCATCGGCCCAGTCTTCCCAGTAGGTGCGGGTACCGACCTTATCCACTAGCTTGGTGTAAATGGCCTCTTGCCATTGCTCCAGAGAGAATAACGCAATCTGCTGCGTCATGGCCGAGGAATCTTCAAAAGCCTCAGGGGACTTGGTGCGATCTGCCTCAGCAAGCTTTTCTTTATCGCTTTTCTCCTCGTCACCGCCAACATGGTTGACGTCAATAGGCAATTCATCTTGCGCGTTTGCACCATTGAGCGCAATGGAATTGATCTTGGCATTGAAGCGATCATCGTGTGCACGCAGTGCGTTGAGAATCTGCCAGACCACCTTGAAGCGTTGGTTGTCATTCAGGGCTTGCGAGGGTGACACGTCCTGTGCGACAGCGACCGGCAAGATGATGTAGCCGTAATCCTTGCCCGCCGATTTACGCATCACGCGACCCACGGACTGGACCACATCCACCATGGAATTGCGGGGGTTGAAGAAGATGACCGAGTCCAGCGCCGGTACATCCACGCCCTCCGAAAGACAGCGCGCATTGGTAAGTATCCGGGCTTCATTTTCGGCCGCGGGCGATTCAATCCAGGACAACTTCGTCCCGCGCTCCATGGCGTTCATGCCACCATCGACGTGCTGAGCGGAAATGTTCAGGTCGACGTTGGTTAAGGAGACATCACTAAGCGCCGCTTTGTCCTTGAGCAACTCTTGATGAGTCCTAATCAGGGAAGGAAAGCTCTCCGCAATTTGCTCAGAAGTCTTAATATCCTTGGCAAAGGCCACCGCGCGCTGCATGGGCTGCGCGTTTTCGTCGAAACCGCCCTTCTTTCCCTGCAACTCACCCGAGCGTTTAGCCAGGCCATTCCACGCACCGATCATCGCAGAAGCCAGCGTCAGGTTGATCTGGTTGTTTTCACTATGAGCCATGGCGTTAGCTGCCACGGATTCATCGACGGTCATCACGAGGACCTTGTAGTCCGTAAGCAAGCCCTTGTCCACGGCCTCGCCGAAGCCCAAACGATAGAACTCCGGTCCATAGATTCCCTCATCATCCATGGAGGTCAGCTCCGCCGAGTGCTCTGCGGCTTTGCCTTTAACAGCGTCATCGAAAAGCCGTGGCGTTGCAGTCATATACAAGCGCTTAGCAGCCTTGATGTAATCCGAATCGTGCACGCGCACGAAGTTGCTGGAGTCCTCCCCAGCCAAGGTAATGCCTGTGGTGCGGTGGGCCTCATCGCAAATGACCAGATCAAAATCATCTAGGCCCTGCTGCTGCGCTTCATGGACCGCCGGCAGGGACTGATAGGTAGAAAAGACGATATTGAGGCCCTTGGCGCGCTTGCCAGAAGCAAAGCGCTGCGTAATCTCCTCACCGTCCGTAGATACAGGAACCTCGAGGTCATAGACCGCAATGTCTTCCGCCTTCTTCGAAACCTTCGAATCCGAGCACACCGCGAAGGCACGCATGTCTAGGCGGCCTTGAGCAGTCCACTCCTTTAGTGTCTGCGACAACAAGGAGATGGAAGGAACGAGGAACAGAATGCGGGCTTTGCCACCATTCTCTTCTGCGACGCGCTCCGCCAGGCGCAGCGCGGTAAACGTCTTACCAGTACCGCAGGCCATGATGAGCTTGCCGCGGTCATGGGTATTAAATCCCTCGATGGCCTTATCAATGGCCGTTTGCTGGTGCGGGCGCGGTTCGAAAGTTTCGCGCTGGGAGAGGTTAATCTGGATATTTTTATCCTGCACCTCAGAGCCGGGAAAGGCCACATCCCAGTTGATCGGGGACTCTGCAATGGTCGAAAGGCCGATGCGGCTGGTGGGAATCATCTGGTTGGCCAACGCCGTTTCCGCATGTGAAGACCAATGATCCGTGGTGGAGATAATCATGCGGCTGCCAAAGTATTCGCTGCCGTTTTCGGTCTCAAAGGAATGCCCTGAGGCCTCAAAGAAAGAATCGAGATGAGATTTCTGGATGCGCGCATTGGAAGCGTAGAACTTGCACTGGATGGCCATCCACGTGCCGTCATCCACCCGGCGGGCAACCAAGTCAATTCCCGTATCCGCCTTGCCGCCGTTATAGCGCCAATCAACCCAGCGGCTGACCTCATCAAATTGCGTTCTCAAAGTCGGATCGGTACGGAAAAAATTCACCATGAGCTTTTCAAAGGCGATGCCGTACTTCGCCTGTGGTTGGTTTTCGCGCAGCTGTTCAAGGACCTCAGAGAACTTTGACATAGAAGTATTATGCCTGACGGTGCTTCAGGTTTCCTTCGCTATTGCTGCATTTCGCTAGCTGTATCCCGATGAAATGACTGGCTCAAGTGCTTCAGCCCGTTTGTGTACGGAGACTGATTACGCAGAGCTGGATATATTTTGAATCTTTGGGTGTTTTAGTCTCCGCACCCACCCGCATAGTCCACAAGGAAGCGCACAAACTGTTGGGCCGGATCAGAAAGGCGATTCTGCGCACTCCACACCACCCGTAGCGGCCGGTCAAAGCTGATTCCCACCACCGGAACCTCTACGTATTCACCTGTGGCTAGCTGTGGCTCCACCGCTCGCCGTGCGATAATCCCCGGCGCACCCAGAGCGCCTATCGCAGTACGTTGAGCTCCCAGAGACCTGAACTCCCCTGCCGGCGGGGCGAGCATTCCCAGAATATCCGCCACCACCTCTCGTGTGCCGCTTCCCTGTTCACGCAGCACCAAGGGCGTGGATTGCAGCTCCTCCTTCGTCACTGGAGCTACCCTCGTTTCCGATGCTGACGCTGAGGGGATCGCTGGCTGATTGTGATTGTGTGGCTTTGCCCAGCGGTGTTCTGCGGGGACAACAACCACGAGTTCATCGTGTCCGACCACACGCTCGTGCAGTTCGTGGGCCACCCAGTGGCCCTCAACAATCGCTAATTCTGCCTGCCCTTGAACCACGTGGCGCTGCGCCTCTCGACTATTGAGCTGGCGCATGTGCAGATAAGCGTGTGGGTGAGCGCGTTGGTAGGCCGCGGCCCAGCGGGGGTAGTCCACTTCGGCCACAGTATGAGAAACCACCAAGTTAATATCCTCGGTGGCCCCAACCCCAACGGCTGTTTCGAGGCCACGCGCGCATTCGTTCAAGGCGCCTTCTAACCCCTCGAGCACACGGACGACTTGGCTGCCTACTTCTGTGACGGAACTACCCGCGGCTCCGCGCCAAAAAATGCGATTATTGAGGCGTTTTTCAAACTTGGCGATGCGCGTACTAACCGTTTGTTGGGAGACATTCAGGTGTTTCGCAGCCTGGTTCATACCCCCATATCGAGCTACAGCAAGGACGGCATCAACCGTCAAAGCATCGGGAACGTAGCTGCGTCGAACGGGAGAGAATCCATCGTTACCATCTTCTCGTGAGGGGTACATTCATTTATTGTAACCCCGTTCGGATTATGCGCTCTCCCGCGCACATCAAGCAGTGCCTAACCTGAAAAATATGTTAAAGGTTCGCAATGAGATAGAACTTCCTCCGCTGGGTCCTGGCTGGGCCGGAGCGGTAATGGGGCTCGGAATCTCCTCGTCTCTCATCGATGCTCACCTGAGCCCAACCCTGGGCCACCTTCCCGCAGAAATCATGCTCAGCGTCGCAACGCTTGTCGCCCTAGCGCTCTCAATAAGTTTCATTAAGTACCGTAAGCCAGGGTTTAACGCCAAAGCCATGCCTGCGTGGGGCATGGTCTCCATGGGCATCCTAGCTTTGGGTAGTGCCTACTCTCTCATCTTGGATGCCTGGCTGATCCACACAGTGTGTTGGGCAATAGGAGGCGTTTTAAGCGTAATTACCTGTATAAAGTATCTAAAGTTCCTTGTCCTCAAACGCCCCGACTCTCCGGCCTTTACCTGGGGACTGCCACTAGTAGCGCCCATGGTTACTGCAACTTCCTCGGCGCAGCTGGCACCGCAAGCAGGCGAGTGGGGTTCGATTGTCCACGGTATTGGCGTGTTCTGCTTTTTCCTGGCTTTGGTCACAGGACTGCCCATGTTCGTCCTCGTTTATCGGCGAGTCTTTTCCACGGTTCCCACCAGCTTGGTTGCCACCACCTGGATCCCACTGGGTCTTGTCGGCCAATCCACCGCGGCAGCACAACTACTCGCCGGCGACCAATGGCACTTCCGCGCCATGGTCTACGGTGTCGCGATGCTCAGCGTCGGTGTCCCTCTATCGATCTATGCAATTATCAAGCATTGGGGAACAGCCCTTAGTAACACCCCAATGTCCTATAACCCCACGTGGTGGGCCAGCACCTTCCCCGTGGGCACCTGCTGCCTCGGCACACAGACCTTATCCACGCAACCCGCCGCGCTCGAGTGGGGTATGAGGTGGATGAATACCGTCAGCGCCGCCCTGCTAATTCTGCTCCTCCTCCACGTCACCTGGGCAGCTTTTGGAGCCATCAAGGTCAGCAATCTGAACCACGGGCACTCTTTCCTTCAGGCGGCCTAAACACGAAACCAAGGTTTACCAACCAACCATTGTTTCTTCGGGTCGTGCTCGCTGAAAAACGCGGGCATCGCCTGGAGAAGATGTTGGTTCCACACCCCGTGCGCGCTAAGGGCGGAAGCATGATCGGCGTGCGGACGCACATACTCGCTAAGCTCGATGCCTTTCTGGTGCGCTAAGCGGCGGAAATCATCATAGCTTTCCGGTGGAACAAGGCGGTCGTGGTCACTGCGGACAATCTTGATGGGTGGCATGTCCTTGGTGAGGTGCGTAGCTGAGGTGACGAAATCTGCACGGTCGGGATATTCCTCGGGCGTTCCACCCAGGTATTTCTGCACGGTATCGCGGGAACCCTGCGCGGCATAAGGATCGTCAGAATCATAGATGTGGCGGACATCGAGGGCCGGTGAGTCCGCATACACGGCGCGGGGAACGGCCGGCGTGCCGGGACAATCGGCGGAAGGTAAGTGGTTGGGGTGCGCGGCGGCATCGGCAGTCGCATTCAGCACCAACTGGCCGCCGGCGGATTCGCCGTATGTAAAGAAACGCCCTGGGTCGCCGTCATAATCTGCGGCATGGGCGTTGACCCAGTTCATCGCGCAGCCCACCTGCCCCGCTACCACCTTCCACGTGGGCTGATCCCAGCTGGACAGCGTGTAATCGATGGATAATACGAGGTAGCCGCGCTGCGCCATCTGCCGCATATTGAACGCCTGGGAGTGCTTGTTCATCTGATCCCAGCCGCCGCCGTGGACATACATCATCACCGGGTGGGTGCCGCCATCATTGGGCGTATAAATATCCATGTCTAGGTCCTCGCCATGGAAGAAATCGTAGGCCACCGTGTGATCGGGGCCTTCATCGGTGCTTTCCACACCGGCCCAGCTCAACGCGGCGCGAATATCTACGTCGGTCCCCTGCTCCTTCGCAGCATGAATCTGCGTCCCAAAAAGCGCTATTCCTGCAATGAGCGCAACCGCCGCGAACGCGCCTGGCACGTAAAAGCTGCGGGAGGCGAACCTTCCTAGCACCGCAAGCAGCAAGAGAATAAGGGAAAAGATAATCACCGGCCCTACGTACTGCGGGCCAATAAGCGCACCGGCGCCCCAGTACGGGATATGCGGCGTAAACGGCGCCACCGCAAGCCACAGCGAGAGGAAAGCTACAAGCGCAAGCGGGACGGACAGCAACCGGGCAACGATCTTCATACCGGCAACGTTAGTCCTCGTTTCCGGAAATGCATGGTGGAGATTCTGCTTTCAGTAAGAGAACCGGAGTCACTCGCAAGTGTTTCCGCGCTTTTACGAGGAAGTCACGACCACAGCCTGATTAACTTGAACCAGACGAATAAAGTGGGAAAGCAATGAGTAATCTCCGATTCAAAAGGTGGGACTACACCTCCGATGTGGCTCCCTCGGCAGTCTTGACGCTGAAAAATCCATGCGGCATCTATGTGCTTGAGTTTTCCAATGGCGAGCAATACGTGGGTCAGTCAGTGAATTTTCCCTCGCGCCTAGCGGACCACCGGCGAACCTACCCTGACATCGTTGCCGTAAATTTCTGTCCGGTTCCTGCGAGGGACCTCAACATGGCAGAATATGGCGAGATTCAACGCCGCCGAAAAGCAGGAATTCTACTGCGCAATAAGACACTCCTCGCACAGCCTTTGGGCGATTCCCCACTCGATGCGCTCATAGATCAGCAAGTCCAAGCCAAATGGCTCGACGTAGAAGCTACCGATGAAGGAGAGGTCGAAATCGGCGACCGAGCCGTTACCGCTAAAAAGCGAAACCTTTCAAATAAAAAGTTCGAGGAGCTTAGAAAGCAGCCTGGATGGGAGGACATTTTAAGGTCGCTGTCCGCTTACGTGGCATATGTCATCCCCTATCCACATCTGACGGAGAAGAAAATCTGGACCGTCACGGCGATGCCCTCTACAAACAGGTCCGCTATCGATCGCCGCGTGGCCACTTTGAGCATTAACAACGTGGAAATGCTCTTCCTAAGAATTAGTCGCAATTCCAAAGGCGGAACTTGGAAGCCCTGCACGACATTAAATATCGCTGATACCTACGAGCCGCCGGCGTATATGCGCGGCTACACGTTCAGAAGTAGTTATCGTTCAGCAGGCCCTGTTAAGACCATCCTGTATCCCGGAGACTTCGCAATCGATGAGCTTTTGATGGAAGATTCGATCCTGCTTGCTGCTCGTGAATTGGCGCTCGGCCAAATGCGAAAGGGCACGACGATGTTTTCGAAGTACCATAGCGACGCTCTCGCGGACGAGATATTCACCTACATACACGCGGTTTTAGCTCCACAAAGTTCTATACCACATACAGGAGACTAAATACTGATATTAAGTTTTCTTAAGAAATCAATACCACCCAAACACTCGACGCCAAAGTACTGTGCTACATCCGGAATCTTCACTCGTGCTTTTCCATTTGGCGCGGGTTTCTCGTTGGTTACAATCTTCGCTTTATGCCGATACGCGGAGGCAACTAACCAAGAATCTGCAGCATCCAAAAATATATTTACTGCGTTTGGTTTGTATTTAGGCTCGCGCTCCGTACTGACCCAACGTGTCATTTCTTCATAAGCTAGGATTTCTGCCTTATCAGGAGACAACCGCTGACTGGGCCGGACAAGGTTTTCATACCACGCAAAGCGAGGATGCCCCCAGTTCTTCATTTCTTCGTGGACCTCATCATGGAAGCAAATCCCCGGAACGAAAAGCTTCGTCTCAAGCTCTTTCCATAAGCTAGGGAATATATCTTCTGGATAAGTAGTCGTTAACTCACCAAGAAAACTCGTATCGATGACGTACATCGCTTATACCGCTTTTCTTCCCGAAGATCGTGCAGACGACACAAGCTTTTCAAAGGAATCATACGTAGTTGTTCCCAGAAGACTTGCAGCTTGTTTTTCAGGTAGGACTCCTGATTCTGCGGCGTCTAATACTGTCTCAAAAAATCTCTCTCCCACCCTTGATTTAATTAAAACATGGCGGGGAGGCGCACCTTTAGCATCTCGTGAAGTCTTTATTAGCGCCTGTTCTTTCCGGAACCGTGCCGCAAGTGGAATAGCTTCTTCTTGTGGGACAATTCCAAGTCCTACTAGCCGCCACAACAATGCTTCGCGGCTCATACCGTATATCTTGGATAGCGTTGATACCTGTTCCTCTAGCTCGTCAGTGGGCTGGAAATCCTCCCTTAAGGAAGCTCCCGGGCACAAGAAGGCCGCAGCAAATTGATTACACCATTGCTCAGTTTCTAGGCGCTCCGAATGATCAGAAATTCCGGGTTTACCAAGCACAACGTGCGCCAATTCGTGCGCAATACTAAAAAGCTGGGCTGTCTTGGTATCGCGGGTATTGATGAAAACTAGGCAGTAGCCATCCTCTTCAAGGGTGAATCCACGAAATTCCTCTACATTAAGTGCCCTACGGGTGGAGTTTTCGGCAATGGAGTTTCGGGCGACGAGTATCCCGGCATCTTCCATCAATGAAACCAATTCACGAACTTTGTCACGCCCAGGAAGAGGAGCTTCTTGCTTGAGGCGGAGCGCGTCCCGAACGCTACTAGCAGCAACCGCTGCAGACTCAGAAATCGTCGCGCTACGGAAAAGCTCCGGCGGATCAATTCCTATGTCCCGTGCGTATTCGGCGTACCAATCGAGGCGAGTCTGGGAAGCGAACATGACTTCCTGCAGCTCTGGGCTGACCGTATCGAGCTGCTCATTGCGCACGGTTCTAAAATCCGCGACCTCAACTCCATCGCCTGTGGGGGCATCGAGAAGCAGCCTGCCGAAAGGGATGTGAGCTTTCTTCGCTAGGTCTTTCGCTTGTTTTAGAGTGGGACGCTCTTCACCAGTTTCCCATTCATGGATTTTGGGGAATTGCTTGAGTAGCGCGGATTGTGAGAGCCCTGTGCGGGATACCGCCCAAGCGAGCACAGCAGTTTGAATCATCACTCGTACAGGTGCCATGACGATCCTCCTTCACTGTCCATAGATCTTAAATAGTAGCGTAAACCAAACAATAAGGCCCGGCCGAGGTCGGCAGCATCGGCAAGCGCATTCAGCACCAACTGCCCGCCGTGGATATACACCATCACTGAGTGGGTGCCACCATCATCGGGCGGATAGCAGCCGGGCAGCGATCTTCAAGTCCTCGGTTCCGGAGGTGCGTGGTAGCGGATTTAGTGGAGAAAAGCCGCCTACTAACTCGCCTTTTTGAAGGAAAGGCGGCGGTCCCGCAGAGGCAGGGCGTCCTTCCGGCTTAACTCCGCGATACACAGTGCGATGACGAAGCCCACCAAGGCGATGAAAGAGGACCACGACAACCACATATCAGAATCTGCCTTGGCCAGTGGTGGGAAGAAGAAGAGCCCCAAGACCGGCACAACATAAATGATGCGATTCTGCCCGCGGGCCAGAACGCCTAGCAGTGGCAATACGGCACACAAGACGTAATGGTCCCACAAGATATTGGCGGTAGCCGTAAGAACCGTAAAGATGCCGACGGCAGCAATGCGCCACGGCTCCTGTGACCGCAAAGCGGTAACAATAACCAGCGCAATCAATGCCAGGGCTACAAAAGGCGGAATAAGGCTGGCAACCAGTGAAGGATCATGGACGATGGTGACAAGAATGCTGTCATCTTCAACGCGGTTGGTGCTCAATTGGGAAGCAATCGATCCGTTGACAGGAGCGACCATTATTGCCGCCTTGATGTCCTGAAGGGTATCCCACCAAGAGGTAAACACGTCCCAGCCAGAAACGACGATTGAGTAGAGTACAGCAACGGCTCCTGTCCCGAGTGCTACCAATCCCGCTTTCCGCGCCCGCGGGAAAACCACGCAGATGAGCACGAGAATAATGGGGGTTAGCTTCACTGCAGATACAAGCCCTAGTGCAATTCCCGCGCGCACTGGGTGCACGCGAGCAGCAGCAAGGCCGTAGGCAACTCCCGCAAAAATCAGCGGGCTCGTCTGGCCAAGTAGCAACGATGATTGAAAAGCTACCGATGCCCAGCCCAAGAGGATTCCAAAAAGCAAGGCCATGGTTGGTATCTCTTCTTCAAACCACAAGAACCAGGCGGAGACTATCAGCACCACCAACGCCCAACCGGAAGCAATCGCGAGTAAAATCACGGAGACATCAAAACTCATGACCCGCACGACCAGGCTCATCACATCCGCGAGAAATGGGACGTGAACATAAGGGTGCGGGAACTCAGTGACATCAGAGTGGGCGATGGTGTCTAACCACACATCACCACGTGGCAGTGCGAAATCGCGTTCATCGATTCTATATAGATGCTCCCGATTTCCATCGCGAACGAGCAATCCAGCAATCCATAGCGCACCCCAGTCACCGTAATTCAGTTTTCCGGCAGAAATTGCGGCAACCACGAGGCCAAACACCAGCCCAATACAATGGTGGTACCACCGCAGCACTGTTGATGCGGGCGCGGAGGCTTGATGGCGGGAATGCGCGCTCATGGGACTCCTAATATAAAAATTTCGATTCGAGACAGAGAGAAAGGGCGATGCTCATTGGGCAACGGCCCCGATCACCGAAGATAGTCTAAATGCTCCTCAAGCCCGGCCAAAGCCGGGCTTGAGCTAAGCGGTGACAGGGGCTGGCTTACTCCACAACGGAGTTGGCACCCACGGCGTGACCGAAGAGGTCAGGCAAGGTGGCAGACCATGCCTCAACCAGCTGGGAGATGGCCACGGATTCGCCGCCCAGGGTAAGGGCACCGGTTTCGGTGGTCTCGCCCACGATGGCCGCGGGGATGCCGAGCTCTGCCGCACGGGCGAGCACCTTATCGGCGCGGTCAGCGGTGGTGGCCACGAGCGCGCGGGAAGCGGACTCGGAGAAGGCCGCGGTGAAGGCGTCCTCGTGCACGGCGGTGAGATCGAGGTCGAGGCCGAGGCCGGCGGCATCGGCAAGCGCACCGGCGCGCTTGGCCATCTCAAAGGCGGCGACGGCTAGGCCGCCTTCAGAGACATCGTGTGCGGCGGTAAGCAGATCGTTGCCGTGGAAGAAGCCCGCGAGGCGCTTCTCATTGGCCATGTCCACCTGCGGCGGCAGGCCATTGAGGTTGTCCTTGTCGGCGCCCTCGGCGCTCACCAGCTGCCAGATGGAACCGCCGAACTCATCCTTGGTCTCGCCCAAGGCGATGAGGACTTCCTTCTCATTGACGGTGCCCAGGTTATTGCCAATGGCCTCGTGCACATCGTCGATAACGCCGAGCACGCCCACGACCGGGGTGGGCAGGATGGGCTCAGAGCCGGTCTGGTTGTAGAAGGAGACGTTGCCGCCGGAGACGGGGATGGACAGTTCCACGGCGGCATCGGCAAGCCCATGCACGGATTCGCGGAATTGCCACATCACGTCCGGGTTCTCCGGCGAACCGTAGTTTAGACAGTTGGTAATCGCGACGGGCTTGGCGCCGGTGACCGCGACGTTGCGGTAGGCCTCCGCCAGGGCCAGGCGCGCGCCCATGTTCGGGTCCAGCTTGGTGTAGCGGCCAGAAGCATCGGCGGAAACGGCGACGCCGCGGCCGGTCTCCTCATCGATGCGCAGCACGCCCGCGTCCGCGTGATGGGACTGGACGGTATTGCCGCGCACGTAGCGGTCGTACTGATTCATGATGAAATCGCGCGAGCACAGCGAAGGCGAAGAGACGAGCTTCTGCAGGGATTCCACCAGGCCGCGCTTGTCCGTGCCCTGGTATTTCTGCAGCTCATCCTGCCACTCGGGGCGGGCGTAAGGGCGCTCGTAGACGGGCGCTTCATCCGCGATGGTGCCAGCCGGCGCATCGACCACGACCTCGCCCTGGTGGCGGATGACCAGGTGGTCACCCTCAGTAACCTCACCGATTTCGGCGCAGGTGACCTCCCAATGCTCACAGATTTCGCGGAACTTCTCCGCGTTCTCCGGTGCCACGACGGCGCACATGCGCTCCTGGGACTCGGAGGCGAGGATTTCCGCGGCGGTCATGTTTTCCGCGCGCAGCGGCACGGCATCGAGGTTGACCTCCATGCCGCCATCGCCGGACGCGGCCAGCTCAGAGGTGGCGCACGCCAGGCCGGCGCCGCCCAAGTCCTGGATGCCCACCACAACACCGGCGTGGTAGAGGTCCAGGCAGCATTCGATAAGCACCTTTTCCGCGAAGGGGTCGCCCACCTGCACGGCAGGAAGCTTGCGCTCCGCGCCGTCTTCAAAGGTATCGGAGGCCAGTACGGATACGCCGCCGATGCCATCCAGGCCGGTGCGGGAACCGAAGAGCATGACCTTATTGCCAGTGCCGGAGGCGAAGGCGAGCTTGAGGTCATCGACCTTGAGCGTGCCCACACACAGGGCATTGACCAGCGGGTTTCCCGCATAAGTTTCATCAAAGACGGTTTCGCCACCAATATTGGGCAGACCCAAGGAGTTGCCGTAGCCGCCCACGCCGGAGACGACGCCGGGCAACACGCGCTTGGTATCGGGGGCATCGGCAGGCCCAAAGCGCAGCTGATCCATCACGGCAATCGGGCGCGCACCCATGGCCATGATGTCGCGGACGATGCCGCCCACGCCGGTGGCCGCGCCTTGGTAGGGCTCCACGTAGGAGGGGTGGTTGTGCGATTCCACGCGGAAGGTCACCGCATTGCCATCGCCGATGTCCACCACGCCGGCGTTTTCACCAATGCCGGCGAGGATCTTCTCCCCCATCTCCTCCGTCATGGTCTCACCAAAGTAGCGCAGGTGCGTCTTGGAAGACTTATAGGAGCAGTGCTCGGACCACATCACGGAGTACATGGTAAGCTCCGCGTCGGTGGGGCGCCGGCCCAGAATATCGTGGATGCGCTGGTATTCGTCATCCTTCAGGCCGAGCTCAACGTACGGCTGCTGCTCATCCGGGGTGGACTGCGCCTTGTCTACGGTGTCATTAGAAACGGTCATGTAGGTGGCCTCCTTAAACCGCCGGCGCTTCCGCGACGGCCTTGATGGCGGATACGAATAGTCCCAATCCGTCGGTGGATGGGCCGGTCAGCGGGTCAATGGCGTGCTCGGGGTGCGGCATGAGGCCCACAATCCGGCCGGTCTCATCGCTTACCCCAGCAATGCCATTGATGGAGCCGTTGTAATTATCGGTATAGCGGAAGACCACGCGGCCTTCGCCCTCGATGCGGGCGATATCGTCATCGCCTGCTTGGAAGCGGCCCTCACCGTGCTTGGCGGGCACCAAAATCTTTTGGCCCTTTTCAAACTCGCTGGTCCAGGCCGTGGTGGAGTGCTCCACCTCCAGGTAAGTATCGGTGCAATGAAAATGCAGGCCCTTATTCCGAGTCAATGCGCCCGGTAAGAGGCCTGCTTCAGTCAAGATTTGGAAACCATTGCAAATGCCGAGCACCGGCATTCCCGCCTTGGCGCGGTCGATGACGCTGCGCATGACGGGGGCGAGCGCCGAAATAGCGCCCGAGCGCAGGTAGTCACCATAGGAAAAACCGCCCGGCACGACTACCGCGTCCACGCCGCGCAGATCAGCATCTGCGTGCCAGAGGTTAATGACCTCGGCGCCGGCGGTGCGGGCCGCGCGGGCGGCATCCACATCATCCAGGGTGCCGGGGAAGGTGATTACTCCGATTTTTGCGGTCACTTACTTGACCTCCAGCTGCGTAACCTCGTAGTCCTCGATGACGGTATTAGCCAGCAGCGTTTCTGCCACCTTATCCAGTTCCTCTGCGGTAACGGAATCATCTACCTCGAGTTCGAAGCGCTTTCCTTGGCGCACATCGCTGACACCGGATACTCCGATGCGACCCAATGCGCGGACGACAGCTTGGCCCTGCGGATCCAGAATTTCCGCCTTGGGCATGACATTGACAACTACACGAGCCATGAAATTTTTGCCTTACTGTATGGGGCTTAGGTCTGCCCGATTCAGTGTAGTCATACCCCCGCCCAATCCCTAGATATACCCCCACTGCAGGGTTTTCACCCCGGTAATGCAAACTCCGCGTAAATTACGACCAACAGGAAAACGAATTTTGCGCGGCACCCAGGTTTCACCGCCTGCTCGCACACACCCCACCGATTGCGACCCTGGGTACACCGATTGTTCAGCGAGTAAAAATAAAAGGCGTCCATGACAACTTTCTCTATGATTAAGGTGACTTCTATGGCTCTTCGCCGCCTTGGCAGGGTAGCCCTCGCTGCCAGTTTCTCCACCCTCTCCCTATCCGTCGCGGTGCCTACCGCCTTGGCCGCCCCGGATAATTCCACCGCGGTCATCTCTGAGGTCTACGGCGGTGGCGGAAATAAGGGTGCGAGCTTTTCCAATGATTTCATCGAGCTTTATAACCCCACCGATGCTGCAATCGATCTCACCGGCTGGTCCGTGGAGTACTTCGCCTCCAACGGCAGTAGCGGCGGCAAGATAACCCTGTCTGGCACCATTGCTCCCCACGGTTACTACCTGGTGCAGGGTGCGGCCGGCAATGGTCAGGCCCAGGCTCTTCCCACCCCGGATGCGCAAGGCAAGGTCAATATGTCCGGCACGAAAGGCTCGGTGCAGCTTGCCGATGCCACCGGCAACACCATTGACCTCGTAGGTTACGGCGCCGCCTCCAAGTCTGAAGGAGCTCCCACGGGCTCGCTGTCTAATGACACCTCTGCTTTCCGCAACGCGGCGGGCGCCGATACCGATGACAACTCCGCAGACTTCACCATCGGTGCACCGTCTCCTACCAACTCTGGCAACGAGTCCCCGGCCCCGCAGCCGGGTGGCTCCGATAATTCCGCAGGTTCTGAGAATCTTCCCGCGCCCGAAGGCATAACCCCGATTGCGGAAATCCAAGGCCCCGGCGATACCTCCCCGCTCGAGGGCCAAAACGTTGCTACCCAGGGCGTTGTCACCGGCGTGTGGAGCGAGGGCGGGCTCAACGGCTTTACCATCCAGACCGGCGGCACCGGCAAAGAAGCCACCGATGCCTCCCAGGCGCTATTTGTCCACATGGGTAAAAAGGGCGCCGATAAATACCCCAGCATCGGTGATTCCGTAGAGGTCACCGGCCAGGTTTCCGAGTATTACGGCGCCACCCAGGTCAGCGCTTCTTCCCTCAAGCAGCTCGATACCGCGCTGGAGGAGGTCACCCCGCTCGCCGTGGATGAGCTGCCCCAGGGCGACAGCGCCCGCGAGTCCTTTGAGCACATGCTCATCCAGCCCGGCACGCACACCGTGACCAATAACTACTCGCTCAACCAATACGGCGAGGTCGGCCTCGCCCCGGGCGATGAGGCCTTCCGCCAGCCTTCCGATGTCCACTCCCCTTCCACCGACCCCAATTCCGATCTGCAAAAACTGGCCAAGGACAACGCGGAAAAGCTCGTTACCTTAGATGATGGCCGCACCCGCGATTATTTAAGGACCGATAAGGACACCCCACTGCCCTATATCGCCCAAGATGGCGGCAAGACCATCAAGTCCCTGCGCACCACCGATACCGTGGAATTCCAGCACCCAGTCATCGTGGGCTACTCCCACGATCAGTGGCGCTTCCAGCCCACCGAGCCGGTCACAGGTGAGTCCGCTAGCGCCGATCTCCCCATCTCCTGGGAAGAATCCCGCGATGCGGAGCTGCACGCCGTTGATGACGTCAAGGGCGAATACACCATCGGCGCCTTCAACGTGCTGAATTACTTCACCTCCCTGGGCGAGGAATTCGGCGGCAGCGCCTATACCGACCGCGAAGGAAATAAGGTCACCGTCAACCGCGGCAAGACCCGCGGCGCCTATACCGAATCCGCCTTAAAGGACCAAGAGCGCAAGATCGTCGCCGCCATCAATGGCCTCGATGCCGATGTCATCGGCCTTTCCGAAATCGAAGATGGCTACGCCGTCACCGGGGACTTTAACCAGCGCGATAAGGCACTGAAACGCCTGACCGAAAAACTCAACGAGGCCGCGGGCTCCGAGAAGTGGGCCTTCGTGCCCTCCCCGTCCAAGGAACAGGTCCCTGAGCACCCCGATGTCATCCGCACTGCGTTCATTTATCACAAGGACGTGGTCAAGCCCGTGGGCGAATCCCGCATCTTCCAGGATCCGCGCTTTTCCGGCACCGCCCGCGAGCCGCTGGCCCAGGAATTCCAGCCGCTCAATAGCGATGACGAGTCCTTCGTCGCCGTGGCCAACCACTTCAAGTCCAAGGGCTCGGTGGCCAAGGGCGATGAGGATTCCGGCGATGGCCAGGGCAATAACCCCAACGTCCGCAATGCCCAAGCCCAGGCCGTGCTCGATGCCCTGCACAAGCAGGACGATTGGAAAGATAAGCCGCTTTTCGCCCTGGGTGATTTCAATACCTACACCCATGAAACCGCGCTCGATGTCTTCCGCAATGATGGCTTTACCGTGCCTGCCGAAAAGTACGGCGCCGATACCTCCTACCAGTTCGGCGGCCTGCTCGGCACCTTGGACCACGTCCTAGCCAATGAGGTTGCTTCGGGCGCGCTTGACGATGCCCAAGTGTGGAACATCAACGCCGACGAGCCCGTCGCCTTTGAGTACTCCCGCCGCAACTACAACGCCGTAGATTTCTACGACGATTCCCCCTTCCGTGCCTCTGACCACGACCCCGTCAAGGTCGGCTTCACGCTCGGCGAGGATGAATCCACCGACGACGGCGATCAGGGCAACGATGCCAACCAGGACGACAACACCGATGGCCCAGGCTTCGGGTTCGGCTCTAGCTCCTGGGGCACCGGCGCCATTATCGGCTTTGCCATCCTGGCCGGCCTGCTCGCTATCCCCGGCTTCATGGCGGCCACCGGCAACCTGCAGAAGATCATCCCCGCTGGTATCTGGGGCATGCTCCCCCAGCAGGCGAAGGACTTCATCAACGGCCTGAGCAAGTAGGAGCGCCTACTCGTATAAGCCCATCTCGTCAGAAAGCACCGCGAGCTCGTCTGCAGCAGCACGCTGCTCAAGGTCTCTCTGGCGTTTATAGCCCTGCACGCTGGAGGCATACAGATGCCGGTGGGCGTATTCTGTATGTCCCTCCAGGGCTCCTTCGTCCATGAGCTCGATGACTCGCGGCCGAGAGACATTCAGAAGGTCTGCCGCCTGTTGCGTTGTTAGTTCATCTGTTCGTTTCATGTGATCTACTATGAGGCCTCCACCGGACTAACGCGGCAGGTAAATGCTGTAATCAGCGGGAGTAGCGCCCGCGTCGAGGGCGCGGCGGGCTGCCTTTACAAAGTCCTTGATGACCTTGCGGTCATCTAGGTTGCGGGCGGAGACGGAAAGACGCACGGTATTGCCACGCTCGGCGGAGCGCTCGGCCGCGCGGATGATGTTTTTACGCCACCACTTGGCGGAACCGAAGCCCTCACCAAAAGAAAGGTTGCGGGCTTGGTGGAATTTGCCGGTGGGCACCTCCAGGATGCCGCGGGTAGAAGCCGCCGCCTCAAAGGGGAATTTGGGCAGGACCTGCAACGTTCCGGGAGACATGCGCCAGCGCGGGGGCGCGAAGATGGTGGGTTCGAAACCAATCTGCGCCATCTGCCGGGTGGCACCGGCTAGGCGCAACTTCGCCTCGTGCGAATTAAGGTTGGCAAACTCCGCGCGGCGGCCTTGGACTGCCTGGTCAAAACCATTGAGGATAAGCGGACGGCCCGCGGCCGCCTGATCCTTCAGCCACTGTTGAGTGTCCTTGTCCTTGGCCAGGTGCCAATTGCCATCAATATGCGGGGCGATGAGCAGGGAGACGGGAATTTCCTCCCGGTCCAGAACCGACAGGAAGCTTGTAGCCTGCTTCCGAGTGTCCTCAAAAATACTGGAGATAGAAACCAGAAGGTGGCTAGTCATAGCTCAAATTATCGCACAGTACCGCCAGATCCGCGCGCTGGCCAGAACGCAGGCCAGGGTGCCGGCCAGCGCGTGACTGTGCTGCGCGGTTACTCCGTAAGTCCGGTGGCCTTATTGATGGTCCAGGCGTATTCGAAGGCGTTTTGGCGCCACTTATCGTAGCGGCCGGATACGCCACCATGCCCGGCGGCCATTTCCGTCTTGAGCAGGAACTCGCCGCCGGTGGCGGTAGCGCGCAGCTGCGCAATCCACTTCGCCGGTTCCACATACAACACGCGGGTATCATTCAGCGAGGTGATAGCCAAGATGTCCGGATAGTCCTTGGCCTCAACATTCTCGTAGGGAGAGTAGGACTTCATGTAGTCGTAGTATTCCGGATCGTGGTACGGATCGCCCCACTCTTCCCACTCGGGAACGGTAAGGGGAAGCTCTGGCATGAGCATCGAGGTCAGCGGGTCCACGAAGGGGACCACGGCTTGGATAGCGGTAAAGCGGTCAGGTGCCATATTCGCCACGGCGCCCATGAGCATGCCCCCGGCGGATCCACCTTCGGCCACCATTTGGTCCGGGGTGGTCACGCGGCGCTCGATGAGGTCATCAGCCACAGCGATGAAATCGGTGAAGGTGTTTTTCTTCTGCAGCATCTTGCCGTCGTCGTACCACTGACGGCCCATCTCGCCGCCGCCGCGCACGTGGGCAACCGCATAAATCATGCCGCGGTCCATGAGCGATAGCCGGGTCGCGGAGAAGTACGGGTCCATGCTGGCCTCGTAGGAGCCGTAGCCATACAGCAGCGTCGGATTGGGTTTGGTGCGGTCCAAGTCAGAACGGTGCACCACGGAGACTGGGATCTTGGTGCCATCGCTGGCGGTCGACCAGATGCGGTAGGCCACGTAATCATCCGGAACATAGCCGCCGGGGACTTCCTGTTCCTTTAGCAGCGTGTACTCGCCGGTATCCACGCGGTAATCAAAAAGCTGCGCGGGCTGGATATAGGACACGTAGTTCACGCGGACTACCGGCGCGTCCCATTCCGGGTTACCGTCCACGGCGACGGTAAAGAGTTCCTCGTTGAAGTTGAGTTCTTCGAATTCCCCGAAGTCATCGCCAACGCGCATGATGGCGGCGCGGCCGATGCCACCGCGGCGGTAGCCCACCACCATGTGGTCGCGGTAGGTGTCCACGCCCTCGATTCGGGTGGTGTCATCGTGTGCCAAAAGCTCCGGCAGTTCGCGCAGGGCGGGAAGATCCTCATCGACCTTGGCATAGCCCACCGCGAAGTTCGGGCCGGTGGCATTGTGGGTGACAATCCAGTAGTCTTCGCCGCCCACCACGGCATGGTCTACGTCGTAGTCAACGCCGGTCTCGCGCGTCCACAGCGGGCGGAATTCGCCTTCTGGGTTGTCCGTATCTAGCACCCAGGCTTCCGAGGTAATCTTCGAACCCACCCCAATGAAGAGGTATTTATCGGAGCGGGCACTGCCGATGCCCACGTTAAAGTGCTCATCCTCCTCATGGAAGACGCGCACATCCGCGGATTGCTCGGTGCCTACCTTATGGCGCCACACCGCATCCGGGCGCCAGGCATCATCCACCGTGGAGTAAAAGATATAGCCGTCGCCTGCCCAGGTAGCGCCGTAGAAAATGCCGGTGAGGTGATCGTCCAGCAGCTCTCCGGTATCGAGGTCCTTAATGGACAGTTCAAAGCGCTCATCGCCAGCGAAGTCCACGGAATAGGCCAAGTAGCGGCCGGAATCTGAGATGGAGGCCGCACCAAGGGCGAAGAAGTCCTTTCCCTCTGCCAGGGCATTGGCGTCCAAGATAATTTCTTCGTCTTCTGGGCTTCCTTCTTCCGGAATCACCGGTGCGGTCCAGGGATCGCTGCCTTCTTCTACCGGGATGCGGCAGGAATAGCCGTAGTTCTTGCCCTCCTCGGAGCGGCCGTAGTACCAGTACTTACCGCGGCGGGCTGGCACGGACATATCGGTTTGTTTAATGCGGGATTTAATCTCTTGGAAGATATTCTCCGTCATCGCATCCAAGTGCCCGGTATGCGCCGCCGTGTAATCGTTTTCGGCATTGAGGTAATCCAGGGTTTCCTGCGATTGCTTATCGCGTAGCCACTCGTAATTATCCACGAATTCGCGGCCGTGAAATTCGCGCTTTACGGGGTGGACTGGGGCTACCGGTGCGGTCGTCTTTTCATCACTCATGCCCTACCACTGTACGCGTCACCGGCGGTTCCCCAGCGGCGTGCAACAGCCGCGGGCAACCAGCTAACACGCGGTTGCCCTATCCGGCCTAGACCGGCCTGGGCGGCTAGGAACGCGGCGCAAGGAAGTCCGCGAAGCGCTCACCCGATAGCTTTTCGTAGGCCTCGATATAGCGCAGGCGGGTGGCGGAAACGACGTCATCGGGAAGCGCGGGCGGGGTGGTCTCAGAGGACTTATCCCAGCCGGAGGCATCAGAAGTCAGCCAATCGCGCACGTACTGCTTATCAAAGGAGGGCTGGACCTCGCCTTCCACGTAGGAATCTGCGGGCCAGTAGCGGGAGGAATCGGGGGTGAGGACTTCATCGGCAAGCACGAGCGTGCCATCCGCATCGAGGCCGAACTCGAATTTGGTATCGGCCAAGATAATTCCCTTCTCCTCCGCCAATTGGGCGGCCTTGGCATAAATACGCAAGGTGGCCGCGCGCAGTTCCTCGGAGCGCTCGCGGCCGAGCTTATCTGCCACGTGTTCGAAAGAGACGTTCTCATCGTGATCGCCCTGCTCAGCCTTGGTGGCCGGAGTGAAAATGGGCTCGGGCAAGCGGGAGGCCTCCACCAAGCCGGCGGGCAGCTCGATGCCGCACACGGTGCCGTCAGCCTGGTATTCCTTCAAGCCGGAACCGGTAAGGAAACCGCGCGCCACGCACTCAAAGGGCAACATGTCTAGCTTCTTGACCACCATGGCGCGACCCAAGCATTCTTCCGGAATGCGCTCATCATCAAGCGGTCCCGCGAGGTGGTTGGGAAAGTCAATGGCATCAAAGAAGAACTTCGAGGTGGCCGTGAGAACCCGGCCCTTGTCCGGGATGGCCGGTTCCAAGGCAAAGTCGTAGGCGGAGATGCGGTCAGAGACCACCATCAGCAGGGTAGTGTCATCCACATCGTAAATATCGCGGACTTTACCGGAGGCTACATGGGTATAAGAAGAAAGCTCAGGACGCATGGTCTTCATCATAACGCGCGGGCGTGCGCGGGAACGTAAGCCCGCGCACAGCGCTAAAGGATTTCGCCCGGAGTATAAGCGGCGGCCTTCGGGTGCTCGCCCACGAGGGCCTTGATGCGGTTCAAGACCTGGGAGACTTGGGATTCGGCGGCGCCGATGAAGGCGTGCTTATCCTCGAGGACCCTTTCGAGCTCAGCCTCGTCCATGGGCAGGCGGTCGTCCGCTGCAAGGCGCTGGACCAAGTCCTGGTTGCCGCCGTTTTCGCGCATGTTCAGGGCCACGGCCACGGCGTTTTCCTTGATAACCTCGTGGGCGGTCTCGCGGCCCACCCCGGCGCGCACCGCCGCCATGAGGATGCGGGTGGTGGCGAGGAAGGGCAGGTAGCGCTCCAGCTCGCGGTCGATCATGGCGGGGAAGGCTCCGAATTCATCGAGCACGGTAAGGAAGGTTTCGAATTGGCCGTCGATGGCAAAGAAGGCATCGGGAAGCGCCACGCGTCGCACCACCGAGCAGGAGACATCGCCCTCGTTCCACTGGCTGCCGGCGAGGTCTGCGGCCATGGTGAGGTAGCCACGCAGGATGACCTGCAGGCCGGTCACGCGCTCGCAGGAGCGGGCGTTCATCTTATGCGGCATGGCGGACGAGCCCACCTGGCCTTCCTTGAAGCCCTCGGTGACGGTCTCGTTGCCAGCCATCAGGCGGATGGTGGTGGCAAGCGATGCCGGGGCGGTGCCCAGGGAGACGAGGCAGGAGATGGCATCGAAATCCAGCGAACGCGGGTACACCTGGCCCACGGAGTTGAAGATGCGGCGGAAGCCTAGGTAATCCGCAATATTGGTCTCTAGGGAGGCGAGCTTATCCTCGGAACCGCCCATGAGATCCAGCATGTCCTGCGAGGTACCCATGGGGCCCTTGATGCCGCGCAGCGGGTAGTGCGACAGCAGGTCTTCCACGCGCTCGATGGCCAGCAGCATTTCATCGCCGGCGGTGGCAAAGCGCTTGCCCAGCGTGGTGGCCTGCGCGGCCACGTTGTGCGAGCGCCCGGCCATGACCAGGGATTGGTACTCGGCGGCGTGGCGGCCGATGCGCGAGACCACGGCGATGGCCTTATCCCGGATGATTTCCAGCGAGGTGTGGATCTGCAGCTGCTCCACGTTCTCGGTGAGATCGCGGCTGGTCATGCCCTTGTGGATGTGCTCGTAGCCGGCCAACGCATTGAATTCTTCGATGCGGGCCTTCACATCGTGGCGGGTGACGCGCTCGCGCTCAGCAATGGATTCGAGGTTTACGTCCTCGATAACGGCTTCATACGCGCTAATGGCCTTGGCGGGGATGTCCACGCCCAGGTTCTTCTGGGCGTGCATCACGGCGATCCATAGCTTGCGCTCGAGGATGATTTTATGCTCCGCGCTCCAAATATTGGCAAGCTCCGCAGAAGCATAACGGGAGGACAGGACGTTGGGGATATTCTTCTTCTCAGCCACGTGGCTTATTATTCCATGCCTGCCCTCCCCCGTGGCTACTTGCTAGATAGAAATTTCACCGGCTGCCGCACGCTTGCCGATGTCCCCACGGACAAACCCTCCCGCAAATTCAATGCCCTGGACGGTGGCGTAGGCATTCTCGCGCGCGGCATCTAGCGTGTCGCCCTTGCCCAGCACGTTGAGCACGCGGCCACCATTGCTTTGGAATACCCCATTGGAGCGTTTCGTGCCGGCGTGCAGCACGCGCTCTGGATCCTCGAGGCCCTCGCCCGTGATGGCATCGCCGTTGCGGGGCGAGGCTGGGTAGCCCTCTGCCGCCATGACCACGGTGATGGCAAAGCCGTCTTCCCACTGCAGCGGCGCAAGTTCTGCCAGGGTGCCGGTGGCGGTGGCGTTGAGCGCTTGCGCCAGCGGGGACTGTAGGAGCGAGAGCACCGCTTGGGTTTCTGGGTCACCAAAGCGACAGTTAAATTCCACCACCGCTGGGCCCTCGTCGCCCCAAGCTAGCCCGGCATAGAGCAGGCCGGAATAGGGGGTGCCGCGGCGCACCATTTCCTTGGCAACCGGGGTACATACCTCGTCGACGATGCGCTGCACGTCGTCCTTGCCCAGCCACGGCAGCGGTGTGTACGCGCCCATGCCGCCGGTATTGGGGCCCTCGTCATTATCGTAGGCGCGCTTGTGGTCCTGAGCGGGCAAGAGCGGCACGACGGTCTCGCCATCGACAAGGCAAAATAGCGATACCTCAGGCCCGTCCAGGAAAGATTCCAAGAGCACCGGATTGCCGGCGCCTAAGACCGCATCTACATGCGCGCGGGCGGCGGCGCGCTCGCCGGTGACTACCACGCCCTTGCCGCCTGCCAGCCCATCATCTTTGACCACGAACTGCGGGCCAAAATTATCCAGCGCGGCCTCAATATCGGTATCGCTAGCGCCTGGGCGCAGCTGCTCCGCGCGGGCCGTCTTGACCCCAGCGGCTTCCATGACTTCCTTGGCAAAGGCCTTGGAGCCTTCAATTTGGGCCGCGTCCTTATTCGGCCCAAAGACGGCGATGCCTGCTGCGCGCAGCGCATCCGCCACGCCTGCGACCAACGGCACCTCAGGGCCGATGACCACGAGCTCAGCATTGATCTCACGAGCCAGTTCCACCATGCGTTCTGGATCATCTACCTGGGAGTATTCCGGGTGCAGGGTAGCCAGCGGTTCCATGGCCGCGCTGCCGGGCGCGACGTGGATCTCCGTAGCCTGTGGATCAGCGTGCAGTCCTTTCACGAGGGCGTGTTCACGGCCGCCCGAACCAATTACGAGAATGCGCATGCCCACCATCATAGCTGGGGGTAGCCTGGCAGCTATGGCTTCTGTATTTAGCAAAATCATCACTGGTGACCTACCCGCCCGCTTTGTCTACCGCGATAAGACCTGCGTGGCATTTCTCTCCATCGAGCCGCTGCGCTACGGCCACACCCTGGTCGTGCCCGTAGAGGAAGTGGATAAGTGGACCGACCTGGATCCGCAGACCTGGGCGCACCTGAACGAGGTGGCCCTGGAAATCGGTGAGGCCATCAAGAACGCGTACGACACCCCGCGCACCGGTTACGTCATCGCCGGCTTCGATGTGCCGCACACCCACATCCACCTCTTCCCCACCGAGAAGATGGAAGAGTACGACTTTTCCAAGGCCTATGCCGCCGAGGACACCGACGATGCCGCCATGGATGAGGCGGCCGCGCGCATCCGCCAGCACCTAGGCACCAACGAGGATGGCTACCGCGAGGACTAATCCTCTGGTTCCTCCAGCGCGGGCAGGCGCACCGTAAAGGTGGTGCCCTGGCCCAGCTTGGAGTCCACGCTGATGCTGCCGCCGTGCTGTTCCACCAAGGAATGCACGATGGCAAGGCCCAAACCGGATCCGCCGGTATCGCGCGTGCGCGAGGAATCCGCGCGGTAGAAGCGCTCGAAGATGTGGGCGGCGTCCTCGGACGACATTCCCTTGCCGTCATCGATGACATCCACGAGGATGTCCTTGTTGTCGCGGCGCAACTGCAGGGTGACCGTGGCATCCTCGCCGCCGTGGCGCAGCCCATTGGTAATCAAGTTGAGCAGAACTTGGTGGAGGCGGTCTGCATCGCCATTGACCACGGGGATGGACTGCGCATTATTGACCACCTTGACCTCGCGCTCGGGGAAGGCAGCGCGCGCGGACGATCCCACCGAAAGGGAAAGCTCCAGAAGGTCCACCGGCCGCAGGTCTAGACGCGTTCCTTCCGCGCGGGTAAGCGCAAGCAGATCCTCTACCAGCAACGACATGCGCTTGGATTCCTTATCGATCTTGGAAAAGACCAGATCGACATCGTTTGTCGCCCCAGAGCGGTAGAGCTCCGTGTAACCGCGCAGGCTGGTCAGCGGGGTGCGCAGTTCGTGGGAGGCATCGCCGACAAAGCGGCGCATCTGTTCCTCTTTTTCCTGCGCCGTAACGACCGAGCGCTGCAGGTGGCCCAGCATGATATTGAGCGCGGCGGCCAATTGGCCAACCTCCGTATGCAGCGGCCATTCAGGCACGCGCTTGTCCAAATCACCGGCCGCGATTTCCGATGCCGTCGATTCCACCACCCGCAGCGGCCGCAACGCCCTGCGGATGAACCAGAAGCCCACGCCGGCCATGGCTGCCAAGGCAATCGCTGCAATGGATACCTGCACCATGGCAAGGCCATGCAGGATCTCCTTTTCATGGGTCATGTCCTTGGCAATGACGGTGATAACGCCATTGGAATCCGCAAAGGCCAGCGCGCGCCACTTGGTGTTATTTTCAATCGAGCCCACCGTCGTGGGGTACCCGCCCAAGGGAACGCCCTCCACGTCCGGGGTGGTGGACGTGGGACCGGAATAGCGAATCGTGCCATCCGGAAGGTAATTGAGCACCACGTATTCCGTGGGCGGGCGCTTGGTGTGATCACCTAAAAAGAAGTCATTGCCCACATCGCGTGCCCAGGAAGACGACGCTGAGCGCAGTTCGCTATCGACGTTGTTATACAGCACGTTGCGCATGATCGAGTTCACGGCAAAGGACGAACCCGTCAACCCGAGGCCGGAGATGACCACGAGGAGAACCACAAGCCAGGTGCGCAGGGGCATCGCCTGCGGAATCTGCTTGATGTAGTCGCGCTTGGAGCGCTTCTTTTTCTTTCCCTGCCCCTGCTGTGGCAGCTGATCCAGCTGCTCATGCCACTTCTTTGGCGGCTGCTGCGGCTGCTGGGGCTGGGACTGCGCGGTCCTGCCCGCAGCGGGGTTCTCCTGTGAATCTGCCATTATAAAACGTCAGTTTAGGACCGCGGGGTGCGCAGCACATAGCCAACGCCGCGCACGGTGTGGATAAGCTGCGTATCGCCGGTATCGATCTTGCGGCGCAGGTAAGAAATATAGGATTCCACGACGTTGCCATCGCCGCCGAAGTCATAGTGCCAGACGTTGTCCAGGATCTTGGACTTGGAGAGCACCACTTCCTTGTTTTGCATGAGGTAGCGCAGGAGGTTGAATTCCGTGGGAGAAAGCTCGATGAGCTCGCCGCCCTTGGTGACCTCGTGGGTATCGTCATTCAAGGTCAGATCGGCATAGCTCATGGTGGCGTCATTAGAAGACTCCTCGGCGGCACCGCCGCGGCGCATGATCACGCGCAGGCGGGTGATGACCTCTTCGAGGCTAAAGGGTTTGGTGACGTAATCATCTGCGCCGATGGTCAGGCCGTGAATGCGCTGATCCACGCCGTCCTTGGCGGTCAGGTACAGCACTGGGCCATCCAGGCCTTCCTGGCGCAGCTTGCCCAAGAGCTCAAAGCCGTCCATACCTGGCATCATGACGTCCAAAATGTAGGCATCCGGGTTAACCTCGCGGGCCACGCGCAGGGCCTCATTGCCCGAGTTGGCGCTGTAGACCTCAAAATTTTGGAACTTCAACGATACCGTCAAAAGCTCCACGATATTCGGCTCGTCATCAACGACGAGGACTTTGGCAAGTTTATTGTCTTCCATGCGTCCTGTAGCTCCTATTACTTCCTGTCATCTGCACACCTGCGTGCGTGCAAGCTTCACTAAACCATCATGGCAAACCCAGTTTCTAGCCTACTGATAAGTTTCTGACTGAAACCTGTGAAAGCAAAAAGTCACGCTTCCCCTTCCCAACCGTGGAACGGAATCCGCGGTAAGAAAAAGGAAGCGTGGCTAGCGCGCTATTTGGCAGTTATAGCTTAGAAGTCCTGCGGGCGTGGGATATTGCGCAGGTTGGACTTGGCCATGGACAGCATGGAGCCCACGCCGCCGCCGAAGACGGTGCGGGTAGCGGCCTTGGAGAAGCCCAGGAGCTGGTCGAAGGTCAGCGTCGGTGGCAGGGACAGGGCGTTGGGGTCGGTGACGACATCGATAAGCGCAGGGCCGTTATAAGCCAAGGCCTTCTTGATCTGCTTCGGAGCCTGCTTCGGATCCTCGATGCGGAAGGTCTTGATGCCGGCGGCTTCTGCGATCTTGGAAAAGTCCACGGACTCGTGGTCGGTCTCGTGCTCCGGGATGCCGCCCACCAGCATCTCCAGCTTGACCATGCCCAGCGAGGAGTTATTGAATACGAACATCTTGACCGGCAGCTGGTGCAGCTTGACCGTCAGCAGCTCGCCCATGAGCATTGAAAGCCCGCCGTCGCCAGAGAAAGTAATGACCTGGCGGCCAGGATTAGCCTGCTGCGCGCCGATGGCCTGCGGTAGGGCGTTTGCCATGGTGCCGTGGCGGAAGGAACCGATCTGCTCGCGCTTGCCATTCGGGGTGATGTAGCGCGCGCCCCAGACGTTGCACATGCCCGTATCGACGGTGAAGATGGCGTCATCGTCGGCCTCTTGGTCAATGAGATCCGCGATGTACTCAGGGTGGATCGGGGTGTGCTTTTCCACGTTGGAGGTATAGGCTTCCACGACGTGCTCCAGCTTGTCGTAGTGCTTCTTCAGCATCTTATCCAAGAAGGAGCGGTCCTTCTTCTCCTCCACGTGCGGCAGGATGTTCTCGATGGTGGCGGCAACGTCGCCGGTCACGGGGTAGGAGATCTTCGTGCGGCGGCCGATGTGGGAGCCGTTGATATCGACCTGCGCCACGTTGCCCTTAGGCAGGAAGTCGTTATACGGGAAGTCCGTGCCCAAGAGGATCAGCAGGTCCGCCTCGTGGGTGGCCTCGTGCGCGGCGCCGTAGCCGAGCAATCCAGACATGCCCACGTCAAACGGGTTATCGTACTGGATGTACATCTTGCCGCCGAGCGCGTGGCCAATGGGGGCCTTGACCTTTTCTGCCAGCTGCAGCACCTGCTCGCGGGCATTTTTCGCGCCGGCACCCACGAAGAACGCGACGGACTCGGCCTCATTGATGGCCTGGGTCAGCGCTGCGGCCTCGGCCGGGTCCGGGTAGACCACGGGGCGGCCGGTGGAGATCTTGGATTCTACGAAGGTGTCATCGTCCACCTCTTCGGTAGAAACGTCGCCAGGGATAACCAGCACGGAGACGCCATTGCCGGCCATGGTGGACTGGATGGCGTGGTGGAGTACTACCCCGCCCTGGTCGCCGGACATGACCATTTCGCAGTAGCCGGAGCACTCCTGGAAGATCTGCTCCGGGTGGGTTTCCTGGAAGAAGTGGGAGCCAATCTGGCGGGAAGGAATGTGCGATGCCAGGGCCAGCACCTTGGCGCCATTGCGGTTGGCGTCATAAAGGCCCTGGATGAGGTGGGTATTGCCCGGGCCACAGGAGGCCGCGCAAACGGCCAGCTTGCCGGTGGTCAGCGAGTCCGCCTCGGCGGCAAAGGCCGCTGCTTCCTCATTGCGCACGTGGATCCACTCGATGGAGGAGCGGCGCACTGCGTCCACGATCGGGTTGAGGGAGTCTCCCACGAGGCCATAAATGTGCTCGACGCCCTGCTTTTCTAGCGTCTCAACAAGTTGTTCTGCGTAATTGCGTGCCATTAAACATCATCCTTAACTCTTTAACTGTTCTAGTACCACTGTGCTACTAAACGTGCAGGAAAGTCCAGCAATTCCTGCATACTCACACCACCGGCCTATCTGTGAGGAAGGCAATACTAATCTGAATTATCACACACTGATTCGCTACGGTTTCTAGCGATGAGCATCGAGTCACCTGATACTGCCACTAAGCCCCCGCACCGCGCGGCCGCGGCGCCCTCCACCCCAGCACAGCGGTGGTCCTTCTTTGCCGTGGTGTCCTTGGGGCTGCTCATGGTGGGCCTGGATAATTCCATCCTTTATACGGCACTGCCTCAGCTAACGCAGCAGCTGCACGCCACTGACATGCAGCAATTGTGGATCATCAATGCCTATACGCTGGTTCTATCGGGCTTGCTCCTCGGTACCGGCACATTAGGCGATCGCATTGGCCACCGCCTGATGTTCCTTATTGGCCTGGCCACCTTCGGCACCGCCTCCCTCGTGGCGGCTTATTCGCCCAATGCCTGGCTGCTCATCGCCGGCCGCGCCCTATTAGGTCTGGGCGCTGCCATCATGCTGCCTTCCACCCTGGCGCTTATCCGCCTGACCTTCCCCAATGAGGTTGAGCGCAATAAAGCCATTGGTATTTGGAGTTCCGTCGCCGTCGTGGGCGCTGCCGCCGGGCCCACCGTGGGTGGATTCCTCTTAGAGCATTTCTGGTGGGGCTCGGTCTTTTTGATCAACGTGCCCATCGTGGCCCTCGCCATTATCCTTACCTTCCTCCTTGGCCCGCCCAACCTGCCGAACCCGCACAAGCACTGGGATTTTCCGTCCTCGTTCTACGCGCTCATTACCCTTTCCAGCCTGGTCCTGGCCATTAAGACGGCGGCGGCCACCGAAATCAATGTCATGCTGCTGGCCTGCTCCATCGCCACCTTCTTGCTCGGCGCCGCAGCCTTTGCCCACCGGCAAAGCCGGCTTAATGATCCGCTTTTAACCTTTGACATCTTCTACTCGCCCACCTTTACCGGCGGCGTACTCACCGCCGGTGGCGCCATGTTTGGCCTTACGGGCCTTGAGCTTTTGACCACCCAAAAGCTGCAGCTTGTCGATGCCCTCTCGCCCCTCGACGCCGGCCTTTTCATCTCCGCCATGGCGGTTGCGGCCATTCCCACCGCCATTGTGGGCGGCACCGTCTTACACCGCGTGGGCTTTTTGCCCATCATCAGCGGCGGTTTCCTGAGCATGTCCATCGGCATGCTGGGCATCATCTGGGCCGACCGCGCCGATAACCTCGCGGTATTTATTACCGGCCTCATCCTCACCGGCTTAGGCGCTGGCTCCTCGATGTCCGTTTCTTCCACCGCCATCATTAACGCCGCCCCCTCCCACCGGGCAGGCATGGCCTCCGGTGTGGAGGCCGTGTCCTACGAGTTCGGTACGCTGCTCTCCATCGCCATTACCGGCTCCCTCGTGCCGCTACTGATGACGCACAAGCTTCCCGATGCCCTCGCCCCGCAAGGCACCGACGCACTCTCATCGCCGGCCACACATGACGCCGCCGCAGCCGCCTACGATTCCGCGTATTTCCTCACCGTCGGCGGGCTTGCCTGCCTGACCCTAGTCTTCGCCGCACTGACCGCCTGGTGCTTCCGCGATAACCCGAAGTCTGGGACGCTGTCTGCGCAAAGTGGCGGGTAAATAGCCACCTGGCTGACTTGTAAACTTTTACCCCCTAACTGTTTGTGCAGCTAGGGGGTAATTTTTTGAGCTGGAGACGAGACTTGAACTCGCAACCTACGCATTACAAGTGCGTTGCGCTACCAATTGCGCCACTCCAGCACCGCGGATTTCTTCCGCTCGTTGCATGGTACCCGAGGACCTCGCCCAAGGGGAAAGCCGGTCCCCCTTGTATGCATTTGCGCCCCACAAGGGTTAGAGTTCAGGCCGAAATTATTACTAGTGTCCCACCGCTTTTTCGAGGGTTATTTTCGTGTCACTACTGTCCGCTATGCGGGAGCGCCTGCACGCATCCGCAGGCCAAGTCGCCATCATTGACGCGGCCAAAGCCGCACCCCCACCATCGCCACTCGCCCCGGTCGATCTGACCGATGCCGCCCAGGTCACGGGCGTGATGGAGATTGCCGCGCGCATCGGCGAGCTGCTTATTAGCGCCGGATCCGCCAACTCGGATGCCCGCGCGCAGGTGCACCTGGCGGCGTCGTCGTACGGTTTGCACTACTGCCATGTGGATATCTTGATGAATACCATCACCATCCACACCGCGATCGGCACGGGCGATAAGCGCCAGAACCTCCACGTCTTTCGCGTGGTGCCGGATGTAGGCGTGAACTTTTCCAAGCTTTCGGAAGTAGACCGGCTCATCCGCGATATCCACTCCGGTAAGGTCCCGCCCGCGATGGCGGAAAAGCGCCTGGATGACATCGATCGCATGCCGGCGCCGTATAAGCCGTCTACGGTGATGCTCGGTTGGGGCGGCATGGGTGGCCTGATTTCCATGATGCTCGGCGGCGATCTCCTCGTGGGCGTCGTTGCCTTCGTGGTCTCTGCGCTGATTATGGGGCTTAATGACTGGTTGGCTAATTACCGCCTGCCGCCCTTTTATCAAAACGTCGTCGGCGGCTTCTTGGCCGTCTTCCCAGCGGCGATTTTGTATAACGTGGCCGCAGCCTTCGGTATTAGCATGTCGCCGGCGCAGATTATTGCGTCCGGAATCATCGTGCTGGTGGCGGGACTGACGCTGGTGCAGGCGCTTGTCGATGGCATCACGCGCTCCCCCGTGACCTCTTCCGCGCGCTTTTTCACTGCGCTGTTATCAACGGGCGCGATCATCGCCGGCGTGGGTGTGGGCATCCAGCTGGCCTCCGCCATGGGCTTTGATCTGCCCCCGATGGGTACCTTGGCGCCGCCGGTTTATCACAAGATTCCCCTTTT
Source organism: Corynebacterium sp. LaCa78 (assembly GCF_046717505.1). Taxonomy (NCBI): domain Bacteria; kingdom Bacillati; phylum Actinomycetota; class Actinomycetes; order Mycobacteriales; family Corynebacteriaceae; genus Corynebacterium; species Corynebacterium sp. LaCa78. Next base: position 2,083,225 of record NZ_CP177112.1, read on the forward strand.
GGTGCTGCTCGGCGGTACGGGTTCGGCCGCATTCGCGCTGGCCTGCGGGGCTAATTGGATAGAAATTATCCTCTCGGGGCTCACTGCGGCCGCCGGTATGGTTTTCTACTACTTCGTGGTCGTGCCCTTCGGCGTCGGCCCGGTCATTGCCTCCGGCATATCCGCCATCGTGGTGGGCCTGGCCGGCGGTTTGATGTCGCGCCGGTGGGGCATCCCGCCGCTCATTACGATGATCGTGGGCTATACGCCCATGCTGCCGGGCCTCATGCTGTACCGCGGCATGTACGCCTCCATCAACGAGCAGATGATTACCGGCTTTACCAACCTAGCCACCGCGCTGGCCATCTCCGGCGCGCTGGCAGCCGGCGTCGTTTTTGGCGAGCGCGTCGCCCGCCGCCTGCGCCGCCCGAAGTACTTCCGCCCGTACTCCGCCTTCAAGCGCATCGGCCGGTTCTCCTTCCACAAGGCAACTCACCTGGCGCGCAGGGCCCCGCGCATCCCGCGCGTGCCGATGTCCCCCTTTGCTCCCCGCGTCAACCGCCCCGAATTGCCGCCCACGCTGGGGCCAAAGCCGCCACAACACGCGCAGGCTCAGCAGCACGCGCCGGGGACCACTCCGGCGGAAGATTTGTGGCCGGCAGACTCCCAGTGGCCGGCCCAGCCGCAAGAAACTGAGCGCACCACCTATACGGTGCCCGGGCAGAAATCGCCTGCGCCTGAGGAATCCGATCACACCAAGCCCGGCGGGGAGGAACCCAAGGAGCCCTAAACGCCGCCGGTAGCGTACAATATTTAGCCTGATAGCTTTCCCAACATTCAGGAGGACTCGCCGTGCCACCCAAGGTCCAAGACACGCACCCACAGGCAGAACAAGACATTGCCCTGGCAGAGGAAACCGCCCGTGCCGCCCGCCGCGTGGTGGCCACCTACTCCCAAGACTTCTTGGACGGCGTGACCTTGATGTCCATGCTGGGTGTCGAGCCGAAGGGCCTGGTGCACAAGAAAGTATTGGCGGAACAAGCCGATGCCGCGCCGAAGAAGTCCACGAAGAAGGCCACCAAGAAGTCGACGTCCAAGGCCTCGAAGAAGTCCACTAAAAAGTCGACCAAGAAGACCACCAAGGCGGCCAAAAAGTCCACCAAAAAGTCGACAAAGAAAGCAACAAAGAAGTCGACCAAGAAGTCTTAAGCTAGTCTTGGACTATGAGTGAGCGCGGCAATGACTTCGTAGTAGTGGCAAACCGCCTGCCGGTAGATTTAACTACCGCGGCCGATGGCAGTCAGGAGTGGACGGCCTCGCCGGGCGGTCTGGTCACCGCGCTCTCACCGGTGCTCGAAGCGCACCAGGGCTGCTGGGTGGGGTGGCCCGGCGTTGCCGATGCCGCGCCCGAACCCTTCCGCACCGAGGCCGGGGTGTTATTGCACCCGGTCAAACTTACCGAGGCCGATTTTGAGGCCTTCTACGAGGGCTTTTCCAATGCCACGCTGTGGCCGCTCTACCACGATCTCATCGTCACCCCTGCCTATCACCGCGACTGGTGGGATGCCTACCGCGAGGTCAACCTCCGCTTCGCGGACGAGGTAGCCCTCGTGGCCGCAGAAGGCGCGACGGTCTGGGTGCAGGACTATCAGCTGCAGTTATTGCCGGGCATCCTGCGGCAAATGCGCCCCGATCTCACCATTGGGTTCTTCCTGCACATCCCCTTCCCCTCCCCCGATCTCTTCCGGCAGCTGCCCTGGCGGGAGGAAACGGTGCGCGGCATCTTAGGCGCTGATCTCATTGGCTTCCATTTGGAGGCCAATGCCCGCAATTTCTTGGAATTGGTCCGCCGCCAAGGCCTCGAGGTGCGCGGGGAGGCCACCACCCGCGATGTCACCGCCCATATCCGCCTCCCCGGGGGCCGCACCGTGGGCGTGGGCGCGTTCCCCATTTCCATTGCCGCGCAGGATTTCGGCCAGTTTAGCGCCGAGGATGAACGCCGCGTGGCCCAATTGCGCGAGGACTTGGGCAGCCCCAAGCGCATCATTTTGGGCGTGGATCGCCTCGATTACACCAAGGGCATCCTGCAGCGCCTGACCGCCTTCGAGGAGCTCTTGGAAACCGGCGCCTTGGATCCGGAAGAGGTCACCTTGGTGCAGCTGGCCACACCCTCGCGCGAGCGCCTTGATCATTACAAGGCCACCCGCTCCCAGGTGGAAGAGGCCGTCGGCCGCATCAACGGCCGCTTTTCCCGCATGGGCCACCCCGTGGTGCACTACCAGCACCGCGGCGTGCCCAAGGATGTGCTGCGCTGCTATTACCGCATGGCCGACATCATGCTGGTCACCCCCTTTAAGGACGGCATGAACCTCGTAGCCAAGGAGTTCGTGGCCTGCCACGACGACGGTTCTGGCGCCCTAGTGCTCTCGGAATTCGCCGGCGCCGCCGCGGAGCTGGATGAGGCCTACCTGTGCAACCCCTTCGATATCGAGTCCGTCAAGCGCGCCTTGCTTAACGCAGTGCGGGCGCTTTCCGATGCCCCCTCCACCATGACCCAGCGCATGCTCACCATGCACGATCAGGTCATAAGCCACGATGTGCAGCTGTGGTCGCAGTCCTTTTTGGGCTGCCTGCGCGCCGTTCGGACCGAATCCGCCTCGCAAGCTCCCGACTCACACGGAAAGGACTCCTAATGCCTCTTTCCCTCCCCCGCGTACGCACGGCCGGAGCGGCCGGTGCGGGTACACCCGCTGTGCACAGAGGCGTCGGCAAGCATGCTGTCACCGTGGCCGCGCTGGGTGCCGTCACCCTGCTTGCCGCCTGCGGTTCCGAGGACGATGCCCCACGGCCCGCGGGTGATGACCGGATCGTGGACAAGCAGTGGCAGGTCGTCTCCATCAACACCGCGCCGGATGCAGCATCCACCATCCCAGAGTCGATTCCTCACGCGCCGGAATTTAGCTTCGGCGAATCCACCTTGGTGGGCACCACCGGCTGCACCCGCCTTGCGGCCCGGCTGACCTACACCACCGATGACGAGCGCGAGAATATTCGCGATGGCAACAAGCTGCACTTCGATGAGGTCAAATACGACGACACCGATGAGGACTGCGAAGGCAGTTCCGTGTGGGCCGATAACCTGCTGCGCAACCTCATTACCTCGGATAATGATTTTATCTACACCGTAAATAGCAATAACCAGCTCATCCTGGAGCTCGATACCGATGAGGTAGATTCGCCCTCCATCAAGCTGGTCTCCGGCGCGTAGCATGGGATGCCATGACGCTTTCTACCACCATTAAGGCCTTGGCCGCGGCAGAAGAGCTCGCCGTGGTTTCTGATTTTGACGGTACGCTGGCCCCGATTGCCGCCGACATTTATGACGTGGAAATCAACGCCGATGCCGCCCGCGCCCTCAACCACTTGGCCCACCTGCCGCGCACCACGGCCGCGGTGCTGTCTGGGCGCCACCTCGAGGGTCTGCAGCGCGTGTGTCCCCTGCGCGAGCCCGTCCTCTTCGGTGGCTCCCACGGCGCCGAGTCCTCCTGGCAGCAGACCGAGCTCACCCCCGCCATGCGCGAGCACCTTGCGCGCAAGGAGGAAGAAATCCGCGGCATCGTAGACCGCTTCCCCGGCGCAGAGCTGGAGGTCAAGCCCTTCCAGCGCGTGCTGCACCTGCGCTCGCTCGAGCTGGGCAACCCGGAGCAGGCCGCGGCCGCCTATGAGGCGGGTCTGGCGCTAGATACCGCCGGTTTCCCGCGCACCGCCGGCAAGTCCGTGATCGAGTTTTCTGCCACCACCGCCACCAAGGGCACGTGGCTGGAGGCCCTTCGCGAGCGCACCGGCGCCACCGCCATGGTCTTCTTGGGCGATGACGTCACCGATGAGCACGGCTTCCGCGCCCTCCACCAGCCGCCAGACGTGGGCGTCAAGGTGGGCGAGGGCGACTCCATCGCCGCCGTGCAGCTTGCCGATGTCGACGCCGTCGCCCACTTCCTCACCGAGCTGGCTACCGCCCGCGCGGCCGCGGTGCAATAACCGACTTACCCGGCGCGAACCGCGTCTGCAACACCCGCCGCGGCACCTCCTCCGCTTCTTCGGCGCCGACCTTCGCGCTGCCTGCACCGGCAGAATCACTTGTCGCGCTAGCGATGAGCTTTTCCAGCATGTGGCCGGCCGCGGCGCCCTTCGCCTTATTGGGCTGGATAACGGTAGCCAGGTCGAGGCGCTGCGCCGCATCGATGCCGTCAAAGCCGGTCACGGATAAATCTTCTGGCACGCTCAGCCCGCGCTCGCGGGCATAGGCCAGCACGCCGAGCGCCATGGAGTCGGTCGTGCACAGCACGGCCGTAAGCTCCGGGTGCGCCTCGAGCAGGAGCTCGGCGGCGGCGCGGGTGGTGTGGGCATCGTTAATGTGCTGCGTGACCACGGGCACGGACTCGGGCGCGATGCCCGCCTCGGCGAAGACGTCGAGCGCGCCCATCACCCGCGAGCGCTGCACGTGCATCTCCGCATCCTGGACTTCCTGCCAGGAAATCGGGCCGTCGTGGCGCTGCAGGCGCAGGCGGATGGCGAGGATGCCGATGTGGCGATGCCCGGCATCGATAAGCGCACGCGCCGCCGGGGCAATCGCCGCGCGATCATCAATGCCCACGAACGGCAGCCCCGCATCGGTGGGCTGATCGCAGACCACCAGCGGCAGGCCCCGGCCCCGCGCGGCCGCGAGGTAGGCATCACCCGCGGCGACCGAATAGACCACGAAGCCATCGACCGCGGCCGAACCCACCAGGCTGGTCGCCTCCGCCTCGCCTTCTGGGCCGGCGGGAATCAGCGTCAGCGTAGTCTGAGCGCCTGCCGATGCCTCCGCCATGCCCGCCAAGAAATCCACCGACGCCATGTCTTCGAAGGCATAGGACAGGTGCTCGGTCAGCAGCACTCCCACCGACCCGGCGCGGCGGGTACGCAGGCTGCGCGCCGTGGGATCGGGCCCCGGGTAACCGCGCGCCTTGGCCGCCGCCAAAATGCGCTGCCTCGTCGCCGAGGAGAGCTGGTCAGGGCGGCTATAGGCATTGGATACGGTTGTGCGCGAAACGCCCAACTCCGCGGCGAGGGAGGCCAATGTCTTCCGGGTGGGGCTGCGTTTAACCATGCCTGTTACCTTACCCTGCACCCCACCGCCCGATTTTCAGTGCATGTTCAATTGACAACGATTGCCAGCAAACGCACACTGGAGGGTATGCACACGTCATTACGCGCAACAACAGCCCTACTCGCAGCAAGTGGCCTCCTATTTACCGCCGCATGCTCTACAGATTCCGATTCTGGATCCGGAACCGACTCTGGTTCCGGCGACTCCGGTGATAAGAAGATTTCCATCGTCGCCTCTACCTCCATCTGGGCCGATGTTGCCCAGGCCGTGGCCGATACCGCCTCCGGCATCGACATCGAGGTCGAGCCCATCGTGGAGGGCAATGACACCGACCCCCACCACTTCGAGCCCACCGCGGCCGATGTAGCCAAGGCCAACGACGCCGACATGCTCGTGGTCAACGGCGGCGGCTACGACGCCTGGATCTACCAGGCCGTCTCCGATCAGGACAACATCATTTCCGCCCTGCCGCTGACGGACCACGGCAAGCTGGACGAGGACCCCGATGTCATGACCATCGATGCCGCGAAGGCCACCGCCAAGGATGACCCGGACAAGGTCACTAATATCGAGGGCAACGAGCACATCTGGTACGACCCCGCCGCCCTGGAGGAGGTCGCCGGATCCATCGCGGACCAGATCAACGAGAAGTACTCCGACGCCGGTGCCACTACCGAGAAGATCGACTCCCACGTGGACCAGCTGCGCGATAAGCTCAAGGAGCTTCCCGATGGCCTGAATTACGCCCAAACCGAGCCCATCGCCGATTACCTCATGAAGTACACCGACGGCAAGGACGTCACCCCCGAGGGCTACCGCAAGGCCACCATCTCCGAGGGCGAGCCCGCTACTGCCGATGTCGCCGCCTTCATCAAGGCCATCGACGATGGCGAGGTCGATCTCCTCATCTTCAACCCCCAGACCGAAACCGATACCGCCGGCCGCATCAAGTCCGCCGCAGAGGACGACGACGTCGATATCGTAGAAATCGGCGAAACCCCGCCGGATGGCAAGAAGTTCTGGGAATACTACGACGAAGTCACGAGCAAGCTGGGGAAGCACTAGTGCTCGTTGAATTCCATGAGGCCGCAGTAGACCCACTGTGGTCGCAGCTTAATCTCGCCGTGGACCGCGGCGAGTTTATCGCCGTTTTAGGCCCCAATGGCGTGGGCAAGTCCACCCTGCTGGGCACCATCCTCGGCACCCGCACGCTGACCAGCGGCCGCGTCGACGTCAACTGCCGGGTCGGGTTCATCCCCCAGCAGCGCATGTTCCCCGCTGACCTTCCCCTGCGCGCCCGCGACCTCGTGTCGCTCTCCGTGGCGCACGGGGTATTCCGCCACCGGCACCCACCCCGTGGACGGGTGGACGAGCTTTTGGAAGAGGTGGGGGCCACGGGGCTGCGGGACCGGCGCGTCGGCCAGCTATCCGGCGGCCAGCAGCAGCTCATCCGCCAGGCCCAAGCCCTGGCCAATGACCCGGACCTCATTCTTGCCGATGAGCCCCTGCTCTCTCTCGACCCCGCCCGGCAAAACGCCACGGTCAACAAGCTGGACTCGCTGCGCCGCGAGCGCGGGACGTCCATCGTCTTTGTCACCCACGGCATCAACCCCGTGCTCGGGGTGACGGATAAGGTCCTCTACATCGCGCCCAATGGCCACACCTTCGGCCCAGTCGATGAGGTCATGCGCTCCGAGGTGCTTTCAGAGCTGTACGGTTCCAAGGTCAATGTCTTAAACGTCGACGGGAGGCTCATCGTTGTCTAATTACTGGGAAGATACCCAATACCTGCTCAGCGTGGACTTCGTGCAGTCCTCGCTCATCGCCTCCGCGCTGCTGGGCATCTTGTCTGGCGTGATGACCTCGCTCATCGTGCTGCGCCAGATGTCCTTTTCCGTCCACGCCACCTCTGAGCTGGCGCTCATGGGCGCCTCCGCGGCGCTGCTCTTCGGCCTCAACCTGGGCTTCGGTGCGGTCGCCGGCGCCATCGTCGCCGCCATCATCCTGGCCATGCTGGGCTTTAAGGGCCAACAAGACAGCGCCATCGGCGTGGTCATGAGCTTTGGCCTGGGCCTCTCGGTGCTGTTTTTACACCTCTACCCCGGCAATTCCAATACGGCGATGACGCTTCTGACCGGCCAAATCGTCGGCGTATCCTCCGCCTCGGTATGGCTGCTAGCCGCCACCACGGTCATCATCGTCGCCGCCGTCGGCTTCCTCTGGCGGCCCATGCTCTTTGCCTCCGCCGATCCTGATATGGCCCGCGCCGCCGGCGTGCCCACCCGCGCCATCTCCGTCGCCTTCGCCGTCCTCGTCGGCCTCGCCGCAGCGCAGTCGGTGCAAATCGTCGGCTCGCTGCTCGTCATGGCGCTGCTTATCACCCCCGGCGCGGCGGCGGTACAGATCACCTCCTCGCCCCTGCGCGCGGTGCTGTGGTCCACCATCTTCGCCGAGGTCTCCGCCGTGGGCGGTTTCATCCTCTCCCTCGCCCCAGGCCTGCCGGTTTCCGTCTTCGTGACCACCATTTCCTTTGTGATCTACCTGGTGTGCCGGTTCATCGGCTGGCGGCAGGGCAAGCGCGCCATCCGCGATGAGGTAGCGGCCAAGCATTTCCACGCCGATAACCGCACCGCCGCAGAGGCCCACCACGCCGACTAAACTCGGCGGGCATGCATATTCATCGCCGGACCGCGGATGTGGCTGGCCACACCCGCCGCTTCATCGTCATCGAGCCCGAGAACCTCGGACCCCAGCCGGATCTGCTGCTGTTTTTCCACGGCTCCCACCAGTCCGCCAACGTTATTCGCCGCTTTACCAACGGCACGGTGGACGCGCTTGCCGATGCCACCAATACCCTCATCGTCTACCCCGATGGCATCGACCACCATTTCAACGACACCCGCGCCAACCTGCCGGTCCGCGCCCGCGAGCTCGGGGTGGATGACGTTGCCTTTAGCACCTTCCTCATCGAGACCATGCAGCGCGAGTACTCCACCGCGCGCACCTTCGCCGCCGGCTATTCCAATGGCGGGCAAATGGTGCTGCGCCTGCTTTACGATGCCCCCTTTACCCTCACCGGCGCCTGCGTCTTCGCCTCCACGCTGGGCGAAGGTTCCAACCACGCGCCCACCCACCCCGATGACTACCGGCCTACCCCGCTGCTGTTTATCCACGGCACCGAAGATCTGATTGCGCCCTATGATGGCGGGCTTGCCGGCATCGATGGGCAGCAAACCCACGGGTGCGTGCTTTCTGCCCCCGCCACCGCGGAGCACTTCGCGCTGGCCAATGGCTGCCGCCCGCCCCGCGAAACCCAGCCCATACCCGGGATAACCTCCACCTACTACGACGGCGACTACCCCGTGGAGCTCTGGACCATGGAGGGCCTCGGGCACGTGATTCCCTCTAGCAAAGAAACGCCGGCGAGCATAGGACCAAATACGGATTCCTTCAATGCTGTGGATAAAGTCCGCGAATTTTTCGGCTTAGGTGACGCTTAAGGGTAGTTGTCCACAGGGAGGTGGGGCATCGGCTAGCGCGGGCTTGCGGGGCTTCTTAGTCTCTGGGGCATGAACGCGCTGCAGACATTTCTCAAGGGCCTGGCACCCGGCATGGATATCATCGCCGACTGCCACGGCCTCTCGCTGCACGCGCTGATTGCGGCCGGGTGCCCCGATACCACCGCCACCCGACTGCTCACGCTTGCCGAGACCTACTTCGGCACCACCGCCTTCCGCCGCCAGCAGCGCGAATCCATCGCCGCCAGCCGCGCCAACGGGCACAGCCTGACGGCCCTGCTCACCATCGAGCGCCACGCCGCCAAGCTGAAGAAGAAGCGCGATGCCTGGGCGCTGCGGCGCGAATTGTGTGGGATGAAGGGGAAGGTCTCGGATATTGATAAGCGGGGCCGCGCCCGCGTCAAGGAGCTCAAGGGGCCCGTCAAGCGCCAGCCCGGCGTGAAGATTTATCGCCGCGCCGACGGCCCCTGGACCATGTCCATTACCGGCCCGTCCGCCGATATCGCCGATATGCACGCCGCGATTAATAAAGATGCCCCGCTTGCTTCTGTGCAGAATATCTTCCACGGCGAGGCCGCCGCCCGCCCCAGCGTGACGACCAATGTCGTGCTTCGCCTCGACGAGCTCGATCGCATCGTCGATTTCGGCTCCGGCTCCACTGCTGGTTCAAACTCCAACGTCAGCGCTGACTCTGGTCCTGGCTCTGCCCATAGCGCCGACTCCCAGGGCGATATCGTGGTCCAGCTGACCAATGGCGCCACGATGACCGGCGCCGAGCTGGTGCGACGGGTATTTACTGAGCACGGCTACGTCACGCTCATCCACCCAGTGGAAGGTCCGGTCAACCTCTACCGCACCTCGCGCTTTGCTTCTGCAAAGCAACGCCTGATGGCAGCGGCCGAAAACCCGGTCTGCCCGTGGCCGGAGTGCCGCTACCCCGCCGATGAATGCCAGGTTCACCACCTCAATGCCTGGAAAAATGGCGGCGAAACTAACCCGGGAAACTTGACCATCGCCTGTCCGTACCACAATGGCGTGAACGACGATGATCCCAATGCCCCGCCCCTGCGCGGGCACTTAGCCCGGGTCGACGGAACCATCCGGTGGCTGCCACCCTGGGCAGATAATGGTTAAATTGTTGTGTGCCACAACGATTCGCACTGAGAAGGTTGTGCCTCGCAAAGACCCAGCGCGCCTTTGACACTAGCTGCGCCGACAACCGCACCGGCGGCTGAGGAGGCGATTCTGTGCGCTCGACTTTGCCAGCACCGAACGTGGATGGCGCTTATCCGTCGCGGCGAGCTGGCGCAGCGGAAATGGGTTATTTTTCGGCGGCGCGGCGTTGGCGTGCGAACTCGGATAGCACCGAACCCGCAGCGACGGAGGCGTTGAGGGACTCAACCCACCCGGTCATGGGGATGGACATGAGGACGTCGCAGGTCTCGCTGACCAAACGCGAAATGCCCTTGCCCTCGGAGCCGATGACGATGACGACGGGATCCGTGCCGCCTTCATAGGTATCCAGCGTGTGATCGCCACCGGCATCGAGGCCGACGACCTGGTAGCCGTTTTTCTGGAATTCCTTCACGGTGCGGGTGATATTCGTTGCGCGGGCGACCGGCAAACGGGCAGCGGTGCCAGCCGAGGTGCGCCACGCCACCGCGGTGACAGAAGCCGAACGGCGCTCTGGAATGATCACGCCATCGCCGCCGAAAGCGGCCACGGAACGGATGACGGCGCCCAGGTTGCGCGGGTCGGTGATGTTATCCAGGATGACGAACATGCCGGGGCGCGGGTTCTCGGCGGCGTTGGCAATCAAATCCTCCACCGCTGCGTACTTATATGGCGGTATCTGCAAGCCGATGCCCTGGTGCATGCCATTTCCCGTCATGCGGTCCATCTCGTGGCGCTGGACCTCGATGATGGGGATATTGCGGGTATTGCACATGGACACGGCCTCAGAAAGCCGCTTATCGTTGCGCGTTCCGGCAGCGATGTAGAGCGTGGTGGCCGGCACCTTGGCGTGCAAACACTCGATGACCGGGTTGCGGCCCACCACCATCTCTGCGGTTTCTTTCTGGTGGCGCCCAGAGTTGCGGCGCTCGCGCTCCAGCTTCGCCTTGTGCTTGGCGTGGTAGACGCGGTCCTCGGCCTTCGGGGTGGGTCCCTTGCCTTCTAGGCCCTTGCGACGCTGCCCGCCGGAGCCTTTGGTAGCGCCCTTCTTATTCGTCTTGCGGATGCCCGCGCCACCGCGGCCATGGGTTCGTGCCATCGTTTCAGTCCTTTCGAGGAAACCGTTCAATAACCAGCGAAAATAACAGCGGAAAGCTGTCTAGCGCTGGGTCAACGACCACGTGGGGCCGTCTGGGGTATCGGTAATGGTGATGCCGGCGGCGGTGAGGCGGTCACGCACGGCATCGGCAGTAGCGAAGTCTTTTTCCGCGCGGGCCTGCGTGCGCCGTTCCAGTTCTGCCTGGACCAGCGCATCGAGCGCCGCGTCTGCTCCGCTAGCTTCGCCTCCATCTTCCCACTCCAGCGGGTCAAATCCAAGTACGTGCGCCATCCCGCGCACCTGAGCGGCCTTCGCGCGGGCGGCGTCCTCGTCCCCGGCGGCCAGGTCCTTATTGCCCGCGCGCACGGTGGTGTGGATAGCGGCCAAAGCCTTCGGCACGGCGATATCATCGTTCATGGCGTCCTCAAAGTCCGGCGTCCAGTCGCCACGTTCGACGCCTGCAAAGCGCTTGACGAAGCCCTCAATACGCCGGTAGCCCGCCGCCGCCTCCGTCAGGGCGGATTCGGAGTATTCCAGCACGGAGCGGTAATGCGCAGAACCCAGGTAGTAGCGCAGCTCCACCGGGCGCACGAGCTCCAGCATGTTCGAGATGGAAAGCACGTTGCCGAGCGATTTCGACATCTTCTCGCCGGCCATGGTCACCCAGTGGTTGTGCATCCAGTAATTGGCGAACTTATCGCCTGCCGCGTGCGATTGCGCGATCTCGTTTTCGTGGTGCGGGAATTGCAGGTCCAAACCGCCGCAGTGGATATCGAAATTGGAGCCCAGGTAGTACGTCGACATGGCGGAGCACTCGAGGTGCCAGCCCGGGCGGCCGCGACCCCACGGGGTGGGCCAGCTCGGCTCGCCCGGCTTGGCGGCCTTCCACAGGGCGAAGTCGAGCGGGCTGCGCTTGCCCGCGTTGTCTGACTCGCCCTGTTCCATCTCCTCGACGCGGTTGCCAGACAGCGCACCGTAGTCGGATCCCTCCGCCTTGGTCCAGGCCTCGACGTCAAAGTACACGGATCCGGCCGCGCCATCGGTCTGCGGGGTGGCCTCGGCGTCTTGGGCGGGAACGGGGTAGGCAAAGCCGGCGTCGATAAGCCGCTGCATGTACTCGACCATCTGGGTGACAAACCCCGTCGCGCGCGGCTCCACGGACGGCGGGAGCACGCCGAGCAGGTTATAGGCCTTGGTGAACTCGCGCTCGTAGGTGGACACCCACTCCCACCAGGGGCGATTATTCTCGGCGGCCTTGGTGAGGATCTTGTCATCGATATCGGTGACATTGCGAACGAGCGCGACGTCATAGCCTTGCGCGAGCAGCCAGCGGCGCAGGATATCGAAAGCCACGCCGGAGCGCAGGTGCCCGATATGCGGCTGCGCCTGCGGAGTGGCGCCACATAAGTAGATGGAGGCGTGGCCGGGGCGGATCGGCTCGAAGTCGCGTTGGCTGCGGGTGGCTGTGTCAAAAATGCGCAAAGTACTCACGCCCCCAGTCTAAATCACCCGTGCGCGGGGTTAGTGTTGGCGCCGCCAGACAACGGCCGTTGCCACCGCCGCGCGGCCCTCTTTGCGGCCAGTAAAGCCCAAATGGTCGGTCGTGGTGGCGGAAATGGACACATCAGCGCCGAGGATTTCCGAAAGCACGGCCTCGGCTTCCTCGCGGCGCGGGCCCATCTTCGGCGTCTGGCCAATGAGCTGGGCGGCGGCATTGCCGATGATAAAACCTTCCGCTTCCAGCAGCTCACGGCACTCGCGCAGGAGCTGGGCGCCGGACACACCGTCGTATTCGGGCCGGCCCACCCCCACGAAAGAGCCGAGATCGCCGAGGTGGGAGGCGGAGAGGAGGGCATCGACAAGCGCGTGGGCTACGACGTCGCCGTCGGAGTGGCCTTCGCAGCCGGGGGTGTCATCGAAAAGCAGCCCGGCAATCCAACAGGGCTTGCCGGCTTCGATCTGGTGGGCGTCGGTCGCGATGCCGACGCGGGGAATGATGGGCTCAGTCATGCTGCTCCTCTGCAAGGGCGTGGGCCAGGGTCAGGTCCGTGGGGGTGGTGATTTTGAAGGCGAGGAAATCGCCCGGCACGGTCTCCACGCGCTGGCCGTGCCATTCCATGAGGCTGGCGTCGTCCGTGGCGGTGAAATCCGGCTGCTCGCGCCAATAATCCAGGTTGGCCTGGCGCAGCGCGGCGAGGCGGAAACCCTGCGGGGTCTGCACGGCGCGCAGGCGGGCGCGATCAGGGGTGCCAACCACGGCGTTACCGGCGACTTCCTTGATGGTGTCGGTCACGGGAACCACCGGCACAACGGCGGGCGCGCCGACAAGAACGCGCCGCGCCACGCGCTCGACCATCGCGGTGGGCGTGAGCGCGCGGGCTGCATCGTGGATGAGCACCACAGCATCCTCGTCCGGAATGGCCTGCAGCCCGGCCCAGATCGAATCGGCGCGCTCGCCTCGCCCATGCACCAGGCGCACCGGGATATCTGCGCCCACGCGCTTGACGATGCCCCCAGCTTCCCCCTCCATGGCCGGGCTCACCACCGCGATGACCTCGTCCACGAGGCCGGAGCGGGCCATGGTGCGCACGGATCGCTCCAAGAGGGTGCGGCCACGAAGTTCGACGTAGGCCTTGGGCACCTCCGCACCGAGGCGGGTGCCTTGCCCGGCCGCGGCGATTAAGGCGATAACGCGGGGTTTAGTCTTCGTCGTCGAAGGAGAGGTCATCGAGATCGATGTCGTTGTCGATATCGGTGGTAATGGACTGGTCATCGACTAGACCTGCGGCGCGGTGGCGCTCGATGGTGGCGTCGATTTCTTCCATCATGGTATCGGCTTTTTTATCATCGACCGGCTGCGCCAGCGCCAGCTCGCCCACCAAGATGGTGCGGGCCTTGCCCAGCATGCGCTTCTCGCCGGCGGACAGGCCGCGGTCCTGATCGCGGCGCCACAGATCGCGCACCACCTCTGCGACCTTGTTGATATCGCCGGAAGCCAGGCGCTCCTGGTTGGCCTTGTAGCGGCGGGACCAGTTGCCGGCCTCTTCCACGTCCTCATCGCGCAGCACGGAGAAAACCTTTTCTAGGCCCTCCTTGCCCACGACATCGCGCACGCCGACGTTATCCGCATTCTTCTTGGGCACGCGGACGACGAGATCGGATTGGTTAATGTGCAGCACGAGGTATTCCAGCTCTTCGCCGCCCATTTCGCGGGTTTCGATATCCTCGATGACCGCCGCGCCGTGGTGCGGGTAGACGACGACCTCGCCGACCTTATATTCCATTGCCACTCCTTATAATCCCGTGAATATGCCGATAACTAAGGCCGCTATTTTATCACGCGCGACATGCCTACCACCGGATGCCCCCGATTACCCCCACGGACTACCCGCTAGGTTAGCGAGAAACTGTGTACTTTATATCGAAAGGGACTAGGCTAAAGATTTGATAAGTCCTGAGATCGCAATTGATGGAGGATGCTCAACGTGCAGTCCCTGAAGTCCGCCGCCCGCCGCGGTGCCATTATTTCCGTTACCGCCGTCTCCGCTTTGGCGCTGGCTTCTTGCTCGGCAGGCCACATCGCCCAGACCGCAGAGAAGGTAGCTGCGGTTGATGGTGCTTCTGCCAGCACCGATGACGATAAGATTGCCGTCCGCGATGTCACCATCCTGACAGAGCCTGACGGTGGCGCCGCGCTGAAGTTCAACGCCGTCAACCAGGGCTATGAAACCGATGTCATCACTTTGAAGTCCGTGAAGGTCGATGGCCAGACCGTCGAGATGAAGCAGACCCAGCCGCTTAAGCGCGATCACTCCATCGTGGCGGACTCCCAGAAGAACCTGGACGCAACCCCGGATCACGATTCCGAGACCGTGCAGTACGTAGCCACCCACCTGGATAACGATGACTTTGGATACGCCGGCCACCGCCCGGTTACCTTCGAGTTCTCCAACGGCTCTATCGAGGTCGATGCCACCGTCGCCGCCTCCCAGATGGAGTCCGGTAAGTACGACCGCGACGTGGAATCCCCAGAGGGCTACACCACCGACGCGAACACCGGTAACTCGCACCACTAATAGCCACCGCACGCGCGCCCTACTTTGCGGAGTACGGGCGCGTTCGTCGTTTTTGCCGCCACGTTCTAGGCTCTACACCATGGCCAAAAAATCTCGCCCCATCCACACCTGCTCCGAATGCGGATATGTCTCCCCCAAGTGGCTCGGGCGCTGCCCGGATTGCGGTTCGTGGGGCACGATGGAGGAAAAGGCGCCGGTGGTGGCGGGGGCATCGGCAAGCGGGGGGCATGCGAGCGTGGCACCTGCGAGCCCGGTGCAGCCCATCACGCAGGTGGGCGCGCAGGCGACGAAGACGGTGCGCACGGGCATCGGCGAGCTCGACCGCGTGCTGGGCTCCGGCATCGTGCCGGGCTCGGTGGTACTCATGGCCGGCGAGCCCGGCGTGGGCAAATCCACGCTGCTTCTCGAGGTCGCCTCCCGGTGGGCGCAGCTCGGCCGCACCGTCCTCTACGCCACCGCCGAGGAATCCGCCGGCCAGGTCCGCGCCCGCGCCGAGCGCACCGGGGCGCTGCAGGAATCGCTGTACCTCGCGGCCGAATCCAACCTGGACGCCGTCTTTGGGCACGTCGATGCCGTAAAACCCGGCCTCATCATCGTGGACTCCGTGCAGACCATGCATGCAGTGGGGGTGGAAGGCGTGCCCGGCGGCGTCGCGCAATCGCGCGCCGTGACCGCGGCGCTGACGTCGCTGGCGAAATCCACCGGCATCCCCGTGCTGCTGGTGGGGCACGTGACCAAGGACGGAAACGTGGCGGGACCGCGGGTTTTGGAGCATCTTGTCGATGTCGTCTTAAACTTCGAGGGCGACCGCCAGTCCAGCTTGCGCATGCTGCGCGGGATGAAAAATCGCTTCGGCGCGACCGACGAGGTGGGCTGTTTCGAGCAAACCGCCGGGGGTATTAGGGAGGTCGCGGACCCGTCGGGGCTCTTCCTTTCCCACCGGGGCACGACGCCGGATGGCTCCGCGGTGACCGTCGCCATGGACGGTGTGCGGCCCATCCTCGCCGAGGTCCAAGCGCTGACCGTGGACCCCGTGGCGAAGAATCCGCGGCGCGTGGTCACCGGACTCGATGCCAACCGCGTGCCCATGGTGCTGGCCGTATTGCAGGCGCGCGCCGGACAGCGCACAAACGATAAGGATGCGTATGTAGCCACGGTGGGCGGCATGCGGATTACCGAAACCGCAACCGACCTCGCGGTGGCGCTGGCCACGTGGTCCTCGCTGCACGAGCAGCCGCTGCCTGCGAAGACCGTGGTCATCGGCGAGGTGGGCCTGGCAGGCGAGCTGCGGCCGGTGCCCAATGTTGAGCGGCGCCTGCAGGAGGCGGCGCGGCTGGGATACAAGCGGGCGATTGTCCCGCGCGGGGAAATCAACCCCGTGGACGGCATGCAGGTGCGCCAAGTTGCAACGCTTGGCGAGGCCCTCGCCGCGGTCCAGCCGTAGACCAACCGTAACCGCTGGCCGGTTCTAGCCCGGCTGGTGACGAGGAGCCGGGTGCTCCAGCGGCGCGAACTTCCGTGCGGTCTGCTCCCGCGCGACCTGCTTCCGCCCGGGCTGGCTCTGCGCGGACTGCTTCCACGCGACCCGCTCCCGCACGGACTATTTCCGCCCGAGCTGGTTCTGCCCGAGCTGCTTCCGAGCGGCCGACTGCAAGGAGGCCGCGCGCTTAGCGGAGGGTGAAGTCCTGCGGCGGGGAGGAATTATCGCCAATGACCGTGTGGGCGAAGTAAGCACCCGGCTCGGCGGTCGGGCGGTCGGTGCACTTGCCCGGTTCGGACGCCTGGCGGGACCATTCGGCCTCGAATTTCAGCTCCTTGCCCGCAGGGAAGGTCTGCTCTCCGGTCTGTACGGAGGCGTAGCAATCGGTATCGGACCACACGCGCTGGTTATCGGCCATCTTGTAGACCTCGAAGCGCAGCGAGTTCTCATCTAGATCGATCGTGCAATCCGCGGCGGTGGGGTTGGTCACGGTCATAAAGAACTTCGGCAGCTCGCCGTCCGGCACGGAGTAGTTGAGCATGGAGGTGCGCACCTCCAAGTCCTCAAGCGAGCAGGTATCCTTCGCGGCGTGCACGGATTCCTCGGGCTCCTTGCTTACCGATGCCCCATCCCCTGCTTCCTCCGCCTCGGACTCAGATTCAGAGGCAGACTCGGATTCGGATTCGCTCGTCGAATCCGCGGACGTGGTTTCAGATTCGCTAGTGGATTCCGAAGACGTGGTCGCCGCCGAAGACTCTGAGGACGCGGCAACGGAATCATCGCTATCGCCGCCAAAGGCGGCCACCGCCGCCCAGATCAGCACCACGGCCAGGACGATCACGATGATAAGCGCGGCAACCCGGCGGCGCTTATAGATCTCTTCTGGAAGGGGCTTATTCTGGTTCACACGCTCAATTTTAAGTGGTAGACGCGCCTGGATCCGCTAAGCGGGCTCCGCGTGTCAACTCAACGCCGTAAGAGTGCAACGGCTCCACGCGCGAGTCCTCGAGGAGGTAGCGGGCGCCGACAATGCCGAAGGAGCCATCGTCAAGCTGCTTGCGCACGTTGGGGATGCTGGCCACGACCTGGGTGACGGTTTGGAGGGTGTGTTGGCGCTCGACATCGGCAAGCGTGGCGTCTGGCCCCGCAGTCCACGCGGACGTCGCGACCTTCTCGATGATGGGCCGCTGCAGGCCGATGGGCAGCTCGCCGCCGCGCACAAAATCCACCGCGGCCGCCACCGCACCGCAGGACTGGTGGCCCAACACCACCAGCAGGTTGGGGTGCAGGTGGTCGAGCGCATAATCCAAGGAAGCCAGCACGGAGGCGTCCAGGATGTGGCCGGCGGTGCGGATGACGAAGGCATCGCCAAAGCCGATATTGAATATGTGCTCGATGGGCGCGCGGGAATCGGAGCAGGCCAGGACCACCACGCGGGGATCCTGGCCTTTGGTGAGCCCGTCACGCTCATAAATCTTGTTGAGATCCATGATGGTGCCGTCGATGACGCGCTGGTTTCCAGCCTGGAGGGCCTCCCAGACCGCCTGCGGATTATGGGCAACGTTACTTAATGGCATGAACTATATTTTAATGCCCTAGACTGTCCTGCGAGATGGATACGCACGCACTTCTTTCCTGGTTTGACGCCAATGAACGCGATTTACCCTGGCGGCGCCCCGGCACCTCCGCCTGGGGAGTGCTGCTTTCCGAGGTCATGAGCCAGCAGACCCCCGTCGCGCGCGTCGCCCCCGTGTGGGAGGAATGGATGCGGCGCTGGCCCACCCCCGCGGACTTCGCCCAAGCCTCCCGCGCCGAGGTGTTGCGCGCGTGGGGCAAGCTCGGCTACCCGCGGCGCGCGCTGCGGCTCTGGGAGTGCGCGGGGGTAATGGACGAGGTTCCGGCGGACGTGGATGAGCTGCTGGCGCTGCCTGGAATTGGCGACTATACCGCCCGCGCCGTGGCGTGCTTTCACTTTGGCCAGAACGTGCCGGTGGTCGATACCAACGTGCGCCGTGTCTATGCCCGCGCCGAAGACGGGAATTTCCTCGCTCCGTCGCCCTCCAAGCGCGAGCTCGCCGCTGTGGCCGCGCTGTTGCCCGAGCGCAATGGGCCGCGTTTTTCCGCCGCGCTCATGGAGCTCGGCGCGCTGGTGTGTACTGCGAAAAATCCCGATTGTAAGCGCTGCCCCCTGCGCGCGACCTGCGCCTGGCAGCTCGCCGGATGCCCCGAACCTTCCGCCGCGGAACAAACGCGCGCCAAAAAGCGCGTGCAGAAATTTGCCGGGACCGATAGGCAGGTGCGCGGCAAAATCCTAGACGTGCTGCGCGCCGCCGATCACCCAGTGCCGCAGTCCGCGATCGACGTAGTCTGGCCCGATGCCGCGCAGCGTTCCCGCGCGCTGGCTTCGCTGCTTGACGATGGCCTCGCCGAGCAAAACCCCGCCGGCCTCTTCCATCTGCCGGACTAACTGGCCGCCGGGCCTGCCAGCGTTTAGGCGCAGCGACTCGCTAACGCCAGCGGCCGCGGAAGTTGAGTCCGCCCGGGAGGTTGACCCACATGCCGCCGCGGGAATTAAAGGTCACCGGCCCAATCTTCGTGGACATAGAGGCACCGGATCCGGAAATGTTTATCCAGCTATTCTTGCCGGTCTTTTTGCGCGAACGATACTGAAGTCCCATAACCGGTCATTCTAGCAATACCCCCGTGCACGACGCTGCGCCACAGAACCAGCGGGCCGCTGTACCGCCATACCGCTGGACAGAGGCATTCGCCCGCCCCGGCTGGTGAGCAAGCTGACCATGGGTGGGCGCATACGAAAACCACCCAGGGTTCGCGGTGGAACCGTGGGTGGTTTATGCAGGCCCGCACGGGGGCGGGGCTTAGCCGATTAGTTACATCGGATGGCCAGCGCCTGCCGGTGGCGGGTTCTTGCCATCGTCGTCGGAGTTGCCGAGCCCCGGCTTTTCCGAAGGCACGTCCGGGGAAATGACATCTGGCTCGCCGTTGGTGTCGATGCCATCATTGCTGGAACCGGAACCGCCGTCCTTCGGGCCACCATCCTTCGGATCGTCGCCCTCTGGGCCGCCGTTACCGTCGCCGTTGTCGCCATCGGAATCGGAGTCGGAATTATCCGAAGCGGAACCGTCGGCGGCCTCGTCGGAGGGGTTGTTGTCGCGCACGGAGGCATCGGCAAGCGAGGGCTCATCGATGTCATCCGGCAGCGGCTTCGGGCGCGGGGTGAAGGTGAAGGTAGCGCCGGAGTCGTCCTTGGACTCGCCGTCCCAGCCTTCAACGTCGACCGAGATGATCTCGCCGGCGCCAATCTCGCCGAAGAGAATCTTCTCTGAGAGCTGGTCCTCGATATCGCGCTGAATGGTGCGACGCAACGGGCGGGCACCAAGAACCGGGTCGAAGCCGCGCTGGGCCAGGAGGTTCTGGGCCTTATCGGTGAGCTCGATGCCCATATCGCGCTCTTCCAGCTGGGTACCCACGCGGTCAATGAGCAGGTTAACCATCTGCACGATCTGCTCGCGGGTGAGCTGGTGGAAGACCACGACGTCATCGATACGGTTCAGGAACTCGGGGCGGAAGTGCTTCTTCAGCTCGTCGTTAACCTTCGCCTTCATGCGCTCGTACTGGGCGTCCGAATCGTTCTCGCTAGCGCCGGTAAAGCCCAAGCCCACCGGCTTCGAGATGTCCTGGGTACCCAGGTTCGAGGTGAAGATGAGGACGGTGTTCTTGAAGTCGACGACGCGACCCTGGCCATCGGTAAGCCGGCCGTCTTCCAGCACCTGCAGCAAGGTGTTGTAGATCTCTTTGTGGGCCTTTTCGATCTCATCAAAAAGCACCACGGAGAACGGCTTGCGGCGAACCTTCTCGGTCAGCTGGCCGCCCTCTTCGTAGCCAACGTATCCCGGAGGAGCACCGAAGAGGCGGGAAGCGGTGAAGCGGTCGTGGAACTCACCCATATCGATCTGGATGAGGTCATCATCCGAACCGAAGAGGAAGTTAGCCAGCGACTTCGACAGCTCAGTCTTACCCACACCGGACGGGCCGGCGAAGATGAAGGAACCGGAAGGACGGCGTGGATCCTTCAGGCCTGCACGGGTGCGGCGGATGGCGCGGGAGACGGACTTGACCGCCTCGTCCTGGCCAATGATGCGCTTGTGCAGCTCCTCTTCCATGTTGAGCAGGCGGGAAGATTCCTTCTCCGTCAGCTTCAGCACGGGGATGCCGGTCCAGTGCGCCAGGACCTCAGCGATTTGGTCCTCGCCCACCTCGGCGATTTCCTCCAGGTCACCGGAGCGCCACTGCTTTTCCTTCTCGGAGCGCTCCTCGCCCAGCTTGCGCTCGTCATCGCGCAAGCCGGCGGCCTTTTCGAAGTCCTGGGCATCGATAGCCGCTTCCTTTTCCCGGCGAACCTCGGCAATGCGGTCATCGACCTCGCGCAGGCCCTTCGGGGCGGTCATGCGCTTGATGCGCATGCGGGCACCGGCCTCATCGAGGAGGTCGACGGCCTTGTCCGGCAAGAAGCGGTCATTGATGTAGCGGTCCGCCAGCTGCGCGGCGGCGTGCAGCGCCTCATCGGTGTAGGACACGCGGTGGTGCGCCTCGTACTTATCGCGCAGGCCCTTCAGGATGAGGAAGGTGTCATCCAGCGAAGGTTCATCGACCTGCACCGGCTGGAAACGACGCTCCAGCGCGGCATCCTTTTCGATGTGCTTGCGGTACTCATCCAGGGTGGTAGCACCGATTGTCTGCAGCTCGCCGCGGGCCAGCTTGGGTTTTAGCAGCGAAGCGGCGTCGATGGCACCTTCGGCAGCACCGGCACCGACGAGGGTGTGGATCTCATCGATGAACAAGATGATGTCGCCGCGCTGGTTAATTTCCTTAAGAACCTTCTTCAGGCGTTCCTCAAAGTCACCGCGGTAGCGGGAACCGGCAACCAAAGAACCCAGGTCAAGCGAGTACAGCTGCTTGTCCTTGAGAGTTTCTGGGACCTTGCCGTTAACAATGTCCAGCGCCAAGCCCTCAACCACTGCGGTCTTACCAACGCCAGGCTCACCGATGAGCACTGGGTTGTTCTTGGTGCGGCGCGAGAGCACCTGCATGATGCGCTCAACCTCGGACTCGCGGCCCACGACGGGGTCTAGCTTGCCGTCCTTGGCTGCCTGGGTGAGGTTGCGGCCAAACTGGTCTAGCACGAGCGAGTTGGAGCGCTCGCCCGAGCCGCCGGAACCACCGCGCCCACCGGCACCGGCACCGGGACCTGCGCCCGCGCCGATGGGGCCTGGGGCCTGGTTCGAGTCGCCGCCGCCTTCTTGCTGGCCGCCCTCGTAGCCGGACAGCAGCTGGATAACCTGCTGGCGCACGCGCGGCAGATCAGCGCCGAGCTTCGTCAGCACCTGTGCGGCAACGCCGTCGCCCTCACGGATAAGTCCGAGCAGGAGGAACTCCGTGCCAATGTACTTGTGCCCCATCTGCAGGCCCTCGCGCAAGGACAGCTCGAGGACCTTCTTAGCGCGCGGGGTAAAAGGAATGTGGCCGGTGTGCGGCTGGCTGCCCTGGCCGATGATCTCCTCTACCTCACGGCGCACGTCCTCCAAAGAAATGCCCATGGACTCTAGAGCCTTGGCAGCTACACCTTCTCCCTCGTGGATAAGGCCGAGCAGGATGTGCTCGGTTCCGATGTAGTTGTGGTTAAGCATGCGTGCTTCTTCTTGCGCCAAAACGATGACGCGACGAGCACGGTCTGTAAACCTCTCGAACATGACTCCCCTAAACTTTCGCTTCTAATGTGGTACCCACTGTAACGCCGCACGACCCAAAGGATTTCCTCTTTTTGGCCCCCATTGCCCTATAAACGCCCCAAACCGCCCATACTCGCAGCTCACATGGGTGTACGCCGGTAGCGAACAGGCTCTATTTAGCCTAGAATCTTCTACATTCTCCCTGCCGTCTCGTAGATACGAAGGAATAAAACAGCCGTGCCGCACCTTCCCGAATTCTTTGCTTCCCAGCACAACCTGCACGAAAAGGCAGTGCTGGATGAGGGGCCCAATTCCACCCTTTTTGCCGTGGAGGACGGCTCCACCCATGAGGAACTCACGGTGGAGATCTTCGCGGCGGGGGTAGAGGGCATCGTCAAGGCCTCTACCGCCCTGCACGGCCTGCACCACCCCGCGCTCGCCGCCCTGGAGGGCTCTGGCACCACCGCAGATGGCCAGGAATTCTTGGTCCGCAAGGGCTGTAAGGGCACAGCCTTGCCCGCGCTTGCTGATGCCCCCACCAAACCCCGCGCCCAAGAAATCCTCACCCCCGTGGCCGGCGCGGTGGATTTCCTGATTAGCCGCAACCACGCGGATTTCGCCGTCCATGGGCTCAAGGCTGAGCGCGTGTTCGTGGATGAGGATAAAGAGGTCGCCGTCCTCGCCGCCGCGGGCCCAGGTGGTGCCAGCACGGCGGAGGAATCGGCGGAGGAAACCGCCGAGAAAACTCCAGAAAAGGCCGAGAGCGTGACCGGCGCCGATGCCGTCCGCGCCTTCCAAAAACTCGTTGCCGCCACGTGCCCTTCCTTTACGCCGGACAAAGATTACTCGAGCGCCAAAGAGGTGGTGGCAGCGCTGCGCCCCGAGCGCGATCTCGATACTTCGCAGTTCCCGCCGGTGCAGGCCGAAGAGCCCGAGTCCCAGCCGCAACAACAGTTCCCACCGCAACCGCAGCAGCAGTTCCCGCCGCAGAACCAGGCGGGCCCCCAGTATCAGCCGCAGTATCAACAGCAATACCAGCAACAGCCGGTACCACCGATGAATGCGGCCCCGCCAAAGAAGAAGGGCAAGGGCGGGCTCATCGCGCTCATTTCTGTTTTGGCCGTCATCGCAGTGGCTGCGGCGGGAGCGTTGTGGTATTTCCTGTCCTACCCCAGCTGGGATGACAAGGAAAAGAACCTAGCGAATGCTTATCCGAGCCTGATTGGCTCGCGCAGCGGCCAAGACGGCGAGCTCGGCGCGGAGTGTTCCTCCCGCGCCCCAGAGGATGGTCAAGAAGCGAAGATCACCTGCTCGGGAAACGGTTTCGACTACACCGCCGCCTACTACCCCAGCGTGGAAGAACGCGATGCCGTCCTCCCAGACGCTGCCCCAGTAGAGCTGTCTAACGATAGGTGCACCATCCAAAGCTACGAGGCCTCAACGGATCCGCAGACCTACGTCATGGCCGTGGAGGGTACTCAGTCCATCTTCATGGTGTGGGGCGACGATGCCGAAGCCGCTCGGCTAAAGCTGCCGCTGTGTGCGCAGTAGGCGCCGCAAGATAACCGGCGGCGGGATGGCCCGGAACGCCCGCGCGGAGGCCACTCCGTCGGCGCGTCGGGCGACGTGCAGCTTCCCGGCGCGGGGACTAGTCTTCGGCGGGCACGCGCTTGAGCAGGGGCGCTAGCACGAGCACGAAAAGCGAGAGCACGCCGGCGAAAAGGAAGGCCCAGTGCGCGCCTTGGGCGGTGGCGGCGGCCTCGCTCATCCCCTCGGCTTGGCCGGATTTGGTGCCGCTGGTCAAAAAGGCGACGAGGAAGGCGGTACCCGCCGCGCCGGCGAGTTGCTGCAGCGTATTTAGAATGGCAGAGCCGTGGGAGTAGAGGTCATCGGGAAGCGAGGACAGCGAGACCGTCATCAGCGGGGTCATCATGAGCGCGATGCCCACGGCGAACAGGATATGCATGCCGATGACCATCCACACCTCGCTGTTTTCTGTCAGCAGGGTCATCAGCCAGATGCCGGTAGAAAACATGACTGCGCCGGGAATCAACAGCGGCCGAGGCCCAAGGGCGTCATAAATCCGTCCCACAATCGGGGAAATCCCGCCCTGCAAAAGGCCGCCGGGCATCACCACGAGGCCGGTGACCAGCGAGGATACCGCCAGCGAGGTCTGTAGATAAATGGGCAGGATATTCACCGTGCCCAGCAGCAGGGCGAACATGAGCAGCATGGCGATGACCGCGAGGGTGAAATTGCGGACCTTAAACGGGCGCAGGTCCAAAAGCGCGCGGTTTACCTTAGCCAGCCGGAGTTGGCGCACGGTAAAGGTAATGAGGGTGAGGACGCCGAGGAGGAGCACGAGGGCATCGGCAAGCGAGCCACCCTCCACCATCTTCTCGATGGACGATAGGCCATAAATGAGCCCGCCGAAGGCCAGGGCGGATAAGAATACCGACGGAATATCGAGCGGGGTATCCCTGCGCTCGCCCACATTGACCAGGCGGAAGTAGCCGGCGATGCAAATGGCGGCGATGAGCGGGACCATGGTCCAGAAGATGACGTGCCAGGTCGCCATGCTCAAAATGAACCCGCCGACGGTGGGGCCCAGGGCCGGCGCCACGGAGATGACCACGGTGATAATGCCCATGACGGTGCCGCGGCGTTGCGGTGGAACGAGCGTCATGGCCACGGTCATAAGGGTAGGAATCATCAGGGCGGTACCGGCGGCCTGCAGCACGCGGCCGGCAAGCAGCAACCCAAAGGCCGGGGCGAGGGCCGCCAGCACCGTGCCCGTGAGGAAAACGCCGGTGGAGGCGCCAAAAATCTGCCGGGTGGTGAATTTATCCATCAGGAACCCGGTGGTGGGAATGACCACACCCATGGTGAGCAAGAAGCCGGTCAGCAGCCACTGCGCGGAGGTCGCCGGGATGGAGAAATCCGCCATGATGGTGGGCAGCGCCACCGAAAGGGCGGTTTCATTCAAAATCATCACCATCGCGGAGAGCACCAAGATGGTGAGGTTGACTATGACCTCTGCGGAGATTTTCGGAGCGGGATTCTGAGACACCAAATCAGGATACTGACTTGGCTAAACCTGCAAAACTTGGGGCGTATGATTTAGATGTCTTTTCCTGCACCCTCGATTCACGTTAGGCAATCTCACAGTGCATTTCCTCAATGATTCCCGCCCGCCCTACGAGCTGACCTACTCGGATGTATTTATGGTGCCGAACCACTCAGATGTTGGCTCGCGGCAGGCGGTCGACCTCACCGCGGCCGATGGCACGGGCAATACCATCCCGCTCATCGTGGCGAATATGACCGCTGTGGCCGGCCGCCGCATGGCAGAAACCATCGCCCGGCGCGGCGGCATGGCCATCCTGCCGCAGGACCTCAGCCTGGAGGCCGCGGCGGAAACGATCGCCTCGGTAAAGGCCGCCGACCTGGTCTATGACACCCCTATCACCATCAAGCCGCACCACACGGTGGGCTATGCCAGCAACCTTTTGCACAAACGCGCCCACGGCGCGGCCATCGTGGTCGACGGCGCGCTGCCTGTGGGCATCATTACTCCGAAGGACCTGCGCGGGCAGGATAATTTCACCGCCGTGGGCGAGCTCATGACCACTGATTTGGTCACTTTGCCTGTGGGCATCGACCCGCAGGAGGCCTTTACCCGCCTGCGCGCAACCTCGCGCAAGCTCGCCCCAGTGGTCAATCCGGATGGCACGCTGGCGGGCATTTTGACGCGCAAGGGTGCGCTGCGGGCGACGATGTATAAGCCGGGCATCGACAAGCAGGGGCGCTTGCACATCGGTGCCGCGGTGGGCATTAATGGCGACGTTGAGGGCAGGGCGCGGGCGCTTGCCGATGCCGGCGCTGACGTCCTCGTCATCGATACCGCCCACGGCCATCAAGACAGCATGCTGGCGGCGCTGCGCAAGGTCAAGGCCCTGGATCTGGGCCTACCGATTGCCGCCGGCAACGTGGTCACGGCCGCCGGCGTGCGCGAGCTGGCCGAGGCGGGCGCGGATATTATCAAGGTCGGCGTGGGCCCCGGCGCGATGTGCACCACCCGCATGCAAACCGGCGTGGGCCGCCCGCAATTTTCCGCCGTGCTGGAGTGCGCCGCCGCGGCCCGCGAGGTTGGTGCGCACGTGTGGGCCGATGGCGGCGTGCGCGATCCCCGCGACGTGGCCCTGGCACTGGCCGCGGGTGCGTCCAATGTGATGATTGGCTCCTGGTTCGCCGGCACCTTTGAATCCCCCGGTGACCTGCACAAGGACGCCGATGGATCGTTCTACAAGGAATCGTTCGGCATGGCCTCGCGCCGGGCGGTGCGCGGGCGCAATTCCGCCACCGAGGCCTTCGAGCGCGCCCGCCGGGAGATGTTTGAGGAAGGCATTTCCACCTCGCGCATCTACCTCGATCCGGAGCACGGCGGCGTGGAGTATTTGGTAGACCGCATCATCTCCGGCGTGCGCTCATCCTGCACCTACGCCGGGGCCGATTCGCTGGCTAGCTTCCACGAGCGCGCCACCGTGGGCGTGCAATCGGCGGCCGGTTTTGCCGAGGGCCAGCCGCGGGCCACCAACCGCTAGGGCGCTTTGGGCGCGTGCTACTTTTGCAAGTATGTTGACTCGCTATGACCAGGCGGCCTCGCGCGCGGCCGCGCGGGTTATGGGGCAGTATTCCACCAGTTTTTCCCTGGCCACGCGCCTGTTGCGCGGGCGGGTGCGCGAAGACATCCGCCACCTTTATGCCGTGGTGCGCATCGCGGACGAGCTTGTCGATGGCACCGCACATCAAGCCCGCATCGATGCCGCCGCCGCGCTCGATGCCTACGAGGCCGCTATCTTGGCGGCGCCGGAGAAAAGGCTGCACACCGATCCCGTCGTGCACTCTTATGCCATTACCGCCAGGCGCTGCGGCTTCCAGCGCGATCATCTCGTGGCTTTTTTCGATTCCATGCGCGCAGATCTCACCCATCGGGAGTATTCCGCTTCCGAGCTCGCCGAGTATATCTACGGCTCCGCCGAGGTCATCGGCTTATTGTGCGTGCAGGTCTTCTTGGCGGAAGAGACCGTCTCCGCCGCCGATCGCGCCACGATGGACCGCGGTGCGCGCTACTTGGGTTCCGCGTTTCAAAAGATTAACTTCCTGCGGGATCTGGGCGAGGACTCCTCGGTCCTGGGCCGGGCCTATTTCCCGCAGGCCGCTGGTGGCGAGCTTTCCGAGGCCGCCAAGTCCGCCCTCATCGCCGAAATCCGCCGCGAGCTCGCCGCCGCCGAAAAAGCTATACACCTCTTGCCGCTATCCGCCCGCGTTGGCGTGCGCGCGGCCGCCGATATCTTTGCCGAGCTCACCAACCAGCTCGCCGCTACCCCCGCCGCGGAGTTAAAAACCACCCGCATATCCGTGCCGAATCGCACCAAGGCGTGGCTGGCCGCCCGCGCGGTGCGTGCGGTGCGTGCGGTGCGTGCGGTGCGATAGCGCATCGCACGTAGATGAAGAACCCCGCCGAAGACTGAATACTAAGGAGAACATCATGCACGCTGTCGTCATCGGGGCCGGCATCGCCGGCCTTGCCACCGCTGCCCTCCTGGGAAAAGAGGGCTACGAGGTTACCGTCGTAGATTCCTTAGACGAGGTAGGCGGACGCGCAGGCAGCTATACGGAGGCGGGGTTCCGCTGGGATACCGGACCGTCCTGGTACCTCATGCCGGATGCCTTCGACCACTTCTTTTCCCTCTGCGGTACCTCGACAGAAAAGGAACTGGATCTGGTGGGACTCTCGCCGGATTACCGCGTCTATACCGGCGGCCCCGGCGAGTCCGCTCCTGGCACCGCCGCGCGCCCCACCCCCGTGGATGTACATTCCGGGACCGATAACGTTGCCCACCTCTTCGAATCGATTGAACCAGGTGCCGGCAGCCAGGTGCGCACTTATTTAGCAGATGCCAGCGACGCCTACCACGTAGCGCTCGATCACTTTTTGTACACCACATTTTCGGCGCCGTTGAACCTGGTGCATGCAGATATTCGGCATCGGCTAGCGCGGATTGCAGCGCTGCTGACTACCAGCTTGCAAAAGCACGTCAACGGGCAATTTTCGGATACGCGCCTGCGCCAGATTCTGAGCTACCCAGCGGTTTTTCTCTCTTCCGAGCCCGCCGCGGCCCCAGCACTGTATTCCCTTTTAAGCCATACCGACCTGGTGGAAGGCGTGCGCTACCCCCTCGGCGGATTCCACGCAGTGGTGCAGGCCATTTACCGCCAAGCAGAAAAATTCGGCGCCACATTCCGCTTGGGCGAAGAGGTCACCGCCATCACCACCGCCAGCGGGTCTTCCACACGTGCCACCGGCGTCTGCACGACAACCGGGCATATCGATGCCGATATTGTGGTCTCCGCCGCGGATTTGCACCATACCGAAAATCAGCTGCTTCCCCGGAAACTGCGCACCTATCCGGAGCGCTACTGGGCCCGCCGCAATCCGGGGCTGGGCACCGTGGTGGTACTTGCCGGTGTGCAGGGCAAGCTCCCGCAGCTAGCTCACCATACCTTTTTGTTCAGCCAGGACTGGGACCCCGATTTCCGCGCGGTCTTTTCCGCACCGGACCCAGAACGTCCCCTCGGCGCCTCTGAGTCCATCTACGTTTCGAAGGTTTCTGCCACCGACGCGAATGTCGCACCGGAAGACCACGAAAACCTGTTCTTCCTCATCCCCGTACCCGCTGCAGAAGCCTACGGGCACGGCGATGCCTACCACTCCGAGGCTTCCCCGCGCGTTGCTGCTATTGCCGATGCCGCCCTCGACCAGCTTTCCCGCACCGCCGATATTCCTGACCTCCGCGAGCGACTCACCATCACACGCAGTCTCGGACCAGCCGATTTTGCCGAGCGCTATCACTCCTGGTCAGGTGGAGCTTTGGGGCCAGCGCATACGCTATTTCAATCTGCATTCTTCCGCGGGCGCAATGCCTCGCGCAAGGTGGCCGGCCTCTACTACGCTGGTGCGACCACCGTGCCGGGCGTCGGCGTGCCTATGTGCCTGATTTCTGCAGAAAACATCATCAAGCGCCTGCGCGGCGATACCTCCGCTGGACCGCTTGCCACGGATGGCTCCTGAGAACACCAGGTACTCCTTGACTCCCACCTTTCGCGGCCCGGTTTGCAAGACACAACGACTCCCGTTCGGCCTGGATTGTGCAGCGTCTGATGCGCAACCTCCTTTGTGCACCCTCCTATGCAATAGGTCCTCGGTGATAACTGAGCAAACTCGGCCCTGAAATGTAGCATTTTTCGCTCAGATATCACCGAGGAGGTTGCACTTTTGTGAAGTCGATAGAGGTAGGCAGAGGTAGGCAGAAGTAGGCGTGCGACTCGGGCTGCGAGGCACATGCGACGGGTGCAATGGGCAAACAAAAAGGCTGCAGCCAAAGGAAGGCTGCAGCCGGTGTCGGGGCGCTAACGTGTGCCCGCGTGGGCGGGCACCGAGTGGGCGCCGGGTATGGCTACTTCTGTTCTGGCTTTACCAGCGGGAAGAGCACGGTCTCGCGGATGCCGAGGCCGGTCAGGGCCATGAGCAGGCGGTCCATGCCCATACCGGTACCGGCCGTGGGCGGCATGCCCTGTTCCATTGCGGCGAGGAAGTCCTCGTCCAAGACCATGGCTTCCTCATCGCCGCCGGCGGCTAGGCGGGCCTGATCCTCAAAGCGCTCGCGCTGGACGACGGGATCGACAAGCTCCGAATAGCCGGTGGCCAGCTCGAAGCCGCGCACGTACAGGTCCCACTTTTCGGTCACGCCGGGCTCGGAACGGTGCTGGCGGGTTAGCGGGGAGGTCTCCACCGGGAAGTTCTTCACAAAGATGGGGCCTTCCAGTTGGTCCTCGCACAGGACCTCCCAGATTTCCTCCACCAGCTTGCCGTGGCCCCAGCCTTCCCCCTTCGGCACGTCGAGGCCGATGACCTTGGCAATTCCCTTCAGGGTCTCCACGTCGGTATCGATGGTGACCTCCGGCTGACCGGGGAACTTGCGCTGCAAGGCCTCGTTCAGGGAAGGATACATCTCGATTTCGGGCCATTGCTCGCCGCCGAAGTCGAAATCGGTGCCGTCGGCAAGCGTGACGGTGGTGGAACCAAAGACCTCGCGAGCCACGGACTGGATGGACTCGCGGGTCATGCGGGCGCAATCATTGTAATCGCCCCAGGCGGCGTAGGTCTCCAGCATGGCGAACTCCGGCGAGTGGGAGCGGTCCACGCCCTCATTGCGGAAGTTGCGGTTGATTTCAAAGACGCGGTCGATGCCACCGACGACGGCGCGCTTCAAGTACAGCTCCGGGGCAATGCGCAGGTAGAGGTCAATATCGAGCGCATTGGAGTGGGTGATAAACGGGCGAGCGGCCGCACCACCGTGCAGGGTCTGCAGCATCGGGGTTTCGATCTCTACAAAGTCCTGGCTTTCCAGGTAATTGCGCAGCGCGCGCATGACCTTCACGCGCACCATGGCGTTCTTGCGGGCCTCTTCGCGGATAATGAGGTCGTTATAGCGCTGGCGCACGCGGGTATCTTCAGCCATATCCGCGAAGGACACCGGCAGCGGGCGCAGGGACTTGGCCGCCATGGTCCATTCCTCAGCCATGATGGACAGCTCGCCGCGGCGGGAAGCAACCACGTGGCCGCTAACGGAGATGAAGTCGCCCAAGTCCACGTCGGACTTCCAGGCATCGAGGCGCTCCTTGCCCACCTTGGCCTGCGAAAGCATAGCCTGCATCTGGGTGCCATCG
Source organism: Corynebacterium sp. LaCa78 (assembly GCF_046717505.1). Lineage (NCBI taxonomy): Bacteria > Bacillati > Actinomycetota > Actinomycetes > Mycobacteriales > Corynebacteriaceae > Corynebacterium > Corynebacterium sp. LaCa78. The sequence continues at coordinate 2,114,242 of NZ_CP177112.1, forward strand.
CCGTCCTGCAAGGTGGCAAAGCACAGCTTACCGGTATTGCGCATGAAGATAAGGCGGCCAGCGATGGCGTGGGTGACCTCGGTTTCCTCGCCGGGCTCCAGGTAGGTCACGCCCTCTTCATTGCCCGGCTCTTCGCCCTCGGCCACTACGCGGAAATCATGGCGCAGTTCCTTAAGCGCGATGGTGCGCTCGACGGATACCGGGTAGGCCTCCACGCCGGATTCGAGCAGGCGGTCGCGCTTTTCGCGGCGGATGCGCAGCTGCTCAGGGACATCGTTTACTTCAGTATTCTTCTGCTCGCTCACGTTAGCCAAGGGTAGTCGATCCCGCCCGCTACCCGCGATTTGGCCCAGCCATGTCTGCCAAAGCAACGAAAGAGCGCACAGACAGCAAGTACACACCATGACGCTGTATCGACCGAGAACATTAACGATTCCTACAAAATATCGTTTAACCCTCGTTTAAGCCTGCGCTTCCCCACCTATAAAAAGAATCCGGCCCTGAGATACTGACTCAACGCCGGTATTCTGTAGCTGCGGGTACTGTCCCGCTCTATAGCTAAGTTTTTATACCTATTCTAAAAGGAAAACAAGTGTGTGATGCCTAAACTGACATATTGAAGTGTCCCAGGTTTTGTTCCGTTTGAGTAGATGGGAAAATCTGGAACATGCCAAGAAAAATTTTGATCAGGATTTAAAGGACCGTGTGGTTCGTCTTGTAGAGGACCGCATCGTGGCGGAAAACATGTCAATGCGCCCCGCATGCTAGGCAGTAGCTTCAAAGTTGGGGGTTTCATGGCACACAGCTCGTCAATGGACTTAAGCCTGCTCGCCGTGCAGGAAGAACCCCAGAACCTGTTCCTGAAGACGTGGCTGCCGAAAATGCCAGGCTACGCCGCGAAAATCACCAGCTTCGAGATACCAACGAGTTGCTGAAGGCCGCGTCAGCTTTTTCGCCTCACGACCAGGCCCCAAGCCTCGATTATGATCCGGTTCATCGATAAATACCGGAATCATTTCTCTGTCGAGTTCATCTGCACTGGCGTTAAGAGAATAACCGGGCTGGCGGGTTTATCACCTCGCGTGGTTATCGCCAGTCCAAAGCCCGAGGGCTTAAGTGCTCGTCGCCTTCGTGACGGTTGTGCTAATTGAACGCATTAGTGCTATTCATCGGGATAATGACGGTGTCTTAGGCGTGCGGACAATGTGGCATGCACTTCACCGTGATGGAATCTGTTGTGACCGGCTATTTGGTAGCAGTGTCGTGACCATCCGGTAGCGCTTGAGTGTGAAACCGGTAGCAGTTCACAATGCTCGGGACACTTCATTCCGGGAGATACACCGCTCGGGTGCGGCACGTACCGGAAGGACTCCGGTTACGACGGATTACCGTGCGGTGATAGCGCTGTCAGATGCGAGGTTTTGGTACCGGTGTACTGGGGACTCGGTACTGCTGTGTTCTGGGTAGTTGGTACTGCGGCGGGCCGACGGAGTCGGCTCGGCTGTTTCCTTTATTCGTCCGGTTCTATTGGGGAGGTGGCTTTGCGCATGTCAAAGTCTCCTATGCAGATTCGGTGGCCGCTATTGAGAGAGTGTCTAATGGTTTGTGTGTAGGTTCCCAACCTGCATAAGGAGATAAGCCAGAATGACTAGTGTGGCACGACGAGATCTAAGTTGATAAGGCCAAGATTGATGCGATTGAAAAGAAGCTTCTTGCTAACCCTGAAATCGCGAAACTGATTGATGACCTAGGCACGTCTACAACGGATGCCAACGACCTGGTTCGGGGCATGTTGCAAGTCTCGATCACTAGAGGTTTAAATGCTGAGATGGATGCCCACCTTGGCTATGAGCCCGGCGATGGGGAAGGCAAAGCTGCTGCTGGAACAGACAATTACCGCAACGGCACCTACCCGAAAACCGTGGATTCTAACTACAGGCCAGTGACCGTTGGTGTGCCGAGAGATCGGGCTGGAACATTCTTGCTGACTATGGTCCCTAAGGAGTTGTCAAAAGTTAAGTGCGCGGTTCGAGTCGACCTCGTGGCCTAGATCGTTTTCCATTACTACGTGTTCCTTTAAAGAGTTTTATCTTCTTCCTTCTGGGGTCCAAAAAGTTCAGGAGCGTGAACGGAAATGGGTATGGGGAAGCGTCGACCGGTAGATGGATCAGTCATCTCTAGGCACTCAACATGGAAGGTTTCGCGTACGAGTTCAGCGGTCATAACTTCCTCGGTGGGCCCTTCGGCCACAATGCGCCCCTCACGCATAGCTACGATTCGATCGGCGTAACGCGCGGCATGGACCATATCGTGGACCACCATGACCACCGTAGTCTCGGCACGGTTAAGATCTCGGATGAGGTCCAAGATGGACAATTGGTGCGCGGGGTCGAGGTAAGTAGTTGGCTCATCAAGCAAGGTAATTGGTGTTTCTTGCGCCAACGTCATAGCGAGGAAAACGCGCTGGCGCTGGCCGCCCGAAAGGTCTGCGGCGGGGGTATCAAGCAGCTCGCTCACCCCAGCACGTCTGGCTGCACGCTCAACCGCTTCATGATCTCCGGCCCGCATCGTTGCTAGCGCCCCCGTATAGGGATAGCGGCCGTAGCCGATGACATCGCGCACTACTACACCTTCCGGGGCCACGGGGTGTTGTGGCAGGAAAGAAACTTCCCGGGCAAAAGCGCGCGAGGAATACTCGCTGATATCTTTTCCTAAGAGGTAGGCTGCACCTGAGCTGGGTGTAAGTTGGCGGCCCAAGGTCTTGAGAAGCGTCGACTTACCGCAGCCATTTGGCCCGATAAGGGCAGTTACTTGACCGCTGGCTAAGTGGAGATTTACATTCTTAACCACATCTGGACCACCGTAGCCCACGGTTAATGCGCTACACGTCAGTGTCATGTCTAGCCTCCGTTTCGCACTCGGGTGAGCCGAGTCAATAAGAAAATGAAGTAAGGTGCGCCAATCAACGCGATGAGCGCACCGACGGGAATTTCCGTGGGCGCAAAGGCCCACCGGCCTACCGAATCGCATGCGGTGACAAGGACCGCGCCGCCGAGCGCCGCCACGGGTATTTGCCGGCGCAGATTCGTACCGACCACCAAACGGGCAGCATGTGGGACGATAAGCCCGGCGAACCCCAAGACCCCAGCCGCAGCAACCCCTGCGGCGCCGAGGATGACGGCCAAGGCGATGGCTACGAGGCGCCACGTCCTAGTCCTAACACCGATACCGGCCATGGTGGAATCATCCAGCGCCAGCATATCCAGGTGTTTTGCCACCACCATCGCAACGGTTAGGGCGAAAAGGATAAAGGGGGCGACAATAGTGGCATCGCCAAGCGAGCGGGCGTAAAGCGAACCTTTCAGCCATGTCATGGCCGCGCCCGCTTCTGGGGCGGCGCGCACCAGCAACAGTTCGGTGATTGCGCCCAGCCCAAACGATACCGCTACCCCGGTAAGCGGCAGGCGTACCGGATCACTCGCCCCACGTCCAGCGAGGAGGAGAACCAGCGCAGTTCCCGCCAACGCGCCGATAAAGACAATAAAAGTCAACAGATGGGCCGGCAGGGCACCTGCTCCCATGAGTACCGCAACGGCCGCGAGTCCACCGCCGGAGGTAATACCCACCGTATCTGGTGCAGCCAAGGGGTTGCGCAGCGCAGATTGCAATAGGCAGCCGGACACGGCCATGGCAACGCCTGCGCATATACCCACCAAGATCCGCGGGGCGCGGTACTTCCAGATGAGCGGCTCTCCGGTAACGAAGGCGGTGATCACCTCGCCCGGCGGTTTCATCACCGCACCGACGCCCATGCCGATGATTGCGCTCAACGCCAACGCCAGGATGAGTACTACTAGCACCCCAACAAATCTCTTATGCCGCATGCTTCCTCCTCCCCAGCGCATGGACGGACCACAACACTAATGGCATGCCAGCCAAAGAAGTCACGATGCCCACTGGGGTCTCGGCCGGCGCCCAGATTGCCTGGCCAATCAAATCAGCTACTAGGAGCACCGCCCCTCCAACAATTCCAGCCACGCACAGCCCCGTGCGGTGATGCGGACCACATACGCGCCACGCAACTGCTGCGGCCATTAACCCCAAGAACCCAATCGGCCCAGTCGCGGCCACCGCCGGAGCAATGAGCACTACCGCCGCCACAATGGCAGCCAACCGAATTCGCTCCGGCTTCGCGCCTACAGCACCGGCCACGGCATCACCAGCTACGAGTAAGTCCAATCTTTTCGCGCTGACTAAGGTCAAGGGCACCACGACCAGCACGGAAACCAGCGCGGGGGTAATATCAACCAGGCGCACTCCGGCAAGCCGCCCAGAAAGCCATGACATCACCGTAGCCAGTTGAGCCTCATCGATCACTAGGAAAATGGAGGTCAAAGCGCTACACAGCGTGGAAACGGCAACGCCAACGAGCACCATGCGCTGGATCTCACCGCTCTTACCGACGCCCACAGTCACCCCCACAGCAATCCCTGCGCCCAACAGTGCGCCGGGCAGCTGATCGACGCTCGAGGTTTCGCTTCCTATAAACATTGCGGTTGCGACTGCACCGAGTGCCGCACCGGAGTTCACACCAGTAATGGACGGATCGGCAAGCGGGTTCGCGGTGGCCGTGCGCAGCAATAGCCCACCCACACCTAACGCGATACCAACCACCGTGGTAGCAAGGAGGCGGTCAAAAGCCACGCTATGTAGCTCTTCTTCCAGCCACGGGGCATCAACTGGCACCTGAACATGGCGAAGCTGCCACCACCACACGAACACGACGGCAGCGGTGGCAAGGACCAAGCAGGAACCGGTTTTAGTTCGTAGTGCCACTACTTTTCAGCTGTAATAATGTCATCGAGCATGTGCTCAGCAGAAAGCGGCCCGCGGGCGCGTGACCAGATATCTTGGTCTACTTCTACGATGTCACCGCTCCCTTTAGCATAGGGCGTCTTCTTAAACGCATCGACGTCCTTGTACATAAAGACCCGGTCAGCCTTCATACCGGGGAGCTTATCGCCAGTCAGTTCCGCTACATCGGTCTTGGATTCGATGGATGACTTCTCACCTTCAAAGGCGTAGTCATAGCCCACCTCACTCAGCAGGGACTGGGGGAAGGAAGGATCGACCCAGGTATAGAGCAGCTCGCTGGACCAACCGGCCACAACAGCACGGCTGCCTGCCTTTACCGTGTCCTTAGTCTGAGCGATCTTGTCCTCGATGCGCTGACGGACCTCTTTGGCCTTTTCCTCTTTGCCAAGCTTGGCCGCGATCTCATCCATCGAATCCAGCACGTCCGAGTAAGTCTCATCTGAGTAGGATTCGGTATCCGCAATCTCTTCTAGCTGTGGCATGATATTGGCCTGGCGGGTAGGGCTAGCCAGGATCAGATCTGGCTCCAAGGATTGGATAACCTCTAGGTTCGGTTGTTTGGCTTGACCCACTGAGGTGGCCTGCTCCAGCTGGCCCTTTAAGGTGGTCGGCGCTTCCGATTTACCGATTTCCACGATTCCCACTGGGTCCACATCGAGAGCCTTGAGGATTTCCTCGTAGCGCCAATCGAGCGCCACAACTCGCTCGATCTTCTTATCTCCGTTCTCTTCCGTAGAAGAAGAATCAGAAGAACACGCCACAAGGCCTACCCCTAGAGCTAAGGCGAATACGAGCGCGAGAACTACACGCCCTTTTGTAAACGATTTTAGCATAGCCTTACTTTATATTAATAAGAGTTTACTGTCTAGTGTCAGATGCGAGTGGGGTTGCCCGCAAATCGTGGGCACGTAGTCAAGCTACCTAGTGGTTAGGCAGCTATTTCTTCTTCGTTTCTGGTTTGGGTGATATGGTTCTCGAAATCGATAGGGCTGACCATCCCGAGGGCGGAGTGCCGACGTCGACGGTTGTAGACCACTTCAATCCAGCAAGCCACAGCCTGACGCGCAGCATCGCGGGTGGCCCAGCGCTTCCGGTCGTAGAACTCGGTCTTAAGCGTCGACCAGAACGACTCAGCCATCGCATTATCGAAACACACCCCGGTACGCCCCACGGATTGAGCAACGCCCAGATTGCGGCACGCCTCCCAGAGTTGTTCGCTGGTAAATTGTGTTCCCCGGTCGGCGTGAAACACCAGCCCGTCAGGAACATCACCGCGCAATGTATACGCCATCCGCAGGGCCCGTTCGGCCAAACTTGTGTCTTGCACGCTATCCATAGCCCAGCCCAGTAACCTGCGGGAATGGCCGTCGCGGACCGCGCACAAGTACAACCATCCTTCACCGGTGCGCAGGTAGGTAATATCCGACATTGAAGTGTCCCAGGTTTTGTTCCGTTTGAGTAGATGGGAAAATCTGGGACACTTCAGATCGAAGCTGCTAGTAGTTACTACCATTAGAGCGTGATTACTAACGAACTTCGGGAATTAACAGCCAAAGCAGCCGCCCATGCGCAGCGCTTCCAAGACGGAGGAGACCACACCGTAGCCGCAGCTCTCCTGACCAAATCAGGAAAACACGTTCTCGGTTTAAACGCACACCATTTCCTTGGTGGCCCCTGTGGCGAAGTCTCTGCTTTAGCAAACCATGCCGCTAGTTATCCAGGGGATCCCATCCAAGCAGTAGTCGCCATATATGGACCTACCGGACAAGTAATTTCACCCTGTGGTAAATGCCGCCAGGTACTTTTTGATGTCGATCCATCTATCCAGTGTATTGTGCGCGGAAGCAACGGCCTCGTTGCGCCCACTGTGGAAGAACTTCTTCCATTCGCGTTTAACTTGCAAGACTTGGAAAAAGAGCAGCGCATCTACATGTGGGAAGGCTACGAGGATTCCATTCGGAGCGGAGAAAAGCGTCAAACAATCCGAGTAGATGATCCCTTCAATGAAGGAAAAGCCCAAATAGTCTTTGAGAAGGAAACCGGGGAAGTCGTCAGCTTACCCGCACAGGTCACAGCCGTTGTATCTACCCAGCGCGGGCTGCTGTCGGAAAAGCAAGCTAAAAATGACGGGTTCAATTCTCTATCCGAGCTTCACGAAGCTCTAGATACTCACTACCCCGGATTAGCGGATACAGACGAAGTTGACGTTGTAGAATTCGAGCTCCAGTAGACTAGCCAGACCGAAAATCGAATCATTCGCTACCTCGCCAAAAAGCCGCTGTTCGGAAATTTTTGAGATATTTCGTCAAGATTTACAAGTGCCGCCACCAAAGGGGTCCCAACTGCAGGAAGCGAGATAACGACTCCTCCATAAGTCCAGTCGATTGAGCCTTCGCCGTTAACCACGGTACTTCGGCACTACTGGCTACATGCCGCGCCAGCAGGGTCCTTTAATCCCGCCCGCTACCCGCGATTTGGCCCAGATATGTCCGCCAAGCCACGCCGAGCGCGCAAAGGAACGCATAAGCCCCTCCACCGCGTCCACATAGTGGGACACCACCCCCTTAATCCACCCGCACTGCAAGAATTTGTGTGAACCGTGACATACTGTTCAGACCTGTGATACACAACACCCCACCTTCGACGCGCAAGGAGACACAGCCATGAACTCTCTCATCCTTGTCATCATCGGCGTGGCGATGATGCTGGCCGGCTACCTGCTCTATTCCAAATTCCTGGGCAAGAGCATCTTCCGGCTATCAGAGAACTACACCACCCCGGCGCACCGCCTCAAAGACGGCGTGGATTACGTTCCCACCAATAAATACGTGCTGTGGGGCCACCACTTCACCTCCGTGGCGGGTGCGGCACCGATTATCGGCCCGGCAGTGGCCGTCATTTGGGGTTGGCTCCCGGCATTCCTGTGGGTCACGTTCGGCACCGTCTTTATCGCCGGCATGCACGACCTGGGCGCGCTATGGGCCTCGCAAAGGCACAAGGGTCAGTCGATTGGTACGTTGTCGGGGCGCTACATCGGCAAGCGCGGGCGCAACCTCTTCCTCATTGTGATCTTCTTGCTGCTGCTCATGGTCAATGCTGCCTTCGCCGTGGTGATTTCGAACCTGCTTATCTCCACGCCTTCGGCGGTCATTCCCACGTGGGGCGCCATCGCCGTCGCGCTGCTGATTGGGCAGGCCATCTACCGCCTGAACTGGAACCTGCCGCTGGTCTCCCTCGTGGGCGTGGTGGCGCTGTACTCGCTGATGGTCCTGGGTGACCGCTTCCCGGTCGTGCTGCCAGAGACGGTCCTGGGTATTCCCGCCAACGGCGTGTGGATCATCCTGCTATTTATCTACGCCTTCATCGCTTCGCTGCTGCCGGTGTGGGTACTGCTCCAGCCGCGCGATTACATCAATGGCCTGCAGCTTTTCGTCGGTCTTATCATCTTGTACGGCTCCTTCCTTATCACCCGTCCGGAGCTTGCCGCCCCTGCCGTGCGCGAGAACGTTCCTGACGGAACCCCGGGCATTTTCCCGCTGCTCTTTGTCACCATCGCCTGCGGCGCCATCTCTGGTTTCCACGGCATCGTGGCCTCGGGTACCTCGTCGAAGCAGATTGATAAGGAAACCGACGTTCGCTTCGTGGGTTACTTCGGCGCGGTGGGCGAGGGTCTGCTGGCGCTCGGCACCATCATCGCCACCACCGCCGGCTTTAAGACCCTGGCGAATTGGGAGGAAATCTACGCCGAGTGGAACGCCGGCGGCGTCAACGCCTTCGTGCAGGGAGGCGGCGCGCTGATGAATGAGGGCTTGGGCATTCCCACCTCATTGTCTGCCACCATCCTGGCGACCATGGCCGTACTCTTCGCCGCCACCACCATGGACTCCGGCGTGCGCCTGCAGCGCATCGTGGTCCAGGAAATCGGCGAAATCATGGGCATCCGCATTACGGCGCTGGTCTCTACCATCATCGCGGTGGGCCTGGCCTTCGGCCTGACCTTCTCCGCCGGTGCGGATGGCTCCGGTGGCATGACCATCTGGCCACTATTTGGTACCACCAACCAGCTCATGGCCAGCCTGTCCTTGGCCATCGTCGTGGTTATCCTCACCCACCTGCGCCGGCCTACCCTGCCGGTTATCATCCCGCTCATCTTCGTCACCATCATGTCGCTGTGGGCAGCGCTGCTACAGCTGAAATCCCTGTTTGCGGATCAGAACTGGCTGCTCTTCGGCATGGACGTCGTCATCGTCATCGCCTCCATCTGGGTCATCGTGGAGTCGATCGGCGCCATCTCCAACGCGCGCAAGGAACCACCGCTGGAGTGGACCGATGACGATACCGACGCTCCCCTTCCCCAGCATGCTCGACAAGCTTAAGGCCTTCGGCGCGGGACTCAATGAGTACTACCAGGCCCCGTACCGCGCCGTCTTTGCCAAGGCCCAGCAGCAAGAAGATGACCTATTTATGATGCTGGTGGCCTCGGAGGCGCTCGGCATCCCCAACCCCGCCAGCTACTACACGCTGGAGCTATTGCCGCTGGTCTACGAAGATTTCCATGCCTGGCACACACGCATGGGCATGGATAAATCACCCCTGGAGAATATTCAATGCTGCTAGAAACCGCGCCCATCATGTTCTTTGGCGGCAAGGGCGGCGTGGGCAAGACCACCCTCGCCACCGCCACGGCCCTGTCCCTTTCCCAGGACCACAACGTGCTCTTGGTCTCCACGGATCCGGCACACAACCTGGGGCATATCTTTGATTCCACGCTTTCCGATGCCTCCTCTCACCTCACCCCATCCCTCTCCGCCATCGAGCTCGATCCTGCCCGGGCCACCGAGGAACACCTCACGACCGTGGGCGCCTCGATGCGCCGGTTCATGCCGGAGCACTTGCACGGCGAGGTAACAAAGCACCTAGATTTGGCCCGGCAATCCCCCGGCACGCAGGAGGCGGCGCTCTTGGAGCGCATGGCCACCTTGGTCGCTAACGCGGACGAGTATGACTACCTCATCTTCGATACCGCCCCGTCCGGTCACACCTCCCGGCTGATGGCCCTGCCGGAAATCATGGCGGCCTATACCGATGGGCTGCTTGCCCGGCGCGAGAAGTCCGATAAATTCGGCTCGCTGGTGCGCGGGATGTCCGCGGAGTCCGGTGCCGATAACGATCCGGTGGACCGGCGCAATCAGGAAATCCGAGCCACGCTCTTCCAGCGCCGCGAGCGCTTCGAGCACCTGCGCGCTGCGCTGACCTCTCAGCGCACCGTGTTCCATATCGTTCTCACCGCCGAGCGCCTGCCCGTCTTAGAATCCTCCGAGTTCCACGCGGATCTCACAGGCAATGGAGTGCGGGTGGGATCCATGCTGGTCAACCGCCGCACGCCCGCGGACCAAGGCGAGTTCCTAGCCGCCCGGCGCGCCGCAGAGGATGAAGCCTTAGCGCTCTTGCACGACAAGCTTCCAGGTACCCCGGTCCACGAGATCCCCTGGCTCCCAGAAGAGGTGGGAAACCCCGCGGCCGTGGCGCGACTAGCCGAGCACTTATAATGGCCCATTCGGCCCCAACGGCCTGGGGTGAGATCGCAGTCTGCTAAAACAGAGAATATGACTTTGCTCACCAATGACTTCCTGTCCCAATTGCGCGAGGAGGCCGCAGCGGACTCCCAGCTGCGCGTCGCGCGCAATGCCATTACCAGCGTAGGGGTGGCCAAGGCGGCCCTCGACCGTGACCGCATTACCGCCCTCTACCCCACCACCGAAGTAAAGCTCGACAGCCTCGGGGTTACCGACCAGATGCGCTCCGGGCGCTGCTGGATGTTTGCCGCGCTCAACGTATTCCGCCACCGCGCGGCCAAGGAGCTCAATATCGATGACTTTGAGTTTTCCTTTACCTACCTGCAGTACTTCGACAAACTAGAGCGCGCCAACTTCGTGCTCAACCAACTGCTGGATCTCACCGAAGACGGCACCGACTGGGATGACCGCGACGTGGCTACTTCCCTCGAGCTCACAGGCGACGACGGCGGCTGGTGGTCATTTTTCACCAACCTCGTGGACAAGTACGGTGCCGTACCGGCCGAGGTCATGCCTGAGGTGCACTCGTCCGGCCACACCGACCAGATGAACCGCGATATCGCCACCATCATCCGCCGCGCCGCGCACCGTGCGGTGGAAGGCGAGGGGGATCGCGGGGGCATTATCAAGCAAGCCCGCACCGATATCCAACGCGTGCTCGCCATTCACCTGGGCACCCCGCCCGAGGAATTCACGTGGAGCTACCGCACCAAGGACGATCAATTCTTCCGCGTGCACTCCACCCCGCGCGAGTTTGCGGATAAGTACCTGCCAAAGTTGGACGAGTACGTCGTGCTTGCCGATGATCCCCGTACCACCAACGATAAGCACCGCCTCTACACCAGCGCCGCCGTAAACAACGTCGCTGGCGGCGCGCCCGCCGGTTACCTCAACGTCGATGTGGACGAACTGCGCTCCGCCGCGCGCGCCAGCATCGAGGCCGGCGAGCCTGTGTGGTTTAGCTGCGATGTCGACCGCCAGTTCTCCTTCCAGAACGCCGTGTGGGACGAAGGCCTCGTCGATACCGATGGCCTCTACGGCATCGACTCCACCATGAGCAAGGAGGAGCGCTTTACCTCCGGCGAATCTGCACCCACCCACGCGATGGCGCTGACCGGCATCGATGGTGCACCCCGTGCATGGCGCGTGGAGAATTCCTGGGGCACCAAGGCGCCGCGCAAGGACGACGCCGATGAGGTACCCGGCAAGGGCTTTGCCACGATGTCGGATGAATGGTTCGGCGAAAACGTCTTCCACATCGTCGTGCGCAAGGAATTCCTCACTTCCGCGCAGCAACAAGCGCTAGAGACCGAGCCCATCGAGCTTCCCTTCTGGGACCGGATGAACTAAGGAGCATCGAGAAATGAATGAGATCAATCCACAGGAAGTTCACACCACCAACGCCACGCTTAGCAGCGAGCCGGCCATCAAGGCGGCGCGGAATGCGGTGGCGCAGGAGGGTATCGATAAGCTGAGCGTCGACCGCGATCTCGTGCGCGAGCTCACCACGGCGACCAGCCACAAGCTCGATAAGTGGGGCGCGGCCAACCAGAAGGCTTCTGGCCGCTGCTGGATTTTTGCGGGCCTGAATTCCCTGCGCGGTGGCATCATGGACCGCACCAATACCAAGGATTTCGAGCTTTCGCAGACCTACCTGTACTTCTACGACAAGCTGGAAAAAGCCAATTGGTTCCTCACTGCGGTAGACGAGCTCAAGGACCGCGAAATTACGGACCGCACCTTGACCAAGCTCATGGATGACCCCATTGGCGATGGCGGCCAGTGGTCCATGTTCGTCTCGCTGGTGGAAAAGTACGGCGTGGTGCCCAAGTACGCCATGCCGGAGACCGCGTCCTCCGAGGCCAGCGCCATGCTCAACCGCAACCTGCAGACCGTCCTGCGCCGCGCCGCCCACCAGATCCGCGTGGGCAAGTCTGGGGCGCAGGAGCAGGCGCTTGCCGATGTCTACCGCATCCTCACCGCCAACCTCGGCCTCCCGCCCACAGATTTCCAGTGGCAGTACCGCGATAAGGACGATAACTTCCACCGCGAGGGCACTTTTACCCCGCAGGACTTCGCCCGCGAGTACCTCCCGAAGGATCTGGGCGAGTACGTCTGCGTGGTCAATGACCCGCGCAATAACTACGGCGAGCTCTACACCGTGGACTACTTGGGCAACGTCGTCGGTGAAAAGGTCACCTACCTCAACGCCCCAGTCGAGGTATTGCGCGATGCCACCCGCTCTGCCATCGAGGATGGCCAGCCCGTCTGGTTCGGCTGCGATACCGGCCAGCAATCCGATGCCGATAGCGGCGTCTGGGCCAAGCGCCTGCACGATTATGAGGGGCTGTATGGGGTGGAAATGGGCATCGAGAAGCCGGACCGCCTCCGCCTCCACGAGTCCCTGATGACGCACGCGATGGTCTTTACCGGCGCGGATATCGCCGAGGGCGGCGACGTCACCCGCTGGCGCGTGGAGAATTCCTGGGGCACCGAGAAGGGCGACAAGGGCTTTTGGACCATGGCCGATGACTGGTTTGACGAGTACGTCTTCGAAATCGCCGTCCACCCGTCCCGCCTGCCTGAGCAGTACCAGGAGGCGCTCAAATCCTCCGATATCACCACCCTGCCAGCGTGGGATCCGATGGGCGCGCTGGCGAACTAACGCGGCGCGGGTGGCGCGGGCGGCGCGGGGAGGACCCGCGCCGCGAGAGTTCGTGCCGCGAAGTCTGTAGCGTTCGCCGATGTGGCTGCGTTGCGTGGCGTGACGCTCCGTTCGTTTGCGTAGCGTGAAGCTGCGCTCGTTTGCGTGGCGTGACGCGGTAGCCTCACGCCACGTGGCGCACGTACAGCATGCAGGTAAGGTCGCGGTCCTTATCGATGGAGATTTGCTTCTCCCCCACCCGCTCAAAACCGCGGGAATCGTAGAACTGATAGGTGCAGCCATCGTCGGTGTAGAGGTAAATATCCTTGCCGGGGTGGCGCTCCTCAAAGGCCTCAATGAGCGCGGTGCCCACACCCTTCACACCCGAGTTCGGGTCAGCGACGAGAAAGCCGATTTCACCGTCCACGGTATTTTCGGCTAGGTAGCTGACCAACATGTCCTCGTTCGCGGCATCATAGTCACCGCGGTGCCCGCCAGGGCGCAGGCTATTGAAGAGATCCACGGCCTTGACATAAGCCTTGCGCCACCACGGATACGGCAGCGCTGGTTCGCCTTTAATCGATGCCAGAATCACGCCGAGGAAACGCCCATCATCGGCATAGGCGGCCAAAATATCGGTGGCCTGGGCCCGCTCTAAATCCCAAAAGTAACGGCCGTAGGCGCGCTCGAAGCGCGGGTTCTTCACAAACCAGTGCAGGTGCATGCCTTCGATGGCAAACTCAATCGCCTTGGGCTCATCGCGCGGGTCGAGGTCGCGGATGTGGATTTCGGTCATTAGTCCTCCGGGGATTGGTCTTGTTCGCGCTGCTTTTCGCGCTCGAGCTCGGCCTTAGCCTCGTGCTCTTCAATATTAGTGAACCCAATCCCCAACGGCAGGCCAACGTTGTCAATTAATCTAACTCCGCCAATGGTGGCCGCAACGAGCAGGCGGGCATCGCCCTCGGCGGGTGGCTCGCCCAGATCGCGGCCGCGCACCTCTAAGTATTCCGGTTCAACGCCGGCGGCTTCTAGGACACCTGCGGCAACCTCGCGAACCTTGTCTGCCCCCGCCTCTGCGGCATGTGCCCCGGCGGTAAGCGCGGCGGACAGGGCGGCTACGTCCTCCCTCTTATCTTCGGGCACGCGGGTATTGCGCAGGCTCATCACCACGCCATCGGGCATGCGCACGGCGGGTACGCCCTGCACGCGAACCCCGAGGTGCAGGTCCTGCACCGCATGGTGAATGGCCAAGAGGAGCTCGTAGTCTTTTTCCCCGATGAGGACATCGGTGGGCGACAGTGCCATCATCAGCGTGAGGTAGAGGGTGAGCTCGCCTGATAGATCGGGCTCTAAGCCTTCAGGTGCAGATTCAGCATCAGGCGTCTGCTCGGCAGCGGCGGAGTTCGCGGCGTCGCGTTCGACGGCGACGCCGCGAGCCGAGATAGTAATCCGGCGACCATTGGGCCAGAGTTTGTCGGGCGTGTAATCCCAGATGACGTCCACGCCCTCGGCGCGCAGGAGATCTACATCCTCGGCACGAGGTTCCTGGAGGGCCACGACGGTCACCGCGCCGCGGATACGACGGGCCGCACGCACCAGCGCGATATGCCCGGCATGCACGCCGATGGTCAGCGGCACGAAGGCCACGGGGCGACCGGTCTTGCGCAGCGCGCTTCCCACCATGCGGATGCGGTCGACCTCGCTGATGACGGTGGCTTGTCCCATCTTCAAGCTCATCGGGATTCCTCCTGCAAGGCCCACATTTCCAATTCGGTGCGATCTTCTACTTCACCCAAGCGCCGAGCGGTTTCTAAGTAGTGGCGGCGCATTCCGGGATCCGTGGCGCCGCGGTAGGCCGCAATGATGTCCTCTGTATCGATGTCGAATTCAGACGGTGGGATCTCATCGAACTCGGCAAAGAAATTGGCTTCTACGGCCGCTGCTAGGTGCAAGCGGCTGAGCATTTCTATGTAGTAGGAGCGGGCGGCGAAGGCGGGACGCTCAGCATCGGAAAGCGGCACTGCCTGCCCCCGGAATTCGCTCACTACGAAGTCAGCGATATTTTCGCCCAACTCATCCAGCGTGGATACTGCCCAGCGCCCGCCCGCCATGGGGGCGACGGCCGCCACGATACAACCGTGGGTCTCCAGCGGGTCAAGGCCTTGCACGCCTCGGGACAGGCACGTGTGGAAAGCGATGAGCCCCTTGTGCACGTGGTCCTGGACCAGCTCGACGGCAGCGTCCAGCCGTGCCTCACCCACTGCCAGAATCAGCGCCTGGAAGGAGCCAAGTTCGGCCGGATCATTGAGCATCTCCACGGTGTGGCCGGCGCGCTCCATGGCAGTGGCCAGGGAAATCCCGGCGAGGCTGCGCCCGAAAAGGGCAACGCGCATGCGCGGTGGACGCATTTATTTATCCTTCTTCATCTGTGCCAACAGCTCCGAGACGGACACGGAACCATCGCGCTGTTCATCGCTGCGGCGGCGACCGCGGGTCTGCTGCTGGCGGCGCGAGGCCGATTGCTTCTGCTCGGCGGCCACGTGGTGGCCCGAACCCTTGTACTCCTCGCGCGCATCCTTGCCGGTGGTCTGCTGCGGGATGTTCTGGGTCACCGCATCGGAAGCCGGCTCGGATGCGGTATCAGCCTCTGGCTTGCGGTGGCTACCTCGTGCGCCAGAGTGAGCTGCGTTGCCAGAGCCCGACTGCCGAGAGCCTTGGCGCTTGATATTGGAGTCCCCACCCGAATCCCAGCGCACGGCCTGGAAGCTGCCGGTATCGAAGGAAACGTCCTTCGGCTCCTTCGCCCCCGCGGCCTCGCTGGACGTGGCGGG
Organism: Corynebacterium sp. LaCa78; assembly: GCF_046717505.1. Classification (NCBI taxonomy): domain Bacteria; kingdom Bacillati; phylum Actinomycetota; class Actinomycetes; order Mycobacteriales; family Corynebacteriaceae; genus Corynebacterium; species Corynebacterium sp. LaCa78. The sequence continues at coordinate 2,130,168 of NZ_CP177112.1, forward strand.
CTTGGGGGCATCGGCAAGCGGCTCGGCGGTCCGGCCGGTGCTGCGCTGCGCGCGGGTGTTTTCACTGATGATCTCATTGAGCGGGTTAGAGTCCGCGTGCGCACCGGAGGGCTGATTGCCCAGGCGGCCGGCGATGGCATCGGCCGACGGCGCGCCGGAAGAGGCCTGCTCAAAGTCGATGTCTTCCTCCCGGCGGTGGGACGCCGCGGCGGTCTGGGCCTCCAGCTCCATGATGCGGCGCGCCTCAGCGTGCAGGGCGGCGGGCTCGTAGGTGAACTCGTGGCCGGACAAATCCTCGATCTGCTTCCGGATAGAGGCCAGCTCGGTGCGGATCTCATCGAGGATCTGCTGATCCGGCAGCTCCTTGCCTTCGGCTGCGCGGGCCTGCTTGAGCTCCGCGCGGTGGGCGCGCTCCTGTAGCTCCAGCTTGGTCACGGATTCCTCGGCCTGGCGGCGGTAGCGCATTACCAAGAAAAAGCCCACCACCGCGGCCCACAGGGCGGCAATCAGCGCAATCTTGAGCGCCGCTGCCGAGCCGGAAATGAGCATGACGATGCTGGCGATGACGGCCAAGATGACAAGGGCGATAATCCCAATTTGTCCCAAATCCGGCGAGGACGACGAGTTTTTGGAAGAAGAGCGCGGCTGAGTCATGCTCCCTAATGTACCGCTTGAAGCCCGTCCGGTGGCGGCGGGGTCTCACAGTGTCGCTCCAATCGCAGGCCAGCCGCAGACATGGCGATGCCGCCAATCGCGGATGCGAGCACTCCCACCAGATCATCGGAAGCCGCGACAAGGGTGCCCGCATTCGGGATGACATACACCGCCACCCCTGCATAGAGCCCGCCGACGATCGCACCCGTCCACGCCGAAGCCTTGCCCACCAGCATGAACTGCGCGATGGTCATCGGATTAAGCTGCGAATTATCTAGCCCGATGCCGTGATCCTCATCGGTGGCCTTATCCACTTTCCAGGTAAGCCCCAAGCACACCACCACCATGAGCCATAGCGTGGCAGATACCGTGACCGGGATGGACATCATGGAGCCATAAAAGCGCGTGGTGAGGATGGCCGCCGCGGCTGCCATGAATATCCCAACACCGATAAGCGCACCGAGCGAGGTTCGTTTCATAACTCCTCCATCAGGCCCAAGCGGTGGATATTGACGGTTTCCTGCGGGTCCAACGCGGCAACCAGCGCGGAGACATCCTGTCCCTTCAACTTAGCAGCCGGCTCGGCGGCCAACCAGGGTATAAGCACGAATGCGCGCTCGTGGGCATAGGGATGCGGGACGATAAGTTCCGCATCGGAGGAGCTATAGCCCTCGATATCGACGATGTCCACGTCCAGGGTGCGCGGGCCCCAGTGGCGCACGCGCACGCGCTCAGCCGCCTCTTCCAGCTTCTGGCCGCGCCGTAAGAGCTCCAGCGGGCTCTCCTCGACGTCCACGATGAGCACCGCATTCAAGAATTCATCCTGGTCCGTTACTCCCCACGGCGGGGTGGCATAGACGGGCGAGGCCGCCACGATGTCCTCGCGGAACTCGGTAAATACCGTGCGCAAAAGCTCCACGCGGTCATCCATATTGGAGCCGATGGATAGTACCGCGCGCATTACTGACTCCCGGGGTTCGTGCCGGGGCGCTGCGCGTCGGCTCCCTGCGGAGTTCCCACCTGCGGAGCGGGCCGTGGGGCTCCGGTGCGCGCGTGCTTGCGGGAGCGGCGGGCGACGACGGCGACATCGGCAAAAGTGCGCGGGATCGGCGCCTTGGGCTTGTGCACGGTCACTTCCACCGCGTGCAGGTCGGCGAAGGATTCCATGATGGTATCGGCCACCTCGCTGGCGACGGTCTCAATGAGGTCGCGGGAGGGGCCTTCGACGATGCTGGCGGTGACATCGGCAAGCTCTGCGTAATTGATGGTCTTGGTCAGATCATCGTGAGCTGCGGCCTCGGCAAACTCGGACCAGCAGGTGATATCGACGATGAAGGGCTGGCCGGTGCGCTTTTCCTCATCAAAGACGCCGTGGTAGCCAAAGCACTCTAGGCCGGTTAATTCGATGCGATCTGCCATGGTTAATTCCTTTCCGTACCCATCGCGGTAGAGGTCACTGTGCCCGTGCCGGTGGCGGCATTGCGGTAGCTGCCGGTGGCATTGGCGCCGCCTACATAGGACTCGCCGGCGTTCCACGCGGCGGCCACGTCGACGGCATCGCGGGATACGCCCACCTCGTGCACGCGCACGCCCCACGCGCCCATCTGGGCGGAAATGGCGGTCACGGCGGCGGTGGCGGGATCGGCAAGCAGCGGGCTGGCCTCTACCCCGCGGTCCGCCCGAATGGCGGCGAGGAAGCGCTTGCGCGAGGCACCCACCAAGATGGGAAATTCCCCGTCCAGAAACTCGGGCAGGGCCTGCAGCAGCGCCCAGTTATCCTGCGGGCTCTTGGCAAAGCCGAGGCCCGGATCCAGCACTATATTCTCCCTTTTCACGCCCGCATCCAGGGCGTTATTGCTCAGGCGCTCGAGGGTCTCGTGCACGTCGCGCACTACATCGCCGCCGTGATCCGCCGTGCCCGCCGCGGATCCGAACGCGCCTTCCTGCAGCGTCCGCCAGTGCATGAGGCAGACGGGCACGCCGGCATCGGCCATGGCGGCATACATTTCGGGGTCTGCGAGGCCGCCGGAGACATCGTTAATCATGTCCACCCCGGCCGCGGCCGCCGCGGCGGCAACCGAGGCGCGCATCGTGTCCACCGAGGTGCGAATGCCCTGCTCGTGCAGTGCTTGGATGACCGGGACCACGCGGTCGGCTTCTTCTTGTGCTTCCACGCGCACCGCGCCCGGGCGGGTGGATTCGCCGCCCACATCGATCATGTCCGCACCCTGTTCCACCAGCTCGCGGGCATGATTGGTGGCGGCGTCAAAGTCGAGCCACCGCCCGCCATCGGAAAAGGAATCCTTTGTAACATTCACGATGCCCATGACGAGCGTGCGCTTCGCGATGGTCAACTCTGCAACTGAGGAAGCCGGGTGCACTGCGTTCTCCTTTTCGCTCGACAAACTCGACTGCGTACGCGCTACGTACGAATAAAACTGAGCACTTCTGCGCGCGAGGCGGCGTTATTTTTAAACCCGCCGCGTACCGCGGAAGTCGTTGTGGTTGCGCCCGGCTTACGGATACCGCGCATGGCCATGCACAAGTGCTCGCACTCGATGACCACGATGACGGATTGGGCTTCGAGGACATTAACGAGCGCATCGGCAATCTGCTGGGTCAGGCGCTCTTGGACCTGCGGGCGCTTGGCATACAAATCCGCCAGGCGGGCCAGCTTGCTCAGCCCGGTGACGTGCCCGTCCTTGCCGGGAATATAGCCAATATGCGCCACGCCATAAAACGGCACGAGGTGGTGCTCGCAGGTGGAGTAGATGGGAATATCGCGCACCAAGACCAGTTCCTGGTGATCCTCAGCAAAGGTCTTATGCAGCACCTCCGTCGGATCCTCGTGCAGGCCGGCGAAGACCTCACGGTAGGCGCGAGCCACACGTGCCGGGGTTTCGCGCAGGCCTTCGCGGTCAGGATCCTCACCAACGGCAAGGAGCAGCTCGCGGACGGCCGCCTCCGCCCGCTCGTGGTCATACGGCGCGCGGGCGGGCACCTGCTGGGGATCAGTGTGATTTTCAGACATGCACGTACTTCTTACTCTTCGTCATCGCGCGGCTTTTCCGCATCGCGCGCGTAGGGATTATCGCGGCGGGAAGACTCATTCCACCCTGGGGTAAACCATTGGCTGGTTTCTCCCTCTGGCTTGTGGTGCTTTCCCCTGCTTTCCGATGCCGAATCCGTTCGACCTTCCCCACCGTCGCTGCTGCCGTGGTCGCTCTGGTCGGCGCGGTCGCCGCGGTCGCTCTGGTCCGCGCGGTCGTTCTGGTCGTTTCGGCCGCTGCGTCCATCGCTGCGGCCGCTCTGGTCAGTTCGGTCTTCGCGGTGGCTGCTGCCACCGCCGTGCAGCTCGCGCACCGTTTCGGGGTTCACGTAGTCGCCGGCGTGCTGGCCGAAGTTAAAGCCAACCTCGCCCTTGATCTCTTCGCCGGCGAGGCGGCGCTCGCGGGCTGCCCGGGAGGCATCGAGAAGCGTCATGCGTTTAGGAAGTTCCTCGCCGCGCTCCTTGGCCAGCTCAACCGGGGTCTTGACCGGCGCGTAACCAATCTGGCGCGGGAAGCGATCGTCTTCGCCGGGGAAGACATCATAGGCATCGCGCGGCTCAATGCCGTCGAAGATGCTCTCCAGGTCCGGTCGGCGCAGGGTCTCCTTCTCCAGGAGGGCCTCGGCCAGCTTGTCCAGGAACTCGCGGTTGGTGCGCAGGATGTCGTAGGCCTGCTCGTGCGCGCGCTCGAGGAGGTAGCGCATCTGCTCATCGATCTTGGAGGCAAGGTCATCCGAGTAATCGATGGAGCCGCCACCCCCGCCCATCTGGCTGAACGGATCGCCCTGCTCCTGGCCGTACTTGACGGTGCCCAGGTCAGGAGAAAAGCCGTATTCCGTCAGCATCGCGCGGGCGATCTTGGTGGCGTTCTCGATATCGGAGGACGCACCCGTGGTGGGAGCGCCGAAGACCAATTCCTCGGCGGCGCGGCCACCCATGGCAAAGACCAAGCGGGAAAACAGCTCGTCGCGGGTGTACATGCCCTTGTCGTCTTCCTGCGAGGTCATGGCGTGGCCACCAGTGCGGCCGCGGGCCAGGATGGTGACCTTGTACACGCGCTCGATATCCTTGAGCGCCCACGCGGACAGGGTGTGGCCACCCTCGTGGTAGGCGGTGACCTTCTTCTCGTGCTCGGAGATGATCTTGCCTTGGCGCCGTGGACCGCCCACCACGCGGTCGGTGGCTTCTTCCAACGCGTCATAGGTAATGACGTTGCCGCCGATGCGGGCGGTGAGAAGCGCGGCCTCGTTAAGCACATTGGCAAGGTCCGCACCGGACATGCCGGCGGTGCGCTTGGCCAGCTGCGCCACATCGACCTCTTCCGCCAAAGGCTTGTCCTTGGCGTGGACGCGCAGGATCTGCTCACGGCCGGCCAGATCCGGGTTGGTGACCGGAATCTGGCGGTCGAAACGGCCCGGGCGCAGCAATGCGGGGTCCAAAATATCTGGGCGGTTGGTGGCCGCGATGAGGATAACGCCCTCGCGATCGCCAAAGCCGTCCATCTCCACCAGCAGCTGGTTCAGGGTCTGCTCGCGCTCATCGTGCCCGCCGCCGGTTCCGGATCCGCGCTGGCGCCCCACGGCGTCGATCTCGTCCACGAAGATGATGCACGGGCTGTGCTCTTTGGCCTGTTTGAACAGGTCACGCACGCGGGAGGCACCCACACCGACGAACATCTCCACGAAGTCCGAACCGGAGATGGAATAAAAAGGCACGCCGGCCTCGCCCGCAACGGCGCGGGCCAACAGGGTCTTACCGGTACCCGGAGGGCCATAAAGCAGCACGCCACGCGGAATCTTCGCGCCGAGCTCGTAATAACGGGAAGGATCATCAAGGAAGTCCTTGATTTCCTGCAGCTCATCCACGGCCTCATCGGCGCCGGCAACATCCTCGAAGGTATTGGTCGGCATATCCTTGGTCAGCTCCTTGGCCTTGGAGCTGCCGATGCCGAACATGCCGCCTGCACCCTGCTGCATGCGGGACATGAGCCAGAACAGCAGGGCGAAGAGGATGACCATCGGCAGCAGGAAGCTGAGCATGGAGCCCAAGAACGAATCCTGGGTGACGTTGGTCTGATACTTCTCCGCACCCGAATCCTTGACCGCATCAAAGACCTGCTCGGAGGCGCGCGCGGGGTACTGAGACACGATCTCTTGTACGCCCTCGCGCTCTTCTACCGTGATTTCGTCCTTGAGCTTGATGCGCAGGCGCTGCTCGCGGTCATCAATTTCTACCTCGTCAACGTTTTTATCCTGCAGCTGTTTCAGGGCCACGGAGGTATCCGTGTCCACATATCCGCGGGTCTCGTTGCTAAAAAACGTAAAGGCGTACAGCGCTACGAGGATCAGTGCCGCAATGCCGCCGTAGCGAAGGAGTTTATTGTTTTTCATTACTGCGCGATTTTAGTTGGTGGTATAGACATCAGGGTGAAGGGTGCCCACAAAGGGCAGGTCGCGGTAGCGTTCCGCGTAGTCAAGGCCATAGCCAATGACGAATTCATTGGGGATATCAAAGCCGACATCGAGCAGATCGATCTGCGCTTTTACCACTTCCGGCTTGCGCAACAAGGTCACCACGTTGAGCGACTTCGGGTTGCGCCCCCGCAGGTTGCGAATGAGCCAGGATAGCGTCAGGCCCGAGTCGATGATGTCTTCCACGATGACCACATCGCGCCCGGCGATATCACGGTCCAAGTCCTTCAAGATGCGCACCACCCCAGAAGAAGACGTGGAGGCGCCGTACGAGGAGACGGCCATAAACTCCAGCTCCGAGGGGATGGATAGCTTGCGCGCGAAGTCCGTCAGGAAAAAGGCCGCACCCTTTAATACGCAGACCAAAAGCAGGTCCTGCTCGGCGTCGGCATATTTCTCAGATACCGCATCCGCCAGCTGCTGGACGCGGTCTTTAATTTCCTCTTCCGTGATGAGGATTGCTTCTACATCGTCTCCGTAGCGGTTTGCGGGGACGGCGAAGTCTTTCTTGTCGTGCACGTGTGCGCTCCTTTAATGACCAGACAATAGTGCCAGTTTGCCACCTATACGTGCTACTTCCAACCTCTGCCCCGCCTGCCGCACCGAACTCACAGCCACCGGCCCTTGTCCGTGCCAGTTGGTACACAGCTTGCCGATGCCCCCAATCCCCTCCCTCGTCACCTTCACTCCCCGCTCGATGAGCCAGGCCGCAATAGCGCGCCGGCGTCGCGGCTCCGGCAGCGCGGCCAAATCCGCACAGTCCGCGGTGGCCGCCGTGGCGAGGTATTCTTCATCGCGCGCGGTATCCATCGCCGCCTGCGCCAGCGCCGGTACCGCATCACCGCCGATGACCCGCGATAGCTCCGGGATGATTTCGCGGCGCAGCGCTACCCGCCGAAAATCCGTATCCGCGTTCTGCGGGTCCTGCCACACCTCAAGCCCCAGCTCCGCACACGCGCCCTCCGTATCGGCACGGCGCACCTGCAGGAAAGGCCGCACCACCCGCGCGCCTTCCACCACTGCTCGCTCCGGCATGCCGGCCACGCGGCCGCGCAGGGCACCAAGGAGGAGCGTTTCCGCCTGGTCATCGGCCGTATGCGCCACGGCAATCTCCAGCGCCCTTTCTCCTCTGCGCGAAGCTCCGTCTTCGCGCGGGGCTTTCCCGCGCGCAGCTTCCTCCCCAGGCCCCGCGTCTCGTTCGCGCGGCTCAGCCCGGCGCGAGGCTGCGTTCTCGCGGCTCTCGCACCCCTCGCACACGGCCGCGGACATCGCTTGGTAGCGCGCTTGCCGAGCCGCCGCTTCCAGCGAATTCCCCGCTTCCTCCGATACCCGAACTGCGAGCACCCGCGCCCGCGCACCCAAGCTTTCTGCTTGCCGAGCGGCCCTTTCGGTCTGCTCACGCGAACCGTCTTGTAAGCCGTGGTCGACGCACAGCGCGATCACGTCATGACCCTCAGCTATCATCGCCGCGCACAGCGCCAGAGAATCGGCGCCGCCGGATAGCCCTACCGCCACGGTGTGATCCATCTTCGCCGCGCGGACCGCGCGCCGGCAGGCCAAAAAATGCGGCGAGACCCGCGGCCAAAATAGCGTTACTCCAGGCTGTGGGCTCATTTAAAACTCGTGCAGCGCCGCGGCGAGGTCATCTTGGGCAGCGCGCGCCGCCATAATCTCACCATCATTGACCAAGAAGGCAAAGGAATATACGCGCCCGGATTGGCCTTGCGCGGTGCCCGCCAGCGCGGAAACACCCGTCAAGGTGCCGGTCTTCGCGCGGACAAACCCCCGCGCCGCAGACTCCCCGTAGCGCTCGTGCAGCGTGCCGTCGCCACCTGCGACCGGCAAATACGCCGCCAAGGGGCGCAACTGCGGTTCCTCGACCGCGCCGTTGACAATCTCCGCCAACACCCTCGCTCTCAACCGGTTATCTACCGAAAGGCCCGAGTTGTCCTTGATATCCACGCCGCTGACGTCGAACCCGTGCTCGCGCAGCACATCCAGCGTGGCTTGGGTGTCGACCTGGAAGCTGGGCTGTTTGCCGCGGGCATCGGCAAGCTCGCGGGCAATGGCCTCCGCCATGACGTTATCGGAATGCCGCACCATCTCCAGCGCGCGCTCGCTCAGGGGCGCCGACTCGACGCTGGCCAGCTCCTCCGCACCGTCAGCCATCGTGCCCGCGGCGAATTTATCCGTGCCCAAGCGCTTGGCCAGCTCTCCCGCGACGTCGAGGGCCGGGGTGTGGCTGCGCGGGACATCGCCCTCCGTAGCGCCGATGCGACCACCGTACAGCATGGCCGGCTCCATGGGCGCGACGAAGCCCTCATCCACGTTCTCCGGATCCCAGCCCGGCGCCTGCGGCTCGCCCGCCCACGCGGAGGTATCGATGTACACGCCCGCCACCTGGGTGCCGGTCTTTTCAATCTGGTCCGCGAGGTCATCGAGCTGCTCGTTGGTCATCCAGACATCGCCAGCTGCCTTGATAACCACGTTGTTCGGATCCTTGCCGCGGTAGACCTTGGTAGTAATCCGCTTGGACTCATCCAGTGCCAGCGTTGCCGCGGCGGTGGTCAACACCTTCGTCGAGGAAGCCGGGGTCAGCGCCTTATCCGCATCGCGCTCCCAGACCACCGAGCCGGTCTCACTATCGATGACCTGCCCGCCAAAGGTGGCCAAATCCTCGTTCTTGCCCAGCTCATCGAGCTTCGCGCTGAGCGCCGCAAAATCCACGTCCTGCGCCTTAGCCGGCTGCAGGGGATTCTCCGGGGCCTGGACCGTTTCGGCCTCGCCATGCGAAAGATCGCCGTACTCGCGCTGGATGGTAACCCCCAGCGCAGCCGTGCCCCCGACCGCCGCCGTGACCACCAGCGCGGTTACTGACCACCAAACCTTCTTAGCTTTCATCGCCACCAACCCTAGCGCGGATGGGCGACGCGCTAGACTATTGACGGTAATTAACACCCAATCCCACATGGAGGACATCGCTGTGAGCGTTGAAGTAACCATTGAAATCCCAAAGGGCTCCCGCAATAAGTACGAGGTGGACCACGAGTCCGGCAAGGTCTACCTGGACCGCTACCTGTTCACCCCAATGGCCTACCCCGCCGACTACGGCTTCATCGACCACACGCTTGGCGAAGACGGCGACCCCCTCGACGCCCTCGTCATCCTCCCCGAGCCCGTTTTCCCCGGTGTCATCGTTGAAGCCCGCATCGTCGGCGTGTTCAAGATGACCGATGAGGCCGGCGGCGACGACAAGCTGCTTGCCGTCATCGATGACCCACGCTGGGAGCGCTACCAGGACATCGATGATGTGGAACAGCACATCAAGGACGAAATCGAGCACTTCTTCGTCCACTACAAGGACCTCGAGCCCAACAAGGAAGTTTCCGGCTCCGGCTGGGGAGACAAGGCCGAGGCCGAGAAGATTCTGGAAGAGGCCAAGGCTCGCCTGAAGTAGGCTGCGGGGGCTCTTAGGGCTCGGCCCGCGCGTTTGCGGGGCCGAGCTTGGCGTTTTAGGGCCATGAAGCCTGTTTTGGGGCCCAGCTGATGCGTTTTTGGCGGCCACCTGATGCGTTTTTGCAAATAGGCCATGGAAACCGTGAGGTTTGGGGCCACTATTTGTTAAAACGCATCAAACGAGCACCAACCAGGCACCAAAACCCACCAACCAGGCTCCAACCAAGCACCCAACCGTGCTGAATAAGCGCCCACACGCGCCACACAACCTTCGCTTCGGGGGATCGAGGGATACGAATGGAAATTTTTCGGGGGAAAAGTGCCGCTCAGCAAGCGGTACGCCACGGCGCCGTCCGGATCGCTAACGGCTTCTGCCTGTCAGAGGAGCCTACGCCGAACCAACTCGCGCGCATCATGAGCAAGGAGTGGCCGAATTGCGCGCTGGACGGCTACTCGGCCGCGCTCAAGCACGTCGAGAAGCCGCTGCGCTTTCCGCTGGAGTTCCTGCGCAGCTCATCGCTGCCGTCGAGTAAGTATTTCACCTCCCGCCGCGCCCGGCCGAAGGGCGCGTTGACCTGGGACGGCGTCACCGTGTGCAATCCACTGCAGGCGGTCGAGGCGATGCCGGAGGATGATGCGGTCGCCTTCCTCGAGGACTTCTACTCCGGCAAGGACGGGGTTAGCCGGCTGGAGCTGAATAAGCTGGACTACCAGCGGTTTCCGAGGCCGGTAAAGCGCGCCTTGGACAGGGCGATCATCGGCACGGATAGCGTGCCGGAGCGCCAGTTAACCCGCGCCCTCGCGCCGCATTTCGCGGTCCAGAACAATATAAAAATAGGCGCCTACCACTGGGATCTGGTGATTAGGGAGTATAAGATCGCCATCGAGGTCGATGGCTACGCCTACCACCGGGGAGAAAATCGCCGCCAGTTTGAGTTGGACCGGCACAAGCTTAACGATGCCGTCCATCGCGGCTGGAAGCCCCTCCACTTCACCGCGACGACGATTGACCACTACCCGGATTTCGTGGTGCAGCAGGTAATGGCTACGGCCAAGAATAAGCGGCCCTTTGCGCGGCCGCCGTGGCAATGGCACCGCTTGTGGCGGCATGAAGGCGTGCGGGGCTAGGGCCAAGGCCGGGCCCAGGCCCAGCCGAGCCAGAGTCTGGGCTAGGGTTCACCGCAGCCGCCGGTAACCGGCTACTCCCTGCGGCGGCCGCTGCGGAGAACCTGGCTGCGCAGGGGCTCGACGAGCGCGATGGCGAGGAAGGTTACCGCCCAACCCAGGGCGAGGAAACCGAAGGACATAAGGAACCGCCCGGCGAGGTCAATATCTTCGCCCTCGAGAGCGCTAAAGAACATCAGCGCCGCGATGCTGCCGCCGAAGAGGAAGCCAAAGAGACTGAGCGCAACTATGGGGCCCATCACAGCACGGGCGTTCGTGCTGAATTGGAAGCGGCGCGGCACGCCCATCAGGTCGAGGGAGCGGATGAGTTCCTTGTCCTCGAAGGCGGACGATACTTGGCCCAAGAAAATGGACATGCTGGTCAAAGCGAAGCCGAAGAGCAAGGTCAGGATGACGCCGGTGGACACGTCCCGGAACATGATGCCCGTTTCTTGTTCTTCCTTCAGAGCGGTAGTCAGGGCGTCGGTGCCCATGGGCGCGCCCAAGAGGAAGCCGGCGAGGAAGCCGAAGAAGCCGATGGCCGCGCTTTGTCGCCAGGCGCGGCGGGCGTTGGCGTTGACGCGCTGGCAGGCCACGAGGTGTGCGGTGCCGGGGAGCAAAGCCAAAAGGCGGGCGCCGATTTGCAGGAGGTAGGGCGCGACCAGGTTGATGCTCATGACCACCGCGAAGAGCACGACGGCCACGGAGATTTCGGGTGCGTCGGATTTGCCTTTGAGCAGGGCACCGCCGACGGTGACGATGAGGAGGAAGGCGATGAGGCGCCACCATCTGAAAGCGGCGGGCATCTGGCGCTTGGCCACGCCGAGGGGGCTGACGCGCACGCGCCGCATGCCGGCAAGGGCCGCGGCGAGGGCGAGGAGGAAGAGGACTGCGGCCACCGCGAGGTATCCCCACCAGGGCAGGATGATTTCCTCAAAGGCGACGGGGCGGTCCTGGAATTTCACGTGCGTGAAGACCGGGGCGATGAGCACGCTGACGAGCCAGCCGAGCACAATGCCGATGAGGGCTTGGATGCCGGTCTCGACGGCGGCCATGCGCTCAACTTGGTGGGAGCTTAGGCCCAGAAGGCGGAGGGTGGACAGGCGCTGTTCCCTGCCGGAGGCGCCGAGGACGGCGGCCTGCGCGGTCAGGTTAAACAGGGCGGGAACGATGAAAGCGCAAGCCATGAGCGCGAGGACGAACCAGGGCAGGAAGTAATCTTCCGGGGTGTCTCCGGCAGCGGCGCGCAGGGCGGGCACGGCGGATTCTGGGTGGTGGGCGCGCTGCCAGAACATCCAGGTGCCGCCGGCGACGAGAAAGGCGATGGCAGAACCCAGCGTCAGGCTCACGATGGCCAGCACGCTGACAATGCCCGCACCGGAGCGGGCGCGGACGGATTCGCGCTGGAGGCCAAGGACTAGGGTCGCGGTATTCATGGCTGCACCCCCAGGCGGCGGTCATCGTGAATGATGCCGTCGCGGATTTCCACGCGGCGCTGCATCCAGTCCGCCACCTTGGGGTCGTGGGTGACCATGACGAGGCTGGCGCCGGATTGGCGCACGGTGGTGGTCAGCATCTGCATGACCTCGTGGCCGGTGGCTTGGTCGAGGGCGCCGGTGGGTTCATCGGCAAAGATGACGCCGGGGTTGGCCACGAGGGCGCGGGCGATGGTCACGCGCTGGGCCTGGCCGCCGGAGACTTGGGCGGGCCGGCGGTCCGCGAGATCGCCGAGCCCCAGTTGGTCGAGCAGCGACAGCGCCTTTGCGCGGGCCGCACGTCGGCCTAGACCGTTGAGCATCGCGGGCAGTGCCACATTGTCCAGGTTGGTCAGCTCCGGCAAAAGCTGGCCGTCTTGGAAGACGAAGCCGGAGTGGCGGAGGCGGGTGCGGGAGCGGGCGGCATCGGAAAGCGTGGAGATGACTTCGTCGCCGAAGCGGACGCTGCCGTCGGTGGGCGTGAGTACGCCGGACATGCAGTGCAGCAGGGTGGATTTGCCGGAGCCGGAGGGCCCCATGATGGCGACGAGCTCGCCTGGGGTGATGTCCAGGGTGATGCCGGCCAGCACGGGGCCGCCGCCGAAGTCCTTCGTGATGTCGTGGAGGGAAAGTGTTTGTGTCATGCTGTTCATTTCACCGTGCCGGGCGCGCTATTCCTACAGCGCTAAGGATACTTTCCGGGTAGTGCTAGCTTTACCCCTGCCTGGGGCGCGCGCGATTAGGCTTGGGGGCGTGTTTTTCAGCAAGAAGCAGGCCACCAGCAATGAGGAGCGGCAGGCGCGGGTCATCGCGGAGCTGACGGCCTCGCGCCGCGCGATTGCGGATGCCTACGAGGTGGAGCGCGCCCGCATCGAGCGGGATCTGCACGATGGCGCGCAGCAATATTTGGTGGCGGCAAGCATGAAGCTCGGTGAGGCCCTGCTGGATGCGACCGGCTCCGAGGCCGAATTGCTCACCGCCGCGAAGCGGGACGTGGATCGCGGCCTGCGTTCGCTGCACGCGACGGTGCACGGCATTCACCCGCAGGTCCTCCAGGATCACGGTTTGGTGGCCGCGCTTGCCGATGCCGCCTCCGCCCACGGCCCCCACGTCAGCGTCTACGCCCCACACCCGTTGCCGAGGCTTTCCGCCAGCGTGCTGGCCTGCGCTTATTTCTTCGGTACCGAGGCGCTGACCAATGCCGCGAAGCACGCGCCGGGCGCGCCGGTCTCGGTGCTCATCACCTCGGATGCCGCCCTGCATATCTCGGTCATGGATGAGGGCCCGGGCGGGGCGCGCATGGTTCCCGGGCGCGGGCTGGCCGGCATGGCCGAGCGGCTGGCGGCCTTTGGCGGGGAGCTGTCGCTGTCCTCGCCGGAGGGAGGCCCGACGCGGGTAAAGTGCACGATTCCGCTCCTTTTGGAGCGCGGGCAGACGGGAGTATCAGCATGAGTGGATTGAGGATTGTGATTGCGGATGACTCCGCGATCCTACGCGAGGGCCTTGCCGGGCTGTTGGAGCGCCGCGGCCACGAGGTCGTGGGCAGGGCGGGAACGGCGGTGGAGCTGGAGGGGGTCATCGGCAAGCTGAGTGCCCAGTTGCCGGATGTGGTGATAACGGATGTGCGCATGCCGCCGGAGATGGGCGATGATGGGCTGAAGGCGGCGGTGGCACTGCGCCGCGCCTATCCGGGCCTGCCGGTGATGGTGCTATCGCAGTACGTGGCGCCGGCGTATGCGGTGGCACTCTTTGATTCCCCGGATGCGGGCACCGGGTACCTGCTTAAGGATCGCGTCTCTGAGGTGCGCGATTTCCTGGCCAGCCTGGAGGTGGTGGCCCAGGGCGGCACGGTCATCGATCCGACGGTGGCGCAGGCACTCATGCGCTCTGGGCGCAGCGGGTTGGGTGAGCTCAGCCCCCGCGAGCGCGAGGTCCTAGAGCTGATGTCGCGCGGGAAGTCCAATAAAGACATGGCCGCCGAGCTGGTGCTTTCCAATGCTGCCGTGGCCAAGCACGTCTCCAATATCTTTACCAAGCTGCGCCTGGATCCCAGCGAGGATAACCGCCGCGTGAAGGCGATCTTGCAGTATCTCTCCGCGGCCACCTACGGCGGCTAGCGCGCGGCACGTAGACTGCGGGGTATGCAAAACGTACAGCCAACCGAAGTTCCAGCAGGCGCGCAGCTTATCGATGTGCGCGAAAACGACGAATGGGCCACCGTGCATGCGGAGGGCGCCACCCATATTCCCATGAGCGAGATAACGGGTCGCATCCAGGAAATCGATCCGGACCGCGATATTTATGTGATTTGCCACCTAGGCGGGCGCAGCGCGCAGGTCTGCCAGTATTTGGAGAACTCCTTGGGCTGGGACGTTATTAATGTCGAGGGCGGCACCGATAAGTGGGAGGCGGATGACCTACCCGTCGTTCGCGATTAATTGGCCTTTACCCATCTTTTGAGATTATAATGATGGTATGGCTTCCACTAATAATTCTGGCATACCAACCTCCCTGCTCGAATCCCCGTCCTTTCAGCTAGAGCGCCTGCGCCGTCGCACCCGCGATGGCGTCGAGGTGGCTCTGCAGACCAAGCAGACGACCATCCGCGAGTTCTGGGTGCTTACCTGCCTCGTCGAGGCGGATGCCGCCTCCCAGTCCTACCTGTCTGACACCTTGGCCATCGATGCCTCCGATATGGTGCGGCTTATTGATGCCCTCGAGGAGCGCGGCTGGGCCAAGCGCGAGCGCGATCCCAAAGATCGCCGCCGCCAAATCGTGGCGTGCACCAAGAAGGGCACCAAGACCCACAAGGACTTGGCGGAGCTCGTCGCTAACGCCGAGGATGACGCGCTCGACGTATCCACCAATAAGCAGCTCAAGCACCTGCGCAAGCTGGCCAAGGCCATCATCGCTGCGGACGAGGACGAGGCATAAGCATGGACGAACCCGAAGAATGTAGTAGGTCTAATACAGAACTTCCCAGCGTCCCGCAGCAGTACCTCCTGCGCGATCTGGCCCCACGCCCGCGCACGCTGTGGGACATCATCACGACCACCGCTGAGATTCATCCAGAAGCCGCCGCGCTTGACGATGGCGAGATCATCACCTACGCCGAACTCGTCCACGAGGTCCAGCTGTGGGCCACAGAGCTGCACGTCAATGGCGTGCGCCGCGGCGATCGCATCGGCATCCGGATGACGTCTGGCAAGCGGGATCTCTACCTCGCTATCCTGTCCACTCTGGCCGCCGGCGCGGCCTACGTGCCGGTGGACGCGGACGATCCGGATGAGCGCGCGGAGATGGTCTTTGGCGAGGCCGATATCGATGGCATGTTCAGCGATGACGGCTTCCGCTTCCTGCGCGAAAAACCGCGCCACGCTGCCGAAGGCGTCGAAGCCCCGCGGCCCGAAGACACCGCGTGGATCATCTTTACCTCCGGTTCCACGGGCAAGCCGAAGGGCGTGGCCGTAAGCCACCGCTCGGCGGCCGCCTTTGTGGACGCGGAGGCCAGCCTCTTCCTCGTCGATCACCCCCATGGCCCGCTCGGCCCGGAAGACCGCGTGCTAGCCGGGCTTTCGGTTGCCTTCGACGCATCCTGTGAGGAGATGTGGCTGGCCTGGGGCCACGGCGGCTGTCTGGTTCCGGCACCGCGTTCCTTGGTGCGGTCCGGCATGGACCTCGGACCGTGGCTGATTCGCCGCGATATCACCGTCGTCTCCACGGTTCCCACCCTGGCGGGCCTGTGGCCGGCGGAAGCACTGGATAATATCCGCCTGCTCATCGTCGGCGGCGAGGCCTGCTCCCAGGAATTGGTGGACCGCCTGGCCACCGAGGACCGCGAGATGTGGAATACCTACGGCCCCACGGAGGCCACCGTCGTCGCCTGCGCGCAAAGGATGATTCCAGGGCGCGCGGTTTCGATCGGTTTGCCGCTGAATGGGTGGGACCTGGTGGTCATCGATAAGCAGGGGCAACCCGTTGGCCTGGGCGAAACCGGCGAATTGGTCATCGGCGGCGTGGGCCTGGCCAGCTACCTGGATCCGCAGAAGGATGCGGAGAAGTACGCGCCGCTGGAATCCATGGGCTGGCAGCGCGCCTACCGCACCGGCGACCACGTGCGCCTGGAAGAAGACGGCCTGTACTTTGTGGGCCGCGTGGATGACCAGGTAAAGATTGGCGGGCGCCGCATCGAGCTGGGTGAGGTCGATGCGAACGTCGCCGCGCTGGATAACGTCTATAACTCCGCCGTGGCCGTGCAAAAGACCCCGGGCGGTGAATCCGTGCTGGTGGGATACGTCTCGCTGGAAGATGAGGCGCGCGGTTTTAACCACGGCGTGGCCCACGAACGGCTGGCGGAGACCATGCCCGCGGCCCTGGTCCCGCGCATCTGCGTGATGGATGAGTTGCCGGTGCGCACCTCCGGCAAGGTGGATAAGAAGGCGCTGCCGTGGCCGCTGCCCGGCGTCGGCGTGGAATCGACCACGCTGACGGAGACCGAGAAGTGGCTAGCCGAGCTCTGGGTCGAGACCCTCGGCGTATCCGTGGAGGATGAGAACGCCGATTTCTTCGACCTCGGCGGTACCTCCCTGGCCGCGGCGACGCTGGTGGGACACATCCGCGATCGCTACCCCACCGTGGCCGTGCGCGATCTCTATGACCACCCGCGACTAGGTTCGCTGGCGGAGCTCATCGCCGGCGCCGAACCGCGCCCTAAGGCGGAGCAACAGAAACCGCTGCGCGAGGTCACCCCGGTCGGCGCGAAGACCCGCGTGGCGCAAACGCTGCTGCAGATCCCCGCCATGACGCTGGCGGCGACCACCTGGCTGGCCTGGCTCATGCTGGGCTCAACGGTGGCCTCCGCTCTGGGCGTGGACTGGGCGCAGTCTTTCCCCTGGTGGCTTGTTATCGCCCTGGTGCTCATCTTTGCCACGCCGCTGGGCCGCATACCCATCGGTGGCTTTGGCGCGCGCCTCATTACCGCCGGGATTAAGCCCGGCGATTACCCGCGCGGTGGTTCGACCCACCTGCGCATCTGGGCCGCGGAACGGTGGGCCGATGCCTCTGGCTCGCGCTCCATTGCGGGCGCCACCTGGGTCAATAACTACGCCCGCGCCTTGGGCGTGAAGATGAAGCGCGGCGTGGATCTGCACTCGCTGCCACCGGTAACGGGCCTGCTTACCCTGGGCAAGCACGCCGCGGTGGAACCGGAGGTCGATCTCACCGGCTACTGGCTCGACGGCGACGTACTCCACGTCGGCGCCATCGACATCAAGGAGGGCGCCCGCGTGGGCGCGCGCTCCACCCTGCTGCCCGGCACCGTGGTGGGCAAGTACGCCCACGTGGAGGCGGGTTCCACCGTCACCGGCCGCAAGAAGATCAAGGACGGCCAGCGTTGGTCCGGCTCTCCTGCGAAGAAGGTGGGCCGCTCCAAGCACCGCTTCCCCTCCAAGCCGCCGAAGCGCCGCCCCTGGTGGGTGGCCATTTACGGTGCGACCTCGCTGTTCCTGGCCGCGCAGCCGCTCATCGCGGTGCTTATCGGCGCCATCGTGGATTTGGCGCTGGTGCATTCCACGGACGGGAACCGCTTCGTCGGCGCGGTGCTCTTCGCTCCCCTCGCGGCGCTTGCGGCCTTTGCCACCTACATGCTGCAGACCTGGCTGGGCGTGCGCATATTGTCCATCGGCATCTCGCCCGGCGTGAACCCGGTGCGCTCTGCCGCCGGCTGGCGCCTGTGGGCCATCGAGCGCCTCATGGATGAGGCCCGCACGCAGCTCTTCCCGCTCTATGCCTCGCAGCTGACCCCGCGGTGGCTGCGCGCTTTGGGCGCGCGCATTGGCAAGGACGTGGAGATTTCCACCGCCGTGATGATCCCCGCGCTCACGGACGTCAAAGACGGCGCCTTCCTTGCCGATGACACCATGATCGGTGGCTACGAGCTCGGCGGCGGCTGGATTCACTCCGGGGAGGCCAAGGTGGGCAAGCGCTCCTTCGTGGGTAACTCCGGTATTACGGCACCCGGGCGCAAACTTTCCAAGAACTCCCTGGTCGCGGTGCTGTCCTCCACGCCGAAGAAGACGAAGTCCGGCGCCAACTGGTGGGGTTCCCCGCCAGAGCGCATGCGCCGCGTTACCGCGCAGATCGATGCCCCCGCCGAGTCTGCCGAGGCCCTGACCTATAACCCGGGCTTCAAACTCAAGGCCGCCCGCGGCGTCGTGGAAACCATGCGCCTGCTCGCGCCGATGTTCTCGGCCATGCTGCTCGCCGCGACCCTGGGGACGCTGTATTACCTGCTTGCCGATGTCGGCTTCCTCACCACCTGGGCCCTTTCCGGCCTCGTGCTCATGGCGATGGGCGCTATCGCTATGGCGGTGACCATCGCCGTGAAGTGGATCTGCGTGGGCACGCACAGCGCAGCCGATCACCCGTTGTGGAGCGTGTTCGTCTGGCTCAACGAGCTACAGGACACCTTCGTGGAGGTCGTCGCCGCCCCGTGGTTCTTCCAGCACACCTACGGCACAGGAGAGATCAACTTGGGCCTGCGGGGGCTGGGAGTGGACATCGGCAAGGGCTCCTGGATCGATTCCTACTGGTTCCCCGAAACCGATCTGTGCCACGTCGGCGCTGGCGCCTCCGTGGGGCCCGGTACCGTGGTGCAGACCCACCTATTCCAGGACCGCGTGATGAGCCTGGATACCGTCACCATCGAGGCCGGCTCCACGCTCGCCTCTCATTCGGTGGCGCTGCCCGCCTCGCTCATTGGTGAATCCAGCACCGTCGGCCCCGGTTCGCTGGTCATGCGCGGTGACCGCGTCCCCGCCAACGCCACCTGGCAGGGTAACCCCATTGAGCCGTGGGGTTAGGCTACCGCGCGAAATCCTGATACTTAATCAATTCGCCAGCCTTAAAATCCCAAGCCTCTACTCGGACGCGGTCAGCAAAAACCTTGACCCGAAGTCCGGTAGAGGCTTCTTCCTTTTCTTTAACGATTTTTTCGTCATTATCGCCATCCGGCATGTACTCGTTGAGGATGGCGCCGGTATTAACTACTGGGAAACCAGTGCGGCCGGGCTCACCGGTACCATCGTAGCGGCGGGTACCCCACCAGTTATTCTGGCGCAGCGAAGAGTGGCTATGGCTGCTAAACCAGACGATGTTGTTGTACTTATTGACCACATTGGACAACGCCTCAAGATCTTCAAAGTCATTCTGGTACCACGCCGAGTGAGACATGGACACCGTTTGCGGAAGCAGCGGGTGGCTAAAGACCAGTGCCGGTATCCCTTTGGCGTCCCAGTAGGCTAGGCGCTCATCTAACCAGTTGAGCTGTTCATTGCTAATACGCTGGAACGGCTCCTTGCCGTGGCGCAGGAGATCGGAGTAGAACTCAGTATTGATGGAAATCATCGGTACCCCATCAACAATTTCTTCTTTCCACGGCTTGTCCTGCCCGGAGTGTTTAAGGAAGCGGTCCATGTATGCCTTGGAGCCTTCCTTGCCATACATTTCATGATTACCGATGGTCCACAATTCCTTCCCAGAATCATGAGGTTCTTCCTCATGAGCGGCTAGGAAGGTATCCCACTGTTCCTGCGAGCCATCGTCTACTAGATCGCCATTAAGGACCAGCGCCCCAGCCTTATCCTCCATGCCGTCGAGTTGGCGCACCGCATCTTTATAATCCTCCGGGTCACCCTGAATATCGCTGAGTACGTCCACAACAGCTTGCGGTGATCCGATCTCCTGGCCTAGCGGTTTAACAACTCCTACGTTATCTACCGCCCACCACCAATCATCGTTGCCGTGGTTGTACTTAAAGCTCACCTGCATCTTCTTGGTTCCTGCAGGTACGTCTACCCCGATGGATTCGTGCTTGGAAAAGACATCCTTATCAAATAGCGCTATCTCCTGCGGCTTTCCGCCATCGAAGGAGACCTGCACCGTGGCGTTTTGCGTGTCCTTGCCTTGGCGGTAGTGGTGATCAAATTCCACATTTACGCGGTCTTGACCAGCAACTGCAATCTCCGGGCTGGTCAACTCCGCATTCATCGAATCGCCCTCTGCCAAGCGCTGCTGTTTATTATCGATAATGGCAAACTTATCGTGCGCTTGGGTGAAATAGTGGCGCATATCGGTTCCTGAGGCCCAAGTCCAGTGGCGCATATCCCCAAAAGTCCAGCCCTTCCACCGAGCCTCGCCCGAATCAACGCCCGCGACATTCGTCTTCCATCCATCCGGTGCGCGGTGTGTAAACCACGCTGGGGTGTCAATCTCGTCAAAACTTTCCTGCCATAACACTCGCGATGGCGATGCTAGGTGTTCCCCTTCCTCGCCACTGTCATCTTCTGCGGCCTCATCCTTCATATGAGGTGACCGCGAAGACATGCCTAAGGGGCCTTGTGAGGAGAGTGAAGAGCCAGAGGACAGCGCGTTCAGCGGCGACTGCGCCACCGCATACGGTGCGCATGCAATTGTAGAAAGGGCCAGGATAGACGAGAAAGCACAGAATTGACGTTTCATAACTATTTTTGTATCCAACCCGGGCAACGAAGGGGTTACATATGCGTAAACTCTTGGCAATCACTGTGGATATGCCAAGAGTTTCAGCTAGAAACGCGTCACAAGAACTGTGCTACACGTGGCGGTCCAGCCAGTCCACCACGGTGTCGAGGGCCTGGTCAGCGGCTGGCTCGTTGAAGACCTCGTGCTTCTGGCCCTCCCAGTTGATGTATTCCACGTCATCAGAGGAAATGGAGTTGTACCAGTCCTGGGAGAAGTACGGCGGAACGATGCCGTCCTTGGTGCCGTGCATGATAAGCGTCGGCGCGGTAAACAGGTCCGCGTTCACAGCATCGTAGGTAGCGATAGCACCCAGCTGCAGCGCGGTACCGGCGCTGGTCTTTTGCGCGATGAGCGGGCTAGACGCGTACTCGTCCTTCACGGCCTGGCTGGTGGAAATGCCTTCCGTGAAGGGGTTGGACAGCATGATCTTCTTCGTGAACTCCGGCGACTGCGCACCAATGTAGGTGCGGTGCGGGATCAGGTTCTGCGCGTAGTTGGCGTTGAAGCTGGTGATATCCGCCAACGGCAGGCGCTCGAACAGGGTGGGGTCGAGCTGCTTTTGCACCTCAGAGATCTCGTCCGGCGTGATGGTCTCGCCCGTTGCCTTCTTACCGGACAGGTTCAACGGTGCACCACCGCCATTGGTGATGATGCCATCGACCTTGCCAGGCTCACGAATGCCGTATGCCTGGACGGTCAACGAGCCCATGGAGTGGCCCAGAAGGAAGGTCTTTACATCGGGGTGCTCACCCTTAGCCATGTCGACGACGCGGTCGAAGTCATTGAGGATGTACTGGAAGTTATCGATGTGCCCCAGTGGCGTGCTGCCGGAGGCAGACTTACCGTGTCCACGGTGGTCCAGGCGGTAGACGTTGTAGCCAGCGTCCAGCAGACGCTTGGCCACGTAGTCATAGCGGCCAGAGTGCTCAGAAACACCATGTGCCAACACGACGTTGCCGCGTGGGTTTTCTACCAGCTGCTTGCGGTAGTAAATCTTCACGCCCTCGCCGTCGTGGCTATCGAAGTAGCCGTCTTCATCGGCGATCTGCTTATCAGAAACGGTGGAGCGACCGAGAACGTCGGTCTTATCTGCCGTTGCTTCTGCTACTGGCTGGCCGCCTTCCGCAAAGGCGGTAGCGGTGAGCGTCCCCGATACTGCGATGGGCGCCATGGATACAGCGGTTGCGGTAGCCAGAACGCACAGTTTCTTCCTCATCATGTACGTACTCCTTTTAGTGGTTTGTGTCACGCATATTGATAGGATGACTTTTAGGTCACCTTGATAGTAGTTTCCCCGGGAACGTAATTCAAGTATTTTTTATTTATGGCTGCCAACTTTTTAAGAAATAGCTGTGAGAATAATCAGGCGCCCTCAGGCTGCCGCTATAAAGGCGGTTGAGCCACCTCAGAGGCCTTAGACATAGCAAAGCGGGAAGACCGATCTCTCGATCTTCCCGCTCAACGGCGCTAGGGATTAACGCTACTAATCACCAATCTGGTCGCGGCCGCGCTTGACGATGTTCCCGTCCGGCTCACCCACCACGTCGTAATCTTTATTGGTGTATTCAAACTTGGACAAGACATACCGCATCGCGTTGACGCGGGCGCGCTTCTTGTCATTGGACTTGATGGTAATCCACGGCGATTCCTCAGTATCCGTATAACGGAACTGCTCTTCCTTCGCACGCGTGTAGTCGTCCCACTTATCCAGAGAAGCCAGGTCCATCGGCGAAAGCTTCCACTGGCGCACCGGATCAATCTGGCGGATAGCAAAGCGCGTGCGCTGTTCCTTCCGGGTAACAGAGAACCACAGCTTGGTCAGCGAAATGCCCGATCCCAGGATCATGTTTTCTAGCATGGGCACCTCGCGCAGGAACTCCGCGTGCTGCGACTCGGTACAAAAGCCCATCACCCGCTCAACGCCGGAGCGGTTGTACCACGAGCGGTCAAAGAAGACGATTTCGCCGGCAGCCGGGAAGTGCTCGATATAGCGCTGGAAATACCAAGAGGTAGACTCACGTGGGGATGGCTTTTCCAACGCGACGGTGCGCGCACCACGCGGGTTCAAGTGCTCGTTGAAACGCTTGATGGTTCCGCCCTTACCGGCAGCATCGCGACCCTCAAATAAAATGATGTGGCGCTGGCCAGTTTCCTTGGTCCAGTTCTGCCACTTCAATAGCTCAATTTGAAGTGCGCGCTTAATGGACTCGTATTCATTGCGAGTCATACGCTCTTCATAAGGGTAATTCTCGCGCCACGTCTGCACCGGAGAGCCATCCGGCATGATCAGCGACGGATCATCCTCATCCGTTCCGTCAACGACGAAGCCGTCGGTTTTTGCAAGGTCAATCTCAGGAAGGTCGTCGTCTTTAATATCAGCCATGCACCAAGTGTAACCCGAATGTAGACATCTAGCGCGCTAACTTTTCGCAGGTGCACCCCAAAAATAAAGGAAAGAAAAACGAAAAAAGACCTACCGAAACCGGTAGGTCTTCCTTGTTTAGTAAGCCTTAAGGCTCACCCGAGGATGCTCTTAGACGAACATGCCGATCAGCTGGGATGCACCGTTAGCAATGTCGATGAACGGGCTAACAATGTCGTGGCCAGCTTCTACGATGGTGTTAGCTACGCCGTTTGCCTTGGAGGAAAAAGTGATGATTTCCATTATGGTCTCCTTAAAATGGGATGGAAAGTAATCCGGTTTAGATTACTAGGAAGAAAGTTCGGTGATTGCGTCCGGCAAAGCTGCCTCAGTAGCAGTCTCAGCTGCGTTCTTCAAGTTACCAAAGGAAAGAATCTCGGTAACGCCGGACAGTACCTTGTACCAGCCTTCCTGGGTGTTTACGAAGTTGTCTAGGTGCATCTGGATGGTGGCGAGATCCACGTTCATGTTTTTCTCCTCGAATAGGTCCGAAGCTTGTACCCCGAAAGGGCTGTGCAATGTGCAGGCACCCTCGGTGGGCGCTACGAGGAGTATTTTGCCATAGGGCTTCAGCGAAGCAACCCCAGATTTCTAGAAACCTTCTCAGCGCCTTAAGTTTTCATAAAAATTTTACACTGGATTTTTACTTCAATCGTTTACCGTAATTACAACTGTATGCCGCTGAACTGGGACTACCGCGCCGCCGCCTCGCCGCAAGGTTAAGAAAAAATTAACACCGTAAAGATTGGTGATGAATTTTCCTATCAATGCAGTACCGGAGATTTATATGGAAGTAGTTTTCATTACCGCGGTTTTTGCCCACTTTTTACCCTAATACGGGGTTAGTTCCGGTAACTAAAGGCGAGTGAGAAGGCTGCCGATGTAACGAAAAGTAGATCCCAAGCTATACAAACGGATCCGTTCGTATCCCCTGTCCCCTCAAAGGGACCCCCGCCTCACCGCCTCACGGAAGGGGCATAAAACACCGCTGCGCCCCTCGCCGCGTGCGTTCAGCACACAGTGAGGGGCGCAGCTTTCGCCAGACTCAAGCGCATATAAGAGCGGGAGCTCAGTATGCGCCAGGCGTGGTGGAGGGCGCTTAGAAGCCCATGCCACCCATAGCGTCAGCGTCAGGCATAGCGTTGTTGGAGTCGGCAGGCTCTGGCTTATCAGCCACAACAGCCTCGGTGGTCAGGAACAGTGCCGCAATGGAGGCGGCGTTCTGCAGTGCAGAGCGGGTGACCTTAACCGGGTCGTTGATGCCGGATTCCATGAGGTTGACGTACTCGCCGGTAGCGGCGTTGAGGCCCTCGCCGGCGGGCAGGCCGGAGACCTTATCTGCGACGACGCCAGGCTCCAGGCCGGCGTTGTGAGCGATCTGCTTCAGCGGTGCAGACAGTGCCTCGCGGACGATCTTTACACCGGTTGCCTCGTCGCCTTCGGCCTCGATGGAGTCAAGAACGGTAGCGGCCTGCAGCAGGGCAACGCCACCGCCGGCAACGATGCCTTCTTCCACGGCTGCCTTGGCGTTGCGCACGGCATCCTCGATGCGGTGCTTGCGCTCCTTGAGCTCAACCTCGGTAGCGGCACCGACCTTGAGCACGGCCACGCCGCCGGAAAGCTTAGCCAGGCGCTCCTGCAGCTTCTCGCGGTCATAATCGGAATCGGAGCTCTCGATCTCAGCGCGGATCTGCTTGATGCGGCCATCGATCTGCTCCTGGGTGCCAGCACCCTGGACGATGGTGGTCTCATCCTTGGTGACAACGACCTTGCGTGCCTGGCCCAAGTACTCCAGCTCGGCGGTCTCTAGGGAAAGGCCAACCTCTTCGGAGATGACCTGGCCGCCGGTCAGGATGGCCATGTCCTGCAGGGTGGCCTTGCGGCGGTCACCGAAGCCCGGGGCCTTCACGGCAACGGACTTGAAGGTGCCGCGGATCTTGTTGACCACGAGGGTGGACAGGGCTTCGCCTTCAACGTCCTCAGCAATGATCAGCAGCGGCTTGCCGGACTGCATGACCTTTTCCAGCAGCGGAACGAGGTCCTTGATGTTGGAGATCTTGGAGGAGACCAGCAGGATGTACGGATCCTCCAGGACCGCCTCCTGGCGCTCCATATCGGTAGCGAAGTAGCCGGAGATGTAGCCCTTATCAAAGCGCATACCCTCAGTAACCTCGAGGTCCACGCCAAAGGTATTGGACTCTTCCACGGTAATAACGGAGTCCTTATTTACGGAACCGTTACCCACGGTGTACATAGCCTCGGCAATCTTTTCACCGATTGCCGGGTCCGCGGCGGAAATGCCAGCGGTGGTAGCGATCTGCTCCTGGGTTTCTACTTCCTTGGCGGAAGACAGCAGGGAGTCCACAACCTTCTTGGTTGCGGTCTCGATGCCGCGCTTGATGCCCATTGGGTTGGAACCAGCGGCTACGTTGCGCAGGCCTTCGCGAACGAGTGCCTGTGCCAGAACGGTTGCGGTGGTGGTGCCGTCGCCGGCGACGTCATCGGTCTTCTTGGCAACTTCCTTGACCAGCTCGGCGCCGATCTTTTCGTAAGCATCCTCGAGCTCGATTTCGCGAGCGATGGAAACGCCGTCATTAGTAATGGTCGGTGCGCCCCAGGACTTTTCTAGGACGACGTTGCGGCCCTTGGGTCCGAGGGTGACCTTGACTGCGTCAGCCAGAGTATTCAGGCCGCGCTCAAGGCTGCGGCGGGCCTCTTCATCAAAAGCGATAATCTTTGCCATAGTGTTTGTGCTCCTTGGATTTATTGAGGACGACACTCACGTCTTTCTCGCTGCGGACGCCCGCGACGGCATGGCTGGTGAGTGTGGACCAACCTCAACCACAACGATGGAGATTTATCTAGCACTCATCCTGTCCGAGTGCTAACGCCCATTCTGGCACTCTCCTACCCCTACTGCAAGAAACAACGCGCTTGCCTATAGCGATCTTTTGCCCGCCGCACACCGCGCTGTGACATTTCCCCCTCGGAAGGACGGCTGAGGCAGAAGGTGGCGCGGTGGGGCAGGTGGGGGCATCGGCAAGCGCGGGGCAGGAATGCAAAGGAAATGTCGTGCGGATCTGTCTTGCGGTGTAAGCGCTCAAGGTACCGTGGATTGCATGACAGATATAATTGACAGCATACGCAGCGACCGTGGCACCATCTTCCGCCAGCTCAGCGAGCTCGTTGGATTCAACTCCGTGCACAATGAGTCAGGCTTGGAGGACCAGGCCCAGGGCGCGAGCCAGTGGGTGAAGGCCGCGCTGGAAGAAGCCGGGGCAACGGTAGAAACCATCACCACCGCGGATGGTTCCACCGCCATTCTGGGCGAGCGCAAGGGTGAAGAAGGCGCCAAGACCGTCCTGTTGTACTCGCACTACGATGTCGTGCCCGCAGGAGACCGCGCAGCCTGGGAATCCGATCCCTTCACCCTGACCGAGCGCGCCGATGCCGAGGGCACCACCCGCTGGTACGGCCGCGGCGCGGCAGACTGCAAGGGCAATGTAGCCATGCACCTGGCGGCCCTGCGCGCACTGGAGGCCAATGGCGGCACCAAGGTGAACCTGAAGTACCTCATCGAAGGCTCCGAGGAGCGCGGCGGCGAGGGCCTGTCCCAGCTCATCAAGGACCGCCCGGAACTTTTCGCTGCCGATGCCATCCTGATTGCAGATGCCGGCAATGCCGCGGTGGGCCAGCCCACCTTGACCACCTCCCTGCGCGGCGGCGCGCAGATTGAGGTCGAGGTCAATACCCTGGCCGCGCCGGTGCACTCCGGCCAATTCGGCGGCGCGGCCCCGGATGCGGTGAAGGCGCTGATGCGTACGCTGGATTCGCTGACGGATGAATACGGCCGCACCACCATCGATGGCGTGGATACCAGCGCCCACTGGCAGGGCCAGGAATACCCGGCCGAGGCCTTCCGTGGCGATGCGCAGCTGCTCGAGGGCACCGAGATCATGGGCTCCAAGGACCCAGAGGGTGCTACCCCAGTGGCAGACATGGTGTGGTCCCGCCCGGCCATTTCCGTGACCGGCTTTACCTCTACCCCGGTGGCTGAGGCCGTCAACGCCGTGCCCGCTACCGCGGCCGCCAAGCTGAACCTGCGCGTTCCGGCCGGCACCGATGCCCGCGCCATTGGCGAGGCCGTCTGCGAGCACGTGAAGAACCACGCCCCGTGGGGCGCGCACGTCAAGGCTGAGGTCGTGGAGGCCAATGCCGGTTTCTCCACCGACCCGGAAAAGCCCGCCGTGGCACTGTTGGGCCAGTGCCTCTCCGAGGCCTATGGCAAGGACACCGCAGCGCAAGGCATGGGCGGATCTATCCCGCTGACCACCGAGCTGCAGGAGGCACACCCCAACGCGGAAATCGCCCTCTACGGCGTGGAGGAGCCCAAGTGCACCATCCACTCCGCCAATGAGTCCGTCGATCCCACCGAGATCGAGCACGTCGCCGCCGCGGAGGCTCTTTTCTTGCAGCGCTACGCTTAAAAAGCGCGCAACGGCGGCATATAATACTGTGCACGAAAAGTAATCTTTCGAAGTTGTGGAAAAACCGGTAAACTTTTGACGAGTTGACCCCGTTTCCGGCCACGCTACTTGCACAAGTGGGACAGTTCGTACTCGGCCGAGTGCGAACTGTTTTGGTGTGTATATGCTCCCGGCGCATATCGCCACGCCCCACGGCACCGAGGGTCTGAGAACTTGACACAACCTAAGGAGCGCAGATTCCAACGTGCTAATACTTCTGGGTGCCCTCATCGTTGCCACCGTGGTTGCACCGCTGCTCATTATGAATGTGGGCCGCCCAGCCTTTGGTTTATTGGCAATAGTTCCCGGTGTCGGTTTCGTGTGGACCCTCGCGCACTTTGCCCGGGGTACCTTCCGCGACGGCGGCACGCTGAATTACACCATCGAGTGGATGCCGGCCGCGCACCTCGCCGTGGATCTGCGCATGGATGCCCTAGGCGGGCTGTTTAGCCTCATTATCCTGGGCATGGGCGCGTTGGTCCTGCTGTACTGCTGGGGTTATTTCGATTCCACGCGCCGCCGCCTTGCCATGTTCGCCGGCCAAATGGTGGGCTTTGCCACCGCCATGTTTGGGCTGGTGGCCTCCGATAGCCTGCTGCTTATGTACGTCTTCTGGGAAATTACCTCCCTCTTGTCGTACCTGTTGGTCAGCTACTATGCCGAGCGCGCCTCCTCGCGCCGCGCCGCGCAGCAGGCTCTGATGGTCACCGTCTTGGGTGGCCTGTCCATGCTGATGGGTATCTGCCTGCTCGGCCGACAGACCGGGGCGTGGACGTTTAGTGAAATCCACGCCTACGATCACTTCCCCCAAACCCCATACGTCACCGTCGCCATCGTGCTCATCTTGGTCGGCGCGCTGACCAAGTCCGCCATCGTGCCGGCGCACTTCTGGCTGCCGGGCGCGATGGCAGCGCCAACGCCGGTCTCGGCATATCTGCACTCCGCGGCCATGGTCAAGGCCGGAATCTACCTGGTCGCGCGCCTGGCACCGGATATGTACGAGGTTGCCACCTGGCACCTCGTGGTCATTTCCTTAGGCGTCTTTACCATGCTGCTCGGCGGCTGGATGGCGCTGAAACAAAAGGACCTCAAGCTGATTTTGGCCTATGGCACGGTCTCCCAGCTGGGCTTTATTACCTCCATCGTGGCGGTTGGCTCCCGGGAGGCCATGCAGGCGGGCTTGGCGCTGACCTTTGCCCACTCGCTCTTTAAGGCCGCACTGTTCATGGTGGTCGGCGCCATCGATCACTGCTCAGGCACGCGCGATATTACGAAGCTATCCGGCCTCGGCCGCAGGCAGCCCTTCCTCTACGGCATCGCCCTAATCTCCGCCCTATCCATGGCAGGCGTTCCCCCGCTCTTTGGTTTTGTGTCCAAGGAGGCCGTGCTGGAATCCACCATGCACGAAGGACTGCTCATTGGCATGCCGCGCAATATGATCCTGGTGGCCTATGTGGCAGGTTCCATCCTCACCATGGCCTATGCCCTGCGCTTTTTGTGGGGCGCCTTTGCCTCCAAGAACCTCCCGGACGATAAGGACGGCGTTTCTGCGGCCGTGGCCACGATGCACAAGGTCAACGTGGGCCTGTGGCTTGCTCCGGCCGTGCTCACCGCGCTGACCATCGCGCTTGGCCTCGCGCCGCAGGCGCTTTCGGCGGCCATCGATCAGCACCTCGATTCCACCTTTGGGGCAGGAGAGCACCACGGCCTGGCCCTCTGGCACGGGTGGTCGGTGACCTTGGGCGTCTCCGCCATCATCATCGTGGCCGGAATCATCGTGCACTGGCGCCGCCAGGTCCTGGAGCAATGGCAGTTTGCGTACCCCGCGCTTGGCGATGCCGACGCCGTCTACGACAAGGTCATCTCCACCCTGCGCAAGCTCTCCCTGCGCACCACGGCCGTGACCCAGCGCGGTTCGCTGCAGCTCAACCTGACTGTCATCTTCGCCACCCTGATGGTGCTGCCGCTGACCATGCTGATTACCGGTGATCTCACGGATATCCGCATGGTGGTTGCAGAAAACCCCTGGCAGGTCGTCGCCGCCATCATCATGATGGTGGCCGCCATTGCGGCCACGGTGACCGATAACCGCTTGTCTGCCGTCATCATCGTCGGCATTACCGGTTATTCCTTGTCCTTCGTCTTTGCCATCCACGGTGCCCCGGACTTGGCGCTGACCCAGCTGCTGACAGAAACCATCATCATGGTTCTATTCATGCTGGTGCTGCGGCGCATCCCGGCGTCTACCGAGTGGAAGCAGGACCCGAAGATGGGCCGCCTGCGCGCCTGGCTCTCCGTTGGCACCGGCCTGACCGTCACCATTGTGGCCATGTTTGCCATCAACGCGCGGTCTGCCGAGCCCATCTCGCAGTACATGCCGGAGCTGGCCAAGGAGATTGGCCACGGCGCCAATGCCGTCAACGTCTTGCTGGTGGACCTGCGCGCCTGGGATACCTTTGGCGAGATCACGGTGATTATCATCGCCGCGCTCGGCGTGGCCTCCCTGATTTATCGCACCCAATCCTTCTCTAGGGATAGCCGCCGGCCTACCCTGCAGGTCACGGGCCGGCGCTGGCTGGCCGCGGGCTCGGAATCAGAGCAGGCGCTCAACCGCTCGCTGATGATCGATGTCTCCACCCGCGTGCTCTTCCCCTCCATGATGGCGCTGTCCTTCTATTTCTTCTTTGCCGGGCACAACGCGCCAGGCGGCGGCTTCGCCGGTGGCCTTGTGGCCGCACTCGCGCTCATCCTGCGCTACCTGGCCGGTGGCCGCGCGGAGCTCGATGAGGCCCTGCCCATCGATGCCGGGCGCACCATGGGCGCTGGCCTCTCCCTCTCTGCCTTGGCGGTGGTGGTGCCGATGTTCTTTGGCCACCCACCGCTTACCAGCGGATATACCTCGCCCGAGATCCCTCTTATCGGCGCGGTCTCGCTGCCTTCGGCGCTGGTCTTTGACTTGGGCGTCTACCTCATCGTCGTGGGGCTCACGCTCTACGTGCTCAGCTCGCTCGGCGCCAAGCTGGATGAGGAAGAAGAGATGCGTAAGCAACGCGCCCGCGACCGCGCCCGCTCGCTGGCGCGGAAGAACCGGGAGCGCAGCACCAAGCAAAAGGCCCAACGGGCGCAAAAACAAGAGAAGAAAAAAGAAAAGATACCAGCCGCAACGAGCTCCTCCGGCACAGGTTCCGAGGACAACGCAGGAAAGGAGAAATAAATGCAAGCCAACCTCTTCCTCCTGCTCGCCGCCGGAGTAATGGTTTCTGCGGGCATCTACCTCTTGCTCGACCGCGCCATGACCAAGATGATGCTCGGGCTGCTTTTGCTGGGCAATGGCGCCAACCTCTTTATGCTGCAGGCCGGTGGCCCGGCGGGCTCGCCGCCCATCGATGGCCGCGAGGCCCAGCCTTATGGCAGCGATATTGCGGATCCTCTTACCCAAGCGATGATCCTTACCGCCATCGTCATTTCCATGGCGCTGACGGCCTTTATTCTCACCTTGGCCTACCGCCAGTACCGCTACCGCACCGCCGACGTCATTGAAGATGACGCCGAAGATACCGCGATTGCCGCCAAGGCCTCCAAGCCTGGCAACGCCGCAGCGAGCGCGGATCATGATGCCTCCAATGACCCCGCCACCGGGCGCGCTACTAAGGAAGGCGATAATTTCGGCCCCGAATCCTTCGAGGAGCCGGTGAAGGGAGCCGAAGATGACTGAGCCATTCCACCAGGCGGCCGAGGCGATGTACCCGTACGTCGGTGCCCTCATTCCGCTGCCCGTCATCATCCCGGCCGTGGCCGCGGCTCTCTCGCTGCTGTTTGCCCGCATGCCTAATGTGCAGCGCCAGATCGCCTTTTTCTCCCTGCTGATTACGGCTGCGGTGAACGCGAGCCTGATCATAATAGTGGATTTCCATGGCATACAGACCCTGCAAATAGGCGGCTGGGATGCGCCGGTGGGCATTACCTTGGTGGCGGATCGACTCTCCACGATGATCCTCTTTACCTCGTCTGTGGTGCTGTTCTCCGTCATCTGGTACGCCATTTCCCAGGGTGTGCGCGATGGCACCAAGGACGAACCGGTCGCGGTCTTTTTGCCCACCTACATGTTGCTGACCATGGGCGTGAATATCTCGTTCTTGGCCGGCGACCTCTTTAACCTCTACGTCGGCTTCGAGGTCTTCCTCGTCGCCTCGTACGTGCTGTTGACCTTGGGGGCATCGGCAGGCCGCGTGCGCGCCGGCGTGGGTTATGTGATGGTCTCGATGGCCTCATCCATGATCTTCTTGCTGGCGCTAGCGTATGTCTATGCCTCCGTCGGCACCATGAACATGGCGCAGATTGGCCAGCGCATGCAGGACATCCCGGAGGGCACCCGCACCGCCATCTTCGCCACCTTGCTCGTGGCCTTTGGCATCAAGGCCGCGGTGGTGCCGCTGGCCGCCTGGCTGCCGGACTCCTACCCCACCGCGCCTTCGCTGGTCACGGCCGTATTCGCCGGTCTGCTCACCAAGGTCGGTGTATATGCGATCATCCGCGCGCGCACGTCCATTTTTACCAATGGTGGGCTCGATACCGTGCTGATGTGGGTGGCGCTGGCCACCATGCTGGTGGGCATCTTGGGCGCCATCGCGCAGACCGATATTAAGCGTCTACTGTCCTTTACCCTGGTCAGCCACATCGGCTATATGATCTTCGGCGTCTCCTTGGGTACCGCCCAGGGGCTATCCGGCGCCATTTTCTACGCCATCCACCACATTTTGGTGCAGACCGCGCTCTTCTTGGTCGTCGGCCTCATCGAGCGCCAGGCCGGTACCTCCTCGCTGCGGCGCCTGGGTTCGCTGATGTATTCCGCCCCGCTTATCGCCGTGCTGTATTTCATCCCGGCCATCAACCTGGGCGGCGTGCCGCCATTCTCTGGCTTCCTGGGCAAGATCATCCTCATTCAGGCGGGCGCCAACGAAGGCTCCTGGCTGGCGTGGGTGCTTATCGGCGGCGCGCTAGTGACCTCGCTGCTGACCCTGTACGTCATGATGCTGGTGTGGGCCAAGGGCTTCCAACGCGATCGCGCCGATGCCCCCGAAGGCAACGTCGCCCTGGCCCGCCCCGCCCCGCTTTCCGATATCACCGATGAGGTCGAGTTCTCCTCCCGCCAGGATGTCGGCCGCGTGCCGTTCGGCATGGTGGGTGCCACCGCACTGCTGGTCATTGCCTCGACCTCGATCACCTTCCTGGCCGGCCCGATTTCCGGTGTCACCTCCCGCGCGGCCGAATCCGCGCAGGATACCTCCATTTATCAATACGCCGTATTGGGCGAAAACGCCGATAACCCCACCCGGCACCTTGACCAAAAGGAGCGCTACGAAGGCGGCGCGGACTCCTACAAGGAGCGCAGCCACCTGCTGCCGGACCCCGGCCCGGCCCACGATCCGGAATCCGCCGCCAAGGAGACTGCGAGCTCGGAGACGCCAAGCTCGAAGGCACCGGCGAAGACGGGGGCATCAGAAAGCCCTACCCCACTAAAGAAGGAGGCCCGCGATGACTAAGAGCCGCTTTGCCGGTCTGCGCTACCGCTTCCGGCCGTGGTTTACCGTCTGGATCACGGTCATGTGGTGCATGCTCATGGGCGAAATCACGGTGGGCAATGTCGTCGGCGGCCTCCTCGTCGCCCTGGTCATCGTCTTTGCCCTGCCACTGCCGGCGATGCCCATTGCCGGCGTCGAGGTCGCGTGGGGCAAATTCTTCCGCTACATGCTGCGCTGGTTCTGGGAGCTGTTTTATGCCTCCCTCAAGGTGGGCTGGCTGGCCTCCCGGCCGCAGCCGCTGCCTAAAACCGCCATCCTGGAATTGCCGATGCGCCTGGAAAATGAGTTCATCCTCTCCCTCGCGGTGACACTGTACAACCTGCAGCCGGGAGGAACGGTGACAGACATTGACATCGCCAATCGCATGATCACCATCCACATCCTGGATGCCCGGGATGAGGCGCAGATCCAGCGCGAAATCGATGCCGTATCCCGCCTAGAATCTTCCATGATCGAGATCTTTGAAAGGAGCCACCCATAATGGATCCGCAGATCTATCACGCCATCCTGCTGGTTCCCGCATTCCTGCTGTGGATCTCCGTATTAATCACCGTCTGGCGCATTATCACCGGGCCCAACTCCCTCGACCGGCTGGTGGGCATGGACGGTTTTACCGCCATGTTCCAATGCGCGCTGGCGACCTACATGTGCTGGTCACTTGATACCTCCGTGGTCTCGGCCATGCTGGTCATCGCGCTGCTCGGTTTCATCTCCACCGTGTCTGTTACCAGGTTTAGGAAGAGGGATAACCAATGAGTTGGTCTCTAATCGCCGATATCCTCTCGCTCATCCTCGTCATCAGCGGCAGCCTGCTCATCCTCGCCGCCGCCATTGGCCTAGCCCGCTTTAAGGACACGATGTCCCGCGTGCATGCCGTGAGCAAGCCGCAGACCACCGGGCTCATCCTCACCATCATGGGTGCGTTCATCCGCATTACTGGCGCGGAATCTTTCAGCATGGCCGAGCGTGGTGATTTGGGTATGCTTATTTTGCTGGTACTGTTTGCGATGTTTACCAGCCCTGTAACCGCGCAGCGCACCTCACGCATTGCACGCCGTGAAGGCCTGTATGGTTCCGAGGAATCGATGTCGCGCAATGACCGCCCCGCCGGCCGTTCGCTGCGCCGCAAATAGGAGGCACCTTTAACCGTGAAAAAGCTCTACGGACTGCCTACTCTGGCCGCTCTATTGGTTGCCTTCTTTATTTTCAGCATCTCCCGCTATAGCCAATACGACGGCCCCAATGCCTTCATCTGGCGCGTGCCGTTGGATCTGAAGATTTACTGGCTCGCCGGCGGCGAGGTTGCCGATGGCGCCAACCTCTACGACAACGCCTACATTGGCAACCTGCCTTTTACCTACCCTCCCTTTGCCGGCACGCTATTCAAGTGGATTTCCTCGCTTGCCGATGACCCCCTTATCATCCTCTGGCAAGGCGGCACCATCCTTGCGTTATTGGCCGTCATCCTCATGGTCTTCCACGAGCGCGGCCTTAAACTTTCGCCCTTGACCTGGGTTGTTGCCATCCTACTGGTGCTGTGCGCCCCGGCTGTAGAGCCGATGTACGGCACCTTGTTCTACGGCCAGATCAACGTCTTTTTGATGTTCTTGGTCGCCCTCGACGTCATTCCAAAAAAGAGGGCCCTGCCCGGAATTGGCATCGGCCTCGCCGCAGGCTTGAAGCTCACCCCGGCCTTTATGGGCTTGGTACTCCTATTCCAGAAGCGCTGGTGGCAGGCGGTCATCTCCGTCCTTACCTTCGCGGTGACCGTTGCGATTGGTTTCGTCACCATTCCGGATGCCGGGGTGTTCTGGACCGATGCCATCTTCAATTCCTCCCGCGTGGGTGAACACACCAACCCGGGCGCGCAGTCAATCCGCTCGCTCATGGTCCGCGCGTGGGGCATCGACGGCGGCTGGATGTGGCTTGCCGCCGTCGCGGTGGTCTTCGTCCTGACCTGCCTGGCCCTGCGCACCGCGATGAAGCACAAGAATAACTCCGCCGCCATGTCCCTTGCCGGCATTTGCGCGTGCTTGGTCTCTCCCTTTTCCTGGTACCACCACTGGGTCTGGGTCTTCCCGCTGGCCATCGTTGTCCTCATCTCCGTCAACCAGGCACTGGGCAAGCGCCTGCACGGCGTCATCGGTGCGCAAGTAGCAGCACTCATTTCCTTCGCGGCCATGTGCGTCGTACTGCTGCCCTTTGTCTCCGCAGCCTTCTGGCTCGAAGGCTCCAACCGCTCTTTGAACCAGTTGGACTTCCAGCCCTGGGCCATGCTCCTTTTCACCGCCTCCGGCATCCTCTACATCGCCTTTTATGCCCTCTGGGGATTTATCCCCGGCACCCAGCCCAGCGAGGAAGACGCCCGCGGCGGCCGGCACGCGGCACAGCGTGCTGCTCAGCCGCAGCACGCCCAACAGCACCGCGCCCAGCAGCCCCAGCACGCCCAGCCGCAACGCACTCAGACAGCCGGAGCTCACGCGTCTGGCGCTACCGCACGGGGTTCTGCCACTACCGACGAAACCGCAGAGTTCCCAGTATTTAACCCTGAGACCCGCGAGTTTCCCTCCACCGAGGGCTATACCGATATTCCGGTTCCCCCGTCCCCCGGCGGCCGCCACGCCCTAGATAACGACTAAGCGGTACGCAGCAGCGGGGCGCGGCAGCAATCTGCGCACCCTGCGCCGGCCGCGCCCAGCTACTTCCGGTGTGGCTCTAGGCGTGCGATCACTGAGCACACGCCTAGTCGGTGATCGGTTAGCTAATTAGCGCACCGGCCGGAAGGTGTGGAGCTCGCGGCAGGTTTCTTCGACGACATCGCGCCAGCTGCCGGTTTCTTGAAAAAGGCGGCGTTGGCGTTCGTATCCGGCGCCGCCATCGATGATTTCGTGCACCAAGGCCAGCTCTTCCGCGCAGCCCAACTCGCGGGCTAAGGGCGTGAGTTCTTCTATCATCTGGGCCAATTCATCTTTGACCCAAGCCTCGTCCGTATCGCGCGAGGTAATAACGAGGGCATCCATGCCGTAGCGCGCACCGCGCCACTTATTTTCCGCCACGTGCCACGGCTGCAAGACGGGTAGTTCCTCGCCCGCATCAATCATGCGGTCATAGTACACGACCAAGCAGTGCGTGAGAGCGACGACGGCGGATAGCTCCCGCAGGTTCGAGGTGGCGTCGGATACGCGGACCTCCACGGTGCCCCACTTCGAGGCTGGGCGGATATCAAAGTGCATCGAGCCGGTGTGATTGATAACCCCGGAGATGGCCTGATCCCGCATATAGGACTGCCACTCGTCCCACGTGAAGAATTGATACGGCATGCCAGCGGTAGGCAGCTGTTGATAGAGCATCGTGCGGTTGGAGGCGTAGCCCGTATCGAGGCCTTCCCACCCGGGCGAGCACGCAGAGATAGCCAAAAGGTGGGGGTACTTCGTCATCAGCGCATTGATGATGGGCCAGACGCGATCCTCGTGACTGATGCCAACATGGACGTGGGTGCCCCACAGCAGCATCTGCTTTCCCCAATACTGGGTGCGGGCGATGATCTCTTGATAGCTGGGTTTATCTGACAGCGGGTTTTCCCGGAAATCCGTAAACGGGTGCCCGCCAGAGGCCCACACATCGATGCCGAGCTTGGCAGCTGCTTCTTCCACGGCAGCCAACGAGGTTTCTAGCTCCGCGATGGCTTCTGGCACCGTGGTGCAAATGCCCGTGACTAGTTCCACCGTATTCTGGAGGAATTCCTTTTCCACGTGAATATCTGGGTGGGCGGCAGCGGCGAGATCAATAAGCTCAGCCCCGCGCGGGACAAGATCGCGCGAGTCGCGGTCCACGAGCGCGACTTCCCATTCCACCCCGAGCGTGGGCTCGGGGGAACGGGCGAATACTTCTGCCGGAATCTTCACTGGTCCAGCTTAACGGGTGGCAGGTAATATTCCATGAATTTTATTTAGGCCTGGGGGACGGCGAGGGCGACCACAACGGCGCCGTCATCGGTAGCTTCCTTGGGCAGGTCCTTATTCATGGGCTTGATTTCCGCCTGGTAGCGCGCGGCAACTTCCTTAGCCAAGGACTCCGCGGAGGTATCGCCTTCTGGGTAGAAGACGGTGGTCTTGGGCACGGTCAGGACGTCGCCTGGCAGGTTGCCCACATAGCCCACCTTGAAGCCGCCGTCCTTCAACACATCGGCTTCGTTCTTGGCCTTATCGGATTCACCGGAGTTATTGAGCACGCTGACCTTAATGTCATTGCGGTCGCGCGCAGCGGACGGCGCATCGTTGCCACCGGCACGGGCTTCATCCCCGGCGCGGCCTTCCTCGTGCGGATCGCGCGCGTCGGCATCGCGGTTAGCCTCGCCCTCGGCACCGCCGTTCGGGTGCGCGTTATCGCCCTCGCCTTCGCGAGGCGGCTGGTTATTAGCCCCGTCGCGGG
The DNA here is from genome assembly GCF_046717505.1 of Corynebacterium sp. LaCa78. Classification (NCBI taxonomy): domain Bacteria; kingdom Bacillati; phylum Actinomycetota; class Actinomycetes; order Mycobacteriales; family Corynebacteriaceae; genus Corynebacterium; species Corynebacterium sp. LaCa78. Next base: position 2,167,957 of record NZ_CP177112.1, read on the forward strand.
AGCCATCGCCGCGCGCGCCATCCGCGGCAGGACCGCCCGCGCCATTGCCCTCTTGGCCGCCATTTGCGGAGCCGTCTGACTTCGACTGCTCGGAATCGGAAGCGACGGTCGAGTCATCATCCTCCGAAGTCATGGCATAAAGGCCCCACAGGCCGAGCATCACGGCCACGGCGATAAGCACCATGGCGAGCCCGCGCAGCGGTAAACCGCCCTTCTTGGCGTGGGCGCCTCCCCCACCGCCAGTTCCAGCCGCAGCGGCTCCCGCTCCGGCACCTGCAGCGCCAGCGGCAGCAGCATTTTCGCCGCCTATCTCATCGTCATAAGCGCCCTCGTAGGCGTCGTCATAATAAGCATCGCCATAATCGGTCGCGGCGGCATCCTCCGCGGCGGCACCGTCTGCGGCGTCGTCGAATTGCTGGTCGTATAGATTATCCGGATTCCCTTTAGTCACTTCAGTAACATTAGTAGCTAGTTCTAACGCGGTGGGGTATTTCCCCGCGCGGCGCGCCGCGTGTTTTCGCGCTCCTCCCGCAGGCGTTTTAGCCGGGCCACCAAGAGGGGATGGGATTCGGCGGCAGCGGGGACATCAAGAAGCAGGTTGAGGCGTTGGTGATAGCGCACCGGCGAGATATCCAGCTGCGCACGAATGGCCTCTTCCTTGCGGCCAATGCTGCGCGGAGCGGTTTCCTCAAAATCTAAGATGGCGGCGTCTAGGTCAGACAAGGGGTTCATGCCTAAACTGTAAAGCATGACTATTCGCCCCATCGTTATCCACGGCGACCCCGTGCTTCATCAGCCCACCACGCCGGTGGAAGAATCCGAGATTTCCAGCCCTGAGATGCAACAGCTCATCGCGGACATGTACGAGACCATGGAGGTCGCCCACGGCGTGGGCCTGGCTGCGAACCAGGTGGGCATCGGCAAGCGGCTCTTCGTGTACCACTGCCCCGATACCGAAGGCCCAGACGGCACCGAGCTGCCCGCCGATAAGGCCGGCATGCGCAAGGGCTGTGTTATCAACCCGGTGCTGGAGACCTCCGAGATTCCAGAAACCATGCCTGCCGATGACGGCTCCGACGACGAAGGCTGCCTGTCCGTGCCGGGCGAGGGCTTTCCCACCGGCCGCGCCGATTGGGCGCGCGTAACCGGCAAGGACGAGCACGGCAACGACATCACTGTAGAGGGCTACGGCTTTTTTGCCCGCTGCCTGCAGCACGAAACTGGCCACCTCGATGGCTACGTCTATACCGATACCCTCATCGGCCGCTACAAGCGCCAGGCCAAGAAGGCCATTAAGCGCAATGGCTGGACCGAGCCGGGCTACACCTGGATGCCGGGTGAAGACGAAGATCCCTTCGGGCACGACGATTAATCATGTCCCGCATCTTTCGTTCCGATGACGTGCAGGTAGGCGATCGCGTCGTGGCCCGGCGCGATTTTGGCGATGTGCACAGCGATGTCATTGGCCACGTCCTCAGCCTTAAGCCGCTGGTCATCCGCCCACAGCAGGTCGGCGGCTATCCCTCTGACCTCGAGGCAGTGGAGATCGCGCCCGAGCAGCTGAAGATCATCAAGCGCCTTTCGCCGCGCATGGTGCGCAATTCCGATATTCGCGCCGTCGAATACGCCACCGCCCAGGCCTTTCCCGGCAAGGAGCACACGTGGACCGCGGACGGTTCCTGGCTCATGCGCGCCGGCGATGGTGTGACGGGCCGGTCCAATTCCGCCGTCCCGCTCGGGCCTTCCGCGGGCTTCAATCCGGTGCCCGTCGAGGAAATCACGGAGTTCTACCGCCGCCACGATCTCCCGGTGCGCCTGCTTATCCCGGAGCGCATTGGCAAGCCTGCAGAGCGCCTGCTTGCCGATGCCACCTGGCACACCGAACCCGAAATCCTCGTCATGGTCCTGCGCGATCTCGCAGACCTTTCCGCCGAGGCCCCGGGGTCCCACCCCAGCGGCGCGGAGTTTCGCATCGATGCCCAGCCCGATGACGCATGGCTGCAGATGTACCACTTCCGCGGCCAGGCGCTGCCCGCCGAGGCCCTGGAGTACCTGCGCGCCCGCATCGAGGGCACGATGGGCTTTGGGCGGCTCGTTATTGACGGCGAGACCGTCGCCATCACCCGCGGCACCATCACCGAATCCGGCGACGGCACCGCCTGGCTGGGATACTCCGCCGTGGAGGTAGCGCCCGCGCACCGCCGCCAGGGCTTAGGAGCGCTTTTGGGCCAGCACATGCTGCGCTGGGGGCGCGAGCAGGGCGCGAAGCACGCCTACCTCGATGTCCTGGCTTCTAATACCGCCGGCATTCGCCTGTACGAAAAGCTGGGGTTCATCGAGCAGCACCGCCAAATCTACGCCCGGCTGCGCGACTAGCCCCCGCTAAGCTAGCCCGCCGGCCACTGCCTGGACTAGTCCGCGCCAATACCCGCGCGGTACTGTATTATCCATGCGCATCACCACGTGGAATATCAACTCCGTTCGCACCCGCGCCCAGCGGGCGCTGGACCTTCTCCACACGCACGACATCGACGTGCTGTGCTTACAAGAGACGAAGGTCAAGGACGATAAATTCCCCCGCGAGGCCTTCGAGGACGCCGGCTACCACGTCACCTGCCATGGCCTGAACCAGTGGAATGGCGTGGCCATCATTTCCAAGGAGGAACCGGAAGAAGTCTTTACCGGATTCCCCCACCAGCCCGGCTTTGCCAAGGACCCAGAAAAGCCCCAGGACCGCGAGGCCCGGGCGCTTGGTGCGCGCATCCGCGGGGTAGAAATCTGGTCGCTGTATATCCCCAACGGCCGCGAGATCACGGACCGTCACTATGACTACAAGCTGGATTTTCTCTACCAGCTCGCCCGCCACGCCGCCGGCCGCGCCCAATCCAAGCTGCTATTAACCGGCGATTTCAATATCGCCCCGCGCGATGAAGACGTCTGGGATATCGAGGCCTTCCGCGGCAAAACGCATGTCACCGAGCCCGAGCGCGCCGCCTTCCAGATGCTCGAGGAGGTCGGCCTCGAAGAGGTCACGCGCCGTTTTACCGAGGATCAGCGCTATACCTACTTTGATTACAAGGGGATGCGCTTTCACAAGAACGAGGGCATGCGCATCGATTTCCAGCTCACCTCGGCGCCGCTGGCCAAGCACGTCACCGGCGCGCGCGTAGACATGGAAGAACGCGCTGGCGAAAAGACCTCCGATCACTGCCCGCTTCATGCAGATTTCGATCTGCCCGATTTCGATTCCGTGCGTTAAATGACCTGGTCGCTCGATCTCAGCTTCTGGCAGCTGTTCTTCCTCATCATTGATTATTCCATCAAGATCATCGCCGTCGGCTTCGTGCCAGAAGGCCGTCGGCCCTCCAATTCCACCGCGTGGTTGCTGGCCATTCTGGTGCTGCCTGTCATCGGCCTGCCGCTGTTTTTGCTCATGGGCTCGCCGTATATCAACCGGCGCCGCCACCGCATCCAGCAAGAGGCTAATGAGCGCCTCGAGGATATTTCCGCCCGCACCCCGGATCACCCGAAGGGCATCCTGTCGGCGGAGGTGGAATCCGTCATCAAGCTCAACCGCGAGCTGACCGGTTTTCCGGCGCTCATTGGCCACAACCTGGGCCTGCATGCGGATTACGATGAATGCATTCGCGCCATCGCCGCCGCCGTGGACCGCGCCGAAAAGTACGTCTCCATCGAGGTCTATATCCAATCCTGGGACGAGACCACGGATGTATTTTTCCAGGCCCTTGCCCGCGCCACCGCCCGCGGCGTCAAGGTCCGCCTTTTGTTGGATCAGATCGGCAGTTTTAAGTACAAGGGCTATTCCTCGCTGGGAAATAGGCTCACAGAAATCGGCGTGGATTGGCGCCTCATGCTGCCCATCCAGCTGCACAAGGGCCGCTTCCGCCGCCCGGATCTGCGCAACCACCGAAAGCTCGTCATTATCGATGGCGAGGTAGGTTTTATCGGTTCCATCAACTTGATCAAGCGCCAATATAAAACCACTGACCGCTTTTGGATCGATTACATGGTGGAGTTATCCGGCCCCATTGTCACCGCCATGAACGCGGTCTTCGCGGTGGATTGGTACACCGAATCCGGCGAGAATCTCCCGCTAGATGAGCTACCCTATGACGATGCCCAAACCGTCGATGCCAACTACCTGCAGATGATTCCCTCCGGCCCCGGCTATACCACCGAGCCGAACCTGCGCATGTTTAACTCCCTGGTGCACCACGCCAAGCAGCGCCTCGTGCTGTGCTCGCCGTATTTCGTGCCGGATGAATCCCTCTTAGAGGCCGTGACCACCGCCTGCTACCGCGGGGTGGATGTGGAGCTTTATGTCTCCGATACCGCAGACCAATTCATGGTCAACCATGCCCAGTCCTCGTATTACCAGGCGCTGCTTGAGGCCGGGGTGCATATCTACCAATTCCCCTACCCCTACGTTTTGCACTCCAAGTTCATCATCACGGATCCAGATGACCAGGAGTTCAATCCGCTGTGCATGTTCGGCTCGTCCAATATGGATCCGCGCTCCTTCGGCCTCAACTATGAGACCACCATGCTCGTGGCCAAAGGCGATCTCCTCGCCCAGTTCAACCAGCTCGCCGCCAATTACCGCGCGGTGTGCCACGAGCTCACCCTCGAGGAGTGGAACCAGCGCGGTTTTGTCCGCCGCTACGTCGATAACGTCATGCGGCTAACTTCGGCCCTACAATAAGCATTGCTTGCCGATGCCCCAATAGCCCGCTCATAGGCTACCTAAACACAAGCTTTCTTTTGCAGAACCAGAGTAGAACTTCCCGCGTTGAACCGCGCACGGTATCACCGCAGAGATGAGTGTGTAGTCCACTTAATTGACTCCGGATCGGCGTTAATTATTGGAACTAATTGCGAAAGATACGCCGAATCCTCCGCAGATTTCTCTCTTGTCTATTGCTTTTACTATAAACCCTGATTCTGACTTTGATATTGCTTATGCGCGAGAGCGTATCAAAAGCTTAGGGAATACAAGAGTGATCATATCGCGGCTATTCCGAAGAGGATTATTAAAAGGCGCTTCTTTAACGCCCAAAATTCTGTACGGCAAAAAGCTCACCGTTCGCGCCAACGGCAATGCCCGTGCCAACCGTTTTCGCTTCTGGGTCCAGCAAAATCTTCCTGTGGCTGGGTGAATTCAGCCACATATTTACCAGCTTCGCATCTGCGAAATCGTCCCATGCTTGAAGGACGTTTTCGCCACCGGCAGGAATACTATCCGGATAGGTTTCCCAGTGATTTGGCCGATGCTGCAAATCCCCTGTTCCCACCAAATGGTCGGCCCAGTCTTGAGCGATATTGTTTAACGCAGGGTTTTCTGTCACGGGATTTAAACCATGATCCGCCCTTGCTGCATTGACTTCGTTAACAATAGAGTGCGCACGGGCCCCATCGGGCTTCATGTGGCTAACTACTTCAGCAGCGTTACCGATAGGTCCTTGTGCCTTAGCTGGAGGGGTAGTTGCGGCTACCCCACCTCCCACTAATGCGGCACCCGCGATAGTCGGGGCTACAAACTTTTCAACAGAATCTGGAAGCATTTCATTGGACACACTTACCACCCCCTCGGATAAACTTGACTACATTACTCTACACAATTTCTTTTTCTTCACCCCCAACCCTAACGCAAAAGAAAAATATTGTCAGTACATAAATAATATTTAAACTGCATTTCCGATAAAATATAATTATATTTAAAGGCGTTTAGAGTTTAACTTACGATATGCGCGCATCCATAGGGCTCTCAAATATTCTCCCATCTGGAAAGGCTGTTTGCTGAGGCAGCCATTAACCACCAATAAAAATAACCGGCTGATCACAATCAGCCGGTTACCAGTCATGTCTCAAACAATAGACCTACCCTCGCCTAAGCATCGCGCTTGTGCAGCACCAGCACGCCAAGGGCCCACAGCACTGCGGCCCAGATGAAGAATACGATGCCGCTGCCTGCGGATTCCGTCCACAGTGCGTTATCCACTGGGACATTGAATAGCCAGTTCTGGAAAGCGGTAAAGGGCATAAAGCTACCGATCTTATCGCCTACCACGGGCATCATGCTGACGATTTGATCCACGCCCAAGTACAAAATAAGGCCTAGCGCCACAGAGCCCGCAGTCTGGCGAATGAGCATGCCGATGCCTTGGGCAAAGGCCACCACGAGGACCGCGGCCAGTGGGTACTTCCACAGCTGCTCGCGGCCGACTTCATCGTTCCAGGGGTCAAAGGTGGCGGAAATGGAGCTATCGGCAAGCAGTTCCGTAAGCAGGTACGCGCCCACCACACCGATGAAGGTCAGTACGGCCGCGATGACCGCATATAAGACCAGCTTGGCCACGGCCACGCTCCAACGCCGCGGGGAGGCCATGAAGGTAATGGCTTGGGTGCCGAAGCGGTATTCCGTGGTCACCAGCATGATGGCCTGAATCATCAGCACCGGCAGGCCCAGGGATACCAGGAATACGACGGTGAACTCGGCTCCAATAGGCTGAAAGCCCATATCAACGGCTTCCGGATCGAGCGGCTCAGTAAACGCAGCGGTGACACCGGCCCACCCCCACGAAAATAGAAGGAATAGCGCGGTGGTCCACCAGAAGGAGCGGGTGGTGCGCAGCTTAATCCACTCGGATTTCAAGATATTCAACATGGCGGATTAAACCTCCTGCTCGTTGGGGCGGGCGAACCCACCGGATTGGCCTGGCTGGCCGGATTGGCCTGACTGACCTACCTGCGCACCCGACACGCCAGGCGTGCCTGCGTGATACTGCACGGCATCGCCAGTGAGATCCATGAAGGCATCCTCCAGCGAAGCGCTTTTCAGGGTGAGCTCGTGCAGCGGCACCCCGGTAGAATAGGCCAGCTCGCCTACGAACTCGGTGGTCTGGTTGATGACCTCTAGCCGCGGGCGGCCCTCCTCATCCTTGGATTCGGTAAAGGAAACGCCCTCCTTCTTTAGGGCCTCACCGAATTCCGGGAGGTGGTTCGAGCGCACATACACCAAGGACTGCGAGTGGCCGCGGACGAACTCGTGGGTGGGCTTATCCGCAACCATCTTCCCCTTGCCAATGACCACGAGGTGGTCTGCGGTCTGGGCCATCTCGGACAAGAGGTGGGAAGAAATCAAAATGGTGCGGCCTTCTGCAGCCAGCGCGCGCACGAGCTGACGCACCCAGCGGATGCCCTCTGGATCCAGGCCATTGACCGGCTCATCCAGGATGAGGATTCCGGGATCACCCAATAGAGCACCAGCAAGGCCCAAGCGCTGGCCCATACCGAGGGAAAAGCCGCCGGCTTTCTTACCGGCGACATCGGAAAGCCCCACCAGCCCTAGCACCTCATCCACGCGGGAGGCGGGAATACCATTGGACGCCGCCATCCACTTCAAGTGATTCGCGGCCGTGCGGTTGGGGTGTACCGCCTTCGCATCCAAAAGCGCGCCCACCTCACGCAGCGGGTGCTCCAAGTCGCGGTAGTGCTTGCCGTTAACGCGAATCTCACCCGCCGTGGGCTCGTCCAAGCCCACGATCATCCGCATGGTAGTGGATTTGCCGGCACCATTGGGCCCCAAGAAGCCGGTGACCACACCGGGCTTTACCTGAAAGGTGAGATCCTCAACGGCGCGGACAGACCCGTAATCCTTAGTCAGTCCCTGTACTTCAATCATGAGCACTACAGTGCCATAATTTTGAATACTTTACCGGTACAGTTTTTCCACCCGCTGCCGCAGGGCGGGAAAGGCGTGGCGAAATGGCGCGATAAGCGGCAGGTTTTCCACTTCATCCAGCCCCACCCAGCGCAGCTCGTGAGATTCCTCGTTAGCGGTGGTGGGCAGGCGCAGGCCGCTGCGGGTGCGCGCTAACACGGTGGTATAGGTCCACTCCCCCGGCAAATCCCCCGCCGGAGGATAGGGCCCGGCCGTTACTTGGGTGTCGAGCACCTCGACATCGGCAGGCGCGATGGCGCATTCCTCGTGCGTTTCCCTCAGCGCGGCCTGAGTGGGGCTTTCTTGTAGGTCCCGCGCGCCGCCGGGAATCCCCCAGGTATTGCCATTATTGGTCCACGCAGCGCGGTGTTGCAGCAGCACCTCGCGCCCGGCAACGAGGAAGAGGCCGGCGGCACCGAATTTTCCCCATACGCGAATGCCACTGGGGCCCGCCGCCCAGCCGTCTCCACTGTGAGGGTTATGCATATTTCCTATCCTAGCCACACACGCGGGTAAATGGTGGCGCCCAGCACACTGCGGGCGTTATTCTAAGTAAATGACTGAGCAGGCAGTGCGGGTAGAGTCAGAGCGCGATGAGGACGCTCACCCCAGCGATCACTGGCTGGATGAGGTTACCGCGCCCTCTCGCCCGGCCCTAAGCGGGCTGACCCACCGGGCCATGGAATGGTTTGCGGGCCCGGCGCGCCTGCTGCGGCGATTTTATTACTTCGCTTCCACCACCCCGGGCAAGCTTTTTACCGTCACCCTGATCCTCACGGTGGCATTAGGAGCCGCCGGCTTATCGATGTCCCAGTCTTCCGCCGCCCGCCACTCCGACCTCGACGAGCTGCTTAATACCACCGAGCCGATGTCCAATGCGGCCCACCACCTCTATAGCTCGCTATCGGTGGCCGATACCATCGCCACCACCGGGTTCGTGCAGGCCGGCGTGGAATCAGAGGGCAATCGCGAGCGCTATAACGATGCCATCGATGCCGCCTCCATCGCCGCGACCGAATCCGTGCTGGGCACCACGCCTGACGATGCCCGCGTGCGCGATCTCGTCACCTTCATCCAGCGCGAGCTGCCCATTTATACCGCGATGATTGAAAAGGCGCGCTCGAACCACCGCGCCGGCAATGCCGTGGCTAACTCCTATATGTCCAATGCCTCCTCGCTCATGCGCGAGCACATCCTGCCGGCGGCCTCCGAGCTCTTCCAGCTGACCACCGCAAAGGTCAACCAGCAACAGCAAAAGCTCACCTCGCCTCAGTGGGTGCCGCTCTCTGGCCTTTTGGCCGCGGTCTTCTTCCTCATCGTCGCGCAATGGTGGCTGTGGCGCCAGACGCGCCGCCGGTTTAACCGCGGCTTTTTAACCGCAACGGTGCTGCTCTTCTTGGCCATTTTTTGGGTGGCCCTGTCTAACTTGGCCACCTGGTCCACCGGCCATCAGGGCTTTGAAACCGCCTCGCGCCCGTGGGATTCGCTAACGGCCTCGCGCATTGAGGCGCAGCAGGCGCGCACCTCAGAAACCCTCGCGCTGGTGCTGCGCTCGTCTGAGGAAGATACGCTCGAGCGCTTTTCCGGCTCGGTAGATTCCATTGAAAAGGCGCTGGGGGACTATGAAAGCGCGCTGCATGATGATGACGTCGAGGTCAACGATCCCGAGCTCATCCACAGCGCCCGCGCCGCCACCGAAAAGTGGCAAGACTCGCACGAAAAGCTCATGGAGGCGCTGAGCGAGGGCGACTACGATGAGGCGGTCTACCAGGCCACCATCACCGATCCCGAGAATGGCGAGACCACCGCCGCGCAGTCCTTCAACGAGCTCGATAGCGAGCTTTCGGAGCTCATTGGCCAGGCGCGCATCGCCATGCGCACCTACCTAGAGCGCGGGCTGACCGCCATGACCGCGGTCTCCTCCGCCGTCTTCCTGCTCACCCTGTGCGCCATCTTCGCGGTGTGGCTGGGCATTCGTCCCCGACTGCAGGAGTACCTCTAATGCGCTACCGAGCACGGCTTACCGCACCGCTGACCGCCATCGTTGCCACCTGCAGTGTCCTCGCGCTGGCCGGCTGCGATATTCGCTCCGCCCCGCCGCTGGAATCGCCCGAACAGCAGGCGCTCGATGCCAGCCCCGGCCCGCCGCTGCCGGAGGGCTCCACCATAGAAGAAGCCGGTAGCACCGCGCCCAAGAAGGAAGACGATACCGAACTCAGAGGCACCTACCGGCCGGATGGCAAAACGGCGAAGGAGCGGGTGCCGGACATCGTCAAGCGCGGGCGCCTTATCGTGGGCGTGGACCGCTCCAATAACCTGCTGAGCTACCGCGATGCCGCCTCCGGCGATGTCCGCGGCTTCGAGGTCGATATCGCTCACGAGATTGCCCGCGATATCTTCGGCGATCCCAATAAGGTGGATTTCCGCTTCGTTGAATCCTCTGACCGCACCGCCGCGCTGGATAATGGCACCGTCGATATCATCGTGCGCACCATGACCATTAGCCCCGAACGCGAGAAGGAAGTGGCCTTTTCCATCCCCTATATGACCACGCAGACCCGCATGCTGGTGCTCACCAGCTCCGGGATGAATTCCATCGATGATGCGGAAGACAAAAGACTGTGCGGGGTGCGCGGATCCACCGCGCTGGATACCATCCGCGAGCGCGCCCCCAAGTCCGATATCCTCATCACTCGCTCCTGGGGCGATTGCCTCATGGCGCTGCAGCTCAACCAGGCCGATGGCGTGGTGGTTGATGATGCCCTGCTTTCCGGCATGGCCGCGCAGGATTCCTATACCTCCATCGTGGGCGAGCCCCTAAAGACCGAGAACTACGGCGTTGCCGCGCGCCGCCCTAGCAAGGATCATGACTCCCGCCCGCTGCTGCGCCAGGTCAATTCCACCTTGGAGCGCATCCGCCGCGACGGGACGTGGTCCGACATCTTTGACAGGTGGCTAGGTGCTTACCTGGACGAGCCCACCCTGCCGTCGGGTACATACATCGAGGAAGATAAGTCATGAAGCATAACCCGAATTTCAGCGAAGACGAGCTCGAATACCTAGAGCCCGAAAACCTCGATACCCAGCGCCAATTCCGAAAGCCTACCAAGGCTTCCTACCGCGACGCTGACCACGGCCAAGACCCTGACCAAGACCGCAACCTCGGCGCTGCCGACTCCCCTGACGCAGCCAACACAGGTGACGCCGCCGACCCCGCTGGTCCGGATACCGCCGCTGCTCGCCCCAACTCTGCAAACAGCAACGTCGGCGCCGATACGGCGGCCACCACTCATAACGCTGGCACTAGCAATAAAGGCGCTAGCGAAGCTGATGTTGATACCGCCGCGGCGCAGGTTTCCGGCACGGCTCCCGCGGCTGCCTTCCCGGATACGGAGGCCACGGGTAGGCGCACAGCGGGCGGCAGCACGGCTGGCCAAAACGCTGCTGGCCAGCGCACGACTGGCCCGGGCGCAGAGGGCCAGGGCACCGCGGCTCAGGGCGTACGAAATGGCAACGACGCCGATGAGAGCGACGATGCCAGCGAAACCGGCGGAGTGGGCACGGCGGCCGTGGCGTATGACCCGTTCGCCAGCGAGCCCATCGAGCACCGGGAGGATCCGGGAACCTCGGCGGTGGCCTTCGATCCCTTCGCCGATGACGATGAAGACGACGATGGATCCATCGACCCGGATCACCTCTCCAGCCTGCTCGCGGACCTAGAGAATATCCGCGCCCAGCGCGAGAGCGAACGCGATGAAAAAACGGCCCAGGAAAAATCCTCGGAGCGTTCGCGCCGGCAGGCGATCGATACCTTCCGCGAGCGCCGCGGCACGCAGCGCACCGAGCGGCCGGTTGCTGATGGCATGGTGCGCCTGCCGTTTATCACCCCGGCCAATCCCACCGCTGCCCTCATCGATCCCTCAGAGAAGATCAAGGGCAAGAAGGTCCCGCCGCCGCAGCTAGAACCGGGCGATATGGTCGCGGAGCAATACGAAATCCTCGGCGTCATCGCCCACGGCGGCATGGGCTGGATTTACCTGGCCAATGACCATTACGTCTCCGGGCGCGTGGTCGTGCTCAAGGGCATGCAGGCCCAAAAGTCAGCCGATGAGACGGCCGCTGCCGAAGCCGAGCGCGAGTTTCTGGCAGACATTACCCACCCGGGCATCGTCAAGATTTTTAACTTCATCGACGATGACCGCGTGCCGGGTGGATTCATCGTCATGGAGTACGTGGGCGGGCCATCGCTAAGAAGCAGGCGGAACAAGCAGCCCAACGAGCTGCTTCCCGTTGACATTGCCATTGGCTATATCCTGGAAATCCTGCCGGCGCTGGAGTACCTGCACTCGCGCGGCGTGGTCTATAACGACCTGAAGCCCGATAACATCATCGTCACCGAGGACCAGGTCAAGCTCATTGACTTGGGCGCGGTCTCCGGCATCGGAGCCTTCGGGTTTATCTACGGCACCCAAGGCTTTCAGGCCCCGGAGGTTGCCTCCAAGGGGCCGTCCATCGCCAGCGATATCTATACCATCGGCCGCACCCTGGCGGCGCTGTGCCTCAAGCTGCCCAGCGAGGACGGCGTCTTCCTTCCCGGCATCCCCAACCCCTCCAAGGAGCCGGAGCTGCGCCGCTTCCTCTCCCTCTACCGCCTGCTGCTGCGCGCGACCCACCGCGACCCGCAGCGCCGGTTTAGCTCCATCAAGGAGCTGCGCACCCAGCTCTACGGCGTGCTGCGCGAGGTGCTCGCCATCCGCGACGGCCGCCAGTACCCCTCCCAGCACTCGCTCTTCTCGCCGCAACGTACCACCTTTGGCACCAAACACCTGGTCTTTCGCACGGATCAGCTTATCGATGGCATCGACCGCACCATCCAAATCACCGCCCCCGAGGTGGTCTCCGCCTTGCCGACGCCCCTGGTAGACCGCGATGACGTCGGCGCCAGCCTGCTGCAAGGTACATCCTACGCCGAGCCGCAGGAAGCCCTCGAGACCCTGCGCCAGGCCATGCGCACCCCTGAATACGAACATTCCGCCGAGATTCCCCTCGGCGTGGTGCGTTCCATGATCGACTTGGGCTATACCGACGAGGCCCGCCAGTGGCTAGGCTCCATCGAGGACCGCCTCGGCCGCGACTGGCGTTACCAGTGGTATGCCGGCATTACGGAGCTCTTGCACGATGATTACGTCGATGCCCAGGAGTACTTCGCCACCGTCCTCGATTTATTGCCCGGCGAGGCCGCCCCGAAGCTCGCCATCGCGGCCATCAATGAGCTCATCCTGCAGCAGATTGATTACAGTGAAACATCGCTTATTGATGCCACCGTTGCCCGCGCCTGCTCCAACCTCTACACCACCTTGGCGGATCTCCCCTCTTCTGCCTTTGAGGGCCAGCCGGAAATCTGGTCCCACGTCACCCAAGACCCGGGCGCGCTACGCTTTAATTCCATGCGCCTATACGGCATCGTCTGGGCCACCAACCCCACGACGGTGTCCTCCGCCTTTGGGCTCGCACGCCAATTGCGCGCGGAGGGCCAAGTGGAGCTATCCGTAGCCACCTTGGATAAGGTCCCCAATGCCTCGCGCCACTTCCGCATGGCGCTGCTGACCACCGTGCTGCAGCTCATCGTGCACGATCTATCGGAATCGCGCATTCGTCGCGCTGCCCGACGCCTCGAAGAAGTCCCCACCAACGAGCCGCGCTTTCTCCAAATCAAGATCGCCGTCATCTCCGCGGGCCTGAACTTCCTGCGCAACGCCGATCTCGCGCGGGCGTCCTCGCCGAATGATCTCTTTGAGTACGCCTTTACCCAGCGCGGCCTGCGCACCGGCCTGGCCGAGACCCTGCGGGCCCTTGCCCGCCAGGCCCCGTTTAGCCGCCACCGCTACGCGCTGGTGGACTTGGCCAACCAGGTCCGGCCCATCACCACCTTCTAGGGCCTACTTACATGGCCTACTTAAATAGGCCTTCCTCGCGCGCCTTGGCGGCAACGTCTGCAGACTTCTGCGCAATAGCCAGCTCCTCATTGGTGGGAACCACTAGGACCTTGACCGGGGAATCGTCGGTGGAGATGACCCGCGGCTCATCGGAGCGGACGAGGTTGCGCTCCTTATCAAAGTCGATGCCGTACATATCCAGGTTGTACAGCGCGTCCTGGCGCACCTCGGTGTCGTTTTCACCCACGCCGGCGGTGAAGGTAATGGCGTCCACGCGGCCCAGAGCAATCATGTAGGAGCCGATGAAGCGGCGCAGCTGGTGGATGTAGATGTTATACGCCAGCCATGCGTCTTCATCGCCGTTATCGATGTGCTCGCGCAGCGTACGGAAGTCATTGACGCCCGCAATGCCCTTGACACCGGATTGCTTATTGAGCAGCTTATCGATCTCGTCGATGCTCATGCCCGCCTGGCGCACCAGGTGGAAGATGATGCCTGGATCGATATCGCCGGTACGCGTACCCATGGCGAGGCCGGCCAGCGGGGTCAGGCCCATCGAGGTATCGATGGCACGTCCATTGCGGATGGCGGCCGCGGAGGCACCATTGCCCAGGTGCAGCGTGATCTGGTGGGTGTGCTCCGGATCGCGGTCCAAAATCTTCGGCACCTGCTGGGAGACGAACTCGTGGGAGGTGCCGTGGAAGCCGTAGCGGCGGATATCGTACTTGGAAGCAACCTCGCTATTGATGGCATAGAGCGCTGCGGCCGGCGGCAGGGTATTGAAGAACGCGGTATCGAAGACCGCCACGTGCGGAATATCCGGCAGGATCTTGCGCGCCACGCGGATGCCGTCCAGGTTGGCGGGATTGTGAAGTGGGGCCAGCGGGATGAGGTCCTCGATCATCGATTCAATTTGATCCTCGATGAGCTGCGGTTCCGAGAAGAGGCGGCCGCCGTGTACGACGCGGTGTCCCACGGCGATGATATCGACGTCCTTCGGGCCCACCTGATGATCATCCATGAGGTCAAAGGCGCGTTTTAGGCCAAAGGAGTGATCGGGAACTTCCAGTTCCTCGGTGACCTTTCCCCCGCCAACCTTGATGGTAATGGCACCGCTCGGCTCGCCAACCTGTTCCACCAGGCCGGAGACGAGTGGATCATCGGTGGCAGTAGCGGTTGGGTCCACCAGCTGAAACTTGATGGACGAGGATCCCGAGTTAAGGACCAGTACGTATGACATTTATTTCTCTCCAGCCTGGATAGCGGTAATGGCAACGGTATTGATGATGTCTGGAACGGTAGCGCCGCGGGATAGGTCATTGACCGGCTTGTTCAGGCCCTGCAGGATGGGGCCCACGGCCAAGGCGCCGCCGGTGCGCTGTGCGGTCTTATAGCCAATATTGCCGGCGTCCAGATCGGGGAAGACGAAGACATTGGCCTTACCCGCGACATCAGAATCCGGCATCTTCTTCGCGGCAACGCCGGGATCGCAGGCGGCGTCGAACTGCAGCGGGCCATCCACCTTCACCGAGGAGTCCAGCTTCTTGGCGGCCTCGACGGCCTCGATGGCGCGCTCGACGTCCGGGCCGGTGCCGGAAGCGCCGGTGGAGTAGGACAGCATGGCCACGCGCGGGTCGATGCCGAACTGGGACGCGGTCTGCGCGGACACCACGGCGATTTCGCCCAGCTGTTCCGCAGTTGGGTTCGGGTTCACGGCGCAGTCGCCGAAGGCCCACAGGCGCCCGCGCATAACCATCAAGAAGATGGAGGAGACCACCGAAGCATTCGGCTTGGTCTTGATGATCTGGAAGGACGGCTTAATGGTGTGGGCGGTGGTGTGGGCGGCGCCGGAAACCATGCCATCGGCAAGCCCCTTGTGCACCATCATGGTGCCAAAGTAGGAGATGTCCTGCATGGTCTCGCGGGCCTGCTCCAGGGTCACGCCCTTCTTCTTACGCAGTTCCGCGAAATCGGCGGCGAATTCCTCCGCAAGCGGCGATTCCAGGTGGTCGATGATATCGGCTCCCGAAATATCCAGCCCCAGATCCTTGGCGCGGGCCTTAATATCGGATTCCTTGCCCAGGATGGTCAGCCGGGCGACCTCATCGCGGAGCAGGGCATCGGCGGCTTCAAGGATGCGGTCATCATCGCCCTCCGGCAAGACGATGTGAGATCCAGTCGTCTTGGCTTGGTCAATGAGCTGCTTCTGGAAGAGGTCTGCGGACATGACGGGCGCGGTCTCCTCTGCCGCGCTTAACGCACCTGGCACGGCCTCCAGGTCGGTGAAGACGCCTGCCACGGTGGCGCCGAGGGATTCTGCCTTGCGCTGTGCCAGCTCCGCCGCGCGCTCTGGGGCGCCGGAGATGATAACCAGCGGCAGGCCCAGCGCGGCGGCGACCTCCGCATCGAAGGAGATTTCGCCGGTGCCTTGGACCAGGAGGGCATCGGCAGTGGCGGTGGGCGCGTTGGCCAATACATCCGCCACGGTGGGGTCGAAATCTTCTAAGCGGAGCAGTTCAGCGCCAAGGCTATCCGCCAAGGCGGGAATATCGAGGCCGTCGAAGCCGCGGCCGATGGAGCTTAACACTGTGGACTGGGATGCAGACATGCGGATTACCTTTCCTTTGCCGTCACGGGAACACTTGGAACACGCGCCGTAACATTATGCCGTACATCACAGTTACTAGCACGTGGTGACGACTCCACTGTACGTGAATCACCCCCTCCCCCGCCCTTCCGCAACCTCCTAAACTGGGGGTAGATAACTCAGAGCAGTGTGGCATTTATCGCACTGCCACCGCGTAGAATGTGAGAAAAACCTAAAGAAAGGACACCCTAAACAGATGACTAGCCCCATGCGTGTCGCCGTGGTCGGCTCCGGACCGGCCGGCATTTACGCCTCTGACCTCCTCGTAAAGTCCGATGTGGACGTGCAGATCGATCTCTTTGAAAAGATGCCTGCGCCCTTTGGCTTGATTCGCTACGGCGTCGCCCCGGATCACCCACGCATTAAGGGCATCGTGCAGTCGCTGCACAACATCATGGAGAAGGAAGACATCCGCTTCCTGGGCAATATCGAAGTGGGCAAGGACATCACCGTCGAAGAGATGCGCGAGTACTACGACGCCATCATCTTCGCCACCGGCGCCACCGCCGATAAGGAAATGGGCATCCCCGGCGAGGACCTCGAGGGCAACTACGGCGCCGGCGAATTCGTGGGCTTTTATGACGGCAACCCCAACTTCGAGCGCGATTGGGACCTATCCGCGGAGTCCGTCGCCGTCGTGGGCGTGGGCAACGTTTCGCTCGACGTATCCCGCATCTTGGCCAAGACCGCAGACGAGCTGCTGGTGACGGAGATCCCGGATAATGTCTACGCTTCCCTGAAGGAAAACCGCGCCAAGGAGGTCCACGTCTTTGGTCGCCGCGGCCCGGCGCAGGCTAAGTACACGCCGAAGGAGCTCAAGGAGCTCGATGAGTCCCCCACCATCGAGGTCATCGTGGACCCAGAAGACATCATCTACGACGAGGCTTCCGAGGAGGCCCGCCGCGCCGCCAAGTCCACCGACTTGGTCTGCCAGACCCTAGAGTCCTACGCCATGCGCGAGCCTGGCGATGCCCCGCACAAGCTCTACATCCACTTCTTTGAATCCCCAGTAGAAGTGCTTGGCGATGCCGGCCACGTCACCGCCATCAAAACCGAGCGCACCGAGCTCAATGGCGATGGTTCCGTAAGCGGCACCGGCAAGTTCACCGAGTGGCCCGTGCAATCGGTCTACCGCGCTGTGGGCTACCACCCGCAGTCCGTCGAGGGCATTCCTTTCAATGACGACACGGCCACCATGCCCAACGACGGCGGCCACGTCCTGACCGATGTGGACGGCGAAAAGCTTCCCGGCCTCTACACCACCGGCTGGATCAAGCGCGGCCCGGTGGGCTTGATTGGCAATACTAAATCCGACGCCAAGGACACCACCGGCATGCTGCTAGAGGATTACAAGGCAGGCGAGCTCGAGTCCGCCACCAAGCGCGATCCGCAGGATATCCTCGATCTGCTCAGCAGCCGCGATATCGCCGTCACCACCTGGGACGGCTGGCACCGCCTCAACTCCGCCGAGCAGGCCGCCGGCGAGCCGCACGGCCGCGAGCGCATCAAGATCGTCGAGTGGGACGAGATGGTCAAGCACGCCGGCCCACAGCGCTAACCAGCGCTGCACTGCGGGCCTGACTAGGCACCGACTGGCACGGTCGGCAGTGCCCCGCAGCGCTAACCAGCGCTGCGCTAGTCGGTATCGTCCACCCCTGAGGTCAGCTTGGGGTCGAGCTCGACCCCACCCTCGTATTCAACAACCTCGATATCGGGCACATTGTCCGCTTGCGGGTCGATGCCGCGCGCACCGCCCTGCGCGAGCAGGCCAGGAGTCGAGGTCACGCTCACCTTATGCGCCGCCAGTGCGGCGCGATCGCGGGCCTCTTCTACCGTTTCCGCCGTCGTGGTCACAAGCCCCATGCGCCGGCCCTTATAGGCATCGGGCTTGCCAAAGAGCTTCACGTCCGTCTCGGCGTAGTGGAGGGCGGAGGCAATGCCGGTAAAGGCGACATCGGCAAGCGGCTCCTGCGCGTGCAAGAACATGCTGGCGCCCGGGGTTATCAACGTGGCGTCGATGGGATAGCCCAAAATGGCGCGGGCGTGCAGATCAAACTGGGAAAAGCGCTGCGTATAGGCGGTAAGCATCGCCGTATCCGAAGGCCGCGGGGAGACCGAAGAAAAGTAAACATCATCGCCGGCGACGAAAAGCTCCACGCCGTACACGCCGCGCCCGCCTAGCTCATTGGAGATGCGCGCCGCAACCGATCGCGCGTTCTCCAGCGCAATCTCGCTCATGCCGGTAGGCTGCCACTCCTCAATCAGATCGCCCTTCTCGTGGCGGTGACCAATGGGCTCGCTAAACCACGTGGCCAGCTTGCCCGTGGCCGGATCGATGGACCGGATGGCCAGCAGCGTGACCTCAAGGTCAAAGTCCACGAAGCGCTCCGCCACCACGCGCTGCGAATCCGAAGAAACGCGGCGCACCGTCTCCCACGCCTCGCGCACGTCTTCTACGTCCCGTGCCAGCATGTGGCCCTTGCCCGAGGTGGACACGTCCGGCTTCACAATGCACGGAAACCCCAGCTCCGTCGCCGCTTCCTCCAGCTCCTCCACCGAAGAGGCAAAGCGGTAGGCCGAGGTCGGCAGCCCAATATCTTCTGCCACCGCGCGCACCCGTTCGCGGTCTTGGGTAAGGGCGCAAGCACGCGCCGTGGGCACGACGACGGCATCGGTGGACTGCTCAACCTGCTCCAGGGCCTCCACCGCAACGATTTCCACCTCCGGCACCACGTAGTGCGGCTGAATCTGCTGCACCAATTCTGATACCTGCGCGGAGTCAGTAATATCCGCGATATAGCTATAGTGCGCCACTTGATGCGCCGGCGCCCCCTGGTACTTATCCACCGCGTGGACCTCAAGGCCCAGGGACTGGAAGGAAATAGCCAGCTGCTTTCCCAACTCGCCCGCGCCGAGCAGCAATACCTTCGTGGCATTGCCCGTCAGCGGCGTGCCGATATGACCGGCGATTTTGCCTGGAATATCCATGACTTTGCTCCTTTGATTCCGCTCCGAGCAGCAGATACTTCCCCAAATTATTTCATAGATGCCCGGCGCACCCCGGGCGCACATGCGTGAAGTGCATAAACGCAAGCGCCCGGCCAAGGATTTTCATCCTCGAACCGGGCGCTCGTTGGACTCTAGAGCGTGCTACTAGGCCTGGGGTGCCTCTGGTGGAACCGGGGCATCGACTGGCTCTGCCACGGTAATAATGTTGTCCTCATACCCCAGCGCACCGCCGACGAACTTGCCGCCGCAGGTGATAAGGACCAGGCGGTTGGTACCGTCCGTGTCATTAACCACGTCCGGGAAATCCCCGCCCTTGGGCAGGCGGTACGGCTTTTCCGTCACACGGAAGGTGCGCTCCTCACCATCGATGACCACGGTGAATTCCTGGTTTTCCTGCAGCCGGGTGAATTTCTCCGCATAGCCGGTGCCCTGGCCCTGGTAATTCACGTGGCCGGTGATCACGCTGGAGCCAACATTGCCGGCATCGCCAGGCACGGCCGAGGCGGAATACCAGCCCAAGCGGGAGACATCGTGTGGCGGCAGCAACACGCCCTGGTCAGTTACCTGCACTGGGTCCACGGCGGCGTACTCGCCGTCGATGCCCACGGACATGCCTTCGAAGCCTTCGAATTGGCCCGGGGCCGGCTCGAATTCGTGCTCCTGCGCACCGGAATCATCGACGTAGGCATCGCCCTTATCGTCCGGGGGGTCAACGGCCGAGACGCTTTCCGATGCCCCCTCACTAGCCTCATCATCTTCCCCACCGGTGGTGAGGTAGAGAGCCAGCTGGATCAACATCAGAATTACGGCCACTACCAGCACGATAAAGCCGATCTTCTTACCCCGGCTTACGGGTTCCTCGCGGCCTGTCTCCTCAGACATTGCCCAATCTCCTCATTGTGGTCTTCTCGATGGTTTATCAGATGGGTTGCCCCCCTCCAGCGTGTGCGGTGACACCCTGAAGGGGGACATGTTGTGCCCAGGCGCTATCGCCTGTTACCTGACCAGTACGCTCACACTACTTAATGTAGTCCTGCATACCTGGGTCAAGCTCGGTCGCACCGGACGGTACGGACTTGATCTTCGTACGTCCTGCGTCGGACGGTAGCGGTTTACCAGTCTTTCCAGGCTCCTGGCCCATAACCTCGACCGGACGATCGTCCTTGTCGGTACCCTGGTCAACCTTATCCGGCGTATCCTGACCCTTCACCTCGGTGGGGCGAGGCTCTTCGCTGGAGTTCTGGTCAACCTTATCCGGCGTATCCTGGCCCTTCACCTCGGTGCTTGGGTGCTCACCGTGGCCCTCGGTGTCCTTCTCAGGACGATCCTTCGGCTTGTCGTGATCATGGTGGCCGTGGTCGTGATCGTGGTGGCCGAAGATAATCTTGCCCAAGCCGATTCCCAAGCCAATGCCCGGAATCAGGATGGCCCACTTAGGAATCTTGCCCTTGGACGGCTTGCCTGGGACATCGGAGTCATCAGAGGTTACGGTCTGATCCTCATCATTGATGTCCTTGTGCTCAGCAACCTTATTCGGCTTCTCAGCATCCGGAGTGTCCTCACCCTCAGCGTCAACCTCAGTAGAAGTCAACTCCTCAAAGGCAACCGCAGCCTCAACCGGCTCCGTCACATCACTATCAACAGTGATCTTCACATCAACCTTGCCAGCAGACTTCTCCGGAGTAAAGGTCGTCTCACCCTTACCCAAAACAGTCTCTTTATCGGCCTTGCTAATCAACTCAGCCTGCAGCGTGTATTCCTTACCAGGAACCAAGCCCTCATAGCTGACCTCATCAACAATCTCAGCACCAGCAACAACCTCATGCGAACCCTGAGCAAAATCAGCATTCGTCGAAATCTCCGGCTTCAGAACCTTCTTAGAATCCTCAGAGATTACCGTCTGATCCTCATCATTGATGTCCTTGTGCTCAGCAACCTTATTCGGCTTCTCAGCATCCGGAGTGTCCTCACCCTCAGCGTCAACCTCAGTAGAAGTCAACTCCTCAAAGGCAACCGCAGCCTCAACCGGCTCCGTCACATCACTATCAACAGTGATCTTCACATCAACCTTGCCAGCAGACTTCTCCGGAGTAAAGGTCGTCTCACCCTTACCCAAAACAGTCTCTTTATCGGCCTTGCTAATCAACTCAGCCTGCAGCGTGTATTCCTTACCAGGAACCAAGCCCTCATAGCTGACCTCATCAACAATCTCAGCACCAGCAACAACCTCATGCGAACCCTGAGCAAAATCAGCATTCGTCGAAATCTCCGGCTTCAGAACCTTCTTAGAATCCTCAGAGATTACCGTCTGATCCTCATCATTGATGTCCTTGTGCTCAGCAACCTTATTCGGCTTCTCAGCATCCGGAGTGTCCTCACCCTCAGCGTCAACCTCAGTAGAAGTCAACTCCTCAAAGGCAACCGCAGCCTCAACCGGCTCCGTCACATCACTATCAACAGTGATCTTCACATCAACCTTGCCAGCAGACTTCTCCGGAGTAAAGGTCGTCTCACCCTTACCCAAAACAGTCTCTTTATCGGCCTTGCTAATCAACTCAGCCTGCAGCGTGTATTCCTTACCAGGAACCAAGCCCTCATAGCTGACCTCATCAACAATCTCAGCACCAGCAACAACCTCATGCGAACCCTGAGCAAAATCAGCATTCGTCGAAATCTCCGGCTTCAGAACCTTCTTAGAATCCTCAGAGATTACCGTCTGATCCTCATCATTGATGTCCTTGTGCTCAGCAACCTTATTCGGCTTCTCAGCATCCGGAGTGTCCTCACCCTCAGCGTCAACCTCAGTAGAAGTCAACTCCTCAAAGGCAACCGCAGCCTCAACCGGCTCCGTCACATCACTATCAACAGTGATCTTCACATCAACCTTGCCAGCAGACTTCTCCGGAGTAAAGGTCGTCTCACCCTTACCCAAAACAGTCTCTTTATCGGCCTTGCTAATCAACTCAGCCTGCAGCGTGTATTCCTTACCAGGAACCAAGCCCTCATAGCTGACCTCATCAACAATCTCAGCACCAGCAACAACCTCATGCGAACCCTGAGCAAAATCAGCATTCGTCGAAATCTCCGGCTTCAGAACCTTCTTAGAATCCTCAGAGATTACCGTCTGATCCTCATCATTGATGTCCTTGTGCTCAGCAACCTTATTCGGCTTCTCAGCATCCGGAGTGTCCTCACCCTCAGCGTCAACCTCAGTAGAAGTCAACTCCTCAAAGGCAACCGCAGCCTCAACCGGCTCCGTCACATCACTATCAACAGTGATCTTCACATCAACCTTGCCAGCAGACTTCTCCGGAGTAAAGGTCGTCTCACCCTTACCCAAAACAGTCTCTTTATCGGCCTTGCTAATCAACTCAGCCTGCAGCGTGTATTCCTTACCAGGAACCAAGCCCTCATAGCTGACCTCATCAACAATCTCAGCACCAGCAACAACCTCATGCGAACCCTGAGCAAAATCAGCATTCGTCGAAATCTCCGGCTTTGCCGAAGTATCAGCAGGCTCTTCCGGCTTTTCCGAAGAAGTCGTGCTCGAAGGCTCAGTGCTGGTCGTAGTCTTCGAAGTGGACGTCTCCGAGTCCGACGGCTCCGAGGTTTCAGATTCCGAACTGCTCTCCGTCGATGGTTCAGAGCTCTTGGACTCCGAGGCGCTTGGCTTCGAGCTAGTCGTTGAAGTCTCCGACGAAGACGACTCCGAAGGCTGGTTGTCCTTCTTAGTGTTTACGGTCTGGTCTTCGTCGTTAATGTCCTTGTGCTCAGCAACCTTATTTGGCTTCTCAGCATCCGGAGTGCCCTCGCCCTCGGCGTCAACCTCAGTAGAGGTCAATTCCTCAAAGGCAACCGCAGCCTCAACCGGCTCCGTCACATCACTATCAACAGTGATTTCCACGTCAACGTTGCCAGCAGACTTCTCCGGAGTAAAGGTCGTCTCACCCTTACCAATTACAGACTCGTCTGCCTTATTAACCAATTCCGCATTCAGGGTGTATTGCTTCCCTGGGACCAAATCCTTGTACTTAACGGTATCGGTTACCTTAGCGCCGGACTCAACCGATTCACCCTTGGCAAGCTTCGCCTTGGTGGAAATCTCTGGGTTCCAGGTGGTATTTACAGTCTGCGCCTCGTCGCTCAGGTCCTTGTGCTCTGCGATGACATTCTTCTTGTCAGAGTCAGAGTTGGACTTTCCTTCCGCATCAACCTCAGTAGAGGTCAAGGTTTCAAAAGCAACTGCCGCGTCAATGGGCTTCTTAAGACCGCTGTCAACAGTGATCTCCACGTCCACGTCGCCGGAGGACTTTTCTGGAGTAAAGGTCTTCTTGCCCTTGCCGACGACCTGGTGGTCTCCAGCCTTATCCTTCAGCTCAGCCTCAAGGGTGTATTTCTTGTTCGGGACCAGGTCCTCATAGTGAACCGTATCCTTCACCTTGGCACCAGCAACAACCTGGTCAGCATCGTCGGCAAACTCTGCCTTGGTGCGAATCTTGGGCTGCAACTTCTTCTCGGATGCACTAGTAGTTGGAGTCGATTCGCTAGGCTCAGTGCTTGGCTGAGTAGTGGTTTGCTCCGTCGAAGGTTCCTCAGAGGAAGTGGTCTCCTCTGTCGAGGTCTCCTCATCGGAAGGCTGCTCTTCCGTGGAGTTCGGAGTGCTCTCTTCCTCCGTAGGCTCATCTTCCGTGGTTTCTTCCTCGGAAGGCTGCTCGGGAGTCGTGGATTCCTCCGGCTCGTCCCCCTCGGTATCAGGTAGACCAGGCTGATCCGGCGGCATCACAGGCTGGTCCCTGCGTGTTTTATCGACCCTACCTTTATCATCGTGAGGACGAACAATCGTGATATAAGCATCTTCAGGCTGTTCCGGAATCTGCACGGATGGATCTTTTTCGAATTTTGGCGGGTCATAGTCGTCTACAATTCGATACCCAGTCAGTTCCGTAAATTCCTCGTGGCTTCCCGTAAAGCTAGGGTATGTAGGCTGACCTGGATCAAGCGCACCGTAAGATGGGTCTCGGCCAGTAATAGTAGCGGCAGCTATAGCCCGTGATGTGTCCTTCTCAGCAATTAAAGCTGCTAAATACACGGAGTAGTTTGCAGCAGCCTTACTATCCTTCCGCTTCGCTGCATCCTTCAATTTCCGTGCAAGATTGATCACACCATCCCTGTATTCGGGTGAGATTTCAAGCCTTTCTGCGTTTTCCTTCGCATATACCCGATTTGTTTGCAGTGGGATTTGGGCGAATGGTTCGATACACCAGCCCCATCCCACGTTGTTGTTCGGGTTTCCTTTACCAGCACCCTCTGGCGGCGTTCCTGCCCAAACAAGTGGCCCCCAAGAAGTATCTACTCCTTTGGGCATAATCTTGTTTACATCTCCCAAACTTACATTTGGCTCAAAATCTGTAGGATTACTTTCCTCAGCATTTGCTTGATTCCAGGGAACAGTGACCATAGCAGCAATAACCGCAAATGCAGCAAAGATTGCGGTTAATACAGTCCACTTTCTCCGGGATAAATCGCGCACTCCGCTCATCTTCTCCCCTTTAAAAGGACATCTTCTTACAATTCGCATCTACACAACTCGAACTTCAGCTGTGTAGAACCTAAATGTGAAACTTGAACACACGATAGACGATCCCTGTTCACTAACCGCTACGATCGCCACCGTTTGTGCCTTTAGGAGAGTACCAGTCCATGCGTTCAAAGGGAAT
Organism: Corynebacterium sp. LaCa78; assembly: GCF_046717505.1. Lineage (NCBI taxonomy): Bacteria > Bacillati > Actinomycetota > Actinomycetes > Mycobacteriales > Corynebacteriaceae > Corynebacterium > Corynebacterium sp. LaCa78. Next base: position 2,193,007 of record NZ_CP177112.1, read on the forward strand.
TATTTCAAACTTATCCAAGTGATACGTCAACGAATTTACTATGCCAATTCCGGTTTACCGATAAACGGAAGCTGGCAATTAAAACCGTCATAAATAAACCTTTATACGAAGGTGAACTTCACTCCAGAATACTATAGGTTAATAGATAACTTACAGCTTTTAGTAGATTTACCATTTCTATTGACGCTGTTACCAGCATTTTCTGAACTCAGTCTTGCACCCCACTAAATGTCGGTACACTTTTTAAACAGTCACAAACATTGGTTTTACGCAATACGAGCCTTCAATCACCTGAACTCCCAAAATGAAAGACCGCAAACAATGGCGACCACATGTTCGATTCAACTTACCTTCAGACATTATTCAGTTATGTATAACTCCCCTGTAGGCACTGATTAGGAAAATTATTTGCATTTAAGGAAATGCTTTCAAGAAGTGTCAAACGTCACAGGAAAACGTGCATACTTCGCGCAAAATTGCACTGTAAATAGAAGTCGTGCAGTAATTGAAGCGTCCACTAAAATGGGGGATAAACCAAAGTTACAGTCTGCTTTTCTAAAGTTTGACAGGAAATGGACGCTACTTTGGCTTAAGCCACTTTAATGAGCTAAATCCCATCAAATGTCAGCTTTTATTAGCGTCAACCTCCAGTGCACCCCTCGCACCCACCGGCGTTGTATTATATTGCACTCCGGTTAAACTTAATAGCGAATGTCACACTTCAAGACGAATAATGCGGGTCTAATGCCACATATTGGACTAAAGCATTTTTTCCGTCAATAGCTTCTAAAACAAATTTTAATGAACGAATCAACAAGTTGAATTCCATATAGTTACTCGCCTTTTACGGTGCTAGTATTTTTATCGGTTTCAGACACTAACCCAGAAAGGATCGGAAATGTCTATTCCTTCTTTTATTGCTAGCGCCATCGCTGCTGTACTACCGCTAACTGGCAGCACCGGCCCAGTTGACGCCCAGGACCAGCTTGCTGAGCCAGAGGTAACCCAGACCGCTGACGTTGAGCAGTCCACCGACCAGTCCGATGAGCCCGGCGCTCACGCCGAAAAGGGCCATATCACCGGTGACAAGGAAGATGTAATCAACGGAGACCAGGACTATTCTGCACCTATCCTGCAGAGCGGTAAGTTGGCTGTGCAGCGCGAACTCGCGCTCGCTACTGACGAGCTGGGCCACGAGTTCATGAACATCGACTTCAAGGACAGCCACAGCGCACACCTGACCTTCCCAGACACCTATAACCCGGATACTGACCAGGCAGCCGTGGACCGCGTGCTGGAAGCACTCAAGATCAACGGCTACGACAACCTGACCGCCGCTTACTAAAGCTGAACGGTCATAGCCTCGGGGAGCGCCCCGCGGAATCCTAAAGAAGGGGCGAGGTACCTCAGCAAGGTACCTCGCCCCTTCTTACTTTTATGAGCTCGCGGCTAGGCCGAGCTCATCACCGCAAATACGTCCATTACTGGTCTTCCATGACATCGTGGCGCACGATGGTTTGGTCGCGGCCAGGTCCGACACCGATATAAGAGATGCGGCAGCCGGACAGCTCTTCAAGGCGCAGCACATAATCCTGTGCCTTCTGCGGAAGCTCCTCGAAGGTGGCGCACTCGGATATGTCCTCGTCCCACGCCGGCATGGTTTCAAAAATCGGCTCGGCGTGGTGGAACTCAGACTGGGTAACCGGCATCTCGTCATAACGCTTGCCGTCGACGTCATAAGCCACGCAGATAGGGATTTCCCCAATACCGGTCAGCACATCGAGCTTGGTCAAGAAGTAATCCGTAAACCCGTTTACGCGCGTAGCGTAACGAGCAATCACGGAATCGTACCAACCGCAGCGGCGTGTGCGGCCGGTGTTCACGCCGACCTCGCCGCCGGTGGTCTGCAGGTACTCGCCCCACTTATCAAACAGCTCGGTAGGGAACGGTCCGGCGCCCACGCGGGTGGTATAGGCCTTGATAATGCCCAGCGAGGTCTTAATCCTCGTCGGCCCAATGCCAGAGCCAACCGATGCCCCACCCGCAGTCGGATTCGAGGAAGTCACAAACGGATAGGTACCGTGGTCGACGTCCAACATGGTGGCCTGGCCGCCCTCCATGAGCACGTTCTGACCATTGGCAAGCGCTTGGTTAAGCTCAAGCTCCGCGTCAATAACCATGGGGCGCAGGCGCTCGCGATAGCTCAGGAAGTACTCCACAATCTGCTCTGCCTCGATGGCCTTACGATTGTACATCTTCACCAGCATCTGGTTCTTGATCTCCAGCGCGGACTCCACCTTCTGCCGCAGGATGGATTCGTCGAAGATATCTTGCACGCGAATACCAATGCGCGCGACCTTATCAGCGTAGGTCGGCCCAATGCCGCGGCCGGTGGTACCGATGGCGCGCTTGCCCAAAAAGCGTTCCTGCACGCGGTCGAGGGTCTGGTGGTACGGCGCCACGAGGTGCGCGTTCGCGGAAATCTTCAGGCGGGAGGCATTCGCCCCTCGTGCCTCGAGGCCATCAATCTCATCAAAGAGCGCCTCAAGGTTAATCACCACGCCGTTGCCCAGCACCGGGGTGGCGTTTTCAGAAAGAATCCCGGCGGGCAGGAGCTTCAGCTCGTATTTTTCACCGCCGACCACGACGGTGTGCCCGGCGTTATTGCCGCCGTTCGGCTTGACTACGTAGTCAACTTTCCCGCCAAGTATATCGGTAGCCTTGCCCTTGCCTTCGTCGCCCCATTGGGCGCCGACAATGACGATCGCTGCCATCTTTTAAGTCACTTCCTCATTATTGAAGCCAAAATACGCATTTACCTTACACTTTTCTGGCCGGATTAGCCCACGTAGCATGATGTACATGCGTTTTTTGTTCCTCCGCTGCGGTGCCTCGGACATTGACTTGCCCGCAGAGGCTTTTGACCTTTCGGCCGTTCCTTCCCGCAAGGAGCTCGCGCTTATCGATGCCGCCGCCACCGATCTCCTCCCCCACGATCCCACGCCTTCGCTGGACGAGATCGCCGCGCAGCCCGATGTCCGCCACCTCGGCGCCCCTGCCGCCGCCCCGCAGGAGCCGTACTTGGAGGACCGCCTGCGCATCGTCGTCGCGGGCTCGGACTCGGCGCTGAACGCCGTCATCACCCGGCTCATGCGCGCCGATAACCTGTGGGCCGAGGTCGCGTTCATCCCCACGGGCGAGTCGGCCGCCGCCGCCAATTGGGGCCTTCCCGCCGCGCCGCAGGAGGCCCTTGAGCTCGCCCGCACCGCCCCGGTTCGCCCGGTGCCGCTCATCCGCAACGATTCCGGCCAGGCCGTCGCCGGCTCCGCGACCATCTCGGATTGGTCCAATGGCCCGTTTACCGGTGGAATCATCATCGATGATGACACCCTCGCCGCCTCCGGTCGCGGCACTTTTGGCGCGCGGCTGGTCCCCATGACCGATGCTCCGGGCATCCTAGCGGCCCGCGCGACATCGCCCGTCGAGCCCGAAGGTCGCCTGCGTTCCTTGCTGCGCAAACCCGGCCGCCTCGACCCGGATTCCGTCCACACCGGCCGCGCGGTCCAGGCAGGCGGCCCCCAGCTGCGCGTGCTTGTCGATGCCATCCCCCACAAACGCCCCCTCACCCGCGTCACCTTCTACCGCCACCTGCGCGACCTCCAAATCGCACGCCCCTAGTCCACTCTTCACAGCTAACGCCGACTTCCCTTGGCTCTTAGCGCTGCCCCCGCACCGGCGCCCCGCTCGGCGGATATGCGGGCGGGGTCCTGCTAATTCTGCCCCTTCTGCTTATCTTTGCGTTCCCACACCTCTGGCGGGAACGCCGGGTGCGTAGAGGTAGGAACTAGGTGCGCGACGGCAGACTCGCGCGAGAGTCCGCACACCATCAGCATGTCCACAACAATGGATCTCGTCTGCGCGAGAATCGTATACGCAGAAAGCGTCGCGTCTTCTTCGATAAGATCCATGCCTGCTTGACCGCCCACGTAGCGCAGCCGCTGCACCAGCTCGGGTATCTCTATCGCCTCATCGTGGTCCCGCTTTTGCCTGCCGTAGAGCTCTCCCACCGCGAGGATAATTTCTGATAGTTCTTCCAAGAGCTCTAACTGCTTCTCGGACACGGTATCGCCGTCTTCAGTAAGCACGAGCGCGCGGCGCGATAAGACCCGCACCCCACGCACCGCATTATCTACCGGCAACAAGATGCGCTCTAGGGACCGAATGCTCCTGCGCGAGGTCCACAAAAGCGGCGATACTTCCGATGCCTCCCTCCCCGATTGCGCCGCACTCAACAGCGTATTCACGTCATTTTGCGTGCCGCGCACCGCATCGCGGGCATCGCGAATAATCTCAGGATTGGTATCGCGGATGCCATGCGTGACGTCATTGAGAATGCTCGATGCAATCCGCAGCACCTTCGACACCTCGCGCCTTGCTTCCTTCAACGGCGAATTCGGGATCAGTGCAATCGTGATAAGCCCAATGCCGGAACCAATCATCGCGTCGATGGCCCGGTGCAGGCCACCTGGCCCCTCGGTCGGCGGAAAAATCGTGGCGATAAGGATGGAACCAAAAACAATCTGGTTGGACACCAGCGGCGATTTCGTAATAAAGGACCCCACCACCAGGCCGGCTCCCACGATGAACAGGATCTGGAACGGGCCCTGCCCCACCACTTGGAAGAGCAAATCGCCCACGGCTACACCGACGATGCCGCCCAGCGACATCTCCACTGCCTTTTTCATCCTGTCCCCGCCCGAAAGCCCCAGAATGATGACTGCCGAGATGGGCGCGAAGAACGGCTGCGGATGCCCAAAGAGAGAGCTAGCCACCCAATACGCCAATGCGGCACCGACGGTGGCCTGGATTATATAAACGAAGCGCGAGCGGATGCGTTGCAGACGCGATAATACTGAGCGGTCCACCACCCGCAGCATTTGCCTCGTTGAGACTCTTTGTTTCGCTTCCGACATGACCTCCAGCATAGAAGACCGCTCCATACCACCGCCCCCGAATACCCGCATCCCGGCCCGCGCCAGGTTGTGGATAACCCCGCTATATCTGCGCGACAGCGACCCCCGCAGCGCAAGAATTCCACAGATTCGCCGTTTCGCTTTGTTCCCCCATTGCCGCGTACCCGTGCCGCTTTTACGGTCAGGAGCCGTGAACACAGAATTTTTGCAACTTTGCCGTCGCGGTGTGGACCTCGTCGCCGAGTTTCAGGGATGCTCCGAACAGCAGCTCATCGAGGCCGGCGCCAGCCAGCTCCTCGCCGCGCAACTCGCCCGCCTGCAACACACCTATTTCGGCCGCACCTCCAATAGCCGCAAGCAGCGCCTCGCCTGCGAGGCAGCTCGTTCACGCGGCCACGACCTCGCTGTGCTTGAAAGCATCGAGTCTTTCGCCCACCGCGTGAAAGACACCAACCGCAGTTGGGATCTCCGCCTGGAGCTCTGCCGCGCGGAAGCCCACCTGATTCCGGCGATCGCGAAAAAGCGCCTCAAGCAGCTCAACCCCGCCAAGCGGCCCTCCCACGGCGTCCGCTACACCCGACGCCCCAATGGCCCCCACACCATCTCCATCACCGCGGACCCCACGGATATCGCAGATATCAAGGGCGTTCTCGCTTCCGTGGATAAGGAAAACCCGCTTGCGGCAGCCAAGCAGGTCATCCTCGAGGGCAATCCCGGCGCGCTCCCCGCGGTCCATACCAACGTGATCATTACCCTCGACCAACTAGATCACATCACTGCTGGCCAGGGCGATGACATCATGCTTCAGCTTTCCAACGGCGCGCGCATGTCCGGCGCCCAGCTCGTTGCCCGCACCCTCGCCCAACGTGGTTACGTCAGCTTGGTTCACCCCGAGCACGGCGCGGTAAACCTGTATCGCACCGAACGCATGGCCAGCTGGAAGCAGCGCATGCTAGCCCGCGCGGAACATCCTATTTGCGCTTGGCCCGGCTGCTCCACGCCTGCCGATGACGCCCAAGTCCACCACCTCACCGCCTGGGCCGCCGGCGGCCCCACGAACCAAGAAAACCTCGTAACGCTCTGTGCCCATCACAATGCGGTGAACCAAGATGATGATTCCCGACCCACCGCACGCGGGCGCATGGTTCGCATCAAGGGCCGCATCGCTTGGATCCCGCCGTGGAGCGGTAACCCGCGGTTCATCCCCTCACCCGCCCATTCACCACGACCAACAAGGAGTTACGGCTAATCCTCACCCCACCCAGTCCGTCTGGTCCGTCTAGTCCACTCGGGTCGCTGGGCCTGCCGTCTCCACCTGGCTTTGCCAGCCTATATTTCTGCCCAATCTCGCTGGCATAGCTGGTCGGGCCGGCATAGCTTGTCTGGCTAATCTGGCATACTTGCCTGCTCTGTCTCATGTCCGGCAAAGCCCCGCCGCATCCCCGCGCCCCACAGATGGGCCCAGCGTTAGGTCCAGAGATCGGACCAGAAATAGGAAAAGCCGCCTCCCACACAGGGGGAAGCGGCTACTTCGTCGTGCCTACAGTGCGGTCGCGCCTTAGGCTTCAGCTCAACATGAAGCTAATTGGGACTCGTCCTACTTGGCCGTGGTCTTACCCACGGAGTGGAGGTCCTGACATGCCTCGATGACGCGCTCGGACATCCCCTGCTCTGCCTTCTTCAGGTAGGAGCGTGGGTCGTAGACCTTCTTGTTGCCTACCTCGCCGTCAATTTTGAACACGCCGTCGTAGTTTTCCATCATGTGGCGAGCCACTGGGTTGGTAAACGCGTACTGGGTATCGGTGTCCACGTTCATCTTGATGACGCCGTAGCGCAGCGCCTCTTCGATCTTTTTCTTCTCGGAACCGGAACCGCCGTGGAAGACGAAGTCAAAGGCGTGTTCGCCCTCGCTCAGGCCGAGCTTCTTCTGCGCAACCTTCTGGCCCTCCAGCAGGACCTCGGGGCGCAGCTTCACGTTGCCCGGCTTGTAGACGCCGTGCACGTTACCGAAGGTAGCGGCCAACAGGTAGCGGCCCTTCTCGCCGGTGCCCAGGGCATCGATGGTCTTTTCAAAGTCTTCCGGAGTCGTGTACAGGTTATCGCCGGCCTTGGCCTCGACACCGTCTTCTTCACCGCCGACAACACCAATCTCTGCCTCGAGAATGATGTGTGCCTTCTTCGCCTTTTCCAGAAGCTCCTGGGCGATGACCAAGTTTTCATCGATCGGAATAGCAGAGCCATCCCACATGTGGGACTGGAAAAGCGGGTTCTCGCCGCGGTCGACGCGCTCCTGGGAGATGGCCATCAGCGGACGAACGTAATCGTCCAGAACTTCCTTCTGGCAGTGGTCGGTGTGCAGGGCGATATTGACGCCGTAGTGCTTCGCTGCCTCGTGCGCGAAAGCGGCTAGGGCCTGAGCACCTTTAACCTTGTTCTTGACCGCGAGGCCAGAGCCGAACTCTGCGCCACCGGTGGAGAATTGGATGATGCCGTCAGACTCTGCCTCGGCAAAGCCCTTCAGTGCTGCGTTGATCGTTTCAGACGAGGTGCAGTTGATGGCTGGAAATGCGAAGCCGTTCTGCTTCGCGGTGTCCAGCATCTGGTTATACGCCTCGGGGGTTGCAATTGGCATGAAATTCCATCCTTAAGTGGGATTGCGGTCAAACACGTTCCAACACCCAATTATGCCCACATTTCCGGAATCCCGCCGCAAAATTGGTGTGACATTTCCTGTGTTTACTACCCAACTCTCAAAAATGACGCGCCCCCACACGACAAACCCCGCGCAAGGTGTTTAACAGCACGGTTAAACGCGGTTAATCGCGACCCGATGTTTTATGCAGGTCACGAGCCACCCGAGCACACGCCTCCAGAAGCATCCAACCAGATAGCTGCACGGAAAGGTCGCGCTCATCCACGCGAATGATTCCCATCTTTTCACTCACGGTCGTGTGCCCGAAGCCGTAGTTGTGTGGAAGGCGGGCATCGGCAGTCCAGTCAGAGCCAAAAATTGGCAGGCCATCAACCTCAAGCCGGTGCTCCCACACGGATTCGGCAGACGCCACAACCATCCGGGTCGCCAGCTTCTTGGTGGCCCGGTTCGCGGGCGAGTCCCCGGGCAACCGCACGGCAACATCGGCAAGATAGCGCATCAGAATGCCCTTAAACAGGCCGCCATCACCATCACCGGTCTCCCAATCCACGACGCCGGAGGGAGTCGCCATCCCGGAAGCAATAGCCTGCACCAAGCCCCGAATCTTAATGATGTAGCTCATCATCTCGGATGCCAGTTCGGCCTCGTAGACGCTGTCGATCTGCTCCAGCTTGCCGATGCTCGACTCCTCCCGCATCGCCAACACAATCTCCAGGCATGCCCCCAACATCACGCCTTGGCAGTACGGGTGGACTTGTTTGACAATTTCGGGGCCGTCCATGCGCATGCGCACGCCGTCCATAATGAAGCCATCTTCATTGACCAAGTTGTCGTAGACCCAGTCAACGATGCGGCGGGCCGCGGTGATATCGCCCATCCGCGCGAGCATGATGGCACCGGGCCCATTGGCCGGCACATTCATGAAGTTCTCTCCGTCCCGCCACGGCAATATCCCCAGCGAGTCATCGAGGCCTTCGGTGATATTGCCCTGCAAAGACGCCAACGCCTTGGGCGATTTCATCTTCTTTACCTCGCCCACGCGCCCGAAAGCGAGGGCGAGCCAGGCTTTGTCATCGAAGTACTTATTCTTGGTCAGCTGCGCAAGATTCCGCATGCGAATCCCGCGCATGGTGTCAAGGATGCGCTGGCGGCGGGCCTTAGTATTCTTCCGCTCCGCCGCATCGACGAGGCAATCGAGGTAGTGCGCCTGCCACCAGTAGTGCCAGTGCACGAGGAGCTTTTCTTTCGTGGTGGGCGGCCAGCTGACGATGGCGAGGTTGGTTCGCGGCAGGCCCCATACGGAATGCGCATGGCGCTCATCAATGGCGGTTTCCGCGAGTTCGGCGCGGTGGGCCCACTTTTCTTCCACGATTTCTTTATCACTCCAGTAGCAAGGTTTATTACAGTTAGTGTAACGATCTCTTACCAGGAATTGTTCAGATCGGCGTGCTGCCGGATCCAAGTATGCATGGCGATGCCCGCGGCCACGCCCGCGTTGATGGACCGCGTAGAGCCAAATTGCGCGATGGAGCAGGTCATCAGGGCGGCATCTTGCGCGGCGGCGCTGACGCCGGGGCCTTCTTGCCCGAATAGCAGCAAGCTGCGTTCCGGCAGTTCGGCGGTTTCGAGGGGCACGCAACCGGGGGTGTTATCAATGGCCACGACCGTCAGGTCTTCCTCGGCTGCCCAGGCAATGAGCTTATCGACGCTCTCATGATGCCGCAGATGCTGATACCTATCTGTCACCATGGCACCGCGGCGGTTCCACCGGCGCCGCCCCACAATGTGGACGGTATCGACGGCAAAGGCGTTGGCGGTGCGCACGACGGTGCCGATATTGGCGTCATTTTCAAAGTTCTCGATGGCGATATGCAGGCTGTGCCGCCGCTTATCGATATCCCCCTTAATCGCCTCCCTCCGCCAATACCGATACGCGTCGACGACATTGCGCCGGTCGCCCTCGCGCAGCAGCTCCGGATCGTATTTGTCCGCCTCCGTGCCTTCCGGCCAGGGACCTTCCCAGGGCCCCACGCCGTGGCGGCCCTCGTTCCATTCGGTGGGACCCTTCGCCTCCTCGGGCTGTTCTTGCTGCTCTCGCTGCTCCTGCTGCTCTGGTTGCGCAGAACTCTCGGCCTGCCCGGCGGGCGCCTCCTGGCTTTCCTGGTCCATCTCGTTACGCGAGTCCAAGGTCACCCAAGCCAAGCAAAGAACGGTACTCAAGGCCCTCGGCCGAGATGACGTCCTCGGCGCCGGTAGCGCGGTCAACGACGGTAGCCACACCGACCACCTCTGCTCCAGCCTCGCGCAATGCGGCGACTGCCGTGAGTGGCGAGTTGCCGGTCGTGGTGGTGTCCTCGACCACCAGCACCTTCTTTCCGGTCACATCCGCGCCCTCGATGCGGCGCTGCATGCCGTGCTTTTTAGCTTCCTTGCGCACGACGAAGGCGTCGATATCGCGGCCCTCGGCATGCATGATGGAGGTCGCTACCGGATCCGCACCAAGGGTCAGTCCTCCCACGGCCGCGAAATCCCAATCGGCGGTGAGCTCGCGGAGCAAGGATCCGATGAGGCGGGAGGCTTCGTGGTGCAAGGTCGCACGCCGCAAATCAACGTAGTAATCAGCCTCTTTGCCCGAGGACAAAGTCACCTTGCCATGCACCACGGCAAGCTCCTTGACCAGTTCCGCGAGACGCTTCTTCTTGTCTTCTTGCAGGTGCACTTCAGTCATCGCATTGCTCCTTTTTCTAGAGTTTCTTTAGAGTTTTCAGCATATGAGGAAAGTCCTGGCTATGTGGGCCAACGCAACATTCTAGGCTACTCTCCCTGCTGCGACCCGGAATCGTCATGACGGTCTGTATCCTCTTTCTCCCGTGCAGCGGCCGTGCCACTGGCGTCTTGGGAGCTGCCTCGAGAAGAATTTCTGGTTGAGCCGGTGGACGAGTCTTTGGCCGCATTTTTGTCCGCGTCACCGAGGCCGTCACCAAAAGCATCATCGGAAGCGTCGTCGAAGATGGAAGCCTCCCCGAATTGCTGGCGCGGCAGGCGGGCGGTGCCCGAGTCGGGGGTGGGGCGTTCATTGCCATCGGCAATGGCATCGACTTCGTCCGCCCCAATCGCCGTGTGCTCAACTGGGCCGCGGGTCTCAGAATACGTGCGCGAGGGCATATCCAACGGTTCCTCCGGCCGTTGAATGACCGGCCGGGAAAACTCCGGCTGCCCCGCCGCCGCTGTTCCACCCACCGCGTCGACCACAGGCGCAGCGGGAATCTCCCTGGCCGGGTCCAAGTCCTCAAGGTGGATGGTATGCACGGAGGAGGACCGGGGTGGGAGAACGCGGGAAGCATCGGCAAGTAAAGCCAAGGGCGGGAGCATTGCCTCCCAATCCGCGGTGCGCGAATGCTTGGTGGTTTGTGCCAAAACCCACTCGGTTTCCAGCCACAGCGCCGACACCACCTCCGGCATGCGCTGCAACGCAATTCGCACGCGCTCGTCCACCATCCGCTCCGCCACGCCGCGATCGGAGGAATATACATCAAACCCTTCGATGCTCATGGCCATCAACAGGTCCTCGGACATCTCGGCCTCCTGGCTGCCGAAGCGCTGGAAATCAATGACCACATCCGATGCCGCTCCCGTCCGCATCGCCATCACATTGACGCCGTCAATATCCATCAGCAGCATTTCGTGGCCGTACACGTTGCCGGCAACGATATCTTTCGGCGCGGCGCCGGAGGAGGCCACTCCCCTCGTCCATTCATCGACAAGATACTGGTCCGACTTCATGTACTCAAAGCCCCGGGTTTCCGCCCAGTTCTTGCGCTCCCGACGAATGGTGCCAGGGATTAGCGGCCGCGGCCGCCCTACCGGCTTGGACTTAGCGTGCCCTTCCGATTGCTCTTCAGCTCCCTCCTGGACTGCCTCTTCGGGGGAGTCATCCCCACCCGATTCCGTTTCTGCGTCCGAGTCCGCATCCTGGTTAACGTCAGAATCTGCGCCAATTTCCGACGTCTTTTCAGTGTTGCCTGCAGTGTTGGCGCTACCTTTTACAACGTCATTGTCAGAAAGAGCCTCAGTCTCGCTGGCGCGGGTTTCGGCTCTGCCTCTATCGGCGTTGGCTTTGTCTTTACTTATCTTGTCGTCACCGCTGCCCTTGTCGTCATCGCTGCGGTCTGAATCGTCTGCAGTGCGATGGTGACGGCCTGAAGAGACTGCGGAGGAAGAATCGGATTCAACATCGGGAAACGGCGAGTATTTCGCCACGAAACCGGGGTGGGCCTCAGTACCGCCTTCGCTCTCAGGATCTGTCACTGCTTCGGAGCCTGTGGTGTCTTCCGCGCCCTCTTCAGTTTCGGGGCTTGCGTGGGAAGGCGCATCCTGGTCTTCCCGGGTGTCCCAGTCTTTCGGGTCGTGCTGGGATGCGGTGTCTCGCTGGGCATCGGCTGCGCGCTGCGTGCGATCGTAGTACAGCAAAAAGCCACCGGCGATGCCGAGCACGAGTGCGAAAATCAGGAGTAAAGAAGCCATCATCTCCTGATAATAATAGGTACCGGCACCCCACGGTGCCGGTACCAGTCGGAGTCGGAGCGATTAATTGGAATTAATCGTTAACCGAAGTCCTATCCCCGCGTTCTACCGGGTTGGTCGGGTCTGCCGACCACTGCGACCAGCCGCCGATGTAGTGGCGCAGGCCGGTAAATCCTGCGTTCTCCATCGCCGCGAGTGCAAGAGCGGAGTGGTTGCCCGAACCGGAATAGATGATTGCATCCTTGGTGTTTTCTTGAGTCAATCCGGCAGCGGCCAGCACTTCACGGATTTCATCCGGCGACTTCAACGTGCGCACCCCATCGTTGTGGAAGAGGCGCTCGGGAACATTGACCGCACCGGGGATGTGGCCCGCCTTCAAATCTAGGTTCTCGCGGCGGCCGGCGAAGCGGTTACTCGAGCGGGTATCGATGAGCACGCCATCGTGCTCGCGGACGTCTTCAATCGTGGCGGTAGGCAGCTGGCCGGGAGTGACCTCGAATTTCGAGCCGACCGCGATATTGCCCGGACCCGTGAGGGTTTGGTAACCGTTCGCGAGCCAGTTTTCCAGGCCGCCATCGAGGATGCGCACATCAGTTAGGCCGGCCCAGCGCAGCGTCCACCACGCGCGGCCGGCAAAAAGCCCGCGGCCCTCGTCATAGACCACCACGGGGCGGTCTTCCTGCAGGCCCCAAGAACGGATCCAGGCTTGCAGCTTGTCTTCGTCCGGAAGCGGGTTGCGGCCATTGCGCGAGCCGGGAAGGCCGACGAAGGCCGCACCGGTATCACCGAAAAGTGCGGTGGGGATGTGCTGGGACGCAAAGTCGATGAAGCTCTGGCCCGTCTTGGGGTGCCAGTGGGTGCCGAGAAGAGTGAAACGATCGCCGTGGTAGATGGATTCTTTGAGTTCCTGCGGGGAAACTAAAATGCTCATGCCTTCCAGTCTAAAGGCATGAGCATTATTTTTCGCCCGGTAATTTAGCGAGCGGAAATGTCCAGCTCCGCGCCGCCATCGGCGACGTCGACGTGGACGGTATCGCCATCGGCAATATCACCGGCCAAAAGCTTCTTCGCCAGCTTGTCACCGATAGCCTGCTGGATGGTCCGGCGCAGCGGACGGGCGCCGTAGGCGGGGTCATAGCCGCGGTCGGCCAACCAGGACTTGGCGGAATCGGATACCTGCAGCGTCAGGCGGCGGGCCTCCAGGCGTTCGGTGAGACCGCGCAGTTGGATGTCCACGATGCCGCGCAGCAGTTCCTCCGACAGCGGCTCGAACATCACCACGTCATCGAGGCGGTTGATGAACTCCGGCTTAAACGCCCTCTTCACGGCCTCCATCGTCTCGTCCTTCGTACCGCCGGCGCCCAGGTTGGACGTTAGGATGATGACGGTATTGCGGAAGTCGACGGTGCGACCCTGGCCATCGGTAAGCCGCCCCTCATCCAGGACCTGGAGGAGGACGTCGAAGACGTCGGGGTGGGCCTTTTCCACTTCGTCGAAAAGCACGAGCGTATAAGGCCGACGCCGCACGGCCTCGGTGAGCTGGCCGCCGGCTTCGTGGCCGACGTATCCCGGAGGGGCACCGACGAGCCGGGAAACGGAGTGCTTCTCGCCGTACTCGGACATATCGATGCGCACCATGGCGGATTCATCGTCGAAGAGGAAGTCCGCCAGCGCCTTAGCCAGCTCCGTCTTACCCACGCCGGTGGGGCCGAGGAAGAGGAAGGATCCGGTCGGGCGGTTGGGGTCAGCCACGCCCGCGCGGGAGCGGCGCACGGCATCGGAAACAGCGGTCACGGCCTCGCGCTGGCCGACAACCCTCTTGCCCAACACCGATTCCATGTTCAGCAGCTTCTCGGTCTCGCCCTGCAGCATCTTGCCGGCGGGAATGCCGGTCCACGCGGAGACGACCTCCGCGATGGTATCCGGGCTGACCTCCTCATCCAGCATGGTATTGCGCTGGGCGGCGGCCTTTTCCTCGGCTGCTGCCAGGTCCTTTTCCAGCGGCGGGATCTTGCCGTAGTTGATCTCGGAGGCTAGGGCGAGGTCGCCGTCGCGCTCGGCAATTTCTGCTTGGCGGCGGAGATCGTCGAGCTCTTCCTTAATATCCTGCACGTCATCGATGGCCTTCTTCTCGTTGGCCCAGCGCGCCTTGAGCTCGCCGAGCTTTTCGCGCTGGTCCGCGAGCTCGCCTTGCAGGGCGGCCAGGCGGTCCTTGGAGGCGGCGTCGGATTCCTTCTTCAGCGCGAGCTCCTCGATCTCCATGCGGCGAACGATGCGCTCGAGCTCATCGATTTCCTGCGGCGAGGAGTCGATTTCCATGCGCAGGCGGGAGCCGGCTTCATCGACTAGGTCGATGGCCTTGTCCGGCAGGAAGCGGTTGGTGATGTAACGGTTCGATAGCTCCGCCGCAGACACCAAGGCAGAGTCCATGATGCGCACGCCGTGGTGCACCTCGTAGCGCTCCTTGAGCCCGCGCAGGATACCGATGGTGTCTTCCACGGACGGCTCTGCAGCATAGACCTGCTGGAAACGGCGCTCGAGGGCGGCGTCCTTTTCGATGTACTTGCGGTACTCATCCAGCGTGGTTGCACCGACGAGGCGCAGCTCGCCGCGGGCCAGCATGGGCTTAATCATGTTGCCGGCATCCATGGAGCCTTCGCCGGTGGCGCCGGCGCCGACGATGGTGTGCAACTCATCGATGAAGGTAATGATTTCGCCCTCAGATTGCTTGATTTCATCCAGCACAGCCTTGAGGCGCTCTTCGAACTCGCCGCGGAACTTGGCGCCGGCGACCATGGAACCGAGATCTAGGCTGATAAGCGTCTTGCCCTTCAGGGACTCAGGGACGTCGCCAGCCACGATGCGGCGGGCCAGGCCCTCAACGATCGCAGTCTTGCCGACGCCCGGTTCACCAATCAGCACCGGATTGTTCTTCGTCCTGCGCGAGAGCACCTGGACGACGCGCCGGATTTCCTGATCGCGCCCGATGACCGGGTCGATCTTGCCCTCGCGCGCCCGCGCGGTGAGGTCGGTGGCGTACTTTTCCAGGGCCTGGAATTGGTCTTCCGGGTTCTCCGAGGTCACCTTGGCGGCCCCGCGCACGGAGGGGAAGGCGCCCTTGATGGCGTCGTAGGTTGCGCCGCGACCGGTCAGCAACTCGGCGGCGTCGGTCTTCGAACCGGCGATGGCGGCGAGGAGGACTTCGGTGGACACGAACTCATCGCCAAGCTCGCCCGCCAATTCCTGCGACTTGGTCAGTACATTCAGGCCATCCCGGTTGAATTGCGGGTTGGACATATTGGCGCCCTCGGCGCTGGGATAAGAGTTAACCAGCTCGCGCGCTTCTTTCAGCACGGTATCCGGGTCAACGCCGGTGGCCTTGAGCACTGGCGCGGCAATGCCGCCTTCCTGCCCAAGGATGGCCGCCAGCAGGTGCGCCGGGCGGATATCCGGGTTGCCATTCGCGGAAGCGGTCTGCAGGGCTTCCTGCAGAGCCTCTTGTGTTTTGGTGGTGGGGTTAAAAGAACTCATGTGTACGTTTCTCCTTCTAAGATTTATTCGTCCATTTTAAGGATTCACTAGGTATAACGCACATAAAGTTGAGCCTATTCCACTCAACTCAAATTTTTTGAGTCCACCTGGCTCAACTTCCCACGCTATGCTCCTCAGCTCTGCCGCAATGCCGCAACAGCCCTACCCAAGTCCTGTCGGCATAGGAGTGAGCACGCCGCGCTGTCACAACAGCCCTACCGAAGTCCGGCCGGCCTAGGAGTGGGGGTGCACGGTGCAATCGAGGTGGGGGTTAAGGGGGCATCGGCAAGCAAGCGAATTGGCGGCACAACAAAGCCGGGCCGCCACACCAAAAATGTGGGAGCCCGGCTTGCGCAGAGTAGATATGTGAGGGCTAGGTTTCTTGTTTCTGACCCACGTGGCCGATGCCCTCTTTGAAAATCGTGCCGCGCGGCGGGAGCAAGCCCATGAATTTGAACGTCAGGTACACGCCGATGGAAATGGCCAGCGAAACGGCACCGAACGCGCCGGTAAACCCGTACATCACCGCCATTGGTGCAATGATGGTCCACGAAATCTCGAACGGGCCGAAGCCGATGTAGGCCATGCCGTATTCGGACAGCGTGCCGGACTTCAGCTTCGGGTCGACGATCTTGAGCACGGCGATGCCGGTAGCCACGGTGGCCGTCGCCCAGCCCCAGCCGAAGATGCCGCGCTCGATCCAGCGCTCGCCAAAGAACTCGGCGGGGAACCACATCAAGAAGAAGGTACAGAAGATGGTGCCCAGAATGAACAGAACGAGCAGTGCCTGCCAGTAGGAGGCGATAGCGGCAGGAACAATGGCGGCCACACCGAAGGCGATGAGGTAATCGGTAGCGGCACCGGAGATGGAGGATACGGAATCCTTATCCAGGTAGTCCTCGGCGCCGGCGAAGTTCATGATGGCGCGAAAGATGAGGCCGATAACCATGGACATCGCAAAGAGCGGGATGGAAACATTTTCCCAAATGCTGGAGATGCCCTTATTGACGCCGTACGCCGTCATGACCGTGAGAATGATGAAGCCGAAGTGCAGCGCGAGCGGCTCGATGGAAGAAGGGTTGGTGGTCGCGCGGCCGAGGGAGGGGCGATCATCCAGGTTCTTGATGTAGCCGCGGCGAATCTCCTCCGGCAGCTCCTTGGGAACGTAGGACACCTTGCCCTTGCGGATGCCCCAGTTACCAGCGATGACACCGCCGATAATTGCGGCCAGCGTGCCGACGGTCGCGGAGGTAAAGCCCAGAGACGCTGCCGCCTCGGCGCCAACGCCCTCCAGCGCGCCACCCACAGCGGCGGCCGTGCCGAAGCCACCGGTAAATCCAACCGGCAGCATCATGCCGAACCAGTTCGGGGTATCAAAGACCGGGGCGAAGAAGAGCAGGCCCAGCACGATGAAAAGGCCCCACTGGCCGGTAAACATCATGGTGGAATAGCCCCACATATTGCGCGCGCCCTTGCCCATGTTGCCGCCAACCTCCATGGAATACGCCATCGAGGCAAAGACCACGGCGATGAGGATGGAGGTGTAGTCGCCGAGGTTATCGGAGAAGTTGATCCAGCCCAGCACGTTGGGCCCGACCAGCAGGCCAAGCAGGCCGGCGGTAATGGGGGCAGGCAGCAATAAGTCCTGGAAGATAAACTTCACTTGGTGGCGCAAAATATTGCCGATGACCATGAGTAAGGAAATCCAACCCACGTCCAGCATGAGCGTATAAGCGGAAAAATCTTCCATGGGAATCCTTTCTAGCTGTGCAGTTATGGCAGGCTGCTCACGAGTAGCGAGCGCGCAGATAAAAAGTACATTACCTATCATGTAGTGAGCCACAACATACGGCGGATTTTTCACCCCCGTTACAATGGCACGGTGGAGCACTACCTCAGCATCATCATCGGCGGGGGCCAGGCAGGCTTGGCAACGGCCCAGCAGCTCACCTCCCGCGGCCTTATCCCCGCCCAAGACTTTTTGCTTATCGATGCCAACCCCGCCCCCGGCGGCGCCTGGCGTCACCGGTGGGATTCCCTAACGCTGGGAAAGGCCCATAACATCGCGGATCTGCCGGGCATGCCCGCCCCGCTTGCCGATGCCTCCTCCCCCGCCTCCCACGTAGTCGCCGCCTACTACGGCGCCTACGAGGACAAGTTCCAACTTCGGCCCTACCGCCCGGCGCGCGTCCGCAGCGTCCGTGCCCTGCCCGGAGAACCCGGCGCGCGCGGCGCGCGCAATCCCCGCGGCGCACGCGGCGCGTTTCTCGTGACGCTGGAGTCCGGCGAGCAGTTTTCTGCGGACACCATCGTTAACGCCACCGGCACGTGGGATAGGCCGTATATTCCTTATATTCCGGGTATTAGCAGTTTCGGCGGGCGCCAATTGCACACCAAGGACTATTCGTCGGCGGAGGATTTTGCAGGCCAGCGCGTGTTGGTCGTCGGCGGTGGGCTATCCGCGGTGCAGTTTCTATTGGAACTTGAGGGCATCGCCCAGACCACCTGGGCCACGCGGCGGGCGCCGGATTTTACGAATACGGAGTTCGATAAGCAGTGGGGCTTGGATGTGGAAAAGAAGGTCCGCGAGCGGGTCTTTAGCGGCAGCCCGCCGGCCTCGGTGGTCTCGACCACCGGGATTCCGCCCTGGCAGGAATACCTGGATGCGGTCGAGCGCGGCGTTCTGGTCTCGCGCGGCATGTTCAATGCCATTGACGCGACCGGCGTGCGGTTTAGCGGGTCTGCGAGCGGCGGGGCCGCCGCGAGGGGTGACGCTGCGGCGGACCACTCGACGGTGACAGACGGCGAGACGGCGGCCGGCGGCAGAACTGATGTGAGCAGTGAGGTGGCGGGGGCATCGGAAAGCGTGGCGGCATGGCAGCCGTATCCGGCGGGCACGCACTTGGCGGTGGACGTCATCTTTTGGAATACCGGTTTCCGCCCGGTGCTGGACCACCTGGCACCGTTGCGATTGCGCTCACGCAAGGGCGGGATTGTCATGCGCAACGAGGTCTCGCCTGTCGCGAACCCGCGGGTTTTCCTCGCCGGCTATGGGTCGACCGCCTCGACGGTGGGAGCGACGCGGGCGGGTCGCATGGCGGCGCGCGAGGTTATCAAGGTGCTGGACCTATAGCGCGGGGACGAAAATGCGCACGCTAAAAGGCAGGCAAGCACACTAGGATGGGAAAACATGTGGGAATTGGGCGAGCACTTCCGGAAGTATGCAGACGACTACCGCGATGCGGTGCATGAGCAGTTTTTCCTCATGGTGCCGGAAGCGCGGCAGGTCTTTTCCCTTTCTATGCAGGACACCCACCGGTCCATGGTGCACGCATTGGCGTGGGTGATTGAACATGCGGAGCCCAGCAGCGCCGGTGCTGGGGTGGGGGTTGAGGCCACGCTGCCCGAGGCCGTCCGTGAGAAGATCGCGCAGCTCGGCCGCGATCACCGCAGGCACGGCTTCCCGGCCGAGGTGTATGCGCGGTTCGAGGAGGCGCTCATCAAGGGCCTGCGGGTTTTGGCGCTGACGCGGTACCAATACGACTTCGCTTGTGCCGTCATCCACCAGGTTTGCGAGGAAATGGCCAGTGCGGCGCGCGAGGCGGACCTGGCTGGGGAGGCGCCGGCGTATTCGGGGCAGGTGGTTGCGGTGGAGCGGCCGACGCGCGAAACCGCGGTCATTCGCGTCGAGGCGGGAATGCCCGCTGCCTTCGAGCCGGGGCAGTATTTCCCCGTCACCACCCAGTACCTTCCCGGCCAATGGCGCATGCTCACCCCAGCCCAGCCCAGCGATGCCACCGGCCAGCTGGTCTTCCACGTCGCCGCGGTGGGCGAGGCCTCGCGGTCGCTTGCGCATACCAAGCCGGGCGATTGGTGGACTTTGGGCCGGCCCACCGGGTCCATCTGGCAGGACCTGCGCGCGTTGCGCGGGGGCAGGCTGGTCATCGTGGCCTATGGCACGGGCTGGGCGGCGGCGCGGTGCTTGGCGCTGGCGGCGCGCCAGGCCGCGGATGCGGGCGAGGAGGGCCTCGCGAAGAACTTGTCCCTACAGATTTTCGCCGTTGCGGATAGCCCCGGCGCGCACTATGACACGCATTTCCAGCAGAACCTTGCGGCACTCTACCCCGATCTCAGCCTGCGTCGCATCATCCGGCAGGAAAACGACCCGTGGCTGCTGGGCGCACGGCCGCTTGCCGATGCCGCCACCCACACCCTCTCCCCCGACCCGACCGATGTAGTAGTCAACGAGGTCGAGTTATCCACAACCACGCCCACCCACTTCGCCCTCTTCGGCAGCGCCGAGGAGGTGGCGGAAGCGAGGAAGGGGTTGGAGAAAAGGGGCATCGGCAAGCAGTGGATCTTAAGCCACAGCTGGGGCCGCGACCGGGAGTGGCTGCCGGAGGATTATGCGGCGCAGTCTTAGTCGTTAAGTTCTAGCACCGGCAGGGAGCGGCGCGTCTTCGCTACTTCGTGCGGATCGATATCGGCGTAGAGGATCTCGTCTTCGTAGCCGGCCTCGGCCACGCGCACGCCGTTGGGATCGACGATGGTGGAGTGCCCGATGCCGGTCGGGCCCGAGGGGGATCCGGCCTCCGCGTTGCCGCCTGGCCGGGATTGGCCCGCGGCGAGGATATAGCTGGTGGAATCCAGCGCCCGCGCGGCCGTGAGCAGGCGCCACTGCTCTAGCTTGCCGGGGCCATCCGCCCAGCTGGTGGGCACGACGATGAGCTGCGCGCCCTCGCGCGCCAAGTCCTTGAACTGCTCTGGGAAACGGATATCGTAGCAGACCACGACGCCGACGGTGAGGTCATCGACGTCGAAGGTCACCAAGGATTCCCCAGGCTGCACCGTATCGGATTCGCGGTAGTCAAAGGCATCGTAGGTGTGGATTTTCTCGTAGCCGCCCAGCACGCCAGGGCCCGCGACGAGCGCGGTATTGGATACGCGGTTGATGGTCTTGTCCTCGCGCTCGATGGTATCGGCTGGGCAGAACATGCCGACGACGACGGTGACCTCCAACTCCTCCGCCGCTTCCTGAATCGCGGTGGCGAACGGGCCTTCGAGGTTCTGCGCCTGCTCGTCTAGGCGGCCCGAGCGGAAGTTCTGCGAGGCGGCCTCTGGCAGCACGATAAGGCGCGCGCCCGCCGCCGCGGTCTCACGAATTTTATCCAGGGCGAGTTCTTGGTTTTCCTCGATGCTGCCGGTGGAGGTCAATTGCACTGCTGCTACTTTCATAAACCCCAACTTAGTGCAGCGTCACCTAGTTATCCACAGGGTTGGCGATTTTGCCCTCGCGGCTACAGCCCGCAGCGGCCACGCTTAAGGCCATGACTTATGTAGATATTCCTGAACACCTTCCCGCACATGTAGACGCCTTGAGGGCGCGGCCGGCGGCGGCTATGCCGGGGGCACGCTTAGGCGTGGCCTCCCGGACGTCTGCCGCCCTCCAGCGCGCGGTGGCGCAGTGGTCTGAGACGCAGCAGCTTAGCGATGCCACCGTTTCCGAGCGCCTGCGCAGCCTCCACTCCTTCCTGGACCGCAGCGGCGCGCTCGATTCCTCGCTCGCCGCGAGCTTGGGGAGGACGCGATGAATTTATCGACCGCCCTGCGCCACAGCGCCGCGCAGCTCGCCGCGGACCGCGCTGGTCTACATAATCACTATGTGGACTCGCACCACGATTGGCTGTCTCTATCGCTGGGCGGGCCCGCGGGCGTGGCGGCGCGCTCCGGTTTGGCGGAGGCGACCGAGTGGCTGAGTAGCCCGCTTGGGCAGATGGAGCACGTCATCGAGGTGCTGGACCGGCACGCGGATCTGCAGGCCTGGCGCGAGGGGGTGGAGGCGCGGATCATTTCTTTTCTAGGCAAGGTTGATGAGTTTTCTGGCCCCGCCGCGCTAGCTGGCGGCGTGCTGCTGCGGGAGGTGCGCGCGCTTGGCGATGCCCTCGATTGGCTCTGCTCCCAAGAAATCGACGCCCTCTGCACGCCCGCGGGGGTGGAACCGCCGCAGCGGCTGGAAGATTTTGCCGATCTTCCCCTCGATACCATCCACGAGATTAACCTCGTCCAGGCCAGTGACCGCGTGGCGCAGCTGGCCGCGGATAACCCCGATATGCGCATCGTGGAGACCAGCCCCGGCCGGCTGGTGGCACTGGTGGATCCTGAGGGCTTTCGCACGGAGCCTGCGTCCGTGACCACGTTTGTCGAAGGCGTGCATTCCTCCGACCCCACTACCTGGCAGCGCGCCGTGGACCGTGGCCGCAATATCGCCAAGGCGAGCGGTGGTCCTGCCGCCGTGTGGTTGGGCTACCAGGCCCCGTCGAGTTTGCCGCGCGCCGTGCATGCCGATCCCGCGCGGGCAGCGGGGCAGGAGCTGGTGCGGTTTCAGCGGGGCATCGGCAAGCGGTATCCAGGCGCGAAGCGAACGGTGGTGGGCTATTCCTATGGCTCCGTCGTGACCGGATATGCGGCGCGCGAGGAGGACATCGCCTCCGATATCGTGCTCGTGGGAAGCCCCGGCACCAGCGCCCAGCATGCCCGCGAGCTGCACGGCACCGTGTGGGCGGCGACCAATGACAATGACCCCATCGCTATCGCGACGGGGCCACTCAGTGGAATCCATGGTCCGGATCCCACCACCCAGTCCTTTGGCGCCACTCCCCTGCCCGGCGCGGATGGCCTGCCCGGGGACCACGGATCTTATTGGGAGGATCCGCAGTTCCTGCGCGGTTTGGGCACGGTGGCTTCCGGGGAATCGAGGGCGGATTAAAGCAGGCTGTGGGTTTAGAAGAGTCCTGCGGGGGCGTCGGAGTACGAGACCAGCATGTTCTTGGTTTCCTGGTAGTGGCCGAGCATCATCAAGTGATTCTCGCGGCCCAAGCCGGATTCCTTGTAGCCGCCGAAGGCGCTGTGTGCTGGGTAGTCGTGGTAGTGGTTGACCCACACGCGGCCGGCCTGAATATCGCGCCCGGCGCGGTAGCAGATGTTTTGCTGGCGCGACCACACGCCGGCGCCGAGGCCGAAGTTGGTGGTATTTGCGATCTCGATGGCCTCGTCGTAATCCTTGAAGGTCGCCACAGACAGCACTGGCCCGAAGATTTCCTCCTGGAAGATGCGCATCTCATTGCTGCCCTTAAAGACCGTGGGCTCGATGTAGTAGCCGTTTTCGAGGCCTTCTACCTTGTTCACGTGGCC
The DNA here is from genome assembly GCF_046717505.1 of Corynebacterium sp. LaCa78. Taxonomy (NCBI): domain Bacteria; kingdom Bacillati; phylum Actinomycetota; class Actinomycetes; order Mycobacteriales; family Corynebacteriaceae; genus Corynebacterium; species Corynebacterium sp. LaCa78. The sequence goes on from NZ_CP177112.1 coordinate 2,215,879, forward strand.
GCCGGTGAGCGTTTCCGCGCCTTCTTCTGGGCCGATCTTGAGGTATTCGGTAATCTTGTCCATCTGTTCCTGGGAGGCCTGGGCGCCCATCATGGTTTCGGTATCCAACGGGTGGCCGATCTTGATCTTCTTGACGCGTTCGATGGCGAGCTCCAAGAACTTATCGGCAATATCCTCATGGACCAGGGCGCGCGATGGGCAGGTGCAGACTTCGCCCTGGTTGAGTGCAAACATGACGAATCCCTCGACGCACTTTTCCAGGTAGGAGTCATCTTCATCCATGATGTCTTTGAAAAAGATGGACGGCGACTTACCGCCGAGCTCCAGGGTGACCGGGATGACCTTGTCCGCGGCGGCCTTATTGATGAGCTTGCCCACTGGGGTGGAGCCGGTGAACGCGATTTTGGCGATGCGATCCGAACCCGACAATGCCGCACCGGCTTCCTCGCCCACGCCGTTGACGATATTGAGTACGCCATCTGGGAGGAGGTCGCCGATAATATCCATGAGCAAGAGGATGGATGCAGGCGTTTGCTCCGCGGGTTTCAGCACGATGCAGTTACCAGCGGCCAGGGCCGGTGCGATCTTCCAAGAGGCCATGAGCAGCGGGAAGTTCCACGGGATGATTTGGCCAACAACGCCGAGTGGCTCGTGGTAGTGGTAGGCCACGGTGTCTTCGCTGATTTGGGACAGGCGGCCCTCCTGCGCACGGATGGCGCCCGCGAAGTAGCGGAAGTGGTCAACGGCCAGCGGGATATCGGCAGCCAAGGTCTCGCGGACGGCCTTGCCGTTTTCCCAGGTCTCCGCGACGGCGATCTTTTCGAGGTTTTCTTCAATCCGGTCCGCGATGCGGTGCAGCAAGAGTGCGCGCTCTGCCGGCGTGGTCTTGCCAAAGGTTGCAAACGCCTTTTCCGCGGCATCGATGGCTGCGTTGATATCGGCTTCCTTGCCGCGGGCCACCTGACAAAATACCTCGCCGGTCACGGGACTGATGTTGTCCATGTATTCGCCATCGACTGGCGGCACCCACTTTCCACCGATGTAGTTGTCATAGCGGTCGCGGTAGTTGACGATGGCCCCTTCGGTTCCGGGTGCTGCGTACAAAGTCATGATGGTGGTGTCCTCTCGTGCAGAAATCTCGACTGTGGTTCTTGCCAGGTATAGTCCTTGCCGTGTATGGCTCGGACCACTGCAGGCGTTCTACTGTGGTGTACCTCACCTGCTTTCCAGACATAGTAATGCAATTTTTCGCATTCCGCACTAAATAGGGGTGAGAAATTAACATTTCTTCACCGCCCAAAGTCCGGTTGTGCGGGTGTGGCATTTCCGGGGTGAGGGACTTTTAGGCAGAGATAAACCCTCCATTCCTGTGCGGGCGCTACGCCGTAAAAGGTATGGAGGGTTTTAGTTGAGGTTTCTCGTCCGCAGGACGAGTTAGGCGGTTTATCCGGTTTCGCTACCGTTGTTTCGGCGATTGCGTTTGCGATCGCGCGCGGTGCGCGGGCTCCACATCACCACGGAGGTAGACCGCGGAACGTGGACGAGCTCACCGCTGCGTTGAGAACGCACCGGGGTCCGCGAGCCTTGTGGGCCTTGTGCGCCGCGGGCGTGCTGCCCCTGGGCTTGGGGGTGCTGTGCCCCCGGGCGCTGCCCGGCGGCGAGCTGGTCGCGGAGGGTGCGGACCTCATCGGCAAGCGCATCGCGTTCGGCCTCGAGCTGGTCGCGCTCTTCGGTTAACTCGATGATGGATTTGATGCCGGCAAGGTTGACGCCATCGTCTTGCGACAGCGCCTGAATCTTGCGGAGCAATTCAATATCGCGATCCGAATAACGGCGGCCACCGCCGCGAGTGCGGGCCGGGGAGACCAAACCCATGCGGTCATAGGTGCGCAGGGTTTGGGCGTGCATCCCGGAAAGCTCGGCGGCCACGGAAATGACGTAGACCGCAGTGGCGGAGCCTTCTGCCTTTCCAGTACTCATTGTGCAATGCACCTCCTGCCTTAATTGCTCTCCGCGCCGGCCCAGTCTGCGCGGGGATTAAAGCCAGAGTCCTTTTCGGCTTGTGCATAGGTACGCAGGGCGCTGGAGGCCGCGGCATCGAGCTTGGAAGGCACGGTGACCTGCACGCTCACCAAGAGGTCGCCAGCCTTGCCGGCGCGCTTGGCAATGCCGCGCCCACGCACGCGCAGGGTGCGGCCATCCGGGGTGCCAGCCGGGATCTTCACGCGGACCGGGCTATCCAAGGTAGGAACCGTGATGGTGTCACCAAGGGCGAGCTCGGCAAACGAGACGGGGACGGTGATGTGGATATCGTCGCCGTCGCGGGTAAAGACCTTGTCAGGCCTGACGGTGACCGCAACGAAGAGGTCACCGGCCGGGGTGCCATTCGGGCCTGCCTCGCCTTGGCCGGCGATACGGACCTTTTGGCCGTCGATGACGCCGGCGGGGATGCGGACCGTGATGTTCCGGGTGCGGTGCACCGTTCCGGTGCCGTTGCAGTCTGGGCACGGATCTGTGATGCGGCGGCCCGTGCCATCGCAATCCTTGCACGGCGCGGAGAAGCCGAAGGCACCGCGGTTTTCCGAGGTGTATCCGGAGCCATTGCAGGTCCCGCACGTTGAGGTCTTGCCGGAGGAAGAACCCGAGCCATGGCACGTGGTGCACGGCGCGTTACCGCTTAAGGCCAGCGGGATGGTGGTCCCCTTGGCGGCCTCGCGGAAATCGAGGGTTATTTCCGTTTCGACGTCGGCCCCCCGCGACGGTTTAGCTGAGTGGCCAGCACTACCGCTGCGGTTGAAAACGCTACCGAAGATATCCCCAAAACCGCCGCCTTGAGACGATCCTCCAGTGGCACCTCCGAAGAGGTCCGAGAGGTCGAAGTCTTGCGTACCTTGTCCACCCATGTTCGTGGATCGAAACCCGCCGGGAAAGCCGGCGCCTCCGTTCCGTCCGAAGCCACCGCCATTGCGCAGCATGGCCTTGAACTGGTCGTATTCTTTGCGTTCGGAGGCATCGGAAAGCACATCGTATGCTTCCGCAACCCGCTTGAACCGGTCCGCTGCCGCGGGGTCATCGGGGTGGGTATCGGGGTGGTTTTCGCGGGCAAGCTTGCGGTACGCGCGCTTGATCTCGCTTTGGTCTGCGGACGAGGAGACCCCCAGATCCGCATAATAATCTTTGTCTGCCCATTCGGGTTTAGCGCTCACTGGGCATCTCCTCCTTTCAAGAAGAATCGGTTGTAATTAGTAAAAAAGGGCGCCGGGGGAAGTTGAATCAGTCAGTTCCCAAGGCGCCCTTTTCCCGGATTAATCGGCTTGTTCGGTGCCTTCCGAACTGCCGGAATCCTCACCGGGGTCCGCGATGATGACCAGCGCGTTGCGCACCAGCCTCTCGCCTACGCGGTAGCCCTGGCGCAGCACGGTGCCGAGCACCTGCTCATCGCCGGAGGACAAATCCTGCACGGCCTCGTGCATCTCTGGGTCGAAGGGTTCGCCCTCTTCACCAAAGGCGGTGAGGTTGTGCTGCTCTAGGCCCTTGCGGAGCTTATCCGCAACCGCCTTGAGCGGGCCCTCCAGGTCACCGTGCTGCTTGGCCAAATCGAGGTCATCGAGCACCGGCAGCAAGTCACTAATGACCTTTGCCTTCGCGGTTTCGATAACGGATTGGCGGTCACGCTCGGTGCGGCGGCGGTAGTTGGTGTATTCCGCATTCAGACGCTGCAGGTCTTCCGTGCGTTCTGCCAACTGCGCCTCCACATCATTGGTGGCAGCGCCGGTGGAGGTGAGCTCATCGCCCTCCTCCTCGGCCTCGACCTCATCGGCGTTGACATCAGCCAGCGCGTCTTCGAGGTCAGCATCAAGGGTGGGATCCAATTTGGCTTCTTCGGAGGCATCAGCCTGTGCGTCGTTGGCAGCCTGTGCTTCCTCGGCCTTTTCGGCGGCAGCCTCAGCGCGGTCAGCCGAGGTAGCCTCCGGATCCGTGTTTTCCGGGTCGCCTGGGTTTTGCGGCATTCCGCTGTCCTGAGTCATTACTTGTCGCCGTCCTTGTTGTCGTCGGAGTTCTCGTCTTCGTCCACAACTTCAGCGTCGACCACGTTTGGGTCGCCCTGTGCGGCGCCGGCATCGCCAGCACCCTCGGCGCCGCCCTCTGCAGCCTGTGCCTCGTAGATCTGCTTGCCCATCTCCTGGGATTCGGTGGACAGCTTCTCTACTGCGGACTTGATGGCATCGAGATCATCGCCCTTCAGTGCCTCGTCCACGGCGTCAGCAGCCTCGGTGACCTTGGTCTTGGTGTCCTCAGAGACCTTGTCCTCGTTATCCTCCAAGAACTTGCGGGTCTGGTAGGAGGTGGACTCTGCGTTATTGCGCAGCTCCTGCTCCTCGCGACGCTTCTTGTCTTCCTCAGCGTGCTGCTCGGCGTCCTTAACCATGCGGTCGATCTCTTCCTGCGAAAGGCCGGAGCCTTCCTGGATCTTGATGGTGTTTTCCTTGCCGGTGCCCTTGTCCTTGGCGGTCACGTGGACGATGCCGTTGGCGTCGATATCGAAGGTGACCTCAATCTGGGGCACGCCGCGAGGTGCCGGTGCGATGCCGCCGAGCTCGAAGGAACCCAGCAGTTTGTTGGCGGTAGCCATCTCGCGCTCGCCCTGGAAGACCTGAATCTGCACGGAAGGCTGGTTGTCTTCTGCGGTGGTGAAGGTCTCGGACTTCTTGGTCGGGATGGTGGTGTTGCGCTCGATAAGCTTGGTCATCACGCCGCCCTTGGTCTCAATGCCGAGGGAAAGCGGGGTGACATCGAGAAGCAGCACGTCCTTAACCTCGCCGCGCAGCACGCCTGCCTGGAGGGCAGCACCTACTGCAACGACCTCGTCCGGGTTAACGCCCTTGTTCGGTTCCTTGCTGGTCAGCTCCTTGACCAGGTCAGATACGGCCGGCATACGGGTGGAACCGCCGACCAGCACAACGTGGTCGATATCGCCGACGGAAAGGTCAGCATCCTTGATGACCTGGTTGAATGGAGCCTTGGTGCGGTCCAGCAGATCCTGGGTGATCTTCTGGAACTCGGTACGGGTCAGGGTCTCGTCCAAGAACAGTGGGTTCTTGTCGGAGTCAACGGTGATGTAAGGCAGGTTGATGTTGGCCTGCTGGGAGGAGGACAGCTCAATCTTGGCCTTCTCTGCAGCCTCGCGCAGACGCTGCACGGCGCGCTTATCCTTGGTCAGGTCAACGCCCTGGGAGCTCTTGAAGCGGTCCACCAGCCAGTCAACGATGCGCTGGTCCCAGTCATCGCCACCCAAGGTGTTGTCACCTGCAGTAGCCATAACCTCAACGACGCCATCGCCGATTTCCAGCAGGGACACGTCGAAGGTGCCGCCACCCAGGTCAAAGACCAGGATGGTCTGCTCTTGCTCGCCCTTTTCCAGGCCGTATGCAAGTGCAGCCGCGGTGGGCTCGTTGACGATGCGCAGGACGTTCAGGCCGGCAATCTGGCCGGCTTCCTTGGTGGCCTGGCGCTGTGCGTCCTCGAAGTATGCAGGGACGGTAATAACGGCGTCCGTAACATCCTCTCCCAAGTAGGACTCTGCATCGCGCTTCAGCTTCATCAGCGTGCGAGCGGAAATCTCCTGGGAGGTGTAGTCCTTGTCATCAATGTTGACGGTCCAGTCAGTACCAATGTGGCGCTTGACGGAGCGGATGGTGCGGTCCACGTTGGTCACGGCCTGGTTCTTGGCGGACTGACCAACCAGGATTTCGCCGTTCTTAGCAAACGCTACAACGGAAGGCGTGGTGCGGGAGCCTTCGGAGTTAGCGATAACGGTGGACTCGCCACCTTCCAGTACGGAAACGACGGAGTTCGTCGTACCAAGGTCAATACCTACTGCGCGTCCCATGATTCATTCTCCTTTTTATCGAGTGCAGTTAATAAAGTTGATTGTGAGTGACTCAACTTCTCGTTGCGTCCGAGCGCTACTCTAACAGAAGTTGCAAACTCGTTCATAAATTCTTGAGCCTGTGTCACTCAATCTTTATAACCTCCCACACTCAAATCTTATTCCCGCCGGCTCAACCCTCCTCAAAAATTGTTCCATTTTCCCAGCTCTTAGCCTCAAACTCCACTCCCTCCTACTGCTTCAAACAGGAGTGAACTACCTTTTAAAACAAACTCTTCCACACCCAAAAGCTCCCCAAAGGGCCGTAAAAAGGTGGCCAAAAGTTACCTCACAAAGGATCCAAAAGAGGCTTGGCAGGCGTATTTAACTCGCACATACTGGAAACCACAGCAGCCACTGGTTGCTACCCAGAGAGAGATTGATTTGTAGTTTCACTCCGCCAATTCGAAAGGAAACGTCCATGCTCGACACCCTCGTAAACCTCAGCTCCTCCCTCGATTTCGAGGCAATCTTCAAGGCCATCAAGGGCGCTGCTGAGCTGTCCTCCGAGTCCAACTCCGACTCCGTGGACCTGTCCTCCGTAATCGAGGGCCTGTCCTCCAAGGACAACGCTGACGCTGCTACCGAAACCGCAGCTAACGCTTAAGTAAACCTTCGCGTTTACACTCCTTCATGAAGACCGACTAAACCCCCGCACTTTTCCACGCAGGTTTTAAACCTCGCACCGGAAGGTGCGGGGTTTAGTTGTTTTCATTTGCTGGTTTCACGCTTCCAGGCCTTAAGCTAGGTGCGAGACGCCACAAGCTTTTTCACAACTATTCAGCCTGAGCCCCAAAGAGGCGCATTCCACCGTGACTTTCACCCCGCCACTTCCATTTCGCCACCGCCTTCGGGCGGCGATGACCCTACAGCGCACCGCAGCGCTGATCGCCATCATTTGCTTGGCTCTTACCCTTTTCGCCGCATTTCTCACCCCAACTAAACACCAACTTTCAGCGGCAATCGTCGGGTTAATTTTGACGGCCATCACTACATCTGCCTATCGATACCCGAAGACGATGGCAGTGGGGTTTCTGGCAATTTGGATTATTGCCATCCTTACCGTGGGTATCCCCTACGCCAGTTCCGTTTTCTTAGCCCCGGTATTCCTTGCCGTATTCGCTTTTCGCAGCACCAAGTGGCAGTCGATTCTTCTCTGCGTAGTGTTTTGGCTGGTAGGACTGGTAGATCCTAGTACGTTGCGGCCAGTCCTCAATCCAACACCGGCACTGGTCTGGGGAATTTTCTTGGTCATTAGCACCTTCATCGGCAGCTCACTCGCCCATTCCGCACGGCGCTATAAAACCGCCATGGTGGAGTGGAATAACGATGTCAAGCGCCGACAGTCCGACCTAGCTGAAACCCTGCATAACTCAGTAATTTCCAGCCTTACCGTCAATACCATGCAGCTAGAAGCGCTCAGCTTGGAATATGCCAGCACACCGGGGCTCAGCCGCCGCCTCGATGAATTAAGCGATGCAATGCGCTCGTCGATGTCTGAAATACGCACTTTAACCAAAGTCTTGCGTTCCAATATTGACGGCATCAACGACGAATTCAGTTTTAATCAAGCACCACGCCCTACAAGCCTTGCACAGGTACTGGCCTGGGAAGAAGAACAGCTATCAAAGCTCAACCGCACGCCAATCATTAAGGTAAGCGGAGAAGATTTTTGCCCCCAGTTTTCTCCTTCTGTTCTTGACTCGGTCGTAGCCATCACCAGGGAGGCTTGCCTCAACGCCGTCAAGTACTCGCCACCTGGGGCGGAAATTACCGTATCGGCCCAACCACATTTGGGATGGACGATTCTTACTATCCGCAACCCTATTGCCAAGCCAACGAGCACCACGCCGGAGACTTCCTCCGGCATAGGAATTAATTCGATGACGCGCCTTGCGGCAACTATCGATGCTCGGCTGGAGGCAGGTCGTGTCGATGAATACTGGGAGCTCACGCTCGCGCTGCCCCCGTCTGCGCATGAAGAACGTTAGTTCAGCCACCTTCGCTGGCAGCGCCACCATTCCTTTACTACACTTACGTATGTTTCTTATAAATCCGGTTTTTATATAAAGGAGTCGTGCAATGCAGGCTGCCCTCGCTAGCTTTCTCGCGCCCCTCATACTGTCCGCCTCTCTCTTTGGCGCAGACCTCACCCCCGGCGATCTTCCGCAAAACAATAAGTACGAGTCCTCGGCAGAGCTCGTCTTCGGCTGCCCAGCCCCATGGTGCTTCAAGTAAAAACTTCGCTGCTCCTAGTCGATGATGATCCACTAGTCATCGAGGCACTCGGCCACTATTTCGCTGCGGCCGAAGATATGGAAATCAGCGCCGTCGCAGAAAATGGGAAAGCCGCATTACAGCAGCTAGAACAACACGATGTCGATGCCGTCATCGCGGATATTCATATGCCGGAGATGGACGGCACAGCATTGCTGCGCGAGCTTAATGAGCTGCCTAATCCACCGGTATTCATTGCTATGACCGCAATGGATAATGACGACACCCTAAGGGAAGTCCTGTCCAATAAGGCGGCAGCCTATATCCTAAAAAGCTCGAAGCCGGCCTATATTTTGGACACGGTGCGCGAGGCCGTCCGCGGCGGCACGGTCGTGGCTCCCCAACCTTTAACGCGCTTATTCCAACAAATGCCTGGCTGGAGCGAAAACGATACTCAATCTACGTCTGCGGTTTCCGCCTCTGAGCACCATATTTCGCCTGCTCAAGCTCAGATTCTCGATTTAGTATGCGAGGGAAAATCCAACGAAGAGATCGCAAAAAGCACTCACTATGCTCCGGGAACGGTAAAGAAATATGTTTCTAGCCTGTTAACCGAATTTCACGCCAAGTCTCGTCTCGAACTAGCGGTCAAGGCACTAAAAGCGGGGTACGGCAAATAGCTGTATAGGCGTGAATGGCTCTCACCCCTAATCGTGGCCCCACCCCCCTTAAAACCCCACATGCTGGGGTTTTCTTTTTTACCTTTATACCCCCACTGCCGATTTTGCTACCGAGACTAGCATCACTATATCGACAACCCTATAATTGATTTCACACACAACTACATAGCATTTCCCGCGCATCATTCGGCGTCATTCGGCCGGTGATGCCCTTGCTAGGACCGGTATAGGAAACCACTACTGGGCTTTCATTCCTGCCTCCCCCCTAGCTCCACATCGCCATAGTGTAGAAAGCAGGTGAGTGTTGAACACCAACTTGGCACGCGTCCGCCGCCATAGCGACAGGCCCCCGGTCCTCACTACCGGTAGCACTATGGCTTGCTGATTCGCTTGGTTTAAACCACCGAGCAGCGGCGCGCGCAACCCGCGTGTTCCACTCATTGCCAGGTATGCGGAGACCTAATCGCCGCATGCTTTCTAACTTTCATAGACTTACCAGCCACTTTCTGCCCCCGGCGCTAAAAGTCACAGAACAAAGGCCACACCGCGGTGTGGGTTGGCCACCAACCTGGAAGTACACGTTTCGAAAAAGAGGTTGAATTTCACATGACTTCTCCCGCATACACCCGCACGCCACTATCTGATGATGTTGAGGCCGTACTGCCTGCCGCCATTAAGCGCGCACAAGGCTGGCTCGATTCGACCGCGGATGAAAAGGACAAGGCCACCGAGCAGCTCGCGGAGCTGTTGCGCGATGACAATGGCGTGAAGTTCACCATGGACTTCGTTGACCGCGTCATGCGCCCAAAGGATGACAAGGTTGCAGCCAAGGCGCTGAAGGACATTTCTTCCCAGTACGATCCTTCCTTCTTGGGCAGCATCAATGGCGCGCTCGTCGGTGCCGGCGGTTTCTTCGGCCCGATCCTGCCTAACCTGGTTATGCCGGTAGCGCGCCTGTACATGCGCAAGATGGTTGGCCACTTGGTGCTGGACGCGGAATCGGATGCACTCAATGACACCCTGGAAAAGGCCGCCGCTTCCGGCGAACAATTGAACCTCAACCTCCTGGGTGAGGCCGTCCTTGGTGAAGAGGAAGCACAGTCCCGCGCGCGCCGCACGCTGGACCTCATCAAAAACCCGCGCGTGACCTACGTATCCGTCAAGGCGTCCTCGATGGTGGCGCAGCTGAACAACTGGGACATCGGCAGTTCCGTAGAGCGATTGAAGGACCGCCTGCGCCCGCTCTACCAGGAGGCCGCACGCCGCAACCCACAGGTCTTTATCAACATGGACATGGAGGAATACCACGACCTCCACCTGACGCTGCGCCTTTTCAAGAGTCTTTTGAGCGAGCCGGAGTTCAAGAACCTGGAATCCGGCATCGTGTTGCAGGCTTACCTGCCCGATACCTTCGATGCCCTCCAGGACATCGCGGAATTTGCCAAGCAGCGCGTGGCAGAGGGCGGCGCCAAGGTCAAGGTGCGCATTGTAAAGGGCGCCAATCTATCTATGGAGACCGCAGAAAGCGAGGTCCACGACTGGCCGTTGGCTACCTACACCAACAAGCTGGACGTAGACGCTAACTACTACCGCCTGCTGGATTACATCCTGCAGGAGGAATTCGCGGACTGCATCCGCATCGGCGTGGCCAGCCACAACCTGTACACCGCCGCCATGGCCTACGAGCTGGGCGTAAAGCGCGGCGTGCTGCACATGCTGGATTCTGAGATGCTGCAGGGCATGTCCCCGGCACAGCAGGCAGCGGTGCGCAAGGTCTACGAGGGCCGCCAGATCCTCTACACCCCCGTGGTGCACGCGGATGATTTCGACGTCGCCGTATCCTACCTGGTGCGCCGCTTGGAGGAAAACTCCGCGCCGCAGAACTTCCTTTACGCCCTCTTCGCCCCGGGCGAGGAGCCACTGGCAAGCCAGGAAGAGACCTTCCGCAAGGCAGTTGCCAAGCGCTGGGATACCTTCGCTGGATCGCGCCGCACCCAGAACCGCCTCGAGGATTCCGGGCGCCAGGCACCGGATTCCGGGCGCTTCAGGAACGAGCCTGATACGGACCCGGCAATTACCCCGAACCGCACCTGGGCCAAGCGTGCGCTTGCAAATGACCCCGGTGAGCACGGCGTCCAAGAGGTCACCGACCCATCGGCTGTTGAAAGCTACGTCGCCCGCGCCAAGGAATTGGGCACCGAATGGGGCAAGCGCCCCGCCGCAGAGCGCGCCGCAGCCCTGGACGCCGTCGCGGATCAGCTGGCAGCCAAGCGCGGGGACTTCATCTCAGTGGCAGCCTACGAGGCAAATAAGACGGTCACCCAGACCGACCCGGAGGTCTCGGAAGCCATTGACTTCTGCACCTACTACGGCCAGTCCGCCCGCTTCTTGGAAGAGGCACACTCCGAGTTCCACCCGCACACCGTCACCGTGGTGACCCCACCGTGGAACTTCCCCATCGCCATTCCTACCGGCGGCATTGCGGCCTCCTTGGCGGCGGGCTCGGCGGTCATCGTCAAGCCTGCTCCCCAGGTGGTCCACTGCGGCAAGATGGTGGTTGAGGCCTTCCGCACCGCACTCGAAGCAGAAGGCCTGGACCCGGATCTGGTGCAGCTGGTGCTTACTGATGAAGGCGATGCCGGCAAGGCCCTGCTCTCCCACGATGACGTGGACAACATCATTTTGACCGGTGCGTCCGATACCGGCGCGCTCTTCCGCTCCTGGAAGCCCAAGATGAACCTGATGGCAGAGACCTCCGGTAAGAACGCGCTGGTCATCACCCCGGCCGCCGACCCAGACCTGGCCATCCAGGACCTGTACAACTCCGCCTTCGGCCACTCCGGCCAGAAGTGTTCGGCCGCCTCGCTGGTGATTTTCGTCGGCGCTGCGGGCAAGTCCAAGCGCCTGCGCGAGCAGCTGCTGGATTCCGTCAAGACCTTGAAGCCTGGCCCGGGCTATGACATCACCACCACGATGAATGGCCTGGCTGAAAAGCCGAGTGAGAAGCTGCTGCGCGGCCTGACCCAGCTGGAGCCGGGCGAGAAGTGGCTGCTGAAGCCAGAGAAACTCAACGAGGAAGGCACCCTGTGGTCCCCGGGTATTCGCGATAATGTCCAGCCGGGCTCTTGGTACCACAAGAATGAGTGCTTCGGCCCCATCCTCGGCATCATGTACGCCGATACCTTGGAAGAGGCCATCGCTTGGCAAAACAGCACCGGCTATGGCCTGACCGGCGGCATCCACTCCCTGGATGACAAGGAAATCGAGTACTGGATCGACAACGTTGAGGTGGGCAACGCCTACGTCAACCGCGGCATTACCGGCGCGATTGTTCAGCGCCAGTCCTTCGGTGGCTGGAAGAAGTCCGTCATGGGACCGGGTGCGAAGGCCGGCGGCCCTAACTACGTAGCCCAGATGGGCACCTGGACCGATGGCGAACTCAAGCCGCGCGACGTGGATATCGCCCCAGCCAGCGTAAAGATTCTGCAGCGCCTGCGCGATGAGCTTTCTGATGAGCTCAGCCAGGACGATCTGGAATGGCTCTGGCGCGCCGCCGAGCTGGACCGGATTGCGTGGCTCGAGGAATTCGGCCGCACCCACGACCGCACCGCGCTGGTCGCTGAAGCCAACCGCTTCCGCTACCGCCCGCTGCTCACCAAGCTGCGCATCCGCGTGGGCGAGGACTACAAGCTGCGCGATGTTGCCCGCCAGGTACTGGCTTCCGGGATTACCGGCACCGAGACGGAAATCTCCGCCGCCCCAGAGGTTGCCGCCCAGCTGCAGGAGCGCGGCTTCGACGTGAAGTCCATTTCTGATGGTTCCTTCGCTGCCGCCGTGGCCAATGACGAGTCCTCCCGCGTGCGTGCCCTGGGCACCGTACCGGATTCCGTCTACGAGGCAGCGGTGCGCTCCAACTCCGTGGTACTGGACCAGCCCGTGCTTGCCGATGGCCGCCGTGAGCTCATGCCTTACCTCCTCGAGCAGGCAGTCTCCGTGACCATGCACCGCTTCGGCATCATCCGCAACGTGGGCAACCTGCGCGACTAATACGCCGATTGCTGCCCGTCGCGGCAGATTGAGTAAGCGCCCCACCTTCTCCCGCTTTCTTGCTGGGAGTTGGGTGGGGCGCTATCTTTTTCTCTGCTTTTCCTGCGCTATCTCTAGGTGGTTTCCTGTGGCATAGTAGATGAATGACTACGCCAGATAACCACTCCCCTAACGGTGCCGGGCAGCACCCGGGCCAGGACGCGGCGCAGCGCGCGCAGTACCCGTCGGCGCTCGAGCAAAACTCCGTCAACCGCAAAGCCGATGCGAAGAACCCCTATGCCGCGCCGCTAGTCTCCCCCGATGAGTCCCAGTTAGGCGCGGAGGTAGCCACCGCCGATCCCGCCAATCGCGATAATAAGTCCGCCGTGCTGGCCAAGGACTTCCGCAGCATGGCCAAGATTTCGGTGTGCTTTATCCTCATCGTCGCAGGATTGGGGCTAGCGGGTTTCCTGCTGCGCTTTATTTGGGTGGGCCTGCTGCCGGTTATCCTCGCCATCTTGGTCTCGACGGTGCTTTATCCGGTCAGCGCCTGGCTGCGCTCCAAGGGCTTTCCCCGCACGCTGGCAGCGGTCACGACGCTTTTGGGCTTGGTGGTTATTTTCGGTGGCATCTTTGCTGCCATGGCGCCCATGGTCACCGCACAGTCCAAGGTGCTTATTAATGAGGCCGAAGCCGGCATTATGCAGCTGACCAAGATGGTCAATGATTCCCCGCTGGATATTGAGGTGGACCAACTGCAATCGGTCCTCGAGGACATCGTGTCCTTTGCCAAGGGCCAGGCCTCCACCATCGCCACCGGCGTGCTTTCCGGTTTCTCCATGGCCAGCTCCATTGCGGTAGCCACCGTCATCATGCTCTTTATCACCTTCTTCATCATTAAAGACGGCGATAGGTTCCTGCCCTGGTTGCGCAAATACACCGGTAACTCCGCCGCCTGGCACATCACGGAACTTACCTCCCGCGTGTGGAAGACGCTGTCTGGCTTCATTCAGGCCCAAGCCCTAGTCGCGCTTGTCGATGCCGTCTTTATCGGCCTCGGCCTCTGGGTTCTCCAGGTCCCACTGGCACTGGCCATCGCCGTCATCACCTTCTTCGCGGGCTTTATCCCCATCATCGGTGCCGTCACCGCTGGCGCCTTAGCCGTCATTATCGCCTTGGTATCCAACGGCCTGACCAATGCGCTGCTCGCACTGGCGCTCATCATCATTGTCCAGCAGGTAGAAAGCAACGTCCTCCAGCCCATCCTGCAATCCAAGGCCATGGGCCTGCACGCGGCCATCGTCTTGCTCTCCATCACCGTGGGCTCCACCCTGGCCGGCATCGTCGGTGCTTTCCTCGCCGTGCCAGTCGCCGCCACCATTACCGTTGTCCTGCGCTACCACGCAGAGATGGCCGCCCTGCGCGCCGGTGAGGTCTCCCCCGATGACATTGACATCGTCACCGGTTCCAAGTCCACGTCCAAAGACGACGAAGCTGAGGACGCGGACAATACAGACCCTGAGACCAAGCGCACCGGCGAAGAAGGCGACAGCGAGAGCCCCCTCGAAGAGTCTCCTCGCAAAAAGGTAAAACAGCTTTTCGCAGCCATGAGCCCGCTGACTTAAAGAATCCGCCCTTCCCCCGCCCTTCCTCCGCCGTGCGAAACGGCGAGGAAGGCAATGGTGGTACCTTTTAGCGCAAGAAGCCTAAATCGGCTGCGGCGGCGGCCAACTGGCGGGCGCTGCGGTCCAAGACGCCAGCCCAGGTGCCCATCGATTCCTCATTAGCGGAATCAGAGACCTGCTTCAATAGCGTGCAAGGCACACCAAAGCGCTGGCAGGTAGCGGCAATAGAATAGCCCTCCATATCGCACAGCTGGGATTTTTTCACCAGCTCATTGCGCATTGCGGTAGTAGAGACAAACATGTCACCGGTGGCCAGCCCGCGTGCCGGAAGCTCGCCGGAGGTCTCCAGCTCAATGAATTCTGGCAGGAGGTAACGGCTGATATCGGTAAGCACTTCTAGCTTGAAATCGTGTTTGGTTACTTTATTGATCTCGAAGACGCCATCCATGCCATCGACAAGCGCGCCTGCTGTACCGATATTGACCACGCGCTCGGGCAATGCATCGTTAGCGCGGGCCTCTGCCAGTACCTCGGTCAGGGAAATCGCGGCTGGAACCGTGCCGATACCTGTAATGAGCAGCGCTTCACCGTCTGGAATGTGCGCAGCTTCGGCGTCCACAGCGGCGAGGAATAGTGTTCGTCCAGATAAATTTTCCATGCCTGCGACAATACCTGCACCCCACGTGGTCGATGGACTCGCCTGCACAGATGCTTTTCCTTCCGCACCGTTGGCAGCACTGTTTTCGGCTGCGCCCGAGTTCTAGAATTCGAGCGACAAGCCCCCAATGTCCCAGCTATGGTTTAAGGACAGTCTTTTCCGTACACCCATTCATATCTCTAGCTTGAAGCTGCGCTTTAGTCTAAGGAACCTCTCGTGAGCAAGAACAACCCTTCGCAGGAACCAGAATCATCCCCCGCCGCAAAAGCAGGCTCGTCGCCGGACGCTGGGCCGCGCGCCAAGGCCCAGGAAGGCACCGAAAAAAGTAAAGGCAAGCGAATCGTGATGATCACCATCGCTATCATCGCTGTTATTGCCTTGGTGGCGGGAGTGACCTTTTCCTTTAATAGACCGGCAAGCTCTACCAATGAGGCTGCGGAGCCTGCATTTTCTGATTTACAAGAATCTTCCGCTAAGAATGCGCCCGGTCCGGAGGAAGATGAATCCACCGCCACCGCGGACGACCCAGCGCCTCAAAAGCAGGAAGAGGGGGCTTCCACGAAGGAAGAATCGAAAGAAAAGAACATATCCACGGAAGAAAAATGTGGCAGTTACTACGGGGAAGCAATTGGCCAACTCCATCGGCCCATCCAGTTACATTGCGATGACAGCTGGCTTTATGTGGCCGAATCTGGCACCTCGCATTTCTCGCTCTTCCAGTGGAGTGGCAACGGCTGGGATAGGCTGCGCCCGGATGGCATGATCCATCCAGCGGAAATTGCATGCTATACCCGCAGCACTTTGGAGGAAGAAAATGTGCCAGAAGATCTTATCGAGAAAATCGAGCCATGCTAGTGACAACCTGCCTAGTTACTAGGACACACCCACCGTACAAAAGTCCAACTTCTTAGTTGGCCCTAAGGCACTGAAAATCGCGCTGCACCTCTTCGACCAAGATGAATTCATGCACAGCAGATGGATATAGTATGGCGCGACTTAATTAATTCTCATCAAGTTTTCTACTTCATCCTCCAACCAAAGCATGCAAAGGAGCTCCTTCGTTGGCTAATAATTCTTTGAGTCAGCCGGATCCCTCTCAGCACCAATCGTGGAATTCCTCTTCCCCCACCGGAGATTCGACAGGTAATGCTGGGAAAAGTGGCAAGGCCGCACGCTTGGCGATGATCGTCCTCGCCATCATTGCCATCATCGCAATCACTGCCGGTGTCACGTGGGCGCTCACGAATAACAGCGATTCGGCTGATTCCACTGACCTCGACGCCTTTGTCCCTGTCACCACGTCTCAAGAAGAAAACGAGGATGAGGACGCGGCGGCAGAGAAACCTGGACCTGCGACAAAGACGACAACGGAAACTCAGATCCGCTCCGATCAATCCACTGGGAATGATCAATGCGATGGCCGCTACATCATGATCGTCGAGTCTGCCATCATTCCGTTGGGCGAAGATCCGTCAGCAGAGACGCAACGCGTACAAAACAAATACCCGGGTTCTAAGATTCTTTCCGGTAATGCCTGTAGTTCTCTCCGCGGCCAAGTCGACGGCGGCACAGCATATGCGATCTACTTCGACGCCGGCCACAGCGTGGACAAAGTCTGCGAGCTCAAGGCGACGTACGGCGGCAACGCCCGATCCCTAAATAACAACGCAGACTTCAGCGATCCCTGTTAAAAGGGGCTTCTGCCTTTTCGGCGATGCCTTCATGAAGTGCGCACTACAAATGTCTACAGCTACCGCGTTCTTCTCGGAATCACCCTAGCATCGAGCGAATCGCGGTTGCTGTAGACGTTTGTGCGCTTGGTACACGAGCCTTAGCGCAAACGGTGACCTACGAAGCCGGCGGCCAGGGTATTGCCGGAGGATTGATCAATGAGCAGGAAGTTTCCCACGGCGCCGCGGGCGGCGTAGTCCTCCACGGGCAGTTCGGCCTGGGTCTGGATGGTGGTGTGGGCGATATCGTTCATGGCGACGGACTCGGGATCTTCCACATCGGAAACGCCATCGAGATCCAGGGTGCGGGTGACGGCGGAGACGCGGGCCTTAATCAGGGAAGAGCCGTAGCGCAGCTTAAGCATCTGGCCGGGCTTAATGTCCTTTTCGGTCAGGCCCACAACGATGGCGTCGAATTCGCGGGTGGCCGCGGGGCGTTGGGGTCCGGCGAGGAGATCGCCGCGGGCGAGATCGACATCGTCGGCAAGCAGGAGCGTGACGGAGTCACCGGTAGCGGCGGTGTCGGCGGGGCCATCGGCAGTGTCGATCTGGGTGACGGTGCTGGTGCGGCCTTCGGGCAGGTGCACCGTATCGCCCACGGAGATGGACCCAGCCTTCACGCGGCCGGCGTAGCCGCGGTAATCGGTAGCGTGCTCGCGAATGACGTACTGGATGGGAAAGCGAAAGTCCAGCTCATCGGCGCGGCCGGTGGCGACGGGGATGGTCTCGAGCACCTCAAGGACGGTGGGGCCGGTGTACCAGTCCATGGTGGTAGAGCGCTCGACCACGTTATCGCCCTTGAGCGCGGAAATGGGCACGACGGTGGTATCGGTAATGTCCAGGCGCTGCGCAATCTTATGGAATTCGGCTTCGATATCGCGGAAGACCTGCTCGTCGTAGTCCACGAGGTCGATCTTGTTGACCACGAGGACGACGTGGCGCACGCCCAAGAGCGCGGCCACGTTGAGGTGGCGGCGGGTTTGTTCGACGACGCCGTGCCGGGCATCGATAAGCAGCACCACCACCTGCGAGGTGGACATGCCGGTGACCGTATTGCGGGTGTACTGCACGTGGCCGGGGGTATCGGCGAGGATGAAGGTGCGCTTATCGGTGACGAAGTAGCGGTAGGCCACGTCGATGGTAATACCTTGCTCGCGCTCGGCACGCAGGCCATCGACAAGCAGGGATAGGTCCATGCCGTCGAAGCCGCGATCGGAGGAGGAACGCTCCATGGACTCGACCTGGTCCGCGAGCACGGACTTGGTGTCATAGAGCAGGCGGCCGACGAAGGTGGATTTGCCGTCATCAACGGAGCCGGCGGTGCATAAGCGCAGGGTATCGCGCTGTTTGAGGGCGCCGACATTCGGCGCGAGGGTCGTGGTCATCAGAAGTAGCCTTCCTTCTTGCGGTCCTCCATGGCGGACTCGGAAAGTTTGTCATCGGCGCGGGTGGCGCCGCGCTCGGAAAGGGTGGAAATGGAGATCTCCGCGAGCACCTCGTCCGGGGTCGATGCGGTAGATTCCACGGCGCCGGTACAGGACATATCGCCCACAGTGCGGTAGCGCACGGTGCGGGTTTCCAGCTCCTCCCCCTCTGCGGGGCCGCCCCATTCACCAGGCGCTAGCCACATGCCATTGCGCTTGAATACCTCGCGCTGGTGGGAATAATAAATGGGAGGCAGCTTTAAATCGCGCGCGCCGATGTATTCCCAAATATCGGATTCGGTCCAGTTGGAGATGGGAAAGACGCGGACGTTTTCGCCGGCCATCTTGCCGCCGTTGTATAGATCCCATAGCTCGGGGCGCTGGCGGCGAGGGTCCCACCCGCCAAAGGAGTCGCGGATGGAAAAGATGCGTTCCTTGGCTCGGGCGCGTTCCTCATCGCGGCGGGCCCCGCCCAGCACGGCGTCGTACTCGCGCTTGGCGATGGTCTCTACCAGCGGCACCGACTGCAGCGGGTTGCGCGTTCCATCGGGCCGTTCCTGCAGCTCGCCGCTATCGATCCAGTCTTGGACGTGAGCGACGTGGAGGCGGGCACCGGATTCCGCGACCAGGTCATCGCGGAATTTGATGACCTCGGGAAAGTTATGGCCGGTATCCACGTGGAGCAATTCAAAAGGCACCGTGGCCGGGGCGAAGGCGCGGCGGGCTAGCTCGAAGACGACGACGGAGTCCTTGCCACCGGAAAAGAGGATGCCTACCTTGTCGAATTGCCCGGCCACCTCGCGCAGGATGTGGATGGATTCATTTTCTAAATCTTGTAGGTGTGGGGAAAGTGTGCTCATTATTCGTGTAACCCGCATTCTGTCTTGCCATCTGCAAATACTCGCCCGGAGCGGGCGTCCTCACCGTCGCCGACTGGGAAGGTCAACGGCGCATCGCCGATGGACCGGTATCCCTGCAGGGTCAGCGGGTGGATGATGAGGTCATTATCTGCGATGTATTTATCGGTATCGTCCAAGTCCCAGGTAATGATCGGCGAAATCTTTAACCGCCCGGTGCGGTCCAGGCTGAGCGCTGGGGCGTGGGCGCGGTGCTCAGAATCGGCCCGGCGCAGGCCCGTGACCCACCCTGCATAAGGATCCATGGCCATGTTCAGTGGCTCGACCTTGCGCATGCGGTTATAGGCGGCGGTATCGCGCGCGTACAGGCGAGGGCCGTACACCTCGTCTTGTTCTTCCGGGCTAAGCAGCGGCAGCACGCGGACTAGGGGGAGATCCGGGTATCGCTTGTCCACCTCTTCGGCCACCTGGAGGGTCTCCGGGAAGTGCCAGCCGGTATCGATAAAAAGCAGGTCAGCAGCGAGCCCGGCGCGATGGGAGAGCTCTGCCAGCACGGTATTTTCCATGGACATGGTGACGGCAAGCTGGCCAGGGGCATGCTCGGCGGCCCACTCGGTGATGTTGTCTGCGGATTCGGCGTAGAGCTTGTCCGCCCACGTGTCCACTAGCTGTTCATTGCGCGCGGCCACCTCGGTGGAAAGCGGCGCGGTATCGCGCGTGCCTTCGGGCGAGATATGGGGATCGCGGAAGGAGTGTCCACCATCCAGCAGGTTCGTCGTTGGGTTCATGAGCTCACACACTAGGCAACCCCGGTAGCTCACGCAGCACGTTTTTCTGGAAACGGCGCTGAGCTTGGCAGAAAGGGAGAATAAAATGTTTTATTTCTAGACCAAGCCGACCTAACTTTATAGACAATGTAGTCTATTGCGGGCCGACCAGACTTGCCCGAGGAGGAACTTTTATGCAGCGTGTCGCCATCATTGGAAAAGGTCCTGCCGCCCTATCCACCGTGGAAAGACTCCTAAGCGCCGGCATGTGCGTAGACCTCATCTCAGAAAAAACTGCACCGTTCGGTCTACTTCGCCGCTTCGCGGGGCTTGCCGGCGTGGTCGATGAGGCCGTGCCGCACGAGTGTGCACCGGGTACGACCCCGCGGCTGCGCCTACTGGGAAACGTACGCGTGGGAGTAGACGGCGATATCACCCATAACGAGGTCCACCAGCTGGCCACCCACGGGGACCGCGAGCTCATCGTCATGGAATTAAAGGCCCGCGGCATTCCCGTTACCACGTGGGAGGGGCTGTGCACGCCAATTACGGATTTTGAGGACTGGGCCAGCGTCATCGCCAGGGCACAATTGGCGCACGTCTTGGTCTAGGTTCGGCTACGAGGTCAGGTGCCTAAATATAAATACCGTTCGCCCCATCTGCGCCGACCAGATATGCTTGCAGGTTAATCCCTATTCTCCCTCGAAAGAAGCGCAGGTTTATGGATCTGGTCCGAATCCTCTTTACCCGCTCGGCACCCTATACGCCCTATGTCCTAGCGGTACTTATCCTGCAGGCGCTGTCCACCGCGGCCACCCTGTATCTGCCGTCCTTGAACGCCAAGATCATCGATGAGGGCGTGTCCAAGGGCGATATCGACTATATCTGGGACACCGGCGCAATCATGCTCATCGTAGCCTTTGTCCAGGTCATTACCGCCATCGGCGCGGTGTGGTGCGGCAGCCGCACGGCCATGGGCGTGGGCCGGGACCTGCGCAGCGAGGTCTTCCGCAAGGTCACCACGTTTTCCGCGGAAGATATGAGCGAGTTCGGCACGCCCACCCTTATTACCCGCGGCACCAATGACGTGCAGCAGGTGCAGATGGTCTACATGATGATGCTGAACTTCATGGTCACAGCGCCCATTATGTCCATCGGCGGCATCATCATGGCCATTCGCGAGGACGCCGGACTGTCCTGGTTGGTGTGGGTTTCTGTCGCGGTGCTGCTCGGCACCATCTCCGTCCTCATCGCGCGGCTCATGCCGCTTTTTCGTTCCATGCAGGACAAGCTGGACACCATCAACGGCACCCTGCGCGAGCAAATCACCGGCATCCGCGTCGTGCGCGCCTTTGTGCGCGAGGCCTATGAAACTGAGCGTTTTACCAAGGCCAATAAGGACATTACCCAGCTTTCGCTGAAAATCGGCCAGCTTTTTGTTCTCATGTTCCCGCTTATCACCGTCATCTTGAACGTGGCCACGGGCGCAGTGCTGTGGTTTGGCGGCCAACGCGTGGATGCCGGGCTTGTCGATGTCGGCGGGCTCACCGCCTTCCTGCAATACCTGCTGCAAATCCTCGCCGCCGTCATGATGGGCACGTTTATGGCGATGATGCTCCCGCGCGCCCTTGTGTGTGCCCGCCGCATCACCGGGGTTTTAAGCCACGAGCCGTCCATTACCCCGCCGAAAGATACCGTCACCCCGGAAACCATGTCCGGCACCGTAGAGTTTCGCAATGTCAGCTTCTCCTATGCCGGCGCGGATGCCCCGGTGCTAGAGGATGTTTCCTTTACCGCCACTCCCGGCACCACCACCGCGATCATCGGTTCTACCGGCGCGGGCAAGACCACGCTGCTGTCCCTCATCCCGCGCCTCTACGTCCCGAGCGAGGGCGAGGTGCTTATCGATGCCACCCCTACCACCTCCCTCTCCCGCCCGGACATCGTCAGCCGTGTCTCGCTGGTGCCGCAAAAGGCCTACTTGTTTAGCGGCACGGTGGCCTCCAACCTGCGCTTGGGCCGCCCCGAGGCCACCGACGATCAATTATGGGAGGCGCTGCGCGTGGCGCAGGCGGACTTCGTCGATGACCTGGACATGCCCATTGCACAGGGCGGCACCAATGTATCGGGCGGGCAGCGCCAGCGCCTATCCATTGCCCGCATGCTCGTGGCCCAGCCGCGCATTTACCTCTTTGATGATTCCTTCTCCGCGCTGGATGTGGTCACGGATGCCAATGTGCGCGCCGCCATGCACCAGTCCTTTACTCAGCGCGGCGAGGCCGTCACCACCATCATCGTGGCCCAGCGCGTGGCCTCCATCCAGGATGCCGATCAGATTTTGGTCATCGATAAAGGGCGCATCGTCGCCCGCGGCACCCACACTGAGCTACTGAAATCCTCAGAGGTGTACCAGGAAATCGTTGAATCCCAAGAAACCGCTGGAGTAGCTGGAGGAGAGCACTAATGGCCAAGGACACCACACACAACTCCTCCGCTGAGGACGCCGAGCTCCAGGAGCTTGAGGCCAAGGTCGCCGCCGATGAATGGTCCGGTTCCGCACCGCGTCAGGCCAAGAATTTTTGGCCTTCTGCCAAGCGCTTACTGCTGCTACTCATGCCCTATAAGCGCATGCTAGCGGTAGTGGCGGCGATGGACGTAGTCTGTGTTTTCCTCGCGGTCTTTGCCCCTAAAATCTTGGGCGATGCCATGGACGTCATCTTTTCTGGCGTCATCTCCCGCGAGCTGTCATCTGGCATCTCGGCGCAGCAGGCCATCGACGGTATGCGCGCCCAGGGCCAGGATCAGGTGGCCGATATGGCCTCCGGCATGGATTTCACTCCCGGCGAGGGCATCGACTTTACCCGCTTGGGTACGCTTATCATCGCGGTGATCGCGATGTACATCGTCTCTGCCGCCTTCGAACTCTGGCAGGGGCTCATCTTAAACCGCCTGACCATCGACACGGTCTACGAGCTGCGCAAGCGCGTGGAGGCCAAGGTGCATGCCCTGCCGTTAAATTACTTCGATTCCCACCAGCGCGGCGATATCCTCTCGCGCACCACCAATGACATCGACAATGTGCAACAGGCCCTCCAGCAGGCACTTTCCCAGCTGTTCTATAACATCCTGATGATCCTGGGCATCACCGTGATGATGTTTAGCATCTCTTGGCAACTTGCCCTGGTGGCACTCTTGGCGCTGCCGCTAACCGCGCTGATCATCGGGGTCATTGGCGGGCGCTCGCAGCGCCAATTTAAAACCCAGTGGCGCGCTACCGGCCAGCTCAATGGCCAAGTGGAAGAGTCCTTCTCCGGCCACGATCTGGGCATCGTCTTTGGCCGCACGGAGGATATGACGCGCCAATTTGATGAGCGCAATGACAAGCTCTTCCGCTCCTCTGCACTGGCGCAATTCCTCTCCGGCATCATGATGCCCATCATGCAGTTCGTGTCCTACCTGTCTTATGTGGCCATCGCTGTGCTTGGCGGCCTGCGCGTGGCCAACGGGCAGATGACCCTGGGCCAGGCCACCGCCTTTATCCAGTACTCCCGCGAATTTAACCAGCCGCTGGGCCAATTGGGCGGCATGATGCAACAGGTGCAATCCGGCGTGGCCTCTGCGGAGCGCGTCTTCGAATTCCTCGATGCGGAAGAGCAATCGCTGGAGGCTACCAGCGATGAGCTAGTAGGCCGCGCCCGCGGCCGCGTAGAGTTTCAGGACGTTGGCTTTTCCTATTCGCCGGAGAAGGAACTTATTACCGGGCTCAACCTACGCGTGGAGCCGGGGCAAACCGCGGCGATCGTGGGGCCCACCGGCGCGGGCAAGACCACCATGGTCAACCTGCTCATGCGCTTTTATGACATCGATTCAGGCCGCATTCTTATCGATGGCCACGAAACCGCCCACATGCCCCGCACCGCCCTGCGCTCCCAGGTGGGCATGGTGCTACAAGATGCCGTCCTCTTTGAGGGCACCATCATGGACAATATCCGCTACGGCCGGCTCGATGCCACGGACGATGAGGTTATCGCCGCGGCCAAGGCCACCTACGTCGATCGCTTCGTGCACTCCCTACCGGAGGGCTATGACACCGTTATCGACCAAGATGGCGGCGCCATCTCCGCCGGTGAGCGCCAGTTGATTACCATTGCTCGCGCCTTTTTGGCCCAGCCTGCGCTGCTCATCTTGGATGAGGCGACCTCGTCCGTGGATACCCGCACCGAGGTGCTTGTCCAGGAGGCCATGAATGCCCTGCGCGCCGAGCGCACCTCCTTCGTCATCGCCCACCGCCTATCCACCATCCGGGATGCTGATCTGATCTTGGTGATGGAAAACGGGGGCATCGTCGAGCAAGGTTCGCACGAAGAACTGCTGCGCGCCCAAGGCGCTTATTGGCGCCTGCACCAATCGCAGTTCAACGAGGCTTAAGGGAAGGAGCCGCTGCGTGGTTACTGCACGTTGAGCTGGACCTGCGGGGCGTGCAAATTAGCGCCCTGCAGGTTGACCAGCTCCATGGTGACATCTTGCAGCGAAATGTGCTCCATCAAAACGTTCGGGATAGGAGCATCGGGCACCACGTGCGGGTCAGGAACGCCCAATTGATCAAGCACCGCGTTGAGATCGCCGTTGGATAGATCGACGTTTACCGGAATGGTGGGGTGATCCACCACTGCAGGCGTTGTCTGCAGTCCAGTGGTCAGGACGGTGACCGGCCCGTCCGTGACGGTGGTTTCTACATCACCAGTGGTTAGCTTGCCTTGCCCCATAGCAGCGGGCAGGGTCAACGCGAGGTTACGCGCCGCCAACTTATCACCTACGAGTTTCAGTGCTCGTTGTTCACCTTGTGCGGTAGGCACAGTGATGAGCGAGGCGCTTACGTTTCCAGTCAGGGTGACATTATCAGCAGTCACCGTGCTGAGTTCAGATTGCGCTAAGGCCAAGCCTTCCTGCGCACGGGTTTCCTCAGGTTGGTTCACCGCACACACCGCTGTAAAAGCGCAGAGCACTGCGAGCGCACTACCTTTTACCACACGAGCGGAGCGACGACGCGGTAGCGAGCTCAGCCTGAATAGCTTCATGCTGAAACCGCCAGTTCTTTGGCCTGGGACTTTTTCTTCTTCTTGCGCTTCTTAGGAGACTTCTGGCGATCCTGTGGCTGCCAAGCAAATGCGAGCGCACCACCGATAATGCCCAAAAGGCTGCCTATAACGAAGCCACCCAGGTTGGTGGTGGGAAGCGCGACGATCGCTACCAAGATGGCTAAAACACCCAGGTAAGACGATGTCTCCTGCCTAAACCAAGATCCTAGGCCGAACATGATAAGTGCCGCACCAATAAGGAGCGTCGAAACGCCAGACACCGTGGAAATCATGACCAAAAGATCTGAAATGCGCACAGTAATATAGGCCGGCGCAGCGATGGCGATGCCGGACAAGATAAGCAACAAGCCACCCGCGAACGGACGACGCTTGCGCCAGTGTTTAAACCGCTTCCACCAGCTCTCTTTAGGGGCCACTCTGGTTACGGCTTTGTCATTCTTGTTATTCGCTGCGGAATCCTGCGGTTCATTAGCACCTTTGACCGCATCCGCTACCGACTGCGATGTGTTCTCTCCATCGCTTTCCGCCGTGGCCGTGGCTTCAGCACCAGCATCAGCGGTGTCCTCGGCCTTCGTCTCCGCAGCACTAGCGTGATCGGTGCCAACGGCGGCCTCACCAGCGGTATTTCCGGCCGACTCCTGGGAGGAATCTTGGGCGCTGCGTGCAGCTTCGCCGTTATCGGTATCGGTTTCGGTCACCGCAGGCATGCGCAAAGTCTCATCATCAGAAGACTTAGCAGCCATTGTTGTTGCTTCCCCTCTTCACCGTCACATTCACACCAGAGGCAGCGAGCCTTTCTGCTCCCACCGAGGTCGTACGAATATCATCCGCGCTCAGGGTCACCTTCTGCGCGTACAATCCCCACGAACCTGGATCTGCCTTGTCATTGACCTGGCTGGCGTCGACACCCACGTTGGCGTTCGTCAGATCGAGCTGACCCTTAATGTCGGTAGCACCAACCAAGAGGTTTTCTACCTCCACACTGTCATCACCATTCGCACGGAGGGCGAAGGTGGTCTCGCCAATCCCTGGGACATCAGGAAGATTGGCAGACAGGCACAAGTTGGAAGCCACGGCGTGCTCAAACTTCAAGCGCGCGGCCGGGATGGTTTCCTCTCCCATCTTGTCCCTATCAACGAAGATCGACAATCCTTCGCCCTCTAGGTGGCTCATGTTCACCTTAAAGAAGGTTCCTGAAAGTGCGATATTAGCGGTCAAGCCACCTTGGGCTACCGCAAAACCTGTTACACCAAAAGCCGCAAGCCCGGCAGCCAGTGCGGTTGCAAACTTTGGAATACTAATCCTGCCCATGAAGGAACCTTTCTGTGGAATTGAAAAGGCGGGGTAGCAGCCTGTTTTAGCGGCATCCCCCGTCTACGGTGAATTTTCAGCCCACTCTTTACCGCGGCCAGAGGTACACAAGCCGACGATGAGTATTGGACCTACGCAATCCACTGATTAAATGAGCTTGAACACACGTTAACACTACCTGAGACACGTCACACAAATAGGGGTGCAATTAAATACGCCCGCAACAGTGTAGCCCAGGTCATATGTTTAATGAAGATTATCGCACCCCCTGCCGTTGTCAACTTCCGATCCCCCACTAAACCCGCAGCGCACATCGTTGCACCCCCAAATTTGTGCGCCATGTAATAGGTGCGCACCGGTGTGTGTTACGCTACACAACCATCAGATTTTATCGACTAAGGAGGGTCGAATTGTCCAACTCACTGAAACCCGAAAATGCACAGGCAAACGAAGAAAATACCCACATTGATTCCTCTCAGTCCGGAGCAGAAGAAGTAAACGCTCAGGACAAGAAGGAAGAAAAGCGCGAACTGCGCCGCGCTCCTTTGGGCCCGGATTCCCTGTTGTGGAAGTGGGGCTCGGATAACCGCCTGCAGCTGCTGCGCGGTTACACCGGCATTTTGCAGAATATGCACCCTGCGATTGGTCAGTCCCTTTTGGACCACTCGAAGTTCTTCGACGAACCTTTCGCCCGTCTGCAGCGCTCTACGCCGCAGATTATTCAGTCCATCTACGATGATGGGGACATCGGTGAGCGTATCCGCGACTACCACGTCACCATTAAGGGCACGCTGCAAAATGGCGAGCGTTACCACTCCCTGAACCCAGAGACCTACTACTGGGCACACGCTACCTTCGTCTACCGCGTTATCTACGCCCAAGATCTCTTCGGTACTCCGTTCACCAAGGAAGAGCGCGACCAGATCGTTCGCGAGGGCGTGACTTGGTGGGACAAGTACGGCATGTCTGAGCGTCCGGTCATTGATAACTACGATGACTTGATCAAGTACATGGATGACATGGCAGACACCGTGCTCGAGCGCAACCAGACCGTTGACTTCGCACTGCGCACCGCACGCGTAGAGCCGGTCAAGGCTCCGGAAGGCGTTCCAGAGGCCGTATGGAAGGTTATCTGGAAGCCCATTATGCGCAGCGCCATCTGGTTGACTGTGGCTACCCTGCCGCAGAAGTACCGCGACATCTTGGATCTGAAGTGGACCAAGCGCGACCAAAAGCGCTTCGACCGCATCGCCAAGTCCGTTCGCTTCATCATGGACCACCTCCCAGAGGACAAGCGCTACATGGAGCCTGGTCGTTCCTTGATGATCAAGAACGGCATGATTGAGGGCAAGTACAAGGAGCCGAAGAAGATCCAAGGCTACAACGCCGCTCAGGCTAAGGACTCTGCTGCCACCGCGGAATCTACCGACAAGCCGGATTCCGATGATGCAGTAGCCGCACGCCGTGCTGCCGGCTGCCCGTTCTAAAACACACCGGCTTCCCAATTGTTCGTGAGCTTTTTAGCTCACGAACCTTTTCATTGATCTTTCTGGAGCGTGCATTACATGTCTTTACCACGCCGTCTACAAGAACGGCCCTTGCCACAGCATTTACTGACTGAGCTACAACATCTCACCACTAACTACTCCACTGGTTCGCTGGATAAAGGCGAGCACCAAGCGGTCCATTCCCCCCTATTCGAAGAAAAATTAGGATGGGTTGGAGTAGGTTCCGAAGAAGACGTAGATGAGGCTTTCCGCCGTTCGCGTCAGGCCCAAAAGGCCTGGGCCGACACCGACGTTAAGCAGCGCGTAAAGGTAATGAAGCGCTTCCACCACCTCGTGGCTAAACACCGCGAGCTGCTGGCGGATTTCATCCAACTGGAAACCGGCAAGGACCGCACGGCCGCTTTTGATGAGGTACTCGATGTACTAAATAACGCGCGTTATTACTCAAATAATGCGCCAAAGCTACTGGCCACTCAGAAGCAGCCGGGCGCATTTCCGCTCATCACCAAAACTCACTTGCAGCGAGTTCCTAAGGGCGTTGTGGGGCAAATCAGCCCGTGGAACTACCCATTAGCATTGGGCATTTCCGATGCCGTTGCGGCACTACTTGCCGGCAATGGCGTTGTGGCCAAGCCCGACGGATCCACCCCATTTTCTAACCTGATTTCCCTCTACCTCTTGAAGGAAGCAGGACTGCCGAAGGATCTGCTGCAGATCGTCACCGGCTCCGGCCGAGTTGTCGGCTCCGCCATCTCCGAACGCTGCGATTACCTGATGTTTACCGGTTCCACCAAGACCGGCAAGATTTTGGGCACCACCGTAGGCGAGCGCCTCGTTGGATACTCCGCAGAACTGGGCGGCAAGAACCCAATGATCATCGCGCCGGATGCGGACATCGACAAGCATATTGACACCATCGCTACCGCCTGCTTTTCCAATTCAGGCCAGCTGTGCGTGTCGATTGAACGCATCTACGTGCCCGATGCCATCTTCGATCAATTCATTACCGCATTCCGCCGGGCAACCGAATCCATCAAACTTGGTTCCGGTTTGAACTGGGACTACACGATGGGTTCACTCATCGGCCAAAACCAATTGGATGTGGTGCAGCACTTCGTCGATGATGCGGTAGAAAAGGGTGCCACCGTTATTACCGGCGGCAAGCCCCGCCCGGATATCGGCCCCTACCACTTTGAGCCCACGGTTCTCACTGATTTGGGTGAAGGCACCGAGCTTGCAGAGCAAGAGGTCTTTGGCCCCGTGGTGTACGTGCAACGCGTGCGCGATGTTGAAGAGGCCATCGAGCAGGCAAATAAATTGCCCTACGGCCTGAACTCCTCTGTATTCGGCCAACCCGAAACCGCGCAGGGCATCGCCGAGAAAATCGATGCTGGCAGCGTGACCATCAATGATGGCTACGCCTCCACGTGGGCCTCGATTTCCACCCCGCTGGGTGGCGTCAAGGAGTCCGGCGTTGGCCGCCGCCATGGCCACGAGGGGCTGACCAAATATACGGAAGCGAAGAATATTTCCTCGCAAAGGATCATGCCGATGCGCGGGCCAAGTTGGCTTCCCAATAAGTATTACGGCACCCTGCTGAGCTCCGCGTTGCGCTTAGGAAAGGCCTTGCGCTTCCTCCCCTAAGCACTGCGCAGCATAACCAGCCAGCTTTTAAATCCAGTAATCCACTTCACAATTGTTGGGGATATGTGTACTATCACAACATATCCACAAATTGTGTTCTCTCTGAGTACATAAATTGCCAATACACAGCGGCCGGTAAGTGCCCTGTGAAACTCGAAAGGAACAGTATGTTCAAGCCATATCGCCGACCGACCGTCGCAGTCGTCGGTGCCGGAGTAGCCGGATGCGCCGCGGCTTCTGAATGCGCATTCTCTGGATTCGACACCGTTCTTTTTGAACAAGAACCACACATCGGCGGTCACTTCAATTCCGCTGATGCCACCGAGGTCTCCCGGAAGTACCACTTCCGCACCCCGTACCTCCGCCTCACGAAAACTGACGGCTCGCCAGCTTCTGTAGTACGCCACCTTGAAGAGGCTGTTGCTGCCAGTGGCGCCGAGTTCCGCGGTTCCACCGCCGTTACTGGTGCCGAATTCGACCGCGCAGAAGGCAAATGGGAAATCTCCTACCTCGGTGATTCCGGTCAGGAAACCCAAGCTTTCGATGTGTTGATTCGCGCCACCGGCGAGGAATCCCCGTGGATTTCCGTTCCGGGACGGTCAAAGGCCAGCGTCGATGACATGTACCTGCACCACGGTGTAGAGGTATTTGGGCTGCCTAATGCCCTCTTTGTTGACGGCCCTACCCCGCGCGACTCTTACCTCAAGCGTCGCCCACTGGCTGTCATCGAAGCCCGCGCCGATCACTGCCGCCGTTACGTCCGCCAGCTAGAGATTCGTGGACCAGGAGAACTAACCGTCAAGCACGATAAGTGGTTGGTTCAGCCCGGTACCGTACGCGGAATCCGCGAAGTGCTCGCAGGGTTCGATGCACCGGCCCACGATTTCAAGCGAGCATCCAACTACGCCCCTGAGTCCGCCTCGTCCGAACGCCAGAATCAACAAAAGTCCGCTACTGCCCTTAAGGAGGCATAATGACTACTCTGAGCAATCCTGAAAGCACTGTAAACGACAAGCACGCCCAACCTGCAGATAACAACACCGATAACCTGCCTGAGCTGGGTCCAGATTCCATCCTGTGGCAACGCTTTGGTGACTGGCGCTCCGCATTCGTCGCACTGTCTGCTGGTCTTTTGCAGATTGCCCAGCGTGACGTCAGCCGGTCCTTGGTGCAGCACTCGAACGTTTTCGATAACGAGGTTGCACGCTTGGTTCGCTCCGCCTTCCCGATCATCCGCACGATCTATGAAGGCCCTGAAGTTGGCGTCATGATTCGTGACTTCCACAAGGACATCAAGGGCACCCACCCAGATGGAAGCCGCTACCACCCGCTGAACCCGGATGTGTACTACTGGGCACACGCCACCTTCGCTGCAATGCCGTACCAGCTGGCCGGCAACTTCATGGATCCTCTGACCCCAGAGGAGCGCGAGCAGCTCTTCCAGGAGACCCGTACCTGGTACACCTTCTACGAGGTTGCAGAGCCCGACGATGCGCCAAAGACGTACGCTGAGTTTGAAGAGTACGTAGACAACATGATCGATACCCTCGATATCAGCGAAACCATCGAGCGCTCCCGCATCATCAACGGCCTTACCCTCGACACCCCAGATCCCAAGGTGCCCAACTGGCTGTGGAAGCCCATTGCACCTTACGCATCTCGTCTGCTGTTGTGGGTTGCTATCGGCATGATTCCGGACAAGCTGCGCAACAAGCTTGGCTGGGAGTGGACCAAGAAGGATGAGCGCAAGCTCAAGATCTTCTCCCGTGCCGTCCGTGGAGTCTTCTCCGTCCTCCCGCGTAAGGCACGTATGGTTCCTATCGCTACCCGCGCCTTTGAGAAGGCGGAAGCTGAAGGCGGCTTCCACTACTAAGGCCAATATCCCTTCACTCATAGTTACTGAATACTGACTCCCACGATGACGCCTTGAGGCTTTAAGGTAGATAACAACGTGGAGCATCAGTAGTGAAGGAGCACGAATGACAACCGTGTCCGGTTGGATTGCTATAGCCACATCGATTCCGGTGTGGCTATACTTTTTCGCCCGCATAGGCGCGCTCATTAAGTTCATCCGCTCGGGCGGACCAACCCAACTAGAGCGCACCAATAGCCCTCTAAAACGCCTCGGGCGCGTGCTGGTAGAGGTCTTCGGCCACACCCACTTCAAGGGAAAGCCATTGGTCAATGCCGCTCACTGGGCGGTCATGGTGGGCTTTTTATTCGGCATCCTGGTGTGGTTTGAGGCCTATATCCAAACCTTCGCCCCGGATAAAGGGTGGCCTGGCTTAAGCACCTGGCCGGTGTATCACTTTGTAGAAGAAATACTCGGCATCGGCACGTTGCTGGGCATCTGCTTCCTCATCGGAGTGCGCCTGAAACTAGGCGATACCGAGCGCGGCAGCCGCTTTTTCAACTCCCAAACGGCGGCGGCCCGGTGGGTAGAGGCCATTGTATTCATCGAGGGCCTCAGCATGCTCTTGGTCAAAGCTTCCAAGATCGCGGCCTTTGGTGGCGGTTCCGCAGTCGCGGATTTCTTGACCGTTCACTTAGCTAAGGCACTGCCTGAGTCCCCGGCACTGGTCAGCTTCTTCGCCTTGGTCAAGCTGCTATCCGGGCTCCTCTTCATCTTCTTTATTGCCCGCAATTTCCAGTGGGGTGTCATGTGGCACCGCTTCATGGCGTTTTTCAATATCTTTTTCCAGCGCAATACCTCTGGGGATAAGGCGCTTAAATCCCTGCCCACCCCGGACTTGGAAGAAGACATCACCCCTGGCAGCTGGAAGTTGCTGCTGGATTCAACCGCGTGCACTGAATGCGGCCGCTGCCAAGAGCTGTGCCCGGCTTGGAATACCGATAAGCCGCTCAGCCCCAAAAAGGTCATGATGGACTTGCGCCAAGGTGCGCTAGATAATTACAGCCCGCACGAGGGCCTCGATGTGCTCTCGATGGCTGGTGTCATCGACGATGACGTCCTGTGGTCCTGCACCAACTGCGGGGCCTGCGTGGATCAATGCCCCACTGATATCGAGCACATCGACCATATTGCAGACCTGCGCCGCTTCAAGGTCTTGGCGGAATCCGATTTCCCCTCAGAGCTCACCGGCCTATTTAAGAACATGGAAACCAAGGGCAACCCCTGGGGCCGCAATAATTCCGAGCGCCGCGCTTGGATTGATGAGGCGCGTGCCGATGGCATCGAGGTACCCATCATTGGCGAGGACGCCGCGGATTTCTCCGATATGGAATACCTCCTCTGGGTCGGCTGCGCCGGTGCCTATGATGACAATGGTCGCCGCACCACCCGCGCCGTCGTGGATCTTCTCCACACCGCCGGCGTGAAATTCGGTGTGCTTTCTACCGGCGAGACCTGCACCGGCGATCCCGCTCGCCGCGCCGGCAATGAGTTCTTGTTCCAAATGATGGCGCAACAAAACGTGGAAACCCTCAACAACGCTTTTGAGGGCGTGCCGGAAGGCCAGCGGAAAATCATCACGACCTGCCCGCACTGCTTTAATACCATCCGCAATGAGTACCCGGACTTCGACGGGCATTTCGATGTCTTCCACCACACGCAGCTACTCAACCGACTAGTACGCGAGAAGCTGCTGCAGCCGGTTCCGCGCACCCCAGAAAACCGCAAGCCCATCACCTATCACGATCCGTGCTTCTTGGGCCGGCACAATAAGGTCTTCGATCCCCCGCGCGAGCTTCTCGAGGCCACCGGCGTAGAACTGCGCGAGATGGACAAGTCCCGCAATGAGGCCTTTTGCTGCGGCGCCGGCGGCGCGCGCATGTTCATGGAAGAAAAGTTGGGTTCTCGCATCAATGAGTTCCGCACGGAGCAGGCACTAGAGACCGGCGCCGAGGAAATCGCCACTGGCTGCCCATTCTGCAATGTCATGATGACCGGCGGCGTGAAGTCTTTGGCCGCCGAGTCCACCCCCACCACCCAGGTCAACGACGTGGCCACCATGCTGCGCAATTCCATTTCCCTGGATGACAAGGGCACCCTTCCAGAGCCTCTCCCCAAGGCGTTCTTGGCCACCCCAGTGCGCCACCGTGCGGCCTCAGCTACCACCACCGCTGAATCCCCCAAGGCACCCACGCCTGCCGATGCCCCCTCCTCCAGCAATACCCCCACCGCTGCCACTCCACCTGCTACACCCTCCGCGCCTTCTGCTCCTTCGGCATCGGCAGCTCCAGCCGCGCCTTCGGCACCGGCGGCCCCCAAGGCTCCTTCGGCACCCAACGCACCCAGCTCACCGAGCGCGCCGCAATCCACTAATGCACCGTCGGCGCCTACTCCACCTTCTGCACCGAGTGCCCCCTCCGCGCCCAGCGCGCCAGCCCCACCGGGTGCTCCCACGCCGCCAAAGGCTCCTAAGGCCCCTGCGGCTCCGGGTTCTTCTTCGGCACCTAGCGTCCCGGCGGCGCCGAAGGCTCCGGCAGCACCAAGTGCCCCGGCAGCTCCAGGTGCCCCGACTCCGCCGGCTGCTCCAAATGCGAAAGCACCCGCGGCACCCCAACCGCCTAGGGCCCCGCAGCCACCCGCTGCATCGCAAGCACCAGCTGCGCCGGAACCACCTGCAGCTCCACAACCGCCAAAGGATCCGCAAGCTGCCAAGGCACCACAGGCTCCGGCAGCGCCAAAGCCACCGCAGGCTGACAAAAAACCCGAGGCAGCTGCGCCGCCAGCCCCGCCGGCTCCACCGGCATCGTCCGCGCCGTCCGCGCCATCCACTCCGCCTGCACCACCGGCGCCATCGGCAAGCGCAGAGCCTCCCAAGGCCCCCAAGCCACCGGAACCGCCGAAGCCACCCACGCCGCCGAAGGACACGAATACCGAGTAGGCATGTGCAGGGATGAGTGCGTACGCTGTGATCCATGCATTTAGATGTGGGATGGGCTGCGGATACTGTTGTTCTCGCAGCGGGTG
Source organism: Corynebacterium sp. LaCa78 (assembly GCF_046717505.1). Taxonomy (NCBI): domain Bacteria; kingdom Bacillati; phylum Actinomycetota; class Actinomycetes; order Mycobacteriales; family Corynebacteriaceae; genus Corynebacterium; species Corynebacterium sp. LaCa78. The sequence goes on from NZ_CP177112.1 coordinate 2,250,290, forward strand.
CGACGGAAAACACCACTAGCCTCGTTTCCTTTGCCTGGATCATGTTAGCGGCGCTGTTGGCGCCCATAGTGTCGTTCATGTTGGGCAACCGGCTGCCGGCCGTTGCCCTTTTGATCATCTTTGGCATGGTCATCGGCCCATCGCTTTTGGATGTCGCGCATGAGGATGCCGGCATCAGCATGCTGAAAGAGCTGGGCGTTGGTGCGCTCTTCTTGCTCGCCGGTTTTGAAATCGAGATTTCTACGCTCAAGACCAAAGAGGCGGGAACCGCGCTGTCCACCTGGCTTATCTGCCTCGTGGCTTGCGGCATCGGTGCGTACTTCTTGGTCGATAACGTCCCAGGTGCCATCGTGGTGGCGCCGGCGCTGACGTCCACGGCACTGGGAACGCTGCAACCCATGTTGAAGCAGGACCGTGTGCTCGAGACCAAAGTGGGCAAATCGGTCATGATTCACGGCGCTATTGGTGAGGTCGCCCCCATTACCGCGATGGCGCTGCTGCTGAGCACGCGCTCCACGTGGACCACGCTGCTAATTATGCTTGCGTTCATCGGCATCTCCGTGGCCGTCGCCATCATGCCGGCGGCCATTGCCACGACGATTCCGTGGGTTAAAGCGGCGTTTATCTCCGGTGCGGGGTCTACCAACCAGACCATTCTGCGCCTTATCATCCTGATCCTTGCCACCCTCATGGCCGTCACGGCGGTCTTTGAGCTCGACATCGTGCTGGGCGCCTTCGCCGCCGGCATCATCTTGAACCGCATCATTCCGGATGAATTCCATCGACGGCTAGAACACCGCCTCGATGTGGTCTTTCACTCCATGCTCATCCCGGTCTTCTTCGTGGTCTCCGGCATGACGATTAACTGGGATACCATCGCTAATAACCCGGGGAAGGTACTGGGCATCCCGGCGCTTATTCTCGTCACCCGCGGCCTGCCGGTATTCCTGCGCGAAAATGTGGGCCACACCGGCTCCGAAATTGAAACGGTGCGCGAACGCCTCCAGGTCAGCCTGTACACGGCGACCGGCCTGCCGATCATCGTAGCCGTGACGTCGCTGGCCGTTAATTCGGAATTGATGAAGCAAGAAACCGCATCCATCTTCGTCGCCGGTGGCGCATTGACCGTTGCCATCTTCCCGTTCTTGGCCAACCTGGTGGGAAGGAAGAACTCCAAGACGGTTGATGAATCCGATCCAAAGAAAAAATCGGATTCTAACGAGGACGACAAAGAAGATGAGTCGCAAGAGCTCTAGCCTGTGTACCCCGCACTAGAAGCTATGCCCTGCCACCGTGGCAGGGCATATTCTTTTTGAATCAGGTTGTCTATTATGGTGGCTGTGACTAATAGCTACGGATCCTCCCCCTATGACCGGACACTGCGTCTATCTGATTCAGAGCGCAACGATGCCCTGACGGATCTAGCCCGCGCAGTGGGCGAAGGCCGCTTATCTATGACCGAGTTTGAGGAGCGCTCCGATAGCGTCATGCAGGCCGTCACCCACAAGGACTTGGCGCCAATTTTCAGTGATATCCCTGCGACCGGATCGCAAGAGGCAAAAATCTACTCCCAGGGCGATGTGGAGCGCGCCTTTAATGCCGCGAAAAAGCCCCGCATCGCTACCGCGCTGACCAGCTCGGTGGTTCTGCTCGCGGCATCGCCTACTCTTGTCATGCTCAGCGCCACCATGAATAGCCCCTGGTTGCTAGCGGGCGGTGCCGTAGCCGCAGCGCTCATTCCCATCGTGTGGATCCTCTTGTACGTGGCCAAGGTGGGCCCGCAATCGTGGCATGCCCCCTCGGTGCGGCAGATTGAGCGCCAACAACAGCGCGAAATCCGTGCACTGACGGCACACGAGCGGGCGCACCAAAAAGAATTAGAGAAGAAAATGTGGGCCGAGCGCCGCCAGCAGGCCGGTGAAATTACTGGTCAAGCTATGGAAATGGCGAAGAAGCAAATCAGCAAGTGGAATAAAAAATAGCACTGAGTTGCGCTGCAATCCTTCTTAGCGCTGTGAAAGATGGCACAATATGGCCATGACTTCTCCCACACCCCGCATCTTTGACCAGTCCGAAAAATTAAAGGGCATCGCTTACGATATTCGCGGTGAGGTCTCAGCGGAAGCGGAGAGAATGGAGCTGGACGGCCACACCATCCTCAAGCTCAATACCGGCAACCCCGCCGTCTTTGGCTTCGATGCACCCGATGTCATCATGCGCGATATGATCAGCGCCTTGCCCACCTCCCAGGGCTATTCCACCTCTAAAGGCATTACCTCGGCCCGGAGGTCCATCGTCACGCGCTATGAGCTCGAGGACTTCCCGCATTTTGATATCAACGATGTCTTCTTGGGCAATGGCGTATCAGAACTTATCACCATGACCACCCAGGCGCTGCTCAATAATGGCGATGAGATCCTTATCCCGGCGCCCGATTACCCACTGTGGACGGCGGCAACCTCGCTGGCCGGTGGCACCCCGGTGCACTACCTGTGCGATGAGGAAGACGAGTGGAACCCGTCCATCGAGGATATTAGGTCCAAGGTCACCGAAAAGACCAAGGCCATTGTGGTCATCAACCCCAATAACCCAACGGGTGCGGTGTATTCGCGCGAGGTCCTGCAGCAGATCGTGGACATCGCCAGGGAGCACAACCTGCTGATTTTGGCCGATGAGATTTATGACCGCATCCTTTATGACGATGCGAAGCATATCTCCATCGCCTCGCTGGCCCCCGATCTTTTGACCTTTACCTTTAATGGCCTATCCAAGGCCTACCGCGTCTGTGGTTACCGCGCAGGCTGGATGGTTATTACGGGCCCGAAGCATAATGCGCACGGGCTTATCGAGGGCCTCGAATTGCTGGCAGGTACCCGCCTGTGCCCGAATGTCCCCGCCCAACACGCCATCCAGGTGGCGCTGGGCGGGCGCCAATCCATCTACGAGCTCACCGGGGCTGGGGGACGATTGCTGCGCCAGCGCGATATCGCCTACGACAAGATCAATGAGATTCCGGGTGTTTCCGCGGTAAAGCCCAAGGGCGCGCTGTACCTCTTCCCGCGCCTGGATCCCAATGTCTATGAGATTCACGATGATTCCAAACTCATGTTGGACATCCTCAAGGCGGAAAAGATCCTCATGGTCCAAGGCACCGGCTTCAACTGGCCGCACCCGGATCACTTCCGCGTGGTCACGCTGCCTTGGGCCTCCCAATTAGAAAACGCCATCGAACGCTTGGGCAATTTCTTAGTAAGCTACCGCCAATAGCACCCCAGCAGACGATTGGTAATTGCAGTAATAATCGTTGACAATACATCGTATGGGACGACATTCCTCGGTTTCTAATTCGACGACGGGCGCCGCTTCGCGGCATCGGCAAGCGCAGGGTCGATCGGAGTCCAGCGGGCACGCGCAGGGCCGGTCGAGGTTACAACGCCTAAAGCCACGTCAGTTGGCGCACTCGGTATCCGGTCACCCGTGGCGCATTGGGCTAGTAACCGCCATCGGTGCGGCCCTTATCGCCATGCTGGTCGGCCTCGTCCTGCTCTGGCCCACTAGTGCTGCCTCTGAGCATACCTCGGAGGAGTTCGAGTCCACCTACGCGTTGAACCACCCGCAGGTGGAAGGCACCGTGGAGAAGACCGATCATTCGGCGTGCCAATCGGAGCAGACCGGCTTGGCCTTTGATACCCCGCCGCTTATTCCGGAAAAGGAAGAAGTGGACTGTGACCGGGCGCTGGTGAAGATCACCTCCGGCGAGGACGAGGGAAAGATGACCCAATTGGTCACCTACGGCAACGCGGGCGACCCAGAATTGCAGCCGGGCGATGACATCGTGCTATCCAAGGCCACCGATCCTGCCGGGGCAGTATCGTATGCCTTTGCCGATTATCAGCGCAGCCATAGCCTCCTGCTCTGGGGAGTGGTCATCGCGATCGTCATCATTGCTTTCGCGGCGTGGCATGGGGTGCGCGCGATCATCGGCTTGGGGTTGAGCCTTGGTATCGTCTTCAGCTTCCTCATCCCAGCGCTCATTGCGGGCACCAATCCCCTGTGGGTGGCCCTCGCCGCCTGTACCGCCATCATTCTCCTTGCCGTGCCGCTTGTCCACGGCGTGAATTGGAAATCCGCTTCTGCGGTCGGCGGTTCACTGACGGCGCTCGCCATCGCCGCGTTTTTGGCTTGGGCGGCCATCGATAGTTCGCAGCTGCAAGGCTTTAGCTCCGAAGATAACCTCAAGCTGCTGCTATATATGCCCAATGTCTCCATCCTGGGCGTGCTGCTGTGCGGTTTCGTCGTGGGTGCGTTGGGCAGCCTTGCCGATGTCGCCATCGCCCAAGCCTCCACCATCACCGAGCTGCATGAATCCGACCCCGCTGCCACACCGCTAGAGCTTTTCTTATCCGCCATGAGGGTCGGCCGCGACCACATTGCCTCGATGGTCTATACCCTCATTTTGACCTATACCGGCGCCGCATTACCCCTGCTCCTGCTCATCACCGCCGCTGAACGCCCCGCGGGGCAAATACTTAGCAGCGATCTCGTCGCCACCGAACTCCTGCGCTCCGGCGTCGGCGCCATGGCACTGACCCTCGCAGTCCCAATTACCACGCTGATTGCCGCGTTTACGGTCCCGTCACGCCGCCGTTAAAGCGTGCGCCCCAGCGCCTGTATCTTCCAGCCGGCGTTGGACCAGGCCGCAACGTCCAGCACATTGCGGCCATCGATAATGCGCTTATTATCTACCAGCTCGCCGGCCTCGTTCGGGTCCAGTTCCTTAAACTGCTCCCACTCGGTAGCCAGGATGACAAGTTCCGCCTCCCGCAAGGCGGTTTCCGTGTCGGCGGCATAGTCCAAGGTGGGAAAAACCTTCTTGGCGTTTTCCATGCCCTCTGGGTCATAGACGGTGACCGCCGCACCCGCCAAGGACAAGGATCCAGCCACCGAGAGCGCCGGCGAATCCCGCACATCATCCGAGTTCGGCTTAAAGGCACAGCCCAGCACGGTGACGCGGTGGCCCAATAGCGAGCCATTGAAGGCTTCTTTAGACATATCCACCATGCGGTCGCGCCGGCGCATATTAATCGCATCCACCTCGCGCAGGAAGGTCAGCGCTTGATCAGCGCCGAGCTCACCGGCGCGCGCCATAAAGGCGCGGATATCCTTGGGCAGGCATCCACCGCCAAAGCCCAGGCCCGCGCCGAGAAACTTGCGACCAATGCGCTTGTCTATGCCAATGGCATCCGCCAACGCCACCACGTCCGCCCCCGCGATCTCACAAATCTCGGAAACTGCATTGATGAAAGAAATCTTGGTCGCCAAAAAAGCGTTGGCGGATACTTTTACCAGCTCCGCGGTCTGCAGATCGGTCGCGATGAAGGGCGTGTCCTTCGCTAGCGGCTGCGCGTAGATCTCGCGGGCAAGCTCTTCCGCGCGGGATTCTGATTCGCGGGTGCCAATGACAATGCGGTCCGGGGTAATGGTGTCGTGCACCGCATAACCTTCGCGCAAAAATTCTGGATTCCACGCGATTTCCATGCGAGTTCCCTCGGGCGCTAAACCGTCCGCAAGTTCTTGGAGTTCCGCCGCCGTACCTACCGGAACGGTGGATTTGCCAAAGATGACGTGCTCCCCGCGCAGCTTGGGCACCAAGTCCGTGATAACGGCCTTAACGTAGGTCATATCCGCTGCATAAGAACCGCGGCGCTGCGGGGTTCCCACGCCGAGAAAGTGCACGTTGGCAAACTGCGCGGCCTCGTCATAATCCGTGCTAAACCCTAAGCGCCCAGCATCAATATTGCGCTCGAGCACCTCCGGCAGCCCCGGCTCAAAAAAGGGAACCTTGCCCGATTGCAAGACGGAGATTTTATCCTCGTCTACATCGACGCCTAATACTTCATGCCCCAATTCCGCCATGCAGGCGGCGTGGGTAGCACCCAGGTAACCGGTGCCAATAACAGTCATCCGCATAAAACCTCATCCTAGAGATTTTATGTAAATACCAGATTAATCCCTGCGGAAGTTCAGGTAAGACTTTGATGGCGTTGGGCCGCGCTGACCTTGATATTTCGATCCCAAGGCACCCGTGCCATAGGGGCTTTCCGCCGGCGAGGTCATCTTAAAGATGGCCAGCTGGCCCACTTTCATCCCCGGCCATAGCGCAATGGGCAGGTTCGCGGTATTGGAAAGCTCCAGGGTGATATGCCCGGAAAAGCCGGGATCGATAAAGCCCGCGGTGGAGTGGGTTAAAAGGCCCAGCCGTCCCAGCGAGGATTTACCCTCCAAACGCCCGGCAAGGTCAGCCGGGAGGGTGAATTTCTCCAACGTGGCACCAAGAACAAACTCGCCGGGGTGAAGAATAAAGGATTGATCCTCTTCTACTTCCACCAAGGTGGTAAGCTCCGGCATCTCCTCTTTGGGGTCAATGTGCGTATAGCGGGAGTTATTGAATACGCGGAAGTACTTATCCAAGCGCACGTCAACGGAAGAAGGCTGGATAAGCTCACTATCAAAGGGCTCGATGCCCAGCTCTCCGGAATCAATGGCGGAACGAATATCACGATCTGAAAGAAGCACGGACCCGATTCTACTCAATCGCCTACCCAAGGTGTATAGTAGGGAAAGCGCATTTAGCGCAGCGCCGACGTAGTTTAATGGTAGAACTGCAGCTTCCCAAGCTGCTGGCGCGGGTTCGATTCCCGTCGTCGGCTCCACTGTCATGAGTCGCGACATGCTTGACGGGTGAGTCGCGACATCGTTGACAAACCGGCATCTCAGTTTCTTTTTGTTCTGGGATGCCGGTTTTGTTGTTATTTGGGGTCTAGGGGTGGGTCTCCTTGTTTCCAGTAGGGCTTTTGGTAGTTGCGGCTGGTGTCGATGTAGTGTTCGGTGATGACTTCGCCGGTTTCGGCTAGTGATGTGATGACGTGGTTGTCGGCGATGACCATGAGGATTTTCTTTCTCTTCCATTTGCGGCCGATGCCTAGGTGGAAGAGTTTGCCGGCGTAGCGCACGGTGGTTTTGCCGTTGTCCCAGACGACGTCGTTTCTTGTGCGCCATTCTTGTGTCGGGTTGTGGGCTGGGTTGGCTTTGGTGCCGGTGGTGTAGGCCTGGTGTGGGGTGCGTCGGCCTAGGGCTTTGTGGGGGCGTGTGGTGTTGTAGTAGTCGCGGAATTCATTGAGGAGTGTCTGCAGTTCAGCGACGGCTTTAGCGGGTGGTCGGGCGTTGATCGATTTTTGAGTGTTTGGTGGAAGCGCTCGATTTTTCCTTGAGTTTGGGGATGGCCTGGACGACCATTTTTCTGTTGGATGCGGTGGTGGTTGAGGGTTTTCTCGAATGCGTTGCGGCCTCCTTTTCGACCTGTGAGTCGTGCCGTAAAGACCAGTCCGTTGTCGGTGAGTGTGGATGCGGGTGGCCCGTAGGTGTCGATGAGGTGTTGGAGCGTTTCTGCGACTGCAGTGCCTGTAAACGCGTGCTGTGAAGTGTCCCAGGTTTTGTTCCGTTTGAGTAGATGGGAAAATCTGGAACATGCCAAGAAAATTTGACCAGGATGCCAAGGACCGCGTCGTTCGCTTGGTGGAGGATCGCATCCTGGCAGAAAACATGTCGATGCACCCCGCGTGCCAGGCAGTAGCTCCAAAGTTGGGGGTTTCATGGCACACGGCTCGTCAATGGACCCAGCAGGCCCGCCGTTCGGGAAACATCCCAGAACCTGTGTGTGAAGATTTGGCCGCCGAAAACGCGAGGCTGCGCCGTGAAAATCACCAGCTACGCGACACTAATGAGCTGCTGAAGGCTGCCTCAGCTTTTTCGCCTCATGACTCGACCCGAAACGTCGGAAATGATCCGGTTCATCGATGAATACCGGAATTATTTCTCTGTCGAGTTCATTTGTAAGACGTTGAAAAATAACCGGGCTGGTGGGTTTATCACCCCGCGTGGTTATCGCCAGTCCAAAGCCCGAGGGGTTAAGTGCTCGTCGCCTTCGTGATGCTGTTCTAGTTGAACGCATTAGTGCTGTTCATCGGGATAATTACGGTGCTTACGGTGTGCGGAAAATGTGGCATGCGCTTCGCCGTGAAGGAATCGATATCGGGCGTGAACAAACCGCCCGACTGATGCGCCTGGCCGGTGTTTCTGGCAAAGGCACAGGCGGATCACCAATCACAACCCGAAAAGCTAACGTGCCTGATCTGCGCCCGGACTTGGTTGAGCGTGAGTTCAAAGCTCAGGGCCCGAACAAGCTGTGGGTGGCCGACATTACGTATGTGCGCACGAAGAAAGGCTTTGTCTACGCCGCGTTTGTCACCGACGTCTACTCCCGACGGATCGTCGGGTGGGCGTTATCAGATTCAATGCGGACCGAAGCACTGCCACTGCAAGCTCTTAACCAGGCGATCGTGTGTGCTGAGGAAACAACAGGTCTCATTCACCATTCGGATCACGGCTCACAGTATGTCAGCGTGGTCTACAACGAGCGACTTGCCCAGCACGGCATTATCGCTTCCACCGGGACTGTTGGTGATTCCTATGACAATGCTCTGGCTGAAAACGTTAATGGTTCCTACAAGAACGAGTTGATTCATACCCGCAGGTGGGATGATGTTGTCGAGGTAGAAATCGCGACGTTCGAGTGGGTGTCATGGTGGAACGAGACAAGGCTCCACCAAAGCTTGGGATACCGAACCCCGGTCGAGGTCGAAACCGAGTTTTGGAAGCAGAACCCGCCACAGGCAATAATAGAAATCAAGGCAAATGCCTAGGAACAAAACCCGGGGCACTTCAGGCCGCTCAGAACGACCACGGCACCTTATGGGGAGAACACGACCTCACCTACAGCCTCCATTAACTAGCGCAAGCCCCTTGATAGCCTGGGAGCACTGCCCCCTCTAGAACGACCCTCGACCACGGGAAAGCTCCGGTTTTGGACGCAATGTGGATATCTTCGACCGTACTCGCCGCTGGGCCTTTAGGGCGAACAAACGCAATTGGACAGACGGCATCAACGTCTGGGTTGAAGTTGTCCACGCACACGCCATCGCCGCCAACCTCAACCTAGAAAAAGAACACCGCGACCCCCTCCCCGAAAAAGAAATCCACCGCCTCGCCCCCAGCATCGCCCACTGGGTATGGACACGATTCAATCCCGAACAATTGTCCGCCATCCGAGCAGCACGCGGAAAATCAGGCGAAAAACGGTCCCAACAACGCAACGAAACAGCAAGTGAGGTACCGAATGGTCAAGCCAGATGCACCCCGAAGGCTAGGCGTACGATCTCCAAGGCTCACCGCACGTGAAGCTGCCCTAAAAATCGGTCGTCCTCCCCACACCATTCGCCGCTAGACATCGGAACTTCGTAAGGCGTTTATCGGACGTGCGCACGAAAAACGCGATAAAATCCGGGTGCTCCACAACCAAGGGCTATCTATGCGTGCGATCGCTAAAGGAGTCGGCTGCTCTGTCGGGACCGTGCATCGTTATGTGCACATGAAAGACCAGGCGCGTGCATGATCCACATCCTGGCCTCCGTCTATGCAATAGGCACGTGCAGCTCACCTTGCTAAGCAAGCATGACTCACTACCGGGCCCGAACCCCGGAAAGTGGACACGGGGATTTAATCAAGATGCGATAGTAAGTGTAGCTGATCCGGCGGCTTCGAAGGCGTTCGGCGAGCGATAGCCGCACCACGAGTGCAAGCGCTTGGTGTTGTAGTGCGTGCACCACCGGAACACGTCCCGACGACATACGATCTGACTTGGGAAAACGGACTCGTCCTGGAGGACTTCCCGTTTCAGCGTGGCGTTGAACGACTCCGCCAACGAGTTGTCCGCGCTCGTCCCGATTGCTCCCATCGACTGGGTGACACCGAATCGTTCACACAGCTTCCGGTATTGCCCAGAGGTATAGACGCTGCCATGATCGGAGTGAAAAATCGCCCCGTCAAGGTTGCCTCGGACCCCGTGGGCCATCGTGAGAGCTTCTTCGACCAACTCCGTGCGCATGTGGTCGGCGATCGCGAAACCGGTCAACTGCCGCGAATAGCAGTCGATGACGGTGGCCAGGTACATATTCGACCCGTCCGCGATCGGCAGGTACGTGATATCGCCGACGTAGATGGTGTTCGGTTTCTCCGCGGTGAACCGGCGTTTCAGCAGGTCGGGCAACTTCGGAGCCCGTTTCGCAGACACGGTGGTCTTCACCCGGCGTTTTTTGGTGTAGCCGAACAGGCCCATCTGGCGCATCAACCTGGCGGTGCGCTTGTGATTGAAAAGGTCGTCGTTGGCTGGATCGGAATTGATGGCCGCCGTCACGCGTTTCGCCCCGTAACAACCGTTCTCGGCCGTGAACACGGCCTTGATCCTCGCTCCCAGCACCGCGTCGTCAAGGACGCGTCGCCGGCGGGCAGGAGCAGCTGATTTCCATTTGTAATACGAGGACCGGTTGATCTTCAAAACCTCACATAACCGCTTGACCTCGTAGAGGCCTCGGTTGTCATCAACGAACCGGAAGCGGTTCACCAGTTCGTCTCTTCCGCGAAATATTTGGCCGCCTTGCGGAGAATCTCTCGTTCCTCCCGGAGCTTGGCGTTTTCGCGTTCCAGCACGCGGATGCGTTCGGCGTCGGAGAGTCCTTCAGCAGGCGTGCGTGCGCTGTTGGCTGCGGCAATGGGGCTGGCGACTTTTTCACCGTTGGCGTTGGTTTTGGTGCCGGTGCCGAAGGCGTCGAGCCAGGTGCGCAGGGAGTTGCGGTTGACCCCGAGATCGGAGGCGATCGCGTTGAGCGTTGCTCCGGGGGTCGACTCGTACAACGAGACTGCGTCGCGCTTGAACTGCTCAGTGTAGGTCTTGCGTGGCATGGTGGAAAGGTACCTCACTTCCCCAGCGAGATGCTGGTTTCAAGGTGTCCACCATCTGGGGGTCAGGTCCACCTAAGCACCTAGGTTTTCAGTAGAGACACCCTCCGCGCATGTCACGCCCGCAGAAATGTAACAAATTAGAAACAATCCTATGAAAACTATTGAACTTAATGTAAAATGTAAAGACATTTTACTTTCTAAATATACGAAGGACATTTCATGAAAAAAGTTGTTCATTAATTCTCTCTAGCATGCTTGCAATTTCCTCAATTATCTCTCCCCCTGCAATTACAGAAGAGCAAGAGGTGGAAAGCTTGGATAACCCTATCGATGGGTCTATCGAGCGGGAGTATAGGAACGTGTTTCTTCAGAATGGAATCACCGACAAGTCAATTCAAGATCGCCTAATTGGGAAAATTGAGAATGGTGAATTAATTGACGCAGATAATCCAGAATCGGAACCTATACGCAGTGAAGAAACTGAGGAGTACGGTCGAGTAACGAAGAAGAATATATACCAGGATGGTTCCGTTAGTACGGTAGAAATGGGACCTAGTAGGTACGCTACTAGAGGAACCGGGATTTCCAATTGCCGAAGCTACGATCATTTGAACTGGGTTCGACACGATAACTGCCGAGTTGTGTACAACGGCATCGCTTTCTCGTACTCATTCTATGCAGATTATTCAACGGCAAAGAGTGGGAAAGTAAACGCTACGATTAGGAATATGCATAGCCCGATAATTCATAGAGCCATTGGCCACACTACAAGTTCGCCCTCCCTTGAAATAACCCAACAATGGCAGAACCGAAATATATCTCCAGCCTCAGCTAGAATGTCTTTCCAGGCAACTGCAGTGAAGGTTTTATGGACAACGACGCTATCTCTAACCCTTGAGGTTTCCGGAGGCCGCGCTCAAGCGTTATCTTGATGCAACTATGATGGTATATGATATTATATTTTCTATATTTGCCGTAGCATTACTAGTGGCCTTGACACTATTCCTGATAAAAGCGGTGTCCTTTATAAAAGGGGTACGGCAAGACATAAAAGACATAAAAGGAGAAGTTACTGGCAAGGGGAATTCTTCCAATAAATTCCAGGATTTAGATATTGAGTGATAACTGTATTTCACAGGTAATATAGTTACCGCTCCTAGTGGTGAACGTTCAAGACCTGCACCACTGTTGAGTCGGAGTTTTAGGTGTTGAACTTTACTGTCTGCGTGCTAGTGCTCGCGTCACCTTTTCTCCTGCCCTCATGCATACCGGGAATCAGCCGACGATTAAAGGCAGGAGTCTCCGATGTGCTGACTCCAGACGGTGTGGTGCTTCACGCTTCGTTGTCTTTCGCCCAATTTACTAGCTCTCTGGTGCGATTTTAGCCCCCTCCGGCCACCAACCGCTGCCCACACAGTGTCGAGCAGTCCTTTAGCTTCGTAGATCGCATCCAAGTGCCCACCAAACAGGGGTCAAGCACGATAGAGAGTTATAATGATACTTCTCCACCCGGTGACAGGTTCTATTGAATAATGCAGTTTGACGATTCTTTTCCGCTTTCGCTCATCCAGATTAATCGAGTACGACTAGGAAAAGTTGAGGGAAAATCATCTTCGGCATCTAGCTCTAGCTTTGCAGCAATTTGCATTACTGGGTCTTTTTTATCATCTTCCTCTTTTTCTGGTACCTCAACGATGGTCGTGAAAATGAAAACGGAGTAATTTTCTTTCTCTGAGTCCGACAACTCTTCTCCAAATCCGACAATTTCATCAATAAGGAGACTAAATATCGGCTCGGTCTGGCCTAAGAGGTAAGCTTGTTCGGATGCTAAAAGAACCTTATGAGACTGTCTTACACGTTCTACTGCTTCCTGATATTTCTCTTTCGCTTTGGGCAGAGATTCGAATGGACAGACGAATTTCGTTATATAGCACCAAATGTGGACGCTTGGATTTAAACTTTTATTTAGCATATATTTCTATATTATCTTGGAGTCCAGTTAGTGCTATAAGCACCGTTTTGCCTGTATTGGCCAATTGTCTTACAGTGTCTCTTAGCATGATTGTCACCGAATCTGGAAACGAAGTTATTTGCTTCTTTTTCAGCCTTTTCTGGATCATTTTTATGGTTTCCGATGACGAAACCAACAACTGGGTTACCTGTTGTATTCTGATGGACTTGGCACTTCACCGTATACATCCCTCTATTATTCTTAGTCCGTGGGTCGTCTGGACCCAGCCCATATGCTAGGGGAGCTAAACAACTCAGTGCGACTAGAATGGATAAGATTCCAGCGTGATTTTTACAACTCTTTTCATAGTTCAGCAGCCCTCAGTTAGCAAAGGAAAACGCCATCGATTCGGCCTGTGGCAACGCCAATATTAGTACGTGTCCCTGGTTGAATTGATTTGCATTGAGTGTCGAGCCCGAAGGCTAGCACCACTTTTACTCGTTGTGGGTCGCTTCCTCCACAATTGTTATAAACTTGGACGAATCCCTTTTCTGCTCGCGCTACAATGCAATTTGGTGCTGGAACAGCAGCCATAGTTGTTAGGGTAGCTTCGGTACTGCGAACTTCGGACCCTGCGAAGAGAACTTCGGCAACTTCACCTTTGGCAAATCTTGCGCTTTGACCCGGTTCTAGTTCGGCAACTTTTAATTGGTTGGTTGATAGATTGAAAGTGGGCGTTTCGGTAGCAGTTGCAGTCGCAGTGGTAGCTGTAGAAGTAGCAATGAAGCCCGCGGTGATTATCGCTACTTTCCTAAGAAATAAAGACATTATTCTCCAACCCTGATAGCTTACTTTTCCAGAAACTTATTCGATCGCCTGAGAGCCGTCAAGAGGTTGTTCAGATTTAAATCTTAGCCAACCATTATTAGGGGCGTGCGCATTCCAAGAGTGCTGATGCATTACTGAGGTTGAGTCGTTGCTGCCATTCTGCATAAGACCAGGTTGCTGAAGCGTAAACGGACCGCCTCAGCGTAAAGTTTCTCAGGTATCGTTCCGTTTCAGTAGATGGGGAAATCTGGAACATGCCAAGGAAATTTGATCAGGATGCCAAGGAACGTCCGGTCCGTCTCGTGGAAGATCGCATCTCGGCGGAAAATACGTCGATGCACCCCGCGTGCCAGGCAGCAGCCCCAAAGTTGGGGTTTCATGGCATACGGCCCGTCTTTGGACTTAACCCTGCCCGCAGTGCCGGGGACATACCAGAGTCCAAACCTGAAGATTTGGCTGCCGAAAACGCAATGCTAGACCGTGTAAATCACCAGCTACACGAAACTAATGAACTTCTGAAGGCTGCCCGAGTTTTTCGCGTCATAACTCGACCCAAAATGTGGGAAATGATCCGATTCATCGATAACTATCGAGATCTTTTCCTAGTCGAATGCATGTGCACCGGCGTTATAAAATAACCGGGCTGGTCAATCGTTTTTATTGTCTCGCATGATTATCGCCAATCCACAGGCCACAACCCGAGGACTTTAGCGATCCTTACCGTCGCGACTGCGTGCAAGTTGAACACAGGAGTACTCTTCACCGTGATAACGACGGCCTCTTTGGCGCCGGCTAACATCCTAATCAAACCCCGAACTTCATACCGAGCCGGAGGCATAAACGTCTACACCACTACACGGGACTTGACCGTCCATATTAACGCAGTGCCCACGGTGGCACCGGTGAAAGATGAGCATGATGTGGTTGTCCCCCACGAAAAACATGACCTTCAACCCCCTGCGAGGCAAGACGGATGACTAACGAGTCTGGCTCCCGCAGCATGGCACTACACCCGCTGCGGGAGCCTTTGTCGTACTCACGCTGGGTTGTGCGCGCTGCATGGCCGCCGAGATTGGGCCAGCGGCAACGCACTTTGCTTACTGGCTAACCACACCGCACGATGGGTTGTGGATCGTAGACCGTGGTCTTGGTCTCGCGGGAAAGCTCCTTGCCGCTGAGATCCTTGATGATGCGGGTATCGGACGTCGTAAAGCCCGGGGCACCGGATGATGGCGAACAGTCGCTGCCTGGCACGGACCTCGGTTGTGGCTCGGTCTTGGCCCAACGGCCGTTATTGATGGATTCCACCTCTACCGTCTTGGTGCCTTTCAAGCGGACGGTGATCTCACCGCCGCCAAAATTAGTCTCGATCTGCACTGGGGTATTGAAAGTATTGGTAAATTGCAGGTCAATGGCGCCCTCGTACACGGTAGCCTCGCGGCCGGCCGGGTAGCGGGAAATGTAGTACGAGTGCGGGGTGTGCGCGGTATCCTGCATGCCCGCGAAGTACGCGGCGTTATACAGCGTGGTGGCGAACTGGGAGATGCCACCGCCCACGGCGGTACCGGAATGGCCGTCGATGATGATGCCGGATTCCACATAGCCCTGCGCGGTGCCGCGGGGGCCGGTATAGCCGTTGAGGGAGAAGGTCTCACCTGGGTTCACCACGGCACCGTTGACCTCTTGGGCCACCAGCTGAATATTGCGCCCGGAGGCAGAAGAGAATCCACCGGTGGAGAACTCGCCCACGGTATCGTTAAACGTCGCGTTTTCGGCGTCCTCGGTGGTGAACTCGGCTGGGTCTGGCTTGTAGGTTGCGTCCCACTCGCGGTCATCGCCAGTCACACGCTTATCAAAGCCCTCCATGGTCGGCTTCCAGTCAATAATCTCGCCGTCCTGGGAGGGCGTGACCTGCTTGGAGCCACCAGCGAATTTCACTTTGGCGTTCACGCCAGGCACATCGGCGCCATCGGTGCGCTCTTGCAGCAATTGCTGCGCGCGGTTGCTATCAACCACTAGGTGCAGCCGACCATCCTTTTTCTCAATGCTGGTGAACTGGGAAATCTCCGGCTTATTCAGCGTTGCGGTGACGTTATTTTTCGCCTTCAAGGTCAGCGGATTATCCAGGGCCTTGGCGGCGTCACCGGTACGCATCTTTTCAATGGCCTCGTCATTAATGGCCGGCTCAATTTCTTCCGGCTCCACCTGCACGCCAGCCTTATCGAGCCAATTCGCTGCCACCGCATCGTGCAATTCGGTGCCTTCTACGGTCTGCCCCAACGTGGGATCGGTGACCTTGAGCTGACCATCATTAAGCTCCAGCATGCCATCGACCGGATCGGTAGAAAGCTCGTCTTTGACGCGGTCAAGGGTGGGCTGCAGCTTGCCATCATCCACATCGGTTTCAACCGGGATGTCTTCTGTAGAGCGAAAGAAACTAACCAACCGGGTAATGGGGTTGAGGGAAGGCTCCTCGATGCCATCGACGGCGGCCTGGTTATCCAGCGCCAGGCCGGATTCGGCAGGGGTAAATTCGGACTGCAGATCTCCTGCGGTCACGGTCACGGGCTGGGTCTCAACGCCCTTGAGCTCGTCCTCGAGCTTGGCCACGGCGGCGGTGCGCTCCATGGCGGAGATATCCACGCCGCCAACGGAGACGCTGCGCGGGATCTTGTCCTGGTTTGCTATGACATCCCAGGCATAAGCGATGCCCGCAATGAGGACGAAGCCAACGATCACGCCAAGCGTGATAAGCCAGCCCTTTGCACCGTTTTTTCCTTCTGCCTTCTTCACGCCTTAAAGGTTAACGGGTAAAGGGGCGTTTTTCCTAGTCGCTGTCCCCATCGTGTACGTGGCGGGCGGCATCGCCGAGGCGCTCAGAGGCCAGCCTGCCCTCATCCACGGCGCCCACGACGGCATCGATCACCGCATTAATATCGGCCTCGGTGGACCACAGGGGCATGTCGGCGCCGGCGGCGAGGGAGGTAATCACGGCATCGGCAAGCGGCAGCGAATCCGAAATCGCCGCCATGCCGCCAATGTCATCGGTATAGATGGTGCCGTCATACTGTAAGGTCTCGCGGGCAAGGCCGTAAGCTTCCGGCAGGATGGAGGCAGGAGTCTGGCCATCGCCCAGGCCCGGGACCGCGAGGTGGCCCATCATCAGCGCCGCATTCGGTGCTGCGGACATGGCATTCCGAAAGGGAATGAACTCATGGTTCTCAAGCTCTTCTAGCGGCGGGGTAATGGCCTCCGCCAGGTGGGTATCGCCCGAGGCACGGCCGTGGCCCGGGAAGTGCTTGAATACGGCCTTAACCCCGGCGGCATCCAGCCCGCGGGCGAAGGCGGCGCCGTATTCGCCGGCCTGCGCGGGGTCGGTGGAAAAGGCGCGGTCGCCCACAACCTCGAGGCCATCGCCATCGACATCGAGCACCGGCGCGAAGTCCACGTTGATGCCGTAGTCCATGAGCCGCTTGCCGATGTCCCCCGCCAGCTGTTCCACCTGCTCCGGCGAGTTGTCCGCCGCCATCTGCTGCGCGGAGGGGTATTCGCCCAAGATTTCAGAAAAACGCTGCACGCGCCCGCCCTCAAAATCGATGGCGACCTCGAAATCGCGGCCTAGTTCCGCGCGCAGGGCGTTAATATTGCGGCCCTCTTCTTCTAGCAAACCAGGATCCGCCCAGCTGGGGATGAAGATGCCTCCCACCCCGGCCTCCAGCTTGGCCTTGGCGTCCTCATAGCTGGTTGCCGGCGGCATGAGCACCGAAGCTGCGGTGGCGCGAATATCCTCCGGCGCCGGCGCTGGTGCCGCCTCGGTGGCGGGCGCGAAGGTATCGGGTGATGAGGACGCGGGAGCGGCAGATTCGTGCGACTTGTCCTCGTCCGAGGCGGAATTAGAGCAGGCGCTCAGCACCGCCACGAGGCCCAAACTGACAATGATGCGGGAATATGTCATGCCTTCCAGTGTGCAGGATTCCTCGCGAACTGTCCTAGGCGGTGGGTAGACTAGTGACATGAGTAACGGCAAAACAATGTTAATTGCCTATGATGGCACCGAACGCGCCGACCGCGCCCTGGAGTACGCCGCCCAGCTTTTGCGCCCCTCCACGGTGGAAATCCTCACCGCGTGGGAGCCGGTGGCCCGCCAAACCGCGCGCGCCGTCAGCCGCACAGGCATGCACCAGTCCACCGTGTCCCCCGATAGCGTGGAAGACGATCCGGCTTACGAAGAAGCGCTGAAGATCTGCCGCCAGGGCACCCAATTGGCCGAAAGCCTTGGTTTGGCCGGCCGCGCGCATCTCGTGGAATCCGCCACCACCATCTCTTCGGCCATCGTGGATGCCGCGCACGAGCTCGACGTGGATGTCATCGTCACCGGCACCCGCGCGCTCACCGGCTTTCGCGCCTGGTGGACCAACTCCACGGCGGACCAGATCGTGCGCAACGCGGGCCTGCCCGTCTTTATCGTCCCGCAAGAAAACGACGAAGACGCGGATGACGACGATCCGGAATACTTCTAAGTAGCTGCTAATATCTTTAGCCATGGCTCTGGAATCCGATTCTTTAAACAAGCGCACCCTCGGCCCCGCCGTGGGTAGCGCTGTTGTGGGCATCGCCCTGGGCATTATCACCATCATCGGCATCGCCCAGTTCTCCGGCAGCGATACCGTGCCGGAAGGCAATGCGGTCTCCGCCGATGATGCGGTGCTGGGCGGGCCTGAATACGGTTCCCGCAATTAGATGGGCGCACCGGCGTGCATGACCGGACCGATCAGCTCCCCCGCGGCCCACATAGCGGTTCCTATGTACACCGCTACCGCGCACTAGCCCGCGCCCTGCGCCACCGCTGCGCGCGCCTTGCCCGGCCCTACCCGCTCGGCATTATTGCCTTGGCGCTCATCCTCGCGGTACAACCGTGGGGGCTGACCGCCGCCGATACCAAACACGATCTGGCCGCGAACCCGCGCCACTTCCTGCGCGGCGCGCTCGATGCCTATACCGATATCTTTACCCTGGGGCAGCTGCAGAACCAGGCCTACGGTTACCTCTTCCCGCAAGGCCCCTTTTTTGTTTTAACCGAGCCCCTGCCGGATTGGATAGCCCAACGCCTGTGGTGGCTGCTGGTCTTAAGCGTGGGCTTTAGTGGCTTTTACAAGCTGGCCACCCGGATAGGCCTGCGCGGCCGGTGGATCTGGGTAGCGGCGATGCTCTATGCGCTCTCCCCGCGCTCGCTGTCCACGCTAACGGCCATTTCTTCTGAAACCTGGCCCGTCATGCTCGCCCCGTGGGTCATCCTGCCCTTCCTGCGGGAAAAACTCACCTGGCGCGATGCTACCGCCGCCACGATTCCCGTGGCGCTGATGGGCGCGGTCAATGCCACCGCCACGCTCGCGGCGTGCACCCCGGCGCTTGTCATCGTGGTCTACCGCCGCGCCTTCAAGCCCGGCGCGGCCTGGCTGCTTGGCTGCCTGTGCGTATCCGCGTGGTGGATTGGCCCGCTTTTAATCTTGGGCCGCTACGCCCCACCGTTTACGGAATTTATCGAATCCTCCCACGTGACCACCCGGTGGCTGAACCTGCCGGAAATCCTGCGCGGAACAACGAGCTGGTCACCCTTTGCGGATGCCGAGCGCGTCGCCGGCAACGAGCTCGCGACCTCTGCCTTCTTTGTCCTTATCACCATGGCCGTGGCCGCGATAGGCATTTATGGACTGTGCCGGCTGCCCCGCGTGTGGTCCATCATGCTGATTACTGGCGTGGCGATTTTGGGCTGCCAGGCGGCGTGGTACCTCGATGCGCTCGATGGGGTGCTAGCACCCCTGCGCAACCTGCACAAATTCGATCCGTTGGTGCGCATCCCGCTGCTGTTGGGCTTTGCCCGCGCCTGCCAGCGCCTGCCGCTGCCCACTGGCCTGCGCCCCACCAAGAAGCAGACCGTGGGCGCGCTGGTGCTGCTCGTGTGCATCAGCGCCCTCTCCCCAGCCTGGTCGCAGCGGCTGCTGCCCCTAGGCGCCTACGACGAGGTGCCGGACTATTGGCACGAGGCCACGGATTATATCAACGAGCACGCGGAAAATACTCGTACTTTGATCTATCCCGAGGCCTCCTTCGCCCGCCAAGAGTGGGGTTGGACCCGCGATGAGCCGGCGCAGCCGCTTCTTGATGTCCCCTGGGCCGTCCGCGATGCCATTCCCCTCGTCCCACCGGAGGCCATCCGTGGCCTCGACGGGGTGATGGCAGCACTGAAGGAGGATCCGGCCAGCGGCGTGCGCGCCTTGCAGCGCTTGGGCATCGGCGCGGTGATAGTGCGCCACGATCTCTTTGGCGCCGATAATGACACCTTGAGCAGTAAATTTGGCGGTGAGGTGCATACTTTTGGCGAGGTCGATGTGATTATGCTCGAGCAGCATTCCATGGCATTGACCTCAACCGATCCCGTCCGCGTGGCTGGTGGCGGCGAGGCGCTGGCCTTCCTCGATGCCCATAATGGCCCCGCCGCCCGCGAGCTGGTGGACGATGATGCCGATATCGTCACCGATACCCCCACGCTGGTAGATCGCAATTACGGCACGCTCCACGGCGCCGCCTCGGCGCCGCTATCCACAGACGATCCCAGCCACGTGTATAACCGCCTGCGCGACTATCCCTCCGCCGGCCCACTGACCACGGTGGAGACCCACGGCGGCGATGTGGAGGTCTCTTCTTCTGCCGCCGACGCCACCGCCTTTGGCGGCGCCCAACCGGAAAAGTCCGCCACCGCCGCCGTCGATGGGGAAAATTCCACCGCCTGGTGGCCCGCGCCCGGCGACGATGAAGGCTGGATCGAGCTGCGCGGTGACTTCAGCCAACCGCGCCTCAAACTCATGGCCACCAGCTCCACCACGGTCACGGTGCGCTCGGGTGGTGCTGCAGTAGAGGTGGATCTCCAGCCCTTCCGCTCCAAGACGGTGCGCGTGCCCGGCGGGGATTCCCAGGCAATCCGCGTGGAACTATCCCACCGCACCGGCATCGCGGAACTGGAGGTAGAAGGCCACCCCATCGAGCGCGTGGTCACCGTGCCAGATACCTCGCCGGATGTGCACCAATTCTTCTTCCAGCAGATGGTGCACGATACCGGGGTGCTCATCCGCGATGTCACCGTGCCGCGCCGCATGGAGGTCACCGTGGATTCCACCAAGCCGGTACTCATCGATTCCCACCGGTACTCCCCCGGCAGCACCCTAACCCTCGAGCCCGGCGTCCACCGCGTACGTACCACCGGCGCATGGGTGTCCATGACGGAAAAGGGCTGGTCCCCGCCAGACGATTATCGCCTCACCGATTTTTCCATCGCTGCTGCAGAAGAGGAGCGCCTGCTCATTACCGGGCGCGCCTTCAATAAGGGCCTGCGCGGATTTATCGGCGATACCGAGCTCACCCCATACGAGATCGATGCCGCCACCCAGGCGTTTATCGTCCCCGCGGGCACCACTGGGGAATTCCGCATGACCTTTAAGGCGCAGCCTGCCTACCGCGCCGCCCTGCTCTTTGGCGGCGCACTCGGCCTGGCCACGCTGGGGTTCTGCCTGCTTTTCGCCGCGCGCCGCAGCCCGCAGCCCACCTGGCACCCGGATCCTGGCGGCATGGCCTCTGCGATGTACTCGCTAGCCTGCCTGGCACTGGTGGGCTGGCCGGCAGTACTTGCGGGCATGGCCGCCTGGCTCATCGTGCGCTGGACCACCATTCCGCGGGCTTATTTTGCCAGCGGCGTGGTAGCGGCGGCCGGGACCATCCTTGCCCGAGCTCCATGGACCTCAGGGGCCTATGCCGGCGATTCCGTGCTGCTTATGTGCTTATGTGCCGCGGGGCTGGCCTGCCTTTTCGCCGTCGACGGCCCCGGCCCCGGACCCGGCCACGGCCCATCAGAAGGTCGCGGCCCGGGCGCTCGATAAGCGTATAGCTCGCCGCAGAAACCACAACGGTCCCCACCACCGTGACGGCAAGGATCACCCAAAAATCCAGCGGTTTCCCGCTAAACAGCGCCACCCCGGTTAACGGGAAGGCCACGGCGAGCACCGCCACGTGCCACAAGAAAATGGAATAGGACCACGCGCCCAGCGCCTGCATGAGCGGCGAGGTAAGCCACGAGGTTCCACGTGGAACCAAGGCCACCGGCACCACCACGCACGCCGCGAATACCGCCCCAGCGATGATGCGGCGGGCAAATTCCGCCGGCTCCGGATGCACCAGCCCGGCCGGCCCAAACCAATCCCGGCTCGCCACCCACAGCACGAGCCCCGCCAGCACAACCCAGGCCCAGCGCACCCGCAGAATCCGCGCCGTGCGCTTGCCGATGCCCCTTTCTTCCACCTCCGCCGCCAGCATGCCCACCGCGAACCACGAGGCATAAGCCGGCGGCCAGATTTGCGAGTTGACCTGGTCCTCGCCGTAGTCCGCGACAAAGGGGATAAATCCCCACCCCCAGCTCAGCACGGCGCCGCCGGCGATAACGGCCATGCGCCAGCGCTGCGGCAGGCTGCCAAGGGCCCACACCAGAAGCGGTAGGACCAGATAAAAGAAGAACTCCACGCAGAGGGACCAGAGGTGGGTAAGGCCCGGGGCAAGGCCATCGACCACATAGATCTGCGTGGAGGTCAGGTTGGCGAGGATCTGGGTGGGGGTGATGGAGTGGGCATCGGGAAGCAGCAGCAAAACCGATACCACGCAGGCGTAATAGGCCGGTGCCAAGCGCGCGATGCGGGAGTGGGCATAGCCGCGCGCCGTGTGCAGCCCCCGCCGGCGCCACAATAAAAAGGCGCTGAGGGCGAAAAAGACGGCGACGAAGAAATCGAAACGCCCGGCAAATCCCCACCCGGTGCCGGTTTGGAAGGATACGTGGGTGACAATGATCCCTAGTGCTGCAACCGCGCGTAGGCCGTCTAGCTCCGGCAGGTGCTGGGGTAGTCTTTTCACAGATGCCTGCGTGCGCACGCTTGCTCCTTTACCCCGGAAACCTGAAACTGATTGGATATAGTACTGCAATGAGCCGCTACCTTTGGCCACGCTCGCCACGGACGTGGGTTGTCATTGCCGCAATCATTTTCCTCCTCATTGGTACCCTCGCCCCGACCCTCTACAATAACCGGACCCGCCCGCTGGGCTTGGATCAAGATTTTTCCACCTCGAGCGGACCCACCGATGCGGTATGGATGGACGTGCGCGCCCTCATGGACGGTGAAGCCCCCGCTACCGCATCCGGCGATGACCCGCGCTGCGCCGACAAATCCGCCCCGATGTGGTGCTACCAGCACCACGGGCCGCTGACCTTGGAGCGCACCATTACCACCGGCGAGGTCGCCGATGATGACACCATCGCCACCACCGATTCCGTCACCAGCCTGCTTGCTGGAAAAGCTGGGGACTCCCAAGAGGAAATCGCCACCATCGATCAGCACTCCGTGCTTAACCGCGAATCCACGTTCCCGGTAGCCGATCCTGTCAATAAATGGGTCCTCGCCTTGCCCGAGTTCAACGCCGATCTGACCCGGGAGGACTTCGAGCGAGACGGCCTTACCTATTTCTTCCCCTCCGGCACGGAGCAGCGCTCCTACGCATTTTTTGATCTCCTGGCCCAGGAATCCACGCCGATGGACTTTACCGGCGACTCAAAAGTAGATGGCATCCCCATCTACTCCTATCACCAGGACGTACAGCCGCTGCCGCTGAAGAACACTTTTAGCAATATCAGCGCGGATTTGGGCAGCACCACTCAAACGGACGAGCTGAAAACGGGCGATTTCCAGTTGAAGGGTCCCGCCAGCCGTTTTTATGACTCCCACTCGCGCGAGCTTTTGGACTTGGATGCGGATGCCGCCGTCATCGTCGAGCCCTTTTATACCGTGGGCCGCGATATTTCGGTCGAACCCACCACCGGTACCATCGTGGATGTCCGGGAAAACGTCAAGGTCTTTTTCGCCACCGATATCCAGCAGGCGGGAACCCTCATCGCGGAGGATGACACAGAGGATCGCTCTGTGCTGGCAGCGGATTTCCGGTGGTCAGAGGATACCCGTGCGGAGCGCCTCGCTGAGGTCCGCCCGGTAATCTACGCCATCCGAGGGCTTATGGCCGTTGGCTGGCTGGGCAAGGCCATCGGTGTTTCCCTGCTCATTTTCGCCGCCTACCAGTACATGCGCCGCCACCGTGACGCCCATGATGCCGCACACGCCTAGGCGCGTCCTCCTCGGGCTGTGGGGAATTATTCTCGTGGCCGCGGTGTGCTGGCCCTTCGCGCTGCCCGGCGAGTTCCTCTGGCGCGATATGGTGCTCTTAAACGATCCAGGGCTTACCCCATCCGCGCTGGGCGGGGGAAGCCTGCCTGCCCGCAACGCACCCCAAGATGGGTTTTTAGCCTTACTCGGCGGCGCGTGGGCCGCCCGGGTGCTCATCTTTGCCGCCGCCGGGGCCGCCGCGCTCACCGCGGCGGTGTGGTCTCGCACCACGATAGCGGCGCTGGCCGCGATGACCATCGCGGTGGCCAACCCCTTTGTCATCGAACGCCTCTTACAAGGTCAATGGTCCCTGGCCATTGTCGCTTGGCTGCTCCCGGTCATCGCCTGGGCGGGGCGCCGCCACAGCTGGCTGGCGTTGATCGCCATGTGGGGGGCGTCCCTTACCCCCACCGGTGGGCTATTGGCTGTGGTCACCGCCCTTTTTACCTGCCGGAAGCGGGTCTCCCTGGCGGGCTGCCTCTTGTGGCTGCCGTGGCTGGTTCCAGGCCTTTTCCAACCCAGCGTGCCCGGCGATGCCGCAGCCGCCGTCGCGGCCTTTTCCCCGCGGGCAGAAGAACACGTGGGCACGGTGGGCGCGCTTTTACGCCTCGGCGGAATCTGGAATGGCGAAGCGGCCGTGGGCTTAGCCGTATTCGGGCTCTTCGTCGCAGTTCTCGCGCTGGCGGGTGCGCACCGCGTCCCGGCGCGCTTGACCATCCTGGCCGCCCTAGGACTCGGCGGGGCGCTGGCGTGTTGGCTACTGCCCAGCATGCTGGAATGGGCCATCGATAACGTTCCGGGGGCGGGACTCTTGCGCGATAGCCACAAACTCACGATGCTCGCGCTGCCGCTATACGTTGCCTCCATCGGTGCGCTGCCACAGATTCCAGCCGCGCTGGCGCTAGTGGCCGCCACGATTCAGGTTCTGCCTGCCCCGTCCCGCCTTGCCGTGCTTTCTCCCCGCGATACCGGGGTGGATGAGCAGCTGGTGCACGATATCGACGGCCGCCTGGCATTCTTTCCGGAGCGGCCCAATTTGGTGGAGATTCCCACGGGAAATAGCGGTGCGCATACGGAAGACACCCCGGGAGTCGCGGTCGATCCCTATTCCAAGGCCGTGCCCATGGTGGAATCCGGCGAGCTCAGCGTGGACGGTGAGGTCATCGATCAGGCCTCGCCGCAGTACCGCGCGGCGCTGCGCGCCTGGCAGGACCAAGATATGGCAGGCCTTGCGGAACTTGGCGTGGGCGTCGTGGTGGTTGATGGCGCCATCGCCGCAGAGACCAACGCCCCGCGCCCCGAGCTGCCGTGGGCGCTTACCGCCCTGTGGATGACCGCCCCGCTACTAAGCCTTGGAGCAATTGCGCAAAGGCAGCGCCGGTCTTGTCCCACGAAAAGCGCGCGGCAAACTCCCGGGCATTAGTCCCTAGGCGCCGGCGCAGCTCTGCGTTCTCCAATAACTCTTGGGTGGCCGCCACGAAATCGCCCTCTTCTTCTACAAGGATCCCGGTCTCGCCATCGATTACGCTATCGCGCAGGCCAAACGCATAACCTACCGTGGGAACCCCATGTTGGGCGGCCTCCATGACGGCAAGGCCCCAACCCTCTTTGTGGGAGGGCATGAGGTGGGCATCGGCACGCGCGAGCAAGGCGTGCTTATAGTCTTCCGTCACCTGGCCGCGAAAACGCACGCGATCCGTCACGCCGAGCTTTTCGGCATAATCGCGCAGGTTCGACTCCCACCAGCCCGAGCCAATCACATCCAAAACCGCGCCCGGCGTGCGCGCCACCGTATCCATGGCGTGCTCGATCTGCTTGTGTGGGACTAGCCGCGAGAGTGTCACCAGGTGCTTATCCGCCTCGCGCTCGAGGGAAGGCACGTGCGCCGGAATGGGGTCTAGGCCATTGGCGATGATCCGCGCGCCGTCAATGCCGAGCGCCTCCAAATCCTCGCGCGAGGCCTGCGAGACCGTGACGTAGGTCGAATCCCGATATACCCGCGGTGCCACGCGCGATTCCAAGAACCAGCCCAGCCGCCCGAGCACCGGACCGGCCACGGGCCATTGCTCGCGGTGGCAATGGTGGGTAAGAAGCACCGTCGGCGCGCCGTAAATCAACCGCGCGAAGAAGGGAATGCCGTTTTGGGTATCGATGACCACGTCAATACCGCGCAGATCCCCCAAGCCCAATCTCCCGGCCGCGATGGCCGCCCACGCGCGCGGGTACACGCCAAACTTGGCACCGCCGCGGCTATAGCGCACGCCATCACGGACCTCCCGGCGCGCCGCATTCATGTGCTTAGAGGTGCGAAAGACCACCTCGTGGCCCTGCGCCGCTAGGTACTCCCCCACGCGTTCGAGGTAACGCTCGGAGCCACCGCCCTGCGGGTGGGTGGAATCGCGCCAGCATAGTAAAAGAATTTTCATCGTGGGGTATTAGCCTAGTGGTTTATGAAACACACCCGCGACATGGCCACGCTCTCCCGCTCCTGGGCGCTGCTGCGCTCTTTCCGCTTCGAGCAAACCCGCCCCGATATTTTCTACGGCGGCCTGGCAGAAGATACGGCCAGGCTGGTGGAAAACTTGGGCCGCGATTTGGGCGTGCCGCTTGCCGATGCCCTCGTGCTCGACGTAGGCGGCGGCCCCGGCTATTTTGCCGCCGCCTTCGCGGACCGCGGCGCGTCCTACGTTGGCCTTGAGCCCGATGCCGGGGAAATGTCGGCGGCCAATATCCACCTCAGCAATTCCGTGCGCGGCGATGGCACGCGCCTGCCCTTCGCGGACGATTCCTTCGATGTGGTCTATTCCTCTAACGTCGCCGAACATATCCCCTGCCCGTGGGATATGGGTAAAGAAATGTTGCGCGTTACCCGCCCCGGCGGCCTGTGCATCATGAGCTATACCGTCTGGCTCGGCCCCTTCGGCGGCCACGAAACCGGGCTGTGGGAGCACTACGTCGGCGGTGCATTCGCCCGCGACCGCTATACCCGCCGCAATGGGCACCCGCCCAAGAATGTCTTTGGCACCTCACTATTTAATGTCCCCTGCTCCGCAGGCCTCACCTGGGCCGAGTCCACCGGCGCGCTAAAGCTCGCCTTTCCGCGCTACCATCCCAGCTGGGCGTGGTGGCTGACTAAGGTTCCTGGCCTGCGCGAATTCGCCGTGTCCAACCTGACGTTGGTACTGCAGCCGGACTAGGCCGCGCCACAGCTCGCACCGAGGTTGTCCTACTATACTGCCCAGCATGCCGGACCAACTACAGCGCTCACAGCTCTCCCCCACCGTTCGCGCAGCTCACCTGGGGTGGGCCGTGGCCAGCGTCGTCGCCACATTTGCCGGTGCGGCACTCATTGGCATCGCCTGTGGCCTCATTACAAAGAGCGGTTCCTGGGTCGCCTTTGGCATCGCCGTCGGCGGTGCCTTCTTCGGCTTGGGAACGGTCTGGTACGGATTTTCCCGCCGCTTGGGCTGGTCGTGGCGCGATGCCGGGTTTGTGAAAGCCGAGCATTCCTTATGGCACCTGCTGTGGTGGATTCCCCTCGCCATCCTGGGCTCTGGTGCGGCCACGGGTGCCGTCAATGCACTCCTGGGCAGCGAACCAGCCGGCAATAACCTTTCCGCCGGACTAAAGATCAGCCCCGCCGCCACCATCATGGTGGTACTCAGCACCGCGCTTGTCATTCCCCTCGTAGAAGAGGTGGCCTTTCGCCGCGTCCTATTGGATTGGCTGCAAAATTCCATGCCCACCTGGGCAGCAGCGCTTATCACCGTCGCTGTCTTCGCCCTCGCACACGGCATCCCCGCAGTAATGCTCTACATCGCATTCTTTGGCACCTTTTTGGTGCTAGCACGCCTCTGGTTCAAGACACTTACCGCTCCCCTGTGCATTCACATTGCAAATAACACGGTCGTAGCAATCACGGCCCTAGCGGGACTATCGGGCTAAGGAGTCCCTGCGCAGCGGGAGAAAGAAGCGCTAGTTCAGTAGCCGAGGTAGGACCTAAACTCACAACGCTTCATATCGACAGCGCACAATTTTCGTTATACGATATTTTCATGCCTGTGAACATCACTCAAGACCAACTCGACAATTGGGTTTCCGAAGCAGAAGAAGGCTACGACCCAGAAATGTTGAAAAAGCGCGGACGTGGACGCCCCGGTCGCGGAGCAGAGCCTGCTCAGGTCGTCGCTGTACGCCTGACTACCGATGAACTTAGCGCCCTAGATCGCCTAGCTACGGAAAAGAATCTCACCCGATCTGAGCTTGTCCGCCAAGCAATCAACGCCCTCACGGCGGCACGAGAACAGCCAAATCCGCCACAAAGCACGGTATCGCAGAAACCGACGGAATCCATGCAGCTTCCTATCCACTGTGGATAGAGCCTCTTGACGATGACCCTAACCAATGGCGAGAACTCCGTTTCGGTTTTGATACACACGCTCGACTACTGGACACCGTCGTCGTTGTTGCCTCCGACGGGGACGAACTATTAATCCATGTAATGAAAGCTCGCCCACACTACAGCAAGCTCCTCGAATAACGACGTTCCAGTCCTCACCGGTTGGGGCACTCGCCGAGGGGCCCTGTTGGACCCGTGACCAATCCTAGAGACGATTTATTCCCACTTTCGTAGTGCAGGAATCGTTCCGAGGTCTAAACCACAGAATGTGTTGTTTAACCCCAACAAAGATCTAACCCCAGAGCTTTACGCTGCTGGGGTTAGCTTTATGCGGGATTTACCGCGGATGAACGCGTTAGGAAGCGGCGTCCTCCACGCGCTTCTTCAGGGCGCGGAATTGGTTCCACACTTCCTCAGGCACGCGGGAGCCCAAGAAGTTCAGGTACTCGGCGTTGTCTTGCATATCGCCTTGCCATTCCTTCGGGTCAACGTCAAGGGCGGCGCGAACGTCGTCGATATCGAAGTCAAGGCCTTCCAAGTCGATGTCCTCGGCGCGGGCAGTACGGCCGACCACCGTGTCCTCGGCCTCCACGTTGCCTTCGATGCGGTCGATGATCCACTTAAGAACGCGGGAGTTCTCGCCAAAGCCTGGCCACAGGAAGCGGCCGTCGTCGCCGCGGCGGAACCAGTTAACCAGGAAGACCTCTGGCATGCGGTCGCCGCCCTTTTTACCCATGTCAATCCAGTGCTGCAGGTAGTCACCGGCGTTGTAGCCCATGAACGGCAGCATGGCCATCGGGTCGTGGCGCAGCGCGCCTACTTCGCCCTCTGCCGCTGCGGTCTGGCCGGAGGACAGCAGTGCACCGATCATGGTGCCGTGGTTCCAGTCGAAGGACTGGGTGACCAGCGGAACCGTGGTCTTGCGGCGGCCGCCGAAGAGGATGGCATCGATTTTGACGCCCTTCCAGTCGTCGTATTCCGGCGCGGCGGTGGGGCACTGGGAAATCGGTACGCAGTAGCGGGAGTTCGGGTGGGCGGCCTTGGTGGACGATGCCGGCGTCCAGTCCTCACCGGTCCAAGAGATGAGGTGTTCTGGTGCCTCCTCGGTCATATCCTCCCACCAGACGTCGCCGTCATCGGTAAGCGCAACGTTGGTGAACAAGGTATTGCCCGGCTTCATGGTATCCATGGCGATCGGGTTGGAGTCGTAGTTGGTGCCAGGGGCAACGCCGAAGAATCCGTTTTCCGGGTTCACAGCGTAAAGGCCGTCCTCGCGCAGGTGCAGCCAGGCGATGTCATCGCCCACGACCTCGGCCTTCCAGCCCGGAATGGTGGGGGTGATCATGGCCAGGTTGGTCTTACCGCACTGGGATGGGAATGCGGCGGCGACGTGGTAGTTCTTTCCTTCAGGGTTCGTCAGCTTCAGGATGAGCATGTGCTCAGCCATCCAGCCTTCTTCCTTGGCCATGACGGACGCGATGCGCAGCGCGTAGCACTTCTTGGCCAGGATGGCGTTGCCGCCGTAGCCGGAACCGTAGGACCAAATCTCCTTGGTCTCTGGGAACTGGGTGATGTACTTATTGTCGTTGCATGGCCAAGCAACGTCCTCTTCGCCTGGCTGCAGCGGGGCGCCGACGGAGTGGAGGGCGTGGACGAAATCGCCGTCCGTACCGATCTTGTCCAGTGCTTCTGCGCCCATGCGGGTCATGATGCGCATGGACAAGACCACATAAGCGGAATCGGTCAGCTGCACGCCAAGCTTGGGCTCTGGATCGCTAATCGGGCCCATGCAGAAAGGAACGACGTACATGGTCCGGCCCTTCATGGATCCACGGAAGGCCTCCGTCATTTCTTCCTTCATGGCCTTTGGCGGTGCCCAGTTATTGGTTGGGCCCGCATCTTTTTCCTTCGAGGTGCAGATGAAGGTGCGGGATTCCACGCGGGCAACGTCCGCAGGGTTGGACCGCGCCAAGTAGGAATTCGGGCGCTTTTCCTCATTGAGCTTGATGAGGGTGCCTTTATCGACCAGCTCTGCGGCGAGGCGGTCAGCCTCTTCCTGTGAGCCATCCACAAAAGCCACCTCGTCCGGCTGGAAAAGCTCAATGCTTTCATTAATCCAATCGATCAGTTCTTGATTGTCTGTAGGCAGCTCTCCAACGAGGCCCTGAATGGTGGCGGTCATGAAAAATTCTCCTCTGGATAGGATGTGAAAATCGGGGCATATCACGGCCCAACTTTGCCTTCCGCCTCCAGATTAACCGGCAAAGACAAAATATTGGTCACATTAAGTGTCATTTTTCCCACTCCGGTTATATCCACCGCCGTGAGCGGACATTTACCGAGCACACTGTGGATAATTGTGATATCAAGCGTGATTTTCTCCACACCATTTCGGGGGTATTAAAGTTTCCTATTTACCCATTCTATGCCACAAAGAACCACCCCCGCAGAATCCACCAGTTATCCTCCCTCCCCCATACGGTGGGGAAAATACCCGGCGCGGCATATTGCTTGCCATGCCTGGACAGGGAAAAATAGGGCGCAATGAATAGCACGGATAATTCTCAAAACACCCCTGCCGGAGAAATGCCGCCGGGCCGCCCGCCGCAAACGGACTTCAATGCGGTCTTTGATAATGACCTGGACTACCCGCGCCTGGGCAATGTCACCTTCCGCCGCGGCAAGCTCACGGATAACCAGCACCAGCTTTTTGAGCAACGCTGGCCCGAGCTGGGCCGCGTCTTAAGCGATGAGCTTATCGATGTCGATGAGTGGTTCGGCCGCACCGGCGCCAAGACCATCGTGGAAATCGGCTCCGGCACCGGTACCTCCACCGCGGCCATGGCGCCGCTGGAGCAAGACACCAATATCATCGCGGTAGAGCTCTATAAGCCCGGTTTGGCCAAGCTCATGGGGCAGGTGGAGCGCGAGGGCATCGATAATATCCGCATGATCCGTGGTGATGGCGTGGAGGTCATGGTGCGTATGATTGCCCCGGAATCCCTCGACGGCATCCGCGTCTTCTTCCCGGACCCCTGGCCCAAGGCGCGCCACCACAAGCGCCGCATCATCCAATCTGGCACGCTCAACCTCTTTGCCTCCCGGTTGAAGAAGGGTGGCGTCCTGCACGTTGCGACCGATCACGCCGGTTATGCCGAATGGATAGATGAGCTCGTACACGTCGAGCCCAGCCTGGAGTACAAGGGCTGGCCGTGGCCGGATTGCCCGCAATTGGTGGATCGCCAGATCATCACCAAGTTTGAGGGCAAGGGCCTAGATAAAGAACACATCATTACTGAATACCTGTGGGAGAAGAAGTAAATGAGCACCTATCTACTGGTGTGGGACGCACCCAATATGGATATGGGGCTCGGCTCGCTGCTCGGCGGGCGCCCCACCGCGGCGCACCGCCCGCGTTTTGATGCCATCGGCCGGTGGCTGGTCTACCGCGCGGTGGATGTCGATGCGGATCCGCAGGCCGCAGTATTTACCAATGTCTCCCCCGGCGGCGCCGATGTGATTCGCCCGTGGGTGGAGGCCATCCGCAACGTGGGCTTTGGTGTCTTTGCCAAGCCGAAGATCCACGAGGATGATGACGTGGATCCGGATATGATCGACCACATTGAAAAACTGCGCGATGATCTCGCCGGCGTCGTGGTGGCCTCTGCCGATGGTCAGAACTTTCAGCCCTTGTTAGAAGAGCTCATTGATGAGGGCCTGCCTGTTACCGTCCTGGGTTTCCACGAACATGCCTCTTGGGCCGTGGGCCACCCCGAGATCGAGTTCGTTGACTTAGAAGATATTGACGGCGTCTTTCGCGAGCCGCTGCCGCGCGTCAACCTGGATAACCTGCCTGAAGGTGGTGCATGGCTCCAGCCATTCCGCCCGCTGGCTGCGCTACTGAATAATAGCTAGGAGGCTTACCCCACATGTTTGAAAAATGGGGACGATTTTCCTACGCGCACCGTAAGGTCATTCCCATCGTCATCCTCGGTGCCATCCTTGCCCTCTTCGTAGGCTTTGGAACCCAGCTCGAGGAACGCATGAGCCAGGAGGGCTGGGAGGACCCGAATGCGGCATCGACAAGCGCGGCGCAAATCGAACAAGAAACGTTCGGCCGCGATAATTCCGGCGACGTGATTTTGCTCTTTAGCTCGCCCGATGAGAACTTCGATGCCGCCAAGGAGCACTTGGCGCAGCTCAAAGAGGAGTACCCGGACCAGATTGACTCTGTCACCAGCTATTTCGATAGCAAGAATCCCAACCTGGTCAATGATGATCACTCGCTGGCCTTTGCTGCCATTGGGCTCAAGGGCGATGATGAACAAACCCTGAAGGATTTCCGCGCCATCGAGGGCGCGCTGACGGATACCTCCGCGCCGGTCAAGGTTGCCGGCGCCACGGCCGTGGCGGACGCCCTCGATGAAGGCATGGCAGAAGATATTGCGCGCGCGGAAAAGGCCGCGCTCCCGCTCGTTGGCCTGCTGCTTCTGGTGGTCTTTGGTTCCGTAGTGGCGGCGTTCATGCCGCTTATCGTCGGTGGCCTATCCATCCTGGGCTCGCTGGGCATTTTGGCCGTCCTGGCCGGTTTCCTGCAGGTCAACGTCTTTGCCCAGGCAGTGGTCACGCTGCTGGGGCTGGGCTTGGCCATCGATTACGGCCTATTTATGGTCTCCCGCTTCCGTGAGGAACTGGATAAGGGAAGTTCCACCAAGGATGCCGTGGCCACCACCACCGCCACCGCCGGGCAGACCGTGGTCTTTTCCGCGGCGATGGTCGCCGTCGCGCTCTCTGGGCTCTTCCTCTTCCCCCAGGCCTTCTTGAAGTCCGTTGCCTATGGCTCGATTTCCGCCGTCGGCCTGGCGGCCCTTTTGTCCGTCACCGTTTTGCCGGCCCTGTTTGGCATGCTCGGGCCCAAGATCGACCTGTGGTCGGTACGCCGCACCTCCCGCACGGCCCGCACCATTCAGGACACCTGGTGGTACAAGCTGCCGCGCTGGGCCATGCGCCGCGCCAAGGGCCTGACCCTGGCCATCTGTGGCCTGCTCATTGCGCTCGCACTGCCGATCATGAGCATCACCTTCGGCGGCATCAACGAAACCTACCTGCCGCCCAACCACGACACTCGCGTGGCGCAGGATACCTTCAACGACGAGTTCCCTGCCTTCCGCACCGAGCCGGTCAAGCTCGTGGTGGAAGGCGCCACCAACGAGCAGCTTGTCGATGTCGTCATGCAAGTCCGCGGCCTCGACGGCCTTACCGAGCCCATGGGTCCATCGACCGCCACCAAGGACGGGACTACTGTCCTTTCGGCTGGCATTAAGGACCGCGAGGACTACGCACAAATCGTCCACGAACTCGAGGACGTCAAAGCGCCCGAGGGCGTCAACCTGTATGTCGGCGGCACGCCAGCCATGGAGGTCGAGTCGCTCGATGCCCTCTTCCACAAGCTGCCGTGGATGGCGCTGTACGTCGTACTCGCCACCTTCATCCTCATGGCATTAGTCTTTGGCTCTTTCGTGCTGCCGATTAAGGCCATTGTCATGACGCTGTTGACCCTGGGCGCCACCCTGGGCATCCTCACGCTCATGTTCGTCATCGGCGTGGGCTCTGGCGCGCTGAACTTCTCGCCCGGCCCGCTGATGAGCCCCATTCTGGTGCTGATCATCGCCATCATTTATGGACTGTCCACCGACTACGAGGTCTTTTTGGTCTCCCGCATGGTGGAGGCGCGGCGGCGCGGCGATTCCACGGATGAGGCCATCGCCACAGGCACCGCGCATACCGGCGGCATCATCACAGCGGCGGCCCTGATTATGATCGTGGTGGCGGGCGCGTTCGGCTTCTCCGATATCGTGATGATGAAATACATCGCGTACGGCATGATTTTTGCGCTGCTTATCGATGCCACCATTGTCCGCATGCTCCTCGTACCCGCCGTTATGCACCTGCTGCGCGAGGATAACTGGTGGGCGCCTAGCTGGTTGCACCACTTGACCACTAGGCTTTCTGGTAGTACCACCCGCCGTGGGAAGACCATTCCCTTCAGTGAGTTAAAGCGGCGCCTTGAAGGAGATAAATAATTGAAAAATTGGCTGCAAGTTATCGCCTCGCTCGTCATCCTGGCCATCCTCATCTATGTCTTCCGCGATGAGCTGGACTTTTTAAGCGAAGGCTTCTCCCGGCTCTCCCACGCCGAACCAGGGCCGGTAACGCTCGTGGTCGTTGCCTCCATCCTCTCCGTCGTGGCCATGGGTGAGGTCATGCGCCTGCTCATCCGCGCCGGTGGCGTGGAGGTGGAGGCCACGGAAACCGCCGCGCTTACCTTTGCATCCAATTCGTGGTCCACCACCATGCCCGCAGGCCCCGCCTTTTCTGCCATTTTGACCTTCCACGTGCAGCGCACCTGGGGCGCCTCGGTGGTCCTGTGCGGCTGGTTCTTCGTGCTGTCATCGGCCATTTCCACCCTGTGGCTGGTGCTTATTGGGCTCGGCGGCGTGCTCTTCCTCAATGCCGATATGGCCCTGTGGTCCCTCATCGGCACATTGGCAGCGATGCTGGCGCTCTCCGGCGGGCTCTTCTGGCTAAGCAACCACCCCGAAACGCTCGAGCGCTGGGTAAAAAAGCAGCGGCTGATAAAGGGTTCCAAGCGCGAAGCACTGCTCGAGCACGTAGAGAGCCTCAAGGAAGTGCACCTCACCCGCCGGCAATTCGCCTGGGCGTCGTTCTACTCCTTGACCAACCGGCTCATTGACATGGTCGCGCTCTGGGGCTGCGTCTGGGCTGTGACCGGCCAGATGCCAACGACCGATTCGGCCGATAACACCACCACCATCGCCGGCGTCGCGCTGGCTTATCTCACCGCCAAGCTGGCCGGCTCCGCCCAGGTCACTCCGGCGGGTCTCGGCACGGTGGAAGCGGCGATCATCGCCACGCTCGTGGCCACGGGCATGACCGCAGTCGATGCCACCAGCACGGCGATCATCTACCGCCTTATCTCTTTTGCCTTCATCACCGCTATCGGCTGGGTCATTTACTTCTGGCACTATGCCCGCAAGGGCATTACCTACGCCGCGCTATCCCGTAAAGAAAAAGAAAAGGAAACCGTATGACTTCCACGCGTATCGCTCCGCTCATTGACATCATCGCCTTGATGATTTTCGCCATCGCCGCCCGCCTCGCCCACGGCGGATTGAGCTTTTCCAGCTGGGTCGATGCCTTCTGGCCTTGGGCGGTAGGCGCGCTCATCGGCTGGGCCATCATCCTCGCCACAAAGGTCCAGGGCAAGTGGAAAGAGGGCGTTGTAGTCTGGCTGTCTGCCATCATCGGCGGCATGGCCCTGTGGATCATGGTCAATGACCGCCTGCCACATTGGAGCTTCCTCATCGTTGCGACCGTGATGTCCGCCCTGTTCTTCTTTGGCTGGCGGCTATTTGCCCGTAAATAAATACGCCCAGCCCATGGGAAAGACGCTTTCCCTAGGGCACACATCAGTCAAATTCAATCATCAGTTTTTGGCTTTGCGCTGTCCACCTCGCCCCTTGTAGGGGTGATCGGCTCAAAATAACATTTCAACCTAATAGTACGGGAAAGCTTTTAGTGAATAATTGCCCGTATCCGAACACAGAATTTCAAAATCGGATACCGCTCAATTATCCCTACAAGAAGTTGAAAGGCTCCCGTAGTGAAAGCTGCAACCCGTAACTATCTAGCGCTTGTGGCCTCAGGGGTTCTCATCACTGCCGCTTCCCCTGTCGCCGGCGCTATCGATTCTGTCGAATCGGCTCCACCGATTGAAGAGAATTCAGAGCTTCCAGAATCCTCTTTTATTGACGAGGCACTTAAAAGCTCAGGACCCGCTGAAGATTCACAAGAGGCGGCATCAATGGCCGAAGAAGCCTCCAAACTCCCTCCCCTTTCATCAGGGCTGTTGGGTTCAGGTGACCATATTGGAGACCAATACACTGCTTTCTATCATGATCCGGTAGACCTCGATTCCTCGGAGCCAGGACAGCTCTTCCGATCAGAATCTGTGCGCAACCCCAAAAATCCACTTGGCATCAGCAACGTCGGCCCCTATAAGGCAGACCGCATACTCTATTCTTCCACCAACCGTTCTGGAGAAAAGATCCAAGTAAGCGGGATGGTCATTGAGCCCAAGGCCGAGTGGGGCGGAGAAGGCCCACGCCCTGTCGTAGCATTTGCGCCGGGAACCCAAGGTTTAGCGGACCGCTGTGCCGCATCTCGTAAAATTGCAGACGGGGTAGGAGACTACGAGCAGTTCTATTTCCATCAGTACCTTAAGAAGGGCTATGCCGTAGTACTCACCGACTACGAGGGCCTTGGCACCCCTGGCATGCACACGTACATGGATCGTGCATCCCAAGGCCATACGGTCCTCGATAGCATTCGAGCTGCGCAGCAACTGGATGGCTGGGACATTAACGAATCCAACCCAGTATTCATCAATGGCTATTCCCAAGGCGGAGGAGCCGCTGCCGCTGCCGCCGAGCTATATGACGACTATGCTCCGGAGCTCAACATCAAGCTTGCGACTATTGGTGCTGCCCCAACAGATCTAACGTTGTTGCCTTCTGCCCTCGATGGATCATTGTATTTCCTCTTCGAGGCGTATGCCCTTTTGGGACTAAGCAACTCCTATGGCGAGGATCTGTACTCGCATCTCAATGACAGGGGCACACGAAAGCTACAGGATGCGACGAATACCTGCACCATGGGGCTTCTTAAAACCGCCGACACTACCGTGGAGCGGATCAGCAACGATGGCAGGAACGTGCAGGACTTTATTGACAGCGAGCCTTTCAAATCGATACTGGCAGAGCAGCATATTGGCTACGATGCACCCGCTATTCCAGTCGTCATCACGCATGGCCGCGGTGACGACGTTATTCCGTTTTCTACCGCTGAAAAGCTCGTCGATGAATGGACTGAGCGCGGCACCGATGTCACTTTCATCCCCAATAACGCCCACACTCACCCGACCGGTACCATCCCGCACATCATCGAATCAGTAAAAGCGATCGACGCCACCCTACAGCACGAGAAGGGAAGCCAGTAAATACTTGCTCTCCCCCTACACCATGTAAAAAGGCTCCGAGGCAAACAAGCCTCGAAGCCTTAAATATGTGCGAAATATTCTCAGCTTAGAACGGCACGTTGATTGGCACGCCCGCTGCGAACTGGTTGTACGCCCAGTAAGCGTAGCCAATGATCTCACCAATCAGGTCGAGAGCGTAGAGCAAATTAAACAAGGGATTCTCCTTCAGCTGTCACGAAACTCTTATTTAGGTATCGCGACGCCGTAGCACCGCGTTACATCGGCGCAATATTGTGCTTTTTGGGCAGGTCATGCGCCGACTTCGTAGCCAATTGCCGCAGCGCCTGGCGCAGGGCAATGCGCGATTGATTCGGCTGAATCATGGCATCGAGGTAGCCGCGTTCCGCCGCAACGTAGGGTGCCGTCATGGTCTCATCGTAGAAGT
Source organism: Corynebacterium sp. LaCa78 (assembly GCF_046717505.1). Lineage (NCBI taxonomy): Bacteria > Bacillati > Actinomycetota > Actinomycetes > Mycobacteriales > Corynebacteriaceae > Corynebacterium > Corynebacterium sp. LaCa78. Next base: position 2,288,078 of record NZ_CP177112.1, read on the forward strand.
CCATGAACATCTTCTTGGTCATCTCGCGCTGCTCTGGGGTCTCGGCGGCCTCGAGCTGCTTGCCTGCGATCATGACCACGGCGGCGGCCGCGCCCATGACGGCGATCTGCGCGGTAGGCCACGCCAAGTTAATATCGCCGCTTAAGTTCTTCGACCCCATGACGGCATAGGCGCCGCCGTAGGCCTTGCGCACGATGAGCGAGACCTTCGGCACGGTCGCCTCCACGACCGCGAAGGCAAACTTCGCACCGCGGTGAATCAGGCCCACCTTCTCCTGCTCTACGCCCGGCAGGTAGCCAGGCGTATCGACGACGAAGACGAGCGGAACGTTATAGGCATCGCAGATGCGGATAAATCGCGCGCCCTTATCGGCGGCATCGGCATCGATGCAGCCGGCCAAGTGCATGGGGTTATTGGCCACAAAGCCCACCGTTTTGCCGTCGATGCGGCCAAAGGCGGTGATCATATTCGGCGCGAAGTTTTCTTGGATTTCGATGAGCTCATCGTCATCGCCAAGCTGGGTGAGCAAATCCATCATGTCGTAGCCGGCGTTGGTGTCATCCGGCATGAAGGAATCTAGATCCTCGTCTTCGATGATTTCGGCATCGGAAGGAGCGGGGAAGGTCGGCGACTCGTCAAAGCAGGTCAGCGGCAGGTGATCCAAAATATCGCGCACCATGTCAAAGGCGTCTTCCTCAGAATCCACCACGGCAGAGACGTTGCCGTTCAGCTCCTGCTGGCGGGCACCGCCGAGTTCAGCGGAGGTGACGTCTTCACCGGTAACCTCACGGATGACGTTGGGGCCGGTGACATACATTTCCGCTTCCTCATCCACAGCGATGACAAAGTCAGTGGTCACCGGCGCGTAGACCGCGCCACCGGCGGATTTACCCATCATGATGGAAATCTGCGGGCTGCGGCCAGAAAGCGGCAGCTGACGGCGGGCGATTTCGGAGTACATGGCCAGCGAGGTCACAGCGTCTTGGATGCGGGCGCCACCGGAATCTTGGATGCCGATGACCGGACAGCCAATCTTGATGGCCATATCCATGATCTCGGTGACCTTCTTGCCAAAGGTCACGCCCACGGAACCGCCGTAGACCGTCTTATCGTGGGCATAAATGCACACAGGCCGGCCGGATACGCGGCCATAACCTGTAACCACACCATCGGAATAGATGGCCTCCGGGTCACCCGGGGTCTTGCCCAAGGAACCGGTTTCCACAAAGGAACCTTCATCCAAGAGCTCGTTGATGCGCTGGCGAGGGGTGGTACGGCCTGCCTCGTCGCGGCGTGTGCGGGAACGCTCGCTGCCTGGATCTTGCGCCTCTTCTAGGCGTTTGCGCAGGTCGGCGAGTTTCTCAGCGGTTGTTTGCTTGGCCGCCACGTATCTTCTCCTCGATCCAATCGTTCATATGCTTGCCCACGATGCCAATGGCTGGCTCGTCCGGCACTGCCAAGTGATCGCCGGGCAGCTGCACAATATCTAGATCCTTAACGATAACGCCCCAGCCGCCATCCGGATCAATCTCAGCGTAGCGCGGCTCCAGCTCGATCGCACCGTCATGCATCCGCTCGGAGCGGAAAAGCAGCACGGGAACGCTGACATCGGCCCAGCGGTGGAAATCGATCTTGGCCAAAATCTGGTTATCCACGAAGGACGCGCGCTGGTGCTCCAGGACGCCGGCGGATAGGCCGTGTTCGGAGGCATCCGTAGTGGCCAAGAATTCCGCCAGCATGGTCATCAAGGCATCCTCGCCCATGGTTTCCAGCATCTCGTACGGCGGCTCGAAGTCTAGGCCGTAGGTCTTCTTGGCAAAGGCAGCGTAGCGCTCCCACCGGGCGCGGGTTTCTTCCGGCGTATCCGGTGCCGGGTGGGAGGGCTGCGTGGTATCGAGCAAGGAAATGAAGGCGACCTCGGCGCTCTCTTCCCCGCGCTTGCTGCGCTCTGCCAGCTGGTAGGCCACCTCATAGGCCAAGGCGCCACCAAAGGACCAACCGCCAAGGACGACCTTGCGGCCGCGCGCAGAGCGAACGATATCCTCAATATAGGCTGCGGCGCGCTCCTCTAAGGAGCCTTCAATCCTTTCGACGCCGTAAACGGCGACATCCGCTGGCAGCCGCCGGGTCAGCGGCTGATAGACCACCGTGGTTCCACCGGCCGGGTGGAACATGAATACGGCTGGGCCATCGGCCTCGCGCAGGACGCGAATATTTCCCTCCACCTCGGTCTCAAGGCCCTCACGGACCAGGTCAGCCAAGGTTTCCAGTGCTTCGGCGTCGAGAACCTGCTGCGCGGTGACATCGATGTGGGCGCGCTCGCGCAAACGCTCGGCGATCTGTGCTGCCGCTTCCTCAGAGATCTCCGGAAGCGGCGAGGTCACGCCCGCCGGGGCCTTGCCGGTAATGCTTGCCCACGTGCCAAAGACCATGCGTTCAGAGGCATCGCGCGGGGCGACGCCCACGCCCTGCTCCGAGTCTTGGGTGGTCTCGTCTGCTGCGGGTGCCGCGGACTCGGTAGTCGACGCAGCATCGGCACTGTTCTCACTGTTATCAATGCGGCCGCCGGCAACGGCTTCCTCAACCATGGTGATGACGTCTGCCAAGGAGGCATCGCGAAGCGCCTGCACCTGCAGCGGTGGAATCTGGAAGTCATTTTCCACGCGGTTTTTAATGCGCATGCCCATCAGGGAATCGAGGCCCAGGTCAATCAGCGGCAGCTCGCGCGGCAGATCCGAGACGTCATATCCCATGGATTCGGACACGATAAGCGCCAGGCGGTCCTCGACGGTTTCTTGGCGCGGATCCCAGCGCACCGCGTCTACATTCGCGTCATCGGCAGTCGGCTCCGGGGCGGCGCTGCCCTCTGGCACCGCTGCGACCCCGGGGATCGCACCCGCGCCCAAGTCCAAGCCGGAGGCAAAACCTTCCGCCAAGAACTCCGTCCGGGTGTCCTGCACGCTGTAGACGGCGATGGACATGCCGCCGATGGACGTGGTGACCACGGTGGTTATTTCCCCGTACGGAGGGAGATCGCGGTGTTCCTCCGCGGCCACGATGTGCGCCCCAGGCTGCACCGCTTCTGCGGCGGCCTCCACGATGGCCAGCGTGGACGGGGCCTGATCCGCGTTGGTGGAAAAGGCTACCTTGCCCTCCGGCAAGTTCACGCGGTTACCGGGCAGGCCGGAGACCCCGGCCGAAGGCCGCGCATTGGTCCAAAAACGCTGGCGGTTGAACTGCGTGTACGGCGCTTCTGCCTGCGAGCCCGAGCCCACTACGGCGGCGAAATTCACCGGGGTTCCCGTCACGTAGAGCTTGCTCAACAAATCCAACAAAGACTCGGTAGGGTCCACCTTGCGCTTTAAGCTATACAGCAATTGCGCATCGGCCTTGCCCACGGCAAACGCCGTAGACATAAGCCCCATGAGCGCCACTGGGTTCGGCGAAATCTCCACCAGCTGAGTGTGCCCTGCGGCAAATGCTTGTTCCGTAGCGTCCTGCAGGTACACCGGGTAGCGGGTCATGCGCAGCCAGTAATCCTCATCGTGGACGGTGGTGCCGGGGCGGTAGACCTCGCCCTTATCCACGGAGGAAAAGAGCGTCGTATGCAGCGGGCGGGCCTCCATGCCGGCGATGGCTGCTTCGAGTTCGCCCAAAATCGGATCGACGGCAGAGGTATGCCCCGCGGCCTTCACGTTGAGGGCGCGGGCGAATTTCCCTTCATCGTCGAGTTTTTCCACCAACTCCAGTACCGCCTGGCGCGGACCACCCACGGTGGTCATGCCGGGGCCGGTATAGACGGCTGGCTCGATGGATGCATCGAGGGCGGCAATGTCTTCGGCGGATAGCTCGACGACGGCCATGGCTCCTTGCTCGGCATCGCTTAGCGATGCCTCTCCCTCGCCCATCAAGCGCGCGCGGTGGCAGGCAATAATCATCGCATCCCGCGCGGAAATTCCACCTGCGGCATAGGCCGCGGCGATTTCACCCATGGACATGCCCATAACGCCCGCCGGACGCACGCCGAAGGAGGCCAGTAGGTCCGTCAGCGCGATCTGGATGGCGGTGATGGCAACCTGCGCCGTTTCCGTGTCATAAGTTTGGGAATCGTCTTCAACGATGCCCAGGATGGACCAGCCTGACTCGAAATCCACGATGGCATCGAGTTCTTTCAGCCGCGTACTAAACAGCGGTGAGAGGGCGATCATGTCCTTCGCCATCTTGCGGTGTTGGGAACCAAAGCCTGAATATACGAAGACCGGCCCCTGCACCTGCGGGGAATCCGCGGCCGCAATGCCAACAGACACCTTGCCCTCAGCCACCTGGCGTAGGCGCTTAATGGCCTCTTCAGTCGAGCTAGCCATGACGACGGCGCGCGAGCGCGAGTGGTTGCGGCGCGCGACCGTGCGCGCTACATCTGCCAAGTCTGGCTGCTCTGCCTCTAAGAAATCCGCGAGCAGGCCCGCCGCACGCGCGCGGCGAGACGGCAAGAGGCCAGAGACCGGCAACGCCACCGTTCCGGTGGACAACTGCGGATCACTGGTGCGCGGGGTGCCCTGGTAATCCGTCAAGACGACGTGGGCATTCGTGCCGCCAAAGCCAAAGCCCGATACGCCGGCCACCTTTTTCCCGGAGTATTCCGGCCACTCGCGCGGGTCTTCAACGACCTCGAGGCGCTCGCCCACGAAATCGATATAGCGATTGGGCCCGGAGTAATTGATATTCGCCGGGATAATATCGTGCCGCATGGCCTCGATGACCTTGATGAGGCCCACGACACCCGCAGCGGATTCAGAGTGGCCGATATTGGTCTTGGCAGAGCCCAAGAGGACGGGCGATTCCATCCCACGCCCAGTACCCAGCACGCGACCGAGCGCGCTAGCCTCGATGGGATCTCCCAAGATGGTGCCCGTTCCGTGGGCCTCCACATAATCCACATCCTCGGGTGCTACGCCCGCGTCCGCGTAGGCACGGCGCAACACGTCTTCTTGCGCTTCTGGATTAGGTGCGGTCAGGCCATTCGAGTGACCATCGGAATTGACGGCAGAGCCCTTAAGAACGGCTAGGATTTCATCGCCATCGGCCTCCGCATCCTCCAGGCGCTTGAGCACCAGAACACCGGCGGCATCGGCACGCACGATGCCATCGGCGTCATCAGAAAAAGCATGAATGGCGCTGGTAGGAGAGGTCACGCCGAGCTCCGAAAAGGCGGTGGAGGCGTGCGGGGCGGCCAAGATATTCACGCCACCCGCCAGCGCTACATCGGCCGCACCGGTGCGCAGATCCTTGATCGCATGATCGACTGCAACCAAGGAAGACGAGCAGGCCGTGTCCACATTGATGGACGGGCCGCGGAAATCCAGGGCATAGGAAATGCGGTTGGCAACGATTGCCGAGGAATTACCCGTGAGTGCATAAGGGTGCATCTCCGTGGGATCGGCGGTAATCAGCATGCCGTAATCATTATTGGTCGAGCCCATGTACACCCCCGTGTGCGTGCCGCGCAGCTCATTGGCGGGAAGGCCCGCGTTCTCCAGCGCGTGCCATACCAACTCAAGCAGGATGCGCTGCTGCGGATCCATGTTTGCGGCCTCCAGCGGCGATAGGCCGAAAAACTCCGCGTCAAAGGATGCAATATCGTCGATATAACCGCCGTCGGTATTGTGCTGCGCGATCTTCTCGCTCATTACCGGATCCGCGCTGTACTCAGACCACCGCCCCACCGGCAGCGGCCCTGTGCCCGCGCGCGATTCAGCGAGCATGGTCCAAAATTCCGGCACATCTTTAGCGCCTGGGAAACGTCCGGACAAGCCGATAACCGCAATATCAGTACCCTGTGCAGCGCGAGCTGTGCGCTGCACGCGCGGTGCATCGTCGTGCCGCCCCGCGGGCCCATTAAGCAAGCGATTGGCTAGAAGTTCAATCGTGGGGTACTCATACGCCACCGTCGCATCGAGCTGCGTGCCTAAAAGATTTTCTAATTCACCCGACAGCACTACGGCATCTCGAGAGGAAAGACCATAGTTTTCCAGGGGGGTGGAATCTAAAATCTCTGCGGCCGCTACGCCCGTGGCCTGGGATACCCAGTCACGCAGCCATGCACGAAGTTGCTCGATGGTCATAAACCGTCTTTCCTAGTGGGGTTAATAGAACGACAAATACCTATATCGCTCTATTTTGTCACCTTGTTAACTCAACGTCCGAATCCAGCTTTAGGCTTGGTAGTCCTTCTTTGCCACGCGGCGGGCAATCTTATGCGAGGAGGTGCGCTTAATTTCTCCTGGCGCCTTCCACACGATATCGCTCGGGGTAATGCCGTGATTCTTCGTCACGGCCGTGCGAATCGCCTCGCCGGCGGCAGCGTCGCCGGACGGATCCGCATCATCGGCGCGCTCCACCAAGAGAACCAAGGACTCTGAGTTTTCGCCCTCTACGGCAAAGGCGGCGACGGAATCTGGGCGCACGTGCGCCGATGCGTCCTGCACGGTGCCTTCAATATCTTGCGGGTAGTGATTGCGCCCGGCGATGACGATGAGATCCTTAAGCCGCCCGGTGATATACAGTTCGCCTTCGATGATGGTGGCGAGATCACCGGTGGCCATCCACCAATCATCCTCCGGCAGGCCATCCTGGATGCGCTCGTCCAGAGTATTGCGGAAGGTAGCCGCGGTTTCTTCCGGGCGGTTGAGGTAGCCCGTTGCCATATTTTGTCCATGCACCCAGATTTCACCGATGGTGCCCTCTGGGACCTCGGCCTTAGTTTCAGGATCCACGATGGCCAGGTGCTGGAACGAGACGCCCTGGCCATTCGAGGCAAAAGCAACCGTTGCAGCGGACTTTTCTTCAATAACAGCGTGCCCGTCCGCCAACTTTTCGCGGTTGAAATGGGAAATGACGGGGCGCTTTTCATCCTGTGCGGTAGCGACGATGAGGGTTGCCTCCGCCAAACCGTAGGACGGACGCAGCACCGAGCGGTCAACGCTAAAAGTGTCTAAGAACTTCTGTACCGCTGGTTCCGTCACCGGCTCAGAACCAATGAGGATGCCATCAACGTTGGAGAAATCCGCGTCCTTGCCGTAGCGCGCGGCCAATTCCAAGGCGAAATTGGGCACGGCGGTATAGGTATTCTTCTCTTTACCCGGCTGGCAGCTGATGCGCTCAACCCACCGGTTGGGGTGTTGGATGAAATCGCGCGGGGTCATCATGTCCAATTCGATGCCCAAAATAGTGGTGAATAGCGCCAAGATGATGCCCATATCGTGGTGCATCGGCAGCCACGAGACCACGCGCGGTGGGAACTGCAGGTTCACCGCCCGGAAGATCTGCAGCACATTCACCAAAATCGCGCGATTGCTCAGTTCTACACCAGCAGGGGTGCGCGTTGAACCAGAGGTGTACTGCAGGAAGGCGGTGGACTCCACGCCCGCGCCAGCGACCGGCTTCCACGACGCCGCCAAGGAATCAGGCAGCGCATTGATGGAGATGACGCGCGGGCGCTCCCGCTCGGTGGAGAAGTAGCTGCGCACCGCCGCGGCCGATACGCGATTGGTCAACACGATAGGGGGCTCGCAGTCAGCAAAGACCGCCTTGAGGTGATCCGCGTGCCCCGGCTCATTCGGATCATAGAGCGGAATCGGGGTCATTCCCGCATACATCGCACCTAAGAAACCAAAGAGGTATTCGGGAGAGTTGCCTGCCAGAATGGCCACGCGGGTTCCCGGTTCTGCAACCTGTTGTAGGCGCGCTGCCACCACTTTGATCCGGGTATTGACCTCCTGGCGGCTGAGCTCACGGGCGGTGTCTTCCTCACCGTATAGCCGCTGGCGGATTACAACCTGCGAGGTATCCGTCTCTGCCTGGTAGAGGTTCTCGGCCAAGCCCGCCAAGGTGAGCTCTGCCGGGAGGGCTATATTGCCCTCGGTGTCAAAGAACTTCCCCATGAGTTGCTGTATATCCATCGATTCTCCTTTGGTAAATGGTTTTGTCTTAAAAAATATCGATGTTATAGCGCCTCACATTACACGGCGTCAATGACGCCGTGTGCCCAGTCCACAACCCACTGGTTCGCAGTAGTCCCATCAATCACGCCGTCGTTGCTGGCGTATTGCGCGTGCACCCCATTGGCCCCGATCAAATCCTTGGCGCGTTCCAAACCATTGCCCACGCCGGTGGGCGCATCACACACGGTGTCATTGGGGGCACAGATCTGGAAGGTTCTATCCGCGAGCTCTCCGAAGCCGTGCGGGCGCGCGCCGCGCATGGTAGCCCCAGGCACGATGGGCTGAACGAGGCCGGAGACGGGCTCCAAGGCAATCTCGGCACCAATTCCGCCGAGCTCGTGGCCCGGATTTTGGCCCACGCCGTTTTCACGCCGGCCATCTGCAATCAGCGCCACGCCCGCGATATTTTCTGCGGGGATTACACCTTCGCCACCGCCAATGTCATCGGCCACATCGCCGGCGATCACCGCACCTTGGGAAAAACCACTCAAAATGAACTTAGTCTGTGGGCAGCTATCATGCATGCCGCGCAGCTCTTCATTCATCTTCGCGGTGCCCTCATCACGGGAATCGTCGTAGCTCATTTCCTCCTGCGCATTGATATTTTTAAATTGCGCAGTATAAGGAAGGGTCCACACCTTTACATCATCCCCGTAAGCCTCCTGCAACGGCTGCGTAATAGACAGCATGAACGAGCGCGGATTAGCAGAAGGGTTGAGGGGATCATCGTCGGCAGCCGATTCCCAGGTACCTGGCGCGGAGATGAACTCCGCACTCGGGCACCAATCCGGCTGGGATTCCTCCGGTGGCTGCCCGGATTCTGGCCCCTCGGGGGAGCTAGGCCCCGCCGAGTCCGAGCTCGTGAGGTAATGCGCAGCCCCCGCGCCGATAACGACGAGGAGAGCGAGGACGGCAACGACGGTTATGATTTTTCGCATGAACTAGTTGTACCCGGAAAACCTCAAAGAAAGCTAGCAAAGAGCTGAACGTGCGTTGTCCTGGAGAAGCTTGGTGAGCTCCTCATAATCCATGTCAGAGCGTTGCTGTTCAATCAGTTGCCCAGCTACCGCAGGAATAGTGATGCCATTGTCACCGCAGGCCCCTTGACCGGCGCCGAGGAGCTGATCTTCTACCCCATCGACATTCACGCCGGCATCCTTCAACGAATCCAAGTACGCAGCCTCTTCCTTGGGCAGCTGCGCGGAGGGGATCTCTGAAATCTCGCGCGCACCGCGATCCTCTGGGGAGTTCGCTGAACGAGACCCATTCGTCGGCTCCGCGGATTCCTTGGATTCGGATGGCTCCTGCGAGGAGGAAGCGCTGCTGGATGCGGACTCGCTACTACTCGTGGTCGATTTTTCGGAGGTTTTTTCGCGCGACAGCGGCGCCACCGAGGTGTCATTGCCGGAGTCACTATCCACGGTGGCAGAGTCACACCCTGCCAATCCGAGGCATAAGACCGCTCCTACGAGGGCTAATTTACGCATGCTTACTTCTTTTCAGTCTGTACGCGGCCCATGACTTCACTGATCGTCCCGTGCTGGAACTCCTGCTTCAATCCACCAGCGGCGATTTCGGAGTAATCAGAAGTGGGCCAGCCAAACTCGCCTTGCTCCCAGCCCTTCTTACCCCATTCATCCATAATGGCGCCCTTCAAAATGTAGTGCGCGCCGGATTCTGGGGACCAGTAGATGGAGCCATGTTCAAACTCCTGGAAGAAGCCGCCCTCTACCTTCTTCTCACCGTCCGTGGGGAAGCCCAGTGGGGAGTCAGCGCCACCCATGTCCTTGTACTTTTTGCCAATGGCACCAAAGGAGACCTGGTTCTTGCCGTCCGGGTTGCGGGTCAGAATGCCACCTTGGAATTCCTGGACAAGGCCATCGCCCACCTTCTTTACCGGGCCGGTCGGGAACTTCAGATCGCCGCCTTCGTAGCCCTTCTCGCCCCACTTCTTGTACATGTCACCGGTAATTTCCCAGGCGCCGGTCTCTGGGCTCCAGTAAATGGAACCGTGTTCAAAACGCACGAGGCGTCCCTTGCCATCCATCGTCTTAGTTTCACCGGACTTAGGGAAGCCCAACCAGGAGGTGGGGCCACCGATTTCCGCATAGCGGGCGCCGATGCGGCCGTACAGGGCGTGCGCACCATTCTCCGGGGACCAGTACGCCGTACCGGTTTCGAAGTCTTGTGCCTTGCCCTTACCGGCAACATCATATTCGTTATTCAGGCAGGAACCGAGTATGCCTTCTTTGGTGGCCTTGGCGATATCGCCTTCGGTATTACAATCCGCACCGCGGTCAGCCTTGTCAAGGTCGAGGGCATCAGCAATGTGCGGCCATGCATTTTGCATCTCAAATTGCCAGTATTCCCAGCTGTGCACGCCGGAGGGCCGGAATTCCACTACTGGTTCCACATTGGCGCGCTTCGCGTAATCCACGAAGGTCTGGGTGGACATCCGAGAGATAACTTCCAGCCCCATGCCGGCCAGACTTGCCTGTCCCTTGGCCACCGAGTCTTCCTGGCCAAAGTCGTCCTTGCCGTTACCAGCAGAGACATAGACCTGCATGTCCTTGAGGTTTTCGATGCCCAGCTTCGGATCGTGGTCGATCCAATCCTGCGAGCCCGGCTCGCCCCACATCTTGCGGGAATCGTAGCCGCCAGCATCGCGCTGCGCAGCCATGATGGCCTGTGGCATGCCACGGGTAGTCATATCGAGGTAGCCGGAGAACGAACCCACGAAATCAAACAAGTGCGGGTTACGCTCCGCCAAGTTGACCGCTGCGGTACCGCCCATGGACAGCCCAGTCACCGCGCGCTTCTGGTTGGAGCGGTATTCATGATCCAAAATTGGGACCAATTCCTTGGTAAGGAAAGTCTCCCACTTGTAGTTCTTCCCTGCATCCGGCTGCTGCCAATCGGAGTAGAAGGAAGATTCGCCACCCACCGGCATGATGAGGTTGACGTTGCGATCCGCATACTGGTTGAGGATATTGGTCTCAATGGTCCAGCCGGACTCGTCATCGCGGGCGCGCAGGCCATCAAGTGCCCATACCTCTGGGAACTTCTTCTCCGGCTGCGAATACCAGTCGCGCGCGAGCTGGATCTGCACCTTCTGCTCGTGATCCGGCATGGCTGCGGACTGGATATAAACCATCAGGTGACGGTTGGACAGGTACTCCACACGGTTGATCTTTACGCCATCCGGCAGCCCCTCCACCTGTGGGTATTCGGTCTCCACTGGGGTACGGGCCGGCGGATCCTTAGGCGCAAAGTGATCAGACAGGCTGCTGCCGTTGCCTGGCTGAGCGGAGCTCATGTCACCAAGAGAGCTTTGGGCGGTGGCGTTGGGCAGCAGGGCAAGTCCAACGGCAATGGCGGTCGGCATGGCTGCTACCGCGAGCCCCTTACGGACCTTGCCCGGGGAAGTGTTTTTGCGCATAGGTAAACGTCCTTGAAGATTTACCGCGGCCGCATTCCGAAGGTTCCCCTCCTCCGGACTGCTACCTGCGGCGTGAGCTGTCTATTGTGCGCTTAAGTTTAAGTTGAACTTGAAGCTTTGGAAAGGCTGACACGCCGTGCAAAGTTATATCACCATTTATCTCGATGCAGAGGCTGTCCCCCGGAATCACCCAATAAGCAATCTCCCAGCTTAACTACAGACTGGACTCTCACCAAGAAACCACTAAGATAACCACAGCATGCACAAAGGTGCCCCCTGTAAACATCCCCTACCCAAGGCGAAAGATATGAAAAACATAAAGACCAAAATCACCGCCGGACTCATCGCCCTCACCACAAGCCTCACCATGGCCCAGACTGCAAATGCGGACCAAGGCAAGGAAATGGTCACCTTCGGCGATTCCTTCACCGCCAACGGCGGCGCACCAGGAGACCGAGGAGCAACCTCCCCATACAAGCGCCCCTTCCACCCCTGCTTCAACGACAAGCACAACTGGGCGCACCAAACCGCCAACAACCTCGACCACAACCTCGCCGACTACTCCTGCAACGGAACCAGCGTCTGGGTCAACCAACACGTCGACGACGCCATCAAACAAGGCAACATCGGCCACGACACCAAAGAAGTAGTATTCATGTACGGCGGCCTCCAACAAGGCACCTACTTCGACGCCCTAGCCAACGCCACCCTCCCCGACGTTCCCAAAGCCTCCACCTACCGCGGACTACTAGACTTCCAATTCAACAAAATCCGCAAAGCCGCACCCAACGCCCGCATCACCATGGTCAACTACGTCCCAATGACCGTCAACGACACCCTGTGCGTAGTCAACCACGACCAGCTGCAGCTCCCAGTAACTATCCCGGGCGCAACAACCGCAGAAGACGAATTCAACCGCGAAATCGGACGCGCAGCACACGACCTCGGAGTCAACTTCATCAACCTCCACGACCAAGCAAAGACCCACGACCCCTGCCAACCAGACACCAACCAACGATGGGCCACACTCGTGCAGACCCCAACCGCCCCATCCGTCATGCCACTACACCCAACAGACGTAGGACACGACGGAATGACCCAAATCATCACCCGAGAACTCCAAAACCACTAACCAAAGCACGAACCCGCAACACCACCGAAAGCGCCATGAACTAGTCCCCAAGAGTTGGACTGATTCGCTTCTAGGTGGCTAGGGGCGCAAGGGCCTGATTCCGATATTACATCGGGGTCAGGCCCTTAAGTCATTGTTGGGTGCGTTCGGTGTTGTACCACTGGATGTAATCTTCGATCGCCTGGGTGAACTCCTCGACGGTGTTGAAGTCTTCTCCGTGGTATATCTCGCTTTTCAGGTGACCGAAAGCGTTCTCTATTACTGCGTTGTCGTAGCAGTTGGCTGTACGCGACATCGACTGAACGCCGCCGTTGTCGTGGATCAATGTCCGCCAGGTTGAATGCTGGTATTGGAAGCCTTCATCTGTATTTTTCAGCTAGGCATTTTCGGCCGGCAACAGTTCGTTTTTGCGACGCTGTTTGTCTCCTTCAGTAAGCCCCTCCGGCTTGGTGCCCCTGCCCTGTTCGAAACGCTCCACCCTTTGCTCGCGCTGCGTTTCACTTAGCGAACTTCATAGTCCCAAAGAAAAATGCTCCCCACTAGTTGGTAGCTGATTTCTCAGTCCAACTACTGGGGAGCAGTTCAAACGGCGCGGGGATAGTCCGTTAGTGAGCCTTACCAGGCATTCAAAGCGTTGAGAACGCGTGGCTTGGAAGCATTGAGCTGGTAGTCCCATTGGTACCAGTTATGCAAGCCCTCGGCCGGGTAGCTCACCGTTGGGTTCAGACCCTGCAGTCGAGCGGCGCCTTCCCAAGCGCGGGTGGTCAGCTGAGAACCAACCTCCAGTGCGACACCCGGTGCTTGGAACTTCGGTGGGAGGGTTTCCTTATCCAATTGACCCGGCATACCGGATGCGGCTGAAATATAAACATCGGTACCACCATCGCGCAGCTGCGGAATCAGCATGAGCGGGTCATTCTGGAAACGCCTTGGGTTAAATAGGGAACCGTACATGGCGTTGACATTGAACCCGCCTACATCCAGCATGGCCAAACGAAGGACAGTCTGGGCACCTGGAACCGTCATAGTCAAGTAACCAGAGTAGGACAGTACCTGCTTGAACTGGTCAGTGTGCTTAGCAGCCAAAGTCATGGCGGAACCGGCACCCATGGAGAGGCCAGCGATCGCATTGTTGTTGCGGGCCACGCCAAAGTTCTGCTCGAGGTAGGCAGGAAGCTCCTGGGTAAGGAAGGTCTCCCACTTGTAGTTAACCGGATCGTTCGGATCATACTTGCCCGGTGCCTGCCAGTCGGCATAGAAAGAAGACTCGCCACCTGCCGGCATCACGAGGGTGAGGTTGCTGTCCGAGTAGGTCTTTGCGGCATTAACCTCGCTATGCGGGCTAACCCAGCCGCTGGTTGCGTAGGTAGCGCGCATGCCATCCAATAGGTAGAAACCAGCGTTGCCGCCATTCTTTGCGGGCTGGATCTGTACCGGGATATTACGGTTCATGGACGGGGACCAGACATCACAGCGCTGAACCCAAAATCCAACTGGGTCCCATTCACAGGTGCCAGTATTATCCGGACGCAGCCAATCGCGGTTTCCCGCGTGTGCCTGCTGCGTGCCGCCTGCCACTACGGCGAGGCCAAGCGCTACGGCCACCGCCATGATGACCGATAGGACGCGTCCCCTCAAAGATGCAGTCATCTTTCTCCTCCACAAAGTACTCAATTATTGTTCTTTGGCTTTATCGCTGGGAACCTGTGAATCGTTAACACCCCTCAGCGAAAACCTCACTGAAAGGCAGTGTAGTTCACTCACAGGCTTTTTGCCTCATTATCAACCATCATTGCAGGTAATCCCCCGGATCGGAGGAAAAGGTTAGGGTTCTTCCCTCTGTCAGGGAAAATTTAATATTTTCTAAGAATCGGCCCCAGGTTAGCGGTTGCCTATAGGTGGCAAAGAGTTTCTGGAAATTGGCATCATTAAGCGCAGTGCGTGCTTGCCACGCGGAATCTTTATCCTGCCCCAGCAATAGGGAGTCAATATCCACTGCAGAATCGGCAATCTGCCACGCCACACCAAGGCTCTTATCATGGCCAATGCGCCCGCCCTCGATGCGGGGCTGGCGCGCTGCTAGGGGATTACTGAGCCCAATTTCATCGAGCACGCGCACCTCAAGCGGGGCATTCATAGAAGTAAGACCGAGGTTAACAAAATACACAGTGGGAGGATCGGAGCGTTCCGGATCCGCGGGCACCGTCGTCCACGATGGTTGGCCCCCTTCCTTGCTATAGCGGAAGGTCATGGCATCGCCGGCTGCCAAGTCCTGCACCGCTTTTTCGTAGTCATTCATCACATCCATACCCAGGAAATCCTCGGCCCGGCGAGGTGGTTCCTGCCGGTTGGTGATATCGGTCCAATAGTCCCGCTCATCCACAACAGTAAGCTTCCCCGCGTACGCAGCGCGGTCTACCGGGTGGCCATGCACGACAATAACGAGAGCCCACACCGCAGAGAATACGGCAGCCCACCAGGTTCGTAGATTAACTACGAAGATGGGCAGGAGCGCAGCAAAAAGCGGAAGCAGCAACATGCGTCCATGCATAAAATCGCCGCCCACGTGCACAACATACAGGGCATGCAAAAGCGCAGCGCCCAGGAAGATATAAACCACAGTCTGCAGCGAGCGCAGCGCCGGCGGGCGAAAATTGGCGTTCCATAGCGCCGCCACTGCCAGCACGATGAGTGGGAGGTACAGCGCGTAGGGCGCCATAAAGTCACCCAGATACGCAAACCCTTTGCCCCACGCGGAACCGGCCGCGGATTTCGCAACGGCGGTATGAGGCGTAAGCAGGCCGTAGTAGCCCATGCGGAAGACTTGATACCCCAGGGGCAGGGGCAAGGCGGCAGCGATAACCTTCCACGAACGCGTGCTCACTATGAGTACAACGCCAACCAAGCCGCCATACAGGGCGAGCTCAGGGCGAATGAGCCAGGACAGCCCCGCCCAGAATGCCAACCCATACACGAGAGGCTCGGGCGGCAATTCTTGTCGCGGTCGCGCCCATGAAATCAGCATCCACCACAAGACGGCCAAGTAGAAAAGACACAGGCTCCATTCCAAGCCGGAGGTAAAAAAGTCCCGTGCCGGTGGCAGGGCCAGATACACCAAGGCACCAGCGGGAAGAACAATTCCCTTGTGCATGCTTGCCGATGCCCACGTGCCCACCACCATCGCCGCAACCGCCAGGATAAGCCCGAGGTAGATGGCGATCGTTTCGAGCTCAGCACCGCTTACCCACCGCGCCACAAAGATGAGGTATTGCCAGACCGTGGAGGTATTGGCCTCGACGCGCTCGCCCACATTGAACACAGGCCCGTTGCCGGCCTCTAAGTTGCGGACGGTGCGCAGGACGATGAGTCCATCATCGGCGATCCAGCGGCGGGCAAAACCACCCCACAAAGAAAAAACACCGATAATAAGAACCGAGGCGGGTACGCTCCAACTACGATTCTCTTGTTACCGGTGTTAACCACGTCGGGTGAGTATATCAGTTCCCTCAAGATCTTCTAGTTCAACACGTCTATGCCACCGCTGCTTAGACCAATGGCATGATGTAGACGGCCATGGCGATGCAGGCCAGCCAAGCGATGGCGAGGATCTGCAGGGTGCGGTCCCCCAACGCGATTTCTTCCGGCGCCCCGCCCTGGCCGCGGTCCACATCGGCGGCATAGCGCAGGATGGCGATGGTAAACGGCACCATGGAAATCTGGTACCAGACGCCACCAGAGGTTGCGGCATTAGCCAGCTCAAAGCCCCACAGAGAATAGAAGACCACCACGGCGGTGGCCGCTAGCGTCCAGACAAAGCGCAGGTAGGTCGGCGTATAGCCCTGCAAGGATTTGCGGATCTTCGCGCCGGTCTTTTCCACCAGCAGGATTTCGGCATAGCGCTTACCGGAGGCCATAAACAGCGAGCCAAAGGCAGCAACCAGCAAGAACCACTGCGAAAGCTCAATATCGGCCGCCACGCCGCCGGCCATGGTGCGCAGCATGAATCCGGAGGACACCAGCGCAATATCGATGACCGGAATGTGCTTCCAGCCAAAGCAATAGCCCAGCTGCAGGGCGATATAAACCGCCATGACGATGGCTAGCTCTAGTCCCGCGGTGGCCAAGAAAGACAGCCCGATGGACAGGCCTACGAGCACCACGGCCATGACATAGGCCACCTTGATGGGCAGCACGCCCGAGGCGATCGGGCGGAAGCGCTTGGTCGGGTGCTCCTGGTCCTCGCGCCAATCCTTGGCGTCATTAATCAGGTAGATGGAAGAAGCGCCGAGGCAGAAGACGATGAAGGCTAGGAGGACATCGACAAGCACGCGCCCGTGAAAGAGCGAGTCCGCACCGGCCGCAGCGGGCGCGGCCAGCACGAGAATGTTTTTTACCCATTGCTTCGGGCGCAGGGCCTTGACCATGCCATCGGCCAAATTCTTCGGCGGCTTGCGCTTACGGCCGGTATCGACGCCAGACGTATGCGGCTCCGAATGGAGAAAGTGCTGGTTGCCGTCCTCACTCATGCGTCTTTCCCTTCGTCATTGCCCGCGCGGTAGCAGCGCCAATGGCTGCGCCCGCAACGGTATCGGTTGGATAGTGCACCCCGAGCACCATACGCGATGCCATCATCACCGGCACTCCCACAAGCGGTGCCTTGGACCCCGTCAGGCGGGACAGGCCCACCAAAAAGGCCGTGGTGGAGGTAGCATGCGAGGACGGGAAGGATAGGCGCGAGGGGGTTTTGACCCCAACGCGCACGTAGGAATAATCGGGCCGCTTGCGCCGCACGATGCGCTTGAGCACCACGCTTGCCGCGTGCGCGGTAAACGCCGCGGCACCGATCCGAATCCACTCCTCCCGGCGCTGCTTGTCCAAACTGGCCCCAAGTGCCGCGCCACCCATCCAGCCCAGGGCGTGCTCGCCCAAGTGACTTAAACCGCGGGCGGCGGGCAGCACTCCCGGCACGTCAAAGGCGGCGTCCTGGATGGACTCCAAGACGTGGGATTCTGCGATGGAAAGCTTATTGGGCATCAAAAACCTTCTTCCAGGAAGACCGCGCGGTCAGTTCTGGCAACGCGGCGCGGTATTGTGCCCGCAGATCATCGAAGTTCTCTTCAATTTCTTTCAGCAGGCTGCGGGTTTCAACGATAAGCTCCTTGGCCAAATCGCGGTCGCGCTTGCGGAAGGCCACGCCCGTGCCGCCGGCCGTGGAAACGGTGGCGGAGTCAACGCGGGAAAGGGTAAACCAGCGCGCCTCTTCCGGGGTGAGGTTCAGCTGCGGCGCCGCTTGATGCGCGGGATCCTCCTTGCTCAGCAGGTGCTTAAGCCCCTTTACTGCCCACGGCAGCTTCTTGACCTTGGCCAAGCGCCCGCCCACATTGCGGGTGGGAACGCCCGGCGCGCCGGTCGGCGCCGGCAGCTGGTCTGCGGATTCGATGATGACCGCATCCGAGTAGTTCTTGCGGATCTCCGCGATGCGTGGCAGCGAGGTATCCAAGATATCGAAGAGGTGGTCCGGTCCCGCCAGGAAGTCCTTCATGGCCTCAATTTGGATGGCCATGGTGGAGTATTCCATGCACATGGTGTGCTTGAGCGTGGACTTAAAGATGGACTTGGTAATGCCAGATACTGCGCCATCGTGGTACAGCGAGGCCACGATCAAGCGGTTGCGCAGGTGGAAATAGGCCTGCCAGTCAATGGCATCGTCCTTATCCGCCCAGGCCATGTGCCAGATGGCCGCGCCCGGCCAGGTCACCGTGGGGAAGCCATTGCGGGCAGCGCGCAGGGAGTACTCGGTATCGTCCCACTTGATAAACAGCGGCAGTGGCTGGCCGTTGGTCTCTGCCACCACGCGCGGGAAGAGACACATCCACCAGCCGTTATATTCCACGTCCACGCGGCGGTGCAGCGCGCGAGAATCGTACTTCTTTGGATCCACATGGGTTTCTGGCGTGCCAATGGCGCGCAGCGGGTACTTGGCAAAGTCGTGGTCATACACGGCATGCGGCGCGGCGCCCCACATGAAATCGGAGCGGTTGACCTGCTCACCGGTGGTGCGCAGCTGGGAGCGCTCCTGCAGGTTGAGCATCTGCCCGCCGACGATGATCGGCTTTTCCGCATAGCGTGCTGCCTGCACCGCGCGCAGCACGGAGTCCGGCTCGATGGCAATGTCATCGTCCATATACAAGATGAAGGGCGAATCCGTATTCTCCAGCGCCTCGTACATGATGCGGGAATAGCCACCGGAACCGCCGAGGTTGCCCTGACGGAATTCGCGGAAGCGATCGCCAAAGTGCGCTACCGCCTCGTCGTATCCGGGCTCATCGGCCGGGTGCTGGTTGCCTTGGTCCGGCATGAGGACGAAGTCAATGATCTCATCCACCACGGGATCTTCTGCCAGGGCTTGCAGGGCGGCGACGGCATCGGTGGGGCGGTTGAAGGTGGGAATACCGACGGCGACGCGCTTTTCGGAAGGGGCGATCTCGGTGCCATCGGGAAGCGTTTGCGCCGCTGGGGCCTGCGGGGAGCACCAGGCAGCATCCGCCAAGGTGGTTTCCTTTTCCGCGGTGATATCGAACCACAGCCAGCCGCCGTCCTCGAAGTTTTTGAGCGGCAGCTCAAACTCGTGGTGGCCCGTGCCAACGAGGTGGTTGGCCACGGAAATGCGCTGGCCATCCTGCTTGGACCGATACAAAGAAACGTTGGCTTGACCCTCGATCTCCAGGCTTAGAACCACCGAGCGCAATTGCGACCAGCGGCGCCAGTAGGAGGCCGGGAAGGCGTTGAAGTAGGTTTCAAAGGAGGCTTCCTCGCCGGCCGGGATGGTCACGGCGGTCCGGTTTGTCCAGCTCAAGCGCTCGCGGTTTTGCTCCGCCTCGATGAGGTAGAGCATGCGTACATCAAAGGGTTCGCCGCGCTTGGGCAGCAAGATTCGCTGCAGGGGCTCATAAGCCGAGGTGTTGTTGGCAGTCACGATTGCTTCGATTCTCCAAACGGTTTAAACAGTAGTCAGCGACCTAGCGTAGTTGCTTTCGCGCGACTGCTCGGGTTTACACGCGGACAATAAAAGAAGGGCCGAGGAATTCCTCCTCGGCCCAGGGCTTATGGTGCCTCCCCTTATGCGCTCACGCGCTCGGTTACCGGGTCGATGCCCAGCTTGTTCAGCATGTAGTAGACGCGGGCTTCTAGGTCATCGGCAAGCTCGCGGGCCTGCTCAACGGTCTCAGCCGGGGCAATGTCCCAGATCTTGATGTCCTTGCCGGCCTCATCGCGCTCGACCTCGCGGCCCAGGTACACGATGTAGTCCGGCATGGCCACGGTCCGCACCTCTTCGAGGTACTTCTTGGGAGCCTGTCCCATGCCGCGCTCGCTCATGACGTGCGCCAGGTGGTCATTGCCGTCATTTTCCGGGTGCGCGGCGGCGGTATCGACGTAGAGCGCCTCCCCCGCGTGCTTCTTGGTAAGGTCCGCTGCGGCCTTGGCCAGGGCGTGGTTATTGCCCGCGGCGAAGCGAACGTGGATGCGGTGGGCACCGAAGAACTCGCGCACCTCGCGCTCTACCAGCACGGGGATGAATTCCACGAGCTCGGCTTTGGCGGTGTGCTTGGCGATGACCTCGTCCAGCTTCGCATCGATGTCAGCACGGGTATATCCGTGACCGTACTTGGTATGTAGGTCATGCCGGAGGGTTTCAAACTGGTTCATTGTTATCCCCTTTCCTGGATTCTTTCCCCGTTTGCTTTTTGTTAACTTGAAGTTAACCTTACAGCGCGGTGTGACATCCGTCAATTGATTGGTCATAACCCATTAGTTAGACCTCCCGTGGAGCAAGTTACGCGTGGGGCGCACTGGGCTATAGACTCTGCCTTTGATGATCCTGCTCATTGATAATTACGACTCGTACACGTTTAACCTCGCGCACCTCATCGCAGAGGTCTCTGGAACCGAGCCACTCGTCGTTCCCGCGGGCGAGGCCGCCGGCATCCCAGAGCGCGTGCGCGCCGGCGAGTTCAGCCACGTGGTTATCTCCCCCGGCCCCGGCACCCCGGAGGAAGACAACGACTTTGGCACGTCCCGGCGCGTTATCGAGGCGGCCGCCACAGCGCGAATTCCCCTGCTTGGCGTCTGCCTCGGCCATCAGGGTCTGGCGATGCTCGCCGGTGCCCGCATACGCCGCGCGCCCGAACCGCGCCACGGCTTCGTATCCACCATCAGCCACTCCGGCGAGGGACTTTTCGCCACCATCCCGCAGGACTTTCAGGCGGTGCGCTACCACTCCCTGCACATTGAGCCCACCCCCGGCATCACCGTGCACGCCCGCAGCGAGGACGGCACCGTCCAGGCCCTCAAGGTCGATGGCCTGCCGCATTGGGGCGTGCAATTCCACCCCGAATCGGTGCTGACACAACATGGCGCGACCCTGCTGCGCAATTTCCTCGGCGGTTTTCGCCTCCTCCACCGCGAGGTCCCCGGCGCGATTGACTGCCCCAGCGTCTTCGCGGCGCTGCAGGCAGACGGCACCGATGCCTTCTTCCTCGACTCCGCCGACGCGCGCGGGTGCTATAGCATTCTTGGCGATGCCACCGGTCCGCTTAGCAGATCCTTTCGCTACCGGCTTGGCGATGCCCCCGATATCCTCACCACCCTCGAGCGCGAGCTATCCACGCAGGTCTTTGACGCGCCGGATTTGCCGTTTACCGGCGGGGTGGTCGGTTTCCTCGGCTACGAATGCGCGCAGCTTACCCTGCCCATCCAGCTGCGCCACCGCTCGCCGTATCCCGATGCCTACTTCATCCGGCCGCAGTCCTTCCTTATCTACGACCACCACCGGCAAGTGGCATACCTGTGCTGCCTCGACGGCGAAGGCGCACAAGGCCTGCTCGACCGGTTGGAGGCAGCCCTGAAAGGCGGGCAGGTGGGAAACGAGGGGGCATCGGCAAGCGCGGGCGCCTGGCGCACCACCGACTACCTTGACCGAATCCAGCGCGCCCAAGAGCTCTTGCACGCTGGGGAAAGCTACGAGGTATGCCTGACCGATACCTATACCGCGCAGGCCACCGGCGATATTTATGCTGCGCTGCGCCGGCACAACCCGGCACCGTACGCGGCGCATCTGGTCTTCGACGGCGTGGAAATCTGCAGCGCCTCGCCCGAGCGCTTCCTTAGCGTGCGCGATAACCGCGTCGAGGCCAAGCCCATCAAGGGCACCATTCCAGCCCACCAGGACCCCGCGCTGCTTCGCGATGACCCCAAAACCCGCGCCGAGAACCTCATGATCGTGGACCTTTTGCGCAACGATTTATCCCGCGTGTGCGAACCCGGCACCGTGCGCGTTCCGGGGTTGATGAACGTGGAAAGCTACGCCACCGTGCACCAGCTCGTCTCCACGATCACCGGCCAATTGCGCCCCGGCGCCACCGCGCTCGACGCCATCCGCGCCGCCTTCCCGCCCGGTTCTATGACCGGCGCGCCGAAGCTGCGCACCTGCGAGATTATCGATGCCCTCGAGGCAGGACCCCGCGGCGTCTATTCCGGCATCGTGGGCTACCTCGGGTATTCCGGCGAGGCTGATTTCAGCGTGGTCATCCGCACCGCGGTGCGCGCGGGTTCCGAGGTCACCGTCGGCGCCGGCGGGGCCATCGTCCTCGATTCCGATCCCGCAGCCGAGCTGGCCGAAAGAAACCTCAAGGCCCAATCGGTCCTCGGGGCGTGGTCATGAGTTCCTATATCTGGCGCGACGGCGCCTTCATCCCCTGCACCCCACCGGCTGACCCCTGCACCGTGGCCGATTCTTGGCGGCATTCGCAAGGCCGCACGCACGGTCTCCACCTGCACTTGGAGCGCTTCGAATCCGCCGCCGGGACCTTGCCCGTAAGCTTCGTCCCCGCCATGCTGGAGCTCCTTTCAGATGGCGAGCTTTTCCCCCGCATCGCCCTCATGGCCGGCGAGCTTTACCTCGATATCCGGCCTGCCCCGGCTCCGCGCGCCCACACGCGCCTTACTTATACACAGGCCCCCGATCCCCGCGTGCAGCCTCTAGTTAAAGGCCCGGACTTGCCCGCCCTGGCTGCTTACCGCAGCCAGTATCAGGTAAGCGGCACCGATGACACCGCGATTGTCGATGCCCACGGTGCCATCGCAGAAACCACCACCGGCGCGCTCATCGCCTGGGACGGCGACACGCTCCTGCTTCCTACCGGCGTGCGCCTGCCCAGCGTGACCCTGCGCCAAGTCCTGCACCGCTGCAATGACTTGGGACTTTCCACCGCGCAGCACCCATTGACCCCGGCACTCGCTGCGGAATGTCCCCTGTGGTTTATCAACTCACTGCATGGAATTAGCCCCGTCAGCTCCATACACACACCACACGACACCATCACTCCACCGCCGCACCCGGAGGCCGCAATCTGGCAAAACTGGTGGTGGCAGGGTTTTAGCCCCGCGGGTGCAGGCGAACACTACACATAACACTCAACACAACACTGCACATGTTGAGTGTTGTGTTGAGTGTTCGTGTTGAGTGTTGGGTGTTCAGGCGCCCACCTACCTCACCAAGCGATACCTCTGTTTAGGGCTGCGCAAAGGCTCCGTACGCTCGATCCTTCCACTATCTACCAATTGGTTCAGGATTCTGCGCACCCCACCAACAGAAATCCCGGCGGCCGCCGCCAACTCACGGCTATTCGCAGACTGATGCTGAGCCAAATACTCCAGAATCCGTTCACTAGAACCGCCGTGTATAGACGCACTCCGCTCTGGCAAAGTCATTTCACGCCGTTCAAAAGTTAGCTTAAACGTGGTCAACGAATCCGTCGGCTTCGGCGGAGGAAGAAGTGTCTTTTGCAGCTGGTCAAGAATCTCAATGTAGCCAGTTCCACGATTTTCCGCCACGTACCCAGACCCGCCGGAGATAGCCGTTACCTCCAATAGCTGAGACAGGTGCTGATTCCTCGCACTTGTCATGCCCGGATCCCCAAGGTTATTGACGTTCACCATCCCAAAAAGGCCACCCGGATTAATGATTTCTAGGCGGTCAGCGTACATATCAACCTGAACCTGTGTCCCTCTAGCCTGGGGAGAATAGTCCCTGTGCATGAGCGCATTAGCAACTGCTTCCCTGACTGCTACTGGCGGATAATCCGGCAGGTCTTCTCGGAACGCCCCGTCGACGACGCCACCTACCCGCATATTTTTCTCAACCGCGAAAACCACCGCTGGCACCAATTCCGGAATCGGGCCTACAAAACTCGCGTTATCAACAAATCTTTGGCCTTTGGTCGACGTCTTATCCGTTCCCACATAAGCAGTAAAAGTTACATTGAGCCGCGGGAAAAATTCTTGCGGATAAATGCCAGCTGCTAATAAGCCAGCCAAGGTTGGATGAACATCCCCATCATCTCCCACGCCGGTGAGATGCAGGGCTTTCAATGCCCTTTCATCAGAGAACTTGCCAAAGATCCCTGGCCGCAGGCTGCGTTCGCGCTCTAGGATTTGCTGGACGATGTCCCGATCGAGGTCTGCAATAGTAGCCGCCTCCACGACCTCCAGATCCCACGAGGGCTGCATCTTATTTTCTTCGAGACGATCGATTTCATAGGGCTTCAATAACCGGTCTTCATCGTGCTCGCGAATGTAGCTGCCGTTGTATTTAGATTGCGCAGTAACCCAGCATGGTTTATCAAAGGGTGCAAGCTCTGGAATTTCCGCAACTACTACCGGCGCGCCATCGACAGCACCAATTTCCACATCGGCACGGACAGCAGGGGTCAATTTCTCCGCGCAGGCCTCCACGAATGCTTTGGCTATGGGCTCGGCTTGGAAGCCTTCGACGGGAAGAAACCCTGAGTCCTCATCGAGACCAAAGATGATCGTTCCGCCTTTTCCGTTGGCAAAAGCAGACACCGACCGCGTTATCTTCTTGGGAAGGCCTCCGCCAGCTGCTTTTACTTCGACCATGCTGGTGTCTTTGCCTATGGCACGCAGATTGTGAACAATCCGCTCAATTTCTTCTAGGTCCATCGCTTCCCCGCTTGCCTCTCACCTTCAGCCGAGCATTACACATAACACTACACAAACACTCAACACAACACTGCACATGTTGAGTGTTGTGTTGAGTGTTGGGTGTTCACGCCGCGCTTCCCTTTGGCTCCGGCAGATCGCGGCCTTTAGCCTTGGCCTCGCAGCGCACGCTTTAATTCGCTGCCAATAATGGTGCGCGCAATCAGTGCATCCGAAATGATCCCGCCCATCTGGACGAACGGATGGACTTGGCCCTTAAATTCGATAGAGCTCACTACATTTCCCGCATTGAGCATCCGCCCAACGTAGTCACTTACTTCAGAGACCAACGGATCAAGTTCACCGGTAATCACCGTCGCTGGAGGCAGCCCCGCCAGATCGCCATTCCTGCCGGGAGACATACGGATATCCGTGCGGTCTGCAGCGCCAGCATAAGAATCATAAAAATAGTTAAGGCGCCGCCTGGTGAGGTAATAGCCATCGCTAAAATCCGAATGGGATTGCGTGTCAAAGGTGGATAAATCCATGACGGGGTAAATCAGCACCTGATGAGCCAGCTGATCGCGCAGTTCTTGTGCGATCACCGCTGCGATATTGCCGCCCGCGCTGTCTCCGCCCACGGCAACGCGCGTTGGATCGATGCCGATCCCCAATTCTCCTTGTAGCACCCCGTCTACTACTGCACGGCAATCATCTAGTGGCGCCGGGAAAGGGTGCTCCGGTGCACGGCGATAGTGCACGCTGATACAGATGATTCCCGCTTCTGCGGCAATGTCCCGCACGGTTGTATCCGTGGTCTCTAAATCCCCCAGCACCCAGCCGCCGCCGTGGAAGAAGATGAAGGCAGGCGCTGCTGGGGCATCGGCAAGCGCGGGCGCCTGTGGCACATAAACCCGCACCGTGACACCGCGCACCGAGGTCTCGTACACGGAAACCATCGGGGTTTTCTTGCCCCAAGCCGCTGCCGTCTTCTGCTGGGCGGCGCGGTTTTCTTCAGGAGTACGCGTGTCCAGCTGTGGGGCATCCCTGTTCAGGTCGAGGAATTTTTGGGCTTCGGGCTGAATAAACACCATAAAAATACTTTCCAGTGCTGCATCTATTGGGCAATGCAAGCACTCATAATCGCGGGGTTAAGTAGCGGAAAGGCCCGCCGGGTGTTCCGGCAGGCCTTCTTTGCTTGCTGCTTTTTCTTATCGGGAATGCGCGTTGCGCGGCTGCGCAGTTTCAAATGCTCCTGGAGCCGCTCCGGGGACATCTTCCACATGCTGCGGTCCGCGTGCCCGGGCTTGGTGTATTTCTTGCGTTGAGCCATGCCGTCACCTCCTAACCTGTGAGGTGACTAAGCATAGCGTGCCCAGGGCAGATTAGCAGCTCTTAGTGTCCGCGCTCTTGCTCGATGGCCTTGTCCTCGTTCCAGAAGGGCACGAGCTTGTTATCGAATAGGGACAGCGCGGCGCCGATGGCCATGTGCATATCCAAGTACTGATAGGTGCCCAAGCGGCCGCCGAATAACACCTTGTTTTCCTTGGCTTCTTGGGCGGCTAGTTTGCGGTACGCCTCCAGCTTGGAGCGATCCTCCGGGGTATTGATGGGGTAATACGGCTCATCGCCCTTATCGGCAAAGCGCGAGTACTCCTTCATGATGACCGTCTTATCGGAGGGGTAACGGTCCTTGCGCTCTGGGTGGAAGTGGCGGAACTCGTGGATGCGGGTGAAGTCCACATCGGCATCGTTGTAGTTCATCACCGGGGTGCCTTGGAAGTCGCCAGTATCGAGCACTTCGAGGTCGAAATCCAGGGTGCGCCAGCCGAGCTCGCCTTCGGCGAAGTCAAAGTAGCGGTCCAGCGGGCCGGTGTAGATTACGGGAGCATCCGGGGAATCGGCGCGCAGATCCTCGCGAACATCGAACCAATCGGTATCCAGGCGGACCTCGATGTTTTCATGATCCGCCATGTTTTCTAACCACGCCGCATAGCCATCGACGGGCAGGCCTTCGTAGGTGTCGTTGAAGTAGCGGTTATTGAAGGTGTAGCGCACCGGCAGGCGGGTGATATTGCTGGCCGGCAGTTCCTTGGGGTCGGTCTGCCACTGCTTGGCGGTGTAGTCGCGGATGAACGCCTCATAGAGCGGGCGTCCGATAAGCGCGATGGCCTTTTCTTCCAGGTTTTTGGCCTCATCCGCAGAGAATTCGCCGGCCTGGTCTTTGATCAGTTCGCGGGCCTCATCGGGCGAGTAGTACCGGCCGAAGAATTGGTTGATAAGCCCCAGCCCCATGGGGAATTGGTAGGCGGTGCCATCGTGCATGGCAAAGACGCGGTGCTGGTAGTCGGTGAAATCGGTGAACTGGTTGCAGTACTCCCACACGCGCTTATTGGAGGTGTGGAAGAGGTGCGCGCCGTATTTGTGCACTTCAATTCCGGTGGTGGGTTCCGCCTCGGAATAGGCATTGCCGCCCAGGTGCTCGCGGCGCTCGACGATGAGCACCTTCTTTCCCAGCTGGCTAGCGGCCCTTTCCGCAACGGTCAGGCCAAAGAATCCGGAACCAACAACGATGAGGTCATAAGAAGTCATGGCTTCCACTTTATTGCACTCCAGAGGGGAACACGGGTCATCGGCGTGTCGCAACAAGATTCACAGTTGTCACACTCGTAGCATCACTATCAACTGTTAACTTTTGGCAACCGTTTTTACAGCTACATCGGCACCTAACTCAACCCAGGGAGAATAGAGTGAAGCAACGACGTCGACTAGTCCCCACGAGGTCACCGTGGTCCACACCCGTCATCGCGACGGTTTCCTCCATTGCCCTCGTCATGGCGGCCGCATTCGGCGGCCAGCAGGTCCTTAAAACCCAGGACTCCGGTTCTGGCGGACCTATCGAGGTGAAAAACGCCTCTGAAAGCTTTAGCAACGCCGACTCCGTCGTCGTTGATGACCCCGCCGTGGCAGCGCAAGGCGATGGCGAGGGCCCACGTGCCGTCAAGCACTTCCACCGCGACGAGACATTCAACATGTTCGCCGTGACCTGGGAGGGCAAGCGCGACGTGCACTCCTTCGTCCGCTCCAAGCAGGAGGACGGCTCCTGGAGCGAATGGTTCGATATGGATGCCATGAACTACGGCGATGGCAAGAACGGTACCGAGCTTATTTACGTAGGCGATACCAACGATGTGCAGGTATCCATGGCCAATGTAGACCTAGTAACCGGTTCCAACCTGGATGACGATGCTGAGTTGCCCGATAAAGCAGCCGGCGCTGCGGATGCCAACCGCGCCGCCTCGCAGCCTTCTAACGTCGGCGATATCGCCCCTGTAGCTGATGAAAACAACACCGACCGCACCACCGTGTCGGACCTGGATGCCGTCTTTATGGACGGCAATGCCCAAGAAGGCCAAGCCATCGAACCTACTGCCGCCACCGATGGCATGCCCAAGGTAGTGTCCCGCTCTGGGTGGGGCGCCGATGAATCCAAGCGCTGCCAACAGCCCACCTACGATGACGGCATCAAGGCGATGACGCTGCACCACACCGCGGGCTCCAATAACTACACCCCGGCACAGGCTGCCGCACAGGTTCGCGCTGCCTACGAGTACCACGCCCAGAATCTGGGCTGGTGCGATATTGGATACAACGTGCTCGTGGATAAGTTCGGTACCATCTACGAGGGCCGCTACGGCGGGCTGGACAAGGCCGTCCAGGGCGCACACGTTGGTGGCTTCAACTCCCATAACTGGGGTATTTCCATGATTGGTAACTACGAAATTGAGGAACCATCACAGAAGATGCTGAACTCGGTGGCAGAAATTGCCGGGTGGAAGGCAGCAATTTCCGGCATCGATCCCACGGGCACCGCTACCCTGACCTCTGGCGGCTTTGGCGGCTCCCGCTTTCCAGCCGGTGCGCAGGCAACCGTGCCTGCCTTCAGCGGTCACAATGATTTCCACTACACCCAGTGCCCTGGTCGCTACACCGTGCAGCACTGGGACGAGATCCGCAAGAACACCAAAAAGAAGTACGACGCTGTTAAGGCTGGCGGTAACTCCGCAGCAATGAACTGGGATAAGAAGTCGCCATCGAGTGGCGGCGATCAGTCCACCTCGGGAGATACCACCTCTTCCATCGCTGGTGTCGATGTTCCAGTATCGACCATCCAAGCCTTGGCTGGCATCGCCGCCACCGTGTTCGGCGTCTTGGTTGCCAATGACCGCGTAGCGCAGCCGGATGCCGATAAGAAGGTTGCGGGTGAGCTTACCGTCGGCGAGATTCCGAAGATCGTCAACAAGGTTGTGCAGCTTTCTAATAACGAAGGCCTCAAGGAATCCTGGACCTCCGTCCTGAACGCCTTTGGCCCAGTCTTGGGTCTCGCCGTTGGCGGACCTGACACCACCGATTCCGGCAAGATCATGTACCAGCTCTTCAAAAACGGTGTGGTCCTCTCCTCCGAGGACTCTGGGGCAAAGGCCCTGACCGGAGAGATTGCCAAGAAGTGGGCAGAAGGCGATAACGCTTCCAAACTCGGACTGCCCACCACAAACGAGATGAAAGACGGCAAGGAAATCCGCGTCCAGTTCCAGGGCGGCGAGATTGTCTACAACATGGATACCGAAAAGGTAGACATCTACACCGACTAGCCTCCCCGTGGAGTGGGAGTTAGAACCAGCGCTCCAAAACCTTTGCCACGCCCGCCTGGTGGTTGGCCACGGTGACCGCATCAGCGGCCGCCTTCACCGCCGGGAGGGCGTTTTCCATTGCCACCCCACAGCCGGCCCACGTGAGCATCTCAATATCGTTGGGCATATCGCCAAAGGCAATGGTTTCTTCCTGCGCTATCCCATGCTGCTTGGCCAACCACTCCACGCCGCGGCGCTTGGTGACGTTGGGGGCCGCGACCTCGAGCACGCCCTCCTGCATGGAGTAGGTGATATGCGCCAGCTCCGGATCAATATGAGGCGCAATCAAGTCATAGAGTTCTGGCGCGGAATAATCCGTATTCCGGATAAGCAGCTTGACCACTGGCCGTGCCACCAGCTCGCCCACGCTGACGACGCCGAAGCCTTCAAAGAGGGCATTTTCGGAGTAGTGCGGGTCGACGACGAAGAGCTCCTCGGGGGCATTGGCAAGCGAGCCACCCGCCCGCTCTGCACCAAAGCCAACCGTGCCAAGGACGCGCAGCGCTACCGTCACCACCTCTTCTAGCGCGTCTGGATAAAGCTCCCGCGCGGATAGCACGCGGTCTTCCGCGGAATCATAGAGCACCGCCCCATTTGAGGTCACACATACCGGGAGCACCGTGAGCTGCTCCAGCACCGGCTCTATCCAGCGAAAGGGCCTGCCGGTGGATAACGCAAAATAAGCACCCTGCTGCACCGCCCGCGCCACTGCGTCGCGGTTGCGACGCGGGACGCGATGATTGCGGTCCAACAGGGTGCCGTCAATATCGCTCGCGATGAGCCGAGGGGCCCGGGTAGGGAAAGTATCCATACCCGCGAGTTTACTTCAGGACTTAGAAGTCCATCTCATCCTCATCGGAGTCTTCCCAGTTCAAGGAACGCTTGATAGCGCGCTTCCATTCACCGTAGAGGTAATCCACCTCTTCTTGTTCCATCTTGGGCTTGAATACGGTGAGGTCACCGCGCTGGGTATCCAAGATGCTGAGGTCTTCCCAGAAGCCATTGTCCAAGCCGGCAGCAACAGCGGCGCCGGTTGCGGTGGTCTCAATGTTCTTCGGGCGGTGTACCTCCACACCCAAGATGTCAGCCTGGAACTGCATGAGCAGCTCGTTGGTGGTCATGCCGCCATCCACGCGCAGCTCGGTAATTTCCACGCCGGAGTCCGCCACCATGGCATCTGCCACGTCGCGGGTCTGGTAAGCGGTTGCCTCGAGGACAGCGCGGGCCAGGTGTCCACGGTTGGCAAAGCGGGTCAGGCCCACAATGACGCCGCGGGCATCGGGACGCCAGTGCGGGGCGAAGAGACCGGAGAACGCCGGAACAATGTAAACGCCGCCGTTGTCCTTGGTCTCCCGTGCCAAGTTCTCGATGGCAGAAGAATTAGGGATGAGCTGCAGGTTATCGCGCAGCCACTGCACCAAGGAGCCACCCATGGATACGGAGCCTTCCAGCGCGTACACGGGGCGCTCGCCCTCGCGCTGGAAGCAAACGGTGGTCAACAGGCCGTTATCGGAGAACTTCGGGGTGGTACCGGTGTTCAGCAGCAGGAAGAGGCCGGTGCCGTAGGTGTTCTTGGCCGAACCTGCACGGAAGCAGCCTTGGCCGAACATAGCGGACTGCTGGTCCCCCAGGATGGCGCGAATAGGTACGCCGGCGAGGGAACCGCGCTCCCGAACGGTGCGGAAATCACCCAGGGACGGGCGAATCTCCGGCAGCATGGACATAGGAATGCCCATTTCCTTGCACAGCTCTTCGTCCCACTCCAGCTTTTCGATGTCCATGAGGAGCGTACGCGAAGCGTTGGTCACGTCCGTTGCGTGCAGCGCTTCCATGTCGCCGTCGCCCTCGGCACCGCCGGTAAGGTTCCACAGCAGCCAAGAGTCAATGGTTCCGAAGAGCAGGTCGCCCTTTTCGGCGCGCTCGCGGACGCCATCGACATTGTCGAGGATCCACTTAACCTTCGGGCCGGCAGGGTAGGAGTTGATCAGCAGGCCGGTGCGGCGGCGCCACTTATCCGGGCCCTCTTCACCAGCCAGTTCCTTACAGATAGCGGAGGTGCGGGTGTCCTGCCAGACGATGGCGTTGTAGACGGGCTCGCCAGTGTTCTTATCCCACACAACTGTGGTTTCGCGCTGGTTGGTGATACCGACGGAGTCGATATCTTCTACTGTTATATCGCCATTGGCCAAAGCCTCCCCCACGGCGCGGCGAGTGTTGCTCCAGATCTCCTGCGGGTCGTGTTCTACCCAACCCTTTTCTGGGAAGATCTGCTCGTGCTCGAGCTGGCCCACGGAAATCTGATCGCCATCGTGGTTGAAGATGATGCAGCGGGTTGACGTGGTTCCCTGGTCAATAGCTGCGACGTATTTCTTATCACTCATGTGTCTAATTTCTCCTGTATAGGGTTGGATTAAAGCGCAATGGACAGTAGACCAACGGCGACGGCCGAAAGCAGCGAGCCAACAATCGGCACCCAAGCATAGCCCCAATTAGCGCTGCCCTTGTCCTTAATGGGCAGGACGAAGGCGTACATCAAGCGTGGACCCAAGTCACGGACCGGGTTGATGGCGTATCCCGTAGGCGTACCCAGGGACAGGCCAACGGCGACAACAACGAATGCCACACCGAAGTAGCTCAGCGGTCCCAGCTCGCCGCCGGCAGGGCCGAAGGCGATGAATATCAACAATACGGTGGTGGCGATGAACTCAGTTACCGTATTCCATCCATTGTGTGGGTGAGCGGGGGCAGTGAAGAAGATGCCCGCGGTTTCAGAATTGGCACCGGTGACATTGCCCTCTTCGTCGTAGTTATTCGCATCGAAGAGCTGCTTGAATGCGGCCCAGGCCAAGAAGGCACCGAACATAGCACCCAGGATTTGGCCCAGCACGTAGAACGGAACCAAGTTCCATTCGAGCGAACCATTGAGCGCGAGCATGAGCGTTACCGCAGGGTTCAAGTGACCGCCGGTTGGGTCAGCGACGCTGGCGCCGACGAAGACACCCATGCCCCAACCCAAGGCAATAACAATCCAGTCGGAGCCACGGGCGCCCGAAGTGCGGAGGTTTACCAGCGCACACACGCCGTTACCAAGAAGCATCAGCAGCGTGGTGCCGATAAACTCCCACAAAAATGCGTCAGATCCAGCCATTAGCGCCTCCCCTTATCCTTGAGTCTCGGTCGGACGAGCGGAGCCAGCGCGGACCAGAATGTCGTTAGCTTCGCGGTCAGTTACAGCTGCCTCGGCAGCCAGCTCGGCCTCGGTGTGCTTGGTGAAGGTATCCACCTCGAGCTGCTTGTCTTCCTCGCTCCAATCCAGCAGCGGAGCAACGAAGTCCGCAACAGCGGGAGCTGCGTTGACGCCACGGTCACCGAACTCGATGGCAACGCGGAGGCGACGGGTCAAGATATCGTCCAAGTGCAGTGCACCCTCGTGGGTGACGGCGTAGCGCACCTCAGCCCAGAGGTAGGACTCTGCGCCAGGAACGGGCTCGAGCAAGGACTCGTCATCCTGCGCAGGAGCCAGAACCTCGCCCAAAAGCGAACCGTAGCGGCCGAGCAGGTGCTCGATGAAGTCCTCGCTCAGGTTGTAGCGGCGGGCCAAGGTAGGAATCTGGTTGGCCAGTGCGTGGTAGCCGGCAGCGCCCAGGATCGGGGTGTGCTCGGTGATGGACTCCGGCACCTTGCCGCCGAGTTCCTTCACGGCTAGGTCAACGGCATCCTTACCGATGACGCGGTAGGTGGTGTACTTACCACCGGCAACGGAAACCATGCCCGGGGCCACGCGAGCCACGGCGTGGTTGCGGGACAGGTTGGTGGTGGAATCGGACTTACCGGACAGCAACGGGCGCAGGCCAGAGTAGACACCGACGATGTCATCGCGGGTGATCTGGCGACGCACGCGCTGGTTGACCTCATTCAGGATGTAGTCAATATCTGCCTTGGTGGGGGCGGGATCCGGAAGGGATAGACCCTTCTCCCAGTCGGTATCGGTAGTACCGATGATCCAGTAATCGCCCCATGGAATGACGAAGAGGACGGACTTTTCGGTTACGAAGCACAGTGCTGCTTCTGCATCCAGGGCATCCTTTGGCACGACGATGTGCACACCCTTGGAAGCGTGAACGGTGAACTTGCCTTCCACGCCGGCCAGCTCCTGGATCTTGTCGTTCCAAACACCGGTGGCGTTGATGAAGACCTTACCGCGCACGGTGGCCTCGCGGCCAGTGGCGGTATCGCGGACCTTGGCGCCAACGATGCGGCCACCGCGGTCCTTATCAAAGCCGATGACCTCGGTATTGGTGCGCACATCGGCGCCGTACTCGGCGGCGCTGCGCAACACGGTCATCGTGTGGCGGGCATCGTCCACCAGGGTGTCGTAGTAGCGCACACCGCCGACGATGGCGTCTTCCTTCAGGCCAGGGGTGACCTTAAGGGCGCCCTTGCGGGTGAGGTGCTTTTGCATCGGCACGCTCTTTGCACCGCCCATGAGGTCATAAAGGGTAAAGCCGCCGAACATCATGACGCGCTCCCATACGTGGTGGGTGAGCGGGAAGATGAACTTCAGCGGCTTAACTAGATGGGGAGCCAACGTGGACATGTTGAGCTCGCGCTCCTTTAGGGACTCTGCCACGAGGCGGAAGTCAAACATCGCAAGGTAGCGCAGGCCACCATGGAACATCTTGGAAGAGCGAGAAGAGGTACCAGCGGCGAAGTCGCGGGTCTCCAGCACTGCGGTCTTCAAACCGCGGGTTGCTGCATCCAGTGCCGCGCCGGCACCTACGGAGCCACCACCGATGATGACGACGTCGTAGTCCTCATCCGCGTAGCCGTTCCACACATTTTCAAAATATTCGGGGTTAAAGGATTGGTTGCTTTGCTGGGTCATTAGAGACCGCATCTCCTTCCTTGGTGCTCATGTGTGCTTGCTCCGACAAACGATGAATGAGATGGCGTAAGCACAGCTAAAAGCAAGTTTTGGATGATTCATGATGGCGACTATTGCGCTCTAAAAAGTAGAGCCAATATCTCCTATCTCCTATGCTAGAGGTCACCGGGTAAACATTCACTAGAGGTTTCTCACACGTAACTTCCGGCCCCGTAAGCAGTCAATT
The DNA here is from genome assembly GCF_046717505.1 of Corynebacterium sp. LaCa78. Taxonomy (NCBI): domain Bacteria; kingdom Bacillati; phylum Actinomycetota; class Actinomycetes; order Mycobacteriales; family Corynebacteriaceae; genus Corynebacterium; species Corynebacterium sp. LaCa78. The sequence continues at coordinate 2,322,451 of NZ_CP177112.1, forward strand.
TCCACCCTTTGCTTAGCTCCCCAAAAAGAAAAACACCCCCTCGCGGGGGTGGCAACGCCAACGTTTGCACGCGGCTAATCTTTTTGTAGCCGGGCCATCGCTTCCAAAACCTCAGACATACCTGCGCGCTCGGCGGAATACGTCACAGCCTGCGCATCCTTGACCACCTCGATGGGCGCGGTCTCTAGAGCAACGACCGGGATGTGATTCAAAAATTCTTCATCCCCTGGTTCATTACCAAAGACCAAAGTCTCGCTCGGCTTGGCTTCCAAATCATCTAGGATGCAGTCCACGCCGGCGGCCGCCGTGGCCGAGGTAACCTTCATCGCCTCCTTATCCACGAGCGGCTTTTCGGCCTGCTCATCAAGCTGGATATGCCACACCGCCTGCGGGACATCGAGATCCGCATCGCACGACACCACGATGAGTACCTCCGCCGCGGGGTAGATGCCTTCTAGCGCCGCCTTCAACCGCGGGGTCAGGGCACCATCTTCCCAGTTCAGCGTGCTTTGATGCGCCACTACTACGCGCGGGATGTCAGAAAACTGGGCCTTGAGCCGGTGCGGCAGGCGGGAAACGATCAGGCGCGATTGGGTCGCCGCGGCGAGCAATCCTTGCTCTACCACGGATCCTTCCCAGATCTCCTTGCTGCTTGCGGCAATTGAGGCCTGGGCCTGCGCCACATCGGTCTTCAATTGCGCCATGACATCGGCGACCTTATCCCTGCCTTCATCCAAGCCACGGGTCGCCTCTTCCACCACGGCATTGAGATTGGTTTTGACCCACTCCAAGGTATCGGCCGCGATGTGCTTCTTTTCCTGTGCCTCGTCGCCTTCGTGTATTTCCTGGGCTTCCTTACCTTTAGCAGAGGCCATGTGGTTGCGTACGAGTTCAACGGAGGAAACGGAAACGCGCTCTTTGAGCCCTACCAAGTCATCGCGCAAACGACGCACCCGGTGCCGCTCCGTTTCCACCTCCGCATCGCGCGCCTCGGCCTCTTCCAGCGTCGGGGCGGAACCGCCCTTGCGCGCGGGCACCCAATATTCGCCGGCGGGCATGGGTCCGAACTCCGCCTCGTAATCCTCCCAGAGTCCCTCCAGGGCCGCCTGCATGCGGCGGCGGATTTCTGCGGTATCGGCTTCTGGATCCCCGGTGGGATAATACGGCTCGAGCGCGGCGATAAAGACCGGAGTCTTGGTGCGTCCCAAGTTCTTCTTGTGGCCCTTTGTCCACAGGCGCTGCGAACCAAATATCACCTGCGGTACAACCGGCACGCCGGCTTCAAAAGCGATGCGGGATGCGCCGGTTTTCATGCTGCGGATTTCAAAGCTGCGGGAAATCGTGCCTTCAGAAAAGACGCCGACGAGCTCGCCGGCTTCGGCAAGCTCCACCGCCTTGCGCAAGGACTCTTTGCCATCGATGCGATCTACCGGCACGTGCCCCATGGCACGCAGCAGGGCGCCCACGCCCGGGGCACTAAAGATGCTGGCCTTAGCCAGAAAACGCACTAGACGCTTTTTGCGATAGGCAATGAACGCACCGAAGAGAAAATCCATATACCCGGTGTGATTGCACACGAGGACGGCGCCGCCGTCATCGGGAATATTTTCTTCCCCCGACAGACGCATCTGCAGGCCTTGGGCCAAGGTGAGGCCGCGCCCAAAGTGGGTGATCTGGCGGTACAAGAAATTCGTCGCAGCGTTCATGGTGCTCCTTTGGGTTTGCTCCGCAGGCTACTGCGGCGTGAGAACATCCTTGCCCACGAATGGGCGCAGGGCCTCTGGAACAACGACGGAGCCATCGGCTTGTTGGTGGTTTTCCAAAATTGCCACAATCCAACGGGTGGTGGCCAGGGTACCGTTCAAAGTGGCGGCTACCTGCGTTTTCCCGTTCTCATCGCGGTAACGGGTAGATAGACGGCGGGCCTGGAAGGTCGTGCAATTGGAGGTAGAGGTCAGCTCGCGGTAGGTGCCCTGGGTTGGCACCCACGCCTCGTTATCGAATTTGCGGGCAGCAGAAGAACCCAAGTCACCGCCGGCGATATCGATGGTGCGGTACGGCAATTCCATCGCAGCCAGCATTTCCTTTTCCATCGCGAGGAGCTTTTGGTGCATGTCCTCGGCATCTTCCGGCTTGCAGTAGACAAACATTTCTAGCTTGTCGAATTGGTGCACGCGCAGGATGCCGCGGGTGTCCTTGCCGTGGGAACCAGCCTCACGGCGGAAGCAGGAGGACCAGCCGGCGTACTGCAGGGGGCCATTGGACAGGTCGATGATCTCATCCTTGTGGTAGCCGGCCAAGGCTACCTCGGAGGTGCCCACGAGGTAGCGATCATCGGCCGGGAGGTAGTAGATCTCATCGGAGTGCTGGCCCAAAAAGCCCGTTCCGGCCATGATCTCTGGGCGCACCAGAACCGGCGGGATCATCAGCTGGAAGCCGGCTTCCCGTGCCTTCTGCGCCGCCAGCATCAGCATGCCGAGCTGCAAAAAGGCGCCATCGCCGGTGAGGTAGTAGAAGCGGGCACCGCCGACCTTCGCACCGCGCTTGACGTCAATGAGCCCCAGGGACTCGCCGAGCTCAAGGTGGTCCTTTGGCTCGAAATCGAAGTGCGGGATCTCGCCTACTTCTTCAACGAGAACAAAGTCATCCTCGCCGCCGGCGGGCGCGCCTTCGACGACGTTATCGATCTTGTACTGCAGCTCTTCCACCGTGGCCTCAGCCGCGGCCCGAGCCTCTTCTGCTTCTTTTACCTTGGCCTTGAGCTCATCTGCGCCTTCCAGCAACGCTGGGCGTTCATCTGGGGAGGCCTGACCAATCTTCTTACCCAGGGATTTCTGCTGGGAACGCACCTCGTCTGCCTTCTGGATGGCAGAGCGACGCTTCTCATCGGCTGCGAGGAGCTGATCCACGAGCGAGGGGTCTTCCCCACGGGTGACCTGAGAGGCGCGGACAACGTCTGGGTTTTCACGGAGTAGCTTGAGATCAATCACGGAACTGATTCTAGCGCACTGCCTTTGCCTTGCCGTGGTAATAACCAGCGAATTATTATGGAATCATGTCCTCCTTAGAATTGCCGGCCCGCGAGATTAGCGATGGCCCCACCCCAAAGCACGCCCAATTGCACGATATTCTGGAGGAATTATGTAATACCACCCTCAAACCCGGTGATATCCTCCCTGGTGAGAGGCTCTTGGAGGAGACCTACGGTGTCTCCCGCATTACGGTGCGCCGAGCCATCGGGGATCTCGTTACCGCCGGTAAATTGCGCCGCGTGCGCGGAAAGGGCACGTTCGTTGCCCCCAACCCCTTGGTATCGCGCCTGCACCTGGCCTCCTTTTCCGATGAAATGAGCGCCCAGGACGTGGTGGCCTCCTCCAAGATTCTCAACAGCGGCCGCGCTAGCGCACCGGAGGCGGCCACCAACTTCTTTGGCACCCCTGCCACAGAGGAACAGATTCATTTGCGCCGGCTGCGCTTGGGCGATGGCGAGCCTTATTCCATCGATGACGGCTGGTACAACTCCACCTTTGCGCCGAGCCTGCTGGAAAATGACACCTATAACTCGGTGTACTCGATTTTGGATAAGACGTTTGGCGTCCCCATCACGGACGCGGACCAGACCGTATCCGCCATTGCCGCCAATGAGGAGATTGCGCCGCTTCTCGATGTCCCCGTGGGTTCCCCACTGCTGCACATCGTGCGCTGCTCACGTTCGGGGGATAAGCCCGTGGAATGGTGTTCCTCGGTCTACCGCACCGATAGGTACCACCTGAATACCCGGGTTTCCCGGGATACCTCAATCTAGAAAAGACCCTGCTTAAGGGGTAAGATAATGGGCCTTATGAAGAAATCACCTGCGTGGCGCTCCGCTGTGGCCGTCCAGATTGCCTTGATCTCAGCAATCGCGGCGGCCGTTTTCATGGGCATCTACGGCATTGCCAGCAACCACGGCTCCAACGGGGCCGATAATACGGCCTCTTCTGAGCAGTCCTCTGAGCGCGGTGCGGATGGCTCGGGATCTTCCGATTCCAAAACGGAGCCTTTTACCTCCGCTTCCGCCGGATCCTGCGTGACGTGGGATATCAACGAGGATGGTTCTGCCGCTTCCTTCAAGGAGGTGGAATGCTCCGAGCAACACCGCTTCGAGGTCTCCACAGTGGAGGATCTCAGCGTCTACCCCACCAGTGAATTCGGCCCGGATGCCTCGCGGCCCGCGCTTACCCGCCAGCACCAGCTGCGCGATGAGCTCTGTGAATCCGCCACGGTGAGCTACCTGCACAGCAAGTGGGATCCGCACGGCAAATACGATATTGCCTCCATCCTGCCGCCGGAATCCGCGTGGAATAACGGTGACCGCACCCTGCTGTGTGGCCTACAAACCACCGATGATCACGGCGTACCACAGTTGACCACCGGCAATGTCGAGGCCTCCGAGCAGGCCAATCTGGCTAAGCCGGGCGAGTGCTTGGCCATCGATGATCAGCAGGTACCGCGCGTCGTGGACTGCGGCCAGCCACACCAGTTGGAGACAGTATCCGTCATCGACTTGGGCAAGAAATTCCCCGACGCGTACCCGGATGGCAAGGAGATGGATAAATTCCTCTCGGATACCTGCACGGCCGCCGCCGAGGACTACCTGGGTGGGGAGGAGCAGCTCTACCAATCCACGTTGCAGCCGTTCTGGGGAACCGTGTCTGAAGAGTCCTGGAATGGCGGTACCAAGTCCGTGAACTGCTCGCTCGTCCACGCCCGCGATGATGGCGGCTTTTCCTCCATCACTGGCACCGCCACCGGTGGCCGCCAAGCGCTATCCATCGATGGCAACCCGCCGGAGGAGCGCCCAGAGCGCAACCCGATTCGCGATAATAAGCCGGCACCGTAAATGTATTCCGTTTCGGAAGAGCGCTTCGAGGAGATGGTCAATGACGCCCTCGATCAGGTGCCCGATGAATTCGTGCGCAAGATGCGCAACCTAGTGATCCTGGTGGAAGAGGAAAACCCCGATAATCCCACCTTGCTGGGGCTCTATGAAGGCGTCGCTTTGCCTCGGCGCACATTTGACCACACCGGGTATTTGCCCGATGCGATCTTCATCTATCGCAGCACGCTGCAGCGCTGGGCCACGTCAGAAGAAGACCTGGCCGAGCAGGTCAAGGTCACGGTCTTCCACGAGCTAGGCCATTACTTTGGCATGGAAGAACACGAACTGCACCAGCTGGGCTGGGGTTAGAGCTCAATATCGGCCCAGCGGGTAAGCGTCCACTCGCCAAATTTCTTGCCGCGCGGTTCCATCACGGTAAAGCGGCAATTGGGCATATAACCGGTATAGGCAAAGTCCGCGTCCGCCCCGGTGGCGTGCTTCGTCACCACCCGGATGGCGGCGCCGTGACTGACGAGGATGACATCGCGGTCATCGGCAAGCTGCGCCGCAATCTCTTCCAATGCGGGCTGGAAACGCGAAAGCACGTCCTGGAGCCGCTCGCCACCTTCCATGGCGGCCTGGCTATCGCCGTAACACCAGCCGCGCATGGCCGTATCGTGGCTGCGGTGGGCGGCCTCGCTGGCATCGAGCTCCCAATCGCCGGCGAAAATCTCCTGCACATTCGGGATGACATCGATGGGAATGGAAAAGCGCGGCAGGTTCCGCTCCTGTTCAAAGGCGCGCGCCGCCAAGGTGGCGGTCTGCTGCGCCCGCAGCGCAATAGAGCACTTGAAGTCGACCTCGCGATCACCCACGAACCCCGCTAGCTCCCGGCCCACCTCCGTGGCCTGGTTGCGCCCCAGATCCGTAAGCTCCGCGCCCGGCGGCCGGGTATCCAGCAGCCGGGATACGTTGGAATGGGTTTGGCCATGGCGCAGCAGGATGATTCTTCCAGTCATGCGTCCAGATTATTGACCCCTGCGCGCCCTCGCCACCCAGGCATCCGCCTCAGCCAGGTCCCGCGGCGGGTGGCCGGCGGGCGTCGCGGTGGGCCAGGAGCCCAAAAAGCGCAGTTCCTCCGCCCGCAACCACACCGCGCGCAGGGCCTCAGCAACCGGCTGGTCATCGATATGCCCAATCAGGTCCACATAGAAGCGGTAGGTACCAAAGGTCTGGCGAGTCGGCCGCGACTCAATCCGGGAAAGATCCACCCCACGGTGGGCAAAGTCTTGCAAGGCCCCCACCAGGGTTCCCGGCTGGTTGGGCAGGGTGAAAATGACGCTGGTGCGATCCTGGCCGGTGCGTGCGGTCGGGCGACCCGGCAGGCCTACCAACACAAAACGGGTAGCCGCGCCCTGCACGTCGGCCACGCCGCTCGCCTTGGTTTCTAGGCCGAAAAGTTCTGCCGCCCGCGCTGGCGCCGCCGCCGCGTCGACCTCCCCGCGCGCTACGGCCTGAGCCGCCGCCGCATTCGAGCTCGCCGGCACGAATTCCACGCCCGGCGCGTTCTCTGCCACCCAGCCGCGGATTTGTTGGAAGGCCACCGGGTGCGTGCTCAGGCGCGTGATGTCTTTCGTTCCCGGCCGGGTCATGATGCTGAAGGTCACGGGGATATCTACCTCGCGGTAAATCTGTACGGGATCGCCTTCTACCAACGCGTCAAAGGTCGTCGTCACCGCCCCGTCCACGGAGTTTTCGATGGCGACGCAGGCATAATCGGCCTGCCCGGCGCGCACGGCCGCCACCGCCGCTGAAGGCGAGTCCACCGGTAGGGTCTCCACGGTCTCCCCGCGCGCTTCCCACTCCGCGGCAAATTTGTGCACGGCGGCCTCCGTGAACGTACCGGCGGGGCCTAAGAAAGCGATGGTTGTAGTCATGCCCGTCACCTTAGCCCACTAGACTGGTGCGCCATGGACTTTTCCATAGAACGATTCCGCGCCGATGTGCAGGGCATGGGCCCCACAGAGCACGGTTTTACCTACCTGGATCTGCAGCGCACCCCCGCCCGCACCGGTCGACTGTGCGGGTGGGTCCTATCTGCAAAGGATCTCAACGATGTCGCGGGCATGCCCACCACCTTGGGCAATGCCAAGCGCACGTACTATCCCGCGGTCAGCGAGCCGTTCATCGCGACATTGGAAAAGCAGGGCGCGGTATTCATTGGCAAGTCCTCCACCCCGGAGTTGGGCTTGCGCGTCGATACCGAGCCGGTGGATCTTCCCCACCCCGATAATCCCCTTTATCCAGGACGCACCCCGGGCGGTTCTTCTGGCGGCGCGGCCGTCCAGGTAGCCCGCGGCCTCGTGCGCGCGGCGCAGGCCAGCGATGGCGGCGGTTCCATTCGCGTTCCCGCGGCGGCCTGCGGGGTCGTGGGCTTTAAGCCTGCGGGCAGCAACCTGGGCGCGGAGGGGTTTATCACCCGCACTGTGGCCGATAATGCCTTCCTGCACGGCCACCGCATGATCACCCCGCGCGCCCGCATTGGGCTGTTGCTTGAGCCCCTTTTTGCCGCGACTCGGGTGGAGGCCCACCACCTGCGGGCGGCACGCGAGGCCGCGGATCGCCTGCGCGCTGCGGGGTTCGAGGTGGTCCCCATTGCGCCTTATCCGCAGGCGGGGGCCACGTTTGCGCACTTCCGCGAGATCTTTACCTCCCGGTTTGTGGGGCTGCCGCAGGCAGAGGGCTACGCGGCTTGGGTGGCCCAGCAAGGCGCTACCGTATCCGCCGCAGAGCTGAACGCGGCGCAGCGCCATGTCCGCCACCTCCCGGAGCTCCTAGCGCAGCAATGGCGGGTCGATGCCATTATCACGCCCATGCTCACCGCGGATCCCCCGCCGCGGGGGCATTTCCTGTCCCTTCCGCACGCGGAGAATTTCGACGCCCAAACGCGCTGGTCCCCATGGGCCTCGCTGTTTAATATGGCCCAATTGCCCGCCATCTCTGTACCTTGGGCCATCCCCGCGCACCCGCCCGTCGGCGTGCATGTGGGAGGCATTACGCTTTCCGATGCCCAACTTTTAGGCCTCGCCCACATCCTGCACCCATGACCAAGAAACTACGCGCCGAGCTGCTCATCGTCCTCACCCTGACCTTTGGTATTTCCGGGGTCAGGGCGGTGTTGCGGCTTATCAATTCGCTGGCTGCTCCACAGGCGCTCAATGAGCAATCCGTCACGCTCAACTCCAGCCAATCCAGCCTGGCATGGGTGGATTTGGGACTGCAATTGTGCTCGGCGGCGGTCCTTTTTGCCTATGGTGCGCTGGTGATTTTCCTGCTGGCACAAGACCACATTAAACCGGCCGCCTACCGTGCCTCTGATTGGTTGCACGGCGCGGGACTCGCCGCGCTCATCGGCATCCCGGGCCTAGTTTTGTATTTCGCCGCGATGCAGTTTGGCTGGAGCAAAGAGGTCATCCCCGGTGACTTCGACAATGCGTGGTTAGAGATTCCGGTGTCCCTCATCAAGGCCGCCGCAAATGCCTTTGCGGAAGAGACCGTGGTGGTCATGTGGCTGATGACGAGGCTGCGCCAGGCGCGCTGGTCGCTGCCGGCTGCCTTGGCAGCTAGCTCCATCCTGCGCGGTTCATATCACCTGTACCAGGGGGTATCGGCCGGCTTTGGCAATATCATCATGGGCGTAATCTACGGCTACTACTATCACCGCACAGGCCGCGTGTGGCCGCTTGTCATCGCGCACTTTCTTATCGATGCGATCGCTTTCCTCGCCTATTCCTTCGGCCTTTCTGTGCTTTAATAGTGGCGTGCTCGCGAGGAAAGCGGGGGAATTGGCCGGCGCCTTGTAAGGTATAGCGCATGACTGAATCAGGACGAGATCCGCATCGGGAGGCGCGCCGCGCTGGCGATAGCTCATCCAGTGAGTTCGTCCTTGGGGCCGATGGCCGTCCCCTCAAGGACCGCTACGGTCGGCCCATCCGCCGCCGGCCGCGCACGAATCGTGCCGAGCCGCAGCAGCACATCCCGCGCCAGGAAACCCCTACCCGCTACCCCAGCCAGTACCGGGCCCAGCAGTGTTCCGCGCAGCAACCACCACAGCGGCCACAACAGCCACAGCAACGGCCGCCACAGCGATCGCAGCCGCAATCGCCGCAGCAGCTGCAACAGCGCTACCAACCACAACAAGCGCAGCAACCGCCCCGCCGCCACTCTAAACCGCATAGCCGCCGGAAAAAGACCAATCCGGTCAAGCGGTTCTTTGGGTGCGTCGGCATCTTTGTCCTCTTCGTCGTGGTCTGCAGCCTCATCTTCGCGCTGTGGGCCGATACGCGCCTGACCCGCGTGGATGCCCTCCCGGATGAGCAGGTGGCCAATACCTCCGGCACCAATTGGCTGTTGGTGGGATCCGATTCCCGCCAGGGCCTGTCCGAAGAGGATCAACAAGCCCTCGGCACCGGTGGCGATGTGGGCGAGGGCCGCACCGATACCATCATGCTCCTGCATATCCCACGCTCCGGCCGAGCCCAACTGGTCTCCATTCCGCGCGATAGCTACGTGGAAGTACCCGGCTTCGGCATGGATAAGATCAACGCCGCTTTTGCCTACGGCGGGCCAAAGCTCTTAGCACAAACCGTGGAGGGCAATACTGGCCTGCACATTGATCACTATGCCGAAATCGGCATGGGTGGTTTGGCCAATGTGGTCGATTCCGTCGGCGGCGTTGATATCTGCGTTGCAGAGCCCATCAATGACCCCCTGGCGGGCATCGATCTGCAGGAAGGCTGCCAGAAGCTAGAGGGCAGCGATGCGCTGGGTTATGTGCGCACCCGCGCCACCGCAATGGGCGATCTCGACCGCGTGCAGCGCCAGCGCGAATTCTTTGCCGCGCTCCTAGATAAGATCACTTCCCCGGCCACGCTGATTAACCCCTTCCGGTCGATTTCCCTGATTAACCACACCGCCTCCTCCTTCATCGTGGGCGATGGCGACCACGTATGGCACCTGGCCCGCGTGGCGCTTGCGATGGGCTCCGGCGTAGATACGGAAACCGTTCCCATTGGCGGGTTCCAGGACACCGTCGTGGGCAATGTCGTGCTCTGGGACGATGAAGGCGCCCAACAACTCTGGGACTCCATGAAATAGGCCTGAACTCAATCTTCGTATCGGAAAAACGTTATTGAGAAACCAGCAAGTGTGGTTGCTATGAAGAATTCAAGGAGAATTCTCCACTCCACAGGATCCATAGAGAACATCCTAATTATGCCAAGGATGAAGGCTATTGCGCCGGCGGCTGCGAAAGCCCAGGCTATGCGCCGAGGCCCTGAGTTTTTCTTGTTCATGCCTTAACTCGTCCTAGCTAGATTGCGAAGAAAACGGCCCTTTCCTCCTCGTACTGTAGGGAAAGGGCCGCTTTGGTGTGGTTCGTTTAGCGCAACGTCACCTGGCGGGACTTGATGTTTTCTAGCTGCTTGCGCTCTTCTGCGTTCAATTGCGCGTCATTGGAGATTTCTTCTTCCAAGGCCTTATCTACGCCCGCGAGCTTGTCCTCATAAGAAGAGTAATCAACCTCGGGCTGCACGTCAAAGACGGGAGCGATGAGTCCGTGGGTGCGGAAGACTCCGGCGAACTTGGTGTCCTCGCCCAGGTTCAGCTCGCCGCGCGCGGCGACTCGCGCCAGGGCGTTGAGGAATGCGGCCTCATCGTCGTTCGGGCGCACCCAGCGCACGTGCGCTTTGCCGCCGCCGGCATTGGCCCAAAAGGCGGTACCGGTAATGTCCTTGCCCACCTGGTGGGATTCGATGACCGAGTCATTGGCGGCGCGCATGGACTGCGATACCTCAGGGGTGACCTGCGCGCCTTCCGGAATCCACCAGCTGAAGTCCTGGTGAACTTCGATGTCGAGGGTGGTTGCGGCATCGATAAGCTCACTAAGCTCTGGCTGCGAACCATCGGCCGCGGTCGATTCCAAGGTAGAGCCTGGCTCGTTGTTCTTTACCCAGTTCAGGGCGAAGGCCAGATCCCGGCCGGGGTTATGAGTGTGGGACTGCACCTGCAGTGCCACAAAAGCATCGCCGCCGAATTCCTCATCGCGGATCAGCGCCGCGGTGGCGCCCGGGAGGACGGTAGAGACGTAGACGTTCCTATCGCAGCCCTTCACGTCGAGCTTCGCAAAAGCGGAGGGCACGAACTCTTGCATGGCAACGAGGGAAGCCTCCGCCGCAAGGCCGCTATAGGGGCGTGGGTCCTTTTCTAGGGCGGCGCGCTCTTTGGCGCGGGCAGCAAGCTTCGCCTGACGGCGGGACATGCCCTCAGGCAGGTCTTCTTGTTTCTTTTTCTTCTTGGCCATGCCTCCAAGATACCTGCTTTCTACAGCTCAATAGCGCGCAGGGCCACCTCCGGCTGATTGGTGGCAAGCATGTCCACGCCATTGGACCAGGCCCACTTCATGTCCTCCGGCTTATCAACGGTCCACATATACGTGGGCAAACCCTGCGCACCGATAATGGCCGCCTGCATCTTGGCGCGCAGCAGGGAAACCCCCAGGGCGCTCGGCCGCGACCACATGAAATCCGAGCGATTGAAATGGCGTTCCCAATCTCGGCGCAGGTAAATGCGGTCAATATGCGGTGCCAAAATTTTCATGCGCCGGATGGCCTTATGGGAAAAGGAAATAACGTGAAGGCGCGGATCCTCATCAAGCCCGGCGGCGCGCAGTCGTTCCATGACCCGCTTTTCCAAGGCGCTACCTTGCCCAGAGGGGTGCTTGGTTTCAATATAAAGGTGGTGAGGCTTGTCCTCCAGCATGGCCAAGAGGTCATCGAGAAGCATCATGCGCTGCCCCTTGCCGATGTCGACCTCGCTCAGCTCCCGCCAGTCCATCGCCGAAACTCGCCCGGCGCGCCCCGTCGTTCGCTCCAAGGTGGGATCGTGCTGGACTACCACCTTGCCGTCGCGGCTTAACCGCACATCGCACTCCACGCCATGGATAGGAAGCTCCATGGCCTTTTCAAAAGCTAAGGGGGATAGCTCCGGGTATTTTCCGGAATATCCCCTATGCGCGACGATGTGCACTAGCCAAAGAACTTTTCTTTGATGTCATTGAGCGTCTTTGCAGAAGCGTCGAAGCGCTCCTTTTCGTGCTCGTTGAGCTGCAGTTCTACTGGGCGCACGATGCCGGTGCGGTTCACGATGGCCGCGGTGCCGATGTAGAGGTCCTCCACGCCGTACTCGCCCTGCAGGTAAGCAGAGACGGGAAGCGCCACGTCCTGGTTCTGGATGATCGCGGCGGTAATGCGTGCAAGCCCCATGCCGATGCCGTAGGAGGTCGAGCCCTTTGCATCGATAATGGAGTAGGCGGCGTCGCGGGTTTCTTCAAAGATCTTTTCAATGCGCTCGGCGTATTCCGGATCCTTTTCCAGCTTCTGCGAAAGCGGCACACCGGCAACATTCGCGGTGGAGACGGCCGGTAGCTCAGAATCGCCGTGCTCACCAATGATGTAAGCGTGTACGGACTTCGGTGCCACGCCTTCCAATTCACCCAGCATGTAGCGGAAGCGCGCGGAGTCCAGAATCGTACCGGAGCCGATGACCCGCTTGTGGTCAAAGCCGGAGGCCTTCCATACCGCGTAGGTCAGGATATCGACCGGGTTGGAGGCGACTAGGAAGATGCCGTCGAAGTCATTAGCAATGACATCCGCGACGATGCTGTTCATGATCTTGACGTTCTTATCCACCAGGTCAAGGCGGGTTTCACTGGGCTTTTGGGCAGCGCCGGCACAGATGACGACCATGTCAGCGTCCGCGCAATCCGCGTAGGTGCCCTTGGTGACGCGGGTGCGCTGTGGCGACCAGACTACGCCGTGGTTGAGGTCCATGACATTGCCTTCCAGCTTCCGCTCATCGATGTCGATGATGGCCAGGTGGTCGACGATGCTCTGGTTGACCAGTGCGTAGGCGTAAGCGACTCCCACGTCACCCGCGCCAATGAGAACGACTTTATTTCCTACATGCTTTGCCATAACCCCATTGTGCAACGCTTAGCGGGGTTTTGCATGCGGATTGTTTCACACTGCGCAACGGAACATGTTCTGGGATAATGGGCAACCATGAAACGCGCCTTCAGCCGCGCTGCACTAATTTCTCTTGGCGTAGTCGCGGATCTCACGCCCGTCGTCCGCATGACCAGCCGACAAACGTTGCCGCCTCATATGTCGGCCGGGATTTTAGGCGCAGAGCTGGCCACGTGGGCCGCGGTATCCCCGTCCCTGCTGCCCCGCCCGTGGTGGGTAACGGCGGCAAATGTATCTATCGGGCAGGCCATCGGGCACCTCGGGGCGGCCTCGACGAGCTTTGTGCTCAACCGGCTGGGCAAACGCCCGCAAGACCGTTTGGGCCCGCAGCACCGCCAAATCTTGCACTTAGCTATTGGCGCCGGCACCGCCTTCAACGCGGCGCTCTCGCTGCGCAACCAGGAAAAGCAGGCGGGTCTGGTCAATAAGCAATTGGTTCGCGGTCCGGCTACCGCGGCCATCGGCCTAGCCGCCGGCACCGCCGGATACGGCGCCCTGCTCTTGGTAGGCGAGGCCGCACAACTAACCGTGACCAAGTTATCGCGTCAATTGGGTCGCTGGGTTCCAGCACTCGTGGCCTGGCCGGTCGTCACCGCAGGTCTAACCTTGGCCGCGGTGGGGCTATCGGACCGCGTGGTATTCCGTCGCTGGATCCGTTCGCTCTCCCACAAGGCACAGCGCTTAAACAAGCAAATCTTTCCCGGTACGTCGATGCCCTGGGAGCCGGAGCGCTCCGGCAGCCCATGGTCACTTGAACCTTGGTCCGCGCTGGGGCAACAAGGGCGGCGTTTTGTCTCTAACGGTCCGCGCGCCCGCGATATTCGCACCGTCACCGGCGCTCCCGCCAAAGAACCCATCCGCATTTATGCCGGCTATATCCCAGGGCGCTCCTTTGCCCAAGCGGCGAAGAAGGTGCGCTCAGAATTGCAGCGCACCGGTGCGCTGCGCCGGGATACCATCGTCATTCAGATGCCCGCGGGATCCGGGTGGATCAATAATTGGGGCGCGAGCTCCTATGAGTTTTTAACTGCCGGTGATTGCGTCACCGTCACCATGCAGTATTCCTACCTGCCCTCGGTTTTTGCCTACCTCGTGGATAAAAACGCGCCCAAGCGCGCCGCGGCCGAGCTCATTTCCGTGGTGCAAGAAGAAATTGACAAGCTCCCAGAAGAAGACCGCCCGCGTCTCTACCTTGCGGGAGAATCCTTGGGCGCCTACGCCATTATGGAAAACTTCCAGAACAAGGAAGAACTTCTCGCCGCCTGCAGCGGCGCGGTCTTTTCTGGCCCGCCGCGGATGACGCGCTTTACCCAGCGCCTGCGCCGCGATATCGGCTCGCTCGAGCGACTTCCCGTCATCGATGGCGGACAACACGTCCGCTTTGTTGCCCAACCGGAGCACTCGCGCCGCGATGCCTTTGGCAACGATTTTTCCTCGAGCTGGCGCCGGCCCCGCGTGCTCATTGCCCAGCATGCCTCCGATGCCATCGTGTGGTGGGACCTAAACCTAATGTTCCGCCGCCCCACCTGGATGCACGAACCCCAACCGGAAACACTCCGAGCGGATACGCTCCGCCACCTGCGCTGGGCGCCGTTTATTACTTGGTGGCAGATTGGCCTAGACCAGATCAACTCCCTAAACGTCCCAGGCGGCCACGGGCATAATTATTTTCAGGAGATGCTCTGGTACTGGAACGAGGTCCTAGGCTCCCAATCGCGCCTGAACCTCACTCCAAAATTAGCCGGAAAAATCGCCGGATTTATCCGCCTCGACGCCTAATCGCACTTCACACCAGTGCTGTGGTGCGGGCAGTACCCGTTCGGCACCTTGTGCAGGTACTGCTGGTGCTCGTCTTCGGCCAGGTAGTACTCGCCAGAGTCCGTATCAGCTAAGCGTTTTACTTCGGTCGTGGTTTCCCCAAAACCAAATTCTTTGAGTTTATTCGCGTAGCTATCCACGATTTTTTGGATCTCTTCCCGCTCTTCTTCGGTACGGGGATAAAACGCGGAACGGTACTGCGTGCCCACGTCATTTCCCTGGCGGAAGCCCTGCGTCGGATCGTGGGCTTCCAGGGCCTTCACCACGAGCTCGCGCAAGGAGATCTTCTCTGGGTCGTAGGTAACTTCCACGGTTTCTGCATGGTTTGTTTGCCCGCGGCAGACCTCATAATACGTGGGGTTCGGGGTGGTGCCGCCGGCGTAGCCCACAGATGTGGACTCGACGCCATCGGTCTCCCAAAACATCTTTTCCGCACCCCAGAAACAGCCCAGGGCAATCAAAATCGATTTCTGGCCGTCCTTCCACGGGCCGGTAATTGGGGTATTCAGCACCGCGTGCGGGGCTGGGTCCAAGACCGGCTCGCTGCGGCCCGGCAAGGCATCTTCCGCAGCCACCATCTTCGGTTCTGGTTTAAACATCCACATCAGTTAAAGCTCCTTTCTCCATTTCCCTAATAACGTTGTACTGGGCAAATAGATTCCCGGGCCACTAAATATTCGCTGTAATTGCAGATTTCAAATTAATCATGGCGAAATCTTTCGATCGTGCCTATCATCGGGACACGTACCCGAAGAAAGGATTACACAAATGGCTGTTTACGAACTTCCTGACCTCCCATACGCATACGATGCACTGGAGCCACACATCTCCGCAGAGATTATGGAGCTCCACCACGACAAGCACCACGCAACCTACGTGAAGGGTGCTAACGCTGCCCTCGAGGCACTGGAAGAGGAGCGCAACGGCGAGGCTAACCCAGACCGTATCCGCGCCCTGTCCAAGAACTTGGCATTCAACTTGGGTGGCCACACCAACCACTCCATCTTCTGGAAGAACCTGTCCCCGAACGGTGGCGGCCAGCCCACCGGCGAGCTGGCAGAGGCTATCGACCGCGACTTCGGTTCCTTCGAGAAGTTCCAGGCACACTTCGCTGGTGCCGCTACCTCCCTGCAGGGTTCCGGCTGGGCAGTGTTGGGTTACGACCACATCGCTGACCGCCTGATCATCGAGCAGCTCACCGACCAGCAGGGCAACGTTTCCGTTGACTTCACCCCGCTGCTCATGCTCGATATGTGGGAGCACGCTTACTACCTGCAGTACAAGAACGTGAAGGCTGACTACGTCAAGGCCGCATGGAACGTCTTCAACTGGGACGACGTTGCAGAGCGTTTCGCTGCAGCTAAGAAGTAACGTTTAACTTAGTTACTTTCTGCCGCCTTTCCTTACTGGAAGGGCGGCATTTTTATGTTTGCGCTAACCCCATCAAGGGTGTGGCGCAATTTACACCGCCGCCTGTGAGGAGAATGCTGGTATGCATGACCAGAAACCGGCGCGCCACCATCGCCATGCTCCTTTTGGGCTTGGCGGTGTTTTCTAGCCTCTATACCACCCAAGCAATTTTGCCCACGTTGGTAACGGATATGGGCATCTCACACACTGAGGCGGCCATGACCGTGTCGGCCGCCACCGGCGCGTTAGCCATCTGCGTGGTTCCGGCGTCCATCCTTTCTGAGCGCTATGGGCGCGGGCGAATCCTCCTCATTTCTGCCATCGCCGCCACCATCCTGGGCCTCGTGGTGCCCCTAGCCCAAGAGGGCTGGCAGCTCATTGCCCTGCGCGGGCTGCAGGGCGCGATGTTATCTGGTGCTCCGGCGACGGCCATGGCCTGGCTATCAGAAGAGCTCGAGGATCATGCTTTGCCTAAGGCGATGGGCCTTTATATTGCCGGTAATTCCGTGGGCGGGCTCACCGGCCGCATTATTCCCGCTGGCTTGGTGGAGTTTTCCTCATGGCGCTGGGCGATGCTCGGTTCCGCCGTGGTCTCCCTGGCCTTTGCCATCACCTGCTGGCTCCTCCTGCCCGCCCAGCGGAATTTTCACCCCAAGCCAATTCATTTCCGCTCCGAGCTGAGCGCGGTCTTTGGGCACTGGGCAAATAAGGATCTTGCCACACTATTTATCGTTGCCTTTTTATCCATGGGCACGTTCGTGTCCATGTATAACTTCCTCACCTTCCGCCTGACTGGGGATTTTGGCCTGTCGCCGGCGCTGGCTGGTTTTACCTTCCTGTTTTATCTCTCTGGCACGTGGTCCTCGGCTCGGGCGGGCACGCTGGTCGCGCGCATTGGGCACGGAAAAACGATGGTCGGTTCCGCCGCGCTCTTTACCGTGGGCATTATCCTCTGCGCCGGCAACCTGGCAATGACGCTTATTGGCATGGTGTGCCTGACCATCGGTTTCTTCGCGGTGCACTCCACCGCATCTGGCTGGGTGGGGCAACTGGCCACCCACGACCGCGCCGAGGCGTCCTCAATGTACGTTTTCTGCTATTACCTGGGCTCATCCATCGTGGGCGCCTTGGCAGGCGTGCTTTTCGATGCCCTCACCTGGCACCAATTCATCGCCTGCTTCGCCGCCTTCGCACTCGCTCTCACGGGGTTGACTTGGACCAAGGTTAAATCCGACTAAACTCGGTTTTATGCCTCAAGATAAGTGGTCGAGCCGCACCTGGCACCGCAAAGCCTCACGCCCCGTGTCCATCTGGATGATGGTCTTCATCGTGGTGGGCGCAGCACACATTTTCGTGCCCAATTATCGCTGGGTACTAATCCACCTCTTCACGTTGGGCCTAGTCACCAACAGCATCCTGGTGTGGTCGCAGCACCTCACGAAAAAATTCGTGCAACAAAAACTGCCGGATTCCGCCCGCCCCAAACAGCTCGCGCGCATCTATATCCTCAATATCGGCATCATCATCGCCGTCGCGGGCCAAATCCTCGTGCAATTCTGGGCTCACCACTGGATACTGACCCAGATCGGTGCCACGCTTATCGCGCTTACCGTTTTATGGCACGCGGTGGCCTTGTTTACCCAGTGGCGCTCCGCTAAGGATAAGCGCTTCCGCCCAGTTGTCGGCGCCTATGTACTATCCGCGCTGTGCCTGCCGGTAGGTGCAGTCTTCGGCGCAATCCTGGCCATTCACCCGGGCGATCCGCAGTTGCTCTTGGCCCATATCGCCGCCAATATCGGCGGTTTCATCGGCCTTGCCGCGGCAGGTTCGTTGACCATTCTCTTTCCCACCATCTGGCGCACGCAGGGCACCAATGAGCGCATGTCCTCCTCGTTCCTGCTACTTACCCTGGGCGTGGTGGCAACGACGATCGGCGCGTTCCTGAACTTCCCGCAGCTCGGGCTGATTATCTATTGCATCGGCTGGATCTTGAGCCTGCAGCAGTGGCTCGGCAATGTCATCGACGTCGCCCGCGCACCGCGCGACCGCGTTAACTTTGCCTCCGTCTCGGTGCTGATGGCCGCGCTCTGGCTGGTGCTTTCCCTGACGTACTACACCACGCAGCACTTCCTCGTGGCAGAACCAGGGCTTCCCACGCTCGGCCTCGTGGTGGGCTTTGCGGCGCAGCTGCTCATCGGAGTCATGAGTTATCTTCTTCCCACCACCATGGGCGGCGGCCCCGGCGCGGTCCGCGCAGGACTGCAAGAGCTGGATCGGTGGGGCCTATTGCGCGCCACATTCGTCAATGGCGGCCTGCTTATCTGGATCGCCACGGATATCTCCGTGCTCAAGGTAGTGGCCTCGCTGTTATGCATCGGCTCTTTGGCGGTCTACCCCATATTCATCGCCCGCGCGGTCAAGGCCCAAAAGCAGGTGTTGATGAAAAAGGCGGAAGGTCCCGAGCCAAAAACCACCGCGGACTGGAACCAAATCTATATCGGCATTGGCATCCTGCTGTTCATATATGTCTTTATTGCCGCGCTCTAGAGCTCCGGGATTCCCGGCGCGCCGTCGCTCATCCACTCACGCACTATCCGGGTGGCGTGCACATCGCCGGCGTTATAGTCCAAGAGGCGCTGCCGGACGCTCATGTCGCCGGCCAGGGCCTCCCGGCGCGCGTTCACGGATTCCTCGCCATCAAATTCCTCGTCCGGCCACCGGAATCCCGCCACTGGGGCCACCACTTTGAGCCCCAGCCCAAAGGGCCCCGCGAAGGATCTCTTCACGTAGGCAAACATATCCACCCACTCCGGGGAAGAGATAAAGTCTTCTACGTCCCGTTCATCTACCTCCCGGAAGCGCTGCGCGGAACGGCGCATCCAGTGGTTCTCGCCGTGGGCGGAATAGCAATAAGCGGCAAAGGTCTTGCCCTCCGCATGCGCTGTATCGCGCAACCGCATCAACCACCGCCAAAATTCGGCGAAGATCTCCGCCTCAGCGCGCCCGCCTAGCGGCTCCCAGGTCACGAAGGGGTGGTACTCGCCCTCGAACCACGCGCCCCACAGGTAAGCGCCCTGGTCCATGTAGGCTTCCATGTCCACATCCACCTCGACATCCGCGCGCGGCACCGCTGTATCCCCGCGGCGCAACAGCGTCTGACCGGAGCGCCACGCGGCCGCGAGGCGGGAGGGCTCGCCCGCATTGGCATCGATAAGCGCCTGCACCGTGGTAATGCCGCGCTCGCGAAAGGGGCGGGCGAGATCGCCCGGTAAGAAAAGGGAAATATCGTCCGCCGCCACCAGCTCTTGCTCGCACAGGGGCCAGAACCTACAACTCGCGCATTCCTTGACCCGCACCGGCGCGGTGGGAAGCGGCTTATCCCAAGCGCGCTGCACGTCAAACTTCGCCGTCTCCGTGAAAAAGGCCTGCTGGCGGTCCTGCCCGATGGCACCGCCGCGCCCAGAGTTCAGGCCCATGTCTTCCAAGGCCTGGGCGGCGAGCGCCAAACGATACCCATCGACGGCATGGTGGCGGGACTTATACGGAACCTCCATAGGCTCGCTCAGCCCAAGGCGATGGGTGGGCACGGCAAGCGTGGTTTTCTTTGGGTTCTTGCGCGCGACGCGGTGGTTGCTCACAATAATGGGGGTATAGGAGCTGCCCTCTCGGAGTAGCAATTCCACGTGTACTTTCCACTTTTCGGTGGCAAAGACCGCATTGGTGATGTGGGTATAGCCGGAGGCAATGGCCTCCAGCGTGGCCATGGCGCGTTCCCAATCATCGCCTTCTAGATCGATGCGCCGGAAACGGCCAGGGGCTTTGCGCGGGAATAATTCCATGACCGCGTCTACGGCGGCGCTGTGGCGTTCGGCCCTAGCGATCGAGGATCGGGTGCGCGGAATCTCCGGGTGGGCGCGCCGCTGCACCAAGCGATAGCGGCACCCAACGAGATCCGAAGCTACAACGACATCCTCCACACCGGGTGAGCTTAATAGAACAGCAAGGTAATGTTGAATCCAGACTCGATCAAACGTAAGGGAAAATAATGAGTATCCTCAAGAAATTGAAAAAGGCTCGCCAAGAAGCGCGTGCGCAGGCCAAGGCGGCAAAGGCGCGCGCCAAGGCTGAGGTAAAGGCCCAGTCGAAGGATCGTCGCCGCCAACAAAAGCTCCTTGCCAAGCAAGAAAAGCACCTTGTTAAGGCCGAAGAAAAGGGCCTCAAAAAGCGCCGGAAGCACGAACAAAAAATGGCGGAAAAAGAACTGGAAAAGTTGCGCGAGGGCCACTTTAATTCTGGCAAGGTCAAGCGCTATGCAGGCGCATTGCGCACCGCCGCCCCGCTGTTGCTTCCCCTCGTTTATCGCGCATTTGTGGGCCTTAAGTCCGAAAAAGAAAAGCGCAAGGCTCACAAGGCAGGCGTGAGTTCCGCGGAAATGGCCTCTTTTTCTGGCTATGGCGCCCCGCTCAAGGCCCGCACCGCCGGCATCCGTAATTCCCTCAAGGATGTAGATCTGCCCGCCGGCTTCAAGCGCGACGTGCGCGAGCGCCTCGAGGAGGTTGATTCCGCGATCGATAACGCCGAATTCATGACGGAGCAGCAGCGCCGCCGTGCACATAAGACCATTAGCGGAGAGATCGATTCCGTTACTGCGGAGATTCAACAGCGCCTGGGCGCTTAATTTCTCTTTTTCTTTCTACCAATCGCCGTTCACCTTTCTTTAAGGTGGCGGCGATATTTTTTACGCGAGCGCCAATAAGTAAATTTTTATTGTCTATTAATTTCCACACTGGTAGAATTGAATTAAAGTTAATTCAGATTCCAAATGCCGGTATTAGGCAAACATATCGACGCAATAAACCATGAAACCATGGAGGTACTATGGCACGCCGCGAAATCACGCAATTTTATGATGACCTAGATAATAAACTCATTGGTGAGGATGAATTAGAAGTAGTTCGCTTCAGCGTCAACGGACGTAGCTACCTCATGGATCTATCTCGCGACAATGCTCGCCGCTTCCACGAGGCAATCGCTCCCTTTGTCGAGGCCGCACATGCCGCCCCCGATGCCGAGTCCCCACAGGTCGATCCCCGCAAGGTCCGCGAATGGGCAAAAAAGCAGGGCCATGACGTAGCGCGCCGCGGCAAAATCCCCCAAGACATTATCGACGCCTACAACGCCGCCCACTAGACGTTCAAAGCACGCCCTGTTCCCTAGCGGCCGCCACCGCGGACGTGCGGGAGCGCACACCCAATTTGTCATAAATGTGCACCAGGTGGGACTTCACCGTGGCCTCAGAAAGCATGAGGTCGTGGCCAATTTGCCGGTTCGAGGCCCCCGCCGCCACCAGTTGCAAAACCTCTAGCTCGCGCGGGGTCAGCGAGGTGCGGGGCGTGCGGACTCGGGTCATGAGGCGATCGGCCACGATGGGCGAGAGCGCCGAGTCCCCCTCCGCCGTCGAATGGACGGCATCCAAAAGCTCCTGCGGTGGAGCGTCTTTTAGGAGGTAGCCCACCGCGCCTGCTTCGATAGCGCCGAGGATATCCGCATCGGTGTCGTAATTGGTGATGACCAACACCTTGGGCGGCGTGCTCATGGAGGAACGAATCTGCGCGGTGGCTTCGACGCCACCCATAACGCGCGTTCCCTCCAGGCCCGCCCCGAAGCGCAGGTCCATGAGGATGACATCGATACCGCCTGCTTGTGCCGCAGACACAGCGGCCTCCGCCGTCGCTACCTCGCCCACGACGTCGATATCTTCGGCACCTTCAAGCACCGAACGCAGCCCCAGCCGCACAATCTCGTGGTCATCTGCCAAAAGGACCCGAATCACGACATCCCTCCTATCGATGTTTTTCTCAACCAAAAGTTTAATCTACCGCCTTATCAAAGGGCACACTAACTGACACAGCCGTTCCCTCCCCCGGCGCGGATTCTATGATCACCTCGCCGCCCAGCTCCTGCGCACGGCGCTGCATGGCAGAAAGGCCAATATGCCCCAGACCCGCCGGCGCGCTTTCCACCATCGCGGGATCAAAACCCTGCCCATTATCCACCACATCCACGCGCACCTCGTCGGTTTCATAGGTGACGGTGATCCGGGCGCGGCTGGCGTGGGCATGCTTGACGATGTTCCCCACCGCCCCCTGTGCAATCCGCAATAGCGCCGCCTCTATTTTCATCGGCAGCTGTTGCTCCGCGCCCTCGCTTTCGACCTCCACCTGGAACCCCGCCGTAGCGGCGAAGTTTTCCGCCATGCGCGTCAGCGCCGCCTCAAGGGATGTCTCCGTCAGTGTGGGAGGCTGCAGCGCCGCAATCATGGCCCGCGCCTCATGCAGGTTATCCGCCGCGGCCCGCCGGGCGAGCTCAATGCGCCGCCGGGCGGCGGCAATGTCGTGTTTATCCAGATCCCGGTCGGCGGAGTGCAGGAGCATCTGAATTGATGACAACCCCTGGGCCAAGGTGTCATGAATCTCATGGGCGATGCGCTGGCGTTCGGCCACCATGCCGGCGTCTCGTTCCGTGGCCGCCAATTGCGTACGGGTTTCTACTAGCTCCCGGTTCATGCGCGATAAGGTGCGAAACGCATAGGTAATCGCCACGGTTACTAGTGCCGAGACCGCCGGTCCCATCACTCCACCAAAGGTCAGACCTCCCGGTATCTGCACCACGACAGTGAGCACGGTCGCACCGATGACACACAGGATACCTGCGGTCACATCCAGCACCGTCAGGTACAAAAAGTACATGACGAATACCAGATAAATGGCGGCGGGAGCCACGAAAAGATCCGCACCCCATAACACCGTCAGGATGCTTATCCACAAGTAGCGCATGGGCCGCGGCCACTGCTCCGCATAGATCGATCCCGCAAAGTAGACGGCCGCGAACCCCACCAATAGCAATAGGTTAATAAGGGACTGCGATAGCGGCATTTTCACCGAAGTAAAAATACCCACCACTAACAGGACCGCAGTCAAGAAATGAATGCCGGTACGCAGTGCATCAGAATCCCGATCTAATGTGGAGCTCATGCGCAAAAGCCTACTTGTCCTTCTCGCCCTGACCGGAATAGGGATCGCGGGATGCCAGACCGAACAAGCAGACCAGACCGAACCGGAACACGAGGTGACACCGGAAAGCGCCGCCATCAACGTCGCACAGACCGCAGAGGTCAACGAGTGGAGCGATTGCCCCTATATCGATCCCGGCTGGTTGGAAAATACCAATGGCGAGCGTCTTACCAAGCAGGGCATCGACACGCGCTTTCCCACCCCCGCGTGCGTCTTCTGGTCTTATCAAGACCACCCGCAAGCTACCGTCATCGTGCGCGAGATGCCCACTGTAGAAGACGCCCGCGCCGCGGTGGATTGGGCCGCGCCAATCGATGCCACCGAGCCCGCCTCCTTTGCAGGCTGGGAAGGCGGACGGGGCATCGTCAATGAGCAGGCCGTCTATGCCGTGCAAAAGGATACCCACGCGGTGCTGGTGTGGAGCAATCAGCAACAGACCTTCAAGTCCGAGCAGATTGCTCAGGAAGCCATTGCCAATTTAGGGCTTTAAACCGCGACGTCGTTATAGGGCATCATCGGCGAAACCCAGGGGAAGACAACCTCCATGAGGAGGAAGAAGATTCCCACCGCAATGGCGATGGCGAGCAGCGCCTTCACTGGCTTCGGTCCTGGCAATAGATTCCACAAAGCGCGATACATTACTTAGCTTCCTTTCCAACTTCCATCGCGTGCACGATCATGCGCTCGGCGTTGGAAAATTGCGGGTGACAGGTAGTCAGAGTCAGCATTCCCCGCGTGGGGTCCGCTTCAGTTCCTGGGACGGGGTCGATCACTGAGACATCGCCAGGCGTGGTGATGTGCCTGCCTGCAACATGGCTATATTCTTCTGGTACTTCATCGAAGCAATCCGCATGCTCGCCATCGATAGGCAGCACCTTGTAAGTAATCTTTTCCGTTTGGGTTTCGATGATAACGTCATCGCAGGTGTGCAAAGAACCCAAATCATTAAATGGGGCACCCTTGCCTACGCGGTGCCCAGCCACCGCAAAATTCCCCGTCTCACCTGGCATTTGTGTGTCCTCATAGTGACCAGGTCCGCGTAGAAGATCATCATCATCCGTGCCTTGAATGATGGCAAAATGATAATCCGAGCCAAAGGCTGGGATGTACATCTGTGCGAAAGCCTCTCCCAAATCTGGGTCCACTTTCTCCCGGGGGTTGCGCCACTGCTCTTCTAATTTTGCATTAGCTTCATCTTGTAAGCGCCCTGATTCCACATTCGTCCAATAGGCTTCATAGAATGCAAATAGAACTAAAACCAAACCAATGGTTAGCATGAGTTCGCCCAGAACTTTTGTCATGTCCTAAACCATACTTCCTCTCCGAAAGGAAAACCATGTTCGAGTTCTTCATGTACCCGGTTTCCGGAATCATGAAATTCTGGCATTGGCTGATCAGCGGCTTCGTTGATGAATCCGCTGCATGGCTTGTCTCCATTTTCCTTTTGGTACTCACCGTGAGAGGCATCGTTATCCCCCTCAACTGGATGTCGCTGCGCTCCGCACGCATCGGTGTCCTCATGCGTCCGGAGAATAACGATATCTCTAAGGAAATGAACCAGGCCAGCACCAAAGAGGAAATGGCTGCGCTCATCAAGAATCAGCAGGATCTCATGAAGAGCTATAACTACAAACCTGCTGCTGGCTGCATCCCACCGCTCATCATGATTCCGGTTTTCATTGGTTTGTACCAAGTAATCCTTCGGATGTCGAAAATCGATCAGGACTCAAAGACCGTCGGCATGCTCAATGCTGACGACGTCGCCGCCTTTCGTGAAACCACATTCTACGGTGCCCCAATCACTGACTTCGCCCGCGATCACGGCGATCTTCTTAATCCCGTCCTCATTGCTGCCATCGTCTTTACCATGGCGAATTCCATCATCGCCCTAATCCGCAGCTTCCTCACCACGCAATTCGATCTAAAACTAAACCGCCGCATATTCATTTTCATGGGCATTTTGCTCATCATCGTGCCCTTCTTCCTCTGGCACCTAGCTCATAATGGCCCCATTCCCGTCGCCATCATTATTTATTGGGCCTGTGCATATTGGATTACCCTCATTCAGACCATCATCTTCGAAATCATGCTGCGCGAGTTCTACCCGCTTACAGATGAAGTAAATGCGATGCGCCGTGAGAGCCTTCAAAATTGGCGGAATAAAGAAAAACAACCCGCTCTTTCCAAGGAGGAGAAAAAGCGGGTCAACCGGCTGCGCATTGAGGCGCGCAAGCACCTTAAATCGAATAATCAGCAGGAGGAGCCGAAAGCATCTGAGTAGCTAGCTCGCGGGCGGTATAGAGTGGCCCTGCTTCTTTGGTCAGGCGGGATCCGGCGAGACCGCCATCGAGGAAAATCAAGAGCTGGCTTGCTTGGGAGGCCGAGGGATAACCGTTGCGCTCCGTCAACAGAGCCGTCAAGGTAGAGTGCACCCAATTGCGATGCTGCATGCAGGCCGCGACGATGCCGCGCTCCGAATCCGTTTCAGGCCGCGGGTACTCGCCCGCTGCATTCAAGAAGTGCGAACCGCGGAATCCTTCCTCCGGCTCTTCCTCAATGACCTTGTCAAAAAAGGCCAAGATCTTTTGGTCCGGATCCTGCATGGCAGCCGTCCGCTGCTCCCAGTCCTGGCGGAATTGTTCATCCAAGGACTCTACGTAGGCAATAACCAAGGCATCCTTGGAACCAAACAAGGAATATAGGGATGCCTTGGCCACATCCGCTTCGCGCAAGATGCGGTCAATACCGATGACGCGAATGCCCTCAGATTTAAAGAGCTTTGTTGCAGATTCCAGCAATCGACTCCGCGGGCTGGGGCGATTGCGGCGCGACTTCTTCTCTGCCATGGATTCCTCTCTACAACGACAAAACCGGTTCATCTATACTTTATAGACAAACCGGTATGTACGCTAGTTATATGCGGACTATTGTTTCACCTTGTCCACAATCCACAGCAAGATGCAAGCACCCGCGGTGGCAGCGACGATGGAGAAGATCCAACCACCGCTAGCCTCAATATTCAGCAGCTGGATAATGATGCCACCGATAACACCCACCACCAGGTTGGTAAACAAGCCGTGGTCACGCTTCATAATCTTCTCTGCCAGCCAACCGGCAATGATACCAACAATGATTGAAGTAAATAGACCCAAACCTAGTCCCATGATTTCCTCCTAATATAAACGTATCGAATACTTCCCAGTTTAAACCCCTGTGACTCAAGTGGCGATAACAAATGCGACACATTTGTATAGCAAAG
This sequence comes from Corynebacterium sp. LaCa78, assembly GCF_046717505.1. NCBI lineage: Bacteria > Bacillati > Actinomycetota > Actinomycetes > Mycobacteriales > Corynebacteriaceae > Corynebacterium > Corynebacterium sp. LaCa78. Next base: position 2,348,956 of record NZ_CP177112.1, read on the forward strand.
TGGCTTTAAAACACCAGAAGCGCTCCACTCCTGGCTCTAAAAGCCGGGAGAAGAGCGCTGGGAAGTCAGGCTAGCGAATGATTTAGCCTTCGTCGTCTGGGCGTACCACCATCATCGGGCACGGTGCAGACTGCAGCAATGCGCGGGAGGTAGAGCCAAGGACCATGCCCTTGAATCCACCACGGCCGTGGGAACCAACGACGAGAAGCTGCGCACCTTCGGCGGCCTCCGTCAACGCACGGACGGGGCGGTCACGGGTGATCTGCTTCTTCACCTCAACATCTGGGAACTCTTCGCGCGGTTCCTTCAGGTTTTCTTCCAGCACCTCAGCTTGTTCCTTTTCAATCTCTGACCACTCAGACTGAGCTGCAGAGAGGCCGGCGAGGGATGCCTGGATTTGCATATCCATCCAGGTGTGCACGGCAACGAGGGCCGCGCCGCGAGCCTGGGCTTCGCGGAAAGCATAGGAGGTTGCCTTCTGAGAAACCTCGGAACCGTCCACGCCAACGACAACTGGGCCGTATTTGGTGGAGTCGGTGACGTTATTATCTTCACGAACCACAACTACCGGGCAAGCGGCGTGGGAAACAACTGCGGCGGAGACAGACCCCATGACCATGCCGGACAGGCCGCCCATGCCGCGCGAACCCATCACGACCATGGTGACGTCTTGAGACATTTCCAAGAGCATATCGATGGGGGAGCCCTCTGCGATGGTGTGCCCAATCTTGAGCTCTGGGGCTACCTCGTGAGCGATTGCACGAGCTTCCTCAATCTTTTCCAGGGTGTCGTCCTGCAAGTCATCGTAGAGATCCTTCGGCGGAACCATACCTTCTGCATACAGGAATTGCGGTATGGTGTAGCTCGATGCGATGCGCAGCGGGATTTCCCTCTTCATCGCCGTATTTGCCGCCCAACGGACGGCGTTCTTTGAGGCGTCAGAGCCGTCGACGGCGACGACTACAATGTCTTCCTTAGCCATGATCTTTCCTTTCAGTGGTTATAACTTAATTATAGTACGGATTAGGCTTAATGGTTGACAGTTGCAGGATCAGAATTGGACGGAGAGAAAATTTCGAGGAGCGTTCGGAATACGTCCCATATCACCGCGCCAATTCCGTCATTGAAAAAAGCCAGCACCTGGTCCGCGAGAGAATTAATATCCATGTCAAACACACTAATACACCACAAAAAAGGATTCAGCCCTTTGCCCATTAAAAATGGGCTGAACCCCACGCGCGTACGTACGCCGGAGGAAGGTCTCAGCACCTGGGATTTTCTCAGCGAAGTCATCTCCTCGCAGCGCCACCGCCACCCTAATGATGATGCACAGGCACTGCGTGACCGATTCACCGCGGGCGAGGTAGTCCTGCGCGATCAAACTCCCCTAAAGCCAGGTACCGTGCTCGGCAAAGATGTCGATGTCTTCTTCTACCGCATCCCCGCACCAGAAGCACCCGTGCCTTATGACATCCCCATCATCTATGAAGATGACAACATCCTGGTAGCCGATAAACCCCCATTCATGGCCACCATGCCGCGCGCCCGGCATATCGTCGAAACCGCCACCGTACGCCTTCGCCGTTCCACCGGAATTAACGAATTAGTGCCGGCACACCGCCTCGACCGCCTCACCTCCGGCCTTCTTCTATTTACCAAGCACAAGGACGTCCGCGGCGCCTACCAGTCCCTCTTTGCAGAAAAGAAAGTTCACAAAACCTACCAGGCGGTCGCGGAATTCCGCCGCTTGCCGACGCCCCTCCGATGGTCCTCCCACCTAACTAAAACGCCCGGTGAAATCCAGGGCCGGATAGCAGATGGTGAACCAAATGCTTTCACCACACTAGAATCGGTAGAACCCATTGATAAGGCCCCTTACGAAAAGGTTCACGGTTCACTAGCTGACCTCGGCATCTACACCCTAAAACCACAGACTGGGAAGACCCATCAATTGCGGCTGCACATGTGGCAGGCGGGCGTACCGATCCTCGGCGATCCCGTCTACCCCACGATTTTCCCTGAGGAAGCTGAAGACATGTCCGTACCCATGCACTTAACAGCAACGGACTTAGAATTCACGGATCCACTCAGCGGAAAGCCGCGCCATTTCATCTCAAGACTTCCATTGGTCATGCACAAATTGCTTTAAGCCTGAAGTGTCCCAGGTTTTGTTCCGTTTGAATAGAGGGGAAAATCTGGAAGGAACTGACCTCCATTTGGTGGCCACCTGATATTCAACCCAGTCGAGTTGGGAAGATGAAGTGCCCCGTGTTTTGTTCCTAGGCATGTGCCTTGATTTCTATTATGGGCCTGACCCCCGGACAGTGGACACGTCGGGGGTTAGCTATGCTGCTTTGGTCAGTGTAGCTGATGTGAGTGCTTCGAAGTCATCGGGAACTAGAAGGTTGCACCACGAGTGTCGCCGGCGCGTGTTGTAGCGCATGCACCACCTAAAGACTTCCTGACGGCAGATAATGGGATTGCCAAAGACTTTCCTATCACGCAAGACTTCCCGCTTTAAGGTGGCGTTAAACGATTCTGCTAGGGCGTTATCTGCACTCGTTCCTACCGCGCCCATGGACTGGCGCACACCCAACGACGAGCAATGAGCGTGTCAAGTTGTTTGTGTGTGGGGCTAGGTTTATAGGTATTTGTCGAAGCGGTCGGGAAAGGCCACGGCCATTTGGTTAATGGCTTGTTTCCAGCCGGAAACTCGGGCTCCTTCCATGAGTCTGCCGGCTGTCGCTAAGACTCGTTTGCCTTGCTTGGCTCTCTTTGCGGCTCGTTTGTCTTCAATATTGCAGATCATCAGCCACAGCGTTTTCAGCGCGGATTCATCGTTGGTGAACTGCACCCTGTTGCGGGTGGCTTTACGCAGCTGGTTGTTAAACGACTCAATGGAATTCGTCGTATAGATGACCTTCCTGGCTGCTGGTGGGAACTGCAAAAATGGCACGAATCTATCCCATGCGTCCTGCCAGACCTTGACCGACTGAGGATACTTCACACCCAGTTCAGAATCGGAAAATTCCTTCAACGCTGCTTCTGCCGTGGATTCATCAGTAGCCGTATAAACCTTCTTCAACGCGGCTGATACAGCGCGGCGATCCCCGTAGGTGACCTGCCGGTTCGCGGCGCGAATCAGGTGCACGATGCAGGTTTGTACCATGGAATTCGGCCAGGTTGCCTCTAGAAGCCTCTGGTAGGCCTTTCAGCCCGTCACAGCAGACAATAAAGACGTCTTTGACCCCGCGGTTAGATAAGTTGGCGCACACGTGTGCCCAAAAGGAAGCACCTTCTTCTTTGGCAATCCACAATCCCAGGATGTGTTTGATGCCGTCGAGGTCCACCCCGATTGCCATGTACGCGGACTTGTTGACTACCCGGCCGCCATCGCGGACTTTAATGCGCAACGCATCCAGGAATATCACGGGGTAGAACTCGTCTAACTGGCGGTTTTGCCACACCATGACCTCATCGCCGACGGCATCAGTTACTGCAGAGATTGTTTCATGGGAGATATCTACCCGCATCGCAGTTGCCATATGATGCTGGATATCCCTAATGGTCATGCCGCCGGCATATAAGCTGACAATCATATCGTCGACATCTGTTAGCCGCCTGGAGCCTTTGAGGGGCCATGGTTGGGGTAAACGTCCCGGCCCGGTCTCGTGGAACATCAATGTTTACTGGCCCGTAATTAGAATCCACGGTCTTTGGATACGACCCGTTGCGGTAATTATCCGTTTCAGCAGTAGCTTTAGCTGCTCTATCACCGGGCTCATAGCCTAGGTGGGTATCCATTTCAGCATTCAAGCCTCTGGTGATTGAGGCTTGTAGCATGCCCCGAACCAAGTCATTGGCATCCGTGGTGGACGTGCCTAGCTCATCAATCAGTTTCGCGATGTCAGGGTTAGCAAGCAGCTTCTTTTCAATCGCATCAATCTTGGCCTTATCAGCTTAGATCTCGTCTCGCCATAGTAGTCATTCTGGTTCATCTCCTTATGCGGGTTGGGTTCCCACACACAAACCATCAGACACTCTCAGCTGAAAACGTTAACGGCCCCTCACAAGAGGCGAACTCATCCATACTCGCAGGTGGAATGATGTTGTCGAGGCAGAAATCGCCACGTTTGAGTGGGTGTCATGGTGGAACGAGGTAAGGCTCCACCAAAGCCTGGGATACCGAACCCCGGCCGAGGTGGAAACCGAATTGTGGAAGAAGAACCCGCCGCAAGTAATAATAGAAATCAAGGCAAATGCCTAGGAACAAAACACGAGGCACTTCACTTTTATAGAAAAAGAGACAATACATAATTAGACTTAGCATTGGTACTCATTGTGTCTAGAAACGAGAGGGTGGAGCTTTGTTCAGTAAAATAGCTAGGATGTCCGCGTCATGCTCCTGCTTGGCATTAGCTATTGCGTTGACTCCTTCGGTGGCGGAGGCATCTACGGTTCCCGCTTCGGTAGAACAATCCGGTGAGAGCGGTGTTTATACACGAGTTGAAAAGCTAGAAGGCGATAGTAGTGCTCCCGCCGCTCAACCGTACGCTGCAACTCCAGACTATGGACCGTGCGTACTCGAGCCTACAGAAGTTCATGTACGAACTAAGACCGGCGATGGTGATGCAAGGATCATCGGTTTTAAGCCGGTGACTAAGTGTAGTCGTCCGGTAACTTCTATCAAACACGAGAGTAAACTTAAGTACCAGTATTGGATGGTATGGAAAGACGCACCATTAAAGTCTGGCGTTCCTACGCGTTCTTACAATCAGGGACAATCCAAACTCGAACAGAAAAACATTGAGTTTCGTTGCAATGGCTTAGTGGATACGAACTTTATTGGCACGACTACGGGAACTATCGTAGACGGTGATAAAACTTACACTGCGACTGTTGACACTGAACCGTTTAGAGAAGCATGCAAGGTTTAACAGGTAGAACTTCAGATAACAGTAACCAAGCTAAAATTTTTGTGCTCTTTGCGCGTATGGAAGCTACGTATGACGAAGAATTTGTCGGAGTAGCTTTAACCAGAGAGCAGGAGCGCGCCATGGGCGAGCATGTTGATTCTTCAGATATGACCTGTTGGGCTGAAGAAGTTCCCCTTCAGGGCTGGAGAGGGAAACTAAACAAGTGCCATTTCCCGAACCTCGTTTATCTCGTTTTTAGAGAAGGATATGCGCAAAATTCCTCCGCGCGCCACCAGGAAATTAGCCCAGATATATTGGCTGCTTTTGCTACGCGTGAAGCAGCTCAAGCTGATGTCGTTTCTCGGCAGAAAAAGGAACCTACATTCTTGCCGAGTGAGTTTCATATATGGGAGGTCGAATTCGGGTCCTTGCTCGAAAAATTCCGTAACCAAGGTCCAGAAATCCCCATGTACTGAGCAGTCCATCTCATCGGCTTTAGATTCTGTTTCAAGGAAGGAACGCAAGCATCTAGACCGATGTCAAGTGGCCGTAGCTCAAATGTGTATCATCTTCGTTCGCAAGCCAGCGTTAACTGGTGGGGTCGACAATTCGTTAATCAAGCCGGCGATCCTAGGATTTCCATCAGCTTCTCGCTGACTTCGTTAATCCTCGCTGGGGTATGGCCTCTCTTCAGTGACACCGTAGTCATTATCGGACCTGGCCCCTGTTTGGTGGACACCTGATATCCAGCCCAGTCGGGCTGGCAAGATTGGTAATCTACCACCATGTCCAGGTACTGAGAACAGTTCAAACGCGATGCCGTGGCCCTCTATGAGAACTCTCGCTGAACTCAGCGTCAGCCGAGCTCGGTATCAACCGTGCCTCGCTTCATTCATGGGTCACCAAGTACGGCACCGGCAAACGTGCCCGCATAAAAGCATTGCAGGATAAAGCTCAAGTAGCGAATGAGTCGTGAGACGGATCCGCCAGTTAGAAAAAGAAAACGCGAAGCTGCGCGAAGAACGTGACATCCTGCGCAAGGCCGCCAAAAATTTTGCTTCAAGCAGGCTCACTGAAGATCTGGGACCTGACCCCCATTTGGTGGACACGGTCAAGTCCGTTTGAGTGGTGTTTCTACCTTTCGATAGAGCATGCAGTGTGATGGTGTCAGGGGCCAGCACGTGCTCGGTGCTTTAACTGGTTCATGCGACCTCCTTGGTGGTGTCAGCGTCTATGACGTTGGCGGTAATCAATGCTTTGGTCTGTTCCAGGCTGGTTAGTGACATGTAGCGGTTTTGCTGGATCGGACCTGACCCCCAGATGGTGGACACCTTGAAACCAGCATCTCGCTGGGGAAGTGAGGTACCTTTCCACCATGCCACGCAAGACCTACACTGAGCAGTTCAAGCGCGACGCAGTCTCGTTGTACGAGTCGACCCCCGGAGCAACGCTCAACGCGATCGCCTCCGATCTCGGGGTCAACCGCAACTCCCTGCGCACCTGGCTCGACGCCTTCGGCACCGGCACCAAAACCAACGCCAACGGTGAAAAAGTCGCCAGCCCCATTGCCGCAGCCAACAGCGCACGCACGCCTGCTGAAGGACTCTCCGACGCCGAACGCATCCGCGTGCTGGAACGCGAAAACGCCAAGCTCCGGGAGGAACGAGAGATTCTCCGCAAGGCGGCCAAATATTTCGCGGAAGAGACGAACTGGTGAACCGCTTCCGGTTCGTTGATGACAACCGAGGCCTCTACGAGGTCAAGCGGTTATGTGAGGTTTTGAAGATCAACCGGTCCTCGTATTACAAATGGAAATCAGCTGCTCCTGCCCGCCGGCGACGCGTCCTTGACGACGCGGTGCTGGGAGCGAGGATCAAGGCCGTGTTCACGGCCGAGAACGGTTGTTACGGGGCGAAACGCGTGACGGCGGCCATCAATTCCGATCCAGCCAACGACGACCTTTTCAATCACAAGCGCACCGCCAGGTTGATGCGCCAGATGGGCCTGTTCGGCTACACCAAAAAACGCCGGGTGAAGACCACCGTGTCTGCGAAACGGGCTCCGAAGTTGCCCGACCTGCTGAAACGCCGGTTCACCGCGGAGAAACCGAACACCATCTACGTCGGCGATATCACGTACCTGCCGATCGCGGACGGGTCGAATATGTACCTGGCCACCGTCATCGACTGCTATTCGCGGCAGTTGACCGGTTTCGCGATCGCCGACCACATGCGCACGGAGTTGGTCGAAGAAGCTCTCACGATGGCCCACGGGGTCCGAGGCAACCTTGACGGGGCGATTTTTCACTCCGATCATGGCAGCGTCTATACCTCTGGGCAATACCGGAAGCTGTGTGAACGATTCGGTGTCACCCAGTCGATGGGAGCAATCGGGACGAGCGCGGACAACTCGTTGGCGGAGTCGTTCAACGCCACGCTGAAACGGGAAGTCCTCCAGGACGAGTCCGTTTTCCCAAGTCAGATCGTATGTCGTCGGGACGTGTTCCGGTGGTGCACGCACTACAACACCAAGCGCTTGCACTCGTGGTGCGGCTATCGCTCGCCGAACGCCTTCGAAGCCGCCGGATCAGCTACACTTACTATCGCATCTTGATTAAATCCCCGTGTCCACTTTCCGGGGTTCGGGCCCATCCAGTCATCGTGTTGTTCTGTTAGGACAGCACCAACAAGGCGCACGACAGCGTCACGATTGGGGAAGATGCCTACAACATCCGTACGTCTGCGGATTTCACGATTGAGCCGTTCAGTAGGGTTATTCGACCAGACTTTCTTCCAGACGGATTTCGGGGCGTTGGTAAAAGCTAAGAGCTCGTCGAGGGCTTCTTCCAGGTAGCTGGCAACGTGGGGGAATTTATCTTCACAAAACGCTACGACCTCACGTGCTTGGGACCACACCGATTCCGAGTCTGGTTGCTGGAATATCGTATGAAACATCGCCGATAGGGTTGGCCACTGGGTCTTGGCAACCATCGAAGACAGGTTTTTAGAAAAGTGCGTTCGACACCGCTGCCAGGACGCATTCGGCAACACGTCACTAATCGCATGCTGGATTCCTAGATGCGCGTCACTGGTGACAAGATAGACCTCATTAAGTCCGCGAGCTTTAAGATCCCTAAAGAACCCAGTCCACGACGCCACAGACTCAGATGTAGCAACCTGCATGCCCAATAGCTCACGATAGCCTTCGGCATTAACCCCGGTAGCCACGAGGACGGAAGCTTTGACCACGCGTCCTCCTTCGCGGACTTTCATGGTCAATGCATCACAGGCAATATACAGGTATGGACCGGTATCGAGTGGTCGGGTACGGAAGTCTTCGACCATCTCGTCCAGGTCTTTAGCCATGTCAGATACCTGCGACTTTGAAAGATTATTAATTCCCAAACTGGCGACGAGATCGTTCATCCTGCGTGTGGACACGCCTTTTAAATAGCAGGTAGCTATTGCGGTTGTTAGTGCTCGTTCTGCCCGAGTGCGTCGTTGCAATAACCAGTCCGGGAAAAATGACCCGGTACGTAGTTTGGGTACAGCGACATCAATGGTGCCAACGCGAGTATCAAGATCGCGGTGGCGGTAGCCGTTGCGGACATTGGTTCGAGACTTAGACGTGGTGGCGTAGTCGGCGCCGCAGATCTGGTCTGCTTGAGTCGATAGGATTTGGTTGATGAATCCTTGAAGCATCTCGCGCATGAGATCTGGGGATGCTTGGGCCAGCAATTCGTCTAAGTAGGTAGTCGGGTCTATAGAATATGGGCTAGCGGCCATCGTGGTTATCCCTTTCGAGGAAGTGTGGTTACGGAATCGAAAGGTACTACGGTGGTCGCCGGCCTCATTCATAAGGGGCCCACCGTCAGTTACAGATACACCACGCTACTGGACGCAACCGTGGACACCTGATATCCAGCCCAGTCGGGCTGGCAAGATTGGTAATCTACCACCATGTCCAGGTACTGAGAACAGTTCAAACGCGATGCCGTGGCCCTCTATGAGAACAATGAGGACCTCTCGCTGAACTCAGCATCAGCCAAGCTCGGTATCAATCGAGCCTCGCTTCATGCTTGGGTCACCAAGTACGGCACCGGAAAACGTGCCCGCATAAAAGCAGTGCACGATCAAGCCCAAGCGGCGAATGATTCTGCGCGAATCCGCCAGCTGGAAAAGGAAGTCTCTAAGCTGCGCGAAGAACGCGATATCCTGCGTAAGGCCGCGAAATATTTTGCTTAAAGCAACTCACTGGTGATCCGCTTCCAGTTTGTCGATGACCACCGAACCGAATACTCGGCTTAAGCGGATGTGCCACGTTTTAAAGCTGAATCGTTCCTCGTTTTACAAGTGGGTGAGCACCCGCAAAAAGCGCAGGTTAAAGATATATTCTGACGGTCTTATTGGTGCAAGAATCACAACCATCTTCGATGATGAGCATGGTCTTTATGGGGCTAAACGCATCGCCGCAAGCCTTAAGGAAGACCCGGTGTATACCCCGGTCAATCACAAGAAGGTTGCACGCATCATGAAAACCATGGGACTAAAAGGCTTTAGCAAACGGCGTCGATGCATCACCACCCGGCGCAAGCCTGGTCACCGTGTCATGCCGGATTTACTAGGCCGTACATTCACCGCCAACGAGCCGAACCGTGTGTATGTCGGCGACATTACCTACCTGCCGTGTAAGGGCGGCAAGAACATGTATTTGGCCACAGTCATTGATACTTATTCGCGTAAACTTGCAGGTTATGCACTCGCAGACCACATGCGTGTCTCACTGGTCATCGATGCCCTAGCCCACGCACATGGTGTGCGCGGCAGTCTTGACGGGGCTATTTTCCATTCTGATCACGGCAGTGTGTACACCTCACAAACCTTTAGGAACTACTGCTCGTCGTTAGGTGTACGCCAGTCCATGGGAGCGGTGGGAACTAGTGCCGATAATGCCCTAGCAGAATCGTTTAACGCCACCTTAAAGCGAGAAGTGCTACGTGATCGGAAAGTCTTTGACAACCCAATTAGCTGTCGCCAAGAGGTCTTCCGGTGGTGCATGCGCTATAACACGCGCCGGCGGCACTCCTGGTGCAACCTTGTGGCTCCTGATGTCTTTGAAACCAAGACTTCGGCTATACTGACCACAGCAGCATAGCTAACCCCCGACGTGTCCACTGTCCGGGGGTCAGGCCCAATCGCCCCAGCAGAGCTTCCCGCATACAACTTTCCATTACGCACGGCGTCAGCAAGAAGCTGATCTGCCCCGGTAGATTTCAGCGCGTGAAGCAAGCGGAATGTTTCACCACTCGCAACATAAACGCAATCAGCTTGCTCAAGCTCATGGCGAAAAACACTCAGCGGTGTCTCTGAAATAGTAAGAGACACCAGCGTATCCGCCACTTCACTAACCTCTTTTAACTCCTCCTGGGCAAATGGAGCCTGTCGCATTTCCACCGCCGCGTCATCTATATAGAGAATTCTTCCAGTCAAATACATGGCGAGATCAGGATGCAGGTAAGAGAAAAGAAGTAACTTCATACAACTCAGCCTACGGCCTAGCGTTTGTAGATCGAGGATACTTGGCTGTGCTCATCTTATACTGCTCAGTGAGCAAGCTCGTAAAAAGAAAGGTGAAATCCGTTGTCGTCAGACGTTCGGCGTTCAAAGAACAGTATAAAGTGGGCATTATTTTTACTAGCGTTCCATCTTGCTGCCGTAACGCTGGATCGTTTTTCGTCGAGGCGACAGGCACGAAATGGGGTGGAAGGCGATAACGAAACTGTCGAAAGCGCCCAAAGTAACACGCAACTGAAAGGGAGTGTTCGGTGGTATTTGGGAATTAATCGCACCATCTGTTTTCTTGTACTTGTAACTACCATTACAGCATGGATTTCCGTGTTGTGTTGTCACAATGAAGAATTCCTGCCATTGGCCGTATTTTCTCTAATTAATGTTTTTATTTTCGGGTATCGAAGCATATGGATGAGCAGTGTAAACAAGCGTGGGTACCAAGTAACTAATGACCCGGATGCCTATTCCCTAGAAAGAACAACCTCTTTGGCTTGGATGCTTTTGATCTTCTTTGTAACAGCTCGCTCTATGGGAATTGACTTGGCGCCGAAAGCGGTGACGGAGACGATTACTACACTAATCCTCCTGACTCCGATCTTTAGTATCTCTGGATCAAGCTGGGGAAAACTAAAAGCAATAAAGCTTAACGGCGACAAAATCGCCTGGCCTTGCCTACCGGGAGGACCCAAATAAAGAAGAAGCGAATGTCATATATTCATGGACCCCATACGCGTATCTACGATCCGCACAAGCGAGACTTTCTCTTCAGCCATAACTGCTAACGTAGTTGCTGAGTTTATCCGCATAATACAGCGAAGCCTGCCTTAACAGTAGATTCATTAGCGATTCTTGTCAGTGACAAGGACTGGGGAAAATAATCTGTGGGAAACTTCAATCTGCAGATAGGAAATAAACACCTCATTGGTTCTAGGGGCGACGACATAACATTCATTATCGGCGTGTAAAAACACGCTTTTACCATTCGAGGGGTCGAGATACCCCCAGTTTTGACTACCACGGGCGTTTAGCTCGCGGAGGCAGGTCTCCTTCAACGCTGCGAATCCAGCGTCCAACCCGCGCCTGGGACGTATGGGCGATCTTTGCGACTTTTGCTTGGGAATAGCCGATGTCGTTGAGTGAGGCTGCGAGATATTTTTGTACCTCGGTCAGCTTTTTTACGGCAGTGGTGATCCGACTCAAGAGGATTTCGTCTTGGGGCGGATAGTTCATTTTTCTCTTCACTTCGTCGTCTGTCGGTTCCCAATTCGGATCTGGGTTTGAGGCTTTGAGTTGATCCTCTGCACTATAGAAGGCCTCCTCTTCCCAAGTATTCATGGCTGTCACTAAATCGACATATTCGAATTTCGCTCCGGGAATCTCATTGATGGTCTTTAGACGCTCCTGAAGTTCCTTCTCAATCGCTTCGACGCGATTTTGTAGGTCGGAAAGGTATTTTTCAACCTCGTCGATATCTATGTTCTTACGCATGTATACGAACCTAATGCTCATCTTTCGGTTTTTCTAGTTTGTTCTTATACGTCTGACACTTCGCGCGCTGTATGTACTAGAGGCGAATAACCGGCACTTTCCGAGAGCCGTGATGTCTGTTTCCTTATTTATGCATCCGTATCCAGCATAAATCGTTTCGATTTGCTTTTTCTATATTGTACGAGTGACACGTCACGCTCTTTCTGTACAATAGTCAAATACCGGTGCTTTTATAGAGTTCTGAACTCTCTGCCCTTGTTCATGCACCGGAGTCAATTAACTTGCCTTTTCTGAATAAAGAAAGGATTTTGTCGTGAAGATACCTTCTTATCTTCTTCCCGTCGGCCAACTCTCTGAGGGGATTGAGGTGAGCAGCGAGCCTCAAGAAGTCGTGACTCGCGATGGTGAGTCGAAAACCTCGCAGGTTTTCCTTGGTCAGGCATGGAAAATAGGCGTCAAGTATGTGTTAAGCGAGAAGAAGACGACGCGGAACGATGTGACCGTCGTGGACAGGGAGACTCGCGATGGTTCGGTGACCGTGTAGTCTCAAGTAAAACCGCTGGTCAGTGAGGGTGACGTCGTGACTTTCGAAAACGTGATGACCGGCGCTTTTGCACCTCAGGACGGAAATGCCGTCCAGTTCGTTCAAGCAACTAACGTTAAGGAGGCCTAAAAATGCTCCACGCCATCAAAAGCACAGCTGGAGACTACGGAGTGTTCGTCGGCGGTTCGGAAGAGTTCAGGAAGTCGCAGGTTGAATCGACTTTTCGTGCTCTGACTTCGCCCTGGAAGTGCGCTTCGTTCATGCGGGAAGTAATCGAGGCTGAAGGCCCGGAGAATTGCGGGTTTACCAGCATGGACGAGGCGACTGATGCTCTAGAGGAGCTTGTGAATGCAGCTGCCGTTGAACGTCGATGAGTTACAGCAGGCTGTCATCTTCTGGTCGATTCGGATAGCCCTGGCCGTTGTCGTTGCCGGCATTGTTTGGCTTGCTCTTGTCAAGCTTTTCCGACGGCGGTGGTTCCGCACTCGCGCGGCGCGCGAGTTGTCGACCAGGAGAAAACAGGTTGAGGAAAAGTTTGAGATGAAGATAAACCGAGTAAGCCGAGACGGCATGGTTCCTATCGCCCCGGGGGATACATCGAAGTGGACTCGTGAGGGGCTGTCGGCGGAGTTGGGCAACCTTCTAAAGACTCCGGTCAAAGTGCTGGTGAAGAGAGGGAAGGTTCAAGTCGTTGACCTGGTGGACTTGCCTTCGACAGTTCGGGGCGTTCCTCGGTACGAGGAAGGCCGGGTCATTCTAGGCCTGTCCGAAGACGGCGAGACCGGCGTTGATCTGAGGGAGCAGTCAGGGGCTGTCGTCGGTGCAATGCCCGGTTACGGGAAGTCCATTCTTTTGCAGCACCTGGTGAGAGCGCTAAGCAGCGCGGGCGCGACCGTGAAGACGTTCGACGGCAAGCGAGAGAAGGCAGAAGACTTCTTACCGGTTTTGAAGAGCATGCAGAAAGTAATGAACAAGCGGCTTTCGTCTGAGTTGGATTTTTGGCGAGATCCTCAGGGGAAAAAGCTGCTCGTCGCTGTCTGCTCGTCGCTGTTGTTGACGAATGTCAGTTAGTGTTTTCTGCTGCGTCGTCGTCAAAAGACGATAAGAAGTCTGCCGACGATTGTACACGACTTGTAAGAGATTTGGTGCAACGTGGCAGGTCAGCCGGGGTGTTTGTTGTCCTGGCAACCCAGAGAATGACCGCCGACGTGCTGCCAACTGCGATTCGCGACCTCTGCGGTGTGAAGCTTTGCGGACATGTCACCCGCCCGGAAGACGCTGAGCTGGTACTGGGACGCAGACCTGAGGACGGTGAACCGTCTCCGGTGGAAGTTGGCCGTGGTCGGTTTGTCTGCGCTGGTGAGGGCGGGAATCTCGTCGAAATGCAGGTGTTCGCTCCCTAGTTGTATGTCCCCCCAATCCAAGGCCGAGCGTGAGTGACCGCGCGGAGGCCGGTAAGGCCGACGCGGAGCGACCTCCCAGCGGGAGGAGCGCGAAGCCGAGGGAGGCCGAGAGGCCGGAGCAGAGGGAGCGGTAAGTGAGTGCCGCCGTGATTGGGGGGGATGCGGCCCGGTGCTCACAGGGACGGGGCCGCGCACCTTGTTTTAAGCGATTTTTCAGGGCAAGGCGGTCGCAGGCGCGACCGTCGCGGCAGCCCAGTGCCGGGGTTAGTGTTACCCGGCACCTCTGTAGCATGTATCACCCCAGCTCAGAAAGGATATTCAGGTGAAGCAATGCGTAGCAGAAAATGTAGCAAGACTACGCAGTCACGGTCATGGATGGCCACAGTATCAGCAGAGAAGATGAGCCGAAAGGAGATAGAAGAAGCTCTTGCACAGTACTCCTATCTAGGGCAGCTAGAAGAAGGCGAAGAAGACGGATACCGCCCCTGGCAGCTACTCATTGATGGCAACACCTCGCCGATCAGGTTTTCCACGCTTAAAAATAAACTACCCACGGGGCATCTAGAACCCCGCCGCGGTCCCATACAGCAGGCCATCGAGTACGTCACCAAAGAGACAACTCGTGTCACTGGAGAGCCAAGGCTAGAACACGGCATAATTAGACACAATGACGAAAAAGGGCGTCGCAAAGACGTCGAGATAGTTCGTGAAGCAGTCCTTGAAAAAGAGCTCTCCGCGGACCAAATATTTCTTCAAGTTCCAGAAGCTGCTCGTATGACTTCGTTCGTTGAAAGGCTCGTTGCTGCCCGAGAGCGCGCACAGAACTCAGAACCTCGAGAAATTGAGGTTCTGTGGCTGTATGGTCCGCCTGGCACCGGGAAAACATCACTAGCGGTGGATATAGGTGGCGACGATTTCTATCGAGTCACTGACTACTCCCATCCGTTTGATTCTTATGCAGGGGAAAAGACTCTGATTCTCGACGAATTCGATGGCTCGATGCCATTAAGCCTTGTACTCAATATCCTCGATGTGTGGCCTATGAGTCTTCCGGCTCGCTACGCGAACAAGGCTGCTGCGTACACGCACGTTGTGATGGTTTCTAATGAATCTCCGCGGGGCTACTATTTATGGGAGCCAGCATCGCGGCGACAAGCGCTTGCCCGGCGGATTGACACAATCATCCATATAGATTCCTATGGCGCTCACGACGAAACTCGCTTACGGGACAAATTCTTTGACTAACAAAACAACCTCATAGGGAGGGACTTCAGGCGGGTAGATTTTAGGACATGAAACTATATTCATTCATATACATATGAAGAACTATCCAACAATAATGTGACATTCTCCTGCAGTCCCTACAGTTCCGTGGGCATCGATTTGAATGCGTTCCAAGTCTCCGTTGTAAATACTTGCACCAGTTTGCACGCTGGTAGTGGTACCGGAATAGCGTGGCAAGGACGTCGCGCTTGCGCGACGTCCGCGGCAGCAATTAAACATTCCACTAGCAATCTCTGTCGAGGCCTGAAATCTAAACTTCGACTCGTTTGACTACACCCCAGACGACGAGGGCCGAAACTTTAAAAAGTTTCGGCCCTCGTCGCAACATCTGAGCATTACCATCCTGGTAAATTAGGTGCTTTTATTTCGTCGATGGTCCCCAGAGATTCTCTCTTTCTCGGAAGTCCTTTGCTTTTCTTTTGACCCACATTACAGTCAGCAGTCCAGAGACTAGGGTTCCGATAAGCCAAGGAATCGCGTCATCAAAATTTAGCGTGTGTCCTCGGCCCATTGAAAAAAAGAAAGCGAAGATAACGGCAACAAGTGCAAAGAAAATAATGCTGGTGCCAATCAGGCGAACAAGATACTTTTTTCTAGAAACCATTACTGTTGAAAGGCACACAATCCTGCGGAAGCGGCCAAGGCGGCTGCGATCGTCGCTGGACCACCGATGGCCTTTCCAGCACCGTTTACGAATGCAGGGCCAAGAGCTCGTACGATGGTGGAAGCGGTCAGCTTCCAATTGAAGGCTTTAATACCAGTTACGATGGCTGACCACGTGCCGCTAGTGAAAGCCGTGGCTGGAATTCCTAGCGCACTCCATAATACGCACTTTGCGTATGAATTTGCATCGTAAGTTTGTACCATAACTGGGGTTTTTGAACCTGCCTGAGGATGTCCAGGGTTGGGACTGTTGAAGGCTCGGGCCACTGCATGAAAGTCGCCCATGCTGTCTGCGTAACCATCTCTTATTACGGCTTGTTCATTGACGGTGAAGACACCATCTTTTTGGGGAATATATTCCGTAAACAGTACTTCTAGGTCATCAGCCAGTTGTGCTTCCTGTGCAGAAGTCGGTTCTGAATTTACTTCGGCAGCGGTAAAATCGGGGGAATTTGTCTCGGCTGCTGTAGCGTATGTATTTCCTCCAACCATGCTAAGTGCCACGCAGGCTATCATGGCGCGTTTGGTGCAGGTTCTTTTCAGCCATGAGTGAGAAGTATGCATTTCGAATCTCCTATGGGCGGTGATTAGGCATAGAGTACCTGAGTGTTGAGCTAGGGAACTTTTGCTCCTGCTCACTTTAAGTATATGTAATAAGGAAGAGGTTCTCCATGGTAAAAAGTCGCCTCTTCCGTGTCGAGGCCGAACTTATGCAATCATTGTTTGTGGTAGGAGCGAAAGGCCTTCTGATTATGGTTCAAGGACCTCACCGTTCAGACCGAGTGGTATCTATACGGATGTCAGAAGGCATCATCGAGCGCCTAGATGCTCTATGTGCCCGTACTGGTCGCAGTCGTGGCTTCTAACTCAAGATGGCAGTTACTGCGATGCTGTCCCAGTTGGAGGGATACCACTGGGGACACATCGCAGCGGACTTCGAAGACAAGAGCATTGAAAACGAGTTTTGCCGCATCAAGCTCGCAGGTCTGTCTGTAGAACATGACGATAAAAAGAAGCAAAAGACTCATCTGCCAGTACTTTTAGTATTTACAGTAAACTATACAACTGTAGACCTGTATAGATGTAAAACAGTATTTACTGAAATCTGTAAACTAATAGACGTAATGACGTATCCACCTAGGAGAAGCCATGATTATTACTGCCATTAACGCCAAGGGTGGCGTTGGCAAGACCACTACAACGATGTTTCTCGCTACGGTTTTCGCCCACCGAGGAAAGACCGTGACTGTCACAGACTTAGACCGGCAGGGTTCAGCTCTGGAATGGTCTGAACGCGCGGAAGATGGAGGCGACCCTTTACCGTTTGGGGTTGAATTGTCTATTCCCAAGCGTGTTGATAGGCAGGCGGCACTCGTCGGGGACGATGAGTTCATGTTTATTGATGTGCCACCAGGAGACGAGAACGCTATCGAAGCAGCAATCGCTGTCAGTGATTTCATCATTCTTCCGACCCGTTCTGCTGCAGCTGACCTTTCTCGTGTGTGGGAACTGCGCGACGCAGTTAGCGGAACACCGCATGCAGTCCTGCTGACGTTCGCTAGGAAGGGCACCAGTGCTCTTGATGCTGCACGAGAAGCACTTGATACAGAACAAATGCCCCACTTTAAAACCGAAATCCCGCTACGCGAGGACATGCACCTAGCCTTCGGCTACTGCCCAGGCCCAGAAATGCACGGCTATGAACAAGCCGCAGACGAACTCATGGAGATGATGAAATGAGCACCAGCAAAGAACGCGCCAGGGCCCAGCAAGGCCCGCGAACCTCCTCAAAGAAATCCGCAAGGCCGGCCCCGACCGCGGAGAAGAAAACAGTACGAGGTGCATTCCATCAACCCACCGGCCGCGACTACGTCAAGAAGATGACCGTCGAAATTGACCGCGAACTTCACGCAGAACTCAAAGTCATCGCCGCGCAAAAAGGCATGACCATTCGCGAGATTGTCAGCAACTACCTCGAAGAATACGTCCGCAACAACAAATACGGTTTTACAGGAATACAGCTTTACCGCACCTGTATTCCTGTAAACCCAGCAGGTGTAGATAAACCATCCCCACCGTCGTGAGGGTAAGTATGCGCAGGAGAAAACGGGGAGGTAGATCTTGAGTGAGGTGAACCTACCTTTAAAAAGTGCTATGAGATCTGGTGGTGGGGAGAAATATTTCTTGTCTGCGCTTAAGCAAGGGTCAAGTCCGTTTGAGTGGTGT
This sequence comes from Corynebacterium sp. LaCa78, assembly GCF_046717505.1. Classification (NCBI taxonomy): domain Bacteria; kingdom Bacillati; phylum Actinomycetota; class Actinomycetes; order Mycobacteriales; family Corynebacteriaceae; genus Corynebacterium; species Corynebacterium sp. LaCa78. Next base: position 2,367,050 of record NZ_CP177112.1, read on the forward strand.
TTCTACCTTTCGATAGAGCATGCAGTGTGATGGTGTCAGGGGCCAGCACGTGCTCGGTGCTTTAACTGGTTCATGCGACCTCCTTGGTGGTGTCAGCGTCTATGACGTTGGCGGTAATCAATGCTTTGGTCTGTTCCAGGCTGGTTAGTGACATGTAGCGGTTTTGCTGGATCCAGTCATCGTGTTGTTCTGTTAGGACAGCACCAACAAGGCGCACGACAGCGTCACGATTGGGGAAGATGCCTACAACATCCGTACGTCTGCGGATTTCACGATTGAGCCGTTCAGTAGGGTTATTCGACCAGACTTTCTTCCAGACGGATTTCGGGGCGTTGGTAAAAGCTAAGAGCTCGTCGAGGGCTTCTTCCAGGTAGCTGGCAACGTGGGGGAATTTATCTTCACAAAACGCTACGACCTCACGTGCTTGGGACCACACCGATTCCGAGTCTGGTTGCTGGAATATCGTATGAAACATCGCCGATAGGGTTGGCCACTGGGTCTTGGCAACCATCGAAGACAGGTTTTTAGAAAAGTGCGTTCGACACCGCTGCCAGGACGCATTCGGCAACACGTCACTAATCGCATGCTGGATTCCTAGATGCGCGTCACTGGTGACAAGATAGACCTCATTAAGTCCGCGAGCTTTAAGATCCCTAAAGAACCCAGTCCACGACGCCACAGACTCAGATGTAGCAACCTGCATGCCCAATAGCTCACGATAGCCTTCGGCATTAACCCCGGTAGCCACGAGGACGGAAGCTTTGACCACGCGTCCTCCTTCGCGGACTTTCATGGTCAATGCATCACAGGCAATATACAGGTATGGACCGGTATCGAGTGGTCGGGTACGGAAGTCTTCGACCATCTCGTCCAGGTCTTTAGCCATGTCAGATACCTGCGACTTTGAAAGATTATTAATTCCCAAACTGGCGACGAGATCGTTCATCCTGCGTGTGGACACGCCTTTTAAATAGCAGGTAGCTATTGCGGTTGTTAGTGCTCGTTCTGCCCGAGTGCGTCGTTGCAATAACCAGTCCGGGAAAAATGACCCGGTACGTAGTTTGGGTACAGCGACATCAATGGTGCCAACGCGAGTATCAAGATCGCGGTGGCGGTAGCCGTTGCGGACATTGGTTCGAGACTTAGACGTGGTGGCGTAGTCGGCGCCGCAGATCTGGTCTGCTTGAGTCGATAGGATTTGGTTGATGAATCCTTGAAGCATCTCGCGCATGAGATCTGGGGATGCTTGGGCCAGCAATTCGTCTAAGTAGGTAGTCGGGTCTATAGAATATGGGCTAGCGGCCATCGTGGTTATCCCTTTCGAGGAAGTGTGGTTACGGAATCGAAAGGTACTACGGTGGTCGCCGGCCTCATTCATAAGGGGCCCACCGTCAGTTACAGATACACCACGCTACTGGACGCAACCGTGGACACCTGATATCCAGCCCAGTCGGGCTGGCAAGATTGGTAATCTACCACCATGTCCAGGTACTGAGAACAGTTCAAACGCGATGCCGTGGCCCTCTATGAGAACAATGAGGACCTCTCGCTGAACTCAGCATCAGCCAAGCTCGGTATCAATCGAGCCTCGCTTCATGCTTGGGTCACCAAGTACGGCACCGGAAAACGTGCCCGCATAAAAGCAGTGCACGATCAAGCCCAAGCGGCGAATGATTCTGCGCGAATCCGCCAGCTGGAAAAGGAAGTCTCTAAGCTGCGCGAAGAACGCGATATCCTGCGTAAGGCCGCGAAATATTTTGCTTAAAGCAACTCACTGGTGATCCGCTTCCAGTTTGTCGATGACCACCGAACCGAATACTCGGCTTAAGCGGATGTGCCACGTTTTAAAGCTGAATCGTTCCTCGTTTTACAAGTGGGTGAGCACCCGCAAAAAGCGCAGGTTAAAGATATATTCTGACGGTCTTATTGGTGCAAGAATCACAACCATCTTCGATGATGAGCATGGTCTTTATGGGGCTAAACGCATCGCCGCAAGCCTTAAGGAAGACCCGGTGTATACCCCGGTCAATCACAAGAAGGTTGCACGCATCATGAAAACCATGGGACTAAAAGGCTTTAGCAAACGGCGTCGATGCATCACCACCCGGCGCAAGCCTGGTCACCGTGTCATGCCGGATTTACTAGGCCGTACATTCACCGCCAACGAGCCGAACCGTGTGTATGTCGGCGACATTACCTACCTGCCGTGTAAGGGCGGCAAGAACATGTATTTGGCCACAGTCATTGATACTTATTCGCGTAAACTTGCAGGTTATGCACTCGCAGACCACATGCGTGTCTCACTGGTCATCGATGCCCTAGCCCACGCACATGGTGTGCGCGGCAGTCTTGACGGGGCTATTTTCCATTCTGATCACGGCAGTGTGTACACCTCACAAACCTTTAGGAACTACTGCTCGTCGTTAGGTGTACGCCAGTCCATGGGAGCGGTGGGAACTAGTGCCGATAATGCCCTAGCAGAATCGTTTAACGCCACCTTAAAACGTGAAGTGCTACGTGATCGGAAAGTCTTTGACAACCCAATTACCTGCCGCCAAGAGGTCTTCCGGTGGTGCATGCGCTATAACACGCGCCGGCGGCACTCCTGGTGCAATCTCGTAGCGCCTGATGTCTTTGAAACCAAGACTTCGGCTATACTGACCACAGCAGCATAGCTAACCCCCGACGTGTCCACTGTCCGGGGGTCAGGCCCAAGATCGTCTTACTAGCTAACTAGCTGGGTGAATAGTGTCTGTGGGTGTGATTGTAAAACCCTGCTGTTTTGTAAGCAAAAAGGGCAAGGTCACCGTTGGAATCGGTGTCCTTGCCCCTCTCGGTACAAACTTTATTTTGTTGTTTGTTTGTTGTTTGGTGTCGGCGGTGACTTACTCTCCCACAACCTCCCGGTTGCAGTACCATCAGCGTGTACAGGCTTAGCTTCCGGGTTCGGAATGGGACCGGGCGTTTCCCTGTAGCTATAAACCACCGACAAACCTAAAAGAACACTACCCACCACACTGTGTGCGGGTGTTGTGTCAGATACTGCATAGTGGACGCGACACACAATAATGTGTTCATTTATTTGTTTACTCGCTTCACAAGTCCACCCAACATATCCAAACATTGTTTGGGTTGTTGTGGTGTGTTTGTTTTGGTCAATTAGTACCAGTAGCCTTCACACCTTACAGTGCTTCCAAGTCTGGCCTATCTACCCCATAGTCTTTAGGGGACCTCAAAAGAAACCTCATCTTAAAACAGGCTTCCCGCTTAGATGCTTTCAGCGGTTATCCCTTCCGTACGTAGCCAACCAGCGATACCCCTGGCGGGATAACTGGCACACTAGAGGTACGTCCGTCCCGGTCCTCTCGTACTAGGGACAGCCTTCTTCAAGTTTCAACGCGCGCGGCGGATAGAGACCGAACTGTCTCACGACGTTCTGAACCCAGCTCGCGTGCCGCTTTAATGGGCGAACAGCCCAACCCTTGGGACCTACTCCAGCCCCAGGATGCGACGAGCCGACATCGAGGTGCCAAACCATCCCGTCGATATGGACTCTTGGGGAAGATCAGCCTGTTATCCCCGGGGTACCTTTTATCCGTTGAGCGACACCACATCCACAAGTAGGTGCCGGATCACTAGTCCCGACTTTCGTCCCTGCTCGACATGTCTGTCTCACAGTCAAGCTCCCTTGTGCACTTACACTCACCACCTGATTGCCAACCAGGCTGAGGGAACCTTTGGGCGCCTCCGTTACATTTTGGGAGGCAACCGCCCCAGTTAAACTACCCACCAGGCACTGTCCCCAACCCAGATCATGGGCCAAGGTTAGATGCTCAATCCGATCAGAGTGGTATTTCAACAACGACTCCACCACCACTAGCGTGATAGCTTCACAGTCTCCCACCTATCCTACACAAACCGAACCAAACACCAATACCAAGCTATAGTGAAGGTCCCGGGGTCTTTTCGTCCTGCCGCGCGTAACGAGCATCTTTACTCGTAATGCAATTTCACCGGGCCTGTGGTCGAGACAGCAGAGAAGTCGTTACGCCATTCGTGCAGGTCGGAACTTACCCGACAAGGAATTTCGCTACCTTAGGATGGTTATAGTTACCACCGCCGTTTACTGGGGCTTAAATTCTCAGCTTCGCAACAAAAAAGTCACTAACCGGTCCTCTTAACCTTCCAGCACCGGGCAGGCGTCAGTCCATATACATCAACTTAACGTCTTCGCATGGACCTGTGTTTTTGATAAACAGTCGCTTCCCTCTATTCTCTGCGACCCCACAACACTCCAACCGCAAGGGTCTTCACATCACAGGGCCCCCCTTCTCCCGAAGTTACGGGGGCATTTTGCCGAATTCCTTAACCACAGTTCACCCGAACGCCTTAGTATCTTCAACCTGACCACCTGTGTCGGTTTAGGGTACGGGCCATACACACACTCGCTAGAGGCTTTTCTCGACAGTACAGGATCACCACCATCAACCCCTTTAGGGTCTACGCATCACGCCTCAACCACATGTGTAGCGGATTTACCTACCACACGGCCTACACGCTTACACCACCAATCCACTAAGTGGCGCGGCTACCTCACTGCGTCACCCCATCACTCGAACCACACATCAGGCCCCACGACATCAACACCACCAACACTCAAAGAATGCTAGGTAGCGTATCCGCAGTGGTTAGTATCAGTGCTTCATCATGGGCGCACATGTACGGGTACCAGAATATCAACTGGTTATCCATCGACTACGCCTGTCGGCCTCGCCTTAGGTCCCGACTCACCCTGGGAAGACGAACTTGACCCAGGAACCCTTAGTCATCCGGCGGTAAGGATTCTCACCTTACAATTCGTTACTCATGCCTGCATTCTCACTCGCACACAGTCCACGCCTCCTCACGGTAACGCTTCCACCCATGCACGACGCTCCCCTACCCAAACAACAAAAACTGTTGCTTGCCGCGGCTTCGGCGGTGTACTTGAGCCCCACTACATTGTCGGCGCAGAACCACTCGACCAGTGAGCTATTACGCACTCTTTCAAGGATGGCTGCTTCTAAGCCAACCTCCTGGCTGTCTTCGCGATCCCACATCCTTTTCCACTTAGTACACCCTTAGGGGCCTTAACCGGCGATCTGGGCTGTTTCCCTCTCGACTATGAAGCTTATCCCCCACAGTCTCACTGCCGCACAACACAATTGATGGCATTCGGAGTTTGGCTGACATTGCTAAGATTGTAGTCCCGCTCAACCAACCAGTCGCTCTACCTCCACCAAGCTCATACGACGCTGCACCTAAATGCATTTCGGGGAGAACCAGCTATCACGGAGTTTGATTGGCCTTTCACCCCTACCCACAGCTCATCCCCGCAGTTTTCAACCTACGTGGGTTCGCGCCTCCACAACCTCTTACAGCTGCTTCACACTGGCCATGGGTAGATCACCCCGCTTCGGGTCCAGGACATGCCACTAACCACCCCATTAGGATTCGGTTTCCCTACGACTACCCCACACGGGTTAACCTCGCGACATGCCGCTGACTCGCAGGCTCATTCTTCAAAAGGCACGCCATCACACACACAAGGTGCTCTGACGGATTGTAAGCACATGGTTTCAGGAACTATTTCACTCCCCTCCCGGGGTACTTTTCACCATTCCCTCACGGTACTATCCACTATCGGTCACACTGAGTATTTAGGCTTACCGGGTGGTCCCGGCAGATTCACAACAGATTCCACGAGCCCGTTGCTACTCGGGAACCCAACAACCCCCACATCATCATCTTCAGCTACAGGACTCTCACCTACTCCGGTAGATCATTCCAAACCACTTCACCTAACAACAATGCACAGGGCGTGCCACTGGTAGATGACACAAAATCAGGCCCCACAACACCGCACACACAACCCCTACCAGGTATCACATGCACACGGTTTAGCCTCATCCACGTTCGTTCGCCACTACTAGCAGAATCATTATTATTTTCTCCTCCTACGGGTACTGAGATGTTTCACTTCCCCGCGTAACCCCCACAACAGCTATGAATTCACTGAAGGGTAACCCCACATAACCAGGGCCAGGTTTCCCCATTCGGACATCCTCGGATCAACGCTTTATTGACAACTCCCCGAGGCTTAACGCAGCCTTACACGTCCTTCATCGGCTCAGCATGCCAAGGCATCCACCATGCGCCCTAAATAACGAACACACCAACCACCACACACAAACCACACAACCAACAAAAGGTCACGCAGCCCACGTGCGGTAGCAACAAGTGAACTTGACAAAATAAACAAAAAGAAAAATCACATCACACACATGAAACACCACCCACACAAAGCAAGTGGCACCATGCAGATGCTCGCGTCCACTATACAGTTCTCACACAACACCCCGAACCAGCAACCAACACCACCAACAAAGGCAGCATCCATCAACCAGTCAGGCACACAAAAAAGGGGATAATGCCCCAGACACCCAACAATGCACCAACGACTTACCACTAAACACTCATTTTTGTATGCATGGACACTTTTACGCATGTCACAAAGCACTGTCTCAACACTCGGTCCTGCTGATTAAGGTGTATGTCCTACCCGGAATTTCCATAATGCGGTGGCAGCAGAACACTCGCCTACTCAACCACCAACCCACCATCAAACAACAGTGGGCAACCCACAAACAGTGGGCCATTGGCTGCAACTGCAGCCCAATAAAAAGCTCCTTAGAAAGGAGGTGATCCACCCGCACCTTCCGGTACGGGTACCTTGTTACGACTTCGTCCCAATCGCCGATCCCACCTTCGACGGCTCCCTAACACGTTTAGGCCACCGGCTTCGGGTGTTACCAACTTTCATGACGTGACGGGCGGTGTGTACAAGGCCCGGGAACGTATTCACCGCAGCATTGCTGATCTGCGATTACTAGCGACTCCGACTTCATGGGGTCGAGTTGCAGACCCCAATCCGAACTAAGGCCGGCTTTCAGCGATTCGCTCCACCTCACAGTGTCGCAGCGCATTGTACCGACCATTGTAGCATGTGTGAAGCCCTGGACATAAGGGGCATGATGATTTGACGTCATCCCCACCTTCCTCCGAGTTAACCCCGGCAGTCTCTCATGAGTCCCCAACCAAATGCTGGCAACATAAGACAAGGGTTGCGCTCGTTGCGGGACTTAACCCAACATCTCACGACACGAGCTGACGACAACCATGCACCACCTGTACACCAACCACAAAGGGAAACTACATCTCTGCAGCGATCTAGTGTATGTCAAGCCCAGGTAAGGTTCTTCGCGTTGCATCGAATTAATCCACATGCTCCGCCGCTTGTGCGGGCCCCCGTCAATTCCTTTGAGTTTTAGCCTTGCGGCCGTACTCCCCAGGCGGGGCGCTTAATGCGTTAGCTACGGCACGAAAGTCGTAGAAAGACCCTCACACCTAGCGCCCACCGTTTACGGCATGGACTACCAGGGTATCTAATCCTGTTCGCTACCCATGCTTTCGCTCCTCAGCGTCAGTAACTGCCCAGTAACCTGCCTTCGCCATCGGTGTTCCTCCTGATATCTGCGCATTTCACCGCTACACCAGGAATTCCAGTTACCCCTACAGCACTCAAGTTATGCCCGTATCGCCTGCACGCCCGGAGTTAAGCCCCAGAATTTCACAGACGACGCGACAAACCACCTACGAGCCCTTTACGCCCAGTAATTCCGGACAACGCTCGCACCCTACGTATTACCGCGGCTGCTGGCACGTAGTTAGCCGGTGCTTCTTATCTAGGTACCGTCACACAAAGCTTCGTCCCTAGCGAAAGGAGTTTACAACCCGAAGGCCTTCATCCCCCACGCGGCGTCGCTGCATCAGGCTTGCGCCCATTGTGCAATATTCCCCACTGCTGCCTCCCGTAGGAGTCTGGGCCGTATCTCAGTCCCAATGTGGCCGTACACCCTCTCAGGCCGGCTACCCGTCGCCGCCTTGGTAGGCCATTACCCCACCAACAAGCTGATAGGCCGCGAGCTCATCCTACACCGAAAAAACTTTCCAACCACCACACTAAAGATGGTTCCTATCCGGTATTAGACCCAGTTTCCCAAGCTTATCCCGAAGTGCAGGGCAGATCACCCACGTGTTACTCACCCGTTCGCCACTCGAGTACCCTGCAAGCAGGGCCTTTCCGTTCGACTTGCATGTGTTAAGCACGCCGCCAGCGTTCGTCCTGAGCCAGGATCAAACTCTCCACAAAAAGAATTTCAGCAAAACACTGAAAAGGCCGTGAAAAGCCCAAACCTAACCAAAAGAACAAACCACCACAAACCACACAAAAGCAGGCCCATGCTGGCGTCCAAAAATTACTACAAAGAAAAATCATTGCCTCCCCAACCCGACGGGGCAAAAAAGGGAGACAAAAAGTTGAACACAATCACATGCCAACCAATCCATCAATGCAGCCGAAACACTAAACAGTATTCAAAAAGATGCGTATTCCAACACCTTACCGGCACACACCAACCAACAAACCACACAAGATTCGCTGGCCAACAGACCAATCAACACACAACCATGCACACAAAAATAAAAAATAAGTACATTGGCACACTATTGAGTTCTCAAACATCGTCACCACACAACAGCTACATGCTCTAAAGCATGGAACTCGTTGCGAGTAAAAAGTTATTTTTTGTCAGGGCCTGTTTTCCTATCGCCGCTTCAGCCAGAAACAAATTCTTGTCTCTGTGGGGCGCTGTCGGTCGCGCTGACTCGTATTAAGTTACACACCGCTTTAAACTTTTACAAACTCGCTGGTCACTCCTGGTTTCGAACGCATTTATCTCATGCCAAGCCAGCCCGCAAAGCCTTTCCTCCACAGGCTGCTTATGCGGCGTGCATATATCGGCAGAGTTACGGCCCATACGGCGTAGATGCCAAGGCTTATAAACATCCCCACCGCGGCCGAGATATAGCCTTGGGCGAAAAGCCATAACAGTGCTGCGATACCGAGGAGGTACGCGACTAAAACTCCAAGGGTCCTCTTCTCTAGGAACTCGAGGTACATAAGTCCCGGGACGGTGACGCCCGCGATGGCGGTCATGCCGGCGGCGACCTCGATTGTGTTCCCCCAGAAGGAAAGGGCTAACCCTACGGCGGCGCAACCAAGGATGAGGATGAGCCCCGTCATTGCGGTCATGGAAGCCCAGCGCCGACGCGTGCCGCCGAGGGTGACATAATCCCTGAGCGTATCCCGCAATATGCCCATGGGCTGGCTGATGAAAACGGCGGAGAGTGACCAAGCAATGAAAGCGATGAATTCCATCGGTTCCCACAGCGTGCTCATTAGCGAAAGCACAACGTTGATGGCTAAGAATACGACGACCATCAGCCACATGCGGACCTGGCGGCGGTATACAGCCTGCGCGTCGAGCGTCGGCGGGAAACGCCCAAGCTTGGATGCAATTCCCAAAGGGGTCGTGAGTACCCCGTCCTGGTTGGGGTTGGTTTCCGCCACAGCGCCCATGCCAATGCCGCCGCATAAACAGCCAACGCCCACCAGCTCTGCCGTGCAGCCGCTCCTGCCATGGCCACAACAGCAAAAACCGAGACGATAATCCGGCGGTGTTCATTCCATATCTGTGAGCTCAGGCCAAGTACTTGGTACTTATCAAAACTGGGTTGATACGTCAGGATGGGCACAAGGGGCAAGAGCAAGGTGACAGTTCCCCACTTTTCGCCAAAAAGTACAGGATAAAGCGCAATGAAGAATAGGACTGTTACCCAGACCCATTCCGTTGTGTGCCATAAGAGTTTCATGACTGCTCCTCCAATGCTCGGACAGCCTTTTCAAGTGATACCTCTGCTACCCGGAGATGATGTTCGTTGGCATAGCGGAAGACGGGATCGGGCGAGGTAGTGCGGGCATCGACAAGCACTTGGTCTCCCAGGCTGGTTGAAGCGCGCTCCAATACCGGCAGGTCAAGGGCGGAAACGGCCGCGGAGATGGCCTCCTCGGGCCCGCTGATTTCCAGGAAGGAATCAACAAATTCATCCACTGGACCGCTGATAGGGCTCTCCCCCATGAGGGAAATAGTGTCCAACAACCCCTCTATTTCATTGAGGTGATGGGTGGATACCACGATGGTGCGACCGTGCTCTTCCCGGAGGACCTGGTAAAAGAGTTCGCGCCGTGGCAGGTCGAGACCCAGATAAGGCTCGTCCAAAAGCATTATTTCGCAGCCAGAGGCAACGGCGAAAACAAATCCCAATGCCGATTTCTGTCCACGCGAGAGCGCGGAATACGCCTTATTTGGGATGTCGAATCCGGCGATGAGGTCGTCATATTGCTCCGCATTCCAGTTGGGCCATCGCGCCTGGCCGACGGCGCCGAGCTTCTTGCTACCCCACGAATCCGGCAGCGGATTGTCGATGCCCATGAGGATTACCCGGTTGAGTACGGATTGGTTATCAAAGGGCTGGCGGTCGAAGACCGTGATGCGACCGGATTGAATTTGGCCGGCAATTTTTCGCAATAAGGTGGTCTTGCCAATTCCGTTGCGGCCCACCAAGCCATGGGTAAGACCTGCGGAAAAGGTGAAATCGCGGGTAGTAATCATGAGTACATTCCTCTGCTTTCTGCAACCCGATCGAAAAGGTCATGGAGCTGGGCGCGGTTGTAGCCCAAGCGAACTGCTTCATCGACAAGCGGGGCCATATATTCCGCGGCAAAGTCGCCTCGCCTGCGCTCGCGGATGGCACGCGATGCACCCTCGGCCACAAACATGCCGATGCCCCGCCGCTTTTCCAGCACCCCTAGGTCCACCAAGAGGGTGATCCCCTTCCGCGCGGTTGCGGGGTTGATGTTGTGGAAATCCGCCAACTCATTGGTGGAAGGTGCCTTATCGCCCTCCGCCAGAGTGCCGTCCACAATGGTGTCTTCCACCAAGGACGCAATCTGCCGAAAGAGCGGCTGCGTGGAGTTATCCATCATCACCTTCGGCTCGTTAGTTACTTAGTTAGTTGTGTAACTAACCATATAACACACTTGCCGACGCCGCAATGGTCACCGAAAACTTTTCATTTGCGGCCAATATGCTGGGAATTAGCGAATTGTGATCGACGTTTCGGGGTGAATAAGGCACACTGGAGGTAACAAAGAATTTTATTTAGAACAATTAGAACGGAACTTAGGAGCCATGCTTGAACGCACACTTGTCTTTGTCGATGCCTCATACCTGCTCGCGAGCTTTTATAACTCCTGGGAAACGGGGGCCCGCGCGCAGCTAGAAATCGATCTGCCCGAGGTGGTCAGCACCATGGGCGGAATGATCGAGGAGCAATTAGGCAACCCGATTCAACGCCAATACTGGTACGACGGAATCCCGGATACCGGTCCGCACCGCTACCAACGCGGCCTTCGCACCTGCGAGGGCGTGCAATTGCGCACGGGACAACTCATTGAATGGGGCGAGCGACGCACCCAAAAGGGCGTAGACACCCGGCTCGTGGCCGATATGGTCATGGCCGCCGTGAAGAACCAGTTCACCGACTTTGTGCTGGTCAGCGGCGACGCGGACATGATTCCCGGCGCGCAGACCGCCGTGGACAATGGCATCCGCGTGCACCTGTACGGGTTTGGCTGGGATTCCATGTCCGCAGCGCTGCGCCATACGTGCGATTCCACCACCATCTTGGATCCGCGCGAGGACTTCGCGGATTCCATGGAGCTGCAGGTCCTCGAGGGACCGCTTCCCCCAGTGGTCCGCGATGCAGCGCAGAAGGCAGAGGAAGCAGAAGAGGAGCTTCCAGGAGCCGAGCACTGCGACGAGTGCGAGGAGCCCTCCGAGGTGGAAACCGCATTCGGCACCCCGGAAAAGCCGACGCCGGCGCCTGCCCCAAAGCCTGCGCCGCCTCAAAGCGCACAGCAGGCCGCAACCCCAACCCCACAAGAGCAAGACAAGCCCACTGCAGAAGCGGAGAAGGGCCCTGCCGAAGAGGCCGAGGCTACCGATCAAGCAGCACCAAAGCCTGCGCCGAAGCCGTCAATGATGGCACCGCGGCGCAAGCTGCGCTCGAAGTACGTCCCGCTGCCAGAAGAGGTCTGGAGCTCTGCCGGGTTCCAGTCCCCATTCGATGTGGGCCAGCAGTACGCATCGTGGTGGTTTGATAATGCCGCCAACTCAGAGCAGCGCGATCAAGCCCACTTACTGTCTGGCGGCGGATTACCGCCGGAAATCGACCGCCCGCTGCTGCAGTTCGCCTGCGAAACCCTGCATGAATACACCCTGACGGAAACCCAGCGCGTGAACTTGCGCGATGGGTTCCACTCAGGAATCCGCGGCGTGCTAATTAATATCCGCCGCGAGAATTAATCCCCGGATTCGATTTCCTTCTTCTTGGCCATATCGGCGCGCAGCGCATCTAGCCGCGCGCTGGCCTTCATGTCGTTGCCGGCCGCTTGAATCTCACTCATGCGGTCGCCACCGGTTGCCTGCTGCAACTCTTGTGCACCAAGCGCATCGGCATAGCGCTTTTCAATCTTGGAGCGGACGGAATCCAGGCTCGGCACGGAATCATCGGGCTTGAGCTCGTTCATGGAATCGAGTGCTTCCGCATTCTTTTCCTGCATTGCGGCCTGATCCGCCTGCGCTTCCAACTGGCTCACCTGTGCCAGCTGCTCCTTGAGTCGGGCCTCGGATTGTTTTTGCTGGTTCTTGGCTTGTTCAGCCGCCTGCTCCGCCGCCGCGTGCTGCTGCTTGACGTCTTCTAGTTCCTGCTCCACCGCGACGAGCTGGGAAGCCACTACCTCAGCGGCTTGGTTGTACTCATTCGCCTTCTGGGGGTCCTCAGCGGAATCCGCGAGCTCCAAGGCGCGCTCGGTTTGGGATTGGTAATCCTGCTGGGACTTCACCAGGCGGTTCATCTGCATTTCCAACTGAGACTTGTGCCCGATGATCTCTGCCGCATGATCCGAGATTTCCTGGTGCTGTTCCTTGGCGGCCTTGACCGCCTGCTGGATTTGGACCTTTGGATCGGCGTTCTCATCAATCTTTTGATCGAGAGAACTCATCACGTACTTCCAGCCCTTGCTGAAGGGGTTAGCCATCACTATCTCCTTTGGTCATAAAAAAGACGCTTTCTAGCGAGTTTAGCGATACTCACCAGAAAGCGCCGTGGAAGCTCTGAAAATTCAGATTCTATGCCTGCTGTGCGTTCTGCTCTTCAACCTGGCGGCGAACCTCAGCCATGTCCAGGTCTTTGACCTGCTTGAGCAGATCCTCCAGCGCTGCGGGCGGCAGTGCGCCAGCCTCGCGGAATACGAGGATGCCATCACGGAAGATCATCAGGGTAGGAATGGACTGAATCTGCAGCGCGGATGCAAGGCCCTGGTTTGCCTCGGTGTCCAGCTTGGCAAAGGTAGCATCGGTGTGCTCCTCGGATGCCTTCTCGTAGACAGGAGCAAAGCGCTTACATGGGCCGCACCAGTCCGCCCAGGCATCGACAAGCGTAATGCCTTCGCCGGTTACGGTCTGTTCAAAGTTCTCTTCAGTGACGTCGATAGTAGCCATACTCGTTGTAACTCCTTTACATTGTGGTTTATTCCCCACCGTACCTAAATTCCTCCCTTGCCTGATACCCCTAGGGGGTATAGCATGGAAGCATAAGCAACCGAGAAAGGATGATAGTCATGGCAACGAAGAACTACACCGTAGAAGGAATGAGCTGCGGACACTGCGAAATGTCCATCCGCGAAGAGGTAGGCGAAATCGCCGGTGTTGAGGCAGTTTCTGCAGACCACACCACCGGCGCAGTGTCTGTCTCCGGTAGCGATTTCACCGATGAGCAAGTGGCAGCCGCCGTAGCCGAAGCCGGATACACCCTTAAGTAGGCGAATACTATGTCACACGTTGATCTCGGGGTCTCGGGCATGACCTGCACGTCCTGCTCTTCCCGGGTAGAACGAAAGCTCAACAAGGTAGACGGCGTTGAGGCGAGCGTAAACTTTGCCACCGAATCCGCCTCTATTGAGTTCGATCCGGAGACTTCTACGCCCGCGGATCTGATCAAGGTCGTCGAAGGCGCCGGATACAGCGCTTTCGATATGTCCGGCAGCGATGACGGCGACCAGGACGGGGACGCAGACGCAGAGGGCACGCCGGTTGATGATGCCCGCGCTGCCGAACAACAGAGCCTGCTGCGGCGCACCATCATCTCCGCGGTATTGTCCGCCCCCATCATGGTTGTCTCCATGGTGCCCGCCCTTCAGTTCCAGAACTGGCAGTGGGCCTGCGCCATGCTGGCCACCGTCGTCTTCATCTTTGGTGGCGCCCCCTTCCACTCCGCTACGTGGACCAACCTGAAGCACGGCTCGTTCACCATGGATACCTTAATTTCTATGGGCACTTCGGCCGCATACCTGTGGTCCCTGTACGCGCTATTCTTTGGCAACGCCGGCGAGCCCGGCATGACCATGAGCATGTCGTGGTCCTCCAGCTCGGCCGAGATGGACCATATCTACTTTGAGTCTGTGGGAATGGTCATTACCTTCCTGCTCCTCGGCCGCTGGTTCGAGGTCAAGGCCAAGGGACAATCGTCCGAGGCGCTGCGCACCCTGCTGTCCATGGGTGCGAAGGAAGCCTCCGTGCTGCGGGATGGCAAGGAAAAGCGCATCCCCATCTCCCAATTGCAGGTGGGCGATGTCTTCGTTGTGCGCCCGGGCGAAAAGGTTGCCACCGATGGTGAGGTCGTCTCCGGCAATTCCGCCGTGGATGCCTCCATGATCACCGGTGAATCCGTCCCGGAAGAGGTGGGCGTGGGCGATACCGTTACCGGCGCCACCATTAACGCTTCCGGCAAGTTGGAGGTCAAGGCCACCCAGGTGGGCGAGGACACGGTCCTTTCCCAAATGGCCACCTTGGTCACCAACGCGCAAGCCTCCAAGGCACCCGTGCAGCGCCTGGTGGACCGCATCGCGCAGGTCTTTGTACCGATAGTGATCGGCATTTCCGTCCTCACGCTGCTGGTACACCTCATCTTTGGCGGCGTGGCGCCGGCGTTTATCGCCGCCGTCTCCGTGCTGATCATCGCCTGCCCTTGCGCGCTGGGCCTTGCCACCCCGACCGCCATCTTGGTCGGCACCGGCCGCGGTGCCCAGCTGGGCTTGCTCATCAAGGGCCCGGAGATCCTCGAGTCCACCAAGCAGGTCGATACCATCGTGATGGATAAGACCGGCACGGTGACCGCCGGTGAAATGTCCGTTACGGCCGTGCATGGCGATGTCCTCGAGTACGCAGCCGCCGTCGAGCGGAACTCCGAACACCCCATCGCCCAGGCCATTGCGCGCGAGCGCGACGTGGAGCCCGGCACCGACTTTTCCACCAGCACCGCTGGCGTGGAAGCAACGGTGGATGGGGTCCGCGTGGGCGTCGGCAAGCCGCGTGGGGACCTAGGCCAGTACGCTGAGGCCTTCCGCAAGGCAGAGGGCGCGGGCGCTACCCCAGTGGCGGTGTACCTCGACGATGAGCTCGCTGGGCTCATTGAGGTCCGGGACACCGTCAAGCCCACCTCCGCTGAGGCCGTAGAGCAGATGAAGCAGCTGGGCCTAACCCCGCACCTGCTGACCGGCGATAATGAGGGCGCGGCCAAGCGCGTGGCAGAGGAAGTTGGCATCACCGAGGTCACAGCCGGCGTGGTTCCGGAGGAAAAGGTCGACGTCATCAAGAAGCTCCAGTCCGAGGGGCACAATGTGGCGATGGTTGGTGACGGCGTCAACGATGCCGCGGCCTTGGCCCAGGCGGACCTTGGCTTGGCGATGGGCGCCGGTACCGACGTTGCCATCGAGGCCTCCGATATCACGTTGATGAATGGGGACCTGCGGTCCGCAGCCGATGCCATTCGCCTATCCCGCCGCACGCTGCAAATCATTAAGGGCAACCTGTTCTGGGCCTTTGCCTATAATATTATTCTCATCCCCGTGGCGGCCTTTGGCCTGCTGAACCCGCTATTTGCCGGCATTGCAATGGCGTTGAGCTCCGTATTCGTCGTCTCCAATTCCCTGCGTCTCCGGAAATTTTCCACCCAGCGCTATGATTAGCGCATGCTCAGCCGCAATGAACGATTAGACCGGCTTCCGGTCACCAGCAAACACAAGCGCCTACTCTTGGGCTCCGGCCTAGGGTGGGCGCTCGATGCTATGGATGTCGGGCTCATTTCCTTCATCATGGCCGCCCTGGCCGTGCATTGGGATTTGAGTAGCACCCAAACCTCCTGGCTCGCCTCTGTTGGCTTCCTCGGCATGGCTCTGGGCGCGACATTCGGCGGGCTCCTTGCGGATAAATACGGCCGCCGCCACGTCTTCTCCCTCACCCTCTTGGTCTATGGCCTGGCCACCGGCGCTTCCGCCCTGGCCGGTGGGCTGACCATGCTTATCATCTTCCGCTTCATCGTCGGGCTGGGCTTGGGCGCGGAGCTGCCGGTCGCCTCCACACTCATCTCCGAATTCTCACCGCGCCGCATCCGCGGGCGCATCGTAGTCCTCCTCGAGGCCTTCTGGGCGCTCGGCTGGATCCTCGCCGCGCTCATCGGCACCTTCATCGTGGGCGCCGGCGAAAACGGCTGGCGCTGGGGCTTTGCCGTGGGTCTCATCCCCGCCGCTTATTCGGTCTACGTGCGCCTAGGCTTGCCGGAATCGGTGCGCTTCCTCGAATCCAAGGGCCGCCACGGCGAGGCCGAAGAGGTTGTGGCGTCCTTCGAGGAGGCCGCCGCGGGCCAGCCGCTTGACGATGTCCACCCAGAACCCACTGCCTCCACCGAGACCTCCATTTGGGGTCGGGGTTTGCGCCGCCGCACGGCGGCCCTGTGGACCATTTGGTTTTGCGTCAATTTCTCCTATTACGGCGCCTTCATCTGGATCCCGTCCCTGCTGGTTGCCGATGGGTTCTCGCTCGTAAAATCTTTCAGCTTCACCCTCATCATTACCTTGGCACAGCTACCGGGCTACGCCACCGCCGCCTGGCTCATTGAGGTCTGGGGCCGGCGAGTCACCCTCGCCGTGTTCTTGGTCGGCTCCGCCGTCTCGGCCGGGCTCTATGGCACCGCAAGCTCCGAAGTATTCATCATCATCGCCGGGTGCCTGTTGTCCTTCTTCAACCTCGGCGCCTGGGGTGCTCTTTATGCGATTGGTCCGGAGCTCTACCCCACCGCGCTGCGCGGTCGTGGTACAGGTGCCGCCGCCGGTTTTGGTCGCATCGCCTCCATCGTCGCACCGCTCGTTGTGCCGCCACTCATCGCGGCGACCGGCGCTGGATTCCTTTTCGTGCTCTTTGCGGCTGCCTTCGCCATCGCCGCCACAGCTGCATTTACTTTGCCTGAGCTTAAGGGTGAGGCCCTTGCTCGATAAATTAGCCCTTAGCGCGTGGATTGGCGTCATGGTGGCGCTGACCACCCTGAAAGCTTTCTTCCAGATTGGTTACCTGTGGAAGCCCGAAAACCAGCGCGTCCGCGAGCTCCATTTAGTTCCCCTCGATGAATTTTCCGGCAATAGTTGGTTTGCGCCGCTTTTCGAATACGCCGGCAATACCGCCTTCTTCATCCCCTTCGGGCTTTTGATATTCACGCTGTGCCGTTCCGTGAAGGTATCGGCTGCCTGGGGATTCGCGCTGAGTTTAACCCTGGAGACGGCCCAATATGTTTTTGCCCTAGGCCGCACAGATATCGATGATCTGCTCTTTAATACCCTCGGCGCGCTCATCGGTGCAGCGATCGCTCACTGGGGCGGGCAACGCTTCTTCCCGGTATGGCGGTGGCTTTCCTTGGTCGCGGCCGCGGTCTTTATCGTGCTGGTAATTCTGGGTCCCCGCTTAGGGGACCCCGCGGCCGTCGTGGACCTATAAGTCCTTTATCCGTGCGCCATGTTGACGAACTTGGAGTAGTGCAGCTGGTGGGCCACCTGAACCGTGTCAATGGGCCCGCCGCGGTGCTTGGCCAAAATAATATCCGCTTCTCCGGCTCGCTCGTTATCGCGGTCTTGCGAGTCTGGGCGGTATAGCAGCATCACCATATCGGCGTCCTGCTCCAAGGAACCGGACTCACGCAAGTCAGCCAATTGCGGCTTCTTGTCATTACGGGCTTCAGGTCCACGGTTCAGCTGCGAAATGGCAATCACCGGCACCTCAAGTTCCTTGGCCAATAGCTTGAGCTGGCGCGAGAACTCCGAGACCTCTTGCTGGCGCGACTCCACCTTTTTACCCGAAGACATCAGCTGGAGATAGTCCAAAACAATGAGGTCGAGGCCATGCTGCTGCTTGAGCCGGCGGGCTTTCGAACGGATCTCCATCATCGTGAGGTTCGGGGAATCATCAATGAATAGCGGCGCATCTTGAATGCGGTTAAGCGTGTCATCGATCTTCGCCCAATCCTCCGTGGAGACGCCACCACTGCGCATATCGGTGAGCTTGACCTCAGATTCCGCGGAGAGCAGGCGCATCACGATCTCCGAGGCTGACATTTCCAAGGAAAAAATGACGGAGGACTTGCCGTGCTGCAGAGAGCACGAGCGAATGAAATCCATCGCTAGCGTGGACTTACCCACACCGGGTCGCGCCGCCACGATGATCATCTGGCCTGCGTGCAAGCCATTGGTGAGCTTATCCAAGTCAATGAAGCCTGTGGGCACGCCCAATTCAACGCCGCCCGCCTGCTGTAGCGCCGCCAACTCATCAATGGTGGGATCAATCAGATCACCCAGCACGCGGTAGTCCTCAGCGGTCTTGCGCTGGGCGATGGCAAATACTTCCTGCTGGGCTCGGTCGATCACCGATTCGATCTCGGCATCCTCTGTGCCAGAAAATCCCAGTTGGACCACGCGCGTACCGGCATCCACAAGCCGGCGCAGGACGGCCTTTTCCGCCACGATTTCCGCGTAATAGCGGGCATTGGCCGCGGTGGGAACGGTAGCCAAAAGGGTGTGTAAGTAGGGCGCACCACCAACGCGTTCGAGGTTATTAAACCTATCCAGCCGCGAGGAAAGGATAAGGGGGTCGATGTCTTGCCCCGCCGCGTAGAGGTCCAGCATGGCACCATAAATTAAGGCGTGGGCCGGATAATAGAAGTCATCGGGTTCGAGCTCTTCAATTACCTCCATGACCGTATTGGGGCTGAGCAGCATAGCGCCCAATACGCCCTGCTCTGCTTCCCGGTCCGACGGCGGCTGGCGATACTCCTCGTAGCGCTGCGGTTGATCCTGTTGGTACCGCGGCCGGCGCGCTACGGCATTATCCGGCGCCGGTGGTTCCGGCGGAAGCTGTTCATCATCGAAGCTCGCGTTGGTCATGTGTCCCCCTTGGTGTCCGTAAAGAGACCGTGCGTAACGCTGTCCAAGTGTAGACGAGCTCCCGGACACTACCTGCCTGGGCATAACTCCCACAGTTATCCACAGGTGCTTGTGGAATTACCTGGTAGGCCGATCGTTGCATTTCATTTGCCGAGGTCACGACTGTGGATAACTTGGCATCACTGTGACCTGCAACGATAATAACCGCTGGTCAGGGCGATTATTTCGAAGTGTGAAAATTCCCACACAGTGGCGGAAAATAGGCCGTGACCAGCGGTAAAGTCGTGCAAAAATCTTGGTGAGCCCGTACCCTGAATTCCACATTCATCCACAGATTTTCACAGTTATCCACAGGCCAGTTGGGTAGGCAAAAGGCCCCAGGAATTCTCCACCTCACATAGAGAATTCTTGGGGCCTTAAGCCGTGCTGTTGTCTTTGGGTCTGTGGACCGTCGAGCGCTGCTTAAGCAGCGACGACCGAGAAGTTCACCTTGCCGAGCACGTCAGCGTGCAGCTTCAGCTCGACCTGGTAGTTGCCGGTCTTCTTGACCAGGCCCTTGGGCATATCAACGATACGCTTATCCAAGTTAGGGCCACCGGCCTTGGAGACGGCCTTGACAATGTCTTCTGCGTTAACGGAACCGAAGAGCTTGCCGGAAGTGGAGGTCTTAACCTTGACCTCAACGTTCGTCAGCTGCTCAAGCTGGTTGCGGACCTCGCGTGCGTGGTCCAGGTCGCGAATTTCGCGAGCTTCCTGGGCGCGCTTGATGCCCTCAATCTGCTTCTCAGCGCCGCGGGAAGCCACGATGGCCAAGCCGCGGGGAAGCAGGTAGTTACGTCCGTAGCCGTCCTTAACCTCAACAATTTCGCCAGCGGCGCCGAGGTTCTCAACGGCAGCGGTGAGGATCAGCTTCATGATCCCTGCCTTTCAATTGAGTTAGTTGAATAGTTGCGGGTGACAGACTTAGAACGGAGGTTCAGAATCAGCGCCTCCGAAGCCGCCTGCTGGCGGTGCGGAGTTCCACGGATCCTCTGCAGGAGCCTGGTTCTGCTGCTGCGACTGCTGCTGTTGCTGGCCTCCAAAGCCGCCCTGATTATTGTTATTCGAGCGCTGCTGCTGGCCGCCGCCGCCAAAGTTGCCGCCGCCCTCACGGGGATTGCGGTTTACCTGTGCGGTGGCGTAGCGGAGCGACGGACCGACCTCATCGACGTCGATCTCAAATACAGTGCGGTTTTCACCCTCGCGGGTCTGGAAGGAACGCTGCTTCAAGCGGCCGGTAACGATGATGCGCATGCCCTTGCTCAGGGTCTCGGCGACGTTCTCCGCCGCCTGGCGCCATACGTTGCAGGTCAGGAACATAGCTTCGCCGTCTTCCCACTGGTTCGTCTGCGAATTATAGCGACGAGGCGTGGAGGCGACGCGGAAGTTAGCTACCGCCGCACCCGCTGGGGTGAAGCGAAGCTCGGGGTCAGCAACTATGTTGCCCACCACCGTAATATTGGTATCTCCCTGTGCCATGTCTTTACTCCTTATCGGTTACGTGGATTGTGCTTGATCCCAGTATCCGCTACTTGCTGTCGGTGCGCAGAACCTTGGTACGCAGGATGGTGTCGTTCAGGTTCAGGCGACGGTCGAGCTCGGAAACCGAAGGGTGCTCGCACTCCAGGTTAACGACGGCGTAAATGCCCTCTTCCTTCTTCTCGATAGGGTATGCAAGGCGACGCTTGCCCCATACATCGAGGTTCTCAACCTTGCCGCCGTCCTTGCGGACGATGTCGAGGTACTTATCTAGGGACGGGGTTACGGTGCGCTCATCCTGATTAGGATCCAGAATGATCATGACTTCGTAGTGACGCACGGACCTCATCACCTCCTATGGTCTAGTCGTTTTCGGCTGCATCACCTTTGCGGATGCAGCAGGAGGGTGCGTTGCGTCAAGCAACCCCACCACAGTACCGCAAATGACCGGCGAAAAGAAATCTATCCCGTCGTAGTGGAGGCAAAAAAGATAGCACACGTCGCGGGAATGATGGTGAGAAAAACAATGGCAAGGATGCCCAAGATGATGGGCCCGCGCTTATCTTCCCTGTTATGAAACAGCCAAAAGGCCGCCATAACGCAGATAAAGCCCAACAAGATCGACACCATGCCGATTATGGTCACAATCATTGAAATACTCCCGCCACTGGGTCGCGGCCCGTATGCGCCGCACGCACTTTATCTTCCGTTTTATTCCACATTTGCCGCAGCACAATAACCGCCATGGCAATGATGAATCCATCGCGCACAAGGATCGCCACGTCCAAGAGCTCGTGTGGAATACCCTTATTATCGATGCCCAGCATGTGCCACATGAGCAGGGGCCATACGAGGGCATCGGCAAGCGCCCAGCCCAAAACCAACCGCCAACGCGGCACGGCCAAGGCCGCTGGAACTAGGAGCCAGAGCGAATACTGCGGGGACCAAACCTTATTGACCAGCAGGAAGGCCGCGACGATGAGGAAGACCAACTCCGCTACCCGCGGGGTAAGCGGGCTGCGCCAGCCGGCCAAGGCAATACCGGCGCACAAGAAGATGAATGCCACGAGCGAGAAAGTATTCAAAAAGTCCTGGCTGAAAGAAATGTCCAGATTCCGGCTAATCAGCGCATACAGGGTGGTCCATTCCGCGCCGCGTTCCTGGTTCAGGCGGAAAAATTCCGCCCAGGCGTCCGGGTATTTCAAGGCAACGGGAAGGTTGACCACGAACCAAGCGGCAGCCGTAGCGACGGCGACCTTGGCAAAAGCGTCCCAGCGGCGACTGCGCCAGGCAAGGACGAAAAACGCACCGAGCAGAAATATCGGCCATAATTTGAATGCGGTTCCAAGGCCGATGAGGATGCCGGCGAGCCAAGGGCGGTGGCGGCTAATGGCCAGTAGCGCGCCGACGGCAAAGGCGATGGCAGGTATATCCCAATTGCTAAAGGCATGGATGATAATCAACGGGCTGGCGGCTACCAGGATGGTGTCCCACGTGCGGTTTCCCACCAAGAGGTAAACCATGTAGATGACGCCGACCCAGGTGCAGGCCATGACCATGGCGGTGAGCCCAAAGTACCAGCCAGCGGCGGGCACCCCAGCCCATTCCACGAGCCCATAAGTATGGCGCGCAATCCAGCCCATCAGGCCCTGGAACATCCCCGCCAATACCGGGTATTCCATGTAGCGGGTCAGGCCATCTTCCTGCCAGGAAAAGGCGTAGGGAAAGCCCGGTTGATCTAATCCGCGGCCTTCATAAAGCGGGACGATGTCGTTATAGCAAAAAGAGGTGTACTGGCGGTTAGCGGACCAATCAAGATTGATGGTGCCGTCTTCGCCGCGAGTACCAGCGGCGCAATTTGCCTTGGATAAGAACCCACCGGCCAAGAAAATCCAGGCTACCGCGATGAGCGCGCGCAGCGGGGTCCACCACTGCGCGCGGCTATCCCGGGCAAAGCGTCCCCTCGGCCCGCCCAAGAACTCTATGACGCCTCGCGCCATTGGTTCGTCTGCGGCGGACAAGCGCTGGTCTTGGCTCACGCGTACCGCTCCTTGCTTAGCCTAAGAGGTCAGCCAGGCCGCCTTCGCGGTCAAGGATGTCATCTAAAGACGGAGCTTCGGGTGGGGCTGGCTCGTTATTGCCGCCGCCATTTCCCCTATTGCCGCCGTTTCCATTATTGCCTCCCTGGTTCTCCGGCTGCTGCGACGGGGCATCGCGACCCGCATCCGGGCTTTCCGCAGGTGCTGGGCTGGTCTCTTCTTCAGGGGTGCCATTTTGCGCTGGACCAGTGTAGTTCTGGGTGCTTTGCCCGCCGGCGCTACCACCTGGGTTGTAGGCCGGACCGCCGCCGGCAGAAACCGTGCCGAAGCGCACCGGGTAAGCAGTGGGGAATTGCTGGAATTCCTGGTCCGCCAAGGAGTTATCCAATACGGACTTCCAGATCTTCGTCGGTGCGCCAGCGCCGTACATGATGCCGCCATACTGGTCGAAAATGGCAGAGGTGTTATCGGCCGTACCTACCCACACGGCGGTGGCAAGCTGCGGGGTGGCACCGACCATCCATGCATCCTTATTGGTTCCCGAATCACCGAGCTGGGTCGTACCGGTCTTAGATGCCGAAGCACGTCCGCCCGCCAGCGAGCCGTTGGACCATGCTGCCACTGGCCCCATGGCCTCAAGGACGTTATTGGCCACATTGGCGGAAACGCGGCGCTCGCCCTCACCGTCTGGGTGTTCATACAGAACTTCCCCTGCGGCATTTTCTACGCGCTGCACAAAGTGCGGGTTGTGCCAGACACCCTGGTTCGCAAGAGTAGACATCGCGGTTGCCATGTCCAACGGACGGGACTGGTACTGGCCCAAGACCACACCTTCGAAAGGCTGCTTGCCGTTTTCAGTCAGCGTCTTTTCGATGCCCGGCAGCGAGCGGGCAACGCCCAAAGCGTGGGCCATATCCGCGGTGTCCTGGGTGCCGTTCTTCAGATCGCTCTGCAGGCGCAAATAAGAGGTGTTCAGGGACTGCTTGGTGGCCTCGCGCAGGTCGCATACGCCACAGCCGCCGCCCACGTTGGTGACCAGATCGGAGCCCGGCAGCTGGTACGGCGCCGAGGAGTAGTTGGTATCCAAGCTAATGCCCTGCTGCAGTGCAGCGGCAAGCGCCATAATTTTGAAGGTCGAACCGGTCTGCAACGGGGAGTTGGCGTAATCCCAACCGTTGGAATCATGCCCGCCAAAGTATCCGCGCACCGCACCCGTCTTCGGGTCAATGGTTACAGAAGCTGCGCGGGCATCCTCTTGTAGCGGCGCCAGCTGGTCATCGACTGCCTGCACCGTATTGTTTTGCACGTTCATATCGATGGTGGTGGTAATGCGCAGGCCGCCGGTAGAGACCTGATTTTCCGTAATTCCCACCTCTTCAAGCTCGCGGATGACCTGGTCCTTAATGTGGCCATTGGCACCCGGGGCTTCCGTATATGCCGAATACTCAGAGGGGTCGCGGGTCTCCGGGAAGACCATTCCATCGCGCTCTTCCTTGCTGAGATCGCCCATGTCCACGAGGCCATCAAGCACGTAGTTCCACCGGTTTTCGGAACCTTCCTGGTTCACGCGCGGGTCCAGGCCAGACGGCGACTGGATAAGGCCGGCGAGCATGGCGCCTTCCTCAGGGGTGAGGTCCTTGGCGTCCTTATCAAAATAGGCATTAGATGCAGCCTGGATGCCGTAGGCATTGCGGCCAAAGTAGACCGTATTCAGGTAGGCGTTGAGGATGTCTTCTTTTTCCCACTCATTGGTCATCTTGATGGAGTAGATGAGCTCGCGCGCTTTACGAACGTAGGAGTATTCGTTGCCCACCAGGGTGTTTTTCACGTACTGCTGGGTAATCGTGGAACCACCGCCGGCGGTGTCATTGCCGGTGACCTTACCCAGTACCGCGCGGCCCAAACCGGTGAAGGAAAAGCCGGAGTTTTCCCAGAAGTCGCGGTCCTCAGCGGCGAGCACGGAGTCCTGGACAAAGACGGGTACTTCATCCAAGGTCACGTGCGTGCGGTTGCCTTCCGGCGGTACCAAAAGCGCAAGCTGGGTATCGTTATCGGAGGCATAGATGGTAGAGACCTGGTTATTGGCCAGCTCTTTGGGCTCCGGAACGGTGTATTGCGAATAGGCATAGCCAAAAAGGCCTGCAGGCAGTGCCACAAAAACCACTAGGAGAGCCACAACGACCCACGGCCAAATGCGGCGCTTTTTGGGTTCTTCGCCTTCTTTACGGCGGTCCACCTTAGTGGACTCGCCAGTAGATTCCTTCTCGGTCACTGATTCGTGTCCTCATTCATCCCTGGTAACAAACTAAATAATTGCAGCTTACTGCCTAAGGCGGTGCGTCGAAAACTAACACGCGTTAAAAGCCGTTGCAGAACGCAACAAATGATTCCACCGGCAGTGTCTGCAGACCTCCACCTCATGCACGGTAAATTCCAGGCCTTCACCAACAAATTCCGCTATTTCTTGCTCGCTGCGGGCGCTCCCGGCGCGCCGGCCTAGGCTCTCGCCGTACACCCACCGGGTCAGGCGCAGGTTCTCCCCGCAGACCGGGCAGGGTTTATCCATGGTGCGGCCGTGGTGCTCGGCGGCGGCCCGGAGGAGGAAGTCCGCATCGCACACCTCATCGCGCCCCAAGGGCCCGGCGCGGTATTCGCGGACGTGTTGGGTGCGCTCCCATTCGTGAGAAACCTCGTGCTTAAAGGCAACGGAATTCACCCGCATTATCTTAATTTCCTCTTCTTGATCGATCCATATGCCGTCGTGCTACCACCAGGCATAATTTCTGGCCTAACGTTGCGCAGGCACCACACAGCAACGAATTTATAAAGGAGCATAGTGTGTCTGACAAAGTAAAGGTCGCCATCGTCGGCGTCGGCAACTGCGCCACGTCCCTTATTCAGGGCGTGGAGTTTTATCGCAACGCCGCAGCAGAGGAAAATATTCCTGGCCTGATGCACACGCAGTTCGGTCCCTACCACGTCGGCGATATTGAGTTCGTCGCGGCCTTCGACGTCGATGGAGACAAGGTGGGCAAGGATCTTGCGGAGGCTACCCGCAGCTCCCGCAACTGCACCATCACCATCGCAGACGTCCCAGACCTCGGGGTCACCGTTAAGCGTGGCCCCACCATGGATGGCCTGGGCCGTTACTACCAGGAATCCATTACGGAATCGGATGAAGCTCCTGCCGATGCCGCAGCTGCCCTCCGCGAAGCGGGTGCCGAGGTTGTTGTTTCTTACCTGCCGGTTGGTTCCGAAGAGGCGGATAAGTTCTACGCTCAGGCCGCTATCGATGCCGGTTGCGCATTCGTCAACGCCCTGCCGGTCTTCATTGCTTCTGACCCAGAGTGGGCCAAGAAGTTTGAGGACGCCGGTCTGCCCATCGTGGGCGATGACATCAAGTCCCAGGTTGGCGCAACCATCACCCACCGCGTTATGGCGAAGCTTTTTGAAGACCGCGGCGTACGCCTGGACCGCACGATGCAGCTCAACGTGGGCGGCAACATGGACTTCAAGAACATGCTGGAGCGCGAGCGCCTTGAGTCTAAGAAGATTTCCAAGACCCAGTCCGTGACCTCCAACGTGCACAACTCCCCTATCGCTGGCAAGCGCGCAGACCGCAACGTCCACATCGGCCCGTCGGACTACGTGGAGTGGCTGGATGACCGCAAGTGGGCTTATGTCCGCTTGGAGGGTTCCGCATTCGGCGAGGTTCCGCTGAACCTGGAGTACAAACTCGAGGTCTGGGACTCCCCTAACTCCGCCGGCATTATTATCGATGCCGTCCGCGCCGCCAAGATCGCCTTGGACCGCAAGGTTGCCGGTCCAGTACTTTCCGCTTCCTCCTACCTGATGAAGTCCCCTCCAGTACAGAAGGCCGACGATGTCGCGCGCAACGAGCTGGAAGATTTTATTAAGGGAAGCTAATTTTTTCGTCGCGATACTACCGCTAGGCGGTAGTGCACGATAGAATTTAGTTCTATGACGCAACATCATGATGAGACGGCCCCAACGAAGTCCCCGTCCGAATACGAGGACGCGGTAGAGGTAGCGCGGGATATCCAACCGGCGCTCAATAAGTTAATTCTTATTTTCCAGCGCACCGCAGAGGGTTCATCGTTGACTACCTCGCAGGTCTCCATCATGAACCAGTTGCGCTTGCGCGGGCCTTCCCGCGTATCCACTATCGCCCAGGCGGAGCTCATCCGCATGCCCACTGCGTCCAACGCGCTCTACCAACTAGAGCGCCGCGGATTCGTGGAACGCCACCGCGATGAGGAAGATCGCCGCGGGGTGCTGGTTGCGCTCACCCAGCTGGGCGAGTCCGAATTGGCCATAGTTTCCGGCCAACGCGCCGCCGCCCTTGCGGAGATTATGCGGTGGCTCGAGCCCGAGGACTTGGCCACCGCCCGCGAGATGGGTGCGGTCATTTCCAAGCTTGCGGATGTCTACCGCCCCACCATGGATAGCGAATAGCAAGCTTGCGGCGGCGTGCAATTTTAGTTTTGCGGCCACAACAGACGATAATGAGCCTTAGTACTCATTAAACTTTCGCATACATATTCATTCTATGGGCAAAAAATCTAAACAACCGCTGCTGCCGACCCTGCATAAAGGCTCGGCCAAAGAGCCGTTGCGCATCCTCATTTCTTGGAGTCCTTCCTCTTCCGGTACGGAACCCCTCGACTTCGCCGCATGGTTATCGCGCACCGCGGTGATAGAGGTGCGCGTTATTTCCACGGTTTTCCAGCCCTGGACCACGACGTCTTTGTCCAAGCTGGGCGGGAAATACAAGAAGTGGTTCAAAGAGCAGAAGCAAGCATGCGTGACAGCCACCGCTGCGGCCCTGACGGAGGCAGGTATCCCGGAAAAGTACTGGGACGATACGCCCTCCGTGCTTGTCGATGGCCCCTCTCGCCCCCAGCTTCTTACTGAGATGGCCCAAGATTTTCAGGCCGATATTATCCTGTTAGGCCCTAACCAAGCCGCGCCCAAGGGCCGCTTTTTCCCCGGCTCAACTGCGGATACCCTCCTGCACTACTCGCCGCAATCCTTAGGGCTTATCCCCCGCAAGGCCAAGTTGTCGAAACACGGTGTGACCCGCTTTAATTTTGTCATTACAGAGCGCGGTGACCGTGCTGATAGGGAATTATTGGGCGCAGCCGCGCTGGCAGATCGCTGGGATCTGCCCCTGCGCATCTTGGCCTTCTCGGCGGATGACCTGTTGCATTCCCCGTCGAAGGATAAAAGCGATATTGCGCTCAAGCTCACCGCGGAGTGGCACGAGGATTCATTGGCCATGCTCGACCGGGCTCGCGACCACATCCAAGATTCCTTCCCCGAGCTCAAGGTCTCCTCCGAGATCGGCTCCGGGGCCGGGTGGTCCGGTGCGGTTGATTCGCTTAAGTGGAAAAAGGGCGATCTAATGTTGATGGCCTCTGCCCCACAAGGTCCCATCGCGCGGGTCTTTTTGGGTTCTACCGCAACCGAGTTACTCCCTCATATTCGCGTACCGGTACTCATTCACCCCGCGACCGACTAGGCTTTAAAGTATGAGCTCACGCCCAGAGCACCCCGAAAACGACCTGACGACCGACGCCGATTATGCCAACTTGCGCCGGCCTGAGCCGCAAAGCTTCGATGATTTGGCAGACGAGCCCGATCCCGTCGAGGTAGCCGCCGCCAACCGGCGCTCCACGCGGCAAGCCATCTGGTACATGGTGTCCGTGCTGGTCATCTCCGCGCTGTACGGCTTCGGCGTCGCGCTCTTTTCGCGCCTTAGCGGCGGCCCACTGTGCGACGATGGCACCGCAAGCTGGCTGTGTACCGAGGGCCAAAGAAACTTCTTTGCCATCTCCACCATGATCATCCCGCTGCTGGGCATGATCGGCTGCGCGATCATTATGGTGCGCAAGCTGCGCCGCTACCTGCGCTGGCGCAGCTGGATGGCGATCTTTTGGGTGGTGGCCTTCAACTTCATGATCTGGGCTATTAGCGATATTCAGCTGCTATTGGTGCGCTAACCCCGCACCTAGCTGTCCAAGCTAGCTGGCAAGTGTTATGTCCATGAGGTTTTTGGACTTGGAGTCCAGCTACTTTGTGGACTCGGAGTCTAGGGACTTTGTGGACGCGGAGTCTCCCCGCTTTTTGGACGGGGAGTCTACGGAGTTTTTGTACTGGTGCTAGCTTGGCTTCTTCCGGCGGTTTGGCCGTGGCCCAGAGAGGTTGGGTTTTAGCTCTGGGGGTTGTCGGTGCCACATGCCGACAACGTGGTTTATGTTGATTTGACCGCCGGGTGGACGCTGATTCAGTTGGATCGGTAGCGGAAATGAAAACAGTTTCTCACCGTCGTGATCAGTAAAAAATTCCACATAGTCATCGGCTACGCTGCTGTAGATGGCTCGATTCTTGAAGCGCAGCCCGACGTAGAGGCCGTGTCCCATAACGCGTACCACCCCGCTTTTGTTGATCCACAGCTTGTCCGGGATAGGCCAGAGTGCATTTACACCGGTAGGGCTTGGCATTACGGTTGAGGAATCGGCATGGGGTGTATCTTGCTGGATCGCCTGAGTGTCGTTACTTGGTGCCCTGTCTGAAGCTGCAACTTCAGGCAGGGCATTATCTGTCGCGACCACTGTGTCGGCTGCTAAGGCATCTGCCTGGTTGTCGGAGTGAATCCGGTGATATTGTTTCGCGATTTTTGTCCATAAAACATCTGGGTCAATCGGCTGCGTCGGTGGCTGGGCATGCGAGATAATCTCCCAGGCTTGGGCTGGGGTGATGTGCATCTTGCCCCTGAGAAGTCCTTGGTGGCGACGGCGTGTGTTGTAGAAGTTGCGGTAGTCGACAATCAGCTGTTGGACCTGCGCCAGCGTCGTCGGGGTACGAGCATCCAAAAACCTGGTCATGGTTTGGTGCGATCGCTCGTCTTTGCCTTGCGTCGTGGGAGCAAAGCCCGCACTTGATTGAACTCCCAGGCTGGCGAGCCAGCGTTCGGTTTGCGACAGCCGGCCGCGATGGTAGGTGGCAAAGGCATCACCGTTGTCAGAGAGGACTTCTTGGAAAAGTCCGTAAGCATCAATGGCTCCACTTAGCGTGATGCGGGCATCGGTGCCGTTTTCTGGAGTTCCAAAAGCTTGGGAGCCGACGTCGAAGCGGCTGGCATCGTCGACGACTTGGTAGATAGTCACTTGCGTGTGAGGCACATCGAAGAGTCTGTAGGCAAACGCATCGATCTGCCACAGTTCATTGACTTCGCCCCTGGCAAAGTGCCTGTAGGACTTACGCGGTCGTTTACGTGCATTGATGTCAGCGACGCCAGCCTCGTGCAACCATTGTGCGATTAAAGCTCGTGACGGTGGTTGGTCGTAGCCGAGTTCGTCGAGGAAGAAGTAGAAGATTGACCATGGGCCGCAGTTTTGGCCGCGGGCTCTTAACGTACCGCGAGCTTGCAGGACCTGTTGTCGAATCTTGTCATCGTAGACCCGTCGCGGGTTCAGTGGTGCCGTGCTGTCGGGCACGATGCCAGCCCGCCCGCGTTCGGCGATACGTGCTTTGATGTTGTAGTACGTCTGCTTCGATACGCCGATGTTCTTGCAGAACTGCTGGACCGTGATGCCCTCACGGATGGGGTCGAAATCCGCTATCTTCTTGCGGAGAGTAATGGGAATTGCCATCCCCACATTGTCAAGAAGCCAGAGTCCAAAAAGTCGTTAGACATCCTGTCCATAAACTTCCTGGACTCCGCGTCAAAAAACTAACTGGACTCCGAGTCCAAAAAGTCAATGGACTCCGAGTCCAAAAAGTCACTAGACATCACAAAGCTAGCTGGCAAGGCGAAGGGCCACTTCCTCACAATCCGGTCTCCCGCAATGCTGGGTTTCCACATTTTGGATGCAGTCATCACAGATGAGCACCTGCTGGCGGCACGTGTTCTCATTAATGCAGTTGTGGAAGGTATTAGTTCCCTTGCCGCAGTGCACGCAGTGGCCCAATTGGATAAAGCCCGGGTCCTCTAGTCCTTGGCCAAACTCCTGGTGCATGCGCTTGTCAAAGACATACATGGAGCCTTCCCACAGCCCATCATTGCCGTACTTTTCGCCATAGCGCACGATGCCGCCATCGATTTGGTAGATCTCGTTGAAGCCACGGTTCTTCATTAGAGAGGAAAGGACCTCGCACCGGATGCCGCCGGTGCAATAGGATACGACCGGCTTGTCCTTCATCCAGTCATATTTGCCGGATTCCAGTTCCTCAATGAAGTCATGGGTTGTGCGCACATCCGGCACGACGGCATTTTTGAACTTGCCAATCTCTGCTTCCATGGCATTGCGGCCATCGAAGAATACGACCTCATCGCCGCGCTCTTCTACCAGCTTGTTGACCTCTTCCGGCTTGAGGTGCGTGCCGCCGCCCACGACGCCGTTTTCATCTACCTTCAGCTCGCCCGGCGCGCCAAAGGCCACGATTTCATCGCGCACCTTGACCGATAGGCGCGGGAAATCCTCGGCTCCACCATCGGACCACTTAAACTGCATGCGCTTAAAGCCCGGGTATTCACGGGTTTGGCGCACGTAGCGCTTGCAGGCATCCATGTCGCCGCCAACGGTGCCATTGATGCCGTGTTCCGAAATGAGGATGCGACCCTTCAAGCCCAAGGACTCGCACAGGGTGCGCTGCCACAGCATGACGGCGGTCGGATCCTCGATGGGGGTAAAGCAGTAATACAGGAGAACTTTGCCGATAGTCACGCCCATAATCTTAGGCCCGCTACCGGAAAGATCCCCAATTCCTTAGCGTTTCTGGTAGAGCGCTTTCTTGCGGGCGAAGGCCGGATCCGAGGTCACGAGCACGCCAAGGTTGCGGAAGATTCCCTCATCCACCGAGCCCAGGATGGTGGTGGTGTGGACGTCGCAGCCGGCGAGCTCCTTGATCTGCTCCAGCGCCTTGCGCGCATCCTCGTCCTTCGCGGCGGATACGGATAGCGCGATGAGCACCTCATCGGTGTGCAAGCGTGGGTTGGAAGATCCCAGGTGCTTCGTCTTCAGCGTTTGGATTGGCTCTATCGACTCCGGCGAGAGCAGGTGCGTTTCGTCATCGATGCCGGCTAAATACTTGAGGGCATTGAGTAGCATCGCCGCGGAGCACCCCAGCAGCGGGGAGGTGCGGCCGGTGATGATGGTGCCATCGTGCAGCTGCATTGCGGAGGCGGGTCCATCGGTTTCCTCCGCGCGCTTGCGGGCCGGGCCAACCACAGGGCGGTCATCGGCCTTAATGCCGGCCTTTGCCATGACGACGGCGGCGCGCTCGGACTGCTCATCGCCCAGCCCGGCGCGGGCTTCTTCTACTTTGGCCTTGAAATAGCGGCGGATGATTTCCTGCTGTGCGGCGGCGCGGCAGACCGCATCATCGGTAATGCAGTAGCCGGCCATATTCACGCCCATGTCCGTGGGCGATTCGTATGGCGTGGTGCCGGTGAGCTTTTCCAGCAGGGTCCGCAGCAGCGGGAACGCCTCGACGTCGCGGTTGTAGTTCACCGTGGATTCGCCGTGGGCGCTCAAGTGGAAGTGGTCAATAATATTGGAATCATTAAGATCCACCGTGGCAGCCTCATAGGCGAGGTTGACTGGGTGCTCGAGGGGAAGATTCCAGATGGGGAAGGTTTCAAACTTGGCATAACCAGCGTTATTGCCGCGCTGGTGCTCGTGGTAGACCTGCGATAGTGCGGTGGCGAGCTTGCCGGAACCAGGACCTGGGGCGGTCACGACGACCAAGTCCCGGGAGGTTTCCGCGAACTCGTTCTTGCCAAGGCCATCCTCAGACACAATGAGATCCGTATTCGTGGGATAGCCAGGGATAACGCGGTGGCGAGCTACCTTGAGGCCGAGGCGCTCGAGCTTTTCGATGAACGCTTCTGCCTGCGCATTTCCGTCTTCCACCTGGGTCATGACGATGTTTTCAACCAAGAAGCCGCGGCTGCGGAATACGTCCACCAAGCGCAGGAGGTCGTCTTCATACAGGATGTCTAAATCAGCGCGGACTTTGTGGCGGGCAATGTCTTTGGCGTTGATGCACGGGAGGATTTCAATGTCCTCTTTGATGCGCTCCAGCATGGCGATCTTGTTATCCGGGGTAAAGCCCGGCAGCACTCGGGAGGCGTGCATATCATCGAAAAGCTTGCCGCCCATTTCCAGATAGAGCTTTCCGCCGATTTCTTCGCGGCGGGCCTGTATGTGCTTTGACTGCAGCTCTATGTATTTTTCTCGGTCAAAGCCGATTTTATGCGTCATGATTTATCGACCCTTCAATAGAAATAAAATCAATCCGCGCTTCGAGTTTACTCTTTTTCATCCCCCGGCGCCACGCACCCTAGTTGGGGGCGACCAACTATTTCACTACACTGAAGTCATGCCTGAAGGTCACGTGATCCACCGCCTAGCCCTCACACTCAACACTGACTATCGCGGGATGCCGCTCAGCGTGACCAGCCCGCAAGGCCGCTTCGCCGCCGAGGCGGCCATCCTGGACGGTACAGAAATCGACCACGCAGAGGCCTTCGGCAAGCACCTCTTCGTGCACTTCACCGCCACCAACCCGGCGCATATCCTCTATATTCACCTGGGGCTCATCGGCAAGCTCAGCTTCGAACCGCGCGAGGAAACCCGCGGGCAAATCCGCATACGCATAGACAATGGGGCGCAAGCCGCGCAACTGCGCGGGCCCCAATTCTGCCTGCTACTTACAGAGGAGGACTACCGGGCGCGACTAACCAAGGTGGGCCAGGATCCGCTCCGCGCCGATGCCGACCCAAAAGCCCTGTGGGCCAAGGTGAGCAAATCCCGCCGCAGCATAGGTTCCCTCATGATGGACCAGCACCTGTATGCCGGTGTGGGCAATATCTACCGCGCGGAGGCCCTCTTTCGCGCCTGCCTCTCCCCCTTCACCCCTGGCAAGGATGTTTCCCGTGAAACATTCTTCGCCATCTGGAAAGACCTGGTAGAGCTCATGAACTACGGCGTGGAGCACGGCCGCATCGATACCGTGCGCGCCGAGCACTCCCCCGAGGCCATGGGGCGCGACCCGCGCAAGGATGATCACGGCGGCGAAGTCTACGTCTACCGGCGCGCCGGCCTGCCCTGCTATGTCTGCGGCACGCCGATTGCAGAGCAGGTAATGGAGGGCAGAAACCTCTTCTGGTGCCCCACCTGCCAATCCGCTGCTTAAGGCCTATAGTGGCGGGCATGCGACCTGCCTATAGTGTATCCGCCGTTCGTTCCGCCGAGTCCGCGCTCCTCGCGCAGCAGAGCCACGATGATGAGCTCATGCGCCTGGCCGCGCAGGGCATTGCCGCCACGGCGAAATCCATGCTGACAGGCCCAGCGCCTCGCCGCATCTCCATCCTGGCCGGGCCTGGCGGCAATGGCGGCGATGGCCTTTATGCAGGCGCTTTCCTCGCCGAGGAGGGCTATGGCGTCGAAGCAATCCTCGTCGCCGGTTCCGCGCACGACCCAGCGTTGCAGGCCTTTAAGGCCGCCGGAGGAACCATTACTGAGCAACCGCGCGCGGAGGCCACAGGCCTGCTTATTGATGCCGTCGCTGGCCTTAACTCCACCCGCGGCCTCAGCGGAGCGGGTCTTGCCGCGTACCGCGCGGCCAAGCAGCACGATATCCCGGTGCTTTCGGTGGATATCCCCTCTGGCATCAACGCCGATACGGGCGTGGCCGCAGAGAACGCGGTCGAGGCAACGATTACCGTGAGCTTCGGTTGGGCGCGCGCCGGTCACGTCTTCGCCCCGGAATGCGGCACGGTGGTCCTGTGCGATCTGCAGCTGCCCAACGCGCCGCGGTCCTTCGCGGAGGAACTAACGGCCTCGGCGGAGCCAGCGGGCTATATCGCCAACGAGCCCACCATCGATCTCCCCTACCAGTGGCCTGCGGAGCCCGTGCTTGCCGATGTCCACTTGGGCCACGTCACCGCCCCCAAGCCCGTGGGCTGCACAGGGCCCATCGTGGACCCCACTCCCCACGCTTCAAGCACGAAATACACCGGCGGGGTCACCGCTATCTGTGCTGGCAGCAGCGCGTATCCCGGCGCGGGCATCCTGGCGGCTACCGGCGCGGTGCGCGCGACGCCCTCCATGGTGCGGGTGATAGATAACGATGCCGTGGTCCCCCACCTACCCGAGGTGGTTCCCCACGCGAGCGCCGAGGATAAGGTGCATGCCCAGGCGTGGGTGGTGGGCCCTGGCCGCGGCACCGATGAAGCAGCAGCCCGCGAGCTCCACGCCGTCTTGGATCGCGGGCTGCCTACCATCCTGGATGCCGATGCCCTGACGCTGCTCGCCCAAAGCGCCGAGCTGCGCGATAGCGTCCGCGCCCACCCGCGGGTCATCCTTACCCCGCACGCCGGCGAGTTCCGCCGCCTCTACGAGGCCACCTGCGGCCGCGAGCTCGATCTCAGCGAGGGCGTGGGCCCGCGCCAGCGCGAGCTCGCCGAGGACTTGGACTGTTTTGTCCTGCACAAGGGCCGAATCACCACGGTGACCGCGCCTGGCCAGTCCATCTATGGGATGAATGCCGGCCACTCTTATGCGGCCACCGCCGGCTCCGGCGATGTTTTATCCGGCATCCTCGGCGCCACCATCGCGCAGGTAGACCACGAGAAGGCCGATGCGGAGTACATCATTATGGAGATCCTCCACGCCGCCGCCCTACACCAGCACGCGGCCGCCATCGCGGCGCATACCCCCGATGGTTTTGGCATTTGTTCCGCTTCCCAGATCGCCGCGGCGATGCCCCAGTCCATCGCGCGCTTGCTCGTTATGCACCGATAGCGTCCTGCGTGCTCACGCGGCCGTCTTTGACCTCAACCACGTGGTCGGCGAAGGTGAGTAGGGAGCGATCGTGCGTCACGAGCACCGTGGCGGTATGCATCTCCTGGGTAATATCGCGCAGCAGGCGGATGATTTCCTGGGAAAGGTGGGAGTCGAGGGCGGAGGTGGGTTCATCGGCAAGCAGCAGGTTCGGCTCATCCATCAAGGCGCGCGCGATATTGACGCGCTGGGCCTGGCCGCCGGAAAGCTGGCCGATGCGGCGATTGCCCATGCCCTTAAGACCAACGAATTCTAGCAGCTCATCGGCCCGATCCTTACGCAGCTTGCGCCCGGCCATGTGGTCCATGATGAGCAGCTGATCGCGCACCTTGAGCGCGGACAACAGGTTCGACTGCTGGAAGATGATGGAGTTCGTACCGTTGACCTCTACGGTGCCGGAGTCCGGAGTGATGAGCCCGGCGCCGACGGAGAGCAGCGTGGACTTACCGGAACCGGACTCGCCCACGATTGCGGTGAGAGTATCGGAGTCGGCGCTAAAGGTGGCATTATCAAGCGCCGTAGTAGTCGTCGTGCCGTCCTGAAAGGTGACGGTGGCGTCGCGAATATCAAGAACGGTGGACATTTTAGGCATTTCCTCCCAATGCATCGAGGGGGTTGGCTTTGGCTACGCGGCGGGTGGAGACCAGGGCACCGGCCATGCCCAGGATCCAGATGCCGACCGCGGGAACAATGATGGTGCGCACGGATACGTCGAAGGGAACGGTGCCGGAGGCCAGCAGGCCAAGCAGCCAGCCGACGAACGCGCCGAGGATGGTGCCGGCGGCCAAAATCAGCGCGGCCTGGGCCAGGGCATCGCGCAGCAGATAGCGCACCGAGGCGCCCAGGGCGCGCAGGATGGAGAGATCGCGGGTGCGCTGGAGGGTCCACACCGTCAGGAAGGCCACGGTGACCAGCGCGGAGATGCCGTAAAGGAAGCCCTGCATAGTCAGCAACGAACCGCGTTCGGACTGATAAGCGGGCAGGCCGGAGAAGGAATCGGACATCTCGACCGAGCCGGGGACCTCTTCGGAATGGAGGGCAAGCGTGCCGACCACACCCTCTGGGGCGTGGCTTACCTTCTGCCAAGTCTGGGTAGATACCCATACCACCGGCGAGTGGGAAAACTGCGTTTCGGCAACGGTGCCCTCTACGGAAAGGTCTACCCCGCCGATATTCACGGTGCCGGAGGCATCAATCGTGTCAGACAGGACGGCGCCATCTTCCGGGATGGTGGCTTTGGTATTAGGGATGGTCGTACCGGCCGGCAAGCCCATCACGCCTACCGCGCCCTCGCCCTCCAATTTGGTTTGCGCGGTGCCCAAGGCAATCGCCTCGCCGGAAAGGTCTTCCTCTTTGATCTCGGACTCGTTATAAGCGGGCTCTTCAGTAGAAAAGCTGACATAGGGGTATTCCTGCGCCACGGCCTCAAGCGCCGAGGTATTTTGCTTGGATAGGCCCTCCGTCAGGCCGGAAAGCATCACCAAGAGCAGGGTAATAAGCGCCACGGTGCGGCCGATGAGCCCGAAGCGGCCGCGCGCTGCGGTGATTTCACGAATAGCTAAGAACATACTTCTATAGTCCCTTTGCGCAGTTCAGAAGTAATCGGCGGCCTAGTTGAACCTCCAGTCAACCAACTGGTTGATCCCTCATCCACCCTCCGGCAGTTACTGTAGAAAATTGTGTTTTCTGGACAAAAATTATGGCTCTGGGGCTTACACGCCATGTTCGTGTTCCTGCTGCTTTTCGGTGTGGCCCGCGCCTATATCGATGACCGCCTAGATGCCCGCGCCATCCTTTTGGCCATCGGCCTAGCCGCGGTGTACGCGGCCGCGCGCTGGCTTCCCACCTGGCTCTGGCTCACCGGGTTGTGCCTGCTCTGGTTGGGGCTGATGGTCCACGCGCAGGACTTCATGTGGCTCGAGTTCCCGCTCATCTTCGTCTTCCTGCGCGCCTTGCCCAAGTGGCCAGGCCTTATCTCCATCACAGTGCTGTGGGCGGCGGCCGCGTTCATTCCGGCGTGGCTGCATCCGGATGGCTGGTCCATCGCCGCGGCCATCGGGCCGCTTATCGGCACGACCTTTGCCGCGGGCGTGTTCTATATCCAGCGCCGGTTGCAGGCGGAGGCGGTGCACCACAGGGACATCGCCAAGCAGCTGCACGAAACCCAGGCCGAGCTGGCTGCCAGCGAGCACCAAGCCGGGCGCCTGGAAGAGCGCGAACGCCTGTCCCGGGATATCCATGACACCGTGGCCCAAGGGCTGAGCTCCATCCTGCTGCTATCCCGCGCCGCCCGGAATACCGATGACCTAGCGACCAAGAATGAACAGCTCGCCGTCATCGAGGACACCGCGGGCGAGAACCTGGCCGAGGCCCGCCGTTTCGTCCGCGAGCTCGCCGGGCCCGATGAGCGCCTGGAGACCCAGTTGGATTCCATCCTGTCCCAGATGCGCCGACGCACGGAGGCACTGGGCGACGATACCACCTTTGACCTCGTCGTTTCCGGCAGCGGGAGCGTGCCCGGCGATATCAAGCAGGTGGTCGTGCGCGCCGCGCAGGAGGGCCTTAATAACGTGATCAAGCACGCGCACGCCTCCCGCGCGGTGGTCACCCTGGGCCTTTTTGAGGATGCGGTCACCCTGGACGTCGTGGATAATGGGCACGGTGTAGTCGAGCCCCCGAGCCACGGCGGCGATAGCGGCTTTGGCCTGCAAGGATTGTCCCAGCGCGTGGAGAGCGTCGGTGGCTCCCTGAGCCTCGAATCCGGCGACGGCACCGCCCTTGCCATTAGAATCCCCCTCAAGGAGCAGCCCCATGGTTAACGTCATGCTTATCGATGACCACCCCGTCGTCCGCGCCGGGCTGCGCGCGATACTCAATACCTTTGCCGATGTCCACGTGGTCATGGAAGGCGATAACGGCGCGGACGTGAACAAGCTCTTTGCCGATGACGCCCCCGAGGTCGACGTCGTGGTCTGCGATATCCAGATGCCGGGCGTCGATGGCATCACCGCCACCAAAAAGCTGACCGAGGCCGGCGGCCCGCCCGTGCTCATCCTCACCACCTATGACACCCAGGCCGATATCCTGGCCGCGGTGGAGGCCGGCGCGATGGGATACCTGCTCAAGGACTCGCCCGAGGAAGAGCTGCACGAAGCCGTGCTCAATACCGCCGCGCGCCAGCGCACCCTCGCCCCAGAGGTGGTCAACCTCTTGGCCCAGCGCGTGGGCCAGCCGGAGCAGTCCCTCTCCACCCGCGAGCTGGAAATCCTCCGTGCCCTTGCGACCGGCTCCTCCAATAAGGAGCTGGCCAATCAGCTCTTTATCTCTGAGGCCACGGTGAAGACGCACCTCATTCACATCTATCAAAAACTGGGCGTGGACACCCGCACGGCCGCGGTGACCGTAGCCCGCGAAAGAAAGCTCATTTAATGCTCGATTCCATCGTTATCGGCGGCGGGCAAGCCGGCCTGGCCACCAGCTATTACCTACGCAAGAAGGGACTCGACTTCCAGATCCTCGATGCCGAGCCCTCCCCCGGCGCGGCCTGGCGCCACGCGTGGCCATCGCTCACGCTCTTTAGCAATAGCGCCTCTTCCAACCTGCCCGGCTTGCCGATGCCCCACCACGACGGATTTCCGCCCGCCAGCCACGTCATCGATTACTTTACCCGCTACGAGCAGCGCTATGACCTGCCCGTACGCCGGCCGGTGCGGGTCCAAGAGGTCACCCACGATGGCGAGCGCTTTCATGTCATTACCGATGATGAGCTTTTTACCGCGCGCACCGTGGTCGCGGCTACCGGCACGTGGTCCTCGCCGTTTATCCCCTACTACCCCGGTTCCTTTGCCGGGCGGCAATGGCACTCGGCGGTCTACCCCGGGCCCGATCCCTTCCGTGGCGAGTCCGTCGCCGTCGTTGGGGCAGGCAACTCCGGGGCCCAGATTGCCGCAGAGCTTGTGCTCTCTGGCGTAGATACCACGTGGTTTACGGCGAAGCCGCCGCGGTGGATGCCCGATGACGTTGACGGCCGCGTGCTTTTCCAGCGCAACCGCGCCCGCCTCAATGCCATGATGCGCGGCGAGCCCGATCCCGGCGCGGATACCAACTTGGGCGATATCGTCGTTGTTCCTCCCGTCAAGCGCGCCCGCGATGAGGGACTGCTTAAGTCCTCCCCCATGTTCTCCAGCCTCGATGAGGTGAAGGCAGATCACCTCATCTGGTGCACCGGGTTCCGCCCGGCGCTGGGGCCTTTCCGCACGCTTCTCGATGGCCGCACCCCCACCGTCGAGGGCCTCTTCCTCGTCGGCTACGGAACGTGGACGGGCCCCGGTTCCGCAACGATTACCGGGGTGAGCCCTTTTGCCAAGCAGACCGCTGCGGACATCGCCAAGCTCTGCTCCCCCGCTCGTTAGCCGCCCAAAAATGCTTGCATCACAATTCACGTACCATGGTGAGCATGAGCACGCTACTTGTTACCCGTAACGAAGACAAATCTGTCACTACCTCCTTTGAGGATGGAGAATTCCTCGGCGAGGGCGACCTGACCGTTGACGTCTCTTATTCCTCGCTGAACTACAAGGACGCGATGGCGATCACCGGTGATCCCGGCGTCGTCCGCACCAACCCACTGGTGCCCGGCATTGATGTGGTCGGCACCGTATCCGATTCCAATGTGCAGCGACTGCCGGTGGGCACCTTGGTTGCCTCCTTTGGCGACGGCCTTGGCGAATTCCGCCACGGCGGCTATACCCCGAAGCAGCGCGTCAATTCCCGCGCCACCGTTGCCCTGCCTGCGGATTTCACCGCGGAGCAGGCAGCTGCCGTCGGTACCGCCGGCTACACCGCGGCGCTGTGCGTTAACTCGCTGCGCGGGCTTCCCGAGGGCCCCGTTCTCGTCACCGGTGCCACCGGCGGCGTCGGCTCCATTGCCGTCAACCTTCTGCGCAATGCTGGCTACGAGGTCCACGCCATGACCGGCCGCCCCGACGATTACGCCAACTACCTCTACGAGCTCGGCGCACATGAGGTCATTGACCGCGCCGAATTCACCGAGCCGGGCAAGCCCCTACAAAAGGCCATCTACGCTGGCGCCGTGGACACCTCCGGCTCCCAGGAGCTGGCCAATGTCCTGGCCCGTACCAAGTGGGGCGGCACCGTCGCCGCCACCGGTATGGCCAGCGGCCCCGACCTGCCCGCCACCGTCATGCCCTTCATCCTGCGCAACGTACACCTAGCCGGCGTGAACTCCGTCGATGCCCCGCTGCACTACCGCCAGAATGCTTGGCAGCTCCTCGCCCGCACCCTGGACCTGTCCATCCTGGAGTCCTTGACCAATACCCTTCCCCTGGAAGATGCGGTAAAGGAAGCGCAATCGCTCATCAACGGCAACCACCACGGCCGCACGGTGCTGAAGATTTCCTAAGGTCCTAGTCTTTAGGATTCAAAACTAGGAAGGCACCCCATCAGTGACGGGGTGCCTTCCTTGTGCGATTGACTCCTTGGGGTCTAGGTATCGCCCGTTAAACCGCGCATGATTTTTCTTGAGATGGAACCCAACTGCCGCAATTCCTCTCCCGTCAAGACGGAGACCACCTTGTCATCCACCTTCGCGGTGTGGCTCTCCAGTGCTGTGGCGAATGCTTCCCCGCCGACTTTCGTCACTGTGACGTCAATAGCGCGGGGTCCTAACTCCTCCGCGTGCCGCCTCGTCACCAACTTGCGCCCCTCCATCCGGACCAGTTGTCGGTGCAGGCGCGATTTCTCCCACCCAAGTTCCGCGGCCAACTCGTGCGGCCGGGTGCTCTGCCCACGGCGGCGCTGCAGGACGGCCAACACCGCATAATCGGCCTCGCTCACATTCGCAGTTTCCTGCAGCGCGTTGGCCAACTCCTTATGCAGCGCCCGCTGCATTGCTACAAAATCCGCCCACGCCGCACTTTCCTCTGCGCGCACGGCATCTCTCCCTTTAGCTTCTGACTTAATTGGCATTATACCCTGCGCAGTTGATTACTCAACCCTGTATCGATTGCCGCAGTTGACCCATCAATCCTCAACATTATTAAACGTCTTGGATTCACCGTACCAATAATTTTCGTGCGCCATACTTTTGCTCGTTTAATCGCATGTACTTCGCTTTTTATAACCTATTTATTGGTATTAATATTCGGTTGATTGTCTCTATATTTAGTCACTAGTAAGTAAACACCGGACTATTTTCAGACCGCCCGCGACTCCTGTAGGGCAGACGCCTGTCTATGATGGCGGACATGGATAAACTTTTTAGCGTCTGCGGATTCGATTTCCTAGGCACCGAGGAGCTCATCGCGGAGCTTCCCGCAGAGCGGACCCTGTGGGATGCGCCTGCTTTTGATCAAGTGCTCTACTATGCGGATCCCTCCGGCATAGCCGTCACGGCGATGGAGTACGAGGGGGAGTGGACCGTGTTGCCGTCATTCCGGGGCGGGGAAGAGGTTAAGGCAACGCTTTATCGCGCCATGCCATTTATTGGCATCTTAGAAATGGAAGATCTGCGGTGGGCAGTGCTTAGCGATGCCCCCTTCACGCTACCCACCGGCAACCCCGTGGGCGGCGAAAAACTGCGCGGCCGCGTGCGGCCCGCGGTCGTTGCGCTGGACTATGAATTAACGGACCCGGCGGAGTTTTCGCTGCGCTCCCCAGCCACGGAACGGTTTTATCAGAACTACAAGCCCAGCCTGCTCAACCCGCAGGTGGAGCTAGCGGGGACCGTGAACAACGTCGAGAACAGGACCAATGAATTTGGGGGAGGGGAGTTCTGGGTATGCGAAATCGACGGGCTCCCGCTCATCGTTGATGCCCCAGTTGAGGCGGGCCAGGAAATCCGGGCGCACGGCATCGCGCTCTGCGCCACGGAATACTGGGATTAACCGCCTCGCTGC
Organism: Corynebacterium sp. LaCa78; assembly: GCF_046717505.1. Lineage (NCBI taxonomy): Bacteria > Bacillati > Actinomycetota > Actinomycetes > Mycobacteriales > Corynebacteriaceae > Corynebacterium > Corynebacterium sp. LaCa78. The sequence goes on from NZ_CP177112.1 coordinate 2,409,723, forward strand.
TAGGAGGATGTAGATCCTAGTGTTGCGGAGCTGCAGGTACCAACGCTAAAAGACGCTCGAGGTAGTCCCGCACGAAATCGATGGTGCTGGGAGGCGCGATCTTTCCATCCTCGCCGATGAGCTGGGGAGAATTGCCCAAGAATACCTCAGGCTGACCGGGCATCGGCATGTCAAAGTAGGACAAGGCTAGGCGCACATTCTTGTGGGAAGAATAGCCACCCATGCGGCCGACGGAGTGGCTGATGATGCCAGCTGGCTTATTCTTCCAGGCGACATCGGAATTGGGCTTGGACCCAATATCGATGGCATTCTTTAAACACGCCGGGATCGTCCGGTTATTCTCGCTAGTGACGAACAAAATGGCATCCGCTTCCTTAATGGCGTTGCGGAAATCGGTGTACTCTTCCGGCGTGGGTTTATCCTCCACGCCAGGATCGTCGTAGTCGAAATCATAAAGCGGGAGTGTGCGCAGGTCATAGCGCTGGCACTCTACGTGCTCGGGAACGAGTTCAATGGCATGGTTTGACGCGGGCTTGTTTTAGGGACCGGTAAGGCGGTACCAGGTACCGGGGTGGCGGTAGCCGCCCGGTAGCCGGTTTTACCCCCGCTTATCGTTTGGACCGTTGACGTTGCTTGAGCTGTTTGCTAAGTGTTCCCCTTTCTTCTTGGAAGTCGTCACGGGTGCGCATGTCTTCACCGATGAGGGTGAGTTTGCTGCCGTTGTTTGCAAGTCGGGATAGGACAGCGTCGGCGATCGCGTTTTCACTAAAGACGCTGTACCAGTATTCCGGCTCGTGCTGGCTGACGATGACGGTTGAGGAATGCTCCCGCTTGACCAGGAGGTTGAATACCTGGGCTAAGGCGAAGGCAGATACGTCCGTGGCCAGGAAGTCGTCGATGACCAACACAGCCGGCTTTGTCAGTTCCTCAAGGAGGGCTTTGCGCTCATAGGCAGCGTCGGCTGTGGCGTCGAACTCGTCGGCTAAGTCGGCGAGTCTAAAGTAGCGTGCGGTTAGTTTATGCCGGCACGCAGCCACGGCTAGGCCTTGGGCGAGGAAGCTTTTGCCGGTGCCGGTAGCTCCCACGATGGTTAGATCTCTGCCGTAGGTAATCCAGTCGCAGGTAGCTAACCGCTCAATACGGTCTGGAGTGATCCCTCGGTTGCTGTGTGCTTCAAAGCGTTCCAAAGCCGCAAGCGCGTTGGGTAGCTTGGCGGCTTTGACGAGTTTTTCGATTACTTTCGAATCACGTGCAGCTACCTGAGCTGAGGTTACCCTCGTTTAGTGGACACCCGATTAGTGCGGATCTTGTGTCCGTAAGAGAGGATGTTCATTGTGAGTCAACAACGCCAGAAATACACACCTGAGTATCGACGCGAAGCCGCGAACCTGGTAATCGAATCGCAGCGCCCAATTGCTCATGTAGCGAAAGAAATTGGTGTCGCACCTGGTCTTTTAGGCCGATGGGTAAAAAATGAGCGTCAACGCCTAAGGATCTTCCGATGGATTAAGCGAGGCTGATCTTCGTGCGGAGAATGCTCGTCTGCGTCGTGAGCTGGCAGAAGCCAAGATGGATAATGAGTTTTTGTCAAAAGCGACAGCCTTCTTCGCTTTAAGGCAACGCGAAGAGAAAAGTTCGAATTAATGCAGCAGGAGAAGGCGAATTTCAGTATCAAGCGCATGGCGCGCTTGTTGAAGGTATCTCGGTCTGGATACTACAAATGGACCCATATACAGCAGCAACGCTTAACCGGTAAGGATGATCGTGCATCATTTTACGATGATGTTGATCGCAAGATTCATCAGATTTGGAAAGACTCCGATGAGGTCTATGGTGCTCCGCGGATCACCGCAGAGCTAGGTGAGCGCTACCAGATCAGTGTGAATCGCAAGACTGTGGCCAAGCGGATGCGTCTGATGGGCATTGAAGGGATTTCACCGCGTGCTTTTGTGCCGGTGACAACGATTCAATCTAAGCGTAAATCTGCTCTTCCTGACCTGGTAAAGCGCATGTTTGATACCGGCGAGCTCAATCGAGTATGGATGTCGGACATTACCTACCTGCGCACCGGCGAGGGCTGGTTGTACTTATGCGCAGTTCGCGACGGTCATTCCCGCAGGGTACTGGGCTGGGCTATGGATAGCGTGCAAGATACATACCTGGTCGAACGAGCGCTGCGGATGGCACATACACTGCGTGGTGACGTTCCTGAGGGGCTGGTGTTTCACGCTGACCGGGGAACACAATTTACCAGCGAGCAGCTCTGGGACGTGTGCCGCAACCTAGGGGTTGCTCAGTCGGTAGGGCGCACTGGGGTGTGTTTCGATAACGCGATGGCCGAGTCGTTCTGGTCGACGCTTAAGACCGAGTTCTACGACCGGAAACGCTGGGCAACCCGCGATACTGCGCGTCAGGCTGTGGCTTACTGGATTGAAGTAGTCTACAACCGTCGGCGCCGGCACTCCGCCCTTGGGATGGTCAGCCCCGTCGATTTCGAAAACCACACCAGCCTAACCACCAGCAGAAAAGAAATCGCTGCCTAACCACTAGGTAGCTCCACTACGTGTCCACGATTTGCGGGCAACCCCAGAGCATCGAGAGCTTCTTTGATCTTGTCTTCAAAGGAGTCCAAGTCACGACTGGGATCGTTGACGATCTCCTGCAGCGTCGTGGCAAACACACGCATCCCGCGAAGAGAACCGAGCAGTTCGAAGTCTTCATCGGTAAGAGCCATGGCTATACCTTCCATTCTTTATCAGTGAAGGCAAACGCCCCGGCCCCGCGTACATGCGACACAGAGTCCGGCGTGTCCGCCGTGGGCTGTTGGCGGTGCGCACGCGTAGTGTCGATGGCCGTCGACAGTGGTACATCGGTGGGCAAATACGCCTGTGCTGCGGCCTGTTTTAGATCCTTGAGCTCTTGGGCTACTTTGTTGACGCTGGGGACTGCTTTGCGCGATAACAGCTGACCACAGGCTTGTTCGAGTTCGATTCGGGAGTAATCCTTCGATAGGTTCAGTACGCCCAGAACGCTAGAATATGCTTGGGCTTCGACTTTACGAGCGTTAAACATCTGGCCGATGAGCTGTGCTGTCGCGGTCCCAATACTTTTCGCCCAGTCTTCCAAGCGTTGCCGGTTCCACTGGGTGTTTAAGTCCTTATGGTTGTCGGGGACATGCTCATCCAAGGTGGAGTAGCCATAATTAGCAGGGGCAATACGATGTGAAGCAACAATCTCACCGTCGTAGAAGACATCCAGATAGTCATCAAAAAGTTGCACGTCGACGAACTTGCCCGCTAGCTTCCACGGCACTGAATACCAGTGATTGGCGATCCGGATGTGGTAGTTCATTGCGACCTTGGACTTCTTCCACCGCGACCACGACCACCGCCGGTCGGGCAATGGGCGCAGCAGCTGTTGCTCATGGTCTTCAAACAACTGGCGACGAGAGATATCCTGCCCGCGGAAGGGACGGCGATCGTTGATGAAATCGCTTTGGTCCTCGAGGGCCTTATTGAGCATGTCGAAACTGTAGAACTCCTGGTCGTCGAGGTATTCCACGCACCATTGCTGGGCAATATCCACGGCCTTTTCAACATTCGCCTTATACCGCGGCCGGTAGCCTTTCGCCGCAGTAATACCTATCTGATAGAAATCGGCAAATGTAGAATACTCCGCAACCGGGATACGCCCCCGCAGCCCACAGGAAATCTGTTGCGTGGCTGTGAGCGCGTTATCCGGGATCAACCGCAGCGGACAACCACCGAAATACTCCAAAGCCGCACGGTGGGCTAAAAGCCACGACCGCATTTTTTGATCCGGCCACGCCGATACATGCATCATCCCTGAGTGCGGCAATGAAGCTACAAACAAGTGCGCGGTAACCCGCTGGCCTGAGACAGGATCCACAACGACCATTCCATCGCCCGACCAGTCCACCATGAGCTCGTCACCGGGATCGTGATTCAGTGGCGCTGACAGCTGATGAACATCGACATAATGCTCAAACAGCGAACAGTACTGTCGATACGAATAATGACGCTGACCAGTACCAACAGGGAACTCCAGGTACTTGGCGTGCGCGACTTTCAACGTCACGCGCTTGCCAGAGACCATCCGCTCAGCAACCTTTTTGAAATCCGGTGCGAGGAACTCCGCATCGTTGCGACGCCGGTTATCCGGAAATAGCTCCTCTAACTGGGCATTCGACAATCCAGCAATCCCACGAGCATCGAGTCGATGGTCCCTTACAACGCGACTGGCCTTATCAATCGTCGACTTCGAGACCCCTAAATCGGCTCGAATCTGGTTCCAGGAACGATTCCCGGCAACCAAGACAAACATGATGGCACGGTAATCCGTCACCACCATCACTCCTTCCACGTGAACGCGACCCACGCGTACACACTGCGTGGGCCGTCCACTAAAGAGTGCCTAAAAACTACCCCCGGTACCCGATATCCGCACCGGTCGGTACTCGATACCGCCCTACCGGTACTAAATAGCGTCGCGCGTCAATGGTTGGCGATCTTCTTCGCAATGCTTTCCCGCCGCAGGCTGCCAACGAGTACAAGAAGTTTCATGATGTGTGTCCTTTCGCGTGGAGGCTTGTTGATTTTAGAAATCCCAGTCGGCATCGGAGGTCTCTACGGCTTTGCCGATGATATAAGAGGACCCCGACCCCGAAAAGAAGTCGTGGTTTTCATCCGATCCTGGCGTGAGTGCCGCGAGGATTTTCGGGTTGACCTGGCATTCCTCGTACGGGAAGAGGTTGGGATAGCCCAGATTCATCAGGGCTTTATTAGCGTTGTAGCGCACGAATGTAGCGACATCATCCATAAGCCCGTACGGTTCATAGAGCTCGCCGGAATAGCGCATCTCCAGATCATAGAGCTTGCGCACCAGGTCAAAGGTGAATTCGTGCATTTCTTCGCGGCGAGCTTCCGTAGCATGGTCCAGTCCCCGCTGAAACTTGTATCCGGAGTAGTAACCGTGGACCGCCTTATCCCGCAGGATGAGCCTGATCATGTCAGCGGTATTGGTGAGCTTCCCGTGCACGCTAAAGTGCAGTGGAAGATAGAAGCCGGCGTACAGCAGCAACGAGGATAAGAGGGTAGAGGCAACCTTGCGTTTTAGTGGATCGTCGCCGTAGTAATGCACCATCACACTGGTAGCGCGCTGCTGCAGCACTGGGTTATCCACGGCCCACGCATAGGATTTTTCGATCTCTTCGGTGCTGGCCAGGGTGGAAAAGATGGAGGAATAACTCCGCGCGTGCACCGCCTGCATGAAGGCGATATTGGTATAAACAGCCTCCTCATGCTCAGTCCGGGCATCTTGAATCTGGCTGATTTCACCGACGGTCGCCTGCACGGTATCCAGTAGGGTCAACCCGGTAAATACGCGGATGGTGAGGTCTCGTTCGGCTGGGTCCATGCGGGACCAGTCATTGCGGTCATTGGAAAGCGGGACCTTCTCCGGCAGCCAGAAATTCGAGGTCAGGCGGTTCCACACCTCTAAATCCTTATCATCCCAGATGCGATTCCAGTTCACTGGGCGCAACGGGGTGGAGGCATCGTGGCGAAAATGCGGCGGGGTTTGGGATCGCTCAATGAGCTCTTGATATTTCATCGGTATTTTCTCTTTTCTTTGTCTTCGAGGCCCTAGCCATCAGGCAATGGACGCGTGGGCGGTGGGGTAGAGGTGGTGCGCAAAGAAGTCCTGCAACCCCTCCCGTACGCGGGCAACATCGCGGTCGGTACCGAGCAGCTCAAAACGGTAGAGCTCAGGCACGCCGCACTTTCGGGCTATCTGTGGCCCGGCGCAGCAATACGCTTCACCAAAATTGGTATTTCCAGAGGTGATGACGCCGCGCAGGAGTGCGCGATTTTCCGGAACGTTGAGGAATTGGCGCACCTGCACCGGAATCGCCGCCTTGATATTGCCGCCACCGTAGGTCGGGACGATGAGCACAAAGGGCTCGGTGACATAGAGCATTCCTTCGCGCTTCGGCCGCAAAGGAATGCGTGCCGCCGGAAAGCCCAGCTTGTGGACAAAACGGTGGGTATTTTCACTGACCGAGGAAAAATACACAAGATTAGCGGCGGTCTTAGTGCCGCAGGGTGGCGTCGAGGCTGTAGTCATCTCGCTCCTTAGTGGCTGCGCCGAAGCGCACTTTCTGCTTCAACTACAGATCTAACGTACTTTTAACTACGTCGCAACTAACCACCGTTGACATGCGCAAATAACCCAACTTCCAAAAAGAGGAGGGGTAGGAAAGTTACATGCGCACCCACACGGCGCGGGCTGCATGGGAGCTCAAAGAAAACGCCACGGAATACTCATTCTGGGCATTCTCGTTCTGGTTGCCCTCTACGCGCACTACCATCCCGCCGGAATAGGGCTGGCTTTCGCGCACGCTCACGGCAGCGCCGATGGTCAGGTTATTCTCGCTGAAAAAGCGCAGCAGATCGGCATCCGCATCACTGATGCGGTCGACTACGCCGGCCTCGCCAGGCTCCAAATCGCTGAGTTTGCGCAGATCTCCTGGCTCGGACGCGGGGGTCGCGGCATAGTCTGCGGGGTAGTCACCCGCGGCGCTGGGGATGGGGTCTCCATGCGGATCGCGGCGCGGGAACCCCAGTTCAGCGTCTATGCGCTCCAGAAAGAAATCGGAGACGCAGTGCTCTAATTGCTCGGCTTCCGCGTGGACCTGGTCCCAGCGGTAGTGCAGGGATTCCACCAGGAAGGTCTCGATGAGGCGGTGCCGCCGCACCATGGCAAGGGCAAAGGCACGCCCCTCGGCACTCAGCCCGATGGCACCATACGGCGTATGGGTGACGAGGCCCTTTTTCTCTAGTCGCCGCACCGCATCCGACGCGCTGGAGAGCCGAACGCCTATGTGCTGGGCGAGCATCTTCACCGTCACGGGCTCGTCGTGCCATTCGCCCAGCTTAAACAGGGCCTTGAGGTAGTCCTGATTGGACGGCGAGAGGCCCGAGACGTCCACGCTCATTGGTTACTTAACCACCAGGTTCACCATCCGGCCGGGAACGTAGATCTTCTTCACCACGTTCTTGCCGGAGGTAAGGTCAGCCACCTTGGCATCGGCAAAAGCAGCCTCGAATACGGCGTCTTGGTCAGCATCGGCCGCGACGTTGATGCGGGACTTAACCTTGCCGTTGATCTGGACTGGCACCTGAATCTCATCATCTACCAGGTATTTCTCCTCAAATGAGGGGAGTGGCTCGTAGGTGATGGTCTCATCGTGGCCAAAGCGCTGCCACAGTTCCTCCGCAATGTGCGGGGCGATGGGGGAGACCAGCTGGGCGATGGGCTCCACCGCCGCGCGCGGTGCCTCGGTGCGGTAGGTCTTGGTCAGGTAGTTGACGTATTCGATGAGCTTGGCCACCACCGTGTTCAGGCGCAGGTTCTCATAATCATCGCGCACGCCCGCGATGGTGCGGTGCAACTGCTTCAGATCATCCTGGGTGAGCTCGGCATCGGTAGTAGCCACTTCACCGGTGTCCTCATTGATGGCCAGGCGCCACAGGCGCTGCAGGAAGCGCTGCGAACCGACGACGTCCTTGGTCGCCCACGGGCGGGAGGTATCCAGCGGGCCCATGGACATCTCGTACACGCGCAGGGTATCGGCGCCAAAGTCGCGGCAGATATCGTCCGGGGCCACGGCGTTTTTCAGGGACTTGCCCATCTTGCCGTACTCCTGGTTGACCTCTTCACCGTTGTAGTAGAACTTGCCGTCCTTTTCCTCTACCTCGGCCGCAGGGACGTACACGCCACGGGAATCGGTATAGGCGTAGGCCTGAATATAGCCCTGGTTGTACAGGCGGCGATATGGCTCCTGAGAGCTGACAAAGCCCAGGTCAAAGAGCACCTTGTGCCAGAAGCGGGCGTAGAGCAGGTGCAGCACGGCGTGCTCGACGCCGCCGACGTACAGATCCACGCCGCCCGGATCGTTTTCACCGTGCTCATCGGGGCGCGGGCCGGTCCAGTAGCGCTCGTTTTCGATATCGCAGAAGGCCTCGCTATTGCGGGGATCGATATAGCGCAGCTGGTACCAGGAAGAACCCGCCCACTGGGGCATAACGTTGGTATCGCGGTAGTAGGTCTGCGGGCCATCGCCCAAGTCCAGCTCTACTTCTACCCAGTCGCGGACCTTGGCCAAGGGCGGCTGCGGCTCCGAGTCCTTATCTTCTGGGTCGAAGGAGGCCGGCTTGTAGTCTTCCACCTCGGGCAGCTCCACCGGCAGCATCGACTCTGGCAGCGGATGAGCCATGCCGTCCTTGTCGTAGACGATGGGGAAGGGCTCGCCCCAGTAGCGCTGGCGGGCGAAGAGCCAGTCGCGCAGCTTGTACTGAATCTTGCCGCGACCGGAGCCGTCCTTTTCCAGCCATTCGATGGCCTGGGCGATGGCCTCCGCCTTATTCAGGCCATTGAGGTCCAGACCATTATCGTTGGCGGAGTTTACCAACGCGCCGTCCTCGGTCCAGGCTTCTTCCTCGATATTGCCGCCGGAGACGACCTCCGTAATCGGCAGGCCAAAGGCCTGGGCAAACTCATAGTCGCGCGTATCGTGCGCGGGAACGGCCATGATGGCGCCGGTACCGTAGCCGGTCAGCACGTAGTCCGCGATGAAGATCGGGATGCGCTTGCCGGAGACCGGGTTGATGGCATAGGTGCCCAAGAATACGCCGGTCTTTTCCTTGTTTTCCTGGCGCTCCAGGTCCGACTTTGCCGCGATATCCGCGCGGTAAGACTCGACGGCTTCCTTCGGGTCATCGTTGCCGTAGGTCCAGCGCTCGTCCACGTCATCGTCGTAAGGAATGGGGGACAAGAGGGCATCGACAAGCTCATGCTCCGGTGCCAAGACCACGTATTCCGCGCCAAAGAGCGTATCTGGGCGCGTGGTAAACACGTCGATGCCGTAGCCTTCCGCGGGGAAGGTTACCTCCGCACCGCGGGAGCGACCGATCCAGTTGCGCTGCATGGACTTGACCTTCTCCGGCCAATCCAGCAGCTCCAGATCATCGAGCAGGCGATCCGAATACGCGGTAATGCGCATCATCCACTGGGACAGATTTTTACGGAAGACCGGGAAGTTGCCGCGCTCAGACTTGCCTTCCGCGGTGACCTCCTCGTTGGCCAAGACGGTACCCAGGCCCGGGCACCAGTTCACCGTGGAGTTGGACAGGTACACCAGGCGGAACTCATCGACGGCCTGGGCCTTTTCCTGCGCGGACAAGTCCTCGTAGTAGCGCCCGTCCTTGGTGGTGCGCTTATTGGCCTCCAATTCCTTGATGAGCTCAGCAGTGGGGCGGGCCTTTTGCTGCTCTTCATCGAACCAAGAATTATAAATCTGCAGGAAGATCCACTGTGTCCATTTAAAGAACTCAGGATCCGTGGATTCCACCGAGCGGCGCGGATCGTGGCCCAAGCCCAGCATGCCCAGCTGGCGGCGCATGTTGTCGATATTGGCCATCGTGGTGGTCCGCGGGTGCGTACCGGTCTGAATGGCGTACTGTTCGGCCGGCAAACCGAAGGCATCGTAGCCCATGGTGTGCAACACGTTCTTGCCCAGCATGCGGTTATAGCGGGCGTAGGTATCGGTGGCGATATAACCAAACGGGTGCCCCACATGCAGGCCCGCACCGGAAGGGTAGGGGAACATGTCCTGCACATTGAGCTTTTCCTTGGGCAGCTCGCCCGCACCCGTGGCTAGCGAACCGACCGGGTTCGGCGCGTTAAAGGTCTCGTGGTCCTTCCAATACTGCTGCCAAGTCTTTTCGATCTGGTTCGCCAGCTCAGGGGTGTAGCGGTACGACGTGGAATCGCTCGGTTTAGTCATAAACACACAGTGTAATAGCCCCAGCCCGGCGCGGGGTAGGCAGAGGTGGGTTTTGCTTCACTAATCCGGCACCGGGCTGGCACTCTGGCGGTGACGAAGGGGGAGTGGGGCAAGGACTAAGGCCCGCCACGAGATGTTCCGGCGGTGTTTAGGAGCTATTAACGCCCAGTTCCTTTCATGGTTAAACCACGCCTTTATCTTCAATTCAAGGCTTTGCACCCAGCTATGTCTGGGTTACTTCTCTCTTGCTCGCAAAGCCACCATCTCTTCATCTCTCACTTCCACAAAGGACAATTCATGCGCACCTCTCTCCGCATTGGCGCCGCTGCCGTAGCCGCAACCGTGGCTACCGCTGGCGCAATTGCCCCAGCCACCGCCGCCGAATCCCAGGGCCCAAAGAACATCATCTACATGATTGGTGATGGGATGGGCTACGGCCACGTGGCATTTAATAACCTCTACGAAACCGGCCAATCCAAGTACCTGGTCGATGGCGCATTTAGCGCCGAAGGTCCAGAAGAACTCGACGGCGAATCCGTGCAGCGCTTCGAAGACTTCAACCGCCTGTCCATGACCACCTACCCAAATAACTCTTCCTATGACCCACAAAAAGCGTGGGCTAGCCATGAGTACGTGGATAAGGGATACACCGATTCCTCTGCTGCCGGCACCGCCATGTCCACCGGCGTGAAGACCGATAACGGCAAGCTGGGCGTGAACGATTACGGCCACGAGCAGGAAAACACCTCCGAGCGCGCCAAGAAGGCCGGAAAATCCGCCGGCGTGGTCTCCTCCGTGCCGTTTAGCCACGCCACCCCAGCTGCCTGGGCCGCGCACAACATTTCCCGCAATAACTACCTGGAGATTGCGGATGAGATGTTCAACTCTGATCTTGATGTCATCATGGGTGCCGGCCACTCGTTCTACGACGATGACAATAAGAAGAAGGATGAGGCCAAGTACAAGTACCTATCTGAAGAGGTCTACAACAAGCTGTCTTCCGGCGAGTCCGACTGGAACTACGCCGAAACCAAGGAGCAATTTGAGGCCTTGGCCCAAGGCGAGGTCGCGGCGGGGGAGAAGTACTTCGGCCTGGCGCCTGTGGCCTCGACCTTGCAGCAGGGGCGCACCGGCGAGTCAGCGGAGCCTTTTGACATTCCGTTTAACGATGTCGTGGATCTTCCCACCATGACCACCGGCGCCCTCAACGCGCTGGGCCAAAATGACGAGGGCTTCCACGTCATGATCGAAGGCGGTGCCATCGACTGGAGCGGCCACGGCAACCAATCTGCCCGCGATATCGAAGAGGTACAGGACTTCAATAAGTCCGTCGATGCCGCCATCGACTGGGTAGAAGAAAACTCCTCCTGGGACGAGACCCTGTTGGTGGTTACCGCTGACCACGAAACGGGATACCTCTCCGGTGCCAATGAGCGCTCTGAGGGCAAGTTCAACTCCATGAACGGTGGCGGTAACAACACCTTGCCCTCTGGCCACCAGTGGTACTCCACGCAGCACACCAACCAGGTCGTCCCATTCTTCTTCCAGGGTGCTGGCTCGGAGGCCCTTCGCGCGAAGGCCACCCACACCGATCCTGTGCGCGGTGACTACATCGATAACACCACCTTGGCCAAGCTCACCTTGAATGAATGGTGGATCAAGCACGATGACCAGGGCGGCAACGACCAGGCAGACGATTCTGCATCCGATCAGCCCGGCAACAATGACAACGGCGATGACGGCTCTTCCAAGAGCGGGCTCCTCGCCGGCATCGCGGGCGCCGGTATCGCCTCGCTGGCCATCGGGGCCATTGCCTTCTTGGCGCAAAAGCTGGGCATCATCACCATCAACCCGAATGCGTGGCGTAACTTCTTCCACTAATCCACGCGATTAATCGCGCGCGAAGGCTTTCATCACCGGCGGTGGTGAAAGCCTTTTTGGCCTCTGCCTGCAGAATCCACATCTTTTCAAAAATGATCTAGGCTGGTGTAAATGAGCCAGGAGAAGTTTCGTAGCCAGCTATCATCTTTTCTAGACGCGGCGGTTTTTCAGGGGGTCCCGCATCTTCGCCTCGCGCCGGATACCGATACTTTAGAGCTTTACCTGCCAGCCGTGGGCGCGGCCTATGAACCAGAAGACCCGCAATGGACCGTGGCCACGCAGCTATTGGATGGTACGGAGGTCACCCGCAAGTTTTATTACGTCGCCGGTGAAGAACCTGGCCTGTGGGTTTCCATGCCACAGCCCTTTACCCACCTTGCCGTAACGTTTGCGGAGCAGACCCTGGAGTTTGCGGGTATTGCCAATGGCGGCCTGCTGCTCGATTCCGCGCACCGCCCCGTCGATAGCACGCAGCCCATCCCGCAGGGCGCGTACACCTTCATCGCGCCGAACGGCACGCAGCTAACACCTACCCCGGATAGCCAGCCGCGCCCGCATGGCGCGTGGGAAGGCTGGTCCATCTTTGAGCTAGCGGCAGAAGATTCCTTCTCCATTGCTGTGCCGCGCCAGGACAAGGCCACCATCACCGTTGCGGATAGCGCGGATTTTTCCTGGGATATGGCGGTCAAGTCCCTGCCCAACGCGCGCGGGCTGGACGGCGAGCTGGTGTACACGAAATCCCCGCGCCTCTTGGTCAATACCCCACTTCACCTGCAGCTGACCTATGTCCCCATCGGTGGGGAAGAGGAAGAAATCTTAGAAGATGAGCTGCCGGAGGGAATCCATGAGGTTCTACCCGGCGACGTCTTCGAAGACCCCTGGGTGGGCCGGTATCGCTTTAGCCTGTTTAAGGGCGAGGAGCTTGTCGATGTCCACTATCTCAACTTTGCCGAAACGCTCCACATGCGCTCCAAGAACGAGGGGCCCCGCGGCACCAACTTCCGCTTCATCGACGCGCTGGGTAACCTCTCGCCGTTTAGCTATGCCCTGGCCTCGTCTTCCGATAAGCCCATTCACATGGAAAAGGGCCAACGCGTATTTGGCGAAGACGAATCGGTGCGCGAGGAGACCATCAGCAGCGAGGCCGGCTACGAGCTGACCTTTGAGGTCATTCCGGCGACCATCCGCACGCGCGTGAAGCGTACCGCGGCCGAGCCCGTGGATTATATGGACAAGCAAGTCATCCTGGCGGATCAGCTGGATGCGGATGCACTCTTTACGGTGCACTCACCGGAGCCGCTGCCGCTGGCGAAATTCGTGGTCATTGATAAGAACCAGAAGATCCGGGATCTCGTTACTGCCAATGGCTCGACGGAGGCGACCAATACTCTCTCCGTGCCGAATCGCGCGCTTAAGGCCGCGCTGACCAAGAAGTCCTCGCTGGAGCTCTACCTCCTGTGGTCCACGCTGTCCTACGAGGAGTACCTGGAGGGCCTGCCGGATAAGGAGCGCGCGGCGCACTTGAAGCGCAGCATGGACCGCCGCGTGATGGAATACGAGGCAACCGCGGCAAGCGACCTTATCTATGCCGCCATCGCCACGGTGCGCAAGACGCCGCTGGTCGCCCGCGCCACTATCGAAGACGGCATTCTTATGCCCGAGCAAACCCACGAGGAAGAGGTGGAGCTTTTGGCTTGGGCGTGGCCGCTTGGCAACCCCGCCAGCGAGCCGCTGCCCTTGGAGCCGGTTGAGGAGGGCTTCGAGCTGCCGGAGGAATTGCACGAGGCGGGCGATCTCATCGTGGACTTCCGCGAGGATGAACCGGCCAGCGATCTCGCCGCCCCGCAGTACCCGCCGGCGAGCTCGCTTATCATCTTCCACGATGGCGAGAGCGAGAATACCGCCGGCACGTGGGAGACCTATGCCGCCCTGCGCCGCCTTGCCCCCAAGGCCAAGGAGACCTTCGAGGGCGTTATCAAGGACATCGAGGCTGATCCGCGCGCCAGCCTCGATGCGCTCATGCAGGTGGACTTCGCGCGCGGCCAGCGCATGCGCGCGTTGGTGCGCACGGGCCTGATTACCAGTTCCTTTAACAGCGATGGGGAAGAGGCCACGGATCCGTCTTCCGTGCTCGCCGCGCTTGCCGATGCCAACCAGGCCCACGTGGAGCACTCCGGCTCCCCCTCGCTGTGGCGGACGGCCACTACGGGCGTAGACGATGTCACCCGCCCCATGCTGCTCATGAGCGCCACCGGCGAGGCCCCAACGCCCGCTACTGACAGCGCGCAGCTGTGCGATGACGCCCACCGCATCGCCGCGCTGCGCGAGTGCTTCGATAACGACTTGGCGCTGACCCGCCTGGGGACCATGTCCAACCTGCGCTCTACCGCGCTGCAATTGCGGGTGACGCTGCAGCAATTGGGCGTAGATAAGTCGGTATTGCACACCCTGCTCGCCCTGGACGCCTTCGGGGATGGAAACACGGATCTTGGCGGCTCTGCCTGGATCCCGTTTATTTCCTATGTTTTTGCCATTACCGCGCGAGGGGTGGCCAATGGGAAGCTCACCGATCCAGCCGTGGCCTCCGCGCTGGATAACGCCCTCCCGCAGCTCGCGGAGGCGGTTTCGCTGGCCCCGGAGCTGTTTTACCGGGATATTCTCACTGCGGAGGCACTTACCCGCGACTACAGTGACTGATATGCAGGTTATTTCCACCAACGTCGCCGTGCGCAGGCCGGATCCGAGCGGGAGGCATGAGTTTTCGGGCATCGACAAGCGCCCGCAAGACTTCATCGATATCTCCGCTCCCGGACCAAATTACGGCGATGGTTCTGGCGTGCGCGGTGATTCTATCGGCGATAGCGATCACCACGGTGGAAGTGACAAGGCGGTTTATGCCTATGCCCGCGAGGAATTGGATTATTGGGAGGATTCGCTGGGCCGCACGCTGGCTTCAGGGTCTTTTGGGGAGAACCTCACCACGCGCGGTATTGATCTCTCCGCGCTGCTTATCAATCAACGCCTCCACATCGGTACGACCACGCTCGAGGTCTCCATACCCCGCCAGCCGTGCGCTACCTTTTCCGGCTGGGTGCAGGAAAAGGGCTGGCTCAAGCGGTGGACCGCGCGCGGTGATTGCGGCGTGTACTTCCGCGTCATCTCGCCCGGGCGCATTTCTGCGGGGGATGCCATCACCCGCGGCCCCGCTCCCGCGCACGATATCACCATGCGCATGGCATTTGCGGCCAAGATGGGGGACCGAGCGCTGGCCCGGCGCGTGGTCGATGCCAAGTGCTTGCCGCCCCAGCACGCAAAAAAGCTCCGGGTATAAACCCGGAGCCAAAATTCATTGCGCCTTTAAGCCGGCTGCGTGCCCTCTGTGGCGCTGACGACGGGCGCCTTCGCCTTGGGGTAGCGCCCGTGGACCATGTAGTAGTACACCGCCGCTACGGCGATGAGGCCGGCCAGGATGAGGTACATCGTATCGAAGCCGGTGGCGCTCACGATGGGGCCAAGCCCGAAGGGGGCGAGGCCGATGCCGAAGTCCATCAAGAGGAACATCGTGGAAATACCCGCGCCTATCTGGGCGGCCGATACAGAGCGTACAGAAATGGCCTGGCAGGCGGGGCTTAGCGTGCCGTATCCCATGCCCGTAAACGCACCCGCGACCACGAGCATCACGTCATTGCTGGGAAAGCCCATGATAATAAGGGCGATGGCGAAGGACACCAGGCCCAGGTACATGACCGAGTTATCGCCTTTGTGGTCCTGGATGCGGCCCAAGAAGAAGCGCATGATGAGCATGACTACGGCGTAGCCGATGAAAAAGAGGCCGGCGCCGGCGGCCAGGTCCTCTTCGCGCGCATAGGCATTGAGATAGGTGACCACACCGGAGTAGGCGATGCCCACAAGCAGCATGAAAAAGCCGATCGGCAACACGTTGGGGTGCACCGCGTTGCGCAGCTTGAAGGCCGGCTTTTCCTCATCGAGCTCCGCCGGGTAGCGCAATACGAGCGCCAGCACGAGGGAGACGATATTGGAACCTAGGGCGACCGCAAAGAGGGTGTTATAGCCAATATTATTGGCCAAGAACAAGCCCACTGCCGGGCCGAAGGCGGTGGCAAGGGTGGTGCCCAAGGCGAAGTAGCCGGTGCCTTCCGCGCGGCGCTGCTGGGGGATGACGGATTGCGCGACGGCCATCAGCGCCGTAGAGGTCAGCGCATAGCCTGCGCCGTGAAGCAGGCGCACCAGGATCAGGACGGCCACGTTATGCGCCACGAAATAGCCCACCGTCACGATGCTGACGAAGGCCAGCGAGGTCAGGGCGGCGTGCTTTTGCCCCACGCGGTCCACCAACCAGCCGGAGACGATGCGCATGAAGGTCGCGCCCAAAACGAAGGCGCTGGAGGCAAAACCACTGACGGTATCGGACGCCCCGAAGCTTTCGACGGCATACAGGGCCATGGTCGTCACCGTTAGGTAGAAGACAAGGAACTGGCCAAAATTAGCCACCCACGCCAATAGGAACGTGGGTGTAATCAATGGCGGCTGAGCTGCCGCTGAATTCGTTGTTGACAAGACTCACTCCAAATAAAAAATAAAAAATCCTCCCAACCGCGCACGGCCCCAGAAGGGCCGCGTGCGGGGAGAAGGAAAGCAATCACAATTATGCGGGGAGTGAGTATACGCCGCACGCACTTAAATGTTTAATCAAACACGGTTATAAGCGCGCTAAACAGTGATTGCGTTGCCGGCTAAAGGCCTAAGCGTTGGCATAAGGGTCGCGGATGCCTAGGTATTGCACGGAGGTGTATTCCTCGATACCTTCCGCGCCACCCTCGCGGCCCATTCCGGATTGCTTCACTCCGCCGAAGGGGGCAGCGGCATTAGAGATAACGCCGGCGTTGAAGCCCATCAGGCCAAACTCTAGGCCATCAGCGATGCGCCACAGGCGGTCCGAGTTCTCGGTAAAGACGTAAGATGCCAAACCGTACTCGGTATCATTGGCGATCTCGAGCGCCTCTTCCTCGGTACTGAAGGTGATAATCGGGGCGACTGGACCGAAGATCTCTTCCTGGGCGACGCGTGTTTCACGTGAAACATTGGTAATCACCGTAGGCTCGTAGAAGTATCCGGCACCGTCCCCGCGCTTACCGCCGGTGGCGATGGTAGCGCCCTTTTCTGCAGCATCGTCCACCAATGCCGCAATGCTCTCCAAAGCCTTGGACTCGACGAGAGGTCCGCAGGTAATACCTTCGTCCATACCATTGCCCAGATTGAGCTTCTCAAACTCCGCAACGAGTTTCTCAGAGAACTCCTCAGCAACAGACTCGTGGACCAAGAAGCGGTTAGCTGCGGTGCAGGCCTCGCCGATATTGCGCATCTTGGCGCCCATCGCACCCTGGACCGCTTGGTCAATATCTGCGTCCTCAAAGACAATGAATGGGGCATTGCCGCCCAGTTCCATGGAGGTACGCAGCACGTTATCGGCCGCGCCCTTCAAAAGGGTCCGGCCCACTGGGGTAGAACCGGTGAAGGAAAGCTTGCGCAAGCGGTCATCGGCAAGCAATGGCTCCGAAATTGCAGATGCAGACTTGCCGGCAACGACGTTGAGAACGCCCTTTGGAAGCCCAGCATCGATCATGGTTTGCGCAAAGTACTGCGCAGTCAGGGGAGTCAGCTTGGCCGGCTTGAGCACCATCGTGCAACCCGCTGCCACCGCAGGAGCCACCTTGCGAGTAGCCATGGCCAACGGAAAGTTCCACGGGGTGATCAGAAGGCAGGGGCCCACCGGCTTGCGGCGAGTGATCATCCGCAGCGTGCCTTCGGGAACGGTTGCGGCGCGACCGTAATCGCGCACCGCTTCCTCACTGAACCAACGCAGGAACTCGCCGCCATAAGTGACCTCGCCCTTAGCTTCCGCGAAGGGCTTGCCCATCTCTAGCGTCATCAGGGCGGCGAATTCATCTGCCCGCTCCTGTACTAGATCGAATGCTCGGCGCAGAATCTCCGCGCGCTCGCGCGGCGTGGTGCGCGCCCAGTCATCCTGCACGGCACAGGCAGCGTCGAGGGCAGCAATCGCATCGTCCGAGTTTGCGGAAGATAGCGTCGCCAGCGTTTCGCCCGTCGCTGGGTTTTCAACGTCAAAAGTCTCGCCGGAGGTGGAATCGCGCCACTCACCACCAATAAGCAATTGGGTGGGGACCTTTGCAATTACCTCGTCGATATTAATACTCACTTATCGTCACCTTTCTTGAAGATATTGACCTGCACCACATTACCCTTAACGGGCGCGAAGACCACTCATTAGATACCGATTGAATATTTTTCACTTGTTTCTTCCACGCTATAGAAATTTAGGCTAGGCTAGTGCCCATGAAGAAAATGACTACTCGTTGGTGGTGGCGCGCGTAACTCGCGGGCCTTTCTTCGCACCCCATTTTTAGGCTCGCATTCTGCGGGCCTTTCGGCGTTTTCAGTGCCTTTGCTCGCGGATACCCCGGGTCCCTCGCACTCTGTTCCTCAGTTACTCCTGAAAGGGCACTGCAATGACATACACCGCCACCCGCGATATTGCCTATTGCCGGGATGCCTCAGCGCTATTTCATAGCTTGGCGCGATCGAGCGATTCCTTGTTATTGGAAAGCGCGGATATTGAAACCAAGAAAAACCTCACGTGCCTGGCCGTGCTCGATGCCGCGGCGAGAGTGACCTGCACCGGCCAGCGAGTTCGCGTCCTCGCACTCAGCCCAGCGGGGGAGCAGCTCATCACCATGCTGTACTCGCGTTTTACAAACCGGATTGTTTCACGTGAAACCACGGAAATTGTCTTTGAGTTCTCGCCCTCCAGCGAGTCTGATGAACGGCAACGGCTCCTAGATGAATCGACGGCCGATATCCTCCGCGCGCTGCAGCGCGATCATTCCTATTCCTCGCCCTTGTTGCCATTCGTCGCCGGCGGCTTTGCCTATGACTATTTGGCCACTTTTGAAAACCTGCCTGAGGTAGGCGAGGGGCCCAATACGTTTCCCGATTATGAATTCCTCGTCGCCCAAACTGTCCTTGCGGTGGACCACCTAACGAAGACGGCGCGGGTAGAGGGCTGGGATATCGACCGAGCCCGCTTGGAAGACAGGCTCGACGCCTTGGCCGCCACGCCCATCGACGCGATAGAGAATCCGGCGCTTGACCAGCCCGTGGAGACCTTGAGGGCGACCGCGGATATTGACGATGCCGCGTTTTGCGAGCAGGTGACGCGGCTCAAGGGCAATATTGACTCTGGCGATATTTACCAGGTCGTCCCCGCTCGCACCTTCACGGTGGACTGCCCCGATGCCTTCGCGGCCTATCGCCAGCTCCGGGAGACTAATCCTTCGCCGTATATGTTCTATCTCCGGGGAGAAGGTTATGAGCTTTTCGGCGCATCACCGGAATCCAATTTGAAGTTTGACCCAGAGACGCGGCAGGTGGAGCTCTATCCCATTGCCGGAACTAGGCCCCGCGGGCTCAACCCGGACGGCACGATCAACGATGAATTGGATATCCGCAATGAGCTAGAAATGCGCACGGATACCAAGGAGTTAGCCGAGCACACCATGCTGGTAGATCTGGCGCGCAATGACCTCGCCCGCGTAGCAGAACCCGGCACCCGGCGGGTGGCAGACCTGCTCCAAGTAGACCGCTATTCACGAGTCATGCACCTGGTCTCCCGCGTGACCGCCACGTTGCACGAGGACTTCGATGCCCTCGATGCCTACCGCGCCTGCATGAACATGGGAACGTTGACCGGCGCACCCAAGTTGCGCGCCAGCGAGCTCATCCGCCAGGCCGAACACAAGCGCCGTGGCTCCTACGGCGGCGCAGTGGGGTACCTGCGCGGCGACGGCGCCATGGATACCTGCATTGTCATTCGCTCCGCCTTCGTCCACCGCGGTACGGCCGCCGTCCAAGCTGGTGCCGGGGTGGTGCACGATTCCATCCCGCAATCCGAAGCCGATGAAACCCTGCACAAGGCCTATGCCGTTCTCCACGCCATTGCCCTCGCGCACAACGCCACCCTGGAGGTACAGCGATGAATTCACCGCACGTGGTCTTGCTCGATAACCACGATTCCTTTGTCTATAACCTCGTCGATGCCCTCGCCGGTTACCGCACCACCGTCTACCGCAACAGCGTCTCCGTCGCGGAGGTGCTGGCGGCCGAGCCCGATATTATTGTCCTTTCCCCAGGCCCCGGCCACCCGCGCGATGCTGGTTGCATAATGGAGCTTATCGGTGCCACCTTGGGCACCATCCCCATCCTCGGCGTCTGCTTGGGCTTCCAGGCGCTACTGGAATACCACGGTGGCGGGGTAGGGCCGTGCGGCCCCGTGCACGGCAAGTCCATACCTATGACGCTTACCGATGCCGGCACCGCCCACCCAGTCTTCGCCGGCCTAGCCACCGATGCCGATCCCGCCCAGCCCTGCGTCCCCGGCACCCAGGTCCCCGTGGCCCGGTATCACTCCTTGGGGTGCACGCGCGTGCCAGCCGGCATGCGGGTGCTCGCGGAGACGGAGGCAGAGATCGGGACCATCGCCATGGCGGCAGAAACGGACGATGGGATGGCACTAGGGATGCAATTCCACCCCGAGTCAATCCTCTCGCCCCGTGGCCCAGACATGCTAGACCGTTGCATCCACCGACTATCGACCCATCCCACTATGGAGCCAAAGCATTAATGACGAACCAAAGCCCATTGAAAACGCTGCAAGCCTTCTTGGATAATCCCGCACCCACCGTGGAGGAGGCCACCAAGGTCTTCACCCCGGTTGCCGTGGGTGATTATGACGATATTCAGATCTCCGCGTTGCTCACACATATCCGCACCCGCGGCGAAACCCTCGCGGATATCACGGGTGCCGCCAAGGCATTCCTGAAAGTTGGACACCCCTTTCCCATTACCGGCGAGGGACTCATGGACTCCGCGGGCACGGGCGGCGATGGCGCAAATACCATCAATATCACTACGGCGGCCTCCTTGGTTGCCGCCGCTGGGGGAGTGAGGATGGTCAAGCACGGCAACCGGTCCGTTTCCTCCAAGTCCGGTTCCGCCGATGTGCTCGAGGCACTGAATATTCCCCTGGACCTGGACGTGGACCGCGCCGTCCGGCAATTCGAGGCCTCCAATTTCACCGTCCTCTTCGCTCCGGCCTACAACCCCGCAGTGGCTCACGTGCAACCGGTGCGCAAGGCGCTCGGGGTCTCCACCATCTTCAATACCTTGGGACCCCTGCTCTCCCCGGGCCGCCCCAAACTACAGATCATGGGCATCGCCAACCCCGCCCAGGGTCCCATGATCGCGGAAGTCTTCCGGGAGCTGGGGCGCACGCGGGCGCTCGTCGTCCACGGCGCTGGTACCGATGAGATTGCCACCCACGGCACCACCCAGGTTTGGGAGCTAAAGGACGGCGAGATTTCACACTATGAGCTAACGCCGGAGGAGTTGGGCATCGCCAAGCATGAGCTCAGTGAGCTTGCCGGCGGCGACGGCCAAGATAATGCCGCGCACGTGCGCGCCATATTTAATGGCTCGGGTAAGCCGGCGCACTATGACGCTGTCGTGGCATCGGCTGGGGCAATGTTTTATCTGGGTGGCACCACGGCCTCCATTGCAGAGGGCGTCGCGCACGCCAAGGGGCTCATCGATAGCGGGGACGTGGACCGCTGGCTGCGCACCCACGAGCAAGCGGAATACTAAGAAGGCCACACGAGGGAAAAGAAATGACAAAACAGAAACTGCCGACGGTGCTCGAGGGGATTGTGGCTCAGCGCCGCACTCACCTTGCCGGCATTCGCGAGCGCATCGCCCACGTAGATGTGGACAAGCTTGAGCCGTCTCGGCGTTCGCTTTTTGCGGCGCTCAATGGCACCAATCGCTTCATCATGGAGTGCAAGTCTGCATCGCCATCACTCGGAATGATTCGCGAGGATTACCGCCCCGGCGAAATCGCGCGCGTCTATTCCCGCTACGCGAATGCCATTTCCGTGCTGTGTGAGCCGGAGCGGTTCGGCGGGGATTACGATCACCTCCAGACCGTAGCCCAGTCCACGCACCTGCCGGTTTTGTGCAAGGACTTCATCGTCGATCCGGTTCAGGTCTATGCCGCGCGCTACTACGGCGCGGATGCGATTTTGCTCATGATGTCCATCGTGGATGATGAAACTTTTGCACAGCTGAAGTCCTTGGCGGATAAATTAGGACTAGATGTACTGACTGAAGCCATCACCAAGGAGGAGGTGGACCGGGCGCTATCCTTCGGGGTGGAGATCATCGGCATTAATAACCGCAACCTCCATGACTTGAGCATCGACCTCTCCCGCACCGAGCAACTCGCCGGGTACGTGCCTGACGATAAGGTCGTCGTCTCCGAATCCGGTATCCGCGATAACCACACCGTCCGGCGTTTAGGTGCCCACGCCAATGCCTTCCTCGTCGGCTCCCAACTCACCTCTCACGAGGACATCGACCGCGCCGCCCGGGATCTGCTCTTCGGCGCGAATAAGGTGTGCGGGCTCACCGCCACCTCCACGGCCCAAGCCGCCCGTGCCGCCGGTGCCCGCTACGGAGGGCTCATCTTCGCCCCGGATTCCCCGCGCAATGTTTCACGTGAAACCGCCGAGAAAATCATCGCCGCCGAGCACGGCTTGGATTTCGTAGCAGTCAGCCGCAGCGACGACCCCGCAGAGTTGCGGGCCGCGGCGGCGACCCGCGGGCTATCCGGAATCCAGTTGCACGCCCCGTTCCAGGGCAACTTGGATGGCGAGCTGGCGCTGATCGAGCGTGCCCGCGCGGTGCTCGCGGACACCGATGCCGAGTTTGTCTGGCGGGCCATCGACATGACCAACCCCCAGTGGATAGAGATGGCGCCGGAACTCGCCGCGCGTGTGGACCGCCTCGTGCTCGACTCGGGTAGGGGAGGCACCGGCCAAAGATTTGATTGGGCGTCGATCCCGGAAGACATCAAAGCTCACAGCCTCCTGGCAGGGGGCCTCAGTCTAGACAACCTGGAAGGCGCGCTCCGCGTGGGTACCGCTGGGCTCGACCTGAATTCAGGATTAGAAACGCGCCCCGGGAACAAAGACGCCGCCCTGATTTCTCAAACCTTCCGCACCATCCAATTATTCAACCAACCAGACAAGAAAGATTAACCATGCCCGATTCACGTGAAACACTCCTTCCCGCGTACTTCGGGGAATTCGGCGGTCAATACGTCCCGGAATCCCTCATCCCCGCATTGGATCAATTGGAGCAGGCGTTTGTTGATGCCCAAAATGATCCCAGGTTCCGCGAAGAGCTCGCCGGATTGCTGCGCGACTACCTGGGTCGTCCAACCCCCGTTACCGAGGTAAAAAAGCTCGGCGGGAAGGCGCGGATCTTCCTAAAGCGCGAAGACCTCGTCCACGGCGGGGCACACAAGACCAACCAAGTGCTCGGACAGGCCCTCCTGGCAAAGCGTATGGGCAAAAAGCGAATCATTTCCGAGACCGGCGCGGGCCAGCACGGCACGGCAACGGCATTAGCGTGTGCGCTGCTCGATCTCGAATGCGTGGTCTACATGGGCGCCAAGGATGTCCAGCGCCAGCAACCGAACGTCTTCCGCATGGAACTCATGGGCGCGAAGGTCATCCCCGTTGATACCGGATCCGGAACCCTGAAGAATGCCGTCAACGAGGCCCTGCGCGATTGGACCGCTACCTTCCATGAATCGCATTACCTGCTCGGCACCGCGGCGGGGCCGCACCCATTTCCCACCATCGTGCGCGAATTCCACCGCGTCATTTCTACCGAAGCCAAGGCGCAGCTGATCGAGAAGACGGGCGGCCTTCCCGATCTCGTCGTCGCCTGCGTGGGCGGCGGCTCCAACGCCATCGGCATGTTCGCGGACTTCATTGACGAGGACGCGGTGGAATTGGTCGGCGCCGAACCAGGCGGTGCGGGCCTCGACTCCGGCGAACACGGAGCCACCATCAACAACGGCACCGTGGGCATCCTCCACGGCGCGCGCAGTTACCTCATGCGCAATTCTGACGGTCAGGTTGAAGAATCCTATTCCATCTCTGCGGGTTTGGACTACCCCGGCGTGGGCCCACAGCACGCGCACCTTCACGCAACCGGCCGAGCAAAATACGTGGGAATCACGGACGCCGAGGCCCTAGAGGCATTCCAACTCTTGTCCAAGAAGGAAGGCATCATTCCCGCCCTCGAATCCTCCCACGCGCTGGCCTATGCCCTCAAACGCAAAAACGAGGACATCACCATCTTGGTCTCACTATCTGGCCGCGGCGATAAGGACATCGACCATGTCCGCCACACGCTGGAATCCCACCCCGAACTGCAACTCAAGGAGAACTAATCATGGGCAGCCGTTATGATAAGCTTTTTGCCGCGTTGCGTGAGAAGAATGAGGGCGCGTTTGTCCCTTTCATCATGCTGGGCGATCCGACCCCTGAGGCCAGCCTGGAGATCATCCGGACCGCAGTCGCCGCCGGGGCCGACGCCTTGGAGCTCGGCGTCCCCTTCTCTGACCCAGTGGCGGATGGTCCCACCATCCAGGCTTCGCATATCCGCGCCCTCGATGGGGGAGCAACTCTTGATAGTGCTTTGGATCAGGTGCGGACGATTCGTTCCGAGTTCCCTGATTTGCCCATCGGCATGTTGATCTATGGGAACGTTGCCTTCGCCCGCGGAGTGGAGCAATTCTATGCGGAGTTCGCGGACGCTGGCGCCGATAGCATTTTGCTTCCCGATGTCCCCGTACGCGAAGGCGCCCCATTCATCGCCGCGGCAAAAGAAGCCGGTATCGACCCCATCTTCATCGCCCCCGCGCGCGCCGCGGAGCGCACGCTCGCCGGCGTTGCCGAGCATTCACAGGGATATATTTACGCCATCTCCCGTGATGGCGTCACGGGAACCGAGAAGGAATCCGAGACCACCGGCCTCGACGAGGTCGTCGCCAGCATTCAGCGCTTTGATGGTCCACCGGTGCTGCTCGGTTTCGGTATCTCCTCACCGCAGCACGTCGCCGATGCCATCGCCGCAAACGCCGCGGGCGCCATTACTGGGTCCGCGATCACCAAGATCATCGACCGCCATGTTTCACGTGAAACCGGTGCCGCTGGGACGATCGAGGATGCCGATGCCTTGCACGCTGAGCTGACCGACTTCATCTCCGCGATGAAGGAAGCGACCAAGCGTTAGAGCCTTCCGGACGGTAGCGCCAAAAAGCCCCCTGGCTTCCTCCCACATTTGTTGGGTGGGGAAGCCAGGGGGCGCAAATGTTTCACGGGAAACTAGGCCGCAGTCTCCGCCTCTTCTTCATTGAGAGTATCGACCTTATCGCGGGCGAACTTATCGACGACCATCGCAATGGCACCATCGCCGGTCACGTTCGCTGCGGTGCCGACGGAGTCAATCGCTATATAAGCGGCGATCATCAGCGCCACCATTCCGTCATCGAAGCCCATCATATCCGCCAAAAGGCCAACGGCCACCATAACGGCACCACCCGGCACGCCTGGTGCGGCGATCATCATGATTCCCAGCAGGAAGATAAAGCCAAGGCCGGTGCCAGTGCTGATATCCATATTCGCCATAAAGACGATGGCGAAGGCATAAAGCGTCAGCTTCATCATGGACCCGGACAGGTGAATTGTCGCGCACAGCGGGATCACAAAGCTCGCGACCGGCTTCGAAATGCCGTTACGCAAGCTGGATTCCAAAGACACCGGAATGGTCGCAGCAGAAGATGACGTACCCAATGCAGTGAAGTATGCCGGCAGCATATTCCGCAGGGCCTTAAAAGGATTCTTTCCTGCGATTGCACCGGCAACCACATACTGGAGCACGAGGTACACCAGCGTCATGACCACTGCCAGGATCAGTACCTTCGCAAAGGCAGAAAGGACGTCGCCAATATTGCCATTCATACCCAGGCCAAGGAACATGCCGAAAATGTAGAACGGCAAGATGGGAATAACGAATCCCCAAATGACCTTAACCACCACATTTTCCAGTTCCTTGGTGACGGTATAGAGCGTATCGGACTTCACCGACGTCATGGCGACACCAATGCAGAAGGAAAGCAATAGCGCCGTCATCACCTCAAACGGTGGTGCCATCTCCACCTCGAAATAAGGTGAGAGGGAGCCTTCGTCCACGTCCGATACGTTGGTCACTAGGGTTTGGCCCGCCAGCATCGAAGGATAGAGCCACTGTGCCAGGCCATAGGCAATCAATCCCGAGAGAATGGTGGAACCGTAGGCGATGCCCGCCGTAACCCCCAACCATTTTCCTGCGCCCTTGCCAAGACCGGCGATCGCCGGGGCGACAAGGGCGAAAATCAGCACAGGAATGAAGAAGTTGAGGAAGTTACCAAAGAGCCCGTTAAAGGTGGCAAAGGCTCGACCGAACCATTCGGGCGCAAAGAAGCTGACGACAATGCCAAGCACGATGGCGAGAACGATGCGGAAAAGGAGAGAGTCCGCTATTTTCTTGAGATTCATGCAATCACAATCAGGTTAGGTGTTCCCAGTCCGGGGACTCACTTGTGTGTGGTTCGACGGAAGGAGAGACAACGTGGTGCAGGTGCAAAATCGAGCGAATATCTATCGATCGATCCAAATTGAATATTACCCGAGCCGCCTTATATTTAAGACACAAGCCCCGTAGCTTAATTTCCAATATCGCGTTGCAGGATTAAACTATGGATATGGTCGCAGTGGGAATCATATTTTTAATCCTTGCCGTTTTCCTTATCGCGGTGGGCGCACTCGCCGCCACCAAGCGGTTGCCCGGCAATAAATACATCGGCTTGCGCTTACAAGAGATCCGAAAGTCACGTGAAGCGTGGGATAACGCCCACGCCGTTGCGGGCCCCTTCTGGGCCCTTGGCGGAGTTTCGCTGCTTTTCGGCGGCGTCGTAGCCTTCCGCGCGGAAGGTTGGATGTGGCTTATTCCGGTCACCACTTTCGTAATCGCTATCCTCGCGCTTTCCGTCGGCTCAAACCTTGGCTCGCGCGCGGCGTTTCTTTATGAGCAAGCGCATGCCGATGACGATGGTTGTGGCGATAGCTGCAACTGCGGCTCCGGAGGCTGCGGTGGGGAGGAGGCCACAGACTCCGCCGCTCAACCCGAGGTTGATCTGGGTGCCCTCCGCCAGGCCGCTCGCCACTCTGATAATTAAATAACTATCTTTTGAGTTTCTTTCTCCCTCCCTTTCCTGTCCGGCAATCGCGCCACACAGGGACGGGTCAGGGAGAGTTTTTATGACACTGTGACGTTATTATTCCAACCACGGAATCCCACACTTTTCGTCACAACTAAATTAAGTTGGGGGTATTTAACGACTCGTACCTATGTTGGACTCCATCTATAGTTGCGCGTCTCAACCTACGGGGATTCCTGTGGGCATTCCTAGAACTCGCATAGAGGTTCCGCAGAGCTCGGCTCCGCCACTACACCTAACGCGGGGAAGGGTTGACAATGGGAGACATGAAGAAAACCACAGCCCTCGCCGCAATCGCCGTTTCCACCTTCAGCATCGGTACCTATGTCGCCGACTCCCACCGCGTCGAACCTGAATCGCACGCCGCAGGAGGGGACGGGCCACATCCCATCGTTAATGACATAGGTCTAGATTCCGGCACCTATGAACTCACACCCACCGAGGCTGGGCCGGTCGCAACCTGGAACGGCAATCTGTCCTAATTTCGTGTTTCACGTGAAACCTACACTGAGCCATTTCACTTTAGCTGCCCCGAAATATGATTAACCGTTGCCGAAATCATGTTCCGGCCGTGAACCATTCAGGATAGAGTAGAGGCTATGACTATCTGTTCGCGCCGCATGTTCTTGCTCGGATCCGCTACGACTTTCGCAGGTGCATACCTCGCGGCCTGCGGCTCAGAACCGTCCGCGGAAATCGCGGCAACGGACATTCCAGTAGGCTCCGGGATCATCGTCGACAGGGTTATCTTCACGCAGCCGAAAGAAGGGGAGTTTAAGGCCTACTCCCAAACCTGCCCGCACCAACAAAACCCCATTACAGAAATCGACGGTATGACTGCTACCTGCACGGCGCATCATACGTCCTATAACCTGAAAGATGGTTCGGTCATTGAAGGACCTGGCCGAAACCCACTCAAAGAATTTGGGGTAAGCCAAGAGGGTACAAAGGTCACTACAGCGTAAATCCCCGCGGACGCTTCACCCTCTACGCCCATCGTTTCACGTGAAACCATGAGACTCAATGGGAGTACGCAGAAGAAAATTATCCGCACTACCTTTCGTGGAACCAAGCGAGACGGTTTACACTTTGGGTCATGCTGCACAGACTTAAAAAGCCGGATCCGCTCATCGTCCTCATCCTTACGGCCGTCGCAATCGCGATCATTGCACCGGCCCGCGGCACCTTCGCTGACGTCTTTGGCAGCCTGACGAATGTGGCGATCGCGCTGTTGTTTTTCTCTACGGCGCGCGGCTATCCACCCAAGAAGCTCTAAACGGGCTTAAGCACTGGCGGCTCCACATCACGATTCTTGCTTTCACGTTCGTGATTTATCCCCTCATCGGTCTGGCCCTGCGGCCCCTTACCGAGTTCATCACTGACGATATGTACATGGGGATCCTATTCCTTACGCTGGTCCCGTCCACCGTGCAGTCTTCCGTGGCTTTTACTTCCATTGCCAAGGGCAACGTATCTGGAGCAATTGTCTCCGCCTCAACCTCTAACTTGGCCGGCGTCTTCATCACGCCTGTCCTGGTCATGGTGCTCATGGGTACCGGTTCCGGCCTACATATCGATACCTCCGTCTTTGGGGAAATCTCCCTCTTGCTTCTCGCGCCATTCATATTGGGCCAATTAACCCGGCGCTGGATTGCGGACTTCGCTCAGAGCAAGGCCACAAAGGTGGTCGACCGCGGCTCCATTGCCATGGTGGTCTATTCCGCATTTTCTAAGGGCGTGGTCGATGGAATCTGGTCCTCCATCTCTATCTGGGAGATCGTGTTCCTCGTGGTTTTCGCCGCAGCCTTCGTCATTTTCATGTTGTGGCTGACGCGGTTTATCTCCGGGAAACTAGGATTTTCTCGTGCCGATATCATCGCGATCCAGTTCTGTGGCTCTAAGAAGTCTTTGGCTACCGGCCTTCCCATGGCCTCGGTCATCTTTGCCTCAGGGTCGACATCGCTCGGGCTATTGATCCTCCCGCTCATGATTTACCACCAGGTGCAGCTGATGATCTGTTCTGTGTTGGCCTCCCGGTACGCACAGGAGGACGAGGAGCAACTACACTAAGTGCCCATGGCTAATTACCTTTATGTGCGCACCGAGCTTTCCGTCCCAGGAGTGGGCTCAGCGGTCCACCTCGCAGAATTAGAAGAACACGACGCCCAACGCTGCCGCATGCACCGCATGATCGCTTTGGATCCCGCGGATTCCGTGGTCGGGGTAGCGACCCCGGATAGTTCCACGGGAAACGTGGACACGCCGCAAGAAGTAGTTCCGCACCCCGATACCTACGATGAGTTCCCGGATATTAGCGCCCAGTACATGGACCAAGAACAATTTGAAGCGCTGTGGACGGAAGCCACCACAAAGTTTGGGCTTAGCTAGCCGCGGCCTACAGCACCAGGTTCACCAGGATCATGTAGAACGCGGTACCGCCGAATATGGATAATCCGGAATCGCGCTTCCACTTGTGTAGTCCGACGGTAACTAGCACGCCCAAGAGCACCGGCCACAGCCCGCCGGTGCCATCCGCCTGTCCGGCAACGGCATAGACCACCAAGATGGTCATGACGCCTACGGGCATCATCAAGCCCAGCAGCGAAAAGAACTCGCTATCCTTCATCCACTTCTTCGCGGAGAAGGGAAGCTCCCGCAATAAGACGGTCACGATGCCTACAGGGATGAGCACTGCAGCAATCGCCCCTAAACTGACTCCGTCCGGCATTTAGTTATCCTCCTTCACGGTCGTGGAGGGAAGGGGCTGCAGCCGCCAGGTAAGCGCGTTATCCGCGCGCGGTGACAGGTAGCGAATGATGAGCAACAAGAAATAGGCGCTCAGGGAGACCATCAGCAGCTGCCCCGGGGTGATGAAAGCGGCGAGGATGCCCAAGGCCGCGGCCGATAGCGGTAGGGACAGATCCTGATTGTTGCGGAAGGAGTCCATCGCCAAGACAACGAATAGGGCGACGAGGGCGAATTCCATTCCCTCGACGGAAGAGGGGATTACCTGGCCGGCGAGCGCGCCAACGATGCCGCCGCCTACCCACAGAATTTGGCAAAAGATTTGTATGCTCAAAATGCGGGTGCCGGTAGGCCGCTCCTCGCGCGGGAGCGCCGAGACGATGGCATACGTTTCATCCGTGAGGGCATAGGTGGAATAGGCCTTGCCCACGGGGGAATTAATCCGTTTGCGGGGGAATGTTAGCCCATAGAAGATATGGCGGAAATTCACCATAAACCCGGTAAGGAGCGAGGACAGCGCGGAAACACCGCCGGTAACCATGGAGATGGCGAGAAACTCCATAGAGCCGGCGTAGATAACGATGGAAAATATGGGCGTCCACCACCAGCTAAAGCCGGATTGCACCATCAGGAGGCCAAAAGCCAAGCCCAATGGAATTAGCCCGAGAGCCACCGCCCACGTGTCTTTAATGCCCTTGTGGATTTCCTCGCGCATACGGGTCAGTGTAACCGATCACATACCGGCCGCTAGGAATTAATTATCATCCACATTCACGGGATAGGTGGAATACAGCGGCAGGGGCATAGGCTGGCGTTTCATGACATCGGCCCACAAATCGGCCGGGCCTGGGGCCACCACGTCCTGCGCTAGGGCGGGCGCCACGAACCATTCGCCGGCCTCGATTTCTTCCTCCAGCTGCCCGGGACCCCACTCGGCGTAACCGGCAAACATTCGAATGCCGGTCACCAGCGGCTCGATATCTTCTGGGTTGGAGCGCAGATCCACGTGCGCTAGGCGCGGTGCGAGGCGGTTGAGCTGTTCTTCTTTATCTGGGTCCACGCCTTGCTTGGTCTGCGCCAGGCCCACGACGGATTGCTGGTTGAGCGGACCACCGATATACAGCGCCTGCGGTTTAGCAACGACGGGCATCCATTCTGGGAGCACATTAAAAATGGCCACCTCTGAGCGCTTGGTAAGGTCCACGCCAAAGGTCATCATGTCATTGTGCTCGACCAATAAGATGACGGAGCGGGCGAATTCCGGGGACAACATCCCTGGTGCGGACACGAGTAATTGCCCAGGGGCGGGATCGTTGCGCTCGAGGGCATTAAATAATCTATCGGCAAACATCACTGTTTAGACTCCCACCACTGGCGCAACTTCGCAATAGCTTCTTCCCGCTCGAGGGGGCCGTACTCCAGGCGCATTTCCTTCAAATAGGACCACGCCTGTCCCACTTCGGGGCCAGGGGAGAGGCCTAGGATCTCCATGATCTCGTTGCCATCGAGATCCGGACGCACCCGCGCGAGGTCTTCCTTACGGCCAATCTCCTCGATTCGCTCCTCCAATTGGTCATAGGTGCGCTGCAAACGCCGCGCCTTCTTGGCATTGCGGGTAGTGCAATCGGCGCGCACCAGCTTGTGCAGGCGGGGGAGGAGGTCACCGGCATCGTTGACGTAGCGCCGCACGGCAGAATCGGTCCATTGATTTTCCCCAAAACCGTGGAAACGCATGTGCAAGTAGACCAACTGGCCAATATCTTCCGTCGTGGCCTTGGGGTATTTCAGCTTCCGCAGGCGCTTGCGCGTCAACTTGGCGCCCACCACCTCGTGGTGGTGGAAAGAAACCTTGCCGTCGGTGTTATCGAAGGTATCGGGCTTGCCGATGTCATGCAGCAATGCGGCCCACCGCAATACCAAGTCGGGACCGTCCTCTTCTTGATCCATGGCTTGGCGCAGCACCTTCAGCGAGTGCGCGTAAACATCCTTGTGCTGGGCGTGCTCGTCCGTGGTCATGCGCAGGGCGGGGATCTCCGGGAAGATGTAATCCGCAATCCCGGTATTGACCAGCAGATCGATGCCATCCCACGGGGCTTTGCCGCACATGAGCTTATCCAGCTCCACTTGGACGCGCTCTACCGTGATGCGCTGAATCTCTGCCGCCATATCGCGCATGGCGGCTACCACGCGGTCTGCCACGTGAAACTCCAATTGGGACGCAAAGCGCGCAGCGCGCAGCATCCGCAGCGGATCATCGTGGAAGGAGATTTCCGGTTTATCCGGGGTATCGAGCACCTTATTGGCCACATCGTGGAGGCCGCCAAGGGGATCGTGGAACTCAAAGGTGGCATCGGCAAGCAGCTCAATGGCCATCGCGTTGACCTTGAAATCGCGCCGCACCAGATCGCCCTCCAGGCTATCGCCGTAGATGACCTCGGGGTTGCGGGACTGCCCATCATAGGAATCGGAGCGGAAGGTGGTGATTTCAATCTGCTGGCCCTTGTACACGGCGGACACAGTGCCATAGGCGATGCCGGTATCCCACACCGTTTCGGCCCACTCATCCAGGATTTCCTTGACCACCTCCGGGCGCGCTGGGGTGGTGAAGTCCAGATCATTGCCCAAGCGGCCGAGGAGGGCATCGCGCACCGAGCCGCCCACGAGGTAGAGGGCATGCCCGCGCGCGCTGAATTTGTCTACCAGCCCGCTCAATAAGCCACTGAGCGAGTTCACGGTAGACTCCGCGCGCGCAAGAACGCCGATTAACTGAGTGTCCTGAAAATTCACGGGTGAGAGTCTACTACGATTGGCAGGGATGACTAACCAAGAACAAGGCTCCGCGCAAGGCCCCTCCAAAGGAGGCGGCCGTAGCCGTAACCGGCGCCGGCGCCGGCGGCGGCCGGATAACCGCACGCGCCGCAACACCCAGCAGCGCAGGCAGCAACGCGGCGGCAATAATCACGGCGCCTCCACCGTCATGGAGACCCGCGATGAGACCTCTGCGGGCGGGCTCGTAATCTCTGGGCTGGCCGAGTGCGTCGACGGCAACGGTAAAGCGGACCTGTCCCGCGTCTACGTGGCTCTTATCGGGCGCCTAGACCGTCGCGGGCGTTTATTGTGGTCCATGCCCAAGGGGCACGTGGAAAATGGCGAGGCCAAGGAGGTCACCGCGGAGCGCGAGGTATGGGAAGAAACCGGTATTTCCGGCGAGGTTTTCGCTGACCTCGGCGTGATCGATTATTGGTTCGTTTCTGATGGCGTCCGCATCCACAAGACGGTGCACCACCACCTACTGCGCTTTGTGGACGGCATCATGAACGATGAGGATCCAGAGGTTACCGAGGTGTCCTGGATCCCCGTTTCTGAACTCATCGAGCACTTGGCGTACGCGGACGAACGCAAGCTCGCGCGCATCGCGCACGATCTCCTCCCCGATCTTGCACGAAAGGAAGCCGACGCAGGGAAAGCGACCCCACGCTAATGCACCAGCGCCTGAAATCACTCGCTGCGGCCGGCGGTTGCGCGGTACTTACCGGTTGGGGATTGTTCCTACCAAACGCGGCGGCCCAAATGGACTCTGTTCCGGACGAGCAGATGGATATCCAAGCCTGGTTGGGAGCGCGCGGGCCGGAGCGCGCCGATCTGGATCTTATCGATGCCCAGCCCTTTACCGTAGGCACTGACATGCGGCTGCGGTTCCGCGTGCATAACCCCACCGATCAGCCCTTGGAAGATCTGCAGGTAACTAGCCGCCGCGGCGATAGCGTTGCTGATGCGGCAGAAGCGCGGACGGAAATGGCCACCGGTAATTTTCCTTATTATGGCTCGGGCATGACCACCGCACCGCTGCAACCAGGTGAAACCCGGGAAATAAGCTTCACCGTGCCCAGTGGCTTAGATGCCGAGCGCACCTTGGCCATCAATGAACCGGGCGCTTATCCGCTGCTCTTTACCCTGACCGGCACTCTCGAGGGCGATGCGGTGAGCCTGGCGGAGGAGCGCTTTGTGGCCCAATTCTCTGACGAGGGCCCCACGGATGCCAAAGATACCGAGGCACCGGAAGAAACGGCACTAGAAGAAGGACACGACGAAGTCGAGGATTCCCAACCCCACGATCTCACGGTGGTCTATCCCATCAGCGCCAACCTAGACATCGTCCCCGGCGGGCTTGGGGGAGAAGAGCTCATCTTGTCCTCCGATGAGTTAGGGCACGAACTGCGCGAAGGCGGCCGCCTCGATAGGTTGGTTTCTACCTACGAGGATCATGACCTGCAGGGGGCGGGCTGTGTGGCCATCGACCCCGCGCTGCTCGATACCGTCAACCGCATGTCGCAAGGCTATACGGTCAATTCCACCCGCCCCGCCCAAGGCGATCGCCCCAAGCGCCTGCGCGATTCCTGGTCGCGGGGCAGTGACGATGACAAGGGGGAGCCAGGCGATGCGAAAAATGATGCCGAGCGGTGGCTGGAACGCCTGCGCGAGTTGGATTGCTTCATCGCCATGCCCTGGGCCAATGCGAATGCCTCTGCGGTAGCAAGGGCTAATAATCCCGCCCTTGTCTTTGAGGGTTTGCAGCGCGGCAACCAGACCATCGAACGCGTCCTGGGCAAGGCCCCGGCCAGCAATATCTTGGCGGTAGGTTCCGGCTATATTGACCAAAAATTGCCGGTGCCATCCCTTGTTGCGGATAACTCGAACTGGTCCGGCGAGGCCGCGACTTTCGATGCCTCCCTCGGCGCCCTGCTATCCCAAACCGGCTCCAAGCCGCAGACGGTTGGCTATTCCAACCCGGAGCTGCGCTATGACTACGCCAAAGATTCTGCTCTGTCCCGCGCCATCACGGGCGGGGCGGCCCTCAGCCTCGCGGGCGGGGAAGATACCGTGGCCAAGCTTCCCAACTACTTAGACCCTAGCGCGGCCGAGCATGCACTCGCCGCCGCGGAAGACTTGCTCGACTCCGGCCACTCCCGTCCCCGCGGGATCAGCGCGGTGGAATTGCAGCAGGGCGATCCGAACGCTCCCACCGGCAGCCCCTTTATCGATCCGGCGGTCTTTTCGGAGCCCGAATTGGCCCGCGTTGAGCAACAGGCGCGCTATACCGATGAGCTAATGAATATCGTGGTGGATGACCCTGATATCACCATGACGCGCTCTGAATTCGTGCTGCCACTGCGCCGCGATCTCCTCAATTCCTTATCGCTGAATAATCGCGATAGCTTGAGCACCCACGCCGCAGCGCGCCAGTCCTTTTCCCGCACCATGGAGATGCACTCCAATACGCTGCGGGATCTGCGCGATTCCGTCTCCCTCATCCCGCCGGGCAATGTTTATACCCGCGTATCTGAGTCATCGCCGCTGCTCATCGTGGCCGAAAATGGCCTGCCATTGCCGGTGGAGGCGAAGCTGCAATACGATGCCCCCGATGGCGCGCGGCTCAACACGCCCAAAAGCGTCCGTATTCCCGCTAAGGGCTCTATTACTGTATCCATGACCGCTGATATGCCGAAGGATGCGGATCGCACGGACATTGGGCTGTGGCTGGCCACTCCTAAAGATCAGACCATTTCGCAGCCCATCACTATCTCGGTGCAGACACGTGCCGGTATCGTAACCTTATACGCTGCCGGCATAGCCGGCGCTCTCGCGCTGGTTTTGGCTACGCTCTTTCGGCTTGGCCGTCACCGACGCAAAAATCACAAGGCTGAAAAGTAAAAGTTGAAGTTGTATCCTCTATGACCGAAAAAGATGGCCGCCAGGCCCACCACGCGGAGAAGGCACCTGCAGGCGCGGTAGACCCCACGGATACCGCCCCCAATGCGGAAGAAAACCGTGTCCCGGTTACCGCCGGCGCGCGCGGCCGCATCGTGCGCGCCTCTCCGCCCGCACCGGTACCAGAAAAGCGGCCCACCCCCTCAGTGCAGAACACGACCGTTCCCCCTGAGGAAGATAAGTCCGCGCTGACTGGCCGCAATGCGGAGATCGAGGCCTCCAATCAGGACGTCATCCGCGCGACGGGAACGATGGCCATCGCCACGCTGCTCTCGCGCATCACCGGCTTCCTGCGGCAGATGCTGATCGGCGCCACCCTTGGTGCCACTGTGGGTACGGCCTTTAGCAGCGCCAACCAGATCCCCAACCTGGTCACCGAAATCGTGCTGGGCGCGGTGCTGACCTCACTGGTGGTTCCGGTCTTGGTGCGCGCGGAGAAGGAGGACTCGGACCGCGGCGAAACCTTCGTCCGAAGACTTTTTACCCTGGCGTTTTCGATCCTGGGCATCGTTACCATCCTCTCCGTTATCTTCGCACCATTCTTAACAAGGATGATGCTGCCTGAAGATTCCAAGGCCAATGCCGTGCAGGCAACATCATTGGCCTTCTTGCTCTTGCCGCAGATCCTGTTTTACGGCCTTTTCGCCCTCTTCCAAGCGGTCTTAAATACCAAGAATATCTTTGGCCCTGGCGCCTGGGCGCCGGTGGTCAATAACATCATCTCCATCAGCGTCCTGCTGGCGTATCGCTTTTTGCCAGGCCGCCTCGACCCGCACGAACCTACGCCGGTGGCGGATCCACACATCATGCTGCTGGGCCTGGGCACCACCACGGCGGTGATCGTGCAGTGCTTTATCCTTGTGCCGTACCTGAAAAAGGCCGGCATCAACCTGCGCCCGAAGTGGGGCCTCGATGCCCGCATCAAGCAATTCGGCGGCATGGCGCTGGCCATTATTACCTACGTGGCCATCTCCCAGCTGGGTTACGTCATCACCTCCCGTGTGGCGGCGTATGCCGATGCCGGTGCGCCGCTGGTGTACCAGAACGCATGGCTGATGCTGCAGGTGCCGTACGGCGTTATCGGCGTGACCTTGTTGACCGCCATCATGCCGCGGCTTTCGCGCAATGCCGCCGATGGCGATGTCGATGCCGTGGTGCGCGACCTCACCTTGGGTACCAAGCTGACCTTCATCGCGCTAATCCCCATCGTCATTTTCATGACGGGCTTCGGCGTGCCCATCGCCCGCGCGCTATTCCAGTACGGCGCCTACGGCGCGGATAGCGCAGAGCAGCTCGGCCTCACCATCAGTTTTTCCGCCTTTACCTTGATCCCATATGCGTTGGTGCTGCTGCACCTGCGCGTTTTCTACGCCAGGGAAGAGGCGTGGACGCCCACCTTCATCATTGCCGGCATCACGCTGACCAAGATCGTGCTGACCTTGCTGGCACCGCTGATGACCAGCAACCCAGACCGGGTGGTCATCCTCCTCGGTACCGCCAACGGCTTTGGCTTTGTCTCCGGTGCGGTCATCGGCGGCTTCCTGCTCAAGCGCAAGCTGGGCAGCCTGGGCGGCAAGGCCGTGACCCAGACGGTCCTGTGGTCCTCCGGTGCCGGCGCGGTAGGCCTGGTTGTCTCGTGGGCGCTGTACTGGCTCGTGCAATTGTTCTTGCCGGAGCAGCTGCCTTCGATCGTCTCGCTGGTCAATGTCGTCGTGCTGGGCATCGTCTTTGTGATTATCACTGGGTTGGTTCTGTCCAAGTCCTCCCTGCCCGAGGTGCAGAACCTGGCGCGCGCCCTCCAGCGCATCCCGGGAATGTCCCGGTTCATCACGGTGGACAATTCCAAGGCCATCGAGGTCGAGGAACCAGACCTGCAGGAAATCCAGCCGGTCTATACACAGGATTCCTTCAATGCCACCTTGGTCCCGCCACCAATGTCCGCCGGTATCGTCCGCGGCCCGCGCTTGGTCCCCGGCGCCCCCGTATCGGACGGTCGCTTCCGCCTCCTGCAGGATCACGGCGCTGTATCCGGCGCCCGGTTCTGGCAAGCCCGCGAACAAGCCACCGGCCGCCTCGTGGCGCTGACGTTCGTCGATACCAATACCCAGGCACCCATCGCGCCGTCGACGCCCACGGTCTCTGCCCGCCGCTCCGCCGAAATCTCCCGCAATACGCGGCGTTTGGCCGAGCTCAACCTAGAGACCATGGCGGATAATATCGAGATTTTGTCCTACCGCACCGGCTGCCTGGTGGTGGCGGATTGGTTTGAGGGCACCTCCCTCAAGCAGGTGGCAGAGGCAGATAACCTCGATCCCAATTCCGTTGCCCGCGCTACCGCGCCGCTGTTTGCCGATGCCGCCACGGCCCACGACGCCGGCCTCATCCTCGGCGTGGAGCACCGCGACCGCTTCCGCGTATCCACCTCCGGCATCGTCAAGGTTGCCTTCCCCGCGGTGCTGGATGGGACGTCTGCAGAAAGCGACCGCGAGGCCCTCAGCTCCGCGCTAAGCATGCTGGTTGAATCGACCGAACCATCGCCGAAGAAGCTGCGCGATATTTCCGATGACGCCAATCTCACCGCCGATGAGGCCGCAGAGCGCCTCGAAGAGGCACGGCTGGCCTTTGATGCTGCGGATGCAGAGACCCGCGAAGAGAAGCTGGAAGAGCTGCAGGAGGCGGAGGGGCTGACCTCGGCGGGCATCGCCAAGCGCCTGCGCGAATTTGCCCCGGAAGAGCAGGAAGAAAAGACGGAGGCCCTCCCCGTGGTCGTTGAAGATGAGCCCACGCAGGAAGAGGATCCGAAGCAAGAACCCGGCTTTGGCGGCCGCGGTTACTCGGGCTCTGGCGTCGTGGTCATCGGCATTTTCGCCACCATCTTCGTCGTGGGCATGGCGGCGCTGACGACGTGGGTGATGTCCCTGCTCAGCGATGTAGAAAAGACCAGTTCGGTTACCGAAACCGTGCAGGGCTCCACGATGATCCCGGATACCCCGCCAGTGCACCTCAAGGAATCATCCGCCATCACGGTGCCAGATGGCGAGGATAATGAGCAGCTTATCGATGGCAAGACGATCACCACCTGGTCCACGAAGGAATCCGGTTCCGGCGCCTTGGTCACCCTGGATAACCCGGCCCACCTTTCTGTCATGACCGTGACCCACACCAGGTCCAATGGCGCGCACTACGAAATCTATGGCGTTAATAAAGACGATTTCGATCCGAAGCACCCGCAGCTGAGCTCTCTTCCCAAATTGGCGGAAGGAAAGTTCAAGCACTTAAACGAGGAGCTGGAGCTAAAAGAAGCGCCCCAACAATTCGATGCCGCGCTCATAGTCATCACGGAACTGCCTAAGGCAAAAGAGGTTACACTGGGGGAGGTCCAGCTTGTAGGCCATCCTTAATGCCGAGGTCAGCGGGTTGGAAAAAGAATTTTTACTTCAAGGCTTGACTAAAGTGCGTAGTCGAGTATCGTAGTTGGTGTTACATCAACAACAACGTTAGGAGAATCAATTATGTCCCTCGCAGCAGGTACCTACACCATCGACAAAGAGCACACCGTTATCGGCTTCGTTACCAAGCACGCCATGGTCACCAAGGTGCGCGGCAACTTCGGTGAATTCGAAGGCACCATCAACGTCGCCGAGAACATCGCGGACTCCACCGCAGAGGCCACCATCAAGGCTGACTCCATCTCCACCGGCAACGAAGACCGTGATGGCCACGTAAAGAACGAAGACTTCTTCAACGTGGAGGAGTACCCAGAGCTTTCCTTCACCACCACCAACGTCAACGTTGATGAGGACGGCAACGGCACCGTCACCGGTGACCTCACCATCAAGGGCACCACCAAGTCTGTCGACCTCAAGGTTGAAGAGGTCGCTACCGCTGAGGACCCATTCGGCAACTTCCGTCTGGGCTTCGAGGCACAGACCAAGATCAACCGCAAGGACTTCGGCATCGACTTCAACGCTCCGCTCAAGACCGGCGGCGTCCTCGTTTCTGAAGACATCAAGATCGAGCTCGAGGTTTCTGCCATCAAGCAGTAATCGCACTTCCTTGAAGATCTTGGGCCTCACAGCCCCCCCTGGTTACCAACCACTAAAGCCCGCGCCGCCTCGCCGCCCGGCCGCGGGCTTTAGTCATATTCCCTGCCCAAGGCTTTCAAGCCTGCGCCCGCGCTAGGGTGGCACGGGCCCATACCAGAGCAAACTCACCCTTCCTCTGCTCCTAGCATGCAATAATGATGGTGTACACCTCCCTTAGGTACGCGGATTTGATGTGTGAGTCTGCGCCTACGCGAATGATCGAGCAGATCTTGATTGCCGGGACGAGACGCAAGGAGAACACCATGAAAAAGGCCACTACTTCACGGGGCCTCACCTACGCATCGCTGGGGATATTAGCGTTCTCCTCGTCTCTGTGGGCTATGTACATGCAAGACAATGCATTTGCGATTATTGGCCTGCTTTGTGGAACGGCGGTCACCGCGTGGCAGATTCATCACTATAAGGCGACGATTCCACTTGCCGTTGATTCCATTGCGATAACTTTCGGGATTGTGTCAGCTGTGGGCTTTGCGCTCAGGGAGAGCCTTTCAAGTTCCGCAATGGCATCGTTTAGCTATGCCACGGCTGGCGCATTGATCGTATACCTTATTTTCGCTATTGATCGTATACCTTATTTTCGCTGCTATCGCGATTATCGAATCTCGGGAAAGTGAGAGCTGAGCCCGGCAGCACAACACTCCATTTATCGTTTTCACATCCGATATCTCGTTAAATCTCTCACTGCGGTAACTATAGTTTCTAACTATGACGACACAACGCGATAAAACCCAGCACGAGCTGCTTCAGGAGCGCGCCGCAGCAGTAGACCTGTGGGCAT
This sequence comes from Corynebacterium sp. LaCa78, assembly GCF_046717505.1. NCBI lineage: Bacteria > Bacillati > Actinomycetota > Actinomycetes > Mycobacteriales > Corynebacteriaceae > Corynebacterium > Corynebacterium sp. LaCa78. The sequence goes on from NZ_CP177112.1 coordinate 2,450,132, forward strand.
ACCACCTGCACCTGGACTTATCTCAGGTGAAGGAAAGCCCCACGTTCGGCGCGACGAGCCGCATAGAGCTCACCACCACCGAGCCCGAGCTTTTCGTGGACTACTTGGGAGAATCGGTAGAGCAGGTAACGGTTAACGGTCAGGCGCAGGACGTCGATTTTGATGGCAGCCTTATCCGCCTCCACGGGCTACCGGTGGGGGAGGAGCTGACGATTGAGGTCACTGGCGCCTCGCGCTACTCGCGCACGGGCCAGGGTTTGCACCGCATGCACGACCAGGCCGATGACGCGACCTATCTGTACTCGCACCTCGAGCCTTCCGATGCCCGCCGCATCTTCCCCTGCTTTGAGCAGCCGGACCTCAAGGCGCCGTTCCACGTCACCATGACCGCGCCGAAGGACTGGCAGATCCTCTCCAACCAGCCGGAGGCTGAGCGCGAGGAGCACGGGGACAATGCTACGGTCCGTTTTGCGCCCACCCCGCCGCTTTCTACATACCTCACCTCTTTTGCGGCTGGGCCATATAAGTATCAGGAGCGCACCTGGATCTCGCCGGATGGAGGTCACTCCGCGCAGCTGCGCGCCTTTGCCCGCGCCTCCATGTTTGAGTATTTAGACGAGGAAATCCTGGAGCTTACCGCGCAGGGCATGGACTATTTCCACGAGAACTTCGGCTTTGCCTACCCTTGGGGCAAGTACGATTCCATCTTCGTTCCGGAATATAACCTCGGCGCGATGGAGAACCCGGGCCTGGTGACCTTCACGGAAAGCTATATCTTCCGCTCTAAGGCCACGCGCAGCCAGAAGGCCGCTCGCGCAAATACCATTTTGCACGAGATGTCCCACATGTGGTTCGGCGATCTTGTCACCCCGCAGTGGTGGGACGACCTCTGGCTCAAGGAGTCCTTTGCCGAGTTCATGGGCGCCGATGCCTCCGTGCACGCCACCGCCTATGAAGAGGCCTGGGTCAACTTCGCCGGCCAGCGCAAAAACTGGGCCTACCTGCAAGATCAGCTTCCCACCACACACCCCATCAAGGCCGAGATCCCAGACGTGGATGCCGCGCGCCAGAATTTCGATGGCATTACCTATGCCAAGGGCGCGGCGGTGCTCAAGCAGCTCGTGCACTACGTGGGACGCGATCACTTTTACGCGGGTGCGCGGGATTACTTCCAGGAGCATGCGTTTGCCGCGGCCACCTTCGATGACCTGCTCACGGCCCTGAAAAAGCACACTGACCGTGACCTCGATTCCTGGTCAAAGGCGTGGCTGCGCACCTGGGGTCCGGACACCCTCACCCCGGAGCTGCACACGGAGGGAGAGAAGATTACCGAGCTCGCGGTGAACGCCGAGGCCGAGGATACGACCCGCCCGCACCGCCTGAGCGTGGCGCTTTTTGATGCCCGCCTGAACAAGTACCGCGAGTTCGACATCGACCTTCCCACCGGTGGTCACCGCACCATCGTGGATGAGGCAGCGGGGGAGAAGGCCCCGGCATTGCTGCTGCTTAACGATGCCGACCACACCTACACCAAGGTCCGTTTCGACGATGCTTCGCTTGCCACCATCAAAGATCACCTCTCCGAGGTCCAGGATGGGCTCAGCCGCGCGGTCATCTGGACCTCGCTGTGGAACCTCACCAGGGACGGGGAGTGGACTGCGGAGGAGTACGTGGGGGTCGTCGCCAAGCACGCGCCCGCAGAGACCAATGCCACGCTGCTGACCACCGCCTACGGCAATGCGCACTTTGCCATCCAGCACTATGTGGCCGAAGACCGCCGCGAACAGGTGCGCGCCGAATTCGCCGATGCGCTGTGGGAACAGCTCGGCACTGCGGATCCAGGCTCCGATGCGCAGCTCATTCTGGCCCGCACCGCCATTGCCGCGCTGGCCGCAACGCCTAAGGCCTCCGGAACCGAGCGCCTGCGTGACCTGCTCGCTGGCACGGTGGAGGGCCTGCGCCTCGATCCGCAAATCCGCTGGTCCATCCTGCGCGCCCTGGCCGCCCGCGACGCCGTCGAACTGGCTGAGCTGAAAGCAGAAAAGCAGCGCGATAATACGCTGACCGGCGCCGCCGAATTCTTGGGCGCTAGCCACGCCTTCCCCACGCCGGAGACCAAGCGGGCCGCCTTCGATAGCGCGCTGACGCCAGAGGAATATTCCAATGCGGAGGTCGATGCCCTGCTGGCAGGCTTCAATGCCCCACGCTCGGCAAAGCTGCAAGAAGATTTCGCCGAAGAGTTCTTCCGCCGCGTCGAAGACATCTGGGATAACCACCCGATAGAGATAGCCAACCGGCTGATCCGCGGCCTCTACCCGGAATCTTCCATGGCGGAGTCCGCTACCACGGATCTCCTGCACAAGGATCTGCCGGGTGCGCTGCGTCGCGTGCTTCTGGAGTGCCGCGACCACCTGCGCCGCACCCTGCGTGTGCGCGCCCAACAATAGAAGGTCAATAAACTGTACCGCCGCCGGTTAGCGCCGGCGTTCTCCTCGGGTCACAATTGCTTTAACACTTGTTGATCCGGGGGGAATCTACAGATGCCATTAAGTCCTGACCACAGCGACGAAGAATTAGTTGATGCTTTTATCGAGGGGGATAATAAAGCCTTTTCCGCCATCGTGGAACGCCACCGCAAGCGGCTGACCACCGTGGCGCGGCGGTATACAAGGAATGAATACGATGCGCAGGATGTCGTGCAAGAAGCCTTCCTGCGCGCTAGCTGCAATCTGCATAACTACCGGCGGGAATCGGCCTTAAGCACGTGGCTACACCGCCTGGTGAAAAACACCGGCTACGACTATTTAAATCACCGGGCTAATAGGGAAAACGCCTCGCTCGATAGCGATGATTTTGCCGATGATCGCAATCCGCTGCTGGCACACAACCCATCCGAAAATCTGGCGGAACAGCTCGTCGTCCGCGAGACCATGGAGCTTTTAAGGCAAGATCAGCGCGAAGCCCTCATGCTTACCGATGTCGCCGGGTTCCGCGTCAACGAAGTCGCCACCGCCCAGGGCGTAAAGCCTGGCACCGTTAAATCTCGCCGGGCACGCGCGCGGGAGGTCTTGCGCGAAGCCATCGGTTAACATCTCGATATCGCATCATTCTTGCATCAATTTCGCAGCCGCTAGCCTTTGCAATATGAACGATTCGCAATCAGGCGGGTAGACTCTTGACGTTACGCAAAATGACACTGTGATTTTAGGGAGTTAGCAATGACCGTCCACGATGTTGCCATCGTAGGTTCCGGACCTGCCGGTTATACCGCCGCGCTTTATGCCGCTCGTGCTGAACTCAGCCCCATTGTATTCGAGGGATTTGAATACGGTGGCGAATTAATGAACACCACCGAGGTGGAGAACTACCCAGGCTTCCAAAAGGGCATCATGGGCCCAGAGCTCATGGAAGAAATGCGCGCACAGTCAATCCGCTTTGGTGCGGATCTGCGCATGGAAGTCGTCGACTCCGTCGAGTTGGAGGGCGATATTAAAAAGCTCCACGTGGGCGACGAGGTTTTTGAAGCCCGCACGGTAATCCTCGCCACCGGCGCCGCACCACGCCACCTTGGCATTCCCGGCGAAGAAGAGCTCTCCGGCCGCGGTGTTTCTACCTGCGCTACGTGCGATGGCTTCTTCTTCAAGGGCCACAATATCGCCGTCATCGGCGGCGGCGATTCCGCTATGGAGGAAGCTACCTTCCTGACTAAGTTCGCGGAGTCTGTCACCATTGTGAACCGCTCCGAAAACTTCCGCGCCTCCAAGATCATGTTGGACCGCGCCCAGGAGAACGAGCAGATTAAGTGGGAAACCAATAAGGTTGTCGAGCGCGTGCTTGAAGATGACGGCAAGGTCGGCGGCCTAGAGCTCAAGGACGTTGAGACTGGGGAAACCTCCACCTTGGACGTGACCGCCATGTTCGTTGCCATTGGCCACGATCCGCGTTCGTCCTTCCTCAACGGCCAGGTCAAGCTCAATGACAATGGTTACGTTGAGGTTGACCAGCCCTCTACTAAGACCTCTCTGCCTGGCGTTTTCGCTTGCGGTGACTTGGTAGATGACCACTATCAGCAGGCCATCACCGCTGCAGGTTCCGGCTGCCGCGCTGCCATGGATGCGGAACAATTCTTGGCTGCAAACCGTTAGATTCAGTATGAGTAACGTCAAAAAGGTAACCACTGAAACATTCCGTTCTGATGTCATCGAGGCGGATAAACCCGTCGTCGTGGACTTCTGGGCGGAATGGTGCGGGCCATGCAAGAAGCTGTCTCCGATCTTGGAAGAGGTCGCAGATGAGCTCGACGGTGAAGTCACCATCGCCCAGGTCAACGTCGATGAAGAACGAAACCTCGGCGCCATGTTCCAAATCATGTCCATTCCAAATGTATTGATTTTCAACAACGGCGAAAAGGTCGACGAGTTTGTGGGCCTGCGTTCTAAAGATGACATCGTGGCGCAAGTGAAAAAGCAGCTATAGCTGTTACTCTTGTTACTAAAGTTACCGAGTAGGAAATCTGCCATGCGGCCTAAAGTCCTAGGCCGTGGAAGGGGTGAAAGGCGTGAATCGCGTTCTTCGGGTTGGTGATTCAAGTGTGCGCGTAGCAGAAGCTCGCGCCACCTTGGCTCGCCTTGGCCTCTTATCAGATTTCACGGGCGAACTCTCTGCCTGGAAAAAGCAGAAGTACTCCGAGACTGATAAGACCTTTGATGCCGATCTCGCTGAAGTGCTCAAGGCATTCCAGCAATCGCGCGGCATCCTCCCAACGGGAGAGATCGACGATCTCACCCTGCGCGAATTGCGCCAAGCCTCTTATACCCTGGGCAGCCGCGTATTGAGCTATGAACCCACCAACCCATTGGTGGGCGATGACATTTCGCAATTGCAGCAACAACTGCAAGAGCTCGGTTTCTATCAAGATCGCGTCGATGGTCATTTTGGCCGCAATACCCACGCTGCCTTAACCGAATACCAGCACAATTGCGGGCTGCAGGAAGACGGCGTGTGTGGACCGGCTACCATTCGCGCGCTCAGCTTGCTCGGCCGCCGCATCACCGGCGGTTCGGCGCACAATATTTTGGAGCGCGAGCGTGTGCGCAATGCTGGTCCAAAGTTGGCGGGCAAGCGCGTGGTCATTGACCCTGCACTAAGTGGCCGGGACTCCGGCTTCACGGTCAAGGGCCGTTTTGGTGATATTTCTGAGCAAGAAATCCTCTGGGATCTCACCCAACGCATCGAAGGCCGAATGATCGCCGCCGGCATGGAAACCATTATTTCGCGCCCCCGCACCGATGATGCGGACGTGCAATCCCGTGCCGAGCTAGCCAATGCCTTTGATGCCGATATGGTCATCTCTTTGGCGTGCGATTCTTATCCCAACGAGAAGGCCCACGGCGTAGCCACGTTCTACTTTGGTTCCGAATCCGGAAACTCCTCACTCATTGGTGAAACCCTTTCCGGCTTCATCCAGCGTGAAATCGTGGCGCGCACCGATCTGCAGGACTGTTCTAACCACGGCCGCACCTGGGATCTTTTGCGCCTGACGCAGATGCCGGTTGTTCAGATCTTTTTGGGTTACCTCACCAATCCTGAGGACGTCAAAATTCTTACCAACCCGAAGCGCCGTGACGATATTGCAGAAGCAATCGTTATCGCCGTCAAGCGCATGTACCTCATGGAGCAGGACACCGCCATTACCGGTACCTACAAATTCTCCGAGCTTCTTCAAGCGGAGCAGGCTTAGCCTGCACAAGCTGGAGCGCACAGAGCGGACTTAATCACTGGCCGCTGCGCAAGATTAACTGCGTTATCTTGCACCAATAGAATTCATTCGATTAGTATCAGTCCAAGCTATTGATATCTACTAATTGAATGGATTCCTATAATGGGCAGCTCAACCTCCGCCCCAATTTCCAGAAAAGAAACGCGCCGCGTAGTAGCTGCCACCACAATCGGAACCGCGATTGAATGGTACGACTACTTTCTCTATGCCGCCGTCGCCGGCCTAGTTTTTAACCAGGTAATGTTCGGCCCCTTAGAAGGTGGGGTAGCCAGCATCGTCTCCTTCGCCTCCGTGGGCCTATCCTTCCTTTTTCGCCCACTTGGCGCCTTCCTAGCGGGCCATTTTGGTGACCGTCTTGGCCGCCGCCTCGTCCTCATGGTCACCCTTTTTGCCATGGGTGGGGCCACCACTTTAATTGGCCTCCTGCCTACCTACGATACGGCGGGAGTATGGGCTCCCATCCTGTTGATTTTCCTCCGCATCATTCAAGGCATCTCTGCCGGGGGAGAATGGGGTTCCGCGGTACTGCTTGCAGTTGAACACGCTCCCAACGATAAGCGCGGCCTCTTTGGCGCTGGGCCACAGATCGGAGTCCCCATCGGCCTGCTGATGTCCTCTGGCGTGCTTTCCATCATGAATATCATCGCCCCAGGGGATGCCTTCCTTGAATGGGGTTGGCGCGTGCCGTTCTTGCTTTCCTTCGTCCTAGTCATCATTGGCTATGCCATCCGCATCGGCGTGGATGAGTCACCGGTCTTTCAAGAGATCTCAGATAATAAGAAACGCGAGGCGGCAAACCCCATTGGTATCTTGTTCAAGCGCTATTTTCCGCTTGTCCTCGTCGCGGCCCTAGTTTTTGCAGGTAACGGCACCGTGGGCTATATGACCACCGGTGGCTATATCCAAAATTACGCCACCAACCCCGAGGGTCCGGTCTCGCTCGCGCGTGGCGATGTCCTCAATGCCGTCACGCTATCGGCCTTCACGTGGCTCATCTTTACGCTTTTCGCTGGCTGGTTATCGGATTATATCGGGCGCCGCACGACGTATCTCGTCGGATTTGTCATTCAAGCGATCGGCGCTGCGGCCCTTTTCCCGCTGGTTAATACGGCGTCCCTGGGATTGCTTTATTCCGCCCTCATCTTCCTGACGGTTGGGCTCGGCTTAACCTATGGTGCGCAATCTGCCATGTATACAGAGCTTTTCCCAGCATCCATTCGCGCTTCGGGCGTATCGATTACCTATGCCATCGGCTCCGTTCTCGGCGGTGCCTTCGCCCCGATGATCGCGGCCTCGTTGGTAGAAGCAACGGGCACGACCTTTGCGGTATCCGTATATCTTGTCTCCGCAAGCATCGTCGGATTTATTGCAGCCCTACTCCTGCGCGAGCGCAAGGGCATTCCGCTGGGCGCCGAACATGAGGAAGAACAAGCCAAGGGCCACTTCATCTTTTCTAAAAAATAGTGCCCTCGCTCTAAAGAGGAGGGCACTAACTTTGCGAATGTGGCAGGCAGCTGGGGAACCTGCCACAGGAGCAGGTTATTTATCCCGCTCCATCAGCGCCATGATGCGCTCGAAATCTTCTTGGTCGCCGAACTCTACGACCATTTTGCCCTTGCGCTTGCCCATGGTCACGGTGACCTTAGTATCGAAGCGATCCGAGAGGCGCTCGGCCGAGTCGGTGAAAAATTGCGGCTGTGGTACTTGGGACTTCTTCTTATTCTCTGCGGGTTTCCCGTCGCGCTTATATAGCGTCACGGCTTCCTCGGTGGCACGCACGGACAAGCCCTCCGAAATTACCCGGTCCGCGATGTAGTCCATCGCTTCCTTATCGTCGAGGCCCAAGATAGCGCGCGCGTGACCGGCCGAGAGGGTGCCTGCGGCAACTCGCTTCTGCACATCCACCGGCAACCGTAGCAGGCGGAGCATATTGGTCACCTGTGGGCGCGAGCGGCCAATGCGATCCGCTAATTCGTTCTGGGTTACTCCGAACTCTTCCAAGAGCTGCTGATAGGCGTGTGCCTCTTCCAAAGGGTTGAGTTGGACGCGGTGGATGTTTTCCAGCAGGGCATCGCGCAGCAGGTTGTCATCTTTGGTGTCGCGGACGATGGCCGGGATGGTGGCCAAGCCAGCCTTGGAGGAAGCTCGCCAACGACGCTCACCCATGATGAGCTCGAATCCGCCCTCCTCGGAGGGGCGTACGACGACCGGCTGCAGGAGGCCGAACTCGCGGATGGAGTGAACCAGCTCGCTGAGCTCATCCTCATCAAAAACGGTGCGCGGCTGCTTGGGGTTGGGGACGATTTCCCCCACGGAAATCTCACGGTAAGTCGCACCGATTGCCGCCGGCGTAGCTTGCCGCTTTTTGGAGGACTTGGACCCAGAGCCTTGTTGGATGGTGGGAGCTCCTTTTACGCGCTTTTCGCCGCGTGCCTTGCGCTCACTATTTCCCGTGGAGTTTCCCAAGATAATATCTGCGGCGGAATCACCCAGCCGTGGTTTGCGGGTGGGTGCGTCGGGGCCGGACGGGATGAGAGCGGCTAGGCCTTTGCCTAGGCCACCTTGCTTTTGTTCTGCCATGAAATCCTATCCTTCCAATTCCGCATAAATTTCGGGGCTCACGCCAATCGCTCCCGTGGTGGGATGCGGGCGATAATCACCACGCCTGTTGAGCTCGCGAGCCGCGGCGAGGTACGCCCGTGCGCCGGTGGACGAAGGGGCGTAATCAATCACCGTGGTCCCGTAACCAGGCGCCTCTGAGACGCGCACTGAACGCGGGATGACATTGCCCATGACAACGGCGCCAAATTGCTCGCGGACGTTTTCGGCCACATCCTCGGCCAAACGTGTACGTGCATCATACATGGTAAGGAGCACCGCAGAGATATGCAGATCTTCATTGAGGTGCTCGCGAATCATGGTGATATTGCCCAGTAACTGGCCCACGCCCTCCAGTGCGTAGTACTCACACTGGATAGGGATAATGACTTCTTCCGCACACGTCATGGCATTGATCGTCAGCAAACCCAAAGATGGCGGGCAATCAATAAAGACGTATTCAAAGCCGTGTTCTTCTAGGAACCCGTTATGGAGGGCATCGTAAAGCCGAAACTCGCGGCGCACGAGAGACACCATCTCAATTTCCGCACCGGCAAGATCGATGGTCGCGGGGATGCAATAAAGGTTGGAGTTATGCGGGGAAGCCTGCATGGCCTTTTCCGCAGTGCAATCACCCAAGAGCAATTCATAGCTGGAATCGGTTCCTGAGCTATGTTCCGCGCCCATGGCGGTCGATGCGTTTCCCTGGGGGTCAAGGTCAATGACCAATACCTTCTTGCCTTCAGTAGCAAGGGCTGCGGCCAAGTTGGCGGCGGAGGTGGTTTTACCTACGCCGCCCTTCTGGTTAGCAATAGTGATAAGGCGCGGATTAGTCATGCCGTCTACTTTAGTTCACGCGCGGGACACGGATAATCGTGGTTCCATGAACGGTCGTGACCTCGGCTTTTCCGCCGCCGGCCTTCTTAATATCCGCGGCATCGCGCTCCAGCTCTTCGTGTACAGAAGAGCCCTTCAGCGCGATCATTTCCCCGCCTTTGCGTACTAGGGGAAGAGACCACTTTGCCAGCTTTCCCAGGGGAGCAACTGCACGGGAGGTCACCACGTCCGCGCCGGCCACTGCCTTTTTAATGGGTCCTTCTTCGGCGCGCCCGCGCAGCACGGTGACGTTATCTAAGCCCAGCTTTTCGGTGATCTCATTGAGGTAGTTATAGCGCTTCAAAAGCGGCTCAATGAGCGTGATGTGCAGATCGGGACGAGCGATGGCCAGCGGGATGCCGGGCAATCCGGCACCAGAGCCGACATCGATAACCGTGACGCCTTCCGGAATGACTTGTTCAATAACGGCGCAGTTTAAAATGTGGCGCTCCCACAGCCGCGGTACCTCGCGCGGGCCGATAAAACCACGAGTGGACCCGTCTGTAGCGAGCGAATCGTGGTATTCCTGCGCGAGCGGCAGGCGGGAGCCAAATACTGCAGACGGGTCCATCTCGGACACTATGAGAATCTCCTCAGTAGCTGTTTAGTTGTCGTTCTTCCGCTGTTTCTTGGTGCGGTTGTCTTTCTTGCGAGCGCCAGGCTTTGGAGCGGTAGTGCGCTTAGCTTCAATCTTAGCGGCCTCTTCCTCTTCTTCTTCGCGGTCCATCTTGCCGTAGATGATGCGGGTCTGGAAGAAGGTCCACACGGTGTTGGACAGCATGTAGAACAACAAACCGATGGGCCAGATGAAGCCGGAGAAGATCAGCATTGCGGGCATGACCCACAGCATCATCTTGGACATCATGGCCATCTGCTGCTGCATCATTTCCGCATTCTGGCCCTGCGGGGCGGAAGTTTTGCCCTGGGCGCGGCGCTTTTCTTGGCGGTTCAGGCTCATGCGCGCGTTGAAGTGCATCAGCACCACAATGACGGCAATCATCGGCACAATGATGAACGCCGCCTGGGTGGTGGTGGTAACGCCTTCCACCAAGGGCGAGTTCAGGCGGAGGTTCGTAACCAGCGGAACGCCAAAGATCTTGGCGTCCAAGAACTGCTGAACGAGCTCCGGCTTGAAGATGTAGTTCGCGGTATTGGCGTTGGCCTCAATGGACATCGGCTCGCCGCTGGGGTGTCCAATGCCGCCGGCTACAGAAACCGTGCGGTCGAACGAGCGCAGCACGTGGAAAAGACCAATGAACATTGGAATCTGTACCAAGACCGGAAGGCAGCCGGCCATCGGGCGAACGCCAGATTCCTTATAGACCTTTTGCATTTCCTGTGCAGCTCGAGCCTGATCCTTGCCGTACTTCGCGCGGATTTCCTGCACCTTAGGCTGGATTTCCTGCATCTTGCGCGAAGAGCGAATCTGGCTCACGGTGGGCTTGACCATGAGCGCCTTCAGCGTCCAGGTCAGCAGCACGATGGCCAAAATCCACGTAATGCCCCACGCGGGATCCATTACGAGGGATAGCAGCCAGTGCCAGAACCATAAAACGGCCGAAATTGGCCAGTAAATGAAATTAAGCACGAGTGTTTAATCCTCAGTTGTTGTTGGTGACCGGTCCCGGGACTGGATCGAATCCGCCCGGATGCCAGGGCCCACATTTGCACACCCTAGCCATTGCCATCGCCGTACCTTTAAGCGCGCCGTGTTTGGACAACGCCTCTAAGGCATAAGCACTGCATGTCGGTTCGAACCGACAGGTTGATACCATCTTAAGGCCCGAGACATGCTTTTGGTAGAAACGAACCGCTTTAACCAGCGGTGCAGCCAGTCCGGAGGCTGCGGGAATTTCTTCCCCACGGGTATTTAAATATCCCATTGTTTGCGCAGCGCCTTAGTAATATCTTTTTCTAATTGCTCACTGGTAGCGGTCGCACTTGCAGGTAGCGCACGAATCACTACATCCACGCCCGCTGGAAGCTTGGGGATGAGCGTCATGCACACATGGCGAAGCCGCCGGGAGGTGCGGTGGCGTACCACTGCATTCCCGACGGCTTTAGAAACAATGAGGCCGAATCGCGGCCCGGTGGCCGCGATCTCGGCCGGATTGCCCATGGTGCCATTGGAATTCGCACTCATAGTATCGCGCGCATGCACGACGACGGTGCGAGTGCCCTGCCGGCGACTGCCCTTCATCGTCCGTCGAAATTGCGGCGGCGATGTGAGCTTGTGGTGGGCTGGCAGCATGACTTATGCGGACAGCTTTGCGCGGCCCTTCTTGCGGCGAGCGGCCACAATTGCACGACCGGAGCGGGTGCTCATGCGAGTACGGAAACCGTGCTTACGTGCACGGCGACGGTTGTTCGGCTGGAACGTGCGCTTACCCTTTGCCACGTCAATTCTCCTTGAAGTTGTACGTGGACATACTGCCGCCACAAAACGGCAGCACATCCACTGATGAATGGATTCCATGAACCTGACGCGTCACTGTTATCTAAACGCTCGGCGAGCTCTGGTAAGCCCTGCCAGTGCGAAGTGACACTGTCCTGTTCACGCGCAACCCTCTGTTGCAATAGACCATGCCAGATTACGTGATTTAAACCGCCGGAAACAAATCGACACTCGGGTACACCCGAAATTACATAAGTGTTTTTTCCTGCAGCTAGAAGGCCAGTTTTGGCGCTCATGCTGCGGCTAATCCTTCGCACCGCAATGGTCTATAGCCGCCTGCATTTTAAGTATAAATCTTCCGTTAGACACACCCGCCTTCGCGGCGGTAGAACTAAGGAATCGAATTCCACAGCACGTGCACCGTTGTGGATAACTCTAAATAACCACTTGAGAGTTTTAGCATTTCCGCAGTACAACGCTATAAAGTGGTCTATCACAAGTTATCCACAGCCATGCACTAAGCTGTGAATAACTATTTCTTCCACACCTGTGGATAACTCTGTGGAGATCGAGGTGACTCGATAAAAACCACTGTGAAAACCACGGTGGAATCCACCGTGGAATTTGTTATTTACTGTCCACCCGTCCCCGAGAGAATTATTGAAGGTAGCCCGTT